>CBDDAG010000003.1:512500-1043872 GCA_965224825.1 Gammaproteobacteria bacterium | reverse complement strand
GAACGATCACAACGTCGGTCAAAAACCGGCACGGCAAAAATGCAGATTCAGGATGCCGAGAAATCCGGCAAGATTGTCATCGAAGCAGAAAATATTTCTTATGCATACGCAGATGATCTTGATCCTATTATTAAAGACTTCGATCTCACTGTCATGCGTGGCGACAAAATCGGTATCATTGGCCCCAATGGCGCAGGTAAATCAACGCTGATTAATTTGCTGCTTGGACGATTACAACCAAATACTGGTTCAGTAAAAATCGGAACAAATCTTGAAGTGGCTTTCTTTGATCAACTCCGTACCGAATTAAAAATGAACCTCACCACACAGGAAAATGTGGCGGGTGGATCTGATCAGGTCACGATCAATGGTAAACAAAAACATGTGATCAGTTATTTACAGGATTTTCTGTTCGCACCTGATCGCGCACGTACTCCGATCACAAAACTCTCCGGTGGCGAACGAAATCGTTTATTGTTGGCGAAATTGTTCGCCACGCCATCAAATATGCTGGTAATGGATGAACCGACCAACGATCTGGATATTGAAACACTGGAGTTGCTCGAAGAACTGGTGATGAATTATCAGGGCACATTATTGCTGATCAGCCATGACCGGGCGTTTATTGATAGCGTCGTTAGTAGTACGCTTGTGTTTGAAAATGGCACGGTGAACGAATATGTTGGTGGTTATGATGACTGGTTGCGACAACGGCCTGCAATAGAAGGCAAGAAAAAACCTGATCAGAAAAAGATCCAGAAAGAAGAAAAAGTTACTGCGAAGAAACTCAGCTTTAAAGATCAGAAAGAACTGGATCAGTTACCGAAAAAGATCGAGGATCTTGATCAAAAAATTTCCGTCTTACATGAAGAAATGGGCGATACTGATTTCTATAATAATGATTCATCTATAATCGATGAAAAAACAAACCAACTTGCCGAATTTGAAAAAGAACTAAGTCATGCTTATAAACGCTGGGAAGAACTGGAAGATAACTAAAAACATAATGATGATCAAAACTTTATTTAAACAAATTTCGTTATGCCTTTTACTGGTTTCATATAGCTCAAGTTTACTGGCAGAAGAAAAAATTATTTTCTTTTTACCAAAATGGAAAGTTCTGTCTGAAGAAACTAACAAAAATTTTCTGGATATAGTTTATGAACCAGAAAGACCTCTATCCGATGAAATTGAAGAACGGATTTTCATCCGTACGCTGATCGGAAAAACTGACAGCGAAGCACAAACCTGGATGGAGAAACTACGGGCGGATCGAAAACCGGAATGTGATTTTTTCAGCCTCGTAGAAATTCCGGTAAAAGGAATGGATCCGGCTCCCGCAACCGGCCAGGTCTTATACTGTGGACAGGAAAAAAGCTCCGGCAAAGGTGTCATTTCCATGCACCGCGTCACACAGGGAAAAGAAAATTTATACGTCATCGAAAAACGCTGGACCACATACCCGTTTGATCATCCCGAAACCGCCTTCGTCATGCGTGAAGAATTAATGCCGTGGATCCGGCAGATGACTCGCGCTTTTCTTTGTGGTTCTGAAGAAATACCGTGTAAAAAATAAGATGACTTCAACCACACCACAAATCGGTTTCATCAGTCTCGGCTGTCCAAAAGCGCTGGTAGATTCCGAGCGTATCCTAAGCAAGTTACGCGCTGAAGGTTATGGCCTGTCGGCGGGTTATGACAATGCTGATCTTGTTGTGGTCAACACCTGCGGATTTATCGACGCAGCCATCGAAGAATCACTGGATGCCATCGGCGAAGCCATGAACGAAAATGGACAGGTGATCGTCACCGGTTGTCTCGGCAAAGATTCAAATAAAATTCTCGATGCTTATCCTGACGTGCTGGCCGTTACAGGCGCACATGCTTATGAAGAAGTAATCAGCGCCGTGCATGATCATGTACCGCCGCCGCATGATCCACATATCAGCCTGGTTCCGCCACAGGGAATAAAACTCACACCAAGACATTACGCTTATCTAAAAATTTCCGAAGGTTGTAATCATCGCTGTTCTTTTTGCATCATCCCTTCTTTGCGCGGCGATCTGGTCAGCCGGCCGATTGGAGAAGTCATGCGCGAAGCTGAAAATCTTGTCAATGCTGGCGTGAAAGAATTACTGGTGATCTCGCAAGACACCAGCGCCTATGGTGCAGACATAAAATACAAAGAAGATCGCTGGAAAGATCGTCAGGTTAAAACTCACATTCAACAACTGTCAGAAGAACTCGGCGAACTGGATGTCTGGGTGCGTATGCATTACATCTATCCTTACCCACATGTAGATAAAATGATCCCGTTGATGGCAGAAAATAAAATCCTGCCGTATCTCGATATTCCCATGCAACACGGCAGCCCGAAAATTCTCAAAGCCATGCGTCGGCCTGCTGCGGCAGAAAAAGTACTTGATCGGATCAAAAACTGGCGTGATATTTGTCCGGACATCACCATTCGTAGCACCTTCATCACCGGCTTCCCCGGCGAAACGGAAACAGAGTTTGAAGAACTGTTGGACTTTATAAAAGAAGCAAAACTCAACCGCGTTGGTTGCTTCACCTACTCACCAGTAGAAGGTGCAAAAGCCAATGAATTAGACGGCCACGTTCCGGAAGAAGTGAAACAGGAACGCCTTGAAAAATTCATGGAAGTTCAACAACAGATCAGCGAAGAATTATTAGCCAACAAAATCGGCCAGCGTATGACCGTCTTGGTGGATGGTATCGAAGATGATGGCCAGGGAAAAAGAAACACCATTGCCCGAAGTGCCGCCGATGCACCGGAGATCGATGGTGTGGTGGTGATTGAAAATGAAGAGTTGCCGATTGGTGGGTTTGTGGAAGTTGAGATCACCGAATCAGGTGAATATGATCTCTGGGCGAAGTTATAATCACGTAAGCAAGTTACGACTTCTGGTTCCAGGAAATATCAACTTTACGATGCTGTGAAATGCAGTCTCGAAGATATAAATTAATCAAACTTTGGTATGGAACACCCGAATCTTCTGCCATATCTTTAAAGTAATTGATTACGTCTTCACCGAGGCGCATTGTGACCGGCTTTTTAAGCTTAGATGCATAAGGATTTTTACGTGATTTCATTTTAGATAAATCATATTCTTTTTTCATTATGCTTCACCTTTGTAGAGCTTACATTCATTGGTTGTTGCTTTGCGTGCCGAGATAATTCGAATGAGATCACCTGACTCTTTTTCGCAGTGACAGATAAGTAATATCCTTGATTGATTGCTATGACCGAGTATAAGAAACCGGTCTTCTAACTCCGAATTTTCTTCATCAAAAAACTGAATAGCAAAGTCATCATAAAATACTGACTGTGCCTCTTCGAAAGTTACGCCATGCTTCTTTTTGTTCGATACCGCCTTTGATAGATTCCATTCGAACTTAATCATCAATACATTGTATGTACATCTGAACAGATGTCAAGTGAGGAATTGCCGGTTGGAGAGTTTGTGGAAGTTGAGATCACAGATTCTGGTGAATATGATCTTTGGGCGAAAATATGATCTTGTAGGTTGGGTTACGACTGCATGGATGCAAGAGGTAGAGTAACGCAGGAGCAGTTACCGAGTGTAGCGTAACCAACATCAAATAACGTCGGATTACGCTCCGCTAATCCGACCTACGAAGCTTCTTCCTTAACACCATACTTGTAATCAAAAGAATCACAGGCACCAAAAGCAATAAAATGGTGAGTGTGCTATCTCGTGGATTTATTGGAATAAACCAAATTTTTATATTGAATTTTCCAATAAGAATTGCGTTAGACAGAATAACTATTGTAAGCCCGATCCCTGCCCAGACATAACCAAGAACTCTCAGCAAACGTTCCAGCCGATTAATTACTTTTTCATTCATTTCCTTTTACACATATCTAAAAATATATCTCAAAAGTGAGGAATAAAAACATTTACAAAAACTCCTACAGTAACTTCACCTGACAACCCTTTTCTTATCATTATATCCCACTAAATAAAATGCGAAATTACACCGCATGGAGATAAATCCTATTCAACAACCTCATCATAAGGCGACTCACCAATCGAATGAATCGAAGGCCATTGCTTCGGTGCTCCATTTTCGCCTTCACCACCCAGCAACCAATGATTATTCAACTTGTCAGTCAGCTCAACAGAATTGTCGAGCAGGTCTTCGCTGCGGGATAAAACACCTGGAAGTTTTTCGGAACTGGCTCCGACATCTTTTAAAATTTTGTCTAGTTCAACCAATAGTTTATTAAGGTCAGCCGCAGCTTTATTAAGCTGATCAGTTGCTCCAGAGGCATTGCCGATCATGGATTTTATATCACCTTCGGAGTTGGTGAGAATTCCCGTGACGGAACCCATTGCTTCTTGTAGTCCGCCCAAGTTTTCTTCAACGCTACCCAGTATTTTTGGAATTTGTTGTTTAAAGTCATTCATTATGATCGGAATATCATCGGCGCTTTTTGCCAGATCAGCAGTCATGTCGTTGATGTTGTCCAGTGTCGCAAACAAGGCTCCCTGATCTTCTTTCAGGTGACTGGTGATGTCTTCAACATTGCTGACGATAGATTTAACCTGATCAGCTAGTCCGGGTAGATCGAAGGCTTCGATCTGTGCGGCAAAATCTATTGGTTCTACGACGGTGAGTAATGTTCCGGGTTCTAGCTGTTTTGTTTCTTTGTGATTGTAATTATAAATCAATCCACCACCACCAAGAATTGATTGCACACCAATGGTAGGTTCTACTTCTAACTGGCTGCCAACTGTCAGAAACTTTTTGTATTTGCTGAAGAATTCCATATCGACCCGAACTTGCCCATCGTCCTGCAAGGTGACGTTTTCGATTGTGCCGATGGTTATTCCGGCCAGATCAATTTCCCCACCTGAAGCCAGACCGAATGATTCAGAAATGATCGTGTGAAACGGATATTTTTCTTCAAACTCTCCGAGCCCTTGCTGACGCA
This sequence comes from Gammaproteobacteria bacterium, assembly GCA_965224825.1. Taxonomy (GTDB): domain Bacteria; phylum Pseudomonadota; class Gammaproteobacteria; order CAJXQU01; family CAJXQU01; genus CAJXQU01. The sequence continues at coordinate 1,038,891 of CBDDAG010000003.1, read as the reverse complement.
AAAACCAACTGCCCAATGCGATAAGAATTGCGCCAATAATAAACACGCCGACGATGCGATCGATGTGTCGTACTTCTATGCCCCGATTGTTATCAGACATTATGTAACCTCGAAAAGATTATAATCTTTTATTTTGTAATGGGCAGTTCCAAAATCTATGGTTCTGTCCAGAGTTGTCATGATGATGCCAAAATGAAATTGTTTTTGATAAGCCATAATCACGTCGATCATGTGATCGACCATTTTTTTTGACATACCCCCTTCCAGTTCGTCAATTAATAATATGCGTGGCTCAATGATCAAAGCGCGCGCTAAATTGACGATGCGAGTCTGGGTGTCGTTTAGTTCGTTTGGTTCCAGCTCTAATAAATCTGTGATCTGTAAATCCTCTGCAATACTTTCTATTTTTTGCTGTATTTCTTTTTCGCTCAGGCTAGTGTGATAAGCAAGTGGCAGGGCAATGTTCTCATACACACCCGTCATACTGATTAGCCCACCAGCTTCATAAACCAGTCCAATATTTTTTCGTGCCTTTTGTCTTTTACTATGACTTGCCAGTCTAAGAAGATCATTGCCTTGAAAAATTATTTCACCTTCTGTCTCATCAACTAAACCTAATAATGATTTTATAAAGGTTGTCGCACCATCCATCACACCCGTTGTGATCACAATAAAATCATCTTCGTAAACATCCAGATTAACGCCTTTAAATAAGGTTTTGTCCGGAAAGCTGATATGCAGATTTCTGATCGCCATAAGCAGTTCTTTTTTATTATTTTCAACCATAGGCTACAACAGAAAGTATGACGTTGATTAAGAAGAAAATGATCAGCTGGGATGTTGTTGCATTTGCGATGGCCTTCGACATATCAGAAAAACGACCACCTGCTTTTGATCCAAAATAGATTGAAATAACGCCGATAAATAATCCACCAATAACACCTTTCATGATCGTGACCATTGCTTCGGTAAATGTGATTTTGGTGACAATCGCTGTGACAAAATCAATAAAATTATTGTGTGTTGGATCAATCCAGGAAACCATGGCGTAACCCGCAAGAATGCTAAAGGCATCGAAATAGATCAACATCAAAACCAGTGCCAACGGAAAAGCCAGAAAAACCGGAACCAGAAAAATAAAAACCGGATCAACACCCAGTCCACGCAAGACATCAAATTCACCTGATATTTTCAGATAACTAATCTCGGCGGTGATCGCGCTGGCTGATCGACCAATCAAAATAATACCGCAGATCAGTGGAGCTAATTCTCGCACGATAAAAATTACATACATCCATGCGTAGGCATCAACAAAATTTTTGCCCGTTGCAACGGTTTGTAATTGAGAAACTAATAACGCACCCAACAAAATAGAAATGACCGTGTTGACATAGATCGTTTTAACACCTGCCTGATAAAGATGGCGTATAAAAATTGACATGAAAATGGATCGGCGAGAAGGGTGCAGAATTCCGAAGCTGGATTTGAAAGAAATATAGATCAGCGCGCACAGATCAAAAATTTCCTGAATCGTGTCACGAATTCCTTTTCCGATCGCTATAAACATTTAAAGTGCTTCCAGCTCTTTTACGATAACTTCTATCCGGCGCTTATTACCCATCGCCAGATTAACTTCCAGTGCACGGCGTAAATAATGTTCGGCCTTTTTATCATCTCCCTGTTTTTTTGCGATGCTTGCGAGCACATAAAGTGAATCTGATATGCCGACTGTATTTTCATTTTTCTTGAAGATTTCTAAAGCTCTTTCACCTGTCTCTTGATGATCAGCAAAGCGGGCGTACTGCAACAGAACAAACGCTGTGTCATCTTCTTCGGTTGATGTCGTTGGTTCTTCAGTTTCGATCAAGGCATAGGCCTGATCATAGTTTTGTAAATACGTTTCTGCGACGGCCTGTTCGAGAGGGGAGTTTGCTGTGATCAACGCCTGCTGAAATTCGTCCTGATCATTCTTCATTTTTCCGGTCAGCAGGTGGACGTGATACATCTGCGATTGATCATCCATTTCCTGCGCCAGTGATCGTGCTTTGATCAAATGCTTGTCAGCTTTATCGCGTTGTTCCTGTAGCAAGTAAAGCCGGGTTAAATTAACGTGTGATCGTAACTGACCTGCCTGATCATCCAGCAAGGCATAAAGTAACAACGCATCATGTGCTGACTTGGTCGCAGCAGGGTAATCATATTTCCGCGTTTCTAATTGCACCCGTTTTTCAAGATGCACCGCTTTGCTTTCTATAGGTGCTGGCGATTCATTGACCTCTTTTCCGGAACAGCCGCCCAGAATAAACAAAGTGGCAATGATCGAAAAAAGGAGAGTCAGGTTATTTTTTTGCATGTTTTTTATTTTTGTGTCGATATAATACTCATACTACTAAGGAATGACTCAAATGCATATAATCATTGGCCTCATCACAGCAGTTGCCGGACTTTTCTGGGCAATTAACTCGTTACAGCGATCAGGGTTCAATCCAAGCTCTCTGAATCCTTTCCTGTTATTTCGCCGCAGTAAGTGGAAAAAGCAGTATGCGCAGAAGCCCATTTATAATCTGGAAAAACCTCTGGATGTGGCTGCAGTTCTACTCCTGGGAACCTTAAAGTGTGAAGGCGAGATCAGTTCTGAACAAAAAGGGGCGCTGATTTCTATTTTTGAAGATCATTTCCGACTGGGAAATTCTGAAGTTTCTGATCTGTTGTTGGCCAGCAGCCATTTGATCCGCGATGAAATTTACCTGGCGGACAATATGGATAAGATCCTGACAAGAAGTCGTGATCAGTTTTCTGATGATCAAATTGATTCTGTACTTTCGTTGATGGAGAAGCTTAGCACTCTGGAAAACTCAGCGAATGATGAACAGAAAAATCTTATTGCCGCTGCAAAAAATTATTTTAGTAAAACTTCAAAGACTACAGGTCAGTGGTAGAACAGATCAGGGAAGCCTGACAATAATTTCTTCCAGCGACTTTCTTTGTGAAACGGGAATTTCTTCTGGGTAACCGTACCAGATCATACCGACAACGCTTTCAACGTCTGGATCAACCCAGATCAATTCATAAAAATCTGCATCGCGGATCACATCACCCGTTGTCCATTTGATTCCGACACCTTCATTCCAGAGTGCCAGGGAAAGATTATGGATCGCACAACTACAAGCTGCATAATCTTCCTGTTGTTGTAGTGGATCGTCTGATTTTGTCATCGTCACCACCAGCCAGCCCGGAATACCTGACCATTTTTTTTGTTTCTTTTGACCAGCTTCTTTGCCTTTTTTTTGACTGACAATTTTTGCATTCAGTTCAACAATAGCCTGTGAGGTTTCTGATCCTAAAAGGTAGAATCGCCAGGGTTCAGTCAGATGATGATTAGGTGCCCAACGTGCCAGATCGATGGCTTTACCGATCAGATCTTCGTGTGGTTTTTCTGGTTTGAAAGAATTGATTGTGCGCCTTGAGCGTAAGAGATCTTCAATATTCATGGTTTATTCAATAATCTCAGCAGGCCATTGGCCGGGAAGAATTACATTTCCAGCATTCGGTAAACTGGGCCTCTATCCATTCGCCACAGGAATGACATTTCCATTCTCTTTGCCACTTTGCCGGAGCCAGCGCTTCTTCGATTAGAGTTTTTGCCAGTTGTTCATCACTGTCATCCATGACCCAGATTTCTGGCCAGGTTTCATGCGCAGGGATTTCGCCTGTGGCTCCCTGCAACATTTCATTTTTGATCAGACAGTTTATTTTTTGATCGTCGAGTATACCCTGAAGGTAGCCGATCAGAACATTATCGCTGGAGGTGTAAACCTTTTTCATGCCTGCAGATTAGCATATTGGTCTACTGCAATGAATCAGCCGAAATTTATTTTAGCTTCTAGATTGGTTCTGGAGTCCGCATTACTTAACGCTTCTTCCAAATCAATACGGCCTTCCTGATATAAGTTATGCAATGCATTATCAAAGGTTTGCATACCACTGGTGCCACTTTCCGCCATCGCTTCCTTAACTTCTCCAAGCTCTCCCTTGAGTATCAGATCAGCAATATGTGGATTGTTAAGCATGATCTCTACTGCTGGTAAACGTTTTAATTCCGTATTAGTGACCAGACGTTGAGACAGAACTGCTCGCAGATTGATAGACAGATCCATCAACAATTGTTTATGACTTTCATGTGGAAAAAGGTTGATCACTCGTTCCATCGCCTGATTAGCATTATTCGCATGCAATGTGCTGACACATAAATGACCGGTGTTACAAAGCTCCAGCGCCGTCGCCATCGTTTCCCGATCACGAATTTCGCCGATCATGATCAGGTCTGGTGATTCACGCATGGCACTTTTCAACGCCGCAGCATAAGTGCGTGTATCAACTCCAACTTCTCGTTGGTTAACAATACATTTCTGGTTGGGATGTGAGTATTCGATAGGATCTTCAATGGTCAGAATATGACCGGGCATCTTGCGATTTCGATAAGATATCATCGAGGCCAGTGTTGTAGATTTACCTGACCCGGTGGCACCAACCATCAGAATCAGTCCACGCTTATGCATAATTAACTGCTTCAACATGGGCGGTAACCCAAGACTCTCAACAGTCGGGATTTCGTTAGGAATTAATCGCAACACCATGGCCATATCGCCACGCTGTCGAAAAACATTGACCCTGAAACGCGCATTCTCTTCTTCAAGCTCTATCGCAAAATCAGCTTCCCAGAATTCTTTCATCTGCTCACGCTGTCGATCAAACATAATGCTAAAAGCCGCTGCTTCCACCTGCTGCGGAGTCAAGCTCATCTTACCAACAGAGGTGATGACACCTTCTACTTTTATTTTGACGGGAGCATTGGCGGTGAAAAAAAGATCCGATCCTTTTTTCTGAACCAGCAGTTTGAGAAAAGGAGTAATGTCCATATTTTTCCTGTGATCTTTAAAAAGCGGTTAGCTGAAGCCCTAGAGCATTCCGCCATCTTCTTCTGTCTCAAGCAATTGTATCTCATCAATGCCAGCAAACTTATCTGCGTCTTTGGCTTCCTTACCTTCCAGCTTGATGCGCAGACGTAATTCATTCATGGAATCGGCATTTCGTATTGCATCGTCGTAGGTGATCAGATCTTCTTCGTAAAGATCAAACAGCGCCTGATCGAAAGTTTTCATACCCAACTCATTAGACTTGGCCATAATTTCCTTGATCATGTGTGTTTCACCTTTCAGTAAAAGATCAGCGATCAATGGAGAATTCAATAAAATTTCGATAGCAGCAACTCGGCCTTTGCCGTTTGCTGTTTTCAACAATCGTTGTGAAATAACACCTTTAAGATTCAATGATAGATCCATCAAAAGTTGTTGGCGGCGTTCTTCCGGGAAGAAGTTGATGATTCGATCCATTGCCTGGTTAGCGCTGTTTGCATGCAAAGTCGCCATCGCAAGATGACCTGTTTCTGCAAACTGAATACCCATTTCCATGGTTTCACGATCACGGATCTCACCGAGCAAAATAACATCTGGAGCCTGACGTAAAGTATTTTTCAGAGCGATTTCCCAATCATCCGTATCCACGCCCACTTCACGTTGCATGATGATGCAGCCTTTGTGCTCGTGTACGTATTCCACTGGATCTTCTATGGTGATTATGTGTCCTTGCGAGTTTTCATTTCGATGATCAACCATCGCGGCCATGGAAGTAGATTTACCACTACCAGTACCACCGACCATGATCACAAGACCACGTTTAGTCATCGCAATTTCTTTCAATACTTCAGGGAGCCCAAGACCATCTAAAGTAGGAACGGTGGTTTCAATCGTACGCAAAACCATGCCAACGTTAGTTGACTGAACGTGAGCATTGACACGAAAACGACCAATCGGTTTTGGCGCGATGGCAAAGTTACATTCTTTGGTTGCTTCAAATTCTTTGATATTACGATCATTCATAATCGCATAGGTCAGCGCCTTGGTGTTTTCCGGCGTCAGTTTCATTTTCGAAACCGGCTTTATTGCACCATCCATCTTGATCGCTGGAGGGAAACCGACTGATATAAATAAATCCGACCCCTTCTTGTCGATCATCAATTGCAGGAGATCCCGCATGTAGCTTATCGCTTGTTCTCTTTCCATTGAAACTCTCGCTATTTAAGACTGTATCTCAAGTCATCGGCAGATCAGAATAAATCTTTATTAACAGCTTTGACTTTTGCATCTTGTCGGGTGATCCGGTTCTTGTTAACAAGTTCCTGCATACATTGATCTAGTGTTTGCATGCCCACTCCAGCGCCGGTCTGGATAGCTGAATACATCTGAGCTATTTTATTTTCACGAATTAAGTTTCTGATCGCAGGCGTACCCATCATGATCTCATGCGCCGCAATTCGACCACCGCCAACTTTCTTCAGTAGCGTTTGACTGATAACTGCTCGCAAGGATTCAGATAACATCGCACGCATCATGTCTTTTTCATCCGCCGGGAATACATCGACAATACGATCGATAGTCTTGGCAGCAGAACTGGTATGCAAAGTACCAAAAACAAGATGACCGGTTTCTGCTGCAGTTAATGCGAGTCGAATGGTTTCGAGATCACGCAGCTCACCAACCAGAATCGTATCGGGATCTTCACGTAAAGCTGATCGCAACGCTTCGTTAAAACCTAATGTATCTCGATGAACTTCTCGTTGGTTGATCAAACATTTCTTACTCTGATGAACAAATTCGATCGGATCTTCGACGGTCAGAATATGACCATATTCACTTTCATTTTTATGATTCACCATCGCCGCCAACGTTGTTGATTTACCAGAGCCTGTAGGTCCGGTCACCAGAACAAGTCCGCGAGGATAATCTGAAATGTCTTTGAAGATAGCCGGAGCACCAAGATCTTCTAAAGAAAGAATTTCGGAAGGGATGGTACGAAACACTGCCGCTGCACCACGTTCCTGATTGAAAGCATTCACACGAAATCGAGCAAGTCCGGGAACTTCAAAAGAGAAATCCGTTTCCAGAAATTCTTCAAAGTCCTTACGGTTCTTGTCGTTCATGATGTCATACACCAGACCATGAACTTCCTTATGTTCCATCGGTGGAATATTGACTCGTCGAACATCGCCGTCCACACGAATCATAGGCGGTAAGCCTGCAGAAAGATGTAAATCAGATGCGCCGTTTTTGACACTAAATGCCAGTAGTTCACCAATGTCCATTAAGTATTCCCCTCATAGTTTCTGGTCGAATGACTGTATAATTACTAGAGACCTTTGCACGAGAGCATTTTTTATCCGTCATGTCTCTCGTGCAAAGGTCTCTACTATACTGTTTAAAAATTAGCTTGTGATGCGATGTATTACAAGCTCTAAATATAGCTTACTTATGTGCAAATTATGCGCCAATTATTTCTAAAGTAGTAAGGTCCATGAAAACAAAGAACATCAAACAACTTCTTCATGAAATACAAGAGTTTAGCGATCAGTATGGTCGAACTGACAAAAGCGTCACGCTTCTGGCAGTAAGCAAAACCAGAACCGCGGCTGAGATTGAAAAACTGGCAGATCAAGGACAAACCTGTTTTGGTGAAAATTATCTACAGGAAGCGATTGAAAAGATTGAAACTCTACAACATCGAAATCTGGAATGGCATTACATAGGCAAGATCCAATCAAATAAAACTCGGCAGATCGCAACACATTTTGACTGGGTGCATACCGTTGACCGGCTGAAGACGGCCCAGCGACTTAATGATCAACGTCCGGATAATTTACCACCGATCAAGATCTGTCTTCAGGTGAATAGTAGCGGTGAAGATTCAAAAGGTGGTGTGAGCTTTGATGCGTTGCCTGATCTTGCATTGGAAGTAAATCAATTGCCGAATATAGAGCTTCGTGGATTAATGACTTTGCCAGCACCAGTAGATGAGATCGATCAGCAACGACAACCTTTTCACGCACTGCACGAAGCTCTCGATTCTCTCAGACAGCAAGGTCTTGAACTTGATACACTATCCATGGGGACGACGAATGATTTCGAAGCAGCTATTGCCGAAGGTGCGACAATGATCCGTATTGGTACAGCACTATTTGGCTCTCGAAGTTAGCAAGGGGAAATTTTCATGAATAATCAAAAAATCGTATTTATCGGTGGCGGAAACATGGGCAGATGCCTGATCGCTGGTCTAATCGCCGACGGTTATTCTCCGGAAGCTATCCATGTAGTTGATCCTGATCAGGCTATTCGGGAACGATTGAATCTTGAATACCAGATTAATGCTCACGAAAGTCCGCAACAAGCATTACGATCTGCAGAAATTATCGTTCTGGCAGTCAAACCTCAGATCATGGAACGTGCAGTTAACGGAATTAAAAACTTGCTTGATCAACCCCAATCCCTGATCATTTCTATTGCTGCGGGCATTCGTACAAAGGCTTTGGCATCGTGGCTGGGAGGTGATCTGCCCATCGTCAGAACTATGCCAAATACACCATCAATGGTTGGAAGTGGTGCCACCGGTTTGTTTGCGACAAAACATGTCAGCACGGATCAACGCGGCATGGCAGAATCCGTCATGCGTGCTGTTGGTATTATTCAATGGCTGGACGATGAGTCTCTAATGGATGTTATCACCGCCGTTTCTGGTAGTGGCCCAGCCTACTTTTTCAGGATGATGGAAGCGATGGAAAAAGCCGCAATGAAACTCGGGCTATCAGAAGAACAGGCAAGATTACTCACCATACAAACTGCTTTTGGTGCTGCAAAAATGGCGCTGGAAAGCCCGAATGATCCGGCCACTTTACGCGTTCAGGTAACGTCCCCCGGAGGGACAACGGAACAGGCCTTGCGTATCTTTGATCAGGAAAATATAGATTCAATATTTGAACAAGCACTCACCGCAGCAAAAAATCGATCAGAAGAACTGGCTGATGAATTGGGCTGACGATACCGGCAGATAACCAGAAAGAATTTAGGAGTTTTATAAAAATATGGGCTACTTTAACAACGCACTGACATTTCTGATCAGCACTTTTTTTGGATTGTATATCCTCGCTGTGTTGCTACGATTTCTGTTCCAATTTTTTCGTGCAGATTTCCATAATCCATTTTCACAATTTATTCTCAAGATCACGACTCCGGCATTACGACCTTTGCGAAAAATAATTCCCGGTGTGAAAGGCATAGATTGGCCAGCACTTGTATTGTTGTTCATTCTTCAATTATTACTTCTGATTGTCCTCGGCCTGTTAAAAGGTCATATGCTACCGATCGGCAACCTGATCATAATATCGATTGCCAGTTTGATACAGCTAACAATCTATGTGCTTATGTTTGCACTCTTTATCAGCTTCATTCTCAGCTGGGTTGCACCTGGAACTTATAATTATATGACCTCGCTCCTGAACAGTCTGACAGAACCACTGCTTGCACCGATTCGCAAAAAACTCCCGCCAACGGGTGGAATAGATTTTTCGCTTTTAATTGCCCTGGTTGTACTACAATTATTATTGATGCTTCTGGTTCAGCCCTTGATGGATCTTGGCGCTAGTCGGTTGTTTTAATTGCCCTTGATCTTTTGGCGAACTTATTTGCCCTACGAAAGGTCTACATAGAAAGAGGAGATAATTATGCAAATAAAAAATACCCTGCCAGCAATGATCCTTTTGGCTGCAACCCTTTTCACAACATCTGCAAAGGCCGAACAATCACAAATCTTTGACCAATACACCGTTCACTACAACGCAATGAATACAGAAATGCTCAATGCGGAAGTGGCAAGAGGCTATAAGATCGCCCGTAGCAAAAACCGTGCTTTCTTAAGCATCTCCGTTTTAAAAGAACCCACTGGAACTTCTTTTAACCCCGTCAAAGCAAAAGTAACAGCGACATCGACCAACCTCATTTCACAACTACGCGAAATCGAGATCCGTGAACTGGAAGATTCAGGTGCGATTTATTACATCGGTGTGATTCCGATTCATAACGAAGAAACGTTAGATTTTGATCTGAAGATTCAGCCTGAAGGTAGCGATCAAACTTATAACCTGAAATTCCAGCAACAGTTTTTTACTGAATAACCGTCACAGATCGTAGGTCATGATCAACGGTGCATGATCTGAAAATCGTTCGTCTTTGTAGACCTCGGTAGTGAGAGCTTTACCTTTTAATCCCGGCGATACGATCTGATAATCAATCCGCCAACCAACATTATTTGCCCATGACTGACCTCGGTTCGACCACCAGGTGTATTGATGTTCTTCCTGATTTACCTCGCGGAATGCATCGACAAATCCCACTTCATCAAAAAGTCTGGTCAGCCATTCCCGCTCCTCCGGCAAAAATCCTGAATTTTTCTTATTACCTTTCCAATTTTTCAGATCAACTTCTTTATGCGCAATATTCCAGTCGCCGCAAATAATATAGTCACGTCCATCTTTACTCATCCCCTCTAGCAACGGGAAAAATCGATCCATAAAACCAAACTTTTTTGCCTGTCGTTCTTCACTAGAAGATCCGGAAGGAAGGTATAACGAGATCACACTCAGATCGCCGTAATCGGCCTGAATATATCGCCCTTCCTGATCGTAATCTCCCCAGCCGGGATCGGTAATAATCTGATCGGGTTCTTTTTTCATATATAACGCTGTTCCGCTATAACCTTTTTTTACTGCATCATGGAATCTGCTATGAAAACCTTTTGGCGACAGAATTTCATCAACCAACTGATGCGTTTGCGCTTTGGTTTCCTGAATACAGATCACATCGGCTTTCTGTTTTGGCAACCAATCGAAAAAACCTTTGCGATGTGCGGCACGAATACCGTTGAGATTAGCAGAAATAATTTTCATAAAGTTTCCTTGAGCTGGGCTGTTTGTTAGACTTGATACTTTCTATCATACCTTTAAAACCATGCAAAAATATCAAAAAGAATTCATCGAATTTGCTCTTAAAAACGACGTCCTGAAATTTGGCAGCTTTACACTAAAATCTGGTCGGCAAAGCCCTTATTTCTTCAACACAGGCTTGTTCAATACGGGTGCGAAACTAGCCCGGCTGGGTGATTATTATGCGCAGGCGATCATCAATTCTGGTATTGAGTTCGATATGATCTATGGCCCGGCATACAAAGGAATTCCTTTGGCGGCTGCGACGTCCATCGCGCTGGCAGTGAATCATGATCATGATGTGCCTTTTTGCTCGAACCGTAAAGAAGTCAAAGATCACGGCGAAGGCGGTATGATTCTGGGTGCTCCTTTGGAAGGCAAGGTTTTGATCATTGATGATGTGATCTCGGCAGGCACTTCTGTCAATGAGTCCATTGAAGTTTTCAATAGCCTGGGTGCTGAGCTTGCCGGAGTAATCATTTCGCTGAATCGGCAGGAACGTGGTAAAGGTGAGCTTTCTGCCATTCAGGAAATTGAACAACAACATAAGGTTCCGGTGGAAAGTATTGTTTCTCTTGTTGATCTGATCGAACACCTTTCTGTTAAGGAAGAAATGGCTGATCATCTGCAACAAGTTTTGGCTTATCGTGAACAATATGGAGAGAAGACTTAACCAACAATCTCTGAACTTATCTCTTACTTTTTTGATTCAGTTAAGGTTTACCTTTTAAAGATTATCTTTAAATAAAGAAGGAGACGAATGATGCTTTATAAAAAGAAGATTACTTTGTTATTAGTTTTTCTCGCGACCACGATGTCGGGATCTGCTTTTGCTTTAGAGAGTTTTTCAAACAAAGATACCATTCTCAAATTTGAGATCGAAGGTATTTCTGTCTTAACACCTGTCAAAGAAATTGCTGAACTTCTTACTAAACGTGGCTGGATCCTTGTTGATTCTCCCAAGACTGGAATGACCAATAGTGTCATGTTGACTTTTGTCAAAGACGTTGCAGAACTCAGAGCCTATCGAGGTACTTATAAATCGAAAAAAGGCAGTACTGGATATAAGATAATTATTAAAATGCGTAAAATGCCAGAAGAGTTTTCTCAAAGTGTTAGTGTGGAAAGGCTAGCACCTTTTGATCTGAAATCTTATGAAACACCGAGTCCTGCTGATTTAGTACATCAATATGCAACAGCATTAAAAAAGACTATCTGCAATGGCATTATAGATAAAGATGAACAACAGAATGTTTGCCCAACCGATACAAAAGAACAGGTTTACCTGGGGCCAGGAGAGAGTCGTAGTCATGAACAAGTTCGTTTGTTGCCATCAAATAATCCCGGACAACTGGATGCAATGATTCTATCTAATTCAGCCAATGGCCGGGTGTTAATTTTACGTGTTAAACGCGAGTTCAACAGATGAGCTTACTCATTTGCAAACAAGCTTATCCAAAGATCAGCTTAAGGCCGATCACAATGGTGATCACTTCATAAACTCGTTTGATCCAATAGTTGCCTTTGGCGATAGAAAGATGTGCGCCAGCATAGCCACCCAGAAATGATCCGAGTAATAATGCAGGCAACCAGTCCCAACGAATTTCACTTAGTAATCCCAACGTCAAAGCACCCGCACCGTTCCAGAACATGCCAACCAGGATCAATGTGTAAGCAACGGCACGTTTATATTCCAGCCCAAACCAGCTAACCAACCAGAGCGTGACGAATAAACCTGTGCCCGACGTGAGTGATCCATTCAGAACACCGATCAAAAATAAAACCATCCCACCAATGATATAACCTCGTCGGTTTCGATTGATCACTACCGTTTGTTGTCCTAGAGAAGGTTTTAGCCACGAATAAATTCCCAGACTGATCGTCAGGCAACCCAGCGCGATCTCTGCCCATCGATCGGGTACACCAAGAATAATATGCGCACCGATGATCACACCGGGAATCCCTGTTACCAGGATAAACAGAGCAAATCGGAGATCCAGACTCTTTTCACGCATATGCCGCAAGGTTGCACCAACACCTAGTGCAACACTGGCCAGTTTGTGCGTTCCTAAAGCTACGGAAAATGGCAGCCCTAAAAACAGTAATGCAGGTAACTGGATCAGCCCGGCTCCTCCGCCAGCAAAGGCAGAAAACAGGTTCGCAAGGAACGAAATAATGAACAGTATTATTTGATTATTTAGATCCATAAAAGGCTAAAGTTTTTCAATAAATATCCGATAACTTATTAAATCAGGACTCCTCAGATAATAAGGAAATTAGAATGACATCAAACACTCTTCGTATAGTAATCATCTCAACACTCTTCGCAATCTCTTTTTCATCATCACATGCCCGGATCAAGTGCTGGGAGAACAGTGATGGAATTCGTGAATGTGGAAATTCTGTTCCGCCAGAATATTCACAACAAAAGACCAGACAGATGAATAGCCAGGGTGTCACGACAAATGAATCGGGTCGCGCCAAAACCAAAAAAGAACTGGATGAGGAAGATCGACTGATTGAAGTTGAAAAAGAAAAGCAGTTGGTCATCCAGAAACAGAAAGAATCTGATCTGCTTTTGTTGAACACGTTTGCTTCGGCTGATGACATTATTCTCGCTCGTGAAGGCAAACTTTCTGCGCTGACAGCCGAGATCAGCCTGCGTCAGGCCCATATCGAAAAAATCCAGTCCAACCTGGACAAAATTCTTGCCTCTGCAGCAAATATGGAGCGCCGGGGAGAAATACCCACAGAAAAAATTCTTGGTGATATCCGTAACGTCAAATCACAGGTTTCAGAGAACAAACGCTATATTTTGGCCAAGCAACAAGAACAGGAACAGGTTAGACAAAGCTATGATGAAGACCTGATCCGCTACAATAAATTACGCTCACAGACTGGTTTCCTGGTGATTTCTAAGGAATAGGAATAGCTAGTTGGAAATAAACAAACCTTTTTGCAAAAGAGGCCACTGGATCTCCCAGTACTCAGTAGGCCGCGCCGTAAAACCGGATCGTACATAACGAGACATCCTGCCATCGGCAACGGAAAGTAGCAGGTTAGCAATCGAACTGGTCGATCCAGCCGGTCGTAAACTACCCGCCATCGGTGCTTCTCTCAAGATCTGTTTGAACTGCGTTTCCAGACGTTCAAATAATTGTGCCATTCTTTGACGCAAACGTTCATTCTCTCCAGTTAAGGCATCCCCTACCAGTATTCTGGTAATACCCGGATTTTTTTCTGCAAAACTTAACAATACTAATAATAGTTTTTCGCATCGCCGAACCACATCAGTTTCTTCTTCCATGATCCGGTTCGCCAATCCAAAAATGGCTTCTTCAGCAAAATCTATTAAGCCCTCAAACATGCGCGCTTTGCTCGGAAAGTGTCGATACAATGCTGCTTCAGAGACACCAACAGCTGCTGCCAGTCGAGCCGTTGTGATCCGGCTACCCGGACTGGTTTCCAGTTCATGTGCCAGGACCTCAAGGATCTGCTGTTTACGATCCATTCTTTTTTCGCTCATTAGCCAGCTCCTCCTGCTCGACGACCATGAATCAAGGTACCAACCCCTTGATCGGTGAAGATCTCCAACAATACAGCATGTTCTACTCGACCATCAACAATATGAGAACTGACCACGCCGCTATGCACCGCGTCCAACGCTGATCGAATTTTCGGCAACATGCCACCGTGGATGGTGCCTGAAGCGATCAGATCATCAACCTGATCCGCTGTCAGGCCTGTTAGAATCTTGCCATCATCATCGAGTAATCCAGCCGTGTTCGTCAACAACATCAGCTTCTCGGCCTGTAAAGCCTCGGCCATTTTTCCGGCAACCAGATCAGCATTGATATTATAAGACTGTCCATTTTCACCCACACCTATCGGTGCGATCACTGGAATAAAATTACTTTTCACCAACATTTCAATAATGGAAGTATCAATACTATCAACCTCTCCAACATGCCCAAGATCAATAATTTCTGGTGGTGACTTCAATTCGGGGGATTTTTTTTCTACGATCAGTTTTTTGGCTCGGATCAAATCGCCATCTTTGCCAGTCAGGCCAACAGCAGAACCATGATGTTGGTTGATCAGATTAACGATCTCTTTATTAACCTGACCTCCCAGAACCATTTCCACGACATCCATGGTTTCGGCATCGGTCACTCGCATGCCTTCGATAAAATGAGATTCTTTACCGACCTTTTCCAATAACTTGCCAATCTGTGGCCCGCCGCCATGTACAACCACCGGATGCAGTCCAACGGTTTTCATTAGCACAATGTCACGGGCAAAACTATTTTTTAGCTTTTCGTCGACCATAGCATTGCCACCGTATTTGACGACGATGATCTTGCCAGCAAACTTCTGGATATAGGGAAGTGCTTCGGTGAGCACGTGGGCGATATTCGCCGCTTGTGTGTTTTCAATAGTCATGGGCGGCTATTGGAGCATTTTAGGGAGCCTTTGATCAAGTCTGATCAAACACCTTAAGTACTCCGAAAAAGGTTTCCCGAGTTATTGGGCAATATTTTGCGCTTATTTAATCTAGTAAACCTGATGATCAGATTAAGTCCTAAAGACCAGAAATAAACATCGTCATTCCTGTACGGTTTTGAGCCGGAACCCATAATTTAAGTGCTAGATTCTTGCTAAAAACATGCAGGAATGACGATGGTAGTTAAAATCTCTTATCTCTTGTTAGTAAGGTAGTTTTAGGGTTGGATCAAGCCCAAGCAATTGTTCTTTAAACAACTGTTGAATTCGTTCAAGCGCAGCTTCATTATCCGCCTCGAAACGCATCACCAAACAAGGCGTGGTGTTCGATGGTCGGATCAAACCCCAGCCGTCTGGGAAATCAACTCTAATACCATCAATAGTTCCGATTTCACCTTCACCAAAATTGGCCAGCTCGATCAATGTCGCCATAAAGGCTCCATGTTGATCTTCGTGCATATCCAGTTTTAATTCTGGTGTAGCAACGCCTCCTGGTAAACTTCCCAGTATTTCGTGTGGCGGCTGATCTGATTTGACCAGAATTTCCAACAAACGCGCTGCTGTATAAAGACCGTCATCAAAACCATACCAACGCTCTTTGAAGAACACATGCCCACTCATTTCACCCGCTAATAAAGCTCCGGTTTCTTTCATTTTTGCCTTGATCAAAGAATGTCCGGTTTTCCACATAGTGGCCTTGCCGCCCGCTTCTTCGATTACTCGGCGAAGATGATTGCTACATTTCACATCAAAAATTATTTCGCCACCCGGATTGCGTTCGATCACGTCTCGAGCAAATAACATCATTTGACGATCTGGCCAAATTATATTTCCATCACGATCAACCACACCAAGACGATCACCGTCACCATCAAAAGCCAATCCCAGATCGGCTTTTTCAGATTTGACGGCATTGATCAGATCGACAAGATTTTCAGGTTGGCTTGGATCGGGATGATGGTTCGGGAAGTTACCATCGATTTCGCAGAATAGTTCCACAACATCATGTCCCAAAGCGCGAAGCAGTTGTGGCCCAAGTTGACCAGCAACGCCATTGCCAGAATCAACAACAACCTTAAAAGAATTGCTGATAGCGACAGGGATATCATCAGTGATCCGACGAATATATTCTGAACCAATTTCAGCTGTTTGAGATTTACCCTCACCTTGCGTGTAATCGTTTTCAAGGATCCGCTGACGCAGCGCCTGAATTGCTTCATCAGCCAGCGTCGTGCCTGCCAACACCATTTTGATGCCATTGTAATCGGGAGGATTATGGCTGCCAGTGATCATGATGCCGCTGGTGGTGTCAAAATAATTGGCTCCAAAATAAAGAACCGGCGTCGGCACCATGCCAATATCGATCACATCGCGGCCACTTTCGTTCAAGCCTTTAATCAAAGCTTCTGACAATGCTGGACTGGAAAGCCGACCGTCACGACCGACAACCACCGTATTATCGCCACGGGCAAGTGCCTCGCTCCCCAGTGCTCGGCCGATGTTATAAACTATTTTTTCGGTCAATGTGTCACCAACAACACCTCGAATATCATAGGCTCTGAAAATAGAAGCCGGGGCATTTGTCGCTTCATCAACATCATCGTTATTATCTGCTATATCATCAATTTCAGGCACTTCAATTTCCTCATCATCAATCACAATTTCGTCTTCTATCTCAGCTTCATCAAAAACCTGCTGAACCTCCTCTTCATCCTTATCCGGCATGTTCTCAATTATTTCTTCCAGATCACCCGTGTCTTCAGGCGTGATCATGGCTGTTCGTCGAGAAGTCTGTCTGTTCGCGGACAGGGTTACTCTTGAGTCACGCTCAATTTTCAATTTTCTCAACCAGAAAATTAACCAGCCAAGAAATCCGGCAAGTCCAAGCCCGCCCAGTCTTTTTAGATTACTTCTATCAATAACCTGCACAGGGTAATTTTGTGCTTTAATCGTCCATCGAGCTCTCGCAATAGGTACAACAACAGCCTGGCCAGGCAAAGCTCGATTCTTATCACCAGCCGTGGCCAGAACAACCGAACCACCTACACTTGTGCCCTGCCTGAGTTCGGTTAAGGCAATACTACTATCAACCACTTTCTTAAATAGCTCATGTACCGGATCAACCTTAAGACTTAAATGCAAAGCGCCAATGGCTTCACCAGCTTCGTTGTTAACTCGCTGTACCAACACAATATGTTCAACGGCCTGTTTTGGAAAATGCCATTCTGCCTGTACCGGAGAATTTGATTTCACGGCATTACGCGTCATTTCAAGAGAGGCAAAGGTCAACGGAGGATCTTCATGATCAGTTTGATCAATATCCGGAGGAAGAAGTCGTAATTTAAGACTGTTCTCAAAACGAGTACTATTCTTGCTGGCTAATCCTTCAGCTTCAACCTTTTGATAATTTTGAAAAAGTGCCAGCACTTCAGCTTCCTGACTCATTTTCTCAAGTTCATTAATGTTCTTAGCAAACAGACGTGGGATCTCACCGGCAACCTTGCCAGCGTACTCGGTCATTTCCTGTTTTTCTGCAGCTTGTTTTTCTTCTTTTCTTTGCTCCAGAAAGCCAGGCAAAAAGATCTTTGCCAGCAGCCCCAACAAAATGAGGACGCCAACGAATATCAGGAGTTTTTTTGCCTCCGGGGATAAAGGTTCTTTTTCTTTTTTCTTTGTTTTCATCAATTCAAAACAGTCTAATTCTTACCGGTGTGCCCAAATCCTCCCTGACCTCGATCACTCTCATCAAAGTTATCGACAATCTGGAATTTTGCTTGAACAACGGGAACAAAGACCAGTTGTGCGATACGCTCTCCCGGCTCGATCTGAAATTCATCATTTCCACGATTCCAACAGGAAACGAAAAGTTGCCCCTGATAATCCGAATCGATCAAACCCACCAGGTTACCCAGCACTATTCCATGTTTATGACCCAGGCCTGATCGCGGCAGAATTACAGCAGCCAGAGACTCATCGCCAATATGTATCGCCATTCCTGTTGGGATCAGCTCAGTTTGCCCCGGCTTCAGGAGCAGCTCCTCGTCGAGACAAGCGCGCAGATCAATTCCGGCAGATCCACTTGTCGCATAATCTGGTATCGGAAATTCTTTCCCAATTCGTTCATCGAGAATTTTCAGTTCAATGTTTTTCATTTAGCTCTTCTTTTTATGTTGTTTGTTGTTGTTTTAAATCGTTGCGAAATTAATGCGATCAGATCGCGAGCAAGTTTTGTTTTTGATGTACGTGGCAATTCCTGATCACCATCCTGCCAGAAAACATGCAGGGCATTTTCATCACTATGAAAACCAAGCTCTGGATCATCGACCCTATTAGCCGCGATCATATCCAGTGATTTTCGTTTCAATTTGCCCCGCGCATGTTCTTCGAGTTTTTCAGTTTCAGCGGCAAAACCTACGGTGAATGGTGGATTAGCTAAAGCTGCAACATTCGCCAGAATATCTTGTGTCTTTTTCATGATCAGCGTCATGGTCTGATCTTTTCCATCACCGGTCTTTTTAATCTTCTGATCAGCGACTTCCGGAAAATAGTAATCTGCAACGGCAGCGGCGCTGATAAAGATTTCGGATTGATTATTGTCCACCGCTTCCAAAACCGCTTTATTCATCTCGCCCGCAGAGGTGACATCAACTCGCGAGACACCCGAAGGTTCCTGCAAAGCCACCGGGCCACTGATCAGCGTCACAACGGCTCCGGCTTCAACCGCCGCCTGCGCAACCGCATAACCCATTTTTCCCGAACTGTGATTAGTAATATATCGAACCGGATCCATCGCTTCCCGCGTTGGCCCCGCTGTGATCAAAACTTTTATACCTTGCAGCTCACCTGTCTGAAAAATTCCTGCTAGCCCATCAACAATCTCCAGCGGCTCCAACATGCGGCCATAACCAACATCACCACAAGCCTGCTCGCCTTCGCCCGGCCCAAGCTGTAAAACACCACGATCCTTCAATTGCTGACAATTTTCTTGCGTTGCTTCGGATTGCCACATTTGCTGGTTCATTGCCGGCGCAATAACAATAGGAGCACTGGAAGCCAGACATACCGTCGTCAAAAGATCGTCGGCTTCGCCACTGGTAAGACGTGCAATAAAATTCGCCGTTGCTGGCGCGATCAGAATCACATCCGCCCAACGCGCTAATTCGATATGCCCCATGCCTGCTTCGGCTTCCGGATCAAGCAGATCCGTATGCACCGGATGACCGGAAACCGCCTGAAAAGTGAGAGGCGTTACAAAACTTTGCGCACCTGCAGTCATCACAACCTGCACATCAGCACCTTGATCCTTGAGCCTTCGCACAAGATCAGCACTTTTATATGCCGCAATCCCGCCCGACACGCCGAGCAAGACACGTTTGTTTTGTAATTTTGACATCTGCATAGTTTACCGCATAGGCACAAGATTATTATAATCATGGTCAAAACCCTTAACCGAATATCACATGGAGGTGACAATGGGTATCAATCACTGGCCGGTTTCAGAACGTCCCAGAGAAAAATTATTGAGCATGGGACCAGCGGCACTTTCTGACGCAGAGTTGCTGGCGATCTTCCTACGCACCGGCGTCACCGGCAAATCAGCCATTGATCTAGCGCGCGATCTGCTCACCGAATTCAGTAGTCTTCGTGCACTTCTGGAAGCTGATCGGAAAACCTTCTGTCAGGCAAAAGGTCTGGGCGATGCTAAATTTACCCAGCTTCAGGCGACATTAGAACTCTGCCGCCGATACCTGAAATCATCACTGGAACGATCCGATGCGCTAACCAGTCCGGAAGACACCCGCGCTTTTCTCACCGCACAATTGCGCCAGCATCCACATGAGGTTTTTGCCGCATTATTTCTCGACAACAAACATCGTGTGATCGCTTACGAAGAATTATTCAGGGGTACTATTGATGGCGCTTCTGTTCATCCAAGAGAAGTCGTAAAACGAGCGCTACATCATAATGCCGCTGCACTGATCCTTGCCCATAACCATCCTTCTGGGATTACTGAACCCAGTCGATCAGATCAACAGATCACACAACGCCTGAAAGAAGCGCTGGATCTAATCGACGTTCGTGTCCTTGATCATTTTATTGTTGGTGATGGAGAAGCCTTGTCTTTAGCCGAACGAGGAATGATCTAGGTTGGTTTAAATACCATCCAGTATAGATTCACCAGATACAAAACTGTGAGCCGATTAGCCTGAATCAGTTCTTTCTGAACTCCAGCCCTTTTTCGGGATGATCACGAATAAACTGTTCTACATTCGTGGCAAAAACACCATTCACTTTTCTTAACTCAACGCTTCTGGCAGTACCCGTCTGGCCCTTTACCCAGAGCGGTTTGTCCTTTATTGACGATGTAGAATTGATTATTGTTCTGGCGGTATAAGAGTAAAAACCTGCGGATGTATTTTCTATATATTTAAAAGCCAACAGCATCACGATCGAATCTTTACTCTTTTTTGCTTCAGCCATGGAGACCACATTAAACCCAGCGGCCTGTAGTTGTTGAACCACATTTTCCCTGAGTGTTGATGCCAGCAAACCATTACGATTAAATCGTTTTTCTACACCATCTACTTTGACAACAATGGACGCGGGGGCTGCTAAAGCTTGTTGCTTTTCAAGTTCTTCCCGACGCTGTTGTTCCTCTTTTTTTTGTTCTTCGGCAATCTCTTTTTTCTGCTGCACCTCTTTTTGTAGACGTTCTTCTTCGATTTTTTTTCGACTTTCTATATCGGCCAGACGTTGTTTTTCAGCCTTTTTCTTTATCTCTTCTTCCTTCCTTCGTTGCTCTTCGGCTAATTTTTGTGATTCCTTTTCCTGCCGTAATTCTTCAAATGCTAATTGTTCTGCTTCTTTCTGTTTTTTAATTTCAGCTAGCCGGGTTTCTTCCATTTGTCCCCATTTTATTTTTTCGGAATTTTGCTTATCTTCTTCAGCCCGTTGCTGTTCAGCTAGTTGTTGTTCTTGTTTTCTTATCTTTTCCGCTTGGTCTTTTTGTCGTTTATCTTCCGCGAGTTGTTGAGCCTGTCTTTCAGTTTCAAGTCGATCTCCGATCTTCAGGACTTCCGGATGATCCGGTGACATTTTGATCGCTTTTTCAAGGAACTCCTCTGCCAGATCAGGACGACCTTCTTCCAGAGATTCGTTAATGAGAGAGATTAACATCGCTGGATCCGGAGTTTCTTCTGTGGGCTTTTCCACTACTCGCTGTTCAACAACCACTCGGACAGATGCCTGTGTACTGTCACCATGACTGTTTCTGGCGATCAGGGTATATACACTGGTTTTTTCAGGTCGAACGACAAATGATCCTGAGTGAGCAACTTCTCCAAGCTCTTTTATTTCAACCGTGCTTGCACCGGATGTGTTCCAGATTAAACTTAATGCATCGCCAACATTTATATGATCGCTATCCAAACGAAATGAATCAACGATCGGGGGCTGAACAACTGGGGAGCCTGTTTCCTGCTCATTAAAAAACCACAGTACGGCAATAATAAACATGCCCACCAACCCCGTTAACCATGGCCACATAGCTACTTTCTTTTGATGAGCCGGAGCCGCTTCAGAAACAGGAGCCTGAGGAGGCTCTGGTTGCTTTGTCGGTTGTCCGATCAACATTGAAAGATCCGCAATAAGCTTTTTGAATATCGGGGAAGAAGTATCGTTGTTCCAGTCTTTCAGGTTGGCCGTCTGTAATTGTCGAAAGACTAATGGTGGTGAAGCATCATCGATCAACACCGGCATCATAATGTTGCGATTCCTGGCCTCGTCGGCTTCGGCACTGACCCAGCCAGAACCCACAGAATGATCGGACCAGACGACGATAGCGCATTTTGCCTCGTCTAATTCCGTTTCGATCACTTCCTGAAACGATTGTCCAAATGGAATAGAGCGATCCCACCAGACTGTCCATCCATGCTTTCGCAGAGCGCCGGCGAACGAGACAACCCATTCGCGATCCTCTTTGGCATAGCTGATAAAAATATCACTCATAGCCCGTCTCCCTTTAGCTCTTCACTAAAATTAACGCTATAATCACTGATTATAGGCTGAATTCTAGAGAATTATTCATACACAATTACTTACAAGCTGATTTAATCTCATTAATGAGGCTAATTTTTATTGGATCTAGTCACATTTCCGTGTAAGATCGCGCCCCTTTCAGTTAATAAGAAGTTTACGGAGACTCCGAAATGTCGCGAGTATGTCAAGTTACAGGTGTTGGGCCGATGTCCGGCAACAACGTTTCACACGCCAACAATAAAACGCGTCGTCGTTTTTTGCCAAATCTTCAGAACCATCGTTTCTGGGTGGAAAGTGAAAAGCGTTGGGTTAAATTAAAAATCAGCAGCAAAGGTCTTCGTCTCATTGATAAAGTGGGCATTGATCAAGTTTTGACTGATATCCGCGCCCGTGGCGAAAAAGTTTAAGTCAGAAGACTAAAAGGACAACTATCATGCAAGAAAAAATCAAACTCGTATCAAGTGCCGGCACTGGTCACTATTACACAACGACCAAGAACAAGCGCAACGTTCCGGATAAAATGGAAATGAAAAAATACGATCCAGTAGTTCGTAAGCACGTGATGTATAAGGAAGCCAAAATTAAATAGGCTTTTTCGATAGAAAATGAAAGAACCGCCTTTATGGCGGTTTTTTTATACGTAAAAATTACCGAATAAAATAACTTTTTTCGTTAAATATTGGGTATTTACTTTGTATATTTCAGCCAGTTCCTCATAATAGCCGCATGGGAGAGGAATATACCGTTCAGGCAGAAGGCCTTACACGATCATTTGGTGATCGACTTGCTGTTGATAATATTAGCCTTAAAGTGAAGCGGGGCGAGGTTCTTGGGCTTTTAGGAGTCAATGGCGCCGGTAAATCTACGACCATGAACATGCTTGCCGGGATCCATATGCCGGATAAAGGTAAGATCATAATTAGTGAACACTCACTTACTGATAGTCCCATGCAAGCTAGAGCCTGTTTGGGTTATCTTCCAGAACAACCTCCCGTTTATCCTGAACTAACCGTCGATGAGTATCTAGTTTATTCTGCAAAACTGCGACGAATAGCAGCAAGCATGATTCCCGAAGCTCTTGATCAGGCAAAAAAACGATGTGGGCTTGAATCTACTGGTAAACGTCTGATCAGGAATCTCTCAAAAGGATATCAACAACGCGTCGGAATTGCGCAGGCAATTATCCACAAACCGGACATTATTATTCTCGATGAACCAACTGTCGGACTTGATCCGGTGCAGATCGTAGAAATCCGCAAACTAATCCGCGAACTGGGCAATGATCACAGCGTCATCCTGTCCACCCATATTTTGCCGGAAGTGCAATCCGTCTGTGATCGAGTCATCATCCTGCGGCAGGGTAAAGTGGTACACGATGCTCCTATCGCTTCCTTCAGCGAGAACGAACCTTTAGAACAGGTTTTCATTCGACTAACCTGTAGCGAAGAGGTGGTTTCATGATCGGAACCATTGCTGCCCGTGAATTTAAAAGTCTGTTTGTTTCACCATTAGCCTGGATCGCGCTGGCTATTCTGCAATTTCTATTTGCCTATCTGTTTTTCAGCCGCATCGAATTATTCATACAATATTTACCGCGTTTACGAAATCTAGATGCCGCTCCGGGAATGACTGAAATTGTCGCTGCCGGTCTATTTTCGATCGCTGGTCTCGTGTTTCTGATCATCACACCATTATTTTGCTCACGCAGTCTGGCAGAAGAACGACGCAGCGGAACCTTAAAACTCACTTTATCTTCACCTGTCTCGCTAACAGAATTGGTGCTTGGAAAGTTCTTTGGTTTATACGGTTTCTTTATGATCATCATTTTACTGCTGGCGATCATGGCTTTTTCATTATTACTTGGAGCGCCAGTCGATATTGGACAGATCATGGCCGGGCTATTGGGGCTGGTTTTACTGACCTCGGCCTGTATTGCCATCGGTTTATTTATGTCTTCTTTAACTGCTCAGCCAACCGTCGCGGCGATCAGCACATTTACCCTATTATTCTTTTTGTGGATCATAAAATGGGATGACAAAAATATGGGTGTTTTTTCCACCTATCTTTCTTTACAGGAACATTTCAGTTCGATGGTTTCTGGTTTTCTTGCCAGCGTTGATGTGATCTATTTTCTATTACTGACAGTATTATTTCTTGGCCTGACAATCTGGCGACTGGATCTGGAGCGAAGTTAATGGATCTTGGTCGCAAACTAAATTCTCTGATCTTTCCGATACTTTTGATTAGCTGTATTGTTCTATTGGCCTGGGCAAGTACACAAAATATTCTGATCAAAGATCTCACCAGAAATGGTCGCCAATCACTGACTGAACCAAGCAAAGTTTTACTGGAAAAAATACGCGGTAAAATTGAAATCGATGTGTTTGTAAATCGTTCTGATCAGCTTGGTCAACAGGTCGAAAAACTAATGGCTCAATATCAACAGATCAAACCAGATATTTTGATCAACTATATAAGCCCCGAAGAAAACCCGGACAAGGTTCGTGAACATAACATCCGTTTCCCGGCAGAAATGTTGATCAGGTATCAGGGGAAAACTGAGCATCTTCAAAAACCATCAGAACAATCGATCACGAGCTCAATAGCAACATTATTTCGCGGAGATGATCGTTGGTTAGTTTTTCTTAACGGTCATGGTGAAAGAGCTCCTGTTGGAAATGCAAATTTTGATCTGGATAAATTTGTTGGGTATTTAAAAAAACGCGGCCTGAACTCTCAGTCATTGAATCTTTCAGAAACAACCGCTATCCCTGATAACACAGGTGTGTTGATTATTGCCGATCCAAAAGTAAATTTATTACCCGACGAATGGCCGATCATAGAAAATTATCTGGAAAAGGGTGGTAATCTTTTATGGTTAACAGAGCCTGATCACCGACAACTTTTACCAGAACTGGCTGGATTAATTGGTGTAAAGTTTTTAGATGGAATTATTGTCGATGGTGCAGGACAATCATTTAATATTACCCAGCCTGATCTGATTCCGGTTACTCAATACCCTGATCACGCCATCACAAAAAGTTTTTCATTAACAACATTATTTCCACAAGCTCTTGCACTTGAAATAAAGTCATCAAAAGACTGGGATAGTTTTCCTTTGATTAATTCCAGCGATCAGTCCTGGACAGAAATTTCAGAAATTAAAGATCAGGTTGATTATGATGAAGCACATGAAAAACTTGGTCCATTAACGCTCGCAGTGGCACTGACATCCCCAACTAACCAACAACGAATTCTAATCGTCGGAGATAGTGATTTTATTTCCAATAGCTATATCGGAAACGGTGGCAATCTTGATCTGGGTGTACGAATGATGAATTGGTTAAGTGCGGATGATCAACTGATCACAATCCCGTCGCGACCAGCAACCGATCTTGATTTTGAAATGTCAGATACTCTTTCTGCCATTATAGGTCTTGGTTTTTTGATCGTTTTACCTTTACTTTTAGCAATCGCCGGAGTTGTTATCTGGTGGCGAAGAAGGGGGTTGTGATGTTGTCAAAAAGAACCATTGTTAACCTGTTACTTCTTGCTCTTGTTGCCTCACTAACAATGTACATCAATCGAAATCCTGTTGAAGATAATGAAGTGTTTGAGCTTACTAAACTAAACCCCGGGCAGGTTGATACCATTGTGATTCAAAGAGCCGATCAAACACAAATTATTCTTGAAAAACCTGATCAAACATGGCTCATAACTTCCCCCATTGAAGGTAAAGCAGATCCAGAAAAATTAAATTTACTCTTGAAATTTATAACTCTTAAAAGTCGTCATCAGCATGAGATCATGAAACAAAAAGAGTTACATCGGTATGAATTATTTGAACCGAAAGTTACTCTTTTCTTAAACGATGAACAATTTGATTTCGGTAATACCAATGATTTTAATCATCTACGATATGTATTCCATGATGGCATTGTTCACTCGGTTAAAGATATAACTCACCATTTACTGATCGCTGACGCAGAATCTTTTATCGCAAAAAGTGCTGAATAGAGACCATGCCTGAGTTACCAGAGGTAGAAACAACGCTTCGTGGTATCGAACCACATCTCCTGGATCAAACAATTACTGATATTATTATTCGTGATCATCGTTTGCGTTGGCCGGTTCCAGAAAGTTTAAAAACAGAAGCAATTGATCAAGAAATCAAATCGGTAAAACGTCGTGGAAAATATATTCTGATTAGAACAGATACCGGGACAATAATTCTTCATCTCGGCATGTCTGGAAATCTTAGAATTCTTCCAGCGAACTCCCCACCAAAAAAACATGACCACATTGATCTGATTCTCTCCAACAAACAATGTTTAAGGTTCCATGATCCAAGAAGATTTGGATGCTGCCTCTGGACAAGGGGTGATCCACTTGAACATAAGTTATTAAATAATCTTGGCCCTGAACCCTGGGATAAGGAATTCAATGCCCTCATGTTACATAAGCGATCTCGTCAACGAAAGATTGCAATAAAAAACTTTATTATGGACAGTAAAGTAGTTGTCGGCGTAGGAAATATTTATGCGAGTGAAGCCCTTTTTCTGAGTGGAATTAACCCCAATATTGCTGCCGGAAAAATCTCCTTAAAACATTTTGAAATTCTGGTAACAGCTATTCAGAAAATTCTGGATCAAGCCATAAAGCAGGGCGGTACAACATTGCGTGATTTTACCAATAGTTCTGGTGAACCGGGATATTTCAAACAAAAACTTGCTGTTTATGGAAGGGAAGGTGAGCCGTGTACTAAATGTCAGGAACCGATCAGGAAGAAAGTCATTGGACAACGATCAAGTTTCTATTGCAGTAGTTGCCAACCAGGAGCTTAGGCACATAAAAAAGGTCTGCCTTTTCAGGCAAGCCTTTCTATTTCAAACATGCTAGAAACTAACTAGCTTTCAATTGTTCTCTATATGTATGGTAAGACGCAATAAGCATATCCTGATCACGATCCTGAGGTACCCAACCAAGATCTCTTTCTCCTTTAGAAACATCAAGCACACAAGTTTCATCCGCAATCAGGTATTGCTCTGGATCCATAATTGGAGAACCAATTACATCGAGAAAACCAAGAACACCTTTTACTGCAAAAGCCGGTGTCGGAATCAGGATAGATTTACTATCAGCTTCTTTTATCAGAAGACCTAATAATTCATTAACCGTTGGTGGATTTAGTGAACCTAAATTATAAGCCTCGTTAGGAAACCCGGCTTTTACGCCACACAGAACCGCTTCCGCACAATCACTGACAGAAATAAACTGATAATAATTTTTGCCATTTCCAATCGTTGGAACAGGCAAGTTTTTATCGACCAGTTTGAATAATTTTTCCAGAATACCCAGTCGACCTGGCCCACTGATCAGACGAGGTCTAAAGATAGTGATATTAAATCCTTTTTCTGCACGGTATCTTTCACATAATAATTCAGTCTGATATTTTGCTTCTCCGTAAGGACCAAGTGTTTCTCTTGGATGATCTTCAGTACGCGGATTAAACTTAGTATGTCCATACACCATATCCGTCGTGAAATAGATCATCTTTTTCATACCTTGCGATTCAAGGTATTCAAGAACATTTTCTGTGCCCACATAAAGCGCTGTCCAGAAATATTCCTTACGTTCTTTGCGAGGCAATATTGGTACGAGTAATTTTGCTGCAAAGTGATACACAACATCATCCGGATTAATCTCGAGTCCTTCGAAACAAGATTTATCCGTTACATCAAATTTCTTATAGGTCACTAATGACTCATCATCATAAATACCCGATGCCAAGGTTTGTTTCAGATCACAGATCAGAACCGTTTCACCTTTTGCCACTAATTTCTTAGTCAACTCTGTTCCTAAGAACCCATCACCACCAAAAATTATATGTTTCACTTTAATTCCACCAAAAATAATATTTTACAAAAATTCTTTAATTAACTTCGACCTACGCAGGCAACACCCAAACAGATCAAAACAACACCTAAAATACGCCAGAAATCAACATTCTCAGATAACACAAAATGACCCCAGGCCGTAACCAGCACAAAAGAAAGTCCAAGGAAAGGGTATGCGTAGCTGATATCCACCCGCGATAAAACAACCAGATGGGAGCCCATGCTGATCACCATGACCAATAATCCACCGATGACATATTTGTTAAAAATAATATCAAGCAAAGAGCTTGTTATGCCGGAAAAGGACATATCGAAACGTTCGATCGATGTCATGCCTTTTTTTAACAAAATCTGCGAGCCGAAGTTTGTAAACACGGTGAACAGGATAAGGGGTATAAATTTACTCATAGTTTATCTAAATCCATTGTATAGTTATTTGTTGAATATTCTTGTTATCGTCCCTGATAACTCTTCTAACTTATAGTATCGGCTCCAACAGCTTTTTCTGCAGAAAATTTTCCCGCCAAAATAGACCTACGTAACCCTTTGATTCCGTAAAGTTCTACTGCAATTTGGAAGAAAGTGATCTTAGGTGAATTCATAAAGTTCAACCAGACCATTTAACAAACCTTAACTGTAGTGACACTTCTACTAACCCTTTCTATAACAAAAATAATTTGCTCTGATGCCTTGAAAAAGGCTATGGTGGCACCATATAACTAGCATAATTAACTCTCGGATAAACATGCCAATATTTACAATACTGTTCATCATTTTCCTTACTATTCCTGTTCTCGAGATCTACCTCTTGATTAGTATCGGCTCTGCGATAGGGGCCTGGTACACCATCTTGCTGGTTTTTGGTACGGCGGTATTGGGTGCATACATGCTGAGAAAACAAGGGCTTTCAACATTCGCACGTGCCCAAACTAGCTTAAACAATCATGAAATGCCGGCGATGGAAATGATGGAAGGTTTGATCTTACTACTGACTGGAGCATTGTTACTAACCCCTGGATTTTTCACCGATGTTGTTGGTTTTCTCTGCCTGATCCCAATGGTCAGACAGTTTCTGGTGAAAAAGCTGATCAGCAAATTTACTGTTATTCAGGCTGGGAGCACTTATTCACAAACTCAGGAACAAACCCAAACCGAATCGAAAACCATCGAAGGGGAATTCTGGCGGGATGACGAAAAGTAAATGATCCAGATTATCTGATATTATCAGATCACTTTTTTGATCACTGGAACATATAATGAAAACTATTCTTCAAGCCCTGCTCTCAGCTGTTCTGCTGATAACAATCGCTTCTTGCGACGCACCTGAAAAAACAGAATCTCAAATCGAAAACGTCACTATCAGTGCAGCAGCCGACCTTGTTAAAAATGACAAAAGCATCGTTGTGCTGGATGTCCGAACGCCCGAAGAACATGCGGCAGGGCATATCGAAGGGTCGGTAAACATTAATATTGCTGAAGATAGTTTTTCTGAAGAAGCGGCAAAACTTGATCACGACAAAACTTACATTGTTCACTGTGCTGCAAATGTTGAAAATGGCCGAACAGCAAAATCCTTGATCATAATGAAAGAACTTGGGTTTAAAAGTCTTTTCAATTTGGAAGGTGGAATTGTTGCCTGGGAGAAAAGCGGCCAGGCAATGATCAAAACTGGAGAAACAAAAAGTCATCAGGAATCTTCTCAATAGATTATTGTTTATTGTGAAAAAAACACTACGAAAATTATTTGCCCCCATCCTGAATATATTCGAATCGGGGGATGATCCGTTCGCCTATAAACCCTCACACCGAACTATTTTAATTATCATGGGAGGCCTGTTTTCAGGTTTAGCTACCCTAGTATTCTTTCTTGCTCAAGGGAAAGATCCTGGCTATTTATTTCCTGTTGTGATCTTTGGTGGGGCAGGTTTGCTAAGTTTACTGGTCGGAATTCTTGGTACTGATCGCGCAGTAGCAAAAATCTGGGGTTCTCGTTAATAAGATATGGACAATGTACGTTATGTTTTAGTCTGGTCTGGCTGGATGCGCTTGTGTCATGCCGTTATTGGCTTAGGTGTTTTATTTCAGATCGCCAGCGCATGGTTAATTGATCATGACGATGCAGGTTTTGCTTTCTGGCATGACTGGCATGTAATCGTTGGGCAGATTATTTTCGTTGCTTTGATCGTGCGATTTATTTTGCTGTTTATTCCCGGGAGTAGTCATTGGCGTTCGCTAGTTCCCAAGAGGTCTCAACTTCATTCCATGTTTCAGATGATCAAGTTTTACGCATCACTAATGCGATCACCATTACCAAGCTGGTATGCCCACAGCCCTTTTTGGCAGCCTTTGTATCTGATCTTTCTACTCGTTTTACTGGCTTGTTCAATCACCGGATTCCTGTTCAACGACTTTTATTTCATCACAATTTTTTCGATCGACTCACTTCATTCTACCTTCGCCAGTTTCATTATTATTTTTACTGTCGCTCATATCATCACGGCAATCTTGCATGATCTAAAAGGCAAAGGAGCCACCATATCAGCGATGATCAATGGCTATCGGTATTTCCATGTGGACAGTAAATCGAATGCTTCACCGAATATTCTGAGCAAGAAAGTTAGTGTGGCGGTTCCTATTAAGGATATTACGAGAAGATCGAATCGTTCAGAACCTGAAGACTAAAAAGTTATCGTCCTCAATGCTCAAGCAATGCTGGTCATTAGATGATTCCATCTGAGATCCTTCATACCTCAGGATGACAATCTAATCTCTTTTCCGCACTCTTTTCTTCGGTGTTCTAGTGGATCCATCTTCACCAGAAGGCCGACGATTATTTTTTTTCGTTTCCGGACGATAGGCCGAACCTTCCTGATCAGCATCACCCGAATAACGAGTTATATTTAATCGTTGTCCTGATACCCAGACTTTTTTCAGATCATTGAAAACTTCTTTCGGCATCCCATCGGGTAAATCAACAAGCGTGTGATCATCATGAATACGAATTCGCCCGATATACTGGCTATCGATTCCGGCTTCATTTGCGATCGCACCAACAATATTTCCAGGCCGGACATCATGATTATTCCCTACTTCAATGCGGTAACTTTGCATGCCTTCTTCCTGCGTTGAAGATTCTTCTCTTCGGGAAGATGTCGAACGATCACGACCTCGTTCTTTACGCGGCGGACGTTCATTACGACCACCACGCTCATTTCTATCTTTATTCCGATCACGATTATTCTCTTTCTGCTTCGGCATGTTCTTGATCAGGAACGGTGTATCTCCCTGAAGAAGTTGCGCGAGCGCGGCAGCAATGTCTTCACCCGGAACATTATGCTCCTGCTGATATTCTTCGATCATAGTGGCATAAAAACCCAGATTATCGGATGCCAATGTATCAGTAATTTTTTGCTTGAACTGTTCTCTACGTTTTTCGTTGATCAACTCCGTCGATGGCAATTCCATTTTATCGATCTTGTTCTTCGTCACTCTTTCGATAGTTGACAACATACGTTTTTCACGCGGCGCGACAAACAGGATCGCATCCCCCTCACGACCTGCCCGACCTGTACGGCCAATTCGATGTACATAGGATTCTGTGTCGAGCGGAATATCAAAATTGATAACATGACTGATACGATCAACATCAAGACCACGAGCAGCAACATCGGTCGCCACCAATAGATCCACCTGACCATTTTTCAGACGTTTGATCGTCCGCTCTCGCTGATTCTGAGCAATGTCACCATTTATTGCCGCAGATGAATAACCACGCGCTTCGAGTTTTTCGGCTAACTCAACAGTCGCTGTTTTTGTTCGAACGAAAATGATCATGGCTTCAAAAGTCTCAGCCTCAAGAATTCGTGTCAGGGCTTCCAGCTTGTTGTGCATGCCATTTACAATAATAAAACGCTGGCGAATAGTTTCTGCCGTCGCGGTTTTTACCTTGATGGTAATTTGTTCAGGATCCGTCAGGTATTTCGTCGCAATTCGACGGATTTGCTGTGGCATGGTGGCGGAGAATAATGCAATCTGTATGTCATCAGGTGTTTGTTCCAGCACCCACTCAACATCATCAATAAAACCCATGCGCAACATTTCATCGGCTTCATCCAGCACCAATGCACTAAGATTATCGAGCTTTAATGTTCCTTTACGCATGTGATCCATCACGCGTCCCGGCGTACCAACGACAACGTGTACACCACGTTTCAGCGCACGAATTTGTCCACCGTATTCCTGACCGCCATAAATCGGCAGAACATGAAAACCTTTCAGATGTCGGGCATATTTCTGGAAAGCTTCGGCCACCTGGATCGCTAGCTCACGTGTCGGAGCCAGAACCATAACCTGTGGATCTTTCTGTTTCAGATCAAGGTTGGACAATAATGGCAATGCAAACGCCGCTGTTTTACCCGTGCCTGTTTGTGCCTGACCAATAATATCTCTGCCATCCAATAACAACGGGATTGTTTGTGCCTGAATCGGTGATGGCGTTTCATAACCCACATCATCCAGTCCTTTTAAAAGTGCTTTATCCAGCGCTAATTCATTAAACGCTGTAACTGTTGTTGTGGTTGTGTCGGAAGTCATTATGCAGTACCTAAAAATGGTTGCGTAGTGTAACGGTTTATATGACTGCTTGCATGTTTAATTTATAGAAAACCGTACTGATCATATAGGTTTAGGGAACCTCTGATCAATACATGGATGAAATAGATTGAGATTCAGAATTTTCAAGAGCAAGGCGCTAAGTGTTTGTAATAGTTGTTCTATTGCAAGTGCTTTGCAACGCGGCTATTGGAAATTATGGACTCAAGCTAGTCATTCATGTATTGATCAGAGGTTCCTTAACCTTCAAACTCTTCCAACAATCGATGAAAACTCTGTAATCTTTGCACTGAGATCTGATCGTTTTCGACAGCATTTATCATCGCGCAACCAGGTTCATGTGTGTGTGTGCAGTTGCTAAATTTACATTGATCCAGGAAAGGCTCAAAGTCGTGATAAAACTGTTCCAGCTCGGAGAGGCTGCAAGGTTTCGGCGTAAACTGCCGTACACCCGGCGAATCAATCAGATCACCACCGTTTGGAAGATGATAAAGAATACTATTACTTGTGGTGTGACTACCCAAACCCGTTGCCTCGGAGAGTTCACCAACGCGGATTTCCAGATCAGGAATTAACGCATTGATCAGTGATGATTTTCCTGCTCCCGATGCGCCAACAAAAACGCTCATTTGATTGATCAGTTTGTTTTGTAAATCATCCAGACCATGATCTTTATAACTGGAGGTTAGAATGATCGGAACCTTTAGATCATTATAAGGCTTCAAAATTTCTTCTATTGCTTCCCAATGTTCTTCCTCTTCAACCAGATCAATTTTATTCAAAATAATAAATGACGGAATTCCAATCTGTTCCGCTGCGACCAGATAGCGATCGATCATATCAGGATGAATACCAGGAAGAATGGGGACAACGATCCCGATCAGGCTGATATTTGCGGCGATCATCCTGACCTCGCCACGAAAACCCGGGCGGCTCAATAAAGTTTTTCTTTCTTGCAATTGGCTGATAACACCCGTAAAAGGCTCCTGATCTTCTTGCCAGATGACGCGATCACCAGCAGCCAATTTTCCTAAATGCTGGCGAATATTACATTTGTATCTTTCTCCCTCTGGTGTCTCGATCAGCACTTTTTTTCCAAAATTAGTTATAACCAAACCAGTCTGATTTTCTGTTGTCAGATTCTCTTTGGAAGATACTTTTCCCTGATCGTTTTTTGCATTTCTCTTTTCACTAATCCTTCTTTTTTGTTGCGTGCTTAGTTTTCTTTTTGCCATGAGAGTTTATTTCAAAACCAGCGATTAACGGAATCTTTATAGTCTCGATATTGCTGGCCAAACTTTTCTTCCAGAATTCTTTCTTCCGGGATAATTTGTTGCGTTGTGATCAGTAGAATAAAGATCGGCAATAAAAGAAAAGGCATAAAACTGCCCAACAGAAATCCCCAGCCGATCAACAAAAACAGGAGTCCAACATACATTGGGTTTCTGGTGATCTGATACATGCCCGTCGTCACCAGATTTTTTGCCTTATCCGGTCGAATCGGATTCATCGTCGTATG
This sequence comes from Gammaproteobacteria bacterium, assembly GCA_965224825.1. GTDB lineage: Bacteria > Pseudomonadota > Gammaproteobacteria > CAJXQU01 > CAJXQU01 > CAJXQU01. Next base: position 1,004,456 of record CBDDAG010000003.1, on the reverse strand, counting down.
ACTACGGAAAAACTGCATCAACGATGTTCCATCGGTAAACAGCGCAATAATGACGAACAAATAACCGAGCTTGTTCCAGGGAGTGGGAATTATTTCGGCCACAGGCAGGAGACGATCCACCAACCACATTCCGCCCGCCGTGAGCAACATATAAACGGGTGGCGGGATTTTAAGTTCTAGCATATTTGCAACAGGCTGTTTGACACGTCATTTCTAAATTCTAAACCATTTATAGACTGTCTAGTAATACTTCATGATAAATACCCGTCATCATTGGAGTTGCAGATTTTTAGCACGCATACTGAATGTGCTGGCTGCGTTATATTATCAAGCAATAGAACCACTATTACTTTGATAATATGCCTTGCCAGCCCATTCAGTATACGTACTTAAAGAAACCGCAATTCCAATGATGACGGGTATATAATCCCGTTATGACTGAAAAACGCCTAATCGAACTCGAAACAAAACTTGCCTATCAGGAAGATCTGATTCAGGAACTCAACAAAACTATTTTTGAACAACAAAAACGTCTTGATCAACTCGACAATGGTTATCGACATTTGCTCGAACAAGCCAGGGCACTTACAGATGCTGGCTCTGATGGGAAAGAGGTTGATGAACGTCCTCCTCACTATTAAGGCTTAAAATGTTACGCATTGATCTCGAAAAATCTTTATCACACAGCGATCTTGATCTGAAAGAGCTATCGCCTTTTCAACGTATTCTGCTGACAACTGATGGAACGGTTACAGAAATTCTTGAGGCGCAGTTCTGGGAGCCTATCAATCTTATTAAGTTGTTTCAGGAAAAGCGGATCAGCGATGTTGATATCCCTTATCTTGAAATACGATCGGGCACAGAAATTCTGGTGAGAAAGATTTTATTAAAAGGGAATGATTCAAAAACAAATTATATTTATGCAGAATCTATTCTCGTTCCGGAACAACTCGATGCTTCTTTGCAGGAAGGTTTGATCAATACAGATAAGCCACTTGGGCGACTGATGATCGAAGCAAAAACAGAAACCTTCAGGGAAATTCTTTCCTGCAAAGAAGAACCCGCGGAAGAGCTTGGTCAACATTTTGATCAATCTGCTGACTCAACTCTTATTTCCAGAACTTATCGAATTTTTGCCGAACAAAAACCAATCATGCTGATCACTGAAAAATTTCCAGAGACAGCATTTGGAAAATAGCCGTTAAGGAATCTCTGATTAGGTCCAGGCAGATTTCACACTCAATATCGACGTGCTGGCTTTCCAACGGAAACCGCTACGAGCTTCACCAACCTTGTCTAAAACCTGGTCAAGAACATATTCATAAATAGTATCTTCATGATCCGATTTAACTTCATTGATCTCGCTTAACTTTTGTTTTATTCCCGTCAAGGCCTCTTTATTATCAAGACTTTGATCATAGGCAATAAGTCCCATTTCCAGCGTATCGTTGAGCATGTCCTGATATCCGCCCATGGCATGATGATTGATTCTGTCTTTCCAGAGCACGGTGTTTTCCACGTCGTCCGTTAAGAAATAACCCATCGCCAACATCGGCTCGTGCATATAAAAATTATTATCATTAACCCCATGAAGGCCTGCTTCCAGTGCTTTCTCAACATCCTTTTTTTGCCAATGTAACAGCGAAAGATAGTAGAGCCCCCAACCACGTTCAGCTGAGTCTTCGCGCCAGGAATTGCCTGCCCATTTAATACCAGCATCCAGATCATCATTGACACTAAAGCTATACATGACCGATCCCCAGGTCAGCGGATTTTGTCTCAGTTGCTCACCGAGAGAACTGATCAGGTTTTTGTGTTCTTTTTTTGATCCATTTAGTGCAACAAAATCCTGATATTCTGACATGGCCTGAACACTGGCCGGCGTGCCCTTATCAAAAGAATTTTTCAATCGTGGCAATTGCGAATCCCAGGCTTTTTCCTCATTGACGATCTCGCCCCAATATCGACCAATGGGAGCAACGCAGTTTTCTTCCTGGATAAACTCACCCATCGTCTCGATCATATCGGCTTCCCAACGCGCACTTTTCATACTGCCGATACAGGTATTAAACAACCAGCTATTTTCATCCCCACAGAACGCCAATTCTTGCAGACATTCCATCGCCCGTTCTTTGTCCATCGTTCTTGCGGCCAGAGATCCTTCTCGTGCTACGACAAAATTATTATCCAAAATATGCAGTTTCATTTTTTCCATCAAGGTCTGCATAGCCGGAACATCATCACGTTCTTTCAAAATATCGAACAGGATAAAGTTTGCCAGAGTCGAAGATGGATCGCGTTCAGCTGCCTGTTGTAAATATGGGATCGCTTCATCATCACGTTCAAGATCATGCAACGCATCGCCAACATAAGACATGGCGTGTGGACTGGTTGGATCCAGCTTCAGCATTTTCTGACTGGCCGATAAATATTCTTCGAAACTATTCGCATTGTCATGCCAATCAGCCAGCATCCGGAAACCGTCATAATAGGTCGGCTCCTGCTCTAACAAAGCATCCATTTCGGCAATACTGCGATCATGATCACCTTCCTGTCGACTGATCCAGGGGCCATGTCCACGAATCGACATCGGCGGAGTTCCATTCCAGCCTGGATGATTTACCGCAGCCCGTGCTTTGTCGTATTCTTCCATTCGACACAGGATCACAATCTTTTGTTCATGCGCATCAACCAGACGTGGGCTGAGTTCGATAGCCTTTTCCAGCGAGCTTAATCTCTCTTCCGGATCGTCCTGCATTCTGGCCAGCACACACCACAGATCAGCATCACCCGGCTTGTTCATCACCATTTTTCTGGCGGTTTGTTCAGCCAGATCCGGTTGTTCCAGAATATCTGCCCAACGATCCAGCGCACTCCATGCCCAGTCATATTCCGGATCAAGTTCTATCGCACGAGCAATTTCAACCAACGCCTGATCACGTTCGCCCAAGTGCCACAATGCATCGGCCAGAAAACCACGACAATATGGATCAAGCGGGATCCGTGTCAGCGCACTTTCCATGATCGCTTTTGAAGCCGCATAATCGCCACGAGTTTCGTGATATTCGGCAAGCTGTCGGATCGCCGTGCTCCATGATGGAGCCAGTTCCATGGTTCTTTCGAGACATCTTTTCTCTTCTTCCGACTCGCCCATGTAGCGATAAATTCTTGCCTGATCCAGCCATAAGCGAGGCAACAAAGGAAAACGATCCGTGCCTTCTTTACTATATTTCAAGGCTTCTTCTAACTGACCGGCATCCATATACTCCCGACTGATCGCAGCCCAGGCATTCCATAGATCAGGCCTTTGTTCGACTGCGTTGTGCAGTTCTTTAAGCAATTCTTCTGGCTGTAAAATATCGCCGGCTAATGCCTGAAATGACATCAAACCATCACCCAGAGTAACCTGCTCGATCAACTGCTGGCGAATAAACTCAAGCTGTTCTTTTTTAGCATCGTTTGAGTTGCTGCAACGTAATAAAGCACGCATGGCAAAATCATTATCAATATTTAATTTTAATGCTTCACGATAAGATTCGATCGCTTCATTGATATTTCCCTGGCGTTCTTTTAGTTCACCAACGAGGTTGTAATAGCTGGCATTAGTCGGATCAAGTTGTCGGGCTGTTTCCAGATTTTCATAAGCTTCATCAAAACGATCCTGTTGTCCCAACACCCGTCCCAGTTCCCGGAAACCCCAATCATCTTGCGGATTTAATTCCAGCAATCGACGCAAAGCCGCACCTTTTTCAGATAACGGAGCCTGATCCAGCCAATCTACCCATAAGCTCTGAATGTCGTGGTGATAAGGAAATTGATCTTTTTTCCGTTCGAGGAAATTCAGAGCCGCCTGGCGATCTTTAGTCTCAGACAATAATCGAGTTGTCATACGGATCGCTCGGAAATGCATCGGATCAGCGGCCAAAACCTGTTCCCAATATTCCAGTGATTTACTCAGTTCACCTTCATAATCCGCCAAATCGGCCTGTTCAACGTGCCAGCGCAATTCCTGACATTTTCCTTTGGCTCGTTCCAGCAAAGCACGCGCTTGATCAAACTTACTGTGACGCGCCAGAAAGTCTGATCCGAACAAAAGTAAATCGGGATCATCTGGTCGGGAATTAAGTGCTTTAAGGAGTGCATTTTCAGCTTCTTTATCCTGATCCAACCACTCGTAAGCACGGCATAAAGAGATCGCCGGATAATGCAGATTTATCACCAAAACGATCAAAGCGATCTTTCAGAAATGCGATCCCTTCTTCACCACGTTTACGACAACGCAGCGCTTTGAAATAATTACTCACATAGCGTTCAACCTTGTCTTCGAGACAGGAAACGATCCGATATAATTCGATAGATTCATCAAAACGATTTTGTTCCCGGCGCACATAAGCCAGTAAAAAATAGGCTTCCGAATTTTGTGGCTGCCAACGGATCAGCTTGAGTAAAATTTCTTCCACCGTATCAAATTCACGCGCATCGTCGCTCAACATTTGCGCTTTTTGCATTAACAAAATGGAATGCTCGTTGGACTCACCGCAGGCTTCATCAACAAAAGCCTGCTGTTCTTTTCGCCGCCCAAGATTCCCCAACGACTGTTGTTTGCTCATCAGGTAGTTAATGTTGCCAGGAAATAGTTCTAAAAGTTTTTCCGTATTTTCAAGAATGCGTGCTTCGTTATCGTCATAGATCGCAATCGATCGGTTCGCCACGTGTAGCAAACGATGATCAGGCCAGCGTTTTTCAGCTTCTTCAATATGAGCAGAAGCTGCAGCACGATCATTTTTTTCCAACGCCGCTTTGATCCAGAAATAACGATCATAAATATCTCGATCCGGAAGCTCGATACCATCTAACAGATCAGCCTTGTCAGCGGGAATTAAAACCATCGCCCGAGGGCCAGTCCATGCATAAAACTCCAGCGCTTTTTCAGCAAAAAATTCTGTCGTAGATCGGGTTCCCGGATCACGCACCAGAAAAACACCTCGCGCTTCGTCATAACCGATCACGGCTTGCAAATGTGCTGATCCCGGCTCAACTGTAGAAAGTGCAAAAGGAATTCCCTTGTCCAGCAAAGCAACCGCCGAATCCCAAGTCAATGTAAATTCATGGACAATATAATCATTTTTGACCGCCCATTGCCTTTCGCTATATTCGGAAGTGCCGTCGTACCAGATGTCCTCGACTACATCGAGTTGGTTCACTTCACGTCCCCAATATTGCGCGATCGAAGTCAGCGTCGCCGGGCCACAAGTCATATGATGCTGTTTGACAAATTCCACACCCAGCCGCACAGATTTATTATCGCCAGGCTCTTTCAGTTTTTCTGCAAGATGCGTATAAAAAGGTCGTCCTTCATCTTCAGCATGACTGATCGCCTGATCAAGATCACCCATAAAATAAGCGAGATCCGAACGTCGTCCGGCAATCCATTGTTTCTCGCCCTTGTCTTTTAAAGGTGTCAATTTTTCGTAGAGATCAAGATTTTTTAAAGCTTCAGGATATTGTTTTAATTCGATCTGCAACTGTAAACACTGTGCGGCAACACCTGAACTCTCAATATGATTCATCGCTTCTGTAAGCAGTTTTAGCGCGTCATCATCACGCCCTCTGGATTGAAGCAGTTGCGCATGATGTTGAACGCCCGATCGATACCACGGAGATTTTTCCAATACGGCGGTGGTCACTTCTAGTGCATCGTCATAACGATCCTGAAATTCGTACAAGCTGGCTCGTTCCAGCTCGATCCAATTACTATCCGGATCAATTTCTTTTGCTTCCGCGATCAGTTTTTCTGCATTATCAAAGTCCCGAAAACGACCCAGAAGATAAGCTTCAAAAGCTCGCCATTCGGCTTTTCTTTCTTTGGAAGTGTTGTCTGGAAGATCGCCTGTTTCACGAATAAAACGCAAAGCTCGATACGCTCCACGCACAGTTGCCAGCGCACGCGCATAAAAATAAATGGCCTCGCCAGATTCAGGATGTTCTTTCCATGCGCGATAATGCAGAAGGTAACCCAGGCGGTGTCCACCGAGATTGTAGGCTAATCGGCCAGCAAGGATTCGCCCTTTCTCGCCGCGCCAATGCTTTATGTGGCCAAGCTCTGAGGTTTGTTCATAGGCCTTGAGATACAGGCCTTGTCGATAATATTCTTCTAGTTGATCAATTTGTTCTTTATCCAGATGAACTTCCTGCGCCATGTTTATTACCTTTGTTATGTATTTTTTTGAATATCTTCGATTAAACTATCGGCAAACTATGAATAAACTTTCTAATTAATTTGATCTGAATGACCATTATAAGCACAAAAACATGTTCAAATTGTGGCGCACATTCCGCACTTCCAGAAGGTTTTGTCACAGAAAATAGTTTATTCAAGAAAAGTAAAACGATCTGTGTCACCTGTCATAATTATGAATATGATTCCAATGCACTGAGAGAATATAAGTTTCATTTTCCTGCGCTTATCATCTTAGGCTCGTTTCTTGTCTATGTAGATTCCGCAGCAACAGTTCGTATTGGTTGGCTTTTAATCAACATTGCTCTGTTTTTCATCGTGTCTTTTTTCACCACTATTTTTCATGAACTAGGGCATGCTCTAGCAGCCTGGATAACGGGGCAAAAAGTAATTGCGATCAATTTTGGTCGTGGCAAAAATATTTTATCAAAAAAAGTATTGGGCGCTTACCTAGATCTTAAGAAAGTCCCGGCAGGAGGGCTTACATTTTATCTGCCAGGAGCATCATCGTTTTTTCGTACAAAGGTCATGATCACAACGGCGGCAGGGCCTTTAATAAACCTGCTGATCGCGTGGCTCGTCTGGCAGCAAATAGGTCACGAAAAATTCATGAATGCTTTTTTACATGAGGCGGCTATCTTACCCATTATATTCTTATCTAATTTTGTCACTGGTTGCATCAACTTACTACCTTTTCAATTTAACTCTTCGGTTGGGAGGCTCTGGAGCGATGGCGGAAAGTTATTAACAACACCTTTTATGAAAGCGGCAGAAATTGAAAGCTACCAACTTTCGGGGATTTATAGTCAAGCCTTCGCAGCGTTACAACATCATGATTATGACATAACGCAAACATTTTCTGAGGAAGGATTAGATCAATACCCGGATGATCGACACCTGAAAAATATATTAGGTGTTGCACTGCTTGAGCAAGGATATTTCAAGGAAGGACGTTTAATATTTAGAGAAATTATTATAGATAAAGAAATTTCTGAACTTGAGCGAGGAATATTTCTGAACAATATTGCTTATGCTAATTACCGGATCAATGATCCAGAATTGTTAGAAGAATCTTTGGAATTATCTGAAGCGGCGTTTAATCTGGTTCCGTGGGAATTGGCGATTCGATCCACTCGCGGATCAATTCTGATCGAAGCAGGCCAGCTGGAAGAAGGCATCAAATTACTCAATGATCGACGCTATCAAATGCTTCCCGATCCAACTTATGCCAATGTGAAAAGCACGCTAGCCATCGGCTATGCAAAACAGGGTAAGATAGAGCTTGCCAGAAAAAACCTGCAAAGAGCTAAGGATTTTGATCCAGATAATGAAATGGCTAAGCGGGCAGAAGCATTTATTCAAAAGGAAAGTGAATGAAAAAATTATTGATCAGTTTATTTCTAACCTCTCTCGCCACAACATCCACCGCTGAAGACTTCAAACAAAAATTATCTGATGCGGCAATCGAAAGAACTTCTCATATCGTGATCTATAATGGCGCTTATCGGAAACTTGATTATCCTGGCGGCGATCTTCCAGCCATGTTTGGTGTTTGTACAGATGTCGTGATCCGAGCATATCGAACCGTTGGAATCGATCTGCAAAAAGAAGTGCATGAGGATATGAAAAGTAACTTTTCTAAATATCCTAACAATTGGGGGCTGACAAAAACCGATACCAATATTGATCATAGACGAGTACCGAATTTGCAAACTTTCTTCACAAGGAAAGGTCAATCTCTTGCAAAAAGTCGTGATCCTGAAGATTATATTACCGGAGATATTGTGAGCTGGGTTTTACCCAATAATATGACCCACATCGGTATCGTTGTTGATGAATTAAGTACGAATAAAAAACGCCCCATGATCGTCCACAACATTGGTCTCGGCCCAAAGATGGATGACATTCTTTTTAAATATACGATCACTGGGCACTATCGATATTACGGAACACAACACTGATGGAAGCGAATAGAACTATCTGGTTTTCAATAAATATTATTATTTATCTGTTTCTAATAGCAGCCGCCCTTTTCGTTTGTAAGCACAGTAATAATAGTATTGACCTGAATACTCAGATCGCTGAAGCGATGGATATGGAAGGTAGTGTTGATCTTGCCCTGGCCGAAATTGCCGAAACAATTAGTTTTTCTTTGTATGAAGGTGCAACTGAGCGCGTAGAAAAACATAGGCTGCTAATTGAGCAAGCGGACGCTGAAAAAAATAAGGCACAGTATTTTTCGATTGTCTTCTTAGCAGTATCTCTTGTGTGGTTAGTAATACAATTTTTCCTCTCTCACAACACAAATAATGCAAACCGTTTCTGGCGACACGTTTTGTTAGTCTCTATATTGTGTCTGATCGTTGGTCTGATCACACCGATGATGCAAATGACCGCATATAAAGAGCTCCCCGTTTTAGGTGAAGTAGTTTTTAAATACGAAGCGAAAAGTATTTATTCTACGGTGCATGGTTTGTTTACTCATGGCAATTTGATCATTGCCGGTTTGATCGCTTTGTTTAGTATTTTTACACCACTTCTAAAAATGAGCGTTGTTGGAATGAACCTGTTTAATGTTGCTCCTTCTTTACACAAGAAAGCGCACGACCTGATTCATTTGTTAGGAAAATGGTCAATGGCGGATGTGTTTGTTGTTGCGATTTTGATTTCTATTTTTGCTTTAGACACGCAGGACTTTACGCGAGCAGAAACTGATCTGGGTGTTTATTTCTTCACGGCTTATTGTCTGCTTTCTCTACTGGTAACTCATGCCGTTTTAAAAGAACCAGATGATGAAGAAACTTAGTTATTCGCAACAGCCAACCAACCACCTGTAGCCTGCACTGGTGTTAGATCCTTACCGTAATCCACCCAGACCGCCAATCCAGTTTTAGGAGCAGGCTCAATCTTCATTGGAAGTTTTGTTGTCAGCGCATAGCCTTCCTCAGATGCCTTCATTACCGTTCTCTGATAACCAAGCACAACAAAATCATGTTCCAGTTTTCTTCCATGATTCTCACCTGCTTCAACCGTGGTGATCAGATCAAAGCCCAATACAGCCACATTTAGATAGGCCGGTTTATTTTTCTTGCCAGTAAGAAACGTAGCCATGACTTTGTCACCATCAACACCTACATTTAACATCCCAACTACATTTGATTTATCAAGGCTGAGTGCACGCTTATCCTGTAAAGATCGCCATTCGCTTCCATTCAAGATCACGCCGGGCGTATAAACCGTGCTTAGATTATTTCCTTCCGCATAACGTCGCTGTCTCTGGCCATATTGAGCTTCAGAAAATCGATCTTTCCAACCAATATAATTCCAGTAATCCACATGAAAAGCGACAGGGATAAACTCTTTCCATAAGCGATCGTCATTTTTGAACTTACTCAGCCAACGATCAGCCGGAGGACAACTGCTACAACCTTCCGATGTATACAGTTCGATTAAATTTGTCCGGGTGTCATTACTGCTAAATGTTTGTGGTTCCGCCTGTACATAAGCGATAAGAGAAAACCATAGTGCGAGAAAAAGAAATGTTGTCTTCATGCTCAAACCCTCCAATGTCGTATATAACTACGACTGGAATAGCTTACTTTTGTTCACTTTTCTTTTTGACATTGTGTGAACTGTGCACTTCCTTCTCCCCGCGGATCACTGGCAGCTTTAATTTCACCTGTCTTGCGATCAAGCAAAATGGCCTGCATATTCCCATACTTTCTAGATTGTTCTTTTAGTTGATGCCCACGGTTTTCAAGATCTTTTTTTAACAGATCATGAAATGCCCCCAGTTCATACTGAATTTCATCCGGCATGTATTGATGATGAAAACGCGGCAATGAAACCCATGAATTCGGTGAAGTTCCTTCAGCAAAATCCAGCACGGCTAACAGCACCATGCTGATGATCCGACTTCCTCCCGGTGTACCAAGAATGGCAATTTTATCTTCCGTTTCCAGAAAGGTTGGCGTCATGCTTGAGAGTGGTCTTTTCCCCGGCGCGATCTCGTTAGCTTTGTCGCCTACCAAACCATAGGCATTGGGTGTTTTTGGATGAATAGAAAAATCATCCATTTCATCATTCAACAAAACACCCGTTCCTGGTACGACAAAACAAGAACCAAAAGGATAGTTAATACTCAGAGTTGCCGAAACTCGATTACCTTCCGAATCAATGATCGAAAAATGTGTGGTGTCTGTGCCTTTTTGTCGGATACTTTTCCCATCTAAAACTTCACTCGGCGTTGCCTTATCGAACTTGATCGTTGCCGCTTTGATCGTTGCATAAGGTTTGCTGGTAATACTTTCTGGAATCGTCACAAAGTCCGGATCGCCCAGATACACCGCACGATCTTTATAAGCCCTACGCATGGCCTCAACCACAACATGTTTTTTTGTGATCTCATCAAATTCGGAAAAATTTTTTCGTTCAAGAATATTTAAAGCCTGAGTCAAAACGATCCCACCCGAAGAAGGTGGTGCGGCTGAAATAATTTTTATTCCATTGTAGGTTCCAATGATCGGTTCTCTTTCTACAATTTTATAATTCTGCAGATCTTCCTCTGTCCAGATCCCTCCAGCGGCTTGCACCCCTTCCGCCAGTTTTTTTGCAATTTCATTTTGATAAAAACCGGCTGATCCTTTTTCAGCAACTGATCGTAAAGTTGCAGCCAGATCTTTTTGAATGATCTTATGGCCAAGCGGAGGAACTTCATTATCAGCAAGAAAAATCTTTGCGGCTTCCGGAAATGATCGAAGTGTCTCTAATCTAAATCCTGCTAACTTCTGATAACGCTCAGTAACAGGAAAACCTTGATCAGCGATCTGAATTGCCGGTGTCAATGTTTTTGATAAAGGTAGGCGACCATATTTTTCAGCAAGATGAACAATGGCAGCGATCTCTCCGGGAATACCCGCAGACAAAGCACCATTTAAAGATAACTTCGGGACAACTTTGCCAGCGTCATCAAGATACATATCCCGATGAGATTTCCCCGGCGCCATCTCACGCCCGTCGATCATGATCTGCTTGCCATCGCTGGCACGATGCAATAACCAGAACCCACCACCGCCAATTCCGGAAGAGTAGGGTTCGACAACAGCTAATACCGTCGTTACCGTGATCGCGGCATCAAATGCATTTCCACCTTGTTGTAAAATTTCGAGACCGGCTTCTGTAGCGAGAGGATGTGCCGAGGCAATTGCGGAGGAATGTTTTTCAGAGGCAAAACTTGTAAATGACAGGAATAGTAAAAACCATAAAACAGCTATTTTTTTCATTGTGCCGGAAGTCCGATCAAACCCTGATATTTCTTTTCCAGTTCTTCTTTCGTTTCTTCATGTTCCGGATCAACCAAAATACAATCTACCGGACAGACTTCCATACATTGCGGCGTGTCAAAATGGCCAACACATTCCGTGCAATCCTTGTGACTTATTTCATAAAAATCTTCACCCTGTGTGATCGCACCATTCGGACATTCTGGTTCGCAAACATCACAGTTGATACATTCGTCATTGATTAACAGAGCCATGTTGAATAGAAACTCAGATCAGGAAAAACGTTCGTTCAATGCAGCAAGAACATTAGGTGGTACAAACTGACTAACATCGCCTTCAAGTTTCGCGATCTCTCTGACCAGGCTCGAAGAAATATAAGAGAAGCTTTCATCCGGTGTCATGAACATCGTATCCGCATCCGGGAAAAGTTTTCGATTCATACCCGCCATCTGAAATTCGTACTCAAAATCCGATACGCTACGAAGACCACGAAGAATAATCAAAGCATCGTTTTCCTTCGCACAGTCAGTCATCAAACGATTAAAAGAAACAATACTGACATTGGAGATTTCTGACAAAGCTTCCTCGGCCAGATCCATTCTTTCCTGCGTAGAAAACAAAGTGCTTTTTGAAGTGCTGTCAGCAACAGCAACAAAGACGTGATCAAAAATCTTTGACGCACGCTCGATGATATCAACATGACCATTAGTCAACGGATCGAATGTTCCGGGGTAGATTGCTTTTTTACTCATAAATCTTCTGATACTCATTTACGCACAAGATTGACTTACCGCAACCATTATACCACAATTAGGTATATTTCGGTACACGCAGGAGACAACTATGGCAAAGAATACCAGCATTACTCTTGGCGATCATTTCGATGGTTTTATTGCACAGAAAATGGACGAAGGTCGTTTCGCCTCTGCAAGCGAGGTTATACGTGCAGGCCTTAGAATGCTTGAAGATAACGATAGCAAAATCGCAACGCTCCGCCACCTGCTTGAAGAAGGTGAAAAAAGTGGAACGGCTGAATACAGTTACGAAAGTCTAATGAATGAACTTGATGAAGAACTCGGTTAGTGGGAACATTTATTTTAACCCATGCAGCTCTAGCTGATTTGAAATCTATAGCTGCTTACACACAGCGAAAGTGGGGAAAAGAGCAACGAAAAATTTATGTTCGTCAGTTTGATGATGCTTTCCACATGCTTGCCGAAACTCCCGATGTCGGAATTAAATGTGACTTGATTAAACCTGGCTATAAAAAATTCCCCAATGCTAGTCATCTTATTTTTTATCGATGTTTAAGTGATGATCAAATAGAGATTGTTCGGATCTTACATAAGCGTATGGATGCTCAGGAGAAACTTTTAGAAACATAATATTGACATGATATAAACGCCCTCTTTTTCTGTTTGATTTTTACTCTAACCAAATTATCGTAAAAAACATTCCCCGACTTGTCCTTGTGCTTCTTTATCTATAGGGAGAAAGTGTCTACGCCAAAACCCGTTCAAGCCTGACAAGTTAACCTGCGTTTTACAACTGTCCATATCAGGAATAACTGCTTCAATAGGGGCGTAACAACCAGACATAAATTTATGGATACGTTTTTCAACAATTTCTGTTTCAATATCGTAACAAAATGATTCTCTTGTTTTTGATCCCTCAACAAAGTCAGAGGGACTTTTTGACGTTGCGCAACCCATAAGAAACAAAAACAAACCTATAAGGGTGGTGATTTTTTTTATCATAGAAGCTCCTGCTGTTTGTTTTTCTATCCGACGTTCAACAATGAATAATTAACCCGCCCAACTTTACCATGTTTCATCATTTCCAGACTTTCTGGTAATGGTGATTCAGTAGCCTGCTGTTCTTCTTCCAAATAGATCAAGGTTCCTTTTTTCACACAGGATGATCGCATTAATTTTTCAAGGGTTTCAGGTATAAGGTTTTGATCAAACGGCGGATCAAGAAAAATAATATCAAAAACCTGCTCCGTTTTTTCCAACCAGTTTAGCGCGTCCGCCTGAATAACTTTTACCTTTTCGGTTTTCAGAATTTCTAAGGATTGCTGCAAACTAGTGAAGGCTGTTCGATCACGTTCGATCATCAGCACATCTGCTGCTCCACGCGATGCTGCTTCGAAACCTAACGCACCAGTTCCGGCGAACAGATCAAGACACCGTGCTTGTACAATGGATTTTTGTAACCAGTTGAACAGGGTTTCGCGAACCCTGTCTGTGGTTGGACGAAGACCGGGAACATCGGCGACGGGTAGTTTTCGGCTACGCCATTCGCCGGCGATTATGCGTACTTTACCCAGCTTGGATTTCATCAATAAACTCTGCAACAGTTTGAATTATTATCCCTTCCGTTTCTTTCGACCTGTTCATAAAACGACCAAAATCTTTTATATCTCCCGTGAGCAGGTGTGTTGAATGTGCTTGCATCGCAGACTCAAAGATAGGCTTATCTTTGTCAGGTAAAGAGATTGGACAAGTACTTCCATCGCCAGAAGAGTGTATCTCAAGATTAGAAATGTAGTTTTCGAGGCTTTCCAGACAAGCGGGATATTTCTTTTGAATGTTCCTAACTGCTTCTTCTACAGCATAGTTAGAAGTTACAAATATCCAGCCTCCACTGATCGTATGAAGCCAGGCGGCTTTTCCTTTGGGATTATGTGCTGCGGTAAAAAGAACATTTGCATCAAGAAAAACTTTCTTCATGAAACGCTGGCTTTCTGCTTTTGATCAACCAGTTTATCTTCGTCTGAAAATTGATCAGCTTCGTCCCATTCTTTGATCTGTTCGTCCGTATAAAATTCAATCGGTAAAACAGCGCTTGGGCGAAGAACCAGTTCTCCATTATGTTCTTCCAGCACAACGACATCGCCAGCCTGAATCCCAAACTGTTTACGGATCGCCGCTGGAAGTGTGATTTGTCCTCTACTTGATACGAGTAAATTTTCTCTCATGACCTTACCTCTCTATTCTCATAGCAAGAATAGCAGAATTACGGAATATCTGCAATTCTGCTATTGGGCTTAGGTAAGCCGGATCATGATCCTTTAGCTGGTTTTTCTACACTGCCACCAACGATCACTGTAACCATTTTATTCGGATCCAGTCTGCGTTTCATCGCATCTCTGGTTTGATCAATTGTCAAAGCTTCGATCTTGCCGATAAAAGTATCGAGGTAGTCCAGCGGCTGATCGTAGAATCCGATCATGGATAAATATTCGACAATCTTGCCGTTGTTATCAATCCGCATGGGAAATCCGCCAGTAATATTTTTTACCGATGCGGCGAATTCTTTTTCCGTCTGGCCTTCGTTGATATATTTCGCGATGGTTTCTTTCAGCACTTTTACGCCTTCATCCGTCTGATCGTTGCGGGTTTGCATGCCGGACATGAAGGGGCCTTTTTCACCCATGGGTGCGAAGTAGCTGTAAACACTATAAGAGAGTCCGCGTTTTTCACGCACTTCGTCGCTGAGTCTTGAAACCAGTCCGCTGCCACCGAGAGAATGATTGCCAAGATAGAGTGAAAAATAATCCGCATCGCCACGTTTCATTCCGGGCTGTCCGACGAAGATGCTTGTTTGTGATGATGGGTATGGAATCTTGATGATTTTTTCTTCGGTTAGATCTTTTACTGGCGGAATACATGGCGCGGCTTTTCCGACGGGCAATTGTCCGATGACTTTTTCTGCCGCTTGTTTTGCCTGTTCAGTGCTTAGATCACCAACGATCGCGATCATGGCATTTTTCGCCACGTACCATTCTTTATAAAAGGTCACCAGATCATCACGGGTGAAACTCTTGACCGTTTCTTCGTTGCCGCTGGTTGGATGCGCGTATGGGTGATCGCCATAAACGGCTTCGTAAAAGGCATCCGTTGCGATTGATGATGGTGATTGTTTTTTCTGCTCCAGCCCGATCAGTGTTCTTTTTTGCTGACGTTCAAAAGCCGCCTGTGGGAAATCTGGTTTGCTGATGACTTTTGCCAGCCCTTCCAGCGCCGGATCAAAATTCGCCGGCTCGGTGATCGTTCGCACGCTAACAAAAGCCATGTCGCGCAAAGATCCGCTGCCCATTTGCGCACCAACATCTTCAAAATATTCGCTGATCTGTTCGGCGGTCAAACCATCCGCGCCTTCGTCTAACATGCCGCTGGTTAAAGCAGCCAGTCCCCATTTTTCACCTTCGCGAACACTGCCCGCATCGAAGACGACACGGATATCTGCCATCGGCAATTCTGGTGCGGGTACGAAAAATACTTTTGCACCATTGCTGGTTTCCCAGGTTTGGATCGCGGGGCCGGCTTGTACTGCGCTGGCTAAAAATAGAAAAAGGCTGGTAATTAAAAATTTCATATTATTCATTTCTTTTATTAGTGATCGACTGATGCGGTTTTATTTTCAACGGGTAGCGGTTCAAGAATTGTCACCGTCAGGTGATCATCCAGTAGATATTTCCGCGCAACCTCCTGAACTTCTTCTGCGGTTACGGCCTGAACTTTGCCGACATATTCATCACGAATTTTCCAGTCGAGTCCAATTGTTTCCAGTGATCCAATGATCATCGCCTGATAATAAACAGAATCCTTTTCATAAATATCGCCGGTGATCACTTGTGTTTTCACTCTGGCCATTTCCTTTTCATCCAGCGGTTCATTTTTTACTTTCTCGATCTCGGATCGGATCGCTTTTTCCAGAGCGTCGATCGTCTGACCTTGCGCTGGTGTTCCGTCGAAAAAGAACAAAGTTTCCAGTCTCGACATCATGCTATAACCCGCACCGGCACTGGTGGCGATTTCCTGTCCGCGGATCAGGTTTTTAGTCAGACGTGAACTACTGCCACCATCAAGAACTCCCGCCAGAACTTCTAGCGCGTATATTTCTTTTTCGGAAATAGATTCATCAGCAAGCGCCTGAACCAGTGAAGGGACTTTATAGCCCATCAACAAATAAGGAACTCGAGCAGTATCCCGAACGACTAATCGTTTTTCACCCGTTTGCGGGATCTCCGGTCGATCTTTCAACACGGCCAGTTTTTCCGGTTTCAAAGGCCCAAAATGTTTAATCGCTAATTGATGCACGGCTTCCGGAACGACATCGCCAACGACCACAACCGTGGCGTTGTTCGGTGCATACCACATGCCGTACCAGTCGCGCATATCCTGCGGTTCGTAATGTTCGATATCCGCCATCCAACCGATCACCGGATTTCGATACGGGCTGGTTTGAAACGCAGCGGCCTGTAATTTTTCGTAGGCCAAAGATGTTGGCTTGTCGTCGGTTCGCATACGACGTTCTTCGGTGACGACTTTTCTTTCTTTGAGGAACTCTTCATCTGAAATGATCAGGTTACGCATGCGATCAGCTTCCAGTTTGAAACTTACCGGCAGACGGGATTTTTCCAGTTGCTGATAATATGCCGTGTAATCGCGGCTGGTGAAAGCATTTTCGCGGCCACCATTTTCGGAAATGATCCGTGAAAATTCGCCCGGCTCCAGATCCTTCGTGCCTTTGAACATCATGTGTTCGAGCATGTGGGATAATCCGGTAATGCCTTCGTGCTCGTAACTCGCACCAACTTTGTACCAGACTTGCGTCACGACAACCGGCGATCGATGATCTTCCTGAACGATCAGTTTCAGACCATTCTCCAGCATGTATTCGTGGGTCTTTTCTGCACCCTGATCAGCAGCAACCCCGCCGCTTATGTTTACGAGGAAAATACTCGCCAATGATAACTTTAGTAATTTTGATTTGTGAAACACCGTATTCAGTCTCCTAGTTAATCTATTCCAATGTTAGGATAGCGTATTCTATAAATTAGTTCCCCAATCTACTCACTATGTTTACATTTGGACGCAAAAAAAAATCTGATAAAGAACCCGAAACGGCTGAAATTTCTGATCCGGCCCCGGTGACAGAAAAGCCCGCGGAAGAGAAGAAAGGTTTTTTCAAAGGGCTAAAAGACGGCCTGAGCCGGACTAGCGAAAGTATTACCGGTGGGATTTCTGGGCTTTTTAGTCGTGGCGAAAAGATCGATGCAAAATCGCTGGAAGAACTGGAAGATCAGTTATTAATGTCTGATGTGGGTATTGATGCAACGGAAACGATTGTTCAGGGTCTGCGTGATCAGCTGAAAAAACAAAAGCTGGAAGATGGTCAGTCGTTGAAAACAGCCTTACGTGATCAAATGCTGGAGCTTTTGGAGCCAACCTGTAAACCATTAGAAATTCCCCGCGATCTGGATGGGCCTTTTGTTTTGTTGATGGTCGGCATTAATGGTGCGGGAAAAACTACTACTATTGGCAAGTTAACCAAGCGTTTTCAGGAACAAGGATTATCTGTCGCGTTGGCTGCTGGTGATACTTTTCGGGCAGCGGCAGTTGAGCAATTACAAACATGGGGCGAACGCAATAATGTCACCGTTATTGCTCATTCCGGAACCGATGGAGGCAAGGCTGATCCGGCTTCCGTGATCTTCGATGCGGTTTCATCCTGTAAGGCAAAAAATATTGATGTGCTGATTGCCGACACCGCCGGACGGTTACAAACCCAAACACATTTGATGGAAGAGCTTCGCAAGATCCGCCGCGTGATCAGCAAAGTTGATGCTTCTGCACCGCACGAAGTGATGCTGGTGATCGACGCAACCACCGGACAAAATGCAATCAATCAAACAGAAAGCTTTAACGAATTTGCCGGGCTGACCGGACTGACTTTAACCAAGCTGGACGGGACAGCCAAGGGCGGCATTATTTTTGCGCTGGCAGAAAAGTTTGATCTGCCTATTAGGTTTATTGGTGTGGGCGAACAAAAGGAAGATCTGCGTGTTTTTGATGCAAAAGAATTTGTCGATGCGCTTCTGGATATAGAAACGTAGCCCCTATATATGATCCGATTCTCCAACGTCACCAAACTATACCCCGGACAGGGCGAAGCGCTCAAATCGCTGGATCTCTATATTCCACCGGAACAGATGGTTTTCGTCACCGGTCATTCTGGCGCTGGAAAAAGTACTTTATTACGCCTGATCGCCCTGATGGAAAATCATACTCGCGGCGAAATCCTCATCGACGGAATCAATATCCAGAAAGTCCCGGAAAAACATCGTTATTATCTGCGCCGACAGATCGGCTTTATTTTTCAGGATCATCGCCTATTAAATGATCGCACGGTTTTCGATAATGTCGCGTTGCCGCTGGTCATCGCTGGTTATGATCACAAAGAAATTCCCCGCCGCGTCCATGCCGCGCTGGATAAAGTTGGCCTGCTGCAAAAAGAAAAGAAACAACCGCTAATGCTTTCCAGTGGAGAACAACAACGCGTCGGCATTGCCCGCGCCGTGGTTAATCGTCCGCCGATCCTGCTGGCTGATGAACCAACGGGTAATCTTGATCCCGAACTTTCCATCGAGATCATGAAGCTGTTTGAAGAATTTAAAAGCATCGGTGTCACGGTTGTAATCGCAACGCATGAAGTTGAAATGGCTAAAACACTGGGTCATCGCATAATTGCTTTGAAAGACGGTAAACAAATCCCGTTTGAATCTGAGTCGGATCAGGAACAAGTCCAGTGAACGAGATTAAGAAACCTTCACCAAACCTGAAAAGCAAGATCCGCTCATGGTGGCAAACGCATTTACGTTGTCTGATGGCCAACCTTGGTCAATTGATGCAATCACCAACATCAACCATTTTGACTGTTGCCGTGATCGGAATTGCTTTAGCCTTGCCCGTGGGATTATCTCTGGTGCTAAATAATATTGATCAAATGACCGGAATGGTGGACACCACCAATAAAATCTCGCTTTACCTTAAAAAGGACATTAGTGAAAAACAGATCACACAATTACAGAAAAATTTGGAAGCCAATGATCAGATCAGTGAGATTAATTTTATCTCCAGCGATCAGGCATTGGAAGAATATGGCCAGACATCCGTACAAGGTGATTTGATCGAATTACTCGGCGACAACCCGCTGCCGGCTGTTTTAAATATTCAACCAGCTAATGAAGAATCGTCGGAAAATCTGGACTCTCTGGTCAGCAAACTGGAAAAATTGCCCGAAGTTGAACTCGTACAATTCGACAGCCACTGGGCAAAACGTCTACATTCCATCATTCAGCTCCTGAATAAATCTGCCACGGTTCTCAGTACCTTATTGATCGCCAGCATATTGCTGATCATTGGTAATACGATCCGTGTCGGCATCCAGAGTCGAATTCAGGAAATCCAGCTCTCCCGACTTTTTGGTGCAACAAATGCCTTCATCCGACGACCTTTTCTTTATAGTGGTTTGTTATATGGATTCTTTGGCGGAATTCTTGCCAGTCTATTATTGTTGATCAGCTATGCCTTACTCGCCGAACCTTTCCGGGAATTACTTTCGTCCTACCAGGTAGATCTGGAATCAAGTTCATCTTTTCTCAAATACTGTCTTTTGACCATTCTTGGTGGCGCACTTTTAGGTGTGATCAGTTCATGGATCGCGGTCTATCTTTATCAGAAAGACCTTGAAAAGAGCGAAATAAGCTGATTTGAGATTGGGTTTCTGGTTCCCATGCGCGCCGCATGAAGTACATGAAGGTTTGTAACGGCGGACTGCAAGCGAGTCCGCCCTACTTGCTGGTTCCCATGCTCTTGCGTGGGAATCCATACTCAGACAACACGGACAGAATTGAGTTCCGGTATGCATTTCCACGGAGACCATGGGAACGAGATCAATCTCTATAAGCAACTGAAAATCATGGAACTTTTCTGTTTATTAGCACTCTTATCTCCTGAGTGCTAAAATAGGCATATACGAAAGGAGGATTATTCCCGAATGATGAATAACGCTGAATTACAACTTGCGCTGCCAACAGGCTCGCTGGATAGCTATATCCGATCGGTTAATACCGTTCCAATGCTGACATTGGAGGAAGAACAAGATCTTGCGACCCGTTTCCAGAAAACCGGTGATCTGCAAGCTGCCCGTCAGTTGGTCATGTCGCATCTACGTTTTGTGGTTAAGGTTGCCCGTGGTTATAACGGTTATGGTCTTGCACAAAATGATCTGATTCAGGAAGGTAGTATTGGTTTGATGAAAGCGGTGAAACGTTTTGATCCGACGGTTGGTGTGCGGCTGGTCACTTATGCTGTGCATTGGATCCGTGCGGAAATGCATGAATTTATTATCAAGAACTGGCGCATTGTTAAAGTTGCGACGACCAAGGAACAACGAAAGTTATTCTTTAATCTGCGTAGCTCGAAAAAACGTCTTGGCTGGTTGAACCAGAAAGAGGTTAATGAAGTTGCCGAAGATCTGGGTGTGAAACCACAAACTGTGATGGAAATGGAAAAACGCATGAGCGCGCATGATGCGTCTTTTGATCCGGCTTTCGATTCGGACGACGATGATCATGTTTTTTCACCGGGTCAATATCTGGAGTCTGATAAACAATATCAGCCGGAGTCACTGGCGGAAAATGATCAGCATGAAAGTCAGCAAACGGCATTATTGCGCAAAGCTATGAACACGCTGGATGATCGGACTAAGGATATTGTTGCCAGACGCTGGTTGGCTGATGGCAAGGTAACGCTGCATGATCTCGCTGATGAGTATGGTGTTTCTGCGGAAAGGATCCGCCAGCTGGAAAAGGCGGCTATGCAGAAATTGCGGGTTGCTATGGAAGCTGCGGCTTAAGAGATAGATCCACAAACTTTGTTTCTTCGAGCGTTTCGGTGGTTTCTTTCAGAGATCCTTCACTATCGTTCAGGATGACAATCTAAAAAAGGTGTCATCCTGAGCAGAGCGAAGGATCTCCATTCGAAGCCAGCAAGCCCTCAGAACAATTTACTCAAATTAATAACCAGAATAACTTCGACCTACTTAACCCCGATCAATTCGATCATATAGCCATCCGGATCTTTCACAAACGCAATCACCGTATCTCCACCTTTCATCGGACCGGCTTCACGAACAACATCGCCGCCGCGTTCTTTAATCTCTTCCGCCGCTTTATAAACATCTTCCACTTCGACCGCGATATGGCCAAAAGCATTGCCGTGATCATAGCTGTCTGTATCCCAGTTATAAGTCAGTTCCAGTACCGAATTTTCTGATTCATCACCACAACCAACAAATGCCAGCGTGAAATTACCTTCTGGATAATCCTGTGTCCGCAACAACCTCATGCCCAGAATTCCTGTATAAAATTCCAGTGATCGATTCAGACTACCAACTCGCAACATCGTGTGAAGTATTCGCATTAAATCTCCTCTTTTTTATTTTGTTTGTACCTTTATACCATGACCCTGATATTTAATGGCCATTCTACTTTCAATGTCTCTTCAGGATCTCCCCATAAAAGGGTGATCTCTTCAGATAGTTCAGCAACGGGATCGATACCTTTTTCCTGTTTGTATTTTTTTACGGCTGACCAGGTTCTTAGATAACCCAATAGTTGTGAACAATTCCACTCCTGCTTCATTGCAAAATCTGGTGTTTCGATCTGCTTAAATGGAAATTGAATTTTACCGTAACCCTGTTCGACCATTCTTCTTTCTGGCGGCCAATAAGATTCCAGAGTCTCTGCATAAAAATGATTTATTAGATCATCAATCTCTGATCGTAACTTCAAAAGATTGTATGATCAGACGGCGAGAACGCCTTTAGGCTTAAGGACGCGTTTCACCTCAAGAAAAAACTTTTCCTGATCAAACCAGTGCAGCGCTTGTGCCACTGTCACAAGATCGACTGATCCAGTTTCTATTGAAGTTTGCTCTGCTGTAGAAACACTATAAATAATATTCTGTTGTTTTGTTGCCTGTTCAATTTGTGACGCGCTTGCATCCGTTGCGAGAACTTGTGAAAAATATTTACTCAGTTCCTGTGCGGACTGTCCATTGCCGGTTGCACAATCCCAGGCAGTTTTCTTTTCCGGCGAAATGCTGCATAATCTTTCGTGTTTTCGGAAAAATGATCTTTGAATAAATTACTCATTCTTTTCTCTGATCAAATACATTTCCCATCTATGATCTTCTTGACCTTTGTACGGTATACAACAAAATTGTCAGGCTCAACAATAACAAAGCGGCAACACCATTATGTGCAACAGCGATATAAAGCGGCAAACCCTTAACGATATTTGCTATGCCTAACGTCACCTGGAGCATCAGAAAAAAGGCGACCAAAAGCGCTGCTTTTCGGATCGAGCTGAGCTGACTTCTTAGAGCGATAATAACGAGAAGGCTTATCGTCACAAACGTCACTAACGCACCTATTCGGTGTGTCATGTGGATCGCAGTTCTGGCGTCCGCTTTCAAAATACCGTATTCATAATCAATTCCCAATCCTCGCCAGAGGGTAAAACCTTCTTTGAAATTCATCGCTGGCCACCAGTGATTCTGGCAGGTTGGAAAGTCCGGACATATCAAAGCAGCGTAATTACTGCTGGTCCAGCCGCCGAGGAAAATCTGTACGAAAAGAACAATAAACGCAAAAATCGCTAATGGTAAAAGTAGTCGGTTTTCTTTGTGTATGACCGGAATAACTTTTTTCTCTCGTGTTGCCATAACCAGCCATGCGAGAAAAACCAGTGTCGTCATTCCTCCCAGTAAGTGAGCGGTTACTACGACCGGCTTTAATAACAGAGTTACTGTCCACATGCCCAACAGACCCTGAAAGATTACCAGCCCAACAAGAACAAAAGGCGTGATCAGTGGCTGATCGGGATCGTGTCTATTTTTGAATGCCAGAAAGGCTAATATCAAAATCAGGAACCCAAGTGTGCTCGCCAGGTATCGATGTGTCATTTCTTTCCAGGCTTTTTCTGGTTCCAGTTTTCTCTGCAGTTCATTGCTCTCTCCATGACGGAAATCATCACCGATCTGTTCGCTGGTTTCCGGCACGATCAGTTCGCCATAACAACCGGGCCAGTCGGGACAACCAAGACCGGCATCGGAAAGCCGAACGTAAGCGCCGAGCACGATAACGCAGAGTGTAAGAATTAAAGTAAGTCGGGCGAGGGAGTTAAATGTTTTCATTTATTTGATTTTTTGTCTCTTCTAAATATTGTGTAATTTGCTCTGGTTTTGCATTCTCGATTTGTGGGATTAATTGAACGGGAATTCCTAGTCTTTTTTCTAATGTTTCCAGTGTCTCGTTCAGCCGCTGATATTCGGGATCAATCTGACTGGCAACGCAGGCGATCAGAGACAATCCTTTTTGACGAATCGCATTGGCGGTTAAAAGTGCGTGATTGATACAACCCAACCTCAAACCAACAACGAGTATAACCGGAAGGTTTAATTTTTCTGCCAGATCTGACATATTTAGATCGTCGCCTAAAGGAACTTGCCAACCGCCAACTCCTTCAACGATTACCAGATCAGCTTTCTTAGAAATCGCCGTAAACTTTTCAACAATGTGATCAAGCTTAATTTTCTGATCACTTTCGCCAGAAGCAAAATGTGGAGAAACCGGTGGTTCAAAAGCGTAAGGATTGATCAACTCATAATCCAGAGCCACATTTGATTCCTGCATAATCAGAATCGCATCTTCATTCCGCAGACCTTGATCCGTGACTTCACAACCACTAGCAACTGGTTTCATTCCGGCAACTTTAATTCCGTCTTCTGCAAAAAGCCTGATCAAACCCGCTGTCACCAGAGTCTTGCCAACACCTGTATCTGTTCCGGTTACGAAGTACCCTCTACTCATGATCGTCGTTTTAATTCCGAAACAGGAAAATGGGCAACGGTACTACCGTCTTGCAGTCGCATATCTTCAGCGGGGATCCATGCGTGAGCATAAACAATTTCGTAAGTAAGCGATAACTTACCTTCATGGCGTTGTTTTTCATAGGCCATTTCAAGTTTTCTGATCGTTTCCCGCCCCATCATTCCCTTAGAACGTTCATTAGAAGCATTCGTCGCCCCCAGTTTTTTCAAATCGCTGAACAAAGATTTAACATCCGGATAAGTCAGCGTATAACGATCCACATCCAGCACCGGCGCACCAAAACCATTACTGATCAGAGCATCGCCAATTTCGTGCATATCGAGAAAATCATGCACATGATCGTCCGATCCAATACTATTCCAAGCATCACGCAATTCTCTCAAAGTATCTGGCCCAACAGTGGTAAAACTTAACAAACCGCCGGTTCGTAAAACACGTCGGAATTCTTTGATCACCTGATGAAGATCATTACTCCACTGGACAGCCAGATTAGAAAAAACCAGATCAATCGAATTATCTTCTAGTGGCAAATGATCGAGATCAGCACAGATCAGATCTGTCCTGTTTCTAAATCGTAGTAATTTTTTACGATGTTCCAGTAACATTCCCTGCGCAATATCCATCGCGATCACACGACTTTTTTTATACTTTTTCGATAATTCCTGTGCGCCGGTTCCTGTACCTGATCCAAGATCAAGAATTCTTTCCGGTTCTATTTTTGCAAATGACAAGCGATCAAGATGCTCTGCCAAAACAGCCTGTTGTACAACCGCAACATCCTCATAAGTCGAAGCGGCACGACTGAAGGATTTTGCGACTTTTCGTTTATCGAGAGGCGTGTTCATAAAGTGTGATCAATGATGGTTTCTGCAACCAGTTCTGTATCTGTCAAAAATGGCGTATGTCCTGATCCTTTAATTATTTTTGTTCTGATCGCTTCATTTAACAAACCGATCTCCTTTTCTACACCAACAGGAACCAGTGAATCTTTTTCTCCGAAAATCATCAACGTCGAGATTTGCAGATCTTTGATATTTTCTCTCAAGTCAGAATTCAACAAAATCTGTAATCCTTGTTCAAGCGCCAGCGGATCAACTTTTGCTGTCGAAAGTTTTTTCAATTCTCTGATCCAGTTTCGTGGATTTTTACTACCCTCAGAAGCAAGATAGCTGAACTTGTCTAATGTCAGCTCAGGTTCTTTATTATATGCCGAAACGAAGTTTTCAAGAATGCTGCGATCCATTGCATGAGACCAGTTTTCTTTCTTTGCGAAACAGGGCGT
Source organism: Gammaproteobacteria bacterium (assembly GCA_965224825.1). Classification (GTDB taxonomy): domain Bacteria; phylum Pseudomonadota; class Gammaproteobacteria; order CAJXQU01; family CAJXQU01; genus CAJXQU01. The sequence goes on along the minus strand of CBDDAG010000003.1, from coordinate 978,907 downwards.
TGTTGTCATAAGGATCAGGCTTTTTATTTTTTCCGGATGGTTTTTCGCCAGTTCCAGTGCGATCAAACCGCCCATTGACCAACCAAGATAAATTGCTGGTTCTGAAACCTGATCCATAACAAACTTTGCCAGACCAGAAAGTGAAGACTTACCAACTAAGCTCTGATCACCATAACCAGGCAAATCAATTGCCTGGATACGAAATCTATTTTCCATAATTTCGATCAGGCTTGTGAAGACACCAGAGTCAAAACCCCAACCGTGGATCATCACCAGAAGAGGGCGTTCGTGATTATCCAAGTTTCAATACTTCACTTAATGCGAGAACCAGAGAGTCTATATGTTCTTCTTCGTGCGCGGCCGAAAAGGTGATGCGTAATCTTGCAGTATCTTTCGGAACAGTTGGCGGGCGTATCGCTGATATTTTTATGCCTTTGTCTGCCAGTTGTTTGCTGATCTTCATCGCTTTGTTGCTATCACCAATAACCACTGGCTGGATTGGGCCGTGGGCATTTTCTGATAACGGAATTCCTCGCTCGGCTGCTTTTTCCCTGAATTGCTGAACCAGATCAAACAGTTTTTCCCGTCGCCAATTTTCAGTTTTAACCAGATCCAGAGATTTCAATACTGCGGCGGCAAGGGCAGGGGGCATGGCGGTTGTGTAAATATAGGATCGCGCGCTTTGGATCAGAGTTTCGATCAGCGCTTCTGATCCGGCAACAAATGCACCGGAGACCCCAAAGGCTTTTCCAAAAGTGGCGACTAAAACAGGAACTTCTTGTTCCGATAAATTTGCCGCTTTCACACTTCCGGCACCATTTTCACCATAAATACCAAAACCGTGTGCATCATCTACATAACAATTGGCTGAACTCTTCTGGCAAATCGCTGAAATTTCTTCAAGCGGCGCAGAATCCCCGTCCATACTGAAAAGACTTTCTGTGATTACCCATGAATCCTGATCTGCTTTTTCTACCCTCTGCTCAAGACTTTCAGCATCAAGATGACGATAACGCTGTAATTTTGCATCCGATAATCGTGCGCCATCAATTAAAGAGGCATGACACAACTTATCCATGATCAAAGTATCGTCCTTATCAGCTAATGCGCTTATTATGCCGACATTTGCTGCGAAACCACCTGGAAAGAGTAAAGCTTTGCTGCGATCTGTAAATACTGCTAACTCTTCTTCAAGTTGTTGGTGGATCTTTGTATGGCCAGTAACCAGAGCCGAAGCACCGCTGCCAACGCCATATTCATCAAACGCTGATTTTGCTGCTGAAATAATTTCGGGGTGATTGGCCAGACCTAAATAATCGTTGCTACAAAAATTCAGATATTGTCGATCATTGATCTGAATAGTTGCACCCTGTGTTTTTTGTCTGATAGATCGAACTCGATATAGGTTTTCTTTGTGCTTTTGTTGCAGGTTTTTCTCTAATTTGTCTTCCAATGACATTTCTACTTACTTTCGGTATTTTTCATTAAAGGAACGTGTCGCAAGTTCGTGCTCATAAACACTATTTCCTCGTGTTCCGGCTCTTAGAAAATATTCTTCTGCTTGCAATTCATCTTGTTCAACACCTAAACCTTCTTCGTATATATGCCCCATGTGTTCATATGCGGTTTCAGCATGAATATCATAGTCCTTTTTTAGATCATTATTCTCATAATAAGTGAGTGCTTTTTTATATGCTTGTTCTGCTGCTGCATATTCCTTTCTAAAATAGTGTCCGAAGCCTTTTCCAAACAATGTTGCGGAATACAATTGCTTCCAAAAACCTTGAAATAACGGTACGTGTGACATGGTAAATACAATTCCTGTGAATACTTTCAGCAAGTAGTAAGCTATCAGATGGGAAATGTACTTTATCGTTTTTTTGAGCATAGCTATCGTACTAGAGAGAGAAACACCTATGAAGGCGTCATCCCAACACGTTGTAATAATGCCTGATCACGCTGATGCTGGGGATTACTGGTTGTGAGTAATTTTTCGCCGTAGAAAATTGAGTTTGCGCCAGCCATAAAACAAAGAACCTGATGTTCGTCATTCATTTCTGTCCTTCCAGCCGAAAGTCGGAGCATAGACGCTGGCATCATGATTCTGGCAACCGCGATGATCTTGACGACATCAAAAGGATCAATATCCTGTTCATTTTCCAGCGGTGTTCCGGTTGCTTTTACCAACACGTTGATCGGGACACTTTCCGGATGTTTGGACATGTTTGCCAAAGATAGCAACAAATCAACGCGATCTTCTTCTTTTTCGCCCATGCCGACAATTCCGCCACAGCAGACATTGATCCCTGCATCTCTGACGTTTTGAAGTGTGTCGATCCGATCCTGATAGCTTCGTGTGCTAATTATGTTTTCGTAATAGGATTCTGATGTATCAAGATTATGGTTGTAATAATCGAGACCTGCTTCTTTCATTGTGCTGGCCTGGTTTGCGGTGATCATTCCCAGCGTGACGCAACTCTCCAGACCCAGATCCTTTACTTCTTTGATCATTGCAGTAACTTTTGGCAGATCGCGATCTTTTAACTCGCGCCATGCCGCACCCATGCAAAATCGACTGGCACCTTTTTCTTTTGCTGCCTGTGCTGCCATTTTTACGGCTTCCAGATCCATGAGTTTTTCTGGTTCTACATCGGTGTTGTATTTGATGCTTTGCGGACAGTAGGCGCAGTCTTCTTCGCAACCGCCTGTTTTTATATTCAACAAGGTGCTCAACTGGATTTCGTTGGCATTAAAATATTGTCGATGTAATGTTTGTGCCTGAAAAAGCGTTTCAAAGAGTGATTGATCGAAAAGCGCTGCAACCTCTTCCCGCGTCCAGTTACTCCGGACTTGATCGATAATATTATTATTTTTTACTTTTTCCTGTGCTGACATGCTGTACCTTATTCTCTTGTCGTACTTTATTGAAAATATTCAGGGATGAAATATATGAGTTCGCTTGATTCTATCAGGCAAGTTTACAGAAGGGTATTGCCTTCTATAACACCTGAGAGTTTTTGTGTTTTATGTGGCGAGGTTTGTGGTGGCTCTAGCCAGAGCCTAATCTGCGAGCCGTGCCTTTCTGATCTACCCGTCATAACAACTCCCTGTTCTGTTTGTAGTGTGACTCTTTCGGCTAAAGACTCTGCTGGCATGTGTGGCTCCTGTTTACAAACAAAGCCCTTTTATCAGAAAAGTGTCATTCCTCTTGAATACACCTTCCCGATCACAGAACTTATTAAACAATTGAAATATAACGATAAACTACTATTTTCTGAAATATTATCACAGTCCGTTCTGGATAAAATTAGACAGGAAAGCAGGCCCCTTCCCGAAGTTATTATTCCTGTACCGCTTCATCCGTTTCGATTAATGAAGCGTGGTTTTAATCAGTCTGCCCTGATCGCAAAAAATATTTCGACAGAATTAAATATCCCGATCGATCTAAAATCCTGCCGCAGGATCAGGAACACATTACAACAAACAGGGTTCAACAAAAGTAAGCGAAAGAAGAATATCCGGAATGCTTTTTCTGTCAGCAGCAAGTTCTCGGCAAAACATGTCGCTATTCTGGATGATGTTGTAACAACGGGTAGCACAGTTAATGAGTTGGCCAGAGTTCTTCAACAGGCTGGTGCAGAAACGATCGAAGTCTGGGCTTGTGCTCGTACGATATCTGATTAAAACTGCTCTCGTCATTCCCACAGGTTTTAGCGGGAATCTAGCGCTTAACCTTAACCATGGATTCCGGCTCAAGCTTGTTCTCAGCCAGACTGGGTAAACTAACTTACCGGAATGACGGTGTTTTGGTTATGTATCAATATTCGACACATTCAGCGCATTCGTTTCGATAAACTCCCTGCGAGGCTCTACCTGATCGCCCATCAGGGTGGTAAATATTTCATCTGCTGCGATCACATCTTCGATTCTCACCTGCAAAAGACTTCTTGATTCAGCACACATGGTTGTTTCCCAAAGCTGATCAGCATTCATTTCGCCCAACCCTTTGTAGCGCTGAATGTGCATACCACGTTTCGCTTCTTTAAACAGCCAGTCGAATATTTCATCAATGTTTTCAATGGCTTGTGTCTTTTCTCCGCGTTGAATCAATGCATTTTCTGCCAACTGAAGCTCTGCTTTTCGCCCCAAAGTTACTAACTTCTGGTATTCAATTGATGCAAAGAAACGATCATCCAGGATCATTTCTTTTACCAGGCCATGCTTTTCGTAAACTACTTTTGCGTAAGCATGTTTATCTTCATCTTCCACCAGCTTTTGAACTTCATAATTACCCATTTTAACGGTATTCAGTTTTTCCTGAAGCTCGTCAAACCATGCCGCTCCACCATCAGACTCGTTAAGTTCTTCGACTGCCATGACCGGCATTGTTCGAAGTATTTCAATTAGAAAAGGCTCTAACCGGTTCGCCATTCGTGCACGTACCGCCTGCAGCAACAAGTAGTCTTTTCCTAGTTCGTCTAATTCTTCTCCACGGATCACTTTTTTTCCATCCACAAGAAGCTCTGCTTCTTTCATGGCTAAATGCATCAAGTGATCATTCAACGCAGGATCATCTTTGATATATTGCTCATGCTTGCCTTTTTTCACTTTGTATAACGGTGGCTGGGCAATATAAATAAAACCATTCTCTACCAACTCTTTCATCTGGCGATAGAAAAAAGTCAGTAACAAGGTTCGAATGTGTGATCCATCGACGTCGGCATCGGTCATGATGATAATTCGGTGATAGCGGAGTTTTTCCGGATCGTATTCCTCACGCCCTATTCCACAGCCAAGAGCCGTGATCAGGGTCCCTACTTCTGCAGAAGAGATCATTTTATCGAACCTGGCTTTCTCCACATTCAGGATTTTTCCTTTCAGTGGTAATATCGCCTGAAATTTTCTATCACGGCCCTGCTTCGCGGAACCGCCTGCCGAGTCCCCTTCCACCAGGAACAGTTCGGATTTTGCTGGATCTTTTTCCTGACAATCCGCCAGCTTTCCTGGCAAACCAGCAATATCCAGTGCAGACTTTCTTCGTGTCAGTTCCCGCGCTTTTCGTGCTGCATCGCGTGCTCTTGCAGCATCTACGATTTTTTCGGTAATTATTTTCGCTTCGTTTGGTCGTTCCAGCAGAAATTCCTGTAGTTTTTCATTAACAATCCCTTCAACAATGCCTTTTATTTCGCTTGAAACCAACTTGTCTTTTGTTTGTGATGAAAACTTCGGATCGGGTACTTTCACGGAAAGCACTGCTGTCAGCCCTTCCCGCACGTCTTCACCGGACATGGTGATCTTTGCTTTTTGTGCGACGCCCTGTTTGTCCATATACTGGTTCAGAGTTCGTGTTAGTGCGCCACGGAAACCGGCCAGATGTGATCCACCATCTCTTTGTGGGATATTATTTGTGAAGCAGAAAATATTCTCCTGGTAGGAGTCATTCCACTGCATGGAAACTTCAACAACTACATCATCTTTTTCCGAGACCATGTTGATCACATTTGGAATCAATGGAGTTTTGTTCCTGTTTAGATGTTCGACAAAAGCAGATATTCCACCTTTATATTCAAATATATCTTTTTTGCCAGTTCGATCATCTGACAAAACAATTCGAACACCTGAGTTCAGAAAAGACAGTTCCCGTAAGCGTTTGGATAAAACATCGTAATGAAACTCAATATGCGTAAAAATTTCCGCGCTGGGTTTAAAACGTATTTCTGTGCCAGTGTTACTTGCTTTTCCAACTTCTTCTAAGGGAGCAAGAGGAACACCTAATGAGTATTTCTGACGATACTCCTTTCCATCTCTAAAGATCACCATTTCCAGAGATTCTGATAAAGCATTTACAACTGAAACACCAACACCATGCAACCCACCGGAAACCTTATAGGAATTATCATCGAATTTCCCTCCCGCGTGCAGAACCGTCATAATGACTTCTGCGGCAGAAACACCCTCTTCTTCATGTATATCAACAGGAACGCCACGACCATTATCAGTGACAGATATTGAATTATCTGAATGGATCGTTACAGAAATTTCTGAGCAATGGCCCGCTAATGCTTCATCAACACAGTTATCGACAACCTCAAAAACCATGTGGTGCAAGCCCGTGCCATCATCGGTATCACCAATATACATCCCTGGTCGTTTTCGTACAGCATCAAGTCCTTTGAGGACTTGTATGCTGCTCGAATCGTACGCGGAGCTTTCTTCCTTGTTTTCGTTCTGGCTATCTTGATCATTGTCTTTATCAGACATGAGGGCTTCTCCGTTTCAGGTGTTTATTCTGGTGTTTTTATTTATTGCGGCATTATAGCACTTCTTTAAAGCAACCCTGTTCCACGTGGAACATCTTTGTTTCGCTGATCAGTTTTTCGGGTAACAACTTCTGCTCTGTTGCGGTGATAAACTGCTGTGTGTCCATTGAAATCAGCATGTCGGCTATTTTCTCTTTTCTTTCCTGATCGAGCTCTGCTGCCAGATCGTCAACAAGAATGATGGCTGTCTTACCTGTTTCTTCTTTTAGCAAAGATATCTTTGCCATTTCCAGTGCCGCTGAAAGTATTTTTGTTTGCCCGCGTGACAAAACCTGTGCTGCTTGCTGTCCGTTTGTTTTTATTGTGAGATCCGAGCGGTGAGGGCCTTTTCTTGTATAACCGACGGAAAGATCCTGTTCTCTCCCTTTTTCGATCACCTCACCAAGATCTTGATCACCCCATCCACATTCATATTCCAGTTCAACAGGAAACGCACAAAATACGGATGTTTTCTTTTGAAGCTTTATAACTAACTTCTCAACAACATCTTTTCTCTGCTGATCAAGAAGCTTTCCTGTTTGTACTAGCTTCTCATCCCAAACCAACAATTCCTCACAAAACCTTCTTTTCCTAAGAATTGCATTTCTTTGTTTCAGGACTTTATTATAGGTTTGCCAGTTTTTATAATAACTTTGTTCCACGTGGAACAATAACCAGTCGATCAGCGCTCTTCTTTTCGCCGGCCCTCCAAGGATCAGCTGATGGCTTTCTGGTGTTATCAATACTACCGGCTGGATCTTTGCGAGTTGTGCTGCGCTGGCTAACTTTTCTCCAGCGTATTTGATGATTGTCTGTTTCCTGTTCTTTTCTATCCCTAACGTTTGTGTCTGCTGGTTTTTTCTTATCCTGGAAACTATCTGACATTTTTCCTGATTATGCCTAATCACAACATCTGCTTTAGTACTTCTAAACGATTTTGATAATAAAAGAAGATGTATTGCTTCTAACAGGCTGCTTTTCCCGCTGGCATTCTCACCAGTGATTATATTAATGCCCGGTTCTGTATTCAGCTCCGCTTTTTCTATATTTCTCAGATCTCTAATTTGCAGTTTTTCTATTGCCACTTTTTCTGCTTACAAACGCATTGGCATGATTACATAACGACTATCCGTATCTTCCGATGAAGTGATCAAACAACTGCTATCTGAATCTTTCAACTCAAGTAAAACCTGATCAGATTTAATAATATTAAGCGCGTCCAGCAAATAAGAAACATTAAAACCTATTTCCATTGATTCGCCTGAATACATGACTTCAATTTCTTCTTCTGCTGTTTCCTGTTCCGGATTATTAGCTGATGCAATTACCTTCCCTTCTTCCAGCACCATCCTAATTCCTCTGAATTTTTCGTTTGAGAGAATCGATGTCCTGGCCATGCCGCTGCGGAGCTTTTCCCGATCAGCATAAACTTTTTTATTACTATCCTGAGGAATAACCCGATCGTAGTCAGGAAACTTCCCATCAATGAGTTTTGTTGTTAACGACTGGTTTTCTGTGACGAGTCGCAAATGATTCTTGCTGATCACTAATTCGACTTCTGTTTCGCTATCACCTAGTAGACGACTAATCTCAAGAACCCCTTTTCGTGGAACTATTATTTGTAACAGATCTGAAACACCCGTTGAAAATACAGTTTCCGAAAGTGCCAGGCGATGACCATCAGTAGCAACAGCTCTAATATTCTGTCCATCCAGTTCGATCAATAAACCATTTAAATAATATCTGACATCCTGATGTGCCATTGCAAACTGTGTATTTTCCAGTAATTTTTTTATTGTTTTTTCTGGCAAATTTAAACTAACTATTTCATCAAGGTTTTCGATGGAAGGAAAATCATCCGCAGGCATGGTGCTTAAAGTGAATTTACTTTTGCCGCACAAGATCCTTACTTTTTCATTTTCAAAATTTAATTCAATATCTGAATTATCAGGCAGCGCTTTCACAATATCCAGAAATTTTCTGGCAGGTACGGTTGTTTTTCCTGTTTCACTCGATTTGTGCTGAATAATAAAACAGGACTCAACTTCCATATCTGTTGCCGTTAACCTGATTATCTCTTCTTCAACATGTATAAGAATGTTTGAGAGGATTGGCAAAGTTTGTCTACGTTCAACAACGCCACTGATCGCTAAAAGTGGTTCTATGAGAGCTTCTTTATTTATTAAGATTTTCATATTATATATCTTGTTATTGTTATTATTAGCACCAATAATAACGGTTAGTAAGTCAATAAATCAATTATAAATCAAATACTTGTCTTGTTGGTAAGTGTTCTTAAAACCGGTCTGGAATACTCTGATCTTCCTGTGTATAAAACCTGAATAAGTTTATGAAAAAAAGCATACAATTTTTCTTAACAGGCTTATCAACAATGTTATACACAGGTATTATTTTAAATATCAAAAGTCAGGTCGAAAGTATCCTATACAGATTCGTATAATCCTCATTAATACGCGGCTCACTTTTACAAAGTTCGTCAATTTTTCTGCACGCATGCAAAACAGTGGTGTGATCTCTACCACCAAAAGCATCGCCAATTTCAGGCAGGCTATGGTTGGTCATACTTTTTGCTAAAGCCATAGCAATTTGCCTGGGCCTGGCGATTGATCGGTTTCTTCTTTTAGAATTGAGATCAGCAACCCGTAGTTTAAAATATTCAGCTACTGTTTTCTGAATATTTTCAATGGTGACCATTTTATCCTGTAAAGCCAGAAGATCTTTGAGTGCTTCTTTGGCGAAATCAAGGCTAACAGGCCTGCCCGTAAAGTGTGCGTAGGCAATGATACGTCGTAAAGCGCCTTCCAGTTCACGAACATTTGAGTGAAAGCGTTTACCGATCAGAAATGCCACATCGTCAGGCAACTCTATATTTTCAATGGCGGCTTTGCTTTTAAGAATCGCAACTCTTGTTTCAAGTTCGGGTGGATCGATGGCAACGGTCAGGCCCCAGCCAAAACGGGATTTTAATCTTTCTTCAACACCGGAAACTTCTTTGGGATATCGATCACAGGTTAGAACAATCTGATGATCACCTTCCAGCAAAGCATTAAAGGTGTGAAAAAACTCTTCCTGGGAGCGTTCTTTGCCGGCAAAAAACTGAATATCATCAATCAGCAAAACATCAACAGAACGATAAAAACGTTTAAATTCATTGATCGAATTGTGTTGCAGCGCTTTTACCATGTCCGCAACAAAACGTTCCGAATGCAGATAAACAACATTTGCACCGGGTTTTAGATCAAGGATCTTGTGGCCGATCGCATGCATACAATGTGTTTTACCCAGGCCAACCCCACCACAGATAAATAAGGGGTTGTATGCTGTGCCCGGGTTTTCAACGACCTGTAACGCTGCAGCTTTGGCTAGCTGATTTGACTTGCCTTCAACCAGCGCATCAAATGTGTAATTCTTGTTCAAGCGGGAAGAAATTTTATAGTTGTTTCTTGCTGCTGGCGCTGGCTTCATAATTGGAGAAGAAAGAGGCTTGTTCGAAGGAGTAGGCACGGCAGTATTTGCAACACTGGTTTTTTGAGAGGTGTTTTTTGATGTTCCAATGCTCATATCCAGAACAATATTATTGTTGTTGGATAGTTTTATTAACAACTCATTGATATTATTGATATATTTATCTTCAACCCAATCCAGAACAAAGCGATTAGGCGCGAGAAGCTTTATCGAATCACCCTCTTCAATAGCATGTAATGGACGGATCCATGTATTAAATTGCTGCTGCGGGATCTCGGTTTCGAGTTTTTCAAGACAGCGGTTCCAAAGCGAGGGGTTCACGAGAAAAAAGTTACTCCATATATCTTAACGAACTCGCAAGATATAATTATTATGATTTATTATTCTTTGAGGTTTTGGACAGATAATTCTATACCCCTAAAAAAAAGTTATCCACAGGTAATTTGATGATTTTGTTTGAAAGTTGACAGACTATTTGATCAAGAAGAAAAGAATTAAATTGACATTAAAAACCCAGAAGAAGTAAGATCACGCCCCATTTGCCATTGATCGAGAAATTTCATGAAAAGAACGTTTCAACCAAGTAACATAAAAAGAAAACGCCGCCACGGTTTCAGAAAAAGAATGAAAACCAGAGCAGGCCGAGCCATCCTGAAAGCAAGAAGAGCAAAAGGACGTCAAAAACTATCTGCCTGATCTGCTTGCAATAGACTTACAAGAATCAGAAAAAGGGTGCACAAAGACTATAAACTTAGTGAGTCAGAAGACTTTCAACGGGTTTTTAAACAGAATAAAAGTCTGCGGGATCGCTATTGGTTAATTCTGTATCGCCCGAATGGTTTAGATGTTGCGCGCCTGGGAACAGCGGTTTCAAAGAAAAACGTCAACAAATCTGTGCAGCGAAGCCGAATCAAAAGAATCATTCGGGAAACGTTTCGAAAAAACAGAGAAGAGTTTGCCGGTGTTGATGTTGTAGTTTTAGTACGTCGGGGAATTTGTGAAAAATCAAACCGGGAACTGAATGCTGCTATTACAAAGCAATGGCAGATCCTGGCACTTGATAAGTCATGTAAAGAAGCTCAGAAATAGACAAGTTGTCGGCGAGTGAATTTTAAACAGAAGATGAAAAACCCCCTTGTAATAATGATCCGTGGATACCAGATCCTGATAAGCCCCATGTTGGGACATCGATGTCGTTTTCTTCCTTCCTGCTCCCATTATGCAACTGAGGCTATTAACACTTTCGGAACAGCAAAAGGAAGCTACCTTGCGGTAAAAAGAATTTGTCGATGCCATCCTTTTAACCCGGGTGGATTTGATCCTGTTCCTGGAACAGAGCCAGAAAAAGAGGATCAACAAATTGACACAGGATCAGAACAGGAAAAAACATTAAATGGATAATATGAAGATGATTTTGTTTGCGGCACTTGGCTTTGTTGCTTTGTCGCTATGGCAGGCCTGGCAGAAAGATTATGCTCCAAAACCTCAGCCCGTCAGTCTAGAGCAGACACAAGGAACAGCTATTTCAGAAGGCGTGCCAGTAACAGTAAGTGCTGATGATATTCCTGTCCCTGTCAGTAATGATCAACCCACAGTTGCCAGCCAGCAAACGGTTAAAACCGAAGCAGGCCAACGCATCATTGTCGAAACCGATGTCTTTAAAGCAGTGATAGACACTCATGGTGGTGATCTTCGCGGCACGATATTAAAACAATACCCGATTGATTCAGATAAACCTGATATTCCCTTTGTTCTGTTCAATGATACTAACGGTGCTTTTTATGCCAGCCAGGGCGGGTTTCTCAGCAAACAGCCGGCCGCGAATCATCATAGTGTCTATCAGACATCATCAAATGAATACACAATGGCTGATGGTCAGGATGTGCTGGATGTTGTGTTGAGTTGGTCAGAAGGCGGGATCGAAATAGAAAAGATCTTTACCTTTCATCGCGGAGAGTATCTTGTCGATCTGACTTATCGGGTAAAAAACAATAGTGACGCAATTTGGAGCGGCCGTTTTTATGAGCAGCTTCATCAAAAACATAGCGAACAATCACGAAAAATGTTGCCAACATTTACCGGTGGTGCAATCTCCAGTCCAGATAAACGCTATGAAAAAATAAAGTTTAAAAAGATGGCAGATGATCCGATTTCTCAAGAAGGGAAAGAAGGTTGGCTTGCGATGATCCAGCATTATTTTGTCAGCGCACTAATTCCGGAAAGCGACAAGAGCCATCATTATTACAGTAAAGTTCTGGATGGCGATCATTATGTAATGGGGTTTTATGGGCCACAATTAAGTGTCGCTGCAGGTGAAATGCAGGAAGCGAAAGTTAAGATTTTTTCTGGACCAAAAACACAGAGCGTGCTTGAAGAAATTGCACCGGGCCTTGAGCTTACAACGGATTATGGCATTCTCTGGTTTATCGCAAAACCAATTTTCTGGTTGTTGAATACAATCCATTCACTGGTTGGAAACTGGGGTTGGGCAATTATTCTGGTCACGGTTGTGATCAAAGCAATTTTTTATCCGCTGTCTGCGATGGGTTACAAATCAATGGCAAGGATGCGAAAAGTTACACCACGGATGACCGCGATCCGTGAAAGATATTCCAAAGATAAAACCAGAATGAATCAGGCGATGATGGAGCTTTATAAAGAAGAGAAGATCAACCCGCTTGGTGGTTGTTTCCCGATTCTGGTTCAAATCCCCGTCTTTCTGGCGTTGTACTGGGTGTTGCTGGAAAGTGTCGAAATACGTCAGGCGCCTTTCATGCTTTGGGTGCAGGATCTTTCGATCAGAGATCCATTATTCATCCTGCCTTTGGTGATGGGCATCAGTATGTTTGTCCAACAAAAACTTAACCCGCCACCACCAGATCCAATTCAGGCAAAAGTGATGCAGTTTTTACCGATTGTTTTTACGGCCTTTTTTGCCTTTTTCCCAGCAGGACTCGTACTTTATTGGGTGACCAACAATATCCTTTCAATTGCCCAACAATGGTCGATCACTAAACAGATCGAAGCAGCAAAATAACGGATAGTCATAAACGGTAATGTCTGAGCAAAAAGACACTATTGCCGCGATAGCAACACCGCCTGGATCGGGTGGTGTTGGAGTGATCCGGATCAGCGGATCAGCAAGCAAAGAAATCGCGATCGCCATTTTGGGAGATCAACCAAAATCCAGATCAGCAATCTACCGATCATTTAAAACAACAGATAAACAGATCATCGATCAAGGCCTCGCCCTGTTTTTTCTGGGGCCAGACTCATTTACAGGTGAAGATGTTCTTGAACTTCAGGGGCATGGTGGTTCCGTGGTAATGAATCGCTTGCTTAAAGAAGTTTTGGGATTAGGAGCAAGACAGGCAAAACCCGGAGAGTTTTCCGAAAGAGCATTTTTAAATGGAAAAATGGATCTGGTTCAGGCAGAAGCTGTTGCCGATTTGATCAACAGCGCCAGTGAGCAGGCAGCAAAAAGTGCTATACGATCACTTTCCGGTGAATTTTCCAGCCATATAGAAATACTAAAAGAAAAAATTATTTCCATGCGCATGTTGATCGAAGCGCATATGGATTTTACTGATGAAGAGCTGGACATCCCTGTTGAAGAATTCAACCTATCGATCAAAGCAGCGATTGATGAAAACCAGTCAATACTGGAAAAGGCTAGACAAGGAGCTGTTCTGAATGAAGGTTTGAGAATAGCGATCGTTGGAGAGCCAAACGTTGGAAAATCCAGTTTATTGAATAGCTTTTTGCAGTTTGATCGAGCAATCGTCACCGACATTCCCGGAACAACAAGAGACACGCTAACGGAAAAATTTCTTATCGAAGGCGTGCCGTTTATTGTGACGGATACAGCCGGAATAAGAGAAACGGTTGATCCGGTCGAACAGGAAGGAATCAACCGAACCAATCAAACAATGGAAGAAGCGGATCTGGTTTTGGTCATGTCAGAATTTCCTGAGAAATCAGAAGCCGATATAAAAGAAAAAAGCTTGTTCATAACAAACAAGATTGATCGTGATCCGGAAGTAAAAGCGGAAAGGAAAGAAGATGGAGAAAAAATAGAAATTCAACTTTCAGTGAAAACAGGTACAGGGCTGGATCTATTGAAAAAAGAATTACTAAAATTTGCCGGAGTAGATTCAGGAGCAGAAGGAATATTCACAGCGCGTCAGCGGCATATAGAAGCGCTGGAAAAAACCCATGAGTTTTTACAAGAAACAGAACCTTATCTAAGTAGCTCAAAATATTTTGATCTGGCAGCAGAAAACCTGCGATTAGCCTTACATACTCTTGGAGAGATCACAGGAGAATTTACCAGCGAAGATTTACTCGGTGAAATCTTTTCAGGGTTTTGTGTAGGTAAATAATGCAAATAGAAAGCTGTACATTTTTAAGAAGAATGGGCGCAATCTTATACGACACATTATTAGTCTTTTCTGTGCTGTTGTTTGCAACAATTCCCTACATGGTGATCACAGGAGGAGAGGCAATAATTTCTGGAGATAGAATTTTTCAGATCTACTTACTATTAGTTGTGGCTCTTTATTTCGTTATACCCTGGAAGGTTCGAGGCCAAACTCTGGGGATGCAAAGCTGGAGAATTAAAGTAGTTCAGGAGAAGGGAGAGTTAATTACCTGGACACAGGCAATAAAACGAATTTTATTTTCTTGTTTGTCTTGGGTCGCGGTAGGACTGGGGTTTATTTGGAGCCTTTTTAATCCAGAAAAAAGAGCCTGGCATGATGGCTTGTCAGGTACAAAAATAATTCATTATGTGAAAGAAAAAAACTAAATATTTAGTTAGTGTTTATTCAACCGCCGCATTAAAAACCAGCCAATAAAAAATGTAACTACAGCAGGTGTTGCAACGGCAACCAGCGGCGGAAGTTTATAAACAATCCCGATATTTCCCATGCCCTGATTCACTATATGAAATATTAGTCCAATAACAATCCCAATAAAAATACGTTGTCCGATATTCTGTGTTTGAGTCGCACCAAGAACCATGGGTATTGCAAGAAAGATCATGACGCCAGTGGAAAGTGGATAAATGATTTTGCTCCAGAAAGCCTGTCGATAAGTCTGGCTGTTGCGATTATTTTTCTTTAGATATTTTGTGTAATTAACTAGATCAAAAACGGATAAGTTTTCCGGCTCGATAGAAACAAGGCTGATCAGTTCCGGACGTAAAAGAGAATCCCAGATGACATCAACATTCGTATCCCTTGTGATCGCTAGATCAGAAATATGTGTTTGCGTTACATTTTTTAATTGCCATTTTCCATCTGAGAAAGAAGCGGCGTCTGCATAACTGCTGGAGATCAGTCGGTTGTCTTCATCAAAGTTGTACATGTAAATTTGTTTGATGATATTTCCTGGCAGGATTGTTCTGACATTCAGATAACTTTGTCCTTCGCGAACCCAGAGACCATTTCGGGTTTTCAAACTGATCTGATCGTTCATTTCTACCGAGCGGGTATAGTTTGCATATTGTTCCGTCACGGGCACCACGAACTCACCGAGTATCATCGAGATCAAAATAACAATCGCTCCGGTTTTCATGATCGAGTAAACGATCCGTTTTAATGAAACACCAGCATTTCGCATGACAACAATTTCATTTTGTGTCATCAAAGTACCCAGTCCAATCAGGCTTCCAATCAATCCTGCAAGCGGAAATAAATTATAGGCAAGAGAAGGTGTTTTCAGGAAGACATATTTGATCGCATCGAAGAGTCCATAATTACCTTTACCAAGTTGATCCAGTTCTTCGATAAACTCAAAAAAAGTAAACAGGCCGATCAAAACTGCGAGCACGGTAAAGATGCTTCCGAGAATAGTTTTTCTAATATGGCGATCAAGAATTTTCATTATTTTTTATTAGACTTGATCAGAAAACCAGGCAAAGAGAGGGCGCGGCGAAAGTTAGGAAAGTAGAGCATGAAAAAAATGCTGATCAGCATCAACAAATGTGGCCACCAGAGTCCGGGGAAGATGGAAGATTTTCCCTGGCTAACCATGCCGTGAGAAATATTTAATAAGTTGTTGTAAATAAAAAATACCAGAATCGCAGAAATAAATAATAGCGATCCTTTTATATCTTTTGAAGAACGAACGGCAAGAATGGCAAAAGCCGACAGGAGTAATATTGAAATCGGCGTGGATAATCGCCATTGCAATTCCGTCATTGAGATCGGGTCATTGTTTAAACGTAAGTTTTGAAAAAGCTCTTTGCTGGGGATTCTGGATGTTGGGCGAAAAGTGGTGTCATAGCCCTGTTGTTCCATCCGTACGGAATAGCGTTTAAATTCTGTGATCGAATAATCCAGTTGGTCGGGTTTTCCGACATAGCGTTTGCCATCAATAAAAATGACGGATCGTTCACCGGTTTTTTCATTGGTCTCTATATTCGCGGAATCAGAAGTCAGGACGCCGGTTTTCCCCTGTTCGTTAACTTGTAGAAAAACATTTTCCATAAATTTGGTTTTCTTGTTGAAACCTTCTACATAAAGTACGCGATCGCCACGACTGAATTCTTTAAAGCTGCCAGCAGTAATCCCGGTAACATCCGATTCCCGGTTGGCTTTTTGTTTGAGGACATCAATGTTTTTTTCGGCCCAGGGAAAAACGAACATGGTCAGCAGAAACAGTAACAATGAAAACAAAGCTGTCAATTTTAGAACTGTAGAAAAATAAAACCGATTTCCCAAACCCGCGGTTGCAATTGAGACGAGTTCATTGTCGCGCTGCAAACGACCCAGTGCCATAAACAGGGAAAGATAGAGACACAGGGGAATGATCAAAGACAAAGAGGTGACCAGTTTCAGGGTCAGCATTTGGTAGACAATTTCGGCCGTCATTTTGCCTGCCGCGACATCGCCCAGATAACGCACAAAGCGCAGACTGATCACGATCAGGATCAGCACCAGAAAAATTGCAAAAAAGTTCTGCAGGATTTCTTTATAGAGATAACGTTTAAGAATCAAAATGAAAATTCCGTAAAATATAGCTAGACCGCTGGTCAGCTCCTGATTAAACCCATAAAATCACGCCTACATATTATGACAGGAATATTTCATGAAATTTAATGTAAAAACACTCAACCCCAAAACCCATCAAACAGCTTGCATTATCGCAGGGGTATTTGCAGATGGCGAATTGTCATCAAGCGCAGCGAAAATTGATGTTGCCAGTGGCGGCATGATCAGCGAGATAATTAAATCTGGTGATATGAAAGGAAAGTCTGGCCAGACATTAATGCTACGCAAAGTTTCGGGAATCAAAGCTGATCGGTTCTTGCTGGTGGGATGTGGTGAGAAAGACAAACTTGATACCGCCGGATACTTCAAAGTGATCCGCAGTGCTTTTGCCGCACTCAAACAAGTAGAAGCAAAGGATGCGACTTGTTGTTTGCCTGAGATCACTGTCACGAAACGTGATTATGCCTGGCGAGTACAGCAGGCGGTCAGAGCTGTCGGAGAGACTTTCTATAAGTTTGATCAACTGAAAAGTGGTAAGAAAACGAAAGCAACATTGACTACGATCACCATAGCCGCCGCAACGAAAGCCGAAATGACCAAGGGCGCCGTTGCAGCGAAACAGGGAGCCGCGATTGTTAATGGCATGCAGCTCAGTCGTGATCTGGCGAATTTACCGGGAAATTATTGTACACCGACTTATATTGCTGATCAGGGTGTCGCATTGGCGAAGAAATTTAAATCGATCAGTGCGACTGTATTGACAGAAAAGGCGATGGAAAAACTCGGCATGGGTTCTTTGTTGTCGGTTTCACGAGGAAGTGCAGAGCCGGCAAAACTGCTGGTGTTGAAATATGAAGGCCTGAAAAAGTCGGCTAAGAATCAAAAACCTTATGTCCTGGTTGGAAAAGGTGTCACATTTGATTCAGGTGGTATTTCCCTGAAATCAGGCGGCGGCATGGACGAAATGAAATACGACATGTGCGGAGCGGCCAGCGTGATCGGAACAATTGCTGCCATTGCTGAAATGAAATTGCCGATCAATCTTAATGTGATCGTACCGACAGTTGAAAATATGCCAGGAAGCAAAGCCACAAAACCGGGCGACATTGTCACCAGTATGTCTGGTCAGACGATAGAAGTGCTAAACACAGATGCCGAAGGTCGTTTGATTTTGTGTGATGCGTTGACTTATGCGGAACGATTCAAGCCGGAAGCAATAATCGACGTTGCTACATTGACGGGTGCTTGCGTAGTTGCGCTGGGTAAAGTGCCGACAGGCCTGATCAGTAATGATGATGGTCTGGCGGATGATTTATTGGCGGCGGGAGAAACAAGTCATGATCGCGCATGGCGAATGCCGCTTTGGGATGATTATCAATCATTGCTGGATAGTAATTTTGCCGACATCGCTAATATTGGCGGTCGAGATGGCGGCATGATCACGGCGGGTTGCTTCCTTTCTCGATTCACGAAAAAAATGACCTGGGCGCATCTGGATATTGCTGGAACCGCCTGGCATTCTGGAAAAGCCAAAGGCGCGACTGGTCGGCCTGTCTCAATGTTGGTTCAATATTTGATGGATCGGGTTTAGAGATCAGATAGTGACGCGCGTTGATTTTTACATTTTGCCGGAAACGGCGAAACGAACCTGCGATCAGGTTTTATGTGCGTTGACGGGTAAGGCGTGGAAGCAGGGCAATAACGTATATATTCATACGGATTCTCCAGATAATTCGATCAAAGTGGATACTTTGTTATGGACGTTCAAAGACACCAGTTTTTTGCCGCATGGGCTGGTCGATCGATTGACAGATCAAGCCGATATGGATAAAACGCCCGTTTTAATTGGTCATGAAGATCCACCGGCTGATCAACATGATATTATGATCAACATGACAAACTCCGTACCCTTATTTTTTGGTCGTTTTGATCGCTTGATCGAAATAGTCGATCAGGCATCCAATGGCCGTGATCAAGCCAGAGAGCGTTATCGTTTTTATAAGGAACGCGGTTACACATTGAATACCCATAATCTGGATACCTAGCGTGGCAGAAGACGACAAGAAAAATAAAGGCACCTTAGGTAGCGCCATTCAATCTCTGGAAGATCTGCTCGGTCAGAACAAAGAACTGCTGGAAAGAATTGATACCGATCAACGGGCCGATCCAGATTTTATCGCCGATGATCGCACGCCTGAAGAAGCGCTTCAGGAATTGCCAACGTTGATCGATGTTGTCGAACCCAACCATAGAAAAACGCCACCAAAAGGATTGCCTCCCGAGATCCAGATCCCCGATGGTATAAAGGAAATAATGTCTCCGGATCTGCAAGAGACAATTTATGCCGAGATCCGAAAAGCGACCAGCAACGTACAAAATGCCATTCTCAAAGAAGTAAACGCGCAGTTGGAGCTAACGCTACAAACATTGAATGATGTGGAGGCTTTGAAAAATAAAGACAATGGCCAAAGCTTAGATCAGAATTTATTGTCGACTACTGAGCCGGAAGAAGTTCCAGAAATAAATGAAGAACAAAAATCTGATCAGGACTTGGACAAAAATACGGATCAAATCATAAAAACAGAAAAAAAGGTGGCGGTTTCTGCAATTGCAGCGGCGCTTGCATCCAGTGCTCCGCCCATAAAGAAACCCCAGCCAACGCAATTAACGGAACAGGAACGATCACAAGCAATGCCGTCAGACCCGAATATCATGGAAAAAACCTACGATCCGCATGCCATCGAACAACGTTGGTATCATCAGTGGGAAGAAAAAGAATATTTTAAACCGTCTGGCGAGGGTGAGCCATATTGCATCATGTTGCCGCCGCCAAACGTTACCGGCAGCCTGCATATGGGACATGCTTTTCAGGATACGTTGATGGATATCCTGATCCGTTATCATCGCATGCTAGGCGACAATACCTTGTGGCAGTGCGGAACTGATCACGCCGGAATCGCAACGCAGATGGTGGTTGAAAGACAGTTGGCCGAAAAGGATCAGAGCCGACACGATCTGGGTCGCGATGCCTTTATTGATGAAGTTTGGCGTTGGAAAGAAGAGTCAGGTGGCAATATTACTCGCCAGTTGCGTCGCATGGGATCATCCATGGACTGGAGCCGTGAACGATTCACCATGGATGATGGATTGTCCGATGCTGTGGCGAAAGTTTTTGTCCAGCTTTATGAAGAAGGATTGATCTATCGCGGTAAGCGACTGGTGAACTGGGATCCGGTCTTACATACGGCGATCTCCGATGTAGAAGTAGTTTCCGAAGAAGAAAACGGTCATCTTTGGCATATAAAGTATCCGCTGGAGAAGAAATACGACGGCAACAAAAACAACGAAATAGAATATGTGATCGTCGCCACAACGCGACCGGAAACCATGATCGGCGATGCGGCTGTGGCAGTGCATCCGGAAGATGAACGTTTCAAACATTTGATCGGATCAAAGATCAAATTACCGCTAACCAATCGCACCATTCCGATTATCGGTGATGATTATGTTGATCAGGATTTCGGATCTGGCTGCGTCAAGATTACACCTGCTCATGATTTCAATGATTACGAAATGGGTCAACGACACGATTTGCCGTTGATGAATATTTTCACGGTTGACGCTGCGATGAACGATGAATGTCCGATGGCATATCAGGGCATGGATCGTTATGAAGCGCGTAAAAAGATTGTCGAAGATTTACAGGCGCAGGGGCTGATCGAAAAAATTGAAGATCATAGACACCCGGTGCCTCGCGGCGATCGATCTCAGGCTGTGGTTGAACCATATCTAACCGATCAGTGGTATGTAAAAGTTGAGCCATTAGTTGGGCCAGCGATCGAAGCCGTTGAAAATGGCGATATTAATTTCGTGCCGGATAACTGGTCGAAAACCTATCTCGAGTGGATGCGTAATCTCAAAGACTGGTGTATCTCACGACAGCTTTGGTGGGGACATCGAATTCCGGCATGGCATGATCAGAATAACGGTAATATTTATGTTGGTCTCACCGAGGAAGAAGTTCGCGAGAAACATAAACTCGGCATCGACGTAATCCTGCGCCAGGATCAAGATGTGCTGGACACCTGGTTCTCGTCCGCTCTTTGGCCGTTCTCAACCCTGGGTTGGCCTGAGGAAACTGAAGAATTCAAAACCTTCCACCCTAACAATGTGTTGGTGACCGGTTTCGATATTATTCCGTTCTGGGTTTCCAGAATGATCATGATGGGCTTGAAGTTGACCGGCGAAGTACCGTTTAAGGAAGTTTATATTCATGGGCTGGTACGAGATTCTGACGGCCAGAAAATGTCCAAGACGAAAGGTAATGTTCTCGATCCGATTGATCTGATCGATGGCGTTGATCTGGAAACACTGGTCAAAAAACGCACAACGGGTTTGATGAATCCGCAGGATGCGCCGAAGATTGAAAAAGCCACGCGCAAACATTTTCCAGGTGGCCTTTCGAGCTATGGAACCGATGCGCTGCGTTTTACCTTTGCGTCGCAAGCAACGCTTGGCCGTGATATTCGTTTTGATCTGGGTCGAGTCGATGGTTACCGGAATTTTTGCAACAAGATCTGGAATGCTTCGCGTTATGTGATGATGACGGTTGAAGGTTATGACGTTGATTCGGGTGATGATGTTGAACTGGGTGTTGCTGAACGCTGGATCATTTCACGTTTTCAACAAACGATCGCTGATGTAAGCCAATATATTGATGCTTATCGTTTTGATCTGGCAGCCAAGGCGATTTATGAATTTACCTGGGATGAATACTGTGACTGGTATTTAGAACTCTCCAAAGCAACATTGAACTCCAGGCGTGCGACGGAAGAAATAAAGAACGGAACACGTCTGACATTACTGGAGGTTCTTGAATCTCTACTCAGGCTGGCGCATCCGTTTATGCCGTTTATCACCGAAGAACTCTGGCAGCGTGTTGCAATTAAGGTTGGTGACATAGAAGAAGGTAGTGATGAATCCATTATGACGCAATCATTCCCCGAGCTGGATGAAGGTCTGATCGATGATGAAGTTCTGAAAGAGGTAGCCTGGTTGAAAGAGTTCGTTCTGGGCGTACGCCGTATTCGTGCAGAAATGGATATTTCGCCGGGCAAAAAATTACGCGTTGTGGTTGATGGTGGCGATGAATTAGAAAAAGAGTGGTTGCGTCGCAATGTTCGTTATCTGGTGGCGATGGCCAAACTTGAATCCGTCGGAGTTTTACGTAGCGGCATAGCGCCAGAATCTGCAACAGCTTTGGCAGGCAATACGACATTGCTGATCCCGCTGGAAGATATTATTGAGCCAGTTGCAGAAAAAGAACGATTAACCAAGGAATTGGAAAAACTGTCCAAAGAAAGCGAGATTGCAGAAAAGAAACTGGCCAATCCTAGTTTCGTTGAACGAGCGCCGACCGAGGTTGTCCAAAAAGCCCAGGATCGCCTGGATGAGATCCAGAAAGCGAAAACACGTCTCGAAGAACAGCTGATCCGAATAGAAGGAATGATTTAAGTAGAAACCATGTTTGAACATTTTAAAGAAGACATAGCCTGCGTATTTGATAGAGATCCGGCAGCAAGAACAACACTCGAAGTGATTACGGCATACCCCGGATTACACGCGATCATTTTCCACAGAATCAGCCATAAGTTATGGAAATATGGTTTTTGCTGGTTGGCGCGATTTCTTTCACATGTGGCACGCTGGCTTACCGGAATCGAGATCCACCCGGGAGCAACGATTGGACGTCGGTTTTTTATTGATCACGGCATGGGTGTTGTGATCGGTGAAACGGCGATCATTGGTGATGATTGCACCTTGTATCATGGTGTGACGCTGGGCGGGACTACCTGGAACAAAGGCAAGCGGCATCCAACGTTAAAGAATGGTGTTGTCATAGGAGCCGGAGCGAAAGTGTTAGGTCCGATCACCTTATTCGAGGATGCTCGAATTGGCTCAAACTCGGTTGTTGTAAGGGATGTTCCGGAAGGAGCAACGGTTGTTGGTGTTCCCGGACAGCTCATCGTACCCAAAGATGAGCAGGAAGAACAACGGGAAGAAATGGCCGATAAAATCGGGTTTGATGCTTATGGCGCAACACAGGATATGCCTGATCCGGTGGCGAATGCTATTGGCAGTATGCTGGATCACATTCGCACTCTTGAAACGGAAATCAACGACATGCGTAAAAATATCTACAATGAAGGTAGTGCTGATGCCTGGCAGGTTGGTAAATCTAAGAAAGAGAAGGAAGAATAATCTCTCAGAAATCTGAATAATACTTGAGTATTTTGCTAAGGTATGAGATAGTTAACCACTGTTTTTATAGGGTTAACTAAAATGAGACTAACCACAAAAGGCCGCTATGCCGTAACTGCAATGCTGGATCTTGCGCTGCACGAAGGCAAAGGCCCGATCGCTCTGGCTGAAATTTCTGCACGACAAGGTATTTCACTTTCCTATCTTGAGCAACTATTTTCCCGTTTAAGAAAACAAGAACTGGTTAGCAGTACCAGGGGTCCTGGAGGCGGCTATCGTCTTGGAAAAGCCATGGGCGAAATTTCCATCGCAAGCGTGATCGCCGCTGTGGATGAAAGTGTCGATGCGCGAAAATGTAATGGTGAAAAAAATTGTCAGGGTGATGAACGTTGTTTGACACATGAGTTGTGGGAAGAATTAAGTGATCAGATCTATGTTTTTCTCAACGGAATTTCACTGGGTGATTTAGTCAGCCGCAAAAATGTCAAAGAAGTTGCAGAAAGACAAGATGGCAGGATTATTGAAACAAGCCTGCTAAATAAAGAGGTGAGCTAAATGACTCTGACTGAAAGAGCAGCAACTCACATCAAAAAATTTCTTGCATCACAGGAAGGCGCAGAAGGTTTACGTGTCAGTGTAAAAACAACCGGATGTTCCGGTTATTCCTATGTAGTAGAGACGGCCGATCAAATTCATGATGAGGATCAAGTTTTTGAATCAAACGGGATCAAAATTGTTGTGGATGAGAGTAGTCTTGAGTATCTTGATGGCACCGAGCTGGATTATGTAAGGGAAGGCTTGAAAGAAGGTTTCAAATTCAACAACCCGAATGTTGCAGATACTTGTGGCTGTGGCGAAAGCTTCACTGTCGATTAGATCACAAGAGTAAAAAGTAATGAGCACAAAACCTGAAGATATCGAATCACTGGTCGGCAAAGATTATGAGGCTGGCTTTGTTACGGATATCGAAACGGATACTGTCCCTCCCGGTTTGAATGAAGATGTCATTCGACTGATCTCGGCAAAAAAAGAAGAGCCGGAATGGTTGCTGGAATGGCGCTTGAAAGCTTACCGTCACTGGTTAACTATGACCGAACCAACCTGGCCGAATGTGCATTACCCACCGATCGATTTTCAGGCAAGCTCATATTATTCCGCGCCCAAGTCGAAAGATGATGCCCCGAAGAGTCTAGACGAAGTTGATCCAGAACTTCTAAAAACTTATGAAAAACTGGGCATTCCTTTACGCGAGCACGCAAAACTGGCCGGCGTAGCCGTGGATGCTGTTTTTGACAGCGTTTCGGTGGCAACAACATTTAAGAAAAAGTTATCCGAGGTTGGTGTCATTTTCGGATCATTCTCGGAAGCGGTAAAAGAACATCCTGAATTAGTTAGAAAATATCTGGGAACAGTCGTGCCTGCGGCTGATAATTTTTATGCAGCATTAAATTCTGCCGTGTTCACAGACGGGTCTTTTTGCTACATTCCGAAAGGTGTGCGTTGCCCGATGGAGCTTTCTACCTATTTCCGGATCAACGCATCGAACACCGGACAATTTGAACGAACTCTGATCATTGCCGATGAAGGCAGTCATGTTAGTTATCTGGAAGGTTGTACTGCACCGATGCGCGATGAAAATCAGTTGCATGCCGCAGTCGTAGAACTGGTGGCGCTGGATGATGCCGAGATCAAATATTCTACCGTTCAGAACTGGTATCCGGGCGACGAAAATGGTGTTGGTGGGATTTATAATTTCGTCACCAAACGCGCCGATTGCCGTGGCAAGAATTCAAAAGTTTCATGGACACAGGTTGAAACAGGATCAGCGATCACATGGAAATATCCAAGCTGTATTTTACGTGGTGATAACTCTGTCGGTGAATTTTATTCTGTTGCCCTGACAAATAATTATCAGCAGGCAGACACAGGAACCAAGATGATCCATCTGGGTAAAAATACTCGCAGCACGATCATTTCCAAAGGTATTTCTGCCGGACGAGCACAAAATGCTTATAGAGGGTTAGTGAAGATCACAAAAGGTGCGGAGAATTCTCGAAACTTTACCCAGTGTGATTCGTTGCTGATAGGTGATCGTTGTGGCGCCCACACGTTCCCGTATATCGAAGTAAAAAATCAGACGGCGCAAGTTGAACATGAAGCCTCCACCTCAAAGATTGATGAAGATCAGTTGTTTTACTGCATGCAGCGCGGCATCTCCGAAGAAGATGCGGTGAACATGATTGTCAATGGTTTTTGTAAGGAAGTCTTTAAAGAATTACCGATGGAGTTTGCTGTCGAAGCACAAAAACTTTTAGCCGTTAGTCTTGAAGGCGCGGTCGGTTAAGATTAGGAAACTAGAGAAAAAAGAATGCTGAATATTTCAAATTTACACGTCAATGTCGAAAGTAAAGAAATTCTCAAAGGTTTAAACCTTGAAGTAAAGGCCGGAGAAGTTCATGCGATCATGGGTCCAAATGGATCAGGAAAAAGTACACTCGCCCATGTTTTAAGTGGCCGCGATGGTTATGAAGTTACTGAAGGCTCTGTTATTTTTGAAGGCAACGATCTTCTCGAACTGGCTCCCGAAGAAAGAGCTCGCGAAGGTGTATTTTTGGCCTTTCAATATCCGGTAGAAATCCCCGGCGTAAACAATGCTTATATGCTTAAGGCGGCACTGAACGCAATCCGCAAACATCGTGGACAGACAGAACTTGATGCGATGGAATTTATGGCAATGGTCAAAGACAAGGTCAAGCTCGTTCAATTGAAAGATGAGCTTTTATCACGGTCTGTGAACGAAGGTTTTTCCGGCGGTGAGAAAAAACGTAATGAAATTTTTCAGATGGCGGTTCTGGAACCGAAACTGGCGATCCTCGATGAGACTGATTCCGGCCTGGATATTGATGCGCTGAAAATTGTTGCGGAAGGTGTGAACGCACTACGTAGTCCTGATCGCAGCATGATCATGATCACTCACTACCAACGTTTATTAAATTACATTGAACCAGATTATGTTCATGTTCTTGCCGATGGTCAGATCATAAAATCTGGTGGAAAAGAACTGGCGCTGGAGCTGGAAAAACGTGGCTATGACTGGGTGCGTGAAGAGGCTGCGTGATGGAAAGCTGGTTATCAAATATAGCTGAGAGCAAAAACTCTTTGCCAAAGACTTCGCTGACCTGGTTAAATGAAGCGCGCAAACAGGGCGCTGATCATTTCTCTAAAGTTGGTTTTCCAACCGTGCGTGATGAAGCATGGAAATATACCAATGTCGCGCCGATTCAAAAACGTGAGTTTAAATTATCAGGAAGACAGGAAACTACCGTTACAAAAGAAGATCTCGATGTCTTCCGTTTTGCTGATCTGGAAACAATAGAGCTAGTTTTTATCAATGGTATTTTTTCTGTTGAATTAAGTAGTGAACGAGATCAGACAAAAGGAATGGTTCTGCAAAACTTATCAGCATGGTTGGCCGAAGAAGGCGAACAAGATCTTACGATCAAAGCGGGTGAGAATATTTTTGCTTCTTTAAATAATGCTTTCATGAATGAAGGCGTAGTTTTACATCTCGAAAAAAATACCGTACTTGATAAGCCAGTTCATCTGATTTTTGTTGCAACAGAAACAGAAGAGCCGATCATGACATACCCCAGAATTGATATTCGTCTGGGCGCAAATGCCGAAGCACAACTGATCGAAAGTTATGCTGGATTAGGAACGACTAAAAACCTGACCAATGTTTTGACAAATATTGTCGCCGGAGAAAATAGTCAGCTCGAACATTATCGAATTCAAAATGAAAGTATCGACGCTTATCACATTGCAAATATTCTGATCGACCAGAAACAGGGTAGTCGAGTAACATCACATTCCGTTTCCCTCGGATCTTCGCTGGCACGAGTTGATTTCAAAGTCAGTCTTGCTGCAACAGGATCAGAAAATACGATCAATGGTTTATTCATGGGCAAAGGTCGTCAACATACGGATCACCATATTCTGGTCGATCATCTCAGTCCACACACACGCAGCGAAGAATATTTCAAAGGCATTCTCGATAATGGCAGTCGCGGTGTTTTTAATGGCAAAGTGATCGTTCATGAAGACGCACAAAAGATCGAAGCGATTCAATCAAATAAAAATTTATTGCTTTCACCCAATGCCGAAATTGATACAAAACCGGAACTGGAAATTTATGCAGACGATGTGAAATGTGCTCACGGTGCAACCATCGGCCGATTGAGTGATACCGAATTATTCTATCTACAATCACGCGGAATCGATAAAGAAAAAGCACGCGCGATTCTGACTTATGCTTTTGCCGACGACGTGATCAGACGAATGAGTCTTGAGCCGATACAAAAATATCTGGAACAAAAGATTGTTGGCCAACTCTCTTCGATTGATAATATTGGTGATCTGGTGGGCGAGTTATCATGAACGCCGTTTCGAATATTATCAGTAAAGACATGGTTTTAAACTGGCGAAAAGATTTTCCGATCCTTGATCAGAAAGTGAATGGTCATGATCTGGTTTATCTAGATAATGCCGCGACTACGCAAAAGCCAAAATCTGTAATCGAAACGATCAGTCGTTATTATTCTGAAATCAATTCAAATATCCATCGTGGCGTTCATACATTAAGCCAATTAGCGACGGATGAATACGAAGAAACACGGAAAAAAACGCAGCAATTTTTAAATGCAAAAAGTCTCAGTGAAATTATTTTTACACGAGGAACAACAGAAGCAATAAACTTGATTGTTAGCTCATGGGGTGGATCAGAATTAAAGGCTGGCGATGAAATGATCATTTCAGAAATGGAGCATCATTCAAACATTGTTCCGTGGCAAATGATCTGTGAAAGAAGCGGCGCGATTTTGAAAGTTATTCCCATGAATGATGATGGCGAACTATTAATCGAAGAATATAAAAAACTGATCAACGAAAAAACAAGAATGGTTGCAGTCGTTCATGTTTCAAATGCACTGGGCACGATCAACCCGATCAAAGAAATTATCAAGATCGCACACGATCATGATGCGTTAGTTTTACTCGATGGCGCACAAGCCGTCGCACATTTGGCTGTCGATGTTCAGGAACTTGATTGTGATTTTTATGCTTTCTCCGGACACAAGCTTTATGGTCCGACGGGTATCGGCGTGCTTTACGGAAAAGAAAAACTGCTGGAAAAAATGCCACCTTATCAGGGCGGTGGTGACATGATCCGCATGGTAACTTTTGAGAAAACAGAATACAACGATCTGCCATATAAGTTTGAAGCCGGCACGCCAAATATTGCTGGCACGATTGGGCTAGGCGCAGCGATCGATTATGTTTCGGCGATTGGCTTTGATGCTATTCACGCACATGAAGATGCACTATTAAAATACGCGACAAAAGAGTTACAAGAAATAAAAGGTTTTCGTGCGATCGGAACAGCGAAAGAAAAAGCCAGTGTTTTATCTTTTGTGATCAAGGGCGTTCATCCACACGATCTCGGTACGATTCTCGACACCGAAGGCATTGCGACAAGAACTGGTCATCATTGTGCGATGCCTGTCATGACGCATTTTAAAGTTCCAGCAACAGCCAGAGCTTCGTTTGCACTTTATAATACGAAAGAAGAAATAGATATTTTAAAAACCGGTCTGATCAAAACGATGGAGGTGATGGGTGTTTGATCTGAAAGATTTATATCAGGAAATTATTGTCGATCATAATCGCGCACCAAGAAATTTCCGTGAGATCGAAAATGCGGATATTACCGCCGAAGGTTTTAACCCACTTTGTGGCGACAAGCTGACGGTTTATATCAAGTTAGATAATGATGTGATCAGTGATGTTAGTTTTCAGGGTGAAGGTTGTGCGATCTCCGTGGCATCTGCTTCACTGATGACGGATCAGTTGATGGGCAAAACAGAAGCTGAAGCTGAGAATGTATTTGAAACATTTCATGAACTGGTGACCGATAGAGATTCTGAAATTGATCTGGAAAAAGTCGGCAAGCTCGGTGCATTAGCCGGTGTTAGAGAGTTCCCGGCACGGGTAAAATGTGCCACTTTATGCTGGCATACATTGAACTCCGCACTCGAAGATTACGACGATGGAAAGGAAAGTAATGAGACCATATCTACAGAATAACGACATCAAAGTTGATGAAGCGATCACGCTGGAACGAGATTGCGAAGCGATCCTGATTCCACAAGGAACACCAATTAATTTGGCGAAAGGTTCAGTGGTTTTCGTGACGCAAGCCCTGGGCACATCTTGCACGGTCAACATCAATGGAAACCTGGCCAGAATAGAAGGAAAAGACTTAGATGCGCTGGGTTTTGAACCTGTCGAAGTAAAACATGATTCAGAAATAGTGGGTGATGGACGAGTTGATGAACAGCTGCTCTGGGAGCAAATGAACTCGTGTTTCGATCCGGAAATCCCGGTGAACATTGTTGAGCTTGGGCTGATTTATGACTGCAAAGTTGAGTCGATTGAAGATGGTGGAAATCGCGTTAATGTCACGATGACACTTACTGCGGCAGGTTGTGGCATGGGCGATATTCTGGTCGGCGATGTGAAATCCAAACTAGAATCTGTACCAAATGTTACCGAGGTCAATGTCGAAATGGTTTTTGATCCACCGTGGAATCAAACCATGATGTCGGAAGCGGCAAGATTACAAATGGGAATGCTTTAAAAATGACTGATTGGGTTGATGTTGCAACAGAACAATCGTTTGTACCCGGAGAAAAATTGATGTTTGATCTCGATGACGCAACGCGGGTGATCGTGTTGAAAATTGATGATCAGTTTTACGCGATTGATGAGTTGTGTAACCATGATCATCTTTCGCTGGAAGAAGGTGAAATCGAAGGTGATGAAATTATCTGTCCTTTTCACGGCGCGCGTTTTTGTGTGAAAACAGGCGAGGTAAAAGAGCCGCCGGCTTATGAAAATATCACCAGTTATCCAACGAAAGTGGAAAATGGCATGGTGCAGATCCGTGATCCTCGTTGGGATTGATAAGAGCCTGATTAAATAATACATCCAAGATCATTGATTTATTAGGGAATTTCCATGCATTTTGGAACATTTCCGGTTCCAAACGTGCCAAATCCCTCGTATAATATCCCGCTTTTCTTTTTCAACAAGACCGGTAGCGGAGATATACAGTAAAATGAGTACAGAACGAACACTTTCGATGATCAAGCCAGATGCAGTACGGAATAATCACATTGGTGAGATTTATCATCGGTTTGAGCGAAACGGCTTTAAAGTGGTTGCGGCAAAAATGCTGCATTTAACACCAGAGCAGGCCGGTGAATTTTACGCTGTGCATAAAGGACGCCCTTTTTACGATAATCTGGTTGAATTTATGAGTTCTGGTCCGATCATGGTTCAGGTGTTGGAAGGTGAATTTGCCATCAGTCGCCATCGTCTTTTGATGGGCGCGATGGATCCACTGGAAGCGGCTCCTGGTACACTGAGAGCGGAATTTGCTGAATGTGCCAGTCATAATTCAGTGCATGGATCAGATGCACTCGATACAGCAGAAGTCGAAATCAATTTTTTCTTCAAACCTGAAGAGATCGTAGACCGTTCGTAGACATTTATGGGAGATCGAATCAATTTACTCGATCTAGACCGAAAAGCGATGATCGGGTTTTTCGCTGATCTTGGCGAAAAACCTTTCCGTGCCAACCAGATCCTGAAATGGATCCATCAGGCTGGCGTTTCTGATCTTGATCAGATGACCAATCTCAGCAAAGACCTGCGTGCGAAATTGCAGGAAGTTGCCTGTATAGAATCTCCCGAAATAAAACACGAACAGGTTTCCAAAGATGGCACAAGAAAATGGTTGCTCCAGATCGATGGCGGTAACAGTATTGAGGCTGTTTTTATTCCAGAGGAAGGTCGAGGCACTTTGTGCGTTTCGTCACAAGTTGGCTGTCCTCTGGATTGTAAGTTTTGTTCCACAGGCAAACAGGGTTTTAACAAGAACCTGACCGTTGGTGAGATTATTGGTCAGGTCAAGGTTGCTAATCAGCAACTGGGCTGGAATGCTGAAGGTCGGCAACCAGTCACGAACGTAGTCATGATGGGCATGGGTGAGCCGATGCTGAATTTTGATAATGTGGTTGCGGCGATGGATCTGATGATGGATGACTTTGCTTATGGTTTGAGTCGCAGACGTGTTACTTTAAGTACGTCTGGAATTGTTCCGGCGATTGATCAGCTGAGACAAGAGAGTCCTGTGAGTCTCGCGATTTCATTACATGCGCCAAACGATGAAATTCGTAATGAAATTATGCCGATCAATAAAACATATCCGTTGGAAAAATTGTTGGAAGCTTGTCGTCGATACACGGATGTTGAAAGATCGCACAATCACATTACTTTTGAATATGTGATGTTGAACGGTATTAACGATAGTGAAGACAACGCACACGAGCTGGCCAAACGTTTACGTGGAATTCCATCAAAAATTAATTTGATTCCGTTTAATCCTTTTCCCGGATCTGACTACAAATGCTCATCCAGGCGAACGATTGATCGTTTCAGAACAATTTTAATGGAATCAGGTCTTGTCACAGTGACAAGAAAAACGCGCGGAGATGACATTGATGCAGCTTGCGGTCAATTAGTCGGAGAAGTTGTCGCAAAGGCAGAACGCTATCGTAAAATAAATCTTGGTCAGGAAAAAGGCTCTCAGGGAGAAGCTGCATGAAACGTATTAACTTTTATTTACTCAGTCTCTTAATGGCTCTTTTCATCCTTGGCGGCTGTGCGACAAATTCGATCAATAACTCCGATCCGCAGCGCGATCCAGATAAAACTGCCCGATTGAATCTGGAGCTCGGCCTGGCCTACATGGAAAGGAATGACAATCAAAAAGCATTAAATCGTTTGAAAAAATCTCTCAAAGCAGATTCACAATACGCCGATGCTCATAACGCCATTGCCATTCTTTATGCTCGTCTGGGAGAGGTTGATAAAGCGAGTGCTCATTATGAGAAAGCCGTTCGGCTGGCACCAGAAGATTCTCGCGCATTAAATAACTATGGGCAATTTCTGTGTACACAAGGCCAACGAGAAAAGGCTGATACGATGTTTACTCGGGCGCTCAAAAACCCTTTATATCAGACGCCACAGTTTGCTCACCTCAACGCCGGTATTTGTGCAAAAGAAGATCAGGATCTTGAGCAGGCTGAAATCCATTTTCGTGCAGCGCTGAAACGGGATCCCTATCTGGCTCCTGCGCTTTATCAGATGGCCGATCTGAGTCATTCATTAAAACGTGATTTACCTGCGAGAGGCTATATCGAGAGATATTCGGAAGCTACTCGCCACAACGCAAGATCATTGTGGTTAGCTGTAAGAATTGAGAAAGCGTTAGGCGATCGAGATGCGGAAGCAAGTTACGCTTTACGTTTGAAAAATAATTTTCCTGATTCGCAGGAAACTCGTTTGTTGCTCAAATCGGAGAGCAAGTGAAAAAGAAGGAACCTGATCAAAGTCTGCCATCACCAGGGCAGCAACTTCTGAAGGCAAGAGAAGAGAAAGATATTTCTGTCGAGATGGTTGCGGAACGACTCCGCCTGAATGTCAATCTTATCCGCGCATTGGAAAAGGATGATTACGAGCAGTTTCCGGCCATCGCTTATGTTCGTGGGCATCTGAGAGGCTATGCGAACATGGTCGGGATTAATCCTGATCAACTAATCGGCGCTTTTGATCAAAAATCCAAAACGGCTCCAGCACTGGAACCTTTAGTTTCCCAACCAAAACAACAGGCAGGGAGTGGAGATAAACATATTAAAGTCGTTACCTGGTTGTTGGTTGCGGCGCTGGCTTTGTTGCTGGGGCTTTGGTGGCAGACGCAGCGATCATCTACACAGGAAGAGTCGGCCGAGCAAAGTGTTAGTCAAGAAGAAATAGAGACGGAAGAGGCTTCTGCGATAGAGTTTATGGAAGGTACTACAGGAACGTTGTCATTAGAAGTTCAAGACGAAGAGCCTCCTGTACAGGAAGAACCGAAAGAACTGGCACATGTTTTTGGCGTACAGAAGTTTTCTGAATTACCGGAACCTCCAGAACAGAATTATCAGACAGAATTACCTATCATCTTGCCCGTACAAAGCATGAGCGATGTTGGCCAGACTCCAGAAATAGTTCCAACACTTTCCTCAACCGATCGTATTCAAATCGAAAATCAGGATATCGTTTTACAGTTCACAGCTGACTCCTGGATCCAGATAACGGACTCCACTGGAACGAAACAGTTTTCAAGACTTGGCAAAGCTGATGAAGTTGTAAATGTAACAGGTGTTGCTCCTTTCCGTGTTGTGATCGGACGAGCCTCCGTTGTGATCATGAGCTATCAGGGTAATTTCATTGATCTAGATTCGTTGGCAAAAAATGAAGTTGCTCGTTTCACTCTTGATGAAACTGGCGCATATCGATAATTCTATAAAAATTCTCAGCAATTAACTTATGTCCAAGCCTCTCCAGTCCGTCAAAGGAATGAACGATATTCTCCCCGAGGAGACCGCTTTATGGCTGTATCTTGAAGATACCGTTCGACAAGTTTTTGAAGCTTATGGCTATCGACAGATCCGTATGCCGATTCTGGAACAGACCACATTATTTAAACGATCCCTCGGTGAAGTGACGGATATTGTTGAAAAAGAAATGTACACTTTCGAAGATCGTGGTGGTGATAGTCTGACACTTCGTCCAGAAGGAACGGCCGGAACGGTTCGTGCGGGAATGCAACACGGTTTATTTCATAACCAGATCCAGCGACTCTGGTACACCGGCCCGATGTTTCGACGGGAGCGCCCACAAAAAGGACGTTATCGACAATTTTTCCAGATTGGTGTTGAAACCTTTGGCATGCCCGGGCCAGATATTGATGCAGAACTGATCCTGATGACGGCTCGGCTTTGGAAGAAGTTGGGCCTGAAAGATCTGACCTTACAATTGAACACTTTGGGCACTGCCGAAACTCGAGGTCGATATCGTGAAGAATTGATCAGCTATTTTAGTGCCAGCCAGGATCAACTCGACGAAGACAGCCAACGTCGCCTACACAAAAATCCGCTACGAATTCTCGACAGCAAAAATCCGGCATTGGCCGAACTGATCGCCGGTGCGCCAACATTCGAAGAATATATGAACGAAGAATCCATCAGCCATTTTCAGGGCTTACGGGATATTCTTGATCAGGCCGGTATTGAATATGAAGTTAATCCAAGATTGGTGCGTGGGCTCGATTATTACAGCAAAACAGTTTTTGAGTGGATTACTGATCAACTCGGATCACAAGGAACGGTTTGTGCCGGCGGTCGTTTTGATGGGTTGATCGAACAGTTTGGTGGTAAAGAAACACCGGCAATTGGTTTTGCGATGGGTATGGACCGACTGATCGAACTACTCAAAGATAGCGGAAAAATTATTGCATCAGCACCCGATGTTTATTTTATTTCCATGGGTGAAGATGCAACAAAACAGGGATTGATTCTGGCGGACAAGTTGCGTGATCAACTACCGGAATTACAACTCTTATCGAACTGTGGTGGCGGTAGTTATAAGTCGCAATTCAAACGCGCTGACAAATCAGGCGCAAGATACGCTATCATTCTCGGTGACGATGAAATCGCCAATGGTACTGTGTCTGTGAAAGACCTCAGAGAAGGCGATCAGCAAACGGTTGATCAGGACAAACTGGCAGATTTTTTTAAAGTATAAAAGAACTAACTCGAACAGGAGAACAGCGTGGTAGACGTTTACGCATCAGAAGAAGAACAAGTAGCAGCGATAAAAAAGTGGTGGAAAGAAAACGGGACTTCCGTAATTCTGGGTATCGTTATTGGTAGTGCAGCTCTGTTTGGCTGGCGTGCCTGGCAAGGGCAGATCAGTGCAAAAGGTGAACAGGCTTCAATGATCTATTCGCAATTAGAACAGCAGCTGTCCGGCAGCAAAAGTGAAGATGCAATGCTGACAGGCAAGCAATTGATGCAGGATTTTCCGGGAACACCTTATGCTTCTTTCGCGGGATTAAAACTGGCCAAAGTTGCGGTAGAAGCTCAGGACACAGAAACGGCGGGCAATTATTTGCGCTGGGTTATCGAGAATGGGAACCCTGAAGAATTAGTGCAAACGGCAACGATGCGGTTGGCACGATTAAATTTGAGCGGCGACAATGCGGATTCGGCATGGGCGTTAATTTCAACTATAGACAAAACTAGTACCCTCGCTTCATATCATGAATTAAAAGGCGATATTCTGCTGGCTCAAGGCAAGCAGGATGAGGCAAAAAATGCTTATTTGCAGGCAACAGCGCTTAACCCTGCTGGCCCCGGAAGTAATAGTTTTCTGGATATGAAAATGGATGATCTGGGTCGATAGATCAGAATACAGGTCTGAGAGAATATAGAGTGAATACGAAAAAGATCTTTTTAATTTTATTACTGATCGCTACAGTGAGTGGCTGTAGTACGGTGAAAAACAGCGTCTCCGACCTCTTCTCCAGCGAGAGCAGTAAGGTCAAAATTGAGCCTTTGGTTGAATTAGAGCAAGCCATTAATATAAAGAAACTCTGGTCGACGCGAGTGGGTGGCGGGACAGATGGTTATTATCTGAAATTATCACCCGTGGTTGGTGATGATCTAATCTTTGCCGCCGAACGTGACGGACAAGTTATCGCTCTGGAAATAGAAACCGGCAGAGCACGCTGGAAAACTAAAACAAAGAAACCTTTATCCGGTGGGCCAGGACATGGCGAAGGATTAGTGCTGGTTGGAACACGCGACGGCGAAGTGTTGGCTTTGTCGGATGAAGATGGTGAAGTTTTATGGACAGCACAGGTTTCAAGCGAAGTTCTTTCTGCACCGAAAGCTGATCTGGGTGTTGTCATTGTACGAACAGTAGACGGAAAGGCCTTTGGTCTGGATGCCTCGACTGGACAACGTTTGTGGGTTTATGAAAGAGCCGTTCCCCTTCTGACTTTACGCGGCAACAGCGCGCCGCAACTGGCCGACGGTCTTGCGATCGTTGGCTTTGATGGTGGAATTTTAACCGCTCTGGATATTACTAACGGTAGCCAGGTTTGGGAAAAAAGAATCGCATTGCCATCAGGCCGATCAACCTTAGATCGAATGGTAGATATCGATGGCGAACCTCTGATCGTGGATGGCGCGATACATGTTGCAACTTTTCAGGGACGTGTTGCCGTTGTAGAACTTGAAACAGGAAAAATTGCCTGGGTAAGAGATCTGTCTTCTTATGCTGGCCTTGGTGTGGATGCCGATCATGTTTATCTTTCTGATGAACATAGTGAAGTCTGGGCACTTGAGCGGTATTCTGGAAACTCAGCCTGGAAACAGGAACAATTAAAAACGCGATCACTAACAGCACCAGTCAGCTTTGGTGATTATCTTGTCGTGGGTGATTTTGAAGGTTACCTACACTGGATGGATCGTGAAGACGGCACGTTGGTAGGAAGGATAAGGCTTGATAGCAGTCAGATCATAACAACCCCTTTTGTCGTGGGAGATACGCTCTACGCCTATAGTTCAAAAGGCACACTCTCCGCATTCACCGTTCCTGTCCAATAAGGTAAAGTGAAACCCTATATAGCCCTCGTCGGTCGCCCCAACGTTGGAAAATCCACACTCTTTAATCAACTGACACGAACACGTGACGCGTTGGTTGCAAACCAGCCAGGCCTGACTCGCGATCGGATCTATGGCGAAGCCATGTTCGACGAACTCGCCTGTATCGTCATCGACACCGGTGGACTCACCGATGAAAAAGAAGGCATTGACGCCTTAATCTCCCAACAATCGATCCGCGCAGCTGAAGAAGCTGATGTGATCGTCTTCATTGTTGATGGACGAGAAGGGTTGAATGTCGAAGATAAAACCATTGCCAACCAGCTTCGCAAAATGGAAAAGCCGGTCATCCTGGTGGTCAACAAATCCGAAGGGCTGACCAGAGAGCTGGTCGTTGCCGATTTTTTTGCATTGGGTCTGGGAGAGCCTTTCCCAATTTCTGCTGCACACGGCCAGGGCAAAATTGAACTGATCGAAACAGTGCTAGACATCCTTCCCGAAGAATTCAAAACTGACGAAGAAGACAAAGTAGATCGAGGCATTGCAGTTACAGTCCTCGGCAGACCCAATGTCGGAAAATCAACACTGATCAACCGAATCGTTGGTGAAGATCGCGTGATTGCCTACGATCAGCCCGGCACAACCCGCGATAGTATTGATGTTCCCTTCGAGCGAAATGGAAAAAAATATACCCTGATCGATACTGCCGGAATTCGCCGCCGTGCTCGTGTCAATGAAATGATCGAAAAATTCAGCGTGATCAAAACCATCCGTGCAATTGATAATGCCAATGTCGTCGTTCTTGTAATCGACGCACAGGAAACCGTTACTGATCAGGATGCTTCTCTACTGGGAATGGTGCTTGATAGTGGCCGTGCTCTGGTCATCGCCGTGAACAAATGGGACGGGCTCGAAAGCGATCAACGAGACTGGGTAAAAAGAGAACTAGAAAGAAAACTACGTTTTATCGACTTCGCAAAAATTCATTTTATTTCTGCCTTGCATGGTAGTGGTGTAGGCAACCTGTTCACCAGTATCAACAAAGCCTACAACTCAGCAAATATTCAGATCGGCACAACAAAACTAAACCGAATCCTCGAACAGATCGTTACCGATCACCCTCCTCCTCTGGTCAAAAGTCGTCGGATCAAACTACGATTCGCACACATGGCCGGACAAAACCCACCACGATTTATCATTCATGGTAACCAGACAAAATCAGTTCCAGCGTCTTATCGACGCTATCTGGAAAATGCTTTTCGTAAATCATTAAAACTGGTCGGAACACCAATCAAGATCGAGTTTCGACAAGGTGATAATCCATTCGAAGGCCAGAAAAATAAAATGGCCGAACGGATCAGGAATGAGAAGAAACGTCTTAAAAATTCATAAAAGTATCTGTACGATGCTTCAAACAACCTTTGTTTTACGACAGGTATCGGTAAGTTTGCAAATGGGGTAGTGACGGCTTCGTTTGCTTATGCGGAGGCCAGTGCAGCACAGAGCGCCAGTGCGAATAGTAGTCGTATCTCGCCTGAAGTTGATGCGATAGAAATCAAGGGGTCGGCCAGCTTGAAATGAGAAGCAATAAAGTTTTCTCATTAATTATTCAATAAGGTGATGCAAGCTGTGTGATCGCTATGCTTGACATTTAAGACGACCGGTCTAATAATATGGGTATGGCTCAAACTATGAAGAAACAAGTTAATCGCGAAAAGCTTCTTGATCAGGGTGTCTCGATGTTGATGACTCAAGGTTATCACGGCACAGGCCTGCAAGAAATTCTCGATTCTGTACAGATCCCCAAAGGTTCATTTTATAACTATTTCGGAAGTAAGGAAGCATTCTGTTCTGAGGTTATTCAGCAGTATATTGATCCTCTAGTTTTACAGCTCGAAAAAGACTTACAGGGATCAGAAAAAAAGAGCCTGCAGGTTTTAAATAAGCACCTTAAGGATTTAAGCTCTCACTATAAAAAGAACAAGTTTGAAGGTGGTTGTTTACTTGGAAACCTTATGGGAGAGATGGGCAATAACAGTGAAGTCATCCGTGCGTCATTGAGTATTGCGATCAAAAAATACCGAGATGTGATCAAAGCAGGTTTGTCTGCGTCGCAGGTTAATGGACAAATTAGAAAGGATTTAAGTGCAGAGACGATGGCAGATTTTTTAGTAAACTCCTGGCAAGGAGCTTTGTTGCGAATGAAGGTTGAGAAATCTATCTCTCCGCTGACAGCCTGCCGAAAGAGTTTGTTGGATGGATATTTCAAAGACTGATATTTTTTTGGATCGGCCTATAGACGACCGGTCATATTTTATAGGAGGATTACTTAAGGAGGTGCTGAAGATGAAAAGTTATTGGAATAAATGAATACATTATTTATCCAAAAGTTATAGTCCGCCAGAGATATATCAATTGTATTTCAGCAGGAACAAACTGAATCTAGTACGGACTATCAATGAATGATCAAAGGAAGTTCTTTTTTATTAATAATGAGGTAAATAAAATGCGTATTAAAAAATTAACACAGATAACGACAGTAATATTTATGCTACTACTTGTTGGCATAAGCACCAGGGCTATTGCAGAGCGCGATGTCAGTGCTGGCCATGGTCATGAGCAAGATGCGATCTCACAACAAATTCAGTCGGAGATTGTGGCTGCCAATAAAATGTTTATGTTGGCATTCAAGAATAGTGACGACAATGCTATGGCTTCTTTGTATACAGAAAATGCACAGTTGCTACCTACAAATAGTGATTTTGTTACCGGGAATGAATCTGTACAGACATTCTGGAAATCAGTTTTTGATGCGGGTATTAAACAGGCAAAACTGGAAACATTGGAAGTAAAGGGCATGGGTGGTACTGCAGTGGAAATTGGTCAGTACACACTTTATGTAGAGGACAATCAAGTTGCTGATTCAGGAAAATATATTGTTTACTGGAAGAAGGTTAACGGTGAATGGAAATTGCACCGTGATATCTGGAATACCAGTTTACCTGCAGCACAATAAATAAATCGTATGGGAGTCAGGCGTAGAGCGTCTGGCTCCTGCTTACAATAAAGATAATTTGTCAGAGGCAGTCTCTCCAGCTAAAACCATTCTCCTGATCTGCGATCTCGATCCAACTTTCTTCACAGCCAAGCGCAGTGGCAAGGCTGTTTTTTACTCTGGCCGTACAATTATTTTGTTCACTAAGGTGGGCAGCAATAATGTGTTTAAGTTTGGTGGTATTCAGTTTTGTGAGTAGATCTGCTGACTGATGATTTCCCAAATGCCCAAGTCGCCCCGAGATCCGTCGCTTAAGATGTTGTGGGTAGACACTCTGGGCAAGCATTTGATCATCGTGATTACTTTCAAGAATCAGGGCGTCACATTGATCATAAAGTGAAACAATATGTGGAGTGATGCTCCCAGTGTCGGTTAGCAAGCCAAGTCGCTGATCACCATTTGAGAAAATAAACTGGCTGGGTTCTCTTGCATCATGTGGAACAGTGACGGGTTGAATCTGAATGGCGTCGATACTAAAGTTTTCGTGAGTATTAAAGAGCTTGATCGAGGGAAGATCAGAAAGGGTTTTCTCAGCTGCTTTTCGAGTGCCTTCTGTGAGCCAGACGGGGATATTGTATTTTCGAGCCAGTCGACCTACGCCAGAAATGTGATCACCATGTTCATGTGTGACCAGGATGGCATCTATTTCTTCGGGTTGTTTGTCGAGTCTGGCAAGCCGTTTACAGGTTTCTTTTAGTGAAAAACCGTTGTCTATAAGTATTAAAGTGTCACCTTTTTCAACTAGAGTAGCATTACCCTTGCTTCCGCTGCCAAGAGAGGCAAAATGCACTATAGGTTAGATCGAATACGACTAAGGATTTGATCAGTTTGTCCAGAAGTATCCCAATCACCATCCTCATCCAGTACGATGATTTCTGTTCTTTCGCCAACCTTTGTCACGCTGATCTTGAATTCATTATTGTCACTTTTCCAGAACGCCAGCTTGGATACGAAGCCTTTCTTTTTCGTATTTTCAGCCTGATAAATAATATCGTAGGTACCTTTCGACGGGTCATTACTCTCAACGGTGATGTCCTCTGCACCATTAAGAAACTCGCCTACCAGTGGCCAGACGGTATCAACATCACTTTGGACAGCCAGGTACATTTTGCCATCACCGGCACTGATCAGTTCTGAACTGATCCTGTCTGAAGTTTCAGTATTCATGGTGGCATCTGAGCTATCAGGAGCTGTGGCTGTTGCAACGCCTGTTGTTGGTGACGCGCCGCCCAGTGCACTTTGCATGCGTAATGCCATGCGCCGTTCTAATGATAGATCGCGATCTCGTGTTGCCCATGCACCTTCATCTAAACTTTCGCCTTTATGAGAAAGGTAAACAGCGGTTTTTCCTTCGTCTTCTGCTTCAATGAAGACTTTATATTTATCACGTTTCTGACTGGCTTCATTACCACTCCAGTTAGTTTCCATAACGCCCAGCTCTTCATCATCCAGATCAAGGCTATAACCCAGGTTGCTCCAGAATTCTTGCAAAGTGATCCAGGTGTCCGATGTTGATCCAGAAACAATAATGAGTTGTTCGCCAGAAATTTCGGCAATGCCAGAGGCGTTGGTTCCTGAGAACTGACGATTTTCTTTTTGTCGTTCGACGCGTTCCTGATAGGTAGAAAAAGTTGCTGATCCACCTTCATCAACATCAGGTACAGAAAGAGAATCATCAATGGTTTCGGTGGTCAGATCCGGAGGAACTTCAAGATCCGGCAGGCTTTTGCTTTTCTGGTATTCTTTGCGTTGATCGGGCAATACCTTATCCAGCTTCGGCATATATTTGCTACAGCCGCCAAGAACCAGGCTGGATAAAATTAACAGTGAAAATAAACGAAATGACATTAAGAAAACCTCGAAAAATTTAATCTATATTATTAGAGCTGTATGCCGGCTCTTTCCATGGCTTTGATCAGCGGTGCTTCGCATGATTCAGACATCCATGTGAGAGGAAGGCGTATTCCTGCCTTTATCAAACCCATTTTGTGTAATGCCCATTTTACCGGGATAGGGTTGGATTCAATAAATAACTCTTTGTGCAGTCCCCGTAGTTTATCATCTATGGCAACAACAGTGTCGCGATCACCTTCAAGTGCAGCCATACACATATCGTGCATTAATTGTGGTGCGACATTCGCCGTTACGGAAATTGTGCCATGGCCTCCGCTAAGGATAAATTCACCCACCGTTGCATCGTCACCACTTAACAACAGAAAATTATCACCCGCAAGTCGGTGGAAATCATCTAATCTGTCCAGTTCTGCTGTGGCATCTTTTATACCGATAATATTTTCGATGCGCGAAAGACGGCCAACCGTTTCCGGTAGCATGTCACAAGCTGTTCGACCGGGAACATTGTAGAGAATGATCGGAAGACTAACGTGCTCAGCAACGGTCTTATAATGTTGATAAAGGCCTTCCTGAGTAGGCTTGTTGTAATATGGCGTGACCAGCAAGGCAGCATCAGCACCCACATCCAGCGCGCCCTGAGTCAGACGGATCGCTTCAGATGTTGAGTTAGCGCCCGTGCCTGCGATAACCGGAATACGGTTATCAACACGTTCAACGATCTGACGAACGACATCAATATGTTCATCTTCGTCGAGTGTCGCGGATTCGCCGGTGGTTCCGACAGCTACAATCGCATCGGTGCCATTCATAATATGGAATTCAACCAGTCGTGCTAGAGCAGACGAATCAACGGAAGTGTTTGGCCCAAAGCCCTTTTTCATCGGCGTGACCACTGCAACCATACTGCCTCGTAACATTCAAAACACCCTTAAAACTATTAAAGAGTGTTCATGTTACTGATCCGCCGGAAAATTGACAAGAAAAGGTGTGATTGTCAGCATAAAAAAGGCACAATTAAGCAAAATAATTCCTTAAAATACCAAAGATTATGAAAAATTTCTTCGTAATGTCTGTTCTTGGATCGGCGCAGGCCGATTTGATGGACAAAGTTTTCAATGCAATAAATGAATTTGGCTGCAATGTCGAAGATGGTCGTATGAGCCGACTGGGTACTGAGCTGGCACTTTTCGTCATGCTTTCCGGAAGTTGGGATGCGATCGCGAAGATTGAGAGCAATATTCCTAAGTTGGAAAAGAAGCTAAATGTCAGCATTACTTTTCGCCGAACAGAACCAAGACAGGCCACCTCACCATCCGTACCCTATGCGATTGAAGTGGTTTCAGTAAACCGGGCCGGACTGGTTTATGATATTTCTAAATTTTTCAGTAGCCGCGAGATCGCAATTGAAGACATGTACAGCGGTGTTTATCAGGCCTCGCATACCGGAACGGATATGTTTTCTTTGCAACTAACGATCAGCATTCCAACAGAAATCTCTATTGCCACATTGCGCGGCGAGTTTATGGAGTTTTGTGATCAGCTGAATATAGATTCAATTATGGAACCGGTTAAATAATTATGAGTGTAAAAATAGATAAAGCTGTACCCAATTTTGAAAGCCCTGCCACGGGTGATCAAACCATTAGTCTGTCTGATCTGAAAGGCAAAAAAGTCGTTTTATATTTTTACCCCAGAGACAGTACACCAGGCTGCACACGGGAAGGTCAGGATTTTCGTGATATGCACGATCAATTTGTCGCATTGAATACCGTGATCCTCGGTGT
This sequence comes from Gammaproteobacteria bacterium, assembly GCA_965224825.1. Taxonomy (GTDB): domain Bacteria; phylum Pseudomonadota; class Gammaproteobacteria; order CAJXQU01; family CAJXQU01; genus CAJXQU01. The sequence goes on along the minus strand of CBDDAG010000003.1, from coordinate 935,560 downwards.
TTCTCGCGACAGCATAAAATCCCATGAAAACTTTAAAGCCAAACAGGAATTTCCTTTTGATCTGTTATCCGATAAAGAAGAAACACTTTGCGGAATTTTTGATGTGATCAAAGAGAAAAATATGTACGGAAAAAAAGTCATGGGCATTGTTCGCAGTACTTTTTTGATCGATGAAGAAGGCATCTTGCGAAAGGAATGGATCAAGGTAAAAGTACCGGATCACGTTGCTGAGGTTCTGGAGGCTGTTAAACAACTATAGGAAATTCTGAAATAATTTATGGCAAAATCAAACCTGTTTGTACTCGACACCAATGTGTTGATGCACGATCCAGCCGCCCTGTTCCGTTTCGAGGAGCACGATGTTTATTTGCCGATGATGGTGTTGGAAGAACTGGATGCTGCCAAAAAGGGTCTTTCCGAAGTCGCAAGAAATGCGCGACAAGCCAGTCGGTTTTTAGACGATCTGATCGGCGATGCCGATCGCAAGAAAATAGAAGCTGGACTACCTCTTCCTGGGTTCGAGCAAGGAAAAGAAGAGCTGATGTCCAGCGGACGATTATTCCTGCAAACCAGCCAATCGTCTGATCAACTTCCCGGGATCAATGGCAATCTTCCAGACAATAAAATTCTCAGCACAACCGTCGCGTTGGAAAAAAAATATCCAGCAAAAAAGATCACACTGGTTTCCAAAGATATTAATCTGCGTATCAAAGCACGCGTCGTCGGTATTTCAGCCGAAGATTATTACAGCGACAAAACGCTGGATGATGCGACGCTGCTTTATCCCGGAATTGAAGAGTTGGCAGCAGATTTCTGGGAAACTCACAGCAAAGATCTTGAGTGTCATAAAGAATCCGAAAAAACGCTCTACAGTTTGAAAGGACAATCAGCAGAGAATTATTATCCGAATCAATGTCTGTTTATGGCCGGAGATAGTGACAAACCTTTCGAGGCAATTGTGACAGAGCTTGAGGGCGAGACGATCCACTTTCGGCACGCAAAGGACTATCGATCGGAATCACATGCGATCTGGGGGATCAGTGCACGCAATCTTGAACAAAACTTTGCGCTCAATTTACTCATGGATCCGGATGTTGATTTCATCACCCTGATGGGAATAGCAGGTACAGGAAAAACTTTATTGGCGCTCGCGGCGGGGCTGGCGCAAACATTAGATTCTGGTTTATACAAAGAGATCATCATGACCCGCGTAACGATCTCCGTCGGTGAAGATATTGGTTTTCTACCCGGTACCGAAGAAGAAAAAATGACGCCATGGATGGGCGCGTTGATGGATAACCTGGAGGTGCTAAATCAGGATTATGATGGAGGATCAGGTGGAGAATGGGGGCGAGCCGCAACCGCCGATCTGATCAGCAATCGGATCAAGATCCGATCACTAAACTTTATGCGTGGTCGGACATTTCTCAACCGTTACATCATCATTGATGAAGCCCAGAATTTGACCGCGAAACAAATGAAAACCCTGATTACACGAGCAGGCCCAGGAACAAAAATAGTTTGTTTAGGCAACATCTCTCAAATCGACACACCCTATTTGACAGAAACAACCTCCGGCCTGACCTATGTGGTTAATCGTTTTAAGGATTGGGAACACAGTGGACATATCATTCTTAAACGAGGCGAGCGATCACGGCTGGCTGATTTTGCCAGTGACGTTCTATAAATTTGGAAGCCAGATGAATACACCCTTCACATTATCTAAGTCTAATAAAACCTATTTCGCCATTGTTGCGGTTTTAAGCATCGTATTGTTTTTTGTTTTCTCAGGAAAAAGTGCTACTCAATTTGGTGAATTAGTTGGGAAGCTTATAGCCTTTTATGCGATACCTGCAATCATTGCATGGTTTGTCTGGTTCTTGAGAGGCAAGAAAGAAAATGCTGGTCGGATGACATTTAATCTTGTTCTTACTCTGGCACTGGCTGGACAGGTTGTGCAGTTTTCAGAAGGCATTAACAAAGATGTTGATCTGGATAAAGCACGACAGGAAATGTTGGCACAGAAAGAAGTCTTTAAAAATGCCGCAGCCAATGATGAAGAAATATCGGATGCTGCCTACGATAATTATACGAGTGCTGTGAAAGATGGATTTAATAAACTGGCTGACGGAGCCGGTTCAGGATCAGAAAAACAATTTTATAAATTGTTAGGTTCTTTTGTGGAAGAGACAGAGACGTTGGTTAAATCATGGCGGGATTCATTCAGCGCAGTACAAGCGGAAAGAATCTTGGATTTTTCGCGTTTAAAAGAAGCTGCAGAAATTGAATATCAAAAAAATACCTTAAAGCATTATATTGAGAGAAGTGAAAGTTATGGGGATTATTTTTCTAATATGGTTCAGATCATGGAAGAAAAACTAAGTCCATTGGGAGAAGGGAGTTCACATGCTCGGGGTGCGATAGCGAGTGCGGAAATAAAACATCAAGCTCAGAAACCAATTTTTGAACCGCTAATGAAGACGCATATCGAATATGGAAACGTCATTATCGATCTGATTGATTTTCTGGAAAAAAATAATGATGGCTGGTCTTATGAGAATGAAGAAATGATCTTCTCGAAGGACAGCTTGCTGGCTAAGTTCAATCAAATTATTGAAGTCATGGTAGAAAAAGAGGAAGTGATTAACACCTTAACGGCAAAGCTGGTTAAGGCGCTATGATCAGGTTGCCTGTTTGTTGGGGTAAAACTTTCCACCACCACGGCGAGGCCATGCGGAGATCACAGCATTCACCAATGTTGCCAGCGGAATAGCAAAGAAAACGCCCCAGAACCCCCAGATCCCACCAAACACCAGCACAGCAACAATGATCGCAACCGGGTGTAAATTCACCGCTTCGGAAAACAGCAAAGGCACAAGCAAATTACCATCCAGAGTCTGAATGATTCCATAAGCAAGCATGATCCAGCCAAAGTCAGCACCCCATCCCCATTGAATATAAGCGGCGATTGCGACGGGAATCGTGGCGACGGTTGCGCCTATATAAGGAATAATCACAGAGAGTCCTACCAATGCGGAAAGCAACACGGCATATTTCAATCCCATTAGCGAAAATACCGAAAATGTAATACTGCCGACGATCATGATCTCGAAAAACTTCCCTCGGACATAATTTCCGATCTGACCATCCATTTCCTGCCAGACTCGATCAAGCAATGGACGTTCTTCTGGTAAAATACTCGCAAACCATCCGGTGATTTGTTTCTTGTCCTTGAGGAAAAAGAATACCAGAACGGGGCCCAATACCAGATAAACCAATACTGTGATCAGTCTTGGAATCGATGCCAGAGAGAAGGAAAGAACGTTTTGTCCCAGTTCAGCGATCCCCGAACGCACCACCTGCATGAAATCCCAAACTTGTTCTTCCGTCATTATCTGTGGGTATTTTTCTGGCAGATGTAGCAGCGATTGTTGCCAGACATTAATGGTGTGCGGCAGTTGCTGAACGAGCTCCGTCAACTGTCGAGAGAGCATTGGTAACAGGCCAAGAATAATAATCAGACTAAATGTCAGAAATAAGATAAAGACAATCGTGACAGCGACGATCCTTGGGACATGAAGTTTTGTCAAATGTTGAACACTGCCTTCCAGCAGATAAGCGATCACAATTGCGGCCAGCACTGGAGCGAGCATGCCGCCCATAAAAATGACAATCGCAAAACCCAGGATCAATAGAACCGCGAGCAGCACAGCTTGTGGATCTGAGAAGTATCTTTTATACCAGTCGGTGAAAAATTTGATCATGAGTTGTTGAGATTCTAATTAAGTACAATCATTATATAGCACCTTAGCAAAATGAGTTAAAAGCATAATTTATGGCCTGGTGGGGAAAAATATTAGGGGGGATCTTCGGATATCTGGCCAATGGGCCTTTTGGCGCACTTTTGGGCGCATTATTAGGCCATGCGCTGGATTCTCTGGGAACGGTAAGCAGCAATAGCAAAAAAAGGACAGCTCATCGACAAAAGATTTCGGCTTACGCTGCGAAGGCAAACTACTTTTCATCTACTTTTTACATTATGGGACACGTTTGCAAGGCCGATGGCCATGTTTCTGCCGATGAGATCCGTGTAGCGACGTTAATAATGAATCGTATGGGGCTGGATAAATCGCAGCGTGAAAAGGCGATCCGTTTGTTTAATGAAGGCAAAAAACCGTCATTTCCTGTGAATAAGGTTCTGATGAAATTACGTGATTCCTGCCTCTCGCAGAAGAACTTGCTGCGCATGTTCATGGAAATCCAGGTTATGTCTGCGATGGCGGACGGCGAGCTTTCCAGGGTTGAGCGACGACTGCTTCTGCATATTTCAGAACGTCTGGGAATTTTGCCGACGGAGTATCAGCGCATAGAAGATCGTGTTCGCGTGACAATGAATCTCACAGACAAAGAGGATGTTAGTGAGCGCACACATGGCGAAAAGAGCATACAAAATGCCTATATTTATCTTGGTGTGAAAAAAGATGCCAGTGATCGTGAAGTTAAAAAAGCTTATCGTCGATTACTTAGTCAGCACCACCCAGACAAACTGGCCTCAAAAGGATTACCTGAAGAAATGATGAAACTCGCGGCACAGAAAACGCACGAGATCATTCAGGCCTACGAAGTTATCTGTGTCGCTCGTGGTATCTGATTATGAAATCAGAGAATATTGATCATCAGACACTGGCTTCGCTGATCAAGGCTTGGTCAATGGAGCTGGGATTTCAGCAGACGGGCATCACTGGAATCGATCTGGGTGATGATGAAGACCACTTGTTGGAATGGTTGGACAAACAGCGTCATGGTGAAATGGGTTATATGGAACGACATGGCACACGGCGTTCCCGCCCGGCTGATCTTGAAAGTGGAACATTGCGTGTAATTTCGGTGAGAATGGACTATTTTCCGGAAAAATCGGCAAACGCCGACAAAATTCTGGAAAACAGCAAGAAAGCTTATGTATCACGTTATGCGTTGGGACGAGATTATCATAAGCTTTTACGGAAAAGATTACAGAAGCTTGCTGATAAGATCGAAGAAAGCACAGGCAAGTTCGGCTATCGTGTTTTTGTTGACAGCGCACCAGTGTTGGAGAAAGCATTAGCCAGAAATTCTGGCCTGGGCTGGATTGGCAAACATACTAACCTGATCAACCGCCATGCTGGTTCATGGTTTTTTCTTGGTGAGATCTACACTGATCTGCCCTTACCCATCGATCCTGTTTATAAAGAGAATTATTGTGGGACTTGCACAGCCTGCATGGATGTTTGTCCAACGCAGGCGATCGTTGCTCCGTTCCAGGTCGATGCGCGTCGCTGTATTTCCTATTTGACAATTGAATTACGAACGGCTATTCCTGAAGAATTTAGATCAGCGATCGGCAACAGAATCTATGGTTGTGACGATTGCCAGTTAGTTTGTCCCTGGAACAAATATGCATCTCCCACTACGGAAGCAGACTTTGCTGTAAGAAATGATCTCGATTCATCTGATCTGATCACGCTTTTCCAATGGACGGAAGAAGAATTTTTGAAGAAAACAGAAGGATCAGCGATCAGAAGAATTGGTTACGAAAGCTGGTTGCGTAATATTGCGGTGGCTCTGGGAAACTCAGAAGCATCCGAAAGTGTATTGATGGCTTTGCGACAACGAGAAAATCATAACTCGGAACTGGTAAGAGAGCACGTGTCATGGGCGCTTAATTCTCTTTTAAAATGAACCGTCAAAGAGCAAGATTAGTTACTCAAGGAATCTCTGATTAAGTCATGATTGTTTTAGGCTGGCTGAAATCGCCCCAAACTTCTTCCTCTCAGCCCAAATTCAACCAGACTTAGTCAGAGGTTCCTTAAACGAAACAATCCGTTTATTTTTACCTCATTGTAATACTGCCATATAGGACTAGGATTGAAGTAAGAGGAGAGGAAGTAGTCAATAAACAAGAAGGTGAAGCCAATGGCATCAAGCACCGTAATCAATCTCAAACAACTCAAAGTCGCCTGTGAAGACTGCCGGCTCAGCGAAATTTGTCTACCCAAAGGTCTCGCACAGGCCGAAATGGAAAAGCTGGATAATATTGTTGGTCGCGGACGCCCGTTATCAAAAGGCGAAGCTTTGTATCATCAGGGCGATAAATTACAAAGCCTTTTTGCGATCCATTCTGGCTCCTTACGCAGCTACACCGTCACTCAAGATGGCACAGAACAAACGCTAGGATTTTATCTTCCCGGAGAACTGGTTGGGCTGGATGGGCTGGAAAGTAGCAGCCATAGTTGTACTACTGTGGCGCTTGAAACCACATCAATTTGTGAACTTCCTTTTGATAGCCTACAGACTCTTTGTGCCGATCTTCCCAGTTTGCAGTATCAAATGTTGCGCTTGTTAGGCAAAGAATTATCCGGTGATCACGATATTCTGTTGTTGCTGGGAACCCGATCTGCCGAAGAACGTCTTGCTGCCTTTTTGCTGAGCCTGTCAAAAAGATTTTCCGAAAGAGGTTTTTCCGCATCTGAATTTAATTTGAGTATGTCCAGACATGATATTTCCAATTTTCTGGGTGTCGCAGTCGAAACCATCAGCCGTCAATTCTCTCATTTTGATAAAGAAGAGATCCTGCAGGTCAAGCACCGTAATGTGAAAATTATCGACATGGAAAAACTCGAACAAATCGTAACACCTTGCCAGAAATCAGATCATAAAACGGAGAATAATTCCGGACTGGCCGCCGCGCAGTAAACTTCATTTTTCGTTAGAATTAAATCATGCAAGATCAAGAACGACGACTGGGCGGGATTAGCCGATTGTATGGTGAAAAGGCCGTAGAAAAATTTCTGCGCTCGCATGTCTGTGTGATCGGAATTGGTGGCGTTGGATCATGGGCTGCTGAGGCACTGGCCAGAAGTGGGATAGGTGAGATCACATTGATCGATCTAGATAACGTCGCCGAGTCTAATGTAAATCGTCAGGTTCACGCCGTCAGTGGGGAATTCGGAAAAGCAAAAATAACCGCTATGCACGAGCGGATTTTATTGATAAACCCGGATTGCAAAGTTAATGAAATAGAAGACTTTGTCACGATAGATAACCTACCGGAAATGTTGAATCGTGATTATGATTTTATCATCGACTGTACCGATAATTTCCGAACAAAAGCTGCATTGATCGCATATTGCAGAAGAAACAAACTCAAAGTGATCACGATCGGTGGTGCAGGTGGACAAACAGATCCGACGCTCATCAAAATCCGTGACATGAAAAAAACAGAGCACGACGGTCTGCTTTCACAAGCGCGGAAACTACTAAGACAAAAATATGATTTTCCAAGAAATCCACAGCGACGATTTTATATCTCTTGTGTGTATTCAGAAGAACAACTGATATACCCAACAACGGATGGCGGTGTTTGTAAACAGAAACCAGAAGGAACAAATGCCAGCGGTTTGAATTGTGAAGGTGGTTTTGGATCGGTCATGACTGTGACCGCGACTTTTGGTATGGCGGCGGTTTCGCATGTATTAAAGAAGTTAGCTAAGTAGTTTTAATTTGGCTAATCACCCACATACGGATTAGTTTTCCGTTCATGGCCAAAAGTAGAAGTCGGCCCATGCCCCGGAACAAATTGCACATCATTCCCCAATGGCCAGAGTTTTGTTTTGATCGACCTGATCAGCGTATCGTGATCACCAAAGGAAAAATCCGTTCGTCCAATTGATCCTTTAAATAAAACATCACCAACGGTTGCAACATGATTTTCTTTTTGATGAAAAATCACATGACCCGGTGTGTGCCCCGGACAGTGGTAAACGTCCAGTTCAATATTGCCAAAAGTGATCGTGTCGCCATCCACCAACCAGCGATCAGGTGTGAAACTTTTACTTTCTTTAAAACCAAATCGTACGGCCTGTTGCTTAAAATCATCCAGTAAAAACCGATCATCAATATGTGGCCCTTCGATCGTCACGCCAATTTTTTCTGCCAGTTCACCAGCACCACCCGCGTGATCAAGATGACCATGCGTCAGAAATATTTTTTCAATCTTAACGCCCTCTTCCTTTGCGGCTTTCAGGACGCGGTGAATATCACCGCCCGGATCGATAACAGCCGCTTTTTTAGTTTCTTCGCAGATCAACATTGAGCAATTTTGTTGATAAGAGGTGACGGGAATAATCATGACTTTCATGGCGGAAAGAATAACACAGAGTTGATTAGAGTCTGCCGGAAACTTAGGCGATCAAATAAGGTCATAATCACATGGTTCAATGATCCGGATAACGTTAGAATAAAAACATGTCTATACGCAGAGAAAGAGAAACAGAGTTGGCCTTCAGCAACTGGCAAACAGAAATGATCGAAGCTTGTCAGTCATGGCAAAAAGGTAATACTGATCGTCGTACTTTTATGAAACAGGTTTCGGCACTGCTAGCATTGTCAGCAATAACCCCGGTTGTCCTGCAGGCAAAAACGGATCAGCAATCAACATTAACCACAGAATGGCGTGAAGATCCCTGGTGGACTTTGTATGAAGTGCAGGAACATTTGTTTCCGCATGCGGAAGATTCACCGGGTGCGAAAGATCTACAGGCCACGCTCTATCTGAAAAGAGAATTGGCTGATCCACGGGTCAGCCGTAAAGAAGCAGATTTTATCGTCAAAGGTGTGGAATGGCTCAACGACATGGCGATGAAAACACAGTCTGCCCGTTTTGTTGATCTGGATTATAAAAAACGTGAAGCCGTCTTGCGTCAGATCGAAAAAAGCAAAGAAGGCCAACGCTGGATTTCGCTGGTGATCTATTACGTGATCGAAGCCTTATTAACCGATCCGATCTATGGTGGTAATCTGGATGGATCAGGCTGGAAATGGTTATCACATCATGCGGGATTTCCCCGTCCCACAGAAGACAAAATATACTCAAAATTACGATGAAAGATTACGACGTTTGTATCATAGGCAGTGGAGCTGGTGGTGGGCCCGTTGCTTTAACTTTGGCCGAGGCTGGTTACTCAGTACTGGTTCTCGAAAAAGGTCCCTGGTTTACTGAAAAAGATTTTTTCAAAGATGAACTGGCCTGTTGTATGCGACAAGTTTACACACCAGACCTGAAAGACGAACAACACGTCATAGAAGAACGAAACAAGAAAGGCATCTGGGAAGGCGAACCAACATCCGAATCAAACTGGACATTCTGGAATGGCAACTGCGTCGGCGGATCGTCCAATTTCATGAGTGGATTTTTTCACCGTTTAAAGCCTGTCGATTTTCGTCTGGCTTCCGAGCTTGGTCCGATCAAAGGTTCGGCAACCGTAGACTGGCCGATCAGCTATGGTGAACTGGAACCTTATTACGCAAAAGTTGAACAGGTTGTTGGCGTTTCCGGACAAGTGATTGATCATCCAAATCAGGAACCGCGATCAACAAAAGATTTTCCCTATCCGCCCACACAGGAACACCCGATCTCCGGCTGGATTGATAAACGATGTACCGAACTTGGTTTTCATTCCATGCCCGTTCCAAGAGCAATTTTATCCAGACCGGAAGGCGATCGAAGAAGCTGCGAATACTCAGATTATTGTGGCAGTTATGGTTGCTCATCTGGTGCAAAAGGAAGCTCCCGAGCGGCATTGCTAAACAAAGCGATCGCAACCGGCAAGTGTGAGATCAGACCACATTCCAAAGTTTATAAACTCGAGAGTGACAGCAGCGGAAAAGTCAGTACCGTGCATTATTATGATGCTGAAGATCAGAAGCAAAAAGTTGATGCGAAGATCTATGTCGTCGCCTGCCATGCCATCGAAACCTCACGTTTATTACTGACATCAACTGGCGAAAAACATCCCGATGGTCTGGGCAATTCAAGTGGCCAACTTGGTAAAAACCTGATCTTCTCATCTGGCGGATCAGGACAATGTGATCTGGACTATGCTGATCTAAGCGAAGCAGATGCCGAAGCGCTAAACGTACGTGGTCCTTTCGTCAATCGGGCGCTTCAGGACTGGTACACCTACAAAGATGAGAAAACCAAAAAGGAAATAAAAGGTGGAACCATAGAGTTTCTATTCACTCACCCGAATCCAATTTCTCAGGCAAACGGGCAAAAATGGGGTGAAGATGGCCTTATATGGGGCGAAGATCTAAAAAAACGCATCAAATCACATTTCAATGATTCCCGTTATCTGAAGTTCGAAACTTTCTGCGACTGGCTACCAAACGAAAATTGCTACGTCACGCTTGATCCGAAAATCAAAGACAAATGGGGATCGCCCGTAGCAAAAATCCGTATTGGTTATCATGCTGCAAACATGCGTCCGTCTCATCAGCTGGACGATAGAGCGAAAGAAGTTCTGGAAAGTCTCGGTGGTAAAAATATCCGATCAAGCGTCAGCACTTATCCACCACCAAACCTGGTCGCCGGAGGATGTCGCTTTGGAGATGATCCGGAAACGTCCGTATTGAATGCCGATTGTCGAGCACATGACGTAGAAAACCTCTATGTCACCGACGGAAGTTTCATGCCAACTGGCGGTAGTGTTCCATATACCTGGACGATTTATGCGAATTCTTTTCGGGTGGCAGATAAGATTAAAAAAGAACTCAACTCTAATTCACCAGTGATCTAAATCAGTAAGCAGGCTCTCATGTACATTAGCAAAATGTTCGGCAAGTTTCTCTTGTGACTCTTGGATTTTAAACTCTTCAGTTAAATTACCTAATCGATCAATAATGGTAGTGATTAGACTTCTATCACTTCTGTTCTTAATCAGATATTTCGCATAATAAAAAAGGATTGATGCTTCACGTTCCTTTGTAGAGTATCCCGTCAGCTCGATATCATTCCAAGCTCGCTCCATCTCATCTTTGTCCCCAATCCTATTAAATAATATAGCTACTTTAGCTTCAGCAATACGACGCTTAATTTCTGTAGCTTCACGCACATCAAAGCCTTGCTCTAGCAGTTCTATTTCAAGACTATCAAACTTCTCTAAAACTTTTTTTGAGGATAAATCAAAAGAATTAGCAATTTCTTTTCCGATAGTTTTCGCTACATTAACACTTCTACTATTCATCGAAATGCCAATATAATATGGTTATGGCTTGTCAGAATGCCGAGCAAGAAAGATCCGGCCTTTTCTTGTGAGATATCCTTCTTCGTTGATATAAGCATTTTCTACAGCAACAGAATACAGTGAATTTTGATCTTCTCCGGCAGGAAGGTAAACAATGCCATCGCCAAAATGGTGCGCCAGTAATTCAGTCATTTCAGACACAGAGAAACCTTCTACATGAGTAGAGTTTTCTAAACTGATCGCGCTGTTAGTTACTGAAATTTTAGACATTTTCCTGATCCGTTGTTTATGTTGCGATGCAACAATAGCGGTTTTTCACAATCTGGTCAAGTTATGCTCAGGGGGAGCATGCGGAAATGGTTGAAGTTCCGGGCTTCTTCAACAGAAACCCGGAGTAAAAACGATTAAGGCATATCGCCCAGATCAGCACCTTCTTTTTCTACCGGCATCAGATCTTCTTTACTAACACCCAATGCTAATGCTGATGTACTGGCAACGTACATGGAAGAGTAAGTTCCGATGATCACACCGATGATCAGGGCGATGGCGAATGGTTTGATCATTTCACCACCAAAAATCAACAGGGCGATCAACACTAACAGGGTCGTCAATGAAGTGATCACGGTTCGTGTCAGTGACTGGTTCAATGAAATATTAATGATCTGCTCTGTGGTTTTCTTACGAACCTTGAGAAAGTTTTCTCTGATGCGATCAAACACAACAATTGTATCGTTGAGTGAATAACCAATGACCGCGAGAATCGCAGCAAGCACCGATTGTTCAAACTTGATCTGGGTCAGGGCGAAGAAGCCAAGTACGATGATCACGTCATGAAACAGCGCAGCAACCGAGCCAATCGCAAAACGTTTTTCAAATCGAATGGCTACGTAGATCAGGATGAAGAACAGGGCGATCAACATTGCCAGTCCGCCATCTTCAGTGAGTTCTTCACCAAATTGTGGCCCGACAAATTCAACCCGTCTTAACTCAGCACCTTTCAGGCTTTCTACAACTTTGTCGCTGACATCGGCACTGGTCTGCCCTTCTGTTGGTGCAACTCTGATCAGGACATTTTTATTGCTACCGAAATGTTGAACGACGGCATCACCGATTTCAGAAGCAGCTAGTGAGTTACGGATTTCAACAAGGTCAGCATCCGCTTCATAACCAAGCTCGATCAACGTACCGCCAGTGAAATCAATACCAAGATTCAGGCCGCGTATTGTCAATGCTAAAAGTGAAATGATGATGAGTGTAAGAGAAAGCATCATAGCCAGCTTGCGCTTGCTCATGAAATCAAACTCAGGTGTTTTATCGAATATTTTCATAAATTATTTCCTTAAACCTAGATAGCCAGCTTCACGTTCTTCTTGCCGCCGTAAATCAGATTGATAACCGCGCGTGTTCCCACAATAGCCGTGAACATGGAAGTGATGATTCCCAAAGCCAGCGTGACTGCGAAGCCTTTGATCGGGCCGGTTCCGAAACCATACAGAACCATTGCAGCGATCAGTGTCGTAATGTTCGCATCCATAATGGTCGAGAATGCTTTGTCATAACCAGACTGGATACTGTTCTGTGGCGAATTCCCATTCCTTAATTCTTCACGAATACGCTCAAAGATCAGCACATTGGCATCCACTGCCATACCAACCGTCAATACGATTCCGGCAATACCCGGCAGCGTTAATGTTGCGCCAATTAACGAGAGCAATGCGACAATCAGAACAAGATTGACGATCAAAGCGAGGCCAGCCACAAGACCAAAGACTCTATAATAAACAGCCATAAAGATGAGGACGAAAAGGAAGCCGATCTTGACCGACATATAACCCTTTTCAATATTATCTTTACCCAGACTTGGCCCGATTGTGCGTTCTTCGATGATCTCGATAGGCGCCGTTAATGCGCCTGCTCTGAGAAGAAGTGACAGGTTTTTAGCTTCATCTTGGCTATCCAATCCTGAGATCTGGAATTGTTTACTAAGCTCACTACGAATTGTTGCGACGTTAATGACCTCTTCAACTTTGATGGAGATCTTTTTACGTTCACCATTTTCTTCTATGGTTTTTGTTTTGCTTTCGATGAAGACCACCGCTTGTAAATGTCCCACTTCGTCACGAGTTGCACGGCTAAATCTCTTTGCGCCTTTGCCGTCTAACGTGATACTTACAATCGCTGATCCATTGTCTTGATCGATACCCGATCGTGCATTGATTATGCTGTCGCCGGTCAACATGACTTTTTTATCCAGCAGAAAATCCCGACCGTCGCGAGCTTTGTAGAGTTTTGATCCGATGGGAACCTTGCCCTGTAAAGCCTGTTCTACACTGGCTTCTTCACTGACCATTCGAAATTCCAGCGTTGCGGTTGCGCCAAGAATTTCTTTTACTTTAGAAGGATCCTGAACGCCGGGAAGTTGAACAATAATACGTTCCAGCCCCTGTTGCTGGATGATCGGCTCTGCCACACCAAGCTCATTGACCCGATTACGCAGAGTCGTGATATTTTGCTGTAAAGCATATTTCTTGGTTTCGCGCAGAGAGGCTTCAGACTGTACAGCGTGGATCATAAACAGGCCGTCTTTGTCAGAAGTGGTTCTTTCCAGATCAGGAAAGTCTGATCGGATCAGATCTTGTGCGGCCGTTCGTGCGGCCTCATCTTTGAAACGGATCAGAATACCGCCATCATCCTTATTTCGGCTGATAGTTTTATAACGAACTTCCGCTTCTCGCATTTTGGTACGCAGCTCAGAAATAAAACCCTTTTCTGCAGTTTCTGTTACCGCTGCCATATCGACTTCCATCAAAACGTGAATCCCGCCACGCAGATCCAGACCAAGATTCATCGGATCGCCACCCAGCCCTCTCAACCATTCCGGTGTGGAAGGCGCGAGGTTCAAAGCCGCGATGTATTTATCACCCAATGTGTTCTCGATAACTTCCTTGGCTTTCGATTGCATTTCTGTGTCACCAAAACGCAGTATCATGCCGCGCTGGTTTTCATCGATAGATTTTGAAGTCACACCGGCTTCGGTCAAAGCGGTGCTGACATTGTCGATCGTGCTTTGATCAAGATCAGCCGTTCGGCCAGGCGTTACCTGTATTGAAGGATCGGTGCCGTATAAATTTGGCAACGCATAAAGAGCACCGATGATCAGCACAATGGCGATCAGTAGGTATTTCCATAGTGGAGTCTGGTTCATTTCTTTGTTTCCGGAAAAATATTAAAGAGAGTTTAAGCTGCCTTTTGGCAAGACATTCGCAATCGCGCCGCGTTGTATTTTGACTTCAGTGCCTGAAGCGATTTCCAGTGCAATAAAATTCTCACCGAGATCAGTGATCGTTCCGAGCAAACCGCCATTGGTTACGATCTCGTCACCTTTGGCCAGGCCCTCAACAAGCGCCTTGTGTTCTTTTGCCCGTTTCATTTGTGGGCGGATCAGCATGAAATAGAAAATGACGAACAGTAGAATCAAAGGTAAAAATTCTGCCAGTCCTGCTGATGCCGGACCTGCGGCGGCTGTGCCGCCAGCTACTGCGTTTGAAATAAAGAAATCCATCGTATTGTCCTCGTAATTATTCTTATATTAAGTAAGTGACCAACTAAACCCGCTATTATGACACAGGGGAGCGTTGTTGATAAAACTCTGTGATGAAGTCATCTAAAGTATGGGCTTCGATCGCGTTTCTCAAGCCCTGCATCAGAAATTGGTAGTAATGCAGATTATGGACAGTGTTCAGTCGTGAGCCAAGAATTTCATTGGTTTTATCCAGATGATGCAGATAAGCCCGTGAGTAATTGCGGCAGGTATAGCAACCACAATTCGCATCAACCGGGCCGGTATCTTTTTTATTTGGACTATTCCGGATCCGCACCACGCCCGTCGAAGTAAACAAATGACCATTGCGTGCATTTCGCGTCGGCATGACGCAATCAAACATATCGATCCCGCGCCGCACCGCTTCCACCAGATCTTCCGGCGTTCCGACACCCATTAAATAACGTGGCTTATCCGCTGGCATTTGTGGCGTGATATGCGTCAGAACCTTGATCATTTCCTCTTTCGGCTCGCCAACCGACAAGCCACCGATGGCATAACCATCGAAACCAATATCCGTCAGACTATTAAGAGACTGATCACGCAGATCTTCATACATGCCGCCCTGAATAATTCCGAACAAGGCCGCATTTTTATTATGATGCTCATTCGCATGTGCAGTTTTACAACGTGCCGCCCAGCGCATGGACAACTCCATCGAATCCTTCACCTGATCATAATCCGCCGGATAAGGCGTGCATTCATCGAAGGCCATAATGATGTCTGATCCGAGTTTATGCTGGACTTCGATCGATCCTTCCGGTGTGAGGAAGATCTTGTCACCGTTGACAGGTGAGCTGAACTTGACGCCATCTTCGCTGATCTTGCGTAGATCTCCAAGACTAAATACCTGAAATCCACCAGAATCGGTGAGGATTGGTCCTTCCCAGTTCATGAACTCATGCAGATCGCCATGCAAAGAAATGATCTCCGTACCGGGGCGCAACATCAGATGAAAAGTATTACCGAGAATAATGCTCGCACCAATTTCCTTCAGCTCCTCCGGCGTCATGGCTTTTACCGTGCCATAAGTGCCGACGGGCATGAAAGCCGGAGTCGGGACTTCACCTCTGGGGAAACTTAGAGTGCCGCGTCGGGCAGCGCCGTCGGTAGTGATTTGTTCAAATTTCATTTTTGTTCACTTGATAAACATGGCATCGCCATAACTAAAAAACCGATATTCCTGTTCAACCGCATGTCCATAAGCATTCATCATTTTCTCTTGTCCGGCAAATGCACAAACCAGCATCAGCAGAGTCGATTCTGACAGATGAAAATTGGTGATCATCGCATCAACGCTGCGGAATTCATAACCGGGGTAGATAAAAATATTCGTTTCGCCGGAAAAGGGTTCAATCATTCCATCTTTGCTTGCGGATTCCAGCGCCCTAACAGTTGTCGTTCCCAAAGCGATCACACGACCGCCCTGCTTTCGGGTTTCTTTGATCTGATCACAAACTGTTTGGGAAACCTCAATAATCTCCGAATGCATTTTATGATCTTCAAGATTATCCACACGCATCGGCTGAAAAGTCCCTGCACCAACATGCAATGTCACCTGCGCAAATTGAACGCCCTTTTCCACCAGCTGATCCAGCAAAGCCTGATCAAAATGTAAGCCGGCAGTTGGAGCAGCGACAGCACCTTCCTTTTCCGCAAACACCGTCTGGTATCGTTCGACATCAAATTCGGAATCTTCGCGAGTGATATAAGGCGGCAAAGGAATATGACCGATTGCTTCCATTAGATCCCAAACGGGCGTCTCAAATTCCAGCTCAAACAGATCATCCTGTCGTCCGGTAACCGCCGCAGAATAATCCTGATCGAATAGAATCTTCGTTCCCGCTTTAGGAGATTTACTCGCTTTGATCTGAGCCAGAACATGATGATCATCCAGCACCCGCTCGATCAGAATCTCGATCTTCCCACCGGTTTCTTTTTGCCCAAACAAACGCGCACGAATCACCCGCGTGTTATTCATCACCAACAGATCGCCTTCGTTTAGCAAATCGACGATCGAAGAAAACTGCCGATCATCAATTTCACCAGACTCGCGATCAAGCACCAGCAAACGACTCGCCGTTCGTTCGGCACAAGGCTTCTGGGCGATCAACTTCTCTGGCAGATCAAATGAAAAATCGGTACGTTGCATGGGGCGCGATCATAGCAGAGTTAAGCGCAAGAAACGGATCGCGAAGATCAAATTACAAGAGTATTCTTGGTCAACATTATTCCTGAAAGAAAATTATTAATGTCAGATTACGATCGCATAGCCACAGCCATAGAATATATTGTTGATCATGTTGACGATCAGCCTTCGCTTGATGATATTGCCGAACATCTATTGCTAAGCCCACATCATTTTCAGCGACTCTTCAGTCGTTGGGCTGGTATTTCACCCAAACGTTTTCTACAAACATTAACGGTTCAACACGCAAAAAAACTACTCGAAGAATCTTCTACTGTTATGGAAGCAACTCACGAACTGGGACTAAGCAGTTCAGCGAGATTACATGATCACTTTGTAACACTGGAAGGAATTACACCAGGCGAATTTAAATCGAAAGGTAAAGGTTTGGTGATAGGTTATGGAATACATGAATGTCCTTTCGGTGAGGTTTTCCTTGCGATAACAAAACGAGGGATCTGTCACTTGATCTTCATTGATCAAGATCAAAGACAGACAGACATTGATCAAGCAATATTTGAAATTCAAAATAAATTTCAAGGTGCTGACTTGCAGGAAGATCAGAAACTGACAGAGCCATTAGTTGGAAAGATATTTTTATCTGAAAAAGAAAACCTATCCCTGATCGCTGTAGGTACAAATTTCCAGATCAATGTATGGAAAGCATTACTACAGATCCCTTCAGGACAAGTCAGCACCTATGGCACGATCGCAAAACTGATAGGTAACCCAAAAGCATCAAGAGCCGTGGGTAGCGCAGTTGGTGCAAACCCGATCAGTTTTATTATTCCTTGCCATCGCGTGATCCAGTCAACAGGTGTGATCGGAAATTACCGCTGGGGTTCAACTCGGAAAAAAGCGATACTGGGTTGGGAATCAACCTGAAGCTATTTACTCGTAATATAGCTTCTCAAGTTCCAGCGTATATTCTGCTTTGCCGATAATCGCGTTATCTGAGGCTTCATTCCATTGTGTTTTTACCAGACCAAATCCGGGAGCATACCAGTCAGTAGAGTTAATGGTTATATTAACAATGCCAGTGACATGTCCACCATCATATGATGTGTTTCCATTTCCAGTTATCTTCACAACATTAGAAAATTTTCCGGCAATAATAGATAAGTTTTCTGTTGTAGATTCAACTTCATATTTCATATCCAGAGATGATCGAATCATGGCTTTGTGATCACAAGCACCACAATCAAAATCTGGTAACAGACGCGTACTGCTATTTGTTTCCCATTGCGATCCAACCTCTATCGGATACTTAAGTAGTATTCGTTTTTGCTTCTGTTCATCTGGGACAGATAAAAACACACCTGCTTCATTGATAAAAAAAGTATTTATGCTGCCATCATGATGGATTTTTTGAAGAGTCGTTCGCCCATTTTTCTTGATCAAACTAAGATTAGTAATTAGATGTTTTCCGACACTCGTACCATCTCTATTTGTAGTAGTGATTTTATAAACCCACACCATGGATTCTTTTGTTGGAAAATAACTTGTGCCTGTATCGCTACAGGCACACAAGAAAAGAAGAAAACTAATACAGTGAAATTTTTTCATCAATTTTTTCTATCTGTATTTTTCTTTGAGGATAAATTTCTACAATGGATTTTTCTGGTCCTTTACGTGTGTAATAAGTAATCACCATCTTATCTTTAACATTAGCAATCGTTTTACCTGTAATAGAAGCAAAATATGATGGCTGGCCATTAAGTGTGACCTCAATAATATGCTTACCAAAAGTTCTCCATGGAAGAACTTCTCCATTTTTTAAGGTAATCGTGCCTTCCTGCCAAACGATCTTTCGACCTATGGGTGGAATAACGTGTGCAGGCTTGAGGTACTGTAATGACTCCAGTAAAGATTCTGCCGTGTAATGTTTAACATATCCCCTTGCCAGAGGTTTGATCCAGATTTTTGAAACCTGATCAGGAGCAGGTAATCCTGAGCTGGAATTATTTGTTGAAGTTTGTGAGTCTTTTTCAGTAAAATATTTAATATCAAAAGGTCGTGAATAACTTAAAAATAGAAGACACGATTCTTTTGGTCCACATTTCAAACCATGCGGCGGTGCATTCCCCGGAAAACTAATATAGGCTGGTCCAGAAAAATTCGTTTCTGTCCCATCATGAGCAATCATCGTAAAAGCACCCTTAAGCCAGACATAAAGTTCATCACTTGTGTGGCTATGATTTGGTACAACATAGTTTGGAGGTAATTTTAATAATGACTCGCTATAACCCTTACCCAGATCGCCACGCAAAACAGCGATTTCTGCACCGGGTGTTAGCCCTTCAACCACCAGCGGATCCCAGACAACCTTTTCAATATCTACAGTCACCTGACCATCTCCAAAGATGAGAGGTTTTTTATTTGAACCTGCTTCATGTGCAATTGTATTGCCAAGAAACAGAGACAGCGCCAGCAATGAAACCCATGCAACATTGGTTTTGATTTTCATATGAACTCCTTAGTTTTAAAAGTTAAGAGGAGTTCAAATACTAGGATGAGGATGAGAGTATGGGTAGCTTGTTACGGTAACAATCAGAGGTTGTTACGGTTACTTTTCAATAAGAATAATTGAATGTAGGTATGCGGCTCACAAAGGTTAGTTTTGCTTTGTGAGCCACCTGTTATGCATCACTTAAGATTCTACGATATCCCGTTTTAAGCTTGAGACAAAAGCGATCACATCATCGTATTCTTGCTCGGGAATCTGTAAAGCTTCTAGTGAGTCACCAATAAGGCCAAGGAATATAGACCAGTCACTATCATCGATCTTCATACCCTTATGTGCCGTTTTCATATTTCGTCCAGTGTAACCATCTGGACCTCCAGCACTGGAACATAAAAAATCAATGGTTAGCTGCCTTTCTCTTGCAATACCATCTTCTCCTCTATATTGATAAAAGCGACCCAAATGAGAATCTCCACGTAATCGTGGTAATAATTCATCGACAAAAGCAGTAATGCCTTCACAACTGCCAAGACGTTCATAAAGTGATTTTTGGTTCATTAAAAATTCCTCCGGTTATTAGTATTTCTACAGAGGCTGAATGCTAGAATTAGTGCGTGATAATAAACAGCTTATTACAGTAACAATCACTGGATGTTACGGTTACTTTTCCCTAAGATGAATGTAGCAAATACTGAAGGAATAGCCATGAAACCAACAGCAGAAGAAACGCGTAATCAAGTTCAAAAGATTCTTAACAGCACAACATTTTCTCGTGCTGATCGTTTGAAGAGGTTTCTTGATTATATCGTTGAAGAAAGCCTGGCGGATCGTGCTGATCGGATCAAAGGTTACTCAATTGCTATTGAGGTTTTTGATCGTGCTCCAGATTTCGATCCGCAGAATGATCCGATCGTTCGTGTGGAAGCTTCAAGGTTAAGAAAAAAACTGGCTATCTATTATAAAGAAGAAGGAAAATTAGATTCGGTCTTTATTGGTTTACCAAAAGGAGCTTATATTCCTGAAATCGTTTTTTCAGAAAATAAAAAAACCAGTAGCTCTGATCTGAAACTATTGCCCAAAGAGAAATTTACCAATCATAAACGCTGGTTTTCTATTCCGAAATCAAGCTGGGGCATGCCGGTTTTTTTGATCGCACTGACTCTGATCGCCGGATACTTTTCATTTGTAGGAGTCAGTCAACCGCAACTATCAAACTCAATCATAAAACCAGTGATAGCCGTTGTTCCTTTCCAAACAACGGGAGAGCATTCGCAAAATAATAACTTTGAAAAAGAGTTGTCTGAAGAGATTGCTGCTCGGTTGTCACAATTTAGTGATCTCACCATTATTACGAGAAAAGACGATTCTGGTTCAGTTGTTGAAATACAACCTATCAATCAAGGCATAGATATAAACTATATTTTGAAAGGAAATATTAGAAATACAGGTAAAAAAATACGAATAACAACCCAGCTACTTGATGCGGTCAATGGATCTTATGTCTGGACATCTACATACGAAATTGATCCAGATCAAGATAATCTGTACGAAGTACAAGATACAATAACAGCACAAATTGTAGGTGCGCTTGGGGCTTCACACGGGATAATGACAAAGGTTGGCCTGGAGAAAATTCGTGGTATTGAAAATGCTTTTTTGAGTGCGCAAGACTGTACACTTCGAGTCCACGATTACTATCGAACATTGAGATCAGAAAAACATTTAAGTGTACGGACTTGCCTTGAACGGGCAACTCTTGATGAGCCTGATCATACACGTGCTCTGACCAGTCTCGGTCTCATGTACCTTGATGAGCATCGATATGGTTTTAATCAACGTCCTGATTCGTTGGAAAGAGCATTGAAAGTTGTTCGTCATTCAATAGATCTGGAACCGGACAATCAATTCGCTCACTCTGTTCTGGCAAAGATCTATTTTCATAGAAAAGAAATGGATCGATTCTTTGCCGAAGCGGAATACGCATTAAAACTAAATCCTGATAAGTCAGAAGTTCTGGCTTCACTTGGCCAATACTTTATTTATGCAGGGCAGCAAGAAAGAGGTCTCTCATTAGTTGAGAAAGCAATGGATCTTAATCCTTCGTATCCGGACTGGTACCATTTCTCTTTGTTTTTTGAACATTACAGACAAGGCCAGTTTGATCGAGCATTAAAGGAAATCAAACAGATCGAAATGCCTAATTACTGGGGAACATATCAGGCATTAACACTTGCCTATGCGCAACTGGGGGAAAAAGATAAAGCTCAAAAAGCCCTTGAGGATCTATTAAATTTGTATCCAAAGTTTCCAGAAGAAATAGTGACTCTCTGGCGAAATCGAAATATTCCAGAAACCGAGATCGCATTAATAGTAGATGGTTTACGCAAAGCCGGATTAAAAGTTAATTATAAAAGCTAGATGAAAACAGCATTATTTAACCTGGGTTTTCGACCCTTCTTTTTATTTGGATCTACCTACGCAGCCATTTCGATTTTTGTCTGGGTGCAGGTCTATTCCGGACAATCGGATCAAACATTCAGTTTCGCCTCGCCATTAACATGGCATGCACATGAAATGATCTTCGGTTACGCGATGGCGATTATTGCTGGTTTCTTATTAACTGCGGCAAAAAACTGGACGGGCGTTCAAACCATCAATGGTCTGCCTTTGTTTTTATTATTGTTGATCTGGCTGGTAGCAAGAATGCTGAGTTTTTTTGATCACTCACTCTGGCAGGCCGTTTTCGATAACTTATATCTGCTCGGACTGGTGATCGCATTAGCAATCCCGATCGCCAAAGCGAAGCACTGGAAAAGCCTCGGCATTGTCGTCAAAATTTTTCTGATCTTTGGCAGCAATATAGTTTTCTATTTCGGCACGACCGGACAGATAGAAGGCGGCGAACGGATCGGACTTTACTCCGGCCTTTATCTGGTCATTTCGCTGGTGCTCATGTTGTCCCGAAGAGTGATGCCAATGTTCATCCAGAATGGTGTTGGCTATCCGGTGAAGTTAACCAACAGAATCTGGCTAGATCGTGCGTGTCTGATCCTGTTCCTGACATTCTGGATCGCCGATGTCAGCACACCAAATGGCAAAATCGCCACAGCAATCGCAGCGATCTTATTCATACTGCACAGCATTAGAATAACTGGCTGGTACACTCCGGGCATCTGGAAACAACCCTTATTATGGAGCCTATATTTTGCCTATGGATTTATGATCCTGGGATTCCTGATCAAAGCGCTGGCCGGAATAAGCGACATTTCGCCCAACCTTTCCATACATGCTTTCACCTATGGTGGAATCGGCATGATGACAATGGCCATGATGTCGCGGGTTGCGCGGGGACATACCGGACGAAATATTTATGAGCCATCAAAAGCATTATTCTGGATATTCGTCGCACTGTTTTCCGGCGGGATCATCAGAGTAATCTTTCCAATTATCGACATGTCGCATTACATGCTCTGGATAAAATGGTCACATGTTCACTGGCTGATCGCATTTGGGATATTCGTTTTTCTCTACATACCAGTCTTGATCGCACCCAGAGTTGACGGCAAGCCGGGATAAAACCAGAATGGGCTATGTGGAATAAATTACTTTTTCTGATCATCACAATCCTTATCACAGCCTGTTCGGAAAATAATACCGATCCATATGTAGCCTATGAAAATGGTGATTTTGAAATTGCCAGACAAGCGTTATTACCAATGGCTGAAGGCGACGATCCAAAAGCACAAACCTACCTCGGTGCGATATACCAGATAGAACACGACTACACAGAAGCGATCAAATACTACACCGCCGCAGCCAGACAAAATCACGCACCGGCACAATATAGCCTCGGCATAATGTTGCACGCAGGCACAGGCACCGAGAAAAACTTAACTCAGGCTTATGGCTGGTTTGATCTCGCCATGCGACAGGGTCATAGCAAAGCACAAAATCAGATAAGAATAATGTCGGGTGAACTGACTCCCAATCAGAGTATGAAAGCCAGAGACTGGGCAAAAGAACAAATTATTAAACATTGAGAAAACCACTTTGAAATGCCCCGGCTCACATGTACAATCACGCCCAGTGCCGGGGTGGCGGAATTGGTAGACGCGCCGGATTCAAAATCCGGTTTCTTCGGAAGTGCGAGTTCGATTCTCGCCCTCGGCACCATTTCTTAACTTACATTTTTCGTTTATCTGCTACAATATGATTAGTTACTACCATGGGTGGAAGCAACTAATAACTAAACTTTTCTATGGTAATGCCGCTCTAATTCGGTAGGCCCGCAATAGCTAACGCAACAGGAGGCAATGTTATGGCACGAACAGTAAAAGATATTCCAGTGCTTAATGGTGCTGATGCAAAGCGATTCACCAAGGACACAAAGGTCAACGAGTCCAAGAAAGTGTCACGGGCTGAGTACGACAGAATAAAGAACAACTTCAAGCGATTTATTGTCAAAGAAGCTTGAAATAGTCCGACTATCGTCAGACTCACCACGCCCGGAATTTTCTTGTGGCGATCCAGATCTTGATGAGTTCTACAACAAAGACTCAATAGAAGGCAGTCGCCAACTTGTTTCCACAACCTATATTGTACGTGATGGTTCTACCATCATTGGTTTCTTTAGTGTGTCCAACGATTCCATACGCAGAGAAGATTGTCCGGAAAGATCTGCTCTAAAACGATTTCTCAAACCTATACCGCGAGAGAAAAGATATTCATCTATGCCAGCAGTAAAAATAGGCCGTTTAGGAATAAATGAGGGTTTACAAAAGAACGGTGTTGGATCCGAAATAATCGATTTTTTAAAAGGCTGGTTTACTATCGGCAATAAAACCGGATGTCGATTCCTGGTGGTTGATGCCTACAATAAAGAGGATGTTATTGGGTTCTATAAGAAAAATGGTTTCCTGTTCTTAAAGTCAGAAGGACAGAAGGATGAGACAAGGCTTATGTATTTTGATCTTATTAAGGTCACAGATGTTAAGGATGATGACTGAAGGATTCAATATGTATAGGTTCTCCAGTTTTCACTGACAACTTAAATGTCACTTTCTTTAATTTTTTGCAAGATTTCTAGGTCGCCATCTTTGTCCGCTCTAGAAATGGAGGGTCTGACATCTCCATAGTACTTTCTAACTCCATTATTTAAGTAATTAACTTGATCGTCAATTTCATAAAATCTTAGCTGGCACATTCTACTACCTACTACCAGTTCAATAGCATTATTTCCATGGTTATATAATTCCAGAGGAACGCAACCCTTAAAACCAGGTTGCACCATAGTATTTATATGAATACCAAGCCGTGTATAGCTGCTTCTTGTTAGAACATCAGCATAAATGTTTTCTGGTAGGGAGACATATTCTAGTGTGGTAGTTAAAACTACTTGGTTAGGATATAAGATGAATTTTTCACCAATCTCTCGTCTGGTCTCTCTAAAATAAGAGTCTATGCTTCTTTGAATTTTATTAGCAGAACCCCCCAATAAGATACTTGGTTTTCTAGTAACTATAGAAACTAAAAAATCATAGCCTAACCGAACATCGAGTGTGACCCCGCCAATCTGGTCTTCACTCAATAAAGGATCAATATAAATCCCATCATTACAAGAAAGTATGCTCTCTTTTAATTTGTCAGCACTAAGAATTCGCATCGTTCCATTTCGTCGTGATCATTTTATTTCTTATGGATTTTTCAATAAGATCATTGAGTATTCGCGCAAACTCTTTATCTTCCAGATTCTTCCAAGGTTCATTCTCTCTTTCTTCTAGCCACATCGTCCACCCAGATTCAATTATTCCATGTAGCTCAGCGGTGTTAGCTATTTGATAGGTGCGTATACTATTAAATGATTCCTTGATGTTAGGGGCTACATAGCGGATTTTGAGAGAAGGTAGTCCTCTATTGGCAAGAGTTGTTTGCAACATGCTCACTACAGGCGGAGATTTATTTGATAAAAAGTCATTTACTACACTAACTCTGTCATTAGTGGGTGGATGAGTAACACTTGCAGCCTGGTTCGGCACGATTAAATTTAGAAAAGACGCAATAGATGTTCCTGTGTATGATGCGGCAAATAGGTCTGCAAAATACTCACCTATATGTGACTCATATTGGTTGAGATCGTATTGTGAGGATCCCGTAGGAAGAGGATTAGCTAACATCGTAAGCTTTGTAATACTAAACTGCTTATCAACAAAGTGCCCCAACTCGTGGTACAAAGCTACGTTATATATTGGTCTATGTCTATATAATTTAGGTAATGCTATTTGGATTAATTTCGTATCAAATGAAACGGATGGAATAAATTTCTCGATCACATCCCCAGGAGCTACTTGATTAAAATGATAATCTAGATCATCAAGAAGAGCAGTTGTTATGGCGCATTCTCCACCTACCCAGTCTTTCAGGGCAATCTTTAATGCATAAACAGATTCATACGGTATTGTTTTTGATGAACCGCCCTTAAGGTATTTCGCAGCAGTCCAAAGAGCATTAGAAATTTCATGTGTGACTGCCGGGGGAAGGTTGTCGTAATCATTAATTACAAGCTCTATGGCTTGTATAAGCGAGCCAAGGTATTCTTCTAGGGACTTATTAAAATAGGGTGTTCTTGAGAGTTTTTCTAACTCTTCAAGTAATAAGTGCAAATTGGTCTTTGTGAACAACTTCTGGCTCCAGTAGCTCTAGAACCTCACCAGCCACTTTCGCGGTTAAAGAATCTATCTTAGTGATATTGCTTACTTGATCGTAGAGTTTTTTTATAAAGGCCATGCGTAGGGCTAACTCTATAGATTCAGGCAGAATGTTTTCTGATGCTTGAGAAGGATTCTCTTTTATCTTTCTAGCATCATCAATTACCCGAATAAAATACTCTTCTAACCTGGGAGTTATCTGCTCCATATGATTTTCGTGAATAAGTTCGAGAGTAAGTTTAACTAATTCTAATGAGTTGTCTTTGTCTGATGTGGCTGCAAGCATATCAAGTCACTCCTCTGACACAAAGTCATGTCGATTTTATGATGTATTTTTATAATGATATTTATTTATCGACTAATAATCAGTTTAGCTTAAAAAAAATTGTAAATACAGTAAGCATAGTTACAATATTTTGTTAATTTTTGAAAAAATGCGGGTCGTTGTTATATATCTTCTTTCTAAACCTTTAAGCAATAATAATTTTTGTAGTGAAAGCTGAAGAGTAGCAAATTTCATGCCCACAGTTTTTAAGCAAACATAATTACCTTAGGGAGACATATTGTTATAGCTTGTTCGTGGTTATAAAAGGATTGTTTTTTATCGTTGTATATTGAACTGTTATTCTTCTATCGGTTTACTTCCCAGTTCAGAAATCAGATCACGTAATTTCTGATCAAGTATTCCAAGCTGTTCTTCATCCGTCCCACGGCTAACAACACTTACACCAAATCGTTTGTTTTTGTAGAAAGGATAGCTACCAATACTGATATCAGGAAATTCATCTTGTAGTTTACTTAGGCCTGATGCGATCTCGCTTTCTTTCATGTGCAAACTAATCGTTTTCGTTAGCATCGGATCACCGCCAACGAGTTCTGGCGCTACGCTTTCGAACATGCCTTGCATAATATCCGGAACACCGGCGAAGACATAAACATTTTCCAGTCGGTAACCTGGAGCGCCGCTGACAGGATTCTCTACCAATGTTGCGCCAGCCGGAATGTTGGCCATTCTCATACTGGCTTCGCTAACTTCTTTACCGTATTTGTCGATTAAACATTTTTCCGCTGCAGGATTTCTTTCGACTTTTACGCCAAAAGCTTCGGCGATGCAGTCGGTGGTGATGTCGTCGTGGGTTGGGCCGATGCCGCCGGTGGTGAAGACGTAATCACAGTTTTCTCTTAGATGATTGACGGCGTGGATGATCTCTTCTGGAACATCGCGCACGACTCGCGCTTCGATCAGTTGTATGCCGAGTTCGTCGAAGCGTTTTCCAAGATAGCCGAGGTTTATGTCCTGTGTGCGACCGGAGAGGATTTCGTTGCCGATGACAATGACGGCTGCTGTGCTTGCTGTTTTAACATTCATGTTGAAACCTGAAGATTGTCGATCAGGCGAGTTGTGCCGAGTCTGGCGGCTACGAGAATAACGAGATCTTGCTCACCTTTTTTTGCAAGACCAAGATCTTTCTGACTACGGATGCTCAGGTATTCTGGCTCAAAGCCAGCTTGTTTCAAATTTTCGTTTCCGGCATTTTCAAGTGCTAAATAATCTGTGTTTCCATTCTTAATTTGATCAGCCGTTCCGTTGAGTTGTTTGTATAAGGCTGGAGCAATTTTCCGATCGGCTTCACTCAAATAACCATTACGCGAACTCTTTGCCAGCCCATCTTCTTCTCGAACTGTTGGCAAAGATTGAATGTCGATCGGAATACACAGATCACTAACCATGCGTTTGATCACGAGTAGTTGTTGATAATCTTTCTGGCCGAAGATCGCGATGTCCGATTGAACGAGATTGAATAGTTTAGAAACGACCGTCGCTACGCCATTGAAATGTCCTGGGCGTGAAGCACCGCAAAGAAAACCATCCATTGCCGGAACAGAAACCTCGGTGTGATTCTCAAGACCTTCTGGATAAACTTCATCGACATTAGGAGCGAAAAGTATGTCGGTACCACGTTCGGAAAGCGCGAGGCTGTCCTTTTCCATGGTTCG
The DNA here is from genome assembly GCA_965224825.1 of Gammaproteobacteria bacterium. GTDB lineage: Bacteria > Pseudomonadota > Gammaproteobacteria > CAJXQU01 > CAJXQU01 > CAJXQU01. Next base: position 907,545 of record CBDDAG010000003.1, on the reverse strand, counting down.
TGGGTAGGTATCGAAATCTTCACCCTGAATGAACTGCATAGGGTTGACGAAGATCGTCGCAATGACTTTATCCGCCAGTTGTTTTGCACGATCTACCAATGCCAGATGGCCCTCGTGCAGGTTGCCCATGGTCGGAACCAGACAAACGGTCTGCCCTTCCATGTGCCATTTTTTGACCTGAGATCTGAGTTCTACAGTGTGATGAATGATATGCATTAATCGAATCCGTGTTCCTTGGTGGGAAATTTTCCAGCCTTAACTTCTTTAACGTAACTTTCGATGGCTTGTTGAATGCTGTCATTTCCTTTCATGAAGTCTTTGCACATCTTCATATAACGACCACCAATCCCGAGCATGTCATGTAAAACTAAAACCTGCCCGTCACAACCCGCGCCCGCGCCGATCCCGATCACCGGAATGGAAACAGCTTTGCTGATCTCGGCAGCCAGATTACGTGTCACCAGCTCAATCACCATCATTTCTGCCCCGGCTTTTTCCAGCGCTTTGGCATCTTTCATGAGCTCTTTCGCACTGGCTTTGTCGCGTCCATGAACACGATAGCCGCCAAGTTTATGCACCGATTGCGGCAATAAACCAATATGAGCACAGACAGGAATTCCACGCGAACTTAACAGCTCAACCGTGTCCGCCAGCCATTCGCCACCTTCCATCTTGATCACCTCCGCACCGCCTTCGCTCATCAATCGTGCAGCATTGGTCATCGCCTGTTCCGGCGTGGCGTAGCTCATAAACGGCATGTCGCCGATCACCAATCCTCTTTTCGTCGCCTGCCGAACAATCGATGTGTGGTAGATCATGTCATCCATGGTTACGGAAACAGTGGATTCCTCTCCTTGAATGACCATTCCCAGAGAATCACCGACCAGCTGAACATCCACTTCGGCTTCGTCAAGAATTGCAGAAAAAGTTGCGTCATAGGAAGTCAGCATGGCGATTTTTTCACCTTTTTCTTTCATCTTGCGTAAGGAGGTTACAGATACTTTTTTCATGAGAGACTCGTTATTTGATTAAAATAAGTGACGCCTTTCGGCAACTCACTGATCTGGGAGAGTAGCATAGCAAAATCCTCTTCACCTTCGGCAAAATTCACCTCCGTAGCGTTGACGATCAGCAAAGGTGCATTTTTATAGTGATAAAAAAACCGGATATACGCCTCGCTTAATCTTTCCAGATAGCCAGAATCCATGCCCTGCTCGTGATTAACGCCACGTTTTTTTATCCGTTGAAGTAGGATCTCGACGGGCGCTTGTAAATAGATCACCAGATCAGGGATCGGCGCATTGACGGCGATGCTGGAATAAACCTGATCATATAATTTAAGCTCATCGTCGCTGAGAGTTAATTCTGCAAACAGACGATCTTTTTCCAACAGAAAATCCGCGACACGCACAGGATTAAACATGTCGGACTGGCTTAATGATTTGATCTGTTCGATGCGCTGAAACAGGAAAAACAGTTGAGCCGCCAACGCCGCGCCTTTTGGATTTTCATAAAACTTCGGCAGGAACGGGTTTTCGTCAGCGCCTTCGAGGATCAGATCAGAACCGTAATGATCAGCCAATCGTCTGGCCAGCGTGGTTTTTCCTACGCCGATCGGGCCTTCGATGACGATGTAATCTGGGAGTTTGAGCATGGGTTTATTATGGCTTAATTATTCTTTGATCTGAACTCTGATTAAGGAGTATTTGTTCTTTTTAAGATCAAGCTTTGGCGGGAGGTTTTTGGGCTTCGTTCCGAGATTTCGCTAGCGCTCAGGATGACAGGCTGCGGGACGACGAAGACCCAACGCTTGTCATCCTGAGGCACGAAGGATCTCAAGAACGAAGCTAAATAAAACTAAGTTTCGAATGCTTCTATGGCTTGATCACTTAGGAATCATCCAACAACTTCGACAAACCTTTCTCTGAAGAATTTTCCAACAGATCATCTATCGGAGCAAGACCAGGAATTTGAATATCCGGTGCAATTTCCGCCAGCGGATAAAGCACAAACGAACGCTCCGCGATCATAATATGTGGCACGATCAGATCAGGTTCATCAATTTTCTGATCAGCATAAATCAACAAATCAAGATCCAGCGTTCGCGGTCCCCAGCGTTGGATTCTGACCCGATCATGATCCTGCTCAATCGACTGCAAAGCGCGCAAAAGCGGTATGGGTTTCAGTCGGGTTTTAATCTCCGCCACTGCGTTAATATAATCCGGCTGACCAGCAGGCCCAACCGGATCGCTGCGATATAAAGAAGAATGACGCACGACACTGGTGAGCTTGATCGCGTCCAGCTCCTCAAGCGCAGTACGAACCTGTTGGATCGGATCTTCGAGATTACTACCGAGGCCGATAAATGCAGTGATTTTTGTCATTTTATTATTGTACTTAAATGATCAGACAACATCTAAGAACATTAGCATTTAGTATTATTCCCCCAAATGTGTCGCCCACAGGCAACACAATTAGGTGGTTTTTAACGAGGCGAAAATATGGGTTTTTGTTAAGCTGTTGAATATTAAGCAATTAATGACATATTAAAAGCTGGCGCAATAATTGCCCTACAATAATAGCGACACAACAATAAATAACAAAAAGGAGCAGCACTTGTGAAATACAAAAATCTTTAGGCGCAGCAGCGCTTTCTCTCATCCTCAGCACCACCACCAATGCCGCAATCGTTACTGTCGATTGGTCAGGAATTGTAACCTCAACGCCTATTGATCCAGTGGTTGCTGTCGGAGATGCCATCACGGGTAGTTTTTCGTATGACAACACTACTGTAGGCTCTCCATTCGGCTCCACCGCGTCTATCTATTCAACTAACCACATCTCATCATTTTTAGTAAATAGCCTGTCTGGATCAAGGGATGTTCAGAACATTATAATCTTTGATAATTCAGGGGGATTGGACGGCGTTCAATCTCGTGGTCTTTCAGGAGCCTATAGTGGGGATTTACTTGCTGGCAACTCAGTTACACAGGTATTTATCCAATTTGAGGAGACAACTGGATCCTTATTTTCGAGTACAGCTCTCCCTTCTACGTTGAATGCAGCCAATTTTGATAGCAAGTTTGGTCATCTTAGCCTTCTTGGTCTTTCTAATATAAACTTCAACGTAACTTCTTTCACCACCAGCGTTGCTCCGGTTCCAGTTCCGGCTGCAGTCTGGCTGATGGGTTCGGCACTAGCAGGTCTGGTTGGGTTCAAACGAAAAAAAGCAGTATAAGTTCGATTTGAATAAACTGATCAAGAGGTGCGTTGCACTTCTTGATCAGGCTTTCTTACGTTTGCGACGGCGACGTTTTGATTTGTCGGCAGGCAGGCCAACTTGCATTTCCCGTTGCCGATCTTCTTTTGCTTCCTGAAACTCTGTCCACCAGTCGGCGAGATCCTGCGGTGCGCCGCCCACTTCGGCGCGCAATAATAGAAAATCATAAGCCGCACGAAAACGTTTGTTTTGTAGCAGCGCGTAAGGTCGTTTACCATTACGGTTTTTCAGGCGGTTTTGTAAGTCCCAGATCTCACGAACAACGTGGGTAAAACGTTTAGGGATTGCGACTTTTTTGATCTGTTGCAAAATAACCTTATCTGCCGCCAGCCTTTGCGCTTCATATAATGGAACGCCCTTTTCAATAAGATGCTCAAGCTCTTTCTGCATCGGTTGCCAGAGCATGACGGAATAAAGGAAGGCCGGATTGATCGGCTTGCCTATGGAAATTCTTTTGTCGGTATTTTCCAATGCTTTAGTCAGCAACATTTGTGGAAAACCACCCTCTTCTTCCTGCAGGCATTCTTCGACTTGTGGAAATAATTGCCCATAAAGTCCGTATTGACGAAGCTTCTCGAAGGTTTGCAAAGCATTGCCGCCGAGGAAAAGTTTGTTCACTTCTTCAAACAGACGCGCTGCCGGAATATCCTCAAGCAGATGAGCGAGTCTTTGAATAGGTTCTTCGGTTGCCGGATCAATGGTGAAGCCCAGTTTGGCTGCGAATCTGATTGCACGAAGCATTCTGACCGGATCTTCGCGATATCTTTCTTCCGGATCACCGATGAATCGAATCACCCCGGCCTTAACATCAGCCACGCCGCCAACGTAATCGACAATGGAGAAATCATCAATGTTGTAATACAACGCGTTGATGGTGAAATCCCGCCGCCAGACATCATCGTCAATCGTGCCGTAAACATTGTCGCGCTTGATCATGCCGTCTTCGATCAGCCGATCACCGTCGGTTTCGTGATTGGCACGGAAGGTGGCGACTTCGATGATCTCCCGACCAAAATGCACATGCGCCAGACGAAAGCGGCGTCCGATCAAACGACAGTTCCGGAACAGGTCATTGATTTCTTCAGGGCTGGCATTGGTGGCAATATCAAAATCTTTAGGTTCAACGCCGAGTAACAGATCACGCACTCCGCCGCCGACAAGATGCGCTTCGTAGCCAGCCTGATTGAGGCGATATAAAACTTTGACCGCATTTTTCGACATCTGATCGCGCGAAATATTGTGATCAGGGCGAGGGATGATTATTGGCTTTGCTCTGGAAGCACCGACTTTGTGATCGTTCGGGTGATCACTTTGATTATCGTTTTTCTGAGAGTTCTGAACTTTCGGCTTTCTCTTAAACGCGAAAGGATTCCTCATGTGAACGCGGCGGACAGGGTTTGTAGTTGTGGAAAATACATTGCCTCGTATAATAACACGCTTTAGTTGTGCGCCGATCAGGTTGAGTAAAAATGACAATAGAATTTCCGAAAACCAGAATGCGTCGTATGCGAGCCGATGATTTTTCGCGTCGTTTGATGCGTGAGAATCAATTGACCACAGATGATCTGATCTACCCGATGTTCGTGCTGGAAGGCAAAGGTGTGCGTGAACCGATCACCTCGATGCCGGATATAGAGCGGGTTTCGGTGGATGAGCTGTTGAAAGAAGCGGGTGAACTTGTGGCATTGGGTATTCCTGCGATCGCCCTCTTTCCAGTGGTTCCGACAGAAAAGAAATCCGAAAATGCGAGTGAGGCTTGGAATCCGGAAGGTCTGGCGCAACGAGCGGTTCGAGCTTTGAAAGCCGAATATCCGCAACTGGGTGTGATCACCGATGTCGCGCTTGATCCATTTACGACTCATGGACAGGACGGTTTGATCGATGATCAGGGTTATGTGCTGAATGATGAAACCATTGACGTGCTGGTTAAACAGGCACTTTCCCATGCGGAAGCCGGAGCCGAGATTGTCGCCCCATCGGACATGATGGATGGGCGCATTGGTGCGATCCGTGAAGCGCTGGAAATCGATAATCACGTCAATATACGTATTCTGGCTTATGCGGCGAAATATGCATCAAGTTTTTATGGGCCTTTCCGTGATGCGGTGGGATCGGCTTCAAACCTGGCTGGCGATAATAAATATAGTTACCAGATGGATCCCGCGAATTCTGATGAAGCTCTGCGCGAAGTGGCACTGGATCTGGACGAAGGTGCAGACATTGTAATGATCAAACCTGGTATGCCGTATCTTGATATCGTGCGGCGGGTGAAAGATGAATTTGCAGCGCCAACATTTGTCTATCAGGTCAGCGGTGAATATGCGATGTTGAAAGCTGCAGCACAGAACGGCTGGCTGAAAGAGAAAGACGTTGTGCTGGAATCTTTATTATCATTTAAACGTGCTGGCGCGGATGCGGTACTCACTTATTATGCGAAACAGGCTGCAGGTTGGTTGTCTGAGAAATAGGAAAAGTTGTAGGTGGGCACTGTCCAACCTTTACAACTGAAAGCAAATATTATGGATATAAAAAACTACATGCTCGATCTGGGCAAGAACGCCAAAATCGCTTCTCGCGCTATGGCCAAAGCCGACAGCAATGCAAAGAATGCTGCCCTGTTAGCTATCGCCGAAATTGTTGAGCAACGAAAAGACGAATTGATCACGGCGAACAAAGTTGATCTTGAAGCTGGAGAAAAGAACGGACTGGATGCAGCCATGCTGGATCGATTGGCGCTGAACGATGATCGGATTGCTTCCATGACAGAAGGTTTACGACAAGTGGCAGCGTTGGATGATCCAATTGGCGAAATCACGGATCTAAAATACCGCCCATCAGGAATACAGATCGGCAAAATGCGTGTGCCATTGGGCGTGGTTGGAATTATCTACGAATCACGTCCAAACGTGACTGTGGATGCGGCGGCTCTGGCTTTGAAATCGGGAAATGCCACGATCCTGCGTGGCGGATCGGAAGCGATTAAGTCCAATCAGGCGATCGCAGCCTGCGTAAAAGAAGGTTTAAAAAAAGCCGGCTTACCACAGGATGCAGTACAGGTGATCGAGACGACAGACCGCGCCGCAGTTGGCGAGTTGCTGGCGATGAACGAATTTGTCGATGTGATCATTCCACGCGGCGGCAAAGGACTGATCGAACGGATCAGTAAAGAAGCAACCATGCCGGTGATCAAGCATCTGGACGGAATTTGCCACGTTTATATTGATGACAAGGCTGATTTGAAAAAAGCGCTCGATATTGCCTTCAATGCAAAAACACATCGATATGGTGTTTGTAACGCGATGGAAACCTTGCTGATTGCGGAATCGGTGGCGAACAAAGTTTTGTTGCAACTGGCTCCGATGTATATCGACAAAGGTGTCGAATTACGCGGTTGTGCTGCGACGATGGCCATTGTGCCTGATATTATCGAAGCGACGGAAGAAGACTGGCAGACGGAATATCTTGCACCGATCTTGTCTATTAGAATCGTGAAAGGTGTGGATGCCGCGATTGAGCACATTAACCACTATAGTTCGCAACATACCGACACGATCGTGACAGAAGACTACACGATCGCTCGTCAATTTCTGCGGGAAGTGGATTCAAGTTCGGTGATGATCAATGCTTCGACACGCTTTGCGGATGGTTTTGAATATGGTCTTGGAGCTGAGATCGGCATTAGTACGGATAAGTTTCATGCGCGTGGCCCGGTTGGACTGGAAGGGCTGACTTCGCAGAAATATATTGTGCTGGGTGATGGGCAAATCCGTATATGATCGTAAGCCAATGAAACCCGTAGCAATCCTCGGCGGGACATTTAACCCAGTTCATCATGGTCACTTACGAGCGGCGATCGAGATCAAGGAAGCTTTAGATCTGGCGGCTGTTCATATGATCCCGTTATTTGCGCCACCCCATCGCGACCCACCGAAAGTGAGCGCTAACTTTCGGCTGGCTATGCTGGAAGCAGCGACGCAGGGTGAAGATGGGTTGATCGTTGATGATCGCGAGATCCGTCGCGGCGGGATTTCTTATACGGTGGACACCCTCCGAGAATTGCGCGAAGAACTCGGAGCGACACCTTTATGTATGATCATTGGAACAGATGCTTTTGCGCATTTACATACATGGCATGATTGGGAAAAGCTGATCGAGCTGGCGCATATTGTTGTTGTCCATCGACCGGGATCTGATTTGCCGAAAGATTTACCTGCAAATGAATTTCTGCAAAAAATGGAAACGGACAAGATAGAAGATCTACACGACTCCCCTGCTGGTTGTTTTATGTCGATTTCTATCCCGATGCTGGAAATTTCCTCGACACAGATCCGTTCGATCCTGCACAATGGTCAAAACCCACAATACTTACTACCGGAATCGGTACTGAACATAATTACGGAACAGAATTTATATAATGGAACTGGAAAAACTTAAAAAACTCGTCATAGATGCACTGGAAGATGTGAAAGCGCAAGATATTCAAGTTTTGGATGTGCGTGGGATTACGGACGTGAGTGACTATATGATTATTGCCTCCGGCACATCGAGCCGACAGGTTGAGGCGCTAGCGCAAAACGTTGTGGAAGAAAGCAAGAAGCAGGGCGTGATGCCGATCGGCACAGAAGGCGAGGAAAAAGCCGAGTGGGTGCTGGTTGATCTGGGCGATGTTATTGTCCATGTGATGCAGGCCGAGACACGGGATTTTTATCAGCTGGAAAAACTCTGGGCACTGCAAGAAGATGATGAGTCATCTGAAGACCAGGCTTAATTAACTTGATCAGGAGTTATGGAAAAAAACCATTTCTCGTCATTCCCGCATGGTTTTAGTGGGAATCCAGCTTTTAGATCATGGATTCCGGCTCAAAGCTTGTGCTCAGCTCGACTGGGTAACATATCGGAATGACGGTATTTATATTTTAAAGGTTAAGTAATTATGCAGATTCACATGCTGGCAATTGGAAAAAAAATGCCGGACTGGATCGATGCCGGTTTTAAAGAATATCAGCGCCGTTTGAAAACGACCATGCCGTTGAATCTAATCGAACTTGCTACCACCCGAAAATCCAACTCACAAGACAGCAAAACCGTCATCCGAGAAGAAGGCGAAAAATTACTGACCGCCATTCCCGATGGATCGTGGCTGATCGCGCTGGATGAACATGGCAAACAATGGGATAGCAAAGGTCTGGCTGGCCAACTGGAAAAGTGGGCGGGGCATTCGTCTAATATTGCTTTGCTGATCGGCGGGGCGGATGGACTGGATAAAGCCTGTCTCGATCGCGCTGATCAAACGTGGTCTTTGTCGCCTTTAACATTACCTCATGCGATGGTACGCGTTGTTGTTGCCGAGCAGATTTATCGTGCATGGAGTCTTAATAATAATCATCCGTATCATCGATCATAAATATCGATCATGAAACTTTATCTAGCATCCCGTTCTCCCCGTCGTCGTGAACTGCTCGATCAGATCGGCGTCGAGTACGAATGTCTCAATGTCGAGATCAACGAAGACTGGGACGGCAAAGAACTGGCGCATAAATATGTGGCGCGCATGGCGTTGGAAAAAGCACAGGCTGGTCTGGCTCAAATTCAACAAGGGCAGGGTGATTTGATTCTTGCTGCCGATACGTCTGTCGTTCTGGATGATGTTGTGTTGGGAAAAGCAACTAACGATGACGAAGCTATGGAAATGTTATTTAGCTTGTCGGGACGATGTCACTCGGTTTACACCGGCGTTGCATTGGTCGGAAAAGATCAAATTGTCCGCGTCAATCATAATAAAGTCTATTTTCGGTCACTCACGTCAAAAGAATGTCAGCAGTATTGCGCAACGGGCGAGCCGTTAGGGAAGGCTGGTGGTTATGCTATTCAGGGAGTTGGGGCAATCTTTATTGAGCGGATCGAAGGCAGTTATTCCGGTGTAATGGGTTTGCCACTATTTGAAACCGCTGATCTACTCAAGGCGGCTGGTCTGGAAATTCTCTAACGAACATCTCTCAAGCGCCATGACCTGATCTGGCACGGTTCATGTATGTGTAAACAGCATGAATACACAACCTCAAGAACAAGCTTTTTTCGTATCTTCGGCTGTTGTTGCCGGACGTCTTTTGACGGTCATGCAAATTGCCAAAGAAATTTCATTAGCAGCTAAAAATGCCAAAGCCATTGCAGAACGTGCTGGCGAGAAGGCGAATAGCTTTAAACCGATCACCGATTTTATCGACGAAATGGGGCGGGAAACTATCCAGCTTGTTGAAGAAATTAATGAGCAGGCACTGTCTGTTTCAAGAAGTGCGGTTGAAGAATTACGTTGTTCGGAAGCGAGTGACCGGTTTGCAAAAGCTGCTGAAATACTCGGTGAACATCAACGATCAGCTTTATTGCGTGATCAGGTCGAACATATCCGTCAGGATGCGTTAGGACAACAGAAAGAAGTTCGAAAACAGGCGCAGGTCTTACTGGATTTGCTGGAGCGGATCTGGAGTTGCATGCGTGCTTCCGGCGTTATATCAACCCGATCACGAGTTGAAGCTGTCAGTGCCGAAGAATATCAGGACAGTCTGAATGTGGTTGCGGAAACTATCGAAAAGGCTTCCGAAAGAATTAAAGGCATCATTCGCGATTGCGAAAACACCCTCCATTTGAGTATGAAATAACACAGGATATTCCCATGAAAGAAACAGTAATATTTGACGAAGGCTATCAATGGATCATGTTTGGACGTGACCCCGAAAAACCTGAAGGCATTATCGATACCAATCAGTTCATGATCAAAGATGGCAGCCGGAGTTTGTTGCTTGATCCCGGTGGTGTTGAGATCTTTTCTTCTATGCTGGCCTGTGTAACACGCCATGCTGATCCGTCAGAAATTACCGATATTTTTGCCTCGCATCAGGATCCGGATATTATTTCCTCACTGGGTCTTTGGGACAAGGCTACGCCTCATGCAAAATTGCATGCTCCCTGGTTATGGGAAGGTTTTATTCGCCATTTCGGTTGTGACAATATCGAGTATCGTGGGATTCCTGACGAAGGTGGTGAGATCGAACTGAATCATGCGCGTTTACAGTTTATTCCGGCACACTATTTACATTCGTCGGGTAATTTTAACGTCTATGATCCTAATGCAAAAATCCTGATGAGTGGTGATATTGGTGCAGCACTGGAACCATCAGGTGCACCGATGTTTGTTGAAAACTTTGATGAGCATGTACAGAAAATGACCATGTTCCATCAACGTTGGATGCCGTCGAACAATGCCAAGAATGACTGGGTTCGCCGAGTGCGGAAATTGGACATCGATATCATGGCGCCACAACATGGCCGTCTATTTAAAGGCGATGATGTGAAGCGTTTTCTGGACTGGTTTGAAGCACTGGATGTTGGTACGGGTGTTAGAGAATCGGCAGGTTACGCTTAAGGAGCCTCTGATCAAATCATGATTGTTTTATGCTGGCTGAAATCGTACCAAACTTCTCCGAAAATCGCTGCAATAGAACAACTATTACCGCTCATTTCAAAGAAGTTTGGTACGATTTCATCTCAGCCTAAATTCAACCAGACTTAATCAGAGGCTCCTTAATATAACCGTCGTTTAGATTTGAAAAAGGTTGCCTGATCAAATTAGGCAACCTTTTTTTATGCTTATTATTTAGTTGCCTGGTTTCTTTCAAAAGAAGACATAATTTCTGCACGAGCAGCATCAATGTCAAGCCAGCCTTCAACTTTTACCCATTTACCTTTTTCCAGATCTTTATAGTGCTCAAAGAAATGCGTGATCTGATTCAGCAGCATTTCAGGGAAATCCTGTGCTGCTTTAACATGTGTGTACATGCTTGATAATTTATCCACAGGGACGGCGAGGATCTTGGCATCTTCACCTGCCTCATCCGTCATGGCCAGCATACCAACCGGACGACAACGAACCACTGATCCCGTGATCAAAGGAACGCCGGTCACTACAAGCACATCAACCGCATCGCCATCATCTGACAAGGTATCGGGGATGTAGCCATAATTACACGGATAGTGCATGGCCGTGTTCATAAAACGATCGACAAACATTGCGCCGGTTTCTTTATCCACTTCATATTTAATCGGATCGCCACGTAAAGGGATCTCGATGATTACGTTAAAATCATCAGGAAGATTTTTCCCTGCAGGTACTCGTTTTAATGCCATGTTATTGCCTCGGATAAAAATTTTAAAATCGAAAAGTTCCGCATTATATACACCAACAGGAAGTTTGTGGGAGCTAAATAGCAAACAACTGTTTACCAGTATTTCATCTGGGTATAAAGTACGGACTCAAAAAAATAATTCAACAGGGGGTCAACATGAGTTTCAGTGCATTGCTACCAATGCTGCTAGGCGCGCTCGGTCTTGGAGGTGCGTTATATCTGTATAAAGCGGTTAAGGAATTTCCGGGCGGTGAAGGAAAAATTGCCGGCATAGCGGATCAAATTCACAACGGCGCAATGGTCTTTATGCGTCGTGAATACACAGTTTTAGGGATTTTCTGTGCGGTTGTTCTGGTGATGATCCTGTTTTCGGATCTCGGATGGAGAACCGCGCTGGCATTCGTTATCGGCGCAGTGACTTCTGCTACCGCCGGTTACATCGGCATGTACACAGCAACTCAGGCAAATGTCCGAACCGCCGTTGCAGCACGGGACGAAGGTGCATCAACCGCACTAACGGTCGCATTCTTCGGTGGATCTATTATGGGCTTGACCGTGGCATCCATGGGTTTGCTTGGACTAGGCTTTCTTTACCTCCTGTTTGGTGGTGATCCGGAAACAGCACATGTGATCCACGGCTTCGGGATGGGCGCATCCAGTGTTGCATTATTCTCGCGTGTTGGTGGTGGCATATTCACCAAGAGTGCCGATGTCGGTGCGGATCTGGTGGGCAAACTCGAAGCGGGAATTCCGGAAGATGATCCCAGAAACCCTGGTGTTATCGCGGATAACGTTGGTGACAACGTTGGTGACGTAGCCGGAATGGGGTCAGATATTTTCGAATCCTATTGTGGCGCGATGATCGCAACGATTGCGCTGGCATCAACGATGACAGCAACCACACTGGCACAGCTTGGTGCGGAAGATGTCTCACGGCTCATGTTCTTGCCGCTGGCATTGTCTTCATTAGGACTGGTTTGCTCGATGGCCGGTATTTTTCTGGTCAGACACTTCGCTAGCAAATCGCCTGAAGTCGCATTGCGTATCGGAACAATAGGCTCTTCGATACTGTTTATTGTCACGGCATTGATCATGATCTTCGCAATGGGGCTTAACATTAATGTCTGGACTTCTGTTCTGGTGGGTGCGCTCGGCGGGATCATTATTGGTCTTGTGACGGAATACTACACCTCGGCGGCTCCGATCAGACGAATTGCAGAATCTGGTGAAACGGGTCCTGCGACCGTGATGATCTCCGGACTTGCGGTGGGCATGGAATCAGTAACAATTCCTGTTCTGACCATCTGCGCAATCATCCTGATCTCAAGCAGTGCAGCCGGTTTATACGGCGTTGCAATTGCTGCAGTCGGCATGCTGGCAACGGTCGGGATTACCATGGCAATTGATGCCTACGGTCCTGTCGCAGATAACGCGGGCGGTATCGCCGAAATGGGTGGCATGGGTGCAGAAACCCGTGAGATCACCGATTCACTTGATGAGCTTGGAAATACCACCGCAGCCATTGGTAAAGGTTTCGCAATCGGTGCAGCAGCACTCGCCGCAGTTGCGTTGATCAGTGCCTACATAGAAACCATTATTCATGGAAAACCAGACTTCACGCTGGAAATGAATAATCCACAGGTACTGGCAGGCATGTTCCTCGGCGGCATTTTTCCATTCGTGGTCAGTGCTTTGACCATGACTGCAGTAGGTGATGCAGCCTTCGATATGATCAAGGAAATCCGTCGTCAGTTTAAAGAAATACCCGGATTGCTGGAAGGTACAGCAGAACCAGATACAGAAAGATGTGTTGATATCGCAACCACAGCAGCATTGAAAAAAATGGTGCTACCTGGCGTATTGGCGGTTGCTTCACCCGTCGTCGTTGGATTCTTGCTCGGGCCTGAAGCACTGGGCGGCATGCTTGGTGGCGCTTTGATCTGTTGCGTGTTGATGGCGCTAATGATGGCCAATGCTGGTGGCGCCTGGGACAACGCCAAGAAATACGTTGAAAAAGGTAATCTTGGCGGCAAAGGAACCGATCTTCATACAGCTGTTGTTGTAGGTGATACTGTTGGTGATCCGTTCAAAGATACATCAGGACCTGCAATGAACATCCTGATCAATGTTATGGCGATTGTCTCGTTGGTGATAGCGCCTTTGTTGGTTTAGTTTGTAACCTTCAAAAGGTAATCGAACCGGGGAGAAATCCCCGGTTTTTTTCAAAAATGACAGTCTTACTTTAATCACTCAGATCCGGCAGATTAAACAGTAAATCCACCAGATCATGATTAATATAATAGTTTTCCCGTCCCAACTTATGTTTTTCCAGAATATTGTCTTTTGCTAGCGCATCAAGATAACGAGTCGCTGTTGCCCGGGACACATTCATCTCTTTTTCCAGAAAAGCAACCTTGGTATAAGGATGACGGAATATAGTGTTAATCAAATCTTGACTGTAAAATTTATAGCGACTTCGTATTTCCTCTTTGTGACGCAATAGTAATTCATGAATTGCCGTAACAAGTCTGATGGTATCTTTAGCGGTGAGAGCAACTCCACGTAAAATATATATTAGCCAGTCTTCCCAGCTTTGATCATCTCTGACAGCTTGTAATAGACGGTAATAATCCGGTTTCGTCTTATTAATGTAGCGGCTGAGATAGAGTATTGGAGTTTCCAGTAAACCTTCTCTGACCAGGAATAGAATATTGATAATCCGGCCAGTTCGGCCATTGCCATCATAAAAAGGATGGATACTTTCAAACTGATGATGAACCAGCGCCATACGGGTGAGAGGATCCAGTTCGCTGTCTTCATGAATAAAGGTTTCGAGAGCTGTCATCAGATCCGGGATTTTTTCCGGAGATGGTGGTTCATAAACCGTTTTTCCGGTCTGTTCATTTTTCAATATCGTTCCAGGAGCTCTTCGAAAACCAGCATCATTACCTTCAAGAGTTGCCTGTATTTCCAGTATGCTGTTGTTCGTTAACAACCCGGAGTTTCTGACTTGTTGAAAGCCTATTTGTAATCCATCTGCATAGTGAGCGACTTCTTTAGCAACCAGATCTTTGCCTGGTTGTAACTGGTATTTATATAAAGCATCTTGTGTTGTGATTATATTTTCGATCTCGGAACTACTTTGTGCCTCTTGCAAAGAGAGTGTTGAGACAAGAATATTTTCATTCGGGATACTTTTTGCAATGCCTTTCAACTCAGCCAGATAACGGTGTGCAGCTACTAACTCTCTTAAAACAGAGGGCGTTTCCAGCTCTATACTGGGAGGTAGGTTCAACAGGCCCATGTTTGTTTCATTGTTCAAATATCTCCAAATTTGAACAAATATACCTCAACCTGCTCAATAATACGAGTTATTGAGCAGGTTGTGAGTGAAATGTTCTAAAATTAAGAGTGTTGAGGAGAAAGAGTTTTTTAATAATCTCCAAACTGATTTTGCAAAGCGGCAATCGTTGCCAATGCAGCAGTTTCTGTACGTAAAATACGCGGCCCAAGCCGGATACCTGTATAGCCTTTCTTTGTTAGTGATTTAATTTCTGATTCGCTGAGTCCGCCTTCGGGACCAATGATCAGGCAGATCGATTTTGCTTTGGTTGTAAGATCAGAAAGTGAACCTTCTGCATCCGGAGCGAGAATTAATTTCAGATCAGCATTGCTTACTGTCATTCCATCATCGAGTTTTGTAATCTCTGATAGTTCAGGAATTTTATTTCTTCCACATTGTTCGCAGGCGCTAATGATCACTTTTCGCCAGTGATCGAGTTTCTTTTCCAGTCGTTTTGGGTCTAACTTCACATTAGAATAAGTCGTGATCAACGGCACAATTTTATTCACACCAAGCTCAACCGCTTTTTGAATCGTGAAGTCCATTTTTTCACCTTTTGATAGGCCCTGAAATAGTTCGATCTGAATGGAAGATTCTCTTTCAATATTATCAAAAGAACTGATCTCAACTTGCACTTTGGATTTATGAAGTGATGAAATTTGCGCGTTGTACTCGCCACCCTGACCATTGAACAAGATCAGCGAGTCATCGATCTTCATTCTCAAAACACGCGCAATATGATGTCCGGCTGCTTCAGGTAATTCAAAGGTTTCTCCTGTGGCGAGATCGAGATCAACATAAATTCGTGTAGTTGCCATTTTAGTTATCTCTCACGGCGTGATCAATACTTTCCAGTGCTACTTTTGCCATCAAATTTATTTCTTCTTCGTTGATCACATAAGGTGGCATGAAATAGATCACATCACCCATTGGTCGCAACAAAACGCCTTGATCCATCGCGTATCTAAATGCCTTGCGACCACGTCTTTCTTCCCACGGAAAGGGTTCTTTGGTCTGTTTGTTTTTTACAAATTCGATGGCGAGGATCATGCCAGTTTGTCGAACCTCGGCAATGTTTGGGTGATCAGAAAACCCTGCTGTCGCTTTCTTCATTGCTGCCGCCAGTTTTTTATTATTTTCGATCACATTGTCCTGCTCAAAAATATCTAATGTTGCGTGTGCGGCCTGGCAGGCGAGAGGATTTCCTGTGTAACTATGTGAGTGGAGAAAGCCGGTGAGCTTATTAAAATCATCATAAAAAGCCTGATAAATATCTTCGCTGGTGAGTACAGAAGAAAGCGGTAAATATCCGCCGGTGATGCCTTTTGATAAACACATAAAGTCCGGCGTAATTGCTGCTTGCTCACAGGCAAACATAGTTCCGGTTCGTCCAAAGCCTGTCGCAATTTCATCCGCAATCAAATGCACATCATATTTATCGCAGGCTTCACACAGGAGTTCCAGATAAATCGGATGATACATGCGCATGAAGCCAGCACCCTGTACCAGCGGTTCGACGATCACGGCGCAGATCTCTTCATTCTGATCAGCGAGAATTTTTTCCATTTCGACAAACTGCTGGCGGGAATAATCCTCCCAGCTTTGTTCTGCTTCACGATGATAACAATCGGGTGATGGCGCGGTGATCACATCCAGCAATAATGCGCCGTATGTTTTCTTATACAAAGGCACATCACAAACGGACAATGCTCCCAAAGTTTCTCCGTGATAACCATTCGCCAGATTGACGAAGCGTTTCTTGTTCGGCTTGCCGCAATTCAGCCAATAATGAAAACTCATTTTCATGGCGATCTCGACAGCGCAAGATCCGTTGTCAGCAAAGAAACAGCGATCAAGTCCTGCGGGTGTAATCTCAACTAGACGTTCAGATAATCGTACGACAGGCTCATGGGTGAAACCTGACAACATCACCTGTTCCAGCGTACCCAGCTGATCAGCGATCGCTTGATTGATACGCGGATTTGCATGACCAAAAAGATTCACCCACCATGAACTGATCGCATCCAGATAACGATTGCCATCGTGATCTTCCAGCCACACGCCTTGCCCACTTTTGATCGGGATCGGCGGCCATGTTTCGTGATCTTTCATTTGTGTGCAGGGATGCCAGACGACATTCGTGTCTCGTTCTGCGAGATTAGCATTGGAAAGTTGGGTTATCATGGATACAATTATATAAGGAGTTGACTGTGTTAAGTACAATCAAAAAGTTTTTTAGTGATCGAATCACAGAAGCCGAACCTACAGAGCAGGAACAGCAACATGGGTTACAGTTAGCAGCTTCCGTATTGCTGATCGAGATTAGTCGTTCTGACGCGCATGTTTCCGAAGTTGAAGAAAAAACAATTCTCGCAGTCTTACAAAAAACTTTTTCCCTGGATCAGGAAGAATCAGAAAATTTGATGTCACTGGCGAATGATAAAACTGATGATGCAACTTCATTTCACGAATTTACCCGAGAAATAAATGATCGGTTTTCAGCGGATCAAAAGATCAATCTGGTGAAGTTACTTTGGGATGTAGCGCTGGCGGATGGAGAGATCGATAAATATGAGGATTACTATATTCGTAAAATCACCGATCTGCTTTATGTTTCACACAGCGATTTTATCCGCATGAAACATAAAGCAATAGAAGACGGTGAAGGTTAAGGAGTTTCTTCCAGCATAGAAGGGTTGCCAATCATTGCTACGATCAACTGATCTTCATATTCAATACGTGAAGTCAGAATCTCACCCAAGATAGAAAGATCATTTTGTAGGTGATCTTCAATCATGACAGTATCCAGTGGCTCGTATTTTTCGTTGAATTCGATGGCGGCTTGTGTTGAATCTGAAATGAGAGGGTAGGTTTTTGAGGCGATATTAACGACATTATTACGTCGTTCATTTCCTGCTGCGATTCGTTCGTATAATCCAAAATGCGCTGAGGCTATATAATCGACTAAAACTTCGCAGAATTTTTGTAGACTATCTTTGACGGGTGTTTCTGCTTTGAATGGTTTGAGTCCTGAGACTTCACAGAGTAACACCAGCATTTCGCGGCGTTCCTCTAGCATTTTTTCTATGATTAGTTGTGATTCATTACGGCGTTCCTGTAGCATTTTTTCCAAGATTAATTGTGATTCATTACGGCGTTCGTTGTTCGAAATTTCTGCTTGTACCATGACCTGTATTGCTCCTTTTTTAATTCATTATCATTAATAGCAGAGACCATTCAGTCTCTTCTCCATGTTGAAGACAATGCAAGAAGGAGGCCGATCTGCTTTACAATGTTTTGAATTTCGTCACAGATTGTTTCATGTTTACTAACTCATTGATGTGTAAATAAATTTTCTTTGGCAAAAATAGTAAGGTGAAGATGACATTTTTCGCTTGTTTTCATCTATTTGATTCAGGGGGCGCTATAATGTGCCGATAATAGCAAGTGTTGATCCGGTAAAAAATTTAGAACATGGAAATATCAGGCTACAGAATAGAAAAAACAATCGGTGAAGGCGGTATGGCCACGGCTTATCTGGCGGTGCAGGAATCGCTGGGTCGGCTGGCGGTGCTCAAGGTGCTGAACACCAACAGTCGTGATACCAAAGAGCATGTGGAACGATTCCTCAATGAAGGTCGGATCGTTGCGTCACTTAACCACCCACACATCATCACCATTTACGACATCGGGATCGCTGAGGATTTTCTGTTTATTTCAATGGAGTATATTGAGGGCGGTGATCTCAGGACGCGTTTGAAGCGTCCAATCTCTGCACTCGAATCCATCGAGATCGTTAAAAAAATCTGTAGCGGTCTGGATGCGGCACATAAGAAAGGAATTGTGCACCGTGATGTAAAACCAGGGAACATTTTATTCGATAAAAAAGGTGAGCCATTACTGACAGATTTCGGCATCGCCAAACGTCTGACTATGGATCAGGATTTGACCTCGACAGGTGTTTTCCTCGGCAGCCCAAATTACATGGCACCGGAACAGGCGGAAGATGGCCCTATTGATGGGCGTGCAGATATTTATGCACTGGGTATTATCTTGTATGAAATGCTGGCCGGCGAGAAACCTTATAAATCAGAATCTGTGATCGACGTGATCGTTCAGCATAAACAGGCTCCGGTTCCAACGCTGCCGGATGAACATCAGATCTATCAGCCATTACTGAATTTGATGATGGCAAAAAACCGCAAGAACCGTTTCAGAGATGCAAATAGTGTTCTGCATTATATTCACCATCTTGAGCAAGTGGAATCGGCTAAATCTTCTGATGAAGTCTCAACTGACAGCAAAAATAAAGAAATGCCTGTTGATGAAGTTTTCACTTCTCACATGGGACAATATAAAAAAGCATCTAAATGGCCGACCTATCTTTTGACGGGACTACTGCTTCTGACCGGAACAGGTTTTGCCATTGTTTCGTATAAGCACTCACAGTTAAATGAGAAATTTTCTTCACTGAATACGATACAAGCGGGAGAGGCCAATCTTGATTCACAGGTTAATCTGGCTCCGATTCCTGCACCCGGTACGAAGCCGGTAATAGCCAGCGATCCGGATAAAGTTGACGAAGTATCAAGGGCTCTAGGCTGGTTAGCAAGAAAAAGTCTGGAAGAATATCGACTGACAGCGCCACCGGAAGAAAACGCTTATTACTACTATGTTCGGTTGTTGGAAATTAACCCTGATAATCGATCTGCTCGTCAGGGTTTGAAGGCAATCGCAGAGAGTTTTGCTTTTCTGGCAGAAAAAGAACTGGCGGAAAATAATTATGAGTCCGCGGTTGGTTACATCAAAATCGGTTTGCAGATCAATCCGGAAAATAAAACGTTGAAGGAACTAAGGACATTGACAGCCACAGGTCGGCGGAGCATTTTCGACAGTATTAAAAAGATGTTCGATTCTTAAAGAAGCTTAAGAGTTATTTGTTTTCCTGATCTGCCACGACTTTTGGATCAAGCAGAGATTTTGCTTCCTCAGTTTTACTTTTATCCCAGGCACTGATCAAGGCCTTTAGTCTTTCTACTCTTTCATCAGCCGATTCTCTGGCAGGCTTAATCTTACGGTCAGTAACTTTATCTTCCTGATCACCGGATCCAGAAGATGCTGCTGTTTTTCTACTCTCTTCAATGAGCTTTAGGCCTGCAGAATTTGATTTCTGATCTTCAGGGATCGGAGGGCTTTTTAGATATTCTTCCATCGCGGGAGATTCCACAATTGCCTGAATTTGTGCTTCCAGAGTTGCCACGGCTTCTGCTGCGATCAGCTTTTTCTCTTTTTCAGATGGTGCGATCTGCAAGGCTTTATTTCTAAGTTGCAAGCGTTGATCTTCGCCAACAAGCACAGCCGTATCATCCACCAATACATTCCTCTCAAAAACCAGCACCCGCGGGCCGCCCATCTCGCTTCGATACCAGGCAGGCGGTTTTCCGGACATCTGAGAATGCCCCGTTGTCGGGTTGACCCACTGATACATACGCGCCTCTATCGAGGTGGCGATCAGCAGCAGAAAAATACAAAAGAATGAACGCATGAAAGTGATTATAGCAAGGAAGTGAATAGAAGCGAGATCCTAAGCCTATTTTGTTAACATTACTTTGCCCATGTCATTACTCAACCATCATCTGATTATCACCGTAAACCGCCGTCTCTCTCGAGAACTGGCGACACAGTATTCTGCTGATCAGGTGGCGGTGGGCAAGCAAGTCTGGGAATCTCCCCAAATATTACCCTGGACAAGCTGGATGAATAGCTTATGGCGGGAAGACCTCGATCAGCCCGAAACGCCAATATTGCTACTGAATAACATCCAGTCGCGTGTGATCTGGGAAGGTATTATTCGATATTCATCAGCATCAGATGGTTTATTACAAGTCGGAGAAACCACCCGCGCAGCGATGGAGGCCTGGCGCTTGTTGCATGATCACGATCTACCATTTGATCAAATTAAAAACTCGCTGGCGGAACACAATCTCGATACACAAGCATTTTGTGAATGGGCAGCAGCCTATCAGGATCGACTGGAATACAAACACTGGATTGATCAGGATATACTGGCAGGCAAGCTGATCAAACAGTTTGAATCTGGAAGTTTAGCTGTGCCTGATCGGATCTTGCTGGCAGGTTTTGATGAGTTAAGTCCCGCGCAAAAACGTCTGTTTGATCTGCTCGAAGCAAAAGGTTGTCGAATCGAAATACATCAGCCAGAAAAAGTTAAATTGAATGCTGTGCGCCTTGCCTGCACAGATGCCGATCACGAGTTGCAGTTGGTTGCAGCCAAAGTTCGTTTTCTTCTGGAACAAAATCCACAATCTCGAATAGGTGTTGTCGTACCCGATCTACATAAAAGAAAAGTGCAAATAACCGCTGTGTTTGAAGACACTCTAATACCAGAGGCAATATTACCGGGATCGGCCTTATCAGAATCAAAAAGCATTCGTCCTTTCAATATTTCTCTGGGTGATCCACTGAGCTCATACGCCGTGATCAAAACTGCATTTCTGATCTTGAGCTCGGCAACGGGTCGATTACCACTGGAAGATCTAAGCCGGTTAATTCGTTCTCCCTTCATTGCTGGCGGTGAATCAGAAATGTCACAACGTTGTTTGTTGGATGCACAACTTCGACAATATGGTGACGATTCTCTCGGCCTGTCGCTGGTTATAAAAGAAGCATCCACTGAAGAAACGATCTGGTATTGCCCAATCTTGTCAGAAATTTTGAGCAAAACTCACGCACTGATCGAAGAAGCAGAAATTTCAGACAAACGTACGATAGTCGAATGGATCAAGCTCTTTGATGCCATCCTCGAAAGTATGGGCTGGCCAGATCGCACATTAAGCAGCGAAGAATTTCAGACATTGGAATCATGGCGAACGGTGCGCGAACAATGTGTTGTGCTGGAAACCGTTACCAGAGAAATGGGTTACACCACTGCGCTACAACATTTACGAAAAATTGCCACTGATCAGACTTTTCAACCCGAAACGATCTCCGATGTACCAATCCAGATCATGGGTATGCTGGAAGCAACCGGCTTACAGTTTGATCATCTTCTCGTGCTTGGAATGACCGACGATCAATGGCCAGCAAAACCGTCACCAAATCCTTTCTTGCCGCTGAAGCTCCAGCGTGATCAAAAAATGCCACATGCGACAGCGGAAGCCGAGCTGAGTTTTTCCCGAAAAATGACTGACGGCTTATTACGATCCGCGCCAGAGATCATGTTTAGTTATCCCTCGCAAGAAGCAGATCAAGAACTACGCCCCAGTCCTTTGATCACAAACTGGCCAGAAAAAAATAATATTGAGATCAGCGAAATAGCAGATCATAAGCAGCAAATGCGATCACAGATTACGTTGGAAGAACTCGCAGACAATCAGGCCAGATCATTACCGAAAAATAAAGTCTGGCAGGGTGGTACAGGAATTTTTAAAGATCAGGCCGCTTGTCAGTTTCGTGCTTTTGTTCGACATCGCCTCAAAGCTCAACCATTGGGCGTTGCCGAACCGGGCTTGAGTCCGGCGGAAAGAGGATCTTTAGTTCACGATGCGCTAGAAATTCTCTGGGGAAATTTACAGACACAAGAAAAACTCAAACGACTTTCAACCGATCAGATCAATAAAGAAATTCATGATGCTGTTGAACTTGCCTTGAAAGATTTCCGTACCGGAAAATCAGTGATCAGAGAAGAACAATTTCAGATGCTTGAAATTGATCGGCTGGAAAAATTATTAAACGAATGGCTGAAAGTCGAACAAGCTCGAGACTCATTCACGGTCGTCGCAAGAGAACACGAAATGAAATTGACGCTCGGCGGTATTAGCGTTTTGGCTCGTGTTGATCGAATCGATAAATTGGAAGGTGGTGAGCTGGCATTAATCGATTATAAAACTGGAGATATCAGCGTAAAAAGTTGGGAAGGTGATCGGCCCGATGAACCACAACTGCCACTTTATGCGGTGAGCATGGACGAGACTCCCGAAGCTGTTTTATTCGCCAAGGTAAAAAAAGGTGATCAGAATTTCACCGGCTTTTCAGCAGATCTTGGCATTGGAAAAGTTTATGAAGACTGGGATCAGTTGATCGTAGATTGGCGAGCAACATTAGAAAACCTGGCGGGACAATTTATTCGCGGAGAGGCGTTGGTTAATCCAAAAGATAGTTCCACTTGCCAATATTGTAGTTACCAAAGCTTATGTCGTATTGATGAGATCGCCAGCCAGTTTGAAATGGATCATGAAAAAATGTCTGGAAATAACGGAGGTAATCAGTGACCGCCGCCGATCAATCCACCAGGGATCTGGCTATTGATCCAACACAATCTTTCATTGTTCAAGCACCCGCCGGATCAGGAAAAACCGAATTGCTCATGCAACGATATCTGGCATTGTTGGCGACGGTTGAATCTCCCGAAGAAATCATTGCGATCACATTTACGCGCAAAGCAACAGCTGAAATGCGTGGACGAATTTTAGCTTCGCTTGAGAAAGCCGCCGGATCAGAAAAACCGGATCAACCTCACGAACAAACAACGTGGCAATTGGCGCGAAATGTTTTGATCAGAGATGAAGAGCTCAACTGGAACCTGCAACAAAACCCAAACCGTCTACGGATTCTAACTATCGATGCATTGTGTGCCAGCCTCGCACGACAAATGCCCGTTCTATCTCGTGCGGGTGTCAATCCAGTCACCGTCACGGATGCCAGCGATCTTTATAAGAAAGCTGCTCGTGCAACATTGCAGGAAATGTCGCGATCACCAGACGTTGCTTTTCTGCTCGGGCACCTGGATAACAATTGGCAGAAACTCGAAACGATGATCACCAATTTGTTACAAAAACGTGATCACTGGCGCAGACATATCCTGGTGACGGATGGGCTGGAACAGGAACGCGAAAACCTTGAAGCCAGTCTCTGTTCGATCATCACAGAAACGTTGGAGCAGACGCTCAAAAAGTGTCCGAAGGACGTGATCGCGGAATGGGTAAGGTTAGCAAATTATGCTGCTGAGAATTTGCAAAAAGAAGACAAAGTAACGCATCTTTTGGCATGTGCCGGAATTCAGGAAATGCCCGATCCATTTCCCGAAAGTCTTCACTTATGGGAAGGTTTGATCGATCTGGTTTTGACGCAAGCTGACAGTTGGAGGAAATCCGTCAACAAAAATCAGGGCTTTCCTGTGCCATCTGGTGAACAAAAAAAATTTCAGGCAGAGATGAAAGCAGCGGTTCCACATTTGATCGAAAAACTACAAAATATTCCCGGCTTACTGGAGAATTTACGAGCCATCCGTGTATTGCCTGCGCCTGAGTATCGCGAAGATCAGTGGGAAGTTTTGCAGGCATTATTCGTGGTGTTGCATTTGGCCGTTGCTCAATTGCGTCTGGTTTTTCGTGAGCAGGGAAAAGTTGATTTTACCGAAGTTAGTATCGCCGCTGTTGATGCATTGGGCGATGATGAGCAGCCAACCGATTTGGCATTAACGCTGGATTATAAGATCAAACATTTGTTGGTTGATGAGTTTCAAGACACTTCCGTCAGTCAACATTTATTGCTTGAGAGGATCACCGAAGGTTGGGAAATAGATGATGGGCGCACGTTATTTTTGGTCGGCGATCCGATGCAATCGATCTACCGTTTCAGAGAGGCTGATGTTGGTTTATTTTTGAACATCCAGCAACAACAAGCTCTGGGTCATGTGCAATTAACGCCGCTGCAATTGACCGTGAATTTTAGATCAGAACGTGCGGTGGTGGACTGGGTCAACAAGGCATTCAAGATCGCAATGCCGACTAAAGCATCGGTGATCCATGGCGCAGTTTCTTACACGTCATCCGAGGCGTTTAATGATCATTCTTCTACAGCCGCTGTCACAATTCATCCGCTGATCGACGCGGATAAAAAACAGGAAGCCGAACTGGTTTGTGATCAAGTTCGGCAGGCGGTCGATAGAAATGACACGATTGCGATCCTGGTGCGAAGCAAGTCACATTTTGCGCAGATCACGACTCATCTTAAGGATCAAAAGCTGGAATATCAGGCGGTCGAAATAGAAGGATTATCGCAACAACCTGTCGTCCGAGATCTATATTCTTTAACTTGCGCGCTGCTTCATCTGGCAGATAAAACGGCATGGCTGGCAATTTTACGAGCACCGTGGTGTGGGCTGACATTGCTGGATCTTGAGTTGCTGGTGGAGCAAACAGGGCAGCCAATTTGGACGCTGATCAATGACAAGGAAAGATTCAAAACTCTCAGCGAAGATGGACAAGTTCGACTTGCACGATTGCAGGTGGTTTTTGAAAATGCACTAAAACAACAACGTCGTGTTTCATTATCGCGTTGGGTGGAAGGTGTCTGGATTTCGCTCGGCGGGCCTGCTTGTGTGCAAAATGATTCTGATCTGGACGATGCAAAATCCTTTTTTGAATTATTAAATGGATTAGACGAAGGCGGGGAACTTGCTTCATTTGATGTGCTCGATCTAGCGATCGCCAGACTGTTCGCAACACCAACACAATCAACAAAGAAACTGCCGCAGCTCATGACGATCCACAAATCAAAAGGTCTTGAGTTTGATACGGTGATCATTCCAGCATTGGATCGGCAATCAAAAAATGATGATCGACAATTACTGCAATGGACGGAATGGCAAAATGTTCATGAAGATAAAAACGAACTTCTACTCGCACCTATAGAGGAAGTCGGTCACGAAAAAGAACGCATTAATTTGTACTTGGCCAGTCTTGAAAAACAAAGATCCCGACACGAAACTGTTCGCCTGCTTTACGTCGCAACAACCCGTGCAAGAGAGCATCTACATTTGATCGGGCGAGCTGAATACAACAATAAAGGCGAACTAAAATCTCCGGATCAACGATCTCTGCTGGCCAGAATCTGGCCTTCAGTAGAGGCAGAGTTTATTAGTGTGGCAGAGGAAAAAGGACAAGTTGATCAGACGGAAGAATTGAAAAAAACTTTCACTCCAACGATCAGAAGGTTGCCAACTGATTGGACGCTACCGCCATTACCAGATTCAGTTCAATGGCAAAAAAATCAAAACGATCTAAAACAGAAAGAAGATTCCAGAGAGTCGTTGGAATTCATCTGGGCTGGAGCGCCCGCAAGACATATTGGCACGGTTGTACATCGCTTGTTGCAAGAGGTTGCAGAGGAAGGAGCCGATCAATGGAATCAAAATGGCGAACAAAAAAGAGTGCTTTTAATCACGCCACTGATCGAAGCATTACTTCTCGAATCCGGTCTTTCAAAAACGCTGCTCCCAGTAGCCGTAAAAAAAGTGCAAAAGGCGATCGAGCGGACGCTTAAAGATGATCGTGGTTGTTGGATACTGAGCAAAGATCATCTTCAAGCCAGAAACGAATATTCGCTGACAGGTATTGTGGATGGTGAAATGACGAATGTGATTCTTGATCGAACCTTCATAGGTGAAAAAGGTACACGCTGGATCATTGATTATAAAACAGGTGGTCACGAAGGTGGTGGGCTTGAAGCATTTCTCGATAATGAACAGCTTCGTTATCAGGATCAGCTCGAACGTTATGCAAAGTTAATGGGACAATTGGAAGATCGTCCGATCAAGCTGGCACTTTATTTTCCGATGCTGGGTGGATGGAGGGAATGGAAAGCAGGATAGACCGAAGCCTATCCTGTAAACCAGATAAAAGAGCTACTACACAGCAGCGTATTTCTCTAACAAACTTTCTACCGCATTCGCAAGACGAGGAGGATCAAATGGTTTTTCCAACCAGCCACTTGCACCCGTTGCTTTTGCTTTGTCTTTTTTATAACCAGCACCTTCTGTTGTGATCATCAAGATTGGAGTCGATTTATATTGTTCCATTCCACGTAATTTATTCAATAAACTAATGCCGCCCATGTTCGGCATATTTACGTCAGAAAGAACAATATCGTAATCCGTTTTTCGAGCCATGTTCAAAGCGGCGACGCCATCTTCTGCGACATCTACGGTGTGTCCTTCTTCGACCAGAATAGCCTCTACGACTTTTCTGATAGTTAGTGCGTCATCTACTGCTAAAATATGTGCCATAAAATTACCCTTCATTTTGTTGAGGTTTGGTTACCTACTTAATCGACCTGTATGACAAATGCTTTAATCCTCAAACAATTGGTTTTTTGAGCGAATGCTAAACTGGCGCATTTGTTGCTTTCCATATTCTATTAATGACCTGCAATTAGTTGGGATAGTGGAAAGTTATGAATAAATTTGATTTTATCGTTATTGGAAGTGGCCCTGCCGGACAACGTGCGGCAATACAGGCGGCTAAACTGGGCAAGTCAGTTGCCATGATCGAGATGCATACTGCCGTCGGTGGTAATTGTTTGCATACCGGAACAATCCCGAGCAAAACCTTACGTGAGACGGTTCTTTATCTAACCGGCTGGCGGCAACGAGGGTTTTACGGTAAGAGTTATCGCGTCAAAGAACGGATCACGGCTCAGGATCTTGTTCAACGACTGGACATTACGACTCGGCATGAAATCGATGTTATCCAGCATCAACTTTATCGAAATGGTGTGACTTCTATTGTCGGCAAGGCCAAATTCCTTGATCCGCACTCGGTCAGAGTGACCGATCAAGAAGGAAAACATCAGGATTATGAAGCGAAAAAATTCATGATCTCTGTTGGCACATCGCCGGTACAGCCACCCAATATTCCGTTTGATGGTAAACGAATTCTCGACAGTGATCACATCCTTGAAATTGAGAAATTGCCTCGGACTATGATCGTTGTTGGCGCTGGTGTTATCGGTGTCGAATATGCGTCAATTTATAGCGCGCTCGATATTGATGTCACGCTCGTCGATGGTCGCGAAGACATGCTTGGTTTTCTGGATAGAGAGATCATTGATGAATTTACTCATCACCTACGTGACCGTGGCGTTGCGATTCGCATGGGTGAAAATGTAGAAAAAGTGGAATATCTTGGAAAGCAGCGCGTCAAGCTTCATCTTTCAAGCGGCAGTCAACTCCGTGCCGATATGGTCTTGTTTGCAGCAGGCCGTCAGGGAAATACGGATGATCTTGGACTGGAAAAAGCCGGTGTCTCTGCCGATGAGCGTGGACTGATCGAGGTTAATGAACATTACAGAACAAAAGTGAAACATATCTATGCTGCAGGCGATGTGATTGGTTTCCCAAGTCTGGCATCCACCTCGATGGAACAAGGGCGACATGCTACCTGTCATGCTTTTGGCAAAAAAATAGATGCTCTTTTTAGCGATTTTCCTTTTGGGATTTATGCTGTTCCAGAAATGAGTGTCATCGGCCTGACAGAAAAAGACTGTAAAGAAAAAGGCATTGGTTACGAAGTTGGTGAAGCCAGATTTCGTGAGACTTCCAGAGGGCAGATTCTTGGTCTGCGAGAAGGCTTGCTGAAACTGTTATTCAGTCTGGAAGATCGTAGCTTGATCGGAGTCCATATCGTCGGTGAAGGCGCAACAGAATTGATCCACATTGGTCAGGCAGTAATGCAACTGGGTGGAACCATGGATTATTTTGTCCATAATGTTTTTAATTATCCGACACTGGCCGAAGCCTATAAAATTGCTGCTTTACACGCCTGGAACCGTTTTCCTGATTAGTCTGAAGTTCATCCTTTCATTGAGCCTCCAACGGCTTAGAGACTAAATCCTGCTGCATCAGTAGCAGGAAGACAATGTTAAATAGTGACAAAAAAGGCCTGTAGAGCTATACTACTCGGCCCTTTTAAGTTCAACAGGGGTAAGTCTGAACACGGAACCTGTACGGCAATCGCACCAAGAACACTTCCAATATTGCTGTTGAACAGCGCTTTCTGTGTCAGCTAGAAACCACAATAATAATGATCTGGTGATACGAATGCAGAAGAATTACCCTCCCGCAAAAGGCCTTTATGATCCGCAATTTGAACATGATTCATGTGGTGTTGGATTTGTTGTTGATATTAAAGGACGAAAATCTCACAAGATCGTCAGTAATGCCTTAACCATCCTGAAAAACCTGATCCATCGTGGCGCCTGTGGCTGCGAGGAAAATACCGGTGATGGCGTTGGGATCCTGACCCAGACACCCGACAAATTTTTCCAGCGTGTTTGTAAAGAACTGAACATTAAGTTACCGGAATTCGGACATTACGGCGCTGGCATGATCTTTTTGCCGAATGATCCAGAGCAGTCGCAACGCTGTCGCGAGATCCTTGAAAACATCGTTATGGAAGAAGGCCAGAAAGTGCTCGGCTGGCGCGATGTTCCTACCGATGATTCTTCACTTGGACCAACGGCTGTTTCCGGCGAACCTACTTTCAAACAGATCTTTATCGGTCGCGGCAAAGATGTAAAAGACGAAGCTTCTTTTGAACGCAAACTTTATGTGATCCGCAAACTGGCCGAACATGCGATCTGGGGTTCTGATCTGTCTGAACAAGACCGTTTTTATGTGCCATCGCTTTCTTATCGAACCTGTCTATATAAAGGAATGCTGACCGGCCCTCAACTTGAACCGATGTTTCCTGATCTGAATGATCCGGATTTCGAATCATGTATGGCGCTGGTTCATCAACGTTTTTCAACTAACACTTTCCCGGCGTGGAAACTTGCACATCCGTTCCGATATATTGCCCACAACGGCGAGATCAACACCGCCCGCGGTAACGCAAACTGGATGCGCGCGCGCGAAGCTTTATGTGAATCATCTTTATTCGGCGATGATCTGAAGAAACTTTTCCCTGTCGTGATCGAAGGTGGCAGTGACTCGGCGACATTCGATAATGTCATGGAATTTTTGCACATGACCGGTCGCCCGTTACCGCATGCTCTCCTGATGATGATCCCGGAAGCCTGGAGTGGTCATGACACGATGGATACCGAACGCAAAGCATTTTATGAATATCATGCCTGCCTGATGGAACCATGGGATGGTCCGGCATCGGTTGCTTTCCTCGATGGTGAAGTGATCGGCGCGGTGCTTGATCGAAACGGTTTACGACCTTCGCGTTATTACGTCACCAAAGACGACATGGTGGTGATGGCCTCGGAAGTCGGCGTGCTGGAAATTCCGCCCGAAAATGTTCTGGTCAAAGATCGTCTGCATCCCGGTCGAATCTTTATGGTTGATACAAAACAGGGCCGCATCATTGATGATGAAGAACTGAAAAAACAATACGCGACGGAACATCCTTATGCGGACTGGTTAAAAGAAAATCTGATCTCAATCGAGAAATTACCTATTCCAAAACAGATCCACGGATCAGATGCGGATACTTTGCTGCAACGCCAGCAGGCATTCGGTTATACCCACGAAGATCTGAAAACCTTAATGGCTCCGATGGCAGCCAATGGACTGGAGCCAACAGGTTCTATGGGAACAGATACCGCGCTCGCCGTGTTGTCTGATCGTTCACGACTTCTATATGACTATTTCAAACAGTTGTTTGCACAGGTTACCAATCCACCGCTGGATGGAATCCGTGAAGAACTGGTCACACAAGTGGCGACCACAATCGGGCCAGAAGCGAACCTGCTCGAACCAACTCCGGAAAGTTGTCGGCAGATCAAAATACATTCGCCGATTCTTACTAACGAAGAACTGGCAAGAGTTCGCGATGTGAACCTACCCGGTTTTAAAACTAAAACGGTTTCAATTCTGTATCCGGTTGCCAAAGGCGGCGAAGGTCTGGACAAGGCACTTGAAGGAGTTTTTGCTGAAATCGATTCGGCGATAGACGAGGGGTACACGAACATCATTCTTTCGGATCGCGGCATTAATAAGGAAATGGCCGCAATTCCGGCATTGCTGGCAACGGCTGGTGTGCATCATCACATGATCCGATCTGGAACTCGTACAAAGGCCGGGCTGATTCTGGAATCAGGCGAGCCGCGGGAGATTCATCATTTTGCCGTGCTGATTGGTTACGGTATTGGTGCGGTCAATCCTTATCTGGCTTTCGAATCACTGGGCGACATGATAGGCAAAGGTTATCTGCCGGAAATGGAACATGAGTCTGCGGTTAAAAACTTCATCAAGGCCGTCAACAAAGGTCTGACTAAAACCATGGCGAAGATGGGGATCTCGACGGTTCAATCTTATCGCGGTGCGCAGGTGTTTGAAGCGATTGGTTTGAACAAGGAGTTTGTTGATCAATATTTCACCTGGACAGCATCACGTATCGGCGGCATTGGTCTCGAAGAAGTCGCCAAAGAAATGAGCCTTCGTCATCACCATGCATTTCCTGATCGTCCTTCGCAGAAACCTGATCTGGAATGGGGTGGTGAATATAAATGGCGACGCGATGGCGAATATCATTTATTCAATCCCGATACGGTTTTCAAATTACAACATGCAACTCGCACAGGGCAGTACAAAGTTTTCAAAGAATATACTGATCTGGTAAATGATCAGAGCGAAAAACTGGCGACTTTGCGTGGCATGTTTGAGTTCAAGAAATCTGATCAGTCTATCCCGATCGAAGAAGTTGAATCGATAGAAAATATCATGAAGCGTTTCTCAACTGGCGCAATGTCCTACGGTTCGATCAGTCAGGAATCACACGAAACGTTGGCCATTGCCATGAACCGGCTCGGTGCGAAATCGAACACCGGAGAAGGTGGCGAAGATGCTGATCGTTTTACACCGGACGAAAATGGTGATCTGCGTCGAAGCTCAATCAAGCAGGTTGCCTCCGGTCGTTTCGGTGTCACCAGTGAATATCTCGCCAATGCCGATGATATTCAGATCAAGATGGCGCAGGGTGCAAAGCCGGGTGAAGGTGGTCAGTTGCCGGGGCCAAAAGTTTATCCGTGGATCGCAAAAGTGCGTCATTCAACCGCGGGCGTAGGTTTGATCTCACCGCCTCCGCATCATGATATTTATTCCATAGAAGATCTGGCGCAGTTGATCCATGATCTGAAAAATGCCAATCCGCAAGCCAGGGTTCATGTAAAACTGGTAGCCGAAGTAGGCGTAGGAACAGTCGCCGCCGGTGTTGCCAAGGCGCATTCTGATGTTGTACTGGTTTCTGGTTACGATGGTGGAACCGGCGCATCACCGATGAGCTCTCTTAAACATGCGGGTCTGCCGTGGGAGCTGGGACTGGCTGAAACGCAGCAAGTATTAGTACAAAATAAACTCCGTGATCGGATCGTCGTGCAAACTGATGGTCAGTTAAAAACCGGTCGGGATGTAGTGATCGCAACACTGCTTGGCGCAGAAGAATACGGCTTCGCAACCGCACCGTTGGTGGTCATGGGCTGTATCATGATGCGTAAGTGTCATCTGAATACCTGTCCGGTGGGTATTGCCACGCAGAGTCCCGAGCTACGCAAAAAGTTTGAGGGAAAACCAGAGTTCGTCGAAAATTTCTTCAAATTTATTGCCGAAGAAGTACGCGAATATATGGCGGAACTCGGTTATAGAACAATCAATGAAATGGTCGGTCAGGTGGACAGACTGGAAACCAGTAATGCTGTTGAT
This sequence comes from Gammaproteobacteria bacterium, assembly GCA_965224825.1. Taxonomy (GTDB): domain Bacteria; phylum Pseudomonadota; class Gammaproteobacteria; order CAJXQU01; family CAJXQU01; genus CAJXQU01. The sequence continues at coordinate 875,236 of CBDDAG010000003.1, read as the reverse complement.
CACTGGAAAGCGCAAGGTCTGGATCTCTCGGCAATCCTGCTCAAATCGGAAGCCGCGGAAGGCGTCGGCATCTACCACGTCAATGAACAGGATCATGGTTTAGATCAATCGCTGGATATGAAAACCTTACTGCCTTTATGCAAAGAAGCCATCGAAGATAAGAAACCCGTCGATATTATTGTTCCGGTTCTGAATACCAATCGAACAGTCGGCACGATTCTGGGTTACAACATCACGAAAAAATATGGTGCGGAAGGTTTGCCGGAAGACACGATCAATGTGCATTTCAACGGATCAGCCGGCATGAGTTTCGGCGCGTTCATACCCAAAGGTATGACCCTGACGCTGGAAGGTGATGCCAATGATTATCTTGGTAAAGGTTTGTCCGGCGGCAAGATCATTGTCTATCCGCCACGACATTCAAGCTTCACTGCCGAAGACAATGTCATCGTCGGCAATGTGCTGCTTTACGGTGGGACAGCGGGCGAAGTATTTATTCGCGGACTGGCAGGCGAACGTTTTGCGGTCAGAAATAGTGGTGTGAATACCGTCGTCGAAGGCATCGGTGATCACGGTTGCGAATACATGACAGGTGGTCGCGTAGTTATCATCGGGCCAACTGGCAGAAACTTTGCCGCCGGAATGTCCGGTGGTGTCGCTTACGTCCTCGCGGATAAAAAACAATTTATGATCAACTGTAATCAGGACATGGTTGATCTGGATCCACTCGAATCGGAAGAAGATGTGGAACTTGTAAAATCATTACTCACCAGACATCTGGAATACACGCACAGTCATGTTGCGAATGAAATTCTGAATGATTGGGATGAATATCAGTCGAGATTTATAAAAGTTATGCCGAAAGATTACAAACGCGTATTAGCCGCAATCGAACAAGCGGAGAAAGATGGAACCTCAGTGGATGTCGCCATCATGGAGGCCGCTCATGGGTAAAATTACCGGATTTATGGAGTTTGATCGCGTCAAACAACCTTATCGTGTCGTTGAAGAACGGGTGAAAGATTACCATCAGGTCATGAAACCGTGGCCGGTTGATCCGTTGAAAGAACAGGCGGCGCGCTGCATGGATTGTGGAATTCCTTTCTGTCATCAGGGTTGCCCGCTGGGTAATTTAATTCCGGACTGGAATGATCTGGTCTATCGTGATCAATGGCAGGACGCGATCGATCGACTTCACGCGACGAATAATTTCCCTGAATTTACCGGCACACTTTGTCCCGCTCCCTGTGAAGGATCCTGTGTTCTCGGCATTAACGAAGATCCGGTTTCGATCAAAGCAGTGGAACTTTCGATCATTGATCAGGCTTTCGAAAAAGGCTGGATCGTGCCTGAAGTTGCACAAATCAGAACCGGCAAAAAAGTCGCCATCGTCGGATCAGGGCCAGCAGGACTCGCCGCCGCACAACAACTGGCTCGCGCCGGACACGATGTCACCGTGTTTGAAAGAGCTGATCGGATCGGTGGACTCATGCGTTACGGCATTCCCGAATTCAAAATGGAAAAGAAACGTCTTGATCGACGACTGGAACAAATGGAAGCCGAAGGTGTGACCTTCGTAACAGATGCCCACGTCGGTGAAAACGTTTCTGTCGATGATCTGCGTGCAGATTTCGATGCATTGTTATTAACCGGTGGCGCATGTGCCGCACGTGATCTGCCAGCCGAAGGCCGTGAGCTAAACGGTATTCATCAGGCGATGGAATTTTTATCCATGCAGAATAGAGTCTGCGAAGGTGATGCAAAACCGGATAACTTCATCGATGCTAAAGACAAACATGTCGTGATCATCGGCGGCGGAGACACCGGAGCCGATTGCCTCGGAACATCAACTCGTCAGGGTGCAAAATCTGTACATCAATTAGAGATCATGGCTAAACCGCCACAGACAAGAGCCGAAACAAATCCATGGCCAGAATGGCCACTGATCTACCGCACAGCCTCCGCACATGAAGAAGGTGTCGAACGTGTTTACTCCGTCTCAACCAAACGCTTCATCGATGACGGCAATGGAAATCTCAGCGGACTGGAATTGGTCACAGTAGAAATGATCAATGACAATGGACGGATCAGTTTTGAAGAAGTCGCAGGTAGCGAACAAACCTTACCCTGTGATCTGGCCTTCCTTGCAATGGGTTTTCTTGGGCCGGAAAAACCAGGCATGTTAGAGCAGCTTGGTGTTGATCTGGATGGTCGTGGGAATGTGGTTGCGGATGATCATTGGATGTCCAGTGTTAAGGGTGTTTTTACTGCTGGTGATATGCAGAGAGGGCAGTCTTTGATTGTTTGGGCTATTGCTGAAGGGCGCTCGGCTGCGAGAGGAGTTGATGAGTATTTGATGGGATCTTCTGATCTTCCAGCGCCTGTTTAAGAGAGGCGATGTGATTCAATTTAGTTCCGAGTTTCATAGTATTATGCCGATCACAAATGTATCATCAGTTTTAGAACATGGCATTTTATCTCATGAAAATTGCTCTCAATTAGAACATACAGATGTGTCTATGGCTGAAATTCAAGATAAGCGTGACAAGAAAAATGTGCCTGGAGGGTATCGTTTACACCAGTATGCCAATTTATACTTCCATGCCCGAAATCCCATGATGTACAAACGTAAAGGTCAGGCTGAAAATCTTTGTGTCTTGAGATTTTCTCACAAAGTATTAGAGATTGAAGGAGTTGTAATCACTGATCAAAATGCATCTAGTGATTATGTAAAATTTATGACGCCTGACCATTTAAGTTCTCTTAATTTTGGTATGATTTATGCTGATGATTGGAGGCATCCAGATGATCGTATCGCACAATGGAAACATAGCTCTGCTAAATGTGCAGAGGTATTAATTCCTAACGGTGTCCATCCTAGCTACATTGTTGGTGCTTATGTATCAAGTTCAAATGCCTTGGAAAAGCTTAGGGAACAAAACTTTAATTTGCCAATCGAATTAAATGCAAACATATTTTTTTGCGAGAGATAAATAATGAAAGTTCTTATTGGTGATATCTTTGAAAGTCCAGCTGATACTCTGGTTAATACTGTTAACTGTGTTGGTATTATGGGTAAAGGTATAGCACAAGAATTCAAGAAACGTTATCCAAATATGTTTAAAGAGTACGAACAAAAATGTGCAATGCATAAAGTTCAAGTCGGAGAACCCTATCATTATAAAGACATACTAGGGGAATCTATCGTTAATTTCCCAACAAAAAAACATTGGAGATCGGCTTCCCGTTTAAAAGATATAGTGAATGGTTTGGATTTTTTTATAGAACATTATGAAACTTGGGGTATTCAATCAATAGCATTCCCTCCACTAGGTTGTGGGAATGGTGGATTAGATTGGGTAGATGTTGGCCCACTCATGTATCAAAAGCTGTCGAACCTTGATATTCCAATAGAAATTTATGCGCCCTTTGGCGTAAATCAACAGCAAATTAAACATGACTTTTTGAGTCAATCTATACGTGAAGATGACTTTAAAAAGGGAAAAAAGAATAAAAAAATCAATCCCTCTTGGGTTGCAATTCTTAAAGTTATTCATGAGTTGGAGAAAGAGCCATATGCAAACCCTATTGGAAGAACAATCTTTCAAAAAATTTGCTATATCTTGACTGAGCAGGGTATTGATACAGGGTTCACTTTTACACAAAGTAGTTATGGTCCATTTTCAAGTGAAGTTAAAGAAGCAATGAATGTTTTTGCAAATATGAACTTAGTCTCTGAGAAACAATTAGGCAATATGAGTTCATTAACAGTTGGACCAGAGTATAAAAATATTTTTGGTAAGTATGCTAATGAGCTTGCTCCTTTGGAAAATAAAATTAATAAAACTGTTGATTTATTCAGTCGTATTAAAAATACAGAACAAGCAGAGGAAGTGGCTACAATTATTTACGCCACACGAAAATTAAAAGAATCAAATGAAGCAAGCTCGATAACTGAACAAGAACTTTATGATTATGTTATTGATTGGAAAAAGAAATGGGACACGGAAAAAAAGCGCACCACTATTGCTTCAACTATCCGAAACTTAGAAATGCTTGATTGGATTAATTTAAATTATAGTGAGTCGTTTCAAGCGCACATTTAAAAGAACCAAAGTTAAGTTCGTATACTTTTATTAGCAGTTTTTTAGCTACTCAGAACTCCTTTTATTTCACACAAACCGCTGTAATCTGATGCCGGATGGGTATAAATATCGTAGGGAGCACGAGGGTTTGTATTTCAACCTGATCAAACCCTGCGGACTGTAGTGTGGAGGTTGTATCCCGGCAAAGATCGCAGCCTTCGAAAATCCATTTCCATGGACGCTTTATCGTGCGCTGCAATTTGTGGTTAGCAGAGTCTACGGGTGCTTTGACATGTTCGACGCAGGCAAACCGTCCTCCGGGTCGTAATACGCGGAGGACCTCAGCGATGACTTGTTCCGGATTTTCTACCGAGCAGAGAACCAGTGAACTAAATACGAAGTCTACAGATTCCGATGGCAGATCAAGTTGTTCGCCGAAGAGCCCACGAAGATCGAGTTCTATGCCGCGTTGTTTTGCACGCTGTTTCAACACGGCGTGCATTTGCCGATTCGGTTCGATGGCGATCAGCTTTGTGCCCTCGGGCAGGTAGCGGAGGTTGGCCCCTGAGCCGGGGCCAATTTCTACTACGACAGGTGGAGCTTCTCCAACCAGACGAGTTTTTATATCTTTGTATTTCCAATGCATGTAGCCGTCGAGTGCGGCAAAGAACCATGCGTTGAATCGTCCACGAACCGGGTTATCGATCATGGGAATCACCTGATTGAATTTTTGCCATTATTTTTTATTCCTCTTTAAGCCATCGCTACAGCGATGTTATTGCACACTTCTTCTATATGTCGATGATCAGTTCCACAACAACCACCTAAAACGGTTATGTGTGATGAGCTATTTTTTAAGTTGCCGAGTTCAATCCCAAAGGCAACAGGATTACCATCGTCCAGTGTTTCCGCTTCATCCAGTTCTTGATGGCTGAGACAGGAAGCATTGCCACGGATCGCTTTCAGGCGTTCCAGCCAACGACCTTCGGTGTTGTTAAATAAGTGATCAATGTGTGTTGGGTGTGCACAGTTGATCATGTAATAGGCGGGGCCATTATTAGTCGCCTGATCAACAGCGAGAATAGCTTGTTCAAGTGTTTCTCCGGTTGGCAGTTTGCCATCGGTTTCTACAGTAAAAGAAATACAGACTGGCAAATTGTATTGTTGTGCAGCTAAGGTAACGCCAATGGCTTCTTCAACATAATTTAAGGTTAGAGCTGAAACCAGATCCGTGTTAGTTTTTGCAAACGATGCGATTTGTGTTGAATGATATTGTTGCGCTTCTGTTGCCGACATCAATGAATCTGCTGTGTATCCATCCCCACGTGGCCCGATGCATCCACTGATAATTATTGGCGAATTTTCAGTTTCGAAGTCATCTCGAATATGTTCGATTAGCTTTACTGATTCCAGATTAAATTGGTGTATAGCATCTGGTGAATCACCAATTTTCTTTCCCCAGTCAGGATTCGCTCGCCAGGTGGGAGTTTCCAGAATAAGTCCTACATTAAATCGCTGTGCCAGTACTGCATAAACTTTGAAATATTCATACAGTGTTTCATAGCCTTGTTGGGTGCGTAACAAATCGTATGATGCAAATTCTGGCAGGTCTATCTGTTGATTAAAAATTAAGTCTGTTTCCATCCCACCGTCGGTAATACAGATCTTGCCTGATAGCTGTGGTAAGTTTAATCGATAATTTGACATATTCTGAACCTCCTAATGCGTACTTTTTGTACGGATAAAATTAACTGCTTTTGAGGTTTTCAGTTTATTAGTCAGGCGTAAATTATCTAGTGAGCTAGTGGTACTTTTTACGGATTATTTATAAAAGTAGTTATAATACAACTGGTTACAAGGTGCTTGTCGGCAGGAAGCCAGAAGATGTACATTTAGAACTTAGAAAAACTTTACCTGGAGTACAGTAAAAATGACTACCAAAGGCGAAGCAACGAAAGAAAAACTCATGAACATTGCCGAGCGGCATTTTCTTATGAGCGGATTTGCTGCCACTTCGATTGAGGTTCTGATTAACGAAGCCGGTATTACCAAAAGCGGCTTTTTTTACCACTTCGACGGAAAGAATGATTTGGTCTGCGCCTTAATGCAACGTTACCGGGAACAGGACGCCTTGTTGTTCAGTGGTTTGTTCGAGCGTGCGGAAGAACTCACGGATGACCCGTTACAACAAATGCTGGTTTTCGTAAAATTATTAGCGGAAATGATGGAAGATCTGGAAGGCTTACATCCGGGCTGTCTTGTTGCAGCCGTTACTTATGAATCAGATCAGGTCAACGAAGAGGTGCGAGGGCTCACAGCAGATAGCATCAAAGATTGGCGAAGGTTATTTAAAGAACAAATTGAAAAAATAAATAGCCAGTACACGCCAAAATCGGAAAGTACCAGTGACGATCTGGCTGATATGTTGTCCACAATAATCGAAGGAGGGATTATTGTTTCGAGGGCAGTTAATGATCCTGAAATTCTGGTTAAGCAATTACTGGAATATCGGAAATATCTTCGTTTGTTGTATAGCGACTAGCGTATTCATTTTTCAACTACTATTGAATGGCAATCAGGTTCAGGTTCGGATAACTTTATGATTAGCTTTTCCGTTACCCAAAAGCCTCTTTAATCTCATCAAACTTGGCAGTGATCGGGTGAACCTTTGTGTAGCCCATTTCCTTGAGTCTCGCTGCGGCGAGTGATGCTCGGCCACCAGCGGCGCAGTGGATCAGGATGGTTGTATCGTGGTCGGGACAATGACCTGTGATTTTCATTTCGAGCAGGCCGCGAGGAATATTGATTGAGTGTTTGAGTTTGGATTCGGCAACTTCGTGAGGTTCACGGACGTCAATGATGACAACAGCATCTGCTTCGTCAAAAAATAAAATTCTCGCGGATTCTACATCAAGACATTTGCATTGTGCCTGAGCTTCGGAAATGAATTCATTGACTGGTTTTAGCATCTAATAATCTCCATAATTATTTACGAGTATAAACCTGATAAAAGCGTTGAGGAAGTTTAAATAAACATCGTCATTCCGGTAGGGTTTAAGCCGGAATCCATGATTTAAGAGCTAGATTCCCGCTTAAAGCATGCGGGAATGACGAGAAGTCGTTTGTGTTAATTAACCCGAGTTCAGGTCACTTACTTTTACGATCACCCAGATAACCGATCAATAACACCAAAGCCAGTCCTGCCAGTATCAGTGCCAACGAAGTCATAGTTGTTGAATCAAACGCTTCAGGGAAGATAGGGGTTGAATCTATCAGGCGTTGTTTTTCTCTGACTTCAATATACTCACGATTTTGAAAAGGCCAGATCACCCAGAGCGATCCGATCAGAATGCCGTTGATGATCAGTAGTGTTGCTTTGTGGAAGTGATCTAATAGCCATGAGAGAAATCGGCTAAAGAAAATTAGTCCGGCAGCAGCTCCCAGAGCAAACGGAATCAGGATATCGAGTTTGAAATGGCTAATGCCATCGAGTATGTGAGCGTATTTTCCGAGAATTAGTAGAATGAATGATCCGGAGATTCCGGGCAGGATCATGGCGGTGATCGCGATGCTGCCGCAGAAGAAAATAAACCAGCTGGTATCCGGTGTGTCTTTTGGCGTCATGGTAACGATTAGTAATCCTACGACAATTCCTACGATGATCAGGATCATATCTTTCGGACTTATTTCGCCGATATGCTTTAACAGAACAACGATTGATCCAAGGATCAAGCCGAAAAACAAACCATAGATCAATTCTGGATCAGTAAGGATCAGTTTGGGTAATGGGATTACGCGGGTGAAAAATAATAGTGCTGCAAAAATGCCGATGAACAGTGGAATGATAAAGCCGAAATGCGGTCGGGTGATTGCGCCTTTAAGATCACCTTTGAGTAAAAGTTTCAGACATTCCAGATCGAACGACTTTATGGAGTCTAATAATTGTTCGTAGATGCCGAGGATGAAGGCCATCGTCCCGCCGCTGACACCGGGAATGACATCAGCTGTTCCCATGCAAAGTCCTTTTAGTACGAGCTTGGCTTTTTCGATCATGGATTAAGACTGACTAAACTCATGAACAGCGTCTACATAAACCTTAACTTTTTCCGGATCGATATCTGGTGTAATACCATGTCCGAGATTGAAAATATGTCCGGATCCTTCACCATAACTTTCGATGATATGTTTCACTTCTTGTCGGATTCTTTCGTCCGGTGCACGTAACATTGCTGGATCCATATTTCCCTGTAACGCTACCTTGTCACCAATTCTTGATCGGGCATCACCGATCTCTATCGACCAGTCGAGGCCAACGGCATCACAACCTGTATCGGCAATTTGTTCCAGCCAGAGTCCACCGCCTTTGGTGAACAGAATTACCGGAATGCGATCATCACCACTTCCGGTGTTAATCCCTTTTACGATCTGTCGTAAGTATTGTAATGAAAATTCTTCATAATCATTGGTTGTCAGCACGCCGCCCCATGTGTCAAAAACCATTGCCGTCTGAATACCTGCTGCGATCTGGGCATTGAGATAAGCGATCACAGATTCTGTAATCGTGGCCATTAACTGATGTAGCAATTCTGGTTGTTGATACATCATGGTTTTTATCTGACGAAAATCTTTTGTCGAACCACCTTCGATCATATAAGTGGCAAGCGTCCACGGGCTACCGGAAAAACCGATCAGCGGAACACGACTGTCCAGTTCTGATCGAATTACACGGACAGCATCCATGACATATCCGAGATCGTCTTCCATGTCCGGGACAGCAAGATTACTGACTTCTTTTTGGGTTCTAACTGTTCGCTCAAACTTTGGGCCGATCCCTTCGTTGACCGATAAACCCAGACCCATTGCATCAGGAATAGTCAGGATGTCGGAGAATAAAATTGCCGCATCCAGTTCATATCGCTCAAGCGGTTGTAGCGTGACTTCGCAGGCCAGTTCCGGAGTTTTACACAGGGTTAAAAAGTCACCAGCTTTTTCGCGGGTTGCGCGATACTCAGGCAGATAGCGACCAGCTTGTCGCATCATCCATACTGGTGTTGCATCGACTGGTTTCTTTAGCAGGGCATTAAGGAATCGATCGTTACTCATTTGTTATTTTCCTGAATAAATTTTTCTAGTTGATCTCTAAATAATCGAGAATACTTTCCGCAGCTTCACGTCCATCAAACACAGCAGTAACGACAAGATCAGAACCACGCACCATATCGCCACCGGAGAATACTTTTGGATTACTAGTCTGTCCTTTTAGCTTGCCGCTGGTTTCTACACCTTGCCAGTCGTTGAGTTCAATTCCAAAGTCACTGAACCACGGCGCAGGACTTGGACGGAAACCGAAGGCAACAATGACTGCATCAGCAGGGAGAATTTCTTCGCTGCCCGGAACGACTTCAGGTGTTCGACGACCCCGGTTATCCGGTTTGCCAAGTTCGGTGCGAACAACTTTTACACCTTCAACTTTGTCCGTACCAATAATCTCGATCGGTTGACGATTCCAGAGGAACTCAACTCCTTCTTCTTTGGCATTAGTTACTTCACGCATTGATCCCGGCATGTTTTCTTCGTCACGTCGGTAGGCACATTGTACTTGTGAAGAACCTTGTCGAAGTGCAGTTCGCACACAATCCATGGCCGTATCACCACCACCAAGAACAACCACTTTCTGGCCAGCAAGATCAACAAAATCTGCCGGATCTTTTTCATATTCCATCAGGCGATTTATGTTTGAAACAAGATACGGCAATGACTCATAAACGCCGGGCAAATCTTCGCCGGGGAAGCCGCCTTTCATGTAAGTGTAGGTACCCATGCCGAGGAATACGGCATCATAATCATCGAGCAATTTCTGGAATGGAATGTCTTTCCCGATCTCGGTATTTAGCACAAACTCAACGCCCATTTCTTCCATCATTTTACGACGGGTGAGGACAACTTCTTTTTCCAGTTTGAACGGTGGGATACCAAACGTCAGCAGGCCGCCGATTTCTTCGTAACTATCAAAGACTACTGGTTCAACACCATTGCGGACAAGAATGTCGGCACAGCCCAGACCAGCAGGACCCGCACCAATCACGGCGACTTTTTTACCGGTTGGAACGACATGCGACATGTCCGGTTTCCAGCCTTGTTTCACGGCTTCATCGGTAATATATTTTTCGATTGATCCGATCGTCACTGCACCGAAACCATCATTCAAAGTACAAGCGCCTTCGCAGAGCCGATCCTGTGGACAGATACGACCACAGATTTCCGGGAGGGAATTTGTTTTGTGAGAAAGCTCTGCCGCTTCAAATAAATTTCCTTCTTCAACTAACTTCAGCCAGTTAGGAATGTAGTTATGAACCGGACATTTCCATTCACAATAAGGGTTGCCGCATTCCAGACATCGAGCCGACTGTTTGCTGGCATCTTTCGGATCAAATTCACCGTAGATCTCGCCCCATTTTTTTATCCTGATCGGCGCAGAAACCTTTTCAGGATCCTTGCGTGGACGATCAAGAAATTCAAAGTTATTTCGCTTTGTAGCCATAGTTTATTGTTTCCGGATCAAGCTGCGTCGAGCAGACTGCCAAGCAATTCATTGAGATCAGCCGCTTTAGGAATAACCAGCCAGAATTTTCCAACATAGTCAGCGAAGTTATCCAGAATTTCCTGACCAAAGTCACTACCGGTTTCGGTAACGTGTTCTCTGATCAGTTCTTTTAGATAGCTGCGATATTCTTCCATGTGTTCAGGCAGTAGGCGATGGGTATCGATCAATTCATGATTAAACTGATCATAAAAGATCCGATCCATATCCAGCACGAAAGAGAAGCCGCCGGTCATACCAGCACCGAAGTTCACGCCAGTTTTACCCAGCACGACCACAACACCACCCGTCATATATTCACAACCGTGATCACCGATGCCTTCGATAATTGCGGTCGCGCCAGAATTACGAACTGCAAAGCGTTCGCCAGCCTGGCCCGCCGCGAATAGCTTGCCGCCAGTCGCACCGTATAGACATGTATTACCCATGATCACTGTTTCTCTGGCAAGGAAACTACTGTTGGCCGGAGGTGCAATAGAAATCTTGCCGCCTGCCATACCTTTGCCGACATAATCATTCGCGTCGCCTTCAAGATTCAATTCCAGGCCGCCCGCATTCCAGACACCAAAACTCTGTCCGGCCGAACCATTTAGATTCAGCGTGATTGGCGCGTCGGCCATCCCCTGATTACCATGATGACGAGCTATCTCACCGGATAAACGTGCGCCGATGGATCGGTTGTAGTTATGCACGTCGAAACTGAATTCGCCACCTTCTTTATTGACGATCGAATCTTTCAGCTCAGCCAGCATTTGTTCCGCCAGTTCGCCTTTGTCATAAGGTTCATTTTTTGGTTCGCTACAAAATAGCGGTTTGTCAGCATCGATACCGTGATCAGACAGAATCGGTGATAGATCCAGCTTGCCCTGTCTGGATGTTGATCCATCAATTAGCTCCAGTAGATCGGTTCGCCCGATCAGATCGGTCATTTTGCTGATACCAAGCTGCGCCATCAACTCACGAACATCCTGCGCAATGAACTTGAAGTAGTTCATCACTTTTTGCACGCCATTTGGTTTGAAATGCAGAGTTCGCAGATCATTATCCTGAGTTGCGATACCGGTCGCACAGTTATTCAAATGACAAATGCGCAGATATTTACAACCCAGCGCTACCATCGGGCCGGTTCCAAAACCAAAAGATTCCGCACCCATGATCGCGCCCTTGATCACATCCAGTCCGGTTTTCAAACCACCATCGGTCTGTAGACGAACTTTGTTGCGTAGATTATTCGCGCGTAATGCCTGATGTGTTTCGGTTAACCCTAATTCCCACGGGCCACCAGCATATTTTACCGAGGTCAGCGGGCTTGCGCCTGTGCCGCCATCGTAGCCAGAAATAGTGATCAGATCGGCATAGGCTTTTGCGACACCAACCGCGATCGTGCCAACGCCAGCTTCGGACACCAGTTTTACGGAAACCAGAGCTTGCGGATTGACCTGTTTCAGATCGAAGATCAGTTGCGCCAGATCTTCGATCGAATATATATCATGATGTGGAGGCGGTGAGATCAGTGCAACGCCAGGCTTGGAGAACCGCAAAGATGCGATCATCTGGTTAACTTTGTCGCCAGGTAACTGACCACCTTCGCCCGGTTTCGCACCCTGAGCAACTTTGATCTGCAGGACTTCGGCATTGACCAGATAATGTGGCGTGACACCAAATCGGCCGGAAGCGATCTGTTTAATTTTAGAAACTTTATCGGAGTTGTAGCGAATCGGATCTTCGCCACCTTCGCCGGAATTCGATCGACCACCAAGACGATTCATCGCCACGGCCAATGATTCGTGAGCTTCCGGTGATAATGCGCCAAGCGACATGCCTGCAGAATCGAATCGGTGCATGATGTCTTCCAGCGACTCAACTTTTTCGATGTCGATTGAATCAACTTCGCGTAATTTCATCAGATCACGGAAGGCCGTCGCTGGTCGATTATTCACTTCATCGGCGTATTCTTTATAGTGATCATACTCGCCGCTTTCAACTGCGGCCTGTAATTTTTGCACGACATCCGGATTGTAAGCATGATACTCGCCGCCATGAATATATTTCAGCAAGCCGCCCTGACGGATCGGTTTGCGCTGATTCCATGCTTCGTTGGCGAGGTGTTGCTGATCGCTTTGAATATCGTCAAAACCCATGCCTTGAATACGGCTAACCGTTCCGCGGAAACAGAGATCGACGACGTTTTCATTTAGGCCGACAATCTCAAATAGCTGTGCACCGCGATAACTGGTGATTGTCGAGATGCCCATTTTCGAGAGGATTTTGAACAGACCTTTTTGAATACCTTTACGATAGGATTTGGCCAGTCGGTTAGTATCTTTGATCTTAATCTCGCCACGGCGAACCATGTCATTGATGGTTTGATAGGCGAGGAAAGGATAAATTGCGCTGGCGCCATAACCAATCAGAACTGCGAAATGATGTGGATCACGGGCAGTCGCTGTTTCGACAATAATATTCGCTTTGCAACGCAGACCTTCGGCAATCAGACGATGATGAACTGCGCCGGTTGCCATCGCTGCATGTATTGGAAGTTTGTCCGAAGCAATTTCCCGATCAGAAAGAACGATCAAGGTTTTGCCATTTTCGACGGCTTTGACAGCCTGATCACAAATTGTCTGAATGGCCGCTTTCAGATCAGTTTCTTCTGAATAATTCAGATCCAGCATTTCATGAGCAAACATTGGATCATCCATTTCCAACAAGCTGTGGAATTTACCACTGCCGATCACTGGCGAGTTCAACATCAGCCGTTGTGTATGCGAAGCACTGTCGTCAAATAAATTCTTTTCTGCACCGAGATAAGTGTTGAGCGACATGACAATATTTTCACGCAGCGGATCAATCGGTGGATTGGTTACCTGTGCAAATTGTTGACGGAAATTATCGAACATGGATCGAACATGTGCGGACAGAACCGGCAACGGCGTATCGTCGCCCATTGATCCGATTGCTTCCTGACCGGCTTCGGCCAGCACGCGTAAGATCTGATCACGTTCTTCGTAAGTCACCTGAAACAGTTTCAGATAAGTATCGATCTGATCTTTTTCCAGCGGAACATCGGTTAGTTCCTCATGAGTAAAAGAAGCTTCCAGCGCTTGAGTATTCTGGTTTATCCAGTCTTTGTAAGGATGACGGTTTTTCAACATATCGTTGACTTGTTCTGGCAGGATCAATTCGCCGGTCTGTGTATCGACCGCCAGCATTTGCCCCGGGCCAAGACGGCCTTTTTGAACGACGTCAGCCGGATCATATTCGTAAACACCGATCTCGGAGGCCAGTGTAATATGACGATCTTTTGTGATCACATAACGCGCCGGACGCAGGCCATTTCGATCCAGCAAACAGGCAGCATGACGACCATCGGTCAGCACAATTCCTGCAGGGCCATCCCAGGGCTCCATACGCATGGCGTTGTATTGATACAGCGCGCGCAGATCAGGATCCATGAATTCCATATTTTGCCAGGCTGGTGGAACCAGCAAACGCATGGCTTCAAAAATATCCAGGCCACCGGAGATCAGAACTTCCAGCATGTTATCTAGCGACGATGAATCGGAACCTGATTGCGAAACGATGGGTCGAATGTCGTCCATTTCAGGAATCAGATCAGACTGGATATTACCGCCACGAGCCAGCGCCCAGTTTCGATTGCCCTGGATGGTATTGATCTCACCATTGTGCGCGAGATAACGAAAAGGTTGTGCCAGTCGCCATTGCGGCCACGTATTTGTCGAGAAACGTTGATGGAAAACAGCCAGCGACGAGCCCATGTTTTCGTGTGTCAGATCCAGATAAAACTCACCCAGATGAGCGGGCATGACCAGACCTTTATAAGAGATCACATGTGAAGAAAGACTTGGAATATAAAAAACCGGATCGTTTTCTTCGAGTAAATTTTCGGTGCGACGACGCGCAATAAATAAGTGACGATTGAAGTCCTGTTCGGACATTCCTGCAGGAGCGTTGACGAAGATCTGTTCGATCAGAGGTCGTGATAACGCGGCATCTTCACCACAGGCATCAACATTAACCGGTACTTCGCGCCAGCCGAGAACTTCCAGCTCTTCTCGTTTTAGTTCTTTTTCGAGCGTTGCTCGAGTTGTGTTCGCAAGCTTTTCATCATGACTCAGAAACACCATGCCGGCTGCATAAATATCCGCCAGTTTAAAACCTTTTTCTTTAGCGACACCTTGTAAAAAAGCATCTGGCTTTTTCATCAGCAAGCCACATCCATCACCCGTTTTTCCATCGGCAGAAACAGCTCCGCGATGAGTGAGTCGGCAAAGAGCGATAATGGCGGTGTTAACCAATCCGGAGCTTGGCTTCCCATCCATGTGGGCGATCAGGCCAAATCCGCAATTATCTTTTTCAAATTCCGGGCGATATAGGCCGGATGTAGGTGCTTGTGTTTGTGGTTTCATGAAGCTGTCTTTTTCGTTCGTCCAGTTGAAGGCAAAAGGCAGAAGAGTATAGCGCCGAGGAACTAAAATGTCACGATTTGAAACAAATATTCAGACAGCCTGAAAATACGGTTTTATAGCTGTTGGACCAGCGCGAAGATAGAACTCTTAATTAACTTGTTGCTGTCTTTATTGCACTTTATCCATTGCTTTTTTCACATCAGCAATAGTTCTGGGCCAGGGTTTTCTTTTTTTCATGGCTGCGGGCAAGTTTGCAATTGAAGCGGTTGCTGTTGCGCGGTCTTTGAAAGGGCCTTTCACAACAACATACCAGGGCTCGCCATCGTGAAGAGTAGTGAACCAGGCAACATCATCACCCATTGGATTTTCACGTAATATTTTCTTCAGAGCAGTCTGATCATGTGTCCCCAGGAGTTGCAATACTACGTGGGAATCATTCTGGGTGCGCAACCAGGAGCCGTCTTTTGTATCAGAGATGGATGGTTTTGGACTGCTGGCAGGTTTAACAGGTTCGGGCTTGGGTGCTACAGGTTGAACAGCGGCAACCTTTGGTTCTGTAACTTGTGCTACGGATGGTTCTATAGCTGCGATGGCAGCTTCGGGAGTGGGTTCTGGAACGGGTTCAGTTTTAGCAATGGGTAGTTCAGATTGGGCAGGCTGAGTAGGTTGAGGTGATTCCAGTGGTAACTCAGCTCGGTCGACTTCAACGATTTGTGCATTTCCATTTTCATCAAATTGTACTGTAACTTCAGCATGTTGATGATCTTCGTCTTCAGAGTGTCCAGGTTCTGGCTCTTGCTGATGTTTACTTGCTTCCATTGACTGAACAAAATCATCGAGTGGATCGATCGCTGTTTCTTCAGTGGGGGGCATTTCCTGAGAAGTCTGATCCATTGATGCCAGATCGTTGGCCAGAGTGTCAGCCAAGGTGTCAGAATTATCGCTGATCTGATCCATAGTTGGATCAACTGCTGCAATCTCCGGTGATGGTGGTGCTGCCTCTTCGAACAGAGTTGGATCCGAAGGTTGTGGAATCACAGGTTCTGTATTCTCAGGTGTAATATCAAGTGGTATTTCCTCTGCAATAGCAGGCTCTGTATCGTCGCTAAACTGACTTGTTAACCAGAGTACGCCGGCCAACAAAGCCAGAACAGCAGCTACCGCGCCAATTTGCCAGCTATGAAACTTTCGGCCGACAGGTGTTTCATTTTCCATTGAGGCGCGTGCCGTTGACATCGCTGGAAAGGTTTCTTCATCTTCTTCTTCAAATTCCAGAATCTCATCGACAACGGGCAAAGCACGGGAGTCCTCTTCACCAGCTTCGTGACCAAACTGTGAGTTTTCATCAAGCAGTGCCTGTTGAGCCAGAGTATGAATTTTTCCGGCAACTCCTTGAGAATCGTGATGGATTTTCTGAACAGTCTCAGGAAGAAATGGAAAGTCACCACTCAGGCCTGCATGGATCAGACGTTGTTGAAGATATTCGCCAGTCTGTTGTTCGTCAAAAGGAGGGATTTCCAGCTGATGAGTCAGATTGTGTGACAATGTTTTGAGTTGGGGTGAGTCGAGCATGGCGATGATCTGAGGTTCACAGAACAAGGCCATCTTCAAACGTGAGTGCCCACCTTCTTGTTGCATAAATCCGAACAGCATAGTGAAAGCATCAATGGGTAATTCGTGTGCGTCATCGATCAGAACAACAGGTGTTAGCATGGCGCGTTCGAGTGTTTCGATGTGATCTTGTAGTGCATCGGAATAAATCTGAAACATGTCATCGGCACCAGCAGAAACGTCTAACTCAAAACCACTGGTTAACTGGCGTAAAAGAGTGGGTGTGTTGAGCATGGGATTTGCCTGAATTCGGCAGATCCGCCAGTGATCGGGGGCGTAATATTCCAGTCGTTCCAGCATGGAGGTTTTGCCGATCCCCTGTTCTCCCGTAATGAACATCATCTGATTTGAGAAACCGATCAGGTGCTGGATCATGTCCAGACGTTGCATCAGATCCGAGTTTTCATAATAGAAAGAATCTGTTTCAGCTGGGAAAGGATCCGTATCTAAGCCCAGGCGTGCAAGAAAATCATTATTATTTTGGTTCATCAGTTCGTCACCCCGTTCGTCCATGTTCCTAATCCTCTTCTTGATCTGATCCCGAATTGTATCGTCATCCATAATGGTACCTAAAGTCGTTCGTATTCTTCGATCGCATAACGATCCGTCATGCCTGCCACATAATCTGCAACACGGCGCGCTAATTGTTGCTCATCTTCATCACGCAGTTGTTTTCGTTGATCAAAAGTATGAGGTAATAAAAGAGGATCTTTGATGAAGGCCTCGAATAATCCCTTAACGATTCGATCTGCTCTGACGGTCATGCGATGAACTTTATAATGTTGGTAGAGATGATCGCGCAAAAAGCGTTTCATTTCCAGATTCTTTATGCGTAGTTTTTCACTAAACTTGATCAAAGGTTGTTCATTTTGACGAACATCATCAATATGTTGTGGATTTGCGGTCTTGATGGCGGCGGCGCTGGTGGTCACAAGATCGACTGTCAGCTCATTGATCATGCGACGGATGGTTTCATGAATCTGACGTTTTTTATCCAGTTTTGGCCAGGCTTTTGCCACGTAGCGGTAATGCAGTTCGAATAAACCCGTCTCACAAAGTTGATCTTCTGTGATCAGGCCTGATCGTAAACCGTCATCGACATCGTGATTGTTATAGGCAATCGTATCGGCGATATTGACCAGCTGGCCTTCAAGCGAAGCATGTTCTCCTTTCAGGAATCGTTCTCCCAGTTCACCCAACTCTTTTGCTTTGCTTTTTTTGCAATGTTTCAGAATGCCTTCTCGGGTTTCAAAGGTCAGATTCAGACCATCAAAACCGGCATACTTTTCTTCAAGCTGATCAACGATCCGCAGCGATTGAAGATTGTGTTCAAAACCACCATAAGGTTTCATGCAGGCATTCAAAGCGTCCTGTCCGGCATGGCCAAAAGGTGTGTGTCCCAGATCGTGAGCGAGGCTGATCGCCTCTGCCAGATCTTCATTCAGGTTTAAAGCACGGGTAATCGTGCGGGCAATTTGTGCGACTTCTAATGAATGCGTCAGACGTGTTCGGAACATATCGCCTTCGTGATTGACGAAAACCTGCGTTTTGTATTCCAGTCGGCGGAAGGCAGATGCGTGGACAATTCGATCACGATCACGTTGGTAGCAACTGCGATATTCTGGATCTTCTTCGGGATGTAGACGGCCACGGGAAGTCTGATCGGTTGCGGCGTAAGCTGCTAGTTTGATTGTTCCGTCAGTCATTTTTAATCTTTAATTACGTCTGTCGGCAAGTTGTCAGGGTTTCCATCAAGGCATCCTGATCATATTCACTGGTCATCACAGAATCACCAATGGATTTCACCAGCACCAACCGGATCATTCCCTGTGAGGCTTTTTTATCCACCGCCATCAGTTCCAGCATTTTTTCGGCAGAAAGTTCTTTCGGTGCTTTTGTCGGCAGGTTCGCGTGTTTTAGCAGCGTGATCACGCGTTGAGTATCTTTTTCTGTTATCCAGTTTAATCGTTGCGACAGATCCACCGCCATCGCCATTCCAGCACCAACGGCTTCGCCATGCAACCATTTCCCGTAACCCATTCCAGCTTCGATCGCATGTCCGAAAGTGTGGCCGAGATTTAAGAGTGCCCTAACGCCTGATTCGCGTTCATCTTGCGTAACAATATCAGCCTTGTCCTGACAGGATCTTTCTATAGCATAACTCAAAGCATTTGGATCACGTTTTACCAGATCAGCCATGTGATCTTCCTGCCACCCAAAGAAGGTTTTATTGCCCAGAATGCCATATTTGATCACTTCGGCGAGGCCAGCGCTGAGTTGCTGATCATCCAATGTGTTGAGCGTATTTATATCTGCGATCACACAACGCGGCTGGTAAAAAGCCCCGATCATGTTTTTTCCAAGCGAGTGATTGACGGCTGTTTTTCCACCAACGGAAGAGTCAACCTGAGCCAAGAGGGTGGTCGGAACCTGAATAAAATCCACACCGCGTTGATAACATGCGGCGGCAAATCCAGCCATGTCACCGATCACGCCGCCACCGAGTGCGATCAGGGTAACGCTGCGATCTAATCTTTTTTCCAGCAAAGCTGTCATGATCAGATCCAGCGTTTGCAGTGTTTTGTATTCTTCACCATCCGGCAGGATTACAGTTTCTACTGAATATGATTTCAGTGCATTTTTGACAGTATCCAGATATAGCGGCGCAACGGTTGTGTTGGTGACGATCAGGACTTGCTGGCCACGAATATGATCAGAATATAATTCTGGACGATTGATCAGATCTTGCCCAATGTAGATAGGGTAGGAGCGATCGCCCAGTTCAACGGTGAGAGTTTTCATGTGTTCGATTCTTTCTTCGAGTCCTTAACCTGGCGGATTATATAACTGACAACCTGGTGTACTGTACGGTTCTCAGTTTCAACAATCAAATCTGCAGTTTCTCGATAAAGTGGATCGCGTTCTTCGACGATTTGGCGTAATTTTTCTCGTGGGTTGTCGGTTTGTAAAAGAGGGCGGTTTTTATCTCGACTGGTGCGGTAGAATAATTTTTTTAAGGGTGCGTGAAGATAGATCACCGTTCCACGATTTTTCAGATGCTCCCTGTTTTCTGCTGCCAAAACGACACCACCGCCCGTAGAAAGAATAATATTTTCTTGTTGAGTGAGTTCATCGATGATCGCTTTCTCACGGGAACGAAATCCTTCTTCACCCTCAATATCAAAGATCAGCGAAATGCTGGCGCCGGTGTGATCTTCAATTTCGTGATCGCTGTCGATAAAGGATTTCTTTAACCGGCGAGCCAGTTGGCGACCAATGGTTGTTTTACCCGAACCCATAGGGCCGACCAGAAAGAGATTAGTATTCTCGGGCATGAAAAGTTAGAAGTTTGTTATGGTGTTTATATCATAGCATTTCTTTCTGGGAGATTGACCACAAAAAAGGGCGCAGACCTTTCGGTGTGCGCCCTGAGTCCTGTTAAGGAAAAGTTATCGTACAGATAAACTGTCCTTGAGGATTTTTGGTGTTACGAAGATCAACAATTCTTGCTTACTGTGCTTGTCACTTTTGCTTCGGAACAATTTGCCAACATAAGGCATATCTGAAAAGAATGGAATCCTTGTTTCCTTATTGCGTTTCTCTTCAGAAAATACGCCACCAAGTACAACCGTTTCACCATTATCAACCAGTACCTGAGTTCGAACATTTCGGGTATCTATTGATGGCACACCTGAATTATTAACCTCTTTAGCACTGACATTATCCTTGTGAACTTCCAAATCCATGATCACTCGATCATCCGGAGTAATTTGCGGTGTTACTGCCAGGCTAAGTACTGCTTTTTTGAATGAAACAGTAGCTGCGCCGCTTGAACTTGCTTCCAGGTAAGGAATTTCTGTACCTTCTTCGATCACAGCTTCTCTTTGATTAGCTGTAATAACACGTGGGCTAGAGACAATTTCTCCTCTGCCTTCTTCCTGCAGAGCAGAAAGTTCCAGATGCAGCAGGTGGGAACCGATCTTACCAAGAGCCAGACCAAGGGTTCCCGCATTTACAGCAGCGACGGGTAGATTTACGATGTAATGTTCTTTGAGGTCATCACCATCACCTTCACCAAAGGCTGTGCTTAGACCGGCAAAATCTCCACCTCGGCGACCACCAATTGCGGCGCCTGCACTATTATCACCAGATAATGAATTAGCACTCAAACCAAATTGCACCCCTAGGTCTTTGGAGAAATCTTCATCTGCGACGACAATACGTGATTCGATTAAGACCTGACGAACGGGAATATCCAGCGTCGTAATTACTTTACGCATTTCCTGTAACTTCTGTGCAGTATCCTGAACCAGTAATGTGTTAGTCCGTTCATCTAAAGTAATGTTGCCACGTTCTGACAACAGGTTATTAGCATCATCTTTCAGCAACGAAGCAATATCGCTAGCTTTTGCGTAGTTAATTTGCATAAACTCTGTGTGCAGAGGGGCAAGTTCTTCAAGCTGCATTTGAGCTTCAAGTTCCAGTTTTTCTCGGGCAGCGATTTCTTCAGAAGGGGCAACCATGATCACGTTGCCATTCTCACGCATACCCAGTCCTTTAGATTTCAGGATGATATCCAGCGCCTGATCCCATGGGACGTTTTTCAGTCGTAGGGTAACGGTTCCGCCGACGGTGTCACTGGCAACCATATTAAGGCTGGTGAAGTCTGCGATTAACTGTAGAACAGCTCGAACTTCGATGTCCTGGAAGTTCAGTGAAAGTTTTTCACCGGTGTAGCCAAACTTCTCTTTCTGAAGATCTTCTTTTTCTCGTTTACTCATAGGCTTAACTTCAATGACCAGTTGATCATCTGACTGATAAGCCAGGTGTTCATAATGACCATGTGGAGTGATGACCATGCGTGTACCGTTGCCATGCGAGAAAGTATCTATTTCCTTAATCGGAGTTGCAAAGTCGAGTACGTCCAATTTTCGATCAAGATTATGAGGCAGTGTTGCACCTTTAAAATCGATCTTGATTTTGCCACCTTCTTCTCGAATGTCCGGGTTTATTGAAGGATCAGACAGTGAGATGATGACACGACCTTCACCTTTTGTTCCACGGCGAAAGTCAATATTGTTAATGTGTGGGCCTTGTGGCGCTGCACGTTTTGTCGGAGCAACTGGTTTGGCAGTATTTGTTGCTGCCATCTTCGTAGTTTGACCAACGGCAGGAACAGGTGCTGTAGAGGCTTTAGAATTTGCACTGTCCAGAGTCAGAATAACTGTATTGCCATCTACTTTAAGTTCATAAGGCACCATTTGAGTCAGGTTCAACACCACACGAGTACGGCCGTTGGCTTCAACAGCGGTGACACTGTGAGCTGATCCCATCCCTATAGATTGGGTCTTGTCTTTCAATGCCAGCGAAGTACCTGGAAAATCGAGTGCGATCCGTGAAGGATTGTCGATGGTGAAACTAAGAGGATCTTTCTTCAAGGCCTCGGAGAAATCCATGCGAATTTGCACACGTTCACTAGGCAGGGAAACAAACCCCAGATCCTTTAGTGTCGGTGCTGCAAATGCAGTTTGCATTACCAGCAATTGCAACAAGACAAAAAGCCCAGCTTTTAATCCTTGATTGATGGAAGTTTTAAATATATTCGTTTTCATTTTTTTAGCCTCTAGACTTTCTGTCATCATGCTTCATCGTCTGATAATGCAACTGCTGCCTGTCTTTCTTCCCAGGCACCTTGCAGATCCTTGACGATTTCTCTTAGTTCAATTTTTTCTTCAGATATAGCCAGGATTTTTCCATAATTCCTGCCCATGTAATTTCCCTCTTTGACCCGGTAAATAGTGCCATCCGGATCCTGGACAATTCCCCACAGGGCATTCGCCAGTTCCAGTGTTCCTACCATTCGTAGGCCATCCAGTTCGAAGTGTTCCAGTTCTTCCTTGTTCCTTTCTCTAACCTCACGTTGCAATGAACGCTGCTGTTCAGAGTCAATGACTACCGAAGAGGGTTGATCATCATCTCTAAAGTTGGAGGAAAATGGATCGCGTCTGCTCACAGACTGGTAGAGATAACGTTCTACCGGTTTGATTTCTGGCAGAGGTTCGATGTATCCACCCTTGCGTGCTTTTATTTCCTCGGCATAGCTTTGCAGACTGGCCACGTCATCTGACAGACAGCCACCTAACATCAAGCTTGAGCCGAGAATGAATACAAATTTTGTTTTCATTGTGCTGCAACCTCCTCAATCTCACCTTCTGACTCATCCATATAGCGGTAGGTTTTTGCGATACTTTCCAAAATCAGTTTCGGCTCTTTTCCCTTCTCCGCTTTGTCTTTGTAAATCTTGATGTTGTGTTGAGTCACGATTCGAGGCAGATCAGCAACTCCACTGACGAACTGTCCAAAGGAGTGATAGTCACCTGTTACCCGAATCTGAATGGGTAATTCAACATAAAATTCTGATGTGGTTTCTCTACCCGGTTTGAATAACTCAAATTCCAGACCAGAACCCAGTCCTTGTTGAGAAATATCCACTAACAGACCAGCAACTTCTGTTTTGTCGGGCAGGCGTTTCAGCAGATCACCAAAGGATTGTTTAATGTCTTCTAGCTGTGCCTGCAGTGCTTCAAGGTTTGCTGATTTTTTCTGTTTGAATTCGAAAGAAGTTTTCAGTTCTTGTTCTTTTGCTTGTACCAGTTCCAGTTGTTCTTGTTGACCTTTGTGGTGAAACCACCAGCCTGCAGCAACGATCAGAGCAAATAGCAATACGCCTGAAATGATTTTGATCGGTGTTGGCCAGCTGCCTGGATCTTCCATATCAAGATTGTTGATTGCATCCATGTTCATGATTCAGCCCCCTCAAAGTCTTCTTCCGTCTGGACAGGAATTTGGTTGATTCGTAAAGTGAACCGATTAGAACGATCTTTGTTCTTATCTTTGGTTTCGATGATTTCGAGTGTCGCGCCGGTCAGCCATTCAGAGGCCTCAAGGTTTCGCATAAAATTTGAAACACGAGAGTTGGATTGCGCAGAACCAGAGATGGTTAGTACTTCATTTTTTTGTACTATCTCATTAAGGTAGATACCATCAGGCATACTGGTAACCAGTTCATCAAAAAGATGAACAACCAGTGGCCGACTCGTTTGCAGTGTTTCGATAGCATGCATTCGGGCAATCAGACTACTTTTTTCTTTCTCGAGTTCTTTAATCTGAGCGATCTTTGAATCAAGTGCTTTTATTTCCTGCTCAATATAGGCATTCCGATTGTTCTGATTTGTGATCAGTTTGTCGAAGTACAGATGACCTAGTCCAACAGAGCCAACGGCGAGGATGGCCGTTAGTCCCAGGGCAGACAGAAATTGTTTTTTCTTTGCTGCCCGGCGTTCTTCACGCCAGGGTAATAAGTTAATTGTAGACATTAGTTGAAACTCCTTAACGCTAATCCGCAAGCGATCATCATCGCTGGCGCGTCGTTATTCAGTGCTTCTGATCGAATTCTTGATGCCAGTGGCATATCTTCAAAAGGATTGGCAATACTGACGGATGCACCAGTTTTTGCTTCTATCAATTCACAAATACCGGTAGTTGAAGCACAGCCACCTGCCAGAACAATATGATCAACAGCATCAATTGTGTTGCTGGAAGCATAAAAAAACTGTAACGCTCTATTAATTTGTTGAGACATTGATTCCCGGAAAGGATCCAGAACATCTTCTTCATAATTTTCAGGTAGGCCACCTTGTCGCTTGGCAAGACCAGCCTCTTCATACGAGAGTCCGTAGCGTTTCTGAATGTCTTCAGTTAACTGTCTACCACCAAATACCTGTTCACGGGTATAGATGATATTGAGGTTGTCCAGTACGCTCAGTGTCGTCATGGTAGAACCTACATCAATAACGGCGATGGTTTTTTCTGGCTCTATCAGATTAGTTCGTTCTATAAGAAGTCGTACGGAGTTTTCAAGCGCGAAAGCTTCGACATCGACCACTTCGGCTTTCAGTCCAGCTAATTCCATAGCGGCAACTCGAACATCAACATTGTCACTACGCGAGGCCGCCAGCAGAACATCAACTTGTCCCGGTTCCGTTGCTGAAGGATGCAAGATTTCAAAATCAAGCCTGACTTCTTCTAATGGATAAGGGATGTATTGATCCGCTTCAACCTGAATCTGGCTTTCCATCTCATCTTCTGTCAGATCTTCTGACATGCTGATAATCTTGGTAATAACCGCTGATCCCGCGACCGCGCAGGCAGCTGACTTAGCTTTAGAGTTTGATTTTTTGACGGCTCTTGAAATGGCTTCGCCGACAAGCTCAACATCGGTGATATTTTTTTCAACAACGGAATTAGGTGGTAAAGGTTCAACAGAATAGCTTTCCACGCGATAGCCTTTTCCGGAATGTGATAATTCCAGAAGCTTGATGGAAGTTGAGCTGATATCAATTCCAAGTAATGAGTTCGATTTACTTCTAAAGAAAGACATTATTTTTTTCCCTTCTCTCTGCAATTAGTTGCGTTAACCAGTAATTAAATAGCCAACAAATAACTCAAAAATATGAGATTATTAGCCAGTGCGTCTACAGGATATCGGTCAAATCTGAAATTCCTGTAGTATTAAATCTACGGCAGTCTGGATCGTTTTCACATTTCCGTTTCACAGAAAGGAAGGCAACATCCAGGCCAACTTTATAGAATTGCTAATCATCAGAATGGAACAAGCATGAGATTTCTTTTAAACCTTATATTTTTTATGATATTACTGGGCATCGTGATCGTTGGAGCAGGTGTCTATTACTTGCTTCCGGGTCTGCCTGCAACAGATTCACTACAGGATGTTCAGTTTTCTGTACCACTTCGTGTCTATACGCACGAGGGTTCTTTGATGTCAGAATTTGGTGAAAAACGACGGTTGCCGGTTAATTACGATGATGTTCCGGATGCGATGGTGGATGCTTTTCTGGCATCAGAAGATGATCGGTTTTTTGAACATCCAGGCGTTGACTGGCAGGGGATTGCGAGAGCCGTAGTGCTATTGATCCAGACTGGAGAGCGGGCGCAAGGTGGTAGTACGATCACTATGCAGGTTGCCAGAAACTTTTTTCTGACTAACGAGAAAACCTATTCTCGAAAGCTGAATGAAATTTTACTGGCGCTAAAAATTGAAGGTGAGCTTAGTAAAGAAGAGATTCTCGAACTCTACTTTAATAAGATCTATCTGGGACACAGGGCGTACGGTATTGTTGCTGCTTCAGAACTCTATTACGGCGTGCCTCTTTCTGAACTAACCCTGCCGCAGACGGCAATGATGGCTGGTTTGCCAAAAGCGCCTTCCAGAATGAATCCGGTCACCAATCCAGAGCGGGCGCTACGAAGGCGGAATTATGTGCTTGGACGTATGCTGGAACTGGGTGATATTTCAGATGAAGAATATCAAGTTGCGTTCAAAGCTCCAGTAACAGCACGAATCCATCATAAGATTCCCGACACTAGTTCGCCTTATGTTGCGGAAATGGTGCGTAGTTACATGGTTAAAAAATACGGAGATGAGGCGTACACAACGGGTTATAAAGTTTATACAACGATCCATGATCGTTTGCAGAAAGCTGCTGATCATGCATTACGTAAAGCCTTGCTGGATTACGATAAACGTCATGGTTATCGGGGTGCTGAGCATCATTATGAGCTTGAACAAAGCGCTGGCGAAGGCGATTGGCTGCAGATGCTTGAAGGCTATCCGGTACTTGGAGGCTTGCATCCCGCTTTAGTGATCAGTGTCTCTGATAAAACTGCGGAGATTTATTTAAAAGATGAAGGCATGGTCACGCTGGGCTGGGAAGCAATGTCATGGGCGCGTCGGTATATTGACGAAAACCAGCGTGGAGCAACACCAGGGTCAGCAATCGAGCTGTTCCAGTCGGGTGATTTGATCCGGGTGATGAAAACAGATGAAGGCTTGAAGTTGGGTCAGATCCCGGATGTGGAAGGTGCGCTGGTCTCTTTATCTCCTGAAGATGGATCGATACTCGCGCTCTCTGGTGGTTTCGCCTTTAATCACAGTAAATTTAATCGTGTAGTTCAGGCTGAGCGACAACCTGGATCAAGCTTCAAGCCAATCATTTATTCTGCAGCACTGGCCAATGGTTATACCGCCGCAAGTTTGGTCAATGATGCTCCGGTTGTTTTTGATGATCCGGGGCTTGAAGATACATGGCGGCCAGAAAATTACAGTGGAAAATATCGTGGGCCAACCCGTCTCCGATCAGCACTGACCTATTCACGAAACTTAATCTCTATTCGATTATTGCGATCTGTTGGAATTAGAACAGCGATCAAGCACGCCGCAAAATTTGGTTTTGATGCAGAACGTCTGCCCAAAGATTTATCATTATCATTAGGTAGTGGCGCAGTTTCACCGCTGGAGCTGGCCAGAGCCTATACCGTGCTCGCCAATGGAGGCTACCTGACAAACCCTTATTTTATTACACGTATAGAAACAGCTAATGGTGATGTGGTCTTTCAGGCAAACCCTGATCGTGTCTGTCGTGAATGTGGCGTATCAGAAGGAGAGTCTTCGGACGGGATTGCAAAAAAAGTGATTGGTTCCGGAAATGTTTACATCATTGCATCCATGATGAGAGATGTGATCAGAGCAGGCACAGGTACTAAAGCTCTGGTTTTAAACAGACCTGATCTATCGGGGAAAACAGGTACAACGAACGATCAAAAAGATGCCTGGTTTTCTGGTTTCAACGCCAATATTGTAACGACAGCATGGGTTGGTTTTGATCAGATTAGACCGTTAGGTGTAAAGGAAACGGGCGGGCAGGCCGCACTTCCTATGTGGATTGATTACATGAGAGTTGCGCTAGAAGGCACGGCAGAAGCATACCCGGTGAAACCTCCAGGTGTTGTTTCTATACGAGTTGATCGTCAAACTGGATTGTTGGCGAGTCCGGGACAAAAGAATGCCTATCTGGAAATTTTTAGAAAAGGAAATGTACCGACCCGGACGGCAGTAGGAGAGGATCCGGAATCTGGGGGAACGGAAGCAGGAGTTCCTGATCAATTGTTTTAGTCACTTTTTTTACAAAAGAAAAGATCAGCATGTCCAGACAAACCCGGCAAAGAATTGCTCATGAAGCCGCCCGGATCATGACGGATGATAGTGTCACGAATATGATGGCGGCAAAACAAAAGGCCATGCAGCGTTTGGGTGTACAGGATAGGCATTTGTTGCCTGACAATATAGAAGTTGAATCAGCACTCTCCGAATATCAGCAATTGTTTCGATCAGATCAACAAAAGATCTTACTGGGTAATCTCAGACAAACAGCATTCAACGCGATGATCATGTTAAAACCATTTTCTCCAAGACTAACCGGATCAGTGTTACGCGGAACCGCCACAGAAAATGATTTTGTTTCCATCCATGTTTTTACAGATACACCGGAAGAAATCCACTTTCATCTGACTGATCACAAAATCCCGTTCGAGGTTGATGAACACCAGTATTGTTTTGGGAAGTATTTCGCAAAAAATAAAATGTCTCATATTCCGGCCTGTCGATTTTTTGCTGGTGATATTGAAATTTCATTATCACTATTTCCCTATAACGGATTACGTCAGGCACCTCTCAGTCCTATCGATGAAAAACCGATGAAACGGGCTGACACCGTGGCAGTAAAGTTGTTGCTCAGTGGTGGATAAAAATTCCCAAGTAATTCTCAGGATCGCGCTGCCTGTTCCATTGCGTCGAGTTTTTGATTACCTGCCGCCCGATGGTAGCGATCCGAAAGATCTGAAGCCCGGAATTCGGGTGATGGTCCCTTTTGGAAATTCAAAAAAGAAAGCTGATCGAGTTGGAATTCTACTTGAAGTTGTTCATGAATCAGGTGTTGAGTTTGATCGATTAAAAGCTTGTTCTGAGATCCTGGATTCAGAACCACTATTCTCAGAAAAGCAACTAAATCTATTAAAGTGGGCAAGCGCTTACTATCATCATTCAGTTGGAGATGTACTGTTTTCTTCTATTCCAACAGCTTTACGTCAAGGGATAGCAGCAACCTTGCCCACAACCAGTATCTGGCGATTGTTGTCAGCTGCTCCGCAAAAAGATGATCCCTGTTTAAAGCGAGCCGCACGACAGGCCGAATTGCTTGAGAGTCTAAGAGAACAGCCTGCAGGTTTGCCAGCCGAGAGCCTGAAAAAGATCAGCACAGGCTGGCGCAATATGATCAGCAAGCTGATCGAAAAAGGCTGGGTTGAGGAAGTAGAAACAGAAATAACATGCCTGCCAGCAGATAAAAATGACGATAGTCAGCAACCGGATCTGAATGAGCATCAGAGCGTAGCTGTCACAGAAATTTCTGCCGCGCTTGACCAATTTAAGGTCTTTCTACTTGACGGCGTAACAGGCAGTGGTAAGACAGAAGTGTATTTCAGAGTGATCGAAAAAGTTGTTTCTGATCAGAAGCAGGCATTGGTTTTAATACCAGAAATTGGTCTGACAGCACAATTGATCGAACGATTCAGATCACGTTTCTCATGTCCGATCACGGTTTTGCATTCGGGACTGACTGATAAGGAACGCCTGTCAGCCTGGTTGTTAGCGCGCGCTGGAAAAGCCGCGATCATAATCGGAACTCGATCCGCGATCTGGACACCTTTACCTGATCCCGGCGTGATCATCGTTGATGAAGAACATGACGTTTCTTATAAACAGCAGGATGGTTTTCGTTATTCAGCGAAAGATATAGCCATCGTAAGAGGACAGCGAGAAAAAATTCCTGTGATCCTCGGTAGCGCAACGCCATCGCTTGAGTCATTGAACAATGTTCGACAAGATAAATGTACTCACTTGATCTTGCCAGAACGTGCTGGTGAAGCGGTTCCGCCGGCGATCCACTTTCTGGATATTCGTAGCGCTGATCTGAATAATGGCTTGTCGAAAACCTTGATCGAAAAAATAAGAAGCTGCATCAGTGCAGACAAACAAGCCTTGTTATTTCTCAATCGGCGTGGATTTTCACCTGTAATGATGTGCCATGATTGTGGCTGGATCGCATCTTGTCGCCATTGTGATGCAAACCTGACCTTCCATCAGGCCGCGCGACAAATGCGTTGTCACCACTGCGGATCACAACAAAGAATGCTGACTAAATGTCCGGAATGTGAGGACTCAGAACTAATTCCAATTGGTCAGGGAACTGAGCAGATCACAGAGACGCTCGAAACACTTTTTCCTGATGCGAAAATCCTGCGAATCGATCGTGACACCACCAGCCGCAAAGGTGAAATGGATCGAATGCTGGCGATGATCCATAACAATGAAGCCGATATTCTGGTGGGTACGCAAATGCTTTCCAAAGGCCATCATTTTCCAAATGTCACACTGGTAGGAATTCTCGATGCGGATAATCGTTTATACGGAGCTGATTTCCGATCCATCGAAAGACTCGCACAACTGATCATCCAGGTTGCCGGACGCGCCGGTCGTGCTGAACATCCCGGAGAAGTTTTCATCCAAACACATCATCCCGATCATCCAGTTTTGGAATCTTTGGCCAAATATGATTTCTGTGGTCTGGCCGACCAATTGATGAAAGAACGATCAGAAGCCTTGTTGCCACCCTTCTCATCAATGGTGATCATTCGGGCAGAAGCGATGAACTCAGGCGACGCGTTAACCTTTTTACAAACGGCTAAAACACAGATCACAGCATCAGAAGGAATAGAGGTTTGGGGGCCAATGGTCGCCCAGATGGAAAGGCGAGCTGGACGTTATCGTGCACAATTGATTATCCAATCAACACAACGCCAGTTATTGCACCGGATGCTGGATGAATGGGTTCCAAAAGTTGAGATCCTGAAAAAACCTTACACTTTGCGCTGGTCACTGGATGTCGATCCACAGGATACTTTTTAAAAATATACAAAATATCCTTAATATTTATCAAGTTTTGATGTATTGTTAAGAAATTACTTTAAGAATTAGAGTTTAATAACTAAAAAGAATGGCCAGAAAATGCAAAGTCAATCGCAGGACACCGCATAAAAAAAAGCAGGAAGGTGCGATCATGCCTTTCATTACTGGTTTGTGCGTTGGGCTATTCATCGCATTTGTGGTTTATTTGAAAGGATCGCACACGCCTACCAGTAATGAAGTTGCCGAAGCAATTGATGTACCGAGCGGAGAAACTACACAGCTGAGCCAGGAAGAAATCAAAGCTGACAAACCAAAATTTGATTTTTATACCATTCTCCCCGAACGTGAAGTCAAGGTACCCGAGTGGGAACCACCAAAAGCAAAGACTCCAAGTGGTGAGGAAATTAATACCGGTTCCTATGTTTTTCAGGTTGGATCGTTTCAGAAAAATAGTGATGCTGATGGCGTCAAAGCAAGGCTGGTCATGCTTGGTTTTCCGGTGGAGATCCAGCGTGTCGTGATCAATGGTCAAAAAATCTGGTTCCGCGTTCGTGTTGGACCTTATAAAGATTCTTCCAAACTCAATTCTGTACGTAAACGTTTGTCGGCTAATAATATGGATTATATTTTATTGCGTATTAAGGATGATGCTTAAGGAAGCTCTGATCAAGTCATGATTGTTTTATGCTGGCTGAAATCGCCTCAAACTTCTCCGAAAATCGCCGTAATAGAACAACTATTACTGCTCATTTCGAAGAAGTTTGAAACAATTTCCTCTCAGCCTAAATTCAACCAGACTTAATCAGAGCTTCCTTAACGATCCACTACGGGCACTTTATGGCAATTAATATCACGGTTAATGGCGAACAGCATACCGTTACAGAAAACTACTCTCTGACAGATCTTCTACAGTTGCTGGAAGTTGAAGGACGGCTGGCCATTGACGTTAATGGAGAGATCATTCCCCGATCCACACATTCAGACTACCGCTTGTCGGAAAATGATCGAGTAGAAATCGTTCATGCCATCGGTGGCGGATAACCGTTATAATCCACATTTTGAATTTAGTGGAAGAAATCTCTTGTCAAAAGATCACTTTGAAATTGCTGGCGTAAAATACAATTCTCGATTACTGGTGGGAACTGGAAAATATACTGATCTTGATCAAACGCGTGACGCCATTGAAGCAAGTGGTGCTGAGATTGTTACCGTCGCAATCCGTCGGACAAATATTGGTCAAGATGCTGATCAGCCCAATTTATTGGATGTGATCAGTCCCGAAAAACATACCATTCTGCCGAATACCGCTGGTTGTTACGATGTGGATTCTGCGGTTCGAACTTGCCAATTGGCCAGAGAATTACTAGATGGACATGATCTGGTGAAACTCGAAGTACTGGGCGATGAAAAGACTTTGTTTCCGGCTATGCCGGAGACGTTGGAAGCCGCTGAGATCCTGATCAAAGATGGCTTTAAGGTGATGGTTTACACGAGTGATGATCCAATCTTGGCAAAACGTCTGGAAGAGATGGGTTGCGCCGCGGTGATGCCGCTGGCTGCACCGATTGGATCAGGGCTTGGGATTAGAAATCCGTACAATATTCGAACCATTGTCGAGAATGCTTCTGTTCCGATTCTGGTGGATGCGGGAGTCGGAACAGCTTCCGATGCTGCGATCGCAATGGAGCTAGGTTGTGATGGTGTGTTAATGAATACTGCGATCGCAGAAGCAGATGAGCCGGTGCTTATGGCTTCCGCAATGCGAAAAGGTATTGAAGCTGGTCGTGAAGCATTTCTGGCTGGCCGGATGCCCAGACGTCGATTTGCCAGTGCTTCTTCCCCTTTAGATGGACGTTTTTTCTAATTGGAATCTCCCTCAGAACCGATCATCAGACGAGAAATCCGTAGTTTTGTGCGTAGAGAAGGTCGAATTACGCCAGCTCAAAAAGAAGCAGTCGAAAACTTATGGTCGGCTTATGGTCTGGAAAAGAGCGATCTGACCGATCTGGATAAAGTCTTTGGCCGTAAAGCGCCTCGATTTCTGGAAATTGGCTGTGGTATTGGTGACGCGATCATTTCATTGGCCCGAGAAAATCCGGACAATGATTACGTTGGTATTGAAGTTTATCTGCCAGGTATTGGATCAATCCTGCAGGCTATCGAACAACATGGGCTGACCAATGTTCGCCTGGTGCGTGATGATGCAATGGAATGTTTGCGAGAAACTATTCCTGACCAAAGTCTCAATGGCGTGATGGTGTTCTTTCCTGATCCGTGGCCAAAAAAACGTCACAATAAACGTCGATTGATCCAGCCAAAATTCTTGACTCTGATCGCAAAAAAATTGAAACGAAATGGGCGATTTTTTATTGGAACGGACTGGCAGGATTATGCGGATCATATTATTGAAGTGACAGAGAATCATCCTGAACTATCTAACCTCGCAGGTGATGAAGTTTATTCACCAAGACCGGTATGGCGACCTCTAACTCGTTATGAAAAAAGAGCATTGCGACTGGAACATATAGTTAGAGATTTTATTTTCAGTCTTAAGTAGTTGGCAATAAATCCCGAAAATCTTTGATCGCATGAAATTCTTCGGTTTCCTTCGGTGGTTGTTGACTATCCGGTTCATGGATTGCGTAAAGATGACAGATTCCAAAAGATCGTGCCTGACGTAAAACGTTTAAATTATCATCAATAAACATCGTTCTTTCTACGTCAAAAGGCTCTACTTCAGCGACAGCCTCCCAGAATCCAGCATTTTCCTTGGCACAACCAAAGTCATGTGAGCATAGAATATTATCAAAAAAGATTTCTAGATCTGTATGCAAAAATTTCAACTTCACCACATCCATATGCGCATTCGTCGCCAGCACTAAACGCTTTTTATTTTGTTGGAGTGATTCTAGAAATTCTCTGGCAGAAGGTCGGTAACGGATCAAATGTTTTACTTCCTGTTTCAAAGTCACGAGATCAAGCTGAAACAGATCAGACCAATGATCCAGACAATACCATTCTAGCGAACCCTCTTTTTCTTTGAGCTTTGGAACGATATGATCCTTCGCTTGTTGTTCATCTACGCCATGATGTTCCGCATAGCGTTTCGGCAAATGAGTCATCCAAAAGTAGCTATCGAAATATAGATCCAGCAAAGTGCCATCCATATCAAGAAAAACGGTGTCGATTTCATTCCAGTCAATTTCCATCCGAACATAGTACTAGAAGCACTGATATGGGAAAATGACCAAATAGAAAAACAGGAAGAATAAAGTTGAGCAAAATACCTAAAAGTCTTTTTGAAACCAATATCAAAAGTCTGCCTCTGGCCTATAAAGGCAAGGTGCGTGATATTTATGATATTGATGCTGACCATTTTCTGATCGTGACAACGGATCGACTTTCTGCTTTTGATGTGATCTTGCCTGATCCTATTCCTGGTAAGGGTCTGGTTCTGACGGCGGTTTCAAATTTCTGGTTTAAAAAACTGCAGGATGTTATTCCTAATCATTTGACTGATCTAACTTTGAAAAAAGTGCTGCCCGATGACGACGAACGTGAGCAGATAGAAGGTCGTTCCATTATTGTCAAAAAACTTAAACCGCTTCCGGTCGAAGCAATCGTTCGTGGTTATCTGATCGGATCAGGCTGGAAAGATTATCAGACCAGCGGTGAAGTTTGCGGGATCACTTTGCCGAAAGGTTTGCAGCAAGCTCAACAACTTCCTGAACCAATTTATACACCTTCGTCGAAAGCGGCCGTTGGTGATCATGATGAGAATATTGATTACGAAAAGACAGTTGAATTGATCGGAGTTGAAAAGGCGGCACAAGTAAGAGATGTCAGTTTGCAGCTCTATAAAGAAGCTGCTGCTTATGCACGTGATCGAGGTATTATCATTGCCGATACCAAGTTTGAGTTTGGTGTTGATGAGAATGATAAATTGTATTTGATAGATGAAGCTTTAACACCCGACTCATCTAGGTTCTGGCCAGCGGATACTTATCAGGTTGGCATGAGTCCACCGAGTTACGATAAGCAGATTGTCAGGGATTATCTGGAAACACTGGACTGGGACAAAACGCCGCCGGGACCAGAATTGCCGAAAGAGATCCTGAATAAAACTTCGGATAAATATCAGGAAGTGCAAAACAAATTAACTCAATCATGAATGTTCTAATCATCAACTGCGGCAGTTCCAGTGTGAAGATCGATATTCTCGATTCAGAAACTGGAACGCGGCAGTTTAAGGCTAGAGTGCAACGTATCGGATCTGCTGAATGTGTTCTTAAAACTGGTGATGAAGAAACGTCTCTGACAAATACCGATCACTCTTCGGCCATTGAGGCCGTTCTGCTCAAAGCTCCAACTGATACAATCAAAGCAGTTGGTCATCGAGTTGTTCATGGCGGTGATCAGTTTTCTTCTCCTGTTCGGATCGACGCGGAAGTTGAGGATGCAATCGAGTCATTAATTCCAATGGCTCCTTTACACAATCCTGCGAATCTTGCAGGAATTCGAGCCGCCAAAAAAATATTACCTGATCTTCCCCACATTGCCGTTTTTGATACAGCATTTCATCAGACCTTGCCTAAGCGAGCCTTCACTTACGCATTGCCTTCCGAACTCCAGAAAAAACATGGTTTTCGTCGTTACGGTTTTCACGGAACAAGTCATCATTGGGTTGCCCGTCGGGCTGCAGAATTTCTCCGTGAAGATCTGCGTGATCTACGGATCATCACTTGTCATCTGGGCAATGGTTGCAGTATCACCGCTGTAGAAAATGGTCGCTCAATAGAAACCAGTATGGGTATGAGTCCGTTGGAAGGTTTAGTTATGGGAACGCGATCAGGTGACATTGATCCGGGCGTGTTACTGGAATTACAACGACGAGAAGGTTTAAGCGTCGATGAACTTGATCAACTACTGAACAAAAAAAGTGGTCTGTTAGGACTCTCCGGAATCAGCAATGACATGCGCGATATTGATCAACGTGCGTCAGAAGGTGACGAAGCTTGTCGTTTGGCAATACGGGTTTTTTGTCATCGTTTACGTAAATATATTGGTGCTTATGCTGCGGTCATGGGCGGTGTCGATGCGATTGTATTCACTGCCGGAATTGGTGAAAACAGTGCCTGGGTACGTGAACAGGTAACTCAGCGATTGAATTTTCTAGGCGCCAGACTTGATGAAGCTCTAAACCGTGAAGCGAAAGTTGATCAGGAAAATCCTGTCTCTGTCATTTCGATGGATCATAGTCGAACGCGTTTATTAGTGGTCGCTACCGACGAAGCACATGCGATTGCCAGAGATGCTAAAGATCTGGTTAACGAAAAAGATAAAGTTAATAATTCAAAAGGGATTCCGGTCGCCATTTCTGCGCGACATATTCATCTCACTCAGGAAGCAGTAGAAATTTTGTTTGGAGAAGGGCATCAACTGACACCTTTAAAAGAACTTTCTCAGCCAGGACAATTTGCCTGTGAAGAACGACTGACAATTATTGGGCCAAAACGATCAATTCCGAAGGTTAGAATTTTAGGGCCAGTGCGCGGTAAATGTCAGATCGAAGTTTCACGTACTGACGAATATACGCTGGGAATTGATGCGCCGGTTCGAGCATCAGGTGATGTAGCAAACTCCCCAGGGATTACGCTCGAAGGTCCGAATGGAAAATTGACACTAGAGCAAGGCGTGATCTGTGCCCAACGGCATATTCATATGACACCGGAAGATGCCGAATATTTTGGTGTAAAGCATAAAGACATTGTTGAGATCGCTATGGACACGGATGGACGTGATCTGATTTTCGGTGATGTGTTGGTGCGTGTTTCGGAAAAGTATGCGCTGGAAATGCACATTGATACTGATGAAGCCAATGCGGCCGAGATCTCTCAGGGAGATATATCCGGCATGCTGGTTCAGACCGGTAATATGGCGACCTTACGGAAACGTAATCTGGAAAATTAATTTCAAGAAACTGTTGTACCTGTCGATAAGTAAAAAATAGATTTCTTTTTTTACACTCGATCTGAGATTCATTGTCTGAGCTCGTAACTTTTACAGGTACAAAACATGTCACAAAAAATTCTCTACATATTGGTTCCGGGATCAAACATCAGCCCTTTTGATGTAACTCTTGCGGCAGACTCCGGCTTTGATATGGTATTACCATTCACTGGTATTGGAAATAATGATGTCATCCCAATGATTCAGGATGCAATCTTTTGTCGTCCTCCTGGGCGGTTTAATGATACGGGTATTTTTATTGGTGGTCGTGATGTTAATCTTGCAACCGACATGATTGAGAATGCAAAGAAGGCAATGGTCGGTCCTTTCCAGGTCGGTGTATTTGCTGATCCAAATGGTGCTTATACGACTTCGGCCAGTGTTGTTGCTTTGGTAGAAAAAACGTTGAGGACAGAAACAGGAAAAGGTCTGGAAGGGCTTAACGTTGCTGTCTTCGGCGGTGGTCCGGTTGGTTTATGTTCGGCGGTACTGGCAGCAAAATCTGGAGCAAAACCATATTTATGTCAATTAACTGCGGATGAAAATATCAAAGCCGCAAAACGTTTTTGTCAGCGCTATGGTGTTGAAGTCCCGTGGGTTAGTGCAGAAACTCATAAAGAAAAAATTGAGGCAGTAAAAACAGCCGACGTTATTCTTTGTGCCGTGAAAGCTGGAATAAGAGTGCTTGATAAAGAGGTTCTTGATCATGCCGAAAATCTTATTGTTGCGACGGATACGAATGCTGTTCCTCCGAGTGGTGTGGAAGGAATTGAAGCGCAGGATAATGGTGTGACGGTAGAATATGCAAACGGAACATTTAAAGGTATCGGCCCACTGGCAATTGGTAATCTCAAATATAAAGTTCAATACGGTTTGTTTGAACAAATGCAGAATTCGAAGAAAGCTGCGATGATTGATTTTGAGGATGCTTATAGATATGCAGTCTCTTTAACACAACCAGTTGTTGAAAAAGAAGAGCATCCTGAAGAAGAGATGGTTTAGTTTTATTTAGCTAGACGAAACATAGAAATAAAAAAAGCGGCTGTAAAAACCGCTTTTTTTTGTTTCCGATTTGAAAAGTTAAGGCTAACTTACAACTGCGTCCAATTCACCTTTTTCATATTGCGCAAACATCACTTCCAGTGAAATTGGGTTGATCTTAGAAGCGTTACCCGCAGTACCAAAAGCTTCAAAACGTTCCAGGCAGATATCTTTCATTGCATCACGTGCAACAGCAAGATATTTACGTGGATCAAATTCTTTTGGATTTTCCGCCATAAATTTACGAATTGAACCCGTGCTAGCCAGACGGAGATCAGTATCGATATTAACTTTGCGCACACCGTGTTTAATGCCTTCCTGAATTTCTTCAACTGGCACACCATAAGTTTCGCCCAGATCGCCACCATGTTCGTTGATGATTTGTAACCAGTCCTGCGGCACAGATGAAGAGCCGTGCATGACAAGATGTGTGTTTGGAATTCTTGCATGGATTTCTTTGATACGATTTATATCCAGAATATCCCCTGTGGGTGGTTTGGAGAATTTGTAAGCACCGTGACTGGTACCAATGGCGATAGCGAGAGCATCGACATTAGTTTTGCTAACAAAATCTGCTGCTTCCTCTGGATCAGTCAACATCTGATCATGTGTAAGAATCACGTCGGCACCGATACCATCTTCTTCACCCGCTTCACCAGTTTCCAGTGAACCAAGACAACCCAGTTCGCCTTCAACAGAGACACCACAGGCATGAGACATTTCAACTGTTTGTCGAGTCACGTCTACATTGTATTCGTAGCTAGTAGGTGTTTTACCATCAGTACCCAGAGAACCATCCATCATGACGGATGAGAATCCTAATTGAATTGAACGTTGGCAAATAGCAGGACTGGTTCCGTGGTCCTGATGGATTACCAGTGGAATGTGTGGGTAAAGCTCAACCGCCGCTTCCATCAAATGACGCAGGAAAGGAGCGCCGGCATATTTTCTGGCTCCCGCTGAAGCCTGCACGATCACCGGGCTGTCAGTGACATCAGCCGCCTCCATAATTGCCTGCATTTGTTCGAGATTGTTAACGTTAAAAGCGGGAACGCCGTAACCATTTTCTGCTGCGTGATCGAGTAATTGTCTTAATGAGATGACTGCCATGAGAGATTTTTCCTTATTTATGATAGTGATCATGCTGATCACAAAATGTTCTGTGGCTAAAAGTATATGAAGACTTTGCCTAAACTTCCACAAGCGTCAGGTTTATGGCCGTAAACTATTGTTGCGCTGCAAATCTAACAAATCTTAGCCGCGGTGTTCGACTAATTGACCGACGCGGATAATCTTCATACCGTTTGTTCCACCAGTGGTACCGTGTAAGTCGCCTTTTGTAATGATCACAACATCCCCATCTTTGACAGCATTATGAGATTTTAGAATATCGATCATTTCTTTATTGGCTTCCAGAAAGTCCGAGTGAATGATGTCATATAGAAAAGGATAAACTCCACGAAAAAGTGTTACTCGTCGACAAGTTTTTGCAGATCTGGTGAATGCAAAAATGGGAATTCC
Source organism: Gammaproteobacteria bacterium (assembly GCA_965224825.1). Taxonomy (GTDB): domain Bacteria; phylum Pseudomonadota; class Gammaproteobacteria; order CAJXQU01; family CAJXQU01; genus CAJXQU01. Next base: position 836,056 of record CBDDAG010000003.1, on the reverse strand, counting down.
TGAACGTGTTCGCGACATCCATTTACAGGTATTACCTGTTTCTGTCAGTGCTGCTATCGCTCTGGCCTTCATGTGGTTCGCGGCATACATAGTAGACATGGCGATGGTTTCATCAATTTCTTTAAAATTTTGCTCTATCCGGTAATCGGCACCGACCGCTCCACGCTGGCGTTCTGTCTCGGTGATGATTCGGGACATGGCTTCTACAACTTTTTCAGGGTATTTACCGATACTTGTTTCGGCTGACAACATAACCGCATCAGTGCCATCAATCACGGCATTCGCAACATCAAAAACTTCCGCACGGGTTGGAATATGATTTTCGATCATGGATTCCATCATCTGTGTTGCCGTGATCACGGCACGATTATTCATACGCGCTTTTTTGATCAGTCTTTTCTGTACGGGTGGCAGAGAGGCATCACCAATTTCCACACCCAGATCGCCACGTGCGATCATGATGGCATCAGAGGCCTGGATGATCTCGTCTTCATTTTCGATCGCTTCCGCTCGTTCGATCTTGGCGATGATTCGACATTCACCGCCTTCTTTTTTGATCAGCCGTCGAGCGGCCTCAACATCAGCCGCATCTCTTGGAAATGAAATGGCAATAAAATCCACACCGAGTTGAATAGCATGGCGAAGATCGCGGCGATCTTTTGCAGTAAGAGCCTTAGCGGATAAGCCACCACCTTCTTTATTCAGACCTTTGTTGTTTGACAGATAACCGCCCAGTAACACAACACATTTAATTCGGGTCTGGCGAATATGATCTACCTGTAAAATTATTCGTCCATCATCGAGTAAAAGGTTATCGCCTTTTTTGACGTCCTTAACCAGATTTTTGTAGGTGACACCAACTTGATTTTCATCACCGTCATTGACTTTCAGCGAGGTATCGAGCGTAAATTCATCACCTTCTTCAAGAACAACATAGCCTTCTTTGAAAGAGGCAATACGGATTTTTGGACCTTGTAGATCAGCCATAATACCGATATGGCGACCGGTTTTTTTTGTCAGAGCAAAAACTTGCTCGACACGTTTGGCCTGATCTTCCTGAGTACCATGCGAATAGTTAAGCCTGACAGTATCGGCTCCGGCCATGATGAGCTTTTCTAAGATTTTGGGATCATCAGTTGCGGGCCCAAGTGTTGCTACAATTTTTGTTCTTCTCATGAGTTATCCAAAAACAAAACTGCCAGAGTTTGAGTCTGGCAGTTTATAAGGAAGCTCTGAACAAGTCATGATTGTTTTATGCTGGCTGAAATCGCCCCAAACTTCCCCGAAAATCGCTGCAATAGAATAACTATTACCGCTCATTTCGAAGAAGTTTGAAACAATTCCATCTCAGCCTAAATTCAACCAGACTTGATCAGAGCTTCCTCAAGTAAAAAGTTAAAGCGCGGGCTTTATCTTAAAATTAATAGCCTTCGCTAGGGTGTACTGATGAGGGATTTGCCCTTGCACGTTCTTCGAGTATCGCAACGGCAGGAAGTTCCTTTCCTTCAAGTAATTCAAGGAAAGCACCGCCACCCGTTGAAATATAAGAAACTTGATCACTGATTCCAAATTTCGAAATTGCTGCAAGAGTATCGCCCCCTCCGGCGATTGAATAAGCAGAGCTTTTGGCAATTGCTTCGGACAGTTTAGCAGTTCCATGGGCAAATTGATCAAACTCGAAAACACCTAACGGGCCATTCCAGACTATTGTTCCGGCCGAACCCAATTGCTTGTCCAGTGCGGCGACAGTTTCCGGTCCCAGATCGAGGATCATGTCATCATCAGCAACGTCGCTAACAGACTTGATAGTTGCCTCTGCATTTTCTGAAAACTCTTTTGCGCAAACAACATCAACAGGGATTGGAATTTCAGCACCGCCTTTTTTTGCTTTTTCGATCAGATCTTTTGCGATGCCAACCAGATCTTCTTCGTATAAAGATTTGCCAACCTCGAAGCCAGCAGCCTTGATAAAGGTATTAGCGATTCCGCCACCGACAATTAATTGATCAACCTTATCCACCAAAGTTTCCAGAACTTCCAGTTTGGTAGAGACTTTTGCGCCACCAACAATCGCCACCATCGGTGTAGCAGGCTCTTTAAGAGCTTGCCCCAGAGCATCAAGTTCTGTTTTTAGCAAAGGCCCGGCACATACTTTAGGAGCGTAATTTGCGATCCCGTGAGTTGAAGCCTGTGCACGATGAGCGGTGGCAAAAGCATCGTTAACAAATACGTCACATAATGCTGCCATCTTGCGAGCAAGACCATCGTCATTACTTTTTTCACCGATAGCAAAGCGGATATTTTCACAAAGCACGACTTGTCCCGGTTCGATATCGATTCCATTTAACCAGTTTTGAACAAGCGTTACTTTTTGATCAAGCAATTCAGATAATCTTTCAGCCACCGGTGCAAGCGAAAATACTTTATCGAATTGCCCTTCTTTTGGGCGACCAAGATGAGAAACAATCATCACACAGGCATCTTCTTCAATAGCCTGTTGAATGGTTGGCAAGGCGGCCATGATCCGTGTGTCATCTGTTATTTCGCCATTTTTCAATGGTACGTTCAGATCTTCACGAATTAAAACCCGCTTGCCTGATAGATTAAAATCATCCATCGTTTGCATGATTGTTTCTCCTGATCAGTCCTTGTATCTTACGTGGCGTTCATCAACGCAATTGTGGTGTCCAGCATGCGGTTAGAGAAGCCCCACTCATTGTCATACCATGAGCACACTTTCACCAGTGAGCCATTGGCGACCTTGGTCAAACTTTCTTCAAAAATGGATGAAGACGGGTTGTGGTTGAAATCGATTGAAACCAGAGGTTTGTCATTGTATTCAAGCACACCTTTCAATGTTCCTTCCGAAGCTTTTTTCAGGATACTATTAACTTCTTCAACAGAGGTATCTCTGGCTGCCTGAAATGTGAGATCTACAACAGAAACATTAATCGTGGGAACACGCATTGCGTAGCCGTCCAGTTTTCCCGCTAATTCTGGTAATACCAGACCTACCGCTGCTGCAGCACCCGTTTGTGTCGGGATCATGGATGAAGTTGCTGATCGTGCACGGCGCAGATCCGTATGATATACATCGGTGAGCACCTGGTCATTAGTGTAAGCATGTATCGTTGTCATCAGACCACTAAGAAGACCAATTTCGTCATGCAAAGGTTTTACCAGAGGTGCCAGGCAATTCGTTGTGCAAGATGCATTGGAAATGATCTCGTCACTGGCGTTCAGGACATCGTGGTTCACGCCATAGACAACGGTTTTAACATCGTTTCCTGCCGGAGCAGAAACAATAACTTTCTTCGCGCCACCGTCCAGATGCAAACGAGCCTTATCTTTGCTGGCAAAAAAGCCGGTAGATTCATGAACAACATCAACACCAAGTTCTCCCCATGGGAGTTTTGATGGATCACGTTCGGACAGTACCTTGATTTTGTCGCCATTAACGATCAGGTAATCACCTTCCACAGAAACTTCACCAGGAAATTTCCCGTGAGCACTGTCATATTGAGTCAGATGAGCATTGGTCGCCGCATCACCGAGATCATTGATTGCAACAATCTGGATCTCATCCGTTTTTCCAGATTCGTAAAGGGCACGCAGGATATTTCGTCCGATTCGGCCGTAGCCATTGATTCCTACTTTGATAGGCATTTTTTTCTCCAATTCTATTCTTGATTAACTTAATAAATTTTCTAATTCTGAAATAGCGTGATCAGCCGTAAAACCGAAATGCTCAAACAAGATCGAGGCCGGAGCTGACTCACCATAGCGGTCGATTCCAATAACGCGACCATTCAGACCGACGTATTTATACCAGAGATCGCTGACACCTGCTTCGATTGCAAGGCGTTTATCCACACTTGCAGGTAAAACATGGTGTCGATATGCTTCATCCTGAGCATCAAACACATCGGTCGAAGGCATCGAGACTACGCGGATCTTGTGACCTTTCTCAGATAATGCTTTTGCGGCGGTCGTTGCTATACTGACTTCCGATCCGGTCGAAATAATGATCGCATCTGGCTGACCATCGCAGTCCACTAAAATATAGCCGCCACGTTCAATATTTTCCAGTTGCTCTTTTGTTCGAGGTTGATGATCAAGGTTCTGGCGGGAGAACATCATCGACGTTGGGCCATTTCTTTCGATCGCTGTTTTCCATGCTACTGCCGACTCAACTGCATCACATGGTCGCCAGACAGACATGTTCGGCATCAAACGTAAACTGGAAGTATGTTCAACAGGTTGATGTGTCGGGCCATCTTCGCCGAGTCCGATGGAATCATGCGTAAACACATAGATGGATTTAATGCCCATCAACGCTGACATGCGCAAACCATTACGGGCGTAATCAGAGAAAACCAGGAACGTACCACCATAAGGGATCAGGCCGCCATGTAAAGTAATGCCGTTCATCATTGCCGCCATGGCAAATTCACGCACACCGTAGTGAACATAATTGCCTTCCGGTGATGGTGGCATGATGCTTTTGCTATCAGCCCAGACGGTGTTATTTGATTCACCCAGATCCGCCGATCCGCCCAATAATTCTGGCAAGTTTGGCGCGTAAGCATTGATCGCATTTTGCGAAGCTTTGCGTGACGGAATTGAAGCCGCTTCTTTGTCTACAGATTGAATAAAATCTGCAGCGATCTGTGACCAGTTTTCTGGAAGAACGCCAGATGTGCGCCGTTCAAACTCTGCTGCCAGATCAGGGTGTGCTTTTTTATAGGCCGAGAATTTATCATTCCAGTCAGCTTCTGCCGTAGCACCTTTTTCTTTTGCATCCCAACCCGAATACACATTTTGCGGGATCTCGAATTCCTTGTGTGGCCAGTTAAGTTTTTCTCGAACCAACTCGATTTCTTCTTTGCCCAGCGGTGCACCGTGACAGTCTTCAGTGCCTTCTTTGTTGGGTGAGCCCCAGCCGATCACTGTTTTACAACAGATCAGCGTTGGTTTATCAGAGACAGATCGGGCTTCGACAATAGCTTTTTCGATAGCTACAGCATCATGACCATCCACATCGCGGATCACATGCCATTGATAAGCTTCAAATCGTTTTGGTGTATCGTCTGTGAACCAGCCTTCGATTTCACCATCAATAGAAATACCATTGTCGTCATAAAATGCGATCAATTTTCCTAGCTTCAAAGTGCCAGCTAACGAACAGGCTTCATGGCTGATACCTTCCATCATGCAACCATCGCCCAGACCGACATAGGTGTTGTGATCAACGATCTCATGTCCGTCACGATTAAATTGCGCAGCCATGATCTGTTCGGCTGCTGCCATGCCAACGGCATTAGCGATGCCCTGGCCTAATGGCCCGGTTGTCGTTTCAATTCCCGGCGTATAACCACGTTCCGGATGCCCCGGCGTTTTAGATTCAAACTGACGGAAATTACGGATGTCATCGATAGAAACATCGTAACCAGTCAAATGCAGCAATGAATACAACAACATCGAGCCATGCCCGTTGGACAGCACAAAGCGATCACGATCTGCCCAGTCGGGATTTTCCGGATTGTGTTTCATGAAACCGTTCCAGAGAACTTCCATCATATCGGCCATGCCCATCGGCGCGCCCGGATGTCCGGAGTTTGCTTGCTGTACGGCATCAACACTGAGCATTCGTATTGCGTTTGCCAGCTCCTGTCTGTTTGTCTTTTCTGTTGTCATGTTTTTAATTTCTGGCTGGCCATCTGTGGGCGGGTTTCTAAATATTTCTTTTTATTATGGGTTGGAGGGCGGCTATTTTACCTTGCTTATAATGTCGGGGCTAGTGCTGTTGGCCGGGTTTATTTTGACCACTTTATTGAGCATCCGACGGAAGGTATTTGATCCTCAGGCCCTTTGCCGGTTTCTGCCACCAGTTGCATGGCTTCAAATAGCTCACGTCTGGCATCAGGTATAGCTTTCATGCCGCTATTGTCCAGCCGTCCACGGAACTGTAATTCCAGATCAGCGTTATAGCCAAAAAAATCCGGCGTGCAGACAGCGCCATAGGCTTTTGCGATTTCCTGCGTTGAATCGGTTAAATATGGAAACGGATAAGCAAACTCTTTAGCCACACGCTGCATATTTTCAAACGAGTCTTCAGGGTAGTCCGATGGATCATTGGACATGACGGCGACACTATTGATACCGGATTCCATGAGTTCGGTCGTATCCCGAACCAGACTTTCCTGAATTGACTGTACATACGGGCAGTGATTGCAGATAAACATGATCAGCAATCCCTTTGACCCTTTGCAATCAGCAAGTGACCATTCTTTGCCGTCGATTCCTTTAAGTTTGAAGCTGGGAGCGGGTTGTCCGAAATCACAAATTGGCGTTTCAGTTAAGACCATAGTTTCAATTAAATCCACAAAATATGACGAATTCCTGCCTTCGGGTGGTGGAGATCCGGAGCGCTATATCATACACTACTGCTCCTTTTTTATACTCACGTTTGGTAGAGGCATTTTATGGGAAGTACGCATTTATTCACGTCTGAATCAGTATCCGAAGGTCATCCGGACAAGGTTGCTGATCAGATTTCGGACTCTATTCTCGACGCTATTCTTGAACAGGATCGCAATGCTCGCGTTGCCTGTGAAACGCTGATCACGACAGGTATTGTTGTTCTGGCCGGTGAAATTACCACCACGGCTTCAGTCGATATGCCCGAAGTTGTACGAAATACGATCAAGGAAATCGGTTACACCAGTTCAGAAATGGGTTTCGACAGCGACACCTGCGCGATCATGGTTTCCATTGACAAACAGTCTCCGGACATTGCAATGGGCGTTGATGAAGGTGACGAGAAAGAACAGGGTGCAGGCGATCAGGGGTTAATGTTTGGTTATGCCTGCAATGAAACAGATGTTCTGATGCCGGCTCCAATTGCTTATGCACATGAGTTGGTGAAACGTCAGGCCGAAGTACGTAAAAATGGCACACTCGCCTGGTTACGTCCAGATGCAAAAAGCCAGGTCACATTTGCCTATGAAAACGGTGTTCCCGTTGGTATCGATGCTGTTGTTCTTTCTACTCAGCATAATCCCGAGATCGAACAGAAAGATCTTCAGGAAGCGCTTATGGAAGAAGTGATCAAACCCGTTCTTCCTGAAAAGTGGTTAAGTAAAGATACAAAATATTTTATCAATCCAACTGGTCGTTTCGTGATTGGTGGTCCTGTTGGTGATTGCGGCCTCACGGGTCGTAAGATCATTGTCGATACTTATGGCGGTATGGCGCGTCATGGTGGTGGTGCATTTTCCGGCAAGGATCCATCGAAAGTTGATCGTTCTGCTGCTTACGCTGCGCGTTATGTGGCGAAGAATATTGTTGCTGCTGGCCTGGCTGATCGTTGCGAACTTCAAGTGTCATATGCTATCGGTGTTGCGGAGCCAACCTCGATCAGTGTCGATACATTTGGAACGGGCAAGGTCGATGAAGCTAAATTGATCGCAGCGATTCGTGAGCATTTCGATCTGCGTCCGAAAGGCATAACGGACATGCTTGATCTCTGCAAACCTGGTTTGAAAGCAACTGCTGCTTACGGCCATTTTGGTCGCGGTGATGAATTTACCTGGGAAAGAACTGATAAGGCTGAAGCATTAAAAAGCAGCCTTGGTCTATAAAAACATAAATACTAATTTTTTGGAGTCCGAACAAAAATGAGCAACCAACCTGTAAAAAACCTAGATCCTGATTACAAAGTAGCCGATATGTCACTGGCGGAATGGGGTCATAAAGAAATCGCTATTGCCGAAACTGAAATGCCGGGTCTGATGTCGATTCGTAAAGAATACAAAGGCAAAAATCCACTGAAAGGCGCACGCATTGCCGGTTGTCTGCATATGACAATCCAGACAGCGGTTCTGATCGAAACGCTGATTGATCTGGGTGCGGAAATTCGCTGGTCATCGTGTAATATTTTCTCCACACAGGATCAGGCTGCTGCTGCGATCGCTGATCAGGGAATTCCTGTTTTTGCCTGGAAAGGTGAAACGGAAGAAGAAGCTGAATGGTGTATCGAGCAGACGATCTTTGGCCCGAATGGCTGGCGTCCGAATTTGATTCTCGATGATGGTGGTGATCTGACCATCATGATGCACGAAAAATATCCTGAGACTATGGAAGATGTTAAAGGACTATCAGAAGAAACAACAACGGGTGTACATCGTCTATACGAAATGATGAAAGCAGGAACGCTAAAAGTACCTGCAATCAACGTTAATGATTCGGTGACTAAATCAAAATTCGATAACCTCTATGGTTGTCGTGAATCACTGGTCGATGGCATCAAGCGTGCCACAGACGTGATGGTTGCCGGTAAAGTGGCTGTTGTTCTTGGTTATGGCGATGTGGGTAAAGGTTCTGCACAGTCTTTAAAAGGATTGGGCGCAACAGTCATGGTCACTGAAATTGATCCGATCTGTGCATTGCAGGCGTCGATGGAAGGCTACCGTGTTGTAAAATTGGATGATGTGGTTGATCAGGCTGATATTTTTGTTACCTGTACCGGTAACTTCAACGTGATTACGCATGATCACATGGCGAAAATGAAGAATCAGGCGATTGTTTGTAATATCGGCCATTTCGATAACGAAATCGATGTTGCCGGTATCAAGCAATACACGTGGGAAAACATCAAACCACAGGTTGATCATATTATTTTCCCTGATGGAAAACGTATTATTTTGCTGGCCGAAGGTCGTCTGGTAAACCTTGGCTGTGCAACAGGCCATCCGAGTTTTGTTATGTCCAACTCATTCACCAACCAGGTTCTGGCACAGATCGAATTGTGGGAAAATGCTTCGAATTATAAGAACGAAGTTTATACACTGCCGAAGAAGCTGGATGAAAAAGTGGCTCGATTACATCTGGATCGTATCGGTGCAAACCTGACTACGTTGACAGATGAGCAGGCAGAATATCTGAGTATGGATGCTGAAGGGCCATACAAGCCTGAGCATTATCGCTACTAAAATGTAACAACGCTGCTCACCCCTGTACATCTCCAGCTCTGCGTTGAAAAATGTTCATTTACACTTGTAAACTCACATTTTTCGCCTTAATCTGAAGATATACAGGGGCAATCAGGGTCGTTACATCTTAATGAGATGGCGGAGCTTGCTCCGCCATTTTTATTTATAATCCAGAACACAGGTTCAACAATCTCTCATGCAAGAAAAGAAAATTTACAGTTTCGAATTTTTCCCCACCAGAACGCCCGAAGGTGAAGCCAAACTGAACACTGTTATGGAAAAACTGGCTACGCTCAACCCGCGTTATTTCTCGGTGACTTTTGGAGCTGGCGGATCAACTCAGGACAACACATTTGAAACTGTCGTGCGGATTCGTGAAAAAACCGGTTTGCCGGCCGCGCCACATTTATCCTGCATAGGTTTTAGTCGTGACGGCATTCGTGAGATTCTTGCAAAATATAAAGAGGCAGGGATCAGGGAGATCGTTGCGTTGCGGGGTGATTTGCCATCAGGTCTAGGTTCCTACGGCGACTTACGATACGCCAACGAACTGGTCGAACTGATCCGCGAAGAAACGGGTGATTATTTTCATGTGGAAGTGGCGGCTTATCCGGAAGTTCACCCGCAATCACAATCAGCAAGAAACGATCTTGAGAATTTTAAACGTAAAGTTGATGCCGGAGCCAATGGTGCTTTAACTCAGTATTTTTACAACATTGATGCTTATTTCAGGTTTGTCGACGAAGCGCAAAAACTTGGTGTTGATGTGCCGATCATTCCAGGCATTATGCCGATCATAAACTACACACAACTGATGCGCTTTTCGGAAGCCTGTGGCGCAGAGATCCCTCGCTGGATTGTCTATCGTTTGAGAGACTTTGGTGATGATCGAATTTCGATCAGAAAATTTGGTGTAGAAGTTGCCACAGAACTGTGCCGACAGCTGCTTGAACAAGGGGCGCCAGGTTTGCATATCTATACCATGAACCAGTCAGAAGCTATTGAGCAGATCTGGGATAACCTGAGTCTCTCGGCAACTTGAGAAGATAAGTTATACTATTGCCACGAATTAAGGTGAATCATGGCAACAAGCATTCTGACAGACCCCATCGCCGTTGAAAAACCACGGCTGCTACTGGTTGATGACGATCACCTGATCCTCGAATCTCTGGGTTTTGTGTTGCAAGAATCTTTCGACGTACTCACCGCCGGAACTCGCGAAGAAGCTAAAACATTACTACAACAACTCGTCGATCAGCCTGCGCTGGCGCTGGTGGATCTTGGTCTACCACCAACACCGCACTCCCCCGAAGAAGGTTTCACCCTGATCACTGAATTGCTGGCCTTCAATCCGGCGATGAAGATCCTAGTACTTTCTGGGCAGAGTAAACGCAGTAATATCCAGCATGCAATGACATTGGGTGCGGTGGATTTTGTGCCGAAACCTTGCGATGTTCATCTGCTTAAAACTCGATTACAACATCAACAAATGTTATTGGATGCAGAGCAGGAAGGTGTCACAGCAGATCAAGTTAAACCGGGCATTATTGGCCACAGTTCGGCGATTGAAACCTTGCGTGCGTTGATCAGGCAATTTGCAGATACGCCATTCCCTTTATTGATCGAAGGTGAGTCAGGTAGTGGCAAAGAGTTGGTGGTTGATTATTTACACAACGAAAGTGATCGATCAAAGCAGCCCCTTTTAACAATAAACTGTGCGGCATTTCCAGCCGATCTTCTCGAAGCACAATTGTTTGGCCATGCGAAAGGTGCTTTTACCGGAGCCGATTCTGCAAAAGCAGGTTTTTTTGAACAGGCTGACAAGGGTACTTTGTTTCTCGATGAAATTGGCGAGCTACCTGTCGAGCTTCAGGCCAAACTTCTTCGGGTGCTGGAAAATGGAGAATATTACCGGATCGGCGAAACTCAATCTCGTCATTCAGATGCCAGGATTGTAGCAGCAACCAATCGTGATCTTCCCGAACAAGTTCGCAAAGGTGCTTTTCGTCAGGATCTTTATCATCGACTGGGCGTACTGACGATCAAGGTTCCGCCGCTGCGTGAAAGAGGCGACGATAGCCTGTTGTTGTTAAATTATTTCCAGCAACTTTATGCGAGTACATTTCAGGCATTTACGCTGGAAAAAGAAGCCGAACAGCGTCTTTCACAATATGCTTTCCCCGGCAACGTGCGCGAGTTGCGGAATATCGTGATCAGGTTGGGTTCAAAATATCCCGGATCAGTCGTCAACCTCCGACAGCTCGAAGCAGAAATGGAGCTGGCAGTTTATATGCCGGAGTCTGATCAGGATGATCTTGATCAACTTGGCGAGCGTGAATTATTACATTCGGAAGCCTTCCGGCTGGACGAAAAACTGGATGAATGGGAAAAACGTTATATCACCCTGGCGCTAAAAAACAGTCATGGAAATCTAAGTCGGGCAGCAAGAATATTGGGAATCAATCGCACAACGTTGTACAGTAAGATCCAGCGTTTAAATATCGAAGTAGAACAATAGAACTATTATGTATAAAGATTATTTCGGACTTCACCAATCACCTTTCAAGATCACGCCGGATACGCGTTTGTTTTTTCCAGGCGCCAATCGAGGAGCTGTATTGCAGGCTTTGATCTATGCGGTAATGAACGGTGAAGGGATCACCAAGGTCGTTGGTGAAGTTGGCAGCGGCAAAACGATGTTGTGTCGTATGCTTGAAGACGGTCTGTCCGATGATGTAGAGGTCGTTTATCTGGCAAACCCAAGCCTGACTCCGGAGAACTTGCTGCACGCCATTGGTTTTGAAATGAATCTGGACGTGGCTTCGGACGACCCACAACTCAAAGTTATGCACAAGATACAGGACTATCTTGTCGAGCAGCATGCCAGTGGAAAGCGAGTTGTCATGTTTGTCGAAGAGGCTCAAAGCATGCCCATCGAGACTCTGGAAGAAATGCGTTTATTGAGTAATCTCGAAACCAAACAGGATAAATTGCTGCAGATAGTTTTGTTCGGACAACCGGAACTGGATGACAACCTGTCACAGCAACATATTCGTCAGCTAAAAGAACGAATCACCTACAGCTTCAATTTGTCACCACTTGAAGAATATGAAGTACGCGATTATGTCAACACCCGAATGCGTACCAGTGGCTATCAGGGAATGGATTTATTTGACGCAAAAGCGATCAAAGAATTGTGGAAACATTCGGGAGGAATACTGCGTAGGATCAATATCCTTTCTGACAAATCCTGTCTGGCAGCTTTTGCTGATAATGCCAGAGTTGTGACAAAAAAACATGTCAGGACTGCATTTGATGATAGCGACTTTGCAGTGATGCCTGGTCAGAAAAAAAGTCATTCTGGCTGGTTAACAGCATTAGCTTTATTGATCCTGACAGCGGTTGCTGCGGGAGGCTGGTGGTTTACTCAGATCAAGGATAATTCTGTGGCAGATAGTAGCAATGTTCAATCTTCACATGAGACGATTTATATTGTCGAAGAAGACAAAGATCAGAGCACGCAGACACAAGACAATCATTCAATCCCTTCCTGGCAAATGAATTATCAGGAAATCACATCATACCAATAGGTTTTTCTTTTTCTCAAAAATTAAAAAATTGTGTGCTGGATCTCTATTCCTGAGCTAAAATATGGTATCTTGATCGTTGGATGGGAGGCACCATAAGAAAATGAACATGATTTTGAAAGTAAAAACAGTAAAGCAGACACTCCAAACAGTGTTTCTTGCAATATTTCTAGGCGGCTGTGCGTCAACTGTTCCCGAACCACATCAACCATCTGAAGGGCATATTACCGTCGACGAGACTGTAAGCAGTAGCTCCACTGGCTCAAGTGATGAAATTCCAGCGATCGTTCAGAAAAAAGCATTTTTACCTCCACCCGTACCACAACCCTCCGAACAGGATCTTGAGCGCTACACAGTTGTCGTTAACGATGTCCCTGTAAAAGAATTATTGTTTGCCTTGGCAAGAGATGCGTCTTTAAACATTGATGTCAATTCAGACATAGAAGGTTTTGTAACACTAAACGCTGTTGAGCAGACTTTGCCGCAGATTCTTGAACGAATTTCTCGACAAGCCGGGCTTCGTTATGAGCTAAAAGATAACAACCTTTATATCTCCCCGGACGATCCATATTTTCGAACATACAAGATCGATTACGTCAATATCTCTCGGGATACTGATAGTTCGATCAGCGTGTCAACCCAGATTGCTACAACAGGAACAGTAGACGTGGCAAATGAAGGCTCAGGCAGTAGCTCTTCCGGTTCTGGCAATAACAATTCCGAAACGGAAGTCAAGAGCACCTCTAACCATAGGTTCTGGAATACTTTAACTCAAAATATTCTTGGTATTCTAGGTGAAGCAGCAGCCTCCGATAATGATAACCTTGGGTCAAAGAATGTCATTGTTAACCCTGAAAGCGGTGTCATTAGTGTTAGAGCAACTTCGCAGCAGCATCTTGATCTACAGGAGTTTATCGATCTGGTTTTGCTTAATGCGCAACGTCAGGTGTTAATAGAAGCGACTATTGTGGAAGTTACTTTAGATGATCGTTTTCAAGCGGGTGTGGACTGGAGCGTCATCATAAAAGGTGCCGGGCTTAATATTAACCAGAGTTTAATAGCGCAAACACTTGGTGCGGCACCTTTCTTTTCAGCTACCTTGAACCGAGACGATAGTAATTTTACAGCAGCTCTCAAACTGTTAAAACAGTTTGGGAACACAAAAGTTCTTTCAAGCCCCAAGTTGATGACATTAAATAATCAAACAGCGGTATTGAAAGTTGTCAATAATGTTGTTTATTTTACAATTGAATCAAATACTAGCCAGAATCAGACAAATTCCTTGGTGACTGTAGAGTCCGAGATACACACCGTGCCAGTTGGTTTTGTCATGTCTGTGACCCCTCAAATCAATGAGAATAACTCAGTCACAATGAATGTGCGGCCGACCATCTCAAGAATCTCCAGGTTTGTCTCAGATCCTGCCCCTGGTTTGATCGCTGCAGCTAGAGAAGCAAGTAACTCGACAACTCAAACTACAACTGATGCAACTGGTAATATTGTTGGTGCTGTCACAACAACCTCAAGCAACAATGGCCCTTCTGCTGTTATTGAGAATCTGATACCAGAAATTCAGGTACGCGAAATGGAGTCGGTTCTCAAAGTTAACAGTGGTCAGGTAGCCGTACTGGGAGGATTGATGCAGGATGAGTACGAACGAGACACCAACGGTGTGCCTGTTCTTGGAGATCTGCCAGGAGTGGGGAATGCTTTCAACCAGAGAGATTTTCAGAATAAAAAATCCGAACTGATCATTTTCCTGAGACCTGTCGTTATGCATAACGCCAGTTTGACAGGCGATCTGGCACCTTACCGACAATATCTGCAAAATAACGCAACTACCCCGCTGCCAGTACCAAAATAAGGAGCTGATCGATGAGCCTCTTAATGGACGCACTTAAAAAGGCCGAACGGGAAAAGAACAGAGCGGCCTCAAGAAAGAATACCGGAGAGTTTTCCAGTACCTCTACAGACAATGTATCTGAAGATGATAGTTCTGCTCAGGCAAGTTCAGCCGATCTGAGCGATACCACTGTCAAAGAAAGTGTTGGTGAGACTGACAGTACCCAACAAATATCAGCCGAAGATAAAGACGAAAATTGGGCTTTCGATACCGGTGAGCTGGAACTCGAACCACTGGCACAAAAATCAGAGCCTGCTGATAATCTGGCTGCCCCTGATCCCGAGCAATCAGTATTAGACGACGATACAACCGTTGCCGAGCCCATGCCAACTACAGCAGAAACAAGCACTTTTCCTGTAAAAGATGTTTTGGCAGAAGATTCAAACAGCGATAAATTAAACAAAGCGGATTTCGATCACGATGCTACCTTGCCATCTGAGCGAGCGATTCAATCTTCTCTGAAAGATTATTTTGAAGCTTCTCAATCGATCACGATGGATCAAAATAGTGTCAGCGGTGGAGTTGCTCCGGATATTACAGAGCATTCGGTTACCAGCACGTCACCACTGGATACTTCTGCGACCCACGTCACTGCACATACGATCTTTACTGCGGGCCATGCGCGCCAGGCTTCGACTGGTCTTGCAAAATATGCATTATTTGGCACCTTGTTATTAGGCACAGGTTTAGGTGCTGTTGCGCTTTATTATTCTTACGTGACTCCTGCGGCGATAGACATGCCTGAGACATTGCCAACAGTCGCTACGGTTTTAGATTCCGATGAACCGTCAAAAATGGTCGAAGTGGATGTAGATACTGTGAAAGTTGAAGCACCTTTTGAGCCGGGCACATCACTAAAAGCTGATCTTGAAGATCCTGTCCTGGCTGAGGTTGTTGAAGAAGTTGCTCCTTTCCAACCTGATCAGCCGGCTGAATTAGATCAGGCCCCAATTGTCATTCAGGCAGACACGATTAAAGAACCGCTACCAAAACCTTCAGCAGAAATAGCTGAAGTGACGACTCCTCAGCCTGCGATCACTGAACCTGCTCAAACAGAAAGTGTAACGATCCGATCTACCACATCAGAAATGACGCGAAACAAAATTTCTGAGCATGAAGTTGTGGATTTCACCAAGTTCGATCGTGTGACAAAAGCCGAACCTGAAGCAGCCATTATTCTCAGCGAACAGGAATACCAGACACAGGTTCTGAAAGGCGGCTACACATTGGAAGATCGCGCCATAGTCAGTAATCAACCAATCGATGTCGTGGCTGCAGAGGATTTTGCCGAAGGTCTTACAATGCCGAGAAGTGCAATCAGGATCACCAAAGGGCGATCGCACAGAGCCAGTAATTCGGATTTGACAGTGGCTTATCAAGCCTATCAGGCCGGAGATTTTTTGACAGCAAAAGCATCTTACCAAAAAGTATTGAATCGTCGTCCCGATAGTCGTGATGCAAGATTGGGGATTGCAGCAATAGCTGTGATGGAAGGTAATTACAACAGTGCTTATCGACATTACATGTATCTATTGCAACAGAATCCAAAGGATCAGGTTGTCAATGCAGCCTTGTTTAATCTGCAAGGAAATGCCAGCGGTGGTGTTAACGAAAGCCAGCTAAAATTATTGCTTGATCAAAATCCTGAATCTCCACAAGTACATTTCAGTCTGGGTAGTTTTTATGCCGGACAATCACGTTGGCCAGAAGCACAGCAGGCATTTTTTGATGCCTATAGTGCTGATAAGAATAATGCTGATTATGCCTACAATCTTGCGGTCAGTCTTGATCAACTTGGGCAGGCAAAACCTGCGCTTTCCTATTATCGAACAGCACTGAAATTGGCTGATCAAACAGCGGTCAGTTTTAATACCTCCAAAGTCCTTGCCAGAATCCAGAAACTCTCTGGCCCATTTAAGCATTAACAGCCCGGCACCATAAAGGCTATGAATTCTCAGAAGAATCCACTTCGTATAGGCGAAATTCTGATCAAGAATGGTGTGGTCAGTAATGATCAGATCCGTATCGCGCTGATAGAACAGAAAAAGCGCAATGAGCATCTGGGACGAATTCTTGTACGTCTGGGTTTTGCAACAGAGGCGATCATCCGTGATGTTCTCGGCGGTGCGCTTGGTCAAAAAAGCGCCGATCTATCTTCGGTTGTTCCAGATAGCGAAGCCATAAAAAGAATCCCCAAAGATCTGGCTCGTCGATATAGATTATTACCACTCACATACGATAAAAACCGCAACCATCTGACAGTTGCCATGGCCGACACGTTCAACGTTGTCGCGATTGATCAGATCAATGCTCTGATGGGTGGCGATGTAGAAATCACCGCATCACTCGCTGGCGAAGCCGAAATCCACAAAGCGATTGATCAATTCTACGGATTTGAATTGTCGGTTGATGGCATTCTCAAAGAGATCGAAACTGGAGAGATCGACTACGACAGTCTCGAAGGTGATACCGACGAATACAGCCAGCCGGTGGTTCGTCTGGTTAATGCGCTTTTATCCGACGCAGTAAAACGAGATGCGTCAGATATTCATTTTGAACCAGAAGAAGGCTTCCTGCGTTTTCGTTATCGAATCGACGGTGTGTTACGACAAGTTCGTAGTCTGCATAAAAACTACTGGTCAGCGATCGCAGTTCGTTTGAAAGTCATGGCCGGACTGGATATTGCCGAAACTCGTAAACCTCAGGATGGTCGGATCACACTTTCATTTTCCGGTAGCCCGATT
Source organism: Gammaproteobacteria bacterium (assembly GCA_965224825.1). Taxonomy (GTDB): domain Bacteria; phylum Pseudomonadota; class Gammaproteobacteria; order CAJXQU01; family CAJXQU01; genus CAJXQU01. Next base: position 818,829 of record CBDDAG010000003.1, on the reverse strand, counting down.
GATTTTCGAGTTTCAACATTGCCGACGGTGCACGGTGAAAATATAGTTCTACGAATTCTTGATCGTGTTAAAGGTCTGGTTAGTCTGGATGAGCTTGGGCTAGATGAAGACGTATTAGATCTGTTGAAGATTATGATCGCTCGTCCGAACGGAATTGTTCTGGTGACGGGGCCGACAGGCAGCGGTAAAACGACAACGCTTTACTCGTTACTGACGCATCTGAACACCGAAGCGGTCAATATCATGACCTTGGAAGATCCTGTGGAATATCCTCTAAGCATGATCAGACAAACCTCTGTGAACGAGGCCGTTAAACTCGATTTTGCCAGCGGTGTTCGATCAATTCTGAGACAGGATCCAGACATTATTCTGGTCGGCGAAGTACGTGACAATGACACGGCAACGATGGCTTTCCGTGCAGCAATGACCGGCCATCAGGTTTTTACCACTCTCCATACGAATTCATCAATGGGCGCTATCCCGCGTTTATTGGACATCGGTATTCGTCCTGAGATCATGGCTGGAAATATCATCGGCATCATGGCGCAACGTCTGGTGAGAAGGCTTTGTAATCACTGCAAAGAATCTTACGAACCGCTGGAAATGGAACGTCGTCTACTAGGAGCAAAAGCTGGTGCCAAACCGTTTAAGATCTATCGCGCCAGAGGCTGTGAACAATGTGATCATCAAGGTTACTCCGGTCGAATTGCGATCATGGAAATCCTCAAATTTGATCAGGAAATTGATGAGTTGATCGCGGATGGCGCAAAGCTAAAAGATCTGAATGAAGTGGCCGAATCCAAAGACTTCAAAACCCTGGCTGACATGGGTATTCGAAAAATCCTCGATGGCACAACCAGTCTTGATGAAGTTTCCCGCGTGATTGATCTGACCGAGCTGGTAGGTTAATTCAGTATGGAGCTCTTCAAATACAAGGCTGTTGATAAAGCGGGAAAATTCGTAAAAGGTCGTTCAGATGCGATTAACGGAGGTGATCTCGAAGTGAGATTGAGCCGTTTGGGACTGGATCTCATCTCCTATAAACAGGTACAAAAAGTCAGTAGTAACACACTGGCTAGGCAGAGCATAAAACGTTCTGATCTGATCACATTCTGTTTCCATCTTGAACAACTACTTCGTGCGGGCGTTCCAATTTTAGAAGCTCTGAGCGATCTACGCGATAGTGTTGATAACCCGCGTTTAAGAGAAGTGACGATTGCCATAATCGAAAGCATCAGCGGCGGTAAAAGCCTTTCAGAAGCGATGGGCGATTTCCCCAATGAATTCGGTGAAGTGTTTGTCAACCTGATCAGTGCAGGAGAGCAAAGTGGTGAACTTGTGGCCGTACTGGAACACATCACCGAGAATCTGAAATGGCAAGATGAACAGGCCGCTCATACTAAAAAGCTTTTCATTTATCCTGCATTTGTACTGGTCATCATCATCTGTGTTTTATTTTTCCTGATGTTGTACCTGGTTCCTCAATTAGTGCAATTTATGCAAAATATGGGTGAAGAATTACCGCTGCATACGCGTGCACTGATCGCAGTTTCCGGATTTTTTACAAAATATTGGTATTTGATCGTTCTGATACCAGTTATTATTGTCTTGGGTGTATTATTTGGTATGCGAACCAACCCAGCTTTTCGTCGGAAGATCGATGGAATGAAGTTAAATATTCCTGTGTATGGTCCGATCCTGAAAAAAATGATCATGACGCGATTTACCAATTATTTCGCTATCATGTACGCATCCGGTATCACCGTCATGGATTGCGTAAAATCTGGCGAAGGGATTGTTGGAAATACAGCGGTAGCAGCGGCGGTAAATGAAGCAGGAAGGTTGATCGGAGAAGGTGAAGGGATCAGCGCAGCTTTTGAGAAAACAGAATTATTCCCACCGTTAGTATTGCGAATGTTGCGGGTTGGGGAAAACACAGGGACACTGGAAAAGTCACTGCAGAATGTCAGCTATTTCTACAACCGGGACGTTAAGGAATCTGTCGAAAGATTACAAGAAATGATCGGCCCAGCACTCACGGTTCTTATCGGTTTGCTGGTCGGGTGGATAATGTTTTCCGTATTAGGGCCAATTTATGATCTCATTGCTAAGATCAAAATTTAATCGAGGACTAAAGCGAGCGGTCTGTCTGGCGGCTGATGCGGTCACGGTTTACCATTGGCAAGATGGTGACATTACCGACTCCTTTCAGTTTGATGCCGATGATACCGGACGATTTCATTTTGCCCGATATCTTCAGGAAACACCGATCCTTCCAACCTATTTATTAGTCGATGTTGTAGAAGAAGAATTCCGGCAGGACACCATCCCGCATGTTTCAGGATCTGATCGAAAAAATGTTCTGGAAAGAAAACTCAGTCGAAATTATCGCAACACACCTTATACCCATCACATCGTACAAGGTCGCCAGAAAGAAGGGCGCAAAGACGACAAGGTATTACTGACAGCGCTAACTAATCCGGCTGCGGTCACGCCCTGGGTTACCTTGCTTGAACAGAACAAAATCCCATTGGCAGGGATCTATTCATTGCCGATCATGAGTGAGAAACTGCTCAAACCGCTGGGTGCAAAATCAAAGAATACATTACTGGTCACGTTGGGTGGTTCTAGCGGTCTGCGTCAAACTTTCTTTCGCGATCAGAAATTACAGATAAGCCGGCTCGCAAAACTACCCCGGTTCGGAACAACACCTTACGGCCCTTATGTGCTTTCTGAGCTAGAAAAACTCTATCGCTATCTGAGCAACCTGCGTCTGCTGTCACGTGACGAACCGCTCGACATCTACATTCTTGCTCATGGCGAAATGTTGGTTGATTTGAATAACCGGATCAAAGAAGCAGGGCTGACACGCTATCACCTGATCGACGTAGCAACATTAAGTCGAGAAATGGGTGTCGAAGGAGTACTGACAACACCTTTCAGTGATTACCTATATGCACATTTACTGCTTTCAGATTCGACAAAGAACCACTACGGAACCGTCAAAGATACGCATTACTTTTCCATGCATCAGACACGTGTGGGTTTTTATGCCGCCAGTATTCTCATGTTACTTGCTGGCACAACCTGGAGTGGCTATAACTTTATTTCAGGCATCTCGCTCAAACATCAATCGATCAAAGCCGCGCAAGAAGCACAATATTATCAGTCGCGATATGAGACAGCGAAAAAAGGTCTGCCGCCAACCGCCGTTGAGCCAGCCAATATAAAATCAGCGATCGATATTGTTGATTCGCTGGTCAAGCACAAATCAACGCCTTTCATGATGATGAGTACCGTCAGCAATGTTCTTAATCGTTATCCAAGCCTGCAAATTGATGGCATAGACTGGATCATTGACTCTGATCCAAACCAGCATCCTTACCAGAACAATAATAACGATGAAGAAGACGGGATCGAAAAAGGTGATTATCAGTATTATCAAATCGCCACCATTAAAGGTCACCTGTACCCGTTCGATGGAAACTATCGAAACGCATTGGGCATGGTGAAACGTTTTGCCAATTCGATCAAAGCGGAAAATAATGTGCATCATGTCATCATCGACAGCTTGCCACTGGACATCAGTCCTGAGTCGAGTCTTTCGGGTGAGGCTCGGGAAAACGAAAAACGTGAAGCTGTTTTTGCATTAACGGTAATCCTGGGAGTGGCCAATGAAACATAAAATCGAATGGTCAATAATCCGTAGCGCCGTCGGAGTCTTCGTGGTTTGTCTGGTGTTAAGTGCTGCATTATTGGCAGGCAGTTATTTTTTCCGCGACAAAATGCAAAAAGAATATGATCAATATCAGGGACACTTCCGCGAAGTCAGCCAGAAATACCTCTCAGTTGACGGCGATGAAAAGATCATAAAAGAACACTATCCAAAATTTATCGAGCTATATAACCGTGGCGTAATCGGATCAGAAAAACGCCTCAACTGGGTGGAAACCCTGCAAGCCGCGGGTACAGACATCAAACTGCCAGCCATGCGCTATCAAATAGAATCCAGAAAACCTTACGCACCAGAATATGAACTTGATACTGGTGACTATGAACTGTACGCCACCACCATGAAGCTTAATCTCGGTTTATTACATGAAATTGATCTGGCAAAAATGATCAGCGAACTGAACAAAGATGCCTCTGGTTTGTTCAACATAAAACGTTGCCGGTTTAGCCGAACCAACAAAGGCATAGAATTCGATCCCGAAAAATCAAACATCAGTGCCGATTGCGAACTACAATGGTACAGCTTGAACTTATCGGGTGATCAGGAGATAAAATTATGATCAAAGTCTTAGTGATCGCGGCCATGTTGATCTCATTCACTGCGCCAACGCTACAAGCAGAAGGACTGGGTCGCCTATTTACCACGCCCAAAGAACGCGCCTTGCTCGAAAAAATGAGGATCACAAAACCACAAACAACCGTCCAGAAATACGATCCAATTGTCACGGTAGATCACAGTAACTTCGTACCACCAAAATCAAAATACACTCATGAAGTAACAACGCAATTTGATCTCTATCCAGAAACCGTAAAACACGAACCCGAACCGGTGAGAGAAATCGTAATAATTCCAGCACCGGTAATTCCAAAGATCACCGTCAACGGATTCGTAAAACGATCAGGCGGCAGAAGCACAGCCTGGGTCAACGGCATCAACACCAATGATGGCTACTTTGAACCTCAGCATATAAAAGTAAACCCACATCGGATCGGACGTGATCATGTTCATGTGGAAGTCGATGATATAAATATCGGTGAAGTCAGTTTGAAAGTCGGCCAGACGCTTGATCCAGAAGCTGGCAAGGTAACCGACTCCTATCAGAAAATGTTAGGGAAACCTGACGTTCGATAATTGTGAGAAAGCTTCGCTTTAGATCTCACAAAACCATCCCCCCCAGAAAACAAACTGGGGCAGCCTTGTTGTTGTTTATTTTGTTGCTTGTTGTCGGTGCGACGACAATGCTTGTTTCAAAGATGAACAAAGCTGCCGCACAGTATTATCGGGATGATCAAACGATGACTGCTCTGATGAAAGCGAAGGAAGCTTTAATTGGCTATGCAGTAAGTTATCCGGATAGTCCAAAATTTGAAGATATTGATGCTGGACCAGGTTTTCTTCCTTGTCCTGATAGTGATGGAGATGGAATTCCCAATACAGTGACAGCTTCTGACTGTGGAAGTAAAACAGTATCTCCACCAGTTTATGCGGTAGGCAGGTTGCCTTGGGTTGAGGTTGGACTGGAGGATCTTCGAGACGGGTCAGGTGAGCGATTATGGTATTCCGTATCGAATAAGTATAGGAATAGATCACCAAAGGATTTTCCATTAAACAGTGATTCGCAAGGTGAGTTGACATTGGATGGAACAGGAGATGTGGTGGCAATAGTTATTTCCCCTGGTTCCCCTGTGTGTAGCCAAAATAGACTATCAGCTAATAAAAATAATGAGATTCATTATCTTGAAGATGTAAATCAAGATTCTAATCCTGATTTCATCACATCAGGGACAACAGTGAGTTGCAATGATGAAATAAAGTTTAATGATACTGTGATCGCTATTACACGACGAGAATTAATGGCCGCTGTAGAGAAAAGAGTTATAGGAGAAGTAGCCAATGTCTTAACTCAGCATCGTAATGTTTTGGATAATTTGACTCCGATCACACTCGACGATGGAAGGTTTCCCTGGTTAAGTCCATTTGCCGATCCAAGAGAGATCATTTCTACTGGGAAAGCTGAAACTGATTCAATTACAGAGTTAACAGATACCTCTAAAGATTTTGTTACGTTGGGAGTCAGGGCAGGAGACCTTGTCCAGAATACTACTGATTCATCTAGTGGAATAATTACAGCGGTTACTTCAAATATACTTACAGCAAACCTTTTTGGAGGAACGAAAAATTTCTTCTCTGTTAATGATGATTACAGAGTTCCCAGATTAAATGGATCAGGAGTCGGAATTTATCCTCCATCATTAACACCTCTCGATTCAGGTGTTAGAGAAGGGCATCTCAGTTCCCACGATCAAAACGAGGCTTTTCGTACAATTTTCATAGCCAACTGGACAATCAATGGAGCTAGCGAGACGATCTGCTCTCAACTTGATCCTACTCTTTCTGGTGATCATGTTACTGATCTTCAAAATAATTTGCTCAGTGGAAGTCTGACCGCAGCAATTGATCAAGGAATATGCGTATGGACGACAGAGGAAGAAGTTAATTGTTCAATGTTCATAGAACCTTATTCGATCACAAGTGCATTACCAGATACAAGTTCAACTCCTCTCTGTGATCCTGCTGCTCCATTCAAAGCTGATATCGAGATTGTAAAACGGACTTATAAGTTTCAATTTATTGGTGATGTTAACAATATTAATACAAAAATTAAAAACCTGAATGGTGAACTCACTAGAGATGTCAGTACAACTTTAGCATTACCATTCGTTTTGACTATTCAGGATCTTGATTCAACTAATGAAATAGTTGGAGAGGCCGTTGCAACGACATCTGGTGTGCAGACAGGCTCGATAGATATGACAAATATATTCTATGATCTGGCAGATATTTCAGGTCTGGTTGCTGCAGGTAGTTCGGGCACACAATTGATCGATACTTCTAAAGATTTTATTTTAAGAGGTGTACAGCCTGGTGACTGGGTTGAAAATACAAACAATAATACGCGCGGAAGAGTAGTATCTACTGATCTATCTAATCCCGACACCCTAACACTTGAAAGTAAAGGCACAACAGCTCTGAGTTTTACTACTGGTGACCGCTACAAGATATATCAAAATTTACCTGTTTGGTTCACACAGAATAATTGGCATCATTTGTATTATGTAGCAGAATCTAGCGAAGAAGTGCCAGGTGGCTCGGGTACATGTGCTACCGGAGGAACAAACTGCATAGTAATAAATGGTCTGACAATAAACGGAGCTTCACCACCAAAGCATAATCAAGCGGTTGTGATTTCTGCAGGATCACCGATTACTAGTGCTAGTCTCACCCAGGATCGAACTTTAGCTCTACTTTCAGAATATTTTGAAGCCGAAAACCTGTCGATTAATGATGATATATTTACAATATTTTCCCCTCCACAAACTCAAGCTTTTCCACCCCAGCTAAATTTATTTAATGATCAAATACGGATTGTGAGACCATGAATCAAAATACAAAACTAGAAGGTTTCACCCTTGTTGAATTAGCCATTTCGCTTTTGATAATTGGTTTATTGCTTGCGGGAATATTAGGACCAATGTCAACGCGGATCGAACAGAAGGAACGACAAGCTACACAAGAAATCTTAAATGATATTAAAGAGTCATTAATTGGTTTTGCTATCACGAATGGAAGACTACCTTGTCCAGATACAAATACTCCTGCAGATGGAATTGAGGATGATTGCACCGCTTCAACACCGCCTATTGAAGGGGTTCTTCCTTGGGTAACTTTGGGTGTTTCTAGTGAAGACTCTTGGGCTAATAATTTCACATATCAGGTAACTCAAATTTTTGCTGATACAACTGATGGCACGCTATGTGGCACAGCAACCGTAGGTGTTTCTTTTGAATTATGTTCTGTTGGAGATATTACAATCAATGATCATACGGGAGTTAAGGTTGTAGATTTAATTCCTGCAGTGGTTTTTTCTGGAGGACAAAATGATTTCACGGGAACTTCCTCGCTTGAACAGGAAAACACAGACGGTGATGTGATCTTTACCTTCACAGATTACCGAGAAGAAACTAATAAAGAATTTGATGACCTGATGATCTGGCTCTCCCCCAACATCCTCAAAAATCGTATGGTGCAAGCTGGCCGTTTACCCTGATCAGTAGCTTTCCCAACCTATCAGGATGATTACACATAAAAGGGGACGCTACCCTTTATTTTAGTCTTCAAAGTGTGCATCCAGTTTATCCAGAATATCCAGATCTTTTTTGAGATCACCAGAAGCCGCTAAAGCTCGAAATCGTACTTCACTATCAAATTCAGCCAGTGCCTGTGTGGAGAGTTCTTCTATTAATTTATTCAGGCTTATTTTTTTATAAGAAGCCAAAGCTTTCAAACGGCTGTGTTTATCATCGGGTAACCTTACTGTTAGTGTAGCCATATTATTAACTCTTAAATTTGTAAGTTTTCAAAATCCTGAAGTCATTTATCTTTTGACCTATTATAGGTTTCCATGATGAGACAACAACACAATAGGACCAATTTTAGTAATTGGTTACTGATCTCAGACTGCCTTCTCTTTGTAGCCTGTTCACAAAACACCGAACCACTGATCGCTTTCCAGAATGGCGACTATAAAAAAGCCTATAAGGTCTGGATCGTTCAGGCTGAAGAAGGCGATCCCGTCGCGCAGAATTATATCGGTTTGATCTACTATCTCGGATCAGGTGTTGATCGTGATTTCAAACTTGCGCATGAGTGGTATGAAAAATCAGCAGTTCAGGGCAATGCGGATGCGATGTTTAATCTTGGCTTGCTTTACGACAGAGGTAAGGGCGTTGATTATGACTATATCAATGCTTATGGCTGGTTTTATGCAGCTTTTCTGATGGGTAATTCTAAAGGAAAACCATATATCGATGATCTGGCTTCGAAACTGACAGCGAACAAGAAAAGTGCCGGAATGCGGTTAGGAGAGCAGCGAACTTTAACGTTCAGGATTTCAAAGTCGCCCGATCAGGTTTTAAATTAGAGAAACAAGTTTTATTGTTCCTTATTGATATTCCTTTCTTCAATTATATACTGGCGAAGCATTCTTTCACTTCGCATAACATGGAGTATCGTTACTTTTTTAGAGGTACTACGATAAAAGATTCGACATGGACCAGTGATTATTTCCTGGTAGATTGAATTTTCCAGTTCAGGTGGTGTACGGCCTGACTCAGGAAACTGGCCAAGACGATCGGCGTTAGAAAATACTTTTTGAACCAGACGTTGTGCTGCATCAAAATCATCAAGTGCTATATATTCAGCAATTTCTTCAAGATCAGATAAAGCAGGTTCAGCCCATATTACTCGAGCCATTTTGCCATTTTTTCTTTTGCTTCTGCCTGACTATAGACGCGTTTTTCCAGAACGGCTGTTTCTCCCCTGGCAATATTTTCAAGGATTCGCATGCGATCTTGCATATATTCGAAGTCTTCAACATCGACAAGATAGGCTGATGGCCGACCGTGCTCGGTTATCAGAACAGTCTCTTTAGACTCACGTAAATCCGCAAGAATTTTAGTTGCTTGTCGTTTTAAGGTGGTGACGAGTTCTACTTTCATAAAGTGATACTATTCTATCACTTCGTAATAGGCAAGATAATGTTTTGTTTGGAAAGCGGGTTGAGCTATCTCTTTGTGCACTGCACACGTATAATGCGCGGCTAACTCAAACCCGCATAATTTATGCAGGCGGCGTCCTGATCATAATAACTGGTTGATTATTAGAGTTAAATGACTTGTAGAACAGATTAAATGTTCATTATTTACCTGAATGGTTTTATGAAAAATCTGGCGTCAAATCTTGAACAAAATCCTTCAAATCATAGTCACCACTATGCTTTTCAGGATGTTTGTCCAACCTTTATAGCCAGCTTTTCCATAAATTCCATTCCCTGCATGAATTATGCGGGTAAACTCGGAAACTCCTTTTGACTGAAAAACTCAGAAATATCGCAATCGTCGCGCACGTTGATCATGGCAAGACCACGCTCGTTGACTGTCTCTTACAACAATCCGGCACGTTGGGCGACCGCGCAGATGCTCCAAGCCGTGTCATGGACAGTAACGATATCGAAAAAGAACGTGGTATTACGATCCTCGCCAAGAATACTGCGATCAACTGGAATGACTACCGGATCAATATCGTTGACACCCCGGGCCATGCCGATTTCGGTGGCGAAGTGGAACGTATTTTGTCGATGGTTGATTCTGTTTTATTGCTCGTCGATGCTGTCGATGGTCCGATGCCACAAACACGATTCGTCACGCAAAAAGCTTTCGCTCAGGGTTTGAATCCTATCGTTGTGATCAACAAGATCGATCGTCCCGGCAGTCGTCCTGACTGGGTAATGGATCAGACGTTTGAATTGTTTGATCAATTAGGCGCGACCGATGCGCAGTTAGATTTCCCCGTGGTTTATACCTCTGCGATTGGTGGATACGCGAGTCTTGAATCCGACGTGACCGATGGCGATATGACGGCTTTACTGCAATCTATTGTCGATAATGTGTCATCACCCGATGTTGATCCCGATGGTCCTTTCCAGATGCAGATCAGTGCGTTGGATTATTCCAGTTATGTTGGCGCGATTGGCGTAGGTCGAATCACGCGCGGAAAAATTCGCCCGAGTACGCCAGTTACGCTGGTTGATAATGATGGAAAAACCCGCAATGGCCGGACGATGCAGGTATTAGGTTTTAATGGTCTAGATCGTGTTGAAGTCGAAGAAGCTACCGCTGGAGATATTGTAGCGATCACAGGTCTCGAAGGTATCCGCATTTCAGACACCATGTGTGATCCGGCAAATGTCGAAGCACTGCCTCCATTGAGCGTTGATGAACCGACTGTCAGCATGACTTTTTATGTGAACAACTCACCTTTCGCTGGCAAAGATGGCAAGTACGTCACAAGTCGTCAGATCAGCGATCGGCTGGATAAAGAACTGATCCACAATGTCGCGCTGCGCGTAGAAGAAACCGAAGATGCGAATAGTTTTCTGGTTTCCGGACGTGGCGAATTACACCTTTCAATCCTGATCGAAAATATGCGTCGCGAAGGTTTTGAGCTGGGTGTCGGTCGTCCACAGGTTATCATTCGCGAGATCGACGGCGTGATGAGCGAACCTTTTGAACAATTGACCATCGATGTTGAAGAACAACATCAGGGCACAGTCATGGAACGTCTTGGCGAAAGGAAAGGTGATCTAAAAGACATGGCGCCAGATGGAAAAGGGCGTGTGCGACTTGATTTTGAAATTCCGGCACGTGGTCTGATCGGTTTCCGCACTGAGTTTATGACCGCAACATCGGGAACAGGTCTCATGTACCACACGTTTGATCATTATGGTCCGGTAAAATCGGGCGGTATTGGTCAACGAAATAACGGCGTTTTGATCTCGATTGGCCCTGGCAAAAGCTCTGGCTATTCACTGTTCAATTTGCAGGAACGCGGCAACTTATTTGTCGGACACGGCGAAGATCTTTACGAAGGCATGATCGTCGGTATTCATTCACGAACAAATGATCTGGTCGTCAACCCGTTGAAAGGCAAGCAGTTGACCAACGTACGAGCATCAGGAACAGATGACAACATCGTCCTCACGCCACCGATTCGCTACGATCTGGAGCAGGCACTGGAATTCATCAACGATGATGAAATGGTAGAAGTCACACCAAAAGCGATCCGTATTCGTAAAAAAATGCTCACAGAAAACGAACGGAAAAGAGCTTCCCGAGAGCCAAAATCCTAAGCTGAAATGATCGGACTTCTGCAACGGGTTACACAGGCGAAAGTCAAAGTTGCAGGGGAAACCGTCGGTGCGATTGATCAGGGCTTACTGGTTTTGATCGGCGTCGAAAAAGGCGATACGGAAAAACAGGCTGATCGTTTATTAGAACGATTGTTAGGTTATCGGGTTTTTGCCGATGATCAGGACAAAATGAACCTAAGCCTCACCGATGTTCAAGGTGGCCTGTTACTCGTCTCACAATTCACACTCCCCGCTAATACTCAAAAAGGCATGCGCCCCAGTTTTTCATCTTCAGCATCACCGGAAGAGGGCGAACGTTTATACAACTACCTTGTAGAAAAAGCCCACGCGACTTACAACAAAGTCGAAACGGGAAGATTTGCTGCCGATATGCAGATCAGCTTGACCAACGATGGTCCTGTGACATTCTGGTTGCAGGTTCCACCCAACTAGCACTAACCTAAGTTTCGAAAAGTCTGGCATCCAGAGCCATAGCGAAGGATCTCACGGGTTCCAAAAGAGATTCTTCACTCATCGTTCAGAATGACAATCTCTTATCCTGTCATCCTGAGGTACGAAGGATCTCTGGACTTCGACGAGATTCTTCACTTATCGTTAAGAATGACAAACATAAGTACGATAAGGTAGAAAAATGCTGATCGACTCACACGTACATTTTGATGATCCCCGCTTCGACAAAGATCGAGACGCAGTCTACCAACGAGCAATGCAAGCAGGTGTGATTGCCATGATCATGCCAGCGATCACTGCAGAATCTTGGCCAAAAACAAAACAATGTTCCGATCAATATGAGAATGTATTTCCAGCTTACGGATTACATCCGTATTTTATTGATCAACACAAACCAGAACACCTCGATCAATTAAAAGACTGGATCAAAAAAGAACAACCAGTAGCAGTCGGTGAATGCGGCCTTGATTACTTTCTCCCGGAACTTGATCAGGAAAAACAAAAGAACTTTTTTGAAGCGCAACTGGAGATCGCAAAAGAATCCAGTCTACCAATCATCATCCATGCACGAAGTGCCGTTGAAGATGTCATAAACGTGATCAGAAAATCAGGCCATAATAAAGGCATGATCCACAGTTATAATGGCAGCCTTCAACAAGCAAAACAGCTGATCGATTTAGGCTATTATCTGAGCTTTGGTGGTGCAGTCACTTATACACGGGCAAATAAATTACGAACACTGATCAAAGAACTACCGCTGGAAAGCATGTTGATCGAAACAGATGCCCCTGATCAGCCGGACGCTGATCATAAAGATCAGCGAAACGAGCCAGGGTTTATATTAGAAATACTCAATACATTTGCTGAGCTACGATCAGAATCCAGAGAAACAATTGCACAACAAACCATGCATAATACGGTACGTTTATTTAACCTGGAACTGGGGAAAGGATCATGAGGCGAGAAGATTTCAGACATTTTTATAAACTACCTGTACGCTGGAACGATGCCGATCAACTTGGGCATATTAATAATGTTGAGTTCTTTCGTTACCTGGAGTGTGGACGGGTTGATTATTGTGAACAGGCAATGGATGTCATCTACACAACTGACATGAAAGAAGGCTGGGTTCTAGCAGATATCCAGTGCAGTTTTCTTCAGCAACTTCACTATCCTTGTGAGATCGAAATCGCATCACGCATCAGCCGGATTGGGAACAGTAGTGCTGAAATGCTGGCCGCGATTTTCAGAGTCGGTGAATCCGATCCTGTTGCGACTACAAAAGGGATTGTGGTCTGGCTAGATTTTATTGAACAGGTCAATAAACGTGTTCCTGATGAAGCTCGGGAAAGGATCAAAAACTTTGAAATTATTCCGCCTGAATAATGTTCTTGATTTTGTAGGTCTGATTACGACTGCATGGATGCAGGAGGTAGAGTAACGCAGGAGCAGTTACCGAGCAGAGCGTAATCAGACATAAATTGATGTTGGGTTACGCTACGCTAACCCAACCTACTGAGGAGAATTAAACGTTATTTTACTTAAAAAAATTGAAATAATTCGATGGGTTTTAGTGATTCCTGCCGCAATCGCAGGATGGTATATATCATTATTTTTCGGAATGATTCTATATTTTGTTGCGGATTATATTTGCCCACCAGATCTCATGGTCTCAGGGATGTGCCTAGCTACATGGCATAGCCCTGTTACTGATGGTTTAGTAATATTTGGAGCTTCGCTGGCAGCAGTTTTAGCAATATTATTTTCAGTGCTCATAGCACCTGGTAGAAAAGCTTTAGTAGCTAAGGTAATCTTTTTAGGTGGTGCTGGGATGGCTATTTATTTCGTGATTGCTACATCAGAATGGTTAGCATTTCTTGGAGCAATAGTTTTTGGTTTTATTACTGTTATTTTAATTCAACGTAATAGTACAAAGTTGGAAACGATCCCTTCTCTTTGAGTTCTTAACTTGCCTGCATGCTACAGCCATTCCCTGGGTTTCAAATAATTCTCATAAAGATCAGCTTCCGGTGATCCATCTTCCGGCGACCAGTCATAACGCCATTTCACCAACGGTGGCAGTGACATCAAAATAGATTCTGTTCTCCCACCTGATTGCAGTCCAAACAAAGTGCCACGATCAAACACCAGATTGAATTCCACATATCGTCCACGACGGTAAAGTTGAAAATCACGTTCCCGTTCACCGAAGGGTGTTTCTTTGCGTTTATTGACGATGGGTTGGTAGGCCTTAATGAAATGATCACCAACGCTTTGCATAAACTCAAAACTTTTTTCAAAGCCCCATTCGTTTAGATCATCAAAGAATAAACCGCCAACACCACGAGTTTCATTTCGATGTTTGAGGAAAAAATATTCATCACACCATTTTTTATATTTTGGATAGACATCTTCACCAAATGGATCACAGGCAGCTTTTGAAGTTTGGTGCCAGTGGATCACATCTTCTTCAAAAGGATAGTAAGGTGTCAGATCAAAACCTCCACCAAACCACCAGACCGGATCTTCACCGGGTTTTTCCGCAATAAAAAAACGTACGTTTGCATGAGAGGTAGGAACGTGGGGATTGTGCGGATGAATAACCAGCGAAACGCCGACAGCCTGAAAATCTCTACCAGCCAGTTCCGGGCGTTGTGCTGTGGCTGACGGTGGGAGTTTGTTACCGTAAACATGTGAAAAATTAACGCCGGCCTGTTCAAAAACTTTACCATTTGTCAGTACGCGAGTACGCCCCCCGCCACCCTCTTCACGATTCCAGGCATCTTCAATAAACCGCGCTTCTCCGTCTTCCTGCTCCAGAGATGCGCAGATCTGATCCTGCAAATCGAGCAAATAAGCTTTTACTTTTTCTATCGAAGGCGCTGCTGACATTTTGTTCATGTTCCGTATTCTGTTATCGTAGCCGAATTGTATAACAGCTTACGGATAAAGAGATGACTAATCGCACAGCGAGCATCAAACGCGATACTAATGAAACCAAGATTCAGGTCAGTATTGATCTGGATGGAACGGGCAAATCGAAACTGGATTCGGGGATTGCTTTTTTGGATCACATGCTCGATCAGATTGCCCGTCACGGGGTGATGGATATCGAGATCAAGGCCAAAGGTGATCTGGAGATCGACGCACATCACACGGTTGAAGATATTGGTATTACGCTCGGTCAGGCGTTCACGAAAGCGCTGGGTGATAAAAAAGGTATTCGTCGTTATGGACATGGTTATGTGCCATTGGATGAGGCTTTGTCACGCGTGGTGATCGATTGTTCCGGTCGTCCGGGATTGGAATATCACGTAGATTTTCCGCGAGCCAAGATCGGCGAATTCGATACGGAATTATTCTACGAATTCTTTCAGGGCTTTGTGAATCACGCGATGATCACCATGCACATTGATAATATTCGTGGGCGTAACGCACATCACATTATTGAAACCATCTTCAAGGCGTTCGGTCGTGCCTTGCGTATGTCGGTGGAAGCCGATCCGCGTATGGAAGGAACTTTGCCTTCGACGAAAGGCAAACTCTAATGCCCAGCTCGGAACAAACTGTTGCCGTAATTGATTACGGCAGCAGTAATTTGCGATCTGTTTCCAAAGCGGTTGAGCATGTTGCCGAAGGTCGACAGCGAGTGATCGTCACCAACGATGCAACAGAAATCGCTAATGCTGATCGGGTCATTTTCCCCGGACAGGGCGCGATCGGCGATTGCATGAAAAACCTGATCGAACAGGGTCTGGATGATGTGATCAAAACTGCAATGGCCAGCAAACCTTTCTTCGGGATCTGTCTCGGCTTACAAAGTCTGATGGATTGGAGCGATGAAGATGGCGGTGTGAATGGACTTGGAATTGTTACGGGTAAAGTTGTACATTTTCCGGAAGATCCAAGAGATCCAGAAACCAATGAACGATTAAAAATCCCACACATGGGCTGGAATCAGGTTAATCCGGCGCAGGATCATTTCATGTGGAAGGGGATTGAGCCAGGCAGCCGGTTTTACTTCGTGCACAGTTATTATGTCGAACCCGATCAGAAAGAAGTGATCGCAGCGACTACCGATTATTGTCTAAAATTCACCTCGGCGATTGCCAGAGATAACGTCTTCGCGGTGCAATTTCACCCGGAAAAAAGTCAGCATGATGGACTGAAATTATTGTCTAATTTTCTGGAATGGGATGGAGCTTCTTGAAGCTCTGAGTAGTCGTAGACTTCTTAAGCCTATCATTTGAAGGGGTTTTCTTTTTAAATCTTCACTATTGTTTTATTCACTAAGCTAAACAGCAAGTTAACTCACTGTTATAATATCCGGATCAATATGGAATTTTTAGTACTGATCTAATGCCAAAAAACGAAGAACAACGCACACAGGAAATTCTGAAGTTGCTCCAGGATACGATGGATTCTGGCAATGCGGATGAGCTCGTCTGGCTGAAAGAAGGCATTAAGGATCTGCATCCTTCCGAGATTGCTGATTTACTTGAGAGCTTACCGTCCAGAGATCGTGAAAACCTCTGGGAACTGATCGGATCGGATCTGGAAGGTGAGGTCCTTTCCCACGCACAGGATGGTGTTCGTGCTGGCTTACTCGAACAGATGCAGCCGCATGAAGTTGCCGCGGCAACTGAAAATCTGGAAACCGATGATGCGGCCGATATCATTCAGGATCTTCCCGAAGATGTGGTCGATGAAGTTCTGGGGTCGATGGATGAACATAACCGTGTGCGTCTGGAACAAGCTCTTTCCTATGACGAAGATACCGCTGGCGGTTTGATGAATTCGTTGTTGTTGTCAGTTTATGACAACGTCGATCTGGAAGTGGTGATCCGTTATTTGCGCATGAAAGGTGAGGTGCCGGAAAAATCGGAAAGTCTCGTCGTCGTTGATCGGGATAATCATTATCAGGGAATGTTGCCATTCGTGACCATTCTGACCAGCAATCCGGAAGCAAAGGTTTCGGATGTCATGAATACCGAGATCGAAGCGGTTCCCACGGACATGCCTGCGAGCGAAGTAGCGAAATTATTTGAGCAACGCGATCTTTATTCCGTTGCGGTAATAGACGAAGAAAAAGCACCGCTAGGCCAGATCACCATCGATGACGTGGTTGACGTTATCCGTGATCAAGGTGATCACTCTTTAATGAGTATGGCCGGACTGGATGAAGACGATGACATGTTTGCCCCCGTTGTTGTCAGCGCGCAACGTCGGGCGTTGTGGCTGGGCATCAATCTGGCTACAGCTTTTCTTGCAGCCTGGGTGATCGGACGTTTCGCCGCCACGATTGAACAATTGGTGGCACTCGCAGTATTAATGCCGATTGTTGCGAGCATGGGTGGAATCGCAGGAAGTCAGACGTTGACAATTGTGATCCGTGGACTGGCCGTCGGTCAACTAGGGCCGGCAAACTCGAAAGCACTATTATTGAAAGAGATCGCCGTCGGTATGATCAATGGGATTCTCTGGGCATCCGTTGTGGGTGTGATCGCGGGCTTGTGGTTTAAGAATCAATCGTTAGGATTGGTGATCGGTACTGCCATGATCGTGAATCTTTTTGTGGCCGCTTTTTTCGGTGCACTAATTCCTTTATGGCTGAAAAAAATGGATATCGATCCGGCACTCGCGGGTGGGGTTATTCTGACCACCGTGACCGACGTGATCGGTTTTTTAGTTTTTCTCGGACTCGCCAGTATTTTCCTCGTTTAAACCTTGTATAGAAAAACGCACCTAATCGTAGTAACTTACCCAATATGACACGAAAACTTTTTATAAAAACCTTCGGTTGCCAGATGAATGAATACGATTCGTCACGCATGGCCGATGCGCTCGGTGAGTCGCATAAGATCGAGCTGACGGACAGTCCGGAAACGGCCGATATTTTATTGGTGAACACCTGCTCGATCCGTGAAAAAGCAGAAGACAAACTCTTTCATCAACTGGGTCGCTGGAATAAACTAAAAAAGAAAAACCCTGATCTTCTGATTGGTGTTGGCGGCTGTGTTGCCAGTCAGGAAGGCGATGCGATCTGGAAACGTGCGCCTTATGTGGACATGATTTTTGGACCACAGACCATGCATCGTTTGCCGAAAATGCTGGATGACGTGAAAGCCAGAAAAATCCAGATCGAAAAAGTCGGTAAGAAAAAAGCCGAAAAAGCCCGAGTGATCGATATTAGTTTTCCCGAGATCGAAAAATTCGATAACCTGCCAGAGCCACGCGCCGAAGGGCCGACAGCATTTGTTTCGATCATGGAAGGTTGCTCAAAATATTGTACTTACTGCGTGGTTCCCTACACACGCGGTGAAGAATTTAGTCGACCGTTTGATGACGTGATTGCCGAAGTCGCTGAACTGGCGAATCAGGGTGTGCGTGAAGTGAACTTGCTGGGGCAAAATGTGAATGCTTATCGTGGTGATATGTATGATGGCAGTATTGCAGATCTGGCTTTGCTAATCCGTTACGTCGCGGCGATTGATGGTATTGAGCGAATTCGTTTTACTACTTCGCATCCCGCCGAATTTTCAGATAGCTTGATCGAAGCCTATCGTGATGTGCCGGAGCTGGTGAGTTTTCTGCATCTGCCCGTGCAGCATGGATCAGATCGCATACTGGCGAAAATGAAACGTGGTTATACGGTACTGGAATTCAAATCGAAGATTAGAAAGTTACGCAAAGTTCGACCAAATATTACGGTTTCTTCTGATTTCATCGTAGGCTTCCCTGGTGAAACGGATGAAGATTTTGCTAAGTTGATGGATCTGATCGCGGAGATAGATTTCGATCATTCTTACAGTTTTGTTTATAGCCCACGACCGGGAACTCCTGCGTCAAATTTTGAAAATGAACTGACTGAAGAAGTTAAAAAACAACGTCTGTCCATTTTGCAGGCTCGAATCCACCAGCAGTCTTTCCGGATCAGTCAGGGAATGGTCGGCAATATTGAGCGGGTTCTGGTCGAAGGAAATTCGAAGAAAAATCCTCTGCAAATTTCTGGCCGTACAGAAAACAATCGAGTGGTGAACTTTATTGGCGATAAAAAACTTGTCGGCCAGTTAGTGGATGTTCGTATTACCGAAGCGCTGGAATTTTCTTTGCGTGCCGAACTCATTTCCGAAGAAGGTTCTGAAAATAATCAACAAAAGTTATCCGCTTGAATACTGTCCCTATAAAAAAGACTAATCCTGAGTCGCATAAAGCAACGGTCGATATTGTTCTGGAACCTCTGGACAACGAACGGCTGACGAATCTCTGTGGTCAATTTGATGATCACCTGCGACAGCTGGAGCGAAGGCTCGGTGTCGAGATCAATAACCGTGGAAGTAAATTTCATATTATCGGTGAAGAAAATCCTGCTATGGCGACCGGTAAGCTTCTGCAGGAACTTTATGAGATGGCCGAAGATACGATCATCTCGCCCGAAGTCGTGCATCTATATCTGCAGGAATCAGGGGTTAAAGATCTGCTTGAGGACGATGTTTTAGAAAGCGTGGTGATCAGAACAAAACGATCACTGATCAAGCCGCGTGGATTAAATCAAAGAAAATACGTTAGCTGTATCCAGCGTAACGATATTAATTTTGGAGTAGGACCTGCGGGTACAGGCAAAACATATTTAGCCGTTGCCTGTGCGGTAGAAGCTCTGGAACGTGATCTGGCACGACGGATAATTCTG
Organism: Gammaproteobacteria bacterium; assembly: GCA_965224825.1. Lineage (GTDB taxonomy): Bacteria > Pseudomonadota > Gammaproteobacteria > CAJXQU01 > CAJXQU01 > CAJXQU01. The sequence goes on along the minus strand of CBDDAG010000003.1, from coordinate 799,188 downwards.
GTTCGACCTGCAGTGGAAGCGGGTGAAAATTTAGGATTTCTGCCCGGTGATATGACACAAAAAGTCGATCCATATTTGCGACCACTTTATGATGCTTTGTATGAAATGCTCGGTTTTGAAAAAGTCGCAAAACTGATCGAACGAAACGTAATCGAAGTTGCGCCACTGGCATTCATGCGTGGTAGAACTTTGAACGATGCCTACATTATTCTCGATGAAGCGCAGAACACTACCGTCGAGCAAATGAAAATGTTCCTGACCCGAATTGGTTATGGATCGACTGCGGTGATCACCGGCGACATAACCCAGATTGATTTACCGCGTGGTAAAAAATCTGGCTTGCGACATGTGATCGATGTGTTGAAAGATCAAAATGATATTAGTTTTACTTTTTTCAAATCCAGCGATGTTGTGCGTCATCCATTAGTGGGCAGAATTCTTGATGCATACGAAGCATTTGAACGACAAGAGAAGTTAGATGACAATGCTTGATCTCGATGTTCAGCGCACGTTTTTTGATTCCGAACTTCCAGATGATGAGAAGTTTGAGAGCTGGGTCGAAGCTGCATTGAAAATGGGTGGCCGCGAAGACGACTCACAAGTTGCGGTCCGGATTGTTGATGAAGAAGAAGGTACAAAATTAAATAAGCAATGGCGGCACAAAGATGGCCCAACTAATGTCATGTCATTTTCCATGTCCGGTATGGATCTGATCGTGCCGGAGCTGCTTGGCGATATTGTAATTTGTGCACCAGTCGTCGCAAAAGAAGCAGAAGAACAATCGAAACCATTGCATAATCATTGGGCACACATGGTTGTACATGGCGTTTTGCACCTTTTGAGCTATGATCATATTATTGAAGCTGACGCAGAAAAGATGGAAAGTCTTGAAACAAAAATAATGAAAAAACTCGGATATCCTGATCCCTACCAAACTGCATGAATAACGTCATATGAATAAATTAACGGAACCTCCATCGACCTGGTGGAAGCGAATTTGTAGAAAAGTCTTCAAGCGCTTTCAGAAAGACCCGGACAATAAGCAGCAGCTTACCGAAATCCTGCGGGATGCCGAAAAACATAATCTGATCAAACCTGATTCACTAACCATGATGGAAGGTGTTCTCCTGGTTTCAGAAATGCAGGTGCGCGATATTATGATTCCACGATCACAGATGGTGGTGGTGTTAGAAGACATGGAATTCAAAGAGTATCTGCCCGTGATCGTCGAGTCTGGCCACTCACGTTTCCCGATGATGGATGATAAACACGAACATGTAATGGGTATTTTACTAGCGAAAGATATGCTCGCCTGTGTAGCGGAAGATGGTGTTGAAGAATTTAATGTGCGCGATGTTTTGCGGCAGCCGATCTTTGTTCCGGAAAGTAAACGTCTGAATGTATTGTTGGCAGAATTTCGTCGCAGCCGAAATCACATGGCGATCGTCATTGATGAATATGGTGGCATTGCCGGACTGGTGACCATCGAAGATGTGATCGAACAGATCGTAGGTGAGATTGATGATGAACACGATCTGGAAGACGAAGAATTTGTGCGTAAACATCATAAAGATCGTTACACCGTCAAAGCACAAATGCCGCTGGATGAATTTAATGAATACTTCGGAACAAGTTTTGAAGATGAGGAAAATGAAACCATTGGTGGCGTGATCATTGATGAGTTTGGGCATCTTCCAAAACGTGGTGAAAGACTGGAGCTCGGTGGTTTTGATTTTAAAGTTATTCGTGCAGATCGCCGCCGAATTTTGACTATGCGTATTCAACCAGCTTCAGCGGAGCTTACAGTAGAAGTAACGAATGATTAAATTTTTGATCGCGATTGTTGCTGGCGCAGTTATGCCGCTAGCATTTGCTCCATTTGGTTATTTCCCGATCGCAATTTTGTCTCTTACCGTTCTTTTTTATCTTTGTCTGGATCAACCTTCAGGTCGATCATTCAAAATTGGTCTGGCTTATGGGCTGGCATATTTTGGTGTTGGCATTTCCTGGTTACAGATCAGCATTCACCAATTTGGTCTTCCGGTACTGGCCTTTTCCATTTTGATGACTATTCTTTTTGTGTTGATGATCGCAGTTTTCCCAGCATTCACAACGTACTTCACATCACGTTTTTTTCCATCCTCATCCCCGTCTAATAACAAGAACAACAATAAATTAAAATTACTACTGATCTATCCGGCATTCTGGGTCATTTTTGAATGGGTTCGCAGTTGGTTGTTCACAGGTTTCCCTTGGCTAACGGTGGGCTACAGTCAGATCGATAGTCCTTTGGCAGGTTTGGGAACCGTCACTGGGATATATGGAGTTAGTTTTGCGGTAGCAATTTCTGCAGGTGCCCTGGTTATATTTTGGCGGGAAAAAAGAGCTGTTTTAATTTTGTGTTTGTCTATTCTTTTGCCTCTTTGGACAGGATCATTTTTTCTAAAAAATATTGAATGGACAACAGCAAAAGAAGGTGAAGTTAATGTTGCTATTGTTCAGGGAAATATTGCTCAGGAAATAAAATGGTTACCGGAACAAAAACAGATCACGCTGGATCTTTATTCCAATCTTTCAGAAGCCTATTGGGACAAAGCTGATCTGATCATCTGGCCGGAGACTGCCTTGCCAGCTTTCGCACACGATATTCCTGAATTCATCAATAATCTAAAAGCACGCGCTGCAAAAAGTAAAACCGATATTATGCTCGGCCTGCCATTTGCTGATCCGAAGACCGGTAAATATTACAACAGCATGATCAGTCTTGGTGAAGAAATAAATATTTTTAAGAAACATCATCTGGTTCCTTTTGGTGAATATTTACCAATGAAAAAATTTCTTGATCCGATCCTGCAATTTCTTGAAATCCCCATGTCCGATTTCAGTAAAGGTGAAGAAGAAAAAACACTGATCAAAACTTCAAAATATGACATAGGTATTTCGGTTTGTTACGAAGATGTATTTGGTGAAGAAGTGATCAAAGGGTTGCCCGAGGCAGACTTTCTGGTGAACGTCAGTAACGATGCCTGGTTTGGTGATTCGCTCGCACCACACCAGCATCTGGAAATGGCGCGCATGCGCGCATTGGAAACAGGTCGTTATTTAGTCCGATCAACGAACACTGGTGTCAGTGCGATTATTGATCAGAAAGGTCTGATCACTCATTCCGCAGCTCAATTTGAAGTCGCAACATTATCTGCAAATATCAAGGCATTTTCAGGATCAACACCTTATGTCCGGTTCGGAAATATGCCGATCATTATCCTTTGTTTCCTGATCGTGGCCGGATGTTCTATTCGCGTACGCGGTGAAACTTCGTCGCATGACAATTAGGACAGGGCGGAATATGTCCAACCTTGTGAAAATGCAGATCGTGGTCACATTCATCGCAACGTAAAGTACCGGGGCTGGTAATCTCACCGGTATGCCATTCAGCCATTTCAGCATTCTGTGCCAGACCATCCAGCGTTGAACGGGTGGTGTCGGTGATGGTGGAAAACCAGTCTCGAATTCGATCCTCAACCAGTTCAACATCAAACTGAAACCAGTCGCCCAGTTCTTTTTTAGTGGACTGCATATATTCAGATGCATCATCCAGATCGCGACGTAAATAGTCACCAACTTTTTGCGCTTCTTCCTTTGTCAGTTCACCAAATTCCAGCGTGTGTTCCACGGCGCTATCGATCATCTTTTTGAGCTGCGGTACACCCTCATCAAGAGCGTTCTTTAAATTATCCTGAGTATGCTCCAGCATACGATGGTAGGCATCGATCAGTTTATCTTTTGTATCATTGTCAGATGGGTTGTTCATGAAGCCCTCCTTTTTACTAATCCCTTATCCTAAAGTTTAGTTCAAAAAGCAGGAATTAAAATGATCCTGATCAAGAGCTGGTTAATCTGGATGTTTATGAGAACCAGGTGTAATAATTGATTGAAAATTAGACAGCTCCTGAGGAAACCGGAAAAAACAGAACCTCAATATGCTTTAAGATTAGTTAGTTTATTAACAGGCAAACTGATCAGAAACTCCGTCCCATGCCCAACGGATGATCCAACGGTTAGTTTGCCATTATGATTCTTGATCAGGTTATAGCTAACGGCCAGCCCTAAACCAGTCCCACCCTGGTCAAGTTTTGTTGTGAAGAAGGGTTCAAAAACCTTATCCAGATTATCCTCTGAAATTCCGGAACCCTGATCAGTAACCCGAATTTCAAGCTGATCATTTTCTTTATTAAAACTGGTTTCAATTGTCACGTTATCTTTTTTGGAAGAGAGTGAATCCAACGCGTTTATAATTAGATTAACAACGACCTGTTCCAGCTGCTGACTATTACCACTAACAAGCGGTAAATTTTCTTCAAGATGTAGTTGCAGGTAATCTGTTTTTTTCTTTATTAGTGGTCGAATCAGGCTGCAGGCAGCATGAATAACATTATTAATTTCAATCTCACGAAGATGCTGGCTGTCACCACGACGAGAAAAATCTTTCAGGTTGTCTACAATCGCCTGTATTCGTTTGCTTCCATCATGCAGAGAAGTGATCAGTTCAGGAACTGTGACGCGCATTTCATCGTAGGGTAATCCGATCAGTTTGAACGAACCTTGATTTGCTGCATGCTCATCCAGAACAGCGCGCACATCCGGCCACATATCCTGTAATAAAGTTGCATTTATCTGAATTAAGTTATTTGGATTGTTGACCTCATGCGCCATGCCGGAAACCATCAGTCCGAGTGATGACATTTTATCCGCCTGTATGAGTTGTAATTCCTGATCACGGGCTGTTTCTTCGAGTTGTTTTTGTTTGCTGATGTCGCGGGCAATGATTAACATACAGGCTTCGCCGTCTGCTTCTATCGTGGCACCTGATAAGGAGAAGTCCAGAATTTTTCCATCTTTTGTCCGTAGTTGAGTTAAAAGGTTATTAACTTTCCCTTCCACCTGTATTTGATTGATGAGCTTGTCACGATCAGCCTGATTAACCCAAAAATCAGAGTCCAGAATCTTTTTACCAGCAACTTCATGAGATCGATATCCGGTTGTTTGTTCAACGCCCTGATTGGTTGCTATTATCCGGCCTCCCTCAATTGTTGTTATCGATATAGCATCAGGGCTGGAGTGAAATGCCAGATAGAATTTTTCTTCAGATTTCAAAAATGCCTGCTCGGTTTTTTTCTTTTCAATGGCACCAACAAACATTTCACCAATCACTCTGAGTAAAGCGATGTCATCATCATCCCATTTTCTTTCATTGTTCATCGAATCGAATCCCAATGTACCGACAAACTTTCCTTTGGACGTCAGTGGCACATCGATGGTTGATTTGATTCCCAGAGATCGGTACATTTCTTTTGCGGCATCTCCCTCTGGTGGTAACTCATCAAGGCTGGCGATATGGATCAAGTCCAGTTGTCTGAATTGTTCTACCAACCATGGGTGTGTTTCATGGGAGATTTTTTCTAGTACAACATGGTGTGGCTTAATACCTTTTTCACACCATTCATAAACTCTTTCTACCTGTGATCCATCTTCTGAAAAAAGCATAATATCGCTGTGTTCATCACCAACGAATTGTGTGATTAGTTTTAAAGAATGCACAATCGCATCATCTATTTCATAACCTTGCAGGTTTATAAAGCGGGTAGATAATGTGGTGATCAGCGAATTGAGTTCAATTTTACACTTGACAGATTCTTCGGCCTCTCGTTGTGCGGTAATGTCAGTTTCAGTACCCCAGGCCCTTAGCAGATGTCCATCCTTAACAATGCCTACAATGTTGGTTAGCAGCGTGATTTCTTCACCGCTGATTTTGATGCGCTTACTTTCCATATTACTGATCCGGTATCCAGAAGCTATAAACTCGATCAGTAGTTTTTTATTTAAATCATTATCAGAAGGGAAGATTGTTTCCAGATCAAAGTCGCCAGATCTAACGGAGTCATCAATTTGTAGTATGTCTCTTAGAACTGCATTAGTTTCGGCAAACACTCCACGGAGGGTAAATAATTCAATCTGTTTTTCTGGTGAAAGAGTGACATCGACAGGAGGTATCATCTCGAGTCGCCAGACGCCTTCTGTACTATTTCTAACAAAGGATCGATAGCGTTCTTCGGAGTTGGTCAGTTTCTGTATAGCACTTTTTCGTTCGTTGACGATCGCCGATAGAACTAAAGCAGAAAAACTGAGAATGGCTAGAAATATTTGTATAGAGATAACTTGCTCATAGCTGGAATGACCACGGTGAAGTAATGCCTCCATACCAATATTTGCATGCGTAACAGCCATCAATGCAATACATAGAGAGAGTATCGAAACAAGAAGAGTATTGAATCTTAATGCTGCCCAGGTGAGTAAAGGAAAAAGTATATATGGATAATCAATCGCCCAATATTGATCATGAGAATCTGTGTTGAAAATATATTCTGAAAGAAGTATGACGAGACATGACAGAATGGTTATTTCTATCAGTCGTACAGGTTTAGGTAAGTTAATTGGATGTGATAATTTTGCAAAAGAGATAATTATCGGTACGATCAGTAATGTGCCCAGGAGATCAGAAAACCACCATATCTGCCACGATGACCAGAAGCTGACTCCAGGATGCCAGATGATTTCACTATAGGCACCGATCAATGCTGCAAAAGCAGTCACTACAATGATCACCAGGACAAATTTCAATATCGGTTTCAGTAGTGACATATCTGGTGTATACGCGATATATCGGCGGATAAGCCAGGCACTAATGACCGCTGTAGCCATGTTGGCAATGTGAGAAATGGAGCTAACAAGTTCGGGAGTGTTTCCTTGCAGATTAAGAGCTGTCTGAACAAGTGCGGCAGAAAGAATAAAATACGGCCAATGTCGGTAAGGAGTCAGAAGTAGTGTTGCCAGATAAAGGCCACTGGCAACCCAAAAGGTAGAAATATTTTCTGAACCTAGTCGAGAAGCGATTCCCAGTTTGAAAGAAAAATAGTAAGCAACAATAAACGTGATGACGTAGAGCCATGTAGGGATTGATCGTCCAGCAGATGGTGATCGATTGATCGGTTCATCCTGAATATTCATTCGAGCCTGCCACACCTCCTCAAGAATAGCCCGATCAGTATAACCTAATTATTATGCGGTTTTATTATTGCTTGACTTTGCTTAACCAGAAGCAGAGAATTCTCCGCCATGAATTCTCAACATATCAAACCAGTGATTACCCGCCGTCTGTGCGTCATGCTCGCGTGGACGATGCCGTGTGCTCTGGAGAAAATGTTGTAAAAAGATAAACAAAAATACAAATTTCAAAAGGGCCACGGATCAAAAATCCAGGGCCCTTTTTTTTGCCTTAAAAAACAATAGAAAATAGAGATGAAATATAAAATCCCATTAGCATTTATCTGTGTGACTTTAATCTGGTCAACAACACCGCTCGCTATTCAATGGAGCAGTGAAGGCGTTGGTTTTTTGTTTGCGATCACCAGTCGAATGACAATCGCCACGATTGTGTGTTTTATATTGCTACGAGCACTTGGTATGTCATTCCCCTGGCACAAAGCCGCTCGTCAGACTTATCTTTCGGCAAGTGTAGGTATCTACTTTGCCATGATACTTGTCTACTGGGGAGCACAATTTATTCCATCAGGTTGGGTGGCAGTAATCTTCGGTGCCTCGCCAATGCTTACAGGTCTGGTTGCACATCGATTTCTGAACGAGACCCTGACACCGGCGAAAGTAATTGGTACCGTCATCGGTTTTGCAGGTTTGATCATTATTTTCTGGACAAAAGACAAGCTTGATCTGAATAGTTACTATGGCCTGATCGCGATTATGATCTCGACCTTGATCCATACGTTTAGCACGATTGGTGTGAAGCGAGTTAATGCAGCCATATCACCACTGGCGACCACATGTGGCGCGTTGGTTTATGCATTGCCTGCTTATCTGCTGACCTGGATAATTTTTGATGGGAATTGGCCATCGATGATTCCGACAAAATCAATCATTGCAATTTTATATCTGGGACTGATCGGCTCACTGGTAGGATTTGTCCTGTATTTTTTTGTACTGAAGCATCTTCCTGCCAGCCGTGTCGCATTGATCACGCTGGTGACACCAGTGAATGCATTATTGCTTGGAAACGTTCTCAATGGAGAACCGCTAACTAAACAGATCTGGTTGGGAACAGCCATAATTATAGCTGGACTGATTTGTTATGAATTCGTTGGTAAAAAGAAACTCAATAAGTCACTTGATCAGAAAACTGATCTGGTAAAATAAGCTATGGATATTATCTTCAGAGAGTACAGTCGCGTCGTCTGGCAGAAAAAATGGTTTTTTCTGTTGTGTTTACTTGGCTTGGCCAGTGCTACTTTTCTCGACTTATACACCACTTTGTTTTACAAAAATATTGCCAATGGTTTTGCCCAACCATTTTCAGATCAGACTCTGGAAATGTTAATGAAAAACCTGACCTTGATCGGAAGTTGTTATGCCGGGATCTGGTTATCATGGCGTTTCCTTGAAGTAGGAATTATCCCGCTGGATGGCGGAGGGGTAAACCTTCTTGAAAAGAGATGCTTTAAGGTTTTACAAAAACAAAAGTATGATTTTTTTGAAAATAGTTTTTCAGGCAGTTTGATTAAACAGGCGAGTCGGTTTTCACGATCTTTCGAGATCATTATGGACTGGTTTTTATTCCAGTTCGTGCAGAGCATTCTGGCGATCACAATTGCTTTTGTGATCTTCTATCAACAGCAAAAAGAGTTTGCCACCTACTTTCTGATCTGGGTCTTAGCATTTATCACCTGGAATGTTGGTTTCTCGATCTGGAAGTTACGTTTCGATAAAGCCGTGGCGAAAGCAGATTCAAAAGTCAGCGGACAATATTCCGATGCGATTAGCAATATCTTTATCGTAAAAAGTTTCGCGCTAGAAGCCGAGGAACAGTCACAAGTTGATCAGGCTGCCGATGATGTATATCAGAAAAAGATCATTGCCTGGATTCTGATGTTTGTTTCTTTTGCTATTCAGGGCCTGATGACTTTTGCGATTGAATTAACGTTGGTATATTTAATGATCCAGAAATGGAAAACGGGTGATTTTCAAGTTGGTGAATTTGTTTTGTTTCAATCAATTTTATTATTGTTGATCCATCGACTCTGGGACTTCGGGCGAAACTTCCGTCACTTTTTTACCGCGATTGCTGATGCTTCGGAAATGGCTGAGGTTTTCCGCAGGGATGATATTGAACAAGATACAGAAAATGCACAGGATATAAAAATTGAAAAAGGTGCGATCAGTTTTGATGATCTTTCATTCAGCTATGGGAAGATTAAAGATGATCGAAACGGCCTATTCCAGAACTTTTCTTTAGATATTAAGCCGGGTGAAAAAGTAGCTCTGGTTGGGCATTCTGGATCAGGAAAAACATCACTAACAAAATTGCTATTTCGTTTTTTTGATCCGCAATCAGGAAAAGTCTGCTTTGATGGAGTCGATGCCAGAGATTTTACGCTGGCTTCATTGCGTAAACAGATCTCACTGGTACCTCAACAGCCAGAATTATTTCACCGCTCCATAAGAGAAAATATTACTTTGGGTGAAAATATTTCTGCAGAACGATTGAGAGATGTTGCCAGAAAATCTCGTAGTCTGGAGTTCATTGAAAAAACATCTGATCAGTTTGAAACGATGGTTGGTGAGAGAGGTGTAAAGCTTTCGGGTGGTGAAAAACAAAGGATCGCGATAGCCAGAGCCTTTCTGGAGGAGGCGCCAATCGTTGTGTTAGATGAAGCAACCAGTGCATTAGATTCGTTAACTGAAAAACAAATTCAGGTGGCTATTTTTGATCTGATCAAAGATAAAACGGCGATCGTGATCGCGCATCGTTTATCAACCATTCTCCGCATGGATCGGATTATTGTGCTGGAAGAAGGCAAGATTATAGAACAGGGAACGCATCAGGAACTACTGGCAAAGCAGGGAAAGTATTCTGCTATGTGGGAACATCAACGTGGTGATTTTCTGGTGGAAGAATAATGTCGGATAATTTGAAAACGATAAATTTTATTGGCTGCGGACATGTGGGAAAAACGCTTGGACGGCTGTGGAATGATGGTGATGTTTTTAAGATCGGAGATATTTTGAATCGATCCATAGAAAGCTCATTATCAGCAGTAGAATTTATTAAGTCGGGTAGAGCGGTGAGTGATCTTAAGCAAATGCAGAAGGCTGACATCTATCTTATCGGTACACCAGACGATCAGATAACTGAATCTTGCCGAAGTCTTGTGAAATCAGATCTAATAAAGATCGGAAATATTATTTTCCAATGTAGTGGATCAGTTCCTTCCAGTCATTTGAATATGGTAAAAGATCAAGGTGCTCTGATCGCGAGTATTCATCCGGTCAAAAGTTTCGCTGATCCAGCAACAGCTTATAAAACGTTCACCGGTACTTTTTGTGGAGCTGAAGGTGATAGTGGAGCTACAGAAATTTTGACGGCTGCATTTGAGTCTATTGGTGGGAAAATATTTTCTATAAAACCAGAATATAAAACTGAATACCATGCAGCAAATGTGATCGTTTGTAATTACCTGACCGCTTTACTTGAGCTGGGAACGAAGGTTTTTGAGAGAGCGGGTGTCTCACATGAAACGGCGATGCAGCTTATGGAACCTTTAGTTCGGGAAACTGTGAATAATAATTTTGAGTTGGGTACAGTGCAGGCGTTGACCGGGCCGATCGCAAGAGGTGATCATGAAGTTGTTCAGCAACAGCTTAAAAATTTATCAAAATGGGATGTAGAGATAGCTGATCTTTATCAACGTTTGGGTACGATCGCGTTAGAACTTTCAGAAGCTCAGGGAACGGCTTCCACAGAATCTATAAAGAACTTGAAGGGATTATTAAAAAATAATTAAATTTGAATGAAACTAGCTTTTTTCGTTCTTGATATATTTAAGCCAGTTTTTAATTTGCTTGTATTTAACTTCACCAAGAATGGACTGGTATTCGTGTTTGCTATTATGGAAAACGGTATTAGGTAATTCACCCTGCCAGTCACGATCAACATAAGAAAAAAGTTTGGGAGAGTCGCTGGAAAATACCCAGATTTCATCTGCTTCCAGCCCTGTTTGCTCAAAGAAATGTTTAACCATTTCATTTTCCAGTCCAGCATCAGTGGAAACCAGAACGATGTCCAGTTCTGGGTGTTTGGGTTGTAATTTGGCCAGCATGTTCATTTCTTTGAAACAGTAACCGCAATCTTTCGACCAGAAAACCAGAAGAAAAGGCTGATCCTTACGTTCTTCTTTAATGTCATTCAAAGAACCTTTGACAAAATCTTGAACGATAACCTCACCCGCAGCAGCAGGGTTTAGCGACAATAAAGCTGTCGTCAGGAATATTAGTAATGATAATCGTTTTGTCATATTTGATTCAGTTTATCGTTGAACTATATGAATTCTATATAAAATAATCTGTAATATCTAGCTGATATTGTGTTTTTGTGAACCAAGCCACTTTAAGATTCGCTGATCGAGCCAGTATTCTGACTTCCACGGAACAGGCCCGTTAATAAAACCAACATGCCCACCTTTTTCTGACAGTTCGAGTCGAACAGCCGAAGAAAGTTCATTTTCGGCAGGTACAGAAACGGGCCACATAAACGGATCATCCTTAGCATGCAGGATCAGCGTTGATTTGGTAATGTGCTGCAAAAACTGTGCACAACTGGATTTCTCGTAATAATCATTCACATCTTTGAAACCATGTAGAGGTGCCGTGACTTGATCATCGAACAGGAAAAATGTATCCATTTGATCAATTTCTATGTCTAATGGCGAGGGCATGTTCAGGAATTTTTGCCGGTATTTTTCCTGTAGGTTGGTGACCAGACGTTTCTCGTATGATCGTGATAAACCTTTCGCCATTCTTTCCGCCGCGTGATGTAGAGTGAAGGGAACCGAAACGCCAATCGCAGTCGTGACTTCGGCATTGTTACCTTTTTCCCCCACCCACTTGAGGAGGGCATTACCGCCGAGGGAATAACCAATCGCAGCAAATACCTTTCGTTGGTGATGTTGCTGAATATGATCTACAACCTGTTGCAGATCACCCGTATCACCACTGTGATAACTTCGCGGCAGTCGATTAGGTTCGCCACTGCACCCGCGGAAATGCATCAGGCAGCATCGAAAGCCTGCATTAGAAAGTGTATGCATAATACCTTTTGCATAAGGTGAATCTTTACTGCCTTCCAGACCATGCAAGATGAGAACAACTTCGCCTTGTTCCGATCCTGTCCATGCCAGATCAAGGAAATCTCCATCGTCTAGTTCAACTCTTTCTTTTGTTAGATCAAACTCAGGGACTTTTCGAAAGAAAGTAGCCCACGTTGTTTGCTGGTGTGCGCCTCGTAACCACCAGGCGGGTTTGAAATCACTTTTTATTATTGGCATATAGGAATCACTAATTGACTTGATCGTGATCCTAACCTATCCTGAAAAAATACGCTGGTTTGTTCAGCGTCCCGCCCGCGGGAAGGGCTGCACCCAGCAAATAAAAGATGTACGAGTCATTCATGATTTCCTTCATACCTGAAGGCGGGCGCAGGTTTATTAGGAGATCATTATGATCGTAAAACTTACCGCTGTTCGTCAGCAAATTAATCAGAACATTGGCAATAGTCAATCTACTCCATTCGAATTCTCAGAAGATGATCCACTTCGTCTTAAACCACTTTCGCTTGAGCAACAGAAAAAACGTGCACGTGAATTATTAAATGCATTGAAACGAAGTGATCCAGAAGCACTGGATCGATTTAATCAAAATTTTTCAAAAAAAGAAGAAGTATTTCGTCTGCATGAAGCACAACTGATCATTGCACAAGAAACAGGTTTTAAAAAATGGGAGGAATTAAAAGCTCATATTGAAATGGCGAATGTTGAACGAAAATCTTTGGCCTCTGGTGAACCTTCCGCTTTAGATGGGAATTTAAAAACCTTACATATTCGTTGTGGATCAGATATTAAAGAGCCGTTAGCCAGAGCAGGTTTCACAGGAGATTTTCTAGATTGGTTAGATCTGTATGTTTTGGGTTGTGTTCCTCAAACAAAAACACTGGATGATTTTTTGAAAATCCGGGCGCAGGTAATTGCTGATCAGGGATGGGATTCTTATGACAGTGTGTTGAAAAGATTTACCGATGACTATGAAGAACTTGATCAGGCAAAAGATTATGATCAGACGATGCTCTGGTTTGAACATGATTCTCACGACATGTTGATCATGGCGATGTTGCTGGATTTTTTTAGTGATCCAAAAAAACGACCAGTAAGTTTAAAACTGATCTGTATCACCGATGTTCCCGGGATAGAAATATTTAACGGCATTGGACAACTTCCGCCAGAAGCACTCAGAGTGATCTGGACACAGTTTGAAGAGATCACATCGGATCAATTTGATCTTGGAACAAATTGATCTTGGAACAAAGGTCTGGGCTGCGATCAAAAATACTGATCCAACAGATCTGTATCAGATCATAAAAACAGAAACACCAGCCTTGTCCCCAATGGCAAAAGCTTTGCAACGACACCTTGAAGAGTTACCTTCTGATCATAATGGTTTGAGTCTGACAGAAGAACTGACTTTGAAAATTTTGAACGAAAAAGGTTCGATGAATGCTGCACGCTTATTTGGTCAGTATACTAATCACTATGAACCTCTTACGTTTATGGGGGACTCCAGTTACTGGAAGGTTTTGTCCGGATTAGCTGAAGTGGATCATCCCGCAATACAGATCAAGAGATCAGGAAATAAACCGAAAGAGTGGGAAATTGATCTGACTGATTTTGGTCGATTATTGATCTATAAAACAGAAAACTGGCTAGAAAAAAATACAATTAAGCGATGGGTTGGAGGTGTAGAGATCAATGGCCAGAAGAAACCTTTATGGCTTTGGGATCATAAAGATCAGAAGCCAGTTTTGTTAGAGGTTTTCTAATAAATTTGAACTTGGGATAAGGAACACAAATAATCTTCGTCATTCCTGCATGTTCTTAGCAGGAGTCTAGCATTTCAATCATGGATTCTGGCTCAAAAACTTACCGGAATGATGATGTTAATTTACATTCCTGACTTTTAGTACGGATCCTTATTTCAGGTTAACTATGCAATTCCATCTCTTCAGAGACTTTTCTGGATTCAAGAAAGAAATCATTGCGGCGTAAACCGTCTTCGATCTCGGATCCTGACACAGGCTTGCTGAGCAGATATCCCTGAATGAGGTGAACACCGAGTTGCTCTATGTAAGAAAGCTGTTCGTGATTCTCGATGCCTTCGGCAATCACGCGCAGGTTTTTCTCCTGAGAGAATTCAATATAACTTCTCACACGTTCAGCGATCGCTTCGTCCTCCATCATCGCTTTGGTATCGAATCGATCAATTTTCAAAGTCTGGATACTATCTGCCGGGAAGTGCTGGAAATAGGCTTCACTGCTGTACCCAGTCCCAAAATCATCCAGTGCAATATTGACACCTGTTTCTGACAACCTTTGAATATTGTATTGACTGATCGAATCATCTTTATCGACAATCTGTCTTTCGGTGATTTCCAGTTCAAGATGTTGCGGCTGAATTTCATATTTTTCCAGAATGGCATTCACGCGCTCAAGCAGGTATGGATCCTCTAGTTGTCTCGCGGTTAAATTCACACTCATTGTGATGTGTGGGTATTTTGTTTGCCAGAGTTTTAGTTTTTTACAGGCTTCATTCAGAACCCATTCGCCCACTTCAATGATCATGTCAGACTTTTCAAGTTCACCAATAAAGGCACCTGGCAACAGTGGTCCCTGCTCTGGATGGTTCCAGCGTAACAGCGCTTCGAGTCCATAAACACGTTGTTCTTTTAAATCAAAAAGAGGTTGGTAATGAAGTTCAAACTGCTGTTGTGTCAGCGCTCGTTCAAGATCATTTTCAAGCTGAAATTTCCAGATCGCTTCTTCGCTAAAATTTTCAGTATAAAGTTTATATCGATTGCCGCCCATTTCCGTGGCACGATTCATTGCCTGCTCTGCAGACTTGATCAGATCCATGCCGTCACAATCAGGATAAATTGCAACACCCGTGCTGGCGGTCATTTTGAAATCATGACCATCGACATGCATTTTCCGGGAAAACACGCGAATGATTCTTTCAGCAAGCAATGTTGCGCCACTGGCTTTCTCAAGGTTTTCCAACACGATCATAAATTTATCGTCACTGACATGAGCAACGGTGTCACTTTTTCGAATATTCTGGTTGAATAATTTGACCGCTTTTTTAAGAACGGCATCACCCACTTTCGAACCCAGCTTATCGTTTATTGGGATGAAATGTTCGAGGTTGATGGCCAGTAGCCCAACAGAAGCCCGATCTCTATCTGCACGATTGATGGCCTGTTCCAGCCGATCATTAAACAGGATCTGGTTTGGAAGTCCACTGCGTAAATCGAACAAAGATTCACTGGTAAACGTTTCCTGTTTAGACTGGTTGTTTGCTTCTGATCGCTTAATAGCAAAAAGGATTTTGCTGACGATCATATGTTCGTCATACTCGTTCTTGATGATCCGATCCTGTAGACCAAACTCAACGGCTTCGTTAGCCCTTTCCTCGTCATCAGTATTGATTAGACCAATGATAGGAGTATCCTGAGAATCATTTGACAGATCTAAAATATTGTCGAGATTGTCCAGTTCTTTTAAGTTGAAATCGAGCAGGATCGTATCAAATCTATTTTCTCTCAGAAGTTTTGAAGCCTCTGACAAACGTGATACACGTTCATATTTGAAAGTAGAAAATTTCTGTCCATCAAGCAATGAACGCAGGTGATCTGCGTAGTCCAGATCATCTTCAACTAATAAGATTTGATATTCTTTTTTCACCAATTTTTCGAGTACCGTTCTGGTACAGTCCTTTACCTGTAATAATCCTTTTATCGGTAAAGTTCGAAAAACCTTGAGCTCAGGGCTAAGTTACCAGATCTATTTACCTCGATTGGCAATGTCGATTGCCCACCAGTAAAGCTTCTTTTTGGCTTTCGATCGCCACGAAGCGTTAAAGAACCTCATTCGACGATTTGTTGTGAGTCCACAAGCTGTAAATAGATCAAGCAGTCCAAGATGTACCCATTCCCAGACGTAAAAGTTGTAGGGCGCTACAAATTTTCCAGCACGTTTTCGAATTCTTCGGATCTCATCTTTGGCAAAACCATATTGTTCTAATCGTTCAAGCGTTCTTTGCTGCTCATCTTCAGGAAATTCTGTATCAAGAAAAGGTTCGAGCAAGTTTCCCCAGACATCCTGTCGTTGGACAAATGGGATCTTGTGGCGGATGCAGGCGACAGTAAAAGCTTCTTTAATTTCGGCAGAAATAAAAAGGATTTCCCCGGAATGTAAACGTAGTTCCGGAGGCCAATAATCTGGATCAGCTTCTTTTACATTGTCCCATGAAACAAATCCATCAGGAAAGATCGAAGCAGGCGTGACAGGATAATCTTTGAACTGGATGCCTTCATCGGAAAAGATAACATCTCTCATGATTGCTGTTTACTGTAGCGTCAGGATTTCCAGATCCAGTTTTTCGATTTCTGATCGGGCAGCAGGATTACTGACAACCGCAATGTTTGCCATTTCAGGTTGCAGGTATTTTTCAGCAACACGTTGTAGATCATCAATGGTCACTTCAAGCACAGCTTGACGATTTGCACGTCTGTATTCTGGTGATCGTCCATGCAAATTCAGCATGTGAGTTTGCACCGCTTCACCGGCTGGAGAATTTGGTCGATCAATGGCACTGATCACACCAAGAATCGCTTCTTCGAGTTGACGGTATTCATGTTTGTTTTCCAGCAACCAAGCGACAGATCGATCAAAGTCATTCAGCGTTTCTGCCATACGTGGATCACGATAAGAAAAGAATCGGAATGCTCCCGTGCCACTATCATAAGAAGCACCAGAACCATAAGCGCCGCCTTTTTCACGGATCGCCGTATGCAGATAACCGTTGTGCAGGAAGCGACCTAAAACTGTCAGCGGAATAGCGTCTGCATGACCACTTGGAATAGCTTTGTAAGCTTTCGCGCAGAAGTTAACTTGCGTGCTGGTGAGCCAGCCTTGTCGAATTTTTTCTGGAGAAAAATCCAGATTAAAATGATCAGACTCTGTGCTAGATTGTTCCGTCCATAATGAAGTCAGATCAGATTCGATATTTTTATGATCATCCTGTCCTGCAACGATCAAAAATTCGCTGGAAGCTAATAACACTTTCTGGTGAATCGAAGTTAGTGTTTCAGCAAACTGATCAATATTTTTTTCAGTATCAAAACTATCATCCAGTGCGATCAGGTTTTTGATCCCAAGCAAACCATTCCATTGATGCCCAAGTTTTGCGGATGGATTCAAACCAGAAGATGCGGCAGCCATTGCCAATGCTTGCCCGTGGCTGGTGATCGATGCTTCGCGACCGGCCCGTGATTGTGCGATCAGATCTTTTAGCCGATCACTTTCGTCAAATCTTGGTGCGGTGAAATGTGTGTGCAACAGATCAGAAAACTCGTTATGTTTGCGATCAAGACCAGAAACACCCATGCGGAAAAATGAATTAATTTTTTGCGAATCTTCGACGCTGCCGCGAATACTCAAGGAAGCATGAATGCCACCACTGACCGCAGACTGTTGAGTCTGCATTTTCAGATAGTCCTGATCGCCAGCACCCAACTCTGTGAGGCAGTCAGTATAAAGACTCAGCAAAGCCGTTTCTTTTTTGGTCATTTCCGGCAAGCGAAGAATAATGCTTTCGTAAACCAAGCCATTGGTTGTTTCGCCGAACCATGTGGTTTTACGGTTATTGATCTTGCCAGATTTTCCAGTTGGGATCGGAATGTCAGCAGGTACATCTTCCAGACCAACTTTTGGCAAAACTTCCGGATTATCTTCGGCGTTTTGTCGAGCTTCCAGATCTTTCGTCAGCTTAAGGATCTGCTGCGCGTCCGAATCAGACAAACTTGATTTCAGATCAGCGAGACGTTGTGCTTCCTGCGTATTCATTTTCGCGCTCAGTTCTGTGTCCGGTGTCATTACGGTACGAACGCGATGCTGATTTTCCAGCAACGATTCTCTGGCCAGACTTTTAATAAAGTCAGGATTTTTTATCTTTTCCTGCAACTGGTTTAACAGCGGATCAAGATCCAGCGCTGCTATGGGATCACCTTTATGTAAAGCAATGGGTAAGATTGTTCCAGCAAGTCGTAATCCATAAGGATTGCTACCAGAAGAAATTTCACGTTGATCAAGCTCAAACTGATGTAATACGGCTTCGACCATTTCCTGCGGCACACCGTTTTCGGCAACGTCTTTCAGGACATTAAGAATAAGGTTTTCTATGTCGTCAGCCTTCTCTGGATCAGTGCCTTCAACGCCACAAATAAATGCGGCTTCATGGGATGAATTATCCAGCCCACAGAGATCAGAAGGTGAATTCGCCAGATCAGTTTTTTCCAATGCAAGCCGCAAAGGAGAAGCACTATTATCCAGCAACACGCCACTTAGTAATTGCATGTTCATCATGGTTTCGAGATCAGTAATATTTCCCAGCAACCAGTGCACAACAATATGTGTTTTACCTTTAGTGTCTTTATCATCACCATCTTCAAGATCAAGCGCATAAGGAACCGTGATCTGTTGTGGTTCGGTAAAACGTTTTTCATTCGGAACTGAAAAATCCAGATCTTTTTTATCAAATTTACTCAACGCCCAGTCATGGAAATTTTTCTGATGTTCTTCCACTGGAAAGTTTCCATAAGTAGTGATCACTGCATTTGAAGGGTGATAATGTTCGGCATGAAATTCTTTTAATTGATCGTAAGTCAGATCAGGAATATCCGTTGGTTCACCACCACTGTTGTAGTGATAAGTGGTGGTTGGAAATAATGCGCTGTTAGTCGCCTGCCATAATTGTGAAACAGGCGAACTCATCGCACCTTTCATTTCGTTAAAAACAACGCCTTTGTAAACTAGATCAGATGCAGGATCATCAGCGGTTTCGAATTCAATACGATGACCTTCCTGAGCAAAATCCAGTGGATCAAGTCGTGGAAAGAAAACCGCATCCAGATAAACTTCCAGTAGGTTATCAAAATCTTTTCGTGACTGAGAAGCGAACGGATAAGCTGTCCAGTCGCTGCTGGTCATGGCGTTCATAAAGGTATTCAGGGAACGACGGATCATCATGAAAAACGGATCACGCACAGGGAATTTTTTACTGCCACAAAGCGAGGTATGTTCCAGAATATGCGCCACGCCCCTTGAATCTTGCGGCACGGTTGCGAAGCCTATGGAAAAGACATTATTGCTGTCCTCGGAAGCGAGATGAAAATGACGTGTACCAGTACCCGTGTGCACATATTCCTGTGCTTCGATATTGAGTGAATCAATTTTTTGTTTTCTGATCAGTGTGAACATGTTGTTTGATTGGGTTCCTGTCCTGTGGATATTTTTCATGTCGGATTACGCTGCGCTAATTCGACCTATTTGGATGAAATTAAATGCAATTTTCTTCTATTCAAGTTTGCCCAGAAAAAAAACAATGAATTAAGTCAAGACATAATAAAGTTAAGTAAAAGTGATATAACTAAGACCAGACACTAATCCTCTTGACCTACATTACTCTGAACCTGGGAAAGGGTGATGTTTGATCAACCCCCATTTACCATCAGCTTTCTCAGAACTTCTCGCTTCGGCTATAAATAGTAACCTTTTTGTTTCTTGTTCATCAGCGCCGATTACCGAAGAAAGAGTTGATAAATTACGCCATTTATCTGGAAATCTGTCATCATCCAACATTGTCTTAAGCATTGAAATACGTTTATTGTCTAGGTTTCTCTGAGGCTTTTCTTTTATCCAATGAAGAAAAATATTTCCTAAGATCGTTAATAGTGAGCCGATTATAGCTCCAGCTAGACCAATCGTAGCAATCCAAAATTTCGTATCTGAAACTACTTTAAATGCTATCTCTGATGCCAGTTGTGATTCATTCATAATTATCCTTTCTATGCCTATTCTTCATTACTGCATGTATAGACCAGCGATTATTCTTAAAATCAGATTGTGTGTACACAAAACTAAATGGTCGAATTTCATAACCATCTTCATCTATCTCTTTATGACTTGAACATTGATATGAGTTTATTTTTTGACAACCTACATAGACTCATCACTACCTAATGGATATAGATCCATCCTTCCGAGTTCTCTGTACTTTTTTAATTCAAGTTGGAACATATTTTTTGCGAGAAGATTACATTTATCAATTTTATTGTACAGTCCTAAAGCATGAGGCATAGGGATAGCGATTTGATCAACACCAATACCAACAGGAGTGATCATGAGTATGTAACATTTATCATACGAAAATGTGATAATGGGAAAATGTAATATTATAAAGACTATTATGATTTTTATAGCTTTATTCTTAAATGGGATTGAAGTAGTTGCCATAGTTTTATTTCCCTTTTAATTAATAATAAGTTCCGTCGGATTAGTGATAGCGTGCCCGAAGGAAGTACCCTTGGGGGGTTCTAATCCGATATAAACTTACCTTACTCTTCCATCTGCTCAAAATACCGTTCAGCATCCAGCGCTGCCATACAACCAGAACCAGCAGAAGTGATCGCCTGTTTGTAAACCGGATCGGCCACGTCACCCGCTGCAAAAACTCCGGCCACACTTGTTTGAGTTGCGAAGCCATCAGTGTTTGTACCTTTGGTATTGATATAACCGTATTCCATATCCAGCTGGCCTTCGAAAATATCGGTGTTCGGTTTATGGCCGATCGCGATAAATACGCCATGAACTTCCAGATCTTTGGTGCTGTCATCTTTGGTACTTTTAACTCGCGCGCCGGTGACACCAGCATCATCGCCGAGGACTTCATCCAGCGTGTGATCCCACATGATGGTGACGTTGCCATTTTTCGCTTTTTCTTCAAGCTTATTACTGAGGATTTTTTCTGATCGGAATTTATCCCTACGGTGAATCACGGTGACGTGTGAACAGATATTGGAAAGATATAAAGCTTCTTCCACGGCAGTATTTCCGCCGCCAATAACAACCACTGGTTTGTCTTTATAAAAGAATCCATCACAGGTCGCGCAGGCTGAAACACCGCGCCCCATGAAAGCTTCTTCGGAAGGCAGGCCGAGATATTTTGCCGAAGCGCCTGTGGCTATGATCATGGCATCACAAGAGTATTCACCAGAGTCGCCTTTCAATTGGAAAGGTTGTTGTTTCAGGTCAACTTCATTGATCGTGTCGAAGATCATTTCCGTGTCGAAACGTTCAGCATGTTTTTGCATGCGGATCATCAGCTCTGTGCCATCAACACCATCAGTATCGCCAGGCCAGTTATCCACTTCTGTGGTGGTTGTCATCTGACCACCTTGTTGCAAACCTGTGATCAAAACAGGTTCGAGTGCCGCTCGTGCAGCATAAACAGCAGCCGTGTATCCTGCTGGGCCTGATCCGAGAATTAAAAGTTTCTGGTGTTTGGTTGTCATCAAATCTTCCTTCTTCTAATTTATGTATGCGCGATTGGTTTATCAGTGAACAAATAATCTTTCAGTTCTTTGTCCATCGCTGGATCTTGTCTTCTGATCCATTCCAGCACCATCGCTGCGTGTTCTTTTTCTTCATCGCGATTATGCGCGAGGATAGCTTTTAGTTCATTATCCTTGCAGGCATCGACTCGTTGGTTGTACCAGTCTACAGCTTCCAGCTCTTCCATAAGAGATGTGATTGCACGGTGCATATCGCGTGTTTCATCAGAAAGTTCGTTAATGGGTTCATGATAGCCTTCGTTTGACATAGTAATACCTCCTCGGTTTTGTTGAGTTAAACAGAATAATTACTCACACATCATTTGTAAAATTAATTATTTGTATAATTGTGATAGCTAATTACTATTATGTAAAAGCCAATATTACCTTGGATAGTTTAACTGATCAGGAACTATTTAGAGAGGTTTTTGCTAGATGGTCACACAAGATAATTTATTCAACAATAACTGTAATCTTCTCTGATACAACAGTCGGATTATGTGGAATATGAAGATGATTCCCAAGAATTAACTGGAGTGTATGTTTGCCTTTTGGAAGTGTGATGGTTGTTTCTGTCTGGCCACCACCAAAGTGTTTTACATCCTTACCCATTGGTTGGCCTGCTGCCGGAAGTGTTTCTGCATCGATCAGTAGATGATGATGGCCGGTGTTTTCTTTTTCGGTGCCGGCTGGTGCCACGCCCATACCGCGTAAGCCAAAGTTAACGGTGAATTCTTCGCTAACAATTGCACCATCGGTTGGCGAAATAATATAAATGCTTGCGCCTTCAGGTGAGGTGGAAACAGGCAAGCTTTCTGCCTGGACTAAGAATGATGTTAATGACAGGCTAAGTGTAATGAACAGTAATGATAAGGTTTTCATATCTTCCTCCAGTATTCTTAAATTTAAGCAGATCGAATTATTAGTGTCTGAATCACTAGTCCAGATCCTTGATCAAGGCATCGCGCACGTTTTCATCAACGTTGACTTCATAGCTGTATTCGGGATGATCAACACCAGCAGACAAAGCAGAACCATTTTTGAGTGAGATAATCATTTCCGGGGATAGTTCAAATCGCAGGAAATGAACCGATGAGGTTTTTTCTTCTGTTTCTCGATCCATGTCTTCATTAGCGAAGGGAAAAACCTTTTCGTGATCGGCGACTTTGAGCCAGGTTACTTTTTCTATTCCAAGCAGTTTTTTCAGCGCGGTTTTACGTTCTTCGATGTCACTGATTTCGATCATCATGGTCGCTTTTAAATTACTGCCATCCGGGATCAAAGGATTGTAAGCATCGAGTTCTTCCTGGATTCCTTCTGCTTCGAAGATTTTTTCAATACGCAACATTTCCTGAATTTGATATTGCATGATTTGGCGATCTTCAAATAACAGGCGAACATTTGCACCGAGATCAATATGACGGAGCTTTTTATGCTGGATCATTTTTGCGCGAAACTCATTACGCATCTCTGCATATTGCTCCAGTGAATATAGATCTGATCGTTGCAGTTTTTCCATCAGATATCACCTATTCCTTGGCCAAGCCCATAGGCAATGTATAACAGTGCCATCGGGTGTGTTGGTTCGGAGTCGTTGCCCTCTTTATCCTTGCCAAGAATATTGCCAATATGATGTCCGGCGATCGGGCAATCACTGGTGAAATAATCAGGCTCATTCTTTTCTATTTTACTCGCTACTGGTCGGCCGATTTTGACCGCGAAATCATAAGTTTCCTTTTTGACACCATAGGTACCATCGTGTCCGGAACAACGTTCGATGGAGTCAATTTCAATGTTAGGGATCAGGCTTAATACTTCACGGGTTTTCGGGCCGATATTTTGTACGCGTTGATGACAGGCAACGTGGTAGGAAACCTTACCGATATCTGTTTTGAAATCTGTGTTCATTAGATCTTCTTTATTACGTAATGCTAAATACTCGAAGGGATCAAAGAAGGCATCGGCAACTTTTTTAACATCAGCGTCTTCCGGGAATAGCAGTGGTAATTCCTGCTTGAACATCAATGTGCAGGATGGCACTGGAGAAATCAGATCAAAACCAGCATCAACCATTTTTACTAGTTCAGGAATGTTGGCATTTTTTGCTTTTTCTACGGCATCAAGATCGCCCAGCTCCATTTTCGGCATGCCGCAGCATTGTTCTTTTTCAGCCAGCCTTACCGGAATGCCGTTATGTTCAAGAACCGCGACCATTTCATTGCCGACTTCTGGCTCGTTATAATTCGTATAGCAGGTGCTGAAAAGTGCAACCTTACCTTGTGTTTTTGTGCCTGGTTTGGCCTGATCGAGGCTGAGTCCCTGACGTTTTGATTCTTGCTTGCGAAATGTTTTGGAATGGTATTCAGGGAGTCGTGCATCAGCATGAATGCCCAGTGTTTTTTCCAGCACTTTTCGAACAGGTTTCATTTTGTTAGTGGTGTTTACAATTTCAGCTACCACCGGAATTCCTGCGAGTTTTCCAACCGTATCTGTGGAGGTAATGATCTTATCGCGAGTTTTCGAATTCCCGTTTTTGTGATTCACGGCTTTCGCGCGCAACATCAAATGTGGGAAATCAATATTCCATTCATGCGGCGGTGTATAAGGGCACTTGGTCATGTAACACAGATCACAGAGATAACACTGATCGACTACATGTTTGTAATCGGCTTTATCAACGCCATCGACTTCCATGGTTTCAGATTCATCGACCAGATCAAACAGTGTGGGAAATGCTTTACACAAACTCACGCAACGTCGGCAACCGTGACAATGATCGAAGACACGCTCCAGTTCGTTGTTCAGTGATTCTTCGTTATAAAAATCGGGATCGCGCCAGTCAATAGGATGTCTGGTAGGAGCTTCAAGATTACCTTCACGGGGAGTGCTTGCCATTGGGGGTTTACCTGCAAGAATTGGAAAAAGAAATGAGGGAGATCACTCCCTCATTCTATGGGCTTACTTAGTCGTCGAGACTATCGAGCGCTTTCTGGAAACGGTTCGCATGCGAACGTTCCGCTTTTCCAAGCGTTTCCATCCAGTCTGCGATTTCTTCGAAACCTTCTTCACGAGCATCCTTAGTCATGCCAGGATACATATCTGTATATTCGTGAGTTTCGCCAGCGATCGCTGCTTTCAGATTATCTGATGTGCCGCCGATTGGTAGGCCAGTTGCGGGATCACCAGTTTCTTCCAGGTATTCCAGATGACCGTGTGCATGGCCAGTTTCGCCTTCTGCAGTAGAACGGAAAACACTAGCAACATCGTTGTAGCCTTCAACGTCAGCTTTTGCTGCGAAGTAGAGATAACGGCGATTAGCCTGTGATTCACCCGCGAATGCGTCTTTCAGGTTTTGTTCTGTTTTTGAACCTTTTAATGACATTTTATTTCCTCCTCTTTGTAACTATTTGAATTCGAATTCAGATAACGGTGTTAGCCGTTATTATGAATGCTATGCCTCTTATTGCGATTGATCCAATTAAATAAATCAAACAACATCATAGTTATTATCTATGATGTGCCGTAGTGATCTGTACTCAACGTGGTGGATGCAGGATAATCCGAATATGGAGTGGGCACTAAAATTTAACGATGTTACTAAACACTACAGCAAGCAGAAGGTGCTGGATGATGTGTCGTTTGTGATAAAGCAGGGGAGTTTTGTCGGGCTGATCGGTGAGAATGGAGCAGGCAAGACTACTTTGATTAAGTGTCTGCTGGATTTTTGTGATCTGCAATCGGGCGAGATTACGATCTTTGCTGAAGATCATCGCAACACCGAAGCGCGATCACGATTGGCATTTTTACCTGAGCGATTTGTGCCACCGTATTTTGTCACTGGCAATGATTTCCTAAAGCACATGGCGCGGATGCATCGTCAGATTATTGATCCTGAAGTCATGAAGACTATTACGACTGCGCTGGATCTTGATCCTGCTGCGCTTAAAAAGCCAGTACACGCACTGTCAAAAGGCATGGCACAAAAACTGGGATTGGCAGCAGTTTTAATGAGTAATAAAGATCTGCTGGTTTTAGATGAGCCGATGAGCGGACTTGATCCAAAAGCGCGAGCTTTATTGAAACGCTATTTGCTGGATCTGAAAGCCAGAGGAAAAACACTCTTTTTCAGCACCCACATGCTGGCCGATGTAGAAACGCTTTGCGACGAGATCATCATTCTTCACGAAGGTAGGCCACAGTATATTGGTAGCCCGTCAGACTGCTGTGATCACTATCAGGCGGAATCTCTGGAAGAGGCTTATATTTCTTCGATCTCATAATCATGTGTGATCTCGGCAGTAGCACCGAGCATGATCGAGGCAGAGCAGTATTTTTCAGCCGATAATTCAATCGCACGTTTAACCTGTGTTTCTTTTATATTACGACCCCGGATAATGAAGTGTGCATGAATTTTAGTGAAAACTTTCGGGATCTCTTCCGCACGTTCAGAACTTAATTCGACTTCCAGATCAGTAATATCCTGCCGCGCCTTTTTCAACATGGCAACAATATCAAACGAAGCACAGCCGCCCATGCCCAGTAACAACATTTCCATTGGTCGAATCCCCAGATCGCGGCCACCGAATTCTGGCGCACCATCCATGATCACGGAATGACCACTGCCTGACTCACCTAAAAATGTCATGTGATCGACCCATTTAATACGTGCTTGCATTTGTTTACTCCATTCAGATACCGTTTTATTAAGCATAAGCGTATCATAATTTCCATACGGCTGAAGAAAGGACAGCTCACGAAAAATGCAATATCACAAAGGAGACCGCACGTGGCCATCCCGATTTTCAAACCACCAGAAACACCCGAATATATCGAAAAGCTTCTCGAGCTATCGCATCGTAAATCATTTCCTGCGAAGAATATGATCCTGCGACAGGGTGATCCGGCAACCGAACTACTTTATGTGGTTGAAGGTTCCGTCACTGTTTTGCTGGAAGATGAAAAAGGCCATGAGATCATTCTTGCCTATCTCAATGAAGGTGAGTTTTTTGGTGAGCTTGGCTTGTTTGAAGAAGAGAACACGCGAGTTGCTTTTGTTCGTGGTCGAACGGCCTGTGAAATTGCCTATATCAGTTACGACAAGGTTCGAAATTTGTCGAAACAATATCCGGATCTGCTTTTCCAGATCTCACGGCAGGTCGCAAAACGCTTGAAAAAAACTAATCGTAAAGTGGGTGATCTGGCTTTTATGGATGTCTCTGGTCGCGTTGCCCGTACCTTGCTTGATTTGTGCAAAGAACCAGATGCTATGACGCATCCTGATGGCATGCAGATCAAGATCACCAGACAGGAACTGGGTCGGATAGTTGGTTGCTCAAGAGAAATGGTTGGTCGTGTGCTTAAAGGGCTTGAAGAACAAC
This sequence comes from Gammaproteobacteria bacterium, assembly GCA_965224825.1. GTDB lineage: Bacteria > Pseudomonadota > Gammaproteobacteria > CAJXQU01 > CAJXQU01 > CAJXQU01. Next base: position 772,191 of record CBDDAG010000003.1, on the reverse strand, counting down.
TTCTGATCACAGTCGCAGGAAAAACGATTGTTGTACTGGGCGTAAGGTAAAACCATAAGCCAGAAACGTAAAGTTAAGGCTTGACAATTTCTTCCCCGCACTTCAGGATCCGCGTCCTGAAATAAACTTTTGGCTATGTAGCTCAGCTGGTTAGAGCACATCACTCATAATGATGGGGTCCCTAGTTCGAATCTAGGCATAGCCACCATTTCAGTCTCTTCTAGAATGGCCAGACTCGCGGCACAATCATCAACGTAATCAAAAAAACCAGTATCGTCAGTGGAATTCCTGTCCGCATATAGTCCGTGAATTTGTATCCACCAGGGCCATAAACCATCAAGTTTGTCTGGTAGCTAATGGGAGTTGCAAAACTGGCTGTGGCAGCAATCATCAGTGTGATCACAAACGGCATCGGACTTACGCCCAGTGTTTCTGCCGTTGCGATCGCGATTGGAAACAGTACGACGGCAGCTGCTGTGTTGGACAGGATTGATGTGAAGACTGCGGTGACTATGAAGATCATGGAAAGTGCAATCATTGGTTGGTCACCACTCAGGCCGATCAGTTTATCCGCAAAAATACTCGCAAGCCCGGTTTTTTCAACGGCAGCACCTAACGCAATGGAAGCGGCGATCACGATCAGTACCTGATAGTCGACACTTTTCCTTGCAACATTACTGCTGGTACAACGGGTGAGTAACATAAGTCCTGCGGCAAGCATTGCGCCCTGTAGCATGGACAACCATTGCATACTGACACTCAGGACAAGCGTGGCCAGTATGATCAGTGAAATAATACTCAGATGATGACGCACTGCCCGTGAATCTTTGATCTGGCTGGTGAGAAGAAAGTCTCTGGAAAAACGCTGTTGTTCGAGAAAGTTTTCCCTGGCATCCAGCAGCAAAGTGTCGCCGGTCTTAAGAACAATATCGCCAATTTTTTGTTTGAGATGGCTACCATTTCGGGCAACGGCGACGATTGCAGCATTGTAATGAGTTCTGAAACGGCTATCACGAATGGTCTGACCAATGAGCGGACAGTTTTCGGAAACGACTACTTCTACTAGTGAATGTCGTACATTCTGGTTCAGGAAATGACGATCTTCTTCGTCAACCAGTTCCAGTCCGCGAATTTTTTTCAGATCAACAACGGATTCAACATCACCCACAAACATCAGTCGATCATTACCTTTTAAAATGCGGTGTGGGCCAACACTCGGGATGGTTTCACCATTTCGTTCGATACTGACGAGATACATTCCGGCGAGGTTTCGAAGGCCAGCCTGATCAATTGTTTTGCCTTCGACGGCAGAAGCTGGAGCGACCATCATTTCGACGGTATATTGCCGGACATCTTTTAGATCCTGTCCCGCTGATCCGCGTGTGGGTAATAATTTTTTACCAAACAAAACGATAAACCCAATGATCGCAATAACACAGGGAATGCCGACCCAAGCCAGATCAAACATTGCCAGTCCAAGCTCAGGGTTATGCTTCACCAGCATACTATTAATGATCAGATTGGTACTAGAACCAATCAAGGTACAAGCTCCACCGATAATGGCGGCATAACTTAGCGGGATCATCAATTGCGAAACGTGAATGCCATTGTTGCGAGCCCAACTGGAAACCATGGGAATGAACATGGCGACGACAGGTGTGTTATTTAGAAAAGCACTCATGATCGCAACGGGTGTCATTAGCCGGAACTGAGCATTGGGGACATTTTTCGGGCGACCTAACAATGATCCGCAAAGCCAGTTAATCGTGCCAGTTTCCTGTAATCCACTGGCGACTATATAGAGCACCGCAACCGTGATCATTCCTTCGTTTGCGAATCCTTTTAAGGCCTCTTCAGTCGTCAGAACGCCGGCGAGGAAAAGGATCGTCACAGCACCCATCATGATAATGTCAGGTGGGGAGCGGGTGAATACCAGACTACTAAAACAAAGTCCGATCACTGCTAATGTGAGCCATGCTTCAAATAACATGTGGATATTTTATAGAAAAGTTGAGACTAAAGGGAATAAAACAATAGTTCTTTATGATGTAAGGTTATAGCGGGGATCAAAGAGAGCACTTCCATGTGCCTCGTTATTTCTAAGCAGAGGGATCAAACCCCAAGGCTAAACCAAGACTAAACAATACAGGCTTTCTGTTTTAGCTCTTCGGTCAACACTTTTGCATTTTCAGAATAATCAACAGGTAGTTCAATAACATGAACTCCTGGTGTGTCTGCACATTTTTCTAGTAGTGGTAGAAAGGCTTCTGCAGATTCAACAAGATATCCGTTAGCACCATAACTTTCTGCATACTTAACAAAATCAGGGTTACCATAATCAAGTCCCCAATCACGAAAACCCATCGCATCTTGTTTCCACTTGATCATGCCATAAGCATTGTCATTGAGGATTAGCACAATAATGTTCATTTTCAGACGAACGCAGGTTTCAATTTCCTGGCTGTTCATCATGAATCCGCCATCACCACAGATCGCAACAACCGTTCGATCCGGATAAACCATTTTGGCAGCCATTGCTGACGGAAGGCCAGCACCCATTGTCGCAAGTGCGTTATCCAGTAGGATCGTATTCGGTGCTAGTGCATGATAATTTCTGGCATACCAGACTTTATAAACACCATTATCCAGCGCGATAATATCTTTCGGCCCAAGTGCGGCACGAACATCAGCGACGAAACGTTGTGGGATCATCGGAAATTGATCAGAGTCAGCTTTTTCTCGGACTTTCTCATCAACGGCTTTTTTCACTTTCATGAAATATTCGAAATCCCAGTCTATATTACGGGTAATCCGATCTTCAATTTGCCAAAGTGCATTGGCAATATCGCCAACCACTTCAAGCTGAGGGAAATACACTTCATCAACTTCTGCTGGGACAAAGTTAATGTGAATAACTTTTGTGCCTCCGCGTTTCATGAAGAATGGCGGTTTTTCAACCACGTCATGACCAACGTTAATGATCAAATCAGCACGATCAATCGCACAATGTAAATAGTCATTATCAGATAGTGCAGCCGTGCCTAAAAACAAGGGATGATCTTCAGGAATTACGCCTTTGCCCATCTGCGTATTAAAGAATGGAATGCCAGTTTTCTTGATCAATCGACCGAGCATTTTGGAAATTAATTTTCGATTCGCACCAGCACCGATCAGCAACAATGGTGATTTTGCTTCTTCGATCCGTGTAATCGCTTCATCAACCGCTTTTTCGTTGGCATCAGCACGACGCACTTTATGGATCGATAATGGTTCTGCATGCGTTTCTTCTGCCGCAACATCTTCTGGTAGTTCGAGATGAACAGCTCCAGGCCGTTCGGCTTCAGATTGTTTGATGGCTTCGCGAATAATCGTTGGAATACGATTGCCATGTACGATCTGTTTCGTGTATTTAGTGATTGGACGCATCATGTCGACAGTATCAATGATCTGAAAATGACCTTGTTTACTGGAATGAATCGGTTTTTGTCCGGTGATCATCATCATCGGCATAGCACCAAGTTGAGCATACGCAGCCGAGGTGAAAAAGTTCGTCGCTCCCGGCCCGAGTGTCGAGAGACAAACGCCGGGTTTACCGGTCAGTCGTCCGATTGTTGCTGCCATAAAACCAGCAGGCTGTTCATGACGGGTAAGAATGAGTTCGATGGAAGAGTCTTTCAGCGATTCCAGCATGTCGAGATTTTCTTCGCCAGGCACACCAAAAATATATTCAACACCTTCGTTTTCTAAACATTTAATAAATAGATCGCTTGCTTTCATGATTCTCTCCAATATCGAGCTAGTTCAGGTTTGATGATTAAGACAAATAGACAAGCATAATACAGGCCAGTTCAAGAACTTGTTGTGGATTTAGCGTTTTATAATGGATTCTTGAGGGTTATCTGGCTGATAAAAAATAGTAATTGTTTTACCAATAGGGAATTCTTCGAGGAGTTTTTCTGCTTCAGCTTTTGTTTTAAAGGAAGGATTGCCGTGGAATGCGTAGCGCTTACCAAGATAAGTTTGTTCTTCAACTTCGTAGTTATACTGAACTTCGAACCAGTATTGAGTTTTTGGAGCACCGTTATTTTTATCCCAGTCTCGCCGTACATTGCTGGACGCGATCACTGCGCTGGTTCCCAGCCAGTTGCTGCTGTCCTTAGATAAGGTGTTTTCTTTTTTTACATAAAGAAAAATGAAAACGATTGAAGCGGTGATAATAAGTGCGATCAAAAGAGGGACGATAATTGATTTCATGGACGTAATATAATTTTCCCGTGAGCGCCGGATTCCATTACCATCTCATGAGCACGTGGTGCTTCCTGAAGAGGTAACTCGCAGCGTATAACTGGTTGCAAAGTTTTGTTGTTCAATCCGGCGACAATAGCGGAGTGGATTTCTTTTTCGTCCTGATCACTGATATTCATCAGCGACATTCCGAGAATCGCACCATCGCAGGCCATTGTATCGCGTGGATTGATTGTGATCGTATCACGATTTCCAACAATTACCACGCGACCTTTTTGAGCCAGAATTTTCAGGTCTTGATCGAGGTTAATATTCGCCATCATTTCCAGGATCACATCGACACCAGAATCTTCAGTGTAATCCATGATCGTGGCGAAATGTTCCTGATCAGAATGATCCAGAACCAGATCTGCGCCTTGCTCTGCGGCCAGTTGTTGACCGTCTTCAGAGCTGGCTGTGGCAATGATCCGCATACCCAGATTTTGTGCAAACTGGATCGCTGCAATTCCTACCGCACCACTGGCTCCGTGGATCAGAACGGTTTCTCCGGGACGAGATTCTGCACGTTGAATCAGTCCACGATAAGCCGTGACATAGGCAACATAGAGACTGGCACCCTGCGCAAATGAAACATGTACTGGCAAAGGATGGAGCTGATCAGGATTGCAGATCGCATATTCTGCATAGGTGCCGGAGACTGATCCGGACAAATAAACACGTGCGCCGGGAGCAATGCTTTTGATATTTTCTCCGACAGTTTCGACAACACCAGCGGCATCATAGCCGGGTGTATAAGGTACGACGGGATCGTAACCTTGATAACCTGATCGGATATAGGTATCCACCGGATTGACACCAACCGCTTCAATTTTTACCAGAATTTGATCAGAAGCAGGTTCCGGAGTTGGAACCTGCTCGAGTTTTAAAACTTCCGGATCACCAAGTTCTGTGACACGGATGGCTTGCATTTAGTTTGCTTCGACTTGAAATATTGAGCCGTCAACAGAGATAACTTTGACAGTGGTTCCTGCAGGTTGATCTGATCCACTTACTCGCCAGGTCGAATCATCAACCTTGATTTTACCCATGCCATTCACAATAGGTTCTTCGATCGTAAAGACTCGGCCAATGTAGCGTTCACCGCGCCGGTTAAGATCCGGCGAATCAGTGATAGCAGGTTTATCACCCACGATGCGTTTGTAGAGAAGCACAGATACAATGGACAGAACAGCAAAAATCAACATTTGCAATTTCCAGTCCATTCCGGGGAATAACCACAAAAGTACACCGACGATCAGTGCCGAGATCCCTAACCAAAGTGTGTGACCCATCGGCGCGAGCATTTCAAGAATCACCAGAATTATTCCGGCGACCCACCAGTGCCACGGCAGAAGTTGTAACAACGTTTCCATTATGAAGACTCCTTGCCTTTACCAAATGCTTCTTTGGCAATCTCACCGATTCCAGCAACGGCTCCGATCACGCTGGATGCTTCAAGCGGCATAAGGATAACTTTCTGATTTGGTGCGGAAGCAATATCTTTCAGTGCCTCGACATATTTGGTAGCAACAAAATAATTAACCGCCTGAACATCACCTTCGGAAATTGCTTTTGAAACCATCGCGGTAGCGCGAGCTTCTGCCTGAGCCAGTCGTTCACGAGCTTCTGCATCTCTGAGTGCAGATTCTTTACGGCCCTCAGCTTCCATAATCGCGGCTTGTTTTTCACCATCAGCACGAAGGATTTCTGCTGCTTTCTGACCTTCTGCATCCAGAATGTTGGCACGTTTTTCACGTTCGGCTTTCATCTGGCGCCCCATGGCATCGACCAGATCCTGCGGTGGATTAATGTCTTTGATCTCGATACGCGTAACTTTCACACCCCATGGTTCTGTCGCAGCATCGACCACATGTAATAGACGTGCATTGATTTCATCACGTTTCGATAGCAACTCATCCAGATCCATCGAACCCATAACCGTACGAACATTGGTCATGGTCAGGTTTAAAATCGCATGAGATAAATTGTTCACCTCATAAGCTGCTTTTGGCGCATCCAGAATCTGGAAGAAAACCACACCATCAACCTTGATCATGGCGTTATCCTTGGTGATAACTTCCTGGGAAGGAACGTCAAGAACGGTTTCCATCATGTTCAGTTTTGAACCGATGCGATCCATGAACGGGATCATAAAGTGCAGACCAGGTCTGAGTGTTCTTGTGTATTTGCCAAAACGTTCGATGGTGTATTCATAACCCTGCGGGACTTTCTGAACGCCCTGAAAGATAATGAATATTGCGAAGATGACCAGAGCAATAATTGCTTCCATTTAGATTTCTCCTTGATGAATGGTTCAGTAATATATAGAGACTATGTCGTGATAAATCAAGACATCACTTTATTCAGTAGCTTGTGAGAAGTTTACCTTAAAAGTGCAACAACGGAGTAGTGCTGCTGTTCCGAAGCCAGATCAAAAGCCATATTTCCATCTTTGTTCTTGATAGTTTTATTGGCTCCTTGCTGCAAAAGCATTTTGACAATAGCATCATCGCCATTCCAGGCTGCCAGCATTAAAGAAGACCAGCCTTCCTTATTTCGATGGTTAATTTCACTTTTATTGAGGAGCAAAGCTTGAACAACTGTGGGGTGATTATTCCAGACAGCGTGCATCAATGGTGTCCACCCATCCCTGTCTTTGGTATTCACTTTAGCACCATTTTCCAGTAACTGACTGACGATCCCACGCTTCCCATTATGCGCAGCAATAGACAAGGACGTTTTTCGATCATCAGTTTGGGACTCAAGATTTGCTCCACTGTCGATTAACTTTTTGAACAAATCTGTGTGCCCATGGATCGCAGCATACATGAGCGAAGTCCAGCCACGATTGTTGGCAGCATTAATCTTTGCTTTGTTGCGGATCAGGAGATCAGCGATCTTAATCTGGTTATTCCAGACTGCATTGATCAGCGCCGTATCACCCGCTTTATTTTTCTGGTTTGAATTCGCACCATATTTCAAAAGTGTCAGCACAACATCGACGTGGCCTCGATCAGTCGCAAGCATCAAAGGCGTGTTGCCCCTTTGATCCTGGATGTCGGCATAAGCACCTTTATCCAATAATGTTTCTATATCTTTCGCATTGCCTTCTCTGGCTAAACCAAGCAGACCAGATTTAATTTCATTACTTTCTGGCTCATTGTTCAGCTCATCTAGTTCAGCAATTTTTGCAGGAATTTCCAGATCTTCCGGATCAATCAACAAGGCTTTTTCATAATACTGACGGGCACGATCTGGCTTGTTGCTACTGATATTATTTTCAGCCCAACCGAGGAACATTTCTTTGATGGATGCTATCCCTTCTCTGGCCTGAACATTTTCCAGATCAATCTCCAGAATCTGTTTATAGCTTTCCAGCGCATTGTCGCCTTGCGGATTGGTTAGTTTTAATTCGCTGATCTGAAGTTCAGCGATACTGAGTAATTGCTCAGTCACTGAAAAGGGAGCCTCTTCTATGAGCGGATCTGGGGAGATCTCTGGTTCAGAGGTTTCAGGAACAGATGGGGTAACGGTGTTCTCGGATTTTTTTATTTGAACAACATTGTTGTCTTCATTCATAGCCTGTTTTTGAACACCCTGATCGGAAGAGTGATCGGGAATGGGTTGATCCTCCAGGTAGACAGTTTCATTCTCTGGAGTCTCTATTACAGGTTTTATGGCTGGTTCTGCGGTTTCAATTTTTTGCTCATGATCCACAATATTAAAGTCGGGTTTGTCATCACTACGGAGGAGCTCGGTCGCTATTTCAGTCTCTGGTGTTGTGTTACTTCCATCCACTGCCGAGAGTTGACCTTCCAGATCAGAAATAATTTTTTGCTGCTGGATCTGAGAATAAATAAGACTCGCTATCGACAATACAGCAAGAGAAACTAGCGCTATTTTCCAGAAACCGCCACCTGACTTTTGATCATGATGAACTGTTGGAATAGTTACCTTTTCATCTTGAGAGAAAGGTAGTTTCTGAGGATCATAAATAGTTGGGGCAGGCTCAATGTTAACGACTGGCTCGGAGATTACTGGCTCAATAGTCTCAGGTTCTGGAACCGTTTCAGGCGTAACAATTGAATCAGGTTCCCGCTCATTCACAAAACGATCAATAGCATCTGAAATAAGAGATGTGCGCATCTCAATGGTGTCATCAAATTTCTGTTGTCGATGGGCGTTGTTTACATGATCAACCGTAATGATAGTTTCATTTTCGTTAGCCGCGACAATCAGAGCGTGATCACACAAAACGTTGATTGATCGTGCTCGGCCCTGAGTGAGATCATAAACTTTCTCAGCAGCATCTCCGGTAAAAAAATCACTGTATGCGGCACCGGCAGCTTCTAATTGATACTTAATATAGGATGTCGTTTCACTGGGTGTTAATGCATGCAAATGACAGCGGCGAGATATATGCTGACTGAAGGTTGCCATATGCGGGTGATGCAGTTTTAGATCAGACTCGTTGCGTGCCATGACTACAATTTGGATACTGCGTTTTGCACCCTTGCCAATCTTCAATAAATTGATCAATTCATCAAAGATCCCCGGAGCAAGATTTTGTGCCTCGTCGATGACGATCACAATAGAACGTATGGCACTGAGCCCGTGCGTCAGGAACATCTCCAGAATTTCGAGCTTATCGTCGTTCTGTCCCAGACCAAAGCTAAGATCCAGCTCTGCACAGATATAACCCAGCATTTCATCGAATGGCAATGAAGTGAATGGAAGCGTAATACCGCAATATTTCGGATCATGCTCTAAATCTGCCAGCAACTTTTGCGCGCATAATGTTTTACCGGTTCCAGTATCGCCTGTTAATACGATCAACTTCTCACCCGCAAGAACCCCTTTCAGAAGATCCTGGTATGCGGGAGAGATCCCTTCATTATCGTGGAAGATCGATGCTTTTGGTGACAGGTTGAATGGTTTTGACTTCAACTTGAAGAATTGAGTATACATAATAGAACTCAGACTTGAGTCTTAGCTGTCTCCATTTGCGCCGACGAGGAAGATCTCTACGCGGCGGTTCATTCTGGCGGCTTCTTGATCAAGCTGCCCATCAGGTGTGTATTCTGTCATAAGTGGCTGGCGTTCTCCCAATGCATTCGTGGTTATTCGATTACTCCTGACACCGTTGATAACCAGTTCGCGGGTAACGGCTTCTGCTCTTTGTTGTGAAATGAGAAGATTTTGATGCGCGTCACCCAAAGTATCCGAATGGCCTTCTATAGTGACCAGTAGATCGATGAGATCCGGGTGGTTTATAAGTCGAGCAATTTCACGAACCTGTTTTCTTGCTTTGGTTGAGAGGCTGGTACCGCCCGCTGAAAACAGAATAACAGGAAGTTCTTTTGCCAGTCCTAGAACATTGACCGTTGTAGACTTACCAGGCGCCTCCTGGCTGGAACCAACAACTTGAGCCGAATTCGCTGCTTCCTTCTTAGCAAAAAGCTCGTTACAACCACTCGTCAACATTGTCATAGTCAATACAATAAAAACTGACCAGATCGGTACAAATTTGTAATCAGAATTCAAAACCACTCTTTTTCTCCCGGAGATAAAATATTCAGTAGATCATGCCTCTTTTACTGAATACTCCGTGTGAAAAAATATTAAACTAACAATAATTTAGAATCCTATCACAATTTGACACAATTATGAGTTTGGAGGTTAGGTTATCTGATTCATTTAGCATGTTTTCTGAGCCAGCCACGTAGTTGTTTTATCAATCGATTTTCTGTACCACGGAAATAATGATCAGCGCCTTCGATTTCCCATTGAAAAAAAGCTGGATTGTCCGTCTTTTGCATCATTTCCAGACGTTTTTCAGCCTCTCTGACAACATTTTGATGATCTTGTTGTGCATAAATATCCAGAAGTGGAATTTTGATCTTTTCCATCTCAGCAAATAAGTTTCTGTCAGACGGTGGCTCTTCAGCAGGAGCAGTTTCTGTTGCTGCAGTGGGTTCAGGTGGAGTTTTTTCTTCAGCCTTTTCCTTTGGTTTTTCGACAGGGTCTTTCGCAGGATCAGAGATCTCTTCTGCAGGTTCTGACTGATCGGCTAGTCTCAAAGAATTTTCCCCCGGCAGGCTAATAGTGATCAGAGCTGTAACTGGCGCTTGAGGGTTCTGAGTGACATAAAAAACTCCAGCAGCCGATCCTATACCATGTCCCACAATGACAATATTAGAAATATTCTTTTGTTTCAGAAACTCGATCCCGGCATTAACACGGGAAATAGCTTCGTCGAACTGGCTTAGATAAACTTTCTTTTCTACATCAGACGTGACCATCGGAAGTTGTAATGACAAGGTATGCCAGCCCTTTTTCGGAAACGCCAACCTCAGTGGATTGATCAGCTGAGGCCAGTCAGCATTTGCACCAAGATCGTGCAACAACAGGATTGCACCTTGTGTTTCTTTCCAGGTGTTTTCTTTGTGAATTGCCAGAAAAGCATCATCAACATTACCCAGCCAGACGACCTCGCCACCCCGAAAACTTTTCTCGATCAGCGTACTAATTTCCTTTTCTCGATCAGGTTTTGTCGATTTTGGTTCGGCCATCCCTGCAACTTCTGCAGCAAGGCTTTCTTCAGCCTTTTTTTCTTCAGCGGCATGGATCGGAGAGGTGATCAGCAGGCCGATCAGCAAATAGCGTTTGATCATGATTGGTTTCAGTATATTAAGCATGGCAAATATGCTGCAATTACCTTGCCGATCAGGTAAAGTTGCGCCATTATTTTTGTGTCCATATGGATGAATACACATGACGGATTACGTGATAGCACCATCGATTTTGTCAGCAGATTTTGCTCGTCTGGGCGAAGAAGTGCGCGATGTTCTGGATGCAGGCGCGGATTTTGTCCATTTTGATGTGATGGACAATCATTTCGTGCCAAATCTGACCTTTGGCCCGGTGATCTGTCAGGCGCTACGTGACTATGGAATTACTGCGCCCATCGATGTTCATCTGATGGTCAGTCCTGTAGATCGCATGATCAGCGAATTTGCTGCAGCGGGCGCGTCGTATATTACTTTCCACCCGGAAGGTAGTCATCATATTGATCGTTCATTACAGTTGATCCGTGATTCGGGCTGTAAATCGGGACTGGTTTTTAATCCGGCTACACCGTTGGATTGTCTGAAATACGTCATTAATAAGGTCGACATGATCCTGTTGATGTCGGTGAATCCTGGCTTTGGTGGCCAGGCATTTATTCCTTCTGCGCTGGATAAGCTGCGTGAAGCGAGAGCGTTGATCGATGCCAGTGGCCGTGATATTCGTCTTGAAATTGATGGCGGTGTAAAAATCGACAACATCAATGAAATCGCAAAAGCCGGAGCCGATACCTTTGTTGCCGGATCAGCGATCTTTGGCAGTGATGATTACAAAAAGACCATCGACACCATGCGTTCAGAGCTTGAAAAACAAGACTGTTGTTAGGGAGTCTCTGGTTAAGTCATCTGAACAATTTTAGCCATTCACAATTCTTATCCAGACATAACCAGAGGCTCCGTTGGGAAAGCTATGGAAATACCTGAGCTAGTTTTATTTGATCTCGACGGCACGCTTGTAGACAGCGTACCTGATCTTGCTCACAGCATCGATCTTGTTCTGCGCGAACTGGGTTTACCCATGCACGGAGAAGAGGTAATACGAACCTGGGTAGGTCGCGGAGCCATGAGGTTGGTTAAGTCTGCGCTGACCGGAGAGCAGGATGGTGAGCCAGATGAAGACCTGTTGGAAAAGGCCTACGATCTGTTTCTGAATATTTATCTCCAGAACACCTGCAAACGCAGCAAACTGTACCCCGGGGTTCGGGAAGGCATGGATCACATGAAAAAAAATGGCTGCAAGCTGGCTTGCGTGACAAACAAGCCCGAACGATTTACCGAACCGCTGTTGAAAGTACTGGGACTGTTTGACGACTTTTCTATTGTGCTCAGTGGCGAAACTCTGGCCAGAAAAAAACCATTTCCCGATCAGTTATTACACGCAGCAAAAACATTGGGCATTTCTTGCGAAAAAACATTAATGGTTGGTGACTCTGTAAATGATCTGGGAGCCGCACGAGCTGCCAACATGCCAATTCTGTGCGTGACATACGGTTATAATCACGGTGAAGATATTGCAGATTCCAGTCCCGACATGCTGGTGGATTCGCTAGCCGAAATGATTGAGTTATTCCCATCATGAAACCTGAAGACTTCAAACGTTACGCCGCTGAAGGCTACAACCGCATTCCTTTAGTGCGCGAAGTGCTGGCTGATCTGGATACGCCACTTTCGGCTTATATGAAACTGGCGAGTGGGCCATATTCCTATCTGTTCGAATCGGTTCAGGGTGGTGAACAATGGGGACGTTATTCGATCATTGGTTTGCCTGCAGAGATCGTTGCGCGTGTTTCCGGGAAGAATATTCAGGTAACTAAAAATAAAGAATTGATTGAGGAAGTTGAGGTAGAAGATCCTCTAGCCTGGATCGAAGATTTTCGACTGAAATTCAAAGTTCCGGAAGTTGAAGGCCTGCCTCGTTTCACCGGCGGGCTAGTGGGATATTTCGGTTACGACACGATCCGTTATATCGAACCACGTTTGGCCGAAAGTCCGAATCCTGATCCGTTGGGAACACCGGATATTTTGCTAATGGTTTCCGACGAAGTTCTGGTATTCGATAATCTTAGCGGTAAATTACTGATCGTTGTACATGCTGATCCGGCAGAAAATTCGGCTTATGAAAAAGGTCTGGCACGTCTTGATCAATTGGTTTTACAACTGGAACAGGGCAATCTTCACGAAGCCTCGGTCAATGAGCCACGCGAGATTAATGAAGACGATTTTACCTCTGGTTTCCCACGTGAAAAATTTGAAGCTGCTGTTGATCGGATTAAAGAGTACATCGTTGATGGCGACGCGATGCAGGTGGTTATTTCGCAAAGACTGTCAGTTCCGTATCAGGCATCGCCGATGGATTTATATCGATCTTTACGTTGCCTGAATCCATCACCCTATTTATATTTTCTGGATCTGGATGATTTTCATATTGTCGGATCATCGCCAGAGATTTTGGTACGGGTTGAAGATGGCGAAGTCACGGTAAGACCGATCGCCGGAACACGACCACGTGGTGAAAATGCAGAAGCTGATCAGAATTTGGAAGAAGATCTTTTAAACGATCCAAAAGAATTAGCCGAGCATTTGATGCTCATCGATCTGGGGCGGAATGACGTAGGTCGTGTTGCCGAGATCGGTTCGGTGAAATTAACAGAGAAAATGCTCGTAGAGCGTTATTCTCATGTTATGCACATTGTTTCCAATGTCATCGGGCAGGTAAGCGAAGGGCAATCTGCGCTGGATGTTTTACGCGCTACTTTTCCTGCCGGGACATTAAGTGGTGCTCCGAAGATCAGGGCGATGGAAATTATCGATGAACTGGAACCGATCAAAAGAGGCATCTACGGTGGCGCGGTTGGCTACCTTTCATGGCAGGGAAATATGGACACGGCGATCGCTATTCGCACCGCAGTGATCAAAGATGGTACTTTACATATTCAGGCTGGCGCAGGCGTTGTCGCAGACTCCGTACCGGCGATGGAATGGGAAGAAACAATGAATAAAGCGCGCGCGGTATTTAGAGCCGTCGCGATGGCGGAAGGCGGCCTCTAATGTTATTGATGATCGACAATTACGATTCTTTCACTTACAACATCGTCCAGTATCTGGGCGAGCTGGGAGCGGATGTTCGTGTGTTCAGAAATGATCAGATCACGATTGGCGAGATTGAAGATCTGGCACCGGATCGCATCGTCATTTCGCCCGGCCCGTGTACGCCGAATGAAGCCGGAATTTCCATCGATACGATCAAACGTTTCAAAGGTAAGTTACCGATCCTCGGTGTGTGTCTCGGGCATCAAAGTCTCGGACAGGCTTTCGGTGGCGATGTGATCCATGCGCGGGAGATCATGCATGGTAAAACTTCACCGATTTATCACAACGATACCGATATTTTTAATGGTCTGAATAACCCATTTACCGCGACGCGTTATCATTCGTTGGTGGTGAGTAAAGAAACATTACCTGATTGTCTCGAAGTGACCGCATGGACGGAAACAGCCGATGGAAAAATGGATGAGATCATGGGGTTGCGTCATAAAGAATACGAAATTTCTGGCGTTCAATTTCATCCGGAATCGATCCTCACGCAGCATGGTCACGATATGCTGAAAAACTTTCTGCAATTTTAATGGGAAATAATTAATTATGGCCGAGATGGATTTACCCGCAGCAATTGATGCGGTCATAAACAAACAGGATCTTGATCCGGGCTTCATGCGATCGGTCATGCGCACGATCATGAAAGGCGAAGCGACGCAGGCACAGATCGGCGCTTTTCTGGTTGGCTTACGTATGAAAGGCGAAAGCGTTAGTGAGATTGCAGCGGCCGCAGAAGTAATGCGTGAATTAGCTGCCGGAGTCGAACTTTCTGATCTACCAAATACGGTCGACATAGTCGGAACCGGCGGCGATGCTTCCAGCAGTTTTAATATTTCAACAACCAGTATGTTCGTTGCAGCGGCTGCTGGTTGTCATGTAGCAAAGCACGGCAATCGTGCAGTTTCCAGTAAATCAGGCAGTGCCGATGTACTGGAAGCGGCAGGAATAAAACTCGATCTAACTCCCGTGCAAGTCAAACAATGCGTCGAAGAGATAGGCGTAGGTTTTATGTTTGCGCCCATGCATCACTCAGCTATGAAACACGCAATCGGTCCCAGAAAAGAGTTAAGTACACGTACAATTTTTAATGTACTGGGGCCACTGACTAATCCTGCGGGAGCACCTAATCAGGTTCTTGGTGTTTATAGTAAAGAGCTAGTTTTGCCGCTGGCGGAAGTTTTGCAAAAGCTCGGTAGCAATCATGTAATGGTCGTGCATTCGGAAGACGGCATGGACGAGATCAGTATTTCTGCACCGACCAAAGTAGCCGAACTAAAATCTGGTGAGATCCACGAATATGTGATCGAGCCAGAACAGTTTGGTCTGACCCGCACAGACAGTTCAAAAATCTCTGTAGGCACTGTAGAAGAGAGTCTGGCGATGATGAAATCGGTGCTTGCAAATGAATCTGGCGCAGCTCTCGATATTGTTTTATTGAATGCTGGGGCTGCGATCTACGTGGCCGGCATTGTTGACGATCTACGTTTCGGAATAGAGCGCGCACGACAAATTATCGCAAGTGGTGAAGCCGAACAAAAACTCGCTCAATTGATCGAACTTACGAATAAAGTTTAAGCAGAATTATATGAACAACACGCCCGATATCCTGAAACAGATCATTGTCGACAAAGCCGAAGAAGTTGTTGCACGAAAAGCAAAATGTTCTGTGGATGAAATAAAATCCAGAGCTAAAGACAATCCAGAACCCACGCGTGGTTTTACAGCGGCGATCAAACAACGTGTCGGTGATGGCAAACTTGCCGTGATCGCCGAAGTAAAAAAAGCCTCGCCCAGCAAAGGTGTGATCAGAGAAAATTTTGATCCATCCGAGATTGCAGTTTCTTACGAAAAAGCTGGAGCAACCTGTTTGTCCGTTCTGACTGACGAAAAATATTTTCAGGGAAATGATCAATACCTGATCGACGCGAGAGCTGCTTGTAGTCTTCCGGTTTTACGCAAAGATTTCATGATCGATCCATATCAGGTTTATGAAGCGAGAGCGATGGGGGCCGATTGTATTTTGCTGATCGTCGCCTGTCTCGAAGATACGCAAATGCAGGATCTGTCATCGCTAGCCACTGAACTAGGGTTGGATGTTCTTGTCGAAGTTCATGATCGTGAAGAACTGGAACGTGGGCTGATGTTAAGAACACCGCTGATCGGTGTGAATAACCGTAACCTGCACACTTTTGAAACCAGCTTACAAACCACAATAGATCTACAACCAGATATTTTCCATGATCGTACGATCATCACCGAAAGCGGAATTCATACACCGGAAGATGTTTCCATGATGCGCCGACATGGAATCTTTACTTTTCTGGTTGGGGAAGCATTTATGGCTGCTGAGGATCCCGGTAAGAAACTGGCTGAGCTTTTTGATACCTGATTTTATGTAATTTTTACATTTAGAGAAATGTATGCAAATTATAGATGAATTAAACAAAAAACAGATCGAAGAGCTTCATCAACTATATCAAAAGGAATGGTGGGCTAACGAAAGATCTATCGAAGAGACAAAAGCATGCGTAGAAGGCTCACAAATATGCGTCGGTGTTGTTGATAGTTCTGGCAAATTATTGGGGTTTGCTCGAGTTCTGACGGATTACATTTTTAAGGCTCTCATCTTTGATGTAATTGTTTCAGAAGATTATCGAGACACCGGTATCAGCAATAAGATTATGGATGCAATTAAGTATCACAAAAAACTGGAAGGGGTACAACATTTTGAATTGTATTGTCTCCCGGAAATGTTTCATTTCTATGAAAAACATGGGTTTTCAACTGATCTGGTTGAAATGAGGCTCATGAGGCGAGAAAGTGTATAACAGTTGAGTCAGTTCAAATAAGTTAATGCGAACGAGCTTAAATGAAATAGCATTAGGAGGAGTGATATGAAAAGACTAAACATACTTATATTATTGATCGGTACATTTTTGTTTTCAGGATTAGCCCAGGCAGAACAGGGGTCAATTACCCAACTATGGGAAACTTCAGATACTGAACTTCAGGCTCCTGAATCTGTGGTTCATGATGAAAAACGAAACGTTCTCTATGTTTCCAATGTTAATGGATCACCAATGGAGAAAGTCGAAAATGGCTTTATTTCCATACTTTCACTGGAAGGTGAGATTGTTGAACTGAAATGGTTCAGCGAATCTTTATGGGCTCCAAAGGGAATGGCGATTTCTGATGATCATCTTTTTGTGGCTGATATTTCCAGAGTGGTTGAGATTGATCTGGGAACTGGAAAACTGATCAACACTTATCCAGTCAAGGATGCCGTTTTTCTCAACGATGTTGCTGCTGATCAGAATGGTGATGTTTATATTTCTGACATGATGACGAATACCATTCATCGTATAAAGGATGGGAAAATTGAAGCCTGGCTGACCAGCGAAAAACTAGCTTCTCCAAATGGTCTCACTGTTATTGATGATCAGCTAGTCGTTGGAACTTGGGGCGTGATGGATGGCGAGGGATTTGCAACTAGTACGCCGGGTCATTTGATCAATGTTTCTCTTTGCGATGAAGCGATCACTGATTTAGGTTCTGCTGAATCAATCGGGAATCTGGATGGCGTTGAGAGAACGGCTAATGGAAACTTTCTGGTGACAGATTGGCTGGCGGGTAAGTTATTGTTGATCGATTCAAAAGGAGCAGCCGAAATATTACTAGATCTTGATCAGGGTTCGGCTGATCATGAATATATTCAGGAAAGTGGCCTGGTGCTGGTTCCGATGATGTTGAACAATAAAGTGATTGCTTATCGTTTTAAGGAATAGTCTGTCTCAAAAAACTTGCAGGCAATAAAAAAGGCTCAAATATGAGCCTTTTTTTGTATCTGAGTTTTCAGCTTTCGACAGATTACATACCGTATTTCTTACGGAATTTATCAACACGACCTGCTGTATCGACGATCTTCTGTTTGCCGGTGTAGAAAGGATGGCATTCTGAACAGACGTCAATTTGTAATTTGTCATCTTCCAGAGTTGATCGAGTTTGGAACACGCTGCCGCAGCTGCATGTAACGGAAATTTCTTCGTAGCGTGGATGGATTTCTGGTTTCATATTTCTACACGTAAGTTCAGGGTTCGTGAGTATTCTCACAAACCATTAAAGGAAAGCGCGCAATTCTAGCGTTTCCGGTGGTACTTATGCAAGTAGATCAACCAGTTTTTTCTGATGTTTTTGCTGATCCGGCTCGTAACTGTACAACTTCTGCTTTTTTGACCACTTTTTGTTTGATCGGCGTTTTGCCTGTGAGTTGGTTAAGCGTCTCTACCAAACCATCTTCACCTTGAACATTTTCCCACATCATTTTGGAAATATCGAGGCAGGCAGCCATCGGTGTTTTTGAAGTTTTACGCATTTGATCAATTTGCCATTGCAAACCTTCAAGGCGATTTTTTGAGTTACCGGATGAGTTGGAAATTACGCCCTGAATGGTTTCCAGCCGTTGTTTTTCAAAGGCTTCCGGATCATTTTTAGCCAGTTGCATCCATTGGTCGAAGTTAAAGCTTGTTGTTTGTTCTTTCATGGTTCCTTCCTCTAATCTATTTGGGCAGTCCGTTGCCAGATGTTTAATCTCTGGAAGCCATGATGAACTGCTAAAATAGACTTGTCCACAGTGAGCGACAGAAAATTGACGTTTGTTATGAGTTGAGCCGACTTCATTGCTATAACCACAAAAAACAGTCTAAACGAGAATTATTCACATTTAGGAAAAGTTACGGCATAATGGTATTCATCTGAATATTTATGCATTTTCCAATATGAATTTAACGCTCGACTCTCTTAGTCCCGACAAAAAAGCCATTGTTACTGGCTTTAATGGTGAAGGCCCTGTGATGCAACGCCTGATGCAATTGGGTGTGCTTGAAGGCAGTGAGCTGGAAATTATCCGTGCTGCACCGGGTGGCGATCCCATTGAAATCCGTGTCATGGGATATTGCCTGTCATTGCGCAAAGCCGAAGCGGAAATGATCATTGTAGAGGAAGTTCTGTGACGACAACTGGTAAGTCAGTGATCGCGCTGATCGGAAATCCGAATACGGGCAAGAGCACCTTATTTAATGATCTGACCGGCCTCAAACAAAAGATCGGTAATTATCCGGGTGTTACAGTCGAGAAGCATGTCGGCCAACTTCAGCTTGACGACATTGCTGTTCAATTAGTTGATCTGCCGGGTACCTATTCACTGTCTGCACAGTCGCCAGACGAAATGGTGGTGATCGATATTCTTCGAGGTGAAATGGAGGATGTTGGAACACCTGATCTGATTCTTGTGGTTGTTGATGCATCCAATCTTCGACGTAATCTTTATCTGGTCAGCCAGCTTCTTGAAATTGGATTGCCAGTGGTCGTAGCGCTGAACATGATGGATGTGGCCGAAGCAAATGGTGTGCATATCGATGTGGATGCTTTGAGTGAAAAACTTGGGGTTGCAGTCTTGCCTGTGGTTGCCTCAACTGGCGATGGCGTGGATGCTTTGAAAAAAGCTCTGCGAATTGCGATTCAAAACAAAATAATTCCTGATCTGGATCTGTTGCCGGAAGTAAAAGGTGGCGCGAAGAAAATGGCTTATGATCTGAAAATGGCTGGCAATGAAATTCCGGCTTACGAGCTGGAACGCGCACTGATCGATGAAGAGGGTTATGCCGAGCAGCGAATTCTTGATCAGCATGGTCAGAAGATCATCAATAAAATAAGTCAATTGAGAGACGTATTGAGACATGGCCCAAGTCTCGCGGTTCTTGACGCACGCACACGATATGGCTGGATCAATGAACTGATTAATGAAGTGGAAGTTGATGATCCGGTAGAGGATACTGAAAAAAAAAGCCTGACTGAACGTATTGATCGCATTGTCAGCCATCCGGTCATCGGTAGCATTTTGTTTCTATTATTGATGGCCGTCGTTTTCCAGTCGGTTTTTGCCTGGGCTGCGCCATTGATGGACTTGATGGATGGCATGACAGGTTCGCTCGGTCGCTGGCTGGAAGACAAACTTCCGGCAGGCGCTCTGACCAGTTTGCTGGTCGATGGCGTGATCGCTGGTGTTGGTAGTGTGATTATATTCCTGCCACAAATCCTGATCCTGTTTGCCTTTATTATTGTGCTGGAAGATAGCGGATACATGGCTCGCGCGGCCTTCATGATGGATCGTCTAATGCGTAGTGTCGGTCTTTCCGGACGATCATTTATTCCGATGTTATCCAGTTTTGCCTGCGCGGTTCCCGGCATCATGGCAACGCGTACTATTTCGGATCGGCGTGATCGGTTGGCAACAATTCTGGCAACGCCGTTTATGACCTGCTCGGCACGTTTGCCTGTTTATGCATTATTGATCGCCGCGTTTGTACCGCAACAAAAATGGCTGGGTGGCTTGATCAATTTACAGGGTTTGGTGTTGTTGGGATTATATTTACTCGGTGTGATCGGCGGTGTGTTGACGGCATTATTACTCAAGCGCACCTTATTAAAAGGTCCAACGCCAACCTTTCTGATGGAAATGCCTCCGTACAGATTGCCCAGTTTGCGATCAGTTTTATTAAAGCTATGGGAACGTGGAAAGATCTTTCTGAAAAGAGCGGGAACGATCATATTTACCGTTGCCGTGTTGATCTGGGCACTGGCTTATTTTCCACATCCACAATCATTGCATGATCAATATGATCAACAACGAGCAACGGGACAATTACAAGAAGTTGATCAGGAAGCGGTAAGAATTAAAGATCTAAATAATCAGGAAGCCGCAGAATACCTTGAACAAAGCTATCTCGGGAGAACCGGAAAATGGATCGCACCGATGTTTCAACCGCTAGGTTGGGACTGGAAAGTATCGGCTGCTGTCGTCGCATCTTTTCCGGCACGTGAAGTTGTGATCGCCGTTCTTGGAACGATCTATGCGGTAGGTGGTGATGTGGACGAGGAAGATGCCAGCCTGATCACACGAATCAAATCCTCAATCTGGCCGGATGGAAGTAAAGTTTATACAACTCCAATGGCTATTGGCCTGATGATCTTTTATGCATTTTGTCTTCAATGTGCGGCAACCGTTGCGATCATGCGACGTGAAACGGGTACCTGGAGTATTCCTGTCATGTCCTGGATCTATATGACAGGGATTGGTTATTTTGGTGCGTTGTTGATCGTTAAGATCTGGAGCTAGTGTCATGACAATAGATCTGCAAACAGTTTTGGCTCTGATCATTGTTATGGTCGTGGCCAGTCGATTTGTTTATAAATGGCGACAAAAACGTAAGCAGAAAACTTCTTCTGATAGCTGTGGATGTGATAATAATGGTTGCGATTAAGTCTTGCTGAATTAAGTCGGGACAGTATGCTGTCGTTCTCGGATCAGTTGATTTTTTATGCCAGTTAGTTGACTATATATCCTTGCAGTCATTAGTGGCTAAGCAATTATGTCGCAAGGAACCACTACTAAGGAACACGATTCAAAAATGGATTCCAGATCTATCATGGAAGGCATGCCAACGGACAAAGAACTGGAAAAGATCAAACTTTTCAGCGGTGTCAGCTTGGCATCAATAAAACCTCTTCTGACTAATTGCCAAATTCTCCATCTGGATAAAGATGAAATACTGGTTGAGGCTGGAAGGCCGGAAGAGTTCATGTATCTGGTGCTTTCTGGTCGTATGCGTGTGCAGTTGCAAAAGAATGATGATCAACCGATTACGATTCTTGAAGAAGGCGAAAGTGTTGGCGAAGTTTCGATTCTTGATCAGCAACCGACCTCTGGTTTTGTAATCGCCGATCTGAAAACACGCGTGCTCAGGGTGGATGAAGAAACCCTCTGGAAGATCGTCGATTCTTCTCATGCAGCATCAAATAACTTGCTACGGACACTAGCTTATCGCTTGCGGTTTGGTAATTCTGTTATGCATAAAATTCAATCTCTGCTCAGAGAATTTGAATATGACGCAACCATCGATCCACTCACAGGTTTTTATAATCGTCGTTGGCTAAACAAAATGCTGGAAAGATTGATCAACCGCAGTCAGAGTGAGGAAGAGGGCGCAAGACCACTCTCTGTGATCATGATGGATCTGGATCACTTTAAGAATTTTAATGACAGCTATGGTCATCTGGCTGGTGATCGAGCTTTAAACTCCATCGCAAAATCTCTGACCGAACATTTGCGTCCGGAAGATACGATCACTCGATATGGTGGTGAAGAATTTCTGGCCGTTTTGCCCGGATCAGATTTAAAAGATGCATCCTATGTTGCAGAACGTTTACGAGTTGCTGTGGAAGAAACTGAGTTGTTTGCTGTAGAGGGCGAAAAACTTCCTCCTTTGACGCTTTCTCTGGGTATTGCACAAATGCAGGCAGATCATAAACAAGACTGTCTGATTGGTGCCGCTGACAAAGCATTGTATCGAGCTAAACATGGCGGTCGAAACCGGGTTAGTGACTAACTCCGTTCTCTAAATTATTTTTCAGAAAAACTAAGTTGATGTAAACGGGCGTAGGCTCCTTGCCTGGCGATTAATTCCTCATGAGTCCCTGTTTCAACAATACGTCCCGCATCCATCACCAGAATACGATCAGCATTTTCAATCGTCGATAATCGATGTGCAATAATAATGCAGGTGCGGCCTTTTCTTAGTGTTTCCAATGCATCCTGAATATGTTTTTCTGATGCCGTGTCCAATGCCGAAGTTGCTTCATCGAGAATCAATACCGGCGCATTTTTTAACAAGGCTCGGGCAATGGAAAGGCGTTGTCGTTGCCCGCCGGAAAGGCGCGCACCACTTTCGCCGATCATGGTTTCCAGTCCATCAGGCAGCGTATTTATAAATTCCATAGCATGAGCAGAAGTGGCTGCTTCTATAATTTCGTCATTCGTTACATTCCGCAAAGAACCGTAGGCGATATTATTACCAATGGTGTCGTTGAACAGCATGATCTCCTGACTGACCAGTGCAATGTTAGCGCGTAAAGAATCGAGCGTAATCGTTTCAAGATCGTGATCATCAAGAAAGATCTGACCGCGATCAGGATGATAAAAACGAGGGATCAGATTAGCGAGTGTTGATTTGCCACTGCCCGATGCGCCCACCAAAGCGATTGTTTCGCCGGGAGTGATCGTAATCGATAGATCAGATATAGCGGGTGTTTTGCCATGTTCATAAGTCATTGAAACCTGATCAAAACGTAACGCACCTTTTGCGCGATCGATCTTGATTGTTCCTTGATCAAGCTCTGAAGTTTCATCCATTAGATCAAAAATACTTCTGGCCGCTGCCAGTCCTTTTTGCAGAGGTTCGTTGACGCTGGTTAAGCGTCGGATCGGAGCTAGCAACATGGTCATTGCGGTGAAATAGGCAACAAATTCACCCGCTGTCATTAACCCTTTGTGAGCGAGTGAGGTTGAAAAATAGATAATGATCGCAAGACCTACAGACATGACAAATTGAATGATCGGGCCATTAGCGGCGGCTGGCACGACCACTTTCATATTGTATTGGCGGGCCTTGTTGATCGCATCACCAAAACGGTTCTTTTCGTATTCCTGGCCAGAGTATATTTTGACAGCCTTTTGCGATTCGATCGCTTCCTGAGCAATGTGTGTAATATCGCCCATTGATTCCTGAATCTGGTGGCTCATGGCGCGCATCCGTTTACTGACCACCTTGACGATCAAGGCAATAATCGGGGCGAGGACAAATACGATCAAACTTAGCTTCCAGTTCATATAGAGCATGAAAATGATCAGTCCAAGTGTCGCCAGCGTGTCTTTGACCAACACTGTGAGTACCTGAGTCGATGCGCCCTGAACTTGTGCGGTGTCAAAGGTCAGTTTTGAGATCAACGATCCGGAGGCGTTATCATCAAAAAAGGAAGTGGGCAGGGAAACCAGCTTATCGAACATGTCGTTGCGTAGATCCATGATCACCCGATGTGCAACCCAGTGAGATGAAACATGGCTGGCAAAAGTCAGAATGCCGCGGATCAGGAAAAGTAAAACCATCAATAAAGGAATAAACCAGAGTTTAGAGTTTGGTTGATCAACAAAGCTGCCATCCAGAAGTGGTTTCAGCAAAGCCGGTAAAGCCGGTTCCAACGCACCCAGAATCGCCATGCAAAGCAGGGAAAATGCGAACAGTCGCCAGTATGGTTTTACATACCCGAGCAGGCGAGCATATAAAGCGCGATCATTATTGTTCGTTGATGGATCCATCGGTGGGTATTATACCTATACCCGTGACCATTCAAAATTTAGGTTTCTAGCATCCCTATTGAATGCGCTATCCGCGTTATATCATCGAGCAATAGAACAACTATTGCTTCGATAATATGCCTTGATAACACATCCACTAAGAATATTATAAAACTATATTTTGAATGGTCACGGGTATATTACTATTGAAACTGCAGTTTCATTGATTATAAGTATCTACATGAGGTAACGTATCGCTAGCGTCATCTCATGTTTGAGAGGAGAAATAAATATGTCCGAGCAGCACCCGATTATTGCTGTCACTGGTTCGTCTGGTGCGGGAACAACCAATGTCAAAACGGCATTTGAGCGTATTTGCCATAATGAAGGCATAAAATCAGCCGTGATCGAAGGCGATTGTTTCCATCGTTATGATCGTACAGAAATGAAAGAAGTGGTGGCTGCTGCAAAAGAAGAAAGCAAATCTGTTACTCACTTTGGTCCCGAAGGAAATTTATTTGAAGAACTGGAATCGGTGTTTCGAGAGTATTCCGAAAAGGGTTCCGGGCGACGACGTTGGTATGTGCATAATGAAGAAGAAGCTTATCGGCACAAGCTCCCACCGGGTTCTATTTCAGGCTGGGAGCCGATCCCCAAAGATTCTGATGTGCTCTTCTATGAAGGATTGCATGGCGGCTTGATCTCGGACACGGTTAATGTTGCCAAATATGTGGATTTGCTGGTGGGAGTTGTTCCGATCATCAATCTTGAGTGGATCCAGAAAACGCATCGTGACAGGTCGGAGCGAGGGCAATCAGCCGAGGCTGCAACAGAAGCTATTCTCAGTCGTATGCATGATTATGTTCATTACATCGTTCCACAATTTTCTCGAACTGACATCAATTTCCAGCGTGTACCCACCGTTGATACTTCCGATCCTTTTGGTGAGCGAGAAGTGCCCAGTAACGAACAAAGCTTTTCCGTTGTGCATGTACGGAATCACAAAAAGCTGGAAGTGGATTTCCCTTATCTACTCAATATGCTGGACGGATCGTTCATGTCTACGCCAGATACCATCGTTATTCCCGCCGGAAAAAATACCCTGGCGATGGAGTTAATCTTTACACCGATAGCTGAAACATTGATGAAAGGTCGTAGAGATACCAGATAATGGCCTGAGCGCGGTATACTGTACCGAAATAAAAATATTCGGAGTAAGAAAAAATGCGTTCAATACTGATCATGAACTCTAAAGGTGGTTGTGGAAAAACAACGTTGGCAACCAATCTGGCTGGTTATTATGCGACACAGGGCAAGTCTGTTTTGTTGGCCGATTTTGATTCGCAGGCTTCGGGTCTGGATTGGTTGGCTGAAAGACCCGAATCAAGTCCCGAAATTCAGGGTGTTGCCGCCTATGATGAAAAATTCCGCGCAAGTAAAAATACGGATGTTCTGATCATGGACGCTCCTGCGGGTATCCATGGGAAACAATTAAGCGATCTACTTCGACGCACAGAAACTATCGTCATGCCGATCCTGCCATCGCCGCTGGATGTCCGTGCAGCAACACGTTTTATTGAAGATCTAAGAAGTATCAACAAGGTTATAAAATCAGAAGTGAAACTGGCCACCGTTGCCAACCGGGTTCGTGATCATACGATAGCGGGAAATGATCTGACAGATTATCTTTCAAAACTAAAATTACCGAATGGAAAGAAATTCCCTTTCATGACAGTCCTGAGAGCGAGTCAAAACTATATCCGTGCTGCCGAAAAAGGCTTGTCGATTTTTGAAATGGCTCCCTCAGCAACCGAGGTTGATCGCGAACAATGGAAGCCATTATTACGCTGGCTTAACAGTGTGAGAAGTCAGCCTAAATAGTTTTCTCGATCACTTTCTGCATTACCCGATACTGATCACGAATATTTCATGAGTAAAAAATGACCAAGAAAAATGTTTCCCGAAAAATTGTATTAAGTCCTGAGAATAGTGAGTTCAATAGTCAAGCTGATGAAACAATCCTTGATGCTGCCTTGCGTGAAGGCATCCAACTTCCTTACGGTTGTCGAAGTGGCACTTGTGGTGCTTGTAAAGCGCAGTTGCTGGAAGGTGAGATTATTTATGGAGACATTGAGCCGGAAGCGCTGACAGAAAAAGAAAAAAAGAATGACTGGATTTTATGCTGTCAGGCGAGAGCAGCATCTGATCTGGTATTAAAAGCCAGAGAAGTTTCTGAGACCAAAGAGATCCCGATCAAAACATTGCCTTCCCGTGTTATGCACATGGAACAGTTATCGCATGATGTCATGGGATTATGGTTAAAGCTTCCGTCTACTGAGCGACTACAGTTTTTGGCCGGACAGTATATTGATATCTTAATGAAGGATGGCAAAGAGCGATCATTCTCACTGGCCAACGCACCTCATGATGATGAATTTCTGCAATTACAGATCCGCTATTATGATGGGGGTATTTTTTCCGAAATTGTCTTCAAAGAGATGAAAGAAAAAGCATTGCTCAGAATTAAAGGGCCATTTGGGAATTTTTTCCTGCGGGAAGACAGTAAAAGACATTCAGTTTTTATTGCTGGTGGGACAGGTTTTGCTCCAGTGAAAGGTATCATCGAACACCTGATCGCAAAGGGCGATAAACGTCGCGTTTCTTTATATTGGGGTGTTCGTGCAAAACGTGATCTGTACATGGACGAGTTGGCAAGATCATGGACGGAAGAAAATGATCACATAGAATATATTCCGGTGCTCTCAGAACCTATGGAAGAAGATAACTGGAAAGGTAAAACTGGTTTTGTTCACGAAGCGATCCTTGAAGATATCAAGGATTTTTCTGATATTGATGTCTATGCTAGTGGTCCACCGATCATGGTGCAATCCGTTCATAAATCTTTTACAGAACTCGGTTTGCTTGAAGAAAGACTCTATTCAGATGCTTTTGAGTTTGCGGCAACGACGGACAAATAATTATGTCAGAGATCAGATTTAATTAGTTACGTTTTACAACCGGATCAGAAATAAGAACTTCTTCAAGAATTGATCTTGGCGGCGTTTGAATGACTTCTTCTTCAGAAGTTTCCTCAAAACCACCTTCCATTTTTTGTGCGGCTAGAAGTAGGCGTGATCTTTCATTAAGCGCTTTCGTTGGCCCTTTTAAATGTGGGTTTTGAAACATCGCAATAATGTTCGCAATGATCATGATTGGCATAATTATCAGACCGAAGGGAAGCCCCCACCAGCCAACAAAGAACGATCGAATTAAATCACTCCATTGTCTTTTGGTCGCACATTTTTTACAAACTACGTTTTCATTGGTTCGGTAATTTGTTGAGATCAGAAATGAATAAACAAAGTAAGATTTATGCACATCAATCGGTCCCTCGCCATCACATTCAGGACAAGTGCCGTTATGTATTTTTGCAGAAAAAGCTTCTACCGTTTGATCAGAGAATGATTCCGCTATACGGCTGATCTCACCATCTTCATGGCATTGTTTGCTGCAATATTTTTTATCGTCTACTTTGATACCGCCAAATAGAATAGTTTTTGAACAGGTTGGGCAAGCCATCATGAATCCTCATCCATTGAGTTTAAGATGATCGATTCGATGAATTGATCCTTGTGCTAGCGTTAGCGGCAGGAGAAAATTTTGCTTTAAAAAGGTGGGGAGGTGCTTAAAAGTTGGAAGGGGTTATTCTGCATTACCTAGCCATTGAGATCGAAGAAAAAGGTTTTCTACTTTCTCCCTGGCCCATGGTGTTTTTCGTAGAAATTTCAGGCTGGATTTTATGCTGGGATCATTGGTGAAACATTTTATATTGATATGTTCGCCCAGATCTTCCCAACCATGCTTTTCGACCAGTTGAGTAACGATCATTTCTAATGTGATCCCGTGAAGTGGATCTTGAGACTGCGATTGTTTCATGTGTTTAAGCTTATCACGCAAAGCGTCGAATGAGTGATCGAACAATTGCCCATGCTAAAATTCCGATCAGCAAACCTTGCAAACTTCCAACCGTTATATCCGCCGGAGTATGAACTCTTAAAACAAGTCTTGAATAGCAAACGGCCAGCGCCCAGGGGAGCAATAAATAGAACAGCCAAAGTCTTTTTGTCGTCAAATAAGTTGCTGCAAGCATCAAAAAGAAAGTGGCAAAGAACATCGCAGAAAAAGAATGTCCGGATGGGAATGCATAACCGGTTTCTTCTATCCAGTGAGTTCTGATCGCGGGGCTTAGTGGGACAGGATTTTTACGTAGTGCATTTTCAAGCGGTATGCGACGGGCTCCTTTACTACCTGTTGCGTAGAAATCTTTCACCGTCATACCGAGTGAACCCGATCCATTTTCTCCAGCCAGCCAGACGATATTAGGGCGAGGAACTTTTAGCTGTGCTTTTATAAAATGTTCATTAAAAAAAGCACCGCCGCCAGCAGAGATCGCTACGATCAAAATAATAATACTGGCTTCTTTCCATTTCCGATCAAATGAAATTCCACTGCGAGTGATCAGAAATAACAGCATCATTATAGCAATAAAAGGAACACCAAATTTCCCGCCAGAACGAGAGATCCAACAAGCAAGTTGTGAGAACGGTTGGGTGAGATCAAAGAAGGGCGCTTTCGTAGAATCGATCCGCGGCATCAAAAATGTGAGAGGCATTAGCAGCCAGAAAAAAATGGCAGGAAGTCCAGCGTGTAAAAAGACCTGTTTTATTGTTGGTTCTTGTCTTTCTCTATGTGGCATTGATTCCTCTACAAAGCTGATCAACTTTTTTCAATAAAGTGGGTATTCGATTAACTCCATGCATTTGAACGATCAGTTCTTTTGCTTCGCTAAGCGGAATTCCAACGGAAGTAATATAGAGAGGGTTATTACTTTTTCCTCGAAAAATTTGGCATAGATCCGGTGTGCCAATAAAAGCTTTTTTTGCCACCCCAATGATTGGAGTTGATTGTTGAATGGCGTTATACAGATGCATTCCCAAACCATCTTTTTCTTCATTACCAAGCGTAACAAAACCATCGATCACAATAGCGTCTAAATTTAGATCGACATCTTCAAGCAGAGAAAGAATACACGGCAGCTCTCTTTTATAGAAAGCACCGGGTTCGTAAGGCGCGATCTGATTAATTGTTTTTAAAATGTACTGATTGGTTTCATCAGACTTCCAATGAGGGAAAAGTAAACCCGCAGCAAGTGCGCTACTTTCCGCGTATTGAACATCTGTAGCGAAGATCAATATTTTAAGATCTCTCGTGGGCTATTCTTCGTCGCATTGGAGTCCTTTACGCATCATTGCTAATCCCTCACCTTCAAACTGTTTCATTAAAGGATCGTCAGGAGAGCAAGCTTCTTTCTTTGCACGAGCGCGATATTCTTCTTCATGCTCCCCAGTGAAACGAGCTGATCGTTCTGTCTCGAATAAAGAGGCGTGTCTTTCTATATCAGTTTTTAGGCGCCAAATCTGAGCTTGTGAAGGCGTTACATAAGAATGTGGAATCAGGCCAAAAGTTGCATTTGCGTATATCTCTTGCATAAAATTAGGGATGGGCATGTGCATTTCAGCAAAGCCGTTGCAATACGTAACATCTGGTTTAGCTGAAGATCCATCCAGGCATTTAGTTTTTATAGTTTCAAAGTGTGCAGCCCTAGCGCCACCTTCTGTGTGAGGCTTGAGAGTGAATAGACCAAAGGCTGTCAAAAGTGCAGCACAGAGTATGGCCGTTATTATTATTTTCATGTACGTCTCCTAGTTGTTCTTAGCAGAATACCATTCTTTAAGTTTTTTGTGAGTGTAGCCCATTTTTGTGTAAATATTTTTCATTTCATGTTTAAGAAAATGATTCCATTTTAATATTAAAACGA
This sequence comes from Gammaproteobacteria bacterium, assembly GCA_965224825.1. GTDB lineage: Bacteria > Pseudomonadota > Gammaproteobacteria > CAJXQU01 > CAJXQU01 > CAJXQU01. The sequence continues at coordinate 742,118 of CBDDAG010000003.1, read as the reverse complement.
TCAGTCCAATAAGACTTTTCGCATAACATTTTTCTATCAGTAAATTTATTTACGAGAACATTGATCTCTGTCTCGGCATTTTTCTGTTCTCCGAGTAAAAAATAAATCAGCGCCTTCATACCGGGAACACCCGATAGATCTTCAAACCAGCGATGTTTTCTAAAAGACGACAAATTTTTGATCGTGGAAAGGTTCGTTATCAGGTCATTAAAAAGATTTTCCAGATCAATTTTTAATTGACCAAGATCATCATTTTCAGAAATTGAATATCGCGCCGGAGCATCTGAAAAGATCTCGCCTACGCGCACAGATGCACCTCTTGAGGAACAATAATGTTCTTTGGGACGATCAAGAATATCAATCTCTCGATGCAAACAGATCTCATCAAAGGCTAAGCCTATATTGATATAAAATATTTTTTCTTCCCAAGTGCTACCAGAACTGGATTGGAAATTTATTAAAAAAGAAACTTGATCGCTGCGACAGAAAAAGTTTGAGCCGGATTTTTTGTAACCTGCGGCTTTGAGAATGGGTGCAACGTTAGCTTTTAGTAGATCTTCGAAAGTTGTTTGGGAGGGTGATTTGTCCATTCTTTAATCTTAACAAGATAGAATTATTGAGTCTGGGTGGCCAGACTCAAATTTCTCCGGTACAACATTATTTAATAACAGCAACTCCCTGAGACTGATCCGTCGCCAGATAAAGTCCTTTTTTACAGCATTCAGAGGCTTCTTCAGTCTCGCCCATTTTTCCCAGCGTGTCGGCAAGTTGTCGATACACTTCTGGGCCTGCGCCAAATTCGATCGCGGTTTCCAAGTAGTGTTTGGCTTTGCCCCAAAGTTCGTTTTTGTTGCAGAGCGTGCCGAGTACAGAAAGTAGTTTGTGATCGTCTTCGTGTGCTGGCAGCCATTTTTCTGCGCGTTCTAATTGCTTGGCTGGGTTCGCGCCGTTGGCGATGCCGTATAAAGAAACAAGTCTGTCATCCCAGTTTTTACTCAGGGCTTTTTCGATCAAAGGAACAGCATCTGCGTTGTCCGCAGAGTGGCTGAGTTTCTCTAAATAAGAATAAAGAAGATCAGGATCTTCTTTGAGTTTTTTCGGAACGGTAGTCCACGTTTCTTTCATGGTCGTGACATCTGCCGCGGTTCCATTTAATTTGCCAACCCAGATACTTGATTCTAATGAATCGAGATCTTCTGATGGAATTGCATGCGTTTTTCTCAGGCGTTTCATCAATGGTTGCAGTGAGTCCCAGTCTCCATTTGCTGTATAAACTTCCGATAGCAATTTCAAGATACGAGGATGGTTGCGATTACCTGCGAGCAATTCTTCGAGGGTGATTCGCGCCATTTCGTTTTGGCCTTCTTGCAATTGCAATTCGGCTCGGGTGATTCCCACGGCGACATCTGCTTGTGGTGCGGAGTTGTGCGCAAGTTGTAAATAGTTATCGCGTTTATCGACTTTGCCCATGCTTTGAGCAGCTTGTGCAGCACCGAGGTAATGGATGTATGAAAGTCGATCACTGATCGTTGCATCGTGGGAGAGTGTGCGTTCAGCCGCTTCCCAGTTTCCTTCTGTCAGTGCAGCATATCCTTTTGATAGAGATTTTTGTGCTTTCTTTTCTTTACGATCAGCATTCCAGTTACCGACCTTTTTCGGTGCAGACCAGAGGTTGGCCAAAAAACGAACAGCGAAATATAAAAGTATGCCTGCAAGGATTGTGCAGAGTGCAAAAAAGACAAAACTGGTACGTAAAACTTGTCCGTGATATCCGATCAGGATAAAGCCTGGGTCGTCGAGGGCAATAGAGCCGACGTAGATCGCCGCCAGCAATAATCCCAGTGTGAGGAAGAGTAATTTCATTATGACGGATCCTCCTGACTGGCGCTCTGTTTATAAGCTTTTAGCAGATTGAGTGCCTGCGTGACTTCTGGCATTGGTGGTTTTAGATCGAGATTTTCCATCGCACCAATCTGTTCTAGCATACTTTTTACCGGAGCAGCTTCTGTATCAAAGAAACCATTAAGAAGTACGGCTACACGGGCAAGCGATGCTTTCATACTGCCACTGTCGCGGCGCAGGATTGAGAGTTTTGCACTGGTCAATTCCAGTTGTAGATTTTGATAAAGAAAGAATCTTTTTTCTGGATCGAACAGGATTTCATTCGGAACTTCCTGATCTTTAATCTCGACAAGATGAACCAGATCGCCCCACATAGAAAGACCAACATCTTTCCAGTCACCTGCTAATGCTTCTTCTTTGGTCGGGATCTTCATGTCGTTTAAAGTAGGCACTTTGAAGTCTTTCAAAGGCAGTGCTTCTACGCCGGAAGTGAAATCTGAAATGGTTAATACCATGCCGCTGATATCCGCATCTTCGACTTTACGCAGCGCATTCATCTCTTTGATCAACTGTTCGCGTATACCGTTCAGGTTTGGATTACCCAGATCGCGCAGTCGACTATCTGCACCTTGCATTGCGGCAAGAGCTGTAGGGACATCGCGTTCAAGACTGAGACGTTGTTGCGCAACGGTTAGAAGATATTCAACCTCGGCAATAACCCAGTCAGATTCTTGCTTAGGTTTTTTGTTTTGAATGGTTTCCAGCGTATCGGTGAAAACGGTTTGTTTACTGGCCAGATCTGCCAGTGTGCTTTCGAAGTCGCTGGAGCTGGATTGCTGTGCACTGGCCATCGTTGTGACTTTTGACGTGCTTTCTTTGACTTGAGAAGTCAGATCGCTCATCTTGCTGTCGTACTGTTGCATGGCTTCAGTCGCTTGTGACTGGCTGGTTTTCATTTTGTCGTACAGCCAGTAAACCGCGCCTGCACCCAACAATAGAGTTAATAAAACGATCAGAGAAACAAGGCCGGTACTGCCACCTTTTTTTACGGGTTTCTCGTTGTATTCTACCTGCTCAAAATCAACGTCTTCGCTGATCTCACTTGTCTTGTCATTCATTCTTCATTTCTCCCTATCTTGATGCCATGACTGCATCGTTGTGACAATATCCTCATCTCTGGCACTATTTGCGATCAGCACCTCTTGAGTAAAACCTATTTTATGTGCGTATTCTGCAACACGATCACTGACGGTCAGTAATGGTGTTGAACAGAGCTGTTTTTTGTTTGCTGTCCCCAGTATAGCAAACAAATTATCCAATCCTGCAACACTGGTGACAAGGATAAGATCCAATTGTTTACGCTGCCAGTGGGATTCAAGAATAACGGGATCAGAATTGGCGGATTGACGTTGATAGACTTCTGCATAGTCTACGGCTTCTGCACCGCGTTGGTTCAAGCCTTCAGCCAGTTTTTCGTTGCCACCGATGCCCCTGAAGATCAGGTATCTTTTCCCGAGCACAGCATCATTACTAAAGGCGGGCATGGCTAACAGGCCTTCGCTGGAAGCGATCTCTGGAATATGGACATTTTCTATTCCGGCATCTTCCAGTGCTTTTGCGGTGGTTTTACCAACGGCGAAAACACTCATGTCTTTAAGATCAAGTTCGTGATCAGCAATTGCGCGCAAACCATGATTAACCGCATTCACGCTAATAAAAATAATGTGATCATAGATTCTTAATGCTGAAATATGTTGTCGTGTTTGATCAGACTCTTTGATTGGCTCGATCCGCAAAGCAGGCCATTTGATCGCATGACCACCTTTTTCTTGAATGGCAGCGACAAGTCCGATAGCCTGATTAGCCGGCCTTGTGACAACCACCCATAGATCTTGAAGTGGTAAAGCCAACTCAGTGACTCAATTCGTCCAGAATTCGATCAGCGCCACGCGATAGCAGATCTTCTGCCAGTGTAATGCCGAGTTTTTCAGCATCATCACGATGACCAGAGATTTCTCCACGAATGATCTGACTGCCATCAACTTCTCCGACTAATGCCCTGATCAGAATCTGATCATTATTCAGTTCAGAAAATCCAGCAATAGGAACCTGACAGCCTCCGAATAAACGACGGTTAACCGCACGTTCGGCGATAATTCGGGTGTGTGTGTCTTTGTGATCGAGAATACCGATCAGCGAAAGCGTACTCTCATCGCCAGCCCGACATTGAATACCAATCGCGCCTTGTCCGATCGCAGGTAGCAAAGTATCGCTCTCTATATAATGGCTGATTTTATCTTCCAGCCCGAGGCGGATCACACCCGCGGCCGCCAGAATGATTGCGTCATATTCATCATTTTCAAGTTTTCCGAGACGAGTTCCAACATTGCCACGAAGGTCGAGAATTTTAAGATCAGGTCGTAGGTTTTTGATCTGACATTGGCGACGCAGGCTGGAAGTTCCGACGCGCGCATTTTTTGGCAGATCAGCAATCGAAGAAACCGGCTTGTTTGCGAGCAATACATCACGCGGATCTTCCCGCTCAAGAATGATCGGCAGATCAAGACCGTCCGGCATTTCCACCGTGACATCTTTCATGGAATGCACCGCAATATCCGCACGTTCTTCCAGCAGGGCAACTTCCAGCTCCTTAACGAACAAGCCTTTGCCGCCGATCTTAGCCAACGGCGAATCGAGGATCTTATCTCCCTGAGTTTTTATGCCGATCAGCTCAACATTAAGATTTGCGTGAGTATTAAGCAGACGATCACGAACATGTTCAGCCTGCCACATGGCCAGCGGACTTTTACGGGTAACTATTTTTAGTGTTTTCATAAGGAATCTCTGATCGAGCCTGGTTGAATTTGGATTGTTATGAAATTGTACCAAACTTCTTTTTTTTAGGTGTATTTACAGGAGCGGATAAAATCCGCTTCTACCTGATCAATTAACCAAAATTAAACATCTCGATGAGTGACATAATTACGAATTGCTGAATTCAGGAAGGAGCACTATCTTTCCATTTACTTCAAATCTGTCGTTAAAAGGAGACGCTATTTATAGTCAAAAGCTTATTCCTCAATATGAAATCTATGTAACTAATTGATTATTATGAATTCTGTGTTTTGGCATGCTCTGTGCAATAGAGATTCAAAATTAAGGATAGTTTTTTGATTAGTTTGCAAGATAAAGGGTTTGGCAGGGAGTTTTGTAGTGTGTGACAACAGTCACATAAACTGGGAGAACGATGGTTTTCTTTCAGAGTCAAAACCCCAGCAACATTAAAAATGTTTGAAAGCGTCTACAAAAGTTTATGTAATGCGCGTCCCAAAGGAGGAGACGTACAATATGAAAAAGATAGTTGTTCACACAATTCCATTACTGATAGCTTCATCATTTAGTGTTAATGCTGAAATTCTTGATTATCTTACCCAGGTTCCTGATCCATTATCAGACACAAACCCTATCTATACTCAACAATCGTCGGGTGTCCCTCCCTTAGGAACACAATTCACAGAATCTTCTTTTGGTCTGGGTGTGACTCGACTGACGAATGATGAAAGTGTTGGCTCAAGGCATGAATATTCACGATTTGATCCCTATAACAAAGATCGTTCAATGATTATTCTTAACGGTGATGGCGGTTATTCAAGTGTTTATAACACCCAGAATTACCCTTATAACGCCGTTACAAACAAAGTAACCAGTCTTTATGATTTTAGTAATAATGTTCAAATCAGAGTGAGGGAAGCTCGCTGGGATAGAACAAACACGAGCAAGATCTGGGGATTGTCAGATGCTTCGATAAAAACTGTCAACCTGAGTTCAAATACGCCTGTCGTTTCGGTGATCAAAGATTTCTCTACAGAAAATGTGTTAACTCAGAAGTTGGGTTCTGATTTCACAATAACCATGAATAATGAAGGAGAGTCGTCTTATGATAATCGCCACTGGGCTTTTCTAGCTAAGTCAAATGCTGGTTCAGGAAGCTTTAAAGATAAGCAAGTGATATTTACATGGGACAATGATTCCAAGCAAATTCTTGGAACCTATGAACTTAGCGAAAGAGAGAGAGGTAATATTGATTGGGTAGGAATGTCACCAAAGGGTAATCATGTCCTCATAGGTAGCCTGGACTATAACAATCCAAATGCTAATCAGATCATTGGTCTGGCAATGGCTAATAAAGACTTCTCCAATTTTAATACTGGGCCAGATGCTAATAAAAAGTTTCACCGTCTGAACTACGATACGGCACATGCTGATGTTGGTCTGGACAGCAATGGTAACGAAGTTGTTATTATGCAGAATACTCGAACGGATCACATTGATCTGATTCCGATCGATCCGGAAACGGTCAGTATTAATACAGTTCCTTTGAGCACTGATCCTGATCCATACATAGACTCAAACCGCACGAAACTGGTAAGACTGAACTATACTAGTGATGACGGTGGTTTTGATCTTTACAGTGGAGTTCATATCTCTGGTAATTTCGATGGGTATGCTCTGATTAGTACTACAGCCGCACCAGGTAACACAGAAGAAAACTGGCTGGAAAAAGTTTTACTGTTGGTCAAACTTGACCCAGATGCAGATAACCCATTAGCTGGTTATATTTCAAAAACATACAATACGACAGGGACAGTACCTAACCCTCCTCGGCTTGACGGTAATTTCTGGGAGGAGACTCACGGTACAATAACGAATGACGGATCAAAAATTCTTTGGGCAGCTAACTGGGATCAAGATGGAAGTGGCCCTTATTCTGATCTGGATAACTTTCTGCTAGAAGCTGATCTTGCTGCTGTTCCGATCCCCACGGCTTTTCTTTTATTTGGAAGCAGCTTGTTGGGGTTGTTCGGGTTTTCCCGCAAACAGAAGCGATAATTCTATAAGCTAATAGACAACCTCTCTACGAGGTTGTCTATTAATTTTCCACCTTATGCAACTATTTTTCCAGAGATAAACTCCAGAACTTCCCCTGAAACACCCACTAAAGGAAAGACAGAATACGAATTATTTTTGTACACAAAAACCCAGGTGTTGGGTGTTTTTATAATTCGTTTAAACATCTTCCACTTTACTTCCGCAGATCCAGCATCTGATTTTATAAAAACGCCTTCCTCAGAAAATATTAATTCAGCCATCTTGGTATCCATTTCTTCAAAAACAGCCAACGATCGATTTCTATATATGAAGTAAGCCCATGCGAACAAGATTGAGGCAACAACTGAGAAACATAAAAAAGTACCAGATAGCCAGTCGCGAACATCCAGAACAAAGATCCTTCCAAGCGCCAGAACCATTAAGAGTAATGAAGTTATAAAAGTACCAGCAAACGTTTTTTTCCAGTAGGCCAGAGCAGCCTCGTTGATCAGCTCGCGGTTATAGTGAGTATTTATGGTGTATTTCATTGGTCAGGTTTAAGGTGAATGCTGTAAAATCATTTTTTTGTCTGGAATTGCTCGATTATGCCCATAAAACTTGGAATCGTCATGGATCCTATTGATCAGATCTCGATCAAAAAGGATTCGAGTTTTGCCATGTTGCTTGCTGCACAGGCACGAAGCTGGACGCTGATCTATATGGAGCAGGCCGATCTGTTTCTCGACGATGGTGAAGTTAAAGCTACTTGCCGTGAACTAGAGGTAAAGGATGATCCTTCCGGCTGGTTTACCCTGGGAGATAAGCAAACACTTTCGTTGAAATCGATGGATGTGATCCTGATGCGTAAAGATCCGCCTTTCGATATGGAATACATTTATTCCACTTATTTACTAGAACTTGCGGAAGCGGATGGTGTGCTGGTGCTGAACAAACCACAGAGTTTACGCGATGCTAATGAGAAATTATTTACCGCCTGGTTTCCTGAATGTTGTCCGCCTTATCTGGTGACGCGTGATGCTGGTCGGATCAAAACTTTTCTTGATCAACATAAAGATATTATCGTAAAACCATTAGACGGAATGGGCGGTATTTCGGTTTTTCGAGTAAGAGAGAATGATCCGAATTTGAATGTGATCATCGAAACACTAACCGATAATGGTAAACGTCAGATCATGGTTCAGCGATTTATTCCTGAAATTACCGAAGGCGATAAACGAGTATTGTTGATTGAAGGAAAACCAGTGGACTATGCTCTGGCGAGAATTCCGGCCAAAGGTGAAACGCGTGGAAATCTTGCGGCGGGAGGTCGTAGTGAAGGTGTGCCTCTGACGGAACGTGATCGCTGGATCTGTGATCAGGTTGGAGAAAAACTACGCGAAAAAGGTTTGATCTTTGTCGGGCTGGATATCATCGGCGATTGCCTAACCGAGATTAATGTCACCAGTCCAACTTGCATCCGTGAGTTAGATGCACTTTACGATCTGGATATCGCCAGCGATCTAATGGATGCTATAGAGCAACGACTGGCTTGATGAAAAAACTGATAGTTCTGATCCTGTTTGCATTATTGCTTAGTGCCTGTGGCGATCCGAAGCAGGAGATCCATAAGTATTCAATTTTTTCTTTTGGAACGATCATTGAACTAAGTATCACGGGGGTTGAGAAACCACTGGCTGATCAAGCGGCAGCAGAGCTGGAAGATGATTTCGGACAAATGCATAAAGACTGGCATGCATGGCAACCGAGTCCGTTGGTAACGATCAATGAACATCTGGCCAAAGGCGAAGCGGCTTCTGTAGATGAAAAAATCTTGCCTTTGTTGATCAAAGCCAAAGAATTAGCAGCACTAAGTCATGTTGATCAGAATGCTGTTTTCAATCCTGCGATGGGCGACCTGCTGGAATTGTGGGGTTATCATGGCGACGAACAACCTTCTCAACCTCCCGAAAAATGTGTTCTCAAAAACTACCTTAAACAAACGCCTGATCTGGCAACTTTGCGAATAAGTGAAGGGCAGGTGCGATCTGAGAACCCCGCGATTCAGTTTGATCTGGGTGGATTTGCAAAAGGTTATGGCATTGATCGTGCTATTGATCATCTAAAAGCAATGGGGATAGACGATGCCATCGTCAATGCTGGTGGTGATCTGAAAGTGATCGGAAAACGCCATGATCGTTCCTGGCGTATTGGTATTCGAAATCCGCGCAAGGCCGGGATCATGGCGTCGCTGGATGTTAACGATGGTGAGAGTGTTTTTACATCGGGTGATTATGAGCGTTATTTTCTGTACGAGGGAAAACGTTATCATCATATTCTTGACCCGCGCACGGGTTATCCTGCCAGTGAATTTATTTCTGTGACGATCATTGCCCAGGATGCAGCGCTTGCTGATGCAGCGGCGACGGCATTATTTGTAGCGGGAATAAAAGACTGGAAAAAGGTTGCTGATCAAATGGGCATTGGTAAAGCGATGGTGGTGGAAAGTAATGGGCAGATTCACATGACACCGGAAATGAAACCGCGAATGCTAATGGCGGTCGAAGAGATAAATGTTCAAGATCGGTGACAAGATTGTTCTGATCAGCGCAGTAATTTTTGTAGGCTGGTTGTATAGCCTGCTCTGGTTTAGCAATGGTCATGGCGATTTTGCACAGATCAGCATTGATGATAAGGAACAACAATTGTTCAGTCTTTCTGAAAACAGGGTATTAAAAATGGAGGGTGTAGTTGGAATTTCTGAACTTGAGATCAACGATGGCAAGATCCGCTTTTTACGTTCGCCCTGTGCAAACAAAATCTGTGTTCATGCTGGATGGTTACAACATGGTGGCGAATTCGCAGCCTGTTTACCCAATCGCGTGGCGGTTGAAGTTGTCGCTAATAACACCTTATTTGATAGCATAAATTTTTGATGTCTACTCTGATCCTGCAACCCACCCGCGAAGATATGCGCATTGCCTATCTGGCTGCCTTCGCGATCATGATCCATATTTTTGAGGCCGCTATCCCAAGTCCATTTCCTGGTGTGAAGCTTGGTCTGGCCAACGTGATCACGATTGCAACCTTATTGATCTATGGCTGGAGAGTTGCTGCCTGGGTTTCCATTTTACGTGTACTAGTGGGTAGTTTGTTGATCGGAACATTCCTTTCCCCAACCTTTGCCATGAGTCTTTCCGGCGCGATCGCCAGCGTTTTAATGCTGGGTATTTGCTGGAAATTATTTGGTCATGGATTGGGTGCTGTTGGATACAGCATTCTTGCTGCACTGGCGCACATGGCCGGGCAATTTGTGCTGGCGTATTTGTTGTTCATTCCTCATCCGGGCTTACTGAAACTATTGCCAGTGTTCATGACGCTCGCGCTGGTGTTCGGTCTTCTAAGCGGTATAATCGCCGGCGCTATGATTAAGAGATCCCCTGCCTGATGGCGATACGTCAACAAACCAGTTATTCCGCTGGTTCCAGCGATATGATGGCGATGGCGATTGGTTTTGCGATCATTATCCATGCGGCTGGAATTTTTGGGATTAGCTTCTCCAATGAAGACGATGAACAACCGGATATTGAAAACATCGAAGTGATCCTGGTACAGCAGTCCAGCGAGGAAGCGCCAGAAGAAGCTGATTTTCTGGCACAGGCGAATCTCGAAGGTGGCGGCGAAAGTGAAGAGGCCGAGCGACCGGCTACACCTTTTGTCTCTCCGAACCCTGAACAATCTCCTGAAATTGTCACACCATCATCAGCACCTTTTGAGCCGATGACAAAGCAGGCTCAAGCAACAGAAGGAACGGTAAAAGCTGAAGTTCCAGTTGAAGAAGTGCCGGAAGAGGAAGTTGAAAAAGAAAAGGAACAGGCAGTTAAAGTTGAAGAAGTGATCGCAGTAGAAACCAGCAAGCCTGAAGTTCAGATCCCTAAACCTGAAAATAAGCCTCAAGCAGAATCAGTTGCGACGGAAGAGCCTGAACCGGAGATCGCACCTGAGCCAAAACCAGAAACACCATCCGCGACGGAACTAATGTCGATGAGTATGAAGATGGCCAGTCTTAGCGCGGAAATTGATAAGCGTTTGGAAGAAAAGGCTAAAAGGCCACGACGGGATTTTATTTCTGCCAGCACGCGAGAATATAAATATGCTTCTTATATGGAAGCCTGGCGAGCCAAAGTAGAACGGATTGGTAATATAAATTACCCGGATGAAGCTCGACGAAATAAGCTCTCTGGTATCTTGCGAATGACGGTTGCCCTTAATGCCGATGGAACGATCAATGAAATCACAGTTGACAAGTCATCGGGTCATCAAGTGCTGGATGAAGCTGCGATCCATATCGTTAGACTGGCATCGCCATATGCTGTTTTCCCGGAAAATATCCGTAAAGATGTGGATATTCTACATATCACCCGTACCTGGAAGTTTTTACATAACAGTACTTTCTCGGGTAAATAAGTAAACTTTTTCCTATCGCAGAAAAGAAAACGCCCTCAATCAAGAGGGCGTAAAAAGTAACTGCATAACAGGATTTCTATTTTAGAAATCAATACTCATTCCCACATAGAGCGAGATAGGTTCACCACCGAAGAAACGGTAAGTGTTAAACGCATAGTCTGCTCGTGTCGCGTAATCTACATTGGTCAGATTGTCTATCCGACCATGCAGCTTCACATTCTTCGAGATCTCTGTGCTGACGCGCAGGTTCAGGACATCATGGCCATCATAAGTATGATCGTTTGAAGGATCGAGGAAGTAATCACCGATGTGTTGCCACTCCAGTTCTGCACGTCCGGTTTGCAGGAAGTTCATCCCAAAACGGACATTGCCCATGTGACGTGCTGCTGAATCGATATCATCACCTTTGGTGATCTCATCTGTTGCCAGCGTAGCTTTTGCACCATGACTTGAATCATATTTATGTACTGCATAAGTATAATTCAGGCCAATATCGAATCGATCATTGATCTGCCATGTAGTGCTTAGTTCAAGCCCTGTATGTTTAGTTTTAGCATCCGTCACGTTGTTACCAAAAGAATCACGGAAGAAGAAATTCTTTTTCTTCATGTGGAATGCTACCACTTCATAGGACACATTCTGTGCTGCGCGACGAATACCAATTTCCAGACTATCAATTCGTTCGGCTTCGACTTCACCCGGAACCTGTTTGATCTGGATACGATACATGTCCGTCACCTGCGGTGCTCGGAAGCCTCGCGACAGGTTAGCAAAAACACTGCTTTGATCCGACAAGTTATAACTCAAACCCAGTTTAGGGCTAATGTTCCCAAAGCTATCTTCACGATCCGCAGGCCGTTGAAACAGGCAATCTTTCGGGCTGAAATCTTTACAGCTTGAACCATCCGCCTGCAGCGTGCCGTCAGCAACTTTGTTGTCATAATCATAATTAGTATGTTCATAACGTAGGCCAGCTGTCGCTCTCAGCGAATCGGCCAGCTGCCATTCCGTATGAATATAAGGTGCGATCACAGTAGCATCGACCTCGTAATCATAATGAATACCTTGTGGACGCGCTTTACCAAACATGAAGTAGCTGGCTCTTTCCTGCGTCTGTGTCAGGCTCCCGTTGGTAAACTCAAAATCAACACCGGCGATGATCTTATGACCAGCATCAAGATCCCAGTAGAAGCCGCTGAGGAAACCGAAACTGGTATGCTCATTTTCTTCGATCGCTTGTGAAGGCAGATAATGTTGACGGAATTCCATTTCGTTATCGCGGATATAAGGCGTGATGCTGAACAACTGGCTATCGTTAATATCATGATCAAGACGAGAAGAAAGTCGGAAAGAACGCCAGTCACGGAAACCATTTTCATTACAGTTTTTCTCCATGGCATTGCTGTCTTTGTATAGAGTGCGATCAGCTTCGCTTGAAACAAAACATGGATCAGCACCATCGTTATTATCATCAGCCTTGATAAAGCCAGCTGTTTCCTGATTCAGGTTAAAGAAGGAGAAAACAGTTTTGATACTGTTTTCAGCACCAAAATAATCATGTCGAGCTGTGAGTTTTTGTACACCTAAACCAGTCTCATCACGATAGCCACCATCTTTCGCACCATAGGCATTCAAGCGGTAAGAGTGAGCACCAATCGTGTCGCTCACAGAGCCTTTGAGTTTAACCGAACCATGTGGTCCACCAGTCACATCAACATTTCTTGTCAGATCCTGCGAAGGGTCGCGTGACAGAACATTAATCATGCCGTGTACAGCGTTTGATCCGTAAAAAGCACTACCCGGCCCACGAATAATTTCTACGCTACCAGCCTGTTCCATGTTTGCTTCGGCGAGACCATTATTATTAGCAAACCCGGCTGCTCGTGTTGCAACGCCATCTTCCATAAACAGGAATGCGCCAGCAGCACCAGGTCCTGTGAGGACAGGCGATCGAATAGAAGGAACTGATTCGTAGCCGCTGTTTCTGTGGATATAAACGCCGGTAGCACGGTTCAATATTTCGGCTGGATGATCCGGTTGGATCAAATCAATTTCTTCTTCAGAAACTGTGTCGATGTTACCCGCCATATCTAATACATCGGTTGCAGAACGCGTACCCGTGACGACCATGGTGTCCATCGATGCCGGATCTTCCGCCATCGCTGTGTTCAGCGTAGCTGAGAAAATGATCATGCTTCCGAGTAGGAATTGCGCGATCGAGAGTTGAGATGTTCTTTTCATTCTGAAACTGCCCCTTGTCCATTGTTGGATTTATAATTATCTAAAAACGATTGTGAATTTTCTGGCGATTTATTATGTTTTGTCAGCCAATTTCAATACGTGAGCAAATTTTGTGCCGACTATTGAAAGCGCAGCTATTCTATTGTTTTTATTGAGTTTGTAAAGTAGAACTTGATCCTTGAAAAAGGAGCGTTGGTTATTCAGCAGCCAGTTTCATGCTGATCTGTGGTCGATATTAGCCAGATTGCTTTGATCCGCATATCCCAATAGTTGGGTATACTTGAAGAATGTCTAAACTCGATTTAACAGGTCAATTTTTGATCGCCATGCCAACCCTGCTTGATCCCGAATTCCAGCAGACCGTCACTTATATATGCGCTCACTCAAATGAGGGTACGATGGGAATTGTGATCAACCGTCCAATGAAAATTGGTTTGGGAGAGATCCTTTCGCAAATGGAATTGCCTCCGACCGATCCTGAAATTGAACAGATCCAGATCTTTCAAGGTGGCCCCGTACAACAGGATAGAGGCATCATTATTCATGAACCTCCAACAGAGTGGGATTCAACGATCAATGTGACTGACAATCTCGGAGTCGCTACTTCACGCGATATTCTTGAAGCGATCTCAAAAGGTGATGGCCCAAAAAAATCACTGGTGGCGTTGGGTTATGCAAGTTGGGGAGCTGGTCAGATCGAACAGGAACTGGCGGAAAACTCCTGGTTAAATATCCCGGCGGATGAAAGCATTCTGTTTGATACGCCGCCTGCAAAAAGATGGAAAAAAGCAACTGAGTTGCTCGGCTTCGATCCACATCAGATCTCCAGAGACATTGGTCACGCCTGACCAGGTTATTATGACTGACGATGATCGTTCGATCCTGGCTTTCGATTTTGGAGAGAAACGGATCGGCGTAGCAAAAGGACAAACGATCAGCTGCACAGCGGAACCCCTGACTATTCTTAATGTTCATTGTGGCAAAATCGATTGGGATGCCTTAACAGCTTTGATCGAAGAGTGGCAGCCGGATTTACTGGTTGTTGGAATGCCAACGAATTACGAAGGTGAAGAATTCGGCATTGCAGATCGGGTAAAACGATTTTGTCGTCAGCTTGATGGGCGTTATCATTTACCGGTTGAAACGATCAACGAAAATCTTTCGTCGGTAGAAGCAAAACGTCGTTTAGGCGACAAAGTCACAGAACAAAGACTTGACGCTTACGCAGCGCAAGTTATCCTTGAAACTTGGTACGAAGAGTGTATAAAAAGTAATTGAGTTATAGAGATGGACAAGTTATGACCGTAATAGAAAAGAACAAAGCGATTGAAGAAATTATTGCTCTGATGGCGAGTGAACTGAAAACGTGCTTAAAAGAACGTGGTCGGAAAAACGTTGCCATTATCGGTATTCATACTGGTGGTGTCTGGGTTGCGGAACGTTTGCACAAGCTGCTCAAAATCAAAGAACCTCTGGGTGAATTAAATATCGCTTTTTATCGTGATGATTTTAGTCAGATCGGAATGCACCCAAGTGTTGAGCCTTCAAACTTACCGTTCGATCTCGATGGTCGGGATGTAATTTTGGTCGATGATATTTTATTTACAGGTCGCACCATTCGCGCTGCTTTAAATGAGATTTTCGATTATGGCCGCCCAGCCAGCGTAACCTTGGCCGTGCTTGTAGACAGGGGAGAGCAGCAACTTCCATTCAAAGCCGATGTTGTTGGGACAACAATGTCCCTCTCCGAAGGAGAACATGTTAAACTCACCGGACCGAAAACACTCTCTTTGGTCACTAAATGACAGTAAATGATTTACCCGCTGCCTCACAAATAAAAAAAGACCTGCAGATCAATCAAGAAGGTCGCTTAAAACATTTCCTCACTACTGAAGGGCTCAGTCGCCAATTACTGACTGAAATTCTCGATACCGCCGAAAACCTTGCCGGCGTTGGTGAACGTGCCGTAAAAAAAGTCCCACTGCTTCGCGGCAAAACGATTGCCAATCTTTTCTTCGAACCCAGCACCAGAACCAGAACAACTTTTGAGCTTGCCGCAAAAAGATTATCTGCCGATGTTTTGAATATCAATATCGAAGCGTCCGCCACCAAAAAAGGCGAATCATTACAGGATACGCTGCAAACTCTGGAAGCCATGCATTGCGATATGTTCGTGGTTAGACATGCCAACAGTGGCGCAGCACATTTTATTGCCTCAATGGTTTCTCCCGGAATCCGCGTGATCAATGCTGGTGATGGAAGACATGCTCACCCGACCCAGGCGATGCTCGATGCCTTCACTGTGCGTCGACACAAAGGAAAATTCTCCGGACTTAAAATCGCCATTGTCGGCGACATTATGCATTCGCGTGTTGCCCGATCAGAGATACATGCGTTCAATACATTGGGTGTAAAAGAGTTACGCGTAATTGCACCGAAGACCTTAATCCCTGCCTATATGTCCGCGCTCGGCGTGAAAGTTTTTCATGACATGGATGCTGGGCTAAGAGGCGTAGATGCCGTGATCATGTTGCGTCTGCAAAACGAACGTATGCAAGGAACATTGCTCCCCAGTGCCGATGAGTTTTTCAAAATGTACGGCCTGACAGAGAAAAGATTAGAAGTTGCCGATCCGGATGTCATGGTTTTGCATCCTGGCCCAATCAACCGAGGTGTCGAAATTGATTCCGAAGTTGCCGATGGTCCGCGATCAGTTATTCTCGAACAGGTCGGTTACGGTATCGCGATCAGAATGGCCGTCATGTCCATGTGCATGGGGAGTGCGGAATGAATATCTGTATTTCAAAAGGCCGCGTAATTGATCCGGCAAGTGGTCTGGACAAAGTCACCAGTATTTATATCAGCAAAGGTGAGATCGTTTCTATCGGTCGAAAACCGGCAGGCTTCGAGATCAAAAAACAGATCAATGCCAGCGGCCAGATTGTTATTCCCGGACTGATAGACCTCAGCGCACGACTCAGAGAACCGGGCGAACATTGCAAAGCGAATATAGCCTCGGAAACAAAAGCAGCAGCAGCAGGTGGGATCACAACATTGTGTTGTCCACCGGATACAGTACCGATCATCGATACGCCGGCCGTTGTCGAACTCATCCATCAAAAATCAGAGCAATCAGGCAAAGCAAAAGTTGTTTGTCTGGGCGCATTGACTCACGGACTTGAAGGCGAACGACTGGCCGAAATGTACTCGCTAAAAGAAGCCGGATGTATCGGTGTCAGCAATGCTATGCGGGCAATTCAAAACACAGAAGTCATGCGTCGGGCTATGGAATATGCCGTGACCTGCGACATGACGGTTTTTCTGCAACCAGAAGATCCGTGGCTGGGTGGCGGCGCAATGCACGAAGGCGCATACAGCACACGCATGGGGATTCCACCGATTCCATCAACCGCAGAAACGGTTGCCATAGCCCGTGAACTCTTGCTGATCGAAGCCACCGGCGCGCGCGCGCACTTCATGCGACTGTCTTCCGCCAGCAGTGTTGATATGATCAGGAATGCGCGCAAGCGAGGATTACCTGTCACCGCCGATGTCAGTATTCACCAGCTACATTTCACCGATAAAGATGTGGAAAATTACAACAGTCTTTGTCATGTCAAACCACCATTCAGACATCACAGCGATAAAGACAAACTGATCGCCGGAATAAAAGATGGCACGATTACCGCCATCTGTTCCGATCACCAGCCGCATGATCACGATGATAAAACAGCACCTTTCAGCGCCACCGAACCGGGTGTTTCTGCTCTCGATGTTCTGTTGCCGCTAGCGTTAAAACTGGTTGATGATAAACAGGTTAGTTTGAAAACAGTGATCAAAGCAATGACGACAACACCAGCAAAAATTCTGGGAGTTGAATCGGGAAATCTGGCAGAAGGAAGCACAGCTGATCTCTGTATTTTTGATCCGGAAAAAAACTGGACAGTGACAGAAAAAACATTGATCAGCGAAGGAAAAAATACACCGACTTTGGGTTGGGAAATGAAAGGCAAAGTTACTCACACCATTTTGAATGGCCGAATAGTATTTAAGAAATAATGGATCATTCTCACCGCGACACCATTTTCGTAGAAGATGCAAAAATAATTCAACACATTGCCTACGAAGGTGATCAGTATTTTCTGAAACTTGCCGCACCGAAAACAGCCAGCGAAGCCTTACCCGGAGGTTTTGTTCATCTGGAATGTGATGACATGTTGCCTATGCGCCGGCCGATGTCCTTAATGCGGGTCGATGCAAAAAAAGGCGAGATCGATATTCTCTACAAAAAACATGGTTACGGTACAGCTTTACTTGCAAAGCGAAAAGAAGGCGAAAGCCTTAGCGTCATGGGACCAATTGGCAAACCGTTCAAACTGGAAAATTATAAAAAAAGACCATTGCTGATCGGTGGTGGTGTTGGTTTGCCGCCAATGGTGTTTCTTGCCGAACATATAAAAAATACCAAAGAAGAAGTCTCACCCTTCGTGATCATGGGATCAGAAGTACCATTTCCGTTCACAGTAAAACCATCACAGATCATGATCGACGGAATGCCCGATGGAGTGATCGCAACCATGCCACTGATGGAAGACTGGAACATCGCTTGTCGCCTGACCAGCTTACAAGGTTACGCCGGTTGTCACGAAGGGTACGTTACTGATCTGGCTAGTCATTGGTTGGACGCGATGAATGAAGAACAACGATCAGATGTAGAAATTTTCACCTGTGGCCCAACACCTATGTTGAAAGCCGTAAAAGAATTAGCTGCCGAATATGATCTGCCTTGCCAGGTTTCGCTGGAAGAATACATGGCCTGTGCTGTTGGTGGTTGCGCCGGATGTGTCGTCGAAATAGAAACAGAAGGTGGCCCTGCGATGAAACGTGTTTGTGTCGATGGCCCAGTCTTTGAAGCGAGCACGGTTGTCTTTCAATAAGTTGAGTAACGTCTGAACAATAATAAACTTTCCGGTAACTCGCGATCAGTCACCAGTAATCAGGAAGGTATCCATCCTGATCTCGAAGCAATCGTAAAACGACATCTACAAAATCCCTACCAAAAACCAGTTCCAGAATACGCAAACGAAATGCTTGATCAGATAGAAAAAAAACGACAGGGAACAAGTGGAAAACTGATCCTTGATTCAGGCTGTGGAACTGGCGTAAGTACGATAAAACTGGCCGAACAATTCCCGGGTGATCTGGTCGTAGGAATTGATCAGTCCGAAAATCGCCTCAGTAAAAGCAAAGAAAAAAATAACGTACTTTTCTTTCGCGCCAACCTTATCGACATCTGGTTACTAATGGAAAAAAATAACTGGAAAATTGATCAGCATTATCTACTCTACCCAAACCCCTGGCCCAAAAAGAAACACCTGCAAAGACGCTGGCATGGTCATCCTGTCTTTCCGACATTGATCAAGCTAGGAGGAAAACTGGAACTCAGATCAAACTGGAAAACCTATGTCGATGAGTTTGCGAAAGCGGTTGAAATAGTTACAGGTAATTTAAACCCTGTTGAAGAATTCACACCGACAGAAGCATTAACGCCGTTTGAAGAAAAATATCAGGCGAGTGGGCAGAGATTGTATCTTCATAAAGCTGCCTCATGATCTATCAGCTCAATTAGAAATATTTTATGAAAAAAACAAAACTAAAAAACCGAGTTTGGCAAATTGCTGGTGCTGTATTTTTGCTGATACTCATTAGTACGATTATTGATCACCAATTTAACATTTACTGGCTAGAGGTAATCCCTTGGTTGACGCTTTCAATATTCTGCTTTTTTCAAGCCAAAGAAAAAAACAGAGTCACGGTTTGGCAATTATTGGGTAAAATTAAGTCAAAATTTAAAGTGTTTTGGTCTGATAAGGTTTATCGCTGGCACTTAATTGCTATTACACTTTTTATATTTGTTGGATTTTTTGGTCTAGTAGGTTTACCTGGTGCGATCGTTTATGAAGCAAATATGTTTTGTATTAATTTACTGCCAGGTGAAAATACGATTAGTGCACTAGGTGGAGATGGTGCTTGGCCAGCCGCATTAGCTATGACTATACTTTGGCCATGGGGATTTTTTATTGCGCTTGTTTTAGTGCGAAAATTTAAGATGCAGAATGTTATTCTAAAGCGTGTTTTTTATGGACTAATAGTGATTACTTGGGGATTATTTCTAACTTGGATTATAAGTTAAAAGGTACTGCAGCCTATAATTTTTGCGAGTGTTCTCTCAGCCAAGCTAATACCTCATGGGAATAGAAAAGCCTTATTTTTTTCTTGCCTCCCAAAGATTGTTTGAGTGTTACTTGAATCCATTCAGAATGAAAGATAAGTATAAGCAGTATCATCCCTCCTGTTAAGCATGTGACCAAAAATAAAATTGGATGTGAGTTGTCATAACGACTTGTCAAACGTGAAAGTAACTTGGTGTCTTTATATTTAAAGTGTTCTATATCTCCCAGCTTAATGGTGATCTCTTTAAAAATAGCTTTATAGCTAAGAGCGTTATTATTGAGTGTAATAACTTTATAGTGATGGTCAATTAAAAGCCCTAAAAATAGGAGTAGATAGTTTGCTATCACCACCGTCCACCAGATACTCGCACCTAACTTCATATAATCAAGCACCCATAATAATCCGATCAAAAAAATTGAGTGCAAAATAAAAATTACTCTAACGGTTTTAATACCTTTGAATACGGATAGACTGGGTTTGGTTATTTTATTAGTCATATTAGTGTGTCAATTTCATGGGCATTCTAGATATTTTTGTAGTGCTCCACTTCAGGAAACGGATCATAAAAATGGTGCAGCAATGTACGCCATTCCTGATATTGATCTGACTCTCTGAATCCTACAGTGTGATCTTCCAGTTTTTCCCAGTTTACCAGGAGAATATAGCGGCTCCCTTTTTCGATACATTTTTGTAATTGATGTGATGAATAGCCGGGCATACTTGAAATGATTTTCTGAGCTTCTGCGAAAGCCTTTTCAAATTTGATTTCCTGACCAGCTATTACATCAAGTATAGCAACCTCAAGTATCATGTAGCTCTCCTGTAGACTCTTTTGTCATGGATGTTTATTGCCGAGTAAAAATAAATTGTATTCTGGTAAATCGTTAATTGCCAGGAGGCAGGTTTTCGAATAATTTTTGTACACTTTGACCAAGATCGCTCTCGGCAGAAAAACAGGGGATGCCGTAAGTTTGTCGTTGATAAAGTTGTCTGAAAAGCTGTCCGACAACTCCGGCCTCACCTTGAGCCTGAATCTTTAAGCGGGATCTTCCATTGAGCTTTCCCATGCCGGGCGTACTTCTTTTATTTTCCAGTTCTTTTGATGTTGCTATATATTCAACTTGTGGAGCGGCAACAATAGGTGGCGTGATCAGGGACTGGTAATAGTTATGCAAGGTTGTTAACTGAGTTAGTAAAACGGTTTCTGTGGGAGCTATACGGTTTTCATTATGAATCTTTACTTCCAGAATATAGTTGCGGGAAGCATCTTCAAGTAACAAACTTGCTTCTAAACCTTCCGGAGTTGATGGCAATTTGTGAATGAGTTTGAAATGCTCCATGAGTAAATAATAGATCAATTCTGTAAAAAATGCTTTTATAGGCAGTATGAATAGTTCCTCATTAATTGAATCCCCCTGTGTTCGTAATTGTTGTTTGGACGATGATGATATTTGTCTGGGTTGCTTTCGATCACTATCCGAGATCACAGCCTGGGGAATGGTTGATAATCAATCACGTAAGAAAATTTTACTGGAAGCAGAACAGCGTAAGAAAAAGGCGATTACATGTTCAAAGAGCTGATCACAGAAAGATTAAAATTGAGGTTGATTCGTGAAGATGATCTGGAAATGATCTTTGATAAATGGACCCAGGATCCAGAGGTTTCAAAACTAATGACATGGGTGCCACATAAAAAGATAGAAGAAACAAGCCAATATATCAGCAGTTGTTTAGAGGGAATTGAGCACGGTAATAATTACTCATGGATTATTGAAGATAAAGAGTCAGGAGAGATCGTTGGTAGTTTTGCGGCCAGGCGAGATCAACATAAAGTCGATATTGGTTATTTGCTTATCAAAAGTCAGTGGGGCAAAGGTTGTATGACCGAAGTGATTTCATCTTTTATCAATGAAGTTTTTAAAGATAAAAATATTCTAAGAGTCTGGTCGGTTTGTGATGTTGATAACCTTGCATCAAAAAGAGTTATGGAAAAATCTGGTATGGAATATGAAGGCTTACTGAGATCGTGGTTGGTGCATCCTAATATAGGTGCTGAACCAAGAGATTGTCATTGCCTTAGCATTGTAAAACAGGAGGTACTATGAGAATTCTTCCAAATATTTGCTCCGATGATTTACAAAAGAGTAAAAAATTCTATGTTGATCTTCTTGGCTTTAAAATTAAATATGACAGTGACTGGTATGTTCAACTTTGTTCACCAGAAGATTCGGAGATCGAGTATGGGATCATCCAACGAGATCATGAACTGATTCCTGATCAGTATCAGCAAAAACCAACAGGAATGTATATAACTTTTGTTGTATCCGATGTAGAGGTCACATATAAAAAAGCCGTTGATATGGGACTCAATATAATTCAGGAACCACGTAACGAATTTTATGGTCAACGGCGATTTCTTACGCAAGATCCAGATGGTTGTTTAATCGACATCTGTTCTCCCTGGGAAGATGAATAATTCTATGGACATAAGCTCTGAAGATTTTGAAAAGTTAAAGATTCTTGAAGAGGGTTTATGGCAAACAGAGTTTCGCTTTGATCAAACCTGGATAGAGAATGTGCTTGCGGCTGATTTTTTTGAATATGGTATGTCCAGCCGTGTTTATCAAAGACAGGATACTCTCGATATTCCATCACAGGAAATTGCATCGCTTATTCCGCTTAGAGATTTTAAAGTTCGCTTAATTGATCTGGATGTTGCTCAGGTAACTTATATCAGTGTTGTGGATTATGATGGAGAGGAATTTATAGCACTTCGTAGTTCATTGTGGTCTCGTGATGGTGAAAGCTGGAAGCTTCGCTTTCATCAGGGCACACCATTAACAACAGGAAAACTATGAATTATCTCGATACATTTATTCTTGTTGCAGATGATTGTCTGGCAGAAAAAGGTATTGTACCCACCTCTAAGGAAGGCAAACCCAGATCACATCATGCGATCCAATATGCACTTATGATGGAAAGGCCTTACGAGCACACTCAGGAAGATATTCTCTTTATGGTGTATGCAGAACGAAATTCTATTTCTGTTGATGATGCAGCGATCCGTGCGGAATTCTTTAATAAAAATCATCCTTGTTTAAGAGCATCTGCACTTCCAAAAAAATATGGCTGGGGCGTACATTTTAATTCTGAGGGCAAGGCTGCTTTATGTTCCCGAGGTTCATCGGATTATAAAACCTTTGGTAGCGGGCAGAAGGAAGATTTGAAGCTGGTAAAAGCTATGAGAAACAAGCGAGCATAATTAACATAATGTCGTGATAAGTTCTGAAAGTCAGAAGCCTAATTAACATCGTCATTCCGGCATGTCTTTAGCCGGAATCCATAATTTAAGTGCTAGATCCCTGCTAACAGCACGCAGGAATGACGAATAATAAATATCTTCTAAAGAGTAGATCTAACCTCCAGAAAAACTTTCCAGCTCCATCAGGAAATCACCCTTAACTAATACCGTACTGGTGGTTCGCTCGTTACGCTGACTTTTTACCAATCCAACATTCGGACAATACCAGTCAGAAGATTCCACCGTTACGTCAATTATTCCGATGGTTTTCTCAGCTTCAACTTTAGTTGTTCCTAACCCGATCACTTTAATACATTTCTCAAATCGACCAGCGGGTACTTTTACATTTTCATCAATGCTGTCAATCGTGTATTTCATTTGAACGGGCGTGTGTAATGCGTAATGTCGTCTGAATGGGGCGATTACAACTTCCAGCACACCAGTGATAGTCTCCTGTTCCCAGCTGGTTCCGATTTCAATTGGATACTTGATCGCATAAAAATCTTCTTTTTCGAGAACGGTATTAATATCCAATTTTCTTTTTACACCAACTCGCCGAATACCTTTTTCGGTAGACTCATAAAGATACTGAGTCCCATCATTGACTTCCCTTGTAAAGATTTTACTACCATCCATATTATGAGGAGTTTCATTGATGACATATTGTTTATATTTTTTTTCTACATCCATGTCATGAAGGATGACACGATACTGCCAGGTTTTTCCCTCATTCAGGGGAAAGTATTCAATATCGGATTCGTTGCAAGCTGAGAGGTTTAACAGAAAAACCAACAAAATCAGTGCGTTTTTAATCTTTTCCATGATGAAACTTTATCATGAAAACGTGGGGATTTAACCCTTAATCCGGCAAATTTATTTGACCTTCGGCTACCAGAACGGCTGGCCCACCGACACGGATAACCAGTTCATCTGGCTTGTTATCCATTTCGATATTCACTTCACTTCGCCGTGTACTTTCCGTACCCCGATCAACGGAGAAAATATGTGTGCCCTGAGCGATTTGTTTGTGTTGGCACAGGTAGGCTGCAAAAGCTGGCATAGTTGTGCCTATCGGTGGATCTTCCGTATGGGCAATATCAGGGCCGACCACTCGAAGGTGAAAATCTGCCTGACCAGCCCCGGATGTTGAAGTGAACAATAATATTTCTCTGGAAAGAGTCGCTGGTGCGCTGGAGCTGCTCCACGCTTTGAAATTAAAATGTACCTTTCTGACAGACGGGTAAGTTCGGATCGGAACGACCAGATAGTTTCTTCCTGAAGAAACCAGCATCGGATTAAACTGTTTATTTTCCAGCTCATCAACTTCAAGCCCCAGAATATCGGCCAGCTCTTTGTCACTGGGAACAAAACGATCGACAGTGGCTGATACTGGCAGGGTGAATTGAGCCACCGTTGGTTGCTTATTTTCTGTTGTCACATAAACATCTATCGAACCAGTATTCTGTTCACAGGTGATTTTTGTATGCTCACCAGATAATTTTATATCTTCAATATGAGCTAACACCCAGGCTGTTGCGATCAATGGATGTCCTGCGAAATCAATTTCTTTCTTAGAAGAAAATGTACGCAATCTGCGATGATTTTCTTTACCGGGCTCGTTGAATAAAAAAACTGTCTCGGAAAGATGCATCTCTTTCGCAATGTGCTGCATGGTATCTTTATCCAGGCCTTCTGCATGTGGGAATACTGCGATCTGTGCACCATGAAATATCCGATCAGTGAAAACATCAGCGATATAATATTTATAGTTCATTATTTTTTTACCTGAATTTGAACCATGCCATCAACCACTTTAACGGGATAAGCTGGCACTCTAACATCATCATCTTCTAGACACTGCCCTGTTTGCAAACTGAAATGTTGCTTATACAAAGGCGAAGCGACAACCGGTTCACCTTTGATATCTCCAACTATCCCCCGGGAAAGAACATAAGCTTTCCCAATCGGATCATAATTTCCAATCGCATAAATTTTGTCATCTTCACTAGTTCTAAAAATTGCGATCTGCTGATCGCCCACTAAAGAATTAACGCCATCATTAATGATCAGATCATCTAATTGGCAAATTTCCACCCAGTTTTCTGATGTCATTATCCAACCTTCCTGAATTCAATTTTTTCTTCTGCCGTTGCCGGTCTGATCTGATCACGTTCCTGAACGAAAACAACATTCACGTCTTTTTTATCACTGTTAATAAAGTGACGGAAACGTTTAACCTTCTCCGGATCTTCTATGGTTGTTTTCCATTCACACTGGAAGGTGTCGACAACGTGACTCATTTCCTCTTCCAGTTGATCTGCCAGACCAAGTTTGTTTTCGATGACAACCTGCTGTAGATATTCCAGACCACCTTCCATGTTATCCATCCAGGTCGATGTTCGTTGTAGACGATCTGCTGTGCGAATATAAAACATCAGAACACGATCGATATATTTGATCAGGGTTTCTTTGTCCAGATCAGATGCGAATAAATCTCCATGACGAGGCTTCATTCCGCCATTGCCACAGACATAAAGATTCCAGCCATTTTCAGTCGCGATCACGCCAATGTCTTTACTCTGTGCTTCCGCACATTCGCGGGTACAACCGGAAACAGCAAACTTGATCTTGTGTGGTGATCGCAGACCTTTGTAACGATTTTCCAGCTCGATCGCCAGACCAACACTGTCGTCTACACCGTAACGACACCAGGTGCTTCCAACACAGGATTTCACTGTTCTTAAAGATTTGGCATAGGCATGACCCGATTCAAATCCAGCATCCACCAGCTCTTGCCAGATGTCGGGCAATTGATCTAACCGCGCACCAAAAAAGTCGATTCTTTGACCACCGGTGATCTTGGTATAGAGGCCATATTTGCTGCCGATGTTGCCCAGAATTGTCAGGTTTTCAGGTGTGATTTCACCCCCCGGAATTCTTGGTATGACGGAATAGGTGCCGTCTTTTTGCATGTTACCCAGATAGCGATCATTTGTATCCTGCAAACCAGTATGTGATTTTTCCAGCACGTAGTCATTCCAACATGAAGCCATAATCGAACCGACGGTTGGTTTACAAATATCACAACCTCGTCCTGTACCGTGCTTCTCGATCACAGCATCGAAAGTTTTTAGCTTTTCAATCCTGATCAGGTTATATAAATCTTGTCTCGTATAAGGAAAATGTTCACAGAGATCTGTATTGACATCCATACCCATATTTTCCATTTCGGCGTTCATGACCTGCGTCATCAAGGCGACACAACCACCGCAACCTGTGCCAGCATTCGTCTCGCTTTTTAACGCACCAACTGTCGTACAACCAGCCTGAACCGCAGCATTAAGATCGCCTTTCGTGACATTATTACAGGAACAAATTTGTGCAGAATCAGGCAATGCATCCACACCCAGACCGACTGCACTGCCATCACGATCAGGCAGGATCAGAACGTCAGGATGTTCCGGTAGCTCTATGTCGTTCAACATCATCTGCAGCAGCGTACCGTAAGCATCTGCTTCACCCAGTAAAATTCCACCGAGCAAATGTTCGCCATCATTACTGATCACGATCTTTTTATAAATACCGTTTGGCTCATCAATATAAGTATAATTTCGGCAACCAGTTGTAGTACCGAGTGCATCACCAAAACTGGCAACATCAACACCCATGAGCTTTAGCTTGGTACTCATGTCGGCGCCGGTAAAACTTGATTTTTCATTGCCTTGAAGAAGATCATTAATTATGTGATCCACTGCCACCTGCGCCATGGAATAACCAGGTGCGACCAGACCGAAGATCTGATCGTTCCACAAAGCACATTCGCCGATCGCATAAATATCTGGATCGCTGGTCTGACATTGATTATTGATCTCGATGCCGCCACGAGAACCGACAAAAAGATCACAATCCCGAGCCAGCTCATCACGGGGTCGAATACCGGCAGAAAATACGATCAGATCCGTATCCAGCGACTCACCATCTTCGAACTCCATCCGATGAACCGTTGATTCACCGTCAGCAATATTAATGGTGTTTTTTGACGTATGAACCTTAACGCCGATGTCTTCGATCTTGTCACTCAGAACCGCGCCGCCAGCTTCATCAACCTGCACCGCCATCAAACGTGGAGCAAATTCGATCACATGCGTTTCCAGCCCCATGTCCTTGAGTGCTTTCGCAGCTTCCAGTCCGAGCAATCCACCACCAATAACAGCACCTACTTTTCCTTTTGCACCGGCTGCGGTCATGGCTTCCAGATCTTCAATCGTGCGATAAACGAAACAACCTTCACGATCTTTTCCGGGAACAGGAGGAACGAAAGGAAAAGAACCCGTTGCCAGGATCAATTTGTCATAACGGACTTCAAGACCCTGTTCTGATTTCACGAGCTTCCGATCACGATCAATTGAAATGGCTTTGTCGTTGAGGTGAACCGTCACGCCATGCTGATCATAAAAACCATCTTCGACCAGTGATAGATCTTCTGCGGTACTACCGGAGAAAAATGCAGACAGGTGAACTCTGTCATAAGCGTAGCGAGGTTCTTCACAAAAGGTGATAACTTCAAAATCATCAGATTGTTCTGATCCAACCAGAAATTCGATAAACCGGTGTCCGACCATGCCGTTACCGATGATTACAATGCGTTCTTTACTCATAAATATCCTGAAAAAATGTTAACCATAGGACTCTATCAGCAATAACAATGCCAGTTCATAACCAATTGTTTTTATTGAAGTAAATAATTTTAATGCTGTTTTAAGTAATTATTTATGCCCCAGAAATGGGTTGGTTAAACCAGCTTCGCACTAGTTTGGTGCGTTGCATCAAATCAATGGAAAGACCATTACAGAAACTTGATCAGGAGTGCCACAATGATCATGCTCAGTACAAAAGAAAGGCCTTTCCAGAAAATAACTGGATCACGTTCAAGCAATGGTGATCTGGCTTCTTTCAGATACTCCTTATTTGGATGACTTAAGTCGAACATGAATTCGGAAAGCTCTTCATAGCGTTTGAAAGGATCAGGGTGGATGGCCTTTTTGATCGCGCCGTCAACCCAGACAGGGATCTCCTGATCATATTTTAAAACAGAACTATATTGTAATTTCTTTTGTTCTTTTCTGGTGCTGGTTTTTGCGACTTCAACGCCATAAGGCAACTTGCCTGTTAACATCTGATAAGTAATCACTCCCAGAGAAAAAAGATCGGACTGAGTTGTGCCACTATCGCCCAGAAAATATTCCGGTGCAGAATATTGTGCGGTTCCCAGTCTTTCAGTTTGCGTTATTGGAGTTGATATTTCATCGACGCCCGCCACTTTTGTTGCGCCGAAATCAATAATTTTTACGGTACCGGTATTATCGATCATGATATTTTCTGGCCGTAGATCCTGATGCAGCATTTCTAACCGATGAAAAGCCATCAAACCTTTGGCAATCTGATCTACGATTCCCCTTACAGTTGTCAGATCAGGTTGCGGGTTGTCGCGCATCCATTGGGTCAGGGTCTGACCCTCAATATACTCCATCGACAAATAAAGATAATTACGCTTTCTTGACTGGGCACAGGGTTTCAAAACATAAGGACTGTTGATCCGTCGGGCGATCCATTCTTCCATTAAGAATCGTTCCAGATAAGCCGTGTCATTTTGCAAATCAACGGAAGGCGTTTTAATGATCAGCTGTGTATCCGTTTCTATATCCACGGCCAGATACACATGACTACGGCTACTGGCATGCAGACTTCTGATGATTTTATAACCATCAAATATTTCTCTTGCCTCCAGTATCGGCGGAAAAGGCAACTCGGTTAATTGTTGATGAATTTCGGTTACATCCCGATCAGGGACATCTTGAATTTTGATGATCTGGATCGTGAGGTTATCATCACTGCCTTGCTGATAAGCTTCATCAACAATCGTTTTTGCTGCCAGATCAAGATCGGTATTATCTGACTCATGTGATTTGATTGTGTCGATAATAAATTCGCTGCTGGTAAATTCATAAACACCATCTGTCGCCAGAATAAAAATATCATTTTTTTCTATGGGCAAGGTTTGATAATCAATTTCAAGACTTTTATTGATACCCAGAGCGCGGCTCAAATAGCTTTGATCTTCTGAAAGCCAATGCCGATGATCTTCGGTTAATTGTTCTAATGATTGATCGCGAAGGTGATAAATCCGAGTATCACCGATATGAAATAAATGGGCAGTGTTTGACTTGAATATTATGGCGCTGAAGGTGCAGACATAACCTTTATTTTTATCGAAACGATGATGGTGGCTTTTCTGACTTTGAGAAAACAACCATGAATTGGTAGCAGTTATCACGCGGTGGGCAGACTTCTTGGTCGACCATGCTTCTGAAGTACAAAAATAATCTTCCAGAAAACCATGCACACTGGCTTCACTGGCAATCTGGCTAACAGCGCTACTGCTGATCCCATCGGCTAATGCGATCGCGACACCTTTTGATGTCAATAAAGGTTCTTCAGGGATCGAGGCGCCGTGAAAATCTTGATTGATTTCCTTGCGGCCTTTATCGGAGTATTGCCCTAGAGCAATTTCTAATGAGTTTGTCATAAAAAAACACCTCCGCCTTCAACAAAGCGGAGGCGTATATTAGGAACCTCTGATCAGCTCAAGCTAATCATTCTTGAGCTGATCAGAGGTTCCCCTATCTTAGTTTACGTTCAGCACTTGTTCTGACATGCGTGTAGTACAAAGGCATACCCACAAGCAACAGACCACCCACCAGATTTCCTAAAACAGTCGGGATCTCATTCCAGATCAAGTAATCAGCAATCGTAAAATTACCGCCCATGATCATTGAGAATGGGAATAGAAACATATTAACGATTGAATGCTCAAATCCCATGTAGAAGAACAACATGATCGGCATCCACATTGCCATCATCTTACCCGTAGCTGAGGTTGAAATCATGGCTCCAACAACACCCATCGACACCATCCAGTTGCACAACATGCCGCGAATAAAAATAGTAAACCATCCACCGGCACCGTGTTCTTTATAGCCTAAAGTTCTGGCCTCTCCTATATGGCCAACTTTCTCCGCGATAACACCACCATCAGTATGATAGCCGTAAGTCAGAATAAAAGAGATCATAAAAGCAACAGACATTGCACCGGCAAAATTTCCGATAAATACTAACCCCCAGTTCCGCAAAACCTGACTCACCGTCACCCCGGGTCTTTTATCAAAAAGTGCAAGCGGCACCAGCATAAATACACCGGTTAACAAATCAAATTTCATGAGATACAACATAATGAAGCCAACAGGGAAAAGTATCGCACCTGCAAGTGGTGAGCCTGTTTTAACAGCAACCGTGATCGCAAAAACAGCAGCAAGCGCCAGAGTAGCACCGGCCATAAAGGCGCGGATTAAGGTATCTTTGGTTGACATGTAAACCTTGGATTCACCTGCATCAACCATTTTTGTTACAAATTCTGTCGGTTCTAAATAAGACATAATACTTCCTCTCTCAATATGAAAATTCTAATAAATGTTTTGGGTAATTCAGTTAAAACTTCAGCTGTACAAACGCCCAGAATTTACTGGTGTCTGCAGCTTGTGCACCGGTATTAAATGCATTCTGATCAGCGTTGTAATCCGAATACTTCAAACCAACGGTGTAATGTTTGTTAAAGGTTTTGACGGCTAATAAATCAATCTCCGATCCATAATCATAGCTACCTTTATCAGAACTTAGATCATGGTAAGAAGCGATGAACTTGGCACCAAATGCTTTCACAACGGCAGTCAGATAAATATCTTCGATACCATTACTCGGCGTAACCAGAAAACGATCCGCCCATCCCTGAAAAGCATGGTTAGTACCAAGGATCGTCACGAAGCTATCAGCACCACCGTTCCCTTCTAACAGTTCATAGCTGGCTTTCAAAACAAGCGCCTTTACAGGGCCATCAAACTTAAATTTCATCCCCAATTCACCCAAAAAATAATCTGCACTAATATTGTTCGGGTTATCCGCTGCATCCGTTTGATGTGCATATTCCGCTGTATAAATTGCCGCCATTGTTTCATTCACAGGAATAGCGCCATTTGCTCGCAAGCCATACGTGTCGGTAGAAAATTTCGCGGCATTGTCAAAATCCAACAAGTAGGCATACGCCTCAATATTCACTTTCGGGATGCCTTTATAAACCGCATTGAAAAAATGTGAATCACTATCAAAATCATTCAAAGGATTCGGCGCATCATCACCAAAAATACGATTAACATTCCACGAATACGCGTAATTCAAAATTGTATCTGGCAGTGAAGAATTCGAGATCGAAAAGGCATCATGCGTTTGCCAATTCTGCCGCCACAAAACAGTACCCATAAAACGATGAAACGGTGCATCACGATAAGTAATGATCTGTCGTCCAGCCTTGATCATTGTGTTAGGCATGCCCGTATAAAAAAGATAAGCTTGATTCATTTCTGTACCATCTGGATCAGCAACTGTCGCAAAGCCCGGCTGAGGTCTTGCCGGATGATTGAAGTTATCACCAAAAATTTCTTCTACATGCTCGACTTGGCCATACATCCCAAAACCGTGAAATGTTCCTGTTTTATAGCCTAAGGTAATACGAGCTGTCGTCGCATTTGCTTCACGTGGTTGTAGATCGTCATCAACATTTTCATAGCGTAAACGAACACCGAAATCGGTTTTACCCGCGGTTAACGCTTCCCCAAAAGCATCCTCTGCATGGACAGGACTTGTTGTTAGTGAAATGGAACCTGCCAACATTCCCCATAAGATCGAACTCTTCAAATTGATTATCTTGTTCATTTAAACTCTCATCAGTATATAAATATTTTTCGTGTTGCCGTTGCGATCCCATTTATTTTTTATCGAAATAGAAAAGCTCTTTCACCCGTCTAAGCAAGCTGCATGCCAATCTATATTATCTATTATAATCAATAAGTTATTAGTTTTTTGTAATAGTTAAAAATTACTGCGCTGCACCATTCAAATGCAAAAATAAGTTTGCATGATAAGTTTTAGTGCAAAGATTTAATGTGATCTTGAAGGGTTAAGCTAAATATTTTGTCCCAATCGTTAGGACACTAATGCACTTTCTTATAAACTACCTCACCATGTCATTTGTACTAATAATGAACACCTGTCCGGATCTTAAAACAGCGAGGCAAATTGCAGAAAATCTGATCAATGAAAAACTGGCTGCCTGTGTGAATATCATGCCAGCAGGTTTATCGGTCTATCGTTGGCAGGGTAAAGTTGAGTCTGCTGAAGAAAATTTGTTATTGATAAAAACTCATGAAGATAAATATCCAGAAGTTGAAACAATGATACAAAAACTACACCCTTATGAACTACCTGAAATCATTGCTGTCCCTATTACCAGAGGATTACCTGATTATTTAAGTTGGTTAAATATGGAAATAACAGAATGAATATAATTTTGAAAGGCTGGATTCTAACTTTCTTTTTGCTCTTTTCGATCTCAGCTTCTGCTGGCGGAATTTTTTCTGATGATCTGGGGTTTGGCGGGCCGAAAAAAAGTTTTCTGCCAGCGGAGGAAGCTTTTGTTCCTTCTATCAATGTTACCAACCCAAATAATGTTGTTGTCACTTTTGTTATTCAGGATGGTTACTACTTATATAAGGACAAGTTTAAATTCAGTTCTGCGGATGGAACTGTTTCGATCAAAAATGTTGATCTCCCGAAGGGCAAAGTAAAAGATGATCCGCTGTTTGGAAAGGTTGAGGTTTATCATGGTGGTGAGATCGCTATTCAGATCCAGCTTTCGCGTACGAATAAAGATGCACAGGATGTTGATATCGAAACGGCTTATCAGGGCTGTGCCGAAGATGGTATCTGCTATCCACCACTAAAGAATTTGTTGCCGATCTCATTGGCGGCTGCGGCTACCTCTGATCAGGCAACTCCAACCGAAACGACTAACCCATTCAATTCCGATCAGCTTGATCAAACTGTTCTTACAAATGGCGATCCGACATTATCCGAATCGGATCGAATCGCGACTTTGTTGGCAGATAAACCACTACTGATCAGCCTGGCATTATTCTTCGGCTTTGGGCTAGCACTTTCACTCACGCCTTGCGTGTATCCGATGATCCCGATCCTGTCAGGAATTCTCGTCGGACAAGGTGTTAATCTAACCACCCGAAAATCCTTCATGCTGGCGCTGGCTTATGTTCTTGGCATGGCGCTGACTTATGCTGTCGTCGGTGTAGTCGCCGGAATCTTCGGACATAACTTACAGGCTATTTTTCAAAACCCATGGATACTCGCAACCTTCGCCGGTGTCTTCGTTTTGCTGGCACTTTCAATGTTTGGATTTTATGACATCCAGCTTCCTTCTAGTTTACAAGCGCGCCTGACCAAAATGAGTAACAACCAGGAACGCGGCACTTTGCAAGGTGCAGGGTTGATGGGAATTTTCTCTGCGATCATAGTCGGGCCTTGCGTCGCACCTCCGCTGGCAGGCGCACTGATCTATATCGGACAGTCTGGTAATGGCGCGCTCGGCGGAATTGCACTATTTGTAATGGGACTTGGAATGGGTGTTCCTTTATTACTACTAGGAGCCTCGGCCGGAGAAATTCTGCCAAAAGCCGGTGTCTGGATGAACACGATCAAACATGTGTTCGGTGTGATGATGCTCGCGGTCGCGATCTGGTTGTTGGAACGCGTTCTACCTGCGCCATTAATACTCGCTCTTTGGGGATTATTACTGATCGGATCAGCCGTTTATATGGGCGCATTCGATACGTTGACAGAACTTAGCACAGGCTGGCAGCGATTATGGAAAGCCGTTGGCATTGCAATGGTACTTTATGGAGGACTGCTGATCATCGGTAGTGCCAGTGGCGCGAAAGATGTTTTCCAACCACTAAAAACTCTGACAGGATCTCGCAGTGGTAGCATCGTAGAAGAACACGAAGGACTAAAATTTACTCCGATCAAAGGTGTCGCTGGACTCGAAGCTGCATTGAAATTAGCCAGCAGTCAGAATCAACCTGTTATGCTCGACTTCTATGCTGACTGGTGTAAGGAATGTATTCGTATGGAAAAAAATACCTTCACTGATCAGCGTGTTCAACAACACCTTGAAAATGTTATGTTGCTACAAGCCGATGTAACACCGAACGATAGCTATGATCAGGAACTACTCAAATCAAAAGAACTGCTCGGTCCTCCAGCAATTTTATTCTTTGCAGCGGATGGATCTGAAAAAAGAAATTTCAGGATTACTGGTTATGCTGCTCCTGATGCTTTCTCAGATCATGTCAAAAAAGCCTTCAACTAAATAAATAAAAAATATGAAAAAAATACCTCTTCCGATCCTGCTATTTGGACTCATGTTCCTTGCTGGCTACGCCGGCTTTTTTGTATTTCAGTTTATGCATGATCCAGAACCAGATTCCGAAACGATTGAACAACCTGCCAGATTAATTTCACCCACTGACATGTTGCTGATCGGACTGCCTCGACCTGATTTTGAAATGAAAGATCTGGATGGAAAAATTCATTCGGTTTCAGAATGGGATGGAAAAGTACTGGTGCTTAACTTCTGGGCTCCCTGGTGTTCACCCTGCAAAAAAGAACTACCAATCTTTATTGAGTTGCAGGAAAAATATGGTGATCAAGGACTTCAATTTCTTGGCCTTGCAGTAGACACACCCGAAGAAGTGAAAAATTTCCTGCAAGAACAACCACTCAATTATCCTACCCTCGTCGGCGAAGATGAAGCCATGGATATTGCACGCATCTATGGCAACAATATCGGCGCACTTCCCTACACAGTCATCATTAATCGATCAGGAAAGATTGTTTTCACGCGCAAGGGTGATATGAAAAAAGCCGAAGCTGAAAAAGTATTTAGTGCAATGTTTGATCAGTAATTTTCTGATTGATGGGTACAAACCAGGCTTTATCTTACCTCTGGAGCAGTATTGCGCTAATAAATTGAGCGGCTATCACTGCCAAGACAAAGCATTACGTGTACACCTCCCAACGACGACTGGCTGAAATCTCAGGTTGAAAGTGAAAAATTTAGCAGCAAAAGTGATGTGGTTAGCAATCTGATCTGCAAAGCACGAAAGGATCACCATGAACTTGAAATAATACGAGAAAAATACTGCTAAATCCCGCTAGGAAAGTGGGGTTCCTTATATCGATTAGTTCCTAACGATACCTTCTGAAAGCAATGTTGGATAAATGACTAAGTGTAGTTTACAAGAAAATTGCTTCACAAGGTTTTATGGAAAATTCGATTTAGTAAATCACTTTTCTGGCAGAAATCCTGCGTAGTTTTAATCAGGAATAATTTCCATCGAAAACTAAGGTTATTGATTTTATTAAAAAAATTAAAGAAACCGATTCATTTCCCGATTCATCAATCATAACTAATATCAAAGTACAAAAGGAATTCAAATGTTTAAACTAAAATTAAGAACTCAACTCATACTTACCTCTGTCCTACTAGGCATCGTACCCGCAGCCATCATTGCCGCCTTCATTGGCTGGATTTCCCTGGACTCTGGCCGTGCGTAGCTTGAAGAACAGGCTATTGAAAAGCTGGTTGCTCAGAGAGAGTCGAAAAAATCCGAGATTGAGGCTTACTTCGAACAATTGAAAGGTCAGGTGCAGACTTTTTCCAATGACAGAATGATCATCGATGCCATGACGGAGTTCAAAACAGCATTTAGTGACTATCGTGATGAAGTAGACATGATAGAAACACAACAACTTAAAAGTGAGTTAAAGCCTTTTTACACTGAGCAATTTCTGGCGAAATATAAAAATAGAAACCAGGATGCGAAATTTGATGTTGATGCGATCTTGAGCTCGCTCGATGCCGATTCGATTGCTTTGCAACATCAGTATATCTCTGCCAATCCTAATCCTCTTGGTGAGAAAGATAGCCTGATCGCGGCGAATGACCAGTCAGAATATTCTGCATTACATGCGAAGTTCCATCCTCACATCAGAGATTTTTTACAGAAGTTCGAATTTTACGACATCTTCCTGGTTGATCCTGACACCGGTGATATTGTCTATTCTGTCTTCAAAGAACTTGATTACTCAACTTCGCTGATCGACGGTCCTTACGCAAACACAGGCATAGGTGAAGCTTTCAAAAAAGCTAATGCCAGCAGTGAATCTTCATCCGTTGCATTGACTGATTTTGCTCCATACACGCCATCGTATGAAGATCCGGCTGCATTTATTGCGTCTCCAATTTATGAAAATGGCGTGAAGCTCGGTGTGCTGATTTTCCAGATGCCGATCGATCGTATTAACAACATCATGACCTATAACCAAAGCTGGAAAGATCGGGGTATGGGTGATTCTGGTGAAACGTATCTTGTTGGTGCAGATACCAAAATGCGTAGCCTCGGCCGTTTTATTGTCGATGATAAACAGGGTTATCTAGATGTGTTGAAAAGTACTGGAACTGATAGTTCTCTGGTCGATCTGATCGCATTGAAAGATACAACTATTGGTCTACAGGCTGTCCATTCACCAGGCTCGGAAAAAGCACTGGCCGGAGAATCCGGAACGGGTATTTTCCCTGACTATCGAAATGTTCCTGTTGTATCAGCTTATGCACCTTTAGCGATTGATGGCCTGAACTGGTCGATTCTCAGTGAGGTCGATGAAGCGGAAGCATTCGCTGCTGTTGCTGCTCTGACCAATAAAATTCTAATGTGGGGTCTGGCGGGTCTTATAATTATGGGGTTAATCTCAGCTTTTGTTGGCAGGCTATTCGCGAAATCAATTCTTGATCCAATCTACTATGTTGTTGGCTCAGTTGAAACTATTGCTAAAGATATTGAAGCCGGAAACTGTGATCTGACCAGACCACTGGAGCACGGGTCAAACCCTATTGGTAAACGTTTAGCCAAAGGCATAAACAGTATGCTGACATCTTTTGCTAACATCCTTCGTGATGTAAATGATTCCTCAAACCAGGTGGCTGAATCATCCGATGGTATGACTCGCACAGCTCAAAATACGCTGGACAGTATCAACAAACAGCGTTCAGAAGCACAACAAGTTGCAACAGCAATGACTGAAATGGCCGCCTCTGTACAGGAAGTGGCCAGAAATGCAGCCAGTGGTTCTGACGTTGCAAAGCAAGCTGATCAACAGTCTGCCGAGGGAGCGAAAGTGGTTGAAGACACAATCCGTGAAATTAATTCCCTCGCCAACAATGTTGAGCGTGCTGCCGATGTTATCAATGAGCTGGAAAAAGACAGTGAAAGTATTGGTTCCGTACTGGACGTAATCCAGGGCATCGCTGAACAAACGAATTTACTGGCATTAAATGCTGCAATCGAAGCAGCCCGTGCGGGTGAACAGGGACGTGGTTTTGCCGTGGTTGCTGACGAAGTTCGAACGTTAGCCAGTCGTACTCAGGAATCAACTCAGGAAATTCAAACCATTATCACTAGTCTACAAGGTCGATCAAAACAGGCCGTTCAGGTTATGGCGGAAGGACAAAAACAGGCAACTGTCGGTGTCGAACAGGCGCAAGCTGCTGGTCAGGCTTTATCAGACATTGCTTCTAAAGTGGCAGAACTGGAAGGCGTTTCAACCCAGATCGCTATTGCTGCGGAAGAACAGGGAACGGTCGCTGAAGAAATCAATCGCAGCATTGTTAGCATCAGCGAGTTGTCCGAAGCAAATGCCGAAGCTGCAAACCAGTCTTCAGCTGATAGTCAATCATTGTCTTCTCTGGCAGATAATTTGAAGGGCAAAGTTGCTGAATTTAAAGTTTAGTTAGCATAATTTGATCATAGAACATGCAGCTCTGGTTGCATGTTCTATTTCTGTTACTTCAATCTCCTCCGTTTCGTGATCAATAGATCAGCATAATCTCCCATCTGAAAATTAGAATTTCCTGACAAACAGGTCTATAGTCGTTGACACCCTATTTTCATGAATCCTGTCAGAAAGGAGAACACGATGTCAGCTCAACCCAAACCAAAAACAACTCACCACGGCGGTTGTCCACACGATTGCCCCGATACCTGCTCGATGGTTTTTGAAGTCGAAGACGGAAAATTGACCGGTGTAAAAGGCAATCCTGATCATCCAATGACGCGCGGCGGTCTTTGTGTCAAATTAAAAGATTACGAAAAACGGCATTATCATCCTGATCGGCTTTTATATCCTATGCGTCGAACCGGGCCAAAAGGTAGTAAAGAGTTTGAAAGAATTAGTTGGGATGAAGCGTTGGATGAGGTTGCTGATCGCTGGAAAGCAATCATCGAAGAAGATGGCCCACACGCGATTGTTCCTGTTAGTTATCTGGGAAATCAGGGATTGGTGCATGGCCTGAATGGCGGCGATGCATTTTTTAACCGTATGGGCGCGACAGTTTGTGAGCGAACATTTTGTGGTGAAGGATCTTGTACTGCATGGTTGACCACGGTTGGGCCAACTGCCGGCGTTGATCCGGAAAGTTTTATCCATTCTAAATACATCATCATCTGGGCGTGTAATTCAGTCAGCACCAATCTGCATCATTGGCATGTGGTCAATCAGGCTCAGAAAAAAGGTGCGAAGGTTGTTGTGATCGATTCTTTCGTCTCCAGAACGGCTAAAGAAGCAGACTGGCATATTGCACCGAAACCAGGCACTGATGGTGCACTGGCGATGGCCATGATCCATACCATTATCGAAGAAGGACTGGTGGATCAGGATTATGTGGATAACTACACGGTGGGTTATAAAGAATTAGCAGAGCGTGCCAAAACCAGAACACCGGAATGGGCGGAAGCGATCACTGGAGTTCCAGCTGAAGATATTCGTACCTTGGCAAGAGAATTTGCCACGACAGAACCTGCTGCTATTCGTCTCGGCGTGGCATTAGAAAGAAACTATGGTGGCGGACAGGCGATCCGTGCGGTTACATGTCTTCCTGCTTTAACTGGCGCATGGCGTCATGTGGGTGGTGGTGCATTGCAATTTCCAGTCTGGGAACATCCGTATAAATTTGATGTGATCAGTCGGCCAGATCTGATTCCGGAAGGTACGCCTGTTGTTAACATCCTTCAGATTGGTCGCGTACTGACGGGAGAAACGAAGCTCGATACGCCTATTAAATCGATGATGTGCTGGAACACTAATCCGGTCACGCAATCGCCTGAGACAGACAAGATTGTCAAAGGTCTGGAACGAGAAGATCTGTTCGTAGTTTCAGCAGAACATTTCATTTCCGATACAGCTGCTTATGCCGATATTCTTCTGCCCGCTTCGATGGGTGCAGAAATGGAAGACATGATCTTGTCATGGGGACATTTATATCTAACCTACAATGAAAAGTGTGTTGAGTCTCCTGGAGAAGCAATCCCTAATAATGAGATCTTTCGTCGTCTGGCAGCACGCATGGGTTATGAAGAAGAGAATTTCAAATGGTCGGATACTGAGTGTCTCGAAAATTATGTGGACTGGGATTCACCTGCCTGCGATGGTATCGATCTGGACTACATGAAAGAGCATGGTTTTGCCCGGCTGACAGTGGGTTTCAGAGATGATCGTGCGCCACATAAAGAAGGCAATTTCCCAACACCTTCTGGTAAATGTGAGTTTCAGCTTCCTGAAGGTGCAGCCAACTTTGTTGCTGGCCCATTCCGTCAGATGTATGAAGGTTTCCAACCGGGTGAAATATTAGATCGTCTACCGGATTATGTGCCAAACAGAGAATCACTGGAAACGAATCCGGAACTGGCGAAGAAATATCCTCTGAATATTATTTCACCTAAAAGTCACGCTTTCCTGAATTCCTGTTATGCGAATATGGATCAAAAAATCAAGATTCAGGGTGAGCAGTTTGTCATGATCAATGTTGCTGATGCAGAACAACGAGGAATCAACGAAGGCGACAAGGTTCAGGTTTTTAATGATCGTGGTGCGTTTGAAGGCGACGCGAGAATTACTGAAGATGTGAACGCGGGGATTATTGTTGCAACTCTTGGGTACTGGCGTCAGTTAAACACGGGAACGGTCAATAGTATTAGCTCGGCTGAATTTGTGGATATGGGACATGCACCAACATTTTCGGATAATCTGGTTGAGGTACAATTAGCCATTTAGATTAATCCGGAGTAATCAAGGAATATTAAGCAATGCCAAAATTTATTGTTGAGCGTGATTTCCCGGGAGTGGGAAATTTTTCGGATGAGGAATTAAAGGAAATTTATCAAGAGTTATATTGTTATCTGGTGGAGATGGACTCGGAAATACAATGGCTTGAAAGTTATGTCACCGATGATAAGGTCTATTGTATTTATATTGCACCGGATGAAGCAACCGTTCGCAAGCATGCAGAAAGAGATGGGGTTCTTGCTGATAGAGTTTCTGAAGTTAGAGTCGAAATTGATCCTTCCACTGGTAAGGCAGCGGCTAACTCTCTCAATTCGGAAATAGCGTAAGGGCAACTGATAAAAAAAACCAGCCCTCCACATCGTGAAGGCCTGGCCTTTAAGAACTTCTAGTAAATAGAAGTCTTATACTTTATTAAAGTAAACAACCAGGTCGTTTCCTTCGAAACGTGCTGAAAGCTTCATTGGTGCAGAACCACTTTCATCACTTGCGATGTTGATCACGTATTGACCGTTAACATCCATTTTGATGATCTGCTGTGTAGCAGCCACACCAGAATCTGGATCTTTAGGACCAATCGCAGTTACCAATAATCGATCACCGTTTGCATCTGTGTAGTAAAAAACAACCGCAATCTTGCTTCCAAGATCAATCGTCACTGGTTCAGATGCATTCAGTCTTTCAACTGAAGCCCCAGTAGCTTGCTCAGAATTCGCAGCAAGTTCTGCTGCAGAAACTGTCATAGTTGCTGCTGATAACATCACTAATAAAGCTGATAATGTTCGTAATTTCATAGTATTTCTCCAAAGTTAAAAAAAAATTGTTTGCAGAATTGTCGATCCGAAAATCGGTATAAAGCACGCTACCGAAGCTTTCTTGCTGCATTGCAATAAATATAGAGGTAATATCAGGAAAAACA
Source organism: Gammaproteobacteria bacterium (assembly GCA_965224825.1). Taxonomy (GTDB): domain Bacteria; phylum Pseudomonadota; class Gammaproteobacteria; order CAJXQU01; family CAJXQU01; genus CAJXQU01. Next base: position 701,112 of record CBDDAG010000003.1, on the reverse strand, counting down.
ATGATGCTGTGAAGAACTATCTGTTTCTTTGATGGAAACAATGGGGGGTAGAAAGTTCTAATAATTGAACAACTCTAAGGCTCATGCGATCAGGAGCCCTGGTTGTTTAAGATAAATGGGGAGTAGAGACTAAAAGATCAAACAGGTTTCAATCGAAATATTTTGTTTCCCACTTTTTATACAAGGCATGCACATGTTGCATGTAGGCTTCCTTGCTATCGAAATCTTTCGGATCGATGGCATCATAAACATGATAGGTCGCACGATTACTTTTTGTTGCCATAAAATGTTTGATCTTGTCGAGCAAAGTCTGACCTTCACCCCATTCGAAATCATCTTGTGCTTCGTAGTGTAAAAAGATCGGCAGGATTGGGATTCCACTTTGCAGCGATATATCAAAAGGGCCATAACGGAAGTCATGGATACGCCGTCCGAAGCAACCTCCTTCGGGATAAACCGCGAGGTTTTTGCCAGATTTTAATGCATCGATCATGTTTTGATAGGCTTCTTTCCGGGAGTCTTTATTACTACGAATAACATAAAGTGTTCCGGCGGCCTCACTGATCGGTCCGGCGATCGGCCAATGGCGAACACCTTCTTTTGCCAGCGAATAAACATCGAACAACGATGGAATGCCAATGTCCTCGAAAGCAGAAGGATGGTTGGCGATCAGTAAATAACGTTCCGGGATGGGTTTGATATTATGTTGACTGAGTTTCAGGTTAACGTTCAATGCGCGGACAAAATGCCGACACCAGATCCAGAATAGTTTTGGGTAATAAGACTCCGTCCATGAACGTGGCAGCTTTGCCAGTATAAAAAGAATTAGCGTCAGGATGATCAGATCAACCCAGCGGATAAATAAGCCGATTACTTTAAAGAGATTGAAAAACATGATCTAACATTTCCCCTTTATTATTCTTGTTTAATTATTAGTGTAGTTTATTCGGTACTGCCAATGAAAAAGGTGGGATCAGCGCCATGAAATGTTCGTCATCATCACTGATCATTAAATACTCGCCTTCCATGCAACCAGTTGCGGTTTCAAGCACCGCACCGCTGGTATAACGAAATGCCTCGCCAGGTTTCAAATGAGGCTGTTCGCCAACAACACCTTCGCCTCTGACTTCTTCGACTTTGCCATTTGAGTCTGTGATCATCCAGTGGCGGTCGAGTAACTTTGCTGCGCTGGAACCTGTGTTTGCAATAGTGATGGTGTAGCTGAAAACATACTGATCATTTTCAGGGACGGACTGAGATTCGAGATAGGCAGTGTCGACCTTTATATCGATGTTGTTTCTTTCGCTCATGTTGAGTTAGATAGTACCACCGTTAAGATAAAAAATGAGATAAAAAATAAAGAGATCACTACTGACATAATGTTGTCAGTAGCTTTGTTGTAACATGATCAGATAGCAATTAAGTGACAAAAAGATGAGACGAGCTGATCGACTATTCCAGATTGTACAGTTCCTGCGAACACGTCGGATCACAACGGCACGATGGTTGGCTGATGAGCTGCAAGTTTCGGAGCGAACGATATATCGGGACATTCAGGATCTGTCACTTTCCGGAGTACCGATTGAAGGCGAGGCAGGTGTCGGTTATGTGTTACGAAAAGGATTTGATCTGCCACCATTGATGTTCAGTAATGAAGAGATAGCGGCTTTGATTCTCGGTACACGACTGGTGAAAAGCCGGGCTGATCCCGGGCTTGCCCGCGCGGCTGATCGGGTTCTAAACAAAGTGGAGTCCGTGATACCGGAAGCACTTAAAGATCAGTTTGAACATTCATATTTGTTTTCACCGATGACACTGATCGATCCAGATGTAGCTGTGATCATGGGAGAGGTAAGAATGGCAATTGAGAATAAACTCAAGATACAAATTGAATACACGCGTAAAGATGGTCAGCATTCAACTCGCACAATCTGGCCGTTGGGATTGTTTTTCTGGGGCAGTGTCTGGACGCTTGGAGCATGGTGTGAGTTGAGGGAATCATTCCGGATTTTTCGTCTGGATCGGTTTGATAAATTTAAGCTTGATGATGAAGCATATCCGCTGATCAAAGGGCAAACATTAGAAGATTTGATCGCATTACAAAACAGGGCTATTGATTGTGAATAATACTGACAATAAAAGTCGTTGCAGCTGGGTTCCGGAAAAGGATCCACTTTATATTGAATACCACGATCAGGAATGGGGCGTGCCAGAGCATGATGATCAGAAGTTATTTGAAATGCTGATCCTTGAAGGTGCGCAGGCTGGCCTTAGCTGGATCACGGTTTTACGAAAACGTGAAAATTATCAACAACTTTTTGATCAATTCGATCCGGAAAAGATAATTCATTATGACGAAAAGAAGATTGCCAGTTTATTAGAAAACCCCGGCATTATTCGTAATAAACTAAAAGTAAATAGTGTTGTGATCAATGCAAGACTGATGATTGAAATTCAGCAGGGAGGCCAGAGCTTCAGTGATTATCTTTGGCAGTTTGTTGATGGGAAACCAATTATCAATAAATGGAAAACATTTGATCAGGTTCCGGTTTCAACTCCTGAGTCTGATGCCATGAGCAAGGATCTAAAAAAGCGTGGTTTCAAATTTATTGGCACGACGATTTGTTATGCTTTCATGCAGGCAACGGGAATGGTTAATGATCACACTACGGATTGTTTTTGCTATAAAACTTCAGTCAAAAGGTAGTTCAACCGCATAACAAAGGTAACGCATAAACGGTGCTGCTTTCGAGAGTTCCTTAATCGTTATTTCAAGCAGGTTGGGCGAAGTAATAATCTTTTTTTTCAGATCCTGAATCGCAATAAAATCCTTGCGTTTCAGATCTTCGATCAAGGGATGTTCTTTGTCATAACCGCGCGGATATTTGATCAAAGAATTTCCACCTAAATGGAATGATTTTGAAAATTGCTTATCGTTTTTTGCCGCTAACCAGGCGCGAGGATTTTCATCCAGACATGATCGGATTTTTTTCAGCGTGCTACCTTCCGGTCGCCAGATCCCAAGACCAATGAAACATTGATTGTTTGCGATCTGCAAAAAATATCCGGGTGCATGAACATCTTTTGCAGACTCATGTCGGAAGTTGATCCCGATGTTGATCTTGTAAGGTGTTTTGTCTTTCGCATAGCGCAGATCACGATAAACCCGCATCAATGATCCACCAACCTTTTTCGGACGAGCATGAAAACGTGGAGACAAAGAAGGCAATACTTCGCCCATGTCTTCGATAAATTTCAGAGCGGGTGTGCGAACCAGATCTTCGTAGCGTTGCTTGTTGTCATTAAACCAGACGCGGTTGTTATTGTTTTCAAGTTCCTTGAGAAACTTGAAGGTGTTGTTGGTGAAATACTTTGTTGCCATTTGAATTCTTCCAGAAATAATTCCGTAGAAGATCCATTATGACATTACTTCGGCGCGATCCCCATATCATCAAGCCTTAACAGAATTTCCATTTTTCTTGTTCTGGCAACTTCAAGCCAGGGAAGATCTTCCTGCGCACCAATGATCGCGTAAATTGAATTAAGACCGATGCCACTCCTTGTCTCCCTTAATAGTGCATATAGTTCGTAAGGATCTGTTTGCATAAATTCATCAACAGAATGAATATCCACGCTTGCCAGAATTTCTTCACTTTTTGGACCGAAGCCTTTTAGATCACGAAGCCTCATAATTCTCAATATTTATTTTTCTTCAAGTTGTGTATTTTATCGTTTCCAGCTTTTGATGATATCGTAATGTGCAAAACCTTCACCAGCACTAGCCTCCATATCCATGAGTTTGAAGTATTCGTTACATTTATCGCAGTCCATTACTTTTTCTCCTGCTGAAATTGCATCAGCTCTGGTCCGCCAGTGGATAATGTCAGCGTATTCATTGTCACTTTTCTTCACAAGCTCTCGCTTAATAAAACCTTTTTGAAGTATAAGAAAATTGGCATTAACTGAATCTGCTGCTGCAACTAACCGTTGTTCTGTTATATCAGAGGCTTTCACGAATGGTGCCCATTCGACGGTTGCCTCTTCAGCAAATAGGTCTATGCTGAATAATAAAATGAGTCCTGTCAGGACGAGTTTATACAATCTAGGTTCCATAATTCTTTTACTCTCAATTAAGCTAGTTTCGCTACTTTATTTCCTCCCGAAGTTCTTGCTTTCTTTTTTTCGGGACCTCATTCCAGTGTGTATCGGTCAAAGCTCCTTCAAAGGAATAAAGGTAATAACAAACGGGCAGGGTTTCTGCAGGGTAATTATTACTGATCAGGCGATGTGCTTCTACGGCCCCGATATGACGTAATTCTTCCTCGGTAGAAATGCCGATCTCATTGAGACGACCGGCAATTTTGTTACCGATGTTGATCAACTTTTCTACATTACGATTTTTTGCATTTTTCATCTGAATAAGTAATGAGTGTTAGTGCCGCTCCCTGTGGATCCATGATCACACAAAAACGACCGACAGTCGGAATATCTGTTAATGGATGTAGAACTTTTCCTCCAAGACTTTCAACCTTTTTGCTCAGAGTGTCAACATCATCCACGGTGACATAAGATCCCCACATAGGCGGCATTCCTGCAGTTTCCGGAGGCATCGCCATCAAACCACCAGCATCCTGATCACCCACTTTAAGTATCGTGTACGGCATGTTCATATTAACGTCTTCAAACTGCCAGCCAAGTAGATCGCCATAAAAATATTTGGCCCCGGCAACGTCCGAAGTCATAAGTTCATTCCAGCTAAAAGCACCGTGTTGTTTTGTTGGGTCATTCATTTTTTTATCCTCTAATTATTTGAGAATTGATTATGAACAACCGATCCTGACAGCGTAGTGTCAGTAGTGATTTTTAAGATAAAAGACAGGCATAAAAAAAGGACGTGAGACAAATATCATCACGTCCTTTTCTGGTTGTTTATGATTTACTGACTTTCAGCAACCATATAAACAACCGCAGCTTTGATATCATCATCAGCAATATCAGCACGGCCACCTTTCGCAGGCATCATGGCACCCGTTGCACCCGTGTAGCCATTGATAGCATGATCGTTCAAAACGTCCATACCTTGCGCAATACGAGGTGCCCATGCTTCTTTGTCGGCGTGTTTTGGTGATCCGGCTATCCCCATAGCATGGCAGGCAAAACAAACGCTATCGTATACTTCTTTGCCTTTGCCATTATCGGCAGCAGGCGCAGCAGCAACTGCTTCTTCAGTCGCTGACGGTGCATCAGTACCCGTCATTGAGTCGGTCATTTCAGCAACCTTGTCCTTAGCGGCATCGGCTGCACCAGTGGCAGCTTCTTTAGCTTTATCGACTGTTTCAGAAGCAACATCTTTAGCGGCATCAACAGCTTTTTCAGCTGTGTTCGAAACAGTTTCCTTAGCAGATTCTGCGGCACTGTCAGCAGCTTCTTTTGCTTTATCGCAGCCTGTTAAAACGAATGCAGATAATAAAAGTGTGGTTATGAGTGTTGGTCTAATGGCTTTAATCATGGGTAACTCCCTTGAGTGAAATAATAAGAAATCATTACTTGAAACAATCAGTATAACGTTTCAGTAAAGATTACGAAACAGGATTGATGGTGAACTGTTTCCGGTATTCGCGTGGGGAAAGTCCTGTCTCGCGTTTGAATAGACGACGAAATGAGCTGCTGTCCTGATAACCAATTCGGGAAACGATTTCATCCAGTGGCAAATCACTATCTTCCAGTAATTCTTTCCCTGCTTCGATCCGTTGTTTTTGAATATAGGCTAAAGGTGTTTGCCCCGTTTGTGTTTTAAATTTTCTGATCAGCGTCCGTGTACTGACATTCATTTCCTCAGCAAGTCTTTGCACGGTGATCACGTTTTTCAGGTTTCTACGGATCTGTCTTCTGGCTTTTAGAATAAATCGATCCTGCTGGTTTTGTGGAACAGGTAGTCGATAAGGAGCCTGTGAATTCCGGTTTACATCCACCAGCATGTAGCGAGCAGTGAGTTTTGCCAGCGATTGTCCGGCCAACCGTTCGATCAGATAAACACCCATATCAAGGCACGACATGGCAGTGCCGGAACAGATAAATTGATCACTGGCGGTGAGAATTGCATCGGGTTGAACAAGGATTTCAGGATAGCGTTCGCTCAGGAAATCTGTGAGCCACCAGGTTGTTGTTGCCGGATGTCCATTAAGCAAACCGGCCTCGGCCATCGTAAAATTGCCGGAGCAATTTCCTGCGATCAGGGTATCTTTTTTAGCTTGTTTTTTTAACCAGTTGATCAATGGCTGGTTAGCTTTTAGTGTCTCTAACAGAAGGTCAATAGTGACCTCTGCGAAGCCAGGAATGATGATCAGATCACAATCTTCCAACGCATCCCAACTCTGATCAACTTCCTGATGATAGCCATTGAATGTCTTAACAGGATCGCCATTTTCGGAAACAACCGACCATTCAAACACCCGTTTCTTCGTCTTGTTTCTCAATCGCGCGATCATATTGGCCGCCGTAAACAGATCGACTGGCCCCGTGATCGATGAACTCAGACAGTTTTCAATAGCAACAAAAGCAATTTTGTGAGGCATGGCGCATTCCGCATAAATAATGTCAAATATGACACTATTCAATTTGTCGTGCAATGTCTAAGATTTCATCTAAATTGTTGATCAGAGAAAAACTTATGACAAAAAAGAAACAAAAAACACCAGCTTTGTTAAAAATGATCCGTGGTGGTATTGGTTTCACATCAAAACTATCACCACATCTGGGCGCGCGGTTGGTTAATTATTTCTGGTACAAAACACATAGATTTCCAGAACCACGACGTGAAACAGAAATCTTAAAAAAAGCGCGTTGGGAAACGCTGGAATCCGAAGGAAAAAAAATCCAGCTTTATATCTGGGGAGAAGATCATCATCCAGCCATTTTGTTGGTGCACGGCTGGAATGGTCGCGCTGCTCAACTGGGATCGTTTGCAGAGAATCTGGTGGAAAAGGGATATCGTGTGATCGGTTTCGATGCGCCCGCGCACGGCCGGACAGCTGGCAACAGTACAAACCTGCCAGCGATTAGTCGCGTCATACAGGAAGTCGATCAGCAATATGGAACATTCCATTCCGCGATCACGCACTCGTTTGGTGGCATGTGTCTTTTGCATGCACTCGATGAAGGAATGCTGTTGGATAAAGTCACTTGTATCGCTTCGCCTTTAGATATCGCTGGTATTGTTAAATATTTTTCGATCATGATGAAAGTAAAACCAGAGGTTGTCGAAATACAAAAGAAATTGCTGGAGAAGAAGTTTGGCAAAGATGTCTGGGAGAAATTTTCCATACCGGAAATAGCAAAAACGATTTCGACTTCAGGATTGTTGATTCATGATCAACATGATGAAGATGTGCCCGTTGGTAGCGCAAAGCTGATCGCTGAAGCCTGGAAAAACAGCGAAATTATGGTGACCGAAAAACTCGGTCATCGAAGAATCTTACGAGATAAAATGGTGATCGAAAAAGTAACTTCTTTTATTGACGATAATATTTTATTGAAAGTGGCCTCGTGAAAATGATGTATCAGATCACAAATATGAATCTAATAGCATTTACCGCTGGAATCATTATTGCGGTAGCGGTGATCATCCGGTTTCGTAAAACAAGATTAGAAAAAAAGTCGTGGGCATATCCATTATTGATCGCGACCTTTCCAGTTTATTATTGGGTGTTCGCGATTACTGGATCCGATATGTCAGCTCTTTATAAAGAAATCATGATGGGTATTGTTTTTATCGGGCTGGCATTTTTAGCGATCAAAATAAACAGGAAAACAGGTCTGATAGTTCTTGCTGCTGCCTGTCTATTTCATGGAGTTTATGACGTAATGCACGATAAACTTTTTATCAATTCAGGAACACCATTATGGTGGCCAGAATTCTGTGGAGCGATAGATATTTTGATCGGACTTTATCTATTTTACATGGCGATTAGTTTTTCAGTTGATCGCAAAGACGTGAAAGTTTAATGAGTCACGGATATATTGTAGATAGCATCAGGCATATTTTTCGTTCACCGTCTAACGAAGTGATCGCTGGTTGGCCTGAGAACATGAATATTCTTGAAACAGGTTCTGGCAAGATCAGAGTTCAGGATACGGGCGGTAAAAAACCAGCTTTGATCATGGTTCCTGACGGCCCTTGTGTTATTGAGCATTATGAACAGTTGATCACTGAATTATCCGATCATTTCAGAGTGGTATGTTTCGATATGCCGGGTTTCGGATTTTCTTTTCCTGAATCTGGTTATGACTTCAGCCTTGATAAAAGTGCAGAAGTTGTTATTTCTGTACTCGATGCGCTCAAAATAGAAAGAGCAATTCTCTCCTTTTCCTGTGTTAACAGTTTTGTTGCGATGGCTGTGGCAGCAAAATATCCGGAGCGAGTTTCTCGACTGGTATTAGCGCAAACGCCGTCATTAAACTCAATGAGAACTCAGTGGATTGATCGCAATATTCCTAAGCCATTACGCATCCCATTTGTTGGTCAGGTTAGTAATGCTGCTATGTCGAAAACATTGTCTTCAAAATGGCACGGCATAGCTTTGCCAAGAAATAGTTCTCATAAGGAAAGTTTTATAAGTCACTCATTGGTTGCTCTTCAAACGGGAGGTTGCTTTTGTCTGGCGAGTACCGTTCAGGGAATGGCATGCGCTAGTGAGAATGCTTTGAATGGAATAGAAGTTCCAACAATGATGATTTGGGGCAATAAAGACTGGTCACACAAAAATACAAACTTTGAGACCATGCGTGATCATATTCCAGAATGTGAATTTCATGAGTTTGATGGTTGCGGACATTTTCCAAACCTGGAAAATCCTAAAGCATTTTCTGAATTGTTACGACTTGATCAATAGTTATTTTTGCCCGATAAGTAATCCCATGCTCGGACCGTACCGATCAAATATAAGATCCCATAAACCGAACAGATAACCGAACTCGAGATCATAAAGTTATCAATCAGATCAGGCTGAACAAAAAAGACAGGAATAACTCCAAGACCTCGAACTAAATATACCGCCGTTATAAGCACAAGTGCTGGTTTCAAATAAGGTAGCCTTCGTATTATTCTTGCACCAGAGAATGCATATAATGCCCAGAGGAACAAAACCGATGCAATAATAAATGTAATGATCATCGGGTACATTGAACCGTCTTCTGACATTTTTGCCATCGCTTCTCCTGCACCGAAAAAACGAAGCCATTCAGCACCGCCAATGATAATTGCAATATGAAGTAAACTGGCAATGAGGCTTAGTATTCCGCCAGCGATGAGAAATGTATTTTTATTATTCAGACTTCCCATTCGTTTACTGCTAGCCGGGCATCTGGATTAATTCAGACACCTCTAGTGATCCGCCGATATCAAGAAATGGGCAAGTTTTGGCCATCTTTAATGCCGACTCCATAGAATCAGCTTCAATGATCGTGTAACCAGACATTGATGTTGTGCTTCCGCTCGTAACAGTGCCATCAGGGTTTATAGTGTTCGTATCTTTAAATGGATTTGCAGGACTAACAACTGAGTCACCTAATGAAGATAACCATTCTTTATAATTTGCGAAATGTTGCTGACCTTCTTCCGGTGTAGATGGTTGATCGCCACCGAAGTAAGTGATTATGTATTGAGTCATATTTTTATCTCCTTTCCTGCTCCAGCTGATTTTATAAGTAATTGCCCTACAAGCTCTGAAACTGTCCACTCCTCAGCAATTTTTTCGTCATCAAAACGAGTGACTAACATATCTCTCCATTCAACTTTTTTTCCTGTGGGAGGAATACCCATCATGTTTGCATCATGCGTACCGCTTAATGTGCGCTGCCAGGCAATTGTATCTTCTACCGAGATTAGGATGATCGAAACATCCTCGACACGAATATCTGGAATCGCGGAACGTAGCTGTCGGGTAAATCGTTTTATGGGTTCATGACCCTTATAATCCTTGCATCCTGAGTGGACAACGTAATTGGTTGAAAAGATTTCACCTACGATCTCTAAGTTGCCTTTCCCAAAGAGCTCGTCATTTGCATATTTTATTTTTTCTTCATTGGTCATGATGTTCCTCGGTATTTTCTAAAATGATAAGTCAACGCAATTGAAATACAGTCGCTCAGTTCATTGATCGGAACATCGTTATCCAGATCAAAAATAATGGTTCTATTCCCTTCAAAATGAAACTGATCAGGATAAATTTCTCTGAAGGTTTCGACTAGTGTTGTTTTACAATTAAAGTAGATCGCATATTGTTGATCATCAGCTTTTATGGAATCTATTCTGATCGTACTGCCACTTTTTGATTGTGTTGTGAGATAACTTGGTTGTCCCCATTTAAGCGTTTCTTCTAACTCACCGACACCTTTTGTTGCGGCCGCAGTGTCGAAGATCAACTGACGTAGAAGCATTAACTTTTCTCTTAGCCTATCCGGATAAGCATTAAAAACTTCCTCGACAGCTGTATTTTGGAATGCTTTGAAATCTTTCACCATGAAGTTAGGAATCCGGCGAACCAAATTGAGCGAAGACTTCAGCACCAGTCATGTTTTGTGTTTCATTCGCAAAACTGTAATAGCTGGGTTTTTCATCAATAAAAACCTGATGACCAAAAACAAACGATTGACTGTCATCGAAGATTCCGACAGCCATGATGTACTGTCCCGTTTCTTTTAATTTATAAAATAAATTACTTCCACATTTTTTGCAGAAGCCGCGTTCAGCCCAGTCGGATGAAGCATAAATGCCAAGATCCTCTTCACCTTCAAAAGAAACATCGATCCCACAATCCACTGCCATAAAAGGTCCGCCGGCCCATTTTCGACACGTACCACAATGGCAGGCTCCAGCTTCATTGCTTACTGTATTGGCGGAAATTTTTACCGCACCACAAAGACAGCTTCCTTCTTTTACACTTGTGTTTTCATTAGTCATATTTTTCTCCCCACTTTTTCATTTCTAACATAATCGGGCCAAGTTCACGCCCTTTCTCTGTCAGAACATATTCCGATCTTGGTGGATGTTCCGAATAGGCTCTCTTTTCGATGATGCCCTGAGAGACTAGCCATTTTAGTCTTGTCGATAATGTGTTGGGTGAGGGACTTGATAATGAATTCATCAGATCCTGAAAACGACAGGATTTTTGCTGGAACAGATCACGCAGAATCATAATGCTCCAGTCATCACCGATAACATTTAAAACTCTACCGATGGAACAGTTTTGGTCATAACGTTTTGCCATCGGTAAATAATAGCATATAGGTATAGAAATCATATTGACTATAAAAACTATAGTGACTAGTATGTTAATAATAACGAAAACAAAAATTGAGGACTTGAGATGAAAAAACAAATTCGATTATTGATGATCATGATTTTTAGTTTGGTCAGTTTCAGTACAGCTTATGCAATAGAAGAGGAGGAAATATTAGGTACCTGGATCAATGCCGCCGGCGATGGACAGGTCGAAATTTCAAAACAGGGTGAGAAATATATCGGGACAGTTCTTGGTAGTACCGATCCAGATAGTCCTGATCGTAAAGATATAAATAACCCTGATCCAGATTTAAGAGATCGTTCATTACAGGGCATGCAAATTTTGGGTGATCTGACTTTTCGTGGCGATAATAAGTGGGCAGGCGGCTGGATCTATGATCCGAATAATGGCAAAACTTATAAATGTAAAATGTCTTTGAAGGATAACAATACGCTTAAACTTCGTGGATATGTTGGTGTTTCTGTTTTTGGCCGGACAGAAGAATGGACAAGAAAATCAGCAAATGAGGATACGTAAATGAATGATCAAGTTGCATTAGTTACCGGAGCTTCTAGTGGTCTTGGATATGATTTTTGTCATCTGTTGGCGAGGGAAGGATATGATCTAGTTGTTGTCGCCCGCCGTGAAGAACTTCTGAAAGAATTAGCCGAATCAATACAGGAAAAATATGGCCGGATAGTCAATGTTATTCCAATGGATCTGACTGAAGATAATGCTGCCGAAAAATTACATCAGATGACCAGCGAACGTGATCTTAAAATAAATATTCTGATCAATAATGCCGGAGTAGGACGGTTCGGAAAATTCCACGAAATGGATGATCAGGAAAATGAGAATATGATCAAACTCAATATTCTTTCGTTAACCAGCCTGACAAGATTGTTTGTTAAGGACATGGTTAAAGCTGGAAATGGCAGGGTTCTCAACGTGGCATCGCTTGCCGCCTTTCAACCAGCAGGACCAAAGTTTGCTGTTTATTATGCCAGCAAAGCTTACGTTCTTTCTTTCACGCGATCACTTCGTGCCGAATTAAAAGGTACGGGTGTGAGTATCACGGCGCTTTGTCCCGGACCGACCGAAACAGAGTTTGGTGACGATGATGATGTTCAGTCAACGAGAATGTTTAATTTACTGCCGATCACTTCATCACAACAAGTGGTCGAAGCGGGTTACAAAGCTTTAATGAAAAACAAAGCAACGGTTGTTCCCGGCTTTATGAATAAACTGATGGCCATTGGTGGAGAACTACCGCCAAGACAAATTGCCGTTCAGATCAATAAATTTCTGCTTGGATGAGTTTATGAGTTGTTAACAATAACCAGCCCGACAATCATGCAACTTAGCCCTGCTATTTTATTAAGAGTAAAAGGGAATACGCTAGATCCGAATAAACCATAATGATCGATGATAGCAGCCGACAATATTTGTCCGGTGACGATCAAGAGTACGGCATTTCCCACACCAATCCTTGGTGCAAGAAAAGTAATTGATAAAACATAGGTAGCTACAATTAGTCCTCCGGCATAACTATAAAAAGGTGCCGCCGTCAGTTCTTCTATAGAAGGAGGGATCGGTCTGAATAATATGATGAGAATCAATACTAGTGTTGTTCCGACACCAAATAAGATCAGTGAGGAATAAAATACATGACCTGTTACTTTGCTAAGTGCGGCATTCGTTGCAGCCTGCACAGGTATCAGGGCGCCAACGATGATCGCTAATCCATAAAGAAATAAGAATTTCATTGTTGTTTAAAGACCTTTTTTCCTTCGTTCTGTCACTTGTTCACTAGCAATACCCCAGTTATCGGTATCAACTTCATCAATAACGACGACAGTGGTTGCCGGATTTTTCCCAAGCACCTTTTTCAGTAGATCGGTGACTCCGCTAATCAATAGAGCTTTCTGTTCTTTAGTGACTTCTTCTTTAGTAACTTTGATATTTACATAGGGCATTGGGCTGACTTTCCTCCTAAGGGTTTTAGTCTCTCCGATATTGGTAGACTTAGTTAAACCAGGTTTATAAAACTGGTTATCTGAAATTCTTACCAAACCTCACCGAAAGGACGAATCTCAATTTCAGATGACCATGTAGAGGGTTTTTGTTTTACAAGGTGGACAATAACATCTGTAAAATCATTTGGCTGAATAAAGTAATCATCTGGTTTATCTGGCATCATTTTCCGCGTACTCGGCGTGTCTACGACACCATCTACAATAACCGTTGCCACATGAATTCCTGAAGGGCCAAGATGCCTTGCCATAGATTCAGCCAAACTCCGTTGGGCAGCTTTAGCAGGTGCGAATGCTGCGGTTTTTGCACCACCACGACGTGATGCTGTAGCACCAATAAAAATAATATTACCCTGTTTATTTTTTTTCATGGCGGGAATAATTTGCTTTGAGGCTAGCAGAGCACCATACGCATTTACTCTCCAGCTCTGTTCAAACTCATCTGGTGTGATTTCTTCTACTGTTTTCCAGATACCAGCACCCGGATTAAAGATAAGCGTATCAACCTCTCCTAATTCATCACGAATACTAGAAAATACCTGTTCAACCGAATTAGAATCACCCACGTCGCAAGCATAAGCACTCGCATCTTCGATTTCACTTGCAAGTTTAGTTGTAAACTTAATTTGACGCGCTAATAGTGCTACCTTATAACCCTCCAGGCTAAAGCGTCGCGCGAAGGCAGCACCATTACCAGGGCCGACGCCGATGATTACGCAAACGGGTTTTTTTATTCGATTTGACATGACTTAATCTCTCCAATGTGGTGGCATGGTTTTATTAAAATAATCTAATTTCTCAATACGTCCCATAAATGCCGATAACTTTGGCCCGATAAGTTTTCCGACACCAATGTCTGGTTTTCGCTGGTCAATACGCATGACTAAAGCGAGGAATGGATAGATTGCAAAATCTACGGCAGAAATCTCGTCAGCAAAATACTCGCCTTCTAGAAGGTTTTCGAAATACTTCAATTCAGGTTCTAATGCTTTAATTGCTGTTTTTACTTGTGTAGGGTCACTGTCATTTTCGGGATTAAATAATGTGTGTTCCATCAATTGCCGTAATGTTGGATAAAGATAACTATAAACTTCAGCAGCAAGACGACGAACCCTTGCCTTATCCTGTAATTCAGCAGGGAAGATAGGGTTTTCGGGATAACGTTCCTCTAAATATTCCGCTATCGTTAATGCTTCCCATATCGAAAAATCATCATCAACAATGGTCGGCACTTTGCCATGCGGGTTAATTGCCAAATATTCAGGAGTTTTCAATTCGCCATTTTGAAGCGAACGTAAATTGAATTCATAAGGAAGCTGTTTATGTTCTAAAACAAGCCAGATATACCATGAAAATGGAGATCCTGAACCATAATAAAATTTAATACTCACCTGCTTTCTCCTTAAGTTATAAAGTACTTAATAAAGTTGTTGCCAATATTATTTGGCAAGCAAAACCAGCCACAAAGGCTAATGTTCTAATAACGGGTATTGCTAAAACATAAGCAAAAACATGTGCTAATCGCGCAAAGAAATACACCATACAGGTCGTAGCCGTTGTCGCAGTGCCTATGCCCATTAGTGGTATAGCCAGAGTTAATGGAGCAAAAATAACTAGATTTTCGACAGCATTTGAATGTGATCGCATTAATCTTTCAGCCCACAATGCCTTAGCTTGTAACTGTGGTGGTTTTAAGGTGGGCCAAAAACCTGTTTCTATAATGCGATTTACAATAATCGGCATCCAGATAACTGCCGTCATAATTATCGTTAATACAAGCCAATATAATTCGGGATTGCTTATCTTTTGCATATCACTCTCCATTAATTAAAATTTAGTTCTCATTGACATCAGCTCGCGCTGGTTCATCCTGATCAAGTAACTTCGCAATTGATACAACATGGAACCAAAGCCAGAGTGGTGCCGGTAGAAAGACGGCATACATCATATTGTGGTGCGGTGTTAAGGTAGGAAGTAAAATGAGTGCAAGCGTGCTAGCAACGACTAGAATATCAACCACACCAAAAATATTAGCAAACCATGCGCGGCGTTTACCATCTGTTCCGTTGGCTAAACTAAAGGCTGCAATCAGTCCAAAAAATCCTGCAGCAATATGTGTCCAGCCATCCAGAATCCCAAATGTAAGCGGCAACTCGCCCAGGCTTGCCTGCATTAGGAAATTAGCACCAAAGAAAACGCGGATACCCTGCATTAATAGCAGTTGTCGTTGGCTCAACGCTAATAATTTTCCCCGGAGAGGTTTGATGAAAAATAATAACGCGCCAACCGCGCCAACTACAACAAAGATAATCGCCAGGAATGCGATGCCAGAAATATCCTCCGGAAAAATGCTTTTAGTTGATAGTCCAAGATGTAAAATGGCGAGCCAAACTAACAAACCGAGACCAATACTGATTGATAATAGCCCTTTCTTTTCTCCCAGAGAAATAACCCATAGCGTATAAATAATCATCGTAAGATTTAGAAAAAGAGCAAATGCGCTAGATGTAAAAAATGACATGTTCACCTCTCCTATTAGTTATCCATTAACAGCTGATTGATAATCAGCCAACAAGGTAGGGATACAGATTGACCCATGATGGTGGAGTTGTTTCCAGTGATTATTATTCAGTTGATAAATTCTGCTTGTGCGAATCGCCAGTTCGATTTCTTTGTCGCCTATTTTGAAATAACCTCTCTCACGGCCGACAGAACAAAACATATCCCCAGTCTGATGAATCGTGACGTCATAAAATTCAACATAGACTTCAGCAGATCCGCTGAAAATACGATCATAAACTGCGCTGATCTGATTCCAGCCACGAAATAAATTACCTAAAGGGTTAGACATGGATGCCTCGGATGTTTGCAACCAATTTTGCTGCATCAATTCAAGGTTTCCATTGTTGAAAGCTTTGTAAAACTTAACTAGAGCAGAATATGGATCAGTTTTATTTTCGATATGCTCTGTTCCAGTAATTATTCCAGTAATAGTTTTCATTATTTTTCAAAACGTTGTATATACAACTATATAGTTAAAATATATCCGAGATTTTTATTTCAAAGCATCATTTGTTTTACGGATCTGATTTACTAACTTGATCAGCTTTTCTTTACCAATACTCGCGATCATTGTTTGATATAACTCATCACCTTTTTTATTTAATTGTTTCTCTAACTTTTTTGATGAATTAGTAGGAAAGATCACCTGTTCTCTCCCAGTCTTCTTCCGTTGTAAATATCCTCTATCTTCGAGAGCATCGACAAATCGTGTAATAGTAGATTTTTCCAGAGATAACTCAGAAGCGATCTCTTTTTGAGTCAGACCAGGTTGCTCTAAAACCAGACGCAACAGATAAGCATGTGCCGGAGAAAATCCCAGATCTTGAAATGCATTATCCCAGATCTTGTTCACCTTTCTGGTGAAGGAATTGACATTAAAATAAAGACATCTTTCAAACATAAATAGAACTTATCATAATAATAGTTGTAAGTACAACTATTATTATTTATTTAAGTAATTATTGGATCGGGGGAGCTTAGACGCTAACGAATATCAAAGTTGTCGAAGTCTTCACATTCCACTTCTTCTACCAGAACCTGATCAACCCTTGCCCAGTCTGCTCCATGATGTAGCCAGGCTTCCATTGAAGTTAGTGAATCTTCCGAACCACAGGCAACCAGCTCGACTGATCCATCAGGATTATTTCTTACCCAGCCTGTCAGGTTGAGCAGGCGCGCCTGGCGTTGTGTGAAAGCACGAAAGGAGACACCTTGCACTTTGCCAGTAACTTTGAACTGTTTACAGGCATTATTTGATTTCATAGCTGAAAAGCATTTTGACAGTAGCAGTTGTTGCAGCATAACTACCGTCTCCGCAAATACCGGTTAATTCACCAGTACCAGATTCAGGAAGAATCATCCAGTTACTACATGCGCCATTACTATCAAAAGTACCAATGTGCTGAATAATAAAACTTCCTGTTTTTCCAGACAAAATCCCTGTGATCAGCTCTATGCCGACGAAGGATGCAGTCCCATTAGCAGCATGACTCATGAGAAATTCCACTGAACCCTCACCACTTAGATCACCTTCATAGAGCTGAGAGACCTTAGCCTTTGTTAATTTTGCTCCATCCTCAAATTCGTTGTAAGGATTTTCATCCCATCCGGTCACTTTAAATGTGCAGTTTGCTTCTATCTTCATATTAATTCTCTTATTGTTTATTTGTTTTCGTCGGGTCTTTCCGCAAAATGAAGTAACACACCGGCAGGATCCCAAACATGGGTTATCAGTAACCCCCATGGCATCAGTTCTGGTTCCGCAACTTTTGTACCCTTAAAATTTTCTACAAGATTCACGCTCTTAAAATGGTCATACCATTCTTGTGCAGAGTTAACCATGAAGTGAAGCATTAGACTGTGGGCATAGTTGTTATGGTTCCTGGGTAAGAGCAGGAATCGAAAACCAGAGTTAGTATCGATCTCGCAGACCTCTCCATCATCCCAATTCACGGTGAACCCCATACATTCATAGAATGCTTTTGATACAGCATCATCATTTGATGGAACAAAAGGTTTAAAGTCATTTATCTTACGCATGATAGATTGCTCCTTTACACATAAATAGAAATATACTCCTCTTTAGTTGATCTAATAACTTTTAATTACACCAAAAACTAATAGATCAAGAATGGTTCGCGTCTCTTTCATCCGGGTGTGTTCTAATACACACACAAATAATAGACAAACCTAATTCCACGGATCACAATGACAATCATCGATACCATCGCCATTCTTATTTCTCTGGCTGCTGTTTTTAGCTACCTCAATTACCGCTTCTTAAAAATGCCTACGACGATTGGCTTGCTGGTGATCGCACTATTGATGTCGCTGGCGATCGTTGTGCTCGGCAAGTTAGGTTTACCTTTTCAGGATCAGGCCAAAGATCTTTTAAAAGGAATCGACTTTAATGAAACGCTGATGCAAGGCATGTTGAGTGCATTGTTGTTTGCCGGAGCATTGCATGTTCATCTGGAAGAGTTGATCAAACAAAAATGGGTTGTCGCGATTCTGGCCAGCGTTGGCGTGATCGCTTCTACTTTTATGGTCGGCTTTGCTGCATTCGCAATTTTCGGTTTTCTCGGACTGGATATGCCGCTGATTTATTGTTTACTGTTTGGATCATTGATCTCTCCAACGGATCCGATCGCTGTATTGGGTATTTTAAAAACTGTAGGTGCTCCGAAATCGCTGGAAACAAAAATCGCAGGAGAGTCGTTATTTAATGATGGCGTTGCGGTTGTCGTCTTCCTTGTCTTACTAAGTTTTGTCGGAGGAGGGCATGGCGGCGGACATGGAGAAGTCAGCGCGATCAGCATTGCCATGTTATTTGGTCAGGAAGTGATCGGCGGCGTGATCTTTGGTTTTGTCATCGGCTACATCGCCTTCCGAATGCTCGCCAGTATAGATAATTATCAGGTGGAAATTTTACTGACCTTGGCGTTAGTTTTAGGCGGCTATGCACTTGCCAGCGCATGGCATCTATCAGGCCCGATTGCCATTGTTGTCGCTGGATTACTGATCGGAAACAAAGGTAGAAAGCATGCCATGTCAGATAAAACCCGAGATCATCTGGATAATTTCTGGGAACTGATCGACGAAATTCTCAACGCCATGTTATTCGTCTTGATCGGACTAGAAGTTCTCGTCCTGACTTATGATCAGCTATACCTCTGGGCAGGTCTGATTATGATCCCGGTCGTATTAGCCATTCGATTTGTTTCGGTAGGGATTCCTGTTTCACTGTTAAAACTTCGCCAGAGCTTCACGCCAAAGATCATAAGAATTCTCACATGGGGAGGTTTGCGTGGCGGTATCTCAATCGCGCTGGTGTTGACCCTACCTGAAGGAGAACATCGTGAGGCCTTATTGATGATCACCTACGTGATCGTTATCTTCTCGATTCTTGTGCAAGGCATGACGGTTGGGAAACTGGTTAAAAGTGGAACAGACTAATCTTCGGTTTACTGCTGCTCAGCCTGGCGGTAGTTTTTCAATAAGCTGCTAAACTTGGAAATAATACCCAATCATACGGTGACATTATGAAGATAAACATCGAAATAGACATGAGCCCGGAAGAAGCCAGGAAAATTATGGGCTTGCCAGATGTCGAACATTTACAAGAAGAAATACTGGCAAAAGTTAAGGAGAAAATGAATCTTTCAATAGATGAGATGAGCGATCCGGAAGTAATCATGAAACGCTTCCTGCCATTAGGTGTACAGGGTATGGAACAGTTTCAGGAATTCTTTTCTGGTATTGCTAAGGCAACAGCGAGTAAGGGTAAAGAAGATACTAAAAAGAAAGGGTAAGTCTAAAGAAAAGTGTCAAATGTAAGGCCTGACCCCGTCCTTCTTCCGTCCTTCCTTTTTGATTTTTCTTCTTTTAGCGGGTCGCTTGACGCGGTTTGTTAGCTTTTTTCTACAAACCTATGATGGAAAATGGGACTATCAATATTTTTCAAATTAAGTTCCTTACGAAGAGATTCTCTAAGGCTATTTAGAAGCAAACTTGCGTCAGTTTTTCCTGTTTCGGTAAGGTCTGAAGAATACTTTTTTGCCATTTCGATCTGCTCTGCTGTTCCAAGTAGCTGTATGTCTGCTAGTGCTGATTCTATATTACCTGCGTATATCTCCCCATAGACTTCGCGCCCAATTCCACTCTCTAGATTTTGATAGGCTTTTATCATGTAATGAATTTGTATATCTCGGCGTTTATTGTTTTTGTCTCTTTTGGCATTAAATTGATGACCTATAAACCATCCAGCAACTGCAACGAAAGTAGATATTATTAGTGAATATGACATTACAATTTCCATAAAGCTAACTTGGTAATACATGGACAATATTATCCATGTATTTTCTTTATATATACAGACTGAATAATTAGGGTCAGTGTAACAAAAAACCTAATGCGCCTCATCCCAATCATCCCCAACCCCGGTATCAACCACAAGCGGAACATCCAGCTCAGCAGCAGAAGTCATAATATTTTCCAGTTTCTCCTTAACAAGATCAACCTCACCATCAGCAACTTCCAACACCAGTTCATCATGCACCTGCATAATAATCTTCGCATCAACTTTCGACTCAGATAACCACCGATCAACATCGATCATAGCAAGCTTAATAATGTCAGCAGCCGTACCTTGCATAGGTGCATTGATCGCGGTGCGTTCTGCGTATTGTCGGCGTTGGCCATTTCTTGAGTTGATCTCTGGCAGGTAGAGTCTGCGACCGAAAACGGTTTCGACATAACCTTGTTCGTGGGCGAGTATGCGGGTTTCGTCCATGAATCTTTTTACTGACGGATAACGTGTGAAGTAGAGTTCGATATATTCCTGCGCTTCGCCGCGACTGACATCTAATTGTTTGGCGAGGCCAAAGGCAGACATGCCGTAGATCAAACCAAAATTGATCGCTTTTGCGGCGCGTCTTTGATCTGTTTCTACTTCGGAAAGTTCGACGGCAAAAACTTCTGCAGCGGTGGCTTTATGAATATCTTCGCCATTGGTGAATGCGTCGCGTAATCTTTCGTCGCCAGATAAATGTGCCATGATCCGTAACTCTATTTGCGAATAATCCGAGGCCATTAGTTTGTAACCATCGGATGCGATGAACGCCTGCCTTATGCGTCGGCCTTCTTCAGTTCTGATCGGAATATTTTGTAAGTTTGGATCAGAAGATGAGAGTCGTCCCGTGGCGGTTACCGCTTGATGATAACTGGTGTGAATGCGTCCGGTTTTTTCATTTATTTGTAGCGGAAGTTTATCGGTGTAGGTTGATTTTAATTTACTTAAACTTCTATTCTCGAGGATCAATCTTGGCAATAAATAATCGACCGCCAATTCCTGCAAAACATTTTCTGCGGTGGATGGTTGTCCTTTGGGTGTTTTAGAAATGATCGGTAATTCTTTTTTCTCAAACAGAATCTCCTGAATCTGTTTTGGTGAGTTCATGTTAAAAGGTCCACCAGCATCTTCGTAGGCTTGTTGTTCGATCTCAAGCATGCGTGTTGCCAGTTCCTGGCTTTGTTTTCTTAGCATTTCACGATCAATTTTTACGCCGTTTCTTTCGATGCGAGAAAGGATCGGTACCAATGGCATTTCGATTTTTTCAAAGACAAACTGAGGATCTTTTTGATCTTGTTGATCTTCTTGAACTTTAAACTTCGGCCATAATTTTTCATGCAATCGCAAAGTAATATCGGCATCTTCTGCTGCATACGGCGCGGCTTCTTCAAGACCGATCTGATTAAAAGTCAGTTGTTTTTTTCCTTTGCCTGCGATCTCTTCAAAGTGGATCGTCTCAATGCCCAGATATTTTAAGGCCAGCGCATCCATATTATGTCGGGTCGCGGTACTGTCGAGAACGTAGGATTCGAGCATGGTGTCGAATTCTATGCCGTTGAGTTCTATATCGTGATTGGCGAGAACATTTTTATCGTATTTTAAATTCTGCCCGACTTTTTTCTGATCAGGATTTTCCAGTAATTCTTTTAATGATCCGAGTACAGTTTCACGACTAAGCTGATCCGGCGCGCCGGGGTAATCATGTCCGCAGGGAACGTAAGCAGCTTTGCCTGTTTCGACTGCGAAGGACACGCCGACGATGATGGCCTGCATATAATCGAGGCTGGTGGTTTCTGTGTCGAAGGCGAAGAGGTCAGCTTCTTTTAATTTTGTGATCCAGCTGTTGAGTTGATCTTCGGTGAGAATGGTTTCGTATTCTGTTTCGATCTGATCGGTTATTTCTTCTTCTGTTTCTTGATCCGAATTATTGGTTGTCGTTTGATTAGGCGAGAAATCCTGATCGCTGGTTAATTCTCTTAACCATGATCTAAATTCCAGTTCGGAATAAAGTTCGATCAGCGTTTCTGTTTCTGCATCGGTCGGGATCATGTCCGTTGGTTTTTGATCAAGCGGTACGTCGAGAACAATGGTGGCGAGTTTTTGCGACAACGGAAGTTGTTCCAGAGCATCACGTAAATATTCGCCGACTTTACCTTTGATCTGATCAGCATTTTCGATCACGCCAGCCAGCGATCCATATTTGTTGATCCATTTCGCCGCTGTTTTCGGCCCGACTTTTTCTACACCGGGAATGTTATCAACCTTGTCGCCCATCAATGTTAAGTAGTCGATGATCTGATCAGGTTTTACGCCGAATTTTTCGACCACGCCATCGTGATCCATCAGTCCGCCGTTGTTCATGGTGTTGATCAAAGACACGTTGTCATCGACCAGTTGCGCCATGTCTTTATCGCCGGTGGAGATGATTGTGCGTAAGCCGAGCTGGCTAGCTTGTGTCGAAAGAGTGCCGATCACGTCGTCGGCTTCGACATTGTCGATCACCAATATTGGCCAGCCGCTGGCGCGGATCATTTCGTGTAAAGGTTCGATCTGGCAACGCAGATCATCATCCATCGGCGGGCGATTCGCTTTGTACTCTTTATAAAGATCGTTGCGGAAGGTTTTGCCTTTGGCGTCGAAGATGACCGCGAAGTATTGTGGATCGAAATCGTTGAGTAGTCTTCGCAACATGTTCATCACGCCGTGGATCGCGCCGGTGGGCTGACCTTTGGAATTGGTTAAAGGTGGCAGCGCATGGAAAGCGCGGAATAAATAGGACGAGCCATCGACTAATATAAAAGTATCTTTTTTCACAGTGTTGTCTTCAATAGATTAAGTTAATATGGGTAGTATGAATGATCAGGATAAAACCCTCCATGCTTCCCGACTGATGGATAAGGATGGTGCGATGGAAACAATCAAAAACCGCAAGAAAGATGGCGCACGATCGCCGGATCCGTGGAAGATTTTGCAGATCATGGCCGAGTTTGTCGAAGGCTATGAAAAACTCTCGGGGATAAAACCGTCGGTGAGTATTTTCGGATCAGCCCGATTTGCTCCGGACAATGTCTATTATAAACTCACCGAAGAGATCGCGTATAAATTGTCGGACTCGGGATTTTCTGTGGTGACGGGTGGTGGTCCGGGCGTGATGGAAGCGGGTAATAAAGGTGCTTATGCTGGCCCGTCGCCAAGCATTGGTTTGAACATTGAATTGCCGCACGAACAATCGGGCAATCCGTATCAAGATATTGGCATTACCTTTCGCCATTTCTTTTCGCGCAAGGTGATGTTTGTGAAATACGCGACCGCTTATGTGGTTTTGCCGGGCGGTTTCGGAACGCTGGATGAGCTGGCGGAGATTTTGACATTGGTACAAACCGGCAAGTCGGCGAAGATCCCGATCATTCTGGTGGGATCGGATTTCTGGGCTGGGCTGGTGCAATGGTTCAAGGATTCGATGGTTGAAAATGGTACGATCAGTCCCGATGATATAGATCTATTCTCGGTGGTTGATGAGGCCGATGATGTCGTCAATGCGATTTTTGAATATTATGAACAACGTGGCTTTGAGCCATCGGAAGAAGAGCAGGAAGCTTTGCAACTATTGTAGTCATTGCTTTTGAAGCGAAGGAAGGGGAAATGAAAAAATTATTAGGATTGACCATATTATTATTGGGCGCAAGTTTGTCTGCGGAAGAAGCCGTCAAACTGGAAGATCTACCCGACGCGCCACCGCCGCCGAGCGTTGTGGATTCTGGCGAGGAGCTGGAGCCGGATATCACGATCATCAATAAAGAGGATGAAACTGTTGAAGAATATCGGATCAATGGCAATCTTTATATGATCAAAGTGACACCTTCTGTCGGGCCTTCTTACTATTTGCTCGATGATGATGGCGATGGAGTGATGGATACAAATATGAGTGAGATCTATTCGGATTTTGTTGTGCCGCAGTGGGTTATTTATAGCTGGTAGAATGAGTGCTAGTCCGGAATTTATTGAGTTTGTAAGAGAATTGTTTGTTCCTCTGGGGGAATTAAAGGACGGGACATTTTTTGGAGGCTTTGCTTTTAAAAGTGGTTCAAAGCAATTCGCAATGATCATGGGCAATACCTTGTACTTTTGTGTCAACGATCAAACGAGATCAAAATATGAAGAGGTTGGCATGGAGCCATTTTCTTATTCGACAAAGAAAGGAAGAGTGAACGTCAGAAAATACTTTTCTGCACCGGAAGAACTTTTTGAAGATCAGGAAAAATTAATTGAGTGGGCGAACGAAGCAATTGATGCCGCTCATACCAAATAGGATGTTTAAACAATGAATGAAGTATGCGAAACTTCTGGCGGATTTAATGATCGTGATCTGCCATACCACGTACCGGAAGTAACACCGGAAGTATTGGACGAAGATCAAAAGGAAGTACTTTATGATCGCATAGCGAAACTGCTGAAAGAAAAAGATGCTGTGCTGGTTGCTCATTATTATGTCGATGCAGATCTGCAAATTCTCGCGGAACGAACTGGCGGTTATGTGTCGGACTCGCTGGATATGGCGCGATTCGGGAATGAGAGCGATGCTTCGACTCTGGTTGTCGCTGGCGTGCGCTTCATGGGTGAAACGGCGAAGATCCTCAATCCTGAAAAAACTATTTTGATGCCAGATCTGGATGCGAACTGTTCGCTGGATCTCGGTTGTGAAGCCGAAGCATTTGGTAAGTTCTGTGATGAACACCCTGATCGCACCGTGGTTGTTTATGCGAATACTAGCGCGGCGGTGAAAGCGCGTGCGAACTGGATGGTAACTTCTGGCAGTGCGGTAGAGGTGATCAATCATCTGCATGAAAAAGGTGAAAAGATTCTCTGGGCGCCGGATAAATATCTGGGCGATTATGTGCAGCAACAGACTGGCGTGGATATGTTGATCTGGGATGGTTCCTGTATCGTGCATGAGTCTTTTAAAGGATCGGAACTTGAGGCGATGAAAAAAGCCCGACCGGAAACAAAAATTCTGGTTCATCCTGAGTCGCCACCTTCTGTGATCGCGCTGGCTGATTTTGTTGGATCAACGACGGGCATTATTAACTACGCGAAAGATTCTGATGCCAAAGAATTTATCGTCGCGACGGATCGCGGCATCTTCCACAAGATGCAACAGGCTGCGCCAGGCAAAATTTTCATCGAAGCACCGACAGCTGGAAACAGCGCGACTTGTCAGAGTTGTTCGCATTGTCCGTGGATGGCAATGAACAGTCTGACCAAGTTGGCCGAATGTCTTGAAGAAGGAACCAACGAAGTTATTGTTGATGATGCGATCAGTAAAGATGCAGTCAAATCGATCACCCGATTGCTAGATTTTTCCAAAGCGCAAGGCCATGTGATCTATGGCGCAAACGACGCTTGATCTACCAATTAAAAGAGCTTTTCAATAATGAGTAATAAAAAACCAGAAGCAGTGGTCTTCATCCACGGCCTTTTCATGAATGGCTGGGATATGACCTTCATGAGAAACCGGATCGAAGATGAGGGTTATACCGCTCATCAGTTTTCCTACAGTTCAACCGGATCGAGTATTGAGGAAGTTGTACAGGAGTTGCATGATTTTGTTGACGAAATCGACGCAAAAACAATTCATTATATTGGGCATAGTCTTGGTGGTTTAGTGATCCGTTACTTCCTTGATACTTATCCCAAAAGCCCGAAGGGCAGAGTGGTCACTCTGGGAACACCGCATCAGGGCAGTGGAGCGGCTCACTTTTTCAACCAGTATAATCTGGGGGCGATGTTCCTCGGCGAAAGTCTCAATTCTGGTTTGTTGGGCAACGCGCCTGAATGGACGGGTAAACGCGAACTCGGCAGTATTTCAGGTAATGTCGGGATCGGTATGGGCAAACTTTTTACCGGACTTGATTCGCCGAACGATGGAACCGTGTCTGTCGAAGAAACAATGCTCGAAAACAGCGCTGATCAGATTCAGCTCGCTGCCTCTCATACCGGACTGATTTTGTCTGAAACTGTCGCCGAAGAGACGCTGAATTTTCTAAAACAAGGGAAATTCACTAAAAACTAGCAAAATACCTGTTTTTAATCGCTTTTTACTGTTGACAGTCATTTCAATTATTCTGATAATGTCCGGCTATCGTTTGGAGGGGTACTCAAGCGGTCAACGAGGGCAGACTGTAAATCTGCTGGCTTAGCCTTCGGAGGTTCGAATCCTCCCCCCTCCACCATTTAGATATGGATTGGGATTGAACGGTAGGTGTTGCGGGTGTAGTTCAATGGTAGAACTCCAGCCTTCCAAGCTGATCACGTGGGTTCGATTCCCATCACCCGCTCCAATTTTAAACTGGATGGAATCGGTGGATGGAAAGGCGCTAATGATTCGTAGCTCATATAGCTCAGCACGGTAGAGCACTTCCTTGGTAAGGAAGAGGTCACCGGTTCAAGTCCGGTTATGAGCTCCATTTATAGCCAGATAGTATTAGTAAATATAGTAATTAAACAAAAGATATAAGGGGTATTAAACGTGTCCAAGGAAAAATTTGAGAGAACAAAACCACACGTAAACGTCGGCACGATAGGCCACGTCGATCATGGTAAAACCACACTGACGGCTGCAATAACGACGCATCAGGCAAGTAAGTTCGGTGGCGAAACTAAAGCCTACGACCAAATTGACAATGCCCCCGAAGAAAGAGAGCGTGGTATTACGATAGCCACTGCCCACGTAGAATACGAAACAGACACACGTCACTACGCCCACGTAGATTGCCCCGGCCATGCTGATTACGTTAAAAACATGATCACCGGTGCAGCCCAGATGGACGGCGCTATCTTAGTTTGCTCCGCAGCAGACGGCCCCATGCCCCAAACCAGAGAACACATCCTGCTATCACGACAAGTAGGCGTACCCTACATCGTTGTCTACATGAACAAAGCCGACATGGTCGATGACGAAGAACTCATCGAACTCGTCGAAATGGAAATCCGTGAATTACTAGACAAATACGACTTCCCTGGCGACGATACCCCAATCATTGTTGGCTCAGCCCTTAAAGCATTAGAAGGCGACGACAGCGAAATCGGTACCCAGTCTATCGACAAACTGATGGAAGCGATAGACAGCTATATTCCGGAACCAGAGCGCGCCATCGACGGCGACTTCATCATGCCGATAGAAGACGTATTTTCTATTTCAGGTCGTGGAACCGTAGTAACGGGTCGAATCGAACGCGGCATTGTTCACGTTGGTGACGAAATCGAAATTGTTGGTATAAAAGAAACACAACTAACCACCTGTACCGGTGTAGAAATGTTCCGCAAACTTCTCGACGAAGGACAAGCAGGCGACAACGTCGGCGTACTTCTACGTGGAACCAAACGAGAAGAAGTCGAACGTGGACAAGTACTGGCTGCTAAAGGTTCTATCAACCCACACACCCACTTCGAAGCAGAAATGTACATTCTTTCTAAAGACGAAGGCGGACGCCACACCCCATTTTTTAACAACTACCGACCACAATTTTACTTCCGTACGACTGACGTGACCGGTGCTTGTGAACTACCGGAAGGTATAGAAATGGTCATGCCTGGCGACAACGTCAAAATGACGGTTAAGTTGATTGCCCCAATTGCGATGGATGAAGGATTACGCTTCGCGATTCGTGAAGGTGGTCGTACTGTGGGTGCCGGTGTTGTATCTAAGGTAATCGAATAATTTAATATAGAGACAAGTAAAATGGCTCCCGGTTTTACCTGGAGCCATTTTGTCATTTTTGAGATAGAGAGAAAAAAGAACAACAGGCCAGTAGCTCAATTGGCAGAGCGACGGTCTCCAAAACCGTAGGTTGGGGGTTCGATTCCCTCCTGGCCTGCCATCTCTATTTAAGAGAGGCAGAGTAATTAAGTACTGTTGTTTAAAACTAGGCAAATTATGAATTCAAAGGTAGAAACAAAAGCTTCAGCTTTCGATACGGTCAAGCTGGCAATTGCACTCTTGATCGTGATCGCAGCGGTAGCCGGGTATTACTATTTCGCGGATCAGTCTCACTTGTTCAGAGTGCTAGGTCTGCTGGCCGCTATTGGTGTTGCAATCGCTGTTGTGTTCCAGACTGACAAAGGCCGAAATGCCTGGGGGTTTTTACATGATGCCCAGATCGAAGTCCGCAAAGTGGTCTGGCCGACAAAACAGGAAACCATTCAGACAACATTGATCGTTATGGTCATGGTTTTTATCGTAGGCTTGTTCCTGTGGTTGCTCGATATGTTTTTAAGCTGGATCGTTCAGCTGGTTACTGGATAAGGGGACGAATTCGATGTCACTAAAGTGGTATGTAGTACACGCTTATTCCGGTTATGAAGATCGCGTAATGGCTTCCCTGAAAGAACGTGCCGAGCGTTATGACATGGAAGATCAGTTTGGCGAAATTCTGGTTCCAAAAGAAGAAGTCGTGGAAATGCGTGGCGGTGAAAAGAAGAGAAGTGAACGAAAATTCTTTCCCGGTTATGTATTGGTCCAGATGGAAATGAATGACGACACATGGCATATGGTCAGAGATACTGATCGTGTTATGGGTTTTATTGGTGGCACGACGGAAAGTCCGGCGCCAATATCAGAAAAAGAGGCCGACGCAATCCTGCAACGTGTTCAGGAAGGCGTCGACAAACCAGCACCTAAAGTTCTGTTTGATGTAGGTGCGATGGTACGAGTTATTGATGGTCCGTTTGCTGACTTTAGTGGCGTTGTTGAAGACGTTAACTATGAGAAAACCAAACTGACTGTTTCAGTTTCAATCTTTGGGCGATCAACGCCTGTCGAGTTGAGTTTTGCTCAGGTAGAGAAAGAATAGGGATTTGTCTTAATTTATAGAAGATTTTAATTAAGAAAGGTCTGAACTTACGGAATCAATATGATTCCTTTACATTTTTCAACTGATGGGGAGCCGCAAGGCGTTTGCACCCGGGGAGAAGAGAGATGGCTAAGAAAATAGAAGCCTACATTAAGTTACAAGTGCCTGCTGGTCAGGCTAACCCAAGTCCACCTGTTGGTCCTGCTTTAGGTCAACATGGTGTCAATATCATGGAATTCTGTAAAGCGTTTAACGCTCAGACTCAAGGCACAGAGCCTGGTCTGCCAATTCCTGTTGTCATTACAGTATTTGCTGATCGAAGTTTTACTTTTATCAGTAAAACGCCACCGGCTGCAGTTTTGATCTTAAAAGCTGCGGGCCTTAAAAAAGGTAGTGGTACGCCAAATACAGAGAAAGTTGGCAAATTGAACCGCGCCCAACTTGAAGAGATCGCAACGGCTAAAGAGCCGGATCTGACAGCAGCTGATATGGATGCTGCGGTACGTACTATCGCCGGAACCGCCCGTAGTATGGGAATCGAAA
This sequence comes from Gammaproteobacteria bacterium, assembly GCA_965224825.1. Classification (GTDB taxonomy): domain Bacteria; phylum Pseudomonadota; class Gammaproteobacteria; order CAJXQU01; family CAJXQU01; genus CAJXQU01. Next base: position 671,492 of record CBDDAG010000003.1, on the reverse strand, counting down.
CTGAGGGTGTTAACTAATGGCTAATTTATCAAAACGTGCGAAGTTGATCGCAGAAAAAGTCGAAGCCGGGAAAGTCTATCCTATGGAAGATGCTTTACAGATCCTGAAAGATGTTTCGTCAGTGAAATTTGACGAAGGTGTTGATGTTTCAGTCAACCTTGGAATCGATCCCACGAAGTCTGATCAGAATGTTCGTGGTTCTACAGTCTTACCAAACGGTACCGGTAAAACAGTTCGAGTAGCTGTATTTGCGGACGGTGAAAAAGCGGATGCTGCAAAAGCGGCTGGTGCTGATATGGTGGGAATGGATGAACTGGCTGCTGAAATCAAAGGTGGCATGATGGATTTTGATGTGGTTGTTGCTGCACCAGAAGCCATGCGTGTTGTTGGCCAGCTCGGAACGTTATTAGGCCCACGTGGTTTGATGCCAAATCCTAAAGTTGGAACGGTCACACCTGATGTTGCTACAGCCGTTAAAAATGCTAAAGGTGGTCAGGTTCAATACCGAACAGAAAAAGGCGGAATCATTCATTGCACAATTGGCAAGTTGTCATTTGAAGTTAAAGCATTGAATGAAAACCTTGGAGCAATCATGGCGGATCTGAAAAAAGCCAAGCCAAGCTCTGCAAAAGGTGTGTATTTCGAAAAAGTATCAATCAGCAGCACAATGGGGCCAGGTCTTCTTATTGACCTTGCCAGTATTGCTGAGCAAAGCGCCTAAGAAAATAGGTGTAAAAAGAACTTTGGGCTAGCAGATCTGAAAAGGTTGGCTAGTTGTCAAAGACCGTGGGGGTTTCGTTACTTTTGATCCAGTTTATCGGATTTAAAAATAACCAGACTTAATCAGATTGAAAAATCTTCCCTGCGCAGACGGTGCCAAAACAGATTTCAATACTCTGTTGGTTACCGTAAATGGGTTTCGTTAGGTGTATCAACGAAACATTTATGGAGTGAGTGTTTTTATGATCGAAAGATTTTAAAAATGCTCAATCAGGAGAAATAAACGTGCTTAATCTTGAACAGAAAAAGGCAATTGTAGCGGAAGTTGCAGAGGTTGCGTCTGGCGCACACTCAGCAATAGCTGCGGAGTACGCCGGTGTGACTGTTGAGCAAATGACAAATCTTCGTAATGCGGCGCGCGACGGTGGAGTTCATCTCCAGGTTGTGCGAAATACGCTTGCGAGGCGAGCACTGGAGGACACTGACTTTGCATGCATGGTCGACGGTCTTACAGGACAGCTGGTATTGGCATTTTCTCAGGAAGATCCAGGTGCAGCAGCGCGAGTCATCAAGGACTTCGCCAAGGATAATGACCAGCTTGTAGTTAAGATGGTTTCCATTGGTGGCAAGTTACTTGAGCCGGGCGATATTGCAGCACTTGCAAAACTACCTACTTACGATCAAGCAGTTTCACTATCAATGGCAATTATGAAAGCACCAATCGAGAAGTTCGTTCGTACATTGAACGAGCCTCATGCGAAATTGGTTCGAACCATTGCCGCTGTGCGTGATCAAAAACAAGCTGCTTAACGCTACAAATAATTAATTAAATAATTTTACGGAGTATTTATCATGGCTGTATCTAAAGACGATATCCTAGAAGCGATTTCCAATATGTCAGTAATGGACGTTGTTGAACTTGTTGAAGCAATGGAAGAAAAATTTGGTGTATCTGCTGCGGCAGTTGCTGCTGCACCTGCTGCTGGCGCTGCTGGTGGTGGTGAAGCTGCTGAAGAAAAAGACGAGTTTGACGTTGTGATGACCAGTTTTGGTGAGAACAAAGTTAGCGCGATCAAAGCTGTTCGTGCGATTACTGGTCTTGGTCTTAAAGAAGCGAAAGACATGGTTGAAGGCGCACCTTCTACAATCAAAGAAGGCGCTCCTAAAGCTGAAGCAGAAGATGTTAAGAAACAACTCGAAGAAGCAGGTGCTTCAGTCGAGCTTAAGTAATTACTATTACTTAAAAGGTAACAAGCTGGCTGGTGGCATTTTTGTCACCAGCCTTTTTGCGCTTTTACAGAGGCATGTTTGACTAGATGTTTTTGTGGCGTAGTTTTAGAAATTAGTCTTATTTTAGAGGACGATCATGGCATATTCATATACTGAGAAAAAGCGTATTCGTAAGGTTTTCGGCAAGGAAAAGATTGTAATGGAAGTTCCTTACCTGCTCGCTACTCAGATCGAGTCTTTCCGCAAATTTCTCCAGGCAGATGCAAAAGAAGATGCACGGGAGAAAGTGGGATTACACGCAGCATTTCAATCGGTATTTCCAATTGTTAGCCATTCTGGTTTTGCAATATTGGAGTATGTCAGTTATCGCCTAGGCAAACCCGTTTTTGATGTCAAGGAATGTCAGGTACGTGGTTTGACTTACGCTTCATCGTTACGCGTGAAGTGTCGCCTGGTTATTTACGATAAAGAAGCATCAGGCTCTGAAAAGAAAGTTAAAGATATTAAAGAGCAAGAAGTCTACATGGGCGAACTGCCTCTGATGACAGACAATGGTACTTTTGTGATCAACGGTACAGAACGAGTGATCGTTTCTCAGCTACACCGATCACCTGGTGTGTTCTTTGATCATGATAAAGGTAAAACGCATTCATCCGGAAAACTATTATTCTCTGCACGAGTAATTCCTTACCGTGGATCATGGTTGGATTTTGAGTTTGATCCGAAAGATTTCGTTTACGTCAGAATAGATCGTCGCCGCAAGATCCCTGCGACCATCCTGATGCGTGCGCTGGGTTATGACAATCAGCAAATTCTGGAAATGTTCTTTGATAATACGAAGTTCAAAGCAGAAAAAGAAGGCTATTCAATGGCCCTGGTTTCAGAACGTCTTCGTGGTGAAACACTGACGTTTGATCTGGTTGATAAAAAAGGCAAGGTGCTGGTAGAAGCAGAAAAAAGAATCACTGCTCGTCATATTCGACAGATCGAAAAAGCCGGATTGAAAAGTATTACGGTACCGGCTGAATATCTGCACGAAAAAATCCTGGCAACAGACATTGTGGATACAAAGACAGGTGAGTTGATCTGCGAAGCCAATACTGAAATTACAGAAGAGCTGCTTGAAACTTTAAGCGAAGCAAAAATCAAAAAATTCGAAACTATTTATACGAATGAACTTGATCGTGGCTCATACATTTCAGATACATTGAGAATTGATCCTAGTCGTTCAATTCTCGAAGCGCAGGTCGAAATCTATCGCATGATGCGTCCGGGTGAGCCACCAACAAAAGATTCGGCGGAAAACCTGTTCAAGAATTTATTTTTCACCACTGATCGCTATGATTTGTCAGCGGTTGGGCGAATGAAATTCAATCGTCGTTTAGGTCGTGAAGCAATCGAAGGCGAAGGTATTCTTTCAAAAGAAGACATCACTGACGTTCTGCTTACTTTGATCGATATTCGAAACGGGAATGGTACGGTTGATGATATCGATCATCTCGGTAACCGACGTGTTCGTAGTGTTGGTGAAATGGCGGAAAATCAATTCCGTGTGGGTCTTGTACGTGTTGAACGTGCTGTTCGAGAACGTCTGACGCTTGCTGATTCTGAAGGCTACATGCCACAGGAATTGATCAATGCGCGTCCAGTATCAGCTGTCGTTAAAGAGTTCTTCGGATCAAGTCAGCTATCTCAATTTATGGATCAAAATAATCCGCTATCAGAAGTAACGCATAAGCGTCGTGTTTCTGCATTAGGCCCGGGTGGTTTGACCAGGGAGCGTGCCGGTTTTGAAGTGCGTGATGTACATCCAACGCATTACGGTCGTGTTTGCCCAATCGAAACTCCTGAAGGTCCAAACATTGGTTTGATCAACTCTCTGGCAATTTATGCCCGAACCAATAAGTATGGTTTCCTGGAAACGCCTTATAGAAAAGTTAAAAATAGTAAGGTAACAGATGAAGTTGAATATCTTTCTGCCATTGAAGAAGGTCAGTATGTTATCGCTCAGGCGAACGCTGAAACTGATGGCAAAGGTAAGATGACAGGCGATCTGGTTCCTTGTCGTCATATGAGTGATACGATCCTTTCGACACCTGATAAAGTTGAATATATGGATGTTTCGCCGCGACAAATCGTTTCGGTTGCTGCGTCACTTATTCCATTCCTTGAGCATGATGATGCAAACCGTGCTTTGATGGGATCAAACATGCAACGTCAGGCTGTTCCAGTTTTGAAAGCTGAAAAACCATTGTCTGGTACCGGCATGGAGCTTGCGGTTGCACGTGATTCTGGTGTGACGGTTGTTGCCAAACGTGGTGGTGTTATTGATTCTGTAGATGCAGGTCGAATTGTGGTTCGGGTCAATGATAAAGAAACAGAAACGGGTGAATCTGGTGTTGATATTTACAACCTGACCAAATACACGCGTTCAAATCAAAATACCTGTATCAATCAGAGACCGCTTGTTTCTCTGGGAGATTCAATTTCACGTGGCGATGTTTTGGCCGATGGCCCTTCAACGGACATGGGTGAATTGGCGCTTGGCCAGAATATGCTGATCGCGTTTATGCCGTGGAATGGTTACAACTTCGAAGATTCGATTTTGATCTCCGAGCGAGTTGTACAGGAAGATCGTTATACCAGTATCCATATTGAAGAACTGACTTGTGTTGCTCGTGATACAAAACTGGGTGCAGAAGAAATTTCTGGTGATATTCCAAATGTTAGTGAAAGTGCGTTATCTAAACTGGATGAATCAGGGATCGTTTACATCGGTGCGAAAGTTCAGCCGGGCGATATTCTTGTTGGTAAGGTCACGCCTAAAGGTGAGACGCAGCTGACACCAGAGGAAAAACTTCTAAGGGCTATTTTCGGTGAAAAAGCAGCGGATGTTAAAGATACATCCCTACGTGTTGCTTCAGGCAAAAGTGGAACAATTATCGATGTTCAGGTCTTCACTCGTGACGGCGTAGATAAAGATGAACGTGCGAAATCGATCGAAAAATCGGAAATGTCTCGTGTTCGACAGGATCTTGATGATCAATTAAGAATCGTTGTTGAAGATGTCTATCAGCGTGTTGAAAAACTGTTGACGGGATCGGTTGGGACTAAAGGTCCACAAGGGCTGAAAAAAGGCAGCAAGATCACGAAAGATTATCTGGCTGATCTTGATAGAGAAAAGTGGTTCGAAATTAGTCTGGAAAAAGATAAGGCTAATGAAGAACTGGAAAGCGCGGCTGCTCAAATTGAAGAGCAGAAAGTTGCGTTTGAGAAGTTATTCGAAGAAAAACGTATCAAGCTGACCCAGGGGGATGATCTTGCTCCGGGTGTGTTGAAGATGATCAAGGTTTACATGGCTGTTAGACGTGTCACTCAACCGGGTGATAAAATGGCGGGTCGTCATGGAAACAAAGGTGTTATTTCAAACATCGTACCGGTAGAAGATATGCCGCATATGGAAGATGGAACGCCGATCGACATCGTTCTGAATCCACTGGGTGTACCTTCTCGTATGAATATCGGGCAGGTGCTTGAAACGCATCTTGGTTTTGCTGCGAAAGGTCTTGGTATCAAGATCGGTAAAATGCTTGAAGCGAAAGCGAAGATAACCGAGATGAGAAAATTCCTTGATGAGATCTACAACAAGACCGGTAAGAAAGAAGGTCTGAAAGAGTTTTCAGATGAGGAAATTCTAACTCTGGCAGGCAATCTAACAGGTGGTGTGCCAATGGCGACACCGGTTTTCGACGGTGCTTCTGAAGAAGATATCAAGGATATGCTGGAGCTGGCTGATCTGCCTCGTAGTGGTCAGATGACTTTGACGGATGGTCAAACAGGCGAGAAGTTTGAGCGTGAAATTACAGTCGGTTATATGTACATGTTGAAACTGAATCACCTTGTTGATGACAAGATGCATGCTCGGTCAACCGGTCCATACAGTCTGGTTACGCAACAGCCGTTGGGTGGTAAAGCTCAGTTCGGTGGACAGCGTTTCGGTGAGATGGAAGTTTGGGCTCTGGAAGCTTATGGCGCATCTTATACTTTGCAGGAAATGCTGACGGTTAAGTCGGATGATGTGCAGGGTCGAACTAAAATGTACAAAAACATCGTTGATGGAAACCATTATATGGAAGCCGGAATGCCGGAATCGTTCAACGTATTACTGAAAGAGATTCGATCTCTGAGTATTGATATTGAACTTGAACGCCGCGACTAGCCTTTTCGAAGATTAGAGCAAGCAACCGGAAACATAATTTTAGCCCTCAATTGGGAGCAATGACTTGAAAGACTTACTAAATTTTCTGAGACAACAAAGCCACGTTGAAGATTTCGATGCGATCAGTATTGGCCTGGCATCACCGGAAAAAATCCGATCATGGTCTTATGGTGAGGTTAAGAAACCTGAAACCATTAACTATCGAACTTTTAAACCGGAACGTGATGGACTGTTCTGTGCAAAAACTTTTGGTCCGGTCAAAGATTACGAATGTCTTTGCGGTAAGTACAAACGATTGAAGCATCGTGGTGTCGTCTGCGAAAAATGTGGTGTTGAAGTTACGCAGGCAAAAGTTCGTCGTGATCGCATGGGTCATATTGATCTTGCGAGCCCGGTTGCTCACATTTGGTATCTGAAATCGTTGCCTTCAAGAATGGGTCTTTTGCTTGATATGACTCTGCGGGATATTGAACGAATTCTATATTTTGAAGCATTCGTAGTGGTCGATTCTGGAATGACTACTCTCGAAATGGGGCAGTTGCTGTCAGAAGAAAACTATCTGGATGCCGTTGAAGAATACGGTGATGACTTCACTGCTAAAATGGGTGCGGAAGCGGTTCTTGATCTATTGAATGATCTGGATCTTCCAGAAGAAATTGATACGATTCGCGAACTGCTGCCGACAACAACTTCAGAAACAAAGCTGAAGAAAATGACCAAGCGTCTCAAGTTGATGGAAGCATTCGTTAATTCTGGCAACAAACCTGAATGGATGATCTTACGAGTATTACCGGTTCTTCCGCCTGAGTTACGACCTTTAGTTCCTCTGGATGGTGGACGATTTGCGACTTCTGATCTGAATGATCTTTATCGTCGCGTGATCAACCGGAATAATCGTTTGAAACGTCTGCTCGATCTGAGCGCACCGGATATTATTGTCCGAAACGAAAAACGTATGTTGCAGGAGTCTGTTGATGCTCTGCTTGATAACGGTCGTCGCGGTCGTGCAATTACCGGTACGAACAAACTGCCACTGAAATCTTTGGCTGACATGATCAAAGGTAAGCAGGGTCGATTCCGTCAGAATCTACTTGGTAAGCGTGTCGATTATTCTGGCCGTTCAGTTATCGTTGTGGGGCCAACTTTGCGCCTGCATCAATGTGGTCTGCCGAAAAAAATGGCGCTTGAATTATTCAAACCATTTATTTTCAGCAAGCTCGAAAGACTGGGTATTGCAACAACAATCAAGGCTGCGAAAAAAGCCGTAGAAAGAGAAGGACCAGAAGTCTGGGATATTCTCGAAGATGTGATCCGTGAACATCCGATTATGTTAAACCGTGCGCCAACACTTCATCGTCTGGGTATTCAGGCATTTGAACCAATCTTGATCGAAGGTAAAGCGATCCAGTTGCATCCGTTAGTTTGTACTGCATTCAACGCCGATTTTGACGGCGATCAAATGGCGGTTCACGTACCACTTTCTATCGAAGCACAATTGGAAGCGCGGACATTAATGATGTCCACTAACAATGTGTTGTCACCGGCTAATGGTGAGCCGATCATCGTTCCTTCACAGGACGTTGTTTTGGGTCTCTATTATATGACGCGTGAATCGATTGGCGCTAAGGGTGAAGGAATGGCTTTTGCCAATCTTCAGGAAGTCATTCGTGCTTATGAATCGCATGCGGTCAGTATTCACGCCAAAGTTAAGGTTCGAATTACTGAAACTCAATTCGTCGATGGCGAAGCTGAAACAAAAACACACGTAGTTGATACAACCGTTGGTCGAGCTATGCTGTCCGAAATATTGCCAGCAGGTCTTCCATATGAGTTGGTCAACCGGGATATGAACAAGAAAGCGATCTCGAATCTGATCAATAGCTGCTACCGTGAGCTCGAAGTAAAAGATACCGTTATTTTTGCTGATCAGCTTATGTACAAAGGATTCAAAATGGCAACACGGTCGGGTGTTTCTATCTGTATCAATGACATGGTTGTTCCTACGACTAAGCCTGAGATTATGGAGCAGGCCGAAACCGGCGTAAGAGAAATCGAAGATCAATATGCTAACGGTCTGGTAACTAACGGCGAGCGCTATAACAAGGTTGTCGATATCTGGTCGCATACTAATGATCAGGTTGCGAAAGCAATGATGGATCAACTAGGTTCTGAAACGGTGACGGATTCGGAAGGGAACGAAGTTAGCCAACCATCATTTAATTCTATTTATATGATGGCCGACTCTGGTGCTCGTGGCTCGGCCGCTCAGATCAGACAGCTGGCTGGTATGCGTGGCTTGATGGCGAAACCGGATGGTTCGATCATCGAAACGCCGATCAAAGCAAACTTCCGCGAAGGCCTTGACGTACTTCAATACTTTATTTCTACTCATGGTGCTCGTAAAGGTCTTGCTGATACCGCATTGAAAACAGCAAACTCTGGTTACCTGACACGTCGACTGGTGGATGTTGCACAGGATCTGGTTGTGACTGAAGAAGATTGCGGAACTGACGATGGTATCGTGATGATTCCGATCATCGAAGGTGGTGATGTTGTTGAACCATTGCGCGAACGGGTGCTTGGTCGTGTTACTGCTGAAGACGTTTATAAGCCTGGTGATGATCAAGTTGTTGTTGCAGCAGGTGTTCTGTTGGATGAAGCCTGGATCGATGTTCTTGAAGAAAATAGTATTGATCAGGTCAAGGTTCGATCAGGAATAACCTGTAAAACACACTACGGTATTTGTAAAACTTGTTACGGTCGTGATCTAGCTCGTGGTAATCAGGTTAATGTCGGTGAAGCTGTCGGTGTCATGGCCGCGCAGTCAATCGGTGAGCCGGGCACGCAGCTAACGATGCGTACTTTCCATATCGGTGGTGCTGCATCTCGTGCCGTCGCCGTGAACAGTATTGAAGTGAAATCAAAAGGTACGGTTAAGCTGCATAACATCAAACTTCTGGAACGTGCCGATGGTAAATCGATCACGGTTTCCCGATCGGGTGGCTTTGCGGTAATAGATGAGAATGGCCGTGAGAAAGAACGTTATAAAGTTCCTTATGGTGCTGAACTTTCGGTTAAGGAAGGTGGCGATGTTGAAGCTGGTCAGGTTGTAGCAAACTGGGATCCGCATACACATCCGGTAATTACCGAAGTAAAAGGTACGGTTGTTTTCAGTGATATTGTTGAAGGAACAACCGTTATTCGTGAAGTTGATGACATTACGGGAATGGCCAGTCTGGTTATTACCGATCCGAAACAACGTGCGACCAGTGCAAAAGATCTGAAACCAACCGTTAAGTTGGTCAATGCCAAGGGTAAAGATTTAATGATCCCTGGCACAGATATTCCTGCGCATTATCCATTGCCTGCGAATGCCGTCATCGTTGTGTCTGATAATGGTGAAGTAAACGTCGGTGAAGTTATCGCCCGATTACCACAGGAATCTGCAAAAACACGTGATATCACCGGTGGTCTGCCGCGAGTTGCTGATTTGTTTGAAGCACGAAAACCAAAAGAGCCCGCGATTCTGGCGGAAGCTACGGGTACAGTAAGCTTTGGTAAAGAAACGAAAGGCAAGCAGCGTTTAGTGATCACTGGATCTGATGGTGAAACAACAGAAACACTGATTCCGAAATGGCGACATGTAAACGTGTTCGAAGGTGAGCATGTGGAACGTGGTGAAGGGGTTGTCGATGGTGCATCTGATGCACATGACATCTTACGACTGAAAGGTGTATTACCGCTGACAGAATATATCGTCAACGAAGTACAGGACGTTTATCGACTTCAGGGTGTAAAAATCAATGATAAGCATATCGAGATCATTGTTCGACAGATGTTGCGTAAAGTTGAAATTGAAGATGCTGGCGATAGCCGTTATCTGAAAGGTGAGCAGATTGAGAAAGAAGCGATCCTGGTAGAGAACAAGAAACTGGAATCGGCAGGCAAGCAACCAGCAAAATGGCGTCAGCTGTTATTGGGTATCACTAAGGCTTCTCTGGCAACAGAATCGTTTATTTCAGCAGCATCATTCCAGGAAACAACGCGAGTTTTGACAGAGGCTTCTGTTACAGGCAAGAGCGATGAACTCCGTGGACTGAAAGAAAACGTTATTGTTGGTCGATTAATCCCTGCGGGAACGGGTTATTCATATCATCAGGAGCGCCGTAAGAAACGTTTCGAAGAATTGAATCAAACACTGACTTTTGAAGTAGATAGCCCCGCAGAAGAGTCAGATGTAGCCGAGGTCCCACCAGCAACAGGTGATGATCAACAAGATGGACCGGCTGAAAGCACCTGATTTAGTATAAAAAAGATCAACTTTAGTGTTGACAGATTGCGGTAAGGAAAATACAATTCCGCTTCTTTGTTGGCAGGCTCTGGTTTACACCTAAGTCTGTCATTTTTTTCAGACCATCGAAAAGTGTATTTTTGTAGCACATTTCGTTGGTTAGTTTTTTTAGCTATATCGTTTTGTACCAATGTACAGCGTATAGATGAGGATGTTTGTAAATGGCAACAATTAATCAGCTGGTAAGAAAGCCGCGAAAACGGCAGCAGGTAAAAAGTAACGTGCCTGCGTTGGAAAGCTGTCCGCAGAAAAGGGGTGTTTGTACTCGTGTTTATACAACGACTCCAAAGAAACCTAACTCTGCGATGAGAAAAGTTGCTCGTGTACGATTGACCAACGGTCATGAAGTAACGACTTACATCGGTGGTGAAGGCCATAACTTGCAGGAGCATTCGGTGATCTTGATCCGTGGTGGTCGTGTAAAAGATTTACCTGGTGTTCGTTACCATACGGTTCGTGGCACGCTCGATACATCCGGTGTTGCAGATCGAAGAAAAGGTCGTTCTAAATACGGCACAAAACGACCTAAGTCATAATAAATAGAGAACGAGTTAAACAATGTCTAGAAGAAGAGCAGCTGAGAAACGATCAATCCTCCCCGATCCGAAATTTGGGGATGAGACACTCGCAAAATTTGTAAACATGATCATGAGAGACGGCAAGAAATCGACGGCCGAGAAGATTGTTTATGGTGCTCTGGATCAGATGAAAGAAAAAGGTTTGAACGATCCGCTGGAAGCATTTGGTACGGCGCTGGAAAATATTCGCCCACGAGTGGAAGTGAAGTCACGTCGTGTGGGTGGTGCTACTTATCAGGTTCCAGTTGAAGTTCGTGCAAGCCGTCGAACAGCATTAGCGATGCGTTGGCTGGTTGAGGCTGCGCGTAAGCGTGGTGAAAAAACCATGGGACTTCGAATCGCTGGTGAATTACAGGATGCCTATGAAAACCGTGGCTCGGCAGTGAAGAAGAAAGAAGATACGCATCGCATGGCGGAAGCGAACAGAGCTTTCTCTCACTTCCGCTGGTAAGAAGTTGAGGTTGAAAAGAGAATTGTTGTGGGGCGTGCGACTCCGATAGAGCGGTACCGAAATGTTGGCATCATGGCTCATATTGATGCAGGCAAAACAACAACAACCGAGCGAGTCCTTTTTTACACAGGGGTCTCGCACAAAATCGGTGAAGTTCACGATGGCGCAGCCACGATGGACTGGATGGAGCAAGAGCAGGAACGCGGAATCACAATTACCTCCGCAGCAACAACCTGTTTCTGGAAAGGTATGGATGAAAGTTTCGATGAACATCGGATCAATATCATCGATACACCAGGGCATGTTGACTTTACCATTGAGGTAGAGCGATCGCTGAGAGTTCTTGATGGCGCAGTTGCAGTTTTCTGTGCTGTCGGTGGCGTCGAGCCGCAGTCGGAAACAGTTTGGCGTCAGGCAAATAAATATCACGTTCCGCGAATGGCGTTCGTGAATAAAATGGACAGAGCAGGAGCGGATTTCCTGCGAGTGGTTGATCAAATAGAAAACCGCTTAGGAAGTAATCCTGTTTGCTTGCAGTTGCCAATAGGTGCTGAAGAAGGTTTTGAAGGGGTTGTTGACCTGATCAAAATGAAAGCAATCTATTGGGATGAAGCGTCTCAGGGTACTAAGTTTGAGGAAAAAGAGATTCCTGAAGCAATGCAGGAAGCTGCTGCAGAACGACATGAGATTTTAGTCGAAACAGCTGCAGAAGCCACTGACGAATTGATGGAAAAGTATCTGGAAACCGAAACACTTTCAGATGCTGAAATAAAAGAAGGATTGCGATCCAGAACACTGAAGAATGAAATTGTTCCGGTGTGTTGCGGGTCAGCATTTAAGAATAAAGGCGTGCAGGCAATGCTGGATGGTATTGTCGAGTATATGCCATCACCCTTAGATGTGCCGGCAATTAAAGGCATTCTGGATGATAAGGGTGAAACCGAAGGTGAGCGAAAAGCCGATGATGATGCACCGTTTGCAGCATTGGCATTCAAGATTGCAACCGATTCATTTGTCGGTACGCTGACTTTCTTCCGGGTATATTCCGGTGTGCTGAAAACTGGTGATACGATTTTTAATCCGGTTAAAGGCAAAAAAGAAAGAATTGGTCGTATCTTGCAAATGCACGCCAATAGCCGCGAAGAAATAAAAGAAGTGCGGGCTGGTGATATTGCCGCAGCGGTTGGTTTGAAAGATGTGACAACGGGTGAGACCCTTTGTGATCTGAAGGAAGTGATTACTTTAGAGCGCATGGAATTCCCTGAGCCAGTGATCTCGGTAGCTGTTGAGCCAAGAACACAGGCTGATCAGGAGAAGATGGGTATAGCGTTATCAAAATTAGCGCAGGAAGATCCTTCTTTTCATGTGAAGACTGACGAAGAGTCTGGTCAGACAATAATATCGGGAATGGGCGAGTTGCATCTCGACATTATTGTAGATCGCATGAAGCGTGAATTTAGTGTCGAAGCGAATATCGGTAAGCCGCAAGTTTCTTACCGGGAAACGATTCGACAAACTGTCGAAAAAGCCGAAGGCAAGTTTGTACGACAATCTGGTGGACGTGGTCAATATGGGCATGTTGTTTTCAAGATTGAGCCAGGCGAAGCAGGATCAGGTTTCGAATTTATCAACGACATTGTTGGTGGATCGGTTCCTAAGGATTATATTCCTGCTGTTGAGAAAGGTGTAAGAGAACAGTTGCAGAATGGAGTTGTTGCAGGATATCCGATGGTTGATATCAAAGTGACGCTTTATGATGGTTCGTATCACGATGTTGACTCGAACGAGATGGCTTTCAAAGTAGCCGGATCGATGGGGTTCAAAGAAGGCGCAAACATGGCGAAGCCAGTGTTGCTTGAGCCAGTGATGCAAGTGGAGATAGTAACTCCGGAAGAATATTTAGGTTCAGTCCATGGTGATCTGAACCGACGACGGGGGATCTTGCAGGGAACTGAAGATTCGCCGGCAGGAAAAAATATTAAAGCAGAAGTTCCACTGAGCGAGATGTTCGGGTATGCTACCGCGCTGCGTTCAAGTACGCAGGGTAGGGCAACCTATTCGATGGAGTTTTCGCGTTATGTAGAAGCGCCGCAAAATATCGCGGATGCAGTTATAAATCAGTACAGTTAGTCTGTATTGATATTAGTATTTTAAGAATTTAGTTCTTTAACAATTTAAATAGATAAGAGAAAAGAGGTATTTACCGTGTCCAAGGAAAAATTTGAGAGAACAAAACCACACGTAAACGTCGGCACGATAGGCCACGTCGATCATGGTAAAACCACACTGACGGCTGCAATAACGACGCATCAGGCAAGTAAGTTCGGTGGCGAAACTAAAGCCTACGACCAAATTGACAATGCCCCCGAAGAAAGAGAGCGTGGTATTACGATAGCCACTGCCCACGTAGAATACGAAACAGACACACGTCACTACGCCCACGTAGATTGCCCCGGCCATGCTGATTACGTTAAAAACATGATCACCGGTGCAGCCCAGATGGACGGCGCTATCTTAGTTTGCTCCGCAGCAGACGGCCCCATGCCCCAAACCAGAGAACACATCCTGCTATCACGACAAGTAGGCGTACCCTACATCGTTGTCTACATGAACAAAGCCGACATGGTCGATGACGAAGAACTCATCGAACTCGTCGAAATGGAAATCCGTGAATTACTAGACAAATACGACTTCCCTGGCGACGATACCCCAATCATTGTTGGCTCAGCCCTTAAAGCATTAGAAGGCGACGACAGCGAAATCGGTACCCAGTCTATCGACAAACTGATGGAAGCGATAGACAGCTATATTCCGGAACCAGAGCGCGCCATCGACGGCGACTTCATCATGCCGATAGAAGACGTATTTTCTATTTCAGGTCGTGGAACCGTAGTAACGGGTCGAATCGAACGCGGCATTGTTCACGTTGGTGACGAAATCGAAATTGTTGGTATAAAAGAAACACAACTAACCACCTGTACCGGTGTAGAAATGTTCCGCAAACTTCTCGACGAAGGACAAGCAGGCGACAACGTCGGCGTACTTCTACGTGGAACCAAACGAGAAGAAGTCGAACGTGGACAAGTACTGGCTGCTAAAGGTTCTATCAACCCACACACCCACTTCGAAGCAGAAATGTACATTCTTTCTAAAGACGAAGGCGGACGCCACACCCCATTTTTTAACAACTACCGACCACAATTTTACTTCCGTACGACTGACGTGACCGGTGCTTGTGAACTACCGGAAGGTATAGAAATGGTCATGCCTGGCGACAACGTCAAAATGACGGTTAAGTTGATTGCCCCAATTGCGATGGATGAAGGATTACGCTTCGCGATTCGTGAAGGTGGTCGTACTGTGGGTGCCGGTGTTGTATCCAAGGTTATTGAGTAAGTTAGGGAATCAGGTAAATAGATAATGAGTGAACAAGTCATCCGCATCCGTCTCAAAGCTTTCGACCATCGATTGATTGATGTTTCGACCAAAGAGATTATTGAGACAGCGAAACGTACAGGTGCGCAGGTAAGAGGTCCGATTCCTTTGCCAACAAAGAAAGAACGTTTCACTATTCTGATTTCACCGCATGTTAATAAAGATGCGCGGGATCAATATGAAATTCGTACGCATAAGCGTTTATTGGACATCGTTAGTCCTACTGATAAAACAGTAGATGCACTGATGAAACTCGATCTTGCTGCTGGTGTTGACGTTCAGATTAAATTGAACTGATTTAGAAAAAGGTTATAAGAAAATGTCACTAGGATTAGTAGGACAAAAACGAGGAATGACGCGGGTCTTTACTGAAGACGGCGTATCAACTCCCGTAACGGTTATCGAAGTTGAGCCGAATCGCGTCACTCAGGTTAAGTCAACTGATATTGACGGATATCGTGCGGTACAGGTAACTACTGGGTCAAAACATCGCAATCGTCTGACCAAATCGCAGGCAGGAACTTTTGCCAGTGCCGGAACGGATGCTGGAAGAGGTTTTTGGGAGTTCAGACTTGATGATGGTGAAGGTGAAGAGCTTAAAGCCGGTGAAGAAATCAAGGTTGATCTTTTTGAAGAAGGCCAGAAAGTTGATGTGGTAGGTACAACGATTGGTAAAGGTTACGGCGGTGTTATCAAGCGTCATAACTTCGCCATGCAGGATGCCACGCATGGTAACTCGCTAGCGCATCGTCTTCCTGGTTCGATCGGCATGTGTCAAACGCCAGGTCGTGTTTTGAAAGGAAAGAAAATGTCCGGACACATGGGCGATGCACAAAGAACAATGCAAAATCTTGAAATTGTAAGAATTGATGTTGAAAGAAACCTGATGCTGGTTAAGGGTGCAGTTCCCGGAGCAAAAGGTGGTGACTTGTTAATCAGTCACACGACACGCGTATAAAGGTATAAGAGATGGATTTAAATCTACATTCATATGAAAAAGGTGCTGTGGCAGGAAATGTCTCTGTATCTGACAATCTGGTCGCGGAAGACTATAACGAAGGATTGATACACCAGGTTGTGACAGCTTATTCAGCTGCAGCACGATCAGGTACTAAATCTAATAAGTCACGATCGGATGTTCGCGGTGGTGGTATTAAGCCATGGCGTCAAAAAGGAACAGGCCGTGCACGTGCAGGTACTTCACGAAGTCCTATCTGGCGTAGCGGTGGCGTGACTTTCGCAGCAACGAATAGAAATTACTCACAAAAAGTAAATCGTAAAATGTACCGTAAAGCGATGGCCAGTATTTTTTCTGAACTTGTACGTCAGGAAAGATTACATGTGGTAGATAATTTTAATCTTGCAGAACCAAAAACAAAGGGCTTGATCGCTAGTCTGGAGAAAATTGGTGCAGGAAGTGATGTTTTGATCATCACAGAAGAGATTTCAGAAAACTTGTATCTTGCTTCACGAAACTTATATCACGTAGGCGTGGTTGATGTTGCAGGAATTGATCCAGTCAGTCTCGTAGGTTTCAATAATGTGATCATCAGTAAAGATGCGATTAGCATTCTCGAGGCAAAATACTCATGAATAAAGAACAGTTAAGTAGTGTTTTGTTGTCGCCAAGAGTGTCTGAGAAAACAGCGCGACTTGCCGATACAGCGAATCAATTTGTTTTCGACGTTGCTAAAACAGCGACAAAGCCGGATATAAAGAAAGCAGTTGAAATGATGTTCGACGTTGAAGTTGCATCAGTTCAGGTTGCTAATCAAAAAGGCAAAACAAAAATATTTAAAAGACAGGCTGGTAAACGATCCGATGTGAAAAAAGCATACGTTCGTCTAAAACCTGGTTCTACAATCGAATTTATTGCTCCAGAGTAAAGGATAGGTTACAGAAATGGCACTTGTAAAAGCAAAACCAACATCGCCAGGACGTAGAGGTCTTGTTCGAGTAGTTACACCTGATCTACATAAAGGTGAACCTTACCGTCCTTTATTGGAGAAGCAGTCTAAAAAATCGGGTCGTAATAACAATGGCCGGATAACTGTTCGTCATCGTGGTGGCGGCCATAAGCAGCGTTATCGTATTATTGATTTCAAGCGTAATAAAGATGAGGTCACGGCAACAATTGAAAGAATTGAATACGATCCAAATCGTACAGCACACATCGCATTGTTATCTTATGCTGATGGTGAAAAACGATATGTGATCGCGGCAAAAGGCATGAAAGCGGGTGATGTTTTAGCTTCAGGCCCAACAGCACCGATTAAATCGGGTAACTGTTTGCCACTAAGAAGTATTCCGGTTGGTTCAACGGTACATTGCGTAGAGTTGAAGCCAGGTAAGGGTGCGCAGATTGCAAGAAGTGCTGGAACTTCAGTTCAGCTGATCGCAAGAGAAGGTGCGCATGCAACTTTAAGATTAAGATCAGGCGAAATGAGAAAAGTTCTGGTAGACTGTCGCGCCACACTTGGCGAGGTCAGCAACGGCGAACATTCACTTCGTTCACTGGGTAAAGCGGGTGCAACACGTTGGAGAGGTTTTCGTCCGACGGTTCGTGGTGTTGCTATGAATCCGGTTGATCATCCACATGGTGGTGGTGAAGGTAGAACATCTGGTGGTCGTCACCCGGTTAGTCCATGGGGCTTGCCTACAAAGGGTAAGAAGACACGAAAGAATAAGCGTACTGACAAATTGATTGTTAGACGTAGAAACAAGAAATAATTAGGAGTAATCGCAGTGGCACGTTCGATAAAGAAAGGACCATTTGTTGATCATCATCTTCAGGCTAAGATCGAAAAAGCCAGAGAGACGAATGACAAGAAACCTATTAAAACCTGGTCAAGACGATCAATGGTTTTACCAGATATGTTGGGTTTGACTATAGCTGTACACAACGGCCGTCAACATGTGCCAGTTTTTGTTACAGAAAACATGGTTGGTCATAAGCTGGGTGAGTTCGCTGTCACGCGTACTTATCGCGGTCATGTTGCTGATAAAAAATCTTAAGAACAGATAAATAGGTAATAGATGTGGAAACTGTAGCAAAATTAATGCACGCAAGAATCTCGCCTCAGAAAGCTCGGTTGGTTGCTGATCAAGTTAGAGGCATGGGTGTTGATCAAGCTATTAACCTTTTGTCTTTTAGCACGAAGAAAGGCGCCGACATTATTAAAAAGGTACTTGAATCTGCGATCGCAAATGCAGAGCATAACGATGGTGCAGATATTGATGAGCTGATCATCAGCACTATTCATGTTGACGAAGGACCACTTTTCAAACGTTTCCGTGCAAGAGCAAAGGGACGTGGTAATCGAATTTTAAAGAGAACAAGCCATATCACACTGGCTGTTGAAGAACAGGATTAATAGATCTCATGGGACAAAAAGTACATCCAATTGGTATTCGTCTTGGTATTGTAAAAGACTGGAACTCAACATGGTATGCAGATTCTCGCAATTACGCGGAATATCTGAATACTGATCTAAGAGTAAGAGAATTTCTGAAAGAAAAACTGAAGCATGCTTCAGTCAGTCATATCCAGATCGAACGGCCTGCGAACAATGCTCGAATCATTATTCACACAGCAAGACCAGGAATTGTGATCGGTAAAAAAGGCGAGGACATTGAAGCGCTACGTAAAATCGTTTCCGAAATGATGGGTGTTCCGGCTCATGTTAGCGTCGAAGAAATTAGAAAACCTGAATTAGATGCATATTTAGTGGCTGAAGGTATTGCAAATCAGCTCGAGCGACGTATTATGTTCCGCCGTGCTATGAAACGTGCTGTAACAAATGCAATGCGACTGGGTGCGGAAGGAATTCGAATCAATGTTGCTGGCCGATTAAACGGTGCAGAGATTGCTCGAACACAGTGGTACAGAGAAGGTCGAGTGCCTCTGCATACATTACGTGCCGATATTGATTATGGTACAGCAGAGGCTTTGACTACTTATGGGATCATAGGAATCAAGGTCTGGATATTCAAGGGTGAAGTTGTCGACAAAGTTGATGCAATCGAACCAGCAGCAACTGACGAAAGTAAAAAAGTCGGGTAACCAGGAGACCCTGAATGCTACAACCTAAGAGAACAAAATTTAGAAAACAGATGAAGGGAAGGAACCGTGGTCTCGCCAAGCGTGGGAACAAGGTTAGTTTCGGTGACTTTGCCCTGAAAGCAACAACTCGTGGAAGGCTTACTGCGCGTCAAATTGAAGCTGCACGTCGTGCGATCACTCGACATGTAAAGCGTGGAGCGAAAGTCTGGATCAGGGTTTTTCCTGATAAACCTATTACAAAGAAGCCTCTTGAAGTAAGACAAGGTAAAGGTAAAGGGAATGTAGAATACTGGGTTGCATTAATCCAACCGGGTCGGGTACTTTTTGAAATGGAAGGTGTTGATGAAGAGCTGGCGCGTGAAGCATTTCGCCTGGCAGCAGCGAAACTTCCGATAAGAACAACATTTGCTACTAGGACTGTACTGTAATGGAAGCTAAAGAATTAAGAGATAAGAAACCTGAAGATCTGCAAGCAATGCTTCTTGATCTAAGAAAAGAACAGTTTAGTTTGCGCATGCAACAAGGTACCGGGCAAGCAAGTCGACCGCATTTGTTTAATAATCTGCGGAAAGATATTGCCAGAGTAAAAACTGTATTAAACGAAACTAAGTCTGGTAACTAAGCATGACTGAAGAAACAAAAACAGCAAAAGTAGTTGTAGGAAATGTCGTCAGTAACGGTATGGAGAAGTCGATCACTGTCATGGTTGAGCGACAGGTTATACATCCTCTCTATAAAAAGTACATTAAACTTTCAACAAAGTTGATGGCGCACGACGAAAACAACGAATGTAATGTAGGCGATAAAGTTGCAATTGAAGCATGTCGTCCACTATCGAAGAATAAGTGCTGGCGTTTACAGAAAGTTGTTGAGAAAGCAGTACAACTGTAAGGCGACAGAGTAAATAATATTTTATAAATTGATCAGGATTCGTCCTGGCGAAAAGGTTAACGGAGAAGATTCATGATACAGATGCAGTCCATGCTCGATGCCGCAGACAATAGCGGTGCGCGCCGATTGATGTGTATCAAGGTGCTTGGTGGTTCGGGCATACGCTACGCAGCGATCGGAGATGTCATTAAAGTAACTGTCAAAGAGGCTATTCCTCGTGGCAAAGTTAAAAAAGGTGATGTTTACAACGCAGTTGTTGTACGTACTCGTAAAGGCGTAAGACGTCCTGATGGATCACTTATCCGCTTTGATGGAAATGCTGCTGTCTTGCTTGATAAACAGTTGGCTCCAGTTGGTACTCGAATATTTGGCCCTGTGACACGTGAATTAAGAACTGAAAAATTCATGAAGATCGTTTCTCTGGCTCCAGAAGTACTTTAGGTTTTAATAGTATGAAAAAGATAATTAAAGGTGATGATGTAATCGTTCTTTCTGGTAAGAACAAAGGCACTCGTGGCAGTGTTTTGAGTATCGTATCGGAAGAAAGAATCATCGTTGAAAACGTAAATATCATCAAGAAACACACTAAGCCAAACCCACAAGTGGGTGAGCCAGGTGGGATTGTTGAGAAAGAATCACCAATTCATATCTCGAATGTTGCGATTTTTAATCCGGCAACAAAGAAAGCAGATAGAGTTGGAATTAGAGTTCTTGAAGATGGTAAGAAAGTAAGATATTTCAAATCGAACGATGAAGTTGTCGACATTTGACAGGTTGAATAATGACTAGATTACAACAAGTATATAAAGAGACTATTGCACCAAAACTACAAGATCAGTTTGGGTTTAAAAGCAATATGCAGATCCCACAGATCACCAAGATCACATTGAACATGGGTATGGGTGAGGCTGTTACTGATAAAAAAGTTATCGAGCATGCAGTGCGTGATCTTGAACAGATCGCCGGACAGAAAGCACAAGTGATCATGGCTAAAAAATCTGTTGCTAACTTTAAGATCAGAGAAGGCTGGCCTAACGGCGTTAAAGTTACTCTACGTAGAGAACGTATGTATGAGTTCCTAGATCGTCTGATCAGTATTTCAATTCCACGTATTCGAGATTTCCGTGGTTTGAGCGGTAAGTCTTTCGATGGTCGCGGCAATTATTCTTTCGGTGTGAAAGAGCAAATCATTTTCCCTGAAATTGATTATGATAAAATTGATGCTTTGCGTGGTCTTGATGTTTGTATCACGACATCGGCAAAGAATGACGAGGAAGGGCTTGCGCTGTTAAGAGCGTTTAACTTTCCCATTAAAAGTTAATAAAGGTAGAGTTTCATATGGCAAAGACATCCATGGTAAATAGAGAGCGCAAACGTGCTCGACTTGTAAAGCAATATGCAGTCAAACGAGCAAAGCTCAAAGCGATGTGCATTGATGAAAGCCTTACTGACGAAGAAAGAAGTAAAGCCAGAGTAGATTTACAGAAATTACCACGGGATTCAAGTGCTTCACGTCAGAGAAACCGTTGCCAAGTAACTGGACGACCACATGGCGTGTATAGAAAATTTGGTCTTTCAAGAAACCATCTTCGTCGAGCAGCAATGAGAGGCGATGTGCCTGGTCTGGTTAAAGCCAGCTGGTAAAATTCTGGTTAAACTGGAAATAATAAAGATTACGGAAACATCATTATGAGTATGCAAGACCCAATTTCAGATATGTTAACTCAGATACGCAATGGCCTGAGTGCGTCAAAACGCTCGGTGACATTACCTGCGTCAAACAACAAGGTTGAAATCGCAAACCTTTTGAAAGCAGAAGGCTATATTACAGATTGCTCAACAGAAGACGTTGATGGAAAAGCTGTGATGACAGTCGAATTGAAGTATATCGATGAAAAGCCTGTTATTGATCTAATTAAAAGAGTGAGCAAGCCAAGCCGTCGCGTTTACTGTGGTGGTGGCGACCTTCCTTCAATTCAAGGTGGGTTTGGTATTGCTGTTATCTCAACATCACAAGGTGTTATGACTGATCGAGCTGCCAGGAAACTTGGTATAGGCGGCGAAGTCGTTTGTGCCGTTTATTGATTTTTGCGATTAAATAATTTTTTAATGGAAAGATAAGAAATGTCCAGAGTATCAAACAGTCCAGTTGCTATTCCATCAGGTGTCAAAGTGAACCTGGCGGGTCAGAGCATAAAAATCGAAGGTTCAAAAGGATCGATTGAACATGTGGTGCATGATCTTGTGCAAGTCGTTCAGGAAAACGAAGAGTTGAAAGTTTCCGTGAATGACTCTTCCAAAGCAGCGAATGCACTTGCAGGAACAACACGATCGTTAGTACAGAATATGGTTACAGGCGTAACCGATGGTTTCGAAAAGAAATTAGAGATCAATGGTGTTGGTTATCGTGCACAGGTTCAGGGCAAGGTTCTAAATCTAACATTAGGACTTTCACATCCAGTTAATTATGAGATCCCTGAAGGAATCACAATTGAAGCGCCAAGTCAGACAGAAATTATTGTCAAAGGAATAGACAAGCAAAAAGTAGGTCAGGTCTCAGCAGAGATACGTGCTTACAGACGTCCAGAACCTTATAAAGGGAAAGGCATTAAATATGCGGATGAAGTGATTATCCGTAAAGAAGCTAAGAAGGCCTAGGTAAAGAGAATGAGTAAAAAATCCTCAAGAGTACGTCGTTCCGTAAAAGCGCGTGCAAAAATAAGAGAATTAGGAGTTCATCGTCTATCAGTGCATAGAACTCCACGAAACATATACGCACAAATAATCGCACCTGATGGTGGGACGGTTGTTGCCAGTGCTTCGACGCTTGATAAAGCAATCCGTGCAGATGTAAAAAATGGCGGAAATGTTGAAGCTGCAGTTATCGTTGGAACAGCGATTGCTGAAAGATGCAAAACATCCGGGGTAGAATCAGTTGCTTTTGATCGTTCCGGTTTTAAATATCATGGTCGTGTAAAAGCATTGGCTGATGCGGCACGTGAAGCTGGACTTAAGTTCTAAAAGAGTTTTTGGAAAAGAAAAATTATGGCATTTAATAACGAACAAAACGAAGGCTTTATCGAAAAGCTGGTTCATGTAAACCGTGTAGCTAAAGTTGTAAAGGGTGGACGAATTTTCGGATTCTCTGCATTAACAGTAGTTGGCGACGGTGAAGGAAAAATTGGTTTCGGTAGAGGCAAGGCACGAGAAGTGCCTGTCGCAATCCAGAAAGCGATGGAAAATGCCAGACGTAATATGAAAACAGTTCCTTTGAAAGATGGAACACTTCAATATGCAATCACTTCTGAGTATGGTGCTGCAAAGATTCACATGCAACCAGCATCAGAAGGTACAGGTATCATTGCTGGCGGCCCAATGCGCGCAGTATTTGAAGCCGTTGGTGTGCACAATGTTTTGGCAAAATGTATCGGTTCCAATAACCCGATCAACGTAGTTCGTGCGACTATTAAAGGTCTTACTGAAATGAACGATCCGAATTACTACGCTGCTAAGCGCGGTAAAACGGTTGAAGAAATTACGGAATAACAATGGCAAACCAAAAAGAAATTAAAGTAACTCTTATGAAGAGTACAAATGGTCGACTGAAAGCCCACAAAGCTTGTGTTAGTGGTTTGGGGTTAAGAAGAATTCGACACAGTGTTGTTGTTATTGATACGCCTGAAAACCGTGGAATGATCAACAAGGTTTCTTACTTGCTGCAGGTTGAGGACGTTTAAAATGCGATTAAATACTATTAAACCTAGTGAAGGTTCTAAACGAGATCGTAAACGAGTTGGTCGAGGTATTGGCTGTGGACAAGGTAAAACTTGTGGACGTGGTCATAAAGGACAGCACTCCCGATCAGGTGGTTATCACAAAGTTGGTTTCGAAGGTGGTCAAATGCCTTTGCAACGTCGATTGCCTAAATTT
The DNA here is from genome assembly GCA_965224825.1 of Gammaproteobacteria bacterium. Lineage (GTDB taxonomy): Bacteria > Pseudomonadota > Gammaproteobacteria > CAJXQU01 > CAJXQU01 > CAJXQU01. Next base: position 647,624 of record CBDDAG010000003.1, on the reverse strand, counting down.
GGTTTCAGATCGAGAAAATCACTGACAAAAGCAGAAGTTCGATTGAACGAACTTGTACTTGCTAATGTTGATGTTGTTGATATTGATGCGCTTAAAGCAGCAGATATCATTTCTAATAAAGTTAAAACTGTAAAAGTAATGCTTTCAGGTGAAATCAACAAAGCAATTACTTTAAAAGGTATTAAAGCTACAAAAGGTGCTCAAGCAGCAATCGAAGCAGCTGGCGGAAAACTGGAAGACTAAGTGGCTTCGAAGAAGAAAAAACAACAGAAAGCTGCTGCACTGCCTGGTGGAATATCCGGGATAGGTGAAGTTTCTGAATTAAAACAACGACTGCTATTTTTATTAGGAGCATTAATTGTTTTCAGGATATGTACACATATTCCTGTGCCAGGAATTAACCCGTACGCATTAGCAGCACTGTTTGAACAACAACGTGGCACGATTCTGGATATGTTCAACATGTTTTCTGGTGGTGCACTGGAAAGGTTTTCAGTCGTCGCACTTGGAATAATGCCTTACATATCTGCATCGATTATCATGCAGCTTTTGACCGTTGTTCACCCAAAACTGGAGCAACTGAAAAAAGAAGGTGAGGCAGGTCGACGTAAGATCACTCAGTACACACGTTACGGTACTGTTGTCCTTGCTACGTTCCAGGCATTTGGTATTGCTATCATGCTTGAAGGACAATCAGCTGGTGCGCAAAGTCTGGTTATTGATCCGGGTCTAGCATTCAGGATTACAGCGGTAACAACATTAGTGACCGGTACATTGTTCCTGATGTGGTTAGGTGAACAGATTACAGAACGAGGCATTGGTAATGGTATCTCGATCATAATCTTCGCAGGTATTGTTGCAGGATTACCAGCAGCTATCGGTGGCACTATAGAGATGGCGCGTACAGGATCGTTGAACTGGTTGATGGTTTTTGCTTTATTCGCTCTGGCATTACTGGTTACAGCGTTTGTTATTTTTGTGGAGCGAGCGCAAAGACGAATCACAGTAAATTATGCGAAGAGACAGGTTGGCAGAAAGATGTACGGTGGACAAACAAGCCATCTGCCATTAAAGCTGAATATGGCGGGTGTAATACCACCAATTTTTGCATCAAGTATTATTTTGTTCCCAAGCACAATCGCAGGGTGGTTTGGTAGCAAAGATGGCATGGGATGGTTGAAGGATTTAAGTACAACGTTATCTCCTGGGCAACCTCTCTATGTCATGTTTTATGCAGCAGCAATTATATTCTTCTGTTTCTTTTACACAGCGTTGGTTTTTAATCCACGTGAAACAGCAGACAACCTGAAAAAATCAGGTGCGTTTATCCCTGGTATTAGACCTGGCGAACAAACGGCTAACTACATTGATGGCGTGATGACACGCTTAACAATGGCTGGAGCGATATACATTACAGCCGTTTGTTTATTGCCGGAATTTTTGATTTTGAAATTTGGTGTGCCATTTTATTTTGGTGGAACATCATTATTGATTATTGTCGTCGTAGTGATGGATTTTATGGCTCAAGTGCAATCTCATTTGATGTCGCATCAATACGAAGGCCTTATGAAAAAGGCTAACCTGAAAGGTGTTGGCCGGTAGGGCGTAAGAGGAATTTACGATGAAAGTTAGAGCTTCAGTTAAAAAATTATGCAGAAACTGTAAAGTAGTACGCCGTAAAGGTGTTGTTAGAGTTATCTGTAAAGATGGAAGACATAAACAAAGACAAGGTTAATCCTTGATTTAATGCGCAATTAAGAATAAAATTTTGCGCCTTTTTAGCATTCGCTGCTAAATAAACCGATGGTTAGGAGACGAAAAGAATGGCTCGTGTTGCAGGGGTAAATATCCCAGATCAAAAACACACGGTAATCGCTTTAACTTACATCTATGGTGTAGGTCGAAGTCGTGCAAAAGATATATGCGTGGAAACCGGTGTCGCGCCTGAAGCAAAGATCAGAGATCTCACAGAAGAACAGCTCGAACAGCTACGATCTGCCGTTGGTTCATTTCAGGTTGAAGGTGACCTTCGTCGAGAAGTCTCCATGAATATCAAACGTCTTATGGATCTTGGTTGTTTCCGCGGTATCCGTCATCGTCGTGGTTTACCACTACGTGGGCAGAGAACCAAAACGAATGCCAGAACCCGTAAAGGTCCTAGAAAAGCAATTCGTAAATAACAGATTAAGAAATTTAAACTCAGGTTTTAAGAAATATGGCCAAGTCACCAACAGGACGAGCTAAGAAGCGAGCAAAAAGAACGGTTGTTGATGCATCAGCACATGTGCATGCATCATTCAATAATACAATTATCATGATCACGGATCGTCAGGGCAATGCGCTTACATGGGCAACAGCTGGTGGCAGTGGTTTTCGTGGATCACGTAAAAGTACACCTTTTGCCGCACAGGTTGCTGCAGAGAAACTGACTGATGTCATGAATGAATACGGAATCAAGAATCTTGATATTTTTATCAAGGGTCCTGGTCCTGGTCGTGATTCTGCAGTTCGTGCATTGAATAATGCAGGCTTCAAAATTAATAACATCACAGACGTCACTCCGGTACCACATAACGGTTGTCGTCCACCTAAGAAAAGAAGAGTGTAGAGTAGATCTGATATGGCTAGATACATAGGACCAAAATGTAAGTTAAGCAGACGTCACGGCGTTGATCTTTTTCTAAAGAGTCACGCGAGACCACTAGAATCAAAATGTAAGCTTGAACAACCACCGGGGCAACATGGTGATAGCAGACGACAAAGAATGTCTGACTATGCTGCTCAGTTGAGTGAAAAGCAGAAGCTACGTCAGATTTATGGTGTGCTTGAACGTCAGTTCAGAAACTATTACAAGAAAGCATCGAAGATCAAAGGATCTACAGGTGAGAACTTGCTGACATTGCTTGAATGTAGATTGGATAACGTTGTTTATCGTATGGGTTTCGGCTCAACTCGTTCAGAATCCCGTCAGCTTGTGAGTCACAAAGCAATTTTAGTGAATGGTCAGTCAGTTAACATTCCTTCATATCACGTGAGTGCTGAAGATGTGATCACGGTTCGAGAAAAAAGTCGCAACCAGGTTCGTATTGCTGATTCTCTTGTTTTAGCTGAGCAATTTGGTATCCCTGAGTGGATGCAAGTTGATCCTAAGAAAATGGAAGGTATCTTCAAATCTGTTCCAGATAGAAGTGACTTACCTTCTGATATCAATGAATCACTTGTTGTCGAATTATATTCTAAATAATAATACGGGTTAGGAGATTACCTTATGGCTACAGCCTCTACGGAACTATTAAAACCACGTATTGTTGATGTCGATTTCATCAGTGATAAAAGTGCAAAATTAATCCTTGAGCCGCTTGATCGTGGTTTTGGGCACACTTTAGGCAACGCTCTTCGCAGAGTGCTTTTGTCATCTATTCCTGGTTCAGCTGTTGTTGAAGCAGAAATTGAAGGCGTATTACACCAGTACACAACTGTTGATGGGGTACAGGAAGATGTCACAGACATCCTGTTGAATCTCAAAGGCCTCGCTATCGAGATGCACTCAAAAGATGAAGCGACAATCACCATCAATAAAAAAGGACCTGCGAAAGTAGTTGCTGGTGATATTGAAGTTGATCACGATGTTGAAATCGTCAACAAAGATATGCACATCGCGACTCTGGCTGAGGGTGCTGAACTTAACATGACCATGAAGGTTGCTAAAGGACGTGGTTATGTTCCAGCAACTGCTCAGGTTAATGATGAAGAAGGCGATCAGGCAATTGGTGCTCTTAAGTTAGACGCATCATTTAGTCCGATTCATCGGGTAGCTTACGAAGTACAAAGTGCTCGTGTAGATCAACGAACAGATCTGGATAGATTGGTTCTCGAAATTGAAACCAACGGTGCAATTGATCCTGAAGAAGCATTAAAAGGTGCAGTAAAAGTTTTACTTGAACAGCTCTCTGTCTTTGTTGATCTGAGCACAATCGAACCTGCTGAACCAGAAAAAGAAGAAGAAGTGGAAATTGATCCGATTCTGTTACGTTCTATTGATGATCTTGAACTAACAGTTCGTTCTGCCAACTGCTTGAAAGCGGAAAGCATCTGCTATATCGGTGATCTGATTCAAAGAACAGAAGTTGAGCTTCTTAAAACACCTAACCTGGGTAAGAAGTCATTAACAGAAATTAAGAGCGTTCTTGCTGCTCGCGGACTTTCTCTTGGAATGCGTCTTGAGAACTGGCCACCAAAAGATTTAATTGGTGCTATTGGCACTTAAATAATTATTTAGGAAGTAGAAAAAAATGCGTCATTTAAAAAGTGGTCGAAAGTTAAACCGGACCAGCAGTCATCGTAAAGCGATGTTCAAAAACATGTCGAACTCATTGTTTCGTCATGAGTTGATCAAAACAACTTTGCCTAAAGCAAAAGAATTACGTCGTACGGCTGAGCCTCTGATCACATTGGCCAAGAACGATACAGTTGCTAATAGACGTCTTGCTTTCGCACGTTTACGTGATAAAGAAATGGTTAACAAACTCTTTACTGAACTCGGTCCACGATATGCAAGCCGTCCAGGTGGATATTTAAGAGTGCTTAAGTGTGGTTTCCGTCCAGGTGATTCAGCGCCAATGGCGATTGTTGAGCTGGTTGATCGACCTGAAGTTGAGGATGAAGAGACTGACGTAGAAGAATAAGTTAGCTTCAATTGAAAGCATAAAAAAGCCGGTTTCATAACCGGCTTTTTTTTGATCTAAATTTTCTATAGATTACGAAATTGGTCTGAACTTAACTCGATGTGGCTGATCTGCGTCATCTCCAAGACGTTTCTTCCTATCCTTTTCATAATCCGAATAATCACCTTCAAACCAGGTTATTTGACTATCACCTTCAAAAGCCAATATATGAGTCGCTATCCGATCGAGGAACCAGCGATCATGTGATATGACTACAACGCAGCCCGGAAAGTTGAGCAAGGCTTCTTCCAGCGCGCGAAGTGTTTCTATGTCGAGATCATTGGTTGGTTCATCTAGCAATAAAACATTTCCGCCAGAACGAAGCATTTTGGCTAAATGGACTCTATTTCGTTCACCACCAGAAAGCTGTCCGATCTGCTTTTGCTGATCACCACCTTTGAAATTGAATCGTCCAACATAGCTTCTTGATGGACTTTCATAAGTATCCACTTTGATTATATCCTGACCGTCTGAAATTTCTTCCCAGACAGTTTTACTATCATCAAGCGAATTACGACTCTGATCAACATAGGCGAATTTAACGGACTCACCAATCTTGATATTGCCACCATCGGGTTGTTCCTGTTCAGTCATTAGTCGGAAAAGGGTGGTCTTACCGGCACCATTTGGACCGATAATTCCAACGATACCGCCGGGTGGCAATGAGAAACTCAATTGATCATAGAGAAGTTTATCACCGTAGGTTTTCTTTAGATCTGTCGTTTCAACAACCACATCACCCAGTCTTGGGCCAGGTGGTATATAGATCTCATTCGTTTCATTCCGCTTCTGGAAATCTTTCGCATTCAGATCATTGAATTTTTGCAGACGAGCCTTACTCTTAGCATGTCGTCCTTTCGATCCTTGACGCACCCATTCCAGTTCAGCTTTGATCGCTTTCTGATGGGATCGTTCCTGCTTTTCTTCTTGTTGCAGACGCGCATCTTTTTGCTCAAGCCAGGAAGAATAATTACCTTCCCATGGTATTCCGTGGCCGCGATCAAGTTCAAGTATCCAGCCAGCGACATTATCCAGAAAATACCGATCATGTGTTACAGCGATGACCGTACCTTCAAACTGCTCAAGAAATCGCTCCAACCATGCAACGGACTCGGCATCCAGATGATTCGTTGGTTCATCCAGCAACAACATGTCAGGTGAAGACAATAATAGCCGACATAAGGCTACACGACGACGCTCACCACCAGATAATGTCGTGACATCAGCATCCCATGGAGGCAAACGCAAAGCATCAGCTGCCATCTCTAGTTTGCGATCAAGTTCCCATGCCCCTGCTGCATCTATTGCGGTTTGAACCTTTGCCTGATCTTCAAGCAATTTAGTCATTTCATCATCGGACATAGGTTCGGCGAAACGATTATTGATTTCATCGAACTGCTTTAAAAGATTTGCAATCTCGGCTACAGCTTCTTCGACATTACCTCGAACATCTTTTGTTGGATCAAGCTGTGGTTCCTGAGGAAGATAGCCAATGTTGAGATCCTTCATTGGTGTTGCTTCACCATCAAATTCTTTGTCAACGCCAGCCATGATCTTGAGCAGTGTGGATTTACCAGAGCCATTTAGACCAAGAACACCGATTTTTGCACCCGGGAAAAAACTCAATGAAATATCACGAAGAATTGTCCGTTTGGGGGGAACTATCTTACTGACACGATTCATGGAAAAGACGTATTGAGCCATGTGGAACCTCTTATTTTTGGTTATTTTGGTCTATAAATTAAGAGCTGGAATAATCCTTGCTTATTAAGTTTACCGGTAACTCGCCGATAAGTAACAAATATAGATTATTAAAAGGTAAATCTTATGTTCGGTTTTGGAAAAAAACAACAGCAAAGTAATGAATTAGGCAGTGATCAAGAAATAGTACAGTTACGTGCACAATTGGCCGAGGTTGAAGAAGAGCGTGATAGTCTGCTTTCTTTGATGGATAGCATGACAACTGTCGCTGATTCTTCACACGGTGGACATAAAACTAAAGAAATGATCTACGACAACATGCAACTTTTCAGTGAGTCGCTCGTTTCAGTTCAATCATCCTTAGCGGGTATCGCAACTCTCATGGATTCTAAATCAGCTCTCGCAGCGGATGCGGGAAAAATCTCTGCGACAACAGGATCTTCTGTCGAAACAATGGCAGAAAACCTTCATCGAATGACTGAAGATACAGCAGTAACGTCTGAGAAAGTTTCACAACTGAGTTTGCGTGCAGAAGATATAGGTGGAATCGTCAATATGATCAAAGCCATTTCAGAACAAACCAATTTGTTGGCATTGAATGCCGCAATTGAGGCGGCTCGTGCAGGTGAAATGGGGCGTGGTTTTGCTGTCGTTGCTGAAGAGGTTCGAAACCTTGCGGGTCGTGCTAGTGAAGCGACAAATGAGATTGAAGAACTTGTAGGAATTATTCAATCAGATACTTTAGAAGCCAAATCACAGATGGATAAAGTCATCGAAGAATCAGATGGTCTAGGCACTATCAGTGATGAAGCAACGAAAAATATGGGTGATTTACAATCCCTTTCCTGTGAAATGGAAGAGGCAATTACTCGCAGTGCAATTTATAGTTTTGCTGAAGTGGCTAAAGTTGATCATCTGATTTATAAATTTGGTGTATATCAAATCTTTATGGGGCTCTCCAATAAAACCTCCGCTGATTTTGCCTTACACACTAATTGCCGTCTAGGCAAATGGTACGCTGGAGCAGGCCAAGAGACCTTTGGTAGTACAAAGGCATTTCAGGCGCTGGAAGCGCCCCACAAAAGAGTACATGAATCTGGAATGGCGGCGGTCGATCTTTTTTATGAAGACCAGCAAGATGCAGGTGTCGTGAAAATCAAGGAAATGGAAGATGCTAGTTTTGAAGTCATCCGTTGTCTTGATGAAATGTCAAAAGGTTAAGCGATCGGTTCTTCTCTGGTAAAAATCCAGTCATTGCCTTTTGTCAGGCTTTGGTTGAATTGATAACCTGCCAGATCAAACTCCTTGATCTTTTGTGGATCAGTTATTTTATTAGTGATAATAAAACGACTCATTAAGCCACGGGCTTTTTTAGCATAGAAACTAATCAACTTATAAGATCCGTTTTTTTTATCTTTGAATACCGGCGTAATAATCTCGGTATTGATGTCCTTCATTTGCAAGACTTTTGAATATTCATTGGATGCAAGATTGATCAGGAATGGGTTATTTTCTAGATCTGTATTAATCGCCTTCGTGATTTTATCTCCCCAAAACTGATAGAGGTTGTCACCTTTATTATTTTTAAAACGTGTTCCCATTTCTAGTCGATAAGGCTGGATTAGATCCAGCGGTTTCAATAATCCATATAAGCCAGATAAAACCTTCAAATGTTTCTGTGCAAACTGAATATCTTTTTTATTCAGATCATCCGCATCAAGACCGGTATAAACATCACCTTTGAAAGCATAAATACACTGTTTGGAATTTTCTGGCGTGAAGGGAACTTGCCATGACAGATTCCGATCATAATTGAGATTGCCCAGTTTTTCGCTGATCTTCATAAGAGAACTGAGATCCGTAGGGTCGAGTTGTTTTAGCTGATCCATTAATTCGTAACTGTTGTCGAGAAAAGCGGGCAAAGTATGATCAGCAAACTTTGGCTTAGTTTCAAAGTCGAGTGTTTTAGCGGGAGAGATAATGATCTGCATGTATGAAACCTTCAATTGATGTAATCTATTGTACAACTTTTTTAGCACAGAATTTGGAGAAGTAATCCATGAGCGACACGAACGATAAACTGGTAGAAACAATGTTTGAGCTGGGTGATCTGGTTTTAGAAAAGATCTCGGAAAACCTGAAAAAAGATCCCTTTGATCAGCAAAAGATCTATGAAAAATGGATCAAACAGGATGAGTGGAAGTTGCGTGATCAAGGTTTGCCATTAGCGATCGGTCTGGATCCGGAAAAATGGTCAGAATTGTTTGATCTATCAGGATTTAAAGAATTGGAACAGACGGCATGGGATGCACTGGAAAAATTATCACCGACGGAAGAAGGACCGAATATTTTGAACATTGATGATGAAACTGGTGAGTGGAAAGTTAACTCGACCGAATTTTATCGTTGGCTAAACTCAAAAGGTATCACTGTACCGGATTCGCTGGATAGTCTGATGCAGTTTGTGATGACGGTGATATTGAAACCGAAGGAAGACACGGCATCTGAGCCAGCCAATGTTGTGGCAGGATCGGGAACCAGTGATCGTGAGAAAGTGCTGGGCGCTGCTTTTAATATTGTTTCAAAAGAACCTAATTCGTGTCGGGATGATTCTGGTTTGACGAATGGTAAAGCGTTAGCAGAAATGATCGCTGCGCAATCTGTGCTCTGGTTTGAAAAGTCAAAGCCACCGATGAGTGTTGAAAAAATGGGTGACTTTCTGGAGAAGTGGTTAGAGTAAATAGAGGCTGATCAGACGATGTTTAATGTCAGATCATGGAATGTATTGCCATCAAAAATAAACGAACCAATTTCCGGTTCTGAATTCATCAGTGAGACGATCAAATAGGCGGTGCCGGGATAGGCGGCTTGTTGCAGATCACGATCTGATGGAAGCGCTTCACTGTTTGGATGCGAATGATAGATCCCGCACAGTTTTTCACCTGATTCACGCATCACTTTAAGCGCTGCGATCTGGGCTTGCGGCTCCATATAAAACGTCGTTGATGGATCAGTTGCGATGTTGGGTATTCGGTAAAGGCTTACAGGATCTAAACCTTTGGCAGCGAGCAATCCACAAACTTCAACTTCAGGTGTTTCCAGTGCGTGATCCAGCATGTGATCCTTTAAGGCTTGAGGGAGTTTGAAGTTCATGAGCCTTTTCCACAGATAGGACAAGATGGATCTTTCTTGAAACGCATTGTTTGAAATTCTGTTGTCGTAGCGTCAAATAATAACAACCTTCCGGTCAAACTTTCCCCAATTCCAGTGATCAATTTAATTGCTTCCAGTGCCTGTAATGATCCGATGATACCGAGCAGCGGAGCAACAACACCTGTTTGGCTACAAGTCTCTGCCGCCATCTCTTCGTCACTATATAAACAGCGATAGCATGGGCTATCTTTTTGTCGGTGGTCAAACACGGAGATCTGTCCTTCAAAACGAATCGCTGCGCCAGAAACCAGTGGCGTCTTATTTTCAAAGCAGGCTTTGTTCACGGCAAAACGGGTAGGGAAGTTATCGCTGCCATCGATCACGACATCAACTTTTTTTATTTCTTTCAGCAATTCATTTTCATCAAGCTCTTTGTTGATCAGTGTGATTTTGCAATCAGGATTTAGAGCAAGAAGATGATCTCTGGCAGATTGTACTTTAGGACGATTGATATCTGCAGTGGAATGAACGATCTGACGTTGTAAGTTAGACAGTTCAACCGTATCAAAATCAACCAGTATCAGATGACCAACACCCGCCGCGGCAAGATACATGGAAACGGGTGAACCAAGTCCACCCAGTCCGATCAACATAACAGTTGAATTCAATAGTTTCTGCTGTCCCTCGATGTCCAGTTCGGGGAGCATGATTTGACGACTGTAGCGAAGTAATTGTTCGTCTTTCATTGATCGAGATACTGTCGCCAGTGTTGTGGACGATCATCATGGTTCAATTTGTTTTGACGTAGTCGGTAGTATGAAACATAGACATTTTGAACATGAGATTCCCAACCACGAGGAGTATTTTTCCATGTTTCCTTAATCTGTTTTTTTAGATCTGACATGTTCATTCTATGGCCATTGCCCCAGCGTTATTCTGTCGAGGTTAGCATAGTCCTGTCGAGTTTCGATCATTTGAAAACCACGATCGTGCAATAATTGCTGAATGGCTTCTTTTTGATCGTAGCCATGTTCGAGTATTAACCATGCATCGGGATTCATAGAGGCTGGTGCATTCTGAATAATTTCACGTATTGCATTCAATCCATCTTCGCCACTTATCAAAGCCAGCATTGGTTCATGTTGAACGTCACCTTCATTCAGACACGGATGATTTTCGGCAATATAAGGTGGGTTGCTGACGACCAGATCAAACATTAAATCTCCTAGTGCTTCACACCAGTTTCCCTTTTTCAGGGTGACATTTTTTAAGTGGAGTTTTTTTAGATTGTGATCAGCAACTTTCTGAGCTTCAGCTGAAATATCTGTAGCGATGATCAGACAATCCGGAAATGAATTTGAAATTTCAGTGGCAATCGAAAGTGCAATAGCGCCTGTTCCCGTTCCCAGATCAGCGATCTGTTGGATTTTTCCCTGATTTATAATAGTCAGAGCCGCTTCGACCAGATGTTCTGTTTCCGGTCTGGGTATGAGTGTGTTTTTACTAACCTTCAGATCAAGTGACCAGAATTCTCGTTGCCCTGTTAGATGTGAAACTGGAATTCCCTGTCGTCTCTTTTCGATCAGATCCGAATATTTAATTTGCTGCTGTTCAGAGATTATTTCTTCCGGCGATTTGTAGAAATAACTACGATTAACATTGAGTACGTGACAAAGTAAAACCTGTGCATCGATGAGTGGGCTTTCCGAACCGGATAAAGAATTTTGACCATCCGCAAGCAACGCTGCGATCGAAGTCATGGAGATTAACTCTCTGCCATAGAGGCAAACAGATCAGCCTGATGTTCCTGAATCAACGGTTCGATAACCTGATCGACATCACCTTCTAAAATCTGATCAAGTTTATATAAAGTCAGATTGATACGGTGATCCGTGACGCGGCCTTGCGAGAAATTGTAGGTTCGGATCCGCTCGGAACGATCTCCCGTGCCCACCAGCGATCGCCTATTTTCAGCCTGTTCAGATTCCTGTTTTTCCCGCTCAGCAGAAAGCAGCCGTGATTTCAGTAAGTTCAGCGCACTGGCTTTGTTTTTATGTTGTGATCGATCATCCTGACATTCAACGACAACACCAGTTGGTAGATGCGTAATCCTGATCGCAGAATCGGTTTTGTTCACATGCTGACCACCAGCGCCGGAAGCACGGAAAGTATCGATTCGTAAATCTGCTGGATTGATATCGATCTCTTCAACTTCATCCACCTCCGGCAAAACAGCAACCGTCACCGCGGAAGTGTGAACACGTCCCTGAGATTCGGTTTCTGGCACACGTTGTACGCGATGAGCACCGGATTCAAATTTCAATCTTGAATAAGCACCTTGTCCGACGATACGCACGATGACTTCTTTATAACCACCAATATCGCTGACGTTCTGGCTGATCGGTTCCATTTTCCATTTTTGCGATTCGGCATAACGGGTATACATGCGTAATAAACTGCCGACAAATAACGCGGCTTCATCGCCACCGGTTCCGGCACGGATCTCAAGGAAGATATTACTGTTGTCGGAAGGATCTTTTGGCAGTAACAGGATCTGTAATTCTTGATCTAATGATTCTATTTCAGCCTCGGCTTCTTTCAGTTCTTCGTTCGCGAGTTCGCGCATTTCCGGATCAGAATCCCTGAGCATTTCTTTCGCATTATTTATTACATCCTGATTTTCCTGATAACGTTTGAAACAGGCAACAACAGGATCAACTTCGGCATATTCGCGTGACAACTCCTGAAACTTCGGCTGGTGATTGATGATCTCAGGCGCAGAAAGCATACCTTCGATCTCAGTTTTGCGTTCGGACAGGTTTTCCAGTTTCAGGATCAGAGATTCTTTCATGAATAAATATCAGATAACTATAAGGTGAATAAACCTGCTCAGTTTACCTGAAATTAAGAGCTGTGTGGGTGTTTCCTTGAGTTGCTGACGGATAGCAGCAACTCAAGGAAAAATGATTATGCGGCTTGAAACGATTGTTGTTCCGCAGCGTCGGGACTCTCTGTTATAAAAGTTGAATCTTTTGCCATTTCAAGATTGCCCTCAAAAATAGCACCTTCAGCAATCACCAGGTCACGCGTGATTACCTTGCCTTTGATGTGTCCCGTTTTGGTGATTTCTACGCGTGTAGCAGCAGTCAAGTCTCCTTCAAGAAAACCATCAACAACACAAATGTTAGCAGTAACATCGGCTTGTACCAGTCCTCCTTCACCAATAGAAACCGTGCCGGTAATACCATTGATCAAACCGTTGACGATGCCTTCAATTCTGAGTGTACCTTCAAATTTGATGTCACCTGAAACCTCAACTCCCTTACCAATTAAGCCTACTGAGTCTTTCAAATTTTAACCCTCCAGTTAAATGAGTTTTTTTAAGAATTTATAATGTGTTTTATATTGAAGGGGCATCTTCCGTGCCAGAAACAAAGTATTAAAGGAGAATTGACAATTGAAGATTCTGATTAAATATTAATTAATGTAATCAATAAGATACTTTTTTTTGGAGTAGACAATTAATGAGGAGAACAAGTGTCATCTGATCAAGAATGGATTTATACAAGGATAAAAGCAGAAAAGTGTCGTCAATAGACGACAAAAAGTATTGAAATGGTTGATCTTCCCCAGGAGGGTTTTTGATTATTTTGTGTCGTATCGGTTATACGAACAAGAGCAGGAAAAGAATAAATGGTGGGCCCGGGAGGACTCGAACCTCCGACCAATGGATTATGAGTCCACTGCTCTAACCAACTGAGCTACAGGCCCGTATGGGATGCGAAGTATAACGGATGGTTTAGTGTGCTGGAAGATCAGATCAGGATCGTGAGAAATATTCACAGTTCTGATCTGATCTAGCTTTTAGTTATCCAGGAATGTCCTTAGTTGTTCCGATCTTGAAGGATGACGTAATTTTCTTAACGCCTTGGCTTCTATTTGACGAATTCGTTCACGTGTAACGTCGAATTGTTTGCCTACTTCTTCCAGTGTGTGATCGGTGTTCATGCCGATTCCGAAGCGCATTCTTAGCACTTTGGCTTCTCTTGGTGTCAGGCCTTCGAGCACATCGCTTGTGGTTCTGCATAAGCCTTCAAACGTTGCTGAATCAACCGGTGCTTGAATATTGATGTCTTCAATGAAATCTCCCAGATGTGAATCTTCATCATCACCAATTGGAGTTTCCATGGAAATTGGTTCTTTTGCGATCTTCAAGACTTTTCGAACCTTGTCTTCTGGCATTTGCATGCGTTCTGCCAATTCTTCCGGTGTTGGCTCACGACCTTTTTCCTGCAGGATCTGGCGCGAGATACGATTGAGTTTGTTGATGGTTTCAATCATGTGTACAGGAATACGGATGGTTCTTGCCTGATCCGCAATTGAGCGGGTGATCGCCTGTCTGATCCACCATGTTGCGTAGGTTGAGAATTTGTAACCACGACGATATTCAAATTTATCAACAGCTTTCATCAGGCCAATATTGCCTTCTTGAATCAGATCAAGGAATAACAACCCACGGTTGGTATATTTTTTAGCAATTGAAATTACCAGTCGTAAGTTTGCTTCAACCATTTCTTTCTTGGCACGTCGCGCTTTCGCTTCACCAATAGACATACGGCGGTTGATCTCTTTAATTTCAGAGATAGGCAATTCTGCCGCTTCTTCAGCAGCAATAAGTCGTTTTTGCGCGTACTGAATTAGCTCCTGGTGATCTTTCAGTTTATCTGACCATGCTTTTCCAGCTGAAATGAGCTGATCAGTCCACTCCGGATTGGTTTCGTTATCCTGAAAAGAGGAGATGAAATCCTTACGAGGCATGCCGGACTTTTTGATGCAGGCCGTCATGATATCTTTTTCTTGTTTGCGGATTTCATTGATGATTGATCGAACATCTTTGTTCAGACGTTCAACAAATTTTGGTGTGAATTTTAGTTCACGAAAACGCTGGGCAAGTTCGACGCGGAGAGGTCTGGTTTTTTCATGATCACGACCATTCTTTTTTGTGGAGGCCATGACTTTTTCTTGCAACTTGACCATGTGAGCGAAGCGAAGTTTGGCTTCATCCGGATCAAGTGCATTAGGATCTTCTTCTTCCTCTTCTTCCTCATCGTCGTCTTTTTTATTTTTTTCTGCTTCAGCAAGCGCTTCGGGAGATGGGCGTGGTGCAGGTTGGGCAGCTTTTTCATTCGGATCAAAAAATCCTGTGATGACATCGGTCAGCTTAACTTCTTCTACTTTAACCTTATCGTACTCGGCAAAAACTTTGTCCATGATGTATGGAGTGTCGGAAATGGCTGCGAGTACTTGCGTAATGCCTTCTTCGATACGCTTGGCAATGACGATCTCACCTTCTCTTGTTAGAAGATCGACCGTACCCATTTCGCGCATATACATGCGAACAGGATCAGTTGTTCGACCAAAGTCATTTTCAACCAATGCAAGTGCCGCCGCTGCTTCTTCAGCTGCTTCATCGCTATCTGTTACGGCATTGTCCGACATCAGCAACGAGTCTGGATCTGGCGCAGTTTCATGAACGGTAATGCCCATGTCGTTAATCATGCTGATGATTTCTTCGATTTGTTCAGGCCCTACAACTTCGCCAGGAAGATGATCGTTTATCTCATGGTAAGTCAGGTATCCCTGTTCCTTACCTTTCGCGATCAGTTCTTTTAGCATGGAACGCTGATCGTCAGAAGGCGCTACCGTTGGAGTTTCTACTACTTCTTCTACTTTTTTGTCTTTTTTAGCCATTCAAAAATTGCCATCAAAATAAATTAATAATCAATGAATCTGGTCGTTGCAAGTCGGAACAGGTGAAGTCGAAGTTTTATTTTCAAAATCAACGATCAACTTAAAGTTTAGTACCAACATCCAGATTCCGCCATAAACATGACGCATAAACGATCCATTATACAATACTTTTGCTAATTCCGCGAGAGAATATAGCTACTATTTCTTATCGGGATCGGGTCGTTTATAGATGTTTTTTATCTGTTCAGTGATCTTGCCTTCAGAAGTTTGAATGACAGCTGAACGTTGTTGTTTCGTAAGGTTTTTTTCCAGACTTTCAACAATCCCCATGTATTCTGCATACATCGCTTCATCCGGTAGATCTTTACCGCCCGAGATCAGGGTTGTCAGCATACCCAGATTTTCACTTTCTCTCCAATGCTCCAGCAATTGTCCCGTGGTCATATCTGGCTGGATTGTGATTTGGTTGATCAGTTCGCAAATTAGCGGAATGTGTGGATCGGGAAGTTCGGATAAGGTTGATGGAAATTCAGTTTTTACAGCAAATTCAGGATGATTCAGCAGGATATGAATCGCCTGTTCTGCTAGTGATCGGGAGAATTTCTTTTTCTGTATGTTGGAGGGCATGCGTTGCGGTGGTCTTTTCGCTAGTTGCTGATCTTCCACTCGCGGCATCATTTGCTCAATCTGGCCGGTCTCCAGTTGCGAAAGTGTTGCAAGTTGCTGTTGCATCAGGGTTCTTAGAGCGCCTTTCGGTATTTTTGAAATGAGTGGATTTGCGAGATCTACCAGGCGGGCGCGACCTTCTATACTTTCTGTATCCGTTTGTTTTAATAAGGAGTTAAACAAAAAGTCGGATAATGCAGTGAAGTTTTTGCTGTCTTCAAAATATTCGGGGCCATGTGTGCGGATCATGCTATCGGGATCTTCACCTTCTGGCAGGAACAGGAAGCGGACGGAATAACCTTCTTTCAACATAGATAGTGAGATTTCCAGCGCTTTCCATGCGGCTTTTTGTCCGGCTCTGTCACCGTCAAAACAGAAGATGATCTCCCGTGTTGTTCTGAACAGGCGTTGCAGATGTTCGAATGTGGTTGCAGTTCCGAGTGTTGCTACGGAATGGTTAATGCCGAACTGGGCGAGAGCGACAACGTCCATATAACCTTCAACAACGATGATCCGGTTAAGATCACGGCAGCGTTTTCGTGCTTCAAAAAGTCCGTAGAGTTCTCGACCTTTGTGGAAAACAGGGGTTTCCGGAGAATTTAGATATTTCGGCTCGCCCTGATCAAGTATTCGTCCGCCGAAACCGATCACGCGGCCTTTGTAATCACGGATCGGAAATATAATGCGATCACGAAAACGATCATAGTGACGTTTTTCATCTTTGCCTTCGATAATTTTTTCGGCGATCAGACCAGCTTTTAATAATAAAGATTTTCGATCAGTTTCATCATCCAGTGATTTCAGCAGGTTATCCCAACCCTGAGGCGCATAACCAATGTCGTAAGCTTTGGCTATTTCACCAGAGAGTCCCCGTTTTTTTAGATAATCCACGGCTCTTTGTTTAGAGCTGTGTTGACGCAGCTGTGTTGCGTAGAATTTGGCCGCTTCACCGAGGATGTTGTAAATGGGATCGTAATCAGGACGCGGTTGTCTTGATTCCGTGTTTTCCGGCAGTTGCATACCGGCTTTTGATGCGAGATCTTTAATCGACTCGATGAAGTCCAGATGATTGTGATCCATCATGAAGCCGATCACCGAACCATTCGCACCACAACCAAAGCAGTGATAAAACTGTTTGACCTGACTGACAGTAAAAGACGGAGATTTTTCGTTATGGAAAGGGCAGAGGCCCTGATAGTCTTTGCCAGCCTTGCGTAATTGAACGTGATCGCCGATCACATCGACAATGTCGGTACGACTTATAAGGTCGTCAATAAAATCTTGTGGGATCAGGCCAGCCATAGTTTGAGTATAACCGTACCCTGTTGTTTTGACTTACTTTCTGGACTGAAGTGTAGTCTTATCCGGCGAGTTGTTTCTTGATCAGGCCACTAACACTACCCATATCGGCGCGACCATCGAGTTTCGGCTTGAGCATTCCCATCACCTTACCCATGTCTTTCATGTCGCTCGCGCCTGTTGAGCTGATCGCTTCCTGAACCAGAGCCACGATCTCGTCTTCCGATAGTTGTTCAGGCAGATACTCTTTGATGATGTCGAGTTCAAAGATTTCCTGATCAGCTAAATCCTGACGATCTGCATCCAGAAATTGACTGAGAGAATCCCGTCGTTGTTTGGTCATCTTAGTCAGGATGGTTGTGATATCAGCATCTTCCAGCTCAATGCGCTCATCAACTTCGCGTTGTTTGATCGCTGCAGTGATCAGACGCAAAACACCGAGGCGTTCGCGATCTTTCGCGCGCATCGCAGTTTTCACATCGTCATTCAGACGTTGTTTGAGAGCAGAATCTGTCATTGGAAGATACTTCTTTAGATGATCTTAGTAGAGACGTTTTCTTGCCAGACTGGTGCGGGAAGCTTTTTTCTGCCAGCGTTTTACAGCGGCGGCGGCTTTACGTTTTCTTTCCTGAGCAGGTTTTTCGTAATATTCACGACGGTGAACTTCAGCAAGCGTACCTGCTTTTTCACATGATCGTTTGAAACGTCGCAGAGCGATGTCGAAAGGTTCGTTTTCTCTGACCTTAACTGATGGCATTTATGTTGTCCTGTAAAATAAATATAATAATAAGTAAATTTTAAGTTGCAAAAACTCAAAAAGGCGCACTATTCTAGTGGCTTAAAAGGAGGAAAGCAAAGATCATGCACGTTTTAGGTATCGAAACATCCTGTGATGAAACTGGAGTAGCCATTTATGACACGGAACGTGGACTATTATCCCACGCTTTGTACAGTCAGATCGACATGCACGCACAGTATGGAGGTGTTGTTCCGGAGTTGGCTTCCCGCGATCACATTCGAAGGATTATCCCTTTAATAAAGCAGGTATTAGACGAAGCGAGTATTCACTCCAGAGACATTGGAGGGATTGCTTATACCGAAGGGCCGGGTCTGATCGGAGCATTATTAGTTGGCGTTTCCGTCGCAAGAAGTCTGGCGTGGACATGGCAGATCCCAAGTGTCGGTGTACATCATATGGAAGGGCATTTACTGGCCTGTATGCTGGAGGAAGATCCACCTGAGTTCCCGTTTATCGCTTTACTGGTTTCTGGTGGTCATACACAACTGGTGAAAGTTGATGGTGTTGGGCAGTATCAAATTCTTGGTGAGTCGTTAGATGATGCAGTGGGTGAGGCTTTCGATAAAACCGCTAAATTACTGGGGTTGTCGTATCCGGGCGGTCCGGCGATTGAAAAGATCGCGATCAATGGTGATCCGGATCGATATAATTTTCCACGACCAATGGTTAATCGTCCGGGGCTGGATTTCAGTTTCAGTGGATTGAAGACATTTGCCAGAAATACCTGGGAAGATTCGGAGAAAGATGATCAGACTAAAGCCGACATAGCCCGTGCTTTTTCAGAAGCAGTCTTTGATACTTTGTTCATCAAGTGTAAGCGTGCTTTTAAGGAAACCGGAATTCAGAGTCTTGTGGTAGCGGGTGGAGTTAGCGCCAATAAGCAGCTCAGGGAACGGCTAAAAAAACTGGGTGCAAATGTCTATTATCCGCGACCAGAATTTTGTACGGATAATGGTGCAATGATCGCCTATGCCGGATCACTCAGGTTAATGGCTGGTGAGAGAAAAGGCTTGGCATTTCAGGCACAACCGCGCTGGACAATGGAATCTTTGGGAGCGATAAGTCAGACGCAGGGGAGATCGTACCGATTATAAGCTGACATAAAAAAACCGCTGAACAACATAAAGTTGAACAACGGCTTAACTCTAACAGGAGTTATCTTTAACTTAAGCTGTTTTTCTGCGGCGTCGACCAACCATGGTTCCGAGCAGACCTAAACCAACCAGTCCAAGAGCACCTGGCTCAGGAACGCTAGTTGCTCCACCTTGTGTATCAGCCAGTACGGTACCAACAATTAAATCGTTGGCACAAGTCATGCCCCAGCCCAATGTAATTCCATCACTATTTCCTAAACCTGTTCCTGAAAGGTCGAGAGCAAAACTGATAATTCTGTCCGTTTCACTGACAGACCAGGTTCCCATTCCAATTTGATCGACTGTACTGGAATCAGTATTAACAGCGACGGCCTCACCGTGACGAAAATCTCCCGTTGAGAGGAAGTCATCACTAAAAAGAAAGTCATCACTGCTGCCGCTCAGGGCAAAAAGGTTTCCGTAACCACCTGTTTCGCTCCAGCGATCATCGATTGAGAAACCATATTCCCATCCACTGTCAGAGTCTCCGGATGAAAGGAATAAGTCACCATAACCGATACCATTACCCCAGCCACTGGCTTCTGTTTGAGTTTGGTATGAGCCATAACCATATTCTGCTCTACCAGCAAAGTTGGTATGAATATCGATTGTCAGAATTGAGCCTTCTAGCGAAGCATTTAAGCCGAGAGTGTCATAGTCAGAAAGACCACCGATAACATCACGCGGATCATTTCCGCCAATGTAAGTGTCTTTGAGATCGTAAGCGGCAGCAGTGCCAGAAGTGATAAGTGCGGCCAGAGTCAGGCCAGGTAATAAATAGTTTTTCATTTTCTCTACGTCCTTGTAGTCGATTAAATTGTTAATTCCATTTGAACTGCGTCAAGATTACGGCATCATTATCCGACTTGCAACGGCGAGAGTGGAGTTTTGACAAACTGTATCAATTGGCTTTCACTTCAGAATTCATATCCTGATGAATTATAGATTATGATGCAATTCAAAATGAGTCATTCTTTATCACTTTCCAGATGGCGCGAGGCGCTTTCCAGCTATAAGAACCCTCGTGTTGTGGGCATGCTTTTCCTTGGGTTTTCTGCCGGCTTACCTATTCTTCTGGTGTTTGGCACTTTGTCTTATTGGCTAAGTGAGGCCGGCGTTTCTAAAAGTACGATCGGTTTTTTCAGCTGGGTCGGACTGGCATATGCGGTGAAGTGGTGCTGGTCGCCTTTGGTTGATCGGATGTCTTTGCCGTTTCTGACGAACTGGCTGGGCCGGCGGCGAGCGTGGTTATTGCTTTCGCAGATCGCGATTGTGTTGGCGATAGTCGGTATGGCGACGACTGATCCGGCGATCGATCTTAGAATGATGGCGATTTTCGCATTGCTGGTAGCGATCGCTTCTGCGACTCAGGATATTGCGCTGGATGCTTATCGCATTGAGGCCGTTCCCGAAGAATTGCAGGGAGTTATGTCGGCCAGTTATATGGCGGGTTATCGGCTGGCGATGATGTTCGCTTCGGCTGGCACACTGGCGATCGCGGCGTGGGCTGATCCGAGTGAGACAAGTTATCAACATCATCCGTGGCAAGTTGCGTATCTTTGTACGGCGGCCGGAATGCTGGTGGGGGTTATTTCGACTTTGTTGATCAGCGAACCCGAGGTCAAACAAAGTAAGGAAGCTGATCAAAGAAAAGAAGAAATAGCCGCCATGATCGCGCGTCAACAAAACCTGCCAGAACCCGTAGCACGATTAGCAAGCTGGTTTCTGGATGCGGTCGTTAGCCCTTTCGGAGATTTTCTCAAGCGTTACGGCTGGCATGCCATGATGATCCTGGCGCTGATCGGAACCTACAGGATCTCTGATGTAGTGCTGGGGATCATGGCCAATCCATTTTATTTCGACATGGGTTATACCAAAGGAGAAGTTGCCAGTATAACTAAAGTCTACGGCGTGATCATGACGATCATCGGAGCTGGCGCGGGCGGTTTGATGGTCATTCGTTGGGGCGTGATGCCAGTTTTGTTTCTCGGGGCTTTGTTATCGGCGGGTAGCAATCTTTTGTTTTCTGTTCTGGCGGGTGTAGGTCATGACATCTGGTGGCTGGCGAGTGTGATCTCGTTTGATAATTTCAGCGCAGGGGTTGCCACCGCTGCTTTCGTGGCTTACATGTCCGGACTGACCAACGTTGCTTACTCTGCCACGCAATACGCTTTGTTCAGCTCCGTAATGCTGCTATTGCCGAAGTTCATCGCGGGTTTTTCAGGTGTAGTTGTAGATGACATTGGTTATGTGGATTTCTTTACCGGAACAGCTTTACTGGGAGTTCCGGTTTTATTCCTGATCTTGTTGATGATGAAATTTATTCCGGCACGGAACAATTCCTGAAATCACTTGTCCGTAATGGGTACAAGTTGACGCGGCGCGATATGTGTGGAAAATGATGCGCCTCTCTTAATGTGCCGAAAGAATAATAATTAATGCCGGCCAACAATAACTACTGGTAAATTTCTAGACATTCCTATGGATCACGCAATAGAAGTTAAAAATTTAAGTAAGCAATTCGGATCATTTCTGGCCGTGGACGATGTTTCGTTCAATGTTGCCCGTGGTGAAGTTCTTGGTTTCCTCGGACCAAACGGCGCAGGGAAATCCACCACCATGAAAATGATCGCCGGATTTTTGGAACCCACTCACGGTACCGCGACCATCTGTGGTCATGATGTTCTGGAAGATCCGATTGCTCTGAAACGAAAGCTCGGCTATCTGCCCGAAGGCGCGCCAGCTTATGGTGAAATGACACCGACGACTTTTCTGAACTTTATTGCCGATATTCGAGACATGAAAGGTAGTTATCGCAAAGAAAGAATCGAAGAAGTGGTTGATCAGATCAATATCGAAGGCGTGATGAATCAACCGATCGAAACACTTTCCAAAGGTTTCAAACGTCGTGTCGGAATGGCACAGGCGATCTTGCATGATCCGGAAGTGTTGATCATGGATGAGCCCACAGACGGACTCGATCCAAACCAGAAACATGAAGTGCGTAGCCTGATCAAGAACATGGCGCGCGATAAAGCGATCATCATTTCCACACATATTCTCGAAGAAGTGGATGCGGTTTGTGATCGCGCGATAATTATTGCCAAAGGCAAGTTATTGTTTAACGGTACACCGACCGAGCTGATCGGGAAATCGAAATTCCACAATGCTGTTTCTCTAACGGTGAAAACCAATGAAAGTGCCGCAGCGAAACATGCCCTGATGAATCTACCCAGTGTGCAAATGATCGAAGTAGAGGAACAGACCATGGGAATGTCGCAATTATTGATCATTCCGGAAAAGGGCATGAGCATATTAGGAACCATCAGCGATAAGGTTAATGCGAACAACTGGAACGTTGGCGAAATGCGGGTCGAAGCAGGACGTATTGATGAAGTGTTCCGCGATGTCACGATCGGCACGACGGCGAAAGCGACGGAACAGGAGCATTTGTCATGAGTAACATCTGGGCTATTTTTAAACGTGAATTACGCGCCTATTTTTCCACACCTGTCGCTTATGTTTTTATCGTCATTTTTCTTTTCCTGACCGGGATTTTTACTTTTTATATTGGTAATTTTTTCGAAACGAATCAGGCCGATCTTTCACCCTTTTTTAGTTTCCACCCATGGTTATATTTATTTTTAATCCCCGCGATCTCCATGCGTCTGTGGTCGGAAGAGCGCAAGACAGGAACCATCGAATTATTGATGACCTTGCCAGTAACATTGTGGGAAGCCGTGATTGGGAAATATTTGGCCGCATGGTGTTTTACCGCGATCGCATTGGCATTAACTTTTCCGATCTGGATTACGGTAAATTATTTAGGTGATCCGGATAATACGGTTATATTCGTTAGCTACATCGGCAGTTTGTTAATGGCCGGAGGATTTCTCGCAATCGGATCATGTATTTCTGCGCTGACAAAAAATCAGGTTATCGCGTTTGTTATCAGTGTTGTGATCTGCTTCTTATTTATTCTTAGCGGATTTCCTCTGGTGCTGGATTTTTTCAGTGGTTGGGCACCGCAACCGATTCTTGACGCGATCAGTTCTTTCAGTTTCCTCAGCCATTTTAATTCGATCATGAAAGGCGTTATCGACATCCGCGATATTATCTTTTTCGCATCATTGATTGGTTTATGGTTGTATCTCAACACACTGGCGATTGAGAGTAATAAGGCAAAATAAAATGAGTAAAAAATTTATTACAATAAGTAGTCTCGCACTCGCAGTAATTTTATTTCTCGCGATCAATATTCTTGCCAGCGGCACATTTACGTCATGGCGAATGGATGTGACCGACAATAAACTTTTCACCTTGTCGAAAGGTACGGAAAACATCCTCGACAATTTGGAAGAACCAATTACTTTACGCTATTACTTTTCACAAAAAATGCTCAACGGCATTCCAAACCTGATGAACTATGGCACGCGTGTTCGTGACATGCTGGAAGAATATGCCGAAGCTTCAAATGGAAAAATAAAACTGATCATTGCTGATCCGGAACCATTCTCGGAACTCGAAGATGAAGCGGTTAGTTATGGATTGCGGCAGTTGCCGATCGGCAATAGTGGTCTGGCATACTTTGGTCTGGCCGGAACAAATACCACGGATGATGAGCTGACAATTCCTTTCTTCCAGCCGGAAAAAGAACAGACGCTGGAATATGAATTGACGAAAATGGTTTTCAATCTGGGCAATCCGAAAGATCGGGTTATCGGTGTGATCAGTACTTTGCCGGTGTTTGGGCAACGTTCGCCTGATGGCCGATCAAACACGCCTGCATGGGCAGTGATGGACATGTTGCGTAGCGAATATCAGGTACGTGATCTGGGCGTTAAAACTAGTTATATCGAATCTACGATTGACACTTTATTAGTCATTCATCCTAAGTCATTAAAAGACAAAACCTTATACGCAATTGATCAGTTTTTATTAAAAGGCGGCAAAGTGATGGTGTTTGTTGATCCAATGTCGGAGTCTGATGAAACCATGTCGGATCAGCAAAGCCAGATGGTAATGCCGGAACGTCATTCGACCATGCCGACTTTGTTTGATAAATGGGGTGTTGCTTTTGATACCACCAAGGTTGCGGGTGACATTGATGCCGCGATAAAAGTGCAATCTCCAAACCAGCGTGGCCCGAAGGAAATGGCTTACATTCCATGGATGCGACTAGGGCCGAAACATTTTAATAGCGAAGATTTTTCTACCAATCAACTGGCTTTGATCAATCTTGGAACTACAGGTTTTATTTCGCCGGAAGAGGGTGC
Source organism: Gammaproteobacteria bacterium (assembly GCA_965224825.1). Taxonomy (GTDB): domain Bacteria; phylum Pseudomonadota; class Gammaproteobacteria; order CAJXQU01; family CAJXQU01; genus CAJXQU01. The sequence continues at coordinate 623,122 of CBDDAG010000003.1, read as the reverse complement.
AGCAACGACCTTTACACCGCTGATTTCAACCAGTGAAAAATCCATGCCGTACGAACGTGATTCTGTGATCTTTGTGCGAGATCCTTCTGTATTACTTGATCAATTTGAAGCGGGCGGAAAACCATTAGTGATCGCCGCAAGGATCAATGGCAAAGTGACTACTGCTTATCCGGAAGGTCGTCCTGCATCAAAAGGCAGCGATGAAGATGATCCAACATTTGTCAGTGAATCAAAAGAAGATATTAAGCTGATCGTGATCGCGGATACGGATATTCTGGCGGATCGTTTCTGGGTGCAATTCCAGAACTATATGGGTTCGCGAGTGCCTGCACCGCACGCGGATAACGCCAAGTTTATTCTGAACAGTATTGATATTCTTGGCGGTAATGCTGATCTGGTTAGCCTGCGTTCTCGTGGTCAATATTCCCGTCCGTTTGATCGGGTTGAAGATATTCGTCGTGATGCAGAAAAACAATTCCGATCACGTGAACAGGCTTTGCAGGCGAAGTTGCAGGAGACAGAACAAAAACTGCAGCAACTACAATCTCAAAATACTGAAAACAGTGGTACTTTATTGAGCCCTGAACAACAAAAAGAGATCGAAAGTTTCCAGCAGGAACAAATAAAAAACCGAAAAGAATTACGATCGGTTCAACATGATCTGAATAAAAATATTGAACAGCTCGGTAACAAACTGAAGTTCCTGAATATCGGTTTGATTCCTCTGCTGATCGGCTTATTGGCGATCGGCATGGCAGTCTTTAATGTGAAACGAAAATCACACAGCTAATTAAAATAATATGAAAAAATCATTACCCTTATTTGCCATTATTACGTTGCTATTTGTGATCGCAGCGTGGTTTTCTGTTAGCCAACGTTCGCTCGTGACGGCTGTCGAAAAAGCACCCCTTTATCCTGAACTGGCTGATCGGATTCAAGATGTGGCTAAACTAGAAATAAAATCCGGTGATCATTCCACTGTTCTTGCTGCAAAAGGTGACCAGTGGGTATTAGAAAACCGTGGTGGTTATCCGGCAAACTTTGGTCGTATCAAACCTTTGGTGATCGCGATCAGTAAACTGGAAATACGTGAAGCTAAAACAGCGAATCCTGACCTGTATTCTCGTTTGCAGGTTGAAGATGTTTCGGCAGAAAAAGCTAAATCGAACCTGGTGACTTTACTGGATGCAGAAGGCAAAATATTAGCATCTTTATTGATCGGAAAAGAGCGCGTTAACCGCACGGATGGATCCACCAACTCTCTTTATGTTCGCAAGGTTGATGAAGAGCAATCCTATCTGGTTAAAGGCGCGATCATGTTGTCTGCAAATCCGGCTGAATGGCTGGAAAATAGTTTGATCGATTTATCTTCAGATCGATTGAAAAGCATTACGATTGACCATGGCGGAGACAAAACAGTTCAGGTGATTCGTGAAGATAAAAGTGCAGAGAATTATCAGTTACAAAATATTCCGGAAGGTTTCAAAATAAAATCGCAGGCGACAATGAATAGTCTTGCATCGGCGGTAGAAGAGCTACATTTTGATGATGTAAATAATGCGGTAGATTTTAAATGGCCAGCTGAAACTTTAGTGACTGAATACGAAACTTTTGATGGTCTTGTTGCCAGTATTAAATCGGCAAAAATCGAAGATCAAACATGGGCTGAATTTTCTTTTAAATTTATTGGAAAAGAAAAGCAGGCTAAGTCAGCAGAGGATGATCAGAATCAGATGCCTTCAGTCAAACAGCAGGCTGAAATGCTAAATGCAAAAACAAAAGGCTGGGTGTATGTATTACCTAAATTCAAGGCGAAAATGCTGACCCGATCACTTGATAAACTGATCAATGAAAATAGCGCTGAAGCTGCACCTGCTGCACAAACTCCAAAACCACCACAGGGAATGTCGATGGATGATCTTCCTCCGGGTGTCACCCCCGATATGTTGAAAGAGATGATGTCTCCTGCTGGAGCATCTCCAAAAAGATAATTCGCGAGATGGCTTGCTATGATCTATCATTCGGTATTAGTTCTAGACCGAGGTAGGTATGCGTACTATTTTCAGATTTATTTCAAAACTCATCTTTAATCGTTATGTAGGGATTACTCTTCTCACCGCTATTTTGGTATCCACATTTTTTCTGGGTGGGTTCAATAAAAATAAACCAGATCTGCAACATCTGTTTGCTGAAAGCATGATGGTTAACGATCAACCTCCTGTGGTTTTTATTCACGGAGTTCTGGGTGGAAAGTTAAGAAACACAGAAACCGATGAAGAGGTTTGGCCTGGATCTACGTTCAATCTACTGTTCGGAAACCATGATCATCTTGCCCTGAAAATTGATCCAGATTCTTTGATGGCTGCACCGGATGTTTACGAGGCTTTTGCTATTGCCGATAGCACAGCGGGTAAGGATTTTTACGGAAATATCATCAAAACACTTTCTGAGTATGGTGGCTACAAAGAAGCAAATCCCGGGCAAGAAATCGATCCATCGAATAAATATTATTATCCCTTTGTTTATGACTGGCGGCAGGACAATGTCAAAACTGCTGCAAAGCTAGCTGATTTCATTGATCAGATCAGAAAAGACTATAATAACCCCGATCTGAAAGTTGATATCGTTGCCCACAGTATGGGTGGGTTGATCTCGCGATATTTTATTCGTTATGGCAAAACGGATGTTCTTGATGACAATGATTTCCCTGTCAGTCTTTATGGTGGGGAGCGAGTTCGTCGAGTGATTTTGTTGGGAACTCCTAATTTAGGATCGGTCAAGTTAATGAATGGATTTATTGACGGTATAAAGTTGGGGTTGGGTAAGATCAATCCAGAAATTCTGGCGACGATGCCCAGTTTGTATCAACTCATGCCACACCCATTGAATAATTGGATAGTGACAGCGCAAGGAGAGAAACTGGATCGTGATTTATTTGATATAAATACCTGGCGACAGTTTGAATGGAATATTTTTGATCCTGCTGTGCGTGCGCGTATTGAAGCGCAGTTTCCGAATACGGAAGATGCTGAAGCACATATGAAAATTCTGGAAAATTATTTTGATAAAACGATAGAACGGGCTCGTCGATTTGTCTGGTCTTTGACGGTGCCTTTGCCAACAGATCATCCAAAACTAATTGTCTTTGGTGGTGATTGCACCATGACACCTGCAAGAATAGTTGTCGAAGAAGTTGGTGGTATTTCGATGGTTAGAATGTATCCAGATGAGATCACGAATCCTGATCCGGCAATCGATTATGAAAAACTGTTGATGGAACCAGGCGATGGTGCCGTTACCAAAGCCTCGTTATTAGGTCGTAACGTTTTAGACCCCAGTATTCCACGACACAAATTTTCTTTTTTTCCTTTGGATCACGCCGTGTTGCTTTGTGAGAAACATAATAGTTTGACGGGCAATATCAGTTTTCAGGATAATTTATTGAATGCTTTACTAGTGCGAGACTGATCTGAATAAAGATTTTTCTATTTGCTGGAAGCCTGTTAAACAACCATAGTGCCTTCAAGATCTTCAACTGGCTCTTCGTCTTGTTGTTTTGTCCATTCGATAAAATCTTCTCCACCCAGTGGACGACTGAAGTAATATCCTTGAATTATATCGCAGCCCTGATCTCTTAAAACACAGAGTTGTTCTTTTTCTTCTATACCTTCTGCTACAACTTTTAAACTCAAACTGTGGGCAAGAGAAATGACAGCCTGTACGATTGCTCTATCATCTGGATCTCTATGAATACCTTGTACAAAAGACTGATCAATTTTTAATGTTGTGACCGGGAATTTTTTTAAATAGGCAAGGGAAGAATAACCGGTTCCAAAGTCATCAATGGCGATGGAAAATCCGAAATCTCTAAGTTGGTTCAGTGTGATAATCGCCCGATCTATATCATTCATGATCAGGCTTTCTGTAATTTCCAGTTCAATTTGTTGTGGATTAATTCCAGCTTTTTGTACAGTCTCAGAGAGCGTGGTCAGAAGGTCTGACTGGCTAAATTGAGCTCCAGAAAGATTAACCGCGATGGTCAATGGTGGAAGCCCTCGTTCCTGCATTGTTTTAATGAATCGGCATGATTCTTCGAAGATCCATTTTCCCATCGGTATGATTAAACCTGTTTGTTCAGCAACAGGAATAAATTCTGCGGGGGAGATCATTCCCAGTTCTGGGTGTTTCCAACGGATCAGCGCCTCCATTCCCAAAGCCTGACCAGACATGGCATCAACTTTAGGCTGATAGAATAAAAGAAATTGATCTTTTTCCAGTGCTTTTCGGAGATTTACTTCCAGTGATAAGCGCTCAAATGCACGGGCATTCATCGAGGCAGTAAAAAACTTATAACAATTTCTACCTTCACTTTTTGCATGATAGAGTGCTGCGCCACTTTGTTTTATTAAGGTGTCTACATCTTTTCCATCGTCAGGAAAAATACTGATCCCAATACTGGTCGTGACTGAAATTTCATTACCGTTAATTTCTACTGGTTTAGAAATAACTTCGTTAATTCTTCGAGCCATCCCAGCAGCATCTTCAACAGCTTTTATACCGTTCATCATGACAACAAATTCATCACCACCAAAATGTGCCAGTGTATTTTCAAGCGAAGATTTGGTTTTGTGTATTCTGGTTGAAGATAGATCGCGATCATTTTCGTATTCTTCAATACAAGCACTTAATCGAGAGGCAATTTTTCGAAGTAGTTCATCACCACGATCATGGCCAAGGGTGTCATTCAGTCGTTTAAAATGATCCAGATCGAGGGTTAGTATTGCCGTAATATGATTTCCAGAATACTTTTGAGAGACAATTCTATTCAGTTTTTTTCTTAATGAGGCGCGATTCGGAAGACCTGTTACTTTATCAAAGTTAGCCAGTTTTTGAATTTCATCTTCAGCTTTTTTACGATCAGTAATATCTTGAATTGTACCGATCAGGCTGGTGGGTTTTCCTGAATCGTTATAGCTTACTTCAGCTTCGTGAAAAACGATTCGAGATTCTCCTGACTTATTTTCTAAACGATATTCAATACTGAAGTTTTGTTCTTTGTCTCTGGCCAGTTTCAGAGCTGCTTTTACTTTTTCAAAATCCTTTTTATGCAGGTTTTGAAAGAAATAAGTCGTATCTCCAAAAGGTTTGTCTGACGGTAACCAAAATGTATCGGTAACCTGTTCTGACCAGCTGATAAGATTATTAAAATCCCATTCCCAATAACCAACTTTTGCTAGACGTTGAGCTTGATCAAGTCGTTCCTGACTTGCCCGCAGATCGTCAGCGGTTTGTTTTGATCGCAGCATATAGAGCAGACGATGGGATAGTAAGGTGTAGTTTATCGGTTTGGTGGTGAAGTCCGTCGCACCAACCTGATAGGATTTGTTGATAGATTCTAGATCGTCCAGCCCCGTCATCATCAGGATGGGCGTATGCTGACATTCAGGAATTTCTCTGATCAAAGGACAAGCCGTGAAACCATCCATTTCCGGCATCATCACATCTAGAAGAATAATGTCTGGTTTTAATTCTTTGGCACGCTCAACAGCCTGTATTCCATTTTCAGCTTCTTCGACCATGAAACCAAGTTGCTCAAGCGATTCCTTGACCATGAAACGGATCGTAATATCATCATCGACGACGAGTATTATCGAGCTATGACGATCTTCATTGAAGGGAAGCATATAAAATCCGTTTTCAGTAGTTCATGGTAGATAAGAGAATTAGCGGCAGATGTGTGCCAAACTTGATCAGAGTTTTCAGGCGATTTCCATTTCTTCTTCGATCACATTTTGTAATGCAGTACAGACAGCATCGTATTCATATTCGAGTACACCCAATCGAGACTGAGCTTCATCTGCATTACCCAATTTGCCGAGGCTTTCAAGCTCAGCGCAAAGCCTGGCAAGATCGCTGGCACCAACCGTGGAGCAACTTGACTGAAGACTGTAAGCTGTCCGTTGTAAAGTTGTGCTATCACCTTTTGAGATTGCAGACTCCAGAGAGAGGATTGTTTTCTGTGAATTTTCGAGGAAAAGTTTGATCACTTTGATGACAACATTGGGTTGCCCATCGCGTTGCAATTTACGAATTTTTTCGAGAGCCGTAATGTCTAGTTGAATAGTGCTTTCTTTTTTCTTTGCTGAATTATCACTTTGTTTATTTTCAATACTATTCTGTTGACGGGCATACTCACTTTTATTTTCCTTCGCTAACAATGGAAGCCATCGATGTAACATTGCTCCCATCTGGTCGATAGTAAAAGGCTTGGTCATATAATCATCCATACCAGCAGCAATACACTTGTCCCGATCGCCTTCCATCGCATTGGCGGTGAGCGCGACAATTGGAATACGTTGCAGTACTTTTTGTTGACCTTCCCACTGGCGTAATGTTTGAGTGGCTTCAAATCCATCCATTTCAGGCATCTGACAATCCATCAGAATCAGATCATAAGGTTGCTGGAAATTATCCAGAAGATTATCTGAGATCGCCTCAAATGCCAGGCGTCCATTGTCCATAACATCGACAGTACAACCCAGACTCAAGAGCATTTCTCTTACCAGTTCCTGGTTAACGATATTATCTTCTGCAACTAAAATATGTCCTTGAAGATTGAATGATTTTTCTTCATGAGGGGTCACGTTTTTTTGTTCAGGCTGATTATTATTTTCCTCGTCAGAAATGAGAGCCTTATAAACGGACTCATAGAGTTCATTTTGTCGAACTGGTTTGCTTAGATAACTTTCAATGCCAGCCATCAGCCACTGCCCAGTTTCTTCCATATTTCCAACAGAACTCAACATAATAATTTTGGTGTCTGAGATATCCGGATCATTATTGATTTTTCTGGCAAGTGTTATTCCATCCATACCTGATAACTGACTATCAAGAACGACCAGAGAAAATGGGTTGCCCTGTTGAGATGCATCTTGTATAGAACGCAGTGCTTTTTTACCATTATCTATTGAATAATAATCCATTCCCCAACTGGTGAACTGTTGTTCAAGGACTTCACGATTAGTTTTATTATTGTCTGCAATGAGTGCACGTACATTTTTAAAATTAAGTGATGCAGATCCGGGGAGGGATGATTTCACCGCAGCTTCTTTTTTCAGAGGGATAGCAAACCAGAATGTTGAACCCAGATCAGGCTGACTTTTTAACCCGATCTTGCCTCCCATTAATTCTGTGAGTTTTTTGCTAATCGTTAAGCCTAACCCGGTACCACCAAATTTCCGAGTAGTAGATCCATCTGCTTGTGAAAAAGAATTAAAAATTTTGTCCTGAGCTTCTGCTGAGATTCCGATTCCAGAATCACGAACCCTGAATCGGATCAGGTATATGTCATTCTTTTTCTCAAACAATTCGATTTTTAACAGTATCTCTCCTTTCTCCGTGAATTTGAGTGCATTACCGATCAAATTCACCAGGATTTGTCTTATTCTAACGGCATCACCCCGAAAGACAGAATGACCATCCGCTGGATAATTACAGGTTAACTCCAGCCCTTTTTGATGAGCCTGGTTGGCAAACATGTTACCAACTTCTTCCGTCAATAGTCTTAGATCAAAAACTATTTTACTTAATTCAAGTTTACCTGCTTCAATTTTTGAGAAATCAAGAATGTCATTAATGATCGATAATAATGCGCTGCCAGATTTGTGAATAGTTTCTGCAAAGCGTTGTTGTTTACTGGTTAGTTCAGTGTTGATCAGTAACTCAGTCATTCCCAGTACACCATTCATGGGGGTACGGATCTCATGGCTCATTGATGCCAGAAATTCACTTTTCGCTTCTACAGCAGCTTCGGCTTCATCTCTGGCTTTAATCAAGGCCTTTTCTGTTAGTTGTTTTTCATTTATTTCATTTTTCAGATCAATATTGGTTGTTGCAGATTTTTCTACAGCTTCGTTTAATTGATCGATCACACGTTGGAGTTTGATCCTGAGAGAATCCGATCGATTTTGAAAGTCACGAGTCATTTTGACTACTCTAAGAATTACCGGGATCAGTGTGGCAATGACAAGTCCTTCACCGATAGATACCGCCGTCATTTCTGATATGAAATAGAAGGCAGGTGGTAATAAAATCAATGAGGAAAATAAAAAAACAAGCCGAGAAGATGATGTGAATAAAGGCACACCAAGAGCAACAATCGCAACCAGTGACATAATAATTAAAACATGAGTCTCTGCTGGAGCTCGAGATAAGATGATACTGCCTAATGTTCCCCAGATCAGTCCATTAAAAATAAATCCTGTAGAGAAAAAACGATTGTCAAAGGGATCACTCTTTTTAAGATCAAATTTGTAATGGAAGATAGTTAGTATGGCAGTATTGACTTCAATACAAACTAACCAAAGCTGCAGAAGAGAGTTATCTTGCCCGTTCCTTATTACCGTATAAATAAATAATGCGACGAGAGCAGAAAAAATGAAATACATTATTGTATTCCGCGATAATTCATCTTTTAACAAGCGACCAGATGGAGTCTCATTATTGTTGATTGCATCATTCATACTTTTCTGACATTAAGTTCAGTGTTTGAGTCCATTTGAAAATAAAACACCACTTGTGAGCTCACCTAATAAGGCGGACTCAACCTGAATAAACTCCGCGTCGATTGATTGAATCATGCCCATAACGTTTTCTATTCCATGATCGTCAATAGTTTCTTCAATTTTCTTGGCTGACTCGACAAGGCCAACAGCTCCCATATGAATACTTCGGCTACCTAACTCCCGAATAGATTTCTGGATCTTCACATGATCATTCTCAGCATAGGCTGTTTTTGCTTGTTCAATTAACTGTGGAGCTTCCTCAAGAAAATCATTAATTATTTCAATGAAATTGGTCGTTGTTGAAGAACGCAGGCCATCGATGACATATCTATCTATGATGGGTGAGACTTGAGCATTCTGATTTCCGTGTTTAGAAGCAGGTAGTGAAACTTGAATAGCATCTTCAATTAAGGCTTCTATTGAAGCAGGCAGTGATGATGTTTTCTTTCCTACCAGATCGTTGAACGCATGAGCTAATTCTTCTGCGACTACAGGTTTGTTAATTATCATACTTACCCCGGCATTTTTTAATTTTTTATCGCTGGGCAATTCTCCTGAACTGATTAGAATTATTTTTATTTCCTGAAACTCAGGATCATCTTGTAGACATTCTGCAAAACTTACACCATCCATTTCTGGCATCCACATGTTGGCAACAACAAGATCAAAATGTTGGCCACTGGCTTCTGCTTCACAAAGAACAGCCAACGCAGCCGGGACATTTTCTACATGTTGATAATTAAACTTCAGATCACTTATGCAGGACTCAATTTCTCCAGCTTCATGCTGGTCATCATTAACAATAAGAACACGTGGAGATTCTTTACGTTCGGCTGGACTGATCACGATATTGGGGGACACTTTCTTATCTTGTTCAAACTCGTCAGTTTCATTTAGAGTGTTTGATAAATGACGTGCACTTTTTTCTATTTTTTGGATGAGTTTATTTTGATTTTGATCCAGCTGAGTTTGTTTTAGTGAGTCAAGATCAGTTAATAAGTTAATAGAAGTTCCGGCAAGATTATATAGATCTTCACTACATCGAGAAATGATCTGATGTACCTCTTCCAGTTCCTGAGAATTTCTAATGATTTGACTTTCAAGGTTTTTTGAATGGTTTTGAGTTTCTTCCAGTTGATAAATATTATTCTGACGGTTAGCTCTGAGTGCCGAAGTCAGATTGATGTTTAGTCGATCCGCGGTGAAAGAGAACGCAATGGTCAACAGGCTAAGGGCACTTGCGATCAGAAACTCTGTATTCCCACCATCCAGATAAAGGCGTGCGGTATAAGGCAAAGTGACTGCGAGAAGATAAGGAATAGCGATCACCATTCTTGCTGAATAGGAAACAGCACCCAGTCCCCCAATTCCGATCAGGAGAAGTGCCGTCAGGCTTATCGCCAGTGTCGAATCTGCAGGAAATAAAAGTGCAGCGGCAACTCCCCAGCCCAGGCCATCCAGCAAAGTAAGGAAGATTAATGTGCCATTCCAGAAAGCCTGGTTGTTGTTTATGAGCGTAAGTCTACATACCCAGCGGGCAGCAGAAATGGCGATCATACATCCCTGCCATGCGTAGATCAGAGTGTGATCAACATGGTTCCAGATCGCCAGAGGTAAAAAAAGAATCAGGCCAAAGTAAAGCAGAGAAAGCAGCAGATCATTTTGAATAAAACTTGTTGTTTTGAATGCAAGCTCACTACTATCGAGTTCAGACTCATGATCATCTTTAAGAGTATCGATCGCTTGTTCGGACATTATTATTCCCCAAGTTTAATAATTGTTTTAATGAATAGAATTTGTTCCGCGAATCATGAATGCAGAACCCGTGATTTTTTCCAGTGTCTTTTTCGCGTTCTGGCTGCCAGTACCTGTCCAGAGATCGTGGGCTTGCATGGGATCGAGACAACTATATCCATCATCTATTTCGCGCAGGTTTTGCAGGACATCCATCAGTTTCACGAAGTCACGGCTCATGTGAGCGTAAACATTGTCGAAATTTCCCGCCGCGAGTTTGGAATAAGTGCCCTGTCCCAGTTCGACAAAATAGTTGATGGAAATTTGTTTCTGACTTGCGTAATCAGGGAATAGACCTGCAAAGATCAGGCATTGATCAGCCACGTCCTGCATACTTTCGTAGCGGATTTTGCCAGTATCCATAAAGTCATCGAGCATCTCCATTGAAGGGTTATGTTCTCTGGCCTGTTGATCCATATTGCCGATAAAGCGCATCAGCGTCGTTACCAGATAGCCTTCAGTTTCCTGATCAAGCGTACAACCACTAGTTGCTTGTGCTTCGCTAACCAGCGCGTGCCATAAGGCTGTATCTGGCGTGTGTAAGGTGACGTGGCTCATAATTCCTTCCTTGAAGTAATCAATAATGTTTGTGTATTGGTATTCAGCGGCGGGGAGAGGGAAATCTTTAATGGGCTTACGAAACGAATAAATACACAAGCGATCGCCGAAAGGCTATAATTCACGCCGTTTTTGCATAAATAGAAAAGAATAAAAATTAGATGTCACAACAGATTGATACTTTTCAGGGGCTGATCAGAGAACTGCAGGATTATTGGGCGCTGCAGGGCTGCGTGATCGAACAAACCTACGATATGGAAATGGGTGCAGGCACTTTTCATCCATCGACTTTTTTGCGTTCGATCGGGCCAGAACCCTGGCGATCGGCGTATATGCAGACTTCGCGTCGTCCCACCGATGGTCGTTATGGTGAAAATCCAAATCGACTCCAGCGTTTTTCACAGTTTCAGGTCTTACTCAAACCATCGCCGTCCGATATTCAGGAAATTTATCTTGGATCACTTAAACATCTGGGCATTGATCCGCTGGAACATGATATTCGCTTTGTCGAAGACAACTGGGAATCGCCGACGCTGGGTGCGTGGGGACTGGGCTGGGAGGTCTGGTTGAATGGCATGGAAGTGAGTCAGTTCACCTATTTTCAACAGGTTGGCGGATTGGATTGTCGTCCGGTTTCCGGCGAGATCACTTATGGTCTGGAACGGATTGCCATGTATTTGCAGGATGTCGATAGCATATACGACCTGATCTGGACGAAGACGCCAGATGGTGACATCACTTATGGGCAGATCTTCCATCAAAACGAAGTCGAAATGTCGACTTATAATTTTGAACATGCGGATACGGAATCCCTGTTTATCTGGTTTGATGTTTGCGAAAAAGAAAGCCAGAAACTGATCGAACATGATCTACCTTTACCCGCGTATGAACAAGTCATGAAAGCTTCACACAGTTTTAATTTGCTGGATGCGCGACATGCGATCTCTGTGACGGAAAGACAGCGTTATATTTTACGGATCAGAACATTGGCGCGAGCCGTGGCGAAAGCTTATTACGATAAACGGGAAGCATTAGATTTTCCTTTAATTACAAAGGAAAAATCATGAGTAGCAAAACATTATTAGTCGAGATCGGCACAGAAGAACTACCACCAAAAGCCCTGAAAAAACTCAGCGATGCTTTTGGTCGAGAAGTTAAAGCCGGTCTGGAAGAACAGGAACTTTCTTTTACTGATCTAAAAACCTTCGCCACGCCAAGACGTATGGCGGTGCAGGTTTCTGGTCTGGTTTCGCAACAGGCGGATAAAGAAGTCGAAAAACGTGGCCCGGCATTGAAAGCCGCTTATGATGACAACGGCGAGCCGACACGCGCAGCAATGGGTTTTGCCAGTTCCTGTGGTGTTGAAGTGGCTGATCTGCAAAAAATGGAAACCGACAAAGGCACTTGGCTGGTTTATAACGTTCACGAAACGGGCAAGCCTGTTAGTGATCTGATTCCTGAAATTGTCACGAATGCTTTGAATAAATTACCGATCCCGAAGCGAATGCGTTGGGGTGATGGTGATGCGGCTTTTGTACGTCCGGTTCACTGGATCGTCATGTTATATGGTGACCAGGTTTTAGATGCTGAAATTCTTGGAATCAAGTCAGGCGATCAAACATTTGGTCATCGTTTTCATTCTCCGGAAGCGATTACGATTTCTGATCCGGCTCAATATGAACAGCAATTGAAAAAAGCTTATGTGATCGCAGATTTTGATCAACGTCGTGATCTGATCACTGATCAAGTCGCAGCGATCGCGAAAAAGATCGGCGGCGAACCCGTTGTTGATCCGGCATTGTTGGATGAAGTCACAGGCATGGTCGAATGGCCGGTCGCATTGTTCGGTGAAATTGATCAGGCATTTTTAGAGTTGCCTGATGAGGTGTTGATCTCGACGATGGCCAGCCATCAAAAATATTTCCACGTAGTCGATTCAAAAGGCAAATTGATGCCGAATTTTATTACTGTCAGCAATATCGAGAGCAGTAATCCGGATATCGTAAAACTCGGAAATGAAAGAGTGATCAGACCGCGTTTGAGTGACTCGGCACATTTCTGGAAAACTGATCTGGATACTAATTTTTCAGTCTGGCAGGAAAGTCTGGAAAGAGTGGTTTTCCAGAAAGATCTCGGCACGACAGCGGATAAAACAAAACGTGTTGCAAAGTTGGCGGGTGAGATTGCTATTTCGTTAAATGGAAATTCCGAATGGGCAACCCGCGCAGGATTGATCAGCAAATGTGATCTGATGAGCGACATGGTTGGTGAGTTTCCTGATCTGCAAGGCTTAATGGGTCGTTATTATGCAGAACATCATAAAGAGCCTGCTGAAGTTGCTCTAGCGCTTGAAGAACAATACATGCCACGTTTTGCAGGAGATCAGCTTCCTGCAACGACAACGGGTCAGGCAGTCGCGATCGCCGATAAACTGGACACTTTGATTGGTATTTTCGGAATTGGACAACCACCAACGGGCGTTAAAGATCCTTTCGCACTTCGTCGGGCGGCGCTGGGTTGTCTGCGGATTATGATCGAAGCTGAGCTTGATCTGAATCTTAAAGATCTGCTACAAAAAGCGGCGACGAATTATGCTGACAAGATCACTGAAAAAGAGGTGGTTGATCAGGTTTTCAGTTACATGCTCGAACGACTGAAAGGCTACTATTCTGATCAGAAGATCTCATTCGGAATTTATGAAGCCGTTGCATCAAAACGACCTGAAAAACCATACGATTTTGATCGACGGATTCATGCGGTGAAAGCTTTTCAGAATTTACCAGAAGCAGGAAGTCTGGCCGCGGCGAATAAAAGGATCGGTAATATTCTGAAAAAACTGAAAAGCCAGCCAGCGACAGAAGTTGATCAGAATCTTTTACAGGAATCCGCCGAGAAAGATCTCCTTAAAGCATTAGCAACCGTAAAAGAAAAAATCAGCGGCGATTTAAAAGATCAAAACTACCCCGAAGCGTTGGCAGGCATGTCTGCCTTACGCGAGCCAGTGGATACATTTTTTGAAGATGTGATGGTGATGTGTGATGATGAAGCGGTGAAAAATAACCGACTGGCATTGCTGGCCCAACTTCGATCACTTTTCATGGAAATTGCCGATATTTCCAGACTGCAAAGTTAATGGCTTATTTAATTCTCGATCGTGATGGCGTGATCAACCATGATTCGGATGATTACATTAAAAGTCCCGAAGAATGGTTGCCTATTCCGGGTAGTTTGAAAGCGATTGCCAAAGCGAATCGTGCAGGCTTCCGAGTGATCGTTGTGACGAACCAATCCGGGTTAGCCAGAGGCTACTTTGATATGGATACGCTTAATGCGATCCATAAAAAAATGCATCAGAAACTCGCAAGACTGGGTGGACGAATTGAAGCAGTCATTTTTTGTCCTCATCTGCCAGATGCCGGTTGTGATTGCCGAAAACCAAAGCCTGGAATGCTCAACGAGATACGTGATCGTTTGAATATCTCTTTGGAAAAAGTCTGGTTTGTTGGAGATACTTTCTCCGATGTTCAGGCAGCAAAGGCCGCTGGTATGGTGCCTGTATTGGTGCGAACAGGAAAAGGCGAAAGGACGTTGGCTGACGATAATGATCTGGCGGATGTGCAGATATTTTTTGATCTGGCCGACTGTATTGAAACTCTGGTAAATGGAAAAAAATAATGCTTCTTCTTCGTACAATAATTTACTACGTTCTAATCATTCCGCTGACAATTTTTTATGTACTGCTAAGTTTGCTAATCTGCATTCTACCTTTTCCGTTACGATATAAAATCATATCTAGCTGGGCAAGAATTCATGTCTGGTTGTTGAAAGTTGTCTGCGGGATTGACTATCGGATAACGGGCAAAGAAAATATTCCCGAAGAAGCATCGATCATCATGTGTAACCATCAATCGGCATGGGAAACGTTGGCGCTACAATTTATCTTTCCAGCACAGGTATGGGTTCTGAAGCGGGAATTGCTGTGGATCCCAATCATAGGCTGGGGAATAGCCACCCTGAAACCCATCGCCATAAACCGCAAAGCAGGTGGAAAGGCATTGGCACAGGTTGTCGAACAGGGGACAGAACGCTTGAAAGAAGGGATCTGGGTCACTATATTCCCTGAAGGAACTCGAATTGAGCCCGGCAAAACACGTCGCTATGGTAAAAGTGGTGGCGTACTGGCTGAAACATCACGGGTTCTGGTTGTACCTGTCGCGCACAATGCTGGCTTGTTATGGGCAAAAAACAGCTTTGTAAAAAGACCAGGCGTTATCGATATGGTGATCGGGCCGGTGATTGAAACGGCAGGCAAGGACTCCGATCAGATCACCGAAGAAGCAAGACAGTGGATCGAGCCCATGGTCAAAAAGCTGCTGGAATAGATTTCATGCCGCTTGACGAACAAGCTGAAATTGTCAGAGAATTAGAAATTAGCATGGATGCATTTTTATAAAGTAACAAAAGCATTACATGAGGAAACAAATAAATGAGCGAAAACATACTCGACGTCACCGATGATACTTTTGAGGAAGAAGTCCTTAATAGTGAACAACCTGTACTAGTAGATTACTGGGCAGAGTGGTGCGGACCCTGTAAAAGTATTGCACCGATTCTGGAAGAACTTTCGACAGAATACGAAGGCAAAATAAAAATTATCAAATTAAATACTGAAGATAATCAGAAGACATCTCTTAAATACGGCATTCGTGGGATCCCTACACTGATGATTTTCAAGAATGGTAATGTTGAAGGAACCACCATGGGTGCGAAATCAAAATCACAACTTGCGGCTTTTATCGATAGCACAATTTAACAATTCCCTCGTCCAGTCTTGACGATTGAGACTGGACGAGCGGTTTCTGTAGTGCTATTCTCAGATCATCAATAATGAAGTTACCCGCCGACGGGTGATTCTAAAGTGTTCTAAATCAGAAGAACTCAGATCAAAATAATCCAAACCTAAGAATTTTTACTCAATAAACTTTAGCTCCACCATTCCGCAGATCTTCTGCACATTTTCTATACCTTAAATACGCACACACACTATGAATCTAACAGAACTGAAACAACATTCTCCTGCCGAACTGATCAAAATCTCCGAAGACATGGGCGTTGAAAACGTCGCCCGAGCCAGAAAACAGGATCAGATATTTAATATTCTCAAAGCGCAAGCCAAAAAAGGTGAAGATATTTTTGGTGATGGTGTTCTGGAAATTTTGCAGGATGGTTTTGGATTTTTACGATCGGCTGATTGTTCCTATCTGGCCGGACCCGATGATATCTATGTTTCACCAAGTCAGATCAGACGTTTCAGTTTACGAACCGGCGATACGATTGCTGGCAAGATCAGACCACCGAAAGATGGTGAACGATATTTTGCACTGCTGAAAGTTGAGCAGATCAATTTCGAACCTCCGGAAAATGCTAAGAATAAAATCTTATTTGAAAACCTCACGCCATTGTTCGCTCGCGAACGACTGACGCTGGAATTAGGAAATGGTAGTACAGAAGATTTGACGCCACGGGTTATCGATATGGTTTCGCCGATTGGTAAAGGTCAGCGTGGTTTGATCGTATCTCCACCAAAAGCCGGTAAAACCATGATGCTGCAAAGTATCGCACAATCATTGGCGGCCAATCATCCTGATTGTCATTTAATCGTTTTACTGATCGATGAGCGTCCTGAAGAAGTTACCGAAATGAGCCGTACAGTAAGAGGTGAGGTCGTAGCAAGTACATTTGATGAGCCAGCGAGCCGCCATGTACAGGTAGCCGAAATGGTTATCGAAAAAGCCAAACGACTGGTTGAACATAAAAAAGATGTCATCATTTTACTTGATTCGATCACACGACTGGCGCGAGCATACAACACGGTTGTTCCTTCGTCCGGTAAAGTTCTGACGGGTGGTGTGGATGCGAATGCGTTGCAACGACCTAAGCGTTTTTTCGGTGCGGCACGAAATATTGAAGAAGGCGGTAGTTTGACGATTATTGCTACGGCACTGATCGATACTGGTTCACGAATGGATGATGTGATCTTCGAAGAATTCAAAGGCACGGGTAATATGGAAGCGCATCTTGATCGTAAGATTGCAGAAAAACGAATTTATCCTGCGATCAATATCAAACGTTCAGGTACACGCCGCGATGATCTGTTGATGACACCAGAAATACAACAGAAGATCTGGATCTTGTTGAAACTTTTACATGGCATGGAAGATCTTCAGGCCATGGAATTCCTGCTTGAACGTTTGAAGGCGACCAAGAATAATAATGAGTTTTTTGACTCGATGAAACGATAAGTACAACGATTTATCCTGGAGGCCACTCCAAAGCTCGGCCTGCCAACACATGGATGTGCAGGTGGAACACAGTTTGCCCAGCACTTTCTCCATTATTCACGATCAACCTGAAGTCATCAGGATAACCTTGATCAGCTGCAATTTCCCCAGCTTTTAATAACAGATGGCCCAGTAAAGCCTGATCATTCTGCTCAGCTTCAGAAATCTTCACGATCGGTTTTATAGGAATGATTAGAAAATGCATCGGTGCCTGTGGACTAACATCATTGAATGCTAGGCATAGATCATCTTCATATAGTATCTCTGCCGGAATTTCTTTTGCAATAATCTTGCTGAAAATAGTTTCTGTCATATTTTTCTCCTCGCCACCTTTCACGTTGGATCATGTTTTACCAAAATCATTTCTCCTTCTTGCCGAATTATATCACCGAGGTGGAATTGAAAATCATTCTTTTCCTGATCAACAAAATAGAGCTTTAAGGTACTTTCAATTGTTTTGAAAGCGATCTCATTCCAGGGGATTTCATCTTTGCTGAATAACCTGGTTTCAAGACTTTCGACACCAGGCTCAAAATCCAGATCAAGTAATCGTGATCGGAAGATCATATAAACCTGACTAACATGAGGAAGATTGAACAAGCTATACAACTCTTGTAGTTCAACACGAGCATTTGCTTCTTCCATGGTTTCTCTTTCAGCGGCCTGTTGCACCGTTTCATCATTTTCCATGAAGCCGGCTGGTAAAGTCCAAAGGCCGTATTGTGGTTCTATGGCACGTCGGCATAACAGGATCTTGTCTTCCCAGACAGGAAGACATCCTGCAATAATTTTCGGGTTTAGATAATGGATCGTTTCACAGGATTCACAGACGAACCTTGGACGATTGTCATCATCTGGTATTTTAGAAACAACGGTATCGCCGCATTGACTACAGAATTTCATAATTGACAGTTATCCTTTCTATTTCTCCGGACAATCTATTATAAAGAAGAATATGAAGATGAGTTCGATATTGATCTCGGTTGGTTGAATTACATCTCAAGTCATCCCCCCAGTGAAGATCGAATTGCCCGATTCCGATCTGCTGAAGTGCAAAACTAGTCATTTCTGAATTATAACGAAATAATTTTTTGTCATAAGAATAGGTAGATAAATATGTGTTTATCTACTTAACTTAACGCTTGGAGACAAACATATCGTTAGTCTTCAAATTCTAATAACAGGGATGGTCGTTTTCGGCGTGGTTGAACCCAACCAAAAATGGCTCAAGGGGAAATAAAAATGAAAAAAATACTATCATTGGCAATCTCAGGATTGCTGATAACGGGGTCTATTTCTGCGTTTGCTGAAGAGCGGGATCGAGACTATCGAAAAAATCTTCGAGAAGAATATTATCGAGCACATAACAGTTGTCAAAATCTACCAGGTTATGATGATGTTACACATGTTTTAGCAGCAGCTGTCGCAGAGGATGACAGTGGCTTGAATAACGACATGTGGGCAACCGTTGTTGATCGAGATGGCGTTGTTTGTTCTGTCACACGTTCAGGCGGTGATCGTGGTGATCAATGGCCTGGTAGTCGTGTCATATCGGCACAAAAAGCCAATACAGCGAATGCCTTCAGCCTTCCTGCTGGAGCCGGTGGTCTGGTTCCGGGACTCTCCTTATCAACAGCAAATTTGTATGCTGCAGTACAACCCGGAGGTAGTTTGTTCGGGCTGCAACTAAGTAATCCTGTTAATACGAAAGCTGCTTATGGTGGTAATTCCAGAAAACACGGTCTTAGAAATGATCCGCTAGTGGGTAAGAAAATTGGTGGTGTGAATGTCTTTGGTGGCGGACTGGCTTTGTACAATGAAAATGGTGAACTTGTTGGTGCGCTGGGAGTTAGTGGTGACACCTCTTGCCGTGATCATATCATCGCCTGGATCGTGCGTGATGGACTTGGACTGGATAATGTTCCCGCTGGAGTTAGCTCAACGGCGGACGACAATATGATTCAGGATTTTGTTGATGGAGCAAGCACAGGTGGCTTCGGACATCCCCTTTGTGGTTTTGGTGAAGAAGCAGTGATTCCAGATCTACCAATGGTCTATCCAACAGGATCGTAAATATGTAGTAGTAAATTGGTAATGCCTCGCCAGGTTTTTCTTTATCCTAATGAAGAAAAATCTGGCATTTTTATCATACGTTTTGAATGGCAGTCGCTCCAATAAAACAAACTGTAGAAATCAAAATTCCGATGAAGGGTATTTTGAACCAGTATCTCTTTGCCAACGCAAGATATGACAAACCAATAATAACAGGCAGAAAGGAAAACCAGATCGTTTCACGAATTACATCCATATTGAAAAGAGCCAGCGGAATATAAAACGCCGCAATTAACATAGCTCCCAAACTATGACTGGCATTAAAGCCAACCCAGGCATCCCAGATAGTGGTTTCTTTAGTCAAAATGGGAGAAGTTCTTTTCATCGCTTTAGTCACAGTTGGATCAAAAGCATTAAACTTATTTGAGTAGAATGTATAAACCAGATGAATAGTTCCTAACACCCCAAAAATGCTTGCCCCAACAATTAACAATACCTGTTCTATCATCTCGGCCTCCTTATTGCAGATTATTTGGTAATTATGTTTTTAGCTTATCAAGACGTTCCGTAACTTTTTCTATAACATCAACGGGTGACACGACACCTGAAGCTTTACTGACAACAAGCCCCTTCGATGTTCCTTCTGCAACGACTCTGTCACCGACAATAAAAGTATGAACCATGTGAAAAGTTCGATCATCCCAGTCTACAATTTCCATTTTCACTTCGTATTTCTGGAATAGATTCAAACCTTTTTTATAGGTCATCGTGTGTTCAGAAATAACCGGAATCCATCCTTCCTTGATCATCGTTTTGGCCAAGCCAGTTCGGATGAACATATCCACGCGAGTAAGATCACAGATCGTCAAATACCGTCCATTGTTCATGTGCATATTGATATCAATATCGTTGGGCAGGACGCGTAAATTTAATGAGTTCTTTGGGTGCTCAACAGGAAGCCGTGGTTTGAAAAATGATCCGATTAAAATAAAAAACATTCTCAGGATGAGGTTCATATCTACTTACCTGGTTATTGATCGGTTTCGACATGAGATCCTTCGCAAAGCTCAGGATGACATTTTTCTATGTATGTCATCCTGAATGCTAATGAAGGATCTCAGAACGAAGCCATTGGATCTGTAATATAAAAAATTCTTTGAGATCTAGCCAACCGGCATTTCTTCAAGGAGGAAGTTTTGTGATCGGGCACGACCACCCGTAGAGATCCACCGTAACAACTTCACCCATGGAGACCATTCGCGAAGCATGGCATCCTCTTCCAAAGTAATTGCAGCCGTTGATAAACCATCCTCAACCAAAGCATCATGCAATGACCTAACCCACAAAGCCCAATGAATGATCGCCATTCCACGAGCATTCATTTTGATCGTATGACGTAACATAGTTTTTTCATCTGAAATTTTCAGGACTTCAAAACTATGATAACCATCAAAACCCTTTGGTCTGGAAAATTCAAACTTAATAAAACTACCCGGTGAATATTCCTTAACCTGATATCTGATCGGACCATGACCACCTTTCGCACCAACAGCTAATGGTTTATTTAGCTTCATACGAGGCCAGAGCGCACGAGGCCATAAGCGATCATTAGAACTCGCCAGACTGTCGATCAGAACGCCTACTTGCTTAGGAGTAGCAGAAAACTCTCTTGTATGTACATTATGTATACGCATTTCTTTCACCTCTTTTTCCGTTTCTCTGGAAACAAAACATACTATAGCGTATGGACTATAGTTCTATAATTCAAATTTGTCAATACGCATGCGTATGGTGTATGCTGATCTTCGATGAAAACCCAAAGTAAACAACAAAAACTATCCGCGGCCGATTGGGAAAAAGTAGCACTTAAAGTGATCGCAGAACGGGGCGTTACTGCGCTGGCCGTAGAACCACTGGCGCGTAGACTTGGAGTCACAAAAGGAAGTTTTTACTGGCATTACAAAAATAGACAAGCCTTACTGGAAGGTGCGTTGAAGTTATGGGAACAAGTCGAAACAGAAAATGTGATCAAGCGCGTAGTCAAAGAAACTTCCCCGCGAAAAAGGTTGATCGCACTTTTTGCTAATGTCACCGTTGATCGCTACGATGGTCAACTCTACACATCTTTCTCAGCTTCAACAGATCCACTCGTTAAAGCGGTTGTAGAAAGAGTCAATAAACGTCGTTTGAAATTTTTACAGGAATGTTACAGCGATCTTGGTTTGCCAACAAAGGAAGCACAAAACATGTCGCTGCTGGCCTACAGTACCTACCTGGGTATGATCCAGCTAAGGCACGATGCACCTGACACCGTTCCTAAGGAAGCTCAATATAAAGAAATGATGAAGATGATCGTTGAAGTGTTAGTGCCTCAGAAATGATCTAAGTAGCCTGGATGGAATCCCGGATTCCGCAAAGCTACATCCGGGCTACGGGACTGAACGCATCCGAAGGAAGTGCCTTATAGCTCTAATCTCTCATTACTCTTCGCAACGCATGAAACGCCTGCTTCCATTTTGAAGTATTCCATGAGTAGTCCCAGTCTTGAGGGTTAAATTCATAGACTAAATACCCCTGATACTCAGGATAAATATTTTCAATTTTCTGGTAGAATCTATTTTCTTCAGCATTACAAATTCTTTCAATTTGCACCCTGTTTTCTTCAGTGTATCTCATACCTTTTGTATACAATAATCCATGCGTAGCCTCATGAATTATTAATCCTGCATAAAATGCACTTACTAATCTTCTGTCCTCAGAATAATTTTCAAAATTGATTAAACAGCCTTTTATTCTCCGTCTATACCTGCCACCATACTTTCCTGGCTCATTGGTATTTATAATCCACGATATTTCATTCTTAACAGTTTTATATCTTCTTGGGTCTATAGACTTTATTAGGTTTATTGATGATGTGATTATTTCCTCATACCCATCGTCTTTATCTCGATAGTCACAGATATTTATCCCTTCAACTTTTTTAATAAAAACGAGTTTTAATAACCATTTCTCAATTTTTACTAAAATTATTTCTTTCATTCGGATTTTTTCTTCATAATCTTCGGCCCCTCTCCACGAAGATGCGAAGGCCATGACGATGTATGCCGAAACTCTTTCGGCACAGATGGTATCAACCATTGTTCAAGTTGAGAGAGGAGTTTCATGTCCCTCGCTATCCGATATTTTCGAGTATGGATACATTCGCGATCACCAAATTCACAGGTGTTTAAATTAGTGCCACCACAGGGGCCGTTGGCGAGTCCTTTGGGGCAGGTTTCGGGGCAGACATATTGAGTGGCTGCGAGGCGACACATGCCGCAGGTTTCGCAACCAAAGAGTGGCGCTTTGATCGCGTGCTCGATTTTTTCCAGTCTTTGATCAGCTTCTGATCCGCGTTTGATTCCTCCGAACATTTTTGCCAGCAGTTTTGCGCCTAAGCCATTTTCAAACCAGAAAGAATGAACATGATCCATGACGCGATATTTGATCCGATCACGTAGCGGTGCGGCATCGTAATACTCACGAAAGGAAAGTGTCCATGCAATTTCAGGTGCGGGATCAGCGACTCGTTTTCCATCGGGAAATACAAAGGCTTTTTCCCATGCTTTGTTCCAGGTGATCCGGTCGTGGCATTTCTTGCTAAGTGAATCGACCTGACTCTGTAGCGTCTCTAAAGTTTTGGTGGAGTTGATCGCGGTGAGTTGTACGCCGGAATATCCGATCAGGCGCAGCCCGATAATTTGTAAGGCCAGTCTTTGTGTTACCCGTTTAGCAGTCTCTTCTTTGTCGAGTTCCTTTTCTTCAGCTTGCAGGAGTTCATGATAGCTGTCTGTGATCGTGACACCGGCCAGTTGGTTTTTGCGAATGAAGCGTGATCGCGCCGCATTCAACGCCATTATATTCGCCACCATCGGTACTCGATAACCACGGGAGTCCATCCAGAAAAGTGCTTCTTCGTGTTTGACAATATCGAAGCCAATTTGTGTGATCAGATAGTCCGCTCCGGCGGCGATCTTTTTACCCAGTTTCAGATATTGTGCGACGGATTCTTCTTCACGATATTTGAACGGATTGAGCGCGGCGGCGATGGTGAGATCAGGGCTGTGTTGTCTGGCAATTTGAATGGCTGCGACAGATTCCAGATAACGAGGTCGTCTGTCTTCTGGTGAATCTTTTAATTTGTCACCGGTCAGGATCAGGATATTTTCAAGCTTTGCTTCTTTGATCTGATCCAGTGATGTGATCAGATCACTCATGTCCCGATCTTTACCTGACCAATGTAATAACGGTTGTGTGCCACTGTGATCACGCACATGAACGGCCATCATCACCGGATCAGGATCGACATCGGAATGAACGCGATCAGTGACGGTAAAACCGGCGACTTCTTCGCGGCGGGCGAGTTTTCTGACGAAGTCGTTAACCTTGATCATGTCGTCATCCAGAACTTGATCGGATGATGCGACAAATTCGATCGTCCAGAAGAACTCACTCTTGCGTATGGATTTAGCAATTTTGTTTTGTGGTCGATAGGTATTTGCGATCAGATCTTCTGTGCTCATTATTTTTAAACCTGAAAATTATTTTTATTCATTCTATTTGTTCATCGTCTAACTAGTTGGTGGTTAGTTTCGAGCTGAGATCCTTCGTACCTCAGGATGACAGGCGAAGCAAAATGTTGTCATCCTGAACGCTAGTGAAGGATCTCAGGAACGAAGCCTGCAAACTTCATACTTTCAATATACTTATTCATGTCCTTACATCATCCTTTTCTCGCCACGGCGGACTGACGATGACAATAAACTCCAGATCTGTCTTTCCAGTATTCTCCAGCCATTGTTCCTGATCAGCCAGAACAAGTGCGGAGCCACCTTTCACCAGATCCGTTGTTTCCGATCCGGCATGAAGTCGCCCCTGTCCTTCGAGAATGAAGTAAACTTCGGATTGTTTGAGAGTGTGGTGGTAGGTACTTTTGCCTGGCTCAACGGTGGCGACGGAAAAGGAATAAGATAAATCCAGCGGATCGTTTTTCGGATGCAATAACTCCTTCAAACGACAGCCATCATTAGCGATAATCTCTTCACAGTCATCGAGATGTTTTGAAAATAATTGAGAATTCATATGTATAAGGGTACCTCTATTCATTCTGGATGTGTCAGCTTGAGATTCAGAATTTTCAAGAGTAAGGCTCCAAGCTATTGTAATAGTGGTTCTATTGCAATAGCTTGGAAACGTAGCTATTGGAAATTATGGACTCAAGATGATCATTCACGAATGGGTAGAGATACCCTTAACAACAGAAGTGTTGCATGACAGCTAATAAAACAGTTGTTTTACTCGCCAACCTTGGCACGCCAGGTGAACCGACTCCTTCAGCGGTCAGAAAATATCTCGCCGAATTTCTATCTGATCGTCGCGTGATCAGGACTTCCCGCTGGATCTGGTTGCCGATCTTGCATGGCTTTATTCTTCGTGTGCGCCCGAAAAAATCTGCCAAAGCGTATAAGAAGATCTGGACAGAAGAAGGATCGCCGTTGTTGACGATCACGCTCAAACAGGCGAAAGCTTTGGATGCTCGACTGGGTGATGAAATAACAGTTTTACCTGCCATGAGTTATGGACAACCTTCAATAAAATCAGTTCTTGATCAGATTCAATCCGAAGTAGAAAATTTGATCGTCCTACCACTTTATCCACAGTACTCGACTACCACGACGGCCTCCACTATTGATGCGGTGGCAAAGGTTTTGAAAAGCTGGTCAAAATTGCCGAAGCTTAAATTGATCGGTAGTTATTATAATAACGCTGATTATATTGATGCGCTGGCGACATCGGTGATCAACTATCGTCAGCAAAATGGGACAGGGGAAATTTTGTTATTTTCGTATCACGGTCTGCCCCAGGAATATATTGACGGAGATGAGCCTTATCATGATCAGTGTTTTAAAACGACGGAATTGGTAGCGGAAAAATTGAGATTAGATCAGAGCGAATGGAAGGTTGCTTTTCAATCGCGTATTGGCCCGAAAGAATGGCTGACACCTTATACTGATGAGGTGGTGCGGGAGTTTGGCGCAAAGGGTATGAAGAAGATCGATGTGATCTGTCCGGGGTTTGCGGCGGACTGTCTGGAAACTTTGGAAGAGATCGCGATGCAGAATCAGGAGTTCTTTATTGAGAGCGGTGGTGAGGAGTTGCGTTATATTCCAGCTTTAAATGACAATGCTGATCATATTGAAGCATTAGCAAAAATTGTTGAAGATAATTTGTGATCGTAATTAAAACGTAGGATGGGTAGAACGATAGTGAAACCCATTATTATTAAAATGAAATTGATGGGTTTCGTATCTCTACCCATCCTACGCCAGATTGGTTTTATGATCGCGATTCAAGATCCGTGATCAACCCTTCCAGTCCTTTCTTTTTGATCTCGTCATTAAACGACCCACGATAAGTCGAAACCAGACTGACGCCATCGACAGAAATATCGTAAACTTTCCAGCCGCTTCCGGCTTTATACAAACGATAATTGATCGGGATTTTTGGGCCACCATTTTGTCGATCGATCTCTGTTTTGACGGTTACTTTTGTGCTGCCTTCCGCAGCATGAACGGGTAAGTATTTGATCTCAACATTCTCCGATTGCACGAGTGCTTTTGAGTAGGTCTTGATCAGTAGTTTCTGAAAGGCATCTGTAAAACGAGTTTGCTGTTCAGAAGAAGCCTTTCGCCAATTTTTGCCCAGAACCCAACGAGACATTTTTGGGAAATCAAAATTAGGCGCGATCATATCGTCAACAACCTGGTTGATTTTTTGTGGGTCAGATTCATTTTTTAGACGATCTATGACCTGATCGGAAGTATTTTTAACCACTTCCAGTGCGGTCGCTTCCGCATGTGCAGGCGCTAAGATCATAAAACTGATCGCAATGAGAAATAATTGTTTTATATTGATTATGTTTTTCATTATTAAACCTCAATTATGGGTGATTATTTTCTATCCAATGATCGTGATCACAATGCTTCGGGTGTGGGATCTATGCCGATGCTCCCACAAGTAGATGCCTTGCCAGGTTCCCAGCATACATCGACCCGCACCAATAGGGATCGATAAACTGCTATCCGTTAGCACCGTTCTTATATGTGCCGGCATATCATCTGGGCCTTCCATCGTGTGAATAAATAATGGATCACCATCGGGTACTAACCGTTGTGCAAACGCTTCCAGATCACGTTGTACATCTGGATCAGCATTCTCACACAGGATCAATGACGCGCTGGTGTGTTGTAAGAAGATATTGCATAGACCGGTTTCAATGCCTGACGTCGATACGATGTTCTGGATCTCCGCCGTGATCTCATGCGTTCCCCGCCCCCGAGTTATGATATCTATGTGGTGTTGGACAGTCATAAATCGCAAATTACTCAATAAAATTTAATTATAGTTAAATATCAAAAGGTTATATGCTTCTAAAAGAGCATTTTCAGGCCAACCAGCAGCAGTACAATGGCAAAAATACGCTTCAAGGTTTGTATCGGTAAACGGTGTGCGAGTTTGGCTCCAATGGGCGCAAAGATTACGCTGGTGGAAATTATGCACAACATGGCTGGTAAGTAGACATATCCGAGACTCCAGTTGGGCAGGTTGGTGTTATCCAGCCCGCCGATCATGAAGCCGATCACGCCGGCGATTGCGATTGGGAACCCACAGGCGGCAGAAGTCCCCACAGATTCGCGCATAGAGACATTACACCAGAGTAAATAAGGAACGGTCATTGAGCCACCGCCAATTCCCATGACGGAGGAGATGGTTCCGATCACGCCACCAGAAGTTGCGAGTCCAGTCGTTGATGGTAGTGATCGGTGCGCTGCTGGTTTGAAACCGAAGCCGATCTGCAGTGCAATAATGATCTCGAAAATACCAAATATTCTTTTCAGGACATCCGTGGAAACCGTATCGGCGATCGCTGCACCCAGTAATGCGCCAATGACAATACCGGGAGCGAGGGCGAGGAGGGTTTTTATTTGTACATTTCCCAGTCGGTGATGTGTTAGCCCAGATGACATTGCGGTAAAGACAATGGTTGCGAGTGAAGTCCCGACAGCAAGTTGCATGGTGGAATTGGGAGCCAGATCAAGCCATGCGAACAAGGCATACAAAATCGGTACGATGATCGCGCCGCCGCCGAGTCCAAGTAAGCCAGCAGTGATCCCAGCGATGACTCCAGTGAGAATATAAGCTAACAAAATTAACATGACATTATTGTAACAGTGGTTTCTAGTTCATTGATCGGAAATGGCATATTATAGAAGGATATTCAGGGTGCAGAATGAAGGAAGAGTCATAATGTTAAGGAAGTCTGTTTCGATCACAGTTTGTCTGTTGTTAATGGCCATACATTCGTTTTCTGCTGCCAATTCCTCGGCTAAAGGAATAGAGCAGCAACGACAACAATTCAAGGAAGCCTATAAAGAAATTCAGTCAGGTAAAAATTATGATCTCAGCGAGCTTTCAAAAGGCTTACGAGACTATCCACTTTATCCTTACCTGCAGTTCGCACACCTTTCTTCCAACATTGGCGTTAAGCCAGAAAAAGAAATTCGTCAGTTTCTGCGCGTTAATAAAGGAACACCTTTGGCTCGTCGTCTGCGAACGCGCTGGTTATACTCACTTGTCCGTCGAGAAAAATGGAAAACTTTTCTGGCTCATTACAAAGCTGGATCAGGCAATGTTTTGAGTTGTTATCAGTTACGGGCGCGGATCAAAGCCGCACCAGTGGATGATGCTCTGATCAAAGATATTAAGAAAATGTGGCTGGTGGGAAAATCACAGGTTGATGAATGTGATCCGGCTTTCAAAGTTTTGTACAAGAGCAAAGCTATGACCGGAACTTTGATCAAACAACGGATCAGGTTGGCTGCGAATGCGAAGAATTTTCGTCTGGCAAAAGCCTTGTCCAGAAGATTGAACAAAAAAGATCAGGCGAAGGTTCAGTTGATGATCGATGTTTATACTGACCCAGGGAAAAACTTACAGAAACCCGGGTTGAAAAAAGACACGCCGTTAAACCGGGAAATAATTTTTACTGGACTGAAAAAACTGGCGAATAAAAATTCGATCAAAGCTTATTCAATCTGGAATAAAATTGGCGATAAATATAAGTTTAATAAGATCGAAAAAGAAGCGATGGAAAGAGAGATCGTTTTCACCGCGATACAGCAAAAAATTCCACGTGCCGGAAAGTGGCTGGATACGTTGCATGAAAAACAAAAACCTCATCAATACATCCAGCGTTATATGATCCGCTATGCCACACAAAATCAGGATTGGGAGCGTCTACGAAAATGGACGGAGCAAAAGCGTGCACCAGAATTTAATAAGCTGCGCTGGAAATATTGGCGAGCACGATCGTTGGAAGAAACTGGCGACAAAGATGCCGCAAATCTGATCTTCAAAGAACTGGCAAGAAAGCGTGATTATTATGGTTTTCTATCAGCAGAAAATTTGGGACTAGAATATAAATTTAGCGATCACAGATTACCTTTGGGTGATGCTCAAAAAGCAAAACTACTATCGAAACCATCGATTGTCCGAGCCAGAGAATTACTTCTATTAGAGATGTATGAAGATGCTCGCCGTGAGTGGGTACATTCGACCAGAAACATGAACCGTGAGCAGCTAATGCATGCGAGTGTTCTGGCAGATAATTGGGGCTGGCATGATCGAACAATTCTCACTTTGGGTAAGGCAAAAGCTTACAATGATCTGACGCGTCGTTTTCCTTTGCCTTATAACGGTATTATCAAAAAATATGCAGAAAAACGTAAGCTACCCACATCGATTATTTATACTTTAATGCGATCAGAAAGTGCATTTATTCATGATGTACGATCGAGCGCAGGCGCAATGGGTTTAATGCAATTGATGCCAGCGACCGCCAAACAAACGGCCAAGAAAATTGATTACCCTTATAAAAGTTCTCGACAGCTTACTGATCCAGAAACGAATATCGCTTTGGGTACGGCTTACCTGGAAGAGATGCTTGGCAAATATGATGGCAACCTGATTATGGCTGCTTCCGCATACAATGCCGGACCACATAGAGTGAAACGTTGGCGACCAAAAACAGGTTGTATGCCGGGTGAATTCTGGGCGGAGACAATTCCATTTACGGAAACGCGACGTTATGTTCGTCGGGCATTATTTTATTCTGTGCTTTATCAATGGCGCATGGAAGAAAAAATTGATTCTGTTCATTCGCAATTGAAACCTGTTCCGGCTTTGGAAACGAGTTGTAATTAGTTAGACTTTTTGGTTTCGGTAAGCTGTTGTCATCCTGAGCATCGCGAAGGATCTCCAAACTGATCGAAGTCATGATAGAAAAGTTTTATGATGATCTTTTCAGGTTCAAGAAATTAAAGAAAAACTATGCAAATCTACAAAGTAGGCGGTGCAGTTCGCGACAAGATCTTGAAGCTTCCGATCATAGATGTTGATTGGGTTGTTGTGGGCGCTTTGCCAAATGAATTATTAGATCAAGGTTATAAACAGGTTGGCAAAGACTTCCCTGTTTTTCTGCATCCCAAAACACACGAAGAATATGCTCTGGCAAGAAAAGAAAGAAAGATTGCGGCGGGCTATACCGGGTTTGAATTTGATGCATCCCGAGATGTAACTTTGGAAGAAGATCTGCTTCGTCGCGATCTCACGATCAATGCAATGGCCGAAGATGATCAAGGAAAGGTTATCGATCCTTTCAATGGCTATGCTGATCTAAAAAAAGGAATTCTCCGACATGTTTCTGATGCCTTTACAGAAGATCCTGTCAGGATTTTACGCATCGCACGTTTCGCTGCACGCTTTGGATTCCAGGTCGCTGATGAAACGCTGATCTTAATGAAAGAAATGGTCAAAATGGGAGAAGTTGATTCGCTGGTGGCAGAACGCGTTTGGCAGGAGCTTGATCGTGCATTAGGTGAGGAACATCCAGAACAGTTTTTTGAAGTGCTTCGATCCTGTGGTGCGCTTGCGGTTATTTTTCCTGAAATTGATCGTCTTTTTGGAGTACCGCAAACCGCAAAATATCATCCAGAGATCGATACCGGTATTCACGTCATGATGGTGTTACAGCAGGCCGTCATGTTAAGCAAAGACAAGCAGGTTCGATTCGCCGCACTGGTTCATGATTTGGGTAAAGGAACCACGCCAGCAGACATCCTGCCAAGCCATCATGGTCATGAACAACGTAGTGCCGATCTAACTAAAGAACTTTGTTCCCGAATAAAAGTACCCAAAGATTATCGTGATCTTGGTGTTATGGTCGGCGCATATCACACACACTGTCATCGAATCAAAGAAATGAAAGCGACAACCATTCTGAAATATTTAGAAAAGATGGATGTCTTCCGTCGGACAAAAAGATTCGATCAATTCCTGTTGGCTTGTGAAGCTGATGCCAAAGGCCGAACAGGAAAAGAAAACGATCCATATCCACAAGCAGAGTATTTTAAATCACTCCAACTAGCCGCCTCAGCGGTTGATACAAAATCACTGGTTGAAGAAGGAATGCAAGGCGAACAGATTGCTCAGGCTTTGCGGCAAAAACGTTTGAGTGCGATCAGGAAAGTTCTATAACTATTACTCAGCGATTATCTTTAGAATCTGATCTTAGAGTTTCAACTGCAACCGCAATACGTTCCAGATTGGCATTCATCTTTCGAGTTTCTTCGATATGATCTTTAAGATATTCGCTCATGTTTGAAGAACCATTTTTCTTCATGAAATAGAACCAGACACCGATCAGGATCACCATTGGAAACCAGGATATGAGGACTTCAAAAAACAAAGCGGTATTCATATTTTTTGACCAGTAGAATTATTTAGATAAATCTTCATACCAGTTTTCAGGTAATGTCACCCGATAAACATCAGCATAGTCTTTTCCAGTTATACCCCAGTTAGTGCCCCAGAAAACATACTTTCCTTGTCTATCGATCGTAGCAAAGGCTTCTGCCCAATAGTCCTTATCACCAACTTTTGAGGTTTTTGCGTTGGTATGCGCGACTCTGAAGTGGCGACCATTTTCTTTTAGTTCCAGTAAAAATAAAGTACCGTCCGACCAGTAAGAAGCGGTGTCCGAGAATCCATAAGTGGAAACCAGAACCCAGCCCGGTGTTTTTATACTGTTTCCGGAAAAATGAAATCCCTGATAACTTACACCCCCTTCTTCTGGTGATTGAAAAGGGATGAACATCACATTGACTTCTTCCAGAGTGTCGAGATAAACCATGGTCACGTAGTCGGTTGAGTTATCCTGAGTGACGAGAACGTCACGTCCATCTTTTGATAGAGCAAGATCACCATGACCATGCACGCCTGGCAATGTCCTGCCATTGGACCAGTCTCGATTGAAGACTTGTGCGGGAGTGCTTTCAACGACGATATACTCACCAGTCATGCTCATGCTGATGTTCCATGATTCAACGATTTCACTATTGGGAGTTTCCAGGTATCGGCCGATCACCTCCTGTTTTTCTGCGTCAAAAATGATCCAGTCGAGATCTTTCATCTCAGAGCTTGAGTACTGAATAACCATAAATGCCCAGTAGCGGCTGTCTGCCGATCCATCACCATCACCCTGAGTTGTGATCCAGGAAGCTTTTGGATAATCTTTCCCTGCATTGTATAACAGCGTTTTTTTTCTTTTACTGACGGTGTATTTATAGAATCTATTTTCATCGACGTAGAAAAAAATATCTGGATCTGTTGCGTGCCAACGAGGTTCGTAACGCCCTTGTTTAAGTACTTTCCCTTTTGATTTCAGGGTTTTCATATCGTATAAATACCAGGTTGCATTAGTAGCACGGAAGATAGCCATACTGCCATCGGCATTTTGTGGATCGAATCTGGCGTATTCATTTACGATCCCGGGAGCTCTGGATGAAGGATTGCGTTTGCGAATATCTGTAATGCGTGTGATGTCTGTCCCGAAGGCAGGATCTTTATAAGTGGTTCCTGCGGGTGGTTGTTGATCAGGAATGTTAATCGGAAAGACTTCGTCTGATAGCCCAACCGAGTAATCAAAACTAAAGCAAAGTTTAGATGAAAATAATAGTAGAAGTAATAGAACTATTCCTGATTTTTGTGGCATTTAAGTTTCCTCAAATTATAAAACCGAGTCGTAGACTGCTAACATTTTATTGCCCAGTATACGCCAGTCGTAGAGATTTTTTGCCTGCTCGTGTGCGGCTTTGCCAAGTCGATCACGGAGATGTTTATTTCTCATCAGTTTTATGACCGCATCAGCGATTTCTTGCGGCGTATCTGCCATAAGAATATTTTCACCATCTTCAAGCACAACGCCTTCTGCACCAATTCGTGTTGAGACGATCGCTTTACCCATCGCCATCGCTTCGAGCAATTTAAGACGGGTTCCGCTGCCAACGCGTAGCGGTAAAATATAAACTGCGGCTTCATGCACCAGCGGTCGAAAATCATCAACAAAGCCAGTGGCAGAGACTTTATCCTTTAGTTGATCAGGAATATCTAATCCATCAGATTTACCCACAACCGTTAAGCTGGCATCGGGGTTTTGTTCACAGATCAACGGCATCGCTTCCTTGATGAAAAAATTCATTCCGTCCTTGTTTGGGAACCAGCCCATGCCACCGACGAAGATGATCTTATTATGATCAACCTGAACGTCGTCTGAAGGGATGAATTGTTCGATATCCACGCCATTCGCAATTATATGAATACCTTTGCCATTACCCATACGGCTCAAAATTTCGGCATCATCTTGTGAGCAAGCAAGAATTTCGGTGGCATTTTGTGTGGCAAACTCTTCAAATTTTTCCAGCTTCGGGGCCTGATTAGAAAAGAAAACTTTTTCCGGAATAGAAGAGGTCGCTTCGGCACGACGTTCTACCAATAAACTTTCCACATTATGATCATTCAGTATGGTTGGAATGTCTCCACAAAGTGGTAAATATTGCGCCAGTGGCAACATATCGAAATGAACCAGATCAGGCGTATCTTGTTCGATAACTTCTTGTAGTTTTTGTTCCATTTCGGGTGCAGAATATTTTCTGACCACGAAAGGTTTTTTTGTCACAACGCCAGAGAGAATGGTCGTTAATAATTTTGGTTTGCCTTGGTCTGCAGGGATCTTGATCAGATCAACTGATTTACAGATCGTGCGTAAATGTTCTGCATGTTCCGGGTTTTCGTCGCTGCGAACAAAAGAAACCAGCGTCACTTCATGCTCCTCACAAACTCGTTTTAAAAGATTGTAAGTTCTGATCTGATGGCCTTCCCATGGCGGGTACGGAATTCTTGTCGTAACAAATAAAATTTTAGCCATTAGTGTTTCTTCCATAAGTTGGCGGTCTGACCTGTAAGAACTGAGTATAGTCCAACCACCGCAGTAATATTAAGCATGAGAAAGTTTGACGCTGTGCCCACCAATTTTACTTTTTTTCCTTTCGACATTGCAATAAGTCCGGCGGTTGCTGCGATATAGACGATTAGCTGTAATAATCCGATGAAGCTATAAAAGGCATTGCCGATCAGGAATGATGAAATCAATAAAAGGATCATCGCGTAAGGTGCAAGCAAACGAAAAACTTTGTGCGATATCCATTGAAAAAACAATCGGTTTTTAAATGGATTGTTGATCCACGGAGCAACTTGCATTAACTGAAAGTTGCCCGCAAGCGTTCGTACTTTTCGTGAGAATTCTTCACCGGTGGAACCACTTAAAGTGTCGTAGGCAATGGCATCACGCACCATGCAAACACGAAAACCTTTTTTCGCAATTCGCATGGGTGTCAAAACATCATCGAGAATAATTCCTTCGGGTAGTGGTTCATAAAGTGATCGGCGAATGGCATAGATCGCGCCTGTAGCACCGACCATAGAATCAATTTTGCTTTCACTATCGCGGATCATTTTTTCGTATTTCCAATAAAGGCCAACACCTTCCATATCTTGATCGGAATCATCTGAGGCTTCGAGAATCAACTCCCCAGTCGTTGTACCGATAGATTGATCTGAAAAAGGTTGAGCTAGTGATCGAATTGCATTCGGACAAAAGCGTTGACGCACATCAGCAAAAACAATTATTTCCCCAGTGGCTTCGGTGACACCACGACTCACCGCGATAGATTTCCCCCAGTTTCTTTCCAGTGGGATCACATGCAGACGATCAGAATTGATTTGATTAAGTTTTTCTACAGTCTCATCAGTGGATCCATCAGAGACAACAATAATATTAAGTTTGTCCGCTGGATAATTTTGTTCCAGCAGATTTTCGATTCTTGGAACAATACGATCTTGTTCGTTATAGGCGGAAATAATCACAGTCACGGTTGGTTCAAAATCTGTCATTTTGATCGCATTAGGACGAAACTTTGCCCACAGAAATACCAACAGTGGATAACCGATATAGGTATAAAAAAGGAATGCTGCGCTCAGCCAGAATACAGTGATCATTTTAATTTAACCGGGTAGAAATTTTTCACGAACAATTTCGTAGAGACGATTGCCCAGAACAGTTTTCATACTGGTGAGAATGAACTGGCGCATTTTCAATTTACGCATGACTTTGCCATCAGCAGAAACTAAAGAAGCAAAAGCATCCAGACTCATCTGACGAGTAACAGCGATCCTTTCCAGCTTAAATGGATCAGTGTTCTTACTGTTGTAACCGAGGACTGACGTACATAATTTTTTGTAGCCTAATTCTTTTGCGATCATGCGTGTACGTTGATCACCACGACCACCGGGCAGGGCGATCGTGTTGATCGGTTTTCTGAGAATTTCTTCCAGGGTTTGTTTGCTGACTTCAAGCTCCATTCGCATTTCAGCATCATCCAGATCGCTAAGATATTTGTGCGTTTTGCCATGAGAATCTACTGTCATACCCATTTCATCCAGCTTGCGTAGCTGATCAGCCGACATGCTGTATTCATTGCCGATCCAGTCAGTGGTGATATAAAACTCGGCGGGCATGGAACGTTCGGTTAATTGTGGCAGGCCTGCCGTGAAATTAGTAATGTCGCCATCATCAAATGTGATCACGACAACTTTCTCATCATTGGCAGCAGTTTCTGCCTGCGCCAAAGTGCAGGCTTTGAAGCCATTGTCTTGCAACCAGTTGAGTTGCTCGATGAATTGTTTGTGCGTGACGCTATAAACCGGATCAAAGTGACCGGGTTCTTCTTCGGAATCCTGGATTCCGTGATACATCAATACGGGATATTTTTCTGCCATGTTTATTTTTATTCAGGTTTGTTTTTTTACTAGAAAATGTATCGGCATAATAGGCCTGAAGTTTAGTTCCTTAACCAGCAGTATAGACGAGCAAATACCAGAACAGGAAAATGCCGAGCAGTACGCGATAGATCACGAAAGGCATCATACCGATACGGTCGATCAACTTCAGGAAGTAGTGAATACACAAGTAGGCGCTGATCCCGGATAAGACGGCAACGAAGCCCAAACCAAACCAGTCTACTGCCCCACCTTCTGAGATCAGGTCTTTCGTTTTTAACCCAGAAGCCGCGAGAATTAAAGGTACAGAGAGTAGAAAAGAAAATCGTGCAGCGGCTTTCCGTGTTAGTCCCAACATCAAACCGGCGGTCATGGTGATGCCTGATCGTGAGGTTCCGGGGATCAGAGCGACGGCTTGTGCCAG
Source organism: Gammaproteobacteria bacterium (assembly GCA_965224825.1). Classification (GTDB taxonomy): domain Bacteria; phylum Pseudomonadota; class Gammaproteobacteria; order CAJXQU01; family CAJXQU01; genus CAJXQU01. The sequence goes on along the minus strand of CBDDAG010000003.1, from coordinate 587,117 downwards.
CCCGATATAGATCGCATCTTTGAAATTCAATGTTTTCTCAGTACGTGTATGTGTCGCTGTTCGATCGGCGTACCACAGCAATAAACCAAAGATGATGGAAGTGGCCGCGATAACCAGAGGACTTCTTAAAACTGTCTCAATATAGTCTTTCATCAACAGTCCAAAGATGACGGCTGGGATTGTTCCTATAATAACTGCCCACGCCAGTCGGCTATCTTCTGTCGCTTCACCACCCGAAAGGGAAGAAAACCAGGCAAACAGAAGGTTTTTAATATCTTCACGAAAATAAAACATCACCGCAAAAAGAGAACCAAAATGTACCGCAACATCGTAGACCAACCCCTGATCTTGCCAGCCGGTTAAGATCGGTAACAGGATCAGATGTGCCGAGCTGGAAATCGGTAAAAATTCTGTCAGACCCTGAATGAGAGCGAGTACGATGAGTTGTATTAAGTCCATGCTATTCCTTCATCTAGTAAAGACCTTATAGTCTTTCCAGCATATTGTTCAGTTCAAAGCCCATCAGGGGCTCGTCAAATTCTTTTGTAAGCGCGATCACCTTAAAACGTTCGCCCATTTCTCCGGGTAGTGTCAGTGTTTTAACCTGTTGCGATGATCGTAAGTAGTGATCAGAAGATTTATCTTCATTCTCATCCAATAGATCGGCCAGTCCACAGCCCAATAAAAAATGAGCTTGTGTGGTGTAACCTTCGATCGACAAACCGCTTTCTAAACTGGCCTCAGCCACCGCCGTAAAGTCTACTGATGCGCTGAGATCCTGCAACCCAATATAGATAAATGGGTCGTCGTGCGCCCGATGTCGATAATGGCAAATTAAAGTGCCACGGATCCTATCAGGATGGTAATAATCATTGTGTGAACAACCGTAATCGACACAGAAAATTACACCGGTTTGCAATGCGTCGGACAGGCTTTTAAACCATGCGGGCAAAGTCAGGTTAATCTCGGCAGCATAGCTGTCTGGTAATTCTTGTTTTATTGTTTTTACAGCTTGTTTAAGTGGATCAGAAGGATCGGCTGTGACAAATTGGAATTCACCATTTTCAAACGTCACTCGTTGTTGTTTTATATGATCACCAACGATCTGAAATCTCTCGACAGGCAGGGCATCCAAAACTTCATTAGCGAGAATCACGCCGGATATTTTTTCTTCCGGCAAATGATCCAACCATTTAATTTTGTCGATCAAATGAGGAAGTTCTTTTACGATCAACTGTTGCTGGCGATCACGTAGATCAGCACTGACTTCGAGAACCAGATACGCGTCTGGCAATGCGTTTAAAGTTTCCAGCTCTTGCAAAATATCGCAGGCAAACCGACCGCTGCCAGCACCGAACTCTAATATTGTTTTACCTTGATCAAGTTCAGAGAAAACCTGTTTGATCTGCTGCGCAAAGCATAGACCAAAAAAAGGTGAAATTTCCGGAGCCGTAACAAAATCACCCTCCGATCCAAACTTGGTTAAACCCGCGCTGTAATAACCAAGGCCGGGTTCGTAAAGCGCCATTTCCATAAACCGGGCAAAAGAAATGCTGCCACTTTCAGATTGAATGGCTAGCCGAATTTTTTGTTGCAGTTGTTCGCTGAGTTTTAATGCAGCTGGATCAGGAACGGGCAGATCGCGCATTGGTTTGTTGAGTCAGTATTAATGGGTTAGATCAGGAAGATCGCCATCAAGAAACCAGCGGCTTTTCTCAGCATCAAACCACCAGATCTGATCAACAGCAATATCACTCACCGTGCCCTGATTAACATTATAAAAGCTGATCAATGCAATCACATCGAGCCTGCTTCCTTCTTCAGAGAAACGCTTGTTGCCATATTCATACGATGTGATGCGAACATTTTTTAGATAGTCCCGATCGCGTAGTGGTTTATCGTAATCTTTGGTCTGGATAAACTGAGATGCATTCTCAAAATAGCCCCAGCGCAAAGCTTTGCGAAAATCATTGAGACTAATTTCGATCTGATTCTGTTGTTTATTTTTATCCATGCCAGCACAGCCCGAGAAAGCCAGCACCAAAATCATTAGAACGAAATAAATTGTTTTAAGTGAACTCGTCATTCCATCTCCCCCTGATGTTGAATGTCCTGAAAATCGCTACGCCAGATTTCCTGACTAGTTATTTTGTCTGTTTTGCTGCTAGCCTCAAAAGATTCACCCGTTTCAGGGTGCAATTGATCACCGGCAATTTCGGCCAGTGGAATGGCAACAAAAGCGTATTCGGTAATATCTTTACGTGGAATATCCAGCTCAAATGCACGATCGATCAGATCGTCATACATCAGCAGATCAATATCGAGTGGGCAGTTCGTCCTGTCACGTTTGCCTGCCCTCTTTTCAATTTTTTTAAAACGATTGTAGAGTTGTACTGGTGTCAGTTCGGTTTTAAATCCTGCCACCAGATTATAGTAATTTCTGGAGCTCTTAATGCCGACCGGCACAGATTCATAAATGCTGGATAATTTCAGATCACCAAAGTGTTCTCGTAATTCTTCCAGCCCCGTAAGAATATTTTTCCTGCGATCAAGATTACTACCGATGCTGACAAAAACCTGATGAACAGTCATTGCCTCTTTGTCTGATTTAGTCGTCACGAGTACGTTCAATAATAACGCCGATATCACGTACGATCGGAACCGCACCTTTTTTGTTGATCTTCAAACGCATCCACGGTGCATTGAACTCGCTCAAAATGATTTCAGCAACGCCTTCGGCTACCGATTCGATCAGCTGAAAGCTGCTTTCTTCCACATAGCCAACCACACGCTCCGCCACTTCCGCATAATTCACAGTGTATTGCAGATCGTCAGTTTCGCCAGCCTTGCGAATGTCCGTGCCAATTTCGAGGTCGAGGATGAGTGTTTGTTTAATTTTGCGTTCCCAGTCGAAAACGCCAATAACAGTGTCGATTCTAAGATCAGTCAGGTATATTATGTCCATGCGAGTAAGTTAACCGCTGAGCCTTTTCCTATCAAGCCAAATTTAAGACTAAAATAAAAATCAACAACAATTATGATACTTAATCTTCTCTACATTCTTGCCGCATATCTGATTGGATCATTCAGCTCCGCCGTCGTTGTTTGCAAAGTGATGGGACTTTCAGATCCGCGTGAAGGCGGATCAAACAACCCCGGTGCGACCAATGTTCTCCGTCTGCACGGAAAACCCGCTGCGATCATTACACTCGCTGGCGATCTGCTAAAAGGACTCCTCCCAATCCTGATCGGGAAAATGATCGGCGTACCTCATGCCGTTCTAGCCTTTATGGGGCTGGCAGCTTTTCTCGGGCATTTGTATCCAGTCTTTTTTGGTTTTGAAGGTGGGAAAGGTATCGCGACATTTATTGGTGTTATTTTCGGCTTCGCCTGGCAAGTCGGTGTGGCGTTCATGATCACATGGTTTATCATCGCCAAATTGTTTAAATTTTCATCCCTCGCGGCATTGGTCGGTTCACTGGTTAGCATACTCGCGGTGAGCTTCTTCCTGCCGTTGCCGTACTACCTGATCACAATGATCATAATGGTGATCCTGATCTTCTGGCGGCATAAAGCTAATATCGAGAAATTGATGGCAGGGACAGAAAGCAAGATTGGTGAGAAAGCCTAGCCTGTCCGGTGGAAAGCCTGTCATCCTGAGGCACGAAGGATCTCAAGTCGAAGTTCAAGAAGAGAAAGTGTAGAAGAAACCTTTTGAGATAAGCAAGCTCAGAATCCAAACTATCCGATAAGAAAAAGCAGATCCTTCGTACCTCAGGATGACAGGCGAAAGGTTGGAGTCATTTCTTAAACATCCCTTTCTTAACCCGAAACAAAGCAGAAATATCCTCTTCGTCATATCCCTGATCCATCAGCGACTCATAATTCTCCAGCGTCATTTCAACCGCCGGCAACATGGCACCAGCATTCTCAGCCATATCGCGACAGATCATTAAATCCTTATGATGGAAAGCGACCTTGAAACCCGGATCAAATTTCCCCGCCAGCATCGACTTACCACGATGATCAAGAAACCAGTTGGCCGCCGCACCGCTGCCAACCACATCGATCACCTTGTCCATGTCCAGACCCATCGCCGAACCAAAAGCCAAGGCCTCCGTCACCGCCTGATTGATCCCTGCAGCCATGATCTGATTCACCGCCTTCGTCGCCTGACCACTACCAGTCGGGCCGATATAAACAATATTGCCAGCAATGCTTTCCAGAACAGGGCGAACCAATTCCAGTGTCGTTTCATCACCACCAACCATCATCGCCATCGTGCCATTCTTCGCACCTTCCACACCGCCGGAAACCGGACTATCGAGAAACTCGGCCTCCACTGTTTTCAACAAAGCCGCAACTTCATGCGCCGTATCCGAACTCACCGTCGAAGTATCGATCACAACACTACCTTTCCGCACACCCGGCAACATCGCATTCACCACCTCCAACACATCCGCATCCCGTGATACACAAATGATGATCAACTCACATTGTTTAGCCACCTCAGCCGGAGAAGCTGCAGCAGCAAGACCCGTCTGATCAGCCAGATCGTTTGATCGACCAGCACTGCGATTCCAGAAAGCCGCAAGATGACCAGCCTTGTGCAGATTCAAAGCCATGCCGATTCCCATTGCTCCTAAACCGATGACGCCTGTTTTCATTTAAATTTTCTCAAAGATTATTAAGGAAGTGTTTAATTAAAGACGCAACGATAGGTTTCTGCGGTCAGATCTGCATTACCATATTCATCGACTTGCTGAGATATTAGAAGCATAGCATTACCACCATTCGCAGCTATTTTATTGCGAAGTTCAATTTGCGCTGGTTTTAAGCCACCTTCTAAAGCAGAAGCAAATGCAGATTCTAACCCAAGGAGTTCACAGTTTTGAGCAACCACGGGTGAAACAGTCCTCACTTTTTGTCCCTCAGGAGAAAGCTGAATTGTTTGGCAACCAGCAATTAGAAAACAATAAAATATAATAAAAATATTTTTTTTATTCATAGTTAATCCCCATCTTAAATTATAGAATTATGCCCAAAGATATATATGCATATAGTGGTCAAGCATAGCGATATGTTTTCGAGATCGAAAATATTAGTCAATTTACAGAGAGCTCTGAGAACATCGTGCTCAATTTATCGAACTCTGTCTCTATTATTGTTGTCTCTAGATCATCTGACACATTCAGAAATTCTGATGTTAGTTTTATAGAGTCGAATGTAATTCCAGAAACAGTCTCAATATATTTCATTATTTCAGGGGTATCCCAGATACGAAAGTAATTTACATGGAATTCACCATTAGTTTCTACAAGATGTCTCTGTTGTAATTTACTTAGATTATTGTGGCAATGCTGACATAAGTCCGCATAGACAGAGGTGTAGAGATCTTCTAATTTGGCAGTTTTGAACCGTTTCCAAATATTAAGATACTTTGTATCATCGTCCGATAGTTTTGTTATTTCACTTTGAATGCTTGTGAGAAATCCGTCGATGTCAGGAATTTCTGATATTCCTTCCAGATAAAGGTTAGTGTGCCCTGTCTTAATAGCCTTTGAAATTAGTTTTTTCTTTTCGTGAAGGTCGGCTAATACCATGTTAGACAGATAACGTTCATCTTGAACCAGACATTTGAGATCTACAAAAGCCTCTAGCGTAGTTCTAAGCAGAGATGGGATTGGAGACCAATTCTTATTCTTTAAAAGTAATATTATAGCTGATGAATGCTCAATTATTGTGCCATGTAGACAGATACAACAGGTCTGTTGCTTGTTTGTAAAATCAAATTTCAACTTTCCAGTTTGTGATAAAATGGATTCATTAAGTTCGTTGGCTTGTTCAATTAATTTATCCATGATTTAAATAATGATCCACAATCACCCCAGCCACACAGCAAGTCAATTTCTTCCCGGTCGGAATATGCAAAAACTCATTCGGTCCATGTGCATTTGATTTCGGTCCTAACACGCCGGTGATCATGAATTGAGCTTGTGGAAATTTCTCGCCTAACATTCCCATAAACGGAATTGATCCACCTTCGCCCATGTGGACGGCCTGTTTTCCGAAGTAGTCATTTGAGGCTTTGTTGATCGAATCTTCCAGCCATTGTGTTAGCTCTGGAGCGTGCCAGCCGCTGGCAGCCCAGTCGGGGGTGAAGGTGATTTTTGCACCGTAGGGTGGATCGCTTTCGAGGATTTCTTTGAGTTTTTTCGAGGCGATTTCTGCATCTACGGTGGGTGGCAATCGTAAGGATAGTTTCACCGATGTGTTGGGTCGAAGGACATTGCCAGCATCTTCGACCGAGGGCAGGCCGTCGGCTCCGATCACAGATAATGCTGGTCGCCATGTTCGGTTGAGAACCAGATCAGTTAGATCATAAGTCATTGGTTCAGCGTCTCCGACAAAAGGAAAGCGGGAGTATGATTTTTTACCGATCACATCCGCGGCGATCTTTGCTTGTTGTTGCCGTGATTCAGGAATTTCCGCCTGACATTCTTCCAGTAGTATCTCACCAGTTTCTGCATTTTCAATTCGATCAATTAACTGACGCACAATCCGAAATGAGTCGGGAACTATGCCGCTGGCATCGCCAGAATGTGCGCCCTGTCCGATCACTTCTACCGAGAGTGTTCCTCCGGCCAGTCCTCTTAAAGACGAGGTACACCAGAGTTGATCATAATTCCCGCAACCGGAGTCGAGGCAGATCACCAGATCGGGCTGACCGATGCGATCAGAGAGTTCGTCTATATAAAAAGGTAGATCATAACTGCCGCTTTCTTCGCAGGCTTCGATGATCACAACGCAACGTGCGTGGGGAATATTTTGTTTTTGTAACGCTCCAATCGCGGTGAGTGAAGCAAACATCGCGTAGCCATCATCCGCACCGCCACGACCATAAAGTTTGTCGCCATCCATCACTGGAGTCCACGGTCCGAGGCCTTCTTTCCAGCCTTTCATTTCCGGTTGTTTGTCGAGGTGGCCGTAGAGCAGGATCGTGTTGTCAGACTGTCCGGGAACGTCCATGAATAGCAGCGGCGTTCTGCCTTCGAGTCGAATAATATCCAACGTCATGTCGGTAATTTTTTGCGCCTCCGCCCAGCGGACAAATTGCTGCACGACTTTTTCCATGTGACCGTGTTCCTGCCAGTCGGGATCGAAGGCGGGGGATTTATTCGGGATGCGGATGTAGTCGATCAGTTCGGGTGTGATCGATTCATCCCAGACTTTTTCGACGTGGTTTTGCAGGTCATTTTTATTCATAAGTATTGTTCACAATATGGGCTCATAAGAATTTGTTAGCGAGAATAAGAACCCAGATAACGAGGCAGTTGATCAACGCGATCAGCACTGCTGCGCTGCCCACATCTTTCGCCCGTTTAGAGAGTTCGTGTCTTTCCAGCGAGATGCGATCAACGATGGCTTCGATGCCGGAGTTGATCAGTTCGACAATCATTACCAGCAGGATGCTGCCGATCATTAATACTTTGGAAATCACCGTGACCGGTAGAAATATCGCAAGGATGATCAGCGGTAATCCGAGCATGATTTCCTGACGAAAAGCCGGTTCATTTGAGTAAGCGGCTTTCAGTCCATCCAGCGAATAGAAGAAGGCCTTGAAGATTCGTTTCAGGCCGGTGGCAGGTTTATTATTTTCCATGGTTCAATTGTAGCAAGGTTTGAGTAAGGACTTGTGATCATGTAAAACATTCGGATGAAACTGGATAAATCATTTCAGGCGTTAATACATGCTGGGCTGGCGCAGGAATATTTTACGCAGGACGATAAACCTTTTCTGGAAGTTGGGCTGTCAGAATTCAGCCTGAACAATGCCGTGTGCCTAGTCGAACTTTGCCGACTGGTTTATCGACAGGAAGCGGATGAGTTGGGTGAGGATTTCGACGGGATCACTCGACAGTCGGTGCTTGATCAGATCGACATGAAAGAAGTCGCTGTGGCGAAGAATGATCAGGTTTCGACTTTTGCTTCGCTGGTGTCTGCGACCGCGAAGGATGGCACTCCGTGTTCGATATTAATTTTTCGTGGCAGTAACGAGTTTGAAGACTGGAAAAGTAATTTCATGGCGTATCAAACCAAAGCGTTTGATGGTGGCATGGTGCATGCCGGATTCATGCGGGCATTGCGGGCAATCTGGAAAGATCTGCTGACAATTTTAAAACAGCAAGAAGGTCCTTTGTTTGTTACGGGGCATAGTTTGGGTGCGGCATTGGCTACTCTGGCGGCTGCGCGGCTGGTGAAAAATGGCCATTCGGTTGAAGCGTGTTACGTGTTCGGATCACCACGTGTTGGGAATGAAAAATTTACCCGATCACTTTCGGGAACACAGTTTTATCGTATAGAAAATGCCAGTGATGTTGTCACCAGTGTTCCTCTCGATGTTCCCCGAATTCGATATTCAACAGCGGGTGAATGCCATTATATTGATCATGATGGGCAGCTTCATTATAAAATGACGCAAAACTTGATCACACAGGATAGAAAACAACATGGCTGGAAACTACCTGATCTGCGTAGTTTTGCCGAATGGATGAAGCGATTGAAATCGATGCCGGAGCAATTGCCGCCGATGTTGGCTGATCATGCGCCGGTTAATTATGTGGTGCGTGTAGAAAGATGCTGGCAGAATAATCAAAAATAAATTAGAGAAGTACTAGTTCCCATGCTCCAGCGTGGGAATTCATACAGGAACTAAATAAGTAAAAATCAAGTTTCAATATGCATTCCCACGCAGAGCATGGGAACGAGAAATAAGGAATTAAATTATGACCATCAGAAAATTTAAAGATAAAACGCCCGTAGTTGCTGACAGTGCATTTGTTGATGAAACAGCAATTGTGATCGGTGACACGACGATTGGCGAACATGCATCGATCTGGCCGATGACAGTGATCCGTGGTGACGTAAACACGATCAAGATTGGTGACTATACAAATATTCAGGATGGATCGGTTTTACATGTGAATCATGCCGGGCCAGAAAATCCAGGTGGTGATCCATTGTCAATCGGCAACTACGTGACGGTCGGGCATAAAGCCTTGATCCATGCTTGTACCGTGGGCGATTATTGTTTGATCGGAATGGCTGCGGTGGTGATGGATAATGCGGTGATTGAGGATAATGTGATCCTCGGAGCGGGAAGTCTGGTGCCACCGAACAAGGTTCTGGAAAGTGGTCTCTGGCTTGGTCGTCCGGCAGTTAAGAAACGTGATCTGACAGAAGATGAGATCAAGATGTTGAAATATTCAGCGACGCATTATGCGGAGTTGGCGGATGAACATAAGCAATAAGAGATGGTTAATTTATTTTCCGATTAAAGATCCAACAACTGGCAAGACCTATTAGAAATAGAGTTACCAACTCGACTAATGCATTACCCCAGAAGTGAAAATAATAGATTGATGATTTTAATGATTCCCACGCTGTAAATTTTTTTGAACGTTCTGCAAGGTGTTTTTGTGCATCTTGATAAGTTAAGTTATTGACTACTTCCCAATCAACTGGTGCAACATAATATGTGCCACCAGTAGATACTAACTGATGAATTAACGTTGCAAAAAATGCAACCGTTAAACTTGCTGTAATAGCTGATTTCCAATTCATTTAGTGTTCCTGGTTTGGAGATCTAGCCCTACCATTTTTTGTTCAATAGCCGCTTTCTCAATTTCATTAGTAGCATTTTCCAGCAACCATTTTAGATCTTCATGTTGCAACTCACGACGAAGTTCGCGTTGTTTTGCATAGAGCAAAGCGCCGCCTAGCCAGTCGGGAACGCTACCTTCGATTTCCTCAAATTCTGCGATCCATTGGTTGATCAGATCATAACGCGGTGGTGAGTGATAACCGATTTCCTGACTGATTTTTAATAGATATAGATCGGTATTATTTTTGGTGTAATCCAGTGCCGTGTCGATCAGTTCGTGTGCCTGATCTGTCTGGCGAAAAATCGAGGCCAGATAAGTGCTGCCGTATCGAAGGCTACTCATGTATCCCGGATCAAGTGTTGCGATCGTGTTCATGGCTTCGAAAAATGGCGTGCTGTCTTGCTCTTGTGAATTGGCTCGACTGGTTTCGTTTAATGATCCGGAGAGCAACCAATAACGATCTGCCAGCAGCGTATGAAATGGGCCGGACAGGGCGCGAAGCAATGTGAGTTTTCCGGTGAATGCCGGTGTGTCGATGTTTTTAATTTCGGGTTTCGGTGCGGTTTGAGCAACCCAGAAAAAGAAGATCGCTGCGATCAAGATTGTGCTGGTTTGGCCGGCCATGATCTTAGTCATTGCCGACTAACGCCTTACGTTGATAAAGACTGCTGGCGATCAACAGTAAAATTGCACTGTATCCCAACGAGTAGAGCACCGGGAATATCCAGTCCCAGCTTGTTGATGGCAGTCGGTTCAATGCGGTTGTGCTCAGATCCGTCAGGCTGAAATTTGGTAGAAGATAATAAAAAAGTTTGGTGATCGATTGTGCGACGACAGACATTTGTTGTTCGGCAAAAAGATACAACTCATCCAGCCCGTGTCCGATCAGCCAGAACAATAATGAATAAATAACCGCGCTGAATGCGGAGGTGATCACGCCAAAACAAAAGACGATTGCTGCGGCCAGTATTGCACCAAAAGTTGTGATCACGATCTGCATCAATGGTTGCCAGATAAATGCGCCTTCCAGCCAGAACATCAAAATCGCATCGAGCAGGACAAAACAGCCACCGAGGATCATGATGACCAGCGATAGTCCGATAAAACGTCCGATCAGATAGTCGCTGCGTGAAATTCCGGTGCTGAGTGGCAGCATGAAAAGTAGATCAGATTGTTCACGACGCAGGATCTCAAAGCTGTATAACCAGGCGAATCCATAGAGCAATAATGCTTGTCCGCTGAGCATTAGATTTTCAAAAAGACGAAATCTTACGCCGGCATCAACGGTGGAGATCACCACGCAAAGTAAAGTGAACAAGATTATCAATGTGAACAGAAATGTTGTCAGGCGATTGCGTAATAATGAAACCAATGTCGCTTGAGCGATGGCAAAAGTAGATCGAGTTTTCATTTATGCTGCATTGCTTGCGTTCAATTCAGGAGGATGATCATAATATAATTTATCCAATGCTTCGCTGGATTCTGGTTTGTTGCCCTGATAGACGAAATTTCCTTGTTGCAATAACCAGATCTCATCGCCCAATGTCCAGGCATCCTGCAGGTTGTGGGTTGAAAGGATCAGACGGCAGGTGGATTTAAGTTCCAGCAGCAGATCGATGATTTGTTTATGGCCAAATGGATCAAGGCCGGACAAAGGTTCGTCGAGTAATAATGTATGCGGATTTCCGATCAGGGCGATCGATAGCATCAAACGTTGCTTCATACCTTTGGAATATTTTTTGATTGGTTTGCTCAGGACTTCGTGATCAAGACCTGTGCGATCCAGCAGTTTGCACATTTCTTTATGAGATAAAGAAACGCCTTTCAAGCGTGAGAACATTCGGAACTGATCGCCACCAGTCAGGTTCTGATCAAGATAAGGAAGCTCCGGCACAAATCCAAGACCGTTCAGATCCAGTTGTGGAATATCCTGCCAGTTCTCAAGAAAGGGGTGGTGTGAGCTATCCGGGTAAAAACCCAGCAGCCAGCGGATCAGTGTGGATTTTCCTGCACCGTTATGACCTAGCAGGATTAATGATGACTTGGGTGATGGTTGTGACATGTTTGCCTCTATCTCTGATTGTTTCAAAGATAGAAGCAATTTCCTTACCATGAATGATGGGTGAATTAACAACCAGCCTTCATGGTAAGTGTTTTATTTCACGATTTGATTGTTACTTCCAGGCATAGTCGTAAACGTCAGGGTTCAGAACCAATCCTGCTACATCGGTATTTGTAGCTGAGACAGATACTGTTTCGATACGATTAATAATATTTCTTGTGCCACCTGCGCTCCAGCCACCACCAGCAGTACCATCTGCTTTGGTGATAATGTCTGCGCTTTTCAGAGTGTACATGAGCCAACGACCGTTTGTGCGATCTCGCCATTGTCCTTCATCGCCAGTCGTCGGGTTAGAAGTAGTGGACACCAATATATTCTTCAGGCTTATCTGATAGCAAATCATCCATGGCATTAATAGGGTTACTGCCATTGTATGCCAGAGTTTTTATGTCTGTTCCATTGACCAGTTCAGAAGCAACTTTAATGCTTAAAGCACTACGGGTAGCTCCCAGAATGTTTTTGACTGAGGCTGCTTCTGCTTTCTTTGTTAAGTCCAGAAATTTAGGTACAGCGACCGCACCGAGAAGACCTACGATCACCATAACAACGATCAATTCGATTAAAGTAAAACCACTTTGTTGTTTACGCATTTTTCCACTTCCTATGTTCATTTAGTTTTGGTTACCCACTTTATCGGCAGTTTTGTAGAAAAGCTTTAATCAGGAAGCAAGACGATAATAAACAACAGGTTTTTTCTCTTCATGTTCTCTATAATGGGCGTTTTACCAGCTTATTGAATTGCGTATGGAACACCCACAGAAGTTTGATGTCATTGTTGTCGGCGGCGGTCATGCCGGAACCGAGGCTGCACTTGCGGCGGCACGGATGGGTGCGCGTACCTTATTGTTGACGCTGAGTATGGATACGCTGGGGCAAATGTCCTGTAATCCGGCGATTGGTGGGATTGGCAAGGGCCATCTGGTTAAAGAGATCGATGCGCTGGGTGGCATGATGGGGCGAGTCGCTGATCGCAGCGGCATTCATTATCGAACGCTGAATAGTAGCAAAGGCCCTGCGGTACGGGCGACGCGGGCGCAGATTGATCGGACTCTATATAAGATCGAAACACGTCGTTGGCTGGAAGCGCAGGAAAACCTGTCGATTTTTCAGCAATCGGTGGATGATCTGATCGTCGAAGGTGATCAAATCAAAGGTGTCGTCACGCAGATGGGTTTGCGTTTTGAAGCACCGACCGTGGTGCTGACGGTTGGAACCTTTCTTGGTGGAAAAATTCATATCGGCGACAGTAATTATCAGGGCGGTCGTGCGGGTGATCAGCCTTCGAATGCGTTGGCGGCAAGATTGCGGGAATTGCCGTTCAGAGTTGATCGCCTGAAAACCGGAACACCGCCACGACTGGATGGTCGGACAATTGATTATAGCCAGTTGGAAGTTCAGCCGGGTGATGAGCCGATGCCAGTGTTCTCTTATATAGGCAATGTCTCCGAACATCCCGAGCAAAAAGTTTGTCATATTACTCATACTAATGAGAAGACGCATGATCTGATTCGTGCGGGTCTGGATCGTTCACCGATGTTCAATGGAGCCATCGACAGTACCGGGCCACGTTATTGTCCTTCGGTTGAGGATAAAGTTGTTCGTTTTGCAGACAAGACTTCGCATCAGATCTTTGTCGAACCGGAAGGTCTGGATACGCATGAAGTTTATCCCAACGGAATTTCTACCAGCCTGCCATTTGATGTGCAGCTTGATCTGGTGCGTTCGATCAAGGGTTTCGAGAATGTGCATATTACGCGTCCGGGTTATGCGATCGAGTATGACTTTTTTGATCCACGTGATCTGAAACCAACATTGGAAACCAAACATTTGCACGGTCTGTATTTCGCTGGCCAGATCAACGGTACAACCGGTTACGAAGAAGCGGGTGCACAGGGTTTGTTGGCCGGAGCGAATGCCGCACTGCAAGTTCAACAACGTGATCCGTGGACTCCGCACCGCAGCGAAGCTTATCTTGGCGTGTTGGTGGATGATTTGACGACGCGTGGTACGAACGAACCATATCGTATGTTTACTTCTCGCGCGGAATATCGACTGATGTTGCGCGAAGATAATGCGGATCTGCGATTGACACCGAAGGGTCGTGAGCTAGGGCTGGTTGATGATCATCGTTGGAATTTATTTGAAACAAAACTCGAAGCGGTTGAGCAGGAAAAACAACGTCTAAAAAAAGTCTGGCTACGTCCTGAAAATGTGCCCGATGAAGATGCGGAACGAGTTTTAGGCAAGGCGCTTTCCCGGGAGTATTCACTGGCTGATTTATTGAAACGACCGGATACTGTTTATGCTGATCTAATGACGTTGCCTGGAGCGGGCGAGGGTGTGAGTGATCCTGTGATCGCAGAACAGGTCACAATCCAGGCTCGCTACAGTGGCTACATTGAACGACAGGAAATGGAAATAGAGCGGACTAAAAAACTGGAAAATAAATCTTTGCCGGACAATTTTAATTACGAAACGGTACACGGACTTTCTGCGGAAGCCATGCAGAAACTTTCAGATTATCGACCAACAACGATTGGGCAGGCATCGAGAATTTCCGGCATAACACCGGCGGCGATTTCACTCTTGCTGGTTCATTTGAAAAAAGCTGGCTGATCTCGTTTGAATAAAGAAACATTGCTAAACCAGCTTGATCAGGCGCTCATTCTTCAGGATATTTCTCTGGACGACGATGTTCAGGAGAAGTTGATCAACTATCTGTTGCTGCTGGAACGCTGGAATAAAACTTATAATCTTACGGCAGTTCGTGATCTGACAGAGATGATCCCCAGACATTTGATCGACAGTTTGACGATCATGTCGTATCTGGATGGAAAACGTTTCATTGACGTTGGTACTGGCGCAGGCTTGCCGGGCATGGTGATCGCGATCGCTTTGGCGGAAACAAACTGGGTGCTGCTGGACAGTAATCAGAAGAAGACCCGGTTTTTGACTCAGGTTGTGATCGAGCTTGGTTTGAAAAATGTTGAGGTGGTTCATTCTCGGATCGAAGATTATAAAGACGAAGAACCATTTGATATGGCAACCAGTCGTGCTGTTACTACGTTGGTCGCATTGCGTGAACAGGTTCAACATCTTTGCCCGAATCTGCTGGCAATGAAAGGTCAGATCCCCGATGATGAATTAAAGGAATTGCCGGAGGAATGTTCGGTAGCAATCCACCAGCTTCAGATTGCGGGTGATCCGGCAGAACGAAGTATCATTATTATTAAAGGCAAAAATCAGTAATAATGCTCGGTCACGGTTTTAGAGAAAGTTAATGGCAAAAATATTCGCAGTAACAAATCAAAAAGGTGGCGTAGGTAAGACAACCACTAGCGTTAATCTTGCAGCAAGTCTGGCCGAGCTAGATCGTCGCGTCCTGTTAATCGATCTCGATCCGCAGGGCAATGCGACTATGGGTAGTGGCGTGAATAAGTACGAGATCGAGCAATCTACTTTTGAAGTCATGATGGATGAAAGTCCTGTATCCGAAGTGTTACTGACGCTTGAAGAATCTGGTTACGATCTACTGCCTGCCAACGCTGATCTGACCGGTGCAGAAGTTGGCTTGTTGGAAGAAATTGGGCGTGAACTGCGTTTGCGAATGGCATTAGAACCCGTCCGTGAAAAATACGATTACATTATTATCGACTGTCCTCCCGCATTAAGTATGCTGACCGTGAATGCGTTAGTGGCGGCGGATAAAGTGTTTATTCCAACTCAGTGTGAATATTATGCGTTAGAAGGTTTGTCAGCCTTATTGGATACAGTTGAGAAAATTCGCACTTATTTAAACCCTTCTTTGAAAGTCGAAGGATTTCTTAGAACCATGTTTGATTCTCGAAATAACTTGGCAAACCAAGTTTCTGCTCAGTTACTCAAACATTTTGGTGATCGCGTTTACCAAACGATTATTCCTCGGAATGTTCGTCTGGCCGAAGCACCAAGTCATGGCATGCCGATATTGACCTATGATCGTTCTTCATCAGGCGCTGTGGCCTATATGGCTTTAGCTGGTGAAATGGTTCGTCGATCAGAAAATCCTCCGATACGGGCGGTGCAATAAACATGGTGGCGAAGAAAAGAGGTTTGGGTCGAGGTCTGGATGCTTTATTAGGAGCGGGGCTTGGTGAAGTTGTTCCGCAAGCAGGAAAAGTTGAGGGTGACGAGCTACGTTCTGTCCCTGTAGATCTTATCCAGCGAGGCGAATATCAACCTCGGCGGGATATTAATCAGGAAGCGTTAGAAGAGCTGTCCGATTCGATCAAAGCGCAAGGTGTTATCCAGCCAATCGTCATCCGGCCTGTAGAAAAAGGGCGGTATGAGATAGTCGCTGGCGAACGACGATGGCGTGCAACACAACTGGCTGGCTTGCAGGAGATACCGGCTGTAGTTCGCGAGATGCCAGATAAGGTCGCGCTTAGTGTGGCGATCATCGAAAATATCCAGCGAGAAGATCTGAATCCTTTGGAAGAAGCCATCGCGCTTGATCGTCTGCTTAATGAATTTGAATTAACTCATCAATTGGTTGCCGATGCCGTTGGTCGATCTCGTGCTTCGGTCAGTAACTTACTTCGATTGCTGGATCTGGATGATGAGTTAAAACGATATTTATCCGAAGGTAAACTGGGTATGGGACATGCGCGGGCACTGCTTGCGCTTGGTGGTGCAACTCAAAAGCAGGCTGCACGAGAAGTTATTTCAAAACAACTTTCTGCACGACAAACTGAGTCTCTGGTGCGACGACTTCAAGAACAAAAAGACAAGCCTGCAAAACCTATTACAACTCATAAAAATGCCGATGTTGTCCGTCTGGAAGAATCGTTGGCAGAGCAGCTTGGGGCAAAAATTGATCTGAAACATAATCCAAAAGGAAAGGGGACAATAACGATTCATTTTAATTCCCTGGATGAGTTGGATGGAATTCTTGAGCACATTAAATAGGTTCGAGCACAAAGCTTAAACTTTACTTTAACTCTGGATTGATTGTTTACTAAAAAGAATTAGAAAGTTTGATTGATCCTGAGTAATTTACTGCTATAATCCGCGCGTCGGTGACAAATAAATATCGAAATGTTTAGCTAACAAGCAGAAGAAGGTGTTGATAGTTGAACTCAGATAACGAACTTTTAAAAAATAAAGTTGCCGCGTATAGAATAATAATAGTACAAGTCGTAATTACGATAGTTATTGCTTTCTTGTTATTCATGACCAAGGGTAAGGTTCATGCTTATTCCGCTCTACTGGGCGGCGTTGCATCATTTGGACCAAACTCCTTTTTCGCTCGTTGTGCCTTCAAATATTCTGCAGCGACGTCACCTTCATTGGTGATGAAGTGGTTTATGGTCGGTGAAGCAGGAAAGTTGTTAATGACGGCCTTGATATTTGGACTGAGCATCACATCGGTTAAGCCGTTGGAGATGCCAGTAATGTTTCTCACCTTTTTGTTTTTGATGGTGGTAAGCATGATTGGACTGGCGGCTTTAAATGCCAGAAATTAACCTCACTGAGAATAAGAAATAGATGGCTTCGACGGAACACGCAGAACTAACTTCTAATTCATACATTCAGCATCATTTGCAGAACCTGACGTTGGGCAAATTGCCTGAGGGTTATGAGCGAGTTGATGGTACGGTTTTAACTGAAAGTAGCTGGACGATCGCACAGGGTCCGGCAGAAACTGCCGAAATGGGATTTTGGGCTTTGAATCTCGATACGATGGGATGGTCATTATTTCTCGGTGCAATTTTTTGTTGGGTGTTCTACCGCGTAGCAAAAAATGGCACATCTGGCGTACCTTCCGGTATGCAGAACTTTGTTGAGTCCGTTGTTGAGTTCGTAGACGGCAATGTAAAAGATATTTTTCACGGTAAAAATGATTTGATAGCGCCGCTGGCATTATCAATTTTTTGCTGGGTTGTCCTGATGAATACCATGGATTTGATTCCTGTTGACTGGTTGCCACTTCTGTTCCAGAAAATCACAGGAAATGAGCATGCTTTCTTCAGGGTTGTACCTACTACGGATCCTAATATCACATTTGGTATCGCTCTCGTCGTCTTTTTCCTGATCATCTATTACAGTATCAAGGTTAAAGGTGCTGGTGGTTTTCTGGCCGAGTTGTCACTACAGCCATTCGGAAAATGGATGATACCGTTTAATTTATTGCTCGAAGTTGTCGGATTGCTTTCTAAACCTGTTTCGTTAGCTTTACGATTGTTCGGTAATCTTTATGCAGGTGAGTTGATATTCCTGTTGATAGCGATGCTGGGTCTTTGGCAGATCCCACTACATTTTGTATGGGCTGTGTTCCATATCCTGATAGTGTTGCTTCAGGCTTTCATTTTTATGATGTTAACGATCGTTTATCTCAGTATGGCGCATGAGACACACTAAGATTGATGGTCACGATTTTTTTATAGATAACTTTTAATAGATAACTACTGTTTACTCGGAGAAGAATAATGGAAAACATTTTAGCATTTACAGCACTGGGTACTTTACTGCTGCTTGGTATGGGTGCGTTAGGTACTGCGATTGGTTTCGGTATCCTCGGTGGCCGTTTCCTTGAAGGTGCTGCACGTCAGCCAGAACTGGCGCCAATGCTGCAAGGTAAGATGTTCCTCGTAGCGGGCCTTATCGATGCGGTAACAATGATCGGTATTGGTATTGCGATGTGGTTCAGTCTGGCAAGTCCTTTCATTGGTCAGCTTACAGCTGCTCATTAAGATCGTACTTTGCTAATACTAAAACTAACTAACTGGAATAAGAGGGTTTACAAGTGAATTTTAACGCAACCCTGCTAGGGCAATCGCTAGCTTTCGTGATCTACCTATGGTTCGTCATGAAATATGTCTGGCCTTTTCTTTCCAAAATGCTGGAAGACAGAAAGACCAAAATAGCTGAAGGTCTTGCTGCTGCAGAAAAAGGACAGCATGAGCTGGAACTTGCCGAGCAGCGATCAACAGGCATTATTAAGGAAGGTAAAGAGCAAGCTCAACAGCTGATCACAAATGCCCAGAAACGTGCAGATGAGATTGTTGAAGAGTCTAAAGGCACTGCAAGAATTGAAGGCGAACGAATTCTTGCTTCAGCGCAAGCGACTGTAGAGCAGGAAATTCAGGAAGCCAGAGATGGTTTGCGGGCAGAAGTTTCAAGTCTGGCAATTGCTGGCGCAGAGCAGGTGTTGATGAGAGAAGTTGATGCATCAGCACACAGCGATGTTTTGTCTAAATTAAGTGCTCAACTGTAAGGGCTATAGGTAAACACTGTGCAAGAAAGTACAACAATCGCAAGACCATATGCCAGTGCAGCATTTGAATATGCTGTAGAGAGTAATTCTCTGGATGACTGGTCTGCAGCCTTAAACATGTTAGGTGTAATAGCATCTGACGCGTTAATGGAATCAGCAATTAAAGATCCAAAAGCCACAAATGAGCAGTTGCTTGATATTGTTTCTTCCGTTGGGGGAGATGTATTTAAGTCAAAAGAAATTACTAACTTCATTAAAATTCTTATTGAAAATGAACGTTTGCAGTACGCGCCGGAAATGACGCGTTTGTATGAAGATCTTCTTGCCGATAAGAAAGGTGCGATAGATGTTCAGGTGGTTTCAGCGCATGAACTCAGCAATGACGAGTCGGTAAAAATTGCTGACGCAATGAAAAAACGTCTGGGTAAAGATGTTGAAATCACATCAAGCGTAGATAGCAGCCTGATTGGCGGCGCCATTATCAAAGCTGGCGATATGGTGATAGATACTTCTTTGCGCGGCAGACTGCAAAAGCTAACGAACGAATTTATATAAATATTTTTTTAAATTAATAACCCACTGGAATAGTGAGGGTGACAAATGACAATCAGTGCGACAGAAATCAGTGAACTGATCAAAAAGAAGATTAAAGATTTTGATCTAGATACGGAAGCACGTACCGAAGGTACAGTCGTCAGTTTGACTGATGGTATTGCTAAGATCCATGGCCTCGGCGATGTAATGCTGGGTGAGATGATCGAATTCCCCGGAAATGTATTCGGCCTTGCTTTGAACCTCGAAAGAGATTCGGTTGGTGTTGTAATCATGGGTGAGTACGAACATATCACGGAAGGTGATGTGGTCAAATGTACAAAACGAATCCTTGAAGTTCCTGTGGGCGAAGGCCTGCTAGGACGAGTAGTTGATGCTCTGGGTACTCCAATCGACGGCAAAGGCGATCTCGGTACGACTCAAACCTCACCGGTAGAGAAAGTTGCTCCGGGCGTAATCTCAAGACAATCTGTTGATCAACCTGTTCAAACAGGCTTGAAATCAATTGATGCGATGGTTCCTGTTGGACGTGGGCAGCGTGAATTGATTATCGGCGATCGGCAGACTGGTAAAACAGCGGTTGCAATCGATGCGATCATCAATCAAAAGGGTACAGGCATTAAATGTATCTACGTTGCCATCGGGCAGAAAGCATCTTCAATCAAAACGGTTGTTAGTAAGCTTGAAGAACACGGTGCAATGGATCACACAATCATTATTGCAGCGACGGCTTCAGATTCAGCAGCCATGCAATACCTTGCTCCTTACTCTGGTTGTTCCATGGGCGAATACTTCATGGACAAGGGTGAAGATGCTCTGATCGTATTTGATGATTTGACAAAACAGGCATGGGCTTATCGTCAGATCTCACTATTGTTGAAACGACCACCTGGTCGGGAAGCTTATCCTGGTGATGTTTTCTATCTTCATTCACGTTTGCTTGAAAGAGCATCAAGAATTAATGTTGAAGAAGTTGAAAAGCTAACAGGTGGGAAAGTAAAAGGTAAAACTGGTTCTTTAACAGCATTACCTATCATCGAAACACAGGCTGGTGACGTATCTGCATTCGTACCAACAAACGTAATTTCGATTACGGATGGTCAGATCTTCCTTGAAACTGATTTGTTTAACTCCGGTTTCCGTCCGGCGATTAACGCGGGTCTTTCAGTATCTCGTGTAGGTGGTGCGGCACAGACTAAAATCGTTAAGAAACTCGGTGGTGGTGTTCGATTAGCACTTGCTCAGTATCGTGAATTAGCGGCCTTCTCGCAGTTCGCATCTGATCTGGATGAAGCCACACGTGCACAATTAGAACGTGGTCAACGTGTTATGGAGCTGATGAAACAGAAACAGTATGCACCACTAAGTGTTGCTGAACTGGCTGTCAGTCTTTATGCCGTTGAACGTGGTCATATTGATCAGGTCGAGCTTGAGAAAATCGGTGATTTTGAAGAAGCCCTGCACAGTTTCATGAACAGTGATCGCGCTGACTTAATGAGTCAGATCAATGAAACAGGTGATTTTAATGATGACATTGATAACAGCTTGAAAGAGTCTGTTGAAAGTTTCATTAAGAACCATTCCTGGTAAGTTTAAGGATAGATCAGGAGATAATTAATGGCTGTCGGTAAAGAAATACGAACCAAGATCGCAAGTATCCAGAATACTCAAAAGATTACTGGTGCGATGGAAATGGTCGCCGCTAGTAAAATGCGTAAAGCTCAGGAGCGCATGAAGGCTGCACGACCCTATGCAGATAAAATGCGTAATGTTGTTGCTCATCTTGCACATGCTAATAGTGAATATCATCATCCGTACATGCTGGATCGCGACGTGAAGAATGTTGGTCTGATCATTGTTTCGACCGATCGTGGTCTTTGCGGTGGTCTTAATGCGAACATGTTCCGAATGCTTGTGAAACAAATGCAGGAATGGAATGGACAGGGCGTTGGTGTAAAGCTGAGTACTATTGGTAGCAAAGCCGCTGGATTTTTTAGTCGGGTCGGTGGTGATTTACTGGCACAGGTTTCTCATCTTGGTGATAAACCGTCAGTTAATGATCTTGTCGGTTCGGTTAAAGTCATGCTGGATGCATATGAAGATGGTTCTATTGATCAGGTTTTCCTGGTTTATAACAACTTCGTTAACTCAATGACGCAAACGCCACAGCTTGAACAGTTGTTACCAATCAAGCCAACGGGACATGATGAACTGCGTCATCATTGGGATTACATCTACGAACCTGATGCAAAAGAAGTTCTCGATCAGTTGCTGTTACGTTACATAGAATCATTGGTTTTCCAGGGTGTTGTTGAAAATGGTGCTTGTGAACAATCTGCAAGGATGGTCGCAATGAAGAGTGCATCCGACAATGCAGGAAAAATGATGGATGAATTGCAATTAATTTACAACAAAGCACGTCAGTCTGCGATCACTCAGGAATTATCCGAGATTGTTAGTGGCGCGGCTGCAGTATAAATAAATAATATTATGAAAAAGTTAGATTTAGCGGAGAATACATAAGATGAGTTCAGGAACTATTGTTCAAGTCATCGGCGCCGTCATTGACGTGCAATTTTCGACGGATTCTGTTCCTAAAGTATATAATGCTTTGGTTATTGATGAAGGAAATATCACGCTGGAGGTACAGCAGCAGCTGGGCGACGGTGTTGTCAGAACGATTGCATTGGGATCTTCAGAAGGTCTGCGACGTGGTATGGAAGTCAAATCAACAGGAGAACCTATTCAAGTCCCTGTTGGAACTGAAACGCTCGGACGTATCATGAATGTTTTAGGCGATCCAATTGACGAAAAAGGTCCGATTGGTGAGAAGAAGCGGATGTCTATTCATCGTGCTGCGCCAAAGTTCACAGAGCTTTCTCCTTCACAGGATTTGCTTGAAACGGGCATCAAAGTTATCGATCTGGTTTGTCCCTTTGCCAAGGGTGGTAAAGTTGGTTTGTTCGGTGGTGCCGGTGTTGGTAAGACTGTAAACATGATGGAGCTGATTCGTAATATTGCTATTGAACATAGTGGTTACTCAGTATTTGCTGGTGTTGGTGAACGTACTCGTGAGGGTAACGATTTCTATCACGAAATGACCGACTCAAACGTAATCGATAAAGTTGCTCTCGTATACGGACAGATGAATGAGCCTCCCGGAAACAGACTGCGAGTTGCTTTAACCGGCTTGACGATGGCAGAAAATTTCCGTGACGAAGGCAATGACGTACTGTTATTTGTCGATAATATTTACCGCTACACACTGGCCGGTGTTGAAGTATCAGCATTGCTAGGACGTATGCCATCTGCGGTAGGTTATCAGCCAACACTTGCGGAAGAAATGGGTCGTTTACAAGAACGAATCACTTCTACCAAGAAAGGGTCAATCACATCAATCCAGGCCGTATACGTTCCTGCGGATGATTTAACCGATCCGTCACCTGCAACAACCTTTGCTCACTTAGATGCAACCGTTGTACTTTCACGACAGATTGCAGAACTAGGTATTTATCCTGCGATTGATCCACTGGATTCATCTAGTCGCCAGCTTGACCCGCTAGTAGTTGGTCAGGAGCATTATGATGTTGCTCGTGGCGTTCAAAACACACTGCAAAGATACACAGAATTACGAGATATTATCGCGATTCTAGGTATGGATGAGTTGTCAGAAGAAGATAAGTTAACGGTATCTAGAGCAAGAAAGATTCAACGTTTCTTGTCACAACCGTTCTTCGTTGCTGAAGTATTTACAGGTTCTCCGGGTAAATATGTACCACTGAAAGAAACTATTCAGAGTTTTAAAGCAATTATTGCCGGTGAGTATGATGAGCTGCCAGAGCAGGCGTTCTATATGGTTGGATCGATTGAAGAAGCCGTCGAAAAAGCCAAATCAATGTAATTGGTGAGATAAGACTATGGCAATGACAGTTCATGTAGATATTGTAAGTTCAGAATCAGAGATTTTCTCTGGTCTTGCTGAAATGGTCTATGCACCAGCCAGCATGGGTGAGATGGGTATTGCACCAGGACATACGCCACTGCTTACACATCTGAACCCTGGTGAAGTTAGAGTGCAACTTCCTGATGGAAAAGAAGAAGCATTTTATGTCTCTGGTGGTATGCTCGAAGTTCAGCCAAAAGTGGTTACAATTCTGTCTGATACAGCTGTAAGAGCAGATGATCTGGATGAAGCGCGAGCAGTTGAAGCCAGAGATAAAGCTCGACAGGCATTGAAAGATCAGTCCGGAGACATGGATTATGCTAAAGCCCTCGCAGAGTACGCAGAAGCTGCAGCACAGATTCAGGCGATTGAGCGTTTGAGAAAACGTGGTAGATAACTTCAGCTGATTATCGTTAATGTATACAAGAAGCCCGGTTAAGATACTCTTTACCGGGTTTTTTTATGTTTATAATTTAGTGAATTTGTTTGTCATTATTGCAAAATAAAGGCACAGATCTTGTATCCTTTTTTAGAACTATTATTATGATCTAAAGAAGAAGGGGGAAAACTATGGGAACAACTGCGATTATCCTTGCTGCAGGTAAAGGAACCAGAATGCGTTCGGCCTTACCGAAGGTACTACACAAAGTAGCTCACATGTCATTAGTTGAGCATGTTTATCATACCGCTAAAACGATTCCTGACTGTAAGGTTGGAATTATTTATGGTCATGGTGGGGAATTGGTTCGTGATGAGTTGAGCCATCTTGATTCAGAATGGATAGAGCAGCGTGAACAATTGGGCACAGGTCATGCTGTTCAACAAGCGATGCCGGTTGTTTCTGCCGATGATACCGTTTTGATTCTGTATGGCGATGTTCCTTTGACGCTTTCATCAACCCTGAATGATCTGGTCGAGTCGTCACAAAAAACAGGTTTTAGCTTATTAACGGTGATTCTTGATGATCCTTCTGGCTATGGCCGAATTGTTCGGAATAACAGGCAGTCGATTGAAAAGATAGTTGAAGAAAAAGATGCAACAGATGCAATCAAAGAGATCACAGAAGTTAATACAGGAATGATGGCTGTATCCGGAAAGTTACTGAACAAATGGCTGAGCCAACTAGATAATAATAACGCTCAGGGTGAGTATTATCTGACAGATATTGTTGAAATGGCTGTGGCTGATGGTGTGGAAATTATGTCCATTCAACCAGAAAATGAATACGAAGTTCTTGGTGTGAATAACCGCCTGCAACTTGCAGAACTTGAAAGATACTATCAGCAAAAGCATGCAGACGATCTGATGACCGCCGGTGTGACTTTAAAAGATCCTGCAAGAGTAGATGTTCGTGGTGATCTAGAAGTAGGGCAAGATATTACTGTTGATGTGAATGTTATTTTCGAGGGTAAGGTTAGCCTGAGTAATAACATTAATATTGGGCCTAACACCGTGATCAAAAATTCTGAAATTGGTGAAAATGTTGAAATTTTTGCTAACTGTGTGATCGAAGATGCTGTTATTGGTAAGGGTACAAAAATTGGCCCGTTCGCACGGATTAGACCTGAAACTCAACTTGGAGAAAATGTTTTTATCGGTAACTTTGTCGAAATTAAAAAATCCATAGTTGCAGAAGGATCAAAAATAAGTCACTTAAGCTATATCGGTGATACGGAAATAGGCAAGTCGGTCAACATTGGCGCTGGCACAATCACTTGTAATTACGATGGTGCAAATAAGTTTCGTACCGTGATCGGTGATAATGTTTTCATTGGTTCTGATTCACAATTAGTCGCTCCGGTAGAAATTGCTGATGGTGCAACGATCGCGGCAGGTACAACGGTCACTAGAGATGCCCCGGCAGAAAAACTAACGATCAGCCGATCGAAACAAGTGGTTATTACTGGCTGGAAACGACCTACTAAAAAATGAAACTTGGCTACTTCCAGTTTCGCCCACTCTTTGGGAAGATAGAGAAAAATCTGGGAAAAGTGGTCACGACACTGGAAGGCGTTGATGCCGATTTGATCGTATTACCTGAATTGGCATTTACTGGCTATTACTTTAAAGATCGTCAGGAATTACTGAGTTTGGCAGAAGATCCCGCTGAATCAACAACACTGAAACGGTTGACCACGTTATGTAAGAGAAATAATTTTCATATAGTGACAGGCTTTGCCGAACGAGCTGGCGACAAGGTCTACAACAGCTCCATTCTTCTTGGTCCTACAGGTATTCAGCATATCTATCGAAAACTTCATTTGTTCAATGAAGAAACAAAAACCTTTGATCGTGGAAATATTCCTCTTTCAGTACAAACTGTAAAGGGTGTCAAAATTGGAATGATGGTGTGTTTCGACTGGGTATTTCCAGAGGTTACTCGAAGCCTTGCCTTACAAGGCGCTGAAGTGATCTGTCACCCATCTAACCTGGTGCTGACTTTTTGTCAGGAAGCGATGATCACCCGTTGTCTTGAGAATAGAGTTTTTGCAGTGACGACAAATCGATATGGAATCGATAAACGACCGCAAGGAAAATTAAAATTCACAGGTAAAAGTCAGATTGTTGCACCGGGTGGCGTGCTTATTCACCGTGCTGTTTCACAAAGAAATGAACTCTTTATTACCGAAATTGATCCTGCGGAAGCAAAGAATAAATCCATAACCCCTCTCAATGATTTATTGTCGGATCGCCGTCCAGATTGTTATGATGCACTCTTATAGGAATCATTAAAAAGAAGAGGTTGAAAAATGTCTCACGCGACAGCGGATCTATACGATGAATATGGTGACTCACTTCAGGTTGCCTCACCGATGTTCAATAATTATGGTGGGGCAAACAGATTCTCCGGTGTGATCTCTACGGTTAAATGTCATGAAGATAATACCTTTGTAAGATCAACGCTGGAGCAATCCGGAGAAGGGAAGGTTTTGGTGGTTGATGGAGGCGGATCATTACGCTGCGCATTGCTCGGTGACATGCTTGCAGAACTTGGGATCAAAAACGGCTGGACAGGTATTATTGTTTACGGTTGTATTCGTGATTCTGCGGTGATTGGGAAAATGAAAATCGGCGTAAAAGGTTTGAATACCAACCCTAAAAAAAGTTTAAAAAAAGATATTGGTGAGCGTGATCTTCCAGTGATATTTGCGGGTGTGAATTTTATTCCCGGTCATTACCTCTATGCAGATGAGGATGGTTTTGTCGTTTCAGATAAAGAACTTTAATGACTAAATCTTTCAAGGTCGGTTGTCTGCAATTCTGTGCAGATAACAATTTCAGCGCCAATTTAAAACAAGCAGAATTACTCACTCGACAAACTCATGAAGCGGGTGCAGATTTTATCTGCCTGCCGGAGTATTTTGCTGCAATTGAAATTGATGATCAGACAACGCTGGAAAAAGCGGTTACTGAAGAACATCATCCCGCTTTACCGTTATTCCGATCACTGGCTAAAGAGCTTTCTGTATGGATACAGATCGGTTCATTACCCATTCGTATAAGCGATAGTCAGGTTAATAATCGCGCCTTTCTGATCAATGATACAGGCAAGATTGTTGCGCGATATAATAAAATTCATCTGTTTGATGTCACTTTAAAAGATGGCGAAGCCTATCAGGAATCCAAAGCTGTTAAGCCAGGGACAGAATCTGTTGTAACTGATCTCCCATGGGGAAAACTGGGAATGTCTGTCTGTTACGACGTTCGTTTTCCTGATTTATATCGATCGATGGCAAAAAGTGGTGCGGATTTCATTACCGTTCCTGCAGCCTTTACCCAGACAACGGGTGAAGCTCATTGGCATGTATTATTACGATCACGGGCGATCGAGAATGGTTGTTACATTTTTGCAGCCGATCAGAATGGAGTTCGGCAGACGGGTCGGGCGACGTATGGACATTCGCTGATTATCGATCCCTGGGGTACTATACTGGCTGATGCTGGAGAAGAGGCGGGCTTTATAGTGGCAGATATTGATCCAGAAAAGGTAAGAGAAGCTCGTGAAATGGTGCCATCTCTGAGGCACGATAGAGAATTCAAACGGGGCTGATTTTATGGTGCTAGAGAAATATTCAGTCTAGATTCAGTTGGAATTTTGTATCATTCTCTATCAAGGAGACTCTGATCAAGTCGTGATTGTTTTAGCCAACCTAAATTCAACCAGACTTAATCAGAGGCTCCTTAACTATTAACGAATCTCGAAGAGATCCAGATAAATGAAACTAACGATCAACCTATCATTAGCCATCGCATTATTATTGTCTTTGACCGCAGGGTCTATGGCAATAGATACGAAGACCGTGGTCGTTGATCATGAGCCGATTCTAATAGTGGCTGAAGTAGCCGAGTCAGGGATCACGGAAGATGAAGCGGCGGCGCTCGCATCAGAAGCAACGAATGGAAAAGTCATTAGCAGCGAAACCCGTGGTGTTGAAGGCGTAACTGTTTATCGTTTCAAAGTTTTAATGAGCGATGGGCAAGTAAAAGTGATTCAGGTAAAAGCCAGCTCAGGAGAGATCCTCTAACATGCGATTACTACTGATTGAAGATGAAATACCATTAGCTGATCAAATATCGACAAGCTTGAGAGAAGCTGGGTTTGCTGTTGATGTAGCCAACACTGGCGAAGATGGTTTATATCTTGGAAATGAATATCCGATTGATGTGGCTGTAGTTGATATTGGCCTGCCAGATATTTCTGGAATTGATGTTATTAAAAAATGGCGGGAAGAAGAACGTGATTTTCCGGTTTTGATCCTTACTGCACGTGGTCGTTGGGAAGAAAAAGTAGAAGGTCTGGAAAGTGGAGCAGATGATTATCTGGTCAAACCTTTTCACATGGAAGAATTGATTGCCAGACTTCGTGCGCTGATTCGTCGATCTGCCGGATTCGCTGATTCAAAGATCCCAATGGGTCGATTTGTTCTCGACACTGCCGCACAAAAAATGTTGCTTGATGACAAAGAGATTGATGTGACCGCTTTCGAATACAAAGTATTGGAATATCTTATTCTGCACGCCGACAAGGTTGTTTCAAAATCTGAATTATCCGAGCATTTATACGAAGATGATTTTGATCGTGATAGTAATGTTTTGGAAGTTATCATTGGTCGCCTACGAAAAAAACTCGATCCAGATAAATCTCTCAACCCCATTGAAACCTTACGTGGACGCGGCTATCGTTTCCGATCGGTTGACTAGTTAAGGACCCTCTGATCAATTCGTGGATAAGCTTGTGAAGGTTAAAATAACCCAGCTTTTCGTTGCGAATTTTACAAATAGAACCCCTATTTGCTGCAATTCGCGCCTCAATCTGAATCATTTTACCACTTCACAATTCTTACCCAGAATTAATCAAAGGGTTCCTAATTCACAATGATGTCCCTCAATGCACGATTACTGTTAGCTGCCAGTATTGTGCTTGCTGCTTTTCTCAGCTTTACTGGTTACGCACTGGATCGAGCATTTACCGATAGTGGCATTGTGGGTGTCAAAGAACGTTTACAGACAGAAATATTTAGCTTACTGGCTGCAGCTGACTCAGATGATATTCGTACTCTGATCATGCCGGATGCACATCCTGATCTACGTTTTTCCACACCTGCTTCAGGTCTTTATGCCGAGATAGTTTCTGATCAAGGTGAACTCATCTGGCGATCAGGCTCAATGCTTGGGCTTAAAATTCCATTTGATCCCATTGAAGAAAAAGGTGAGCCAAGGTTTGTCGAGGTTATTGCTAATGACGGAACTCAGCTTTACACATTAGGCCTGAGTGTGATGTGGGAAGTTGCCCCATTTATTGTCCGGGGCTACACATTTTATGTGGCCGAAACCAAAGAACATTTTGAAAAACAACGAAAGCAATTTCGTAAAAGTTTGATCATGTGGCTGGGTGCTGCGGTAATTGCCCTGTTGTTAGTACAGGCTTTTATCTTACGTTGGGGGCTTGCTCCTTTACGTAAAATTGCGTCGGAAGTAGCGGATATTGAAGCTGGAAAAAAACAGGAACTTTCTGCTGATTATCCAAGAGAGATCGAGTTATTGGCGACCAACATGAATGTCCTCATTCGTTCAAGCAATAGTCACTTAAAGCGTTATCGAAATGCATTGGGTGATCTGGCACATAGTTTGAAAACGCCATTGGCCGTTTTACGCAATCTGATCGAAAGTAATAAACTACCGGCAGAGACAAAACAGACAGTTTCAGAACAGGTAGAACGTCTGAACAAGACTGTCGAATACCAACTCCAGAAAGCGGTCGCTTCCGGTCGAAAAGCACTTGCAGCTCCGATCAGTATCGATAAAGTGGCGCAAAAACTGCTTAATACCTTTAAGAAAGTGTATGTTGATAAACAGATCGACTTTAAAATTGAGATCGATCCGGCCATAAAGTTTGTTGGTGATGAAGGCGATCTGATGGAGCTTCTTGGCAATCTGATGGATAACGCCTGTAAATGGTGTGACAGCAAGGTCAAGGTTTCTGTTTTTACCACGGGTGGAAGCATGTTAACGATCTTGGTTGAAGATGATGGCCCCGGTATAGCTGAAGAAGAAAGAGAAGCGATTTTAAAAAGAGGGGTGCGTGGTGATTCACAGATCGAAGGCCACGGGATAGGCATGGCTGTAGTTCGCAACCTCGTTGAAGAGGTTTATAAGGGAAAACTGACGATCGAAAAGAGTATTCTGGGCGGTGCAGAAATCGCTGTTGTGTTGGCGAAGTAATTATTTTATGGAAAAGAAAGAATGCCCTTATAGTTGGAAACAACGTCTCAAAATGATGGGATGGACAGGTTTTCTTTTTTTTCTGATCAAGGGATTGTTGTGGCTAGCTGTGCCAACAGTTCTAGCTTATTTAGGAATGAACAATTAAGAACTGCTTGATCGACGTATATACTTTTCCAGATTCATAGCTGCTTGTTGTCGAACTTTATTTTTAATTAAAGGCGTCCAGCCTAGTAACATTCCAACCGGCCCCAAAGCCATTTTGCTCCATTCCCAGAAGTTGAAACTATCTTTATGACTAATAATTTTCCCATCCATAAACTGAAATTCAGCTTCAATTATATTGTGAACTCTTTTGCCAGTTTTTGAGAAATTATAGATCGCTTCCCAATGAGCTTTTCCTGAATGATCGTCGGCCTCAATATTCTCAAAAGTCAGAGTAAAATCTTTTGCTTGTGAACAAAGCATCTTCCACATCGCTGAAGCTTCAACACCTTTCAGATCAGGGAATACAGGATCAGAAAACTCAACGTCAGGGTGATAGCAATCCGCCATGGATTCACCATCAAGTTTCTGGAAAGAAGAATAAAAAGTTTCAATCAATTTTGCGTTTGGGTGCATAGCAAGAACCTCGTTGACGGTGTTTCTATTCTGAGGAAACAAAGAATTTATAAATTACTGCTATAGTTTACCGCAGAACAGCCGATAAATTGTAATGGAACCTCTTAAGGGATTAAGAAGGTCGAAAGGTTTAATGAATTCAGATGGTTATAACTAAATTGGAAAGAAAATCAGATCCTATTGTTATTATAGGTACAACTTTGACAGGCCAGAAATTTCGTCCCAGTGACTGGGCGCAGCGTTTGACTGTGGCGGTTTCTTCAGTTGGTCCAAAGAAGCAGATCATCAGTCATCCCAGAGTGCATATGGCGATGAAGAGTGGTATTCCTGCGGTCATTATTGATCCTGTTTTGAAACAGGAAAATCTGATGATGTATAAGTTTCTGATCAATTTCGGAAAGAGTAATAACCTGCAGATCGAATACCCGTGGATTGGTGATTCCGAAAAGAAAGCTCAGCCGGAGTTACAGGCTGTTAGCTAATAGTCAGATCAATTAGATCTAGCTAATATCTTCTTCAGGCCAGTTCTGAATATAGTTTTTCATTACCCGATTTTCAAACTCAGCTTCTTCGATCATTCGGAGTAGTAGATCGCCATTGGATACCAGTCCAACTAGTTTCCCTTCTTCCAGCACCGGTAAATGGCGTACTCTTCGCCCGGTTATATTTTCAAACATCAGGGTCATCGCTTCTTTGATCGTGTATCCAATATCACAAGCCACCAGTGATGAGCCCATAATCTCACTTACTTTTGTCGAATTTATATCGCAACCATATTTGTGAATGGTAAACATGACATCACGTTCAGTGATAATGCTGATGGGCTTCTCTCCCTGAACAACGATCAATGATCCGATATGGTGTTCCATCATTTTATTGACGGCATCATCCATGCTGTTTTCCGGAGTAATGGTGTGACACTGGTTCCCTTTCTGATCCAGTAAGTTTTTAATGTTCATGAGTAAACTCCTTCGGGATCTTTATTTATAGTTTTGATCGGGATCCCGTTTGATTGATAATCATTATGGCGTAACAGGGTGTGAGTTTTCAACTATTAGCGAAAATGAACAAAAAGGCCGCAATAAAGCGACCTTTCTTTACTTTTAAAAAGGTCTAACTACGTTTAGTCAGCCATTCTCCAACTGTCGGTGGAATCATCTTCTGCGCTTTGCCACTGACATAGATTCCAATATGGCCACCCGGAAATTCCAGAGCAGTGTAATCATTGGTTCCGACATATTTTTCCAGTGCTTTTGAGGATGCGACTGGTACAAGGTGATCGGCCGCGGCAAAAATATTTAATACCGGCACAGTGATGTTTTTCAGATCAACCTGATGATCGCCGATCATCACTTCACCTTTGATTAATTTGTTTTGTTGGTAAAACTGACCGATGAATTGTTTGTAAGCTTCACCGGCTTGATCAGGGCTATCAAAAATCCATTTTTCCATCCGCATGAAGTTCAGCGCATTGTCTTCATCTTCCAGAATATTCACCATGTCGAGATACTTCTGGCCATTCAGACGGAAAGGTTTCAGCGACAGGAAAGTTGTGTTCAACATTTCGCCCGGAACATTTCCCACGGTGTCGATAAGTAGATCCAGATCGACATTACGTACCATGTGGCTGAGCAGATCATCTTTGGTATGAAAATCTACTGGTGTGACGGTCGTTATCAGATTTTTGATCTTGTCAGTATGTAAGGAGGTATAACAAAGACTGAAAGCACCGCCCTGACAGATGCCGAGCAGATTGATCTTCTTAACGCCGGCTCGCTTAGCAACAAAATCAACACAATTATCAATATAACCATTGATGTAGTCATCCAGTGTCAGATAACGATCCGCCGCATCGGGATAACCCCAGTCGATCATGTAAACATCCTGACCATTCTGTAATAAGCCCTCGATCATTGAGCGACCTTTTTGTAGATCCGCCATGTAAGGACGATTGACCAATGCGTAGACGATCAGCAGTGGTGTTTTGTTCGGTTTTTTAACCTGCGGCGTGTAATGGTGCAAAGCCAGTTTATCTTCGCGATAGACGACTTCGTATTCGCTGGCTCCAACGGGGATTTCGCCAAGTTCTGTCAGGTTTTGCATACCCTGTCCAAGTTTATTGCCGAAGTCCTGAAATTCTTTTAGCGCAGATTCTGGTGTGATATTAAATGGAAACATGATCTACCCCTTATTTAGTTTTTCTGGAAGTGACTTTTTTATTAGTCACTTTTTTCTTCGCTACTTTCTTTCTGATGGGTGCAATTTTCTTTTTCGCGACAGTTTTTTTCGTATTGGTCGTCGCTGGTTTAGTAGAAATTATTTTTTTCAAATCGGCCAACTCTTTGCGTAGATCCGCAACTTCTGATCGAAGCGTTACAACTTCATCAGACGAATTCCCTGATCGTTGCAGCGTCCGAATTTCACGACGCATTTCCTGCATACGTTTTAAAACCGTGTCGAAACCTTTGCTGCTCGGTAAGCCCATTGAACTTGCCGCATCATCGACCATGTTACGGGTTTCCTGTTTCAACGCCATCAGGGAATTGACCATGCGTCCGTAAACTTCCTGATATTCATCGGAATAAGCAAAGTCGGCATAGGCATCTTCGGCGCAATCGATCCAGAGATCATAAACTGCTCGCATGCTGTCTAGCGATTCTTCCTGTTCAGCCATTGTGAGCATCTTTTGCATCATGCGTTCGATGGCTTCTTTGCCGACGCGTTGATGAGCATCGTTATATTCCTGATTTACCCGTTGGTAGTCCATCCAGAGACGGGTGTATTTTTGTTGCTGTTCCTGTTTTTCCCGATCAGGGCCAACGCCGGGCGTGCCGAGAATCTTGTTCATTTGATCATAAAAAGGGCTGGCCAGATCGCCCGCTCCTTGTTGCTGATCGAATTTTTTGAACATGGTTTGTGGATCAATGACCGAATCCCCGACAAGATTTTGCCATGCGCTGAGCGGTTGATCCCAGAAAGAGGCCAGTTCACCTTCGCCCGTGTCGAATGCTTTTTTGATTTCATCCATCTGGGTTTGCAATGTACTTTGCCACTCATCGGTCGATTTGTTGACGTCTTTAAGTTTTTGCAAAAAGGTGGAGATCTCACCACTCATCTGAAAAAAAGCTTTGCCCTGATCGAGCATACGTTCTGCGTAGGGTTGGGCTTCGCCGGTTTCAGGAATAAGCGTTTCCCATTGCTCCAGCGCTTCGATCCACGGGTTGCGAGGTTTTCTGGTCTGGAAAGTATCGGCCATTTGCTCTGACATTTTTGTCCAGGAATCAAGATATTCCTGTTGAGACTTCATCCAGTCATTAGTCCAGTACGGGAAATTATCGTTTTTACTCATGATCACGACCTCGGCTTTTTTTTATGTGCGGAGGATATTAACAGCGGCGATATTGTGTCGCAATAAAATTACTGTTGAAAGATTATTTCCTTATAAGAATCAATAGCCTACTTATTTTCTCTATTGGCGATCAGATCGTCAACAACCGATGGGTCGGCCAATGTGCTGGTATCCCCCAGATTCTCCAGCTCATTTTCGGCAACTTTGCGCAAAATTCGACGCATGATCTTACCTGATCGGGTTTTAGGTAAGCCTGGTGCCCACTGAACCACATCCGGACTGGCAATCGCACCGATCTCCTTACGCACATGTTGCACCAGTTCTTTGCGTAAGTCTTCCGTTGCTTCAACACCTGTCATCAATGTCACATAAGCATAGATCCCCTGACCTTTAATGTCATGCGGAAATCCGACCACCGCAGCTTCGGCAACAGTATCATGCAAGACCAAAGCACTTTCCACTTCGGCAGTGCCCATTCGATGTCCGGAAACATTGATCACGTCATCTACACGACCGGTAATCCAGTAATAACCATCTTCATCTCGACGCACACCATCACCGCTGAAATAGGTTCCGGGATAGGTTGTGAAGTAGGTGTCATTAAAACGATCATGATCGCCATAAAGCGTTCGCATTTGTCCCGGCCATGATCGTGTGATCACCAGACAACCTTCAGCTTCGCCCTCAAGCTCTTTACCCTGATCATCGACAATCGCCGGAACGACGCCAAAGAAAGGCAGGGTGGCCGAGCCGGGCTTTAGATCAATTGCGCCGGGTAATGGTGTGATCATGATCCCGCCAGTTTCGGTTTGCCACCATGTATCAACGATGGGACAACGGCTGTCGCCAACAACATGGTAATACCATTCCCACGCCTCCGGATTGATTGGCTCGCCGACAGAACCCAATATGCGTAAAGATGATCGGCTGCTGCGTGTGACAAGATCATCGCCTTGTCCCATCAAAGCTCTGATCGCCGTTGGTGCTGTATAGAAAATATTCACCTGATGTTTATCCACCACATCCCAGAATCGTCCGGCATCTGGGTAAGTTGGAATGCCTTCAAACATCAGCGTCGTCGCACCATTACAAAGCGGGCCATAAACAATATACGAATGCCCCGTGACCCAGCCAACGTCGGCGGTACACCAGTAAATGTCGCCATCGTGGTAATCGAAAATATACTTGTGCGTCATCGCAGTATAAAGAAGATAACCGCCGGTGGTGTGCAACACGCCTTTCGGTTTGCCTGTGGAGCCGGATGTATAAAGAATGAAAAGCGGATCTTCTGCATCCATTTCTTCCGGCGGACAATCCGCAGAAACTTTCGCAACGGCTTCGTGATACCAGACGTTCGTGCTGTCATCCCATGCAACATCGCCACCAGTGCATTCAACCACCAGAACCGTATGCACATTAGGGCAACCGCTGACAGCCTGATCAACATTGGCTTTCAACGGGATTGGTTTACCGCCACGAACACCTTCGTCTGCCGTGATCACAACCTGACAATCGGAATCCAGAATTCGACTTTTTAATGCGTCTGGAGAAAAGCCACCAAACACGATCGAATGTACCGCACCAATCCGCGTACAGGCCAGCATCGCAACAGCCGCTTCAGGAACCATCGGCATATAAAGCGCGATCCGAGCACCTTTTTTAACGCCACGATCTTTCAGGACATTAGCAAATCGACAAACCTGCTCATGTAATTCTTTATAAGTGATCTTTTTATCAACCGTCGGATCATCGCCTTCCCAGATAATTGCAACCTGATCGCCACGGGTTTCAAGATGTCGATCCAGACAGTTATAAGAGATATTGAGCTTCGCACCCTCGAACCATTTAATGTCGGCAGATTTGTCCGCAGCGTTATATTCCCAGCTTTGAACCTTGTCCCACGGCTTGAACCAGCTAACAAATTCTTCGGCTTGCGCTGCCCAAAAGGTATCCGGATCATCGACCGACTGTTGGTACATTTCCTTATATTTTTGCTCGTCGATCCATGCTGCGTTTGCTACGGATTCTGGTACGGGATATTTCTTCACTTCTGACATAGATAAACCTCCTTTGGTCGCTTCCTGCGCGGGTGTTTTTTGATAGCTTCATTATGGTTTACACTGTGGCTAAAGTCACTAGAGCAGGTAAAGGGATCAATGAAAAATAACAAAGTATTAGAAGTTGCGATCAAAGCCGTCAGCAAAGCCTGTGTTGTCACAAGGAAAGTGCAGGCTGATCTGGCGCAGATCCAGCAACTGGAAAAAAATGATAAAAGTCCGGTGACGGTGGCAGATTTTGCAGCACAGGCGGTGGTGACTCATGTGCTGGAAGAAGCATTGGGATCGATTAAATTAGTGGGTGAAGAATCCAGTGGAGAATTACGCGAAGCTGATCAACAAACCTTATGCCTGTCTGTGGTTGGAGCGGTGCAAACTGTCTGGCCAGACGCAACATCGGATCAGGTTCTGGATGCGATTGATCTGGGCGATCATGATGCCAGTGGATCGTCTTACTGGACGCTTGATCCGATTGATGGAACCAAAGGGTTTTTGCGTGGTGGACAATATGCTGTTTCGCTGGCGTTGATCGAAAATGGTGAGGTAGTTCTGGGTGTGCTGGGCTGTCCGAATTTGTCGACAGGTTTTGAGAAATCTTTTAATAATGAACCGGATCCGGAAGGTTTGATCTATTTTGCCGAAGCTGGAGAAGGAAGCTGGTTTATTACAGCGAATGATCAGGATGGGAAAGCTGAAAGATTAAACGTCATGCAAAATGAAGGTTTGATCCGTGTTTGTGAGTCGGTGGAATCAGGTCATTCAAAACATGATGATACCGCCAGAATTGTTGAGCAGTTGGGCGGGGCAGGTGAGTCGGCTCGACTCGACAGCCAGTGTAAATATGCCGTTGTTGCACGCGGGCAGGCGGATGCGTATTTACGTTTGCCGACGCGGGCAGATTATGTGGAGAAGATCTGGGATCATGCGGGCGGTATGTTGGTTGCTCAGGAAGCTGGAATGATCGTGAGTGATATCCATGGCAGGCCGCTGGATTTCTCACAGGGAGCGGGCTTAAAAAATAACAGTGGTGTGATCTGTGCGAGTCCGAAATATCATGATCAAATTATAACTGCGATCAAAACCCTTGAAATTGGATAGCAAAAAAACAAGCTGTATTTTTTCACTGGCATTTTTAATGCTGGTCAGTTGTTCGTCAGAAGAAAAAAGTTACTTTCCTCTCGAAGAAGGTCATTGGCGCGAGTATCAGGAAACGCTGGTGATCCGCGATGAAACTCAAACTCGCCGCCGTGTTGTTCATAACCTTGCTCCCGTTACTTTTGATGATCAGAAATTATTTGTACAGGAAACTCAAGGAGAAGATCTCCAGTATTTTCATGTTAAGGAAGAAGGCATTTTTCGGGAAGATCCTGAAAAAAATACTTCTGAACTGATCTTGCCACTGTCGCCAGACAAAGATGAACGCTGGTCGCTCGCCAGTCGTCTCGGAGTGATCGAAAGCCGCACTTTTGCTCGACGGGATCGGATTCTCACTAAAGCAATACCGATCACTCTTACTTATTCTATGATCAGCTTTGATGAGGAAGTTGTTGTTCCTGCAGGTCGTTATAAAAATTGTCTGAAAGTAAAAGGAACTGGTTTCACAACGGTCAAAGTTGATCGCGGTAATGGTACGGCCGAAGTAAAAATTGAAAGTGTTGACTGGTATGCGTCAGGAATAGGGTTGATCAAGACCGAACGAACCGAGCGATCAGAAAGTAGCTTTCTTAAACCGGGTTTTTATACGCTGGAATTGCTGAAGACAAACTAGTCTGGTCATCCGCTCCTACACACAAGAAGTAGTTAACTACCATTTAACCAGATATGTACCCAGATACTCGCGGCATATCCCAGCGCGATCGCCCATGTCCATTTCAGGTGACTGAAGAAAGTATAAATACCTCTGGCCTGTCCCATGACGGCAACACCTGCGGCTGATCCGACAGATAACAATGATCCACCGACGCCAGCGGTTAATGTCACCAACAACCACTGAGCATGATTCATTTCCGGCATCATTGTTAGCACTGCGAACATGACCGGAATATTATCAACGATTGCTGACAGGATACCGACCAGAATATTTGCATTGGTCGCGCCAAGGCCTTCGTACATCAACTCGGATGTTATTGCCAGGTAACCCAACGCACCGAGGCCTCCAACGCAAAGGATCACACCATAGAAAAACATAAGGGTATCCCACTCGGCTCTGGCAAGTGATTTGAAGATGTTAAATTCTCGTTGAGGAATTTCTGCATGGCCATTATCATTGCCATCAGTTGCTTCATTGCCCAGTGCACGTGTACCTATGTTTGTGCCAAGTTCCTGCTGAATTTGTCCTTTACGTTTCAAGCGATAACCATAGAGTTTCAGTAAACCAAGTCCTGTCATCATACCGAGAACGGGTGGCAGATGGAGAAAGTTGTGTGCGGAAACAGCCATGGCGATCGTCAGGATGAAAAGCCCCATGACGACCCAGGCACCTTCCATCATTTCAACCTCGGCATCGATGGCATCTGGTTTAGTTTTTGGTACGGCCATCGACATGATCATCGCCGGAATGAGCCAGTTGACCAGTGAAGGCAAGAATAATGCGAAGAATTCCTGAAACTGGACAATGCCTTTCTGCCAGACCATTAAGGTTGTAATGTCTCCGAATGGGCTGAATGCACCGCCGGCATTGGCTGCGACAACGATATTGATACAGGCAACCACAACAAATTTTGTATTGGCTCCACCAACGGCCATCGCCACAGTGGACATAAGCAAGGCGGTTGTGAGGTTATCAGCAACGGGTGACAGGCAAAATGCGATCAGGCCGGTCAGCCAGAAAATAGTTCTTAATGAGAATCCACGGGAAACCAGCCAGACGCGTAATTTATCAAACACGCCCATGTATTCCATGGTGTTGATGTAGGTCATTGCTGCCAGCAGGAACAGGAATAACTCCGCAAATTCCAGCAGATTATGTCTGACCATGATCTCGGCGGTGTGCTTATCGCCTGATTGCATATACACAATTGCAACAATCGCCCAGATAACACCGGCGGCAACGGTGACGGGTTTTGATTTTCTAAGATGAAGCTGTTCTTCGAGAATAACCAGAATGTAGGCTAATACAAATATAACCAGTGCGACAGTTGATGCCCAGTGGCTAGTGAAGTTTTGTGGATGGGCACTATGACCGCCTTCCGAGGCAAATAAAAGCCCTGGAATCAGTAGCATACATGTTCCGAAAAGAATGCGGAGGTATTTCATTAATTTTCCCCAAAAATCATTAGTCTTGTAAATTGTGCGAATTCTATCACTGTTTAATGAATTAGTAATCATATCGTCTTAAAGAAGATTGTAAGATTTAACGCATAAGTTATGCCAACAATTTCATAAAACGTAATCAATGAAAACTAATGTTTCTGGCTCTTCTGCCGAATACCATTATGTGGATAAGATACCGACAATGCTGAAAGAACCGATGAATACGATAACTAACCTGACTGAAAGCTTGATCAAAAGCTCAGCGGCTCGATCTGAACAGTGGAAGCCCAATGTTACTGTGTCGGCTATTATCGAACGAGAAGGTAAGTTCATGATGATAGAAGAGTTTTCGCATGGGCGACTGGTTTATAACCAGCCAGCAGGACATTTGGAAGAGGGTGAAAGTCTGTTTCAGGCGGTCGAAAGGGAGGTGCGCGAAGAAACGGCCTGGGGTTTTAAACCGGAAATGGCTGTGGGGCTTTATATGCACCCATCTCCTTCGAGTGGTGTGACTTATCTACGAATCTGTTTTACCGGAAGTTGTCATGATCATCGTCCTGATCAGCCTCTGGATGATGGAATCCATAAAGTAATCTGGATGAGTATTGAAGAGATCCGTCAGAATGTTGATCGGTTACGCAGTCCAATGGTTTTGAGCTGTATCAATGATTATCTGGCAGGAAACCGATTTCCTCTGAACTACTTCAAACATCAACTGAATATTGAGTAAACAATAAAAGTTTCAGAACACTTTCAACATATCGAACATTTTATCTTTCAGTAGTAATCTTTTTTTCTTCAAACAATTTTTATCGCTCCTCTATTCATATGTTGCACAATCAATACATCTTGTTGAGTAAGGTATGGCGTTTAATCTGGCGTTGTTAATTTTTTCTCCACATTCCAGGCAAATACCATACTGGCCATTTTCCAGACGATGCAAAGCCAGGCTTACCTGCGTCAGTTCTTCTTCTGCTTCACGCACAAGCTCTGAGAGAACTTCCTCATTTTCCAGCTCAACGGCCTGCTCTCCAGAGTCAGCATTTCGTCCAGTTTTTAAATCCCGATCAATCCCTTCGATCCGATCGGCCAATTCCTTACGTTGATCTATTAACACTTTCTTAATTGAGGAAATATCCATTTCATGGGCTCCTTTAGTAAGAGCTTATAAATATAGAACAGACAGGAGATCTGTATTTGATCCAGGCTAATAATTTGGGGGATAGTGTGGTTCGTTATCTGTATTGCCCATTATAAAAAGCTTTACAGTTTTTAACACGAGACGAGCAGGGGGAAGCTTTAGACTTCACATTCCTCAATTTTTTGCTGATCCTTATTTTGTTCTTTTTGATTAGACAGTAATAAGGCTTCAAATTCTGTAGGAGGGACTGGTGGGCTAATTAGAAACCCCTGAAACTCATCACAGTCATTTTGTTTCAGAAAATCCAGATGATCCTGGGTTTCGATGCCTTCTGCAACAATGCTTAATTTCAAGCTTTTCGCCATGGCGATGATCATTTTGGCCAGCTCGCCATTTTCGCCATTGGCTTCGATGTCTTTAATAAAAGCACGATCGACTTTGAGCGTGTCCAGTGGAAGTTGATCAAGAATACTTAACGAGGAAAATCCGGTACCGAAATCATCGAGGGAAATACTAATACCCATTTTCCTGAATGCTGCGAGGAAACCGATGACGACATCCAGATTATTCATGGTGCAGCTTTCAGTGATTTCCAGATCAAGAAATTTTGGATCGATGTCCGCATTTTTCAGCGCATAGTTAACTTCGTCAATGAATGCCTGATGATGAAACTGTTTAACGGAAACATTGACGCTGATCACAAGATCATCGAAACCTTCTTGATGCCATTGTTTGGTTTGCCGACAAGCTTCTTCCAGCACCCATTTCCCGATCGGAACGATCAGGCCGGTATCTTCGGCGAGCGGAATAAAACTGAATGGTGGCACTAATCCTTTTTCGGGATGTTGCCAGCGGATCAGGGCTTCCATACCTTTGATCTTGCCGGTCGCGACAGACACTTTCGGTTGGTAATACACAACTAGTTCATCGTTTTCCAGCGCATGACGTAATTCTTTTTCCATGATCATGGATTGGTGTGCGCGGGATTTCATTTCTTCGTTGTAGAAATGAAATTGATTGCCGCCAATCTCTTTGGAATGATTCATGGCTAGATCGGCTTGTCTGATCAGCGCTTCTTTATCACAGATTTCTTTTGATGAAATTGCTATACCAACACTGCCAGTGC
The DNA here is from genome assembly GCA_965224825.1 of Gammaproteobacteria bacterium. Classification (GTDB taxonomy): domain Bacteria; phylum Pseudomonadota; class Gammaproteobacteria; order CAJXQU01; family CAJXQU01; genus CAJXQU01. The sequence goes on along the minus strand of CBDDAG010000003.1, from coordinate 545,311 downwards.
TGATCAATTCGTTGCCATCGACTTGATGTGCCGTTGACAAGATCTCGAGGAGTTTTTTGGCGACATCATTGACACTATCTTTGTTCGTAATACCTTCGACGATCAGGGCAAACTCATCGCCGCCCAATCTTGCAAGCGTGTCAGTGGTTCGCATGGCTTTTCGCAAACTGTCTGCGACAGATTGCAGAAATTTATCACCCACATCATGGCCAAGAGAATCATTAATGTTCTTGAATCGATCCAGATCAACCATCAGAACCGCTACTTCTTCGTTGGCACGACCAGGCAAACTTAAGGCGTGATCCAGACGATCGTGGAACAAAGTTCGGTTGGGTAAATCGGTCAGGCTATCGTAATAGACCTGATGTTGAATTTTTTCCTGAGCGAGATGCCGTTCAGTAATATCTTGGACAATGCCGAGCATACGGATCACATCGCCATCATCATTTTTGATCAGTTCAGCATGTTGATGCACAACTTGGAATTCTTGATCCGGTCGTACAACACGATGCTCAACGCTGTACGGAATACCGTGTTTGAGTGACTGGCTGGTGGCCAGTTTTACTTTTGATAGATCTTCCAAATTGGTTCTTGCTCGAAAGGCTTCTTGATTGCTGGAAAATTCGTCTGGTTTTACAGATAAAATATTGTAGACTTCTTCTGACCAGTAAATGCTGTTGGTTTCGATGTCCCAATCCCAATAACCCATCCGTGCCACTTTATGCGCTTGAGCCTGACGAGCTTGATGTTTGTAGAGTTCCAGATCCGTCTCGTGAGTTTTCAGACCCTGACGAACGCGTTGTTTGAAAATAGGCAGGTTAACCGGTTTGGTTATAAAATCCGTGGCACCGGCATTGAATGACTTTTCAATGGACTCAATATCATCCAGTCCAGTGAGCATCAGGATCGGTACATTAAGTTGTTGTTTCAAATTCTCGAATCACGACACAAGCTTCGTAGCCATCCAACACAGGCATCATCACATCCATCACGATCATGTCCGGAGAATGTTCTATCGTCAGTTCCACTGCCTGTTGTCCATTCTCAGCCGTGATCACATCATAGCCTTCGCCCTGCAAAGCTTTTTCGATGTAGATTCGGCCGACAAGCTCATCATCCACAACCAGGATGAGAGGTTTGTCTCTTTCAAGAATGTTGTTGTTCAAGTGTTATGCTTCCTGTTCGTTCATGAGTCTTTGTATCTCAGCCTGACTTTCATCAAATACAACACTGATCTCGGCAACTCGTTTGTCCATATTTTCTGTTTCGTCTGCACGACATTTTTCTTCTGCCTCCTGGCAGATTTCATAAAGTCGTTGTACACCAAGCGCAGCACTGCTTCCTTTTAACGCATGGATAGAGTTTCGTAACCCTTCAAAGTCGCCAGATTGAAGTTGAACTTCCATCTCAGCAATATTTTCAGTACCTGATTCAACGAAGGCATTTACGATCAAGCCAACGTTATCACCCATCATTTCTCTGGTTTCTTCAAACTTGATGGCATCAATGATCATAGCGGCCTGTGTTTCTGATTCTTTAGCTTCTATTTCTTGTGTAACGGGTTCTGAAGATGAGATTTTTTCGTCGATCGCATTTTTAGCGCCTGATTGATCAACAGGGAGCCATTGAGACAAAGTATTAAACAAACTTTTAGCGGTATAAGGTTTGGCCAGATAATCGTCCATACCGGCATTTAGACATTTTTCACGATCACCCTGCATGGCGTTTGCTGTTAGCGCCACTATCGATATATTGTCCGCTCCAGTTTCACCCTCGAATAGTCTGATCTGACGCGTTGCCTCAAACCCATCCATAACCGGCATCTGGCAATCCATCAGTATCGCATCGAAGTTGCCATCTTTTCTGGCATCTAGTGCCTCCTGTCCATTTGAAGCAATTTCAAAATCAAGCCCAAGTTTTAATAACATTTCCCGACCCACATGCTGGTTCACTAAATTGTCATCAACAAACAGAACATGCCCCGTTAGTTTTGTCGTTTCGGGCTTGAGAGTTTGTTCCATTTTTTGATTGATCAGATCCTGATTTTGAACGGTAGCGATCGCATCATAAAGCAGGGATTGTCTGACCGGCTTATTCAACATCAGATCAAAATGCTCCTCTTGATCGGTATCTATATCCAGACTCATGGAGCTGAGTAAAATGATCTTGAGATTGGCAAATGCCGGATCTTTCCGAATCTCTGCAGCAACTTCCTGACCAGTGACGGCCGGCATCTGCATATCGAGTAATAAAATATCGAAAGGCTGGCCTGCTTCATGTGCTTCTTTCAGACGATACAAACCGCTTTCAGGAATAAGTTCGGCAACATTTTTTGCGCCCCAGTTTTCAACATATTCTTTCAGGATCAGACAATTCGTTTCATTATCATCAATAGTCAGGATACGTAGATCATCCATCGTGAACTGGTTAGCAATGTCCTGAGAGACAATATCGAAAGGCAATTCAAACCAGAAAGTCGAGCCTTCACCCACCGCACTGATCAAGCCTACTTCACCACCCATCATTTCGATCAGGCTTTTAGAAATTGCCAGTCCAAGCCCGGTACCACCAAACTCTCTACTGGTAGAAGTATCCGCTTGAGTAAACGCCTGAAAGAGTGTGCCCTGTTTTTCAGGAGCGATACCAATGCCTGTATCTTTAATTTCAAAACGTAATCTTGTTTTTTCATCCGACTCATCAAGGATCGAGATCTTGATCGACACTTCACCTTCGGCAGTAAACTTGATTGCGTTACTGGTCAGGTTATTCAAAACCTGTTGAAGACGCAGAACATCACCGCGGAGAATATTCTTTGTTTCCGGTGGAATGAAAACGTTGAGTTCCAGTTCTTTTTGATGAGCCAGTTTGGAAAGCAGATCAGCAGTATCTTCGACAGTTTTTCTTAGATCAAAATCAATATTTTCTATATGCAGTTTGCCGGATTCGATCTTTGAAATATCCAGAATATCGTTGATCACATTCAACAACATACTGGCCGAACCATGCGCAATATCAACATAGCTTTTCGATTTTTTATCCAGATCCAGATTGTTCAAAAGATCCAGCATGCCCAGCACACCATTCATCGGTGTACGAATCTCATGACTCATATTGGCCAGGAAATCAGATTTTGCCTGTGCCGTATCTTCGGCATTTCTCTTTGCCTGTTTCAGCTCTTCTTTGACGTGTTCATTCGCGATCGCAACACCCAATAAATCGCCAATAAAATTCAAGGTATCCAGTCGTGACTGATCTCTGGAAGGATAAGGATCGGTGTACATGAAAAGAATGCCAAGTACCTTTCCATGATGAGAGAGCGGAACAATGTAATGACCATGTGGCATCATTCCTTCAAATTTATGCTCGTGATCAGGGTCAGTAAAACAATCGTCAGAGACCATCAGTTCACCGGAAACCGCAGCCCGGCCACATAAACAACTGCCCAGTTTCACGCATTTTTCCTTGTGCATAAACTCGTCAGTATATTTACCATGAGTAACAAACATCTCCAGCTCACAAGCGCCATCAGGCAGCAGGAAAACCCCCAGTTTATTTTGTAAATGTAAGCCTTCGGCTTTAGATATCGCATCCAGTGAGTCAGTCATACGTTTTTTTAGAGAATCCTGCCCCTGCAAAATTTGCGCAACCTGTGCCCGAATCAGGGCGTCATCCTTGTCATTTAAGGTTTGTAGTTCGAGATCCTTGGCTTTCGTGATGTCGGTACGAATAGAAATATATTGATAGGGTTTTCCATTTTTCAAAAAAGGAACAATTGTCGAATCCACCCAATAATAGGAGCCATCTTTGGCAATATTCTTAACTTCATCATTCCAGACACTGCCTCTGGCAATTTTGCGCCACATATCTTTCCAGTAAGAAGCAGGATACTCGTCACACTTTACGACCCGATGATTTGCCCCGATCAGCTCTTCATGAGAGTACTGGGTGAGCTCTGCCATTTTGTCGTTAGCGTATATAATGTCTCCTTTAACATTAGTGATACTGACAATATTATGTTGATCAACCGCGTACTGCAGGTTTATATGTTCTTGTTCCTTTTCTTTGAATTCCAATAGCAATTGAATACTATCAAAAAAGTTTTTATTGATCCGTCTTGAGCCATTGATTTGAAAAAGGCAATAAATTGGTAAAAGAATCGAGAGTGCAGTGTGGAAAGGCGAGTTTTCCGCCAGAACTCTTATCTCCATCGGTAGCATGATTAACACAAGGAAAGAGATAATAGCGCCCAGATGATAAGACAAAGTGGTCGTAGCAAAAGTGGCTATACCTGTGATAACCAATATCAGGTAAAACTGATGTTCTTGAGAGCTGTGGGGGTAGCTATTCCAGAAATGTAAGCCCCAGCCCACCGCCCCCAGAACTGAACCTGTGATAAAACGACCCAGAAATAGTTTGTGAACATGGTCATCGATTCTTTTTTTAGTCTTTATGGTATTGAAATACAGGTAGGTATCAATTCCACGCAAGAAAGCAATTGTCAGGATCAGAAGTATCCAGATAGAAGCTTCCTGGCTGTTGTCTTGTCTGGAAATAGCCGTGAAGTAGATGACTGCAGTGATCAGAATAGAGCCAATGACAGATGATTTGGCTCCATCGTACAGAACCTTAACTTGTTCTTCGCGGAATAAGCTTTTTGAAAAATCGGTTTTCATTATTTTTAGTGACCCCTTCAGTCTCTTTTAAAAATCAATATGAATCTTGGAAATAAACGCAAGATCTGCGCCATAATTTGTCATCCATTGATTAAGGAGCCTCTGTTCAATTCATGATCAAGTTTGTGAAGGTTAAAATCATCCAGCTTTTCGTTGTGAACTTTGCACATAGAACCACTGTTTGTCACGATTCACGCCTCAATCTGAATAATTTTTCCGCTTCACAACACTTGCCCAGAATGGAACAGAGGCTCCATAATGTCCCGATGAGTAAAAATGAAAAAGTGATGGTGGGTCTTTCTGGCGGTGTGGATTCGTCTGTTTCTGCTCTGCTTTTGCAGCAGCAGGGCTTTGAGATTGAAGGTCTGTTCATGAAGAACTGGGAAGAGGATGACACTGATTCCTATTGTGCTGCTGAGGAAGATGTCAAAGATGCGCAGGCGATCTGTGACAAGCTTGAAATTAAGCTGAACACAGTAAATTTTTCGATCGAATACTGGGAAGAAGTGTTTGAGCGTTTTGTTAAGGAATATTCAGAAGGACTAACGCCGAACCCTGACATCCTTTGTAATCGTGAGATCAAGTTCAAGGCTTTTCTGGAACATGCGACGGAACTGGGTGCAGAAAAGATTGCCACGGGACATTATGCAAGAGTCGCTGAACGGGATGGTGAGTTTGTCATGTTGCGTGGCAAAGATGAGAATAAAGATCAGAGTTATTTTCTTTACACACTCGGCCAGAAAGAACTTTCCAGAACCTTGTTCCCGGTGGGTGAACTGGATAAACCCGATGTTCGTCGTATGGCCGAAGAAGCCGATTTGATCACGCATGACAAAAAGGACAGCACGGGAATCTGCTTTATCGGTGAACGACCGTTTCGGGAGTTTCTGAGCAAGTATATTCCAGCACAAACAGGTGAGATCCAGACACCGGAAGGCGAGGTGATCGGACAGCATACTGGTGCGATGTATTATACGTTTGGCCAGCGAAAAGGACTGGGTATCGGCGGCGTGAAAGGTGTTTCGGAAGAGCCGTGGTTTGTGGTCGGCAAAGATGTGGAAAAGAACATTGTGATCGCGGCTCAGGGACATGATCATCCATTACTTTTTAGTCAGGGCCTGGAAGCAAAAGAGTTGTCGTGGGTGGCAGGAAAACCTCCGGAAAAGAGTTTCAAATGCACAGCGAAAACCCGTTATCGACAGATGGATCAGCCTTGTTCTGTTGAGAAGATCAGCGATGATCTGGTGCGCGTGATTTTCGATGATTCGCAACGAGCAGTAACTCCGGGACAATCCGTTGTATTTTATGATCAAGATGTATGTCTGGGCGGTGGTGTGATTCAGAAGACCATTGTTTAAGGAACTCAATTGTTCAAACTGTGTCATAGCTCACATAAATTGGAAAAAGGTGAGCTCAATGAAACTAGGTAAATGGATCTCGGTTACAGCTGGAATAGTTTTTCTTGGAAGTTTTTTTCTGGGCATGCAAGCTTCAAGCGAGCCAGCTCAGACAACCGGAAATATAACTCACTCCTCCGAGGGTGATCAGTTATTCGCTGTTTGGCTGGAGAAGAATAAAGGTTTTCAAAAACCTTCCAGCAAAGAATTAAAACAATCACTGACATCTCTACAATTTGATGTCACTCAGGAAGAAGGCACAGAAAGATCCTTCAAGAACGAATACTGGGACAATAAAAAGTCAGGTATTTACGTGGATGTAGTTTCAGGGGAACCATTATTCAGTTCCACGGATAAATTCAAATCTGGCACAGGCTGGCCAAGTTTCACCCGCGCGATCAGCGAAAATGCGATGATCAAGAAAGAAGATCGACATTTGTTTGGTGTGCGAACTGAGCTTCGTAGTTCTGTTGCGGACAATCATCTTGGGCATGTATTTGATGATGGCCCCGCACCGACCGGAAAACGTTATTGCATAAACTCAGCATCACTGCGTTTTATACCAGTAGAAAAACTGGAAACTGAAGGCTATGGAGAATTTGTTTCACTCTTTAATGAAAAACAGCAATAGTTTAGACTGACATCACAAAATAATTTTGCTGGCAGTTATGCCGGGGAACAATGAAAATTCTTAAAGGGCTTTTTTATCTAATTGTTGCAGTGATCCTGTTATTTGTGGTCGGTGGTTTTTTTCTCCCTCAGGAACAACATGTCGAAAGAGAAATTGTTATCTCTGCGTCACCTGCAGAAGTTTTTAAAAATATTCACGATCCGAAAGCCTTTAACCAGTGGTCACCCTGGGTAAAAATCGATCCAGATACTAAATACACCTACATCGGCCCTGAGTCCGGAGTTGGTGCAGGCATGATATGGTCCAGTGACAACCCTAACGTTGGGACGGGTAGCTGGGTAATTACAGAAACGAAGCCGAATGAAAGCATAAAAGTGGATCTGGATTTTGGGAGTGAAGGCACAGCAACTTCATTTTATGATTTGAAACCGGAAGGTGAAGGAACCAGAATCACCTGGGGTTTTGATATGGATGCCGGGATGAATCCGATGAATCGCTGGTTTGGGCTGATGATGGACAAATGGATCGGCGCAGATTACGAAAAGGGCCTGGCTAACCTCAAAGCATTGGTTGAGCAGAGCAAATAAGGATTAACTTATTTAAATAACCCTTCTACAGAAAGATAACGTTCGCCAGTATCATAAGCAAACGTCAGGATGCGACTCCCTTCAGGAATTTCATCCAGTTTATTGTTGATCGCAGCCAGTGACGCGCCGGTAGAAATCCCAACAAAAATCCCTTCCTGTTTTGCACAACGGCGGGCAAAGTCGAAAGCAGCTGGATTAGAGATCTTAACAACCTCATCAAGCAGATCAGTATCAAGATTATCCGGAACAAACCCGGCACCAATTCCCTGAATCATGTGCGGAGCAGGTTTTCCACCGCTGATCACAGGCGAAGCTTCGGGTTCAACAGCAATCACTTTCAGATTTGGCCATGCAGCTTTCAGCGTTTCTGCACAGCCACTAATATGTCCACCAGTTCCAACGCCGGTGATCAGATAATCCAGACCCTCGGGAAAGTCGGCGATGATTTCTTTAGCAGTCGTTTCTCTGTGAACGGCTACATTGGCAGGGTTGCTAAACTGTGCTGGCATCCAGCTATTAGTATTTTCTGCGATAAGCTCTTCGGCTCTTGCGATCGCACCCGGCATGCCTTTTTCGCGTGGCGTGAGTTCCAGTTCTGCACCTAGCGCAGACATATATCGACGACGTTCGATCGACATAGATTCAGGCATTACTAAAACCAAACGATAACCTTTGATCGCTGCCACCATCGCCAGGCCAATTCCGGTATTCCCCGAGGTTGGTTCAATAATCACGGAATCTGATTTTAATAAACCATTTTCTTCCGCATCTTCGATCATAGCCAACGCGATTCGATCTTTAATACTCCCCGCAGGATTAGCACGCTCCAGCTTCATCCAGACCTCGGCACTTGGATTGAAAAGTTTGTTTAATCGGACGTGTGGCGTGTTGCCAATGGCTTCGAGAATATTATTAATTTTCAAGGTTTGAATCCTTTAGTTGATAAACGAACAGCAGTAATCGGTCGGTTCTGCTACTTTTAATTTAAAGCTGGAATTGGCCGAAACATCAAAAGACTCGCCGCCCTGAAATGTCGCCCAGTCATCTGAGTCTGGAAGTAACACCTCGAGTTTACCAGACATGATCTCCATATTTTCCTTTTCATCAGTGTTGAACTCATATTCACCAGGTAACATGAAGCCCAGTGTTTTTACCGTGCCATCTGCAAAATGCACGGATCGGCTGGTGACTTTTCCATCAAAATAAATATTCGCTTTTTTGATGACTCTTACATTATCGAATTCTGGCATGGTTAATCCTCCATTCTAAACACTCGGTTATTATACGAACTGATTGCCTGATGAACAATTCTCGATCATTATTGTCTTATTGCATACTTTGGTAGGAGATCTGTCTGATGAAAAAAATATTTTTTTTCTTTTGTTTGTTGTTACTCGCTGCATGTGATTCAGGTGATCAGGATCCTTCATCATCCTCTGCGGTTGAAGAAAAAGTACAGGAAAGTGTCGTAGATTTTAATCTCACAGAAGTCGCCGATGGCTTTTATGTACATAAAGGTGTGCATGTCGAGATTGAGCATGAGGATCATGCAGATATTCCTAATATTGGTTTTATAGTTGGCGATGATTGCGTGGCGGTTATTGACACTGGTGGTTCCTTAGCGATTGGTGAAAAGTTGCGAGCTTCAATCAAAAATAAAACAGACAAACCGATCTGTTATGTGATCAATAGTCATGTTCATTTTGATCATATTCTGGGGAATTCGGTTTTCAAACAAGATGATCCAAAATATGTTGGACATGTCAACCTGGCTGATGCGGTTCTTCAAAATCGTGAATTTTTTCTTGAAGAATTTGGTGCTGATCTGGGAGAAAATCCGACCGTTGATCTGATCATCGGGCCGGATACTCTGGTTGAAGAAACGATGGAAATTGATCTGGGTAATCGGAAACTAATTTTAACCGCGAACCCCAAAGCCCATACCTCAACTGATCTAACGATTCTTGATCAGAAAACAAATACTTTATGGTTGGCCGATCTATTATTTATGGAAAGAATTCCTTCGTTGGATGGTGTGTTGTTAGGCTGGCATGCATTGATGGAAAAACTTCATGATCAGGAATATGCACGGGTGATTCCGGGACATGGTCCAGCGAGTGCTCCCTGGCCTGCGGCGATGGAACCGCAACAACAATATTTTAAAGTTTTGATCGATGAAACGCGCAAGGCGATTGCTGATGGAGTATTTCTTGGCGATGCAGTTAATACCGTCGCTCAATCGGAGAAAGATAACTGGTTGTTATTTGAACATCTGAACCAAAGAGCAGTGAGTCGTGCTTATCGGGAACTTGAATGGGAATGATCCATTAAATGGATCGATTCTTTTAGTAGTGACATACTGATTTTTTCACCGACTTTAAGATCATTTCTTTCCACAACATGTGGTGGAAGATCCATGTGAAGTTTAAGCTTCTGATCACCGTCAGGTGAGATGATCACATTACTAATACCACCAATAGTAACCAGCTCTATTATCTGCCCTGTGATCGGATTTTCATTCACGCCCTTTGAAGGGTTTACTCGCCGGTGCAATAAAACTTGATCGGCAGGAATGCTCCAGTTTATTTTTGACTCACCAGAAAATGACCGTTGATACGGTGCTTCAAATTGAGTACCTGCCCATGAAATTAAAGAGGTATTTGTTGCTTCATCTTGTTCGATCAGTTCTCCCTCAAAAAGATTCCTGACATCCATCAATCGAGCAACCAATGCTGAATTCGGATGACGAATAACATCATTTGGTAATCCCGTTTGTAATCCCGTTCCATTATGGATTACGCAAATCTCATCGCCGAGCATGGCGGCCTCATCCAGATCGTGAGTGACAAGAATGATCGGGGTTTTTAGCTTACGGATCAGCTCCAACAACTCCAACCTTAACTTTCTTCGAGTCACCTGATCGACTGCAGAAAAAGGTTCGTCCAGTAATAATACTTCAGGTTCTCTAGCTAAAGCACGAGCCAATGCGACACGCTGTTGCTGGCCACCTGAAAGCATTTTTGGCATCCGATTTTCCAGTCCTTGCAAGTTGACCATAGCCAGTAAGTCGTCAATTGATAAAGAACTATTTTTCTTCATTCCAATCTCAATATTTTGCTTAACATTTAGATGTGGAAATAGAGCATAGTTCTGAAAGACCATACCAACATGACGTTGTTGAGGAGATATGGAAGTATTATTTTTATGATCAAACCAGACTTGGTTATGGCTTTTGATCAGACCTTCGTCGGTTTTAAACAATCCAGCAATACATCGTAGGACGGTTGTTTTTCCGCTACCGGAAGGGCCAACTAAAGCCAGCACTTTTCCAGCTTCACATTCAAAATTTAGATCCAGTGGAATACCTTTTTTATTCTTAAGTTGAACGATTAACTTGTTCATGATCGACTTGAAGAAATACGACGGTTTAGAAGAAAAACAAGGCTGATCGTGACGAAGGCGAAGATCAATAAAACCAGCGACATGATCTGTGCAGATTGATCATCAAAAGCCTGAACGCGATCAAAAATAGCGATGGATAAAGTGCGTGTTTCGTCCGGAATATTTCCACCGATCATCAACACAACGCCGAACTCACCCAGCGTATGTGCAAATGCCAAAACCATACCGGATAAAATACCGGGCCAGGCCAGAGGCAGTTCAATTCTGAAAAAAGTTTGCCAACGATTTAACCCGCTACACCATGCTGCTTCACGGAGTTTTTTGGGAATGCCTTCAAAGGCTCGTAACATTGGTTGTACTGCGAAGGGCAGGCTGTAAATAAGTGAGGCGATCAGTAGTCCGGTGAAAGAAAAAACCAGTGTATTGCCAGTGATCTGTTCATAAAATCTTCCGAACCATGAGTTTTTTCCAAAGAAAGACAATAAATAAAAACCCAGAACAGTGGGAGGCAAAACAAGTGGCAGGGCAACCATCGCTTCTACAAATGCTTTACCTCGAAACTGTCGCCATGCCAGAAATCTTGCAATCAGTAACCCGATAAACAGCAGAATGATCATGGTAATGGCCGCCAGTCGGATGGATAAAAAAAATGCTGACCAATCCATCATCTTGCTTGATTAGATTCCAGGACTGATCGAAATCCATGGCGGCTAAAAATCTTTTGGGCTTCTGGATGTAGGAGGTAGTTGTAAAAAGCCTGTGCGAGTTTTCCGGGCTGTTTTAATAAGACCATACGATGATTCAGCGGATCGTATAAATCCTTTGAAACTAACTGTAAATGGCCTATGTTTTTCTTTTGTAAAATAATCGCCAGAGAGTGCGGCAATAATGCGGCATCAACGGATCCGGTGCTCATAAACATAGCTGCTTGAGAAGCATTTTCTCCGGTGATTAAAATGGGAGAAACCTTGTCCCAAAGATCAGATCGTTCCAATGCCTGTTTAGCAATTCTTCCATAGGGAGCGAGTTCGGGGTTAGGGATCGAGAAATGTTTGATCGTCTTTTCTTCAAGTCCTTTTGCGATCATGGAAAGATTCATAGCAGAACCTTTTTGTTTATTCGGGACGACAAGAGCCAGTTGACCGTAGGCATAAGTATCTCCACGATCACGAGTCAACTTTTGCAGATCTAATCTTTCAATATACGTTTCGTCAGCTGATAAAAAAAGTTCAAAAGGTGCACCTTGTTCGATCTGTCTTGTGAGTGTCCCGGATGAGGCGAAGCTGATTTTGATTTTGTGTCCTGTTTCTTTTTGAAACTGATCAACGATTTCTTCTAATACAAAAGTCAGGCTGGCAGCCGCCGCGATTCGGACTTCTTCTGCGAGAACCAGCGATGAATTGAGTAGAAATAGTAACGCGAATAAAGAGATGCTCTTCATGAGGGCATCATAACTGAATTTGTGGGAAAGGTGTGGTGCTGGAAACCCTGTGTGTTGGAAATCTTTTTCCTAAGTTGTTTCCAGCTGATCCTGATTTTTGATTATATCGTTAGCAGGTTCTTTTATGTTAATTGTTGCGGTTACGCTATTGCCATTTCCCTGATATTCAATGGTATCAAAACTAAGAACTTTCGCCATCGCGATACCACGTCCATGATTATCATCAATTCGTTCCATGGAGATTTCCAGATAATCCTGCCAGTCAAAACCTTCACCGGTGTCTGAAATCGTAATACTTATGTGATCATTTTTATGTTGAAAATCAAGGATGGCAACTTTATCCAGGTTATCAGCCAGAGAAAGTCTGTACTCAATTTCTTTTTTCCAGCGGCCGGAGTCGATTAGCTCTGATTTTTCATCATAACTGATCTCAAGATTCCCATGCTCGACAGCATTGATCATAAGCTCGGATAACCCTGATAAGGCTTGTTCTGGTTTCGGGCAGGCTTTGGAAATAAACAGGGCTAAATCCTGCATTTCTTCGAGAGTCCTGAAATGAAAAATGCCACTTTTCATCAGGGAAAGGGTACAAGCGGACTTATTTAATTCATTTCGTAGTGCTACATAAGCTCCATGTTCATCAAGTGCTGTTTTGATAACTGATAACAGTAATTCTTGTTCAAAAGGTTTGGTCAAGTAATAAAAAGCACCAGCCTGGATACCTTCAATAACATCCTGTTTTTTGATCAAAGCGGTTTGTAAAATGACAGGAATATGTTTTAGAACAGGGTGTTCCTTCATCATTGAGAGAACCTGAAGACCATCAAGCCCTGGCATCATTCGATCAAGCAATACCAGATCAATGTTTTCCTGTGACTTTTCAAGAATACTCCAGGCCTGAATTCCATCATTCGCGGTGATCAGTTGGTAATCGGTGTCATCCAAATAATCTGAAATTATTTCCAGATTAAGTGGTTCATCATCCACCACAAGTATGCGGTTTGTGGTATTGCTGTCATCAGTAATATTCATTTCAGATCCCCTACAAATCTGTTGAAAATAGTTGTTATTATGAAGTTGTTGACATTGATCAGTGAAGTCTTAACGCAGTGCCTATTTCAGTTATATAGGTTAGTATAGATCCACAATAATACAAGATAACAATACTAGATTCAGGAATAATACCCGATGAACTCAGTCAATGAAAAATCAACGCTAATGGCTCAGAACCAGTTTAGTTATGAAGAGCTAATCCAGTGCGCCGAAGGTAAGCTTTTTGGCCCGGGAAATGCGCAATTACCAATGCCGCCGATGTTAATGTTTGACCGAATTACAACGATCAATGCTGATGGTGGTGAATCAGGCAAAGGTCAGATTGTTGCTGAATTCGAGATCAAGCCGGAACATTGGTTTTTCGATTGCCATTTTGTGGGTGATCCGGTGATGCCGGGTTGTCTGGGCCTGGATGCTTTGTGGCAGTTGATTGGCTTCTATCTTGGCTGGCGTGGTGGCCCCGGGCATGGTCGAGCGTTGGGCGTGGGCGAAGTGAAATTTACTGGAGAAGTCACACCAGATAAAAAATTGGTGACTTATCGTATTGATATGAAAAAAGTGATCATGCGCAGGCTTTATATGGGCGTTGCGGATGCGGTCATGGAAGTTGATGGCGAAGTAATTTATACAGCGAAGGATTTGAGAGTGGGTCTTTATTCTTCTTAAGGAATAGCGATATGAAAAGAGTGGTCGTAACAGGTTTAGGCATCGTTTCTAGCATTGGAAATAATAAGGATGAGGTCACGGCCTCGCTTAGGGAAGGGCGATCGGGCATAGAGTTTTATCAGGAGTATGCCGATCTGGGTTTTCGGGCACATATTCATGGCGGTATTAAACTTGATCCAACAGAAATCGTTGATCGCAAGCTCATGCGGTTTATGGGAAATGCGGCGGCTTACAATTACATCGCAATGACAGAAGCGATCGCAGATTCTGGCCTTGAAGAAAGTGACATTTCTAATCCACGAACCGGTATTATCACCGGCTCCGGTGGCGCATCTAACGAAAATATCCTGCTGGCAATCGACACATTACGAGAACGAGGCGCACGCAAAGTTGCACCGACACTGGTTCCAAGAACCATGGGCAGCACTACCAGTGCAAATTTAAGTACTGCATTCAAGATCAAAGGTACGAGCTACTCGATCAGCTCGGCTTGTTCCACCAGCGCACATTGTATTGGTAACGCGGCAGAACTGATCCAGATGGGCAAACAGGACATCATGTTTGCGGGCGGTGGTGAAGAAGTGCATTGGTCACTGACCATCTTGTTCGATGCCATGGGGGCGCTTTCGTCTAAATATAATGACGCGCCAACAACCGCTTCTCGACCTTACGATGCGACTCGTGATGGGTTCGTGATCTCTGGTGGCGGCGGACTGTTGGTTCTGGAAGAACTGGAACATGCACAAAAACGTGGTGCGAAGATCTATGCTGAACTGGTGGGTTATGGTGCGGCTTCTGATGGCGAAGATATGGTTAAGCCATCCGGTGTTGGTGCAGTCAATTGCATGAAACTGGCGATGACTGATCTGGAAGGTGATGTGGATTATATCAATGCTCATGGAACCGCGACTCCAGCGGGAGATACTGTCGAACTTGAAGCGGTGAAAAAGGCTTTCGATGGCAAAACGATTCCAAAGATCAGCTCAACAAAATCCTTGACCGGACATGCCCAGGGCGCGGCGGGAATTAACGAAGCGGTTTATTCTTTGCTCATGCTGGAAAATGATTTCCTCGCGGCTTCGGCGAATATTACCGAACTAGATCCGGGAGCAGAAGGCATGCCGATTGTTCGCGAGACGGTTGAGAATGCTGGACTGACGACGGTGATGTCTAATAGCTTTGGTTTTGGTGGAACGAATGCTTCCTTGGTATTCCGGAAGGTTTAAACTGCTTTAGTCTTTTCCTTTCCGCAGTGACCACATCGAAACAGCGTCACTAACTTTCCCTGCTTCACATCAAACTTCTGCTCAGTCACGACCTGCCATTTGTGGAAATTACGTTTACACATCGTATGTGCTTTCGCCTTTTTCGCCAGATCAGGTTTTTTGAATTTAATAACGTCGCCCATTTTAAGATCCCTGATTCTCTTCAACCAAAGACAATGCTTCACCACAGTTTCGACAAAAATAATTGTGCTTTTTCTGGCGTTGTACGCGATTATGCCGCGTGCTGCTGAGTCGATGATCCTGACAGCCACAACGATAAAGATGACGGCGTTGCCTTTTCACCGGCACACCATCCAGATCAAACTTATGCGTGGTTTCCGGTTCACAACCTAAAAGCTGCATCATCGTTTGCCATTCCTGCCCATGTGGCGCAACCCGTTTCCGGCCTGTGACGACGTCGGTCAGGTAATGTGCGACTTCGTGCGGGATGGTATTTTCAAAATTTGCATCAAAATATTTGGCGAAAATATAGGGGTTATATCTAATCCATCGTTGGCGATGTTGCGAGCAATACATGCCCGCGGATCGACCGGACAGATCAAATTTGATCTCAATCTCCGGAATCCTTTTGCCAAGATCGCCCGCCGCCAGTCGGATCAATTCATGTGATCGATTCAGGACGAGTTCTCGTTGTTCTTCTGTAATAGGTTGGATGGATGTCATAGACTACAGGCATTCTATAATCAGAAGGAGAAAACATGAACTGGAATCTTTACCTTTCCGGCGAAATACATTCAGACTGGCGCGAGCGAATTGAGTCTGGAATCAAAACAGCGGGCTTACCCGTCACTTTATTTGCACCGGTAACGGATCACGCGTCGAGTGATGACTGTGGTGATCAGATTTTAGGCGCAGAAGAAACACCGTTCTGGAAAGATCATAAAGCCTCAAAAATCAATTCGATTCGAACACGAACACTGATCGAAAAAGCCGATGTCGTAGTTGTACGATTTGGTGACAAATATAGGCAGTGGAATGCGGCATTTGATGCTGGTTATGCGACTGCACTTGGAAAGTCCTTGATCAGCATGCATGATCCGGAATTGACTCATCCTCTAAAAGAAGTCGATGCAGCTGCTCTCGCAGTTGTGCAAACACCCGAAGAAATTGTCGAGATCATGAAGTACGTGATCACAGGTGAGTTAGGTAAATAGTCAGCTTGGGTTATTTTTCCGAATCCTTTTCAGCCGCACTTGATCTGATCTTTCAGTTTGATCAAGAAGTATGGCTGATCGTCTGGACGTCGCTAAAAATATCTTTGATCGCGGCCATGTTAGCTGCACTGATCGCAATCCCCACAGGAATCACGATCGCGCTGAACGAGTTCCGTGGTAAACAATTCCTGCAGCAGATTCTCAACACGCTGATGGCGATGCCGACCGTTGTGATCGGGCTTTTTCTCTATGGTCTGTTTACACGGCAAGGGCCAATGGGTGAGCTGGGATTGCTTTATACGCCAGCCGCAGTCGTGATCGCAGAATGTATTTTGATCCTGCCGATCATTTTAAACCTGACCATTGTTGCCGTTCAGTCCTCCGACAAACGACTAGTCCCAACTTTAAAATCGCTGGGCGCAAACAAAATCCAACTAGCTTCTGAAGTTCTCGGCGAAACCCGCTTTGCAGTGATCGCTGCCGTGGTCGCAGGTTTTGGCCGAGCAATAGGTGAAGTCGGTGCGGCGATGATGTTGGGTGGAAATATCGAAGGCTTTACCCGCACAATGACAACAGCGATTGCATTGGAAACCAGCAAAGGTGAATTTGAGTTTGGGCTGGCGCTGGGATTACTGCTTTTGATCATTGCGTTCGTGGTTAATTTTGGGTTGCAGTTTTTGATCCGACAGGGAAGTTCGTCATGACTGATCTGGCTTATCATTTAAAGAATATAACTTATGAATATGAAGGTAGGCGTGTACTCGATATTCCTGAACTTGTGATCAGAAAAAATCAGATCACAAGTTTGATCGGCAGCAATGGATCAGGAAAAACAACCTTGCTGAACTTATTAGCTTTTTTAGAAAAAACAGCAACAGGTGAGTTATCTTTTTTTGAAAAATCGAAAGGAGATTCACAGCTTTCGTTACGTCGAAGAGTTGCTCTGGTTTCGCAGAATCCTTATTTACTACGTGGAACTGTACTGGAAAATATTTTGAAGGGATTAAAGTTTCGTGGTCTGTCTAAACATGATCAACTATATCAGGCAGAGCTAGCAATGGAGATCGTTGGCATCACAGAATTTACTGATTGTGATGTAAAAAATCTTTCCGGCGGTGAAGCTCAAAAAGTTACTTTGGCCCGTGCATTGGCGCTTCAGCCAGAGGTATTATTAATGGATGAACCTTTCTCCCATCTTGATCAGGAGAGTGCAGAACAACTAGAAGTTTTGTTACGGCAGCTGACAGAAGAACAAAACACAACGGTGGTGTTGAGCACACATGATCACTTACAGGGAATGGTTCTGGCGGATGAAGGAATTAGTCTGGTTGCAGGACGGCCTGTAAATGCACCGCTGTTGAACCTGTTTCATGGCCGTGTGATCGACCATAATTTTGAGTCAGAGAAAGTACGAATATTTTTACCGGAAGATATTCAAACCGGAAAACATATCGTCATAGATCCTGTCGAGATCGTATTATCAACCAACTCCCTGACTTCAAGTATGAGGAATAATTTTCAGGGTCGGGTGATCGCAATTTCTGAAAATAAAGGACGTGTCTTGATCACCATAGATGCGGGTGAAAAGTTTCATGCTCAGATCACCCGAGAATCATTACATGAAATGTCATTGAACTTGGGAAGCGATATCTGGGTTAACTTCAAATCGACATCGGTAAAAGTTTTTTGATTAACTTAACCTGATCGTTGATCCCCAACGATCAGGTTAAGTTGAGGAATTATTTCTTTTTAGCCATCTTTTTACCGATCAGTAGCATCCGGATCACACGTTCACCAGCCAGTGCCAGATGCTTGCGTGAATCCTTGATGGCCATTTCGAAACTCATATCTTTCGCAGCAGCGGAATCAAGACCGTGTATGCCATGCTCAAACACACCGTTGGCATCGTCGGTTAGACAACCACCAATCGCAACCACTGGGACTTTGAATGTTTTAGCCGCTTTGGCAACACCGGAAGGTGTCTTACCAAATGCTGTCTGGAAATCAACCCGGCCTTCGCCAGTAATTACCAGATCGGCACCTTTGAGATGTTTTTTAAGTTCAGTGATATCAACAACCAGATCAACACCTCGTTTCATTTTAGAGCGTGTGAATCCCATCAATGCAGCACCAAGACCACCTGCGGCGCCTGCACCTGGTTTTGAGGCAACGTCTTTTTTCAGTTGTTTCTTGATCAGTTGACCGAAGTATTTAAGATTGTCATCTAGTATTTTGACTTGTGCTGGTGATGCACCTTTTTGAGGACCGAAAACATAGGCGGCACCTTTTTTTCCAGCTAAAGGATTAACAACATCTGAAGCAATAATGATCTGTGTTTTCTTGACCAGTGGATTGACCTGACTCATGTCGATCGTGGCAATTTTAGTTAACATGCCACCGCCAAGATGTTCGGTGATCTCTTTGCCGGATTTATTTAGAAAACGAACACCCAGTGCCTGCGCCATACCTGCGCCACCATCGACGGTTGCAGATCCGCCAAGACCGATAATGATCGTTTTGATACCTTTATTCATGGCATCGACGATCAATTCACCGGTGCCGTAAGTTGTTGCCTTGAGAGGATTGCGATCTTTTTTTGCCACTAGATGTAAACCAGAAGCTTCGGCCATTTCGATGACACCTGTCACGCCATCACCCAGTAAACCATAATGAGCGGATACTATTTTACCATCAGGGCCAGTCACTTTTTTGCGTGCGAACTTACCACCCGTAGCATCGACCAGTGCCTGAACCGTGCCTTCACCACCATCGGCCATAGGAACCTTGATGACTTTCGCTTTTGGCAAAACTTTTTTGATGCCTTTTTCGATACAGGCGGCAACTTGCAGGGATGTGAGATTTTCTTTGAATGAATCAGATGCGATGACAATTTTCATTTTTCTTCTCCTTCGTTATGCGCTTCACGCTTAAACGAATTTTTTAATTGAACAGTGCGTAGGTTGATAATTCTACATCAAGCCGAAGCATTATTGGGAAGTGTGATACTAAAAACTTCAACTGGCTTTGTGGTTAATAACAACCAGACAGATGGTTGTTATTAACCATTATCAAGGAAAAGCAGTGGTTTTTCGGTCAAAATATATGAGCAGATTTATACATTAAATACATGCAAGCTATTGAATAATAATGATTTAATTAATTATTGTCTATGCTTATAAAAAAGCTGGCACGCCAGATGCAACAGTACAAACATAGCAAGCAATTTAGTTTGTTAAACAGAATAACTTTATCAGGAGAAATATTATGAAATGGGAAACACCAGCATACGAAGATTTAAGATTCGGTTTTGAAGTTACTATGTACATCATGAATCGTTAAGATTCAAAACGTACTAACTATTTATAATTTTACTTAGGAGAAATATCATGAAATGGGAAACACCAGCATACGAAGATCTACGATTTGGTTTTGAAGTTACTATGTACATCATGAATCGTTAAGATTTAAAAGAATTAAAAACCCGGACTGGAAGTCACTTCCCTCCGGGTTTTTTTATGCCCGATTTTTATGTTTGATAGTTAGAACTTATAGCGTTGCGAAAACCTTCCCGGCTGCGGCCACTGTTTCAGCGATCTCATTATTGCCATGTTTGCTGGAAACAAATCCCGTTTCGAAAGCAGACGGTGCAAGATAAATTCCTTCTTCCAACATGCCGTGAAAGAATTTTTTGAAACGTTCCTGATCACACTTCATAACTTGTGCAAAGGATGTGATTTTTTCTTCTTCACTAAAAAAGATTCCGAACATGCCGCCGACCTGATTCGTTGTTAGTGGAACACCTGTTTTATTCGCTGCCTCCTGAATTCCATCTACGAGTGCTTTAGCCGTAGTACTTAGTTCGTCATGAAAGCCTGGCATCGCAACTTGTTCCAGTGTCGCAAGACCCGCTGCCATTGCTACCGGATTACCAGAAAGCGTTCCCGCCTGATAAACAGGACCATCAGGAGCGATGTGATCCATGATCTCTTTCTTACCGCCGAAAGCACCGACAGGCATTCCGCCACCGAGGACTTTTCCTAGCGTGGTCAGATCAGGTGTGATCCCGTAATGTCCTTGCGCGCCGCCAAGAGAGACACGGAAGCCGGTCATCACTTCATCGATAATCAAAACGGTGCCATGCTTCTCAGTCACTGATCGCAAACCTTCGAGGAAGCCGGGAATCGGTGGAATACAATTCATATTCCCCGCAACCGGTTCAACAATGATCGCCGCGATCTGATCACCGATTTCATCGAAGATTTTTTCAACTTCTTCGATATCGTTATAAGTGAGCGTGATCGTGTGTTGCGCCAGACCTTCAGGTACGCCAGCAGAACTGGGAACGCCCAATGTCAACGCACCTGATCCAGCTTTGACCAGCAGCGAATCGGCATGGCCGTGATAACAACCTTCAAACTTAACGATCTTGTCGCGTCCGGTATAACCACGCGCCAGACGGATCGCGCTCATGGTGGCTTCTGTACCCGAGCTGACCATGCGAACTTTTTCGATCGATGGGACTAAGGCACAAACCATTTCTGCCAGCACGATCTCGATCGCAGTAGGTGCGCCGAAGCTCAAACCATTGGTCGCCGTTTCCTGTACAGCGGAAATAACTTTCGGATGAGCATGTCCGACAATCATCGGTCCCCACGAACCGACATAATCAATATAGCGATTATTATCTTCGTCGATCAGATAAGCACCTTTGGCCTTTTTGAAAAAGATCGGATCACCGCCGACACCCTTGAAAGCACGAACAGGTGAATTAACACCGCCGGGGATATGGTTCTGTGCCTGTTGAAAAAGGTCGTGTGATCGGGTCATTTTTGTTCCTTCTAATTTCTAAAGAGTTCATTGCAGAAAGGGAATTGTATCTTAGAAGGGAAAACGAGGTATAAGAATTCTAGATCAGATGTGCATCGGAAGAATATTCCGGGGTGTTCCTCTGTGGGAGCGTTGTAGCAATGATAAAGATGAAACTTCATTATGCATTCCCACGGAAGTCCGTGGGAATGAGTAGGTGATTTTAGAGGAAACTATTTATTCAGGATTTTTTTCTCATACCAAAAAGACCGATCAGACCCGAGCCAAATAACCAGACTGCTGCCGGTACAGGAACGGCACTGGGAGAAACATTGATGTTATCAAATTGATGAAAAAGATCTTCCTGAACCCAGGTTACAGAAGAGCTTCCCAGGAAACCGGAATCAAACAAGAAGGTTTCCGCACCGAAAGCCACTCCATCCAGAAGGAAACTCTGTGAATGACCTCCATCTCTTGTGAATATAACCTCAGAAGCACCTCCTCCATTTAGTTCTGCAAGATCAATACTAAACAGATCAAAGATGCCACCACCGAGTCTGGTTAGTTCGGTTACACCGCTATTTGTTCCGTGAAACATTGCAGTTGAATCGCTGTAATTACTTTTTTCAGTTCCAAGCGTAGCCAGAAAGCCACCAATAGTTGATTCAATCTGGAAGCCATCTTCAGTATATGTCTTGCCATGATATGTGGTTGAAGTGTCGAAATGTTCCAGTGACTGAAAATCAATAACAGCAGCCAGGGAGCTGAGTGGTGCTGAAATGGCCAGGCTTGTAATGAGTGGTAATAAAAGTTTTTTCATTGGGTCTTCTCCTTAAGGAAATTTATTATTTGTTATCTTCTTTTTTATTCAACAAACCGGTTTTCAGGCAAAAATGCTGACGATTAGTCTGGTTTTGTTACTTAACGATATAGCAAGGTATATGCCATAAAATAAAATAAAATAAAATAAAATAAAATCAATGGCTTATGGTTTTTTGGTGAAGGGGGCTGGTGATTTTTGTACAAATAGTGTCTCACTGAGGCGACAGTTTTAGAGGGTTATGTGTTATTTCGATGTGTTTTTTTGATTTGGTTGGCTTCGACTTTGAGATTCTTCGCAAAGTTTATGCAGAGCGTAGTGTGGTACTCAGGATGACAACAAGCGAGCCTGTCATTCTGACTACGATATAGATACAGGGATGTATTGCATTAGAGCAATGCAGGTGCAATTGCCGAGGAGGGAGAATCTCAGAACGAAGCCAAAAACTTATCGCTTTTTATGCACTACCAGATCAGATCACTAATCCAATTCAAAAAGTGCAGCATATTTTTTTGCTTCAGCACCGGGATCTCTTTGTCCAAAGACACCGTGAATCGCAGCAATATAATCTGCACCAGCCTCAACTAATGGTCGTCCATTTTCCGGTGTAATCCCGCCAATGGCAACTATGGGAATGGTAAGTTTTTC
Source organism: Gammaproteobacteria bacterium (assembly GCA_965224825.1). GTDB lineage: Bacteria > Pseudomonadota > Gammaproteobacteria > CAJXQU01 > CAJXQU01 > CAJXQU01. Next base: position 522,747 of record CBDDAG010000003.1, on the reverse strand, counting down.
TCTGACCTGTTTCAGCAGATCAAGATCAGGCCGACGAGTGTTCTGTTTGGTTTTTGAAGGAAAGAAAGCCCCAAACGCCACATAGTTCGCACCTTGTTTCTCAGCCTCTAATGCCAGATCAAGTGAGTCATAGCAGGAAATACCAATGATCGCTTTATCTCCCAACAGTTGTCTTGTTTCATCATAAGAACTATCTTTTTCACCTAAATGTACGCCATCGGCTTCCACTTCTTTTGCCAGTTGAGGATTGTCATTGATGATGAAAGTGACTTTGAAATCTGTACAGAGATTTTTTAATTTTTTGGCGTGATCTGGATCAGGTTTTATTTTTTCCCGGTATTGGAGAATGACTGTGCCAGATTGTAAAACGGTTTCAACATTATCTAGTGAGTCGTTGTTGCTGGTGATAGCGTATAGACCATTTTCGGGAAGGGAAATCACAAAGAAATTTTACCGTGATATTAGTGAGTGCTTTGACTCGTAAATTGGATGGTTAGAAGAAATCTTCATGCTTAAACTTTTCCTTCAGCCTTAAATAGTCTTGTTTTTCCAACTCAAATAATTCTTCATCGGTGAAAGGACTTTCCTGTACTGTGCTATCCGAACGGTATCGTTTGAGTGGTTTATCTGCGACATTCGCATCAATGATGGCTAATGTTACCTCATCCCCGATATCAAGCTTTATAGTGGGCCACCGCACATGTTCCAGTTTTCCTGCTTCAACTTCTTCAGCTAATCCACCTATTTTAAAATCGATAAGGTCGGTATTGTCATCCGATGCTTCACGAAGTGCCATTATCACGGCGTGTAATGAATCCCAATCTTCTAGACCCGCAACAAAATTTTCTTTGCCATTTATTGAAACTTTGAGTGCTAGCATGATTTCTCCTTTGATCTCTAATAGTCCTTATTGTCGGATTATGCTTCGCTCGGTAACGGCTCCTGCGTTACTCTACCTCCTGCATCCAGCAGTCGTAATCCGATCTACAGTTGTTTCATTCTTGCAGGATGTTTTTGGTTTTGTCCGATTCTGTGACCTGCCTTAAGTGTTTCCCAAGTATAAACTTGTGCTTGTTCAATAGCTGCTCGATGGTTCAGTCCATTCGCCAGTAAAACAGCAATAGCCGACGACAAGGTACAACCCGATCCATGATAGGTGTCTGGTAGTTTTTCAAAGTTATAAACTTCGAGCAATCCATTTTGTCCGTATAAACGATTCTCAGTTTGTTCTTCGGCTTCATCTGCACCTGTGATCAGAACAAAACGACAGCCAGCTTTGATCAGTTTTGTTGCTGCTTCATCCAGTGAGTCACATCCGGTTAGTGTTCTTGCTTCGTGATTGTTGGGTGTGATGATGGTTGTTAATGGCAGTAGCTTTTCTTTGATTGCGAGGATTAAATCATCATTACTTAGATCTATGCCTGATCCTGATCGCAATACTGGATCGAGCACAATAGGTATATCATTCGGTAGATCATCAGTAATAATTTTATGGATTATGTTGATGGTTTCTATTGATGACAATAGCCCGATCTTGATCGCATTTGGAGTAATGTCTTTTAGCAGATGTTGGGTTTGACGTTTTAGCCAGAGAGGATCGACGGCCTGGGATTCCAGAAATGATTGTGTGTTTTGTATGGTGTTCGCTGTCATGATCGGCAGTGCTGTTCCACCCAATGCAGCGATGGTTTCTATGTCGGCCTGTAAGCCAGCTCCACCGGAAGGATCTAGTCCGGCGAATGTCAGGACAGCGGGTACTTTGCTCACTTAAAAAGGTCTGACGACTGCGAGTATGACGATTGGGATGATCAGCAATACTGGAAATTCGTTGAACCAGCGATAGAAAACATGGCCATGTTTATTCCGATCATGTTTGAAGTCGATCATCAATTTCCCACAGTAGATGTGGTAGGCAATAAGGATAGCAACCAGTGCGAGTTTTGCATGTAGCCAGCCACTGTATGAACCCATACCAACTTTGCTGATCATCCAGATTCCAAGACCAATCGTTATGATCGCGCCGGGTGTCATGATGCCGAAGAAGAGTTTTCTTTCCATGATCTTGAAGCGATCATTGCTGATCTGATCGTCAGACATTGCGTGATAAACAAACAGGCGCGGCAGGTAAAAAAGTCCGGCGAACCAGGTGACCATGAAAATGATGTGAAAGGCTTTAATGTAGAGCATTTATATTTCCTTCGAGAGCATGGTTTTAATTTTGTTGCGAATGCTGGCAATATTTATGGTGCCATCTATTCTATTGACGATCTTACCATCTGGTGCGATCAGGAAATGTGTCGGCGTGACATTAACGTCTCCAAAAGCATTGGCAATTTTTCCATCAATATCCAATGCAATAGGGTAGGGAATTTTTAGATCTTTAGCGGCTTTTAAAACCATGTCGGGGCGATCATAGGCCATGGCTACGCCGATAATTTCCAGTCCTTCTGTTGAGAGTTCTTCATACAAGGCGACGAGATCGGGCATTTCCTGAATGCAATAGGTACAACTGGTTGCCCAGAAATCAATCAGTACCGGTTTGCCGCGATATTGTTCTAACGAGAGTTGTCGCCCGTCGATGATCTTGAATGTTAGATCGGTTGGAGCGTTTTGATCGCCAGTGAACTCCTTGTTGCCACGATAAAAATAAAAAAGGCTGGCGATTATCATAGCTGCCAGAATTGGGAAATGTATTTTGTTCATTCAGTCATATTCTCAGTAGGTTTTGAACGGAAGAACTGTTTGAGTCTGGCATAAACGATTTTAATGCCACGCCAGATTTTTGGAATGATCCAGATGGCAAACAGTATAAACAAGACGAGGAAGATCAGGAACTGGATCGGGTGATTTAACGCTGTATAAAGTCCGCCGATTACGACAAAATCTTCGGTGATCGAGGCGATCCAGTTTGAGAAGGGTTCTGGCGATGTATTGATCACGGCTCGACTTCCGGCTTTTACGGTGTGGCTGGTTGCGGACATTCCTCCACCGGTCAGGAAGGCGGCAAATTCCACGGCAGGTGATATTTCACCAACAGCACTGGCTGCGAGCATGGCGCCAGCAGGAACACGAATAAAAGTGTGGATTGCATCCCAGGCTGTATCAACTCCAGGTACTTTATCCACCAGAAATTCTACTAAGTACATGATCGTGGCGGCACCGAGAACGAGAGGACTTTGGACGATCTGCATACTTTGAGGCAATTCAATATTTCCAGTCATGCCCAATAAACCAAGCATCATGACGGCGGCGTAAAGGTTGATTCCACTGGCCCAGCCAACGCCCATGGTTAATGCGATCAGTTCTACCGTTTCCATATCGTTTCCTTAGAACATAATTTTAGGGAACCTCTGATTAATTCTGGATAAGAATTGTGAAGTGGTAAAATTATTCAGATCGAGGCACGAATTGCAGCAAATAGTGGTTCTATTTGCAAGGTTCGTAACGAAGAGCTGGATAATTTTAACCTTCATAAATTTATTCATGAATTGATCAGAGGTTCCTCAGTACAGGAAGTAGTGACAATCTCTTGACATGTGAACTGCGTCACACTATCCTGAACGCAACATTAACAGTATTAGTACTGAAGGTGTTCAAAAATAACAACAATAAAAATGAATTTTAAGCGGCTTCGGCCGCTTTTTCTTTTTGTGCTTTCTGTATTCACCCCTTATTATTACCGTTCTTAAATTTTCAATGGAGTTCTCCCAATGATCAATGTCGGCGTGGTTGGCGGTACCGGTTATACCGGCGTAGCTTTGTTACGTCTGTTGGTGAGCCATCCTGATGTAAATTTAACAATGGTCACTTCACGATCAGAGACCGGTACGCCTGTTGCGGGCACCTATCCTGCTTTGCGAGGTTTAACGGATCTGAACTTTTCGATGCCTGATCAGAAAGCATTAACTGATTGCGATCTGGTATTTTTTGCGACGCCTAATGGAACTGCGATGCAGATGGTTCCGGCGCTCCTGGATGCTGGCACGAAGGTGATCGACTTGGCTGCAGATTTCAGATTGAAAGATCCGGCTGAATGGAAACAGTGGTATGGCATTGATCATACTTGTGAAGATTTATTGGCCGAAGCGATTTACGGTTTGCCCGAGATCAATCGAGATCAAATAAAAGATGCGCGACTGGTGGCGAATCCTGGATGTTATCCGACAGCAACGACGCTGGGTTTTTTGCCTTTGATCGAAGCGGGAATTGTTTCAACTGAATCACTGATCGCAGATTGTAAATCAGGAACCAGTGGTGCCGGAAGAGAAGCAAAGGTGACAAGTCTTTTCGCTGAAGTGAGTGATAGTTTTAAGGCTTATGCTGTGTCTGGGCATCGACATCTGCCTGAGATTATCCAGACTTTGAATGGAGCCTCTAGTTCGCCAGTTGATCTTACTTTCGTTCCGCATTTGTTGCCGATCTTGAGAGGGATTCATTCGACATTGTATGCTGATCTGATTGAGTCTGATCATGATCTTCAGGCTCTCTATGAGCAGCGATATAAGGATGAACCGTTTGTTGATGTTATGCCGGTTGGATCACACCCTGAGACACGATCAGTGAGAGGATCTAATCTATGCCGAATAGCGATTCATAGACCAGGGAATGGCAACCGAGTGGTTATTCTTTCCGTGATCGATAATCTCGAAAAAGGTGCTGCGGGACAGGCTGTGCAAAATATGAATATCATGTTCGGGTTGGCGGAGTCTGCCGGGCTGGATCTGGTGCCTTTGGTACCTTGAGTTTCTGAATATGCGCCATTTATATGTACAGGCTGAAAAATCTCCAAAACGACAAAAAACGTTGTTGCTGATTTGTGCGGTATTAATTTTCCTGATCGGAGGCTGGATGCTACTCGACTATGGAAAGTGGCGAATGATCTATCAGGAAATGGCTGGTGCGATCGCACAAAAAACCTTGACTGATACTGAGCTTTCACAAAATGATAATGGAACGGGTGATGAGCTGGGAGAGCTTCAGAAAAAAATTACTGTTCTGGAAAGAACTGCTCAAGTTGATAAGGCCGCTCAGGATGAAGTCAGGAAAATGATCAGCGAACTTGAGAAGGAAAATCTTGAGTTGCGTGAGGAACTTGGTTTTTATCAAAATATCATGGCCTCTATTAGTGAGAGTCGAGGGTTGAAAATTCAGGGTTTTCGGCTGGAAGCGTCAAAGAATAAACAACGTTATAAATTTGAGCTTGTCTTAACCCGCATTGTCAAAGGTGGTAGAGTAGCAAGTGGCGATGTTTCCATTGTCTTAAATGGGGATGGAAATAGTGGTCAGGTGGACTATGATTTGAAGGAGTTGTTGAAAGGAAAAGATTCTGCCTTTCGCTTCAAGATCAAACACTTCAAACGGATTGGTGGGATTTTTACATTACCTGATGGCTTTGTGCCAGAGTCGGTGAAAATTACCATTCAGCCGCATGAAGAAGATGCCAAACCTATTGAAAAGGTTTATCAGTGGACAGATATTATTACGTGAGGACTTTTGAGACGTGTTAGGTAAAAAGAAAAAAAGAAAAGTAACCCAGGTTGATTCACTGGTTGGCCAGCATACCGTTGTCTCCGGAGACATAAATTTTACCGGTGGATGTCATGTTGATGGCAAGGTGATCGGGAATATTATATCTGATGATACGGATACTTCAGTTCTGACAGTGAGTGATCGAGGTAGTATTGAAGGTGAGGTCAGGGTTCCATATTTGATTTTAAATGGTACGGTGATAGGTGATGTTTATGTACATGAGCATATAGAACTTGCTGCGAATGCACGGGTCGAAGGTAATGTATATTACAATTTACTGGAAATGACGATGGGTGCAGAGGTGAATGGTCAATTGATTCATAAATTGGCGAATGCTGATGAACCACTTCAGACAATAGGACATGATGATGATGAGTGAAGTGATGGATAACATAGAGAACGATGAAGAGCTGCTTGATTTTACCGATGCTGCTGCTGATAAGGTACGCCAGTTAATTGAGGAAGAAAAGGATGACAGTTTGATGCTGCGTGTCTTTATTTCCGGTGGTGGTTGTTCAGGATTTCAGTATGGTTTCACTTTTGAAGATAAAGTCACTGAAGGTGATGAGATCGTAGAAAAAGGTGGTGTAAAGTTATTGGTTGATCCTATGAGCATTCAATATTTGATGGGTGCGGAGATCGATTATTCTGAGGGTCTTGAGGGTGCTCAGTTTGTTATTCGGAATCCAAATGCTTCGACAACTTGTGGGTGTGGGTCTTCATTTTCGGTCTAGTTTCCTTTGCACATTTTTCTGGCCACTTTCGCTAGCCGTAGATCCCTCCGAGTAAAACTTCTTTTCTTGCGCCGGTAACTGAAGGCAGGTTCCCCGGTAAATTGTCCAGTCGGCGTTTCGCCAACCATGCAAAAGCCATAGCTTCAATACAATCAGGATCTATCCCGAAATCAATTGTTGTTTTAATGGTGATCTCGGGTAGGGCTTCTGCAAGTAAGCTTATAACGTGATCATTATGAGTGCCGCCGCCACACAGAATAATTTCATTTATCTCTGATCCAATATCTTGGATCGCGTCTGCAATCGATTGTGTGGTGAGATGCTGAAGTGTTGCCTGAATATCTTCCGGACGATAAGCGTCAATATTGGATCCCTTCTTTTTATATAACCATTCCAGATTAAAATATTCTCTCCCCGTGCTTTTTGGTGATGGTTTCTTGAAATAATCATCGTCCAGCATTTCTTTTAAAAGATCCGGGATCAGCTCACCACTTTTCCCCCACTGGCCATTCTTGTCATAGGGTTCTCCAAGCTTCAAAAGGATCCAGTCATCCATCAAGGCATTCGCTGGCCCTGTATCGAAGCCAATAATGTTCTGATCGGGTGAAGCTGGAAGTAAGGTAATATTTGCAATGCCTCCCAAATTTAAGATGATCCGAGTTTTATTTTGATCTCTAAAAAGAACCTCATGAAAACCTGGCACCAGAGGTGCACCTTGTCCGCCTGCCGCAATGTCCATACTGCGAAAGTCAGCAATCGTTGTTATTCCTGTGATCGCAGCGATTGTGTTTGGATCACCCAATTGCATGGAAAAAGGGTCAGGAGAATCTGGTGAGTGAAAGATGGTTTGTCCGTGGCTACCAATCGCGGTAATTTTGTTTTGATCAATTTTTGCAGATTTGATCAGTTGATTGGCTGCATTAGCAAAAACTTTTCCCAGAGCGATATTAAACTTAGCGATCTCTTTCAAAGAAAATTTTGCTTCGGGTGATCGCATTTCAGCTATACGTTTTTTTATTTCTGGAGGGAAAGATTGTTCCTGGAAGTATTCCAGTTTGATTGTTTGATCGTCAAACGAAACCAGCGCAGCATCGATGGCATCAGCACTGGTGCCAGACATCAGACCAATAAATAATTCCATTTAATTGATTGTAGTTTCGAGAGGGTATTCTCTAGCTGCAAGGTCAATTTTTTCTGGTTTTTCTTTTCCTGCTGGTTCTGATTTAGCATGACGTGATTCAGTAGACAAGGATGCCAATTGAGTCAGAAGAGGTTTTGTTTGTTCGATGAAATCTTTCATGTACTGCTCTGGAAGTGGTAGCGATTTTGGTAGATCCACAGTCAGAGGGTTTCTGTGTAGCCCATCAACCCGGAATTCATAATGAAGGTGTGGCCCAGTTGCTAAACCTGTCTTACCGACATATGCAATAGTTTGTCCTTGTTCAATACGATTGCCTTTTTTTAACCCACGGGAAAACCGGGAAAGGTGAGCATAAAGCGTTGTGTATTTGCCGCCGTGTTGGACGATTACGGTATTACCATAACCATTTTTTGTTCCGACAAAAAGAACTTTCCCATTGCCTGTAGATTTGACGGGTGTCCCAAGTGGAGCTGCGTAATCGACACCTTTGTGCGCACGGATCTTGTTAAGAACAGGATGTTTTCTTTCAAGGTTAAAGTGTGAGCTGATGCGGGTAAAGTTTACTGGTGTACGCAGAAAGGCTTTTCGCATACTTTTACCCTGCTCGGAGTAGTAGCCAGGTTGTTCTTCGAAATCAACATAACGCACAGCTTTGAACACTCGACCCTGGTTTATAAACTCTGCGGCAAGAATTTTCCCATCTTTAATCTTTTCACCATTCTTATAGAGTTCTTCATAAACGACCCGGAACTCATCATCTTTGCGAATATCCAGAACAAAATCGATATCCCAACCAAAGATATCGAACATCTGCATAATGACGTTATCAGAGAGTCCAGCCTTCTGGCCTGAAAGGAATAATGAATCCTGGATCGAACCGACAGATGTAGCCACTTTTATTTCAGGTTTTTCTTCGATGATTTCTGCTTCAAATTCATCATCAGTTTTTTTAACTTTCAGCGTGTGTGTCAGATCTGATTCATGAACCAGTTCTTCCACTTTCGAATCTTCGAATTTAAGTCTTAAAACCTGGCCCGGTTTTAGTCGTTTCAAGCTCTGAGTATCTTCACCGAGGGAGAGAATTTGGTATAAGTCATTTTTACTGATCGCTAAACGACTAAATATGAGAGAAAGGTTGTCACCCTCTTTTACGGTGACGGTTTGCCACTGTTCTTTCGAGGAAAGAGCTTCTTTCAGATCTTTTGATGCTGTGTAGTCATCTTTTTTGTCCTCAGATTGTTCTGCCAGTTTTGGTTCAGGCTCAAACGGTGGGGTAATAGTTTTTGTTTCACTTCCTTTATCTTTAGCGACTTCTGTTACCGGTTCTGAGGATTGATTTATTTTCTCCAATTTTGGTGTCGATGATGGAGTAATTACTTTGATCTGAGGTTTTTCCTCAACCAAAGGGGCAAGATCCAGTGTTTGAGTGATCTGTGCTGGATTGTTTGATGGTTCAGAAGCTGGAAAAGAAATGAGATCAGGTAGATCAATAGAAAACTGTGTTAACCCGACAAATAGTCCACCGGCCAGAGTAAGTGCGCTCGTACCAAAAAGGAGTCGTTTTCTCCTTTTCTGCTTCCTGGCTGCAGCTGGATCGCTCCATTCCAGATGAGGTTTGTAGTCATATAGAATACTGTTCCGCTTCATGACTGAGCTTGCCCTTCCCTTGTTAATTATCGTTATATGTAAACCTTAACTTTTCAAGGGTTTCACGTCAATGATTGAAGCGTTATGCTACGTAGATTATTTTTCAGTATTATATTTAAAAATTAACAGGATAAAAGGGACTCATGAAGGAAGCTCTGGACATTATTAAGCGTGGGACAGTCGATGTTCTGCTTGAAGAAGAAATGATCAAGAAACTGGAGGAAAATAGACCTTTGCGGATCAAGGCAGGCTTTGATCCTACTGCTCCAGATCTGCATCTTGGACATACAGTATTATTGAATAAGCTACGACAGTTTCAGGATCTGGGTCATGAGATCATGTTTCTAATCGGTGATTTTACGGGGATGATTGGTGATCCAACGGGCAAAAGTGCGACACGTCCTCCTTTAACAAGAGAAGATGTTGCAGAAAATGCCAAGTCTTATCAGGAACAGACTTTCAAAATCCTTGATTCGGACAAAACCAGAGTCATGTTTAACTCCACATGGATGAATAAGATGTCATCGGCTGATTTGATCCAGTTGGCCGCAAAACATACGGTTGCCAGAATGTTGGAACGAGATGACTTTAACAAGCGCTATAAATCTGGACAGTCGATCGCTATTCATGAATTTCTTTATCCTTTAATACAAGGTTACGATTCTGTGGCTATGGAAGCCGATGTCGAGCTGGGTGGAACTGATCAGAAATTTAACCTGCTAGTGGGGCGTCAATTGCAAGAAGCCTGGGGGCAGAAACCACAAGTCGTGTTGACCATGCCAATCCTTGAAGGGCTGGATGGTGTGCAGAAAATGTCCAAGTCCTTAAACAACTATATAGGCATTACAGATCCGGCCAATGAAATGTTTGGCAAGATTATGTCTATCTCAGATGATCTCATGTGGCGTTACTTCGAGCTATTGAGTTTCAAGTCGCTTGGTGAGATTGAGAAATTAAGACTCTCTATAGAAGAAGGTGTTAATCCGAGAGATGTTAAGTTTTTACTCGCGGAAGAAATTGTCGAAAGATTTCATAGTGCAGGCGATGCAGTAAAAGCAAAAGAAGCGTTTATAGGACGTTTTCAGAAAGGTGCGATCCCGGATGAAATGCCAGAAGTACAAGTTAAGTCAGAAGACGGGGAGATCCGCTTATCTAATCTTTTGAAAGATGCGGAACTGACTTCAAGTACCTCTGAC
>CBDDAG010000003.1:0-507500 GCA_965224825.1 Gammaproteobacteria bacterium | reverse complement strand
GTTTGGCACCTCGATGTCGGCTCATCACATCCTGGGGCTGAAGCAGGTCCCAAGGGTATGGCTGTTCGCCATTTAAAGTGGTACGCGAGCTGGGTTTAGAACGTCGTGAGACAGTTCGGTCCCTATCTGCCGTGGGCGCTGGAGATTTGAGAGGAGCTGCTTCTAGTACGAGAGGACCGAAGTGGACGTACCTCTGGTGTTCGGGTTGTCATGCCAATGGCATTGCCCGGTAGCTATGTACGGACGGGATAACCGCTGAAAGCATCTAAGCGGGAAGCCTCCCTCAAGATAAGATCTCCCTGGACTTTAAGTCCCTAAAGGTTCGTTGAAGACTACAACGTTGATAGGTTGGGTGTGGAAGCGCAGTAATGCGTGAAGCTAACCAATACTAATTAACCGTGAGGCTTGACCATATAACGCTCAAGTTATTTGGTTATAGTTGACACATGTAAACTATATACGATACCAATATACTCTTTGAATTTACTTCCTAAATGCCTGTTTATTGCAATGATTTCTATGCAATAGACACAACAGTTTGTCTGGCGGCAATAGCGAGCAGGAACCACCCGATCCCATCTCGAACTCGGAAGTGAAACTGTTTAGCGCCGATGATAGTGTGGGAGATCCCATGTGAAAGTAGGTCACTGCCAGGCTTTAACGCCAAAAACCCTGTCAATCTTTGGCAGGGTTTTTTTTTGCCTGATAAATTTGTTATATAAACTGATATAGTCAGAAATCAGAATACTAATAAATAATAAATTTGAAAAACTCTAAAAAGCTAACTCCCATTCAGTGTTATGAAGCTGATCTTAAACAAGATGGTTTCATAAGCGATCCTGCACAAAGACAAGCCGTAGAACATGTTCAGCGTCTTTTTGAAGATCTTGTTAAGTCAAAAAAAATCATAAATAAAAAATCAGGTTTCTTCAGAAAAATTTTTCGTAAACAGGATCAAAACATTGAAAAATCTATACAAGGTCTCTACTTCTGGGGTGGTGTAGGCCGCGGAAAAACCTATATAGTTGATACCTTTTATAACTGCCTTCCTTTTCCGAATAAAACCAGAATTCATTTCCATAGTTTTATGCATGGGATCCATCAGGAGTTAAAAACTCTCAAAAATACGCAGAATCCACTGACTGTTGTTGCAGAACGTTATGCCAATCAGTTCAGAGTGATCTGTTTTGATGAATTTCATGTGTCAGACATTACAGATGCCATGTTATTGGGCACTCTTTTCAAAGAATTGTTTGATCGTAATGTGACGCTTGTTACTACGTCTAATGAGCACCCGGACGAGTTATATTCTGGAGGTTTGCAGCGAGAAAGATTTTTACCTGCCATTGAATTGATCAAGAATCATACTGAAATAGTTAATGTTGATAATGGCGTTGATTATCGTTTCCGTGTGCTTGAGAAAGCTGAAATCTATCATTCTCCTTTAGATAAAGAAGCAGAGAAAAGCCTGTTGACGAGTTTTTCGAGCCTCGCACCTGAAGAAATAATTATAAATGAACTCATTGAAATAGAAGGAAGAAACATCAATACGATCAGGCATGCAGTTGGGATTGTCTGGTTTGATTTTTCTGAAATCTGTGATGGTCCCAGGGGAGCAGTGGATTACATTGAAATTGCTCGTGTTTTCCATACAGTTCTAATTTCAAATGTTCCTGCCATGGATAGTGCGAGAGATGATCACACTAAACGATTTATGATCTTGATCGATGAGTTTTATGATCGAAATGTAAAATTAATTATTTCTGCTGAAGCAGAACCAGAAAAGCTATATTTAGGATCAAGGCTCGCTAAAAGCTTCAAAAGAACCAGCAGTCGTCTAGAGGAAATGGGTACGAAAGAGTATTTATCCAGACAACATATCTCAGAGTAGACCAATAAAAACAGTAAGTTATAACTAGTACTTGACTAATTACATTAATATTTCTATTGTATTGAAAAATACAGGAGAAATATTATGAGCACAGCACCAGTATTTACCCAACAAAACCCTACAGATGCACAGCTGGTTTCTATTCTTGATCATCACTATGGAGACGGTGTCGTCTATATACCGGAAAATACGCCATGGTCATTGTATACATTTGCCAGGAAACTGGGTTACATCAGTGAAGAAGGATATGTCACCCGAAAAGGGCGAGAGTTATTAACGAGATTTCAGAAAGCTTCTTGATAACATTAAGAAGTAATTTTAAGATCAGTTAGCTACGCCAAAAGGCTGGAGAAAGCAGAACCAGTAGAGTGAATATCTCCAGACGTCCTAATAGCATAGCAAAACTTAGAACCCATTTTGCTGTGTCTGTAATATCGCCATAGTGAGCACTTACATCACCAAGGCCTGGCCCAAGGTTGTTGATACAGGCAGCTACTGCTGAAAATGCTGTTACCTGATCCATTCCCGTTGCCATCAGAATCAAAAGCATAATCGTAAACATTGCTATATAGGTAGCAAAAAAACCCCAGACAGAATCTATGACTTCATCTGAGATCGCTTTGTTCCCAAGTTTTATTGGGAAGATGGCATTTGGGTGGATCAGTCTTTTTATCTCACGCATACCCTGCTTGAATAACAATAGTATCCGGATCACTTTGATTCCACCGCCTGTTGAACCTGCGCAGCCACCGGCGAAACTCAAAAAAAGTAACAATAGTGGCAGGAAGCTTGGCCATGCCTGGTAGTTAGTTGTCGCAAATCCGGTTGTTGTTCCAATAGAAACAACATGAAAGACACCTTGGCGAAATGCCATATCAGAATCTTCATAGATGTTATGTGCGATCAGGTAAAGGATTATGATAATAGAAGTCGTAATTAATAGTGAGATATAAGTTAGGAATTCACTATCAAAAATATAGGGTTTAATACTACGCCAGCGCCACGCGAGGAAGTGGAGTGAATAATTTATTCCAGAGATGATCATAAAGAAGATGGCGATCATCTCGATATTTATATTATCGAAATAACCAATACTTGCATCGTGGGTAGAAAATCCACCAATAGCCACTGTCGAAAAGCTGTGACAGATCGCATCAAACAGAGTCATACCGTTAAACCAATATGCCGCGCAGCATGCGATCGTGAGGCCGAGATAGATAAACCAGAGTGTTTTGGCAGTTTCGGTAATTCTTGGTGTGAGCTTATTGTCTTTCATTGGCCCTGGAGTTTCAGCACGATATAGCTGCATGCCCCCGATCCCAAGCATTGGCAAAATTGCCACTGCCAAAACAATGATTCCCATGCCGCCTAACCATTGCAGCTGTTGTCGATAATAAAGAATGGACATTGGGAGGTTATCAATACCGACGATCACAGTTGCACCAGTCGTTGTCAGACCAGAAAGTGATTCAAAAAAGGCATCGGTAAAAGACATGTGCGGATGCTCTGCCAGTGTGAAAGGGATCGCACCTGATAAACCCAACACCGTCCAGAACAATACAACGATCAGGAATCCATCACGTAATCTTAATTCCTGTTTTTTATTTCTGACAGGTAGCCAGAGGAGCAGCCCAAGGATCAGAGTGATGACCAGTGCAATGGTGAACGCCTGCAGAGCACCATCGTTAGTAAAAAATGAGATCAGTACCGGAGGTACCAGTGTTACGCTGAACAGGGCAAGTAATAAGCCAAGTATTTTTTGAATAATGAGAAGGCGCACTAAAGAAAAGTAACTCCAACCTGGAAAAGTTTTTCAACTTCAGGAACGTGACGCTTGTCTGTCACCATTATGATGACGTGATCTTCAGCCTCAATAATCGTGTCATGATGCACCATAATGACAGAGTCGCCTCTGACTATGGTACAAATAGTGGTGCCTGGTGGAAGCTTGATCTCTTCGATCATGCGAGAGACTACCTTCGAAGAATTTTTGTCACCATGGGCAATTGCCTCAATTGCTTCCGCAGCTCCTCGTCGTAGAGAGTGTACGACAACCACATCACCTCGTCGTATATGTGCCAGCAAGCTACCAATGGTCGCTTGTTGAGGAGAAATGGCAATATCAATAATATCTTGCTGAACCAGATCAACATAGGCTGCACGGTTGATCAGCGACATGACTTTTTTTGCACCTAACCTTTTGGCTAACATAGAGGAGATGATATTGACTTCATCGTCATTGGTTAATGCACAAAAAATGTCGGTTTCTTCTATATTCTCTTCGAGTAAAAGATCTTCATCAGCAGCGTCGCCTTTGAGTACGATCGTGTGATGTAAATCTTCAGCAATCTGATTCGCTCTCTTCGGATCATACTCGATTAGTTTTACTCGATACTTTTTCTCCAGGGACATCGCCAGTCTTTTACCAATATTCCCACCGCCGGCGAGAATGATTCTTTTAACCCGTTTTTCCACCCGGCTCATTTCACGCATAACAGATCGGATATGTTTTGGAGCGGCGATGAAGAACACGTCATCATTTGGTTCGATGATCGTGTCACCACGAGGGATGATCGGTTTACCTTTACGAAAGATGGCTGCGACACGTGTTTCAATTCCACGCATATGGTTTTTTAATTCACGTAATTCATGACCGCAAATTGGGCTACTATAATGTGCCTGGACGGCGACAAGCTGAACTTTTCCTTTTGCAAAATTCAGTACCTGAAGTGCACCTGGATAGTTGATCAGCCGTTCGATATATTTGGTGACTTTTTGTTCAGGACTGATCAGAACATCGACGGGTAATGCTTCCTGGTTAAACAGCTCGGAATATTTCAGGTATTCAGCATCTCTGACCCGAGCAATTTTAGTCGGAGTATGGAACAGAGTGTAGGCTACCTGACAAGCGATCATATTAACTTCGTCACTGCTGGTAACAGCGATGATCATGTCAGCTTCCTGTGCACCCGCAAGGATCAATGTTCGCGGGTGAGATCCTGATCCGGTGATGGTACGTAGATCATAACGATCTTGTAGTGCTTGCAGGCAAACAGGATCCGTATCAATGAGCGTAATATCATTGGCTTCACCACAAAGGTTGCTGGCAACAGAGGCGCCAACCTGACCAGCTCCGACAATGATTATTTTCATGGTAGATCAACTATCCTTAAGCTGTTTTGCAATTTGTTTTGGATCAATATCCAGAGCACGTAGTTTACGATATAAATGAGTGCGTTCGATCCCAGCATGAGTGGCTACTTTAGTCACATTGCCGGTGTTTAATTTTAATTGGTATTCAAAATAGCTACGTTCAAATTGTTCTCTGGCTTCTCGTAATGGCAAGGCGAAACCGGGAATGAGATCGACAGATGGAGCTGTTGGTGTGATTCCTAAAGCCAGCTCAACTTCGTTGATGTCGATGTCCTCAGTACTACCTAAGATCAATAAACGTTGAACGAGGTTGGTTAATTCCCGTGTGTTTCCTGGCCATTCATAACTATGCAAACGACTTTTTGCCGAGGCTGAAAAAGTTCTCAAAGGTAGACCTTCCTGCTCAACAAAATGTTGAACGTAATAATCGAGTAACCCTGGAATATCCTCAGCATGTTCTTGTAATGAAGGGACATGTAAAGGGATGACGTTCAACGCATAAAATAGATCATCACGAAACAACCCTTCTGCAACTTTTGGCTGTAAATCATGGCGAGTAGAAGCGATCACACGAACATCAATTTTGACGGCTTCATGTCCACCGACGCGAAGAATTGACTGACTTTCAAGCGCACTGGCCAGACGTGCTTGCGTGTTGAGATCCATATCAAAAATGTCCTGCATAAACAGGGTGCCGCCATTGGCCTGCTCAAGATAACCAAAGTGGATCTCACCGTTGGCTTCGCTGCCAAAAAGTTCTACACCAGGGTTTTCAACCGCCAGCCCACCCACATTCACTGCGATAAACGAACCCGATGATCGAGGACTACAGTCATGCAGGTAGCGGGCGAACTTATCTTTACCGCTGCCTGTAGGACCTGAGATAAGGGCGGAGGTGTCATGATTTGCGACGCGTTCGATTTGAGATTTAAGGGTAACTAATAGTGGGTGTTGGCCAAAGCTTTGATCGACTGGAATCTCTTTTTGTTTTCGTAGATCAATATTTTCTCGTTTCAGAGAAGAGGTTTCCAGTGCCCGATCAACTGTGATTAAAAGTTTTGCAATCGACAACGGTTTTTCAATAAAATCATAAGCGCCAATACGTATAGCTTCAACGGCAGTTTCGACGGTACCGTGTCCCGAGATCATGATCACCGGACAATCAAAGGATTCGTTTTCCTTCCATTCTTTCAGCAGCGCAACACCATCGATATCTGGCATCCAGATATCCAGCAGGATCAGATCAGGGCGGCGTGAGCGAAGTGAATCCCGGGCGGCCTGTCCGTTCTCGGCAACCGAGACACTGAAGCCTTCGTCTTCGAGAATCTCCTTGAGGAGACTTCGGATATCCGGCTCATCATCGACAACAAGTATGTGGGCAAAACTCATAAAATATTTTTCCTTGGAGCATTTTTCCGGGCTTCATTGATCGAGTGAACATTATGATTTTCCATCTCGACAGGTAATCTGATCACGACACTACCACCCTGATTATCGTTATTCTCAACTCGAACCATGCCGCCATGTTCTTCGACGATCTTTTTAACAATGGCCAGCCCCAGTCCTGTACCACTGGATTTTGTTGTCACATAAGGTTCAAAAATTTCATTGATCAGATCTTCTGGAAATCCTGAACCATTGTCTATTATACTTATTTCGACTAGCTCCCGTCCTGATGAATGAATAGTTTTTGTAATAAGACGAATTTCGGGATTGGTTACATTCTCAGTCGCCTCAATCGCATTTTTGAGAAGGTTGTTGAGTATTTGTCTAAGTCGATTGTGATCGGCTTCTATCAGCGGGAGGTTTTTATCCAGTTCTAACTTAACTTCAACTTTGCGATCCATTTGTTGATAGAGTGTGGAAACCTCTTCGATCATTGGATTGACGTTCAAAGGTTCTGGTTTGATCTGAGAAGGCCGAGCGTAATCTGAAAATGTATTGACCATATCTTTCATCGTGCCCACTTGCTGAACAATCGTATTCGTTAATCGATCCAGCGTATCAGCATCAGAGCCTTCCATTGTTTTCAGATATTTGTGGCGCAGTCTTTCGGCAGATAATTGAATGGGTGTTAGTGGATTTTTGATCTCATGTGCAAGGCGGCGAGCAACTTCACTCCAGGCGGCATCTTTCTGTCCCTGAATCAATGCAGTCACATCATCAAAAACAATAACGTGTCCTTCTTCACCAGAACTGTCCAGCGCCGTGCCACGACACATTAGAACTTGTCTGCCAGCTGCACCGAACAGGACAATTTGTTCTTGCCAGTCATCTGAATGATGAGAGAGCCGGGGTTTGATGGCCTCAAATAATGTGATCAGTTTTGTTTCAGTTTCCGGGACTCCATCGAGGTTTCCTCCCAGGTAAGTCGCAAGATCTGTATCCAGGATCTGGTTGGCACTGGCATTAGCCGTTTTCAAATTAAGATCGGCATCAAAAGTTAGTACACCGGACGAGAGTTTTCCTAACACAGCTTGGAGATAGGTTCGTTGTGAATCCAGTTCATGCTGGGCGGTGGCAATTTTACTCGACATCTCATTAAATGATTGCACCAGAAAACCCAGATCATCTGAGCTGGAAACAGGCAGTTGTTTTCCATAATCACCCTTAGCAATCCTTCGGGTTCCTTCGGCAAGATCCTGAATCGGAGATGTTAGTTTTCGTGCTGAATGGAATGCAGCCAGTACTGCCGAGAAAATACTGAACAACAACACCAGCGTCAGTGTCATGGTGAAACTGAGTTGTAAGGGCTTTCTTAGATAGGCAAGTTCCTGGTATTGCGCATAAGCATCCTGAACATTTTCGGCCAGTTCGTTGATGCGTGTGGCGATAGGATAGAGTGCCTGCAGCATTCGAGTTTTGTTATCCAGATTGTTATTCGGGATCTTGACTACTGCCCTGATAAACAGGCCTGCATCTCGAATCGGCTCAAGTCCGATATAGTTTCGACCTTGCCGAAGTTGCAGGAGGGTGGATTTCCCCGGGATATTTGGCACGATATCGATATGTGTACTACTGGTCGCAATTACTTTACCTTTCCTGCTCAGGACAGCCAGTTCTTCCGCTCCATTTCTGATTCTTAGGTTGTCCAGTTTTGAGGTGTCCAGATCAAGGGTGTTCATCACTGTTGTGTTGAGCTCTCCTTGCAAGCTACTTAGATCAAGTGCAGAAATACTGATATTCGACTGGCTCGATTCTGTGAGATCTTCCGCCATATTTTCAGTCGTTTTTAGCAATTCACGCATGCGTAAACCTAATGATTCTTTGCTGAGTTCTAAAGAATCTGTGAGTGCTTTTTCGATACGGACATCGAACCAGTTATCAATGCCGCGGCGAATGAAGTCGGTGGAAAACCAGTAGACGATCAATAACGGGATGATAGCCAACAAGACAAAAGTCGTGACCATTCTCAGCGTTAAACGTGATCCGGGTCGTTTCTCTTTAAGCTGTTCCAGCAGACGTTTTATATTGCGGCCAATTAAATAGACCAATACCAGCAGGCCAAGCGCATTAACAAGCAGCAGGATCGAATAGAGTTTGCTGAAATCTTCTGAGTTGTTGATGGCATTGCTCATGAAGACCAGTGTGGCTAGCATCAGCACAAAGACGATTGTGGTCAAAAATAATGATCGTCTTGAATTGATCACGGTTTAATTTTCCACTCGTGCCAGCCACTTGAGGTGCGCCATTCTGAGGAAAGCCATGCTTGTAGACGCATTGGTGGTGGTAGAGATTCAATATCAAGTCCAGTTCTGATCCTGCCAACAAGCGTCGTTTCAATCGTTATATTTTTTGTTTCGGTAATGGCGAGTTTCGATATTTTTCCCAGTTTCACCAATGCATCATTAAGAGAGTTAAAACTAAACTGATCAGAAGTTGTCAGATTGGTGAGTACATATTGATCGCTGAGCGGGTGGTGCTCAAGTTGCATATAATGGTTGTGCCGGATGAGTTCCTTATTCCAGATCAGCTTTCTCGGTTGCTCAAATTCAACCTCAATATAAAATGTTAAAGGAATTCCGTTTTCCAACGCTTCGATTGTTTTTTCGCCCAGCTCATAATTCAATTTGGCATTAACAACATAAATATCATTGACGACAGTAGAAGAGACTTTTTTAATAGTGATTTCTGCGGCATAAAGCCGAATGAAACCAGCCCCTGTGATCAGGATGGACAAAATAATGATGCGTATTAAGTTATGCTTTTTCCAGACAGGCATAATAAAATCCATCCATTCCTTCTTCTCCGGGCAATATTTGTTTTCCAAAAGTCAGATCATGACCCCATGATGCCGTAATTTTACGCTCTGACGCATCTTTTTGCTGTGACAGAAACCACGCAATCTGATCCTGGTTTTCCTGCTTCAGGACTGAACAGGTAACATATACAAGCTGGCCACCGCTGGCAAGTAACGGCCACAGTGTCGAGAGTATTTTTCGTTGCGTTTCGGCCAGAGTTTTTATGTCATCTGGTTGACGATGGTATTTAATGTCCGGGTGTCTACGGATTACGCCAGTTGCAGAGCAGGGTGCATCCAACAGGATACGATCAAAGAGTTTCCCATCCCACCATTGATCAGTTTCAGATGCATCATGATCAATTACTTCAATCTTTTCCGTTAACAGCTTAAGACGATTCAACGTGTCTTTTAACAAGGCGATTCTTTTCTCGGTAATATCCAGTGCGACCAATCGCTTCAAGTGTGGTTCTGTTTCGAGGATGTGTGCTGTTTTACCACCGGGTGCAGCACAGGCATCGAGGACATTCTGATCAGGCTTCAGATCGAGCAGCGGCGCGGCCTTTTGAGCGGCGAGATCTTGAACAGAAGCTCGGCCTTCCATAAAACCAGGAAGCAGCATCGGGTTCATAGATTGTGCCAGTTGAATGCCCTGATCGCCAAAACTTGAGCATTCAATGCCCATTTCATTTAGAGATGACAAGTAATCATCACGACTTCCTTTTAATGCATTTACCCGCAGCGACATACCTGCTTGTTGATTATTATTATTTAAAATTGACTGCCAATCATCCGGCCAGTTCTTTTTGATCTTTCCGATCAGCCATTCCGGATGACTATATTCAGCTTGTAAAGATTCCTTTGCTGACGATAGTAAGTGCTCACGTTGACGGATCAGGTTGCGTAAAATTCCATTCAGCAAGGATGTCGCCCAGGGGCGGCCTGATTGTCGAGCACCTTCGACAGTACTTGAAACAGCAGCATGTTCAGGTGTGCGTAAATGGATAATTTGATATGCGCCGATCAGAAGTAATGCTCTGAGAATACTGTCTCGTTGTTTTATTGGGCGTTGAAGCAAAGGCGAGATCAGAGCATCCAATTGGTAATACCAGCGCAATACGCCATAGCTTAATTCTTGAGCCAGGCCACGATCGCGTGGATCTTCCAGACGATCAAGCAGCGGTGGCGCACAATCGGAAAGTGAACGATGTTTGGTCAGAACCGTGTCGACAATTTCAGCCGCGATCATCCTGGGATTATTTTTCATACATATTTGGCCAGAAGATCAACATTGCCATTCACAAAATCGGCTACATCGATCCGGCGTTTTCCTGCCATTTGTAGCACTTTAATTCGCAATAGTCCTTCTCCAGTGGCGACATCAATTCCTTCGCGGGAGGTCTTCACAATCTCTCCAGCTTTCTTGCCTGAATTTAGATCGGAGTCCGAATTGATTACCTCCGCTTCCCAGATCCGCACTTTCTTGTCGAATAATTCTGTGTGGCAGACGGGGGTCGGGTTGAAAGCACAAACTTTACGCTGGATTACGACAGCCGGCTCCTGCCAGTTTATTGTTGCTTCCTCTTTAGTGATCTTGGCAGCGTAAGTGACCAGGCTTTCATCCTGATCTTCCAGCTTTGCTGATCCAGCAGAAAGTGTGGTGACAGTTTCAAGTAATGTTTCCGCTCCCAGATCAGCTAGTTTGTCATGTAAAACCTGGGCAGTGGCGTTTTGTTCGATCGGACAAGCCGCTTTCAAATACATCGGCCCCGTGTCCATCCCAGCAGCCATTTGCATGATAGTCACGCCGGATTCCGGATCGCCCGCTTCGATAGCTCTTTGGATCGGAGCCGCTCCACGCCAACGTGGCAGCAGAGATCCATGAACATTAATACAACCCAGCCGTGGTGTATCAAGAATAGCTTGTGGCAGAATTTGCCCGTAAGCAACAACGATCAGTAGATCAAGATTGAGTGATCGCAAAGTTTCGAGCGTTTCCGGATCTTTGAACGAAAGCGGTTGCAGCACATTCAGATCATTCGACTCAGCCAACTCCTTCACAGCACTTTTCTGGATCTTTCTGCCGCGCCCAGCGGGTCGATCAGGTTGAGTGAAAACCGTCACCAGATCATGTTGATCAGCTTTGATCAATGCACTGAGTGAGATCGCTGCAAATTCAGGCGTACCTGCAAAGGCAATTCTTAGGTGGGATGAATTCATAAAGAAGTAGAGTTGTTGAGGACGTGGTTAACTAGCTTGGCGAAGCTGTTTTTCCATCTTTTTTCTGATCCGGTTACGTTTTAGAACCGATAGATAATCGACGAAGAGTTTGCCGTCCAGATGATCGATCTCATGTTGAATGCAAACTGCGAGCAAATCTTCAGCATCCATCTCAAAAGGCTCTCCGTCACGGTTCAGCGCACGAAGACTGATCTTTTCTGCACGTGTAACGAGTTCATGGATCTCTGGTACAGACAAGCAACCTTCTTCCATCTCTTCCTCACCCTCAAGCGTAATAATCTCGGGGTTGATCAGAAAAAGAGGGGAGTCTTGATCGGTGCTGACATCCGCAACCAGTATTCGTTGCTGCACATTAACCTGTGTTGCAGCGAGGCCAATTCCCGGAGCGGCATACATTGTCTCAAGCATATCGTCGAGCAGCCGATGTATAGAGCTATCGACCTTCTGAACAGGTTCGGCGACAAGCCGTAGTCTGGGATCGGGATAATGAAGAATGTCGAGTATTGCCATAGAGATCTTGCGTAAACACGAGTTAATAAAGTTAGCGCCAGTATATCAAGAGCTTAGGTAAGTTTCGACAAAAAGCAGCACAAATTAGAGTTTGTGCACACTTCTTGCAGCAGAAATGCACAAGTAGCGTTATTTTTAATAGGTTTTTTTAAGAATAGTTATAGCTGACAGCCTGTTACTGGCGAGCCATAATAAATAAATGTCATTAAGGTACTGAAATGTATAAAAAAATATTATGTTTTCTAATTGTGAGTTGTATTTCATTTACGGCTTTTTCAGCAAATGTGGAATTACGTTCAGATCATCCTGAAAGATATGTCGTCAAAAAAGGCGACACTTTATGGGACATCTCGGCAGTATTCTTAAAGAGTCCATGGTTATGGCCAGAAATCTGGCAGGTTAACCCGCAGATTCGTAATCCTCATCTGATCTATCCAGGTGATGTTCTGGAACTGGCTTTTTGTGATGGTAAGCCTTGCTTGAAGTTTGGATCTGGCGGCGGACGAAACGTTAAACTTACTCCTGGAGTACGTTCTTCCATTAACGAGCATGCTATTCCACCTATTCCATTAGATGTCATTCGCCCTTTTCTATCACGTCCTCGTGTCGTAAATCAGGATACGCTTAATTTGGCACCTTATGTTCTTGCCAGCCAGGATGAACACCTGATCGCCGGTGCAGAGAACAAAGTCTACGTTCGAGGGATTGACGAGAATGAACAAAGAAATCGATATATGATTTTCCGCAGTGGAGAAACTTATCGTAATCCACCATTAGCAGGCGAAAAAGAAGGTGAAATTCTTGGTTATGAAGCGCTTTACATTGCTGATGCTGAGATGCAAAGATTTGGTGATCCAGCCACGGCTTTGATTACGCTGTCTAAACGTGAAGTGCTGGTTGGCGATCGATTTTTACCTGAAGAAGATCCCATCAATAAAGAATTCATTCCACATGCACCACAACATGAAGTTAACGGCACGATCATTTCTGTTATAGATGGCGTTTCGCAAATTGGTCAGTATCAGATTGTTGTGCTGAATCAGGGTGCAGACTCTGGGTTGGAAGCTGGTCATGTTTTAGCCATCCATGAAAGTGGACGTTTTGTTCGTGACACCGTTGGTCGTGATCAGAAGGTAAGAACCGGCGACGATCGCATTGTGTTTGAACACGCTGATACAAATGCTTTTGATCAATTCCTCGGCAATCTTTATACCGACGTGAGAGACAATAAACGGGCGGTTGATAAAGTCTTCAATGAAGAAAATACCGGCTCTGCCGAGATAGTTGAATTGCCGGAAGAACGTATCGGTGAACTGATGGTATTCCGCACATTTGAAAAAGTCAGCTATGCACTGGTTATGCACCTTGAGCGACCTGCTCATATTTATGACGCGGTACACCTTCCGTAAATAAATCTTAACAATTGAGGCCTGTCTGTCTGACAGGTTCTCAGTTATTATCGTTGCGCTATGGATGGCGTAACGAAAACAATCTCTGCAGAGCAACAACCAGAAAACCTGCAACCCTGGCTGGCACTAAATCGCCTGAAAGGTTTTGGGCCGAAAACAATTCTTGGTCTGCTCGAAAGATTTGAAAACCCCCAACATGTTTTTGATACCTCTGCTGCTGATCTGAAGCATGCTGGCTTAAACTCGACAGCAATCAACCTGATCAAGAACTCTGATCAGCAGGTTGACGAAGATCTTGCCTGGTTAGAATCGCATCCACGTCACCACATCATCACACTACATGATTCACGTTATCCTTCACTGCTCAAAGAGTTAAACGATCCGCCGGTTCTTTTATACGTCAATGGTGATCCGGATCTGTTGTCTATGCCGCAACTGGCCATTGTCGGAAGCCGATCAGCAACACCGGGAGGGCTGGAGGTTGCCCATGAATTTTCTCATTCTCTTACTGAAGCGGGACTCGTGATCACCAGCGGTCTGGCACTCGGGATTGATGCCGCAGCGCATAAGGGTGCACTTGAATCGACAGGGAAAACGATCGCTGTTCTGGGGACAGGGCCTGATCGGATCTATCCAGCAAAGCATTTGAAACTGGCAGAACAAGTAGTCAACTCAGGAACGATCGTCACAGAATTTGTACCGGGGACAACGCCGAATAAAGGTAATTTCCCTCGACGGAACAGAGTGATCAGTGGGCTTGCTTTAGGAACGCTGGTTGTTGAAGCGGCACAACGAAGTGGTTCTTTGATCACCGCACGTTTTGCCATGGAGCAGGGTAAAGAAGTTTTTGCGATCCCTGGTTCTATCCGAAACCCACAGGCCAGGGGAACCCATGCTCTGATCCGGGAGGGTGCAAAATTAGTTGAGTCTGTTGACGATATTATTGAAGATTTAGGGCCATTGTTTGCGACGTTATTTCCTGTCGAAAATAAAGAAAAAACTAAATCAGATTCCGGTGAAACCTATAAAGGTGATCA
Source organism: Gammaproteobacteria bacterium (assembly GCA_965224825.1). GTDB lineage: Bacteria > Pseudomonadota > Gammaproteobacteria > CAJXQU01 > CAJXQU01 > CAJXQU01. The sequence goes on along the minus strand of CBDDAG010000003.1, from coordinate 493,019 downwards.
AAAATTGATCATGGAAAGTCTGGGTTACGATCCGGTTTCAGTAAATGAGCTTGTCGAAAGATCGGGATTGACGGCCAGCGAAGTTTCCTCCATTCTGTTGTCGCTGGAACTTGAAGGGGATGTCAGTTCACAGGTTGGTGGAATGTACGTAAAAAATAAATAACTAAGGAACCTCTGATCTAGTCATTACATGAATTGATCAGGGGTTCCCCAATAAAGGGATTATGAAACAAACAGTATTAGACGTATTAATTTTTCTTTTTGAAAATTACCTGGACGACGACAATTCAGGCGATAACAGTATCTCTGTCGATGAGGATTCATTGCGCGTTGAACTTAAAGAATCTGGTTTTGATGAAGAGCAGATTGCAAAAGCATTTGAATGGTTGCAAGGTTTGGCTGCTCAGCAGGATAGTCTTGCGGTTAGCGAGGTTGCAGAAAGCACGGCCATCCGTGTTTATACCTCAAATGAAGAACGTAAACTGGATCTTGAAAGTCGTGGATTTCTTTTGTTTCTTGAACAGATCGGTGTCTTGGGGCAACATAGCCGCGAATTAGTGCTCGATCGTGTGATGGCATTAGAAGCAAACTTGATCGATATGGAGCAGTTAAAGTGGATTGTTTTGATGGTATTGTTTAACCAGCCGGGCAAGGAAGAAGCTTTCGGTTGGATGGAAGATCTGATCATGGATGAGCATAGCGGTATTCTGCATTAGGGAATTTTTTTTAATTTAACTTTCTGAATTAAATCGTATGACAACAAATCTGGTAATAGTGGAATCACCGGCCAAAGCAGGCACGATAAAACGTTATCTTGGTAAGGACTTTGAAGTGCTTGCCTCTTATGGACACGTTCGTGATCTGCTGCCGAAAAAGGGCGCGGTAGATACTGAAAATGGTTTCGAAATGAAATACGAAGCCATCGATAGAAACAACAAACATGTCAACGCGATCGTAAAAGCGATGAAAAAAGCCGACGCGCTTTATCTCGCAACTGATTTGGATCGCGAAGGAGAAGCCATTTCATGGCACCTTGCGGAGATGTTGAAAGAAAAAAATATTCTCAAAGATAAAAAAGTCTATCGCGTTGTTTTCAGCGAGATCACCAAAGGTGCAATTCAGGCCGCGGTTCAAAACCCGCGTGAATTGTCGATGGACATGGTTAACGCACAACAGGCCAGACGCGCACTGGATTATCTGGTGGGTTTCAACCTCTCGCCACTACTCTGGAAGAAGATCGCACGTGGGCTTTCTGCCGGTCGTGTACAGAGTCCAGCACTGCGATTGATCGTCGAACGAGAAGAAGCCATTGAACGATTTGATCCACAAGAATACTGGACGATTGAAGCATCAAATACGCACAATGGCGTTACTTTCGGATCAAAACTCAATCTCTATCAAAACGAAAAGATCAAACAGTTCTCTGTTGTTGATGCTGGCAATGCCAACAAAATTCGTGATGAACTGATCAAAGCTGCGGACGGGAAATTACTCGTCACCGATGTTGAGAAAAAACAACGAAAAAGAAATCCTTCACCGCCTTTCATTACATCAACTTTGCAACAGGAAGGTGTGCGGAAACTGGGCTTCACAGCAAGACGTGTTATGCAAACGGCCCAGCAACTTTATGAAGGGATTGCCATCGACACAGGCACGGTCGGTTTGATCACTTATATGAGAACCGACTCGATCAATCTGGCGCAGGAAGCGATCGGCGAGATCCGCGACTTTGTTTCCGAACGCTATGGTAAAACCGAAATTCCGGATGAGCCACGTGTGTTCAAAGGCAAATCGAAAAATGCTCAGGAAGCGCATGAGGCCTGTCGACCAACCTCTGCCCGTCGTACACCAACAGAAATGAAAGCGTTTCTTACGGGAGATCAGTTTAAGCTTTATGATCTGATCTGGAAGCGGACTGTCGCCTCGCAAATGAAACATGCAACGATTGATCAGGTGGGCGTGAATCTGCAATGCGGTGAAGGAAATAACTTCCGCGCCAGTGGTTCGACTGTTGCTGATCCGGGCTTCATGGCGGTTTATCTTGAAGGCAAAGATGACGCGGGCGAAGGCGATAATGATGAGAAGAAATTACCGGTATTAAAAGAAGGCGAAACGATCACAGTCAATGAGATCAAAGCCGATCAACATTTCACCGAACCACCACCGCGTTTCACAGAAGCGAGCCTGGTAAAAACGCTTGAAGAATATGATATTGGCCGACCATCAACTTATGCTTCGATCATTTCGACGCTGCTTCATCGTGAATATGTCGAGTTCGAGAAAAAACGTTTCACGCCGACAGACATGGGACGGATTGTTAACAAATTCCTGACCGATCACTTCGCCCAATATGTCGATTATGAATTTACGGCGAAGCTGGAAGATCAGCTGGATGCGATCTCACGTGGAGAGAAACAATGGATTCCTGTACTGGAAGAATTCTGGGTTCCATTTGAAAAACTGCTGATCGATAAAGAAGAAAACGTTTCCCGAAAAGAAGCGAATTCGGCGCGTGAATTAGGTAATGATCCGAAAACTGGCGAGCCAGTAACGGTTCGCATGGGACGATTCGGTGCTTATGTCCAGATCGGTGATGCCGAAGCAGATGAAAAACCACGTTTTTATGGTTTGCAGGCTGGCCAGAAACTGGACACGATCACACTGGATGAAGCGATGGGTTTGACTAAATTGCCTCGAGATCTTGGTGAAGACCCAGATGGTGAACCTGTTTCAACCAATGTTGGACGTTTCGGACCTTATGTTCGTTATGGCAACAAATATGTTTCGATCAAAGATGGCGATGATCCTTATACGATCACATTGGAACGTGCGCTGGAATTGATCGTACTGAAGAAAAAAGAAGATGCCGAAAAGAACATCAAGGAATTTGCCGGAACCGATATCAAAGTTCTGAAAGGACGTTATGGCCCTTATGTCACCGATGGTAAAAAGAACGCACGTATTCCAAAGGATAAAGAGCCAGAATCGATCACGCTTGAAGAAGCACAAAAAATGATCGAAGAAGCGCCGGAAAGAGGGCGTGGCAAACGTAAGGCTAAAGCAAAGTCAAAAGCGAAAGCTAAGACTAAGGCGAAGAGTAAAGCTAAGTCTAAATCAAAAAAGAAAGCCAAAGCTAAGGCCAAAACGAAAAGTAAGGCTAAAGCAAAAGAATAGTCTCAGACAGATCAGTTGTGGATAAACAATACTCCAGCTGGCATTTGAGACGCGCTTCTGAAATCGTCAGAAGCGGCGGCGTGATCGCATACCCGACCGAAGCTGTTTATGGCTTCGGTTGCGATCCGTGGAACCCACGAGCTGTCGCAAAAATTCTCAGAATGAAAAGACGTCCGATTAGCAAAGGCCTGATCGTCATCGCATCTGATCTTTCACAACTAGAATCACTGATCACATTCCCCAATAAGAAGATCCAAAACAAAGTTACTGCCAGTTGGCCTGGATCATTCACATGGATTGTTCCAGCATCTGATCAATGTCCTCATTGGTTAACCGGTGATCATTCCGGGCTTGCAGTGCGTGTGACTGCCCATCCTCTTTGCCGGGCATTGTGTGATTTAACTGGGCCGATTGTTTCTACCAGCGCCAATGTTTCTGATCAGCCTGCTGTGAAAAATGGGTGGAGAGTTCAGATCAAATTTGGCGATCAACTGGATTATATTTTAAGAGGCAGTTCTTCAGGGGAAGCTTTCTCAACAACGATCACGGATGCCGTTTCTGGAAAACAAATACGATAATCATTGTCCAGGAAACAGTTGTTATAATTGATCAAGTATAGCTGAATTTAAAAGTATGCAAGATCAAACAGTTACAAAGTTTTTATAGTATGTGATCAGTTTGACCGGTTATTACCTATGATGGAAAATGTAGGCTCTCATCATAACTAACCCAAGGAAGGGATTATGCAGAAAAGGATTTTGATTCCAGGTTTCATTTCGTTTTTTATTTCGATCTTCACAGTACAAGCACAGGCCGCCATTCTTTTTTCTACCAGCTTTGATGCCTGGCAAAATGATATGACGACAACGTTTTCTCGTCATCTTGATCATGCCACTTTTGAAACCAATCACGCGAATATAGCACCGACAGTTTCGGGTGGATTTTCAGCACTAGATCCAGCTGATCCAGATTACGAGTCAAAGCGAATGGACTGGAGTAATAGTGGGAATAATGTTGACCTGGGTAGAACGGCTACTTTCAATAAAACTGATACTAACTTTCAGTGGAGCTTTGAGATTGGCGCGCTCGAAACAGATAAAGTAAATAGCGATCATGGTACCCAATATAACGATGGTGATATTGCCGAGGCACATGTTTTTTATAATGATCGCATTAAAAAAGGGGTAAATGCTAAATTTGAATGGGTAGATGCTTTCACGGATGTTCTTTCCATCGGCAAGTTCGGAGGCTTTGATACCAAAAAGGTTGCTGATGGCGATCCGTTCAAATGGGACAATGACGATTTCAGCATTGAAATTACCAGTGGTCCAGATCTGTATGCCTTAGCTTTTGAAATTGTTAATAACAAAAAGCAGATGGATTATTCTATTGATCCTGATAAACCTAAGCCTTCAGATGGCGGTTTATATTCATACGGAAAGGAGTCGATTACAGTGACCGATTCTAAAGGCAAAACCTTCAAGATTTTGGAAGAAACCGGAGGTCAGCCCGTAATCCCTGGCTATTACGATGATCCTGCTACTCCGGATGTGGATGAAGGTGCATATAAAGGAAATTTTGATAACATCCAATTTATCGGCATTGTTTCAGATACGCCATTTGACTGGTTGGAGTTCAATGAAGATTCCCGATCAGATGACATCGGCATCAAAAACCTGATGTTTGCCGGAGATATTGCACCTGTTCCCCTTCCAGCAGGCGTGTGGTTGCTGGCTTCTGGACTGATCGCATTGTTTGGTCTCGGACAGAAACGTACTGCTAATTCCTCAAAATAGCCTATTTTAGAGCCAGTTCAGTCTTGTAGTATTGTGTTTCAAGATGTTTCCGATCAAAGAAATCTGTTTCGACGAGGGTTAAACTCCAGACTTACTAGCAGAAGCTGTCATGACTATTGCATGGTTTTAAATAGATGAACACGGCCTGTTTATTGTTAGAACTAAGGATCTTGTGAGATTTTTATGGAATAACGGTAATATTGGGTGATTTATAGATCGACCCAATCAATACAAAGAGTGAGTCATTTGGATAAGAACAAGCTACATGTGGTCAAAACACAATTGGTGGAGCTGGAATATGAGCATCGGGATCTTGATGATGCGATAGCTCGGTTTTCTCAGGATCCAGATCCTGATCAGTTGCAGTTGAAGCGAATGAAAAAGCGTAAGTTGAAGTTAAAGGATCAAATCACCCTGTTAAGGAGCCATTTGATCCCTGACATGGATGCCTGAGTTGTATTGAATTATATGCAAGAAAATAACCCAAAAATTAACGTAGAACAGAAGTACCAAGATGAAATTCACCAGTTAATTCCGGTTAGCAGCTTGTCGTCTGCAATTCAGGAACAACTGATACGTCAATCTGAAGTTATCATGATCCCAAGTGGGAGTAGCTTGTTTGAGCAGGTTGATAAAAGCGAAAAACTTTTTTATCTGCTTTCTGGTGATGCGGATTTATTGTCAAATAAACAATTCGTAAGAACGATTTCAGCAGGTGAAGAGGTTGCAAAAGTTGCGATCAATCACAATCACTCTGTCTCAGCGATAGCAATAACACGAGTTGTTTTGTTGATGGTTGATCGATCGTTACTTGAAAGATTGACGATACTGGATAGTAATATGGATGTGGCTAACTCTTTGAATGCTGGCGGGTTCGATCAACTCCTATCCTCAGAGGTGTTTGCACAGATTTCTCCAGCAAACCTTCATAAAGTATTTAATCGATTGGATGATATGATCGTGAAAACGGGTGATCAGGTGATTACCCAGAATATGCCCGGTAAGTATTTCTATATTGTTCGCGAGGGACGTTGTGCTGTTTCCAAACACAATTTTGATTCTGGCGAAACGGTAACGCTGGCAGAACTCGAGGTTGGCGGTTATTTTGGTGAGGAAGCGTTGTTGTCCGATCAGAAGCGGAATACCACGGTGACGATGTTGACTGCTGGCAAAATGATGCGGCTGGCACGTAAGGATTTTGATGATCTGATCCAGCAACCTCCTTTAAACATACTTAAGTTTCATCAGGCATCTTCAAAAATCAATCAGGGTGCGATGTGGTTGGATGTACGATTTGAAGATGAATACTCACAGTCTCATCTGAAATATAGCCAGAATGCTCCTCTGTCTCAAATTGAAAGTGGGACTGTCAGACTAGCCAAAGAACAAACTTATATTTTATACTGTGATTCAGGACTTAGAAGTTCAGCAGCAGCTGTAATTTTAGGTAAAAGAGGTTTTAATGCTTCAGTTTTGGATGGGGGATTACGAGAGTATTCCGGGGAAATTAGCATGGGCGAAACATGGGTTGATGCGCTTTCAGCCAAATTGAGAGAAAAGCAGGATTTGACAACTGATCTGCCTGAAAAGCAGAGTAGTGGTACTGATATTTCTGAATCTATGCCTGAGTCTCTACCAGAATCCATGGGCGAACAGATCATGGCCGTTGATCAACGCATTCGGGATTTGAAATCAATGTTCTCAACCGAGAATGTTATTGCGCAGGAATGGCTTGAAAACGAGAGCGCAGAACCTGTAGAGGATCTAAGTCTTCTAGTTGAGGCACGCAAGAAAATTGATCATATCGAGAATATGCCAACGAATAGTTTGTATGAAAATGTGAGCGATGAAGGTGACAGCGAACTTGCCTTATTACGCAAACAACTTGAAAGTGCCCAGAGTCATATTCAGGAAGAAAGAAATCGTGTCACAACAGATGACAAAGACTCCGAGCAGAAAGATCTGACTCTTCGACATGTTTCAGATGAGCTTGAGACGATCAAGAATCGATTGAAAGAGCAGGAGTCTTTCGAGCTCACGCGACGTGAAAGTTTTGAGCTACAACTTGCGACAGAGCGGAAGAAAATGCGTGAGCAGCTCGCACGTTTTTCTATGGGACTGGAGCGTCAACAGTCAAAGAGCATGGAAATTGAACAGATCAGGCAGGCTGCGGCGCTGGAATCTCGCCAGATCATAGAGAAGTTCAAAGAAGCGCATAAACAGTACAATTTACGTCAGCAGAGAACCATTCAGACGGTCAGAAGCCAATTACAACAACAAGCTACTCATGTGATTGAAAAGGCTCGAAAGGCACAGGCAGAAAAGAAACAGGCTCTGGAATCTTTGCATGTGGTGCAGAAACAGCTGGATGACTTAAGGAAACAACGTCAATCTTTGCAGTCAGATAGTGAGATAAGTTTTTCTGAGGTTCCCATGCTGGTCGATGTTGAGTCGATGGGTGATGAGATAGATAAAGCCAAGGATAAATTTGACGAGGCGGATGCTGCGCTATCTCTGGCAAAGACAACAAGTTTTCAAAATCAGGAAAAGCTGGATCAACTGGATAAGAAAGAAAATAGCATTCGTCTTGATTTTATTGACTGGTTCACCTCAAGTGAACAGTTTAATCTCGATCGCGATAATCTTACTGACGAACAGAAGGCCAGCCTGGAGCGAGTCAAAAAAATTGCTCACATGGCTCTCGAAGAAGCTTTCAATGGTCAGCATCATCGTCCAGATGATTCTGACGATCAGTTTTTCAAAAACTATTAAGGAAGCTCTGATTAAGTCTGGTTGAATTTATGCTGAGAGGAAATTGTTTCAAACTTCTTCGAAATGAGCGGTAATAGTTGTTCTACTGCAGCGATTTTCGGAGAAGTTTGAGGCGATTTCAGCCAGCCTAAAACAATCACGACTTGATCAGAGCTTCCTTAAATAACTGAAGTTCTCTCAAACATTGATAGATGAGAATCAGCTTCTCATCTATCAAAAAATCTATTTTTCCTGTATTTTGTTTTGCATGTAAATCTTTATCGTGCAGGATCAATCCTTGTATAAAAAATTAGAAGAACGTCTTAAGACGTTGGCTGAAACAAACAATGAGAGTCTACTTGGTGGTGGGCTAAAAGGGCTTGAGAAAGAAAGTCTGCGTGTAACCCCAAAAGGCCATATTGCCCAGACTGCACATCAGGAAAGCCTCGGCTCAACGTTAACACACCCGCACATCACTACGGATTATTCAGAAGCACTTCTTGAACTGATCACACCACCTTTTGCAGACATAAAAGATACGTTGGGTTTTCTTACGGATTTACACCATTTTATCTACGAAAACATTGATGATGAGCTCATGTGGGCTACCAGCATGCCTTGCTTGTTGGAAACCGATGAAAGCATTCCCATTGCCGAATATGGCAGTTCAAATGTCGGTCAAATGAAGCATATTTATCGACACGGTCTTGCGCACAGATATGGACGCGCTATGCAGGCGATCTCGGGCGTTCATTATAATTATTCGATTCCGGAAAAATTCTGGCCAGTTTACCAGTCGCTTGAAAATGACAAAGGTGATCTACAGGACTTCATCTCAGAATCGTACATGAGTCTGATCCGGAATTTCCAGCGAATCGGCTGGATCGTTTCCTATCTATTCGGAGCTTCGCCAGCAGTTTGTCCTTCTTTTATCAATTTAAGACGCAAAGAGTTCGAAGAGTTTGATTGTTCATCCTGTCATGAACCATATGCGACCTCGTTGCGCATGAGTGATATTGGTTACAAAAATAGTAATCAGGATGGAATCGTCGTTAGCTATAATTCACTGGATGAATATGTCGCCAGCCTCAAAGATGCGATCAAAACGCCTTATGAAGAATATGAAGATATTGGTGTGGTGGTTGATGGAAAATACCGACAACTGAATACAAATATTCTACAAATCGAAAATGAATATTACAGCTTCGTCCGTCCCAAACAGATCGCAGAATCCGGAGAAACACCATCCCACGCCCTCGACACGCGCGGGATCAAATATGTTGAGATCCGCGCAATCGACGTAAGCCCATTTGACCCCATCGGCGTCAACGAGCAACAACTAAACTTTATGGAAGCTTTGTTGATCAGCTGTTTATTGCAGGAAAGCCCGGACATGGATGCCGAAGAGAGAAATGAGTTTGAGCGAAATCAGTCAACGGCAGCCTGTTGTGGACGCAATCCTGATCTGACCCTTTTAAGAGAAGGGAAAGAGGTTTTAATGACAGACTGGGTGACGAAAATTCTCGACAACATGCATGGTGTTTGTGCCATGTTGGATAAGCAAAATCTTGATGGCCAGGATCTTAATGGCAAGAATCAGAAATATTCCAACGCACTACAGGCACAGATCGACAAAGTAAAAGATGCTTCATTGCTTCCTTCCACACAAGTGATCGAAGGCATGAACGAAACCGACCAATCCTTTTTCAAATTTGCCTTGAAGAAATCAGAACAACACAAAGATTATTTTTCGGGATTATCCGTGCCGAGGAAACGATTTGATCAGCTTGATGAAATGGCCATTCAATCCATCAATGAGCAACGGTCGTTAGAAGAGACTGAGCAACTTCCTTTTGATCAATACCTGGAAAATTATTTGAAATAGAGAGTCAGGAAGTTCTGTTAACCGAAAAATGTGCAAGCGTTACAAGCGCTTCTTTATACGGTGAAGGCGGTAGATCTTTTAGACTTTCCAGTGCTTTTTCAGATTCGATTCTTGCACAATTCGTCGTATATTCCAGCGCACCGGTTTCTTCGATCGCGATCATTACTTCTGCAATCTGTTCTTTGCCACCAGTCTCAATTGCTTTTCGGATTAATTTGCTTTGAGATTCATTACCGTTCCACATGGCATAGAGCAACGGCAAAGTTGGTTTGCCTTCGGCCAGATCATCACCAATATTTTTTCCTAGTTGATCAAGGTCAGAACTGTAATCCAGCACATCATCGATCAACTGGAAAGCCGTCCCAAGATGACGACCATAATTTGCTGCCGCTTCTTCACGTTTTTTAGTTGTGTTGCTGATCACAGCGCCAAGTCTTGTAGCAGCTTCGAATAATTTTGCGGTTTTATGTCGAATAGTTTCGAGATAGCGTTGTTCAGTTGTTTCCGGATCATTGCAGTTGATCAACTGCATGACTTCCCCTTCGGCAATAATATTCGTTGTCTCAGCAAGAATCTCCATGACCCGCATATTCTCCAGGCTAACCATCATCTGGAAAGATCGTGAATAAAGAAAGTCACCGACCAGAACGCTGGCTTCGTTTCCCCAGATCTCATTTGCTGTTTCACGACCACGTCGCATGGAAGATTCATCGACCACGTCATCATGTAATAAGGTCGCCGTATGAATAAACTCAATAATCGCTGCGATATCGATGTGACTGGAACCATGAAGCCCGTGCACTCGAGCACTGAGAAGTGCGAGAATGGGACGTAATCGTTTGCCGCCACTATTGACGATATAATGTCCCAGCTGATTGATCAGGGCGACTTCGGAATAAAGACTTTCGTGGATCAAACGGTTGACGCTGTTCATGTCATCCGTAATCAGATCGCGGATGTCGTCAATCGTGTTAATCTCAGCCTGTTTGCGTAAAGGTATTAAGCTCATATCTGCCACTATTCTGCCAGAAATCGGTCGAGTTACCATACTTTTCCATGTATTTTGGGTGGTTTTGATAAGAATGGGTTTGTTTCCTTGTAAGCCGCGCGTTTTTTCCGTAAAATCAGCCGGCTTTATTCAGACAAATAACAATCAGTTTCGGAGTCAGACTCACATGTACGCGGTAATCAAGACAGGCGGTAAACAATATAAGGTCAGCGAAGGGGATATTCTCCGCGTTGAAAAACTGGAAGCGGAAGAAGGTGCAGCCGTCGAGTTAGACGACGTCTTGATGCTCGGAAATGGCGATGACATCACTGTCGGTTCACCGATGATCGAAGGTGCTCACGTTTCTGCGACGGTAAAAGGTCAGGGTCGTGGCAAGAAAATCACTATCATCAAATTCAAACGTCGTAAGCATTATCGTAGACAGGCCGGACATCGTCAGTCTTATACTGAACTGGAAATCACCGGCATTTCGGCTACAGGCGGTGCGAAGAAAGCGGCTCCAGCGAAAGCAGCGGCTAAACCTAAACCTGCGGCGAAGAAAGCAGCTCCGGTAAAAGAAGTGGCAGCAACTGCAGCGGCGGTTAGTTTTTTAAGCGCACCAAATGGTGAAGCAGACGATTTGAAAAAAATCTCTGGTGTTGGTCCGAAACTTGAAGAGAAACTGAACAATCTCGGCATCTATCACTTCAGCCAGATCGAAAGCTTCTCTGACGAAGATATTGAAAAAGTTGATAGTGAGCTGAACTTCAAAGGCCGTATCGTTCGTGAAGACTGGTTGGGACAGGCGAAGATCCTGGCAGCCGGTGGCGAAACAGAATTCAGTAAAAAGAAATAACGTAAGAAATTTAAGAGGATATACAGATGGCTCATAAGAAAGCAGGTGGTAGTACTAATAACGGACGCGATTCGGAGTCGAAACGACTTGGTGTAAAACGCTTCGGTGGTGAACTGGTTAAGGCTGGTAACATTCTGGTTAGACAACGTGGTACTCATTTCCACGCAGGCGTTAATGTTGGCATCGGTCGTGATCACACTCTTTTTGCAAAAGAAGAAGGTAACGTGACTTTCACTGTTAAAGGCACTAAAAACCGTACATTTGTTAGCGTGACTCCTGCTTCAGCGTAAAACGGAATCACATTTGCTGACCATGGAAACCCCGTCTTGTACGGGGTTTTTTTATGGGGTTTGATTTAGAATACCAAAAATATGAAATTCGTAGATGAAGCAACAATACGTGTAGAAGCCGGAAAAGGTGGCGATGGCTGCCTGAGCTTTCGCCGTGAAAAAAATATTCCATTCGGTGGCCCTGATGGTGGTGATGGCGGGAACGGCGGCAGTGTTTATCTGCAAGTTGATGAAGGCCTGAATACACTGGTCGATTTTCGTCATGCTCGCCTATACCGATCTGGCAAAGGCCAGACAGGAATGGGACAGCAACGCTACGGTAAAAAAGGTGAAGATAAAGTGATCAATGTTCCTCTGGGAACCCTGGTTTACGATGAAGACACGGGTGAATTGATTGGCGATATGATCGAGCCTGATCAAAAATTACTCGTTGCTCAGGGTGGAACACATGGCCTTGGGAATATCCATTTTAAAAGCAGCACCAATCGCGCACCTCGTCAGATCACAAAAGGAACAGAAGGCGAAGAACGAGAGCTTCGACTGGAGATGCAGGTTCTGGCCGATGTCGGACTGGCGGGATTACCGAACGCCGGAAAATCAACATTGATCACAGCGGTGTCAGCAGCGAGACCAAAGGTGGCTGATTATCCATTTACAACATTGCATCCAAATCTTGGTGTGGTGTCTGTTGGTGTCGCAGAAAGTTTTGTCATCGCCGATATTCCCGGTTTGATCGAAGGTGCAGCAGAAGGTGCAGGTCTGGGTATTCAATTTTTGAAACATCTGAGTCGTACACGTTTGTTATTGCACATTGTTGATATGGCTTCGGAAGAAATCGGCAACAATCCGGTTGAAGATATTCGCACGATCGAAAAAGAGCTGGAAAAATATGGCAGTGATCTGCTCGACAAAGAACGGTGGCTGGTGTTGAATAAGACCGATCTCATGCTGGAAGAAGATCGGGAAATATTGAGTCAGGAAATCATCGAACAACTGGACTGGAAGGAACCGGTTTTTAATGTCTCGGCAGTAACCGGCGAAGGTTGTAAGGAACTCATGTTCAAGATCAAAAACAGACTTGATGAAATAGACGAATTAAAAAAAGAAGCAGAAAAAGAAAAGAATAAATAATCGTAGCTAATATTATGGCCGTAAGCTCCAGACAAGATCTAAAAAACACCCGTCGCTGGGTGATCAAGATTGGTAGCGCACTCGCAACCAACGATGGCCGTGGCTTGCGTCTGGAATCCATCGACACATGGGTGTCACAAGCGGCAGCAAGAATGAAAGAGAACATCGAAGTTGTCTTTGTGACATCTGGATCAGTCGCAGAAGGCGTTTCGAGGCTCGGTATGAAGGGCAGACCTTCTTCACTGCATGAAATACAGGCAGCAGCAGCCGTAGGCCAGATGGGACTGGTTCAGGCTTATGAAACTTGCTTCCAGCGCTACGACATCAAAACAGCACAAGTATTATTAACCCATCTAGATCTGTCGCATCGAAGACGCTATCTCAATGCGCGAAGTACCTTAAAAACTTTAATTGAATTTGGTGTTGTTCCAGTCGTCAATGAAAATGATACGGTGGCAACGGATGAAATTCGCTTTGGTGACAACGATACTTTGGCTGCGCTTGTGGCCAATCTAATCGATGCTGATCTATTAGTTATTTTGACTGATCAAGATGGACTTTTCAGCGCAGATCCACGCAATGACCCGGATGCTTATCTGATCAAAGAAGGCAAAGCCGGTGATGCTGAACTCGAAGCAATGGCCGGAGAAGGTGGAGAACTGGGACGTGGCGGCATGCGAACAAAATTAACCGCCGCCGCTCACGCAGCTCACTCTGGAACTGCGACGATCATTGCGTCCGGAAATGAAGAAAATGTCCTTGAAAAAATTGCTAAAGGTGAAGATGTTGGAACATTGCTATTACCTGATCAGGAACCGATCATCGCCAGAAAAAGATGGCTAGCCGGAGGGCTTCAATCAAAAGGTAAGCTGGTGCTGGACGATGGTGCGATCAAAGTGCTGAAAGAAAAAGGCAGCAGTTTGCTGGCTGTCGGTGTGAAAAAAGTCGAAGGTGATTTTGATCGTGGCGAACTGGTGATCTGCATTTCTTCTTCAGGGGAAGAAATCGCGCGGGGCTTGATCAACTTTTCTGCAAACGAAGCAGAAAAAATTATCGGTAAATCTAGCGAGAGTTTTGAAGAAATTTTAGGATACTGTGGAGATTCGGAACTGATCCACCGAGATAATATGGTGGTTCTGTAGTGAGTAGCTAATATTATTCCCGGATCAGGTTTGATCCGGAAACAGAGATTTCTAACTAACCTGAACTCGGGATAAAAAATACTGTGTAGGTTGGGCAAAGCATAGCGTGCCCAACGTTTTGAGGATATTATCGCCTTGGATGAAGCTTCATTTCCCCCAATTTGTTGGGCACGTACCTTTGCCCAACCTACAATGGTTTTATAACCCAATGATTTAACAACAGTTTAAAAATTCCTTATCCCGAGCTGAGGTTAACTAGTAGACTGTCAATATTGTATTGACAGGTAAAACTCTAGCTCGTCATTCCTACGTGCTCTTAGTAGGAATCCATGTTTATCAAGTGGATTCCCGATATAAAGACTTCGGGAATGACGATTTTTAATTTACTTTATCCATCAAACTAATGCCGACGGAGCACTAGCTCTATTCCAGTTTTTAATAAACAGCGAAAGGAAAACGTCTGGATCAACACACGGTAATAGTTACTGAAATGCACAGAATGAATACCGGCATTGATAATTTAAAGAGTCGATGTCTGAGTAAAGAGAGCCGAGAAAATATTTACCAGGGCCTGCTTTTTGTAACTCATAAAAAGTGTACCCATCAACTAGATCTTGTCTGGCTGATGAGAGAATACGTATTTTCATGAAATATGTTTATTGATCTGGTTTTTTGCTACCCCCCAGTCAAGAAATTCATCATGGCCAGTTTGAATCGCTTTCTCTCTTTGAGAGAGTTCAGTTTGATGCCATTTGGGGGAAGTGAGACTTTCTGCCTAGTTGCACAAGTTTACCCATATTTCTTCCATGATCTGAATTTTTTCTTCGGTGGACATTTTGTCCAAAGTGATTGAATTCATTAGAACCTCCTTCTATTAATATGGTTAAAGAATATCAGAAAGTAAATCAAGTGGTCATCCAACTTGATAATCACTATGTAAAATAATATATCAAGTCCTATATTACATATTTATTGAGGGTGGTCGAGCGGAGTAAAATCTCGTTCCCACGGTCTCCGTGGGAATGCATACTGAAATTAAGGAGGCTCTGATCAATCCACGAATAATCTTTTGAATGTACTAGATTCGTCCAAATCTGTCGTCCACAGGCGACACAATTTAGCCTAAACAACCAGCCAGAAACCATCGATCTGCGCTAAGTCATTGAAAAATAAAGAAACGCATATCAGGCACAGCCCTTGCAATGTCTAATGTGAAATAACCAACAACAAAAATTAGATGGAAAAGCTAAAAAAACAGGAGCAACTATGAAACACATCAGCTTAAAAACCCTCGGCACACTCACATTACTCACCTGCCTCAGCAGCCCCGCCCACGCCACCTTAATGGCCGTCAGTATCGGCGGCGGTACTAATAATGCCGTCTATGACGACGTGCTCAACATCACCTGGCTGGCCAATGCTAACCTGGCGGTAACTAACCAGTTTGGTCTGAGCCTGAGTACCAGTGTAAGTGACGACACCGCCAACACCGTCGGCAGCACCGGCCGTATGACCTGGAACAATGCCAACGCCTGGATAACCGCCATGAACAACGATGGTTCCAATGGCTATCTGGGTGTCGACACCTGGCGCCAACCGGAAGTCAATGCTGTCAACGGCAGCAGCTTCAACACAACTTTCACCTATGATGGCAGTACGGACAGTGGCTACAATATCAGCGCCCCGGTGAATGCCACGAGCAACCCCTTTGGACAAAGCCCCGGCTCAACCGCCAGCGAACTGTCCTATCATTACTACAACAATCTGGGCGGGGTTGCTGCCCAGCACCGCGATGCCGGTTCAAATATCGTTACCTTATCCAGCAGTGTTTACGGCGTAGACGATGCCACCAATACCGCGAACCTCGCCTTATTCAGCAATATACTAAATTCGGTGTACTGGACAGATACCGAAGTCGCGTCTGGTTCGTCCAGCGCTTTCCTCTTCAATTCCGTCACGGTGGCACCCAGGGCACTAACAATTAAGAAGTAATTTCTTCGTGTGGGCGGTTGCCCCCGGCAATGTTTCCGCAGTACCGGTACCGGCGGCGGTGTGGTTGATGGGTTCGGCATTGGCAGGGCTGGCAGGGTTTAGCCGAAAGCGAGCGGGAACATCTTGATGCTTTGGTCATTCGTGTCATTTGGTTCTTTTGTTTTAAGGTTTTGGCGCGCCTTTTAGGCGCGTGTGGCGCATAGCGCCACCGGTGTTTTTTTTTGCACCAACTAATAATAAATGTGAGGGTCTGATGGCACGTTACGAGCATTTACCCATTTATAAAGCATCATTAGATTTAGCGGTACATTTTGAAAAAGTGGTCGCGGGTTTTAGCCGTTATCACAAATACACCCTGGGTGCTGACCTGCGTAACCAAAGCAGGGCAGTCGTAACGCAAGTCATTCAGGCCAATCATTCACCGCAAAAATATACCGAGCTGGTGCAGCTTCGCGCCCGGCTGGAAGAATTGTTATTACTGACCCGCATCGGTAAAGAAGTACAGGCTTTTAAAAGTTTCAAAGCCTTTAAATATATCATCGAGAAACTGGTTTCCATTAGCAGACAGAACGAGGGCTGGATAAAAAGCGCGGCGAAGCGTGAATGTGTTGAGGTAAATGTGCCAGAATAAATACCTGTTTCAATATCGGTATTTAGCGTGCCTATGTATCATTGTGCGCCTGTTGCACCGGATGGTTTTTTTATCTATCCGGTATGATAATTCAGGCGGCAATACCCGTAAGGGATTTGTCGCCGGTGGGCAGGCCATTTTTTTTATGGCTTGCATTAAGTCAGCAGGTAATATGTTGTTGTGGCTGGTGTTAGCTAGCGGTGGTTGTCGCGTCTGGTTCGTCCAGCGCTTTCAACTTCAATACCAACAATGGCAACCAGAACACTAACAATAAGAATAATAATTTCTTCGTGTGGGCGGTTGCCCCCGGATAATGATGACGATTGACCTGTCATTAGACAACCTTTACCGGCAATATTATGCCTGCCGTCGCAACAAGCGCAATACGATGAATGCCTTGCGTTTTGAAGCACAGCAGGAAAAAGAATTGCTGGCATTGCAACACAGCTTGCTAAACCGCACTTACCAGCCCACCCGTTCTGTCTGCTTTTTTTCAACCCGCCCCAAACTACGCGAAATCTTTGCCGCCGATTTTCGTGACCGTGTGGTGCATCATCTATTGGTGGATTATCTGGAGCAAATCTGGGAGCCGATTTTTATTCATGATTCCTACGCCTGCCGAAAAGGCAAAGGCGTGCATCGTGGCGTAAAACGTCTGCAACAGTTTATTCGGCAATCCACCAGCAACGGCACACAACCGGCTTATTATCTGCAACTGGATATCCGTAATTATTTTATGACCATTGATAAGGATATTCTCTATGGTTTATTGTCAGCAAAACTCAAAGATGAAAATGCCTTATGGCTGACAAAAATACTGGTCTATCATGATTGTACCCAGAATCATATTTTTCGGGGTCGTGATTTAACCGGACGAATACCACCACATAAAACCCTGTTTGGTTGTGGTGACAATAAAGGTTTGCCCATTGGTAATCTGAATAGCCAGTTTTTTGCCAACGTCTATCTGACCGGCATGGATCATCTGATCAAGCATCAACTGAAGTGCCGACATTATCTGCGTTATTGTGATGATTTTGTCTTGCTGGCGAAGGAGCCTGATCAATTACTGGAATGGAAAAGTCAGATTGAAGATTACCTGCAGGAACATCGTCAGTTGCAGCTTAACCCACGACAACCGCTGGCTTCTGTTTCTAATGGACTGGATTTTCTTGGTTATATCGTACGACGGGATTATATGCTGGTAAGACGACGTGTGGTGAATCATCTTAAAGAACAGTTGCGGGACTATGAATCTTTGCTGGTTGAAGAAAGGGACAGGACAACCGTTTATCGTTTTGATCGGACATTGCTGGATAAACTGTCGGCGATGTTGTCGTCTTATTTGGGGCATTTTAAACTCGCCAGTTGCTGGAACTTGTGGCAATCAATCTGGAACAAGTTCGCTTTTCTGCGGCAGTATTTTGAGTTTGATGCGGATAACTGGAAGTTGATCAGAAAATACACCGTGCCGAAGAATTTTCAGCGGGTGAGTCAGCAGTATGGTTATTTTAAATGGCGGTTTCCTGAAGATGTGGTGTTTTTTCGCGTGGGGAGGTTTTATGAGTTTTATCATTTCTCTGACAGGAATATTGCCCAAAAGCTTGGGCTTGTCAGGATGAAGCAGAATCGGCGTGGGGCGCGTTTTGGTTTTCCTGTGAGGTTAGCGATGGAGAAGGCAAAAGCGATTCTGGATTGGGAGAAGTCTGTGTTGTTTATAGAGGAACAACCATCGTTAATAACAAAAATATTTCAGCGAGAGGCTGTTTGTAGACTGGTCTGGTGCTAGTTTGTCAGGAATGTATCGAAATAAAAAACGGGTGGTTTCTGTAAAACATTCCCGGATCAGAGTGATCCGGGAATAGAGATTTCTTATAGGCTCTGGATTTTCGTGTTAAGACGGCTCTTATGACGAGCAGCTTTATTTTTGTGAATCAGACCCTTGTTCGCCATACGATCAATAACGGGGATAGCTTCTTTGTAAGCAGCTTCTGCAGTCGCTTTGTCGTTTGCGTCGATAGCATAGACAACTTTCTTGAGAACGGTACGGAATCTTGAACGTTGAGCAGCGTTACGTGCGAAATGAACGTCTGCCTGTCTTGCGCGTTTTCTGGCTTGTGCTGAGTTGGCCAATGTAAAATATCTCCTAATATAGTTCGGAAAGAACTCTTGCCGAGTCCTAAAAACGCGTAACTATGCGTATTTTGGACACATTTGTCAATCTCTGTGCTATTGTTTCGCCACTTTTTTATTCCATGATCAATAAATGAGCAGCAAACTCCTCCAATCAACCGCCATCGTTGGCGCCATGACCATGATCTCAAGGGTTCTCGGGCTTGTACGGGACAGGGTGATCGCACAGATGTTTGGTGCTGGTATGGGGGCTGATGCCTTTCTTGTAGCGTTCAAGATCCCTAATTTCCTTCGTCGCCTGTTTGCCGAAGGTGCTTTTTCACAGGCTTTTGTGCCGATACTTTCGGAATATCGATCACAAAAGTCGCATGATGAAACTCATAACCTGATCAACAGTGTTGCCGGGACGTTAGCGTTGTTCTGGGGATTATCACGATTGTCGGTGTTCTTGCCGCACCAATCCTGATCTCGATCTTCGCACCGGGTTTTATTGATGATGAAGAAAAGTTTGATCTGACAGTTTCATTATTACGCATTACTTTTCCTTATATTCTATTTATCTCCCTCACCGCTCTGGCTGGCGGCGTGCTGAATACTTTCAAACATTTTGCCGGTCCTGCATTCACGCCAGTATTTTTGAATATTTCTATTATCGGTGCTGCGATCTGGCTGGCTCCACATCTTGATCAGCCTGTCACGGCACTGGCGTGGGGCGTATTTTTTGGTGGAATAGTCCAGTTACTTTTCCAATTTCCTTTCTTGATGAAATTGAAATTATTTCCGAGGCCAAGCCTGAAAAGAACCGACGAAGGTGTCCGGAGAATTCTCAGGTTGATGGGGCCTGCAATCTTTGGTGTTTCTGTTTCACAAATAAATTTATTGCTGGATACTTTGATCGCGTCGTTTCTGATCACCGGTAGTGTTTCGTGGCTTTATTTTGCCGATCGATTACTGGAATTTCCGCTCGGCGTTTTTGGTATTGCTTTAGGTGTTGTGATCCTGCCGAGCTTGTCAGAAAAACATGCGCAAGGATCAAAAGAACATTTCTCGAAAATGCTCGATTGGGCAATGCGACTGGTATTGATCATTGCGCTGCCAGCGACGATTGGGCTGGCATTATTGGCCGCACCAATGCTTTCTACCTTGTTTCAATACGGTGAGTTTTCTGCGCACGATGTGGCATTATCCAGCCAGGCTTTGATCGCCTATTCGTTTGGCCTGCTCGGGTTCACGCTGATCAAGATCCTTGCACCCGGCTACTACTCCCGTCAGGATACTAAAACGCCTGTAAAGATCGGTATCATCGCTATGGTGTCGAATATGGTGCTGAATGTGATCCTCGTATTTCCGCTGGCGCATGCAGGTCTGGCGCTGGCTACATCACTATCGGCTTTTATTAACGCTGGACTGCTGTATCGAGGGTTGCGGAAACAAGGTGTTTATAATCCTGAACCGGGCTGGATGGCATTGTTGATCAAGGTCGCTATTGCCGGTTTGATCATGGCGTTGGTTTTATGGTTTTATGTGCCGGAACTAGCGCAATGGACGCAATGGACCGGACTTGAGCGTGTGATGGAGCTTGGAAAGTGGATTGTGATTGGTGGTGGTTTGTATGTGGGATCATTACTGATCCTCGGCGTGAGAAGGCGTGATTTGAACTTATGAGACGAGTAATTGCTCTAATCGTGAAAGCGGAGGATTAAATATGTTTATTAAAAGAATGATGTTGGCGTTATGCCTTTCAGTATTTGTGTTATCGGTACGATGGCGGGCGAGTTTGATCTGGATATGAAAATGAAAAAGCTGGATGGTGAGCCTGGCAGCCTTCAGGATCATGTGGGCAAAGGAAAATGGACGTTGGTGATGTTCTGGGAAACCACCTGTACGATTTGTAAACAGCAGGAACCGGAATACGCAAAATTTCATGCTGAACATAAAGACAAGGATGCGGAAGTGATCGCGATCTCTATTGATGGCACCGAGAATATTGAACTGATCAAAGAATATAAAAAACAGAATTCATTACCATATACGGTGATGGTTACTGACAAGCCCGAAATCAGGGAAAAGTTTGAAGCGGCAACCGATGAAGCATTTCGTGGCACACCAACTTATTTATTGTTCTCTCCCGAAGGTGAATTGAAAGCAGCGCAGCCGGGAATGTTGCCTGCGACTTCTGTGGAAAACTATATAGCTAAATCTTCCAGATAGTCTTACTGAATAATTAGCTACCTTGAACTCGGGATATGTGGAGCAAAAACTATTCTTTGTCATTCCTGTACGTTCCCGGCAGGAATCTAGCACTTTAAAATTATGGATTCCGGCTAAAATTCATACCGGAATGACGGAGTTTATTTATTTTTCATAACTTTAATAGTGTTTCATCCGAGGTTCAGGTTAGTTAGATTTCAAAGAAAAAAGCCTTAGACGATCCTGTATAATCCATCTTTTTTGATCTGGCTTAAGGAGCCTCTGATTAAGTCATGATTGTTTTATGCTGGCTGAAATCGCCCCAAACTTCCCCGAAGTTCGCTACAATAGAACCACTATTGGCACTCACTTCGAAGAAGTTTGAAACGATTTCATCGCAGCCTAAATTCAACCAGACTTAATCAGAGGCTCCTTATAAGATGGAACTCATCCGACATATCGGCGATTTACGATCACGTCATCATGACTGTGTAGCGACGATCGGCAATTTTGATGGTTTCCATCTTGGCCATCAGGCCGTTCTGAAGCAATGTCGATCACGCGCTGACGATCTAAATTTGCCTGTCACCGTGATGGTTTTCGAACCACAACCCATGGAGTTTTTTGATCCGGACAATGCGCCGTCGCGGTTGACGCGTTGGCGTGAGAAATATCAGTTGTTGCGTGATCATGGTGTTGATCGGATGATCTGTGTTCGTTTTGATGCACAACTCGCAGCAATATCCGCGGAAGATTTTGTTGTCGATCTGTTGTTGGGAAAAGTGGGCGTTCGGCATTTGTTGATCGGTGATGATTTTCGTTTCGGGCAGGGTCGCAAAGGTGATTTTGATCTGCTTTGTGATCTGTCTGAAAGACATGATTTCAAAGTCGAGCGATCAGAAACCTTTCTCATCGATAATGAACGGGTGAGCAGCAGCCGGATCCGAGCAGCGATTGAATCGGGTGACCTGGATCAGGCAACACGATTACTCGGTCGGCATTACAGCATCAGCGGTCGGGTTTCACATGGAAATAAACAGGGCAGGGAGCTGGGTTTTCCCACCGCGAATATAGAATTACGTCGCATGAAAACCGCATTGAAAGGTATTTTTGTGGCGAATGTTGTGATCGAAGATCAGGCTGATCATCCATCCGTTGCCTATATCGGCACAAAACCAACCCTCGGCGGAACGCGCAGTTTGCTCGAATCGCACTTGTTTGATTATGCGGGCGATCTCTACGGGAAGTATATAAAGGTGGAGTTTCTGCAGAAGTTACGCGATGATAAGAAGTTTGATTCCTTTGAGCTATTAAAGGAGCAGATGGCGATTGATGCAAAAATGGCCAGAGATTATTTTTCGGAAAATACATAAACAATGAGTTCAGAATACAAATCAACATTAAACCTTCCTAAAACGGATTTCCCTATGCGCGGCAATTTGCCAAATCGTGAGCCGGAAATGTTGAAACAATGGGAGGCCGACGGGCTTTACCAGCAGATCAGAAAGACGCGAGCTGGTAAGCCAAAATATATTCTTCACGATGGCCCGCCGTATGCGAATGGCGATATTCATATTGGTCACGCGGTGAATAAAGTTCTGAAAGACATCATCATTAAATCACACTCAATGAGTGATTTGGATTCTCCTATATTCCGGGCTGGGATTGTCATGGTTTGCCGATCGAGTTGATGGTAGAAAAGAAAGTTGGCAAGGCGGGTCATAAGGTCGATGCGAAAACTTTCCGCAAAGCCTGTCGTGAATATGCACAAAAACAGGTGGACAAACAGCGTACGGATTTCAAACGTCTGGGTGTTCTGGCGATTGGGAAAACCCTTATCTGACGATGGATTTTAAGTTCGAGGCGAATATCGTTCGTGGGCTGGGCAAGATCATCGAAGCGGGTCACATGCAAAAAGGCGTCAAGCCTGTGCATTGGTGTACGGATTGTGGATCGGCGCTCGCGGAAGCAGAAGTCGAACATGAAAACAAAACGTCACCAGCAATTTATGTACGTTTTGAAGTGTTGGATGAAGAAGCTCTGGATGGCTTTGAACCGATGTGACGGTCAAAGTGGTAAAGGACCCCGCTGTCAATTGTGATCTGGACAACAACACCGTGGACTCTTGCCAGCAAATCAGGCTGTTTCTTTGAATCCGGAGCTTGAATATTCCATACGTTCAATGGATTGATTGGCGAACATGGCTCGCTTAACGATTATTGATCGCTGAAGGGGGAGCCTAACCTTGATACTCAAAGATGTCTTGATCCGATATGGTTTTGAAGATCATCGAGTGATTGCCTATTGCAAAGGAGCCTGATCTGGAAAACCTGAAACTAAAACATCCGTTTTATGATCGCAAGTACCGATCATTCTTGGTGATCATGTTACGACTGAAGCCGGAACCGGAGCTGTACATACTGCACCCGGCCACGGTCAGGACGATTATGTTGTTGGTCAGCAATATGGTCTGGAAGTGGATAATCCGGTTGGTGACAACGGCGTTTTTCTGCCGAATACTGAACTCTTTGCGGGCAAACATGTGTTTGCTGCGAATGACGCGATCATCGAAGTTCTCAAAGCTAAAGCCGCGCTGGTCCATCACGAAAATCTGAATCATAGTTATCCACATTGCTGGCGACATAAAACGCCGATCATCTTCCGTGCAACGCCGCAGTGGTTCGTCAGCATGGATGGGAATAACTTGCGATCAACCGCATTGGCCGAAGTGGGCAAAGTTAGCTGGATGCCGGACTGGGGCGAAGAACGCATCAAAGGCATGATCGAAAATCGTCCGGACTGGTGTATTTCCCGTCAGCGAACATGGGGCGTGCCGATCGCGGTTTTCATCAATCGGGAAACGCAGGAACTGCATCCTGAAACATCACGACTGATCGCAGAAGTTGCAGATCTAATCGAACAGGAAGGAATTGAAGCATGGTTTGAACTGGAAGTTTCTGATCTGTTGGGCGACGAAGCTGATCAATATGCCAAGGTTACTGACACGTTAGATGTCTGGTTTGATTCCGGTGTGACGCATGAATGTGTGCTTCAGACAGAATGATGCTCTGGCATTTCCGGCGGATCTTTATCTGGAAGGTTCTGATCAACATCGTGGTTGGTTCCAGTCATCGCTACTGACTTCGGTCGCAATCAATGATGCTGCGCCTTATAAAAATGTTTTGACCCACGGTTTTGTTGTGGATGCGAAGGGCATGAAAATGTCCAAGTCGAAAGGTAATGTTGTCGAGCCACAGAAAGTGATCAACCGTCTGGGTGCTGATATTTTACGGCTCTGGATCGCATCGTCAGATTACAGCGCAGAGATGAGCGTGTCGGATGAAATTCTTAATCGAACGGCTGATGCTTATCGCCGGATCAGAAATACAGCACGATTTTTATTGTCTAACCTGGACGGTTTTGATCCGGAAAAAGATAGCTTGCCAATGGATGAATTGATCAAGCTGGATCGTTGGGCGATTCAACATACGGCGCAACTTCAGAAAGAGATCATCGAAGCTTATGAGAGTTTTCAGTTCCATCTGATCTACCAAAAACTACATCATTTCTGTTCAGTAGAAATGGGTGGCTTTTATCTGGACATCATCAAAGATCGACAGTACACAACCCAAAGTGATAGCCATGCTCGACGATCAGCACAGACGGCCTTGTATCACATCATCGAAGCAATGACGCGCTGGGTTGCACCGATCATGAGCTTTACGGCGGAAGAACTTTGGGGACATATTCCGGGTAAACATGAAGGTTCGGTTTTCCTCGAAACCTGGTATGAGCCACTGAATAACTTGTCTGATATTTCTGATTTTGATCAGGAATATTGGGACAAAGTGATCGCGGTACGCGAAGCGATCGGTAAAGAAATGGAAAGTCTGCGGGTTGCTGGCAGTATTGGTTCCTCGCTGGATGCAGAAGTCGATCTTTATTGTTCGGATGAGCTTTACGCTGATCTGGGTAAGTTAGGGGATGAATTACGTTTCGTCCTGATCACATCTTATGCGAGAACTCATCCTTTATCGGAAGCGCCAGCGGATGCAGTAGTCACTGAACTGGAATCGATCAAACTGGTTGCGGTTGCCTCTGATCATACTAAGTGTGTGCGTTGCTGGCATCACCAGGAAGATGTTGGTAGCAATACTGATCACCCGGAACTTTGCGGTCGCTGTGTTGAAAATATTGATGGTGATGGCGAACCTCGTTCGTTTGCCTGATCAGAACGGAGAGAAAATACATGCGATGGTTATGGCTTTCAGTAGTGGTTGTTATTCTTGATCAGCTCAGCAAGTTTTATGTGGTTAAAGAATTAACTTTCAAGCCTCCAATAGAACTGGTGTCCTGGTTGAACTTGATTCTTGCCCATAATACTGGAGCAGCTTTCAGTTTTCTTGGTGATGCTGGAGGTTGGCAACGCTGGTTGTTTGCAGCGCTGGCAAGTATCGTGTCGATTGTTTTGATCGTTTGGATTTCAAGGTTATCGAAGAAAGACTATTGGCTTGCTTGCTCTCTTGCATTAATTCTTGGGGGAGCGGTTGGTAATTTAATTGATCGGGTTCGTTTTGGTTATGTGATCGATTTTATCGATTTTCATATTGGTAGCTGGCATTTTGCGACTTTCAATATTGCCGATGCTGCAATCTCGGTTGGGGCAGTGATGTTGTTGGTTGATGCTTTCTTTCTGTCAGATCATGAGCCTGAGACAGAACAACAATAGATCAGATTATGGCTGGTATGGAATCCAGATCAATTGAGTTTGTCAGTGCTTCTAGAACATCCATAACGCTTTCTTTTTCAATTGCAGCACAGGGAATGATCGGAATACTTTCCGAAAGTTTAAGATGTGATCGAATTTCTTCTGTAGAGAGTGTATTCGGATGGTCCTGTTTGTTTGCTGCGATCACGTGAGGAAGTGAGGTATCAAAACTTGCGAGCATACTTTCTGCATTTTCCAGTGAATCACGATCAGCACTATCAACAACAAAAACAAAACCCTGCATACCTTTGGACAAAATGTCCCACATGAAATCAAGATAACCTTGCCCAGGTGTACCAAATAAGTTTATCTGGGTTTTATCTTCCAGTGTAATCCGACCATAATCCATGGAAACAGTGGTTGTTTTCTTGGGGCCAGATTGATCTTTAAGATCGATTTCGGTGGAAACAGTTTCTATTTCGCTGGCGGTGTTTATGAACCTGGTTTTTCCTGCGCCGTATGATCCTGCAACAACAATCTTAATCCGCTTCATAGAGATATTTTTCCAGCATTTCACGTTCCGGATCAGCCAGATCTTCAAACTCAAGTCGCTTACTGATGAGTTCCTTCGGGATCAAGCCTTTCGATATAAGCCTTCTTTTTTCTTCAGGAAGTATTGAGTCCCGAATAAAAATCTCCATGGCAGAAATCACTTTGGAATCAACGATCAAACTTACTTCATCCAACAGTGCACGGAAACCACTATCTGGATTATTCAAGCGTAAGTCAATGAATTCCATGGGGATTGAGCCAGTTTTATAAATTGTTTTCATTTCCGCTCGGTAATTCTCGATCAATGTTGGTTTAACCGATTTTTCGATCCGGTGCTCAAGTATTCCTATTCGCTTTGAGAGTAATTTGCTAATGAATATTTTGGATTGATCAGGGTTGTTTAAGATCGAATCATAAATTGAGAGAATTTGTTTTAGTGAGAGTTGACGATAGACATCAGAAATAAAAATTCGGTTACGCTTTTTGAGAAAGTCATCGAGAGATTCATAGCCCAGTGTGAAAATTATATCCATCAGATCACGGATCTGTTTATTGAATCCGAGAGAACAAATCAATTGGCTTAGGTTAAGTTTAAAATGAGTCGCCGCTTCCTCTTCTGAAGTTGAGGCCATATCAACACCCGAGGAATAAAACATGTCCACTATGTGTTCAGGTGGTGAAGTTAGAAGTTCATGAAAAACAGGCATGGGAATCCCTATTACTGAATATCATTCTGGATAAACTCAAAACTTCTTGGGAATGGTTTCGCATCCCTGTATTTTTTTGGTAACGCTCTTCGTCCTTTCAGAGAGGCTCTGTGATCATCAAAACTACCATAAATAACTTTGTAGATCGTTCTCCCATGCATGGATGATTTGTAGATGGCTTTTTCACCATCCAGATCAAGATTTTCAAGATATCGTCGAGCATTATCTTCCTGGCTGAAAGCAATCATTTGCAAAGCGTAATGGAGAGGATCCTGCGATTTAATCCAGCTTTCATCATAGGTTGCCCCTGAAAAACTAGCGGTTGGTTTAGCTACAGGTTCCGGCATTTTTGTTTTCTGAACAGGAGCTTTTACAGGAACTGCCTTTGCGATCTGTACAGGCTTGTTTTCTTTCTGTTGAGTAGAAGATTTTTCTATGACGGTACCTGAAACAACCTGATGATTTTCTGGAGCAGTCTTCGTTGGAGCAGGATTACCAGTACCACCTTTTGATGTAATTTCAGTTTCCGGGATTTTCAGCCTTTCCATCTTGGCAGGTGTAGGGACAGGCTCCGGATTCGCGATCGCTTCTGCTTTGGCGGGCTCTTCTGAAGGTGGTTCATTTGTTGTTGCCTCTGCCGCAGGTATTTCTGCTTTGGCGACTTTTATTTCTTCACGAGAAGGATCTGATTCCGAACCAAGACTGGCCAGTCTTTCAGATGCTTGTTCAATACCACCTGCAGATGCTCTTTGATACCACTTTTTTGCGCCTGCCATATCAACATCTGTTCCCCGTCCATTTTCAAGCAAAACGGCGAGATTATATTGAGCCTGAGCAATATCCTGTTCGGCGGCATCCTGAAAATAAGAAAGTCCTTTAGCATAGTTTTGTGTTACGCCCTGACCAAAAGAGTACATCACGCCCAGACTGTATTGGGCATGCGGGTGTCCTTGCGAAGCGGCCTTTGAATACCAGTTGATCGCTTTGCCACTATTTTTTTCGAAGCCCAATCCGCGAGCATGCATCAGACCAAGGTTGTATTGAGATTCAGCCACACCATTTTCAGCAGCCATGTGCCACCAGGCAGCAGCTTTATCATAATTTTGTGGGATACCCAGACCTTTGAAATACTTAACGCCGAGATCATGCTGGACAGATGAGTTTCCCTGACCCGCCGCTTTTTCATACCACTCAACGGCTGTGACAGGATTCTTATCCACGCCATGACCAAAGTCATACATGATCCCAAGAGTGACTTGTGCTTTTGCATGACCTTTTGTTGCCAAAGGTTTGAGAATTGATAATGCTTTTTCGTAGTCTTTCGCCAGATAAGCATCTCTGCCTTCTTCAAAAGAAGCGGCTGAAATGGCAATGGAAAAAGTGAATAATAAAAAGAAGGGAATTAAGTATTTAGTTATCATACGGCGTATTCTCGCACGACAACCCTCAAAATAAAAACACCCCTGACAGTGGCGGCTGAAAGGGGTGTTTTCTACTGTTAGAAAATTACTAAATAAAGATCTTACCAGCCACCTTTCTCAGCAATTATTTCTTTGCAAAGCTCGTAGATTTCAGGTGCATCAAGAACTTGATCATGCGCAGTAAACATCTGTTGAATACAACGTTTGTGTAAAGCCAGTTTCAGCGTCCCAACACCAATCGCGCCGAATACCAGTTTACCGTGGTAAAGCTTACCTTTATCCATCATATTAATACCACCAAAGCCAAGCGGTGGCGTTGCATTGGCATCGGACATCATTTGAATAGTTGGATTGGTTTTCCAGGCATCTTCTGGAAGCAGTTCTATACCTGCCGCACCACAGGCCAGTACAAGTTGTGCACCTTCAAGTGCTTTTTCCGTTGTTTCAGGATTAGAAGCTTCTGCACCGGTCATTTCTACACCAAAACTTGCTTTCATGTCTGAACAAGCCTGATCAGCTCTGTCCTTACCTCTGGATGTTAGTACTACATCACAGCCTTCCTGTGCCAGCATGACCCCCGCTCTTTGACCTACGGGACCTGTTCCAGCCAGAACTACGGCACGTTTACCTTTCAAGTTATCTGAAGCATGTTCCAGTAAGGCAACCATTGCAGCGGCAGTTGTGTTCGAACCATTACTGTCCAACATCATTGAAACGCGGAAATCACCAAAAAAGTTTTGTTGTGCCGCTTTGAAAAGTTCTTCACCAGCAACCATATTGCTACCACTGACAAAAATGGCAGTATGCTTTTTCTCTTTAGGTGGCCGCGTGAAAATCGTACCTTCGATCAAAGGTGTCACGTTATCGGGTGTAACACCACCATAACCCTGGACATGATCAGCACCGCCGTCATAAGCAACAACAGTATCGAAAACACTCGGCATTGGATCGGTATCCAGATGGAACAACAGATTCTTAGACATTATTTTTCCTCTATTTTTATTGTGGAGAAACCTGTACAAAAAGTGACTTCATCATGCTTTTCGTCAGGAGTGTGAAGTTTTCAAACACTGAATTTAACCCATCATTAACTTTTGGACAAGTCACCCGGGGAGCCTCTGATTAAGTCTGGTTGAATTTAGGCTGCGATGAAATGGTCCCAAACTTCTTCGAAATGAGAGGTAATAGTTGTTCTATTGCGGCGATTTTCGGGGAAGTTTGGGGCGATTTCAGCCAGCTTAAAACAATCATGACTTATTCAGAAGCTTCCCTAGATAGACCAACAAGGGTGTCTGCCTTATAATTAGCGGTTCAATAACAACTTAATAACAAGGCGCGGAGGAATATCGGCCATGGTAAAAAATCAATCAATACAAGAATTTCTGGATCAACTGGCAAGTAGTGCCCCAACTCCCGGTGGTGGCGGTGCAGCCGCACTTCTCGGCGCGATGGGCGCAGCACTGACCAGCATGGTCTGTAATCTGACTATCGGCAAAGAAAAATATGCAGATGTCGAAGGGGAAATGAAAGACACTCTCAAACAGGCAGAAGAACTACGTGCCAGTCTCACAGATATGATCGCTGCTGACGTGGAAGTTTTCGACAAGCTAATGGGATCTTATGGCCTGCCTAAAGAAACAGACGAAGACAAAGCAGCAAGAAGCGAAGCAATCCAGGTTGCGTTGCGTGAAGCCACCGACGTACCACTCAACTGTGCCCGTGCTTGTGGTGATGTGATCGCAGTGAGCCGATCTGCCGCAGAGAATGGCAACACAAACGTGATCAGTGATGCGGGTGTTTCTGTCATGGCAGCTTACGCCGGACTAAAAAGTGCTGCGCTGAACGTCAATATCAATGCAGGAAGTATCAAAGACAAAGCTTTCGCAGATGAAAGACTGGCTGAACTGGATAAGATCATGGCTAGTGCTGATCAAGATACCAATGCTATTTACGATATTGTGAGAAATAAGCTTTAATTTTAAAAAAGTATTTCTCTTCCCATCTTTCTGATGGGAAGAGATGATGTTTCCACCTTTGCTTTAGCTTGCCCGGATGAAACGTGAAATATGGTAGGAAACCATCATCATGGTTTCTTTGGTAAGAACCTTTGGTGAATTTTCAATAAATTTCGGTAAGGCTTTTGGGTTAAGTACCCAGGGGGTATTTTTATCTTTGGTATTTTTTGCTTTGACATACCAGCCTGGAAATACGACAACAGGTCTTACTGGAAGATCCTTGCCAGTAGTTTCTTTAATGACAGATTGTAACCAGTTAGCTTCTGCCTTTGCTTGAGTAATGATTTGTTGTTGTGTATTAAATCCGTCAATGATTAGTTCCTGCCCATTGTATTGAATTTCAGGCTTTCCTTTTGCGGGCTTCGAATAAGTCTTTGTCTCGACAACAAAGATCCCATGTTCACAAATGATCACATGATCAAGATTAAAATTACCACCAATCAGATCATGAAAAATACGGTATCCTTTTTCTCGAAGTAATTCGAGGTACTGCCCAACTGCTCGTTCACCGTCTCTACCAAGTCGTATCGCTTCTAGCCGTTTTTTTAATGGAATAAGTTTACAAACACTATAAATGGCTAATCCAATTGCCAGAATTGCAAACAGTGACCAAATAGTGGGGGAGCGCGGAATTTCCTGATACCAGCTAATCCACTCAACAAAAGCAAACGTGCTCATAATCATGGGATACATTAGATATGAGTTTACTTTTTCATTCAGAATTTTGGAGATCTCTTCATCAAGAGACTGTCCCGGGTTTCTGAGAGGTTGATCTTTCAGTGGTGATAATTTTTCTTTTTTCATTTTATATATTCCACAAAGTTTTTTATGTGGAATATATAAAAAGGATGTTAATCAATAAACCTCATTGAAAGATCCACGGCCATCACATGCTTGGTCAGCGCACCCACTGAAATATAATCCACTCCTGTTTCAGCGGCAGCTCGCAGACTTTCTTTATCGTAACCACCAGAAGCTTCCAGCCGTGATCGACCATTGGTGATCTTTACTGCGTCTTTCATTTGTTCATTAGTAAAGTTGTCGAGCATGATGATGTCTGATCCGGCTTCGATGGCTTCGTTCAGCTGCTCCATGTTTTCCACTTCTACTTCTACCGGAATTTCGGGATATCTTGTTTTTGCTTCTGTCACAGCATTGGTGATCGATCCGGCTGCGGCGATGTGATTTTCTTTTAGTAGAATTCCATCGAATAGTCCTAGTCTGTGGTTTTGGCCGCCACCTGTTCTGATCGCATATTTTTGTGCTTCACGGAGTCCGGGAACGGTTTTGCGAGTGTCGAGTAATTTCGTGGTGGTGCCTTCCAGAACCTGTGCGTAGTTGTAGGCTGCGGTGGCTGTTCCGGATAAGGTTTGCAGGAAGTTTAAGGCAGCACGTTCACCCGTGAGGATTGGTCTGGTTGGGCCTTCCAGTCGAACGAGTTCCTGATTGGGTTCTACCAGATCACCATCTTTAACTAGCCAGGTAACTTTGACGTTTTCATCCAGTTGTTTGAAGACGCTATCAAACCAGCAGGTGCCACAGATCACGGCTTTTTCTCTTGTGATCACGCGGGTTTTAGACATGGAGTCTTCCGGGATCAGGCTGGCAGTTAGATCGCCTTCGCCAATGTCTTCGTTGAGGGCTTGTAGTACGACTTCGTCGATTGATTTTAAAAGATGCATTTATTTAACTCGGTAATTGTTGGTTGTTGAGGAATCTCTGACCAATTCATGGGCAAGTCTTGTGAAGCGGAAAAATTATTCAGATTGAGGCGCGAATCGCGGCAAATAGTGGTTCTATTTGCAAAGTTCGCAACGAAAAGCTGGATAATTTTAACCTTTACATGCTTGTTCATGAATTGGTCAGAGGTTCCCTTATATGTAAAGTGGATGTCGGGAACGCAGTTTCCGCTCCGTGTTTGTCGATGATCGCCAGCACTTTTAGAAGCACGTCCTGTTTAACTTCGTGGTAGCGGATCCAGTTGGTTGTTTTTGTAAAAGTATAAATGAAAAAATCCAGTGAAGAGGGTGCGAAAGTATTCAGGTTAACGATCAGGGTTTGTCGTGTATCGATGTCTTCATGTTCCTGCAACATGGCTTTTATATCACTAATAATCTCATCCATTTTATTTGCATCTTCATAACGCACACCGATGGTTTGCTTGATCCGACGATTGGTCATACGCGAAGGATTTTCGACAGCGATATTGGCAAAAATTGCATTGGGAACATAAAGCGGTCGTTTGTCAAAAGTCCTGATCTTTGTTAGTCGCCAGCCAATATCTTCGACGGTTCCTTCGATATCACGATCAGGTGATCGTATCCAGTCGCCAACATTAAAAGGCCGATCAAGATAGATCATCAACCCACCAAAAAAGTTGGATAGTAAATCCTTTGCTGCAAAACCAATGGCTATTCCGCCAATACCACCAAACGCCAACACGCCGGAAATACTGAAGCCTAGCGTTTGCACAATGACCAAAGCAGTGACAATAAATACACAGAGGCGAAATAATTTTGTGATCGCATTGATGGTTGTGCGATCAATTGATTTACCTTTTTTCTGGCTAATCTCGATAATGTTACTTTCGCTAATTTTTATAAACCGAACCAGGAACCAGGCAATAAGACCAATAACCAGAACATTCCGAACAGGTTTGAGAGAGTCAATAATACTGAAACCTGTCTGGATTTTTACTATTTTTAGAATGACGGTTATTCCGATCACCCAGAAGAAAGCAACCAGTGGTTTTCTTAGCGCTTCAAGGAAAGCGTGATCCCAGTGAGTGCCGGTGGTTTTTAGTTTGTTGTGGAGCCGGTTTAGAAATCTGTTTTCAATAAAGGTCGCTAAAAGAACAAGGAAAACAACAACACAGATCTGAACGATCCAGGGGCCATCATGATAATAATTTGTAATCTGATTAATTAAATTTTCAGGCATGAATCAATACACTGGTGTTACGATAAAACCATCTTTTTCGAGCAGGCCGAGAATCCCGTCTTCACCCGGTAAATGCAAAGCACCGACAGCAATGAAAGCGTTTCCTTCTATCAGTCGGATCTGCATGCGTTCCATCATTTTATGGTTTCGTTTTTCGATCAGATCTTCCATCAGTTCTTTGTATCGATCTTCTTCATCGGGTTTATATTTTTCAGCCATAAAAGCAAGGCCAGCCAGATCACGTTTTAGATAAAGTTTTTTCATTTCTAAAACATCTTTTTGAAATTCCTCATAGTGACAAACGGAATCTTTCAGGAGTTGTATTTGATCGCCCTCTTCCATTCTATCAAAGATGCCGAGTTGCTCATCCAGTGTTTCAAGACCATAAATTTTTGCGCCAAACTGTTTTCCTCGATTGAGAATAACCATGTCCAGTGGCAAGCCACCTTTTGATGGCGGCATACTTAAAGAAAGATAGGCCGACCAGGGTTTGAGAGTTTTTGCCATTTCTGCACTAAAGCCATAAGTTTTTAACAGCGTCATAGCTTCGTCGTAGAGTTCATCTCCAACTTTTCCTTTCAACGTCGATCCATCAGAGTAGTTCATGGCTTTCGACATTTCGTAAAAGGTATTGACGGTAAATTTAACTTCAAGCGTGACACTGTGAGCATTATCCAGGGCTTCGAGAACTGGTCGAGCTAATGTGGTAATTTCTTTATCCGGCAGATGCATGGTGCCGTAGAGATAACTTGGCTCCAGCCCAATACGATGGATTTTCCACAGCAATCCTTTTGCATGTCGATCAGGAACGACTTGTTCTGGTTCCGCAAGGATCAATGGTTCGCAAGACATTTCTGCTTGCGTTGTCTGGGAAACAAATGGGCTAGCTGAGATTAGTAGTAGGCTAAAGAAATAGAAAAATTTATATAAGTTCATGGTTGATAAAAGTAGAGTAGGTTGGATTAGCGTTGCGTAATCCGACATGTATCGGAAATTGTTTGATGATGTTGGATTATACCCCAAGGGCACTTCCTTCGGGCGCGCTAGCGCTAATCCAACCTACAGTATTTTGGTTCTCTATCAAGAATATTGGCTCAAAGAAATAGATAATTGTTTTCATAAAAGTTCATCGTCGCCAAGATCGAGTTCCTGATCAGGGTTCAGTTTGTTAAGCTTCTTAACACGTTGTAGCCAGTTTTCATCCTGAGCCAATTGTTCCCGTGTGATCGCATGTCGTCCATGCATTCTGATCAGCCTGGCTTGAGACACGGGTTTGTTATAGTCGCCCAGATGATCAAGTACCTGAATTGCACCGTCCTGATCATTACAGATCAGAACCATATCACAACCAGCACCCAGAGCGGCGCGTGTTCTTTCAACAAAATCACCGCCAACAGCTGCGCCTGCCATGCTCATGTCATCAGAAAAAATCGCGCCCTGAAAGTTCAGTTTTTTTCGCAACACTTCCTGCAACCAGAAAGCTGAAAATCCGGCAGGCATTTTATCCACCTGTGGGTAGATCACATGGGCAGGCATCATAGCTTCCAATCCGTTGTCGATCATCTTTTTAAAGGGGATAAGATCATGTTTTTCTATTTCTTCGAAGGAGCGTTCATCGACCGGAATTTCGTGGTGTGAGTCTTCGGCGATTGATCCGTGTCCGGGGAAATGTTTGCCCACCGCCGACATGCCCGCATCGTGCATTCCACGTCGATAAGCAAAAGCCAGTTTTGCGATAATGTTCGGATCTTTATGGAAAGCGCGATCATTGATCACGCAGCTGATCCCACCGAGATCCAGAATCGGTGCAAAGCTCAGATCGACTCCGACGGTTCTTAATTCCGAAGCCATCACCCAGCCGAGATCGTAACTTAGATCTAAGGCCTCATCGACATTCTGATCATAAACTTTGCCGAGTTCGGCACAGGCTGGCAGGTGGGTAAATCCATTTCGAAAACGCTGAACCGCGCCGCCTTCGTGATCCACGGCAATGACTAAATGCGTTTTGCGATTGGCCTGGGTTTTCTCGATCAAAGCTGACACTTGTTCGACAGAATCATAATTCCGGCTGAACAGAATCACACCACCGACGAGCGGATGGTGGAGCATTTCATTTTCTTCTGCGGTCATTTCCGTGCCGAGAAGATCGATCATTAGTGGGCCGAGTGTCATAGGTTCGTCATGATTCCTTTACGTCTATATAGTCGCGCAACTTATCGCCCAGCATATTGACCGACAACACGACCAGACACAAGGCCAGACCTGGCGCAATAACCATGTGGGGAGCCACTAGCATGTAACGGGTGCCATCGCGGATCATCGTTCCCCATGAGGCGGTTGGTGGCTGAATGCCTAGTCCTAGAAAGGAAAGACCAGCTTCGGCGATCACTACACCGGCAATTCCGAAAGTGGCTTCGACGATCAGCGGCGCCATGATCAGCGGTAAAATATGTTGCCGAAGTGTTTTGTGGGTTGGTGTGCCTAATGCTTTTGCGGCCTGAATATGTTCGCGGTTTTTGATGCTTAATGTTTGCGCGCGTGCAAGTCGGGCGAAGCCAACCCAGCCGACGACGGTGAGCGCGATCACAATATTATTAATACCGGGGCCGAGAATTCCTGCTAGCGCGATCGCGAGAAGTATCCCGGGGAAGGCTAGAAAAATATCTATAATGCGGACGATGATCAGATCAAACCATCCACCTCGCCATGCTGCGATTATGCCGATGATCGTGCCGACGATGGATGATAGAAATACTACCCAGAAGCTGACGAAAAATGAAGTTTCCGCACCCGTTATTAAGCGATCAAAAATTGATCGGCCAAGATCGTCGTAACCAAACCATTCTTGTAAAGAGGGCGGGGTGAGGATTTGTTCTAGTCTTATATGATCGGGTGAAAGATTTAGAAAGTTTCCAAAGAATGCGAAACCACACCAGATCAAAATGATCGTAGATGAGAATAAGAGGCTGCGTGATCTCATTCGGCCAGTCTCACTCTCGGATCAAGCCAGCCATAAGCAATATCGGTGATCATATTAACTAGCACATAAATAAGACTGATCACCAATACGCAGGCCTGAACAACGGGATAATCACGCTGTTGGATCGCGTCGATCGTTAGTTGCCCAATCCCCGGCCATGAAAAAATAGTTTCAGTGATCACTGCGCCGCCGAGTAAAGCACCCAGTTGTAAACCAAGCACAGTGATCACAGGTAAGGTCGCATTTCCAAGCGCATGTTTCAGAATTACTCGCCATTCACTCATCCCTTTTGCACGAGCGGTACGAATAAAATCTTCGTTCAATACCTCCAGAACAGCTGATCGAACCATGCGGGACAAAATTGCAGCGAGAGCTGTGCCGAGAGTGATCGCAGGTAAAATGATTGAGCGAATTCCATCGCTGCCGCTGACAGGAAACCAGCCGAGCCACAGGGAGAAGATCAGAATCAGGATTGGCCCCATCCAGAAATTTGGGATCGATACACCGAGCATTGCGAAACCCATTGCACTTCGATCGATCAGTGTATCTTTTCTGATCGCCGACAATATGCCCAAAGGAAAGGCGATCAGTATTGCGATCAGCAGAGCAGTGATCGAGAGTTTAAAAGTGGCAGGAAGTCGCTCGGATAATATCTCTGTGATCAGACGTTTTGAGTGCAGGGATTTTCCGAGATCCAGATGTGCCAGTCCTGAAATATAAGTTTGAAATTGTTTCAGGAGAGGTTGATCAAGTCCCAGTTCATGACGTAGCGCTTCCCGATCAGCTGGCTGAGCAGATTCGCCCAACATGACTTCTACTGGATCGCCTGGGATCATATGCAGTAGAAAGAAAACGATACAGACGACACCCGCGATGACGATCAGAGCGCTACCAAGTCGAATGAGAAGGAATCGAAACATGAAAGGAGCCTTTAATTAATTCATGGGTAAGAATTGTTATGAGATAAAATTGTACAGATTGAGGCGCAGATTGCAGCAAATAGTGGTGCTATTTGCAAAATCTGGAACGAAAAGCTGTACCATTTTAGCCATTACAAACTTATCCATGAATTAATTTGAGGTTCCCCTGATTATTACTGTAAACGAGAGAAGCAGCAAAAGAGTTTTGGTGGCGAGGGTCATTTCAAGGTATTATAACGTCCAAAAATGACACTGGTAACGAGAAAATAAACATGGCGCAATTTCGATTTAAATCAGACGGCAGGGATGAAGTCAGACAGGAAACCAGATCCAACATGAGAGAAGAAAATAAAACATCATCACCCGTCACGGATTTCATGTCATTTTTTGTACGACTGATGGGCATTTTCATGTTGCTTGTCGGGTTGTGGATGGGCGTAAAGGTGATTACGGAAGTTTGGGCTTTGTATCGCGGCCCACATCATATTGAACGTTTTGCTGATGCTATAGACAAGGGATCTAATCTGGATAAAGTACTGGCGAATTTTTCATCAAGAAAGCCTAGAAGAGTTAAGGAACGTGAAGGTTTAGTTGAGGAAACTCAAGTGGCTGAGAAACAAAATGAGTCACTGCGTATTTCTTATTTTCTGGCCTGGATTATTGTGATCTTTTTATTGATGTTGATCGGGCGACTTGCGTTGGCAGCAATAAAAACCGGAGGTGAGTTGGCGCTCTACGATCTACAGGTGAAGCGTTTTGCCAGGTTACTGATCGAAGAAGTTCGCGATCCCGATAAACGTAAGAAATAAATTAAGCCGTAACGAGTCCCATTGTGTCGTAAACAAAGTCTTCCAGTTCTTCAAAGTCAGGTTCGCTGAACCCCAGATAGTCGAGAACTGAAGGTTTAATTTTCCCCCATTCGTGATCAATTTCATGCTTACCAAGGGTCAGGTGTGCTCTCGAAATATGTTCGGCTATTTTAAGAATAACCATCATTGAATTAGCATCACTTTCTTCCTTCATTCCATTAATAATATGATCAGTATTATGATGATCTCTGATGATCAGCCGAAGATGTTTAGGAAGTTGCCAGCCTTTTGCAATGATATAACCGATGACCGCATGGTTGCAGTTGTATTTGTTATTCTCAACATCAGTAATGCGGATTTCTGATTGCTGGAAAGCTCCCTGAAACATTGTCATGTATTCAGGGAATTGTTTGAGCATCATTGGCACGCCAGCATTGTGAAATAAACCCAGTAAATAAATATCATCAACCGCCGAGAAATCGAGGTGTTTTGCAACGACGACACAGGTTTCTGCAATGTCATTTGATAGCTGCCAGAAATCATCCAGATCGGCAGCATAATCACCGGACTTCAACACAGTTAATAATAAATGTGCATTGATAATGTTCATGACACTGTCGAGTCCAAGAAGTGCAACAGCCTGTGGAGTCGAAACGATATTATTTTTCATCCATAGAAAGGTGAATTGATCGTTTTCAGGACACTGGCACAGAGTCCCATATCGGCATTAATAATTTTTGCGATTTTATCAAGATCCGGTGTGGCAATGCGGATTTTCTGCATAATCTCAGGTGGTGAGGGTAAAAATGTGCCTGAAAGAAACTCAGGCAGGTTTTCGTCTGGATTAGGTTTAGAAGAATTCATAATTGCCCTTCGTGAGAAATGATAGTTATCTCACTTTAACAGCAAGCCTATGTACTTCTTTAGTATCTTTTTGAATCAACCACCAATGTAATAGGGTTTGAATTTCCCCACATAAACACCAGAGTCAGCGAATGAATATTTCGCATGTTTTTTTGCATCGACCATACTCAGGATCGTACCGATCTGAGAGGCTCCGGATTTAGATAATTGTTTCAATGCAAAGTGTACAACCTTCGTGCGAGTATCAGCCCATTTCACAACAAAAGCGGTCAGATCAACCTTAGATGAAAGGATTTTTGCATCGGGCACAGCGAGGACAGGCGGTGAATCAATAATAACAAGGTCAAAAACTTCCGTAAGTTCAAGAATGAGTCTATCCATCCTTTCAGTAGGCAATAGATCCGTCGGGCTTTTTTTCGCATGGCCTGCCGTGATGATGTAAACACCGGAGTCTTTATGCTGAGTAATAACCTGATGAACAGCAGCATTTCCTGACAGATATTCAGCCAGGCCAGGTTGTGCGCGTACTTTAAAAGCAGAATGCAGCGATGGGCTACGCATGTCAGCATCGATAATGATAGTTTTCATTCCTGCCTGACGTTTAAGAATCGCCAGAGAATGAGCAAGGGTGGATTTCCCTTCATCTGGATAAGCCGATGTGAACTGAATAACTTTCGTTGTTGATCGATCATCATTTTTTCCAGGGAACATGTTGGAATAAACTGCTCTGATGGATTCACTCAACGATGAGGCAGGAAACTTCTGCACATACATTTCAGGATTCCTAAACTTCGAGCGGAATTTTCCAAGTTTTGGTACCAGCCCAAATGAAGGTAATCCTGTTTCTTTTTCAAGTTGTTCACCGCTGCGGAAACCTCGTTCAAACAGTTCTCGAATAAAGATACTTAAAAGGCCAAGCAAGATTGATCCAAATAAAGCCAAAGCCAGAATGGGAACTTTTTTAGGAAATGAAGGTTTCCGGGCTGGGGTTGCATAAGAGATTATTTTTGCATCTGGTTGTTGCATGTCCAGATTAGTTTGCTCGCCGGTTTCCTTGGATCGAGAAAGGAAAGTATTTAAAAGATTACGAGTTGCTTCGGCTTCTCGTTCGAGTGCTCTAAGTTGAACTTCCTGTTTATTTGAACCCACCAGTTTATTTTCTATTTCCGCCAACCTGCTTTTTAACTTACTTTCTCTAAGTCTGGCGATGTTAGCTTCATTTTTAAGGCCAATAATAATCTTCTTTATTTCTTTGCTTATCTTATTTTGGATTTCATTCTTTTCTGCAATCGTGTTGACGATCAAAGGATGTTTTGGTCCATACGAAGTGGAAAATTCTGCCAGACTTCCTTCAAGTGTTGATTCCTGTTCTCGAAGATTTCGGATAAGTTCAGATCCCATTACTTCAGAAGCAGATTCTGCATCGCGTCCAGCGAGTTTTTGAATTTGCCTTAATCGAGCTTCTTTTTCAGTTCGATTGGTGCCGGCAAGAATTAGTTGAGTATTTAGCTCAGACAGCTGTTGGCTATTAAACGTTATACCTTGTGATGATCGAAGTAAGCCTTTTGTTTTTCTGAATTCTTCCACTCTCGTTTCAGCATTTTCGACTTTTTGTCTTAAATCATCCACGCGCTTATTTAGCCAGGTATTTGTTTTATTGGTGGCTGAAAATTTATTTTCAATTTGATCATTTAAATAATGTTCCAGGATCGAGTTAGCAATCGTCGCAGCAAGATTTGGATCGTGCGATGAAAATGACAATTCGATGACACGAGATTCACCAACTAATGCAACCTTCTGGTTTTCAAGAAAGCTTTCTATGATCGGAAGATTTTCATAGGGGATAAAATTATCCGGTTGAGTTAGGGGCTCACTGACATCATCCTTTTTAAGTTTTAGTTTGTATAAAAGCTTTGAGAATTTACCCGGTTCTCTAAGTTGAGGATTAAATTCAGGATACTGATCGAGGTCGAGTTTTTTAATGACGCGTTCAGCGATACTGTAAGAACGAATAATTTCGAGTTCATTTTGCATCGTGCCTTTATCAACCTGAAGTGACGGTACGACACCCTTAAATGCGAGGTCTACATTTCGATTACCGATCATGACCAATGCTTTTGATGTATAACTTGGCGTAACGCTTTTTATAAAAAGAAAGGCAAGGATCATAGATAGAAGTATGGTTGAAAGCATTAACCACTTTCTTCGCCAGATTTTTTGCAAGATCTCACGTGGGTTGATCGTAGTTTCATCTGATTCAGAAGAATGGCTACCCATATTTTGATCATGGGGAACCGTTTTTGATTGCTCTTGTTTAAGAAACGTTTGTTCAAAAGACACGCGATGAGAAAACTCTCTCCACCATTTTGCCAATTGTGCAGAATGTAATTTTTCCCTGCGTAATAAGGCATTCAACTCAGCAACATTCTTGCAGCGAGATCCTTTTTCAAGCATTTTTAATTTATAGGCCTGAGTGAATTTCCGAACATTATTTTTATTTGTTCGGGGAATTACTTTTCCTTTTATTGGGGTTGCATTCATTGCTATTTTTTTTTCATCCTTAAAACAACCAGTATTTTTCTGGAATTTCTATGATGTCGCCCGGTAAGATTTCAGTATCACGATTTCCAACATATTTGTTTTTGATCAGATGTTGGGCGTGAGTGATCAGTGCTTTATTATTTTTTGCTCGATAGGTGTAACCACCCGCAAGTGCGACGGCGGTGAGAACGGTCATGCCACTGACATAGGGATATTGACCGGGATTTAGGACTTCACCAATAATGAAAAAAGGTCGGTAGTTGAGAACTTCGATGCTGACTTTTGGGTTGATCAGGTAATCGGGAGTCAGCTTGGAAGTGATCGTTGATTCAAGCTCAGAAACAGTCAGCCCGGCGGCTCTAATTTCCTTAAGCAAGGGAAGAGAAATGCGTCCATTTCCATCGAGCTGAAATTCGCCAGAGAGATCGGCTTGTCCAAATACAACGACGCGTATTCGATCGCCAGCACCTAGTTGGTACTGTACAGTTTCGCCTGTGGATTCAGCCGCTGCAGTTTGCAGCGAAAAGAAATATAGAACGAATAAAAATAGATTGTAGAAATTCCTTTTTTTCACTTTTCATAACTCGGTTGTCCATAACCAGGTTATGACTATAGCTGAATTCGGCCACCCAGTGAAAAGATATTCTCGGAGAAATCATTAATATTTGTTACAGAATCTGAGTTTCTTTGTAGATAATCATAATCCAGCAATAAGTGAAAATGTCGGTTAAGCATATATCTGGCGCCGATCCCTGATCCAAAATCAGTATCTTCTCGGCTAATTCCTTCAAAGTTATTTTCTGAAATATTCAATCTGGCCTGTAACAAAAAGTTACGAAGTAATTCGTGATCGACAACCAAATTTGCACCTGTTGAGAAGACACCAGAGGCTGCGTTAAGTGTTGTTTCTTCGATAGAGCGAGTTACAGATCCAGAAACCGTTGTCATTTGTGATGGCAACCAGATTAGAGATGCTCCGCCTGAGATTCCTTTCGTATTGTTCAATAAACGATCATCATATTTTTGTTTTTCATAACCAACAAAAAGGTTGCCGAAAAGAACACCCGACAGATCAAGGTCAGTACCGACAGAAAAAGTATATCCATCAGAATCGCGGTTGAAACCATTGCCATCTATTTCATCATCGTAATCAATAGAATTGATCGAAGTACGAACATAGGCAGTGTATTCTGGCAAGTATTCATAGCCAATTTTTAACGAGCCTTCACGTCTGTTTCGATCACGATCATCGTTGTCGATGACGTTGCCATTGGATGATCGGACATCATCAAAATCCAATGTCTGATATTCTCCGCCGAGATCAACAATGATTCGGTTAAAGCGATGCTGGTAGTTTGTCGTTAAAGTATTCTGATCCAGTTCGGTTGGCTCAACACCTGCAACATCATCGGCTGAAAATCGATTTTCATGTTCATGTGAATAGGTATATCCACCGGATAAATTTTGTGCATTGTTGATCTCCATAAGACCATCAAACCCGACAGAATAATCTTCATAATTTTCATTGTTATTATCTGAATAGCGACCTATTGAAGCATCAGCCCGGATAGCCATAAAGTGTCTACCCCAGAGGGATTGCATATAAATACCAGGGTTGATCACCGTAATAAAATCGGATTCTTCATTATTATTAGTGGCAAAAATATTGTCGCTGTAACGTTCAGACAAGCTCAGGCTGGGAAATAATCTGAAAGCACCTGCGTGTGCGCCAAGAGGTTCCAGTTCTGGACGTTCGCGTGTTGTCACCGTTTCTGGTTTGTATTGAATGCTATTGGGACGATCACGATTATCGGACACACCTCCAGCAACGACCGATGATGTGATCATGATCAACAAAGCCAGAAGAGCATATTTCAGTTTTTTTATTACCATTACCTTTACCATTAAAGAATCATTATGATGTATTCTTTATTTATCGGTAAATGTTTGAATTTCTTTAGGAACCTCTGATTAAGTCTGGTTGAATTTAGGCTGAGATCTTTCTTTATCTTGTCATAGCCAAGCATCGCTCCCCACATCATTCCATATAGAATAAATAAGTGGCGCCAGTGGTGACTGTCAATGAAAAAACTTTGTAATTGCGTGCTAAGAATACAAGAAAAAACAACCAGGGCACTCAGCTGAATTTCTGTTTTACGCAAGCAGAAAATAAGCCCTTTCCAGATCGTTAATATTACAAATGAAACGTAGGCAAGACCGGATATCCAGCCTGATTCTGAAAATAGATGGAGATAAACATTATGTGGCATGCTGCCATAACGCAGTATTGTCTGGCCGGGGCCGAAGCCGAGAGGAAGTTCCAGTATGGTATTCATCGCTTTCATTTGTGTGGAAAAGCGCTCGGAAACATCATAGCCTTGTACAACCTGAGCACGTTCCTGAAACAAGTCACTGATCGCACTGGTGGAGATTAACCAGCCCATCAAAAATGATCCGATAATTAGTGCGATCACACCCATCCCGATAAGGCGAGAAAGTTCTTTTGACTCCTTCATTGTTACCAGACGAATGATCAAATAGGCCATCATGGCCAGTCCAAGGTTTAACCATGAGCCTCTGGAAAAACCTAATAGTAGACCGACTGAAATAGTGGCCAGCATGATCACATTGATGAAAATATGGCTGTCTTTTCCGCTTTCCAGACGCGAAAGATAAATCATGAAAACGGGCGTTAGATAAGGTGAATAAACATTCGGATCCTTGAAGGTGCTTTTCACTCTCCCAAAGAGAAGATATTGATCAGAATTTGGAATTTTTCCCATGTAAGCGAGTATTCCAATCAGCACTACAATAAACGCACCAAAAGCATACCCGCTCCAGATCAAAGGAAGAAAACGTTTGGGATTTTCATAGACGAAACAAGTGATGAACAACCAAATTAAAATAAGAAAAAATCGTATCCCAACAGGTTTTATGGCCATCGAAGGATCGGTAGACTGGACACTGGAAATGATATTGAAAACCAGAAAGACCACCCAGAAAATAATCGCAAGCCCAACTCCTTTTGGAATACGCATGCCGAAGGCAAATGAAATGATCACAAGAACAGCGCCGTATAATTCAAAAGGTGATGGCTCGACCATGACGAAACCACTGA
Source organism: Gammaproteobacteria bacterium (assembly GCA_965224825.1). Taxonomy (GTDB): domain Bacteria; phylum Pseudomonadota; class Gammaproteobacteria; order CAJXQU01; family CAJXQU01; genus CAJXQU01. The sequence goes on along the minus strand of CBDDAG010000003.1, from coordinate 448,485 downwards.
TCGCGATCAGCAGCCAGACAAAGGCAAGGCTTATGGTTCGTTGATCTTGAATTTCGTTTTCCAGAGACATACGGGACATAATAATGGTTTAATCAAATCTATATCGGCAGATCTTGAGGGTTTTGAAGTCATGAAGGTTATTGGCCATTTTATTATTGTTATTTTTTTATCGATGGCTTTCCAAATTCAGGCATCAGAACGAGCTCAGATCGAAGTTATTGATCTGACTCCATTCCACATTCACTCCGATCAAAATAATATTACGATTACTTTAACTCGCAGTAAAATTCTACCGGTTTACTATCAATGGCGTGATTATCTGGGTAAGCCTCTAACAGAAAGAAAATTTCTAACTGCTATGATCAACATAATCAAAATACCATCAGCAGAAGCTGCCTATTATGGTCTGGTTTTTATAGCTGACGATGATGTTATTTTAAATGATCGATGGCCAGGAGAAGAACTGGAATTTGGATTTGGAGTGATTGATTCAGATAAAGAATTTTTAAGAGATGGTGATGATATTGAGTATTTAGGGACAGTACACACAGACGTAAATGATCCCTATATGCCAACCTGGATAAAAACCATGACCTGGAATACTGCATCACCAGAAGCGTGGAAGAACGAAAATCGTGATCGGAACAATCTTGGTTTAAAGGAACTTCCGATCATCGTTGATGATGAATGGGAAACTGATGATGATATTCCTGTTTCAGAAATACAATTGTCGGAATTGAAATTAAGAGCTAGCAAGTATTTCAAGGCTGATAAAAAAGTAGCGTTTTGGGAGCTTGGAATAGAAGAAAATCTACAGGGAAATTTTGAGAAAAAATATTATTGGCAGAATCTGGCAGCAAAGTCTGGGGTTATTAGACAGGCTGCTGATCAAATTAATCCTGATCTAAAATTGATCTACCAGATCGCCGAACTGGATCTGAAACCTGTTCGTTTATTTTTAAATAGCAAGGCTGCCAATAGTTTTGATATTTTGTCTTTGCACCCTTACAAATGGCCCGACTTTTCTTCCGCAGAAAAATGGTTGCCGCAATACTTAAACGACATCAGAAATGAAATGAAAGAAGCCGATCGAAAACTACCGATCTGGTTTACGGAAGTCGGCGCTCCCCATCATGGAAATCATCCCGATCACTTTTTTGGCTATCCAGATTTTAATGAAAAAGTTCAAGGGCTGAGCCGATCACGATCAGCAGCATATATGATCAAATTACATGTGGTTGCCTTTCAGCAAGGAGTCGAAAAGATCTTCTGGTACAACTATATGGATCGGGAGTCAGATCGAGAGTACGCGGAGAACCATTTTGGGCTGGTAGATTTTATAGGATATCCAAAACCAGTTTATCTGGCTTATGTGCATCTTTATTCCCAGCTCAGAGGCAAGACAGCAGCTGGCGTAAGGACAATAGATGAGGATGTGCTGGTTTATACTTTTGAGAACCAGACTGAAAAAACGATGGTGGTCTGGAGCCGTTCTCCTGAGGTCTTAAAGGTTGCGGCTAGTGATCTAAGTGTTGTTCTAAAGTCGGTGGTCACTAACGCTGTGGGAACACCAATTCAATTTGAAGGAGACACTATCTCTGTTAGTGATTTTCCGATCTTTATTATTAGTCAAAAATAATCATTCATACTTATGCGCAAAAGAAAGAACCGAAGGATGAATCCTCAAATGTTTTTTCACAAGAATAAGCAGCCACACATTCCAAAAAGCTGTGACTAAAACTACAGCAATGGCGGCTCCTTTCATTCCCATCAAAGGTGTCAAAATTAGATTGAGAATGATCAGAATAATCAAAGAACTACCAAAGACCATCATGCTGTAATCGTGATGGCCGGTAACATTCAAAAGACTGGAAACTGGACCAATCGAAACCGTGATCAACTGGCTTAAAGCAAGCAAGGCAAAAACCACATAACCAGCAACAAATTCTTCACCAAAAATTCCCAGAATAAATTTTCCAAAAATAATAAAGAAGATCACACAAGCTAGCCCCGGCCAGAACATTAACTGGGTGCTGTGTGCTGTCAGTTTTTGTAGACCGTGCATATCTTGATCGGCATAAAGCAGAGCAGCTTTGGGTCGAAAAAAACTATCGACAGCAAAGATCATAAAAGTAATTAACATCGCAACTCTGAACGCGATACTGAAGATCGCCACTTGATCTGGCGGCAGGAAAAAACCAATCAGGATCACATTAAGCTCTGCCAGAAATTCGATATAAAGCACAGGCACTAATTGTGGTAAACCGATCCGAATCCATGAACGTGTTTCAAAACTCGCCTTAGTATCACCGACAGTTTCCTTCACTTTCTTTTTGAAAATCAAATAGTGGATGAAGATAATAATCGCCATCGCGATCAGCTGATAAGTCATCACTTGTTCAGAAGTCAAAGAACCCGTTGTGTACCAGGCAATGACCACGGTGAGCAATAATAAAGCTGGGCGAAAAACATTGCTGGGCATGATCATCATGGCAAACCACGAAAAGGCATGAGATACGCTTTCGTGGAAGACCGCGATCAGATAAACAGGAACCGTGATCAGCGCAATGAGCAGTGTATTTTTATAGTCCGGATCAAACAGTCCTTCAGAGTAAATCACAATGCTGCCAAAAACGATCACCGTCACCAGACCCGCGATTAGCATCAACTGCTGGCCACGTATAATGAAACCCTTGATCAGATCAAAACGCTTGTTGCTGAGCCCCTGACCGATAACACGAAATGTCGCCGCTTCATAACCAAGGCCGACGATCATCGACAGGACAATGCACCAGGAAAATGCATAAACGTAGATGCCTAATTGATACGCCCCCATCCAGCGAGCCAGCAACAACTGGGTTAAAAAAACCATTCCTGCTCCGAAGATCCGGCAGCCAAACATGAATGATGAGACGCTAAGGAGAGCGGAAAGACCTGAAGAAGATTCAGATGATTTGTTTTCTACGTTTCCTTGCGTATCTGACATGCTTTCCTGTTAAGGCTCTGATGGCCGTGTGAATACATTGTGTGGTTTCGGTCTGAGATCCTTCGCTTATTGCTCAGGATGACAAGCCATTTCTTTCCCGCTGTCATCCTGAGGTACGAAGGATCTCAAAAACGAAGCCATATAAAAGTACCTATTTGCATTAACTTTAATATGTGTTTCTTAACGAAGTTCAAGTTCTTTAAAGTATATCCTTTATTGTGAACCACTGTAGCAATAGTCTCTTTAATTCGTGGGTTATCGTGTACAATTTAATTCCCATTAATCACCTGGATCTAACGTGGAACAATTCAGAGGCACAACAATATTATCGGTACGTCGCAACGGCAAAGTCGTGATCGGCGGCGACGGGCAAGTTACACTGGGCGATACCGTACTCAAGGGCAATGCTAGAAAAGTCCGTCGGCTCAATTGCGAAAGTAATGAAGTGCTGGCCGGTTTCGCCGGTGGTACGGCAGATGCGTTTACTTTATTTGAACGGATCGAAGCCAAGCTGCAAAAACATCAAGGTAATCTATTGCGATCAGCGGTTGAGCTGGCCAAAGATTGGCGATCAGATCGCGCTTTACGAAAACTGGAGGCTTTACTGATCGTTGCAGATAAGGAAACTTCATTGATCGTTTCCGGCAATGGTGACGTGATTGATCCGGAAGAAATCGACAATGGATTGCTGGCGATTGGTTCTGGTGGATCGTATGCGAAATCAGCGGCCTTAGCGCTACTGGGGAATACAGATCTGGATGCTCGAACCGTTGTCGAAAAATCGCTACAGATTGCCTCGGACATTTGTATTTACACTAACTCGAACCTCGTGATCGAAGTGTTGGATGATGCTGAAAAAGGGGACATCAAAAAATCATGACACAACTCACTCCAAAAGAAATCGTAATAGAACTGGATAAACATATCATCGGACAGGACGGTGCAAAACGTGCGGTTGCTGTTGCCCTCAGAAATCGTTGGCGGCGTGCGCAGGTGGAACCAGAATTACGTGATGAAATAACCCCGAAAAATATTCTTATGATTGGGCCGACGGGTGTGGGCAAAACCGAGATCGCCAGACGACTGGCAAAACTGGCCAACTCTCCTTTCATCAAAATCGAAGCAACAAAATTCACCGAAGTTGGCTATGTTGGCCGCGATGTTGAGTCGATCATTCGCGATCTTGCGGACATCGCCGTGAAAATGCATCGTGAGAAAGAAATGGAGAAAGTTCGGATCAAGGCTGAAGATGCTGTCGAAGAACGAATTCTTGATGTTTTGTTACCGCAAGCGAGAACCTTTGGAGAAGAAGAAAAGCCGGACGAACTGGAAGAATCCGGAACCCGACAGACCTTCAGAAAAATGCTGCGTGAAGGTACGCTGGACGACAAAGAGATCGAAATAGAACTAAGCGCGGCACCAGTCGGCGTAGAGATCATGGCACCTCCAGGCATGGAAGAAATGACCAACCAGTTACAAGGTATGTTCCAGAACATGGGCAGTAATCGTACTAAAGAGCGTAAAGTCAAAGTCAAAGAAGCAATGAAATTATTGCTCGAAGAAGAAGCGGCAAAACTGGTCAACGAAGAAGAAATCAAATCAACCGCGTTGGAATCCGTAGAACAAAACGGCATCGTTTTTCTCGATGAACTGGACAAGGTTGCACAACGATCAGATAGAAGTGGTGGTGCTGATGTTTCCCGCGAAGGTGTACAACGTGATCTGCTACCGTTGGTAGAAGGATCAACCGTATCCACCAAATATGGCATGATCAAAACCGATCATATTTTGTTCATAGCCTCCGGTGCTTTCCACCTGTCAAAACCATCTGATCTGATTCCGGAATTACAAGGCCGCCTACCAAACCGCGTCGAACTCGATGCATTGGTAGCGAAAGATTTTGTTCGAATACTCACCGAGCCAGATGCTTCGCTGACCGAACAATATCAGGCGCTGATGAAAACAGAAGGAGTTGATCTGAAATTCAAAGAATCAGGCATCGCCAGAATTGCCGAGATCGCATGGGAAGTAAATCAGTCCAACGAAAATATCGGCGCCCGTCGTTTGCATACCGTCATGGAAAGATTGCTGGAAGATATTTCCTACGAAGCTGATGGTGATTCAAAAGTGGTTGAGATCGATGCTGAATATGTTGATCAACAACTGGGTGAGTTGGCTCAGGATGAGGATATGGCGAAGTATATTCTTTAAGATGATGCACTATTTACGGAAATTATTTTTCATTAGGTCTTACTTGTATTTATTTATGAGCCTTCCTCTGATCGTTACGGCAGAGACCAATCCTCTTGTGATCCCACCAGATGAGCTTCCAGAATTTTGTAATCTTACTTGGAGTGCAAAACCAATGGCTTTTCATACTGAATCTGATAAAGAGATGGTGACACTTATGGCGAGCTTTTGGTATGGGAAGTCACCACCAATTGATATAGCTACACTGCAACTTATGGTCTCAAATGTGTATACATTTGAAGGTGAAAATCCTGATAAGCAGGCAGTTGTTCTAACTTTCTGGCAGTTCTTATCTGAAGATGCAGCCATAAAAGCAATTGAACAGCTTAATATGAGGAAGTTTCGTAACGTACGATTTATACGTGACTTGGATCAAGTAGTAATTCTTAGTTATAAAAGTAGTGTTAATGTGGAATGCCATAATTGGTTGTGGCTCCAGATTGAAAATGGTATCGAAAATCAATCAAAGGGGTCAGAGTAATTGATCTTGTATTCTCGCCTTATAATCCTTTGATTTTCGATCTCCACCGCGAAGTAATGGCGATGCTCTTCGTCCCGTTTGTGCCTCAACCTGTTGTTTAAAACGGTCATCGCCAAGCACCCAGGCCTTGTTAATGGCATGACGTATTTCTTCTAACGTAAATTCCGGAATTAGTTGTTCAAATAAGGCGCTATAAGCGGCTTGCCGACTAACATTTGTCTTGCCTAATGAAAGATAACAAGAATGTGGACTTAGTAGCTTTATCTCTTTTCCCAGGGCATTCATCTGATAACTAGACCACGGGTATTCAGCGGGATGTTTCACCATCGCTGCACGAACGGGATTCAATTCAATGTAGCGACTCACGGTTAAGAAGTAGTTCTCGCTATCAATGAGTGCTGATTTAAATCGTCCTTCCCATAAGCTGCCCGTACGACCGTAAGTCTGATTAATACTGCGGACATAATAACGACCCAGTGATTGGAGTAATTTACTGACACCGTCGCCTTCCTGTGGTGTTAGTAATAAGTGAACATGGTTGGTCATTAAAACATAGCTATGAACTTGGACATTATATTTTTGACTGTATTCTTTCAGTTTATCTAAATAGATCGTGTAATCCTGTTCTTCAAAGAAACAAGCTTGGCGATTATTGCCACGTTGAACGATGTGTTGCGGTATCCCTGGCAGGTTTAAACGAGGTAGGCGAGGCATGTGGTAACCTTTTATTTCAATTTCGGTAGATTATCTGATTGATATATAAATATCAATTACTCTGACCCCTTTGATTGAATATTTTAATTAGTTTCAGGGACTCTCTTTTTCTTATTGATAAACCCAACCCCATTACTACAAAATATATGGACAGAGTAATTAAAATTTCTTTTGATTCAGGCCAAAAAGTTTCAAGCCAAATCAAACACAATATTAGTAAAGCAGTATGGGCTATCCAAGGCTTTGCTAATTGAAAATTTATTTTACTTCCTGCTTCGCTAACAACAACATTTCAACTAATACAGGACGAAACAGATTACTCACACCACTAGGGGGAAAAGTAATACGAAATTCACTTCCTTTAACCTTGCCACTTAACTCGGAAGAAATTCGGAATTTAGTATTACCAGTGGCTGTAGATATTTTTTCAATCACCTCTTCTACTGGATAATTTGACTTAATATATTTCATCTACACTCTCAAAGCTTCTGCAGTACGTATAACGCCCGCATCACTTGACGTAAAAAGGGGCGTGTTTTTTTGCTTCGCAAAAAACATGACGCTTTTTACGGTCAAGTGGATGCTGTTTGTTAGCTTTATTCATTCTCATCATCACTACACAAATAACAAGAAATCTCGACACCAATAGCACATTTTGCAGCTAATCCAATGAACTCTGGAGATAAATAGGACATTACTGCAACATTACCTTCTGTAATTGAAACGCCAAAATCAAGAATTTTATTTTGCACATTTGGAAACTCCACCATTTTTAAAACAATGTCTGCATTTTGTCCAAGAAATTTAATTGCATCTCTTTGCTGAATTACGAAATCCTCAAAATCTGCTTCACTTACGATGAATTGTACTCCAGAATGAGTATTCAATTTTCCTGTTATTGATCGAGGCTCTCCTTTTCGCCATATTCGATCATATGTGAGCGAACTTGATTGAAGCATTTCATCAATGTTTAATTGCTCACCTGAAATTCTTAGAATACAACTCATCTATATTAAATACTCTTGAAAGCTAACAGCATGTTTTACGGGATTGTATCCCGCAAAACAATATTATCGGGAATCCCGATAGTTTTATTTGGTTGCTTTTAAGCATAGCTCATAACTTACTGTAAAATAAAGGTATTATTAAGATATAATTAATTTAGTATTGATATATGGGATTGAATCCCATATATCAATAAATATTATGTCTCATTCCCACGCTGGAGCACCCCAAGAGCACTTCCTTCGGGGCGCATGGGAGCCAGAAATACTTAATCATTAGCCAACATCTCCTCAGCATGCGCCAATGTCTGATCTGTAATCTTCAATCCACCCAACATACGTGCAATTTCTCCAACTCTTTCTTTCTGATCCAGCGGTGTGATCTGTGTCCAGGTATTGTCTTTGTCGCTGTCTTTTTTCACCAGCAAATGATGATGGCCGAGTGAGGCGACTTGTGGCAGATGGGTGACGCAGAGGACTTGTTTTTGTTTTCCGAGTTCTCGCATTTTCTGACCAACGATTTCTGCGATCCCGCCGCCGATGCCGACATCGACTTCATCGAAGACCATCGTCGGAACGCCTTTGCCCTGTGCGGTGATGACTTGTATTGCGAGGCTGATCCGTGAGAGTTCGCCGCCGGAGGCTACTTTGTTGAGTGGTTGTAGATCTTGTCCGGGATTGGCGCTGACGATGAATTCAATTTGATCGAATCCGGTTGATGAAGGTTTTTCTTCTTTTTTCTCTGTTAATCCGACTTCAAATCTTCCGCCAGCCATGCCGAGGATCTGCATTTCTTTTGTGATCTGATCAGATAGCTTTTTCGCCTGAGTCTTTCTACTTTTACTGAGTTTCTCTGCTGCTGTTTGATACTTCTTCAGGGCTTGTTGCTGATCAGACTGTAACTCTTTAAATCGTTGATCACTGTTTTCCAGATCGTTGAGTTGGGTTTTTAGTTGTTCGAAAGTTTCCGGTAATGTTTCGATCTGGGTTTGATGTTTTCTTGCCAGATCATTTAGCGATCCTAGTCGTGATTCAATACTGTCAAATTCATTCTGATCAAAATCCAGTGTCTCGGTTAGTTGTCGAAGTTGGGCTTCCGCTTCGTCGAGCTGGATATTCGCTTCGGTCATGACTTCTATAATCGACGCAATTTTCGGATCAAAATTACTGACCTGTTCCAGCGCAGTGATCGCAGTTTGCAGACGTGAGGCTTGGGATTCCTGATCTTCAAAAAGTGTTTCGGCAGTTTTGCAGGCTTCGGCGATCAATGTCACGTTGGCCATTCTTTTATGTTGATCGAGTGAGGCGATCAGATCTTCCGGATTGACGATGGAAGTTTCAAGTTCGCTGATCTGGTAACGCAGCAGATCTTTCTGGCTATCACGTTCGGCCGGATCGCCGCTCAGGGCTTCCAGATCATTCGTGATCGTTTTCCATTTTTCAGCGGAATTTATAACTGCGTCCACCAGCTTTTCATGTCCGGCAAATTCGTCGAGCATTTCGCGCTGGATGTCTTTTCTTAATAATGATTGATGCGCATGTTGACCGTGAATATCGATCAGGTGTTCGCTCAGAGCTTTCAAAGTCTGCGCTGGAACTGAAACACCGTTGATATAGCCGCGTGATTTTCCTTCGCTGGTGATCTGTCTTCTTAATAGACATTCGCCGTCTTCAAAATCTATATCCTGATCTTCCAACAATGCCTGCGCTTCCGGTAGATCAGAAATATCAAAGATGGCAGCAATGGAAGTTTTGTCAGCTCCTTTTCGAACAACGCCGCTTTGGGCGCGATCACCGAGCACCAGTCCCAGCGCGTCGATCATGATCGATTTACCCGCACCTGTTTCGCCGGAAAACACGGTCATACCATCGTTGAACTCTATCTCCAGTTCATCAACGATCGCGAAGTTTTTTACCGAAAGATGTCTCAGCCCCATTGCAGTTTTGCGCGTAAGGTTGCGTAGTAATCGTGGTCGTTGGGATGGATCAGGCGAATGAATCGTTCGCTTTTTTCGATGGTGATTTTGTCATCCTGTGCCAGTGTAAATTTCACATTTCCGTCACAGGTCAGGCGCGCATGTTCGGCTTCGGGTGTGCTGACTTCGATGGTGATCTTGCTACCGCCATCGACAACGATGGGTCGGTTACTGAGCGTGTGCGGACAGATCGGAACCAGCGTGATCGCGTTGATGCCGGGATGCAAAATCGGGCCACCGCAAGAAAGCGCGTAGGCGGTTGATCCGGTCGGTGTCGAGATGATCACGCCATCGGAACGCTGGCTGTTTACAAAAACATCGTTGATGTAGATATCGAATGTGATCAGGCGGGCTGTATCCCATTTCTGGATCACGGCATCGTTGAGCGCGTTAAACGTGTCTAAAACCTCACCATTGCGGGTTACCGAGCAACGTAGGATGGCGCGCTGTTCTTCAAAAAATTCTCCGGCGAAAATGCGATCGAGTTGTTCGGTCATTTCAGCGGGAGAAATATCCGTCAGAAATCCGAGTGTTCCGAGATTGATTCCCAGCAGCCGAACGTCATAACTGGGTAATTGATGGGCAGCGTGCAGCAAAGTACCGTCGCCACCGATGGAAATCAGAAGATCACGATTTTCACTGTTGAGTGGTTTCAGGCCTTTCTTTTCATCCGTGTTGAGTTGCAGATCGCATTGTTCGTCGATAGCAATGTCGATATCTCTAGCTTTGAGATAGCTGATTAGCTGGATGAGTGCCTGTTTTACCCGCTGGTCGTCAGGCTTGGCGATTAGGCCGATTCTTTTAAACATAGGGTGAGAAGTTAGCATTTCGGTTTGATGCTCACAATGTTTTTTTACACTTTTGAGGGCACATTTTTTGCACTCTTAACAGGAGAGTGCTAAATTCTCGCGCCAGAATGAATGTTAGCCTGTAAAAACAATGACAAAAAGCCCTGATCACAATGATATGACCGAACGTCAACAGCACCTTCTTAAGGTGTTGGTTGAGCGTTATATTGGTGATGGGCAGCCGGTTGGGTCGCAAACCCTGGTGAAAGAGTCAGGGCTGGATCTGAGTTCAGCGACGATTCGTAATGTTATGGCGGATCTGGAAGATTTGGGTCTGATCACATCGCCGCACACTTCCGCTGGGCGAATTCCGACAAATTTAGGTTATCGACTGTTTGTTGACTCCTTATTAACGGTCGAAAAATTATCGACTGGTGTGATCCAGAAAATTTGTAACAATATTGAACCAGAAGAAGATGTTCAGACGATTCTCGGCAAGACGTCTTCGATGCTTTCGGAAGTGACGCATCTGGCTGGATTGGTGATGATTCCTCGCGTCAAAACGCAATCTTTGCGACATGTGGAGTTTTTGCCGCTGTCGGAAAATCGGGTGCTGGCTGTTCTGGTGATCAACAACAAAGATGTTCAAAATCGCGTCATTCATACGCAGCGGGCTTATTCGACATCCGAGCTTGAGCAAGCGGCCAATTATCTGAACCGCGCATTTGCCAGACAGAATCTTTCGACCGTGCGATCTGACTTGTTGAAAGAAATGTCTGAAGCAAAAGATCAGGTTAATCAGCTGATGACGACGGTGATCGAGATGACCGAGGCGCTGGATTTGGGCGCACAGCAAAAAGATTATGTGATCGCTGGGCAGACGAATTTGATGGAAGAAGGCCAGCTGACCGATATTGATAAATTGCGTCAGTTGTTCGAGGCATTTAATCATAAGCAGGACATTTTGCATTTGCTTGATCAGGCGTTGGACGGGCAGGGGATTCAGCTTTTTATCGGTGAAGAATCTGGTTACAAGGCGCTGGATGATTGCAGTATTGTCACTTCCACTTATGAAGCCGATGGCGAGATCCTCGGCGTGCTTGGGATTATCGGGCCGACGCGGATGTCTTACGAGAAAGTGATCCCGATCGTTGATATGACGGCTAAGATCCTTGGATCGACCTTGAAATCTTTGAACTAGACCTTATTTAGTGATGAGTAGTGAGAGAAGTATTATTGTTAGATGACAACTGAGGGTTTCTTAGTTTCGTCCAGAGATCCTTCGCTATCGCTCAGGATGACAACAAACGGCTATCTTCCCGCCTGTCATCCTGAGCGATAGCGAAGGATCTCTGGAACAGAACGAAGCAGTGAGCTTCCAGTTAAATGTTATAAACAACTTACGATTATTTAGAAATTATTTTTGCAGCGGAGACTGGCTAACCAATGGCTAACGAAAACGAACCATTAGAAAACGAATCAAACGAAGAAGAGATTCTGGAAGGAACACTTGAAGAGGAAGGAACTGAAGAATCCTCCGAACCATTAAGCGAACTTGAAAGCCTGCAACAGCAGCTCGAAGAAGCGCAACAAAAAGCCAGTGAAAACTGGGAAACTGCTTTACGCGCTCAGGCTGAAACTGACAACGTTAGAAAACGTTCGGTTAAGGATGTTGAAAGTGCGCACAAATATTCGATGGAAAAATTGGTTAATCAGTTTTTGCCAGTTAAGGACAGTCTCGAATTGGGACTTAATGCAGCGGATCAGGCCGATGTTGCCAGCTTGGTGGAAGGCATGGAGCTGACTTTAAAGACATTTACGACGGCGCTGGAAAAACTAGGCGTGTCGATTGTTGACCCGACAGGTGAAAAATTTGATCCGGAACAACATCAGGCGATGACTATGATCGACAGTCCGGATGTGGAATCGGGCATGATCATCGACGTTATGCAAAAGGGTTATTTACTGAAAGATCGATTGATCAGACCTGCAATGGTTATTGTCTCTAAATAGACCTTGAAAAAATACATGCTGACCCCATATCAGTTACAACTACAAAATTTCTACGGAGAATTAAACAATGGGTAAAATTATCGGAATCGATCTGGGAACCACTAACTCCTGCGTTGCAGTATTAGATGGCGGAGTTCCAAAGGTTATTGAAAATGCGGAAGGTGGACGAACTACGCCATCAATCGTGGCTTACACGAGCGATGGTGAAGTGCTGGTCGGCCAGTCTGCAAAACGTCAGGCAGTAACAAATCCGGACAATACCTTGTTCGCGATCAAACGACTGATCGGACGTAAATTTAAAGACGAAGCTGTGCAGAAAGACATCAAAATGGTGCCTTACAATATTGTCGCTGCCGACAATGGCGATGCATGGGTTGAAGCGCATGGCGAGAAAATGGCGCCACCAGAAATTGCAGCGAAAATTTTGCAGAAAATGAAAAAGACTGCGGAAGATTATCTCGGCGAAGATGTGACTGAAGCGGTTGTTACCGTTCCGGCTTACTTCAACGATTCTCAACGTCAGGCAACCAAAGATGCGGGTAAGATCGCTGGTCTTGATGTGAAACGAATTATCAACGAACCTACAGCTGCGGCTCTGGCGTTCGGTATGGATAAAAAAGAAGGTGACGCGACGATTGCAGTTTACGATCTCGGTGGCGGTACTTTTGATATCTCGATCATTGAAATTGCCGATGTCGATGGCGAGCACCAGTTTGAAGTGTTATCGACTAATGGTGACACTTTCCTCGGTGGTGAAGATTTCGATTCACGTGTTATTGAATTTCTGGCTGACGAATTCAAGAAAGAGCAGGGTGTGGATTTGCACAACGATCCATTAGCGTTGCAACGTCTGAAAGAAGCGGCAGAAAAAGCCAAGATCGAATTGTCTTCCAGCCAGCAAACAGATGTGAATCTTCCGTACATCACAGCAGATGGCAGTGGCCCGAAACATCTTAATATCAAGTTGACTCGTGCCAAACTGGAGTCACTGGTTGATGAGCTGGTTCAACGCACGATTGCTCCATGTAAAACAGCATTGAAAGACGCTGGGTTATCAGCATCTGAAATTTCTGACGTGATTATCGTTGGTGGTCAGACGCGTATGCCGAAAGTACAGGAAGTTGTCGAAGAAATTTTCGGCAAAGAACCACGAAAAGATGTGAATCCTGATGAAGCAGTTGCGATGGGTGCAGCGATCCAGGGTGGTGTTCTCGGCGGTGATGTTAAAGACGTTCTGTTGCTCGACGTAACTCCTTTGTCTCTGGGTATCGAGACTATGGGCGGCGTGATGACGAATTTGATCGAGAAGAATACAACGATTCCTACCAAGGCTAATCAGACTTTCTCAACCGCTGAAAATAATCAGACGGCTGTGACGGTTCATGTTTTACAAGGTGAACGTGAAATGGCGGCGGGTAATAAATCGCTGGGTCGATTTGACCTGTCGGATATTCCTCCTGCACAACGTGGTGTTCCTCAGATCGAAGTAACTTTTGACATCGATGCCAATGGTATTTTGAATGTAACAGCAAAAGATAAAGTGACGAATAAAGAACAGTCGATTGTGATCAAAGCATCTTCTGGATTGTCTGATGAAGAAGTTGAAAAAATGATCAAAGATGCAGAAGCACATGCGGAAGAAGATAAAATTCTTCATGAGCTTGTGACGGCTAGAAACTCTGGTGAACAGATTATTCATGCGACTGAAAAAGCGCTGGAAGATTTGGGTGACAAGGTTGAAGAAGCCGAGAAAACCGAGATCGAAGCAGCGATAGAATCTTTGCAGGAAGCCGTTAAAGGCGACGATAAAGATGACATCGAAGCGAAGACTGAAACGTTGGCTGAACTGTCTGGCAAAATCGCAGAACGTGCGTATGCCGAGTCACAAGAAGGTGAGGCGCAAGACGTTCCTGAATCAGAGAATGCCAGCGATGATGACATCGTTGATGCAGACTTCGAGGAAGTGAAGGACGACGAAAAGTAAATAACCGGAAAGGATAATTTTCTGGATAGCCCGATCAGGTGAAATGCTTGATCGGGCTAAGTAGTTTCTAAAGGATCAAAAAAAAACATGGCAAAACGTGATTATTACGAAGTACTAGGCGTCAGCAAAAACGCCAGCGAAGCGGAGCTGAAAAAAGCTTATCGCAAGTTGGCAATGAAGCATCATCCTGATCGAAATGCAGACAACCCTGAAGAAGCGGAAGAAGCTTTTAAAGAGATAAAAGAAGCCCACGAAATGCTTTCCGATGCACAGAAAAGAGCGGCCTATGATCAGTTCGGTCACGCGGGTGTCGATGCTTCTATGGGCGGCGGTGGTCATGCTCGTGGAGCGAGTGGTGCAGGTGATATTTTTGATTCCGTCTTCGGCGATATTTTCGGTGGTGGTGGCGGACGAGGCGGTGGTCCTCGCGTTTATCGTGGCGCTGATCTGGCGTACGAGCTGGATATGACTCTGGAAGAAGCGGTTGCTGGAAACACAGCAAAAATCCGTGTGCCAACCCATAAAAATTGTGCGACTTGTAAAGGTAGCGGCGCGAAAAAAGGTACTTCAGCGAAAACGTGTACCACTTGTCAGGGACATGGTCAGGTGCGTATGTCACAGGGATTTTTCTCCGTACAACAAACTTGTCCGGAATGTCGTGGCACAGGTGAAATAATCAAAGATCCTTGCGGTGACTGTCATGGTCAGGGCAAGGTTCGAGACAATAAAACGATTTCGGTAAAAGTACCTCCGGGTGTAGATACGGGTGATAGGATTCGTTTAAGTGGCGAAGGTGAGCCAGGTGAAAATGGTGGGCCTTCCGGTGATCTTTACGTCAGTATTCGGGTAAAAAATCATTCGATCTTCAAACGTGATGATGCTGATCTTTTCTGCGATGTGCCGATTAGTTTTATTGTTGCGGCACTGGGCGGCGAGCTGGAAGTTCCAACGCTGGATGGCAAGGTTTCATTAAAGATCCCTGCTGAAAGTCAAAGTGGTAAAATATTCCGCTTACGAGGAAAAGGTGTGAAAACGGTTCGTGGTAGTCAGACTGGCGATCTGCTTTGTAAAGCAATCGTTGAGACACCTGTTAATTTAACCTCGAAACAAAAAGAATTATTGAAAGAACTTGATGAGTCCATGCGGGAAGGTGGAAATCGTCACAGCCCGAAAGAATCATCATGGCTGGACGGCGTAAAAAGTTTTTTTGAAGATATGAAATTTTGATCTGAATTTAGATCCGCATAAAAAAGAAAGGCAAAAATAATGACAAGAATAGCAATCACTGGTGCAGCTGGCCGAATGGGAAAAACGTTGATTGAAGCGTGTAATCAAACTGCCGGAATCGAATTAACCGTTGCGTTAGAACGACCTGATTCAAGCCTTATCGGCGTTGATGCTGGAGAACTGGCAGGCCTGGGGAAACTTGGTGTAAATGTCAGCAGTTCTTTGTCTGAAATGATCAACGATTTTGATGTGTTGATCGATTTCACCGTACCGTCTGCGACGCTGGAAAATATTGCTACCTGTAAAGAAGCGAATAAAAAAATCGTCATCGGAACAACGGGTTTTTCTGATCAGGAAAAAAATATCATTTCAGAAGCGGCTGATCAGATCGGCATAGTCTTCGCACCCAACATGAGTGTCGGCGTTAACCTCTGTTTTAAACTATTAGAAACCGCGGCCAAAGTTTTAGGTGACGATGTGGATATCGAAGTAATCGAAGCCCATCATCGTCATAAGATCGATGCACCATCTGGCACAGCTTTACGAATGGGAGAAGTTGTTGCCGATGCGCTAGGACGTGATCTTGCCGAATGCGCTGTTTATGGACGCGAAGGCGTAACCGGCGAGCGTGATCGTAAAACTATAGGCTTCGAAACCATCCGTGCTGGCGATATCGTTGGTGATCATACCGTTATGTTTGCTGCCGAAGGCGAACGCGTCGAGATCACTCACAAAGCATCCAGTCGAATGACTTTCGCTAAAGGAGCTGTTCGCGCTGCCGGCTGGATCTCACAACGCGAAAAAGGTCTACATGATATGCAGGATGTTCTGGGTTTACGTGATTAAAATTTTAGCTGAGCAAAGAGCCAAAGTTTACTAACATCAGCTGCTCTGGCTCCGGTGTTAGAAGTATTCTGATCCGCATTATAGTCAGAGTATTTAACGCCGAGAGTATAGTGTTTATTGAATGTTTTAACTGCAAGCAGATCAATTTCTGATCCGTAATCATAACTGCCTCGATCAGAACTTATGTCGTGATAGACAGCAACAAATTTTGCACCGAAGGCCTTAGCAACAGCGGTGAAATAGATGTCTTCAATACCATCTCCTGGAGTGACCAGGAAACGATCAGCCCAACCCTGAAATGCATGGTTAGTACCAAGAATGGTGACAAACCGATCTGCGCCACCATTACCTTCCAGCAATTCATAGCTGGCTTTCAAAAGTAATGAATTCATAGGCCCGGCAAACTTAAATTTTGCACCCAACTCACCCAAGAAATAATCTGCGCTGATGTTGCTGGCATTATCTCCGGCATCATTCTGATGAGCGTATTCTGCTGTGTAAACTGTTTTCACTGTTTCATTGATTGGAATGCCGCCATTGGTTCTGATTCCGTAAGTATTAGTAGAAAACTGTTCTGCATTATCAAACTCAAGCAGGTATGCGTAGGCCCCAAGATTTACGTTCGAAAATCCGTTGTATTGAGCATTCAGAAAGTGTGAATTGCTGTCGAAATCATTCAATGGATTTGGTGCGTCATCACCAAAGATCCGGTTAACGTTCCAGACGTAGGCATAACTCAGTTGAGTGTCAGGCAATGCAGTATTAACGACACTGGCGGCATCGAATGTTTGCCAGTTTTGTCGCCACAGGATCGTACCAATGAATCGATGAAATGGTGCTTTACGATAAGTAACTTCCTGACGGCCCATTCTGAATTCATGGTTTGGTAATCCTTTAAAGAATAAATAAGCCTGATTGATCTCAGTTCCTTCTGGGTCAGCTATTACAGGAAAGCCCGGTTGTGATCTGGCTGGGTGAGAAAAATTGTCACCAAAAATTTCCTGAACATGTTCAATTTGCCCATAGAAACCAAGTCCATGAAAACTACCTGTTTTATAGCCTAATGCAATACGTGCGGTGTTAGCGTTTGCATCTCGAGGCTGAGTGTCATCGTCAACGTTTTCATAACGTAAGCGTACACTGAAATCTGGTTTGCCTTCTGTAAGAGCAGTCCAGAAAGCGTCCTCAGCCTGGGATGAGAAAGTTGCCAATGTTAGCGTATTTGCCAGTAGCCCAATGAGAATAGCTTGAATGAGCTTCCCCGATTGTTGGTAGTTCATAAGCACCCCTTAAATTGAATATGTTTGTATCGCTTAAGTTAATTATGACTGCCAGTAGTCAGAACCAAATGATCTAAATCAATTTATTCCGGGTCGATTGATCTCGTAAGATATTTTTTGTTTTTACAATGATCGAATATCGATCGCTTTTGGTTCAACAATACAGATCTCGCGGCAT
The DNA here is from genome assembly GCA_965224825.1 of Gammaproteobacteria bacterium. GTDB lineage: Bacteria > Pseudomonadota > Gammaproteobacteria > CAJXQU01 > CAJXQU01 > CAJXQU01. The sequence goes on along the minus strand of CBDDAG010000003.1, from coordinate 430,758 downwards.
AAGCCACAGCCGGTACATTTTTCAGGATCAATATACGGTCGTGTTCCATCCCAACACAAGGCATCAGGAACAGGGCAACTGGCAGCACAGGCTCCACACTCGGGGCCGTTGTATGGCAAGCAGGTTTTAGTGTTTATTTCGGCATGGGCGATTTGTGGCAGAGGTATGGGTTCTTCATCTGATTCCTCCTCCATTTCTGATGAAGGAGTTGGATATTGCAATGCTTTTGGTTCGCAGGTTTCCACGCAAGGCCAGTCTTCACAGAGATGACAGGCTTTGTTTAGCAGATCCATCGCCGGCGTTCCTGCCACCTGGGCACCCAGTCTTGCGGGTAAGTTGAAAATTACATCGTGAGGACAAGCTTCGATACATTGATCACAACGTGTGCAGGCGAGTAAAAACTCCAGTTCATCGACGGCATAGGGAGGTCGTATCCAGTGTTTGGCTTTGCGTGCGACATGTTGATCCACAACCTCTACGGCAGTTTTTGAGACTTTATCGATACTTCTTTTAAAGAATGCGCGACGATCCATGATCAGAATCTCATAACCATTGGTTGGCTTAAAAGTGTTAAATGAAACAGGCTTACGAGTACGGCAAATCCGATCATGGGAGATAGTTTCCAGCTTACATCCGGGATCATAGTTCTACCACGATGTTCAATCACCCTTAGGCTGATCCAGTATCCGAATACGATCAATCCAGCCTGTATGGCGAACAGTAAATCTTGCGGGATTAACATGTCCATATGGCGCATGTGTTTTTCCATCATGCTTAATGGTTGAGTGTCTTTGCCCAACGGGTTCGTGATCAGTGCAGACAATCCCGATCCTTCCCTGATTAAATGGTTGAGGTTGTGTGCGAGATGATAGGCGAAGGCCAGAGGCAGAGCGACGAAAGCAAAAACGGGAATGATTTTTTTTATGCTTAATACATTTCCATTCATGACTCGTATGAGCAAGGCGAACATAAAAAATATCATGATCGGCAAGACTAAACTGATCAGTAAAAGGACGGTAAAACTGATCAGCAATTGTCCCGAGTCATTTATTAAAACCGCAAACTGGCTCAACCAGTGTTCAAAAAATGGCATCATGCTAACGCCATGAAACATGGTCAGCGCCAGCAAAAATAATATGAACCATGCCTCATCCCAATGTGGTCGAGCATTCTGGATCGCTTCCTGGCTGGGTGGGCGTAGGTGCCATGCGACATTATGATCAGGGCAACTTTGCGTGCAGTTTCCACATGAGGTGCAATAGGTGTTTTGTTTTAATCGACCCATGACCAGATGTGTGGGGCAGGGTTCGACAGAATCTGATCCGTGATAGCACTCGAGCGTGGTACAGCTGGCGCAAATATCTGTATTTATTGGTCTGAGTTCGACGGGTGCCAGTTGTGAATAAAATCCGATGGTACGACCCACCGGACAGAAGTATCGACAGAAGGCTTTGCCTTCGTAAATAGCCAGAGAAATGGTAGCCATGACAACCATCAATAAGGCGAGCAATGAGGTGACATAGGGATTACTGGTGACACCGACGCCCAGTTCCAGCCAGGTTAAGCCGATTAGTAAGATCAATGCTGGCCATACGCTACGCAACCAGCGTGGTACTTTTAGGTTAAGACTGTTGTTCGGATCAGCACGTTTCCACAAACGTCGTCGAACTAACCACGTTGCCAGAGCATCCCAGGGACAGATGGCACACCAGGCTGATCCAAGAAAAAAAACGGAGACGATCAACCCGGCCCACCAGATATTCCAAGTGAGAACTGTGGCAAGATTTCGCTCAGCAATAGGTGTTCCGAACAGGCCTGCCGCGATCACGATCAGAAAAAATATCACCATGACAATTTTCAACATCAATAATGGCAAAGGACTGGCAGTCAGAAATTTTGAAATACTTCCGATGACCGGAATTTTTGTGAAGCTAATAATGTGATCGGAAGAACTGATAGCTGATCGTTTGAATGACAGCAGTGTTCTAATGGTCAAAACCAGCATGAGAAGTATGACCGCGATACACCAGCCCAAAGGTAATCCGGGGTGCGTCATGGTCATCGATTATCGTCTCCATCAGAGATCTGATCATGTGCGCTACGGATTCTGTCGCCGGTTAATCGCTTACGTTGTATCAGGTTGACGGCCAGAAGTACGATCAGAATCAATCCGATCGCAAAACCGATAGGGCCGAGTTTTGCGGGTTCTCCGATCTGTAACGGGAAATCGATCTGGTAGGGTTCTCCATCAGATTCGAACTCTGCCCGAATGGTATATTTACCGCTTTCGTGAAACTCAAAACCTTGACGAAAGACATTATCATCGACGGCTTGTGTGCCCAGATATGCTTCCTTTTTTTTGAAAAAATTATCGGTAAAAACTTTGAATTTCATTTCGCCCTGAAAGGGTTGGCCATTATCAATTCTTGATGCGTAGACATTCACTCTGCCTGGTTGATTCGGACTCGGGAAGGCAGGGAAGACCATGTAGGTGACATAGTAGCTACCGATCTGTGTTTCGATTTGCATGCTGGGTGGCGTTGTTGAATCTTCGTTCAGACTATAGGCAGGTCGTCCCAAAACATGATGGGCAAAATTTGGTGCCGACCAGATGATGATCGTGAACAAAATGACTATTCGCATGAGAAGCATAAGAACAATTCTCTACGATTAAACGGCATGTGAGGTTACGGTTCCTTTATTTCGATGAACAATTTTGATCGGTAGACTTGGATGCGGGCAAACCTCAACGCAAAGACCACAACCTACGCAGCCTTCTTTTACTATCGGGCGATAGATATTGGCGAAATCAAAACTGATTGCTTTTTCACCAAGAGGACAAACGACAACGCAGGCACCACAGATCCCTTTATCTGCCCAAGGGTAACAGGCCGTCCGATCAATTTGCGCAATCCCCATATTGACTTCTTCACGTGGTGTTTCGGTTAGTGCCTCGGTGGGGCAGACTTCCATGCATTTATTACACAGGGTGCAAGCCTTTTCTTCGGGGTTTATATAGGGAAGGTTCACTTCACTTCCGCCTTCCCGTTTTTTAAATTGGATACAACGTGGCGGACAGACTTCACCACAAAGACCACAACCGATGCAGGCTTCGGCAAAGGCTGCATCATCGGCGATCGCGCCAGGTGGTTTGAGTTGCTGATGATCTTTTAAAGCTAAGTCTGCTGGCGAAAGTAGTCGTGCAAGTCCATAAGGTAAGCAACCCGCTGCTGTGATCCCGGTTCCATAAGTCACCTGTTGTAAAAATTTTCTACGACGCATTTGAATCTCCTTCTTGCTGGAGATGATCACGATATTTGCGACCAAGATGGCCGGGACCCTGATATTCCTGATCCTTGTGTTTGATATTAAAGGTTAGCGCATCCGTCGGACATACAGCGATACAGGCTGTGCAGTTATTGCATTCCTGACCAAAATCATCACGCATGGGATCGAGTTCAAATTCACAAACTGCATTACACATGTTGCAGTCATTACAGGTTTCCACTTCACGTTTGATCCGAACCAATCGATAACGTCCAAGCAAAGAATAAAGAGCGCCACCCGGACATAAGTAACGGCAGAACCCACGTCTTGCTACTAGTAGATCAAACAACATAGTCATGATAAAAAATACTGCGCCGACGCCAAAACCACCCAGTGCGATGGCGTAATAAATTTCCCGACCAATGATGGCCGGTGGGTAGATCGCGGCCACCATGACAGATCCTGTTATTACAGAAAGTATGATCCCCATGATCAGTACAAGATATTTGAGACGTCGATCAAAATGTCGTTTGCCAACTGGCAAGCCAGACTTATGCAACCAGGCGCCAAAGTTAGTATTGAGTTCGTATAAAAAAGTTGCGGGACAAATCCAGCCACAAAAGAAACGACCGAAAATTATTGTAAATATGAGAGGGATCAGTGCCGTCAAAACAAAGGGCCAATAAATTGTAAGTCCGGCAGCCATTTGTCCGACAACAGAAAGCGGATCGCTTAATTTCAGACCAAAGAATGATCCAGACCAGGTTGTCCCTTTTATGGCATCGAGATCTTTTTCCGGATCATTTGTCAGTGGCGAGGTTAACATCTCCATGGTGTCGTAGAGTTGTTTTTCGCCCGGCGTTAGCAGGTCGTAGGCATGTGCTGCGATGTAGGTTTGATAGACACTGATGAAGGGAATGGCGATCAGCATCATGAACACCACGCTCAGACAAAACCAGCGTAATTTATTCAGGTGTCGTTGCCAGAAAATTGTTTTTTTGCTGGCAGTTATGGTTGATGCGTTAGCCGACATATTCCCTAGCTCCTGTTCGGAATAATACGAATTGCCTGCGGGATCTGAATACAGGAACGTTCACATAAACCACAGCCAACACATTGATCAGTGACCGTTGGTTGCTCCATCCAACCAACCGTGATCGCGATATCCGGCAAGGGACAGGCACGATAACAAACACCACAGGATTTGCCCTGATAAGAGAGACAAAGATTTTCATCGACACGGGCTTTGCCCATTTTAACTTCAGATAAAATTTCTTCCGCTTCTCTTTCTATCGGTTTGATCGCACCAGTGGGGCAGGCATCACCACATTTCATGCATAGAATGCAAGCCTGTTCGCGCGGCGTAATGTAAGGTGTGCCGTAAGAAGACAGGCCATTTTCGGTATCAAAAAATTTAATACAATTATTCGGGCAGGCTTCGCTGCATTGTCCGCAGCGAATACAACGACTTAAAAAATCATCTTCTTCCAGCGCACCGGGGGGACGCAAATATCGCATCCCCGCTTTATGACTGGCGGTACGAGCTACTAAAGGGGTTGCTGCACAGGCTGCGGTTGTTGCTACCAGGTCCTTTAGAAAGGTTCGTCGTTTCATAATTAACCTTTCGTGATCAGACTTTCTCGATTCGACAAGCCAGTTTCTTGAAATCTACCTGACCGGAAACCAGATCCCAGACGCGATTGGAGACGCCATTCACCAACCATTTGTTTTTCTTTGGATCAGCACTATCAGCAACGGACAGATTCCATGGACTAAACAGATAACCGCGAGGAACAGAATTTCGAGCGGGTTTGACCAGACTATTGGTGCCGACCTGCGCTTTAGCTTCATAATTTCCACGACGTGTTACCAGCCGGATCTTGTCACCGTCTTCAATACCCAATACTGTGGCATCTTCAGGGTGCATCTCAACATACATTTCTGGTACAAGGCGACGTGTAGTCGGACTACGGTTGGATTTTGCAGTATGGAAATGTTCATAAACCACACCTAGGCCTAACCAGTATGGAAATTTACCTTCAGGAACGTCATCCCATTTTTTGTCACGATGTTCATCATCAGGCAGATCAGGTGTTAAGCCTTTATCCCGCGCCTCAGTTAGCAGATCAATATGATCAATGGTGTAATGATCTTTCTTCACACCAAACTCCATCAACTTCGCAGTGAGTTCTTTTCGGTTGCTGTAATCCTGTTTACAGAATTTGAAATGTACTTTGCCATCTTTGGTACGGAAGTAACCATAAGGTCTGTTTTCCCAGCCTTCCTGCAGCATAAAGCGGCGTTTGGTACCGCCTGCTTTTGCAATATCATAAGTTGGCGCTGGCCATTGGATACCGCGTAGCTTTTTCAACTGTTCATAAGGAGAGATTCCATCTAGTTTCTCGACTTCAAGAATCCCCGTCAGATCAGTATCCGTACCTTTAGAAGCTCGGCAGACATCGCGAAAAACTTCTTCAGCGTCATATTGTCCATTTGCCAGTTTTTTATACGGGAAGATCTTATCCCCATCCATACCCAGAATGTGCGCGATCTCTTTACCTTTATCGATCACCATATCCATATCAGGACGACAGCCTTTGGGTGGAATACCACCTTGTTCACAGATGTTGATTCTGCGTTCCGAACTGATATAAACACCGTTCACTTCACCCCAGGTTGCGGCAGGGAAGATGACATCGGCGAATAAGTTATTCGGTGCATGACGGTATATTTCCTGTACAACATTAAATGTTTTCTTCAGTGCTGGGCGAACTAGATTGTGCTGATCAGGTAGATCAATATGCGTGGCATAAACCAGGAACATGGCCTTCACTTCATCTTTCAGGCAGCGTTCCATCATGCCGACTGCATAACCCGGATTTTCTGAGTTTAGTGCAGCCTTCAGATTTTCTTCAGGCACATTCCATTCTTTAGCCATGTGCCGTAAATGATCAAGATTTGATAGTGGTTCATTAAAAGGCAGGCGACCTGTCAGTCCACCGGTAAAACGTTCACCCATCGCATTCGGCTGTCCTGTCATGGAGAATGGGCCTGCTCCGGGTTTAGCCAGATTGCCGGTCATCGCCAGTAAATTAATGATCGAAATAACATTGTGCTGACCGTGAATATGCTGGTTGTAACCGATCCCCCACATGATAATGACACCACCAGTACCATCTTTGCCACGTGCCAGACGTTTACGGGTTGCATCAGCAAACATGCCGGCAACTTTTCTGATCATCTCCGGCGTAACTTCATCGGATCCCATACGATCCATAACCTGTTCAGGGCTGTATTCATTCTTCACGCCTTCAACATATTCTTCCCAGCCGGCCGCATGTTCTTTCAAAAACTCCCAGTCGATCACATCATCGTGATCTTTTAACAGCACATGAGCCATAGAGTTCAGAAAACTGATGTCACCATTCAATAGTGGCACATGGACATGATTGTCAGGGTTAATATCTTCATAACCTGTCGTTGTTCCCGTACGTCGTGGATCAACCACCACCGTTGGAATATCTTTTTTCTTTTTATGATCAGCGGCACGCCAATAAATGATCGGATGTGATTCACGGGCGTTATGGCCAAAATGCATGAGCATGTCACACATTTCTATGTCGTCGTAAGATAACGGCGGAGTATCTGATCCCAGTGTTGCAAAGTAGCCGGTCACCGCAGAGGTCATACACATGCGTGCATTGGCTTCGATGGTATTTGATCCAAGTACACCTTTTAAAAACTGGTTTTCGAGATATTGACCTTCCATAGTCAACTGACCGGATCCATATAGTGCAATAGAATTGCCAGAATATTTTTTGGCAAAATGGGCGACTTTATGTGCAACCATATCAGAGGCTTCCTGATAAGGTACACGCACAAAAAGTTCTTCATCGAATGCATTTTTGGTTTGTGAGATGAACTCAATATCACCGTGATCGGGTTTGCTCCATTCTTCCCAGACATCCTTACGCACATACGGGTCGCCTTCCATACGATCCACATACATTGGTTCCGCAGCGGTCAGACCTTTGATGCATTGCAGACCATAGTTTGTCGGGTGATCTTTGTCGGGTCGCATGGAAACGATTTTGCCGTTTTCCGCCTGAATAATCGTGCCACAACCAACGCCACAATAAGGACATTGCGCCAGAGCGGTGGTACGAGTGACCGAGGCTGCTTCAGGAGTGGCAGGTGCCGCTTCAAGTTCCGGGTTATTACCGACAAATAGACCTGCTCCAGCGGCAGAGCCCGTAATAAAGGCACTACCTTTGAGGAAATCGCGCCGGGATGTTTTATTTCTTTTCATGTTGATATTCCTCTAGTTTGTCTGTGGTAGTGATCGAAGAAAAACGATAATACTGTCGATTTCGTGATCATCAAGATTGGCAAGCCCCGTTGGGCCTGAGAAACCCAGCATACGGGTATTAGAACGACCTTTCTGAATGGTTGTACGAATAAAGCCATCTGAGGCTTTACTCAAAAAACCTTTCGTTCCGATAGCAGTACCGGTTCCACCCGATGCATAACCATCACCAGAATCTCCATGGCAAGTCGAACAAATCATGTCAAAAAGTTCTTTGCCTAACTGCTGATCACCTTCGGCAGCAGGCAACGCATCGATCGTGGATGACTCGCCGGGTTGTTTGGCGTGAGATCTCAGATAAGCAACAATCGAATTGATATTATCTTCACCCAGATGGGCGAAAGGTGGCATCCCGGTTCCGGGACGGCCATCGCGTATCGTGCCCGAAAAGAAATTATCCGATGCGTAGGTCAACAGTTCTTTGTTGGTCAGAGATGGTGCAAGACCGGGTTTACCAATCGCATCGGCCTGATGACAAAAAACACAGTTTTGTGAGTAAAGTTTCTTACCAGCCTCAGGGGAAGATCCTTTAGATGTCGTCTGTGCAGCAGCAACTAGTTCACCCGCCGAAACAGACAATTTGAAACTGCTGAAATAAGCCGCCAGGTTTTGAATATCTTCATCTTTGAGCGAACTTGTCATCATTTTCATACTCGGATCGTTACGCGTCCCATCACGAAAAGCGGTGATTTGTTTCACCAGATAGCCATACTTCTGACCGGCTATATTGGGCCAGCTTTCGTTACTACTGATCCCTTCTGGCCCGTGACAGGTTGAGCAGACGGCAGATTGTGTTTTACCTGCGGCGGCATCACCTTGTGCTATAGACTGGAGAGGAAACAAAACGGAAATGACTCCGAGAAATACCCAGATGGGCAAACGATTTAACGCGGATGACTTTTGGTACATGGGTGGCACTCCTGCATAGAGAGTTCAGTGAAGCAATATTCCCATGATTTTTGGTGTGACAACTTGACGCAGATCAAGTTTTTAGTGTTAAAAAAGCTATAGTGAAAAGTTTAGTTTGCCAAGTATCTGGAAAGGGACAGAGACTCTTTCTAAAGTAGAGGGTTTGTTTAGTAATCATGTCTAACAATTCATAATTTGAATAGTTAGATGAATCATTGCATGATAGAGAAAAATCTATGTTTTTCTGCTAAGGAGATGCTCAATGAAAAAAATATTAACTAAAACTCTTCTCACGTTCTGTTTCGCGTTCATGACTTCGGCTGTATTGGCAGTTGGTGGTGTTGAGATGGGATCTGATAAAGCCAGTTCTGTGGTGACCGGTGGTACTGGTGGTGCTAATTCTGAAGGCGCTAATGCAGCATTACAACATTGTGATCGTTCGCTTGGAACGTTGGCTGTCGAAGAAGATACCTACTCGCCATGGTATGACAGGATGGGAAGTTACGGGATCCGTTCAACTGTTCCGGTTTTGCGTTTGCTGGCTCAACAAAGCAATTGTTTTATTGTCGTTGAGCGTAGCAGAAGAGGTATGCAGCGCATGGAGCAGGAAAGAGTTCTTGAGGACTCAGGTGAGTTAAGACAATCCAGTAATTTTGGAAAAGGACAAATGGTTGCTGCGGATTATACTTTGATCCCAAGTCTGGTATTTAGCGATGGTGACACTGGTGGTGTTGGTGCGGCAATAGGCGGGCTGTTCGGAAAACTTGGTGCGGCTCTAGGTGGATCACTTAAGTTTGCTGATGCTCAGAGTTTGATGACGTTGGTTGAAAATCGATCAGGTGTACAGGTTGCTGCTGCTGAGGGTAGTGCCCGCGCTACAAACCTTGCTGGAGGAATTGGTTTGTTCGGTGGCGGTGTAGGTGGTGGCCTGGCCGGTTATACAAAAACGCCAGAAGGAAAAGTGATCGTCGCGGCGATGATGGATGCGTTTAACAACATCGTCAGATCGACCAGAAATTACACAGCACAAACAGTTGATAGTCCTAATGGTTTAGGAACAGGTGGTTCACTGAATGTATCCGGCTCAAAACCGCCACCTCCACCTGCAGGCGCTGCTCCAGCTGGTGGTGGTGGATTGAAAGCCAGAATTAAAAAGGCGCAGGAAGTACTGAATAGTCTTGGATACAGTGCTGGTACGCCGGATGGAAAAGTTGGTAATAAAACAAAAATTGCGATCAAACAATTCCAGGGTGACAACGGACTTAACCCGACAGGTCGTTTTGATAAGGTGACTTTGGATACCTTATTGTCTTACTAAGATTATTTCTTCTCTTCAATATATACCGGATCAAGCTTAATCAGTTTGATCCGGTTTCTCAAAACCTCAAGAGAGACACTCCTTTCTAAAGAAAACAACCATTAGTGACGATATAAGTTAATGAGCGTTAATTTATAATCAGCCGGATAGTTGTTTTATGTGTGAATTGTTAGGAATGAGTTCCAACGTTGCTACGGATATCTGTTTTAGTTTTTCAGGTCTCAAGGAGCGTGGTGGACAAACTGGACCCCATAAAGATGGTTGGGGGATCAGTCTTTATGAAGGCAAGGGCAGCCGTAGCTTTCATGATCCAGCTCCGAGTATTTCATCAGAAGTTGCTGATCTAATCGAACGTCATGCGATCAAAAGTAAAATCATTATCAGTCATATCCGTCAGGCCAACCGAGGCAAAGTCTGTCTCGAAAATACGCATCCATTTACTCGTGAACTCTGGGGCTGTAGCTGGGTATTTGCTCACAATGGTCAGCTCAATGGAATTAAGAAGAAGTTGCTACATTTTTATCATCCGGTAGGAACGACAGATAGTGAATATGCATTCTGCTACATGATGGATCGAATCAGAAAACGATTTCCAAAACGGCCAGCTAAACAGAAAGATCTGTGGCGTTATATCAACCGCTTATCCAAAGAATTGAACATGCTGGGTGTGTTCAGTTTTTTGCTAAGTGATTCGCGAAATCTGTTTGCTTATTGTAGTAATCAGATGTGCTGGGTAACCAGACAATATCCTTTTACCGAAGCCAAATTAATTGATACTGGTGAGGTGATGGATTTACGTGAAAAATATTCTGCAAAAGATAAAATAACAGTGATCGCTTCTCATGCGCTAACGGAAAATGAAAACTGGAATATGATGGATAAAGGTGATTTTGTTGTGTTTAAAAATGGCCAGGCTATTCAGATAAATTAATACTTAAAAATCGAGTCGCATTTCCCACCAGCTAAAACCTCCGTGATCGGACTGTGATTCACCACAGTTTTTAAAACCAGTTTTTTTGTAGTAAGAAACCAGATTAGTTTTGCATAATAGCAGGATAGATTTTTTGTTCTGATCTTTTGCTCTACTCAGGAAAACCTTCATCAATTTTTTAGAGACTCCGGTCTTCTGATAGTCTGGTGCAACAGCAACAGAAAAGATCACAAGATTCTTTCCATCTGGATCATGCCCGATCATATCTTTAAACTCTTCATCCGCCAGATCAGGTTTGTCTGTAGCAGCACAATTTATAAAACCAATCACCTGTCCATCTAATTCGGCTACCAGAAACCCATCAGAATACTGTTGTTGTCGTGATCGTATTTTATCCAGAGTTGCTGCCTCCGAAGGCTCGAAACACAAGGATTCAATTTGATGACATGATCGAACATCCGCTTCTTTCACAATTCTGATTAAGACTTCATTCATGGCTGACTTACTACACTGATTACGATCGATTGAATAACTTTTCCGGCTATTTTATGATGAATCGTTAATAATAATAAATCTATAGGCGCGCCCTGTTTTTAATTAGTAGCGGTGATCGTCCACAAACAACTCCAGGAGTGGAATGATGAGCAATACAACCCTTCAATACCTTGATAAAGCGATGAATCAGTTACGCGATCTGGGCCTTATGCCAGAAACCGTCGAAGAAGCCCCTATCCTGTCATTACTGGAAAGAATTTCAGATATTGATCCTGATAAATCACTAGCAATCGCACGAACCCTGTCACAGGCGTCTGTCTTTAACGACGTGGTGCGCGAGCAAGTCAGCCTGATGCAAATGGGCGAACGTTACGAAGAAATTACCGATGCGTTTAACAGTATCCGTAAAGATGCGAAAAGCATGGTCGAGCAAGTCGAAGATGGCAAGATCGATACCTTTGAGCGAGTCAGTAATGTTTGGATGAAAGTGACTCGTGGCGATATTGCATCGCGTTTCGATAAAATTAAAAGCACTTATCTTGAAGTGGCCAGCGATTCCCGTGATCAGATCGATCGTGAACGAACCATCTTGAATGCTTATCAGGACTTCCGTGGCGCGATGAAAGAATCCGAGATCCATGCACTGGATATTCTGAAACAGGCGGAAGGTCTCTGGAATACGGCCAAAGGAAAGCTGGAGCAAGCTGCCGAAACAGTGGTCAATCATAAAGGTGAAGATCTAACCGAACGGGCAAAACTGGAACTGGCGCGTGATGAAAGATTGCGTGAATTACAATTCGCAGAAGATCGTTATCAGATCTCAAAAGATCTGTCGGATAACCTGACCGTCAGCTACAACACTTCCGAAGTGATCATGGCGCGACTGATGCAAACTACCAGTGCGAAAGATCGTGTTTACAAACAGGCGATCACTTTCTTCGGTACAAATGAAATAGTTCTCACAGCACTGACAGCATCGTTCACCGGACTGTTTGGGTTACACGAAAGTACGCAAGCACTGGAAGCAATGAAAGAAGGTGTTTCGAAAAGTCTGGAAGATCTGGCCGACATTGGTGGCAAGGTTCAGGAAGCCGCTGTTCGTGCCGGTTATGGCCCAACTATCCGTGCTGAATCTGTACAAAAACTGGTTGATTCTGTAGTGAACTTTCAGGAACGTACCACCGAGATTATTGCTGAAATGCGAATCCTTTCTACCAAAAATGCCGAAGAAATTCGTGACGCTGTAGAAGATGGTAAACGTCGATTGACGGTGATCATCAACCGGGGTGATTCTTTACCATTAGCGCATAAAGTTTAATCCGCCGTATTATGGCAAGTACAAAAAAGGAAGCGCCGCTGGAAGATCTGATGGTGGCAATGGATGTCGTTGATACGCTGCGGCATCGTGCGCAACTGGTTGATCGTGAGCTGGATGCTGATGCTCGTCGGGAACGTCTGATCGAAAAACTGCGGGAGATTTATTCAGCGCAGGGAATCGAAGTCACTGATCAGGTTCTTGCTGATGGCGTTCGTGCGCTGGAAGAAGATCGCTTCAAATACACGCCACCGGAAAAGACCTTCTCCACCCGTCTCGCCAGCATTTATGTCAAACGGGATAAATGGTTGAAACCATTCCTGCTTGGGTTAACGCTTCTGATCGGTTTGTGGGCTTTCTATTACATGACAGCTGTCCGTCCGGACAAAGTTGCACAAAATGCATTGCCAGATGAGCTGAGTCAGCGATACGAAGAAGTGATCCAGATCGCCGATGATAAAGATATTCTTGCTCAAGCGCATGAGATTCAATCCAGCGGTAAATTGGCGCTAGAAAATGAAAATCATGACGAAGCCCGATCAGCGGTTGAAGAACTGGAACTGATGTTGGTGCAGCTCAAAAGTGCATACAAATTGCGTGTCGTACAGCAGCATGGAGAGCGATCAGGTGTCTGGCGAATTCCTGATGCCAATACCGGCGCACGAAATTATTATCTGATCATCGAAGCTGTTGATTCACGCGGTAAAGTACTTTCACTTCCGATCACCAGTGAAGAGAGTGGCAAGACAAAAATCGTCAGTAAGTGGGGCGTTCGTGTTGATGAATTAACCTATCGACAAATCGGAGCCGACAAGAAAGATGATGGCATTATTCAGAATCGTGCTGTTGGTAAAAAAGAGCGTGGACAGATTCATCCCGAATATTCTGTTAATACGAATGGCGCAGCCATCACAGATTGGTAAATAGAAAATGATCAGTGGACTTCAAACATTACGCCAGCTTGATCAAGGACTCGGATCAGTTCGCGGTGATATCAACCGTATTGACTCGGAACTAAATCATGTTAGCGAAGCGGTGCATGAAAATCGTCGTCAACAAGCTCAGGCGCTCAAACAACTTGCAAAAATCCGGCTGGATGAAATCGCACAGGGATCTTTTCTGGGTGATCTGGATGCTGCTGATCAACGTGCATTGAGTTTATTAGAAGAAAGAAATCGTGCCTATCAAAAACTGGAAAGCAATATCGATAGTGCAACTGAAGCGTTAGAGCTACTGGAAAAAGATCGTGAAGCTGCGCTGGAAAAGGTGAATACAAGGGCGCAGGCGATTATAGATTGCGAGCATAAAATTCAGACCGAACTGGAAAACGATAACGCATATCAGGAACAACTTCAGGAAGCACGCAATGTAGATAGCATTGCCGATCACGCCGAAGAAAAAGCCACACTCGCAGAGAAAGATCGGCAGGAAAAAGGTGAACCTTACGAAAATAACAACCTGTTCATGTACCTGTGGAAACGCAAATACGGTACGCCGGATTATGAAGCTGGTACTTTAACTAGATATCTGGATGACTGGGTGGAAGGCTTGTCCGATTATGATGAATATCGTGTGAATTACTGGACGCTGCTTGAGATCCCAAAACGTCTTCGTAGTCATGCTGATGCTGCGCGAGTAGATTCCGATCAGTCGCTAGAGGCACTGGTTGCCATCGAAACGGCGAAAGCGGAACAAGCCGGTTTGCCTGGATTGCAAGATGATCATGCACAGGCTCTGCAAATTGTTGATGCGATCGATGATGACATTGAACGACAGGAAGACGAGCTGAATCTTTTGCTGAAACAACGAACCGAATTCGTCGAAGCCAGAGATACTTATATGGAACAGAGCCTGCAAACTCTGAGCAATGCACTCAATAATAAAAGCGTCTATGAATTAAATATCGCCGCCCGTCAGACAGTCAATAATCAGGATAATCTGATCGTTCGTGACGTGGCAGAGTTGCAGGATCGACATAACGATCTGGAAGAAGAACTCCGCGATCATCGTCGTATGCACGAAGCTAAACTTGAGCGCCTGCAACAACTGGAACAAGTTCGACGACAATTTAAAAACCATCGTTACGACGACATGCGATCAGGGTTCGGCAACGAAAGCCTGATCACATCCATGTTCAGCCAGTTCCTAAACGGCCTGATAGGTAGTGGTGAACTATGGCGCGTATTACAACGACACCAACGTCATCGTGATGTCGGTGCATGGCCAGATTTTGGCAGTGGTGGCTTAGGCTTGCCAAGACGTCGCAGAAGCCCGTGGCATCTTCCCAGTGGACGTGGAAGATCAGGCGGAAGTATTTTCCGCTTACCTAAATCTGGTGGTTTTAATTCGCGTGGTGGAGGCGGAGGTGGTTTCCGCACAGGTGGTGGGTTTTAATTAGATCCATAGAGCATGTCTACGAAATACCTAAAATTTCTCAGTTTATTATTTCTCTTAATGTTTACGGGTTGTGCAACACTCGATCAGGAAGATTGTTTGCAAGCATCATGGTATGAATTGGGAGTCAGTGATGGCCGGGCTGGTAAAACATTTGATCTGCTTGCCGATCATCAGGATGCTTGCTCTGAATATGGAGTAAAAATCAACAGTGCGGAATATAATGCTGGACGACAAGAAGGGCTGAAAAGCTACTGTCAACTTGATAATGCTGTCGATACTGGTTTGCGAGGAGAGAAGTACCAGTCCATTTGTCCGACCCATATTGATCACCAGTTCCGCGAATATAACAATGCTGCGTATGAAGTTTATGACAGCAGGAATTCGCTAGAAGAAATTGATGACAAACTGAATCAAAAAGAAGATAAGCTTCTGGAAGATAAACTCACTGATGATGAGAAATCAAAAATCCGGGTTGAACTGCGTAAGTTAGATCGGGAAAGACAAAGATTACGAGATGATCTTTACACGAATGAACGTAGGCTGGATTATTTATTACATGAAAGGTAGTGACCAGTTTCCCATAAAAATTTTCGTCTTTCCTCTTTTTTTGTTTCTACTCAATGGTTGCTCCCAGCCAGAAACCAGTCATTATTTAGCAACCTATTCACTGCCATGTGGGCGATCTGTATTGACGTTGGAAATGGAAGATAAGGAATTGCAGACAGTTTCTGTGATCGGTGATAGTAGCCCTCTTCTGGAATTAAACGAATTTGTTTTATCCAATACGACATTAGAAGTGACAGGATATTTCACTGGAGAAAGTAAAGATGATCAACACTGTGGAAGTTATCCAGAATTTGTAGTGACCAAATATAAAGCTGCAGGATCTGTTTCCAGATGCACTACTTATGGCGACATTTATATGGATGAGTCTCTAATACTTTTTTCTGAAGAATTGCCAGAAAATGAATTGGCTCCAATAAATTATAAAAAGAACACCAGCTTGTTAAAAACGATCTCACCAAAAGAGTGCCGTGAAGTTTCAAAAAATGATCAATGTTTAGGCAATGAAACTTTAGCCAACTCTTGTGATCAGCAAGAGTTTTGGTGTTGTAAAAAATAACTGGCATAGAAAGATACGACTCTATGATTCCTAAGCAATTAATTCCATTCCGTCATTATAAACTTATAATAATTCACGACTAATAAGGCCAACAGAAATTGGAAAAATCAATACGCAACCGAACCATCGCTCTCTCCGCACTATTTCAATGTGTAAACGGTGTTATACAACTAGCCAACAAAGGAACCTGTGATGAAGACTTATTCGAGTCCTGCATCAATAGTCTTCTCAATGACGATGCTGAAAGTGCGGAAGCACTCTTCGGTGGATTGACGCAACTCAACCCCGGGCTGACAGCCATTCAATATCAGTTAGGCAATACTAAGGCAGAAGACTCGGATGAGCGAGCAAAGCAGCTTGATGCCACACGATACTCTATTAATCTGTTGGCACTGGAAAGAAAGCTATCCCGAAACCCGCAAGTATTCAAAAAGCTAATGGATGGAATTACCGAAGCTCAACAACAGCTGGATTTTTTCCCGGCAACCCATACAAATATGATCGCCCGTCTAGCAGAGTTATACAGCAATACCATCAGCACACTAGGGCCACGCATCATGATCCAGGGTGATCAGAATCACCTGACCAACACAGAAACTGCCGCCAAAATGCGAACATTATTACTTGCCGGTATTCGTGCAGCGTTACTCTGGAAACAGGCCGGTGGTTCACGTTGGAAGCTATTATTGGAACGCGGAAAAATGCAGGGTGAAGCGGAGATCCTGTTGGCACGGATTTGAAAAGCTAGCGTTCAATAATGATTATCATTCTTGGTTGATGTAGACCCCTTTAATTTGTCGGTGGGAAGGGCTTGTTAGAATGCTATATGCGAAATTCTCTCCGCTTGAATTCTTTCTAGAATTTCTTTTCTCTCGCGCTTGTAATCAAGTGTGGAGTCAATTTCTGCTACATATTTTGATTTCATATAATACCAATTTTTTAACTCTCCAGTTGAGTCGATATGCCAGTCTCCAATAACATATTTAGGGATTGAATGGGAGATGAAAACTATCGAGGCTGCATACATTTTTTGCAAAATATCGTTTAACTCTTTTAGATCAGTTTCAGATTCTTTACCAATCACTCGTTCATCACTAATACGCTTTCTACGGTACTTTATTGATTCTGGAGATACATGCACAAATCGCGAAGATTCACCATATAAACGACCAACACCAACAAGAAATTTCTCTGCTGAATCCTTTTCAAGATATTCAAAATCAATATCTCTCATAGGACTGATACTCGTTGACTTTATAATCTTATTGAAAATATTAAGTTTTTCAAGAATAGGCATTGAATAGTTTTTTTGTTGGATATAAGCAAGCTTAATTGAAAGTTCTAGTAAGTACCTGCTTTCTCGTATCGCAGGTGTATGAATTCCTTCTTTTACTTGTATCAGAACTCCCATTAAAGTCTCAAGAATATCTTGATTCAAAAATGAAAGAAGGTGATTATCATGAAAATTAACATCGCGGGCCGTATCCAGAATACAAAAATGTATCCATTCAATAAAAGCCATAATCATTTCATTGGTACGGGCGAACTCAGTTTTTAGTTCTTTTGGAATTATCTCTGAATTTTTCATAGCATTCTAACAGGTCTACCCCCAAGAATGGGATCTACCAGATCATAAACTATGGATTCCAGCTCAACAGATTACCGGAATGACGAAGTTTACTCTTGTTCGAACTTTTATTTGATTCTGTGAAATTATTTAACCAGAAATTTCACAACGCTAGTTTTTATACTTTGATCATTTAACCAAATTTCAGCACGAAGTTCATGTGTTCCTTTTTCTAATTTCCATTGATAACTTCCTTCTGATGTTTCTGCCAGAAGCTGATCATCAAGTATCCATTTAACGTTTTTATCATCAACCGCTTGATTCAGGGAAAAGCGGAAGTGTTCTTTGTGATCAGGGATTCTTGGATCCATTGCCATTTGTAGATTAGGGCTGGGTTGTTGGATTCTGATCGTGCGTGTTTTAGTTGCAATTTGTTTGCTGTCAGTTGGTTCTGTGCCGGAGATAAACCATTCGTTGAAGGGTGTGCATTTATTATCTGTTGTTGGAGTTAGGCCGGTTTCTTTGCAGACGGTTGCCTTAACCAGTTCTGGGCTTAGGTATAACGGTTTTGTTTGTTGATGTTGGTTTAGTTCAGAAAAAACTGATCGTAAAACAAAAGCTGGGCCAGCTGATCCGGTGATTTTTTTCATGCTATCGCGATCCATGTTTCCCATCCATACTCCGACGGTGTAACGATGATTGAAGCCGACTGCCCATGCATCTCTATAATCATTCGATGTTCCGGTTTTTACGGCGGTCTGAATCGGGAAATTTAATAATCCGCTAGCGCCAAATTCTCGTGTTCGTGCTTTTGGATCGGATAAAATATTGGCGATCAGAGATGCAGCTTTTTTGCTGAAAATACTTTTATTTTTATTGTTTCCATAAGGGGTTTCTTCTTTGGTAAAAACAAGTGGCTTAAACTGCCCATGTCTTGCCAGTGTGGTGTATGCCTGCACCAGTTCGTAAAGTGTGATCTCGCCATTGCCCAGAGCCAGCCCGTCTCCGTAAATATCAGGATGATTTTTTAGGCTTTCGATCCCCAGTTTATGTAGTGTTTTTAGAAACTTTCCCGTGCCCACTTCCTGTAAGGTTTTTACTGCTGGAATATTCAGTGAGTTGCCTAATGCTTCTCGTAGTGAGATTTTTCCATAATGCACGCGGCTGTAGTTGTGGTAGGTATGCATACCTGCGCCGACAGACTCACTTAATGGACTGTCGTCGATCAGCGTTGCGGTGGTGAAACCATTTTCTAGCGCCAATGCGTAGAGTAGGGGTTTTAAAGTGGAGCCGGGTTGTCTTGGTGTAGTGACAGCATCGATTGCGCTGCCGGGATATTCGGGGTTGCTATCTCCGGCAACTACCCAGCTTAGGATTTCGTTTGTTTTGTGATCTACGATCAGAACTGCGCCGTTTTTTACGTTGCTAATTTTTAGATCTTGTAGGCGTTTTTCGAGGATTTGTTGGGTTGAGTTTTGTAGGTTTAGATCGAGTGTTGTCTGGATTTTTCGGTATTCTTGATTAGTTTTTTCGTAAATATATTTAGCAAAGTGGGATGCTTTAATTGAGTAAGAGCCAGTAGGTCGGATTAGCGCAGCGTAATCCGACATAGATTGATGTTGGATTACGCTTTGGCTCGGCAACTGCTCCATGCGTTGCTCTACCTCCTGCATCCCTGCAGTCGTAACCCAACCTACGGGTTTGTTCATTACTGCAGCTAATCTATTTACTGCTGGCTTTGCAGCTTCGGGATTTTTGATTGGATCTAATCTTGAAGGTGCTCTGATCAACACAGCCAATGTCATCATTTCCTGTTGATTGAGCGTTTCCAGATCACGATCAAAATAATATCTGGCGGCTTGCACCACTCCACGTCGTTGGGCGGAGTAGGGAACCTGATTCATATAGAATTCTATGATCTCATTTTTGCTGAATCGTTTTTCCAGTTGCGCGGCCTCCCAGCCTTCTAACCAACGAGTCCAGATCGTTCTTGGTCTTGGGTGCAACATTTTGACGGTTTGTTCGCTGATCGTGCTGGCGCCGCGAACTTTGGTCATGGCTGCAATGTTTTGCCAGACGGCGTGCATTCTGGCTGTCCAGTCCACGCCATGATGATCATAAAAACGTTTATCTTCTGAAACGATAAATGCTTTTTGTAAAAATTCTGGGATCTCATGCAGACGAACGATGTCATGCATGTTCCAGTGATTTTTATAGGTGATCGTGATCGGCTTCATGTGCCGATCAAGTAACTGTGGTTTGCTAACTGTTGTGCCTGTGATGTTCAAAGTCTCTGGTACGGGCAGCATATCCTGACGGGTGAGAACCGTCAGGATTGCAATGAATACGACCAATAAGCTTGCGAGCCATTTCATGTTTAATCACTCACTTCCAAAGTCGATGGCAAGCTTCGGCCATAGACATCCGGATCGTACATTTCTTCACTCTTCGCTGGCAGCACAGAGAAGGTTCCCGTTGCGATTGCCTGCGCGGTGTAGCTCAGATGGTAATGTCCGGGGCTAAGGTAATCCGAGTAGAATCGAACCGAATCATGACGTAGTTCCTGATGATAAAAGCTCCATCTGGAATAGCCATAATTTTCCCAGTCGTCTCTTTCGAACCAGAATGATCCACCCGCGGCTTGATATTCTCCAGCCTCGGCATCCATTGTTGATGACGTTGCCAGATCACGATTAACAGGTTCTAGTCCACCTGGAACTGGATCATCAATAACAACATAGTTGCGAACCGCTGGCAGATGTACGAACAGATCGACTCTGACTAATTCGCCACGTTTGATCTGCATAGGTGTTGTTAAAATCTCCCATTTGTCATTGCGTTTGATGCTGTATTCACGACGAACCTCTATGCCGGAATGTACGCGCTCGGCTGCTGTGTCGAGCACAGCATATTTTAAACGCGTGGTGTAATACAGTCGACCAGCACCTTCTTTTTCGATGGAGACAGTAGCTTTACGACCGGGATCTTCTTCGTTTATCGCATGAGCAAAAACCATATCCGGATCACGTTTGTCATCGAACCTGGATGTACCTAAAAGTTCATCATCAAGCGTTGCTTTGACGAGCATCGATGGTGACTCAGCCTCGTAAACCTGACTGTATTCACGCAGCGCATTCATGCAGAACATATTTTCTTGCGTGTTTTGCCAGTGCGTTCTTGCGCCCCGTGCTTGTGTGATCGCGCGAACAATTTTGAACGGCGCATCACCCACCAGCTTTTTACCTTCTGGTGTTTGTGCCGTGGCAGAAAATGCACTGAGGATCGTACATTGCGTACGCAAAGGTGTTTCAAGAATACGCTGATAATCAGAGCTTATACTTTCATTGAACTGAAATTTACCCGCACTTTGAACTCCTTGTGCGAGGATCTTGTTAGTGACTTCGGCAACAATTTCTTCCGCGCCTTTGATCATATTGGCAGCGATCAGATAGCTGGCTTTCCCGAACAAACTCATTTGCGGAACATGCTCACGGAAGCGTTCCAGACCTGCCAGACCAATATTGTCTGGATCGTTTTTAGTCAACGCCGCCAGCGCCACAGCTCGGACTGTCGAAGCCATGCCTTTGTCATAATAAGACGGCATCACGTCTCTTCTAAGCAGATCAAAAAGATAACCATGTAACTTTGTTTCGACGCCAGCCGGGATTTCTTGCCCGGTATCTTTTAGCCAACCAAAGGCGAGGGCAGTGTAGGCAGTTAAATAAGGACTGACATATTCATCCCGTGGAATCCAGAATGCCATGCCGCCATTAGGAGCCTGAAAATTGGCTGCATCACCGAGCATTCTTTTCGCCAGATCTTCGCTATTTTTCCATTCCAGATCGTCCGGCATGTAGTCTTTCAGGTTCTGGAAATGTTCGGCCATCACGCCTTTGGTCAGACGTTGCTCCCAACACCAATATGGATAGTCGCGAATGTATTTAAACGCGCCATCAACATTGCTGATCACGGTGGGTGAAACGGTGACGCTTAACTCGCCCGTGTCGTTATGGATCTTTTCCGGGAAGAGAATTGATGTTGTTGTCAGCGCATCGGTGAAGGTTCCATAAACGGCTGCGGTATCAAAAACTCTTCGTTTTAGAACCGGGATCGTATGAGCTAGACCATCGGTGTCATCACCTGATCTGGCAGAAGCAGTTAAACGAACTTCACCTGGCTTTTCACTCTGGATCGGTAGCCAGATTGTTTCACGTTTGAACGGTGCAACAGTGACTATTTTACTGATCATGGTTCCGTCATCGACGCTGCCAGAAGCTTTGATCTCGACGCTGATTTCTTTTGCTGTATCTGTCCGGTTCATAACGCTAAAGCCAGCCGTAAATTGATCGCCCTGCATCACCTGATTAGGCATTACCTGTCGTAATTCAATTTCCTTATTAACTTTAAAATCACCTTTGCCGAGGCCAAGACGATCATCTTTTGTCACGGCGATTGCAAATACGCGCCAGCCAGTTAAGTTGTCCGGAGCTTTGAAAGAAATAGATTTTTCTTCACCCGGTTTTAATACCAAAGAGGGATTCCAGTAGCCGACATATTTCTCTATGGATCGGAAACTCACTTCCGATTCATCGCCACCATCACCACCAGCATTCGCACCTTTTGTTTCAAACTTTTGTCGGCCAATTAAACGGGTCAATAAACTAAAGTTAGAAACATCAAGACTGCCGAGTGAATAGAAATTCTTATACGGATCAAAATATCTTTCACCCGCAAGAATTAGATCAAACACAGCCTCATCAAGAACAACAATCGCCAGTTCAATATCTTCATCACAAGCACCATTTTCAGGTTTTGCCGAGAATGTTAATTCGACATCATCGCCCGGTTTGTATTTTTCCTGCGAACTGCTGATCTCAACATCAACCTGCTTGTACGGATCGGTGACCGGTACATTGACATAGCCCATGCTGAAGGCAGGTTTGCCCAGATCAACATTTCCTTCACCCATTGGTTGTTCAACTCGCGGAGAGAAAACAGTGATCGATAAGTAATATCCCGGCATGAAATCTGGCTCGATCTCAAACTCAACGATCTCGGTGCTGTCATCAAAATCTTCTACCCAGCTTTTTAGAATTCCGTAACGCTCGACAGTGACCAAAGCCTTGCCGCCGGGGTACGGATTTTTCACCAGATAGCGAACCGTGTCGCCAATTTTTGGTTCTTCATCTTCGGGAATGATTATCAGGTTATTATTTTCCGGTTGATCCCAGATCACCCGACCTTTGCCCACAACCCATGCGTGAATTTGTGAAGTATGTTCACGATTTTTTGAGTCTTTAATCGTTGCCGTGATCCGATAACTTCCAGGCTCATCCGGTGTAAAAAGACACGGAGCTGGATCAATATTACTGGTTCCTTCGCACGTCGAAGCAGCAACCCAATCAGTGATATATTTTGTGACATATGAATTGCCAGCACTTTTAACGCGGGATGCTTTGGTTTCCTGTCGTTCGATTTTCAGGCTGACAGAAGTGTTGGCAATGGGCTGACCTTTTTGATCAACCACCATGTATTGAACTTCGGCTTCTTCGTCCTGTTTATAAACCCATTGTGTATTCTTCAGACCAACTAATTGATCACGTGAAAAGAATTTTACGCTGGTCATTTTGGCAACACTTTTACCGCGATCATCCTGCACGCTACTTTCGACACGCAGTGTGCCGTAGATAATATTTTCATCTTCCAGTCGTATTTTTGTTTCCAGATCACCTTTGTCATTCAGGACTTCCTGTCTCTGGAAAATAACGGTTGAATTATTCGCATCAGGATCTTTTGTATCAAAGTCGAAGTCTTTTGCGATGGGATGTTTTGAGTGGAAGTAGCCAGCGATCAGATCAGCCGAAACTGATGTTTTCGCATCCGTGTATGGGCCGCCCGCATGGAGGCGAGCAGTTGTAGAAACGACTAGTTCATCACCGGGTTGAAAACTATCACCGTTTAATTCGGTGCCGACTTTGAACGGCGCTGGTGTGAAATCGCTGACCAGAACCGTGATGGGTGATGATCTGAATATTGGATGGTCATCGTCATCCAGATCAGTTATATCAACATAAGATTCGTAGGCGTTGAGCGAGAAGTTATACCAGCCAACAGCAGAGCCTTCCGGAATGAGAATTTCGCTGTCATAAGCACCAAATTCGTTGAGCGAAAGTTCTTTGATCTCATCAACTATTTTTCCGGTTGGATCGGTGATCGTAAGATGCCATTGAGCATCCGGTGCAGCGGTTAGCGTTTCATTATTTTCGTCACGCACATAGAGTTTGTACTGAATCGTATCGCCGGGTTTATAGACGCCCTGCGCGGTGGTTCCCCATGAATTTATGTATCCATGTTGATCACGATTCCACGGATAGACATCACGTCCCCAGACGGTGAAATCGTCGCTGATCGGTAACACGGCGATGTCTTCACCTTTTTCCACATGCACCATCAGACGGTTTTCATGGAAGCCCCACTGGTTCATTAGCTCCAGATCCGGATCAAGATCCAGCAGTCCGGAGAATTCTGCGATGCCCTGGTCATTGGTGTTTACGGTTTCTTCTGTCGCTTCTTCAGCGACGGCAGGATCATTCATACTGCCGTTATAGATAGTGACTTTTGCATCCGCAACCGGTTCGCCAGTGGCCATATCCATCACCCAGACCAGCGATTTGAAATGTCCCATTTTGACGTGAACCTGCCACGGAGTAACCTGCGCAAAAACCTCTGACTCACCATAATCTTTCGGATTTGGAGTCATGTCTGCTGACAGTGAAACGACACCAGATTTATTATCCAGCAAATCACGGATCGGCATAGGATGAGCGAAGGCAACATCAACTACGTCTGGAAGCGAAATGTTGTACTGCTCGTCATATTCCGCACCATCAACGGTTAATGTTGAGTAGTTGAGATCAATTTCATCGAGGTTGGTGACATAAACCGGCATGTGGCTATCGACACCTTTTTCGAGCACGGCGATATGATGGTTGATTTGCATATTTGGCTGACGATGAGTGGTCATGATTGTCAGATCGATCGGTTGATTTAGCAGACGGCCAAATTCGTCAATAATATTTTTACCGGCAAACTCATAAAGCTGAAATGCCTGTAGATATTCCGGCAGATAAATTTCGTAGGTTTGATCTTTGTCGTGACCTTGCCCGAGTCTGGAATAAGTATTCATATTGGCCCAGGGATCGTAATCTTTTCTGCCATTGGCGAGATCTGGTTTCATGATCAATTGTTCTTTTATGATCTGTTCCTGAACTGGTGCAGAGAACGAAAGGAAGAAAGAGCTTTGTGGATCACAAACAGGCAGTTCACTTGATTCTGTGATCGTCACACGTTCCTCTTCTTCCTGTGAGTAACAACGAACACCAAGGAATTCGAACTCAGGGAATGTATGGAACTCCTGCGCAACACGATCACTGTCGCCCGGAAGTGGGCCAGTATTTGATACGAAACCTGCTTCAGCAACGAGCATTACTTTGCTATCTAATGGCAATTCTTGTTTGGGTGTAAATGCCCAGCGTTGTAAAAATTCGGGTTCTTTTTCCTGATCGTTTTCAGGTTTCCATTCTGGTGGAACTTTGACATCAACATCGTAGCGCTCGCCATCAACATCAAAAAATAAATGATCAGTCACGGACTTTTTGGTGACGGGCATATTGAATTCAGCAGACATGGCTGGTGTGCCCGGAGTTAACCATGTGTAATACCAGGCGGAACGAAGATCCGGTCGGGTTGTCGTAAAAGAGTCACCATAAGTGTTACTCATGCCTATCCCGCTTTCTGTTTTTATGCCGGGTTTGATTTCGATGGAATATTCTGTGGACAGAGTCAGTCGATCTTCGGCATCCAGCTGGCAGACCAGAGTACGTGTATCCATCCAGCGCCACTGGCATTTCAGGGCAGGTTCGATGGTGATCGGGAGTTCGGCAGCATCACGTTTCATCTCGCCCAGTGGCACGACAGGCTGATCAAACTCGATAACAATCTGTTGACCGGCTGGAACATTTTCGCCCGATGGCGTTATTCGCTGGATAGAAAGACTTTCTGCAGCGATGGTTGATGTGGTGTAGGTAATAAGGAAGAGCGTGGTCAGTAATGTGGATTTTCTGGTAGATATTTTGATCATTATATTTTTTCCAGTGCTGTTGGTTGCCAGATATACCCGTAATCATTCAATCTGCATGTTTTATAGTGCTCATAGTGAGTGGGCTAGCAAGGCAAATTATTGATGTAATAGCCCCGTCTATTGCTCAATAATTTAACACCGCTAGCACGTTCAATATGAGTGGTAGAAAATATGCAGATTGAATGATTACGGGTATATATCGTAGTTTAGAGTAAAATTGAGGCAAGAATGTGGCCACAATGTAAACAAAAACTGATTATTCGATAGAATATAACAATGACTTTTAATTCAGAGATTTTTCCCAGGCAAATAAGCGTAACTATGATCAGCATGATCGTAATGTGTTTCATTGCTGATCATACGTTGGCAGCTGGTAATCCGGTCACTGAAGAGGTCAGTTTCAGCATTGTTCATTCAAGGTGGAATACCACGCTTGATCATGCTGAAAGACAGATTAGTGAAGATCGTCTTAATGATCAGTCCGCTAAGGTTCTCCGCGATCAAATAATCAGCGTGCGTGAGGCATCCATTGAAACGAGTCTGGATGCTTCCGACAAATTGAGAGAGTTGAAAAAACTTTCTGCCGCACTTGGCGCGTTGCCGGAAGAAGGCGATTCGGATGAGGCGCCAGAAGTCGCTTACGAAAGACGAAAGCTGGAACGTCAGGTACGGGAAGTGGAAGGGCATGTTAAGCAATCCGATCTTATCGGCAAGCGTAGTGATCTTTTGTTGCGCGAAATTTCAACGGTTGAAATGGATCAGATTGTCTCGGATTTGGCTCATCAGGATCCTTTACCGCTGGATCCTCGGGTCTGGGTTAAAGCGGGCTCCCAATTTTTTACCGGCTATAAATCACTGACCGAAGCCCGAAAAGAAGATGGTTATAAATCACCGATCCTGATTCTTGCTCCACTACTGGCTGGCGGATTGTTCATCGCATTGCTGATCGGGTACTGGTTACACAAAGGACTTTTAAGTCGATTACAACGAGATGCTTCGATTGAAAATCCTTCTTATAGTCGCAAAGTTCTTGCGGCGATTGGTGTGGGAATTAGTCGCGGGGTGATTCCCGTTCTGGTTTTTTGTGTTCTATGCGGGATCGCGTGGACTTATTGGTTGAGAGATGCGCTTGATCCTCAGTTTGCCTGGCCCAAAGGAGTTTTTCTTGGCGTGATTTTTTACTTGTTGGCGGCAGCATTGGTGCGGGCGATATTTTCACCACGCTTACCACAATGGAACCTGACATGGGTGACACATCAGGCGACAAAAAAGGTTACTCATCGCCTGCATACGCTGGTGGTGGTGATTGCATTGGGAATCGCTTTTGAAGCGGTGCTGGTCGATACCGGAAAGGCTCCCGAGTTTGGATCGGTTTATGCTCTCATAAAAAACTCTCTGATCTCGATACTTTTGTTATTTCTTTCACGGAGAGTTCTCTGGCAAACACCTCCAGCCACGGAGGAGGACGGTGATGAGAATCAAACCGAATCTGTACGGTTATGGTTCTGGCCATACCTGCGATTTATGACGGGGTTGATCGCTTTTGCGGCGTTGATTGCCAGCGTGCTGGGCTTTCATAATATTGCCGATTTCATTCTGCCAAGGATTATTTTCACTGGTTTGCTCGCGGCTGCTTTCGTCACTTTACGGATTCTGATCCGTGAATCTTTTTCTTTATTGCTAGAAAAGGAAACCGGTGTTGCCAGTTCACTTCGTGGCACGCTGGCTTATGATCATGATACCGGTCGAAGAATGAATTTTTGGATCATGACGTTTGTTGATCTGTTTGCGATCCTGTCGGCGGCTTATCTGTTGCTAGTCCTTTGGAAGTTTCCATATCAGGACATACTGCACTGGTTCTCCAGCTGGTTCAAAGGTATTTCAATTGGTTCCTACACATTCTCTCTGGCAGATGTATTACTGGCATTTTTGATGTTGTTCGGTGTGATCGCCCTGACAAGAGTGATCAGATCCTTGCTGGAAAATAGACTTCTGCCACAAACCAGTATGGACATCGGTGTCAGAACGGCAGTGAGTTCCGGTGTTGGTTATGTTGGTGTTCTGATCGCGATTATGCTGGCGCTTTCGACGCTTGGAATTGATCTAACTAAACTGGCTTTGATCGCTGGTGCGCTTTCTGTTGGTATTGGTTTTGGTTTACAGAATATTGTTAATAATTTTGTTTCCGGACTGGTGTTGCTGTTTGAACGTCCGATAAAAATTGGTGACTGGGTTGTTGTTGGTGCACTGGAAGGGAAGGTGAAACAGATCAATGTGCGATCAACCGAGATCGAAACTTTTAGTCGTGCTTCGGTGATCATTCCTAACTCTGACCTGTTACAAACGGCAGTAGTTAACTGGACGCACAAAAGTTCTTTTGGCCGGACGGAGATTCCAGTAGGTGTTGGTTACGGATCAGATATTGATCAGGTTGAAGCATTGTTACTGGAGTGCGCGAAAGAACATTCAGAAGTCTTATCCTGGCCTTCACCATTTGTTTTCTTTCTGGGTTTTGGAGATAGCTCGCTGGATTTTCAGTTATACGCCTACGTTGACAATGTCGAGCGTCGTTTGCGGATCAGTAGCGATCTTAGAAAACTAATTATGGCGAAGTTCAGGGAAGCAGGAATCGAGATCCCATTCCCGCAGAGAGTGGTGACATTGAATCAGGAACCTCTCGATCCCGCTCTCAATAATGAGAACGAAACCGCAGAGATTCCTGGTGAAAAAGACGAGTCTTAAACCTTAAATTTATTCGCGCTTTCCTGAAGTTGATCAGCAACACCTGAAATTGATTGTGTTGATACGGCTGATTGCTGAACACCACTTGCCGTTTCTTCTACTACCTGACTGATATTTACGATACTTTGATTAATTTCGTCAGCAACGGTTGTTTGCTGATTTGATGCTTCAGCTATCTGTGCATTCATCTGATCAATGGTTGTGATCATACTAGTGATCTTATCCAGTGCTTCACCGGCCTTGGCAGCACTTTCAACCGTTTCCTGTGCACGATTCCGACTGTTTTCCATTACTGCGACAGATTCTTTAGCTCCCGTTTGTAAACGACCAACCATCTCTTCAATCTCGACAGTTGACGATTGCGTGCGTGCTGCCAGTGTACGAACCTCATCGGCAACAACTGCGAAACCACGACCATGTTCACCCGCTCGTGCTGCTTCAATGGCAGCGTTTAATGCCAGCAAGTTGGTTTGTTCTGTGATACCACGAATAACTGTGACAATATCGCCGATATTACCAATGTCGCCATCAAGGCGCTGTAATGTGTCAGCTGCCTGCTCAACTTCACTGGCCAGTGAATCAATGGATTTGATCGCACTATTGACGATATTTTTACCTTGCTCAGCTTCCTGATCAGCATTTTTCGCTGCTTCGGCTGCACTTGATGCATTGTTGGCCACTTCCTGAACGGTGGCTGCCATTTCATTGATCGCAGAGGCCACCTGAGAAGTTTCCATTTGTTGTTTCTGAACACCTTCGCTGGTTTGTGTGCTGACAGTAGACAATTTGTTACTGGTATCAACCAGTTGATCAAGACCGCCAACAATTTCATTGACCAGTGATGCGATGGATTTTCGGGAGGTGTCAATTTCGTATGCGATCCAGCTAAATTCACCTTTACCAGGAATGGTAATTGGTTTAGTAAGATCGCCTTTATTTATGTTCTGAATACCTTCAACAAGCAGGTTAAAGCGGTTCGTAGCATGTCGTCCGATATACCTTGCCATGGCGTATTGCGCTACCATGCTGATAAGACCAACACCGATGATTACAGCTCCCGATACATGGAAATAATCGAGTGCTATCATGGTTAGCACAGAGACTATACCTATAGCAGAGATTAGTTGCATACGTTGGCTGAGTGAGTAGTTTTGAAGTTTAAACATATTAGTTTCCTTTCTGGTTCCTTATTTAATATTTAATCTACCCGGAATTTTCCCACCGGAATAATTCTGAAATAGTTGATGAAAAGGTTATCGTCAATATTTCAACTATCTTTAACGCATTTCAAAAGCTAATTTTGGT
Source organism: Gammaproteobacteria bacterium (assembly GCA_965224825.1). Classification (GTDB taxonomy): domain Bacteria; phylum Pseudomonadota; class Gammaproteobacteria; order CAJXQU01; family CAJXQU01; genus CAJXQU01. The sequence goes on along the minus strand of CBDDAG010000003.1, from coordinate 400,883 downwards.
AAAATGTAATCTGCATAAATATAATTCAATATCTGTGCCAGAAAGTTGTCAGAACGAGTTTGGGAATCAATATGAGAAAAATGATAGTAGTGTTGTTGTGCCTGCTTATGGTTGCGTGGTTTGTATATTGCGTGATGTATGGAGAGAGTGAACAGTTTTTGTCAGAAAATGAAGGTATTGCGGTAGTTAAGTTTAATGAAAGCGAACTTCAGAAACAGAGCCTTGAAAACGAACAGGATTTTAAACGCCAACAGATGGGCGATAGATTTGCTGATCTAAAGGAGATCAGAAAAAAGATAAGAATGCGTCTTAGTCGCCTTTCTTCTCGACTTCGCCGATCAGAGTTTACACCCGAAGAGGCTAAAACAATTAGTCAGGATATGCGCCGGGCCAGTTACTTACTAAAAAACCCTAAATTGCTTGGAGCATTTTCTGATCTCAGAGAAATTGAAGATGAAATTGAACAATTGTCTGAGATCAACATCAAACTTGATGCGGTCAAGAAGTCACTTGATGAAAAAAGAAAAAATAAGTCTTAATTTTTCTTGTTAATCGCCGATAGCTATTACAGGTAATCATGTTGATTAGTCATGTGTGGTTAACAAATGTCTCACAATAGAGGCAGTTAACGAATTTTCACTGGGATGCGATCCTAAAGTTGTTCTGAACGATACAATCCCTGCAATCTAAGCTGGATCAGGAAACTGGCCAGAAAAAATGGAAAATAAAGAATGAAAATACTGGTCACCGGTGCTGCCGGATTTATAGGATCGACGTTGAGCGTCAAACTACTGGAACGTGGTGATGAAGTTGTCGGTCTGGACAATATGAATGATTATTACGATGTCTCTTTGAAGCAGGCTCGTCTTGATCGTTTGATGCCTTTCGACAACTTCAAATTTATTAAACTTGATGTCGCTGATCAGAATGGCATGAAAGCGATGTTTGAAGAAGAAAAGTTTGATCGTGTAGTACATCTTGCAGCTCAGGCGGGCGTTCGATATTCACTGGAAAATCCGCAAGCGTACATTGATGCGAATGTTGTCGGCTTTATGAACATTCTCGAAGGTTGCCGACATAATAAAGTGGCTAATCTGGTTTATGCATCTTCAAGTTCGGTTTATGGCGCGAACACCAGCATGCCTTTTTCTATTCACGATAATATTGATCATCCGGTTTCCATGTATGCAGCAACGAAAAAAGCCAACGAGTTGATGGCACATACTTACAGTCATTTATTTGGATTGCCAACAACGGGACTACGTTTTTTCACGGTATATGGCCCGTGGGGTCGTCCGGATATGTCGCTGTTCATGTTTACGAAAAATATTATTGAAGGTAAGCCGATCGACGTTTTCAATTATGGTGATCACCAACGTGATTTCACCTACGTGGATGACATTGTTGAAGGTGTCACGCGCTGTGTTGATAAGGTTGCGACAGCGAACCCTGACTGGACGGGTGACAAGCCTGATCCGGGAACCAGTAAGGCTCCATACAGGATCTACAATATCGGTAATAACAACCCGGTGCATTTGTTGACCTTCATCGAAACACTGGAAAATGCGTTGGGCAAGAAGGCTGGGAAGAATATGTTGCCTTTGCAGATGGGTGATGTTCCAGCGACATACGCAAACGTCGATGATCTGGTTAAAGACATGGGTTACAAGCCTGAAATGGATTTAGAAACGGGTATTCAGAATTTTGTTAATTGGTATAAGGATTTTTATAAGGTAGCGTAAATGGCACATAATAGAAAAATTTCAGTAGTTGGTCTTGGTTACGTCGGTTTACCCGTCGCGGTTGAGTTTGGTAAAACAGAACAGGCGATCGGTTTCGATATTGATTCAAAACGTATTCAGGAGCTCAAGGATGGTTGGGATCGTACCAACGAAGTTGAAGATGATGATCTGAATAATACAGATGTTCTTTATACCGCTGATCCGGAAGATTTGAAAAAAGCAGATTTTCATATCGTCGCAGTTCCAACGCCAATTGATGATGCAAAACAGCCCGATCTCAGTCCGGTGATCGGTGCATCACGAACCGTCGCAGGGATTCTGAAAAAAGGTGATATTGTTGTTTATGAATCTACGGTTTATCCGGGTGCTACGGAAGAAGATTGTGTGCCTGTGCTTGAAGAGGTTTCTGGTCTGAAATGTGGCGAGGATTTCTTTGTTGGTTATTCTCCAGAACGAATCAACCCTGGTGATAAAGAACATACTTTTAAAACGATCACGAAAGTTGTTGCGGGTCAGACACCTGAAATTCTCGATATTGTTGCGGAAGTTTATGAATCAGTGGTTACTGCTGGTGTTCATCGTGCTGCATCAATCAAAGTTGCCGAAGCAGCGAAAGTTATTGAGAATACACAGCGCGACTTGAATATCTCGTTGATGAATGAACTGGCGTTGATCTTCGAACGCATGGGCATTGATACTCGTGACGTTTTGGCTGCAGCCGGTTCAAAATGGAACTTTTTACCCTTTGATCCGGGTCTGGTAGGCGGTCATTGTATTGGCGTTGATCCATATTATCTTACTTACAAAGCTTCCGTTCTTGGATATACACCACAGGTGATTTTGTCCGGTCGTCGCATCAATGACGGCATGGGCGCACATGTTGCTGGTCAGGTTGTTAAACAAATGATCAAAGATGGTGTGACGGTGAAAGGTTCTACAGTGACGGTGTTAGGTCTGACTTTTAAAGAAGATGTTCCTGATTTACGAAATACTCGCGTTACTGATATTTTGACCGAACTTAAAGATTACGGAATCAATGTGCAGGTGACAGATCCGGAAGCTGATCCAGAAGAAGCGGTTGAAGAATATGGAATTACATTGATCAAAGAAGCTGATCTGAAACCAGCTCAGGCGGTGATCTGCGCGGTTCCTCATCGTAGCTATCTCAAGCAGGGCTGGAGTTTTGTTTCCGGTTTGTTGGATGGTGGCAAAGGTACTGTTTACGATGTTAAAGCGAAATTGCCACGGGAAGATGTTCCTGCCGGCGTTTCTTTGTTAAGACTTTAAACATCAATTTAAGATCAAGCTCTAAAAGGTAAACACTAAATGAATATTTTGCCCGTAATTCTTGCAGGTGGTGGTGGCACACGACTGTGGCCATTGTCACGCGAACATTATCCAAAACAGTTTCTGAGTTTGACCGGAGAAGATTCTCTGTTGCAACAAACTTTGTCACGGATGGATGGCCTGAATGATGGTGGTGTTGAGCCAGCAATTATTGTCAGTAATGAAGAACATCGTTTTCTGGTAGCAGAACAAGCACGAGTTAATGATCAGGCTTTGAGTACGATCATGCTCGAACCAAAAGGTCGGAATTCTGCTCCGGCATTAACGGTTGCAGCAATGGCAGCGCAGAAAGATGGTGGTGATCCCGTCATTCTGATGATGCCTTCTGATCATGTAATCCTGAATAAAGGTGCATTCCATACCACGATGTTAAGCGGCGCAGAATTAGCGGAGCAAGGTTATCTAATCACGTTTGGAATTGTTCCGGACAAACCTGAAACGGGCTATGGCTATATCAAACAGGGTGCTGCCGTTGATGGTAGCAATGCACATGAGATCGGTGCATTTGTAGAAAAACCTGATCTGGAAACTGCAAAATCCTATCTGGCATCCGGTGAGTATTCCTGGAACAGTGGCATTTTTATGATGAAGGCTTCGGTCTGGCTGGATGCGATTAAAACATTCCGCCAGGATATTTTTGATGGCTGTATCGCAGCTTATAAATCCGGTTCTGAAGATGGTGATTTTTTCCGTTTAGGTAAAGATGCTTTTGAAAACTGTCCAGCAGATTCTGTCGATTATGCTGTGATGGAAAAAGTGACCGGGAATGATTCATTTAAATCAGCCGTGATTTCTCTGGATGCAGATTGGTCAGATGTTGGTTCCTGGTCAAGCTTGTGGGAAATTTCTGATCAGGATGAGAATGGTAATGTACTAACAGGAGATGTTTTTACACATGATGCAAATAACAACTTATTGGTTGCTGAGAATCGCCTGCTGACGGTGATTGGCTGTGACGATCTGATTGTAGTTGAAACCTCGGATGCGGTAATGGTATTACCAAAAGATCGTGCTCAGGATGTAAAAAAGATTGTAGAATTCCTCAAGAAAGAACAGCGTGATGAGTCATTAGTGCATCGTCGTGTTTATCGTCCTTGGGGTTGCTATGAAGGCATTGATGCTGGCGAACGTTTCCAGGTAAAACGGATCACAGTTAAACCTGGAGAAAGCCTGTCGTTACAAATGCATCATCATCGAGCTGAGCACTGGATCGTAGTTTCAGGAACAGCAATCGTCACCAAAGGTGATGAAGAGATCATGTTGTCTGAAAACCAGTCTACTTATATCCCTCTTGGTGTAACACATCGTTTGGTAAATCCAGGCACGATCCCGCTAGAACTGATTGAAGTGCAATCCGGTTCTTATCTGGGTGAAGATGATATTGTGCGTTTTGAGGATGTTTATAATAGAGCTTAGTTTGGTTCTGGATCCAGGTCTGCCTGTCGAGGAGAAAATCCCCGGGTTTTATATCCGAAATCACTAATGGCTTTCTCACTATCAAAGCACAACGGTTGATTCATGCGATCTGCCATATCTGGTGTGATGTGTGAGTAAGCCGGAATCCATGAGGCGAATTTCATTGCGACACGAAATAAAGACAACGGAAATGAAAAAAAACGTGGTTTTTTATTCAAGGCAACAAAAAGTCGCTTTACCATTTCTTTATAATTCAATGTCTCACCACCGATCAGATCATAGGCCTGGTCAAAAGTTTTTTCGTTACCAATAACTGCCAGACAGGCCGCAGCTAGATCATCAGCATGAACAGGTTGTCGTAAACCTGAGCCTGCTCCCACTAATGGAAAAAATCCAAAACGTTTAATAAAACGGGTAATGCTGGAAACATTTTTATCCAGACCTGCACCGTAGATCAGAGTGGGTCTAAACAGTGTCCAGGAAATATTATTTTTTGCACATTTTGATGCAACATCTTCTTCAGCAGAAATGAGTTCTTGAGCAAATTTACGTTCTGAGTCCAGGCCAGATTTAAGCTTACTAAAGCGGCTCGTTGAGCTGAAAGCGATGATCCGTTTACCGCCAAGTTCAGCAAACTCATCGATCAGATATGGAAGGACACGTAGAGGCCCCAAGTGAATGAGAACTTCCGCTTGATTCACAGAAGGTTTTGCAGCGAATGAGAAACCATCATACTGATACCAATTAGTATCCTGTGAAGGTTGTTTTGAACGGCTAAAAGCAAAGATGGTGTGATCAGCTAATCTTAGTCTTGACAGCAAAAAGTGACCGATCAGACTTGTTGCACCTGTTATTAATATTTTCACACGAGCCTCTTGGAGTTTCCTTCAGTTACACATCGTTCAATCTCGGCAAGCACTTGTACGACACTATTATCCCAGCAAAAATCAGCAGATCTGGATAGTGCTCGCTGAGAAAGTGCCCGGCGCTTGTCTTCATCCTGCATCTCTTGCATTGCATCAGCTAGCGCCGATTCAGAATAAGGATCCACCAGCAAGCCAGCATCGGCCACCACCTCAGCCATAGCTCCAACATTTGAACTAATGACAGGCACACCATGCCCCATTGCCTCAAGCAAAGGCAAGCCAAAACCCTCATATAAAGAAGGCATTACCAGAGCCGTAGCGTTGGAATATATTGTCGCCAACATTTGATCATTAACATGATCCATCAAGATAACTCGCTCTCCTAATCTTTGATCACTAATGATGTGTCGTAACTGTTCGTTTCCCCAACCCTGAGCACCTATGATGACCAGATTGCAATGCTGATCATGTTTGGCAAACGAGGCAAAAGCACCTATCAAGCGCGGAAGGTTCTTACGTGGCTCCAATGTGCCAACAAACAAAAAATAAGGTTTGGCAACAGGAATACTCTGCGCTTCCGAAGACATGAAAGAGAGGCCGGGATAGATTGTTGACAGCTTACTTTTACAATCTGGAAAATAGTACTCAACATCTCGCTGCGTAGAATCTGATACTGTTATTACACGATGTGCTAAACGTAGCGAAGGCGGCATCAGCAGACGTTCCACCCAGCGACCCAATCTACTCATGGTTTCTGGATAGTGCTTCCAGACAAGGTCATGCACTGTCAGCAATTTTCTGGTCCGCCTGGATAACAACAGCGGTAAATGATGGCGTGGTGACCAGAACACATCAACCTTGTCCTTTTTAGCCCAGACAGGAAAGATCAATTGTGCAAATAATGTACTTAATGCGCGTCCTTGTATTGAGCCATATCGGATATGAACATTGGGTAAGTCGGGAATGGGGTGGACAGGTTTTCTATCCAGGTATAAAAACCATTGGTGAGGAGAGTGCACCAGACGCGAGAGCAATTCATGGGTGTAGCGTGTAATGCCAACCATAGGAAGTGATAAAGGTCTGGCATCGACTGCAATCTTTAACGGTTTCAAATGATTTAAGTTACTATTTCTGCTTCAGACAAAACTTTACTGTAAATATCTACATATTGTTTGCCGATAATTTTACCGGTGAAGTTTTTTTCATAACGTAACCGGGCATTCTTACCCATCTGCTGAGCTTCTTCAGGATGTTTATGAATATAGTCCATGGCCTCACGCAATTCTTTGGTGGAACCTGGTGCTACGACTAACCCTGTTTCGTGATCAATATTAACATGACTGGTACCTGTTCCTATTTCTGTTGAGATGAGTGGCTTGCTCATCAGGGCTCCTTCAAGCAGGGTCATCCCAAAGGCCTCAGAGCGTAAGTAGGAAGGAAATACTATTCCCTTCGACAAGCTTAACAAAGCCATTTTTTCTTCATTACTCACATAGCCCGGAAACTCTACATTGTCTAACTGTAGTCGTGCTGCATGTTCTTTTAGCTCGATTTCAGTATTACCTGAGCCTGCAATAATCACTTTATAATTTGCACCCTTTATTGCCTCCAGCAAGATATGCAAACCTTTGTAGTAGCGAAAGACACCGATGAACAGAAAAAAATCACGACCAAAACGTTGCTCTACTTTTTCAATTACCTGATCATTTAATGAAGGATAAAAGGCTTCATCGATCCCCAGCGGTACAATATCGACTCGTTCAGAATGCTGGCTTAATACTGAGCTAGAGGCAAAGTAATTTTCAGAAGTTGCTACAATCCGTGTAGCTCGTTTCAAAAAACGATTCATTAAAGGGCGGTATAGAAAACCAATTCGTTTTTGGCGAATAATGTCGGAATGGTAAGTAACAATATAGGGCTTACTTCCTCCAGCGATTAGTTCCAGTAGATCAGCGAATGGCCATGGAAAGTGATAATGTACAATGTCACACCAATTCAGTAGCTCTTTGTAAAGGGGAAATACTGTAAAACCTATGTCGCATGATTTAATGCTGATATGGCGAGGAGATCGATAAACTGTAGCCTCTGGATAATTTACGGTAGAGTCGCCAGTCTCGCGCTGTAATGTAAGCACCCGATTTTCTACAGTCAACGGTGTCGTACTAAGACAAATTTGTCTAATGGCTTCTTCCAAACCGCCCTGAGTATCAGGGAAATAGGTTCTGTAGATATGTAATATTTTCATGGTTTTAATAGATAGAAAACCCAAGCGTGTCTGGAAAGAACCTAAGATATTAACAAAGAAAATATCGAAGCAAACGATGGGGTAACACGTTCATTTTGCCAATATAAAGTGATACATTGTAACAGAAATTAACAGGCTCTTAGCTATTCGTCATATTTGAAAACTATAAATAAACAGGCTCAATTGAAATGCCGCTTTTGCTATCAGTAATAACCCCTTGCCTCAATGCCGAGGCAACCATCAAAGACACCATAGAGAGCGTGCTTAAGCAGAATTACAAGCCGTTTGAATACATCGTGATTGATGGTGGTTCTGATGACAATACACTGGCAATATTAAATGAGTATAAAGATCAGATAGACATACTTATCTCAGAACCCGATCAGGGTATCAGTGATGCTTTTAATAAAGGGATCAATTTAGCTTCTGGTGACTACATAGCCATTATTAATGCTGATGATTATTTCGAGCCCAATATATTTGAACACATATTAAGTCTTGCAGAACAAAACCAGTATCCCGGAGTCATTCATGGCAGCCTCCGATATATTGCCGGTGATGGACTAACTTATATAGAGCATCCAGATATTCAGCGAATTTGGCACTATATGTCTATCTTCCATCCCACCATGTTCATTCATCGTAGTGCTTATCAGGCCATTGGCTCCTATCGTTTAGATTTTAATTATGCAATGGATTCAGAATGGGTACACCGAGCTATTGCAAATGAGATAGCTTTTATGCGTGTCCATGAGACTGTGAGCAACATGCGTCTTGGGGGAGCTAGCCATGAATATATGTATCGCAGTCTGAGTGAGTTTCGTCGTTCTGCAATTTCACATGGAGCTAGTTGGATAGTAGCTACATATTACTTTTGCAGGCAGCTAATGATTCAGACACTGATCGATATCCGTTGGATTAAGCGACTCGCACTATGGCGTAGAAATAATTAGCTTTAAGATAAGGGGAAATTAAATAGTATCTGATGGGGTTATCTCCCAACGAATTCAGCCAGGCTTGTTCGCGGCAATAATTCGAGCAAACCACCTTGCGTTACATTAACCAGACTTCTCCCATTTTTTTCAAAATGATCTTTAGCCAATGAGTAATACACTTCGCTCTGATTTAGATCAGGTAGCTGCCACTGCTGGCCATGAGAAAAATAATCTTTATGGAAGTGTGAAGCGTCCTCGCCTTGTGCTGTTCGAACTTCATTCGTAGGGCCTTCAACATGAAAATCATGATCGCAACCGATTAAGGCAACCTCCGAAAACCCCATATGGAATGCCAATTGCATTGCCACATAGGTCACGGTATAGCCCTGGAAAATACTAATAGAGCAATCTTCAGAGAATGAGGAAAAATCGATACTATGAAGAAAGGTGGCTGGTAAAATATCTAATAATCCAGAAGCTATGGAGGCCTTAGCTTCAAGAAATAATGGTATGGACGTATCTTTATAAAATTGTTTATTTTGTTCTATAACAAATGGATTAACCGCAACAATACTATTGGGGCGAAAAGTAGTTTGATCGAATAATAAATTAATTTTATTTAATCCAAAGGTATAAACATTCTCAAGCAAAGAAAAATCTGTCTTTAATAAGCTGGGACCATTACAAATAATAACGGCTTTTTTTTCCTTATATTGATTTTTTAGAGTCTTTAATTTTGATCTGGAAGACCAGGCCTGAGTTCTCAAATCCCATTTCAGGCGATCTAAAAATAGGTAAGCAGAAATCCGATAAGGGTTCATTTAAACAGGGTCGTGTAGGCGGGCAGCAATGCCACCATTAAGGCCAATACTTGCCCCATTTAAAAAAGTCACTTTACTATCAACCAAAAAGTAGCAAAGTTCAGCAACCTCTTCAGGCGTTCCCATTTGGCCTGATGGATGACAAGCCTCAAGTTCTTTCAATTTGTCAGGGCGGGTCTTAAAACCATCAACTAGCATGTTAGTTGCAATAGCGGCAGGTTCAATACAATTAACCCTTACCTCACCAGCCAGATCAACAGCCATCGCTTGAGTCAGGCCTTTAATGGCGGCCTTGCTGGTAGCATAGCTAATAAATTCAGGCTTAGTTAAACTTGCATGGATACTACCGATATTAATGATCATGCCTTGCTCAACTTTCAAACTGGACAAACATAGCTGGCTCACCAATAAAGGAGCAGCCACATTTACCGTTTGTGATAACAAGAAATCAGTCATGCTAACAGTGCGAGTGTCACCAAGAATTTGTACAGCGGCATTATTCACAAGTCCTTTTAAGACAGCTTTTTGTTGTTCAAGTTGTGACGTTATATTTTTTTCTAATTCTTTTTGGAATTCTGGCTTAGCTACCAATTCAGCCAGATCAACTGTCCAATAAGCGCTAAGGTTTATTGCTGCAACAGGTTGTACATCCACACCATAAACAGCATAACCCTCTTGCAGAAATCTCTCTGCTATAGCGAGACCAATACCACCATTAACACCTGTAATAAAAACTGCTTTTTGCATGTTATTTATTAAGGAGCTTCTGATCAATTCTGATCAAACCTTGTGAAGAGGGAAAACTATTCAGATTGAGGCACGAATTGCGACAAATAGTGGTTCTATTTGTAAGATTCGTAACGAAAAGCTGGAAAATTTTAACCTTCACAAGATTGTTCATGAATTGATCGGAGGCTCCTTAACCTTCAAAAAACTTAATAATTCATCTATTGCACGGACATTTGTAGCCATTACTGCATCAATAGTATTCGATGCGTTATGTGATCCAAAAATACAACGTTGCATGGCAGCTAATGAGGATGTTGGATCAAGTGGCTCATGTTCAAAGACATCTAACGCAGCTGAATAAACTTTTCCTGATGTTAAGCTACTTACTAGCGCAGTTTCATCAATTAAAGGCCCGCGTGCAACATTAATTATACGCACACCATCCTTACATTGATCTAATTCTTTAGCTGACAACATGTGGAAATTACTTTCTGACAATGCACAGGTGAAGACTAAAAAATCAAAATCTGATATGCCTTCAGGCCAACTGGAAAATTTAACTTCTGGATAAGGGTTCTGAGTCTGATCATAAAAAGGATCAAATGCAGTCACACTCATATCCGAAGCCAGTAAACGCCTGGCCGTATTGCGGCCAATATCACCATAACCAATTAACCCTACTTTTTTATCCGCCAGGGACATGCCACTAATTTTTATCCAGTTACCTTTGCGAACTTCTCGATCAATGGTAAATGTTTCGCGGGCCAGGCCAATCACATAGCCCATGGCAATCTCGGCAACTTCACGGCCAAACATATTGGGTGTATTGATAATGGGAATCCCTAAACGTTCGCAAGCTGCAAAGTCGACATTATCAATACCTATTCCCCACTTTACAGCGGCCTTTAAATTTCCAGCTTTTCCAGCCTCAAACACTTCTGCAGTTGCCGGGTCATCACCAATGATCCAGCCATCATACTGCGGCACCAGATCTATTAATTCTTCTACCGACAAGGTTTGTACAACATCAGGCGTACAAACCTCAATACCGTGTTTTTCCAACAAGGGTAAAAAATGTTTTTTTTGCCCTAACATAGGCGGACAAGTAACTAATACTTTCATGTTTAAAGCCTATATAAAATTCGGGGCAAGGGCTTCAGCTAACTGCCAATCTTGTGGCTCATCAATATCAACCGATTCCAGCTTGCTAGTTTCAAACATTATTGGTTTTTCACCAATACGTGCAGCCGTTTTCTCAAAGGATTCCTTTGTAAATAAATACATACAGGAATTTTCTTCAAACCAGGGTTCTAAATCTTGTGTAGGGATAAGATTATCTGGATCATGATTAATTGCCTGCGCATCCTTGTCATAAAAACGCGTTTGCATACGATTCACCGTAAACAAAGAATCTACATCGTCCGACTTGTTGAATTCAGCAATCGCAGAGTTGATGGTGTTCAGGCTAATAAATGGATTTGTTGTATGAGTCATCAGGTAAATATCTGCATCGGTATTGTCGATATCGTCCTTCAAGATCAAATTCATACTAACATCATCGCCACAGAGATCAGGTTTGCGTACCCGAATTAGCAGCTTTTCATTATCCGGTAACCCAGCTTGCTCGAGCTCAGTTTGTGCATCTGTATTAATGACGACTTGATCGATACTTTCACTAGCCAACAGTTTATCTAACATCCAACGAAAAAGTGGCTTGCCTGCGAGAGGCTTAAAGTTTTTGCCGGGAACTCTTGAACTATTTGCCTTTAGAGGCATTAACGCGATAATTTTGCTCATTACTATGATCTACTTTTAGGTGGCTGGTTACTTGTTCGTTCGGATAAAAATATTTACGCTTCGCTTGTTGGGACAATTTGCGATGGATATGGTTGCCCTTATACCCGCCCCAATACTGTAAAAATCGAAAAACAACAATATCTTTAACCTCTTTTAAAAAAACTTTCTCTTTTAGTGCGACCCTTATGTCGGACAGGCAGCTGCTTGAAAAACAGTGCAAGAAATCTGTAAACCTCATATGGATTTCAGGATTAATTTTTTGCAGGGCAATCGCTTCACGTTCATAGCGACGCTCAACATGTTCCCAGGTTTCATCATGAATATGATAAACGGGTGCCGAACTTACATACCCAACATATCCGCCAGTTTCAACTAACTGCTTTGCCAGATACATATCCTCAAGTCCAGTTAATTCCTCATTAAAAAGCATCTTCTCCCAAGAGCTTTTTAAAAGTGCAGCGTTGGCATTGTTACAAAAAAAACCAGACTGAGGCACCATACAAACAGCAGGGAAGTATTTATTTAAAACTTGCCGTTCACTGAACTTTGTGGCATCTCGTCCAATCTGACGACCATAACAATACTGGGCCTTCTCCTCATAAATAGGCAGGCAAAGCTCATGTAACCATCGTGTAGAGGCAGGCACACAATGACCACTAACAAATACCAAAATCTCACCTTCAGCAAAGGTGCAGCCAATATTCAATGATCGGCCAAACGAGAACTCTTGTTTTTTAATATGGGTTATACGTGCTTGATGCGACTCTGCTATCGCTAGTGTTTGATCTGTAGAGCCAGAATCAACAATTACTGCCTCAACTGAAAAAATCTCACTCTCTTGCTCACGTATAACGGAGAGCAATTCGTCGAGATATTTCTCTTCATTTAAAGTTCGTATTACAATACTAACCAGCATACGTGCTTCCAGCATCCAATATTTTTAGCTTGAAATTAGGCTGGATTCTATCATAAAGCAACTCAATCTCTTCCTTATAAACCTCATTTTTCGCAAACATGTCCCAGTGTGTAGGGATAAACATCTTCACACCGATATCTTCCGCGAATTGAAAAGCTTCTCGTACTGACATATTGCCTATTATATTTTCTTTGTTTCGATAGTAATTGATCTCATTAACCGGAATCATACCCACGTCAATTGGTGCATAGGGTGAAACTGCTGCTATTACTTCATCAGAAACGGCAGTGTCTCCAGGGTGATAATATTTTTTTTCATTAAGATCAATAATATAACCTACTGCCTGCCAACCGCCACTGGAATCGGTCTTGACAGTTGGGTGCGCAGAAGGAACTGGAACAATCCTAATCCCTTTGACTGTAAAGGCTTCATCTGAAACGAGATGTAACCGTTTTTTTGAGATACCAGTTTGAGACAAAATGCTCAGAACGGGTGAGGGGCCATAAAAATGACATTGTGGAGAGGCGTTGGCTATTGGTACCAGCGTATCAGGATCACAATGATCACGATGAGCATGAGTTATCAGTACGAAACCTATATCAGCCAGGTTTTCTGGAGAACAAGTGATTGGGATGGCTCTCTTCATAGAAGAGTCTTCTTGTTCTTCAACAGAATTAGACAGATAAGGATCAACCAGGAACCGAGCATCTTGTGTTTCAAAAATAAAACCAACTTGGCCTAAAAACAGAATATTATTCATAGAGATAGCGTTTGAGCAGCCCTGTTCAAATTTTAATTGTGTTGGAAGCATACAAGTCTGATGCCAAAATTTTAATCTACATTTAACTAAAATCCAGCACTTAAGTTAAGATAGGAGTACAGCCTATTTAAGCAAGCCAATCAAATGCTGTGCTAGAATAGCACGGCAAAACAATAACAACCCTAAAAGACAAAGCTCAAAGACTATAAAGTGCTTTTTAACAGCCCAATCTATATTTTTCTGTTTCTTCCTATATCAGTAGTCGTTTATTATACGCTCAATCGAAAACACCTAATAACAGCAGGAAAAACATGGTTAGTATTGTGCTCTTTTTACTTTTATGCCTTCTGGAATGAAAAATATCTGCTTCTGATTATTCTATCAATTCTTTTTAACTTCGGGGTAGGCAGTACATTAAATAAAAATAAATCCCAAAAAAAACTAACGTTAACTGTGGGAATAATTTTCAATCTCGCACTTCTTGCCTACTATAAATATACAAATTTCTTCATAGACAATATAAACGCCGTTAGCAGTATTGATATCACTTTACAAAACATAGCGCTACCATTGGCCATTAGTTTTTTTACCTTTCAACAAATAGCCTACCTTGTCGACAGCTATGATAGCAGCACGCCAGAATATGACTTTCTCAGCTATTGCCTATTTGTCACATTCTTCCCCCAGTTAGTCGCAGGTCCAATTGTCCACCATTCAGAAATGATGCCGCAGTTTTCCATACTGAAAAATAAGCTGCCGCAGTGGAAAAATATATACTCAGGCATAATCATTTTCTCTCTGGGGCTGTTTAAAAAAGTTGTTATTGCCGATACTTTTGCTATTTGGGCCGATGTAGGCTTCGACTCAAGCGATACACTCAATCTTTTAGAGGCTTGGGGCACAAGTCTCAGTTATACACTACAACTTTACTATGACTTTTCTGGTTATACCGATATGGCTATTGGTGCCGCGTTGCTTTTCAATATAAAACTCCCAATCAATTTTAATTCTCCATATAAGGCTCTTAATATCCAGGATTTTTGGCAGCGTTGGCACATTACTTTATCTCGCTGGCTGAGAGATTATCTGTACATCCCTCTTGGTGGAAATCGGGTTGCACCTGGCCGCACTTATTTCAACGTTCTTTGTACTTTTTTACTTGGTGGATTATGGCATGGAGCTGGGTGGAACTTTATCATCTGGGGAGGGCTGCATGGTATAGGTTTAATTATTTATCATTTTTTCCAAACGACACGGTTTAAGATGCCACAACTCATTGCGTGGTTCATTACCTTCAACTACATAAACTTTGCCTGGGTTTTTTTTCGAGCAGAAAATACTGATAGTGCCATAAGAGTACTTAAAGGAATGTTCAACGTTTCAAGCCTACCACAAGAATTTCAATTCCAAGTTCTCCAACTGACTCAAATAGGTGAGATGGTGCTAAATCTATCATCTGCATTTCCTCTCGGTAATGTGATCTACTTATGTATTGGAATGTTATTTATTACGATGACAAGTAAAAACAGTATGGAGATATCTGACAAAATAGTGGAGAGCAAATCACATCTGGCATTTATCGTTGTATCATCATTTTGTTTTATAACGGGCTGCTACCAAATGCTAACCAGTGAAAGCAAAGTATTTCTATACTTTAATTTTTGATTATGAACTCATTTAAAAAATACAGCCTGTTTTTTACACTTTTATCTGCCACATTTCTTTCCGTGCCCCCCATATATAATATTTTTTATTCAGAACATGAAAAGGATAAGGGCTTTTGGGGAAAGTTTAAATCGGAAAATATTTATAATGTCGACAAACTTCTATCGTATAAAAACTATGCATTTTATAAAATGGGTATTAGTGCTGATACAAACAAAGCTATCGTAGGGAATCAAGGCTGGCTCTTTCTTGGAAATTCTCACAATCAAGCTTTAGCAAAGTCAACAGGCCAGTACAAACCAAACGTAACAGATACGGAGCAATGGGCTAACGCAATGTTTCATCGACAGAAATGGTTAAGTGAGCAAGGAATACCGATGCTGGTTTTTGTTGCACCCAATAAGCATTCGATCTACTACGAACACCTTCCTCACTATATAAAACTATCATCACCCAATAGCACGGATATTCTATTAAAAACTGCTTTAGGGAAAGGAGTTAATATTCATGACTTAAGACCGGTTCTCCTTAAAGCCAAGAATGACAACAAAAGCCGGCCACTTTATCAAAAAACCGACAGTCACTGGAACAACTTTGGTGCGGCAATTGCTGCTCAAGAAATGCTGAAAGAAATTAACAACGTTAGTGCAATTCAAATGATAGAGATTAGCAGCACCAATTCTGCTCTGATTCCGGCCGGAGACGTAGCTAAACAGCTGCGCATAGAAGGTTTCTTGCCACTAGACCTAGATATAAATTATAAAATAACCACTAAAAGAAAACTGAATAATGCCTGTATAGAGTTTGGTGTTCCTGAAAAATTCATATTTGAAAGTAATTGCAAACCCTTTAACGGTATAGTTGGTGGGATTAACAACATTCCTAAAAGAACTTACCATCCTGGTGCTGCCAGTAGAAAGTCTGTTCTATGGCTTAGAGACTCATTCGGAACGGCAGCAAGTTTCTTTTTTACAACAGCATTTATAGAAACCTGGCAAAGTCATCATTATAAAATGAGAAATCCAAAAGACTTCAGACAGTTTGTTGAAAAACACAACCCTGATATTGTTGTTTTCTTAATTGTAGAAAGGTCACTTACAAATAGTTATTTTAGATGGTGGTAATCGTTAGAGGCTTGCTGTCTAAAGCAGTAAGTTTACTTGAATATCACATAGACCAGCCAAGTACATAAATGCTGATTAATATCCAAACACAAAAGTGTGCCGAACGATCAATTAAAATATTTCGAGAACAGCTTCTTAGTCAAATAAATTGAACCAGAGTAACTAAGATGGCCATAATCAAATACCATCAACCTGTCATCAGCCGGAGCTCCTGGTACTATATAGTCGCAAACATTATCAGTACGACACAAAAAATCAAATGGATAAAGTCTGATTATTTCTAGTTTTATAGATGTTAATTTAAGGTCATGTAAATACTCATTTTCAGTGAGAGTTGCCTTTCTCAAAAATGTACTAATATCCACCGAAGCAACATTAGTAAATTGAGAAGTGTAGGCATGCGGTAAAGATGGGTCCCAGTGAGGAACAGGTCCCACTAAATACATTTTTTGGACATTGTTTTTTTCGAGGTAGTTAATAATGTCTTTCCACTTAACCGCACTATACCCCTGACTTAGCTCAATAATTACAGCCTCTACTTTTTCCTTATGTATGAACTCCAATGCGGTAGCATTTGCTTTCATACAGGCGGATTTAAATGCTTTATTATTTTCAGGGTACAGAGGAATATCATCAGGTTTATTTTTAATGATATTTGGCAAACATGACGATGTAGCAAGCTGTGCAAAAAAGTGACGATTACTAAAGTTATGACGTAAACCAAGCCCTAAGGCTTGAGCATGGGAGTCACCCCAAATCAAAGTAATAGGTAGTTCTGGATCATCGCCGTGTAAACAACTAGCATCAATTTCATTGTGGTAGTAAAAATTACAGTCTTCACGATATAAAGAAATAGCTTTTTTTGCCCCCTGATAATTCTTTATAAACTCGTTGCCTTCCGCCAACATATTATATCGCTCATATCCCTTAAAATATCCATAAGCTGCGAACATTATCATAACGAAAGCTATTGCTAGAGTTCCAGTTACCAAAGTTTTTATATTTATATAGTTTTTATTTCGAAAAGGGTTTTCTATAAAGCGCCAAGTTATATACGAGAGAATAAGTAATAAGATAGACAAGTAAGCTAGTGTGGTAGGGTTTGATGGATCAAGACCATAGAAACGAGAAAATGAGAAAACTGGCTGATGCCAAAGGTAAAGGCTATAGCTGATACGGCCAATGAGAACAAAAGGTAGCATAGCCAGAATTGTTTTTATAACTGTGTCTTTAGTTGCAAAAAGAAGAACTAGTGCTGTTCCGAAAGTTGGAATCACTGCATAAAAGCTTGGAAATGGCATTTCATCATTTAGAGAAATGTAAGAAAATAGAATCATCCCAAGACCTACGCCAGCAAGAATGTTGGATTGTCGAGACGTGGTGCTTGAAGCATGTTGAGCAAGGAGGGCTGTTAATGCGCCAACTAATAACTCCCATGCTCTAGATGGAAATAAATAAAAATTTGCTGCTGGAAATTGCCGCCAAGCGAACTCTGTATAGAGTAAGCTTACTACTAGTATTGAACTAAATATGAGAATCTTTGCTTTGGCAGTTGTTTTGTAAATAGATAGAAGTAGTAATGGGAAAAGCATATAGAACTGTTCTTCTATAGCGAGACTCCATGTATGTAAGAGAGGATTCAGCTCTGCACTGGTTGCAAAATAATCAACCTCATTCCAGAATAAAAAATTGGATAAAAATAATGGGATGCTACCCACCGCCAGAGAAAACTTATTGAATTGTTCGGGTGGCATCAAAAACCAGGAAAAAGGAATACAAGCGAACACTATAAAAAACAAGACAGGTAGAATCCTCCTCAAACGCCGCTCATAAAAGATTAACAGTGAAAAACTTTCTGATAGCATCTCACGCATTATAATTGACGTGATCAGAAAGCCACTTATAACAAAGAATATGTCAACGCCAACAAAGCCGCCGTCAAGAATTCCTAGGCCTGCATGAAATAATATTACTGGGATGACAGCAAAAGCTCTTAATCCATCTATTTCTTTTCTGTACGTTAATGGTTGTAGCTTTATTCTTCTTGACTCTATCATTTTTTATTGAATTCTCTGGATAGATTTTTTAAGGAAGGGTGCTGTGTATTATTATGAGTCTCTAGATCATTCATTATTGTTTTATATAGGTTGAAAGAGCCTCAGCCTTCCCTGAAGTTTGTAACAATAGACACCAGATACAGATATTTCAAGTTATAAGGCACGCCACCATATATTTCCAAACATCGACCATGGTTGCTCCAACAACTTTTGATAGGTATGGCTCGTATCTGGATGCCGGGATCCGGTAGGTGATTTCGCTTATCTGCAAATGCCCTATGGTATATTGGTGTCCTTGTTACATCTATTATTATTCAAAAATTTAGTCAGAACCAGGTTTTTAATATGGACAACAATAGGATTTATCTCCTTTCACTAATACTATTTTTATTAATCTTGTTAATAAACATCGCCGTGAGGAGCGAAGTATTAGTTTTTGAAACGCTAATTGCTGACGATCTTATATACCTGCCTTTAGCATTAGTTGATGCTTGTATAATCCCAGAAAGACATCCAATTGACTTCAATTTTATCTGTCATGTCATAGGAGGAAAGTCCGTATTTATGGGCAGGGGGCTATTCTTGGTCTATATATCCTTGGTAGCGACATTATTTTTTATAACTCTAGTATCATTTAAGCTGAGTTACACCTTAGCTTTTCTGACCTCCGTTTCAATATTCGCTGGGATACCTTTTTTGTCCCAAGGTACGTTCATTACAGGCTCATACCCCACTCATGGGTTATTTTTTATTGTTTTAGCATTATATTTAACTTCGAGATGCCTGACTCAGAAAGATGATCCTAAAGTTATACTCCTATGGTATCTTGGTATTTTTCTACTCTTCGTTCTCACTGGTATCGCAGCGACCTCCTTGACGCTTAGCTCTTTCATTATTGTGCCTTGTGCGCTATATGCCTTTGCTAAGAAAAGAAATGCTACCCCATGGCTTCTGATCTCAATTATGCCTGGGCTGTCTTTCGTTTTCCTGCAATTTACTGGGATATTTAGTAATCACTATAGTGGACTTTCGGGCTGGATAACCCTTAGTTTTGAGCAACTTCTAAGCCAGGTTGCTAGTCATGCTGCTAGTGTTGGTATCCCAGCTTATTACAGTCTTATTGTTGTATTAGTGGTATCTATTACGTTGTATATTTACCATTCATCGAAGTTATTTAAAGGGAGGCGTGCATCAGAATACTCTGTTGCAATCTCATCTGACGGAGAGTTGCTCATAATTTTAATTGGCATCTCTTTAGTCGGCTTTGCCACATCGTTATTGCCAACTCTTTTTGTACAAGGGACACATCCTAGATATACCGCAGTACCGCTTTTTTTCGTTTTTTGCCTTACATTTATCTTACTACAACTTATTAAAGGACGATTTTCAAGTCAATTTATAAAGATTGGTTGCGCTTTAGCTGCCTTAGCTATTACTTTAATTTCTATAATCGCTTTTGGGCGGCAGCACTATGCTTCTTATCATAAGCTAAGCGTAGATCAGCACGAAGTTAGGAGCTTTCTAAGCAAGAAAAGCACACAGTTTGCTAAAAATGCACAAATCCTTATTTTCTTTGGAAATGAGCATGCCAACTTTACTGGTGGGTATAATCACTGGTCTACTCACTTTGCCCGTATGGTAACAGGAAGAACTGACATCACAGCAGTTATCGGACAGAAAAGCGGTATGGTCAATGACCCTTTTACTGGCGAATACAGTAATCACGGCAAGCAGTATTGGACATCAAAGAATGGACTGACTCACCGGAAAAAAATGGTCGGTCTGGATATGTACCGACCAACCTATATTTTTTCTTTGGTTGATCATAAAGCATATGACTGTATTGCAGTGTTTCAAGCTGATAACTTAACAATATACAATGTGGGTGAAAGTGGTATTAAAATGAAAGACCAACGCACACCTCAACATCCTGAAAGTGAAGAACTACCATTAACCTGTATCAATTACGTACTAGAGGTGGATGATCTCCCTGTAGGTAGTGTGCCCGGTGGTGTAGCAAAAGTTTTCGACGGAGATATTTCTGAAGTTATTGATGTAGTGCTTCAGGATGACCCTTACCCCTATTTTCTCAGTTTTAGTTTTAAGCCTGAGATTCAAGGTGAAATTAATAATAGCTATACTGAGACGTCGCCACCGATGCCTGTACTCGCATTACCGTTGTCCGTTTATCAAGTAGGTAGGAACGACTACAAAATAGGTATTGCTTGCAAGGAACAAACAGGATTTGATTTTAAGTCTGTATCAGAATGGACAAAGGTTAGCTTTGAGGTCGGTGCGGATGGGATGGGTATCCTTAAGATCAACGATACGGTTGTGAAAATTGTTGAAGATTGTTCCGCCCCAAAGAAAATCTTACTTGGGCAAGGATTTAAAAGCAGGTTTTGGAAAGGGAGTATTTCTGATTTTGAGTATCGTAGTAATGGCCAGCTTATAAACTGATATATACTCTGTTTTTTTTGTGGCTCTTGTTGCCATCATGATGTTTACTAAATATATAATTATCCATAATATTAAATAATTAAATCTGAATAAGGATATGAAAATGACTTGTGAAATATGCAAAAATGAAGTGACGACTCTTAGTGTAGGTAAGAGTCCTATTTCTGGTTATACATGCCATACAATTAGAGAAAGCTTGGATCAGCCCTCATTCGAAATGAACTTATTTGTTTGCCCTAGTTGCAGCATGGTTAAGTATCAGTGGTTTGATGATGCTGGGAAAGTTCTTGATAGATTATATTCTGGGCATTTTGCTACTTATTATTACACTAAAAAAATGTCTGAATACATGGATTGGTTTGTAAGCACCCTTTGTGCTCGATATAACTTGAATCAGGACAGCAGTATTCTGGAGCTTGGGTGTAATAGCGGCCGTATGCTGAAAATGTTTAAAGAAAAGATAAACTGCAGAACCTTGGGTGTTGAACCCTCTAAAACATTTAGTTCAGCATGGAAAGAGCAGAATATTGAAGTCATTAATGATTATTTTGGCGGTTCTGTGGCTGCTGAAATATGTGATCAAAAGTTCGATTTGATTTATTTTAGACATGTTTTTGAGCATATACCTGAACCTGCATCATTTTTCAAACATGTCGCCTCACTTGGATCGGAAGATACAATTGTCGTCATCGAAGTCCCTTATTTATTGAGTGTTATCAATAATAAGAGAATAGAAAATATTAGTTATTCACATCTAAATTATTTCACCATTCAATCTATTTCTAAAATCGCCCAAAAATATAATTTTGGAATTATTGATTACCAATTAGTAGAGACTGATGGTGGTTCTATAGTTCTGCACCTGCAGAAGAATATGGTCACCTCTGCCGATATTATCGACAACGTTACTGTTTCAGATGTTACCGAGCTCATCTCACACATTTCTAAAGCAAAAGAACAGTTACTTTCCAGTATAAGTAAGTTCGGTAAAGAAGAAGTTGTTGGTTATGGAGCAGGAGCTAAAGGCCAACACTTACTGCATTTATTAGAACTCGAAGATCATATTAGCTATGTCATTGATGATACGCCAGAACTTGAAGGGAAATATATACCTGGTACTTCTGTAGAAATAAGATCGCCCAGTCAAGTCGACAAAAATGTTGTGAAAGCTGTTATAAATTTGATCCCTACACATGCAGAGGCTATAAAAGAAAAATTAGAAGGTCAATACGAATTCATTGACCCGGTAAATGATTAGTGCCGCAAGGGAGCATGTAGTTAAAGTCTGCACACGTGTATAAATGAAGTATTATACTGTGGGGAGTTATATTTTCTTTCGAATAATCCAACGGCTTAGTATGAATGTGGCTGGCAAAGTGATGATTATGACTGCCAATGGTGCTATTACTTCATCTAAAATCTTATTTTGTACCAGTACACTCAGCAGAATTATCCCAATAAAGTATTGTAGCAGATAGACGAATGGATATTGGATTGCACTACTCCATCTGGGAGGCTCGTTGAAGACTAAGCGACAGTTTAAATAGTAGGATAGGTATATTCCTATTAAGTATGTCAATGAGTACGCCAACCCGTAGGACACATAGTTAAGAAGAAGTAAATAAATGAGATAAGTTACTAGTGTGTTCCCGCTTCCTGAGAGTAGAAACCGAAGAAACTCAGCGTTAATATACTTCATCTACAACAGCATCCGGTGTTCCGTTAACTTCATTAAATATTCTCCAGATGTATTCACCGATCATGCCAAGCATGAATATTACAACCCCAAGCAAAATGGAAAGAAGGGCGGCAAGTGATGCCCAGCCAGGAACGGGAGCAGATAAAAAAAAGGCATTTAATACGACAAAGCCACCGTAGAAAAAGCTTATAAAAGACACCGCGATACCAAATATTGAAACATAGCGTAGAGGTAAAATCGAACAACCAAGGATGGAGTCAACAAAAATATTTAACTTTTTTGAAAATGTCCACATAGATTTCCCATGCGCACGAGCTTGTCTCTTATAACGAATTACGTCTCTTTTTAAACCAAGCGAATGTGCAAAAAGAAGCAGGTTGGCAGATTTTCCACTCTCTTGCATATAAGGCAACATAGTTTTGTCCATTAGAGCAAGATCGTATCCCCCTTTGGGATAGTCTTTTACAACAAAAATTCTTAATAATACATAATAGAAATAGGAGAATATCCGGGAGGTTAGAGGATCCTTCCTTTCTTCTCTGGCGCAGACTACATATTTTGATCCTGCTAACCATTTATCCACCATCTGTACAACAAGTTCTGGCGGATCTTGTAAGTCGGCAGAGAGAAAAGTAAACGCATCGCCTGATACAAATCGTAAGCCGGTTCGCAAGGCTTGCATTGAACCAAAATTACGTGACAGTTTGATGATTTTCGTATTTTCGTATTCTAGTTTAAATTTTCGCAGCTCGGTAAGAGAGTTGTCTTTAGAGCCGTCATCGACAAAGATTATCTCCAGCAGAAGGTCTCGCTGCCTCAGCTCTTTGTCAAGTTTTAATAATTCAACAAAAAGCTGGGGTAAGGATGGCTCGTTAAAATAAACCGGGGTAATTATAGAGATTGTTTTCATAGTCACTTTTTGGGATCAATTTAATACAAAATTTTATTATGTCCATAAGTATCTGGTTACAAGCAATAAAAATGATTGGGAGTATCAAATTCCCTGTTGTTTTACAATATCAACGTAATCAGAATAGTCCCTGATATAATCATCAGGATCATAATATTCTGAGGCAAAAACGAGCAACACTGCATCCTCAGAATACTTGTATTGTATCCCCCAGGTCAGTGGTGGCAAATAAACACCTTTGTCAACAGAGTCAAGAAGCACCTCATTTCGATTGGTTCCATCATCAACAACTACCGAACAGTTACCTTTTATGCAAATTAAAAATTGATGGCAAAGATAGTGTGCATGTGCGCCTCTGGTTTCTTCAGTAGGAACATCAAACACCAGAAAATATCTCTTGGGTTCAAAGGGAATATCCTTTGAAAATTCTCCAACTGATAAACTGCCTCCCATTTCTTCAATAAGATTCATTCGAAATAAGAGTGTGCCACCAACACCAAGGTGGGATGAACCTTCCCCCTTTGGAATGAGGGATTCCGATTCGAGAGAAGAGTGGCTACCTGAAGGCGGCCCAGCATCAACATATCTCACAATTCTTGCAGGCGACCCTGTTACAACGGCATTTGGTGGTACGGATTTAGTAACGACTGCTCCGGCTCCAATCATGGCCCCCGGCCCAATGATTACCCCAGGTAAAAGTATTGCTCCTGCTCCAATGGATGCTCCCTTTAAAACTTTCGTTTCTATAAACGCCTCTGGGTATATCTTGGATCGAGGGAACCTATCATTTGAAAATGTAACATTAGGGCCAATGAAAACATCATCTTCTATGCGTAGGCCATTCCAAAGCTGTACTCCAGACTTAATGGTTACCCGGTTTCCGACAATAACATCAGACTCAATTAGACAATGGGAGCAGATATTGGCATCGCCACCTATTATTGCTCCTTCGAGAATAACTACAAATTGCCATACTTTCGTGCCCTCACCAATATCCTCACAGTTAACATCAGCGAGTTCATGTACAAAATATTTTTTACTACTCACCTCTCACCCCTATTGTTTGTTTCAATTTTCGCAATAACTATATCAAGTCACTCTTCAGTACTTTTTATAGAATTCATACGTTTTAGCATCGATCTAGGTATTCTATAGTACCCATCCATTTACCGTGTCGGCAATCAAGTCGACAGTTTTGTCAGTCATCTCTGGGTAGCAGGGTAGTGTAAGCACTTGTTTCGCGAGATGTTCAGTTGTTTTGAGACAAGTTTCATCAAAGTCACCTCCAAAAATTGCCTGTCTATGGTCTGGTATAGGATAGTGCACATCTGAAATAATTTCGTTTACCTTAAGATGCTCAGCTAATGCGGTTCTATGCTGGGAGCAAACTACGAAGAGGTGGCCAACGTAGTTTTCACCAAAGATGTATTTAGGTAATATTACCTCGGGATGATTAATAGTGTCATTATATCTTGCAGCAATATCTCTGCGGCGACTATTCCAGCCATCAAGAAACGGAAGTAAGTCATTAAGAACGGCAGCCTGTATTTCGTCCAGGCGACTATTACGCCCATGCGCCACTACCGTATTATACTTACCTTGCCAGCCATATTGACGTAAGGCTAAAATTTTTGAAGCCAGTTCTTCACGGTCGGTGACAATTGCACCACCATCCCCGACAGCCCCCAGATTTTTTGTAGGGTAGAAACTAAAGCTAGCAATATCACCAAAAGACCCCGCACATTTACCCTTGAGCCTTGCGCCATGAGCTTGAGCACAATCTTCTAGAATGGTTACGTCATGCTCGCTACAAAGTAATGAAATATTTTTGATGTCTGGTATTACAAGTCCATATAAATGAGTCAAAACAACAGTTTTTGCTCCAGCTTTAATTGCACCTTCAACCTCGTCGAAAGTAACGGATTGAGTTGAATAGTCTACATCCATAAAATAGGGTTTGGCTCCTATCGCTAAGATTGCTGATGTAGAGTACATGCCCGCATTAGCCACTGTGGCTACAAGATCACCGGAGTTTATATCAAGAGCCCTTAGCGCAAGCTCAATTGCATCAGTACCATTCGCAACGGATACGCAATGTTTTGTTCCAATATATTTAGAGAAAAGATGTTCAAAATGTTGTACCTCAGGTCCCAGAACCAACCACCCACTATCCACAACACGACTTAATGCGTTCTTTACAAGTAATTCATGATCAAGCAGGTGCTCGGAAAGATTATTTATCTGTTGCATATTTTTCCCTTAAATTGGCCTGTTATAAATTTGTATCATATGGGTTGTATTTATTTTTTTTTATTTCGAGCTCCTATAAATAGAAAGTAAGTTTTCAATTTATAAGTTCTCACGTCTTCAAAATAGAAATATTATTGCTCCTAAAGTTATAAGAAATAATTTTGTTAATAATCTAAATTTTTCAGCTTGCCAGCTAGCTTAAATGCTATCGAGTGTAGCCGTGGGTAGGGGGTGAGAAATGCTGAAATCCTAATATTAATTCTATTTGCAAGGGTAAGTGGTTTAATTCTCTGGAATTCTTCACTACTCTGCATAAATAAATTATTGAAATCAACTCGCTCGAATACTTCAAGATTACCTCCCACAGTCGCATTTAATATATTTATATCCAAGCTTTCCGCAACAGCTTTTGCGAACCCATAGTGCTCAATCATTTTATCGGTTTGAGGATCATGCCATTTACGACCCTTACCAAAATATGTAGGATCGAAATGGTTGGGATCATTGTTTTCAGTAGAGGTTAACGCTAAGCCGAGTTTTCCTTTCGATGTAACGCCTTCCTTTTCTACGTTTTCAGGAATAACATAACTGGTATCACAACCTATAAGATATATTTCATCAAATCCCATATACACAGCCAGCTGCAACATTGTAATTGCCACAGTAAAGGGCTGTACCAGCCCTTTATTTGCATCCACAGAGAACATAGAGAATGGTAAATTATCATGTGATTGGCGTTTTTCTGTGGTGAAATTACGACCATCTCCTGAGGGGATTAAGGTGCGAACAAGTGTCCTTTTGAGGTCGCCCGTGTACTCGCGGATTTCGGTTGGGAAAAATGCTTCAATGCTTGGATTGTCCCGTAACATTTTATCAATTTCTACGGCTCTATCCGGCAAAACGCGTGAGTCAACACAGGTATAATAGGTCGGCCGCCAATTCACACGATTGAATAGTAGAAAGATACTATTACAGCCAAATAAGATCTCTCCGTCGAGCTTGCTGAGATCCATTTTATTAAGTGAGGGGCCATTCCCCATAACGAAGCAACGTTGTCCGTGGTGTTTTCCCTTAAAGCGCTGGATATTATCTGCAAGCAGTAGATCTTTTTTCCAATGTTCACTGGTTATTCGCGCAGATCTAATGTCTAATATTTTCTTGATCTCGTTACGTTGTGACTCGATAAGCGCTGTGATGGGTATTATAGGCGTATATGTTGCCATTAGTAGATGTTCACGCCGGGTTATTTCCTCACCATTTGGTGGAGCGGTCAACTCAGTGAGGAGAGAGGAAAACAGATCCTTAAATTCGAGGGGTAATAATTTACGCTCAGCTGAGATAATCTGCGCAGCCTCATTTTCATACGAATCATTGAACGCAATAGAACGTTGCCCCGGTCGTTGTCGGAATGTCCCGAAAGGCATATCTACAGTGTAAAGTTCCGCATACCGAAAAAAACGAACCCATAGATCTAAATCACAGGCATACTTTACTGAGGCATCCAGCGCACCTCCGGCTTTCTCCCATAGTGATCGACGCCAAAATGTTGATTCTTGCTGCACCCACTTATAGTGCCCCGCCATAAAGCCCGCACGAGAAAATCGGCGCATTTTGTGTAGTTTAAAGTTTTTTGAATGCTCATCAACTGTAGTAGGGCGACCAGTTATCCAATCAAGTTCTGGGTTCTCGGTGAAAAGGCGGGCAACGGCCGCAAGTGAACCGGGGAGCAGTAGATCGTCAGAGTTAATCCACCCCATAATTTCCCCATCCGTAAGTGCAAAGCCCTTACTAATCGCATCGGCATGCCCTTTATCTTGCTCGCTCACATAGGCATGCAGCCCATCAAGTTGGCGCTCGATAAGTTCTTGACTGCCGTCGGTGCTTGCACCGTCTACTACGACGTATTGCAGTTTAGGATATTTCTGATCGAGTACTGATCTTAAAGTTTGTTCAAGAAATGGTGCACAATTAAAATTTGGGGTGACAAGTGCAAATGTGGGTACAGTATTTTTTGGTGTCTCAACTATCCACATTGAGTCAGGTGATTCAATCTTACCCCCGGTATCAATCAAAATGACGGGGTTAATCAACCGTCGCTGCAACTCCCTAAAAGTACCGCCATACCCTTTTTCACTTCTTTTGGTTTCGAGCAAATTGTATGCGGAAGAGCCTCCATTGTATCTCATTAAAAGACGATGGAACTCTATTTCCAGTTGATCAACCTCTTGTATGCTATTTTGGGTTAGGCCAGTCCTAGTTCCAGAGTTGAATTCCGCATAGCTGTGTAACCATGTGTGGTCAACGTATCCAAATTGCATCAAAAGAAGATTAGCTACTTTTGCATAAACCTTATTGAATCGGGGGTAAAAGGGAGCAATGTCTTGTACGATGTTTTGTGATTGAAGCAAAGACCTCTTAAACAGTTTTTCAGATATTAGTCCAATTAAACACTGATAACCAATGTCCAGAAAAAGCTCATCTAAATCAAGATTACGACAATCTTTTGTACTTAACTCTATCCAATTTTCGCGAGCAATTGCCAAACAAGCTGCCGAGCGCAACTTGCTTTCCAAAACCAACATATCGGGCTTGGCATCCTTAAGTTGGATCATAATTTCATCCAGTGTGTCAACAGCCGGTACATATTCACTTTCACCCAAGATCCATAGGTATTCACCATTGGCTGCACTTGTACAGACGTTCAGTTTCCTCTCCAAGCCAAAATCACCCTGCAGCTTCCTAAGATGAATAAATAGATGCTTGCTGGCATACTCTTGGACAGAAGGAAACGGGGCATCCATTGGAATATCAACAATAATGATGATTTCTAAATCTAAGTCGTATTTACCAATTATCTTTTCAATGAAGAGGTCAAGTGCATCAAGTAATGGCTGGGGAGAGTTATATACCGGAAACAGAACTGAAAGTAGCATGTGCATTTACCAAGTTTTACAGACGATCAAAAAATTGTATGGGGCTAGGTGTTTGGCTTATCCGCAATCATCTTAATCGAAACAAGCTGATTATGATCAGCCATGCGCTTAACATCCTTAGAAATATGTATCCATTTCCACATTTCGAGATCAGAATGGCTTGCCATATCACTTGTAAATACGGTTCCAGGCATAAGTTTAGGTTGTACCCTCCATTGTAAACCAGCCTTCTCAACGGACTTACTTAGCAAGCTTATTCGAGTATCAGAATGGCTAAGAGGTATATCAGCCAGAGGCAAATCAATAGTGTGGATCATTGTGCCGCCGGGAATTAAACAACGTGCCATATCTAAGAATGCATCACCATAACCTTCGAATGGAATGTGTTCGATTACTGATATTGAAAAAATAATATCTACTTGAGGAACTGATGATGAGAACTCGCCCATAAAAGCCTTCACGACTTCAACTCCATCCTCTTCGCGAATCTCTGTTGGTCCTTGCCCAATACCTTCGAACTTATCTACATTCCAAAGTTTATTGCCTTCTAGCTTAGCAAGAATACGTGAATTACCTCCACCCATCTCCATAATTCGTTTGTTAGTTGTTCCCGAAAGTTCGCGCAACGTCCATCCGTCTTGAATGCCTTTCAAAGATATATGGTCTTTAGAAGCAAAATTTTCATTTAAGCAATCAAAGTATTCCAATTTTCTAATCACATCAAACATGCATATTCTCCGCTATTTATTCAATAAAACTTCTCAGATGAAGGGTTTCGAAATGGTATTGTGGACTGACTTTAATCATCAAGAAGAAAACGGAGACCCTGCAGATATCTTTACAATGTTCTCTGAGGCAGCGCTCCATTCTTCTTTTTTCTCCATTAAGGCCAATATATTAAATCTTTAATTTTATGATCATAGTCTGTGTCACGGAGAATACATACCAAATCAAACGAATTACGAGATGAAGATTCAAAACAAGCATTATCATCACGAATGACAATTTCTACTATCTGTCACAGATGACATTTCACTTTAGCATATTTACTAATCGTAAAGCCAAGGAATGCAAACTTGGATACGGTCTTAGTAAAGCCGAAACCCTGATATTAATTCTATTAATAAGTGTGGGTTGATTGACCTTCGTAATATTAATCGTCTGCCCCTCTTCTTTTTTAACAGACGAAGTATTAAGGCCTGCCAGTTTGGTGAGTTGGTTGATAAGTTCTAACTCATCAGGCTCAGTTTCAAAAGCGAGCAAATTTCCCCAGGCCTTCTCTGTAGATAATGAACATGGATAGCGGGATAAAATTTTCCAATCATGCCGTATTCCGTAACGAACTATCGGATGCCATTCACTGACATAAACATGATAGCCATGCCCAACGAGATAATTAGCAATATCCTCGAAAACATAACCTAATGGTACTGTTTTTGAGTTTTCAAATTCACACTCGATAATCTTGGGCCGATGTGTGACCCATGGAAAGCCTTTTAATACCATCAAGTCAAAACCTTCAGTATCAATTTTAAGGAAATCAATAGTATCGATATTTTGTTCACAAATTTGATCTGTTAATGTCGTCGTTTTTACCTCACAGATCTTTTTGTGTTTGCTTGTAAAGCCCGACAGACCACTAACCCCCGTACTTTCATCGGAAGCATAAAAACTGACAGTTTCTCCAGCAACATCTGATACTGCATCCTGGATTATTTGTAGTCGGGGATGATCGCCCAAACGTTGTATTAGAATTTTCCGGTTATTTGGGTCAGGCTCAAAGCCTATCACGCGCCAGCCCTTATCTAAAAATGGTGATGATGCGTAACCATGATGGGCACCTACATCTATCATA
The DNA here is from genome assembly GCA_965224825.1 of Gammaproteobacteria bacterium. Taxonomy (GTDB): domain Bacteria; phylum Pseudomonadota; class Gammaproteobacteria; order CAJXQU01; family CAJXQU01; genus CAJXQU01. Next base: position 370,356 of record CBDDAG010000003.1, on the reverse strand, counting down.
AAACCATCAGTATTTTGATCACCAACATAGGCGGATATCAAATCAGTTTCATCGAAATGAATTTTATCTTCCCTTGAGTAGGGGCCTTCTAAATGTACTGGTTTTAACAACGGCGATATTTTGGGCAAGGCTCCTTCTCCAATTTCTAATTCTAAACTAGCCCTTCGGAACAACTCCAACGCACCACCATCAGTGCAATTAATAATTTCACGTCCATCACGCTCAAAAGCAATCTGGGCTAGCTCATACATTGCCTCGATTTGAGTCACATCAGCAGTCTGCCACTTCTTTGACTGAAAATAACGAGGATCAAAATGATTATTATCATCCCCTGAAGAATGTATTAATTCTTCTTCCTTTACTCTTGAAGGCTGTTTATAACTATGGTCACAACCAACCAAGAGTACTTTTTTGTACCCAAGCCCATAGGCCAAGTGCATATTAAAAAAAGTAACGGTATGTCTCCATGACAAATTCTTAAAAATATCGGTACTAAATTCAGGAAATCCTTTTGCGTCAACAAAAAAAGTACTATCACTTTCATTAATACAATATGCTAGCCACCAAGGAAGAATCTTATTGACAGACAAACCATTAATTTGCGGGGCACTCTGCTCAGCAACTAAATAATTAACGCAGGTGAAGAAATCTACATGCTGTATTATTTCATCACTCAAAAATATATTATTACTGGCAATAACATCCGCTTTAGCAAGCAGGCTTTTATCTATTTTATTTAATGAAGGCCCATTACAGATCAATATACATGTTTCGTTCTTTCTTTCTTTTATGGCTTTCCGCAAAAAATCATGACTCTTACTTATTTGTTGATCTTTCCATGATTTGTCAAACTGCCATAATTTACCACCCATTTCATAATTTAACGAATCCTGCAGCTGAGGACTACCAGTCTTAATTGCTCGATAGTGAGAGGGGATTAAGTCATATTTTTTTAATTCTCTAAGAGTATCGCCATAACCCTTTTCACTCGAGCGCTTGGTTAATAACTTGATCGTCCCAGCATTAGTATTGTACTGCCTCAACAAGCCAAGATACGCATCGACTACTAGAGGCTCATTCTTTATTTCGCTGTTGTGGCTATGTGCCACTACACCGTCAAAACCTTCTACTAGATATTCAGCATAACGTCTCAACCATATATGGTTTGCATAGCCAAACTGTTCGAACTGCATATCACACACTTGCTGATAACTGGCTCCACGTTGTCCATACGTCTTGTTGTCAATATGAAAATAAGCTTTTGCAAAGTTTTGGTTAATATGGCGAAATTTAACCCCTGCCTTCATAGCTCTTATCCAATATTCATAATCCATACAGAATTCCAAATACTTAGAGGGAAGACCAATTTTTTTGATAACTGAACGCTTAAAAAATAAGGCGGGTTGTAATATGCCATCCTCCTGTTGAAATCGCCACGATAATGTTGATGGATCTTTATTGATATATACATCCCTTAATTTGCCTCCATCTACAGTCATGAAAATACCATTGCCATAAATTATTTCGTCATCTTCAGTAAATTGTTTGGCAATCGTAGAAAAGACGTTTTTATCGAAATAGCTATCATCAGAATTCACCCAAGCAACCACATCACCTTGAGCCATGGTGATGCCCTTAGCGACTGCGTCCCCCTGTCCCTCATCAGGTTCATTTACTAAGGTCACATGTTTGTAATAGCGGGCGACGTTCAAACTGCCGTCGGTTGACCCTGGATCTAAAACGATCTGCTCAAGTGGTTGATGTGTTTGTTCAAAAACTGCATCTAAGCACTCATGAAAGAATTGAACTTGATTATAACTTGGAGTAACAACAGAGATTGTTATTGCACTTGAATCACAAACATTCGTTTTAAACTTATCATCCGTCATGAAGCTATAGCGCGACATTTGATAAATTTGTTCTTGACTCAGATCGACATTCGAGAAGAATGAATTAATATGGAGCTGATCACTCTCACTGATATCTGCACCGAAATTCACTGCTTTAATAACATTGTTGAATAAAAAATCAACCAATCTGCCGTTGATGACGGTATGTTCATTTATTTTGTTTATCGCATCATAATTTAGCGCCTTTTTCTCCACCAAGATATTCAACATACGAATATAAGGTGCGCCAAAGTAAAGTGCATCACGCTTATCAACATCGGACATAAAGACTTTTTCTTTCTCTTTGCTCTCGAACGCCACGGCCTTTTCTTCGGCGGTTTGCGTGCGATGACAAATCAACGGCTCAGAAAGTAGGACAACCTTTCCATTAGAAAATGCGCTTGTCATCATACCCAATTGCGGATACATAGTGCCAAAAAACCGTTCGTCATAGGAGTTTATGAACGCATCCCTGCGCATAATATTGACTGTAATGAAACCAATTACTGAAATAAAACCCCAGTCTCTATAAAATGCCTCTAACCCTCGATACTCTTTATCCTTTTTTCCTGCAATGCCCATCCAGTCAGAGGAAACCAATTTATCCAGCGAAAAGCTCCTGCGGGTTCTATTTAGGATGAGTAAGTCGCATTGCCGATTTTCTAAAGTACTAATAACTTTTGAAAGTGCATCTTTATGTTCAAGAAAATCATCATCCCCAAATATCCACAAATACTCTCCAGTAGCATATTTTGCACTTTCGATTAAGTTTTTTTCTAGCCCGATATTTTTCGGATATCTTATATACTTAATAAAATCAGAATTTTCCTGTAAACGTAAGATCTCCTCTTGTGTATCATCAGTAGATGCATCATCACAAATAACTATTTCAATTGTCACCTCTTGTTTCAAAAGAAAAACCTGGCTTTTTAATGCCAAAAGCAAATAAAGTAATTCTTTACTTCTATTGAATGTTGGCACCACAATACTTAAAAACATAACTCTTCCTTTACTATTGAGTTTATTAAAGTGGTTATAGGTATATATTGACGGTTCAAATATCTTTATCTTTTATGCTTTTCATCAGCAACTTATAATTGATAAACTTTTTCCTCGGTGAGGTAATCAGGTTTGCTCCACCGACTAACTCCACTCTCTCAATTATTTTATCCAAACTTTCTTCCAGTTTTAGTTTGCTCTCCAGCTCATTAATATGATTAGTTTCTGATAACTTCAGTTTAGCTTGCATCTCTTCAATTATTTTGGATTGTTGATGATGAATCAAGGTGGACTTCTTTTCTTCTGCTAATTTAGACCTCAATTCATCTGAATGCGCTTGTTCAGCCTTATTTTTTGACAGCAAGACTTCTTCATATTGAACTTCAAGATCTCTAATTTTATCTATTAATCCTTTCTGCACATTATCCTTTGTTATAATTGCTGCCTTTAGCTGTTTAACTTCAAAATCTCTTTTTTCATGAAAAGAAGAATATTCCGGTGCGCCAATAAGGTTTAGGTAGAAAAGGCTTTGATCCGAAACATTAATGGTCGGCTTGCTACTTACTTCTTCAGATCTCCTGAATATCGCTTCTACTTTTTCATTAATAGAAACACAATCAAACTTATGTTTTGAAATAACATTAAGTAAAGTTTGAGCGCAAAAATTATACATATGAGCGTGTATCGTATAGTCGATGAACGAGTAATTGTAATAAGGTATCATGTGGTTAACAAAAAGGCCTGGCACTTCAATATATAGCAAGCCTCCTTCACTCAATAACCCACTAATTTGATTTAATGCCTCATTTAGATCTGGTATGTGTTCAAAGACATGTGATAAAATAATCACATCGTAACTCTTGCTTAGATCTTTTGCTTCAGAGAACCCACCTTGAATAAACTTCACATCTACGGATTGATTTTCAGAAACCTCTTTAGATATATCTAAGCATTCCTTGCTAAACTCTGTCCCCACAGCAAGAGAATATGTTCTTTTTGAATCTGCGGCTATAAAACCGGTTATGACATCACCAACCCCAACCCCTATCTCAAGAACGCGCAAATCTTTTATGTCCATATATGGATCTAAAATACCAAATATCTTTTCTCCTTGGCCTTCAGCAAAGAGCTGCTTCTGATCCCCGATATGTTCCACACCAAAAGTTAATGGGTGGTAGTATTTTGAATAATAATATTGGAGATCAGTCTCGCTTAGCCTTGGTGAGGTAGATAACAAACCGCACTCCTGACATAAAATATTTCCAAACTTTAGGTCAAACCTGTCTATTGTTGATACTGTGATAAAAGTTTTACCGTTACAACAAATACAATTAACCACCTCCTCTAATTGGAAGCGACCATTCTCTATTTCTACTGAAAAACTTTTCAGATACTTTTTGCTGACTTCATTTCTTTCTCGGCGAGATTTCTCATGCCTTAAAAAGTTTTCAGTATTCTTTTCCGTATATTTAGTCATTATCCAACCATATAATAGATAACATTGCTATTCAGTCCAACCGTAAATAATGTCACTTCAATTGCAAGTAAACAATCTGATTTTTTTCAAACAATGAAAATATAGAGCGGTTCTTTGATAAGGACTTCTAATCCTATATTAGCAATTTTTATATTGCTCTCGTCAAAATTGTTCATTCACAATCCATTCGTGTTGCGCACTATACAAGCCAAAATATGGAGTGCCTGTAGATTGAATTTTTATTTCCCCAAGGTGCTGTCGCAAAATTGGCTCCATATCTTCGTAGAGCGCAATAACGATTTGATATATTCCGGGATTAAGTCCATGCCAAACGATGGAAAGTTGTCCCGATATAGATGTCAGACTGTTTAAATCTTTTAAAAGATCCTCATTGGTGCAACTAAATAGCATTGTGCCTTCTGCCGAGTATACAGGGAATCCAAGCTTGTATTTATGATCCTGAGGGTTCTCTGATTTAATATTAAACTCCCAGTCAATCTCTAGTGATTGATCACAACTGAAGTTAACACTCCATTTATCAACCTTTGCTGTATTGTGCAATATGGGCTCCAGAAATGAGAAATTAGATTGCGATATTATTCTGTTCTGTTTGATGACTTCTTTTTTTTGCTGATGGCTAACTGGTAATGTTGACTCCTCAGTTTCTTCGATCATGTGAAGTATTTTATTTTCATAATACGCCACAGCATCAGATGACTTTCCAGAGAAAACCATTTCACCCTTATCTATAACAATAGCCCTGTCACAAAATCTTTGCACCATTGTCATTGAGTGTGAGACAAAAAGAAAAATACGCTCCTTTTTTAATTCGTTTATTTTTGCCAGGCATTTGGCTGTAAAGCTTGCATCCCCGACACTTAGAGCCTCATCACAAATCATAATATCAAAAGGCAACGTAACCGAGATAGCAAAACCCAGGCGAGCCTTCATACCACTGGAATAGGTGTTAACTGGGTCATCAAATTGCTCAGCTAACTCCGCAAAATTTTCTATCTCTTCAATAAATTGACTGGCCTCTACCACAGGAATACCCAGTAATTTTGAACGTTCTTCTACATTTTCACGACCTGTTTTCGTATCTATTAGTCCGGCTCCTAATTCGATAAGCCCACCCACTTGACCTTTAATATCCAATTCACCACTATCAGGGGTTAAACTACCTGATATCATTTTCAAGAGTGTTGATTTTCCTGCGCCATTCTTTCCAATAAATGCTAAAGACTGACCTCTTTCAACAGTGAAAGATATGGACTTAACAGCTTCTTTATATTTTATTGGTGAACCTTTGAAATTTAGACCAAACCATCTTTGTAGCAATACACTTTTCAATTTTTCTCTTTTATCAAGAGCCGTTACCGCATATTGCTTACTCACGTTATTAACAACTACATTAATCACTGTAAGAAACCTCTAACTTCAGGAGTAATTTTTTGTAAACTTCGTTTCAAAAAAATAATTAACAGCAGAGCAATGGCCGACCAAATTAAAATTGGTTGCCAGTTGATCGTGTTATCAAAGAGAATAGATCTTGAGCTATCAATATAAACGTAATAAGGGTTTAAGACTTTAATATACTTAACAAATACTCCGTCAGGCATTGGAAATATTACTGCGCTGAGAAATATCATAAAACGATTGATTGTCTGTACCAAGTTTAATGAGTTGGGTGAAATCAGGGATAATATTGCAAATAACATTCCGAGTGAAATAAACAAAAAGACACCCAATATCATTACTAAAAAATATAACGCCAGCCCGAAGGTTTCAAACCCATTGCCAGCCCAGACAAGAGTCAAACTAAAAGTAAACTGTATTACAGCAGTCCCGAGTCTTTCTGGCAACCATGCGGTCAACAGTTCCCACAAGCTAATTTCCTGCCGTAAAAAATAGGGTTTAAATCGTGTCATGCTTAAACTCGGCTGAACAATCGCGTCAGAATAAAGAAGCCAAGATGTTATGCCAAGAATGATATATATATGCCCAGGAAGACCATCTTCTGACGGAAGTACTTTAAGATACCCCAATAAGGTATAAACCAAGATCGGAACCAGGGGTAACATAAAAAACCATAGCCACCACCATCCGCCTTGACTCCGTTCTGTATGCAAATAATTAGCATATTGCTGTTTGTAAAATACCCAATTCATTTCATTAACTGATTTTAAAATAGCGTTGACAATTCTTGCTTAACATTTGGCATGTCACTTTCCTGCTTTTTATATGTACTTATTGAAGCCCATGAGACAAACATGACAACTATAAAACTCAGTCGCCATACCTACTATCAATATACCCTCGTAATTTTTCAGTCTCTCTGTACTCTAAAAACCACAGATAAGTTTTACTAAGTCCACACTTTAAATTAATCGATGCTTTCCATCCTAATTGCTTTAGTCGAGAAACATTCATAAGTTTTCTTGGCGTACCATCCGGTTTTGTGGCGTCAAAAACTAGCTTGCCATCAAAATCCACGACTATCCTCATTGTTTCAGCTAACTCTCGAATGGTACAATCTATGCCTGTACCTACATTAATATGACTTAGCATAGGCTGCGTGTTTGCTTTATATGTTCTATCATCTAGTTGCATCACAAAAATAGAAGCATCTGCCATGTCGTCAACATGCAAAAATTCACGCATCGGCTTTCCTGTTCCCCACACGATAACCTCTTTATCACCATTCAATTTGGCTTCATGGAAGCGACGCATCATAGCGGGTATGACATGGCTATTTTCTGGATGAAAATTGTCATTTTCACCATATAGGTTTGTTGGCATAACTGAACGATAGTTGGTGCCGTATTGTCGGTTATAGGATTCACACAATTTAATGCCAGCTATTTTAGCGATCGCATAGGGTTCATTTGTGGGCTCTAAAACACCCGTTAACAAAGCCTGCTCTGTCATCGGTTGATCGGCCATTTTGGGATAGATACAAGAGCTCCCAAGAAACAGTAAATTGTTGCAGCCAGATTGATAGGTCTCATTGATCACATTGGCTTCCATCATCAAATTTTGATAGATGAATTCAGCGGGGTAGGTGTTATTAGCATGAATGCCACCAACCTTGGCTGCAGCTAATATGACGTAGTCAGGTTTTTCCACTTGCATGAATTCACGCACAGCGATTTGTTCACAGAGATCGAGTTCTTTATGTGATCGACTAATAATATTCGTAAAGCCCTTTGTCTCTAATTGTCGAACAATTGCAGAGCCAACCATACCTTTATGCCCGGCTACATATATTTTATCTGTTACCTTCATTTCAATGTTCGCTGCGGCTAGTTTTCTAATGAAATAGACACATCATGACCGTGCTCTTTCAGCAGAGCATGACGTTTGGCACTATCCAGGTCATTAGCGATCATCTCTGCACACATTTCTTCGACTGTAATCTCTGGTGTCCAGCCTAACTCAGCCTTAGCTTTCGATGGATCACCCAGTAAAGTTTCCACTTCTGCGGGGCGGAAATATCGAGGATCAACTTTCACGATTACGTCACCCACGTTAACAGCAGCAGCGTTTTCACCCGTAAGAGATTTAACCGTGGCGATTTCATCTATGCCGACACCACTAAACTCCAGTTCAATACCAAGCTCCTGTGCGCTCATACGGACAAACTCTCGAACTGAGATCTGTTTTCCTGTCGCTATCACAAAATCATCTGGTTGATCTTGCTGCAGCATCATCCATTGCATGCGCACATAGTCTTTGGCATGGCCCCAATCTCGCAGGGCATCCATATTCCCTAAATATAAACAGCTTTCCAGATCTTGTGAGATATTAGCCAGTGCACGAGTTATTTTTCGTGTCACAAAGGTTTCACCACGACGCGGTGACTCATGATTAAATAAAATACCGTTACAAGCATAGATTCCGTAAGACTCACGATAGTTCACTGTGATCCAGTAGGCGTACATTTTTGCGACAGCATAGGGAGAGCGTGGGTGAAATGGAGTTTTTTCTGTTTGTGGCACCTCTTGTACTTCACCGTACAACTCAGAGGTTGAAGCTTGATAGAAGCGGGTTTTCTTCTCCAGCCCCAAAAAGCGTATAGCCTCCAGTAAACGTAAGGCTCCCATAGCATCTACGTCAGCTGTATATTCTGGAGTCTCAAAACTAACCGCCACATGAGATTGTGCACCGAGGTTATACACTTCATCCGGCTGTACTTCCTTAAGGATTCTTGTGAGATTGGATGAGTCGGTTAAATCACCATAATGCAGAATAAATTGAGCATCTTTTTTATGAAGATCCTGATAGATATGATCTACACGTTCGGTATTAAAAGAGGAAGCTCTACGTTTAATGCCGTGTACTTCATAGCCCTTCTCCAGTAACAGCTCCGCCAGATAAGATCCATCCTGCCCAGTTACTCCTGTGATCAGAGCCACTTTTTGTTGCTTACTCACTATGTGTGTATCCCCTTTATTTAACCCATTACTCCAGTGCGGCTAATTATACAGGATAGGGGTAGAAGTGATACCTATCGATCCTATGGACAAATACTGTTGTGACAACGTTTACGGTATTGATCGAGATCTTATCCAAAATGTGCTGATTATCAGTCTGGAATCGAATATCACAGCTCATCATGTAATTATTTTTGCTAAGAGTTTTCTAATCTTGAGGGGCGGGGGCCTCTTCTAAGAGATCTTGAATACAAAGGTTTAATGAATCTTTCCAGTCAGGACATACTATGCCAAAAGTGTTATTTAACTTGGATGTGGACAATTCGGAGTTTACGGGTCTTTTGGCTGGCGTTGGGTATTGAGATGTGGGTATTCCCTGAATCTGAAAATTGTTTTTAATGATATTCCGATCAGAAACTTGATGACATATTTCTTTAGCAAACTCATACCAGCTAGTACGACCACTTGAAGTGAGGTGATAGATTCCTGAAAGGTGTCGCATTGCATCGAAGTCAAGTCCGGTCTTATCATTGTTGTGAGAAATAACTTGTCCGGTAATTTCTGCAATACTCCGGCTCCAGGTTGGTGCTCCGAATTGGTCATCTACAATATTCAAGCTCTCGCGTTCCTGCATCAAGCGGAGCATTGTTAATAAAAAATTCTGTCCCCGTGCCGCATAGACCCAGCTTGTTCTAAAAATGTAGTAGGGAATATCCTGATTCTGAATGGCCTGTTCACCCATTAGCTTACTTTTGCCATAAATATTATTTGGACTAGGGCTATCTGTTTCGATGTAAGCTTCTTTTTTGTTACCGTCGAAGACATAATCTGTCGAATAGTGGATCAACATTGCCCTCAGCTTCTTGGCTTCTTCTGCCATAACCTCAGGTGCATTTGCATTGATTGCAATGGCAAGGCCTTCTTCTTTTTCAGCCTGATCAACCGCAGTATAAGCCGCCGCATTAACGATAAGATCAGGTTTGATCTCGCGGATTGTATTGCGTAGAAGTTTGTGATCAGAAAGATCTAAAGTGTGATGATCAAATGCAATGACTTTGGCAAGTGTAGGAAGTGTACGTTGGAGCTCCCAGCCCAGCTGACCATTTTTGCCGGTTAGCATGATCGTTGTCATGAGTAAGTTTCACATTCACTTAAAAGTTTGCCTGACTGATCTTTGGTTGAAAGTACAGGAGCGTCATCTAACGGCCACTTGATATTCAAATCTGGATCATCCCAGGCTAGCGTACGTTCATGCTTAGGTGCATAGTAATCCGTAGTCTTATAAATGAAATCCGTTGATTCTGATAAAACTAGAAAGCCATGGGCAAAACCTGGAGGAATCCAGAGCATGCGTTTGTTCTTTTCAGATAAAACTACACCAGCCCAATGTCCGAAAGTGCCTGAGTTTTTTCTGAGATCAACGGCTACGTCAAAGACTTCGCCAGAGACAACTCTGACCAGTTTCCCTTGAGGTTGTTGTATTTGATAATGAAGCCCGCGTAAGACATTCTTGGTTGACCGTGAATGATTGTCCTGAACAAACTTATCAGTTCGACCGGTTAATTCAGTAAATGTTTTTTCATTAAAACTTTCAAAAAAGAATCCACGATCATCACCAAAAATAGTGGGTTCAAAAATGTGTAGTTCGGGAATAGATGTTTCAATAATCTTCATCTCAAGACTCTTTCCTCAAGAAGATTTAGGAGGTATTGTCCATAATTATTCTTTAGTAAAGGCGCAGCCAGTTCTTTAAGTTGATCCGATGTAATGTATCCAAGGCGCCAGGCAATTTCTTCTGGACACGCGACTTTTAAACCTTGTCTGCGTTCGATCGTTTCAATAAAAGCTGAGGCTTCAAGGAGTGATTCATGAGTGCCTGTATCCAGCCAGGCGTAGCCTCGACCCAACACTGAAACTTCCAGCTGATTTATTTCGAGATAAGTCTTATTCACATCGGTTATCTCAAGTTCTCCACGATCAGAAGGTTTTATATTTTCAGCAATATCGATAACCTGGTTATCATAAAAATAAAGACCGGTAACAGCGTAGCGTGATTTTGGCTTGGTCGGCTTTTCCTCAAGACTGATCGCCGTACCTTCTTCGTCAAACTCAACTACACCATAGCGTTCAGGATCTTGTACGGGGTAGGCAAAGACGGTTGCACCTTTTGGTCGATCAGTGGCTCGTTTTAGTTCAGCCTCAAAACCATGTCCGTAGAAGATATTATCGCCGAGGATTAAAGCGACTTTGTCATTACCAATAAATTCTTTACCGATAATGAAGGCCTGTGCAAGTCCATCGGGTGACGGTTGTACAGCATAGCTAAGATCAATACCGAAGTTGCTTCCGTTGCCGAGCAATTCTTCGAATCGTGGCGTATCCGATGGAGTGGAAATGATCAGAATATCCCGAATACCTGCCAGCATTAGTGTGCTGAGAGAATAGTAGATCATCGGTTTATCGTATATTGGCAAAAGCTGTTTTGATACGACCTGAGTAACCGGGTAAAGACGAGTTCCGGAACCGCCAGCCAGAATTATTCCTTTCATGTATTTTCTCTCATAGAATAGTTTTTACTGATCCAGTTTTTATAAGCACCGCTGGTCACATTATTGACCCAGTCATTACTGGTCAGATACCAATTAACAGTTTTATTGATCCCTGTTTCAAAATTTTCTGTGGGCTTCCAGCCAAGCTCAGATTCAATCTTGCGAGCATCGATCGCGTAGCGGCGATCATGGCCAGGGCGATCTGTCACATATGTAATCAGTTCAGAATAAGGTTGATCAGCAGGCTTTAATTCATCCAGTATCGAACAGATCGTATGGACGACATCAAGATTGGTTTTCTCGCTGTTACCACCAATATTATAAACCTCTCCGATCCGTCCTTTATCTAAGACCGCACGAATCGCAGAGCAGTGATCACCAACATATAACCAATCGCGAATATTCTGCCCATCTCCATAGATAGGTAGAGGTTTTCCTTCCAGAGCATTCAGGAGAACCAGAGGGATCAGTTTTTCTGGAAATTGTAATGGCCCATAGTTGTTGGAACAATTGGTGATTAGTGTGGGTAAGCCGTAAGTATGGTGATAGGCACGAACCAGATGATCAGATGCTGCTTTTGAAGCAGAGTAAGGGCTGTTCGGCGAGTAAGCGGTTGTTTCGGAAAAAGCCGGATCTTCTTTTTCCAGTGATCCATAAACTTCATCTGTCGATACATGGAGGAATCTAAATGCTTCTTTTTCATTGGTCGGCAATTCAGACCAGTAGCTTTTCACTTCATCAATCAGATGAAAAGTGCCATTAACATTCGTCAGGATAAAATCTTCCGGGCCATGAATGGAACGATCGACATGGCTTTCAGCAGCAAAATTTAGGATCGCACGGGGTTTATGTTCATGCAGAAGCGATCGGACTAATTCACGATCACCAATATCACCCTGGACAAAAATATGTTTGTCGTTATTGTCGAGACTAGCAAGGCTTTGTAGGTTGCCAGCGTATGTCAGAATGTCCAGGTTGACGACAGGCTCATCTCGTTCGGAAAGCCAGTCCAATACAAAGTTTGAGCCAATAAATCCAGCTCCGCCAGTAATTAAAATCATAGATTAGTGATCCGAAATATTACAGATTATGATGTTATTTTAAGTTTAAAGACTCAGGGTTGGAATATGGTCGCAACCATAGCAATTACAAGGGCTTAACTCAAGTAGAATCTAAGTGATATCTGATATATCTCTGGAAAGATCCGAGCGTACACTGTACATTCTCTCGTCGTGAAACCTGAAACTGAATTAAATATACCTGATGAGGTGAAACTGGAGGATATCTCTTGTCCTATGGGATGCTCTCAGCAAGATGAAATCTTTCTGACAGGACATGATCGACTACATGATTTGCCGGGTGAATATAACGTTGTTACCTGCCAACAATGCGGCCTGATGAGAACCAATCCAAGGCCAACACCTTATACTATCGGTTATTACTACCCGGAGGACTATGGGCCTTATCAAGGTACTAAAATCTCTTCAGACCCTTTAGATGATCAGCCATCAATATGGAAACGGCTGGCGAAACTATTGATCAAATTTAATACTGATTGCGTTCCCGAAATTCAACCTGGCCGACTATTAGAAATTGGTTGTGCCTCTGGTAGTTTTCTGCATAAAATGGCCAATCAGGGCTGGCAGGTAGAAGGTATTGAGTTCTCAGAAACTGCGGCAGAAGCAGCCCGAGCTTCAGGCTATTCCGTTAAGACGGGGAGTGTGGAGTCTGTGTCATCATTTGATGAAACTTTTGATCTGGTCGTAGGTTGGATGGTTGTTGAACATTTACACCAGCCCGTTGAAGCGCTAGAAAAATTAGCCGGTTGGACAAAATCTGGAGGTTGGTTAGCTATCTCCGTACCCAACGCAAAAGCGCTGGAATTCAAATTATTCAAAGATAAATGGCATGCTTTACAGCTACCAACGCATCTTTATCATTTCACGCCTGAAACATTAGAACACTTGCTTGATAAATCAGGATGGGAAATGAAGAAAGTATTTCACCAACGTGTGATCAGCAGCCAGGTTGAAAGCATGGGTTATGTTATAGGAGAATATTTTCCAGACAGTAAATTACATAAGTTTTTTAACGGATTTTCAGAAAGAGGTGTGATCTGGAATATTGCTTTGTATCCGTTCGCATGGGTGCTTAGTCTGTTTGGGCAAACAGGCCGGATGACTGTGTGGGCTCAAAAAAAATGATCAATGTCGCTGCATATACTGGGGGATTAAATGTTCCCAGTGCCAGATATCGAGTCAGGCAATTAATTCCATATCTTAATACCAACAGCTTAAATATGAAGGAGTTCTATCCTTCTGTTTCCACATATCCACCTGCTCAGAAAATAGTTCGACCCTTTTGGGGCGTCGTTTCAGTTTCTTCGAGAGTTCCGTCGATTATTGCAGGTTATAAATCTGATATTACTTTCTTGCAACGTGAACTAATTTCCACGCTGGTGACTTTGGAGCCCTTTACAAAAAAACCGCGTGTTCTGGATATTGATGATGCAATTTTTCTCCATCGGGGAGGAAAGACTGCACAAAAGCTCGCTGAAATGTGTGATCATATTATTTGTGGGAATGACTTTCTGGCTGAAAAATTCAGCCAATGGAATTCCAACATTAGTATATTGCCAACAGCGGTCGATACCGATCTTTATCACCCGGCAAAACTGGTAAACGAAAAGAAAGTGATCGGCTGGATAGGAACCCGAGGTAATTTTAAATACCTTTACCAAATTGCTGGGTCACTGGAAAAAGTGTTTTCTGGTAGAAATGATCTAATCTTTAAAGTGATTTCTGATCAACGACCCATTTTCAATAGTAAACTTGATTCAATGTTGGATTTTGTTCCCTGGTCAGCGGTAGATGAAGTCGGGCAATTACAAAGAATGACTATTGGGATCATGCCTTTGTCTGATGGTGAATGGGAGCGAGGGAAATGCAGTTTTAAAATGTTGCAATACATGGCATGTGGTATTCCTGTCGTTGTTTCACCTGTCGGAATGAATCAGCAGGTTCTTTCGATGGCGGAGTCAGGCTTCGCTGCCAACACTCAAGATGAATGGGTAGACACACTTAATACATTATTAGATGACGAGTCAATGTGTCGGCAATTTGGAGCAAATGGTCGCAATGTAGTAAAAAAGAAATTTAGTCATGAAATTATAGCAAAACAACTGACTGATATTCTGAAGAAGATGGCATGAAAGTTCTTCATATAATTACGGGTCTTAGTATGGGCGGAGCCGAAATGATGTTGTTAAAAATTCTCAAGGCATCTGACAAAACAAAATTTGAACCATTGGTAATTTCATTGACTGATTCAGGAGAAATAGGCTCAAGAATTGAAGAACTCGGAGTGCCGGTTATTGCGTTGGGTATGAGTTCGGGTCTTTCAGGTTTATTCAGTATTTTCAGACTGGTTAGTCAGATCAAAAAAGCATCCCCCAATCTGATTCAAACATGGATGTATCATGCTGATCTATTGGGTGGTTTTGCATCGAGATTGGCAGGTTATCGCAATATCGTCTGGAATATCAGAAACAGTAATCTTGATCCTTCAAAAACGAAACTGCATACACGATTAACAGTGAAGGTTTGCGCTTTATTATCTCACTGGATTCCTGAAAAAATCATATCTAACTCCAGCATGTCTGCACAAATTCATCAGCAAGCTGGTTATCAAAAAGATAAGTTTACTATTATCCCAAATGGGTTCGATCTACAAGAATTCTCCAGCAATAAAAAAACAAGAGAAAGTGTGAGGAAGGAACTAGGTTTTGATGATGACACTTGCTTGATCGGTTTGGTGGCACGATTTGATCCTCAAAAAGATCATAAAGGATTTGTTGACGCTGCGGCGCTACTAAAATGTAAGATCAATAACGTTTACTTTTTGCTTATTGGTAAAGATATTGATAGCGATAATCAGCAATTAAACAACTGGATCAAATCTTTAGGACTTACGGACTCATTCCACTTACTTGGTTTGCGATCAGATATATCTCGAATTACTGCAGCACTTGATCTGGCAACATCCTCGTCTTCTTATGGGGAAGCTTTTCCGAACGTAATTGGTGAAGCAATGGCCTGTGGCGTACCTTGTGTCGCTACAAATGTAGGAGACTCTGGATTGATCATAGGAACAACCGGAAAAGTAGTGCCTCCTGATAACCCACAAGCACTTGCTGATGCATGGGAGAGTTTGCTGTTAAAGTCAGATGTTGAACGTCATGAACTCGGTCTGCTCGCACGAAAAAGAATAGAGGAAAATTTTTCGATCGAAGCGATCACCAGACAATATGAACACCTTTATATGGACTTAATGGAATAAATTAGAATGTGTGGATTTTGTGGTTATTTGCAACTAAAACCTTCATCGTTATCGACAGAGGTGATTACCTCCATGACGGATCAAATTCAGCATCGCGGCCCCAATGATCAAGGATACTGGTTGGATGATGAGAGAGGGGTTGTGTTAGGGCATCGTCGCTTGTCAATTATAGATCTCTCACCGGAAGGTCATCAACCTATGCTTTCTGCCAGTGGTCGTTTTGTACTGACCTACAATGGTGAAATCTATAATTTTAAAGAAATAAAAAAAGAACTGGAAAAGGAAGGCTTGGCTCCGAACTGGAGAGGCTATTCAGATACAGAAGTTTTACTGGCAGCCATCGATGCCTGGGGTGTGAAAAATGCGTTAGAGAAAAGTGTGGGTATGTTTGCTTTTGCTTTGTGGGACAAGCAGGAGCGAACTCTTATCCTTGCCCGTGATCGAATGGGTGAAAAACCACTTTACTATGGTTGGCAGAATAGTGCTTTTTTATTTGGATCAGAATTGAAATCATTAAAAGTTCACCCACAGTTTCAGGGTGAAATAGATCGAGACGTTTTGTCATTGTATATGCGTCATAATTATATTCCTGCACCCTGGTCTATCTATAAAAACATCAGAAAATTATTACCAGGAACGCTGCTCACTATTCCAATGGAATCTGATCAATTTAAAACTAAAACATTACCAGAGCCTGAATCGTATTGGTCTTTGGAAGAAGTTGCGAAGCGTGGAGTGGCCGATCCATTTTCAGGAACAGAGCAGGAAGCGATCCAGCAACTGGACAATTTATTAAGACAATCTGTCGCCGGACAAATGTTGTCAGATGTTCCGCTGGGAGCATTTTTATCGGGTGGGTATGACTCATCTCTGGTTGTTGCATTAATGCAGGCGCAGTCTGATAAACGAGTAAAAACCTTTTCTATTGGTTTTAATGAAAAAGATTATAACGAGGCACAACATGCCAAAGCTGTGGCCAGCCACCTCGGTACAGATCATACGGAACTATATGTGACTTCGGATGAAGCGATGGCTGTTATTCCAAAATTATCAACACTGTATGATGAACCTTTTTCTGATTCATCTCAGATCCCCACATTTCTGGTTTCACAAATGGCGCGACAGCATGTAACCGTTAGTCTTTCCGGTGATGGAGGAGATGAATTATTTGGAGGCTATAATCGTTATTTTTTGGGAACCAAATTATGGCAGCGATTAAAACCTTTTCCAGGATGGTCAAGACATTTAGCAGCTAACTTAATTACGTCAGTTTCACCTTCAAGATGGGATAATCTTTCCTCACTGTTTGATCGAATTCTTCCTGCAGAAATTAGAGCGGGAAGGACGGGTGATAAGCTGCATAAACTGGCTTCTGTTCTTTCCTTATCTGGGCAGGATGATCTATATCTGAAGCTTTTATCTCATTGGGATGATCCTGAAAGTGTTGTTATTAACTCTAAAGAGCCTGGTTCTGTAGTAGATCAGTCTTTTCAACTGGAAGACTTTATCCATCGTATGATGTGTATTGATGCAACAAGTTACCTGCCAGATGATATTCTTACAAAAGTTGATCGGGCAGCAATGGGCATTAGTCTTGAAACTCGCATCCCGTTATTGGATCACCGTGTGGTGGAATATGCCTGGCAATTACCACTTGATATGAAAGTGCGCGATGGAAATGGTAAATGGATCTTGCGGCAGGTTTTATATAGCTATGTTCCTCCATCGTTACTCGATCGACCAAAGATGGGTTTCGGTGTGCCTATTGATGCCTGGTTACGTGGGCCCCTTAGAGAATGGGCAGAAGAATTGTTGGCTGAAAACAGATTGAAAAATGAAGGATATTTTAACCCTGTCCCAATCCGTGAAAAATGGGATGAGCATTTATCGAGCAAGCGAAATTGGCAGTATCATCTGTGGGACGTTCTTATGTTTCAACAATGGCGGGAGCAGGCTGACGCATGAAACCAAAGCTTCTCTTTTTAGTGACTGAAGATTGGTATTTTGTATCACACCGGTTGGCACTAGCATGTGCCGCAAAAGAGGCTGGTTATGATGTACTTGTAGTCACGCAAGTAACGGATCATGGTGAGGAAATTATTAATGCGGGGTTAAAACTTGAGCCGCTTAAGTTTTCTCGGTCGCATGGCAAGCCGTGGCAGGATTTGATGACGATCATTTCTATCTTCCGACTCTATAAGAAATATAAACCCGATCTGGTTCATCATGTTTCAATAAAGCCCGTGATTTACGGATCCATTGCTGCGTTGTTTGCTCGGGTTCCCGTTGTGATTAACGCTCTCACTGGGTTAGGTTTTGTTTTTTCATCAACGCAGGCAAAAGCAAAATTGCTTCGTGTTTTTATCCAGCCCCTATTAAGAATGTTGTTATCACGAAAAAATGCCTGGTTAATTGTTCAAAACCCGGATGATCGGGTGACGTTAAGGAAAGCTGGTATTATCAATAATGAACAGTTTGCCTTGATTCGAGGATCGGGTGTCGATCGTAAAAAATTCTGGCCAGTAAACCACCAGGTTGGCAATAAGCCTTCACCCAGTCCAATTGTACTTCTTGCTGCAAGAATGCTTTGGGATAAAGGTGTGGGAGAGTTTGTTGGTGCGGCAAATATTCTCAAAGCATCAGGAAGAGAAGTGAGATTTGTTCTGGTTGGAGATCTGGATTCAGAAAATCCTGCCTGTATTCCTTATCGAGAATTATTGAAATGGCAGGCAGCAGGCATTGTTGAATGGTGGGGGCGGCGAGATGACATGCCAGAAATTCTAGGACGTTCGACACTTGTTTGCCTGCCATCATATCGTGAAGGTTTGCCTAAAGTTCTGATCGAAGCTGCGGCATGTGGTAAGGCGATCGTGACAACAGATGTGCCCGGTTGTCGGGAAATTGTTCAACATGCTGTTAATGGTTATCTGGTTCCAATAAAAGATGCAAAATCTCTGGCTGATGCCATTGAAGCATTATTGAACAATAAATATTTGCGTGAAGAGATGGGCAGGAAGAGCCGGGAAATTTTTGAACAAGAATTTACGGTCGAAAAGGTGATCAATGAAACACTTGAGCTCTACTCCAGAGCGCTAAGCAAAGAAGAGAAAAATGGGAACAAATCATTGGAACTAGAATAGAAATGTTTCTGATCTTAATTTTAATAGTGATTATTTCTGTCATCCTGACAGGATTGATCCGCCGTTACGCGATTCGCCAATCATTGATTGATATTCCTAATGAACGTAGCTCTCATGAAGTTCCTGTGCCGCGCGGTGGTGGTCTGGCTATTGTTCTGATCAGCCTGTGTTCAACTTTATTCGTTGGTTATTTAGATCTGCTCGATCAAAATCAGGTAATTGCTCTGATCGGAGGAGGTAGTCTGGTAGCAGCTATCGGCTGGTTGGATGATCATCGAGATGTGTCAGCATTATCCAGAGCCGTTGTTCATTTTATTGCGGCGATCTGGACTGTTTTCTGGCTAGGAGGTCTTGGTCCAATTGAATTGGGTTTTACTACGATGAATCTTGGTTGGTTTGGATCTTTGCTGGCTGTCATAGGCATGGTCTGGTTGATCAACTTATATAATTTTATGGATGGCACCGATGGCATAGCAGCAGTCCAGGCAATCACTGCGGGAAGCTTTTCGGTGTTTTTATTTTTATCGGCCGGAGTCACAGGGCCGGCTCTGATTACGCTGGTTATGATCGGTACAACAACGGGTTTTTTACTCTGGAACTGGTCACCAGCAAAAATTTTTATGGGTGATGTTGGCAGTAGTTTTCTTGGATATTTTTTTGGTGTTCTGGCCATTCTGGGTGAACAATCCGGATCGGTTCCTGTGTTGATCTGGTCTATCTTGCTGGCATTATTTTTCTGGGATGCGACTTTAACTCTGATCTATCGTTTTAGATCAGGTGAGAAATGGTATGCCGCGCATCGAAGCCATGCTTACCAACGATTTGTACAGATGGAACACAGTCATCAAAAACTGGCTCTCTGGTTTTTAGTGATCAACGTCACAATTCTCTGGCCGATAGCATGGATCGCAATGAACTATAAAAGTAGCTTGTTGGTCTTAGCTCTTGTTATCGCTACCCTGAGTGTAGGTTTATGGCTTACAATCCGACGGAAATATGATAAATATCACCTATGATCAAATTTAATCCACGAACGACAGCCGTTTTTATTCACGATCTAATCATGGTTGTGTTGGCGTGGGAGCTTGCCTGGCTTGCTCGTTTTAATTTTTCTATGCCACCTTCAGCTTATTGGGAAGCTAATTTAAAAGCTCTGCCATTTGTTATTGCTATTCAATGTCTGATTAATTGGCAGTTTGGACTCTATAAAGGTTTATGGCGCTTTGCCAGCTTGCCTGATCTGTGGAATATTTTTCGAGCTGCCGGGCTTGGCGTTATTACTATTTTCTTGATCACCTTCGTGACCACGCGATTGGATAACATTCCACGATCGATTCTGATTTTTTATCCTGTTTTTTTGATGTTTTTCCTCAGCGGTTCCCGACTTGGATATCGATTCTGGAAAGATCATACTTTGAGTCTAAAAAATATTTCTGGTGCTGAACGGGTGTTGGTGATCGGTGCAGGCAGGGCTGGAGAAGCGGTCGTGCGTGATCTTCTCAGGGATCCACACTTTATTGCTGTCGGTTTTGTTGATGACGACTCTCAGTTGCATAAACGCAGAATACAAGGCGTGCCAGTGTTGGGAGGACAGGTCTCTCTGGCAGAAATAGTGAAAGACTATGCAATAGACTCTCTATTAATAGCGATTCCTTCAGCGACTAAAGGACAGATAAAGGAAGTCGTCAATCTCTGTGAGCAGACGGGTAAACCTTTTCAGATGCTTCCTCGTTTTTCTGGGGATGCCAGTAATTTGGAAGAATGGGGATTGGGCAATGTCAGGGAAGTGTCAATTGATGATCTGCTGGGTAGGGACAAGGTTGAACTTGACTGGTCAATTATTAGTGAAGGCATTGCTGGTAAAAGAGTTCTGGTCACAGGCGGAGGTGGTTCGATCGGATCGGAATTATGTCGACAGATCGCGAAACTGGATCCTGCATCGATCATGATCTTCGAACAAGGTGAGTTTAACCTTTATAGTATTGACCGATCATTGAAAATAGATTTCCCGGAATTGGTTTTAGAGTCACGTCTGGGTGATGTTCACGATATGGTTGCTGTCGATGCTGCGTTCAAATCGTTCAAGCCAGAAGTTGTTTTCCATGCTGCGGCTTATAAACATGTACCCATGCTACAGGGACAGATCAGAGAAGCCTTGCGAAATAATGTGATTGGCACGCGTATTGTTGCTTATGCTGCAGATAAATATGAATGTGAAAAATTTGTTCTGATTTCTACTGACAAAGCTGTCAACCCAACCAGTATTATGGGAGCGACTAAACGAATAGCAGAGATCCTGTGCGAAGCAAAAAACTCGGTTTCAAAAACGCGCTATATCACGGTACGTTTCGGAAACGTTCTTGGATCAGCGGGAAGTGTCGTGCCTTTATTCCAGCAACAAATAGCTTCAGGTGGCCCTGTGACGGTTACACATAAAGAAATGACACGTTTTTTTATGACGATTCCTGAAGCGTGTCAGTTGATCCTTCAAGCGGGTTCGATGGGTAAGGGTGGAGAAATCTTTGTTCTGGAGATGGGTGACCCAGTGAGTGTTCTTTATCTTGCAGAACAAATGATCAAACTCTCTGGAAAACAACCGGGACGAGATATTGAAATAAAATTTACCGGACTAAGACCAGGCGAAAAACTGAGTGAAGAATTGTTTCATCATGAAGAAGATCTCGTTGGAACCGATCATAAAAAGATATTATTAGCCAAACAACGCATACAGGACTGGAAACAGTTTGAAAAAAGCATAGAGCAAATTGAAACGGCCTGTGGTGTTTACGATGAACAGAAAGCTTTGAATATTGTGCTGAAGTTGGTACCGGAGTTGATTCAGGAAGAGTCTGCAGTATTCAGTAAAGAGCAATCAAATATAATTGCTTTCGAGAAAATAAAGGAAAAATAAAGAATGACCGTTGCTGTAAAAAAAGCTGTATTTCCTGTCGCTGGTTTAGGAACAAGATTTTTACCTGCCACTAAAGCTAATCCCAAAGAAATGCTACCAGTGGTAGATAAACCATTGATCCAATATGCGGCTGAAGAAGCGGAAGCCGCTGGAATTACCGAACTGATTTTTGTAACTGGACGAAGTAAAAATTCAATTATTGATCATTTCGATAAGGCTTACGAATTAGAAGTCGAGCTTGAAAAAAAGAATAAACAGAGAATGCTCGAGATTGTCCAGAATATTCTGCCACCAAAGATCTCCTGTATTTTTATTCGACAGCCAGAGCCTCTTGGATTAGGTCATGCAGTGCTCTGTGCAAAACCTGTCATAGGTAATGAACCGTTCGCGATCTTGCTTGCTGATGATTTGATTGATGGTGGAAAGAAAGGTTGCCTTACTCAAATGGTTGAGGTTTATGAACGAAATAATAGCGGTGTTATTGCGGTAGAAAGAGTGCCACAGGAAGACACTGATAAATATGGCATCGTTGAAGTACAGAACATAAATGATCAACTCAGTCGCATTAAGAGTATCGTTGAAAAACCGGATCCTGCAGAGGCGCCCTCGAACTTATCAGTAGTAGGACGATATATCCTGCCACCTGAGATCATGACTATTCTGGAAAAAACCGGGAAAGGTGCTGGTGGTGAAATTCAGTTGACGGATGGTATTGCTACATTGCTTGAGAAAAAAGAGGTACATGCCTGGGAATTTGATGGTACACGCTATGATTGCGGATCAAAGTTAGGTTATCTTCAGGCCACCGTTGAATTTGCTCTCAAACATCCTGAGTTAAAAGAAGATTTTAAAGAATATCTGGCGAATTTTTCAAAAGCAAAAAAATAATACCTCTCTGACCATCGCTTCGGTGAGGGCTTTTCTGGCAAAATATGTATCCGTATATTAATCAGAAAAATCTGATGTCAGTTCTATGAAACTAACACTCCAGCTAGGTATAATTTCTGCCCTTAATATAGCTTTTGTTTTCTTATTCCAGTGGTATGTCTTTACGCAAATAGGCCCTGGTGTAGAGACAGATGCTCTATTTGCTGGCATGACCGTGCCACAATTAGCGCTGGCAATTATTAGCGGATCATTGATGCATGTGCTGGTACCGCTTCTAGCTGGCGAAAGCGAAGAACGACTGCGTTCTGATGCATGGGGATTTCTTGTATTCATCGGTGGTTTGTTTTTGTTGGTGTCTGTTGTACTTTTTATTCTAGCACCGTGGTGGGTGCCAATTACTGTTCCTGGTTTTGATGAAACAGGCCAGGCATTAACAGTTGATCTGACACGTATTCAGCTGATCGGCATGGTGTTTACCGCCATAAATGGAGTACAACTTGCGACTTATCATGCCCGGCAACAGTTTGTCTGGGCTGAATTAGCTTCATTTTTAGCCAGCGTCATAGCTTTTCTGTTACTCATATGGGCACTACCTCGTTATGGTGTTGTCGCGGCAGCGTGGCTGGGTACATTGCGAATGATATTGCAGGCTATTTTACTGGCTCCTGGAATGGGTAAGCCGGTTCGTCCAAACTTGAAAAGTGACGTCATTCGGCAAGCTTGGTCACGTATCAAACCACTACTTTTAGGATCGGCCTATTATAAAACTGATCCTTTAATTGATCGTTTCCTCCTTTCTATGGCTGCCAGTGGTAGTCTCTCTCTATACTACCTAGCGCAACAGATTTACGGCGCTGTGAATCAGGTATTGAACAAAGCCATTGCCGCTCCATTAGTGCCACTTTTGAGTCAACAGCATAAGGCAGGGGATAAAAAAGGATTTCAACATAGCTTCCATCAAAGGTTGCTCTATGTCGGAGTGATTAGTTTAGTTTCTCTGATCGTATTAGCATTTTTTGGTCAGACCATGCTTGACTCATTTGTGGGATATGGAAATGTAGACAGTGAGAATATAACTAACTTGTGGTGGATAATGATCTGGCTGGGCGGGATGTTCATCGGCGGGGCAATGGGGCAGATCACATCTTCATCATTTTATGCCATAGGTGATACCTCGACTCCTACTCGAATTGGAATCTATACATTTACAGTTTATATTCCTGTGAAGATCATATTGTTTTATTATTTTGGGATTAAGGGGATCGCCCTGGCAACCAGTGCATTTTTTATTGTGAATTTCTTTCTTCAAAATCACTATTTGAAGAAAAAATATATTTAAAAACAAATGGAGATACATCCATGGTAAATGAAGATTTTTCTACAAGAAGTAAGTTGCAAGATACAGGCAGATGGTATGCAACACGGTTTGTGGAAAGTGTGGCGAGTGACCTGCAAGAGGGCAGTTCCATCCTGGATGCTGGCGCGGGAGAAAGCGTCTATAAAAAATATTTTTCACACTGTGATTACAAGGCCATTGATTTGGCTGTGGGTGAAAGTCGCTGGAACTATGAAAATCTTGATTACGTTGGTGTATTACACGACATGCCGATTGAGGATGAAAGTTTTGATGCAGTACTTTGTACACAAGTGCTCGAGCATCTTGAATGGCCGAGAGAAAGTGTTCAGGAAATGTATCGGGTTCTCAAGACTGGCGGTAAGTTATACATGACTGTTCCAATGTCACATCCAGAACATCAGACGCCTTATGATTTTTTTAGATATACCTCCTATGGCTTAGAATCGATCTGTAAGCATGCGGGTTTTAAACAGATCGAAATCACACCATTCGGTGGTCAGTGGGTACGTTGGGTTTATGAATTACCAAGGGTAATGTCTATCTTTCCACGAACAGGGTTTAGAAGTAAAAAACTTAATATCTGGGGTGTGGCTTTATTTCCGTTAAAAGTTATTACATTTGGTGTTATTCGATTGTTACAGATTTTGTTTCTATGGCTTGATCAGTTTGATAAAGCTAAAGACGATCCATTTGGTTGGTCATGTGTGGCCAGTAAATAATATTAGTTGCGATCAAATTTCAGACAAAATAAAACCCGAACATGTTCGGGTTTTATTTTTAAATATGGCTCCTTGGGACGGGCTCGAACCGCCGACCTAGTGATTAACAGTCACCCGCTCTACCAACTGAGCTACCAAGGAATTATGGAACGCGTATGTTACTGATCTGAACCCATCAGGTCAATGTGGTTTTTAAGTTTTTTCACGCTATTTAATATGGAATTAAGCCAGTGCTTTCGCCATACGTGACAGAGACTCTTCCAGCAACTCCATGCTTGTCGCATAAGATAAGCGCATACAACCTGGCGCACCGAATGCTGATCCGGGAACAACAGCAACACCTGCCTCTTCAAGCAAGTATTCGGCCAGATCAATGTCGTTGTTGATAGAAGGCATTCTGTCGATCACGTCGCTCATATCCGGGAAGCTGTAAAAAGTCCCTTCAGAAGCACGACAACGAACGCCATCGATCTTATTTAACTCAGCACATACAAAGTCATGTCTAGTTTTGAACAACTGACACCATTCACGCACAACACTTTGATCACCTTCAAGCGCAGCCTGTGCAGCAACTTGAGCGGTTGAAGCTGGATTAGATGTACTTTGTGACTGGATCTTCTTCATTGCTTTGATCACATCAACGGACCCAGCAGCATAACCAATTCTCCAGCCAGTCATTGAGTAGGCTTTTGAAACGCCATTTAAAACGATGGTTTGAGCATACAGTTCCGGACAGGCATTGACGATGTTGACGAAACGATCAGCACCCCAGAGGATGTGCTCATAAATGTCATCAGATGCGATCAGGATTTCCGGATGATCAATCAAGACTTCACCCAGTGCCCGAAGCTCTTTTTCGGTGTAATTACTACCAGTCGGATTCGATGGACTATTCATGATCAGCATACGAGTATTTTCGTTGATCGCACCTTTTAGCTGCTTTGGTGTGATCTTGAAATCATCTTCGATACCGGTTTTCAGGATTACTGGCTCTGCACCGGTAAGCTGAACCATGTCAGGATAAGAAACCCAGTATGGTGCAGGGATGATCACTTCATCACCCGGATCAAGCACGGCCTGCATCAAATTATAGATACTATGCTTACAACCGACAGACACGAGGATTTGGTCGAGATTATAATCCAGATCATTTTCCTGTTTGAATTTGTTTTGAATGGCTTTTTTCAATCCCGGCGTGCCATCTACAGCAGTGTACTTAGTGAAACCTTCTTCAATCGATTTGATCGCAGCGGCTTTGACGAAATCCGGCGTGTCGAAATCCGGCTCACCAGCGGCGAGGCTGATAATATCTTTGCCAGCGGCTTTGAGTTCTGCGGCTTTGGCCGAGACTGCGAGAGTCGGAGATGGTTTGATGCTATTTGCTCTGTGCGAAACTTTCACTATATTTTTACCCTATGTTTAAACCTGTAATTAAACGATATTAAAACGCGGATGTAATATACTAGAAGTTTTGCCGCAGAGCACCAATTATAATTAAATTTTTGAGTGTTTTACCGTAATTCAACCGAATTCAGCCCGAAATCAACGAAAAATACCTATGAGTCAGTCATTTAAGCTTCAATCAGAATACAAACCAGCAGGCGATCAACCTGAAGCAATTGAGCAACTTATTGAAGGACTCGACAATGGACTCGCGGAACAAACTTTACTGGGTGTTACCGGATCAGGCAAAACATTCACTATTGCCAATGTGATTCAGGAACGACAACGTCCGACGCTGGTTCTCGCGCATAATAAAACACTCGCGGCGCAACTCTATGGCGAAATGAAGGAATTCTTTCCGAATAACTCGGTTGAGTATTTCGTTTCCTATTACGATTATTATCAACCGGAAGCCTACGTTCCTGCATCTGACACTTATATAGAGAAAGATGCGTCGATCAACGAGCACATCGAACAGATGCGTCTTTCCGCTACAAAAGCACTGTTGGAGCGACCTGACTCGATCGTCGTGGCGACGGTATCGGCGATCTATGGTCTGGGTGATCCGGATTCCTACCACAAAATGATTCTGCATCTAGTGCGTGGTGAACAGATCAATCAACGTGATCTGATCAGGCGGCTGGCCGATCTGCAATATAACCGCAATGAAATTGAGCTGCATCGTGCGAGTTATCGAGTTCGTGGTGAAGTGATCGACGTGTTTCCGGCAGAATCTGATCGGGAAGCAGTGCGCATAGAGTTGTTCGATGATGAGATCGAATCGTTGGCTTATTTTGATCCGCTGACGGGCGAAGTTTTACGACGGGTTCCGCGACTGACAATCTATCCGAAAACCCATTATGTGACACCACGTGAGGTGATGCTCGGTGCGGTGGACAAGATCAGAGATGAACTGGATGATCGTCTTAAAGAGCTGGAAGAACTGAAAAAACTGGTGGAGCGGCAACGGTTGGAACAGCGCACCCGTTTTGATATCGAAATGATTCTGGAGATTGGCTATTGTCAGGGGATAGAAAACTACTCCCGTTATTTGTCCGGACGGAAACCCGGTGAACCGCCGCCCTGTCTTTTTGATTACTTGCCTGACCACGCCTTGCTGGTAGTAGATGAAAGCCACGTGACGATTCCGCAACTGGGTGCGATGTATAAAGGTGATCGATCGCGCAAGATGAATTTGGTGGAATATGGTTTTCGACTACCGTCTGCATTAGACAATCGCCCATTGCGTTTTGATGAATTTGAGCAGATCAAACCGCAGACAATCTTTGTTTCCGCTACGCCAGGAAAATATGAAGATGAACATTCAGGGCAGGTTGTTCAGCAGATTGTGCGACCGACAGGCTTGCTCGATCCACCTGTGGAAGTCCGTCCTGTGGCTTCTCAGGTCGATGATCTATTATCCGAAATCACTATCCGTGTAGAAAAGAAGGAACGAGTACTGGTTACAACGCTAACCAAACGAATGTCCGAAGATCTGACGGACTATATGGCCGAGCATGGTATCAAGGTACGTTACCTGCATTCGGATATTGATACGGTTGAGCGGGTCGAGATCATCCGTGATTTGCGCCTGGGTGTTTTTGATGTGCTGATCGGGATTAACTTGCTGCGTGAAGGGTTGGATATTCCCGAAGTGTCGTTGGTAGCCATTCTGGATGCGGATAAGGAAGGTTTCCTGCGATCCGATCGATCTTTGATCCAGACCATTGGTCGTGCTGCCCGACATCTGGAAGGCCGGGCGATTCTCTACGCAGACAAGATCACCGGCTCTATGAAACGAGCAATGGATGAAACCGAGCGTCGTCGCAAAGTACAATCTGAGTTTAATAAAGAGCATGGGATAACGCCAAAAGGTATCAAAAAAGCTGTGGCCGATATTATGGAAGGTGCTCGTGCAGATTCTCCAGCTTATAAGAGTGCAAAAATGGTGGCTGAAGACAGTGCCGATTATGCTGTGATGCCCACCGATGTTTTGATGAAAAAACTCAAGCAGATGGAAGATCAAATGTATCGACATGCGCGTGATCTGGAGTTTGAGGACGCTGCTCGGATGCGCGATGAGATTGAAATATTACGTGATCGGGGTTTGAAGTAGGGAGTCTGACTAAATTTTTCTTCAAGGATCTGCTTCTGATGCCGCTAGTTAAGAAATGTTGAAGGAAACAAGGATCAGATAACGGTGTCTTTGCAAACAATACCCGTTGAACAATTACAAATAGGGCACTACATCCGGCTTGACGGATCGTGGAGGGATTACCCGTTCCTGTTTAGATCGTTCAAGATCAAAAACAAGCAACAAATCGAGACTCTTCTTGATCTTGGAGTAGAGACGATTTCTTATGATCCTGCCCGCAGTAAAGTTAAAGCTGCTATGGCTTCTAAGAAAGAGAAACCTCAGGTCGCGACCAAAGTTGAGGTTTCTGATACAGAGTCCTCTCCAGTCGATACGCTTGACAAGAAAGCCACCCAGGAAGCCTACCAAGAAAGAACCAAACGACTTGAGGAGCTTAAGGAACGTCGACTCAGCCAGAATCGTTGTGAAAAAGCCTTTAAACAATCTGTCACCAGTGTTAATGATCTAATGGGCGACATGCGTGCTCAACCAAAAGAAACGTTGATAGCAACAGAAAGAATGGTTGATGATATTATTGGCGATGTGATGAAAAACCAGAAGATAACCATGCAACTGGTCAACATAAAAGGTCAGGATAAAAATAGTCATCACCATCTTGTCAATATAAGCATGTTGTCACTGATCGTTGGTAAGGAACTTGGACTGAGTGACGATGAAATGAGCCATCTTGGAACAGGTGCTATGCTGCATGATCTGGGTAAGATGAAAATTCAGGACAGGATAGTGCATAAAACCTCACCTCTGTCAGAAATTGAGCAACGAACTTATAAACTGTACCCTCAGTACGGTAGTAAGCTGGCAAAAAAATATGGAAATTTATCCGAAGAAGTAATCGAGATCATTGAGCAACACCGCGAACATGAGGATGGTACTGGTTACCCTAATCAATTGACATCAGAGAATATTAGCAAGCTGAGCAAGATTGTTGCTATCACTGCTGCTTACGATGATCATTGTAATTGTCCAAGGAATAAAAAGCAGTTAACGCCTTATGAAGCTATGTCGTTGATGTATTCTCAAACTAAATTTGATGAAAATACTCTTTCGATTTTCATTAACAGATTGGGTGTTTATCCGCCAGGCACTCTGGTTAAATTGTCAGATGGTTCTTTTGCCGGTGTGACAGGGGTGAATCATGATGATCTGTTGAATCCACAGATTGTTCTATATGATGCTGATGTTCCAAAGAATGAAGCGGAAATTATTGAGCTGTCTGAAGTGGAAGATCTGAATATCGAAGAAACAGTTCGAAGGAATGAAGCGCCTGCGGAGATGCTTGCTTACCTGAACTTTGGAGGATCGATGAATTATTTCCTCGATCCTTCAGCTAGTGATTGATTGTTGATTTAAGTCCTACATCTGAACTATTTCAAGCTAATAACTGAATGGCCGCTATCAATGGAATGTTAAAAGTTTCATGGTTTAAATAGCGGTGTCGTTACAAACAATACCCGTTGAACAATTACAAGTTGGATATTTTATCCGACTCGATGGCGCGTGGATGGACTCTCCATTCATGAAGCGATCGTTCAAGATCAAAACGAAGAAACAGATCCGGATTATCCATAAAATGGGTGTAAAAACGATCGATTATGATCCGGAACGTAGTGATATTGAGCCGGTTGAGTTTGATTTGCCGGATGATTTTTTTGAAGTAGAAGATCCGGTTGTTGTAGAAGAGCCAGTACAGGAGACTGTGAAAAAAGAAATCCGTATTAAGAAACAAATAGAACGTCGGGTTAGTCTTAATCGTTGTGAAAAATCCTTTACTGAATCTGCCAGTGCGGTCAAAAATCTGATGCAAGATATGCGTGCACGGCCACGGGAGTCATTAGAAGCTGCAGGAGAACTGGTGAGCGATATTGTTGATACGGTGAGCCATGATCAGGATGCCACCGTTCAATTAGTGAATATGAAGGGGCAGGATGAGAGCCAACATTTTCATGCTGTTAATGTCACTATGCTATCTCTGATCGTAGGAAAAGAACTGGAGCTGGATGATACGGAAATGAATCATCTAGGTGTTGGCGCGATGTTGCATGATTTTGGCCAGTTGAAAACACCAGACAAGATCTTACGTAAAACTTCACCTTTGACCAGTGTAGAAAAAAAGGTTTATGAATTACATCCACGATATGGTTCCGATCTGGCCAAAAAAATTGGTAGCCTGCCAGAAGCTGTTATTCAGATCATTGAACAACATCATGAATATGAAGATGGTACGGGTTATCCTAATAAACTGAAATCAAATCAGATCAATAAACTAAGTAAGATTGTTGCCGTAGCGAATGCTTATGATGATTATTGTAATAGTTTGCACAACGAGAAATTGCTGACACCTTTCGAAGCGATGTCGCAGATGTACTCGATGGAAAAGTTTGATAAAAAGATTCTTTCGATTTTCATCAACCGACTGGGAGTGTATCCTCCAGGCACACTGGTCAGGTTATCAGATGGTACGATCGCTGGTGTAACAGCGGTTAATCATGATGATCTGCTACACCCTCAAGTCGTTCTATATGATGCGAATGTTCCGAAAGAAGAAGCCATCATTGTTGATCTGACTGAGGAAGGGGATCTGGAGATCGAAGAAACTATTCGGCGAAATGAAGTGTCTGTAGAAATTCTTTCGTACCTGAATTTTGGAGATTCAGTAAATTATTTTGTTGATCCTTCCGCTAATAATTGATCAGAACTGAAAGAGTCTTTCCATATATTTATTTGGCATGTATTGCTGATATAAAGATATGCATAGGGCTAAAAAAATCACTTCGATAAACTAACAGTCCAGTTTCTGTCGATGGCTGAGAAAATCTCATCGGTAACAGCAATCGGATTCTCGTAGTTGAGTTTTTTCATATTCCGTTATGACTAGAAAGAGTACTAGCCTAACAAATTCATTTATTGTATCCTTCACGCCCTGTTTACAGCAGGCGCGTAGCTCAGCTGGTTAGAGCATCGTCATGACATGGCGAGGGTCCTCGGTTCGAGTCCGAGCGTGCCTACCAATTTATTTAAGAAGCACTGTCAAACGAGCAGTGCTTTTTTATTTTTTAACCTGAAGATGATCTCTCGTATTGATCACCATGGAGATAGAACATGCCAACTATTACACTTCCTGACGGTAGCCAACGTCAATTTGATAATCCTGTAAGCGTTTACGATGTTGCTGCATCAATCGGCGAAGGACTTGCGCGTGCTGCGCTGGCTGGCAAGGTTGATGGTGAGCTGGTCGATACTTCTTATACTATTGATCAAGATGCCGAACTTGCGATCATTACTGCCCGAGACGAAGAGGGCATTGATGTTATCCGCCACAGTTGTGCGCATTTGCTGGCACAAGCGGTAAAAGAATTATTTCCCACCGCTCAGGTGACTATCGGTCCCGTGATCGAGAATGGCTTTTTTTACGACTTTGCTTACGAGCGACCTTTTACACCGGAAGATCTGACGGCTATCGAGAAGAAAATGAAGGAACTGTCTAAACAGAACTTTCAGATCGAACGTAGCGTTATGGGACGTGATGAGGCGGTTAAGTTTTTCCGTGACATGGGTGAAGAATATAAGGCCGAGATTATTGCATCGATTCCAAATGATGAAGATCTGTCTTTATATAAGCAGGGCGACTTTATCGATCTCTGTCGTGGTCCTCATGTACCGAGTACGGGTAAGATCAAAGTATTTAAGTTGATGAAACTGGCCGGAGCCTACTGGCGTGGTGATTCGAATAACGAAATGCTGCAACGGGTTTATGGTACTGCCTGGTCGGATAAAAAAGATCTTAAAGATTATCTGCATCGTCTTGAAGAAGCCGAAAAACGTGATCATCGTAAACTGGCCAAGCAACAGGATCTTTTCCATATTCAGCCAGAAGCGCCGGGCATGATCTTCTGGCATGACAAAGGCTGGACGATTTACAGAGAAGTCGAAAACTATATTCGCAACAAGATCCGTCTGCATGGTTATACCGAAGTTCATACGCCAGAATTAGTCGATCGCAGCTTGTGGGAAAAATCTGGTCATTGGGAAAAATTCCGTGAGGATATGTTCACCACCAGTTCGGAAAATCGTGAATATGCGGTGAAGCCGATGAATTGCCCTTGTCATGTACAGATCTATAACCGTGGCATTAAGAGTTATCGTGATCTGCCATTGCGAATGGCTGAGTTTGGATCATGTCATCGGAACGAAGCGTCTGGAACCTTACATGGTCTGATGCGGCTCAGGAATTTCGTGCAGGATGATGCGCATATCTTTTGTACTGAAGATCAGATCCAGTCAGAAGTTTCTGACTTTATTGATTTGTTGTATGAAGTTTATGAAGACTTTGGTTTTAAAGAGATCATCATCAAACTTTCTACCCGACCAGAAAAACGTGTCGGTAGTGACGAAGTTTGGGACAAATCTGAAAAAGCACTGGAACAGTCACTCAACGAAAAAAAATTGGACTGGGATTTGCAGCCGGGTGAAGGTGCATTTTACGGTCCGAAAATAGAATTCTCATTGAAAGATTGTATTGGTCGAGTCTGGCAGTGCGGAACAATTCAGGTAGATTTTTCTACGCCAGGACGATTGGATGCGGAATATGTTGCCGAAGATGGCAGCCGTCAAACACCGGTCATGTTGCATAGAGCTGTCCTCGGATCACTGGAAAGATTTATCGGTATTTTGATCGAAGAACACGCCGGATCATTTCCAACATGGTTGGCTCCGATTCAGGTTGTGATCATCAATATTACCGATTCTCAGGCCGAATATGCGTCAAATGTTGAAGAAACTCTGAAAAAACAGGGATTTCGGGTCATTTCGGACTTGAGGAATGAGAAGATTGGGCTTAAGATCCGCGAGCACACTTTACAACGAGTTCCCTACATGCTGATTACAGGTGATCGGGAAATCGAAAATGGTACTGTGGCCGTGCGTACTCGAGGTGGAGAAGACCTTGGTGTAATGACCCTTGATGAGTTTGCTGATCATCTGAAAGGGGATATTGCTACGCGCGGTCGTCATGTTGTTTTGGAGGAATAGAATATCGCTGCTGACAAAAAGAATCGCGTAAACGACGCGATCTCCGCCCCGCAAGTTCGACTTATCGGTGCGGATGGAGAACAAGTAGGAGTTGTTACACTGGAAGAGGCTAAACAGGCTGCTGCCGATGTCCGTAAGGACCTGGTAGAGATTGTGCCCAATGCTAAACCACCTGTTTGTCGTATCATGGATTTTGGTAAGTTCAAATTTGAGCTGAGCAAAAAAAGAAATGCCTCCAAAAAGAAGCAGAAGCAGGCTCAGATTAAAGAGATCAAGTTTCGACCGGGCACTGATATTGGCGATTACAACATCAAACTTAGAAATTTGATAAAATTTCTCGAAAACGGTGACAAGGTAAAGGTAACAATGCGATTCAGAGGCCGCGAAATGGCTCATCAGGAAATTGGAATGCATTTGTTGAAGCGTGTAGAAGCGGATCTGGCAGAACTGGGAAATGTTGAACAATTCCCGAAAATGGAAGGTCGCCAGATGATCATGGTTATCGCACCGAAAAAGAAAGTTTAAAGAATTAAGTATTGGAGAATAGAAGTAATGCCTAAAATCAGAACTAACCGTGGCGCAGCGAAACGTTTCAAACGTACAGCGTCTGGTAAAATCAAACATCGTCAGTCGTTTACAAGTCACATTCTGACCAAAAAAAGTCCGAAGCGTAAACGTCAGTTGCGTGAAAATAAACTTTTATGTCTGGCTGATAAAAAGCTGGTCGATAAAATGCTGCCTTACGCGTAAGGCCAGAAGTATAGCCCCGGAAATACAGATCAGAACACAGAGGAATTAGACATGCCAAGAGTAAAAAGAGGCGTCCAGGCGCACGCCAGACACAAGAAGGTCATCGCGCAGGCGAAAGGCTATAGAGGCCGTCGTAAAAACGTTTATCGCGTTGCAGTACAAGCCGTTACTAAAGCTGGCCAATATGCTTATCGTGATCGACGTCAGAAAAAACGTCAGTTCAGAACTCTATGGATTGCCCGTATCAATGCAGCAGCCAGATTAAATGGTTTGTCATACAGCCGTTTCATGAATGGTTTGTCAAAAGCAGAGATTGAAGTTGATCGTAAAATGCTTGCCGAGTTAGCTGTTAATGATGCGACTGCATTCAGTCATCTGGCTGAACAGGCTAAGAGCGCACTGGCAGCTTAATTTAGTTTTGTGCATCGAGCACAAATCAAATTCATAGCAGATACTGGGGAAAGGCTCATAACCTTTCCCCGTTTTGTTTTTAAAACTAGAAAAAAATAAACATGAGTGACATCAAAGAAATCGTCAAGGGCGCTATTCAGGCCATTGATGGAGTTGAAAATCTTGATACGCTGGATCAGCTTAGAGTTCAATATCTAGGCAAAAAAGGTGAGCTAACCGCTTTGCTAAAACAGCTCGGCCAATTGCCGGCTGAAGAACGACGCGAGGCTGGCCAAATCATCAACGCGGCAAAAGTGGAAGTCGCTGAAGCGATTCAGTCGCGAAAAGAAACGTTTGAAACAGCGATCCTGAATCAGAAGCTGGCTTCCGAAACGGTGGATGTGACACTTCCTGGCCGTGGACAGGAAATGGGTGGTTTGCATCCTGTCACCAGAACACTTGATCGGATCAAATCACTTTTGATTCCAGCCGGGTTCGATATTGTCGAAGGTCCGGAAATTGAAGATGATTTTCACAATTTCGAAGCACTAAACATTCCTGCTGATCATCCTGCACGTGCCATGCACGATACGTTCTATATTAACGAACATACGGTTTTACGAACACACACTTCACCCGTGCAGATCCGCACGATGGAAAATCAGAAGCCTCCTTTCAAGATTATTGCGCCGGGTCGGGTTTATCGCTGCGATTCTGATCTGACACACACACCGATGTTCCATCAGGTTGAAGGTTTGATGGTTGATGAGAATGTTAGTTTTGCTGATCTGAAAGGTTTGATTCAGGATTTTCTACGCGCATTTTTCGAAAAAGATGATCTGCTATTACGATTTCGTCCTTCCTATTTTCCGTTCACAGAGCCTTCGGCAGAAGTCGATATTCAATGTGTGATGTGCGACGGTGAAGGTTGTCGAGTTTGTAGTAAAACCGGCTGGCTGGAAGTTCTCGGCTGCGGCATGGTTCATCCGAATGTATTCGATTCTGTCGGCATTGATAATGAAAAATATACAGGACTGGCTTTCGGTCTTGGCGTCGAGCGGCTGGCAATGTTGCGTTACGGCGTTAATGATCTTCGTCTATTCTTTGAAAATGATCTCCGCTTCTTGAAGCAGTTCAGGTAATTCTATGAAATTCAGTGAAAAATGGCTCAGAGAGTGGGTGAATCCATCACTTTCTACAAATGAATTAACCGATCTGCTAACCATGGGCGGTATGGAAGTAGATAGCGTTGCTCCGGCTGCGCCTGAATTTTTCGGCGTTGTTGTGGCCAAAATTGTTTCGGCCGAATGTCATCCGGATGCGGACAAATTACAATTATGCAAAGTTGATTTTGGTGGTGATGAACCTGTCGATATTGTTTGCGGTGCAGCCAATGCACGTGAAGGTTTGATCACGGCTCTCGCAACCGTTGGCGCTGTGTTGCCCGGTGGCATGAAGATTAAAGAAGCGAAATTGCGTGGCATTCCCTCTTTTGGTATGTTGAGTTCGGCTTCTGAATTGGGATTGGCTGAAAAAGCCGAAGGTATTATTGAACTGTCTGCCGATGCAAAACTCGGTCAGGATCTTCGTGAATACTTTGATCTGGATGATACGATCATTGAAGTTGATCTGACACCAAATCGTGGTGATTGTTTTAGTCTGCGTGGCGTTGCTCGCGATGTTGGTGTTTTGAGTCAGGCGGATGTAACCGAACCAGAAATTGATCCCGTTAAAACAACTTCGGATCAGACTTTTCCAATTGAAATACAATCTCCGGAAGCCTGTCCGAATTATGCTGGTCGCATTATCTCTGGTATCAACGCCAATGTAGAAACTCCATTATGGATGCAGGAAAGACTGCGCCGAAGTGGTTTGCGATCAATTCATCCAGTCGTTGATATTACTAATTATGTGATGCTGGAACTGGGGCAGCCTCTGCATGCCTTTGATCTAGCTAAATTAAAAGGCGGCATTGTTGTTAGAAATGCCAAAGAAGGTGAGAAGCTGACCCTATTGGATGATCAGGAAATAGAATTAAACTCAGATACATTAGTGATCGCTGATCAGGAAAGAGTATTGGCGCTGGCCGGAGTTATGGGCGGTCTGGATTCTTCTGTAACAGATCATACTCAGGATATCTTTCTTGAGAGTGCATTTTTTACTCCGGCTGAAATGGCTGGCAAAGCCAGAAGATACAAAGTTCAAACGGATTCTTCGCACCGATTTGAGCGAGGTGTTGATTTTCAGTTACAGACAATTGCTATTGAACGAGCATCTTCATTGATCCTGGAAATTTGTGGTGGTGATGCCGGATCTGTTTCTGTAGAGAGTAATGACAGCCATCTTCCACCAAGATCGGCGATCTTGCTACGAAAAGATCGTATATCACGAGTTCTTGGTGTCGAATTTGATGATGCATTTATTGAAAGCAGCCTCGAACGACTGGGAATGTCTATTAAATCTGGCAAAAGTGAGTGGATGGTTATGTCACCTTCTCATCGTTTTGATATCGCGATTGAAGCTGACCTGATCGAAGAAATTGCCCGCGTTGAAGGATATGACGGTTTGCCGGCGAATAAACCGCTTGTTTCAATGAGCATAAAAGCACGAGCAGAATCGCAGATAGAATTGCGAAATTTAAGTTCGATCATGATCGCAAAAGGTTATCAAGAAGCGATCACTTATAGCTTTGTTGAACCGGAAATGCAGGCTAGCTTATGTATTGGACATGAAGCAGTTGCACTGGCTAATCCTATTTCAGCTGATATGGCCGTAATGAGAACTTCCCTGCTACCGGGGCTATTGCAAGCACTCACTTACAACCTGAACCGCCAAAATGAAAGGGTTCGGTTATTTGAGAATGGGATGGTTTTTTGCAAAGTTGATGGGGAAACTGTACAAAAGAATGTTTTTGCTGGGATTGTCAGTGGAAATGTCTTTCCTGAACAATGGAATCTTAAGAGTAGCCAGCCAGATTTTTTCGATCTTAAAAGTGATGTAGAAGCATTGTTGTTACTTTCAGGAAATTTGTCGGATTATGAATTTAAGAAAGTTGAACATTCTGCATTACATCCTGGCCAATCAGCAGCTATCTATAAAAAGGGTCAAAATATTGGATTTATGGGGATGATCAGCCCTGTAAAGAGTAAAGAGTTAGATCTGGATGCAGAAACAGGTTTTTTCCAACTGGATTTGACAGCGATTACGGATGGAAAGCTCCCACAGTTTTCAACATTGTCCAAATATCCACTGGTCAGGCGTGATCTCAGTTTGCTCGTGGATAAGGATATCGAAGTTTCCAGTATTATCAGTTGTCTCAATGGAAAAGCACCGGAGACATTGAAAAACTTGCAGTTGTTTGATGTTTATCAGGGCGAAGGTATTGATTCAATGAAAAAAAGTGTTGCATTGGGCTTGATCTTTCAGGGAACTTCGAGCACTCTTGTAGAACAGGAAATTGACGCTTCATTAGAAAATATATTGTTGAGGTTGGAGAAAGAGTTGGGCTGTAAGCTCAGGGACTAGGCTCTTAAGTAACCTTTAGCAGTTTTAATGTACAAAAAATAGTTACATAGAATAGAGGAATTATGGCACTCACCAAAGCAGATATGGCAGAAATGCTGTTTGATGAGCTTGGGCTCAACAAGCGTGAAGCGAAAGAACTGGTTGAACTGTTTTTCGGCGAAGTACGAACAGCATTAAGTTCAGGTGAGCAGGTTAAGTTATCCGGATTTGGAAATTTTGATCTTCGTGATAAAAGTCAACGGCCTGGACGTAACCCAAAGACAGGTGAAGAGATCCCAATCAGTGCCCGCAGGGTAGTGACATTCAAGCCTGGACAAAAACTAAAAGCCAGGGTGGAAGCTTATGCTGGAAGCAACTAATAACAACGAACTCCCCGTCATACCAGGGAAACGGTATTTCACGATAGGGGAAGTCAGTGAATTGTGTGCGGTTAAGCCGCATGTATTGAGATACTGGGAGCAGGAGTTTCCTCAACTGAGTCCGATCAAAAGACGTGGTAATCGACGTTATTACCAGAGACAGGATGTGATTCTTATCCGTCAGATCAGAAGTCTTTTGTACGAAAATGGTTTTACCATTGGTGGAGCAAGACAAAGACTTTCCGGTGATGAAGTCAAAGCCGATTCAGATATTAGTCAACAGATCGTGCGACAACTGCGTGGAGAACTTGAAGAAGTTCTGGATATTCTCAAGCGCTAATAGTTCTATAAGAGTTAAGAGTCTTCTTAACTTTTTCAAAAAATCATTAACAAAACAATCGGGGCGTGGCGCAGTCTGGTAGCGCACCGCAATGGGGTTGCGGGGGTCGGAGGTTCGAGTCCTCTCGCCCCGACCAGTATTATCTATCTTTATGGTTTAGGAATTACCTCTCACTTAATCTTCTTTGATCTTGATCAAAGAGCATCTTTCTCTAAAGTTTTGTCGTTAATTGACGACATAAACCCAAATGCTATGCTGCTTTGATATTTTGGAAGTTATTTTCTATGGAAACTAAAGGGTTTTCTCGAATCCAAAAGTGAACAAATGCTTCTATGACAATCTTTTTCTCTGGGTTTTTGTTCCTTTGGAATAGTATCTTCAGCATCAGTAAATTCATATTAAGTTTGAAAATCAGGAGTTTCATATATGTGCGGAATAGTGGGTGGTGTAGGCCAGCGTGATGTAGCCCCAATTTTGTTGGAAGGTTTAAAGCGACTTGAGTATCGTGGTTATGATTCGGCGGGAATGGCCGTACTGGATCATAAAAATGAGATCCATCGACATAGAGTTTTGGGTAAAGTTGTTGGCTTGGAAGAAGCTATGGACAAGGAACCGCTCACAGGTTCTGTTGGAATTGCACACACTCGTTGGGCCACACATGGCGAACCAAGTACCGATAATGCACATCCTCATATTTGCCGAGGAAAAGTTGCACTTGTTCATAATGGCATCATTGAAAATCATGAAGCGCTTCGGAAACAACAGCAGGAGCAAGGTCACAAGTTCACTTCCCAGACTGATACAGAAGTTATAGTGCATGAGGTTTTTGATCATATTGAAGCAGGGAAAAATCTGCTTGACGCTGTTCGGGCAACTATCCCAAATCTTGAGGGAGCCTATGCGTTGGGTGTTGTCAGTAAAGATGAACCTGAGCATCTGATCGCCGCTCGTTTTGGTAGCCCACTGGTTATTGGTGTTGGTATCGGTGAATATTTTATTGCCTCAGATGTTTTTGCATTATTACCTGTAACACAACGATTTATGTTCCTGGAAGAAGGAGATATTGCTGACATCCATAGAGATTCTCTGGTCATTTATGACAAGTCAGGCAAGGTAGTTGAGAGACCGATCACAATTTCCGAGTTGTCTGCCGATGCTACCGATAAAGCTGGCTATCGACATTATATGTTGAAAGAAATTTTTACCCAGCCCCGTGCGATAGCCGATACGTTGGAAGGTCGAATTCTCAATGGCAAAATTGCTGATGGCATTTTTGGAATGGAAGGTGATGCGGTACTGGACAAGGTCAAAGCCATTCAAATCGTTGCTTGTGGAACAAGTTATCATGCTGGCCTGGTAGCAAAATACTGGTTCGAATCAATGTCTGGGCTTCCTTGTCAGATCGAAGTTGCCAGTGAATTTCGTTACCGAGATCATGTCGTTAGTCCTGATACGCTCTTCGTTACGATCTCTCAATCAGGCGAGACCGCGGATACACTTGCTGCACTCAAGCAAGCTAAAAAACTGGGTTTTGAACATTCGTTGGTGGTTTGTAATGTGCCTGAAAGTTCTCTGACCCGTGAGTCGGATCTTGTTCTGCTAACCAGAGCAGGTACTGAAATCGGCGTTGCATCAACTAAAGCATTTACGACCCAACTAGTTGCTTTAATGTTATTAGTTATTGGTTTGGGTCGTCGAAATGGTATGACTGAGGATAAGGAAAAAGATCTCGTTGCACAGTTGGAAAGTTTGCCTGGAAAGGTAAATGCTGCACTTGAATTAAATGACAAAATTGAAGCATTGTCTGAAGCGTTCTCACACAAACATCATGCCTTATATCTGGGACGAGGAACGATGTATCCGATCGCAATGGAAGGTGCACTCAAGATTAAGGAGATTTCATATATCCATGCTGAAGCTTATCCTGCTGGTGAATTGAAACATGGTCCGCTAGCATTGGTTGATGAAGATATGCCGATTATTGCTGTTGCTCCTAATAATAACCTGATTGAGAAACTCAAATCGAATCTTGAAGAAGTTAGAGCACGTGGTGGCGAACTATTTGTATTTGCAGATGTGAAAGCCAATATGAAAGAGTCCGAAGGTGTGACGGTTCTTAATGTCGGATCTGTCGAAGACGAGATCGCTCCGATCCTTTATACCGTTCCATTGCAACTGTTTTCGTATCATGTTGCAGTGATCAAAGGTGCTGATGTTGATCAGCCCAGAAATCTTGCAAAATCAGTAACGGTTGAATAATTTCTGATTAAGGATGAAACGTAAATTTTCTTTGTGTTTATGCTTTTTTACAGTTGCATCTGGTTGTAACTTGTAAAAATTGATTACAATGAAACTTATTGAAAATAAACGTTTTTTACAGGAAATATAACTAAACGTGGTAAATAAAAAAGCAGCTGTGGAAATTCCGAGAATTCTGATCGTCGATGATGACAATGATGTTCTCGTATTATTTTCCAAATGGCTCAAGGCTGAAAATTTTGATGTTGTTACGGTTGGCTCCGGAAAAGATGCGCTTGCTCAGATAAGCATTACTCGTCCTGATCTGGTCGTTACAGATCTGATCATGGATGAAATGGATGGTATGGCCTTACTTGCCGAAATCCATCGCCAAAATCCACTATTACCCGTCATTATGCTGAGTGGTCAGGCAAAGATCCCTGATGCCGTAAAAGCGACTCATCTTGGTTCGTCCGCTTTTTTGACGAAGCCTATCGATAAGAAAGAGCTTGTTTCTCAAATAAATAAGAACCTGCATATTGCCAACAATGGAAAGGGCAAAAAAGCCCAACCTTTTGGTAAAGAGATCATTTTTCGTAGTTCAAAGATGGCTGAACTTCTTGAGCAAGGAAAGGCCGTTGCAGATGGTGATATTACTGTTTTCATTTCTGGAGAGACGGGTACGGGTAAAGAAATACTTGCAAAAGCAATTCACGATGCCAGCCCAAGAAAAGATCAGCCATTCATCGGTGTGAACTGTGGGGCAATACCAGAACAATTACTCGAGTCCGAGTTATTTGGGCATGAGAAGGGTGCGTTTACCGGGGCATTGACTCAGCATGAAGGTTTGTTCAAAGCCGCAGATGGTGGAACCTTATTTCTGGATGAGATTGGCGATATGCCGCTCAATTTACAGGTGAAGTTGCTCCGAGTTCTTCAGGATTTTCAGGTACGTCCAGTCGGATCAGTGCGAAGTGTGTCTATCAATGTGCGGATAATATCAGCGACCCATAGCAATTTGGCGAAAGCTGTCAAGGAAGGCCGTTTCAGAGCCGATCTTTACTATAGACTCAACGTTGTTCCATTAGATATTCCCAGTTTGGCTGAGCGTCCAGAAGATATAGAGTTGTTACTCGAGCACTATATGGAAAAGTTTGCGCTAAAAAAGGGTGAGCCTAAAAAAGTATTTTCTCCAGAAGCACTCAGTTATTTAATCACTTCGTCATGGCCGGGCAATGTCAGGCAGTTGATTAATGTTGTTGATTTGTGTGCAACGCTAAGTAAGACTGATATCATCCCTTTGAGCATGGTGCAGAAGGCATTAGCTGATCAAAGAGATAATTTTCGAACACTAAAAGATGCCAAACACTCATTCGAAAGAGATTATCTGATTAGTGTTTTACAATTAACAAAAGGGCAGGTAGCAAATTCAGCTCGGATTGCAGGGAGGAATCGAACTGAATTTTATAAACTATTAAGAATGCATAGTCTTGATCCTGTGGATTTCAGGGATCCAGATCCAGTAGAGGTTTCATAAGATCTTAAGGGATTTAGGGGGAAATTTTTGAATAATATCATTATACAATGCGATCCTGATCTTGAGGATCTCATCCCGGGATATATGAGTAATCGTAATAAGGACATTATTGCGATGCGAGTATGTCTTGGAAAAGGTGATTTTGAAAAAATACGTATTATCGGTCATAGTATGAAAGGTTCGGGTGGAGGCTATGGTTTTGACGCCATCACAGATCTGGGTGATCAGATAGAAAATGCTGCTTTAGTAAGTGACACCAGTGGAATTGATCAAGCCGTCCAAAAATTAGAGGATTATATTAATCGAGTAGAAGTAACCTACT
The DNA here is from genome assembly GCA_965224825.1 of Gammaproteobacteria bacterium. Classification (GTDB taxonomy): domain Bacteria; phylum Pseudomonadota; class Gammaproteobacteria; order CAJXQU01; family CAJXQU01; genus CAJXQU01. The sequence continues at coordinate 327,569 of CBDDAG010000003.1, read as the reverse complement.
CTTAACTATTTTTCCATAATTCAGTAGCTCCCGGGGACAGTTTTGAAACAACAACGTTTGCCTTCCAGACTTTTTATTTATTCTGTGACAACAATTCTGGGGCTGTCTTTTACCTTTATTCTCTTTTTATTGGCCTGGTTTAACTCCATTGATAATGAGAAAAAAGAGTTTGCTTTTGAGTCTGTGTCGATCAGTTCTCTAGTAAACAGAGGTGTTTCTGCAGCAGATGATGTGACATCAACATTTTCCAATCTCCTTGAGTCACTACCCGAAATGACAGAAAGCTCATTCGAGTCATTTTCACAATCCTTTATAGAACGTCATCCATTTATTGCTTCAATTTCTTTTCATCAGATCCAACCTCAAAACAATCAATCAGATGAAAATAATTCTGTTCTGATTTCCTGTATTTTTCATGCTGAATCTGGAAAAAAGAAAGGTTGCCAGCGAAACTCAGGTTTACAGATATCTGAACAAATGAATAATGCAGTGGCTTCTGCAATAGATACAGGTGATGTCGTACCGACACCAATCATCCAGGTTGGAGATGAACAGTCTGCTTATGTTTTGCTTAAGTCCGTCACACAAACAGGAATATTGGAAAACAATAATCAACAGACTTCCGGCCTGGTCTCCATCATGGTTAATCCAGCAGAATTATTTGGCAGTTCTCTTTCCGATGCTTTATCTGTCAAATTACACAGCGAGTCTGAAGGGATTACTGGTCGCCAGTTACTATTCAGAAAAAAAATTCAAAATGATGAATCCTCAAAAGGCTGGATGATCACAACGCTCGATGAAGAGGTGGTCGTTCAATTTCCTTACTATTCAACTAAGTTGACGATTCAGCGACCTGTTTATTGGGCAGATCTTGATCGACAACTGATCCTGACAGCTTTATTTCTTGGCTCAGGTATCACCTTATTATTGATCGCGCTTGCCAGAGCAAAAGACATACAGGCGCGTGAATTACGAGAAAGGAATAAAGAAATTGAGCGACAGGTCGAACGTCAGACTCGTGAATTGGCAACGACTCGTGATCAAGCCCTGGAGGCTTCGAGAGTTAAGTCAGAATTTCTTGCCAGTATGAGTCATGAGATACGAACACCACTCAACGCAATTATTGGTATGGCTGAATTACTTTCAGAAACAAGCTTATCAGGCGAACAGAATCGTTATGTTGGGATCTTCAGGAAATCTGGTGAGGCTTTATTGAGTCTGGTAAACGATATTCTTGATTTGTCTAAAATTGAAGCCGGCCAGTTGGTGATCGAACGGATCGATTTTAATTTGCCAAGACTGGTTGAAGAAGCGACAGATATTTATTCTCTGAAAACGGATGAGAAAGGAATAGAACTGATCTGCCAGGTGGTTTCCGATGTTCCAGCCTGGGCAAAAGGTGATCCGGGAAGATTGCGACAGATCATTCTTAACCTGCTCGGCAATGCGATCAAATTTACTGAAAGTGGTGAAATTGTAATTCGGGTGCGAAAAGCACCTGATCAAGATGATCCAATGTTATTACAATTCTCGGTGACAGATACGGGCATCGGGATCCCTGCTTCCAAGCTAGATTCTATTTTTGGCAGTTTTAATCAGGTCGATTCATCAACAACACGAAAGTATGGTGGGACAGGTCTTGGTCTAACCATATCAAAACGACTCGCTGAAATTATGGGTGGTCAAATGTGGGTGGAAAGTCATGAAGGAAAGGGCAGCGAATTCCATTTTACAATACGGATTGAAGAAGGTGAGTTTGCTGAGGACTTTTTACCCTTAGATCCACCCGATCTTGAAGGACGGCGTGTATTAATCATTGATGATAATGATACAAACAGATTAATCCTGAGAGAAACGCTTATACCAAAAGGTGTGGTTGTTACAGAAGCAAAGGATGGTCAAACGGGCGTTAATGCTTATAAAGCTGCACTTCAAAGTGGCCATCCATTTGATCTGGTTCTTTCAGACTGTCATATGCCAGGAATGGATGGTTTTGGCGTTGCTGAAGCGATAAAAAGAGAGAGAGGCGACATTAAAACGGTATTGATGTTGTCATCTTCTAATTTGAACAGTGATCTGGAGAAAGCGAAAGCCTGTGGTATCGGAACCTATCTGGTGAAACCTGTTAAATCAGAGGAGTTATTTCAGGCCGTTTCCGGCACTTTGCGAGTGTCTCTTTCCAGCGACAACCAGTATTTAAATACGATCGAACAGAAGTCATTTATTGGTTGTGCTCCTATTTTACTGGTGGAAGACAATGAGGATAATCGTTTGTTGATCAATGCTTACTTAAAGAAAACAACGTTTGAGATCGAAGAAGCTGAAAATGGGCAAGTTGCCCTGGATAAGTTTACTCAGGGTGAATACAGCCTGGTGTTAATGGATGTACAAATGCCAGTCATGGACGGGCATACCGCGACACGAGAAATGAGGCGTTGGGAAAAAGAAAATGGTCGAGAAGCTACGCCAATCATAGCTTTAACAGCTCACGCTGTTAAAGAAGACATGGATAAAAGTATTCAGGCTGGATGTAATTCACACCTGACAAAACCTATTAAGAAAGCGACGTTGCTACAGACAATTGATCGGTTCATGAGATAGTACAGATCTGAAGTTTGTTTCTGTTTAGATAGTTTTCTTTAGGTTACAAATATACCTTTTTCTTTAATAATATTTTCTCAGGTTTTTTTTCGAATAAAGATATGTCGTGGTTTAGCGACGCCAACTGTTGTTGATTGTGAATTTTTTATGATCCGAGTCATTTAAAAAATAAAGGTAGAATTGTTACAACAATGTTAAATGTAACATGTTGTTATTAAAGAAATTATTAGCTTGTCTTTTGTCTTGCTGATCTGCAAGATTGTAACCAAATTTTGGCACGAAGTGGTATGGGCGTTATTTTGTGCGAAGAGGCATGCTAATTGCTGGTTTATCCTATTAAAGGGCCAAGCAAATCTGCCGATACATCTTGAAAGAATAAACCATTAGGAATTACCCAAAAGCTGGAAGCGACACTTTTTATATGTACAGAATCTTTAGACACTACGTTCCCAAAACAATCATGATGCTAATGACAGTAGAAATAGTCATATTTTTTGTATCTGTCTACCTGGGTGTCATACTCCGCTTTTATGATTGGAATTCGTACCAGGTCTACAGTATTGAAGGATCGATGCAGTCAATTTTCCCAAGAGCACTTGTTTTCACGATGGTGATGTTTGGTGTGATGACGACAATGGGACTATATCAGCGAGATTACAGGGAAGGCCCAAAGACTACTTTTGTAAGAATTGTGGGTAGTTTTTTTATTGGCTTATTGTTGATGGCACTTGTTTTTTATATGTCACCCGCATTAATTTTGGGTCGTGGTGCTTTTGGGATGGCGTTCTTCTGTGCCTTTATAGGAATCATCTCAAGTCGGTTTCTTTGTTTTCATCGAACCGATACAGCCTGGCAGAGAAATTTACTGATTCTGGGTGTTGGTAAAAATGCACAGTTAATTAGCCAGCTAAAACGTCGTACAGATCACCGGGGCATTAATCTTGTCGGATTTGCTGCTATTGGTAATGATGAACAAGTTGTCTCAAGTGAAAAAATTATATCAATAGGGGATATGCCACTTCTTGATTATGTTAAATCCAGGGATATTGATGAGATTGTTGTCGCATTTGATGACCGACGAAACAATATTCCGGTAGATGACATTCTTGCCTGTAAAATGCAGGGTATTCAGGTCATTGATGTTTCGACGTTTTATGAGCGACAGCTGGGCAAAATTAAACTGGATTCCTTACACCCCAGTAATTTTATTTTTGCAGATGGATTTACCCAGGCTGTACTAAAGTCATCAGGAAAGCGAGTCTTCGATGTGGTCGTTAGCTCTTTGCTTTTCATTTTATTACTACCATTTATGGTACTGACGGCTCTGGCTATCTATGTTGAGTCAGGTTTTCAGGGACCCGCATTGTATCGACAAATACGTGTTGGGTTAAATGGTGAAGATTTTGAGATATTCAAGTTCAGAAGTATGAGCGTTGACGCAGAAAAAGATGGCATCGCACAATGGGCACAATCAGATGATGCTCGTATTACCAAAACAGGATCGTTTATCAGAAAAACGCGACTTGACGAACTACCTCAACTCTACAATGTACTTCGCGGCGATATGAGTTTTGTTGGGCCACGACCTGAACGCCCTCAGTTTGTCTCTGAGCTGGCAAAAACGATCGAATATTATGAAATGCGTCATCATGTTAAACCAGGAATAACCGGGTGGGCACAGATTTGCTATCCCTACGGAGCGTCGGAAGAAGATGCTCGGGAAAAGCTGCAGTACGATCTGTACTACTTAAAAAATTACAGTCTGTTTCTTGACACCACTATTTTGTTACAAACCGTTCAAGTAGTACTTTGGAGCAAAGGTGGACGTTAAGGATGTACAGGGATTAATACTCAGGATATAGGATGTGTATGGGTTGGCGTGATAAGCTAAAGTAATGCAAAGAAGTCAATAAATGACAACCGCAAGCGGCTGTAATCTTCTGATATTATTAGCTGCAGTCAGTGTCTGGGAAGGTTTGCGGATATTAAACTGCAATAGAGACTCTGTCTGACGGGACAGAGGTAATAATAAGAGCATTTCTTTGGACAGAGAAGTGCAAGTTATAAACTAAATTAAATATATAAGAGTGTTCTCGACAATATGCAAGAAACAATGGATCAATTAAAACATCTTTTTAGAAACTTTTGGGATAACCGGTGGCACGCATTGATGGCCGCAGTATTGCTTTCCCTTATAGGCTGGATCTCTGTAATTGTGATGCCTCACAAGTACGAGGTTACAGCGCGTGTTTATGTAGATACTCGCTCAATGTTAAAACCTTTACTTAAGGGAATTGCAGTCGACAGTACTGTTACTGAGTCGACAGCAGAAATAATGAAACGAACATTGTTGTCGCGACCTAACCTTGAGTTGGTTGCGAGGAAAACAGGATTAGATGCACTCATAGACTCGCCTGAGGCATACGAGAAAATGGTCAAGAAACTCGCAGAAGTGATATTGATCAGCGGTGGTAAGGAAGTTAATAATATTTATACGCTTACCTATTCCAACAGTGACCCGGTTATGGCCAAAAATGTTACTCAGTCATTGTTAGATGTATTTATTGAAAAAGTGATCGGTGCGAACAGGCTCGATACAGATGAAGCAAAAAAATACCTGGATAAAAAGATCGCGGAGTATGAGGTTAAGTTGGTTCAGGCAGAAGAAAAATTAAAGGATTTCAAAAAAGAACACCCTGGCGTATTGGTCACAGATGACAATACATACTTTGCTCGGTTAGAGGCTGCGAAGAACCAACTCCAAACGGCCAAGTTGGATCTGCAGGAACAGGAGCACAGACGTACCGCTTTAAGCAAACAATTAAAGACGACTCCAAGCTATACAACCACAGGTGGTAGTGTTAGAAGGCTAGGAGGTGGGGCTGTGAAAAACCCGATTGATATTAGTATTCAGCAAGCTCGGGCAAAACTTCAGGCGTTGTCCCTGAAATTTACGGACGTTCATCCAGATGTGAAATCGGCAAAACGAAGACTGGAACAGTTGGAAGCACAACGAGCTGCTGGTGAGACGGGAGCAGTTGCTATAACGGATAATAATAGTGGTGGTGGATTTGTCTCTGCACCTGTTTCGGTTGCTAATCCGGCTTATCAGACATTGAAGTCGGCTTATGGTGAAGCTGATGCGATGGTTGCAGCACTCAACACTCGAGTAGCAGAGTTCCAGAAAAGGTTGATCGAGCTTGAAGCAAATGTTGATACTTTGCCAGATATTGAAGCTAAGGTCTCCAGTCTTAATCGAGACTATCGGGTTAATAAAAATGAATTTGAAGAACTATTAAAAAGAAGAGAGTCTGCAGACATTTCGGAAGGCGCGAATAATGTTGATGAGCTTCAGTTGAAGGTTATCGATCCACCACGAGTGCCTCTGGTTCCAACAGGCCCGAACAGGCTCAAGTGGCTTACAATGGTGTTGTTGATGGCACTTATGACTAGTATTGGTGGCAGCATTTTCTTCTCTTTAATGCGTCCCAAAATTTACGATAAGCAATCAGTCAAGCAATTAACAACATTGCCTGTTCTGGGGAATGTTACTCAATTAAGCTCTGTCGGTGAACATCTGGCAAAAGGTGCGAGTAATATAACTTACTCACTTGCCGCAGGTGTGTTGCTTCTGGTCTATGCAGGACTAATGTTAGGATACTTATTTGATGTTAGTTATCTTCGTGACTATGCGGGTTTTGGTGTTGATAAAGTGGAAGAGCAGTTGGGGGGTGAAGTTATCAACCCGATTAAAAATGCTTTAGAAAAAATATAGAATTAGTGAGAAGAAGATTATGAGTATCATAGAAAAAGCAGTTGATAAGCTAACAAATGACCCAATAGAACCAAACAGAGTGGTTCAGAAAAAAGAATCTGAAAATATTTCTCAGGTTTTTGGTGCTGTTATAGCTGAAGCCGATCGGGTAAGTGGTCGTACTATTTCAAATAGTGATGATCAGGAATTGAATGAAATTACCACCGAAGAAGTTAAGGTAGATCTGAAGCGTTTGCGAAAAGCACATCTTGCCCTGGTTGATGATGATAACCCTCGTCTTTACGAAGAACTCAGGATGATTAAAAGAAGATTGCTGGTCAATGCTGCTGGACTGGGCGATTCTCCAATTGAAAAAGGTAATCTGATTATGGTTACCAGTTCAGTTCCTGACGAAGGCAAAACATTTATTGCATCGAACCTGGCTTTAAGTATTGCCCGTGAAATCGATCGAACGGTTTTGTTGGTTGATGCGGATATAGCCAAATCTGATGTATCAAAGACATTCGGTGTCGATGGAAGAGGTGGGTTAACGGAATATTTAACCGGCGAGGCTGAGCTTAATGATGTAGTACTCAAAACAAATATCGATGGATTGACAGTATTGCCATCAGGTAAGAAGGTTAATAACACGACAGAACTCATGGCCAGTAATAGAATGGCTGAATTGATCAATGAACTATCAAACCGATATAAAGATCGAATCGTTATTTTTGATTGCCCTCCTATTTTGGTAACAAGTGAGGCGCCGATATTAGCCAGTTTAGTAGGACAAGTTGCTTTTGTTGTGCGTGCTGGAGAGACCAAGGAAAAAGAATTCATTAGTTCTGTTGAACGTCTTGATCACTCCAAATACGTTGGTTTGATTTTAAACCAGAGTAATGAAAATGCTGAATCTGGCTATTACGGTTATTACCATAATTCCTGATTGCTAATAAAAATAAGCTTAGAGGTTGATTGAAAAAAACAAAAGTCACCTCTAATCTTGCGGGATCAAATAAAAACTTATGTATCGAGAATATTATAATCTTACGGGGAAGCCATTTCAGCTAACGCCTGATCATCGATTTTTCTTTGAAAGTGATGGACACAAGCGAGCTTTGTCGTATCTTTTGTATGGAATAAAAGCTCAGGAAGGGTTTATTGTTATAACCGGCGATGTCGGTACGGGTAAGACAACACTGGTAAATGCCTTGTCGGATGAGCTTGAAAATAAACATATAGTGGCAGCAAAAGTGGTTACTACTCAAGTTCAGGAGGACGACTTGTTGAGAGTCGTTGCCGCTGAGTTTGGTCTGGCTTATGACGGAATTTCCAAGGCTGTCTTACTGAAAAATCTTGAAACATTTTTCAGGCAGTTAGCACATGAAGGAAAAAGGGCTCTTTTGCTGGTTGATGAAGCCCAAAATCTCCCACCGCGATCAATTGAAGAACTACGAATGTTGTCTAATTATCAAATGGATAACAGAGCGTTATTGCAAAGTTTTCTATTGGGGCAAAGAGAATTTAGAGCAACAATGCGTCTTCCCCAGTTCGAGCAACTCAGACAACGTGTTATTGCTGCCTACCATCTGAAACCAATGAATAGAGAAGAGACTGAAGGATACATTACCCATCGTTTGAAGATGGTTGGATGGGATGGAAACCCAGCGTTTACAGAACAGGCTTTTGATGCGATTTATGAGCATGCCAAGGGAATTCCAAGAAAGATTAATGTTTTTTGTGATCGACTTTTATTATGTGCCAGTTTGGAAGAGAGCAGTGAAATTGGTGAGAAAGTTCTGGAAATGGTGAGTGCCGATCTTGTTGAAGAGTCGTGGGGAACTGATGAACTTGATCCGGTAGTTAACACGAATAATATCAATTCAGTAACTACGGGTGTTTCGAATGATCCTAACCAGGTTGCTGCTGAAAGTTTGTTGCAACAAGAACAGCTCATAAGTGCAATTGGAGCAATGATGGATAATAAGCTTGATGCTTTTAAGAAGCAGGAAGAGAGAAAGAAAGAGCATTCAGCACAACTTGTAGCAATCGATAAAAATATTCCAGAACAACAATTCACAGGAAATAGATTCTCTGAAGAAAGAGATAAAATTATTGGGTTTTATCCACCCACAGAATCAGACGAATCGAATCAGTAAGTAGTATATTTTATGAAAAGAATACTGGTTCTGATAGATACGGCGGTTGGCGGTACAACAGGAGGTGCAGAGACACATATTTGGACCTTGCTCTCCAGGCTCGATCAATCTTACTACTCTATGGATGTCATCTATTTTGACGTAAGTGAGATGGACTCAGATGTTATAGATAACACCAAAGGTAAGATCCAGGGTGTTAATTATTACAGGATGCCTGTCAGAAGAGTTTATGCGCCATCATCATTTAAATACTTAAAAGAAATTTATAAGATAATGAAGACAGGTGATTATGATTGTGCCATGTCTCTTTTTGAGTCTTCAGATGTCATTGTCGGGTCACTGGCCAGGCTTGCAGGTATTAAAGTAAGAATATCTAATCGTCGCGATACTGGTTTTAGAAATAGTAAAAAACTTGCGCTTGCTTATCGCCTTATAAATAAATCTTTCACAAAATTTATTGCGGTTTCAGAAGCTGTTAAAAAATCTATTATTAATCAAGGTGTTGAGGCAGGGAAAATACAGCTTATCTATAATGCAGTAGATGTTTGCCGTTTTGAAAGTTCTGATGGGGAAAAAATCAGACAGGAAGCAGGCATACTTTCTGATGAAATCGTATTTGGTCTGGTTGCTAACCTTTATCCAGTTAAGAACCATCATTCAATTATTGAAGCGCTTTCTGAGTTACATCAGGAAGGAAAGTTGGCTCATCTTATTCTTGTTGGCGACGGTGAGTTAAGGAAAGAACTTGAGCTGCAAGCAGTCAACCTGAATTTAAATAATTTCGTACATTTTCTTGGTGCCAGATTTGATATAGAGAACATACTGGACGCAATTGATGTTTTCGTTTTGGCGAGCCATACCGAAGGATTATCAAATGCTCTTCTGGAGGCCATGGCATCAAAAACTGCAGTTATCGCATCTCGAGTTGGTGGAAATGTTGAAGTTGTAGAAGATGGTGTTGACGGATTACTGGTTTCAACAGAAGCCTCATCTATTGCTGATGCTATGAAAAAGCTTCATGATTCTAAAGAGTTACGTGATGAGATGGGTGAGAATGGATTGAAACATATAAGCAGGCAGTTTTCTTTAGAACAAATGCTGACTCACTATGAGAACATTTTCAATTAATCCAATATTGGGAAATGCTGGGTTATAAGTATCAAACAATACGGCCAGTCCCGTGAGAGTTTTTTGCAATGACAGATTCAGTAATTATTAAAAAATCACGCGTTCATTCACCTTTTAAGGTTGATGAACAGGGTGACAATATTAAGGCTAATTACGTCCTTCTTTTTCTGATCTTCCTTATTCCGTTACAGAGTATTTATGTTACCAAGCTGCCCAGTCTCGGGGGGGGGCTTAATCTACTAAATATATGTTTCCTGCTAGCATTTTTTGTCTGGAAAACACGAACAGAGTTTAATACCAAAACACAAACTTCACTGAATAAACCCATTATTTTTTATATGTGTTCGGTCGTATTAGCTTTGATCATGCATAAGGTGTCGCTAGGCGTTATGAACAAGGAGCTTATTACCGGTGCAAAAGATATGTTGCTTGCTCCATTCCTGTTTTTTATTACTTTAAACTGCGTTCGAGATAGAAAGGGAATTATTTTGGTTATCGGAGCAACCGTTCTGCCTCTTCTCTACATGTTCCGGGTGTTCTTCTCCCAGCATCGTGCCGTTTCCAGTTATCATTATGATCATGATCTCAGGATTAGTGGAACATTTTCTATGTTAGGCGCTAATGAGATGGCATCATTTTATGCTGCTTTTACAATAGTTCTTATAACGTTGTTTTATTTTATTAAAACGAGAAAAGTTAGAATCATACTTGGTTTTTTTATTTTCTTAAATTTGTATAGCCTGATCTATACCTATTCAAGGGGCGCTTATCTTGCTTTCTTAATTGCATTAGTTGCTATTGTCTGGCACACACGAAAAAAAATGGTTTTCTTGTTAATCCCATCGATATTTATCTTTGGTGGAATAATGCTAAATTTCCTTCCAGCATCTGTACAGGAAAGGTTTGGTAGTATTACCGTAGATGAAGGAACAGAAAGAGATGAATCTGCAGAGTCACGCTTTGTATTCTGGGCTCTGGCTTACGAGCAGTTTTTAGAAAACCCTGTTATTGGCCAGGGGTATAAGACATTTATTGAACGTAACCCAGCCAAATTGGACACCCATAACTTCTATCTAAAACTACTTGCTGAGCATGGAATAATCGGGTTTATTATCTTTCTTGTGATCTTGTGGCGATCATCAAAAGTGGGAAAAAATCTTTACGATGAAACTGATGATCCCTTATATAAAGCCCTTGGCATTGGTTTTTTTGGGGTTGTAGTTAGCTTTACAATAGGTAATATTTTTGGTGATCGTTTTACCCATTATCCACTTTCAGCTTATTTCTATGTCTATCTGGCAATCTCACTAAGAGCATTGATGCTAACGCGAGAAAGAAATCCAGCTTACGGTGTGATTCGCAGAAGAATCTAATGCCAGAAAAGGTTCTGCATTTACGATCAAGTGCCGGGTTCTATGGTGCTGAAAGAGTGATCATCACTTTGATGAAACGATTGCCAGATGATGGCATCGAAACATCATTGGCCTGTATAGAAAATTATATCAGTGGTGATCGATCCTTGCTTGATCACGCACATGAAGCCAATTTGAATGCTCTTGAGATACCCTGTAAATCCCGTATGGATTTTCGTACGATCAGCAACCTTGTCCGAGTTTGTAAACAAAATCAGATCGATATCATCCACTCTCACGATTACAAAAGTCATTTTTATGGAGGCATTGCTGCCAGGGTCGCTGGCCGTCGGCAGGTTGCCACATTGCATGGAAAAACATTTGGCGATGTAAAAAACCGTGCCTACGAGCTGGTAGAAAACCTGTTATTACGAATGGTTTCACATATCACAGTGGTGTCAGAACAGCTCTATGAAGAGTTATCTAAGACCAGTTTAAAAAAGAAATTATCACTGGTAGCAAACGGGGTAGACGATAAAAATTTCAGTCCAGATGTGAAAGGTCTTGGTAAACAATATTGGGGTTTTGATCCATCCTGTTTTGTGTTTGGCATTATTGCACGGTTAAGTGAAGAAAAAGGTCACCAAGTTTTACTTGAAGCATTTTCAAAACTTAACGATCAAAATAAAAATATTGGGCTATTATTAGTAGGTAACGGTCCTCTAAATGGTGATTTGATCAATTTAACGCAAGAGCTTAATTTGACAGACAAGATAAAATTTACAGGTTCCAGAACTGAAGTTGAACAAATTTTGAATGATATAGATTGCTATGTCTCGCCATCTCATACCGAAGGAATGCCGATGAGCATTCTTGAAGCGATGGCTTCGGCATTACCGATTGTTGCCACAGATGTTGGTGCTGTTGGACGTTTGTTATGCGACGATCATGGCAAGCTTGTTTCTCCTGGCGATGTTGATGGTCTTGCGAAACAAATGCAATCTATTATTGATGAGAAAAATAGCATTCAAAAGTATGGTGACAAATGTCGGATTAGAGTCGAAGAGGAATATAGTGCCGGTATTCAGAGTCGTGAATTTGCAAAGATTTATCGATCAGTTCTAATATAATTTCTGGCATAGTTTCCGGACAAAATTCTCTGACTCATTTTTTAAAGGATTAAATAATAATGAAGACGAAACTTAGACAAGCAGCTAAAAGATCTATTGCTACTGTTCTAAATAAAACGGGTGCTGTTGATCGTCGCCTGAGTAAAGGTGGTGTCATTATTCTGATGTTTCATAAAATTGGAAATGAAGATGATCCACTTGCATTAACAATAGCACCCTCCATATTAGATCGAATTATTACTGAGCTTAAAAAACGATCCGAGATTGTTGCTCTGGAATCACTCTTTGATCAGGATAAAAATCTTATTGTTGATGATAATAAAGTGAAGTTTGTGATCACTTTTGATGATGGTTATCGGGACAATTATGAAAAGGCGTTTCCGATATTAAAAAAACATAATACACCTGCAACGATTTATCTTTCCTACGGTCATCTGGAAGGTGATTATTTTTTCTGGTATGAAAAGCTCATTCTGGGATTACAAAACACTGATCATAAGTTTATTGATTTAACAGATCTTGGATCGGAAAAATTTAAACTAGAAAACTCGGAAGATGTAAATAAAACAGTTAATACTCTTAATCTTTGGCTCAAAACATTTACTGATAAAGGGCGGTTAGCAAAACTTAAAATTATTTTGTCTCGATTGGAAGTTGACAATACAGAGGAAAATGTAAGCCCAATGTTGTCATGGGAGATGATCAAAGAGATGAAGGAAAACAATATCAATTTTGGATCACACACGATCTCGCATCCGATTCTTTCGAGAGAGGATGAGCAATCAATTGAGTACGAACTTGTTGAGTCGAAACGACTTCTGGAAGAAAAAATGGGACAAGAGATAAAAGGCTTTGCTTATCCGAATGGGTCGGCGGATGACTACAATGATACTGTGCTGAAATACGTTAATAAAGCTGCTTATCAGCATGCTTGCACCACAATAGAAGGAGTCAATTATAAGGGGCAGGATCCTTATCAATTATTGAGAACAAATATTGAACCACGAATATGTGTTGATGAAAATGGTAATTTTCTCCCTGATATATTTTGGGCAAAAGTGACATCACTTTTCTAAAGTAATATTTCACGAAGCCGATAAGAGGATAGAGCTAGAATTTTTAGTTAGAAACCTTTTTTGTACAGGAATCAAATCGTGAAACAAATTAAGAACATTATTGTAGTTGGAATTTTATTTTTTATGACAAGTGTCGTGTCAGCAGATACCTTGCTAATTCGGACTGTGGAAAAAAATGCATCTGTCGATCGACCTGACCGGGGAATGACAACTGCTCAGGTGGAAAGCCAATATGGTAAACCTGTTAAGAAATATACTGCGATTGGAGAACCACCAATATCAAAGTGGACATATTCTAATATCACGGTTTATTTTGAACATGATCATGTTGTTCATGCGGTAGTAAATCGGAAGAAATAATTACGATCGCTTCGGTGGTGGAGCATCATATTCAATAAGTTCCAGTCCGTTAAAAACCAGAAAATGTCTGCCCTTTGCTCGGGCGATTAAAGTGACGCCGGTTTTTTGAGCCAGTTCTAATCCCATCTGCGTGATTCCTGAGCGTGACAGCAGAACTGAAATTCCCATCTGCGACACCTTGATCACCATTTCCGAGGTTAGTCTTCCAGTGGTATAAAAGATCTTATCGTCTCCGGAAATACGATCCAGCCACATCATTCCTGCAATGGCATCCACGGCATTATGTCGACCAACATCTTCAACAAAGTTTAAGATCTTTGCATCTTCACAAAGCGCACATCCGTGTACTGCTCCTGCAGATTTATAAACATCGTTATGCTCCCGCATGTTGTAGAGAAGATCGTAAACCACGGATTGTTTGACCGGTGAGTGATTAAGCTTGATTTCATTCAGTCCAGCCATGATGTCACCAAAAACGGTTCCCTGACCACAGCCTGTTGTGACAGTTCTTTTTTCGAGTCGTTTTTCAAGATCTGCAATTGGATTATTGGTTGTGACTGCGACAGCATTGGTTTCCCAATCCACCTGAACAGCCTCGATATCTTCAATATCTTTTACCAGGTGTTGATTCTTAAGAAATCCTAATACTAGTGCTTCGGGATGACGACCAAGCGTCATTAAGGTCACGATTTCTCTACGATCAAGATAAATAGTGAGAGGTAGTTCTCCTGCGATCTGAGTTTCCCGTTCATTTCCATATTCATCATGAGCGATCACAGAACAGGTTGGTGCGAGTCCTGATTGGGTTAGTTCTGGGCGGTAGAAAGAATTAGTTTTAGCCACCGGTACTATTCATATGTCTGAAGATTATGGGTTTAGCGCTAAGATCAAAATCATGTCCTTCAGGTTTGATCGTCATGGCATCTCGAATTACCTGTTTCAATTTTTCTAAATTGCCGGGGTTCGCTCGAATGACTTTTCGAAGATCAACAGAATGTTCCTGGCCAAGACATAATAGTAACCGGCCTTCTGCAGTGACACGCACGCGGTTACATGTGGAGCAGAAGTTATGACTGTGCGGTGAAATAAAACCTACACGAGTTTTTGTGCCGGAAATTTTGACGTAGCGAGAAGGGCCCCCCGTGGTTTCTGTCGTGTCTATGAGCATAAATGATCGGGCAAGATCAGCTTTGATTTCATCGCTGGAATAGTAGCCTTCCTTCCGGCTGCGATCGCCAATTTCGCCTAACGGCATTTCTTCTATAAAACTGATATCCATATCACGTTCGATGGCGAAATTGACTAGACCAGTCACCTCATCATCGTTTCTATTTTTGAGTATGACAGCGTTGAGTTTGATTTTTTCGAACTTAGCGTCAACTGCGGCATCAATCCCCGATAGGACTTTGTTGAGATCGCCGACACGAGTGAGTTCCTTAAACTTATCAGCCTTTAGTGTATCGAGACTGATATTAATACGCCGAACGCCAGCGGCTTTCAGATCAGCAGCCATGTGTGGTAATTGTGATCCATTGGTTGTCAGTGTCAGATCATTAATATTTGAAAGGCTGCCAATTTCTTTGAACAGCTGAAGTACATTCCTTCGTACCAAAGGTTCGCCGCCTGTGATGCGGATTTTTGAAACCTGTAGTTCTGAAAAGGCACGGGCGATCAGGCTGAGTTCTTCCAGCGTAAGAACCTGCGCTCTGGGAACGAAGGTCATATCTTCGCTCATACAGTACACACAACGGAAATCACAACGATCAGTGACGGACAATCTCACATAGGAAACTGTGCGCCCGAAGGAATCAATCAGTGGTCCGTCAGAATGATTTTGCATGTCTTGATTATACGCTAAGGATCAGCTTCGCGCTTGACATAATCGCCCCGATTCGTCAGTCTCAAGGTCAAATAATAGTCCTTTTCAATTATAAGAATAATATTTCAAGGAGTTAAATGATGGCGGATCTACTTTCAAAAGAGCGCATCGTCGCAAAACCTGGTTTTAATCGTTGGCTTATCGCACCAGCCGCACTGGGAATTCATCTGTGTATTGGTTCTGTTTATGCGTGGAGCTTGTTTAACCCCGCATTGATCAAACGTATTGGTGTTGTCACCAGTGCTGCGGATGACTGGTCATTAAAAAGTGTTGTCTGGATCTTTACGGTAGCGATCGTTTTTCTAGGCTTAGCAGCGGCTATCGGTGGTAAATGGCTGGAAAAAGTCGGCCCACGCAAAGTCGGCGTTGTTGCAGCATTTTGTTGGGCGGGTGGTTTCTTTATCGGTGGCATGGGGATCCTTACCGGTAATCTCTGGTTGCTCTATTTTGGTTACGGCATGCTGGGAGGTTGTGGCCTGGGACTTGGTTATGTTTCTCCGGTCAGTACCTTGATCCGATGGTTTCCTGATCGACGTGGAATGGCAACCGGTATTGCGATCATGGGTTTTGGCGGGGGGGCAATGTTGGCGAAATTCCTGATCGGTCCAATCATGAAGCACTTTTATCAAGCGCCAGAATATCTGGGCACGATCGATAGCGTTAATCTTGTGACCGAAGCAGGTCGCCGCATGGTCGATGTTGGTGGGCAGCTGAAAGAAGCGGTTGTTATTGGTGCGAACGATGTCGCCAGTATGCTGGTTCCCGGTCCTGAAGGTGTTTATCTGGCGGGCACCGGGACTGTCGGCGTCGCAGAAACCTTTTTCACGCTGGGAGCAGTTTATTTTGTAGTGATGTTGATCTCCGCTTTTGCGTATCGTGTTCCTGCCGAAGGCTGGAAACCGGAAGGTTTTGTGCCACCAAAGGAAAGCGACAAACACGGCATGGTCACACAGCATCATGTTCATATTGATGAAGCACTCAAAACACCACAGTTCTGGCAGCTCTGGCTCATGCTTTGTCTTAATGTTACTGCAGGTATTGGTGTTATTTCCGTTGCTAAAACGATGGTCACCGAGATTTTCGGATCGACTTTACCGGGAACGGTTGATCTTGAGTTTGCTGCTACTTACGTGATGATGTTGAGTTTGTTCAATATGGTCGGGCGATTTTTCTGGGCGAGTATTTCAGATTATATTGGTCGTAAAATGACCTATTTCATCTTTTTCGGTTTAGGGATCCTGCTTTATCTTTCGATCCCATATGTTGCTCAACAAGTCAGCGTCAGTCCTTCGATCATGTGGTTGGTGCTTTTCTATGGCGCAACGATGATCATCTTCACCATGTATGGTGGTGGTTTTGCAACGATTCCGGCTTATCTTGCGGATATTTTTGGAACCAAATTTGTGGGTGGTATTCATGGACGTTTATTGACTGCATGGAGTACAGCAGGCGTGTTAGGACCTTTGGCGATCACCTCACTACGAGAAAGTTCAGCCAATAAAGCAATTCAGAATCTGGTTGATAAGATTGATCCAGCTGCTTTTCAAAATGCGTTTGGGGCTGGAGTCGATCAGCTTGAAAGCCTGGTGGCGGCGAAAACAGTGTCTATTTCCAAACTAATGGAAATTGCACCCGAAGGAACGATTGATCCAACATCAAGTTTGTATAATCAGACAATGTATCTGATGGCAGCATTGTTGTTCATTGCCATGATCGCGAACTTCTTCATGCGCCCCGTGCATCCTAAGCACCATATGACTGAGGCACAACTTAGGGACTCCTGATCTCGGCCGGATCTTTTATTGCCAGAGGCTCAACAAAAAATTGATCCTCTGGTAATTTTTTACTATTCCAAAAGGTATAGACCTTCCGAACTATTTATCTTTCCTATCCGTTCGCCGATACTTCATATAATGATAATTCTTACGTCACTAAAGAACCTTGGAGATCCAGACTATGAAAAAGATACGGATATACTTATTGAGCTTACTGTCTGTTATTGCATTTTCACCTGTTGCTACATTAGCTGAAGTTCAACCACAGTCAGAACAAGCAAAACCTAAACCAAGACAATCTAAAGTAGATGTGTGGACAACATTTATTCGCCAGAAACACTTTCAGGGCAAACAAATCCAGGAAGGTGAATCGATTGTAAAGCTGACAGTTCCTTATCGTGCTGAAGATGCCAGTGTTGTTCCTGTCAGCATTAATGCTCAGATCCCGCAGACAAAAGATCATTATATTAAAACTCTCTATCTATTCGCCGATAATAATCCTGAGCCATTAGCCGGAAAGTTTTCGCTGTCTCCTGAAATGGGACGTGCAGATTTGGCAATGCGGATCCGTATTGATCAGTACACCAATGTTCGAGCCGTTGCTGAGATGAATACGGGTGAGTTGTATATGGATACAAAATTTGTTCGTGCAAGTGGTGGTTGTTCATTGCCGCCACCATTCCTTGAGCTTCAGGCTGCAAAAGAACATATTGGTGAAATGAATTTTCGATCAGTTGATTCTGAAACGGATGAAGGGAGTTTGGGTCAATTACGCATCAGACATCCTAACGTTAACGGCTTGCAGCTTGATCAGAGAACACGATCTATCATACCGGCTGATTATGTAACGAAAGTCATGATCAGTTTTAACGATACACATATCATGACGGCTGAGACGGACATTTCGATCAGTCAGGACCCCAGCTTTCGCTTCTTTTTTAACCCTGACGAAGGTGGTGAATTGAAGGCTGAAATGGAAGATTCCAAAGGACGGAAGTTTTCAGAGGTATTCAACGTCGAATAACCTATAAAAAATGTGGGGGAACCCTGAGTTGCTCAGGGTTTCCTGAACATCGCGCTATAGTTTTATTTTACAATCCAGTATTCCCTACGAAAAATTCCCCAAAGTGTATTTTTTTACTTAACTCAAGGCTTGAAAAGCCATTGGAAAAAAGGCACTATCCTTGAGAAGAAACAGATAAAAAATTGATCGTCATCCACAATTGACTGGTTAAAAATAATAATAATTTATCGATCCTAGAAGGGGGACCGAATGGGCAGACTACTCATCATCTTGCTCGGCTTGATTGCATTAGCAATTCTTGCTTATTTTTGCATCAATAAACACACGCCTGTTATCGAAGACGATTTGGTAACACAAACCCAACAAGCACTTAATAGCGACGGTAAAGATTTCGCCAAAGCAGGTATTGATGGCCGTGATCTGATCCTGACAGGAATCGCTCCCGACGAGGCAGCCAGAGAAAGGGCAGGCGAGCTTGCTCGTGATGTCTACGGTGTCCATACGGTGGATAATCAGCTTACCCTGGCACAAGCTGAACCAGAGCAAAAAATACAAGGACCAGTCCCCGTCGTCCTGGAAGAACCTTCACCAAGACCTGAGCCTGAACCCATCCCATATTTTGAAGTTAAAGAACCACAGCCTTTAGATACTCAACCAGCAGCGTCGTTTCCAGCAGCGACAAGTCCATATCGTACAGACATAGTTTATAAAGATAGCAAAGTCGTATTGACGGGGTTAGTCGCCGATGAGTCTTCCCGCTTATGGCTGGTCACCAGAGCCAAAGAGCAATTTGGTGCTAATAATGTTGATGATCAGATGACGATTGCTTATGGTGCACCACAGGGTTGGCATACGACGGTAGAATCTTCACTGATCAATTTGGGATCTCTCGATTATGGTAAGGCATCATTAGTAGATAATGATCTGACCATAACGGGTTTTGTTTCAACATCAAGATTGGCGAATCAGGTGGAAAGTGAAATTGCCGGGAATATTAGTCATGCTTACAAAGGGACTTATGACATAAAGGCTGATGAGCTGGAATCTGCTCCCGATTATAAGGTTAGAGATCCACAACCACTGGACAGCCAACCGGCAGCCAGAATGCCGGTTCCCTCCGCTCCATGTCAGAAGAAATTTAACGAGATCCTTTCTACCAAACGTATTTTGTTCGATACCAATAAAGCGATCATCAAATCGGAAAGCTATGAGCTGCTTGATCAACTAGCCACCGTGACCAGAAATTGTCCAAATTCCAGCATCGAAATTGGCGGTCATACTGACGACAGAGGTTTACAGGCCTATAACCAGAAGCTGAGTGAATCTCGTGCAAAAGCTGTGGTGGATTATCTACAACAACATGGTGTTACTTCAAATAATCTCCACGCTACAGGCTATGGAGAACTTCAACCAATTGCTGACAACTCAACCGACGAAGGCATGGCCAGGAATCGGCGTATAGAATTTAAAGTCGGGGAGAAATAATAATGGGATACTTAATAACACAAATAATAATCTGTCTCCTGATCGCTGCATTAGTCGGAGCATTAATCGGATGGTGGTTAAGAAAATTTTGTTGCAGACGCGATCTTGCGATTCTGGAAGATGATTACAATCTCAGACTCAGGCAAATCGAAGCGGATCGAGATGTCTACAAAGGAAGGTGTGGTGAACTGACTACAAACCTGGCTGAATGGGAAAATGAAGCTGAAGCCAGCGGTGCAATTGCCAGCAGTGGAGTAATTGCAGGTCATGGAGCATCAGAGGCGGCAGGTACAGGAGGCGCACGTTCACACTCGGGTTGGCCTTATCCTGTAGAAGAAGTGGAAGGCATTGGTCCAACTTATGGCAACAGGTTACGTGAAACTAATATTGAAACAACCGAACATCTGCTTGAAAAGTGTTGTGAATCGGCACAACAAACAGAAGCAGCAAAACACGTTAAGGTTGAGCCTTTCGTGGTTGGTAAATGGGTAAGCATGGCGGATCTGTTACGTATTCCGGGCATTCGGGGTCAATATGCCGAACTTCTTGAAGCTTCAGGAATTGCCTCTGTCGGAGAAATGGCGCGTCAGGAAGGCTCTGCACTTGCTGCAAAAATGGCCAGAATTAATGCTGAAGAGCACCGAACTCAATCAGTGCCCGATACTGGCACAGTCAGTGGCTGGATTGAGGCCGCAAAAGGTTTGCCATCCATCATAAAAAGTCTGGTACCAAAATAAGTTATTAATATAACAATACCCAACAATAACAAGGCCGGTTTATCCGGCTTTGTTATTGTTGGGTTTTCTGCACGAAAACAGGGAGAAACAGACCTTGCGGATTGATTTCCAGCCTCTCTCACTGTATGCTTCCCGCCGCTATCTTTTCCCTGAGAGGACAGAATCAAATGCGTAAACCACTGGTTGCGGGCAATTGGAAAATGAACGGTACTCTTGAGAGTATTTCACCACTTGTCGAAGGGGTAAAACAGGGGCTTTCGGACATGAGTAATGTCGAAGTCTCAATCTGTCCACCATTTGTTTATCTGGCAAAGGTATCTGATCTGATCAAAGGATCATCGATTTTGCTGGGTGGTCAGAACGTATCTCAGGAAGATGAAGGTGCTTTTACGGGTGAAGTGTCCTGTGGAATGCTTAATGATTTTGATTGTCATTATGTGATCATTGGCCATTCAGAGCGACGAAGTTTGTATGCCGAAAGTAGTGAGCTGGTTGCCGAAAAATTTATTCAGGTACAAAAGGCCGGTTTAACACCGATTCTTTGTCTTGGTGAGTTGCTCGAAGAACGCGAAGGTGGCGAAACAGAAGCAGTGATCGGTCAACAACTACGAGCAGTGCTGGAAAAAGTCGGTGCTGATGGTTTTAAACAGGCTGTCATTGCTTATGAACCAGTCTGGGCAATAGGAACAGGTCTGACAGCGACACCAGAGCAAGCGCAGGAAGTACACAGTTTTATTCGTGATCTGGTCGCCGAATATGAGTCAGATCGAACAGTCGCAGAACAGGTTCGTATTTTATACGGCGGCAGCGTGAAACCTGATAATGCAAAAGAGATATTTGCAATGAAAGATATTGATGGTGGCCTGATCGGTGGCGCCGCCCTCAAAGCTGAAGATTTTCTTGGAATTTGTCAGGCTGCAAATGGCTAGCCTGGACACAACGGAGTAAGTAATGCAGTCGATTTTACTAATAGTACATATTTTAATGGCTCTGTCCCTGATCGGGTTGATCCTGATCCAGCATGGTAAAGGCGCAGATGCCGGAGCCGCATTTGGTAGCGGCGCTTCATCCACAGTATTTGGATCATCAGGTTCAACATCTTTTTTGACCCGTGCAACAGGTATTCTGGCATTTGTATTTTTCGCTAACAGTTTTTTCCTCTCATATCTTTCAACCACGGGTGTTCAAAGAGAAAGTCTGATGGAAAAGGTACAGATTTCGGATGAAATAAACACTGGAACGATTGATACTGAAACGCTAACTCCTCAACAGGAAAGTGATCTTCCGGTAGTACCTGTAGAACAAACTGGTCAGTCTGATCTGCCCGTTGTTCCTGAATAAAGAGTTTAAATAATAAGTTTAAGCCGACGTGGTGAAATTGGTAGACACGCCATCTTGAGGGGGTGGTAGCGTAAGCTGTGGCGGTTCGACTCCGCCCGTCGGCACCATTCATTTAAGAACCTCTGATCAATTTCTTATTTGAATTAATCAGAGGTTCCTAAGAAGTACCCAGTGATTCCTTAAGTGCAACGGACTGTTTCTTTTAATGATATTGTCAGAGTCTATTATGCTGCATAATATGGCGTAATAAAGTCCGTGTGAAAACTGATCATGCTTGAACAATACTTGCCAGTTTTAATCTTTCTTGGTGTTTCAACCGCCATCGGCATCATATCCCTTACGCTTGGGCATTTGATCAGCCCAACTCGTCCTGATGACGAAAAAAACTCCCCTTACGAATGCGGCTTTGAAGCCTTCGAAGATGCCCGTGTGAAGTTCGATGTTCGCTATTATCTCGTTGCCATTCTGTTCATCATTTTCGATCTGGAAATTGCCTTTCTATTTCCATGGGCGACGGTTCTCGATGAGCTAGGCATATTCGGATTTTCCGCCATGATGATCTTCCTCGGTATTCTGGTGATCGGTTTTATCTACGAATGGAAAAAAGGAGCACTGGAATGGGAATAGAAGGCGTTCTGGAAGAAGGTTTTGTCACAACATCGGTAGATAGTCTGGTTAACTGGGCGCGTACAGGATCATTATGGCCGATGACATTTGGGCTCGCCTGTTGTGCGGTGGAAATGATGCAGGCGGGTGCTTCACGTTATGACATGGATCGCTTCGGTGTTGTGTTTCGCCCTAGTCCACGCCAGTCAGATGTGATGATCGTTGCCGGAACATTAGTTAATAAAATGGCTCCCGCGCTACGAAAAGTTTACGATCAGATGGCCGAACCACGCTGGGTGATCTCTATGGGATCCTGTGCCAACGGTGGCGGTTATTATCATTATTCCTATGCAGTCGTTCGAGGTTGTGATCGCATTGTGCCTGTCGATGTTTATGTGCCGGGTTGTCCGCCAACTGCCGAGGCTTTGTTGTACGGCATTATTCAACTACAGAAAAAAATTAAACGGACGAATACCATCGCCCGTCCGGCGCAGGACTGATATTTCCGATGACCTCAGTAATTGATCCCACCATCGATAATCTTCGCACCCGTCTTGAGAAACGGTTTGCAGAGTTTGCCGTCACATGTGAGATCTGTGTTGATCAGATTATTATGGAGATCCCATCCGATTCATTGATCGAAGTCGCAACGGCGCTGCGTGATGAAGAGGAATTTGTTTTTGATCAGTTGATGGATCTTTGCGGTGTGGATTATTCCACTTATGGCGACGTTGACTGGCAAACAGGTGGAGCATCTAGCTCGGGATTCAGTCGCGGCGTGACCGCAGCAGAACCAAAAGAAATTGATAGCAAAAAACGGTTCGCGATCGTCTATCAACTGTTATCGTTGAACTATAATCAGCGTCTGCGCCTACGAGTTTACGCATCTGGCGAACCACCGATCATTCCCTCAGTGATCCCGGTCTGGAATTCTGCTGACTGGTATGAAAGAGAAGCGTTTGATCTGTTCGGCGTTCTGTTTGACGGCCATCCTGATCTACGGCGTTTACTGACAGATTATGGTTTTATCGGTCATCCATTCCGTAAAGACTTCCCGCTGGAAGGCAATGTTGAAGTGCGTTATGACGAGGAAAAAGGACGAGTGATCTATCAGCCAGTGACTATCGAAAGTCGGGTGCTCGTGCCACGCGTGATCAGAGATGATGGCCGCTTTGGATCACCTGAAGAGGCTGCTGAATAATGCCTGAAATCAGAAACATGACCCTTAACTTCGGTCCTCAACATCCCGCCGCTCATGGCGTGTTGCGTTTGATTCTGGAAATGGATGGCGAAGTGATCGAACGCGCTGATCCACACGTAGGCTTGTTGCATCGAGGCACCGAAAAACTCGCCGAAAGCAAACCATACAATCAAAGTATCGGCTACATGGATCGGCTGGATTACGTTTCCATGATGTGTAACGAACATGCTTATGTGAACGCGATTGAAAAATTACTGAATGTCGACGTGCCGGTTCGCGCGCAATATATTCGTGTCATGTTCGATGAAATCACCCGCATACTGAATCATCTTATGTGGTTGGGAACACATGGTCTTGATGTTGGTGCAATGACGATATTTCTGTATTGCTTCCGTGAACGTGAAGATCTGATGGATTGCTACGAAGCTGCTTCCGGCACGCGTATGCACGCAACTTATTATCGACCTGGTGGCGTTTATAGGGATCTACCGGATTCCATGCCGCAATACGAAGAATCAAAATGGAAAGGTAAGCGCCGGATCAAAAATTTAAACGAAAATCGGCAGGGTAGTTTGCTGGATTTCATTGATGATTTTACGACACGTTTTCCGGCCTGCGTTGACGAGTATGAAACGCTATTGACCGACAACCGGATCTGGAAACAACGAACCGTCGATATTGGTATTGTTAGTCCCGAACGTGCAAAACAAATGGGCTTTTCCGGCCCGATGTTACGAGGTTCCGGTATTGAATGGGATCTACGAAAAAAACAACCTTACGAAGTTTATGATCGGATGGATTTTGATATTCCTGTCGGTACGAATGGCGATTGTTATGATCGCTATCTGGTACGCGTCGAAGAAATGCGTCAGTCCAACCGGATCATCAAACAATGTGTGGACTGGTTGCAAGAAAATCCTGGTCCGGTAATTGTCGATGATCATAAACTGACACCGCCAAACCGTGAAGACATGAAAGGTGATATGGAATCTTTGATCCATCATTTCAAATTATTCACCGAAGGTTATTGCGTGCCGGAAGGCGAAGTATATTCTGCGATCGAACATCCAAAAGGTGAGTTCGGAATCTACCTGATCTCTGATGGAGCGAACAAGCCGTATCGTGTGAAAATTCGCGCGGCTGGTTTTGCACATCTCGCTGCGATCAACGAAATGGTCAAAGGTCACATGCTGGCGGATGTGGTGGCGGTGATCGGCACGCAGGATATTGTTTTCGGGGAGATTGATCGATGACCACCTCTTCGACTTTATCTATGCATGCGCTAGAAGTGATCGATAGCTGGCTGGCAAAATTCCCGACTGATCAGAAACAATCGGCTATCTTGGGCGCGTTACAAGAAGTGCAACATGAGAATAAAGGTTTTCTCACAGTAGAACTCATGGATGCGGTGGCAGATTATCTGGACATGTCGAAGATCGCGGTTTACGAAGTGGCGAGTTTTTATTCCATGCTGGAGACAGAACCTGTTGGTCTACATAGCGTTTCGATCTGTAATAACATCTCTTGCATGTTGAATGGTGCAGATGATCTGATCGAACACGTTGAGAAAAAACTCGGCATCAAAACCGGCGAAAGTACTGAAGATGGTCGAATATTTCTTAAGCGCGAAGAAGAATGTCTGGCGGCCTGTTGTGGTGCGCCGATGATGATGGTTGATCATGTTTATCATGAAAATCTCACGACCGAAAAAATTGACGAAGTGCTGGATGGCCTATTAAGCGATCCGGTAAGTGATCAGAAATGAGTGACGAAAAAAACATCATTCTAAATCAGACCTGCTACGAAACATTGCAGTTTGATGATCCATGGTTGCTGGAGAATTATTTTTATCTTGGTGGTTATGAAGCATGGAATAAGATCGTTGATGAGCAGATTCCACCGGAGCAGATCATCGAAGAAATTAAAAACTCTGGCCTACGTGGACGTGGTGGTGCAGGATTTCCAACCGGTGTGAAATGGAGCTTTATGCCGCACGTTGGCGGACAGAATTATATCGTTTGTAACTCGGATGAAAGTGAACCGGGAACCTGTAAGGATCGGGATATTCTGCGTTTCAATCCACATGCATTAGTGGAAGGTATGGCGATTGCTGGTTACGCGATCGGCGCAACCGCGGGTTACAATTATATGCGCGGTGAGTTCATGGACGAGCCATATAAACGATTTGAAAAGGCTGTGCAGGAAGCCTATAAATATGGTTTGCTGGGCAAGAATATCAAAGACTCCGGAATCGATTTTGATCTGCATCCGTCACTCGGGGCGGGAGCGTATATTTGTGGTGAAGAGACAGCTTTGCTGGAATCTCTGGAAGGTAAAAAAGGTCAGCCAAGATTCAAGCCACCATTCCCTGCGGGTTATGGACTTTATGGCCGACCAACCACGATCAACAACACAGAGTCGCTTGCCTCGGTGCCGTCGATTTTACGCAAAGGCGCAAACTGGTTTGCCGATATAGGCATTCCGAATAATGGCGGGACGAAGATCTTTTCTGTCAGCGGCCATGTGGCGAAGCCCGGAAATTTTGAAGTGCCGATGGGAACCTCATTCAAAGATCTTCTCGAACTGGCCGGTGGCATGCGCGAAGGCCGAACACTGAAAGCCGTGATCCCGGGTGGATCATCTGTTCCGGTTGTTCCGGGTGATCAAATGATGGAAGTGAACATGGACTATGACTCCATTTCCAAAGCTGGATCGATGCTGGGTTCTGGTGCCGTGATCGTGATGGACGACACCACCGACATGGTTAAAACATTACAAAGATTATCCCGTTTTTATTACGCAGAATCTTGTGGGCAATGTACGCCTTGCCGCGAGGGAACTGGTTGGCTATATCGAATGTTGACGCGGATTGTTGAAGGCAATGGCGAAGCGGACGATCTGGAAAAGCTGGAAGACATTGCTGGCAAGATTGGTGGGCGAACGATTTGTGCGCTGGGCGATGCTGCGGCGATGCCTGTTCAGGGAATGCTGAAACATTATATGCCCGAGTTTGAATATTATATTGAGCACGGTCACAGTATGGTGAAGGTAAATGTCTGATCAACTAATCACAATAGAAGTTGATGGCAAAACCTTGCGGGTTCGTAGAGGCTCAATGCTGATCGAGGCGACTGACGATGCCGGGATCGGCGTGCCACGATTCTGTTATCACAAAAAATTATCCGTAGCGGCCAACTGTCGTATGTGTATGGTCGAAGTTGAAAAAGCACGCGGGCCGGTTCCCGCTTGTGCGACACCGGTTATGGATGGCATGAAAGTTTTTACCAAATCAAAACTGGCCAAAGAAGCACAGAAAGGCACGATGGAATTTTTGCTGATCAATCATCCGTTGGATTGTCCAATTTGTGATCAGGGTGGCGAGTGTGAATTGCAGGATATGGCGGTCGGTTATGGCAGTGACGTGTCGCGCTACTCCGAACAGAAACGCGTCGTTAAAGATAAAAATATCGGACCATTGATCCAGACTGATATGACTCGCTGTATTCATTGCACACGTTGTGTACGTTTTGGTGACGAAGTTGCCGGCATGCGCGAAATGGGTGGCACTGGTCGCGGTGAAAATATGCAGATCGGCACCTACATCGAAAAAACGGTTAGTTCGGAATTGTCCGGAAACATTATTGATCTCTGTCCGGTTGGCGCACTGACCTCGAAACCTTATCGTTATTCAGCACGTGCCTGGGAGCTTCGTCAGCATGACAGCATTGCGCCACACGATGCAGTGGGATCGAATATTCATCTGCATGTTAAAGGCAACATCGTAAAACGCGTTGTTCCAAAAGAAAATGAAGCTATCAATGAAGTCTGGATTTCTGATCGTGATCGGTTTAGTTACGAAGGCTTAAATAGTCCCGAACGCCTGGACAAACCGATGATCAAGGTTGACGGCGAATGGCGTGAAACCGATTGGGAATCTGCGCTGGCGTTTGCTGTTAGTGGATTGAAAAAAATCATTAGTACAAAAATCGGTGCACTTGCTTCACCAACTTGTACGCTTGAAGAACTGTATTTATTCCAGAAACTAATGCGTGGAATTGGATGTAAAAATATTGATCATCGACTCATGCAGGCTGATTTTACCGATCAGGATGAGCTGCCGGCATTTCCGTGGTTGGGACAAAATATTGCTGATCTGGAAGATCTGGATTCAGGTCTGATCATTGGTAGTAATATTCGTCAGGAACAGCCGTTGTTAAATTACCGAATTCATAAAGCAGTCGATCACGGCGCTGAATTTTTTGTCGTCAATCCTGCTGATTTTGAATTTAACTGGAAAGCTGTAGGCAGACTGATCCAGTCACCATCTGCAACGGAAACAATTCTTGCAGGAATTGTTAAAAGCTTGCTTGATAGTGAGAGTGATCCGACGGTTGAGCAGCTTCTAAATAATGTTGAGCCAACACGCGAACAGAAAATGATTGCTGAAAGTTTGCATAATGGCGAGCAATCTGCTGTTTTCCTTGGACAAATTGCATCCACATATCCGAATGCCAGTAAGATCCGCGCATTGGCTGGTTTGATCGCTGAATTAAGTGGATCAAAACTGGGTTATCTTCCTGAAGCAGCGAATTCTTGTGGAGCTTGGCTCGCGGGTGTTCTTCCTCACCGTGAAGCAGGTAATCGTCCTATTGAGCAAGCTCAAATGGGCGCCAATACTGCCTCCATGTTTGAACAGGGTATGAGAGCTTATGTCCTTCTCGGAACAGAACCAGAGCTTGATAGCTTGACCTCTGTGGCCGCGGATCAGGCTTTGAAATCAGCCGAATTTGTCGTTTCAATTTTTGGTTTCCGATCAAAGGAAATTATGAACTATGCGGACGTAATTCTGCCAATGGGGTTGTTTGCAGAAACATCCGGTACGTTTGTGAATGCAGAAGGCACATGGCAGAGTTTTTCTGGTGCGGTAAAACCACGAGGCGAAGCTCGGCCAGCATGGAAGATTCTAAGAGTGCTTGGCAATCAATTTGATCTGGAAGGCTTTGATTACAGTTCTTCAGAAGAAGTATTGAATGAAGTTCGCAGTCTGACAAAAGAAGTTACGCCAGATAATCGAGGAAAATGGATTCTTCCCAAAGAAATTAAACCGAAAGATCGTGGCATTGAACTGGTCTTTGACACGCCGATCTACTTTACCGATCCACTGGTGCGTCGTGCGACCGCTTTGCAGGCCATGGAAGATTTAACTGAAAGCGTACTCCATATTCATTCCTCTATGGCAGCACAGCTCAATATTGATTCTGGTGAATATATCAGGGTGAAACAAGGTGATCATGGTGTCGAATTAAAAAGTGTGATCGATGACACGATGCCAGCAAGTTGTGCGATGTGGCGACGAGGTTATAAACCGGAACCTGATTTCGGAATTAAACCGGGGCAATTTATTCTGGAGAAAGTCCGTTGATGGCCTCGCTGCAAATGTGGTTCTCCGGCTGGTTGCCAGAGCCATTGCCGGTGATCCTGATCATCTTGATCAAGATTGTGGCGATTGTTTTGCCTATCATGGGTTGCGTTGCTTACCTGACTTTTGCCGAAAGAAAGATCATTGGCTACATGCAGATGCGAGTTGGTCCAAATCGAGTTGGGCCAAGAGGTTGGTTGCAGCCGATCGCAGATGCGCTCAAATTATTATCCAAAGAAATTATTTTGCCGACGGAAGCAAACAAGACCTTATATTTCCTCGGACCGATTATCACGCTCGCACCGGCGCTAGCTGCATGGGCGGTTATTCCATTTGATGATTTGAAAGTGCTGGCCGATATCAATGCCGGACTGCTTTATATTCTCGCTTTAACTTCGCTGGCCGTTTATGGCGTGTTGATCGCAGGTTGGGCTTCAAATTCAAAATACGCTTTTCTGAGTTGCATGCGGGCTGCAGCTCAAATCGTCTCTTATGAGATCGCGATGGGTTTTGCGTTGGTCGGTGTATTGATCGCGGCAGGAAGTTTGAATTTACGCGAGATCGTTCTGGCGCAACAGGGCGGTTTAATTCACTGGTTCTGGCTGCCATTATTCCCATTATTTATTATTTACTTTATATCCGGCGTGGCAGAAACTAATCGTGCTCCTTTTGACGTTGCCGAAGGTGAATCCGAGATCGTTGCCGGTTTCCATGTTGAATATTCCGGTATGTCATTCGCGTTATTTTTCCTCGCGGAATACGCCAATATGATCCTGATTTCTGCACTTTCTGCGATCATGTTTCTGGGCGGTTGGTTGTCACCATTTCAGGGCATTGAAATTCTCGAAAAATACACCAACTGGGTTCCTGGCATTTTATGGTTGATCCTGAAAACCGGATTCTTCCTGTTTCTGTTTCTCTGGTTCCGCGCAACATTTCCACGTTATCGTTACGATCAGATCATGCGGCTTGGCTGGAAAGTTTTTATCCCGTTAACCATTGTCTGGATCGTCGTTGTTGGAGGCATGGTGGTGTTCGAAATTCCACCGTGGTTTGATTCATGAAGATCTGGAATTTCATAAAAAGTTTATTCCTTTGGGAATTATTAAAAGGCTTGCGTCAGACCGGAAGTCATCTGATCGAGCGCAAGATCACCGTTCAATATCCCGATGAAAAAACGCCACAGTCGCCTCGTTTCCGTGGCCTGCATGCGCTGCGCCGTTATCCTAATGGTGAAGAACGCTGCATAGCCTGTAAATTATGCGAAGCAGTTTGTCCTGCGGTTGCGATCACGATTGAGTCAGAGCCGCGAGATGATGGTTCGCGTCGAACCACTAAATACGATATTGATCTGGCGAAATGTATCTATTGCGGGTTCTGTGAAGAAGCCTGTCCAGTTGATTCTATCGTCCTGTCCCGCGAGTTCGAGTATCACGCGGAAGAGCATGACGAACTTTTAAAAAACAAAGAACAATTACTCGAAATTGGCGACAATATGGAAATCGAATTAGCGGCAGATCGATACGAGGAGGCTAAATACCGATGAACGGAATAATGGGAATGCCTTATGATCTTGTTGTGTTCTATCTATTCGCAAGCGTTTTAGTTTTCGCCGCGAGCATGGTGATCTTCGTACGAAATCCGGTTCACGCAGCACTATTTCTCGTCCTGTCATTTTTTGCCAGCGCCGCAATCTGGTTGTTGCTGGAAGCAGAATTTCTGGCGATGGTTCTGGTGCTTGTTTATGTTGGCGCGGTGATGGTGTTATTCCTGTTTGTGGTGATGATGCTGGATATTAATTTGGCCGTTTTGAAAGAAGGCTTCGTGAAGTTTTTATTGATCGGCGGATTGATCGCCGTCGTTATGCTTGGTTTGATGATCGGCGTTGTCGGGCCAGATAAATTTGGTGTTGATCAGGTGGCAGCTCCCGAACGTCATACTGCTGAATACAGTAATACCGAAGAACTTGGTCGTGTGTTGTACACCGATTATGTTTATGTATTTGAGATCGCCGCCGTGATTTTGCTGGTCGCGATTATCGCTGCAATCATGTTGAGTTTGCGTAAAACACGCAGTGGCAGAACACCGAAAGTGGCCGAGCAAGTAGCGGTCAGAAAAGAAGATCGATTGCGGATCGTGAAAATGGATACCGTGATGAAAGATGGAGGGAATAGTTGATCATGGCTTTGTCGCTTTCTCACTTTCTAATCCTCGGTGCAATTTTGTTCACATTGAGTGTGACGGGAATTTTCCTCAACCGAAAAAACCTGATCATCATTCTCATGTGTATCGAGCTAATGTTGCTATCGGTGAACATGAACTTTGTCGCCTTTTCATATTTTTCAGGTGATATTGCCGGCCAGGTTTTTGTATTTTTTATTCTCACGGTGGCAGCGGCAGAAGCTGCGATCGGGCTTGCGATTCTTGTCGTACTTTTCCGTAACCGAGACACGATCAATGTCGAAGAACTTGACGATCTGAAAGGATGATTCTGGAATCAATAATGATTAATTACGCACTCATCATTGTTCTCGCACCATTAGTGGCTGCAATTGCTGCCGGTTTGTTCGGCAAGCAGATCGGACGTAACGGCGCACACTGGGTAACTGTGATTGGTGTAGCGATCAGCTTTGTGCTTTCACTGCTGGTTTATATGAAGATCGTCTGGGGTGATGGCGAAACGTTTAATACCAATCTTTATACCTGGCTGAACAGTGGCGGGATCACATTCCATGTGGGATTCCTGATCGACGAATTGAGCGCAACGATGATGGTCGTCGTGACTTTCGTTTCGCTGATGGTTCATATTTATACCATCGGTTACATGCACGAAGATCCGGGTTATCAACGTTTTTTCAGTTACATCTCACTGTTCACCTTCAGCATGTTGATGCTGGTTATGGCGAATAATTTCATGCAGCTTTTCTTTGGCTGGGAAGCGGTAGGACTGGTGTCTTATTTGCTGATCGGTTTCTGGTATAAAAAAGATACGGCAATTTTTGCCAATCTAAAAGCCTTCCTCGTAAACAGGGTTGGTGACTTTGGATTCCTTCTCGGTATCGCCGCTGTGTTGATGTATTTCAACTCAATGGATTATGTTGAAGTGTTTAAGCAAGCGCCAGAAATGGCAGAAAAAACTATCAACATCTGGGGCGATAAACAATGGTCGTTGATGACCGTGATCTGTATTTTATTATTTATCGGCGCGATGGGTAAATCGGCACAGGCTCCATTACATGTCTGGTTGCCAGATTCGATGGAAGGCCCAACTCCGATCTCGGCTTTGATCCATGCGGCCACAATGGTTACTGCCGGTATCTTTATGGTGGCGCGAATGTCGCCGTTGTTCGAGTTGTCCGAAACGGCGTTAAGTTTTGTATTATTGATCGGTGCATTTACGGCTTTCTTTATGGGCTTGCTGGGACTGGTGCAAACCGACATCAAACGTGTGGTCGCTTATTCAACACTTTCACAATTAGGATACATGACCGTCGCGCTAGGCGTGTCTGCTTACGCCGCCGGCATTTTTCATCTGGGCACACACGCATTCTTCAAAGCATTATTATTCCTCGGAGCAGGTTCGGTGATCATCGGCATGCACCACGAGCAGGACATGCGCAAGATGGGCGGCTTATGGAAGTATATGCCGATCACATGGGTCACTTGTTTGATCGGATCACTGGCTTTGATTGGCTTCCCCGGATTTGCCGGATTCTTTTCCAAAGATGCGATCATTGAAGCGGTACATCATTCTGATCGCTACGGAGCACACATTGCTTACTGGGCAGTTTTGTCGGGTGTCTTTATTACCGCGTTGTATTCGTTCCGGTTGGTGTTCATGGTATTCCACGGTAAGCCACGAATGGATGCGCACACGCGAACTAATTTGAAAGAGTCGCCATCGGTTGTTACGATCCCACTAATATTACTGGCGATTCCTTCAGTGATCGTAGGTGCCATATTTATCGAACCCATGTTATTCGGAAATTATTTCGGTGACAGTATTCTGGTTCATCCGGAAAATAATTCATTGAAAGAAATGGGTGAACATTTTCATGGCTGGATAGAAATGGTTAAACATGGCGTGACACAATTGCCATTTATATTGGCGATGGCCGGAGTCATTTCTGCCTGGTTAGCTTATCTTGTGTTTCCAAAACTACCAGACTTTTTCATCTGGTTACTGGCTCCGTTTCATTGGCTGCTGACGAAAAAATATGGCTTCGATCAATTCAATCAAATATTTTTTGCAGGCGGATCTCGAGCTATCGGAAGCTTCTTTTCAAATGTCGGCGATCGTTTATTGATCGACGGAATGCTGGTTAATGGTTCGGCAAAACTGATCGGCTTTTTCTCTGGCGTGATCAGACATATTCAATCCGGTTATCTTTATCACTACGCCTTCGCCATGATCATTGGCCTGCTGGCGCTACTGGGAATCTTTGTATATGACTTCTGATTTCCCAATATTAAGTCTGATCATCTGGTTGCCAATAATCGCCGGAGTGGTGCTGATGTTCGCTGGCGAGAACCTGAAAAGCAGCACCACAAAAATGATTGCTATGGTGGTTTCATTACTGACATTCGTTTTGTCGATTCCGCTCTATGCCGATTTTGATTCCAGTACACACGCCATGCAGTTCGTCGAAAATATCCCGTGGATAGCAGTTTTCAATATCAACTATCATCTGGGCATCGACGGAATCGCCATGCCATTGATCCTGTTGACCACCTTCACAACGGTTCTGGTCGTGTTGGCAGCATGGGATTCGATCACTGATCGTCAACCGCAATATCTCGGTGCATTTCTGATCCTTAACGGACTGATGATCGCGGTATTCTGTGCACAGGATGCGATCCTGTTTTATGTATTCTGGGAAGCAATGTTGATCCCAATGTTTATGATCATTGGAATCTGGGGTGGCCCGAATCGTATCTATGCGACGATCAAGTTTTTCCTCTACACCTTCCTCGGATCAGTCTTCATGCTGGTGGCCTTTTTGTATCTCTACAGCAAAGCTGGCAGTTTTGATATTCAGGCTCTGCATGATCTGCCATTGTCGATGGAAGCACAAAAATGGATCTTCTTTGCATTCTTCCTGGCCTTCGCCGTGAAGATCCCTATGTTCCCGGTTCACACATGGTTGCCAGATGCTCACGTTGAAGCACCAACAGGCGGCTCGGTGATCTTGGCAGCGATCATGTTGAAAATGGGTGGCTATGGTTTCCTGCGTTTCTCCATGCCGATCACGCCGGATGCCAGTCAGGAACTGGCCGGAATCATGATCGTGTTATCACTGATCGCGATCGTCTATATCGGATTTGTCGCGCTCGCTCAGGGCGATATGAAAAAACTGATCGCCTATTCATCGATCTCACACATGGGATTTGTCACGCTTGGCATGTTTATGATCTATCAGATTATTGCCAGAACAGGTTCTAGCGATGGCGCGATCATGGCAATGGAAGGCAGTATGGTGCAGATGATCTCACACGGATTTATTTCCGGCGCGATGTTCCTTTGCGTCGGTGTTTTATATGATCGAATGCACAGCCGCGAGATAAGTTCTTATGGCGGTGTGGTCAATAAAATGCCCGTGTTCGCAGCCTTTATGATGTTGTTTGCAATGGCCAATGCCGGCTTGCCGGGAACGTCCGGTTTCGTCGGTGAATTCCTGATCATACTCAGCGCTTTCAAAGCCAGCTTCTGGATTGCCTTCTTTGCAGCGTTTACTTTAATATTGGGCGCGGCTTATACCTTATGGATGTACAAACGCGTGATCTTTGGCGAAGTGACGAATGACGAAGTTGAAAAACTTCAGGACATAAATACCAGAGAAAAACTAATCCTCGGTAGTCTGGCATTTTTTGTTCTTTTATTCGGTTTGTGGCCAGCGCCATTGTTCGACGTGATGCACGCGACCATCGAAAACCTGATCCAACATATTACACAGAGTAAGTTAAATTGAACGCCATGAACTACAACATCGCCATTCCCGAGATCTTCATGTTAAGCATGGCGTGTATTGTTTTGCTTGTGGATGTTTTCTGGGGACAGGGCGAAAAAATTGTTTGTCGTAAGATCGCGTATTGGCTTTCGCTGGTAACAATAGTGGGTGTAATGTTTTTGACGTGGCACTTTTCTCCCGATTCAACGCAAACAGCATTTAACAATTTATTTGTCAGTGATTCTCTTAGCGACATTCTTAAATATTTTATTTATGGAATAACTTTCATCGTCCTGATCTATTCTCGTGAATATTTAGAAGAAAGAAATTTATTTAAAGGCGAGTATTTTGTCCTGGTACTGTTTGCTGTGCTTGGCATGATGATCATGGTTTCAGCGGCAAACTTCCTGCCCATGTATCTCGGGCTGGAATTACTATCACTCTCGATGTACGCAATGGTCGCTATGCACCGCGATTCCAGAGAAGCATCGGAAGCGGCAATGAAGTTTTTCGTACTGGGTGCGATCGCATCGGGAATGTTGTTGTATGGGATGTCGATGATTTATGGCGCAACTGGAACGCTCGATCTTTCAGAGATCAGTACTGCCATCGCGAATTTCAAAGATGATAAAACCTTACTAACTTTCGGTCTGGTATTTATAGTCGCCGGTATCGCATTCAAACTTGGAGCTGCACCGTTCCACATGTGGGCCCCCGATGTTTATCAGGGAGCGCCAACCGCAGTAACCATGTTTCTTGGCACCGCACCAAAACTGGCTGGATTCGCACTAGCCTTCCGTTTGCTGATCGACGGTTTAGAAAACCTGGGCATGGACTGGCAGCAAATGCTGATGATTCTCTCGATCTTGTCCATTGCCATCGGTAATGTCATCGCACTTTCGCAAACTAATATCAAACGTATGCTTGCTTACTCCGCGATCGCACACATGGGCTATATGATGCTGGGCCTGATCGCAGGAACACATAGCGGCTATGCAGCGTCATTGTTCTATAGCATTGTTTATACGATCATGACCGCCGGAGCATTCGGGATCATCATCTTGAATAGCCGAGCAAGTCATGAAGCTGATCAACTTGACGATCTAAAAGGTCTTGGAAAAAGTAGTCCATGGTTTGCATTCATCATGTTGATCCTGATGTTTTCAATGGCCGGTGTTCCACCTTTTGTCGGATTCTGGAGTAAGTGGTTTGTCTTAAAAGAAGTTGTCGCAGTAGGTCATGTCTGGCTGGCGGCAACCGCCGTATTTTTCGCCATCATCGGTGCGTTCTTCTACCTGCGTATCGTGCGATTAATGTACTTTGATACATCAGACGAGAATATACCAGTAACTGCTCCGGGCGATATGAAGTTGGTATTGAGCCTGAACGGTCTAACTGTTCTATTGCTTGGACTGATGCCAGGAACTCTTCTTGGGATTTGCCTGGCAGTGTTTGGCTAATCTGCAATTGATCTGTTAATGAAACAGATCATCCACTGTAATCTTCTTCTCGCACTAACTATTTTTAGTGATTGTTCGTATGCTGAATGGGAAATTCTCTATCAGGAAGACTTTGAGCAAGCTGGAGTTATTCATGCAGAAGAATGGCAGGAAGATACTTTTCCCCAAGTAGACGATAAAGATACATTCTCAGAAAATGGAAGTTATTTTGCAGACCAATGCATCGAATCACCCAAAGGGTATCGACTGAGCACTACGTTTGGTCAAGGAGCATGGCTAACTGCTGAATCCTATACCCGCAACCGCTGCACAGATCCAGAAAGCTTATTATCGATAGTTACCGATCCAGCCCACAGTAAAAATAAAGTATTACGACTTTCATCTCCTGAACATACAGACGCCACTTTGATCCGATCCAGTGATCAATTGAAAGGGAAATATCGGATCAGCATGAAAGTTGGTTTCCCAGATTTTGGAAATGGTAAATGTTTGAATGGCTATGATGGAGGAGAAACAGCGACACCCTGGCTGGATCAAAGTGCTATAAATGAAAATGGCTTTTACTGGCTGGCGATCGCTGACACCATCCCGCGTCCACATAATAATATCTGGTGGCACCATCACCGTAAGATCGTGATCGATACAGATAACCACTTTCCCGCATGGATGGAGATCTGGAATGGAGAAGAATTTATCAGCAGTGGAGAAAACCCAATCATGATGTTCGCCCTTGATGGCAAAGGGAAAAGTGATCCTAAAACGGGTAAACCATTTATCAGTTTCAGTAACTGGAAATGGCAGTTATCGGGAGACATCAAAGCTGTTGATGCATACCTGTCTGATCAATGGTATGACGTTGTAATTGAACGTGATCAAGAAAGTTTCACACTAAAAATAAGCGGACGATTTGCTCATGGAGGCTATCGTGATTATGTTGCCACGATTAATATCAGACAAAATCATGTATGGCATCATAACCGACAGCCTAAGCTAACTAAAAATGATTGCGACAATAAGTGCGATCAAGCTGATCAATTCTGGCCAGACTATTTCTTTTTCGGCGATCCTCATATTAATTATTATGAGGGTGAGGTTTATTATGATGATATTAAACTGGAAGTGTGGCGAGATGAGTTGGATTCAGATCAAAACTATCGTTAGAATCAGGAACGAAAAATTTAATGGATAAAGAATATTGAAACAGATAACAATTTTTCTGGTTTTATTTTTTGGTTTTTTCTCCGTCTGTGCAAATGATGAAGAGAGTCTTTCAGAAAATAGCATTATCATTCATGATTATGTAAAAGGTTCATTTCAGGATCTAAAAGATCAACGCATAGGAAAACCTTTTATTATCACGTTCTGGTCGATCGACTGCACCTACTGTTTTGAAGAAATGAAAATGTTTACTTTATTAAAAGAAAAATATCCTGATCTGGATGTTGTACTGGTCTCAACAGATGTGAATCTTGATCATGAAACGGTTTATCAAGTGTTGGAAGAAACAGGTTTTAAAACTGATGAAACCTGGGTTTTTGCTGATGATTTTTCTCAGCGCCTGTATGCTGAGGCTGATCCTGACTGGCGTGGAGAACTGCCTAACACTTTGTTTTTTAATAAAAAACATGAGTCTCAATCAGTTATGGGTGAAGTAAAGCCCGAGCTTGTTGAGAAATGGTTGTTGTACCTTAAAGAAGAAAACTAAATAAATCAAAATAAAAAAGTGGAGTCAAATATTTTTAACATACTCATACAGATGACAAGTTTTTGGTTTGGCACAACTTTTTTATAGTTAAGAACTTATTTTTGACCTAATGAAGCGAAGAATTCCCATCAGCGATCTGACGGTCAAACACACGTTCAACATCAATCGCATCCAGTGAGTATTTTGTATTACAGAAATCGCAGTTAATTTCGATCAGGGTTTGATCAAGAATAATTTCGATGGCTTCTTCTTTTCCCAGTGAGTGGATCATGTCTTCGATTTTTTTCTGCGAGCAGGAGCATTGGTAGCTGATCTTTTGTGGATCAAATAACCTCAGATCGTCTTCATTGAACAAACGATAGAGCAGGGTGTTTGCATCGAGTGTTAGCAGTTCTTCATCTTTCAATGTGTCTGTGAGAATGACGGCGCGATCCCAACTATCATCAATCACCAGATCAGTTTTGTCATACTTTTGATCGGGTAAGCTCTGAATCAGAAGTCCTGCTGCTGATTCGTGATCGGCAGTTAAATGAATTCTTGTGTTGAGTTGTTCCGATTGTTCAAAATAGGTTTGCAGGCAATCGGATAATGTTTCGCCTTCGAGTCCGACGATACCCTGATAGCGATCACTTTCTCTGTCGGTCAGGATCGAGATCACGATCTGACCTTCACCAAATAATTCTTGTAGGTTGGTTGTTGAAAGTTCGCCATCCCATTGCGCCAGTCCGCGGATTTCACCTTCCGATGTGGCTTGTATCACCAGTCTTGAAACCGGGCCACTGCCACTAATTTGCAGGATCAAAGATCCTTCAAATTTGATCGTGGCGGACATCAGGCAAACTGCCGCGGCGGCTTCTCCGAGCACTTGTCTTAGCGGCGTGGGATAATCCGAGCAGTTGAGTATTTCCTGCCATGATTCATCGAGGTGGATCCATTCGCCACGGACTTGTGTGTTTTCAATAAGAAAACGGTGCAGAGTATCTTTTTCCATTTAAAAAATTGTCTTTTTGCTTGATTTCGGCGTTGGATGAATTTCTGCGATCCTCATGTATTGACATACATTCCGGTTCTCAAAATCCATCCGCCTTGAACTCAAACAAAAATCCTGCTTTTTTAAGACTCTCATTAGATCAGGCTGTTTTCTTTTCAAGAATGATCTTCTGCCATTCCGCTGGCCCAGTTTGGTGCACAGCCGTACCGTTAACATCAACAGCTACTGTGACGGGCATATCCTTCACTTCAAATTCGTGGATCGCTTCCATGCCCATGTCTTCAAATGCTACAACACGCGCTTTTTTGATCGCTTTGGAGACTAGGTAAGCAGCACCGCCGACAGCCATGAGGTAGACGGCTTTATGTTTCTTGATCGCTTCAATTCCAGCCGGGCCACGTTCGGCTTTGCCAACCATTCCCATCAGGCCGGTTTTCGCCAGCATCATTTCGGTGAATTTATCCATACGTGTCGCAGTGGTTGGACCTGCAGGGCCGACGACTTCATCTGGCATTGCGTCAACTGGGCCAACGTAATAGATGAATCGGTTATTGAAATCTACGCCATCAGGTAGAGATTCACCTTTGGCGAATAAGTCCTGAATACGTTTATGCGCCGCGTCACGACCTGTGAGCATGTTGCCGGAAAGTAGTAAGGTTTGCCCTGGTTTCCATGTGGCTATTTCTTCTTGAGTCACTGTGTCGAGATTGACGCGCAGCGCAGATGGACCAACATCCCATGTGATCTCCGGCCAGTCATCCAGATTGGGTGGCGTTTGTAATGCCGGGCCAGTTCCATCGAGTACGAAATGCGTATGACGCGTGGCCGCACAATTCGGGATCATGGCGACGGGTAGATTCGCTGCATGGGTTGGATAATCTTTGATCTTGATGTCGAGTACCGTGGTTAAACCGCCCAGACCTTGTGCACCAATACCGAGATCATTCACCGCATCCATGATCTCAAGTCGTAATTCTTCAACACGATTTTGTGGGCCGCGATCACGTAATTCTTGAATATCGACCGGATCCATCAATGACTCTTTAGCCATGATCATGGCTTTTTCTGCAGTACCACCAATACCAATTCCCAACATACCAGGAGGACACCAGCCAGCACCCATAGTCGGAACTGTTTTTACTACCCAATCAGCAATGCTGTCGGATGGGTTGAGCATGACGAATTTTGATTTGGCTTCCGAACCGCCACCTTTGGCTGCGACCTGTATATCAATCGTATTGCCGGCAACCACTTCCATATTGATCACAGCAGGCGTGTTGTCACCAGTATTTTTACGCGCACCGGCAGGATCAGACATGATCGAAGCACGCAGGATATTGTCCGGATTATTATAGGCACGACGCACACCTTCATTGATCATGTCGGCAACGCTCATATCGCCTTCCCACTGAATATCCATGCCGATTTTCATGAACACGGTAACAATCCCGGTGTCCTGACAAATTGGCCGACGACCTTCGGCACACATGCGTGAGTTGATCAGGATCTGGGCCATCGCGTCTTTTGCGGCCTGAGATTCTTCTCTTTCGTAAGCGGCGTGTACTGCTTCGATGAAATCGATGGGGTGATAGCTGGAGATAAATTGTAGTGCATCAGCTACGCTTTCGATTAGATCTTCTTGTTTTATGGTGGTCATGGTCTACTCGTAATGAATGGTCGATTGACCATTATATCGCAGGTAGACGTGAGACTGAATTACCTGATCGTAACTATTGGATAAACAAGCCAAAAGCCCGACTGCCTTCACCCGTTTCGATTGTATTGGTAACTTCCAAAGCCGCAACGTCGATCAGACTCACCGTTCCATCTCCCCAGTTCGAAACATAGATCGTTTTTCCATCCGGTGTAATGTCGATGCCTTCGGGCGTTCCGCCAACGTCGATCACAGAAATTATTTCACCCGTTTCGGTGTTGATTACGTTCACGCTATTATCATCCTGATTGGTGACAAATAATTGTTTTCCATCCAGCGTTGTTACCGCACAATATGGCCATTCACCCACGTCGAGTGTTTGCTTCACTTTTAAGTTTTCAGTGTCGATCACAGTGACATTGTTGCTGCGAACATTGATCGCATAAACGTCCTGATTAGCGGCATTGATTGCCAGACCAAATGGCGCGTCGCCGGTCGGTAATTCTGCGATCACTTCAAATGATTCGGTGTTTATGATCGAGACAGAATCGCTATCTCTATTGGCAACATAGAGATGATTTTTTCCTTCGTTGATCAGAAGTCCTGCAGGAGACTCGCCAACTTTGATCTGCTTGATGATCTTTCGTGTTGCAGTGTCGATTACCGAGACAACATGTTCATACCAGTCAGCGACATAAACGCGTGATCCACTTTGATTAGTCGCAATTCCAACGGGGCCTTTACCGACAGGAATCGTGCCAATCACTTCCAATGTTTGCCGATCAATAATACTGACATCAACACTTTCTGCATTGCTGACAAAGACGTGTTGATCACTAACAGCAATACCAGCAGGTCGATGACCAACTTTGATCGTTGCTATGTTTTTTTGTGATTTGATGTCGATGACACTGACCGTGTCTTCGAGTTGGTTGGTGATGTAGGCTTGGGGATGTTGATCTGCTTTACTGCATGCTGACATTGAAAATAGTAAACAGACAGACATAAAAAACCCGAAGTATCTTTGCAAATACTTCGGGTGGTTTTTCATTAATGAAACTTTATTGATCAAAAGATATTAACAACCGCCTTCTTCACAAAGTTTTTTCAGGTTTTCCAGACCAGCTTTGTAGATGCTTGTAACGACATCAACACCATCTTGATCGCCAAGACCTTTTGGATATCGTGGTTCAGTTTTTTCGTAGTTCAAAGGGAACACACGATAGAACTTACCCTGCCATGTCACTTCCGAACCACCATCAACCGCTTTCACAGTCATAGTAGACAGATAGTTGTGTACAGGAATTGTAGGAACATCATATTTTTTACCCAGATGCTCTTCAGAACCAACAACACTCATATCGACGATTTTGTATTTGATCATCATCTTTTCGTCGTCGAGTTTTTTCAGCTCTTCAGTGATTGTCGGACCACCATCTTCACCAATAGTCAAAACGCGTTTTTTGTCGCCATCCATTGTTTGTGAAACAACTGCAGGATGCCATGTGTCCAGCGCGGCAAAGTTACCGACCATTTTCCAGACAGCTTCAGGTGAAGCGTTGATCATGATCTTTTCTTCTACTTTTTGACGTGAAGGCCCATGAGCAGAAGCCATCATCGGAATAGCCATCATAGCTACAAGGGCAATACTTAAAATCTTTTTCATAAATAACTCCAGTTGTTTTCCAAATAATCAAAATCTGTGTGTGAAGGCTAACGGATGTCCTTAACTATTTCCAGTGCCAGCCTACCTGTGACGAACAATAGCTTGCATTCCGTGAATATAAACTGAATGATCTTGTTATGGATCATTTACTGAATTTTCTGACTAATTTATTGGAGCTAAGCCTCTCTGCCGCACCCTGGCTGGTGCTGGGTTTGATTGTAGGCGGCTTGATCCATGCGGTTATTCCGATGAGTTTTCTGGAAAAACATCTGGGTGGTCAGGGAATTATTCCTGTTATTAAGGCCGCATTACTGGGCGCACCATTGCCGCTTTGTTCCTGCGGAGTAATTCCGGCAGCGCTAGGTTTGAGAAAGGCCGGAGCTTCAAAACAGTCAACCGTGTCTTTTCTGGTTTCTACACCGGAAACGGGAGTGGATTCTGTGATGATCACTTACGCGTTACTTGGGCCGTTTATGGCGATTGTTCGGCCTATTGCAGCGATTGTTTCTGCGATCACGGCGGGGTTGCTGGTGGGCAAGACTGAGGAAGATCATCTGATCAACAATGAAACAAATGATCAAGAAACAAGTTGTTGTTCCTCTAAAGTGGAACCCGAATCCGTTGTAGAAGAACCATCTTCATGTTGTTCCGGATCAGATTCAGATCAAGAATCTCAGTCGCCCAACTTTTTTCAAAAAGCATCGGAAGGTATTCGCTACGCGTTCACAGATTTATTTACCATGCTGCTATTCTGGTTATGCATCGGTTTGCTATTCGCTGCTGCAATGAAAACTTTTATTCCCACATCTTTTCTGACCGAATGGGGAAGTGGCTTACCCGGAATGCTGGTGATGATGGTGATCGGGATTCCCATGTACGTTTGTGCGACAGCTTCAACACCAATTGCTGCAGGTTTTATGCTGGCAGGTGTTTCGCCGGGAACCGCGCTGGTATTTCTGATGGCGGGGCCAGCAACGAATATTTCTACGTTGGGTGTGATCGGGAAAGAGCTCGGTCGAAAATCACTGATCGCCTACTTAACCGGTGTTGGCGTTGTGGCATTGATCGCAGGTTTGATCACCGATTATCTGGTTGGAAAATTTGGTATTGATATACAGGGACAACTTCAACATGGAGAACATTTTGTTCCGCATTGGGTGGCGGTGGTTTCTCTAGGGATTCTGGTTCTTGTTGCGGTTCGATCATTCATACCAAAATCTAAGTAACTAACCCGGAACAAGAAATAACCAATAGTTAATAGAAATTAAATATTTCACGGGCTTCGTTCCGGAGATTCTTCCTCCTACGGTCGTCAGAATGACAAAATAAAGATTGTCATCCTGAGTCTAAGCGAAGGATCTTTGACCGAAACCAACAAATTGTCAGGTAACATATTGGATTATAAGAGAACACACTATTTCCTTAACCCGAGTTCAAATTAAATAACAAATGACAAAAAATCCAGACACAGTCAGACAATTCGTCGAATGGGCCGCTCCACAATTTAAACAGGCCAATCTGTTCTACGGCCACGGCACAGAAAACGCAAATGATGAAGCCGTGTATCTGGTTTTTGGTGTGCTCAGTATTCCATTTGACGCACCAGAAACCGAGATCGACAAACCACTTTCTGATCAGGAATGCGAACGTGTAAAAGCGATCATCCAGAAGCGGATAGAAACCCGCCAACCAGCGGCCTACTTACTCGGCGAAGCATGGTTTTGTGGAATACCGTTTTATGTCAATGAAAACGTACTGGTTCCACGATCTCCTTTTGCAGAATTAATCAACGATCATTTTCAGCCGTGGCTGACCAGAATACCAACAAGAATCCTCGACATTGGAACGGGTAGCGGCTGTATAGCGATTGCCTGCGCATTAGCTTTTCCCGATGCAAAGGTTGATGCCGTTGATATTTCTGATGAAGCTTTAGAAGTTGCGGCAAGAAATCTTGAGTGGTACAAGCTGAATGGTCGTATGCGTTTGATTAAATCTGACGTGTTAAGCGGACTTGATCAGACCGAAGGCGATCAACAAAAATACGATCTAATCGTCAGCAACCCACCTTACGTCAGCGCAGAAGATGTTGCGGCTTTACCGGACGAATATC
This sequence comes from Gammaproteobacteria bacterium, assembly GCA_965224825.1. Taxonomy (GTDB): domain Bacteria; phylum Pseudomonadota; class Gammaproteobacteria; order CAJXQU01; family CAJXQU01; genus CAJXQU01. Next base: position 283,008 of record CBDDAG010000003.1, on the reverse strand, counting down.
ATCATGAACCAGCACTGGGATTAGAAGGCGGTGGCGATGGTCTTGATATCGTTCGACGAATTCTGGCCGGAGCGAAAGATCATCTGACAGATGATGGATTGCTGATCGTAGAAGTTGGATTGATGCAGGATGCCCTGTCTGAAAGCATGCCAGACATGCCGTTCATCTGGTTGGATTTTGAACAAGGTGGGGAAGGTGTTTTTTTGTTGAATGCGAGTGATTTAGGATAGAATGAGGTATTAATTTTAACCTTCAAGAAAACTTATGTCAGGAAATACATTCGGAAAACTATTTAGTGTGACAACTTTTGGTGAAAGCCACGGTCTGGCGTTGGGCGGCGTTGTTGATGGTTGTCCGCCGGGACTGGAAATCTGCGAGGCGGATCTGCAACTGGATCTTGATCTGCGCAAGCCGGGTACGTCGCGTTATACGACGCAGCGAAAAGAACCGGATCAGGTGCGGATTTTGTCGGGTATTTTTGAGGGCAAGACGACCGGTACGCCGATTGGTTTGATGATCGATAATGTTGATCAGAAGTCAAAAGATTACACCAATATCAAAGATACCTTTCGACCGGGACATGCCGATTACACGTATCAGCAGAAATACGGTGTGCGTGATTATCGTGGTGGCGGTCGGTCATCTGCGCGTGAAACGGCGATACGGGTTGCGGCCGGAGCAATTGCGAAGAAGTATCTGTTAGATAATTACGGTATCAAAATTCGTGGTTATCTAGCTCAGCTTGGGCCGATCAAGGTTGAGTTCAAGGACTGGGATTCGGTACATGAAAACGTTTTCTTCAGTCCTGATCCGGATAAGGTGACTGAGCTTGAGGAATACATGAAAGCACTTCGTAAAGAAGGAAACTCGGTTGGCGCACGGGTCAATGTTGTTGCGATGGGCGTTCCTCCTGGCCTGGGTGAGCCGATCTTTGATCGACTGGATGCTGATCTTGCCAAAGCGATGATGTGTATTAACGCGGTGAAAGGTGTTGAAGTTGGTGCGGGTTTTGATTGCATCGAACAGAAGGGCACGGAACATCGGGACGAGATCACGCCGGAAGGTTTTCTGAGTAATCATGCAGGTGGTGTTCTGGGTGGAATTTCTTCTGGTCAGGATGTTTTAGTCAGCATGGCTTTGAAGCCAACTTCCAGTTTGCATCTGCCGGGTCAATCGGTGAATAAACAGGGCGAGCCGATCGAAGTGATCACAAAGGGTCGTCATGATCCCTGTGTTGGGATTCGGGCGACGCCAATTGCGGAAGCGATGATGGCGTTGGTGATCATGGATCACCTATTACGGCATCGTGCACAGAATATGGATGTTCAATCTGAAACACCGATCATTCCTGCATCGCCTGATCAGGGTTAATCTGGTCAAGATCTAAGTGAATCACGTCCCATACTGGCGACTATCAGGTTTTTACCTGTTTTATTTCGCCAGCGTCGGCGTATTCCTGCCATTCTGGGGTTTGTATTTAGCTTCGCTGGATTTTTCCCCTTCTGAGATTGGTGAATTGATGACTTTGCTGGTCGTTGGTAAAGTCATCGCACCTTATATCGGTGGCTGGATTGCCGATCACAAAAGTAATCGAATGGCCGTGATCCGTCTTTCCGGATTAGCGTCGATCATTGTCTTCGCCGGCGCATTATTCTCCACTTCCTACTTTGCTCTCGCGCTGGTTATGTTGATCTTCGGATTTTTCTGGAGCGTTTCATTGCCGCAATTTGAAGTCGTCACGCTCAATCATTTAGGCGATAAAATTCATGCATACACTCGGATCAGGCTTTGGGGATCGATCGGTTTTATTATCACGGTGGTCATCCTCGGCGCAGCACTTGAACGATTGGGTGTTCATCCGTTGCCGTGGATCGCGTTATTCATGATCAGTGGAATCTGGCTCACCAGTTTATGGGCGCCGGAAGATATTCCTCATGATCACAAAGTTGATCACGAGCCGATCATCAATGTGATCAAACAACCCACTGTTCTCGCCATGATGGTCGTGTTCTTTTTGATGCAGGTTGGGCACGGTGCTTATTATTCTTTTTACTCACTTTATCTGGAAAGTTTTGGTTATTCCAAAACGATGATCGGCCAGCTCTGGGCATTGGGTGTGATCGCCGAAGTTGGACTTTTTCTGATCATGTTGAAGTTGCTGCAACGATACAGTTTGCGATCATTATTAATAGTCAGTTTGGTCTGCGCCACAATCCGCTGGATCCTGATCGCGCTATTTCCTGAACAAGAAATGATTATTATCCCTGTACAACTATTACACGCCGCTACCTTCGGTATCCATCATGCAGTCGCCATTCAACTGATCCATCGCTATTTCAAAGGTCGTCACCAGGGACGAGGGCAGGCACTTTATAGCAGCTTGAGTTTTGGCGCCGGTGGTGCAATTGGATCGCTAATGAGCGGCTATATATGGGAAGGTCTGGGTGCGTCTGAAGCCTTTGTTTTTGCAGGAATTATCAGTTTTATTGCTACGCTGATCGCCTGGAAATGGGTACGTCCTGAGGTTTAACAATGTGTACCGATCCAGATTGTTAATATTTCCACAGTTTATGTTAGGATATTAGCGCTTAATCAAATAATAAACCCGAGGAGGAGTACCAAAATGGCACGAGATATAACACCTTATGTTGAAAATATGAAACAATTTGTAGACGACATTGATGAAGGAGCGGTTCAAAAGATTGTGAACCATCTGGGAATCACGTTAGAAAACAATGATGCTGCGCTGGTATCTGGATCTGATCAAAAAGAACTGGATCGCGTCCGTGAAAGCTGGTTACAAAGAAAGCTTGGTCGTAAGGAAAGTGATGATGATCTGAATGCAGCGATTGATGCTGTTGTCGAAAAAATGGGTCGTAGCAATCCAAAGAAATGTCGTGTTGCTTTCTACTACATTCTGGCAGCAAACTATGGCGTTTTAGCTGATCTTTAATTCCTGAGTGAATTAAACAAACCTAAGTAACATTAAAAAGCCCGTTCAAATGACGGGCTTTTTTTTGACTATAGTTTTTGTTTATGGGATGAGATAATCAAACCATGCCTGATCAGATCATAGAAGCCGTTAAACAAGCCGCATCCGGAAAAGTGCCAGTAAAAATCATTGGCGGTAATTCCAAATCATTTTATGGTTGTAAAATTGAGGGTGAAGACCTGGATGTTTCTGGCTATAAGAACATCGTCAGTTATGAGCCTACCGAACTGGTTGTGACCGCACGTTGCGGAACACCAATTTCCGAAGTTGAAGCCTTGTTAGCCGAACAAAATCAGATGTTGCCTTTCGAGCCTTCTCACTTTGGAGGATCTGCAACGGTTGGCGGAACGATCGCCTGCGGGCTTTCCGGCCCAGCCAGACCTTATACCGGCAGCGTTCGGGATTATGTTTTAGGTGTGCGCATGATCAACGGCAAAGGTGAAGATCTAACTTTCGGTGGTCAGGTGATGAAAAATGTTGCTGGTTTCGATGTGTCACGTTTAATGACTGGTTCGTTGGGAACACTCGGAGTCATTCTTGAAGTCTCATTCAAATTATTACCAAAGCCAGAGGCGACGATTACCATTCAACAGGAATGTAATCAGCAACAAGCGATCGCTCTTATGAATAAATTAGCCGGTCAGGCATTGCCGCTTTCAGCAACTTGTTATGAACAGGGTAAATTAAGTATTCGTTTGTCAGGATTTTCTTCGGCCATTGAATCTGCCAAAAAAGAAATTGGTGGGGAGATGCTAGAAAATTCTGATGCTTATTGGCGGTCAATAAAAGAACATCAGCATGATTTTTTTGTAGGCGATAAACCTTTGTGGCGAATTGCTGTTCCTCCTGCGACAGAACCTTTGGATCTTGATGAAGATTGTTTTGTCGAATGGGGCGGGGCGCAACGCTGGTATCGATCAGGTCTTCCTGCAGAACAAATACGTGAAATTGTTCATGCACAAAAAGGCCATGCTACTTTGTTTCGTCATGGAGATGATCATGTTGATGTTTTTTCTCCACTTTCACCTGAAATAAAAAAAATCCATCAGCGGTTGAAAGAATCTTTTGATCCAGACGGAATTTTCAACATCGGGAAAATGTATTCGGATCTGTAATGCAGACATTTATATCCGATCAAAACAAAAACACAGAAGAAGGAAAGGAAGCTGATCGCATCCTTAGAAAGTGTGTGCATTGCGGTTTCTGTTCGGCGACTTGTCCGACGTATCAATTAAAAGGCGATGAACTTGATGGGCCGCGTGGGCGAATCTATCTGATTAAAAACTTGCTGGAAGGGAATGAAGCTACAAAAGAAACTCAGACTCACCTTGATCGATGTTTGATTTGTAGAGCTTGCGAAACAACCTGTCCATCAGGTGTTGAATATGGGCATCTTCTGGATATTGGACGGCAGATCAGCGAAAAGCAAACGCCACGATCTTTTAAAGATAAAACGATCAGGTATTTATTGGGAAAAATAATTCCTGATCAGAAATTGTTTTCAGGCTTGTTAAAAGCTGGACAGATCTTTCGTCCTGTATTGCCTCGAAAACTGGCAAAAAATATTCCTGAAAAGAAAGAAAAAAGTGATTGGCCATCGACGCAACATAAAAGAAAAATATTGATTCTTGAAGGTTGTGCCCAACCTGCGTTGACACCTTCAACGAATATTGCGACAGCAAGAGTTCTGGATGCACTAGGTATTTCGTTGATCCGTGAATCTGAAGCGGGTTGTTGTGGTGCGGTGAATCAACATCTTTCGCAAACAGACGAAGCCATGAAACATATCAAAAAAAATATTGATGCGTGGTTTCCACATATTCAAAACGGTATTGAGGCGATTGTGATCACAGCCAGTGGTTGTGGAACGATGGTGAAGGATTATGGTTATCTTTTAAGAAATGATTCTGCTTATGCAGAAAAAGCAAAGAAGGTTTCTGAGCTTTGTATGGATCTGGTTGAGGTTGTCGAGAAAGAAGATCTTTCATTGCTGAAATTGAAAGAAAATGATCAGAAAAAAATTGTTTATCAATCTCCCTGCAGTTTGCAACATGGTCAAAAATTAGCTGGAAATGTTGAGGCTTTATTAAGTCACTTTGGTTACGAATTGAGTGCAGTAAAAGACAGCCATCTTTGTTGTGGATCAGCCGGGACTTATTCAATTCTACAATCAGAAATGTCTGATCAACTTAGAGAGAATAAGATAAAAAACCTAATAGCTGATCAGCCCGAAGTTATCCTTACTGCTAATATTGGTTGCCAGAAATTTTTGCAACAGAAGACCGATGTTCCAGTTATGCATTGGATCGAGTTAATTGCACATCGACTGCGGGTTTCGTGATCTGCGATGAAAAGGTTTATAATGCACGGTTTTTTCGACAAGAGACTCGGAAATGACGGTAAATATTAAAGAGAATAAGAAAGTTCTAGTAGGCGTGATCATGGGTTCAAAATCCGATTGGGACACGATGAAAAATGCCACAGAAATGTTAGAACAACTGGGTATTCCTTACGAAACGGAAGTTGTTTCTGCACATCGAACGCCTGATAAGTTGTTCCAGTATGCTGAAAGCGCCGAAGATCGCGGCCTGGAAGTGATTATCGCCGGTGCTGGCGGCGCGGCACATTTGCCGGGCATGGTTGCGGCCAAAACAGTCCTGCCAGTGTTGGGTGTTCCTGTGCAATCGAAAGCGCTCAATGGTATGGACTCGTTACTCTCAATCGCACAAATGCCAGCCGGCATTCCTGTTGGAACACTGGCCATAGGCAATTCTGGTGCGACGAATGGCGCTTTGTTGGCCGCTGCGATGTTGGGGAATAAGTATCCTGATATTCGTAAAGCACTTAACAAATTTCGATCAGAGCAAACAGAGACTGTGATCAATAATCCGGAACCAGGAAAGTAAAGAATAATGAAAGTAGGAATCATTGGTGGCGGTCAACTTGCCCGGATGCTTGCAATCGCAGGTTATCCATTAGGATTAGATTTTGTCATTCTGGAGCCTTCTGAAGCTTGCTCAACCATGTTGGGTGATCATATTAATGCGGCTTATGATGATGAAAAAGCATTGGCGGAACTGGCAGAAAAAGTCGATGTTATTACTTATGAGTTTGAAAATGTTCCAGCTTCTTCGGTTGAATTTTTAAAAGACAAATGTCCAGTTTATCCATCAGCACAAGCATTGGCATGTGCGCGTGATCGACTGAATGAAAAAACCATGTTTCGTGATCTGGGGATTGGTACTGCAGAATTTGAAACAGTTGATGATCTTGCTTCTTTGAAAACAGCCGTCGAAAAAATTGGCCTGCCAGCAATTCTGAAAACCCGTACTTTAGGCTACGATGGAAAAGGCCAGCAAATGCTACGTGAAGGAGCTGATCTTGAAATTGCCATTGATAATCTAAAAGGTGCTCTGGCGATCCTTGAATCACTGGTTCCTTTTGATCGTGAAGTTTCTATCATCGCCGTGAAAAGTGTCTCTGGTGAAATGGCCTTTTATCCGATTGCAGAAAATGTTCATACGGATGGAATTATCAGATTATCGACCAGCCTGACGAACGATTCCATGCAAAGTGTTGCAGAAGAATATGCCGGAAAGGTTCTGAAGAAACTGGATTATGTTGGTGTTATCGCTATCGAATTCTTTCAGGTTGACGATCAATTGCTGGCTAATGAAATGGCTCCTCGTGTACACAATTCTGGCCACTGGAGTATTGAAGGATCGGAATGCAGTCAGTTCGAGAATCACATGCGGGCAGTTATTGATCAGCCATTAGGGTCAACAAAAAATATAGGTTATCCAGTGATGGTTAACTTGATTGGTGAGTCGCCTGAGATTTCAAAGGTTCTTTCTATAAAAGGTGCGCATCTGCATCTTTATGGTAAGTCACCTCGTCCAGGCAGAAAGATTGGTCATATTACCGTGCGTGGTGAAAGCAAAGAAGAAACTCAAGTTATTCTGGATCAGGTGCAAGCCTTGATGCAAAAGACGACTTAGATCGGAAAAAGTACCGATCCTCTTTCACCCGTTTCTTCAAGCAAATCCATATAGCTGACAATTTTATTTCTTCCGGTTGCTTTGGCGTGATACAGAGCCTTATCGGCTTCTTCGATCAGAGAGCCAGGATCGTTATCAGCAAATAATTGAATAAAGCCTATGCTGACGGTGACTTTACCCACTTCTGGAAATAGGTAAGATTCAACAGATTGACGGAAACGTTCCAGACCATTAATCGCTCCATCTCTGGAACAACCATTCAGGATAACAACAAACTCTTCGCCACCATATCTGAACAAAATGTCCGTATAGCGAAATGATTGCTCCATCAGTTTTGCAAATATGATTAGAACCTCATCACCGGCAAGATGTCCATATTTATCATTTACTTTTTTGAAGAAATCTATATCGAGAATAGCCAACCAAGAAGCTTTTTTATGCTCACCTCGATCGATTAATGTTTGTTTTTGAGAAAATTTAATAATGTGAGAAAGCTGATTATCAAAGGTGTGGCGATTCAATAAACCTGTAAGACGATCACGGTCTTTGTCATCAATAATTGTTAAAAGATTTCCGTAGATTTTAAGGGCGAATAAAACAATCTGTATATGTTCTTCAGAAAGAGGAGGTGACTTAATCACCAGAACTCTTTCGAGAGAAAGTTCATTCTGAACAGGGAATGTGATTTGTATTAACCCATCATTGATTTTTTCGGATAAAGGTTCTGTGAGTCTTGACTCTTTTGGGAAATTCTTAATAGCCTCTTCTAATGGAAAAGGTTTGTTGAGAATGTTAATAACTTCTTTGAGGATGAGTCTTTCATCTTTTCGTTTATCGGTTGGTAGATTATCACTGGAAACACTATTTCTACCATAAACCTCATAAACGCGTGCAACAATCTCAACAGGAATTTTATGCAGATAGGTGATAAAGCTTCTGGTCAGAGAGACATAATCTTTATGCTTAGTCAGATCAAATGCCGAGATCATCAATTGGTGATCAAGATCATCAGACAGTCGCTCAACGATTTCTATAGTAGGAATTTTGTTATCAACTTAAGTAATTTATTAGTGCTTATTATTCACTTATCGACCGTTAATGGTTTTTCTTTATTCCCGCAAATAAAATGCACCAATTTCCCATCGTAGTAGTAGAATCATCCATAATCCGACAGACTCCTAGACAATACAATGAGTGATAACGACGGGTGTATCTATTTCCAGAATATCAACAAACACAGGGTATTCGTTGCTGGTAGTGATTTCGTCGCTCAACGTTGTTTCACAGACCAGTGTCATTTGTTGGTATTCAACGTCCAGATCTTTGACTGAAACGATATTGAAGTCAAAGTAGTGGCCAACATTTTTATAGGCAGCTTTGAAGAAACTTTCTTTGGCCGAAAAGATCAATGTTAATAATTGATTGTCTGATAGACCGTCCACTTTATTCTCAAGAAGCTCATGATCTCTGGGAGATAAAATGGATTCTTTTATAGCCTCTGCTTCTTTATTATTGATGATCGTCTGGACATCGAGACCAATACCCAGGATCGATGGCATTTCACAGCGCATAACTGTTGAGAGTGAGAATCCATCAGCATGTGAAATACTTCCAAATACGCCTTCCGGCCAGATCGGTTCACGGTGTGCTCCCGAGGGAATGGATGTTTCTGTTATCCCAATTGCTCTCAGAGATTCTCTGGCAGACAGGCGACCAGCCAAAAACTGGGCTTTACGTTTAGTCGCCCACTGTTCGTATTGATGAGGATAATCAATATCAAATGCCGGGTAAAGTTGATCAGAATAATGATCAATATCATAACGGGTCAACTGCACTGGCGGTGAGTATAAGTCACAGAGTTCGAGCTGCATTTGCTGGGTAAAAAAATCTGATAAGCGTACTTTATTGGCTACTTCGTTCATTCTTGTTCTATCCTTGAAGAGAGGATTATTTGTTTTGTTTTTTCTGCAATATGATCAACCAGTTCTTGCCGGTCTTCACATAGCAGCACAACATGATCCATATGTGGAAAGAATGTGGTTGATTCAGTATTTTTCCAGTTGACACCTGGCAGCATGTCGTAAAACTGTTGAGCATAATTATAATAATCAGTCCCACCAGTGTAGATAAAGTGTAACTGTGTTCCGCGATCAACCAGTTGTTGGAAATCATGACAGGCTTGTTCCGGTGTGTCCGGGAATTCTCTGACATCGCCACCGGAAGCTAGTGATGCTGGTGCTATTTGACTACTCATGATGTTACGGATTTTATTCAGCCACTTTTCCCATTTGAGCATCCTTTTTACAAATAGTGGAATGCAATTAAGTTTGAATCTTAAAGTTTTGTAACCAACACCATCCAGCGCAATTACGCCTTTAACACGATCATCTTTTAAGGCTGTCTGGACACTATCATCTGCGCCGCTACACAATCCATATAAAATAAACTCTTCGATTCCATGTTTTTCAGACAGATAATCCATTGCTTCAGTGACTTCATCGGCAGCACGATCAATAGATTTTCCGGTAGAACCTACGCCGAGACTTTCGCCAATTCCCGAGAGATCAAAACGTAAAGATGAGATGCCTTTTTCAGAAAGTTCCTGTGCAATATCCACGTACATTCTGAAAGGTCCGACATTGTTCAGCATACCCGCTGTGATTAGAATCATGGCAATATTTTTCCCTTGATCAGAGGCAATAATATTTTCAACACCAACAAGGTGATCATACTTCCCAAAGATTATGGCCTGTTCCATTATACGACCTCACCTTTTAATATTTTCATCATTATCTGATAAGCCTCGGGTGATGAGAAAGCACTTTCGGTATATTGGTTGCTATGCCAATAAATTTCGTCGTCAGTAGTGAAGTTCGTCCAGTTTTCGAGTAATTTTTCACAGCCTGTTTCATCAGCCAAATAGTTTTTGCTGCTGACGAGAAAATGTTTTTTTGCTGGCTGGTTTTGATCAGAAGATATACTAAAATCTGAAAAACTCTGGCGCTTTTCAGCGCTCATGGCATGACCATAAAGTTGATCAATTCTGGAAGATTTTCGACTTTTCCTGAAGCGTCCCAGTCCAGAAACTGCATGACTATGGAAATCTTCTAACAGGCTAATATAGTTTGATCCATGTATGACAGGATCCCATAAGATCATGTTTTCTATGTCATTAATTTCTGCTTTCATGACCAGCGGAGCACCCAGTCTTACAGCGATAATGGATAGTTGATCACATTGACTTTGTTCACGTATATAAGCTGCTGCGGTTTGAATATCCTTGATGCATTTATTGCTTGTTAGATCAGCACTTTTACCTGATGAGTTTCCTGTTCCTGAGTAGTCAAAACGGAAAGTGTTAAAACCAGCATTACTTAGCTGAATCGCAAATTGTTGCAGATTCCGAAATGAACGTGGGTACTCGTGTCCCAAAGGGTGACACATTAAGACGGCGTGTGATCGTGATTCTTGCCGAGGTTGATAATGCACACCGAACAGATCATTTTCATCACTTTTGAAGAAGGTCGGTTTTACAATGGGCAATCGCTCTCTTAATGCGCGACTGTCATCTTCAGCGGTATCTTCTGTCGCAAGGTTCAGCATTTGCGCGATGTGTTTTCCCTGACTTGCTATCGTCGGATTGGCAAAAAAATCACGTACAGGTAATTCCAGATTCAGATCAGCAACAAGACGTGAAACTACACCGACAGCCAGAAGTGAACTACCACCCAAAGCAAAAAAGTCATCATGAATTCCAACTTCAGGAAGCTGCAAAACCTCTTGCCACATTTTAGAGAGTTTTTGTTCTAGTTCATTACGCGGTGCTACAAAATTGGATGTGCGTGGAACTTCGCTTAGTGATGGCTCGGGTAGTGCTTTGCGATCAATTTTCCCATTGGTGGTTTTGGGAAAGTTTTTGATCAAAACATATCTTGCCGGAACCATGTATGCAGGCAATTTTTCACGTAAGAAACTTGATAAATCACTGGCAGAAATATTGTGGTCACCTCTGGCAACAAAGGCGATCAATGTCTTTTTGCTATCCACTTCGTCATAGGTGATCAGCGACTCCAGCACTTGCTCATGCTGATTGATCACGACTTCGATTTCACCCGGCTCAATTCTGTAAGATCCCAGTTTGATCTGATGATCAATTCGTCCTGCGAACTCAATATCACCATTTTCTAACCAACGTGCCAGATCACCCGTTTTATACATGCGTTCTGTCTGATCACTTTTGTTGATCTCAACAAACACTTCAGCATTCAGTTCTGGTCGGTTTAGATAACCACGTGCCAGAGCTGGGCCGCCAATCAATAATTGCCCTGTTTCACCAAAGGGCAGATCATTGTAGTTATCATCAACGATCATTGCCGTGTAACGTTTAAGTGGTTTGCCAATGGGCATATTATCTTCGGCAAAACTTTCATCAGGAATGAAAACCGATGCGCTGACGGTGGCTTCGGTTGGGCCATAGGCATTACACCAGAGCACTTTGTGCTTACAGAGTTTTTTCCAGTGCTGGTAATGCTTGGTCGAAACCTTTTCACCAGTGACGATCATCAAACGTAATGTTTCAGGAATGTGATCACCAGAAGCCATCATCAGATCAATCCATTCATGCCAGTAGGCCGTGGCGATATGTACAGCAGTAACTTTGTAATTATCAATAATAGTCGATAACTCATTGAGACTGTCTGAGCGCACAGAAGGACGAATGACAATACAACTGCCTGTTAACAATGGAGGAAAAATTTCCTCGATAGCAATATCAAAATTGATAGTAGAAAATTGCAGGGTGCGATCACTTTCCTGTACCTGATAGACATCAATATCAGCAAAACAGTATGTTGCTAATGCCTCATGTTCAATTTGCACACCCTTGGGTTTTCCGGTGCTCCCGGAAGTGTACATAATATAGGCTAGATCAGAGGGCTGTATATCAACGTGATCCTCTATGAGAACAGTTTGATTTGGTACAGGTTGATAGCAATTGATCCAGCTAATGTTTTGTTGAGTATCCAGTTGAACTGCGAGATTTACCTGGTGGTTGGGTTGTGTAATGATCGTTGTTATTTCTGCGTCATCGATCATGTAGCTGATACGATCGACGGGGAATTCAGGATCCAGAGGAACAAAAGCGGCTCCAGCTTTGAGAATTCCGAGCATGGCTGCAATTGCTTCAGGGGACTTATCTACACAAATGCCAACGTTATGGCTATGTCCAGATCCCTGCATGATCACGGCATGCTTAAACTGATCGGAAAGCTGATCGAGTTCTCTATAACTATATTGACGATCCTCAAAAACAATCGCCAGATTGTCAGGTGTCCTGGCTAACTGTCGAGCAAAAAGAATTGGGAAGGCGAGCAGATCTTCCGACAGAAGATCTGCGTTTGCTTCAATTACGCTGTTCATCATCAGGTGTCAGATCTTAAATAATAATGGTATCGATGGCATTTTCGAAAATATCCAAACCCTTGTTCAGAGTTGGTATATCAATCGTCAATGCTGCCAGGATCTTGATCACTTCATCATCAGCGCCAGAGGATTCGATAAGGAGACCTGACTCAAATGCTTCCTGAATAATCGACTTAGCTGTTGCGCCACTCAGTGTAGCAAGTCCCCAGATCATGCCGCGACCACGGTAGCTAAAACCTCGATGTTTATAACGTTCTGCAATGCTTTTCAGACGTTGCTCAACAATTTGACCACGCTCTGCAATTTCGGCTTCAAAATCTCCTTCCCAGTGTTCCAGAACAGACTTAGCAGTAACAAAAGCCAGGTTATTACCACGAAAAGTGCCCGTGTGTTCTCCGGGTTGCCAGGCATCACATTCTGGTTTGATCAGGTTGATTGAGAAAGGTAAACCGCCGCCTAATGATTTTGACAGACAGACAATATCAGGTGTGATCTCAGCGTGTTCAAAACTAAAGAATTTTCCAGTACGACCATTACCGACCTGAATATCATCAACGATCAGGAGGATGTCATGCTTTTGACAAATGGATTCAATCTTTCGTAACCAGGTGTCGCTGGCAACGTTGATTCCGCCTTCGCCCTGAATAGTTTCAAGAATAATAGCGGCTGGAACAGGGATACCACTGCTGGGATCACTGAGCACTTTGTCAAGATATTCACTGGTATCCACATTACCCATATAACCATCAAATGGAAGATGAGAAACGTTGCTGCGCGAACCATAAAACTCGTTGTGATAATAATCATTGCCAGTGAGAGCGAGCGAACCTAAGGTATGTCCGTGGTAAGCATGGGTAAACGCGATCACATGTGATCGTTGTTTAATTTTACGGGCAAGTTTAATAGCTGCCTCGACGGCATTGGTTCCAGTAGGACCAGTAAACTGAATCTTATAATCCAGCTTGCGAGGTTTGAGAATTACACGATCAAAGGTTTGTAGAAACTCTACTTTTGCCCTGGTAGCGGTATCAAGTGAGTGTTGAATTCCATCATCTTGAATGTACTCGATCAATGCCTGGTTAGCGGCTGGATTATTGTGCCCGTAATTCAACGTGCCAGCGCCGCAAAAGAAATCGATAAACTTTTTACCTGCAGTATCCGTCAGGATCGAGCCTTGAGCTTTATCAAAAACAGTTGGGAATACACGCACATAACCACGTACTTCTGATTCCATGCGTTCGATGGTTTCCTGAGGGTTTTGAAATCGCCAGGTAAGGGTATTATCTTCTTTGTGTAGCTCTGTAACGTCCATGTTGTATTACCTCTCAGTATATTTACATCCTTATAAATACTTGCCTTTAGCGACCATCCATTATGTGAAGCAAAGACTCTATTGACATATAACTGTAGCACGTAGATTAATTACTTCAGTGTTTTTTATGTTAAGGAAACCTTATTTTGCAAAAAGTTATTTCCTTATACATTCATATTGCTTTGATATCGGCAGATATTCTGAAAACTATAATTCTAAATAAATTTCAACAAACATAAAAAAAGCCACCCGATTGGGCGGCCTTATTGTTTGGTGGAGACGGCGGGAATCGAACCCGCGTCCGCAAATCCTCCGCCTTCGGTTCTACATGTTTAGTCGATCTTTCAATTTAACGGCATGCTACCCGAACGACAGGGCACGCATACAGCGGTTCCGGTAAGTGTTTAGTGAATCAACGCCGGACGCATTTCATCACGATCTCATGAGAGTCGACGCCTGAGTGTTCCGAAGAACCTGGACGCATAAGCACGGCTCCAGTCAGACGGCATTAAAACCGGTTATTAAGCGGCTAGTGCGTAGTTGTCGTCATTGGCAACTAAAATTTTGCAGATTGGTTTTACGAGGTAATTTGCATCCTCGACATGCCCCTCAGGTTTTGTAACCCGCGTCGAAGCCAGGTCGTCCCCAAAGATGTTACTGATTTGACAGTATATCTAACATAGAGTTCATCGACCAGAAATTAAAGACCTGAAGTGGTAATAATGACAATTATTTATTTCTGATCATCTTTTTCATGGATGACTTCGCCTTCAATGATGGTTTCATTTCGGGATTCATCTTTTTTTTCTGGTGGTTCTTCCTTTTTCCAGCGGCCGAGAATGATGGTGAACAGGCCTAGAAGAATTTCATCAACGAATGGAATGAAGTCGGGTATGAATAGATCAAGAACAAATAACCCGACAACTAGAAGGAATAAATTTTTGAATTTTAACCGTCTGGAATAATTCAGAAGTAGCGGGATCAGTGTTGCGGGGTTCATCTGTCTAATGTCCCTTTAAAATCCGTGATTTTTCCCGTCCCCAGTCGCGTTCTTTCGATGCGGCACGTTTATCATGCGCCTGTTTACCTTTGGCCAGCCCGATCTCGATCTTGGCACGGCCTTTGACCCAGTACATGGCGGTGGGCACGATGGTGTAACCTTTTCTATCCACGGCTGCGGAGAGTTTTTCCAGTTCGTGAGCATGCAGCAATAACTTTCGTGCCCGGGTTTTGTTAGGGAAAATGTGGGTTGAAACGGTCGGCAATGGTGTGATCACTGCCGCCACAAGCCATGCTTCACCATTTTGCATATGAATATGGCTGTCTAGGATCTGTATTTTCTTGCCACGTAGGCTTTTGACTTCCCAGCCTTCGAGCACAAGACCCGCCTCAAACCGATCTTCGATGTGGTAGTCATGTCTTGCTTTTTTGTTCAGAACAATCGCGCTGGGTGATGATGTTTTATTTTTCTTGGCCATAGCCGCCCATTATAGCAAAGTTGGAAGATTGGAAAATTAGTTTCAGGCAAGTCATACTTTCGGAAAGAATTGGGGAACAATCATAATGACGACACAACGACAATCCATTCATGGCCAATGGTCTTCACGCTGGGCTTTCGTATTGGCAGCAACTGGATCAGCCGTCGGGCTGGGTAATGTCTGGAAGTTTCCTTACATCGCTGGCGAAAATGGCGGCGGTGCTTTTGTGTTGGTTTATCTGATTTGTATTTGCCTGATCGGCGTACCGATTATGATTGCCGAGATCATGCTGGGTCGTCGTGGACGGCAAAACCCGGTGATGTCGATGGAAACGTTGGCAGCGGAAGAGGGCGTATCAGCACACTGGAAATGGCTGGGTATCATGGGCGTGTTGTCCGGATTTCTTATCCTGTCTTATTACAGTGTGATCGCGGGCTGGGCGCTTTCATATGTTTTCACATCTGCTTCTGGTGCTTTTGCCGGGAGTAATGCAGAAACGGTGGGCAATATCTTTGGCGGCCTTGTTTCATCGCCGTGGAAATTGTTGATCTGGCATACCTTGTTTATGGTGATTACTATGTTGGTAGTCGCTCGCGGCGTTCGATCGGGGTTAGAAAAAGCCGTGATGTTACTCATGCCTGGGATGTTTGTGATCCTGATTTTGTTGGTTGGTTATGCGATCGTCAAAGGTAATTTTGCTGAAGGATTCTCATTTTTGTTTTCGCCAGACTTTAGTAAGCTGGAATGGGGCTCAGTTTTAACGGCGATGGGACACGCATTTTTCACCCTTTCTCTGGGTATGGGATCGATCATGATTTATGGATCATATTTACCCGAAAACGTTTCAATCGCTAAAACAGGTTTTATGGTGGCGGCAGCCGATACCATCGTCGCGTTACTTGCAGGACTGGCGATTTTTCCGATTGTTTTTGCCAATGGTTTAGCCACAGATTCTGGCCCCGGATTGGTATTTAAAACATTACCGATCGCCTTTGGGCAGATGCCTGGCGGCGTGATCTTCGGTACATTATTTTTTGTGATGCTGGTTTTTGCTGCGTGGTCTTCTTCGATTTCACTGATCGAACCAGCAGTTACCTGGTTGGTGGAAAAGAAAAAAATGACTCGTGGGAAAGCTTGTGTGATCGCGGGGATTGTTACATGGCTTCTAGGCATCGTGACGGTATTATCATTCAATAAATGGGCATTCAAGTTTACCTTTGCCGGACAGGAAAAAACCGGTGGTCTTTTTGATATGCTCGATATTCTGACCGCCAATATTATGTTGCCAATGGGCGGGTTATTGATCGCGATCTTTGCTGGCTGGAAAATGTCTAAAACCTCAAGTACCGATGAGCTGGATATGAATGAAACGGATACTGGTTATCAAATCTGGCGTTTTCTGATTCGCTTCGTGACACCTGTGGCGGTGATCATTGTGATGCTCAAGGCTATTGGAATTCTATAAGAAAACATGAGCAAAATAAGCAAACGTGTGCTGGTTCCGTACACGGCGGAGCAAATGTACGATCTGGTGAATAAAGCGGAAGACTATCCTGAATTTCTACCGTGGTGCGATAAAGTGAATGTGATCGAACGAGACGAAATGAGCGTAAAGGCCGAAGTCGGTGTGAGTAAAGGAAGAATCCAGCAATCATTCACCACTAAGAATAATATGATTCCGGGAAGACGGATCGAAATGAACCTTGTTGATGGCCCATTCAAAAAACTACATGGAGTCTGGGAGTTTTCTCCTCGTGGAGACATTGGTTGTGAAGTGAAACTTGAAATGGAGTTTGAGTTTGCAAAAGGTCTGTTGAGTTTTGGGTTTAATAAAATTTTTAGTGGTATAGCAAACACGTTGGTGGATGCTTTTTGTCAGCGGGCAAAACAGGTTTATGGATAAGGTTTATATTGCCTACGCAACATTCGATCGACAGATTGAATTGGAAATGGACTGGCTTTCTGGTGAGACTATCGGTGAGCTAATTGAACGGTCAGAATTTATTACACAGTTTCCAGAAATTGATTTGGCGATCAACAAAGTTGGCATTTTTAGTCAGCTTTGTGATCTGGATGATGAGCCGTGTGTAGATGATCGTGTTGAGATTTATCGGCCACTGAAAATTGATCCAAAAGAATCGCGCCGGAATCGGGCTAAACAAAGCTAAAGCAACTCAGTTTCTAGCCGAAATAGTTTCTAATAACTATCTTTGCAGGAAGCAAAATGAAAACGTTTTTCAAAACACCTCTATCTTTTCTGATCATTTTATTTCTGACTTTTTCTCACAACCTGGCAATGGCCAAAGTTTATAAATGCAAAGGTGCAGATGGAAAAATTGAATATCGACAAAAAGTCTGTCCGGTTGATGCAGAAGAAAACAAAATGGATCACTTGAATTATAAAACGCCGGAAGCGGCTCCAAATGATAATCCTGTTGCGAAATCAAAAGTGCTTCAGGAAAAGCAGGGTGATGATAATTGTTTTAGTGATGCTTGTTTTGAACAAGACCGCAGAGATTATCTTGCCGAACATCCCGAGCGTTGTCTTGAGCGCAAGAAAATTATGGCCGGTTATGAAGCTAGATACAAAACAGATATGGCGGCAGGGAAACTGAAGGGTGAAAGGAAAAAGCAGGCTGATACTATGATGGAATATCAGAGAGAGAGGCTTAAAGATTATTGTTTATAATCTTGGTTGTAAGTCTGGATGAAAACGAGTGAAATTCGGGAGAACGAAGCCCAGTAAGCTCCAACCTTAAATCTGAAGGTGATTAAAGACTCGGATTAAGATCAGGATCATTTACAACGGGATCGTTCGGATCAACTTCGCCTTCTTCTTCCCACATCTTCCCAAAGAATCCTTTTTCTTCCTCAGTATCAGTAGGTTCTTCCACCATTTCTGTAGCATCTTCCATTACATCATCAGATGTTGTTTCCAGATCAGATTCTTCTGAAACCTTAGCTTGCTCGCTTTCCATTTCAGACTCCACAGCCTGAACAGCTTCATCACTAGTTTCTTGTTCCACTTTTGGTTTATCTTTGCCAAAAGTCAGTTTTTCCTTAACGCGTGAAAAAAGACCTGGTGGTTGAGCCGGAGGTACTTCGACACTTTCGACGGTACGGGAATCTGTTTGAATTTTTCCACGTGCAGGATTTACATCGCCATCAACCCGCGCAAGTAGATCGTCTTTGAAGAAGAGGGTAACACGACGTTGTTCACGTTGTTCGCGACCTTCTTTATAAGTATAAACATAATCCCAGCGATCAGAGTGAAAAGTATCTGTGATCAGCGGTGTACCCATAATGAAGCGGACTTTCTTTTTCTCCATGCCGAGCTTAAGTTTGGCCAGCATGTCCTGAGTGATCACATTACCCTGTTGAACATCGACTCGATGTACCAGAGGCAAGTTGTCTTTTGAGAAAATGCTACTGTTGTTCGAACAGCCCTGCAGGAACAGAAAAGTTAGAGAAAAGATTAGAATGTGGTGCTTTGATGACATATATTTTTCGCTAGTTTAGTTCTATTTGATCTGGCTATTATGGCAAAAGTCGGATCAATGTTAAAATTTGAACTCTATTTTACCTGAGATAAAAAAGAAACTCTGTGGAAACTCAAGATATAAAAAAAGCTGGGCTAAAAGTTACTTTACCACGTATCCGTATTTTACAGATACTTGAGAATAGCAAACAGCGGCATATGAGTGCGGAAGATGTTTATAAGGCGCTGATCGAAGCGGATGAAGATGTTGGGCTGGCGACAATTTACCGTGTTCTAACGCAATTCGAGGCAGCAGGGTTAGTTGTTCGACATAACTTCGAAGAGGGACATTCTGTTTTTGAGCTAGCTGAGGGTGAGCATCATGATCATATGATCTGCCTTGAAACTGGCAAGATTATTGAGTTTCAGGACGAAGAGATCGAACGACGACAGCGTGAAATTGCCGAAGCAAATGGTTATGTTTTGGAAGAACATAGCCTGGTCCTCTATGTAAAACCAAAGAAATCGTAAGGATTGTCAGTAATGAATGAAACCACACACTTCGGCTATGAAGAAGTTCCTGTTGATGAAAAGCAGGGACGAGTCGCTGAAGTTTTTACTTCCGTAGCTTCCAAATATGATCTGATGAACGATGTCATGTCCATGGGCATGCACCGGATCTGGAAGCCTTTTGCTGTGGCTGCTTCTGGTGCTCGAAAAGGTCATTCGGTGCTCGATCTGGCCGGCGGTACGGGCGATATTGCAGCATTACTGGCAAAAAAAGTGGGCAAAGAAGGCGAGATCACACTGGCCGATATCAATGGTGAAATGCTCAATGTTGGTCGTGATCGTATGACGAACAAAGGCTTGATCAGCAATATCAACTACGTTCAGGCTAATGCAGAAACTTTGCCATTTCCGGAAAATTCTTTTGATGTGGTGACGATTGCCTTTGGTCTGCGGAATGTAACTAACAAAGAAAAAGCGCTGGCATCAATCTATCGATCATTGAAACCGGGCGGCAAGTTGATGATTCTTGAGTTTTCAAAAATGGTGATCCCGGCGCTGGACAAACTTTACGAACAATATTCTTTCAAATTTATTCCAAAGTTTGGCGAAATGCTCACCGGTGATCGGGAGAGTTACCAATATCTGGTGGAATCCATCCGTAAACATCCTGATCAGGAAACCTTGATCGGCATGCTGGAAGATGCCGGATTTGGTATGAATACTTATAACAATCTGACGGGAGGCGTGGTTGCCGTGCATCGTGGAGTGAAGTTGTGAGCTTTATCCTCGAACGTGCTCAAAAACTGATCAATGACGTATTGCAAACAGATCCTGATCTGATGAATGACGTAGTGGCGATGAATGGCAAAGTAATGGCCGTGGAATTGATCGGGCCGGATAAAACGATCTACATTATGCCGCAGAAAGATGGAATCCATTTGCAGCCAGAATATGCTGGCGATGTTCATGTTCTGATCAAAGGATCACCTTTTGCGTTGTTAAAAATGACCAGACAAAAAGATGATCAACCAGCAAGTTTTGATGGCGATGTAGAGATCAGCGGAGATCTGGCATTGGGACAACATCTACAACAGATGATCAAACGTCTGGATCTGGACTGGGAAGAATTACTTTCACATAAAGTGGGCGACGTGGCCGCTCATCAAATCGGCAATTTTGTCCGATCACTTTCCGGCTGGGCAAAAGAGTCGCATGAAAGCATGGAGCAAAACATCGGCGAATATCTGCGAATTGAAAGCGAAATTGTGCCGAACAGCGTCGAAATTGATAGTTTTATGAATGATGTTGATGATCTACGAAATGGTGTAGATCGTCTTGAGCAAAGAATAACTCGATTGGCAGGAAGCTAGCACATGATCACACCCGGTCAGTTTATTCGTTTAATAGGCATCCAGCGCGTTTTGATCCGCCATGGTCTGGATGAGATCGTTCTTACCACCCACCTGTTTCGCCCGATCCGTTATCTCATGTATCTCCTGCCCTGGAATTGGCGTCGCCGCGATTACGCGCCGAAAGAAGAACGCATGTTGCATGCACTGGAAGATCTTGGGCCGATTTTCGTTAAGTTTGGCCAACTGTTGTCTACTCGTCGTGATTTATTGCCAGAAGAACTGGCTGATCAACTGGCAAAATTACAAGATAGCGTGCCACCTTTTCCGGTCGAAGAGGCCAGGAAAATCATCGCAGAAGCTTATGGCAAGCCAGTGAATGAGGTTTTTCTTGAGTTTGATGATGAGCCATTAGCATCAGCTTCGATCGCTCAGGTTCATGCCGCTCGTTTGGCGGATGGTCGTGATGTTGTGGTCAAGGTTGTCCGACCTGATATCGAAACAGTGATCAAACGAGATATGGGACTGGTCATGACATTGGCTGAGCTGGCAGAAAAATATTCAGATCATGGACGAAAAATGCGTCCGGTAGGTGTGGTCGAAGAATATCGAAAAGTCATTCTGGACGAACTTGATTTGATGCGTGAAGCGGCAAATGCTTCTCAGCTAAAGCGTAATTTCAAAGATTCTGATCGACTTTATATCCCTGAAATTGACTGGGATCTGGCACGAAAAAATGTGCTGGTGATGGAACGGATTCATGGGATTCATATAGACGAAACCGAAAAGCTGGAAAGGGCAGGAGTCAGTCGTAAAGAAGTTGCCGAGATCGGAATAGATATCTTTTTCACCCAGGTTTTCCGTGATCGGTTTTTCCACGCAGACATGCACCCAGGAAATCTTTTTGTTATTCCTGCAACGGAGACTGATCCGTTAAAATTGGCGCTGG
Organism: Gammaproteobacteria bacterium; assembly: GCA_965224825.1. GTDB lineage: Bacteria > Pseudomonadota > Gammaproteobacteria > CAJXQU01 > CAJXQU01 > CAJXQU01. The sequence goes on along the minus strand of CBDDAG010000003.1, from coordinate 261,521 downwards.
TCGATTTCGGGATCATGGGTAGTCTTAGTGAAGAAGATCAACATTATCTGGCGAATAACTTCATGGCCTTCCTGAGTCGAGATTATAAAAGAGTCGCCGAGCTGCATATCGAATCAGGCTGGGTGCCAGAAGGAACACGTGTGGATGACTTTGAGTTTGCGATCCGTAGTGTTTGTGAACCAATCTTCGAGAAACCACTACGGGAAATTTCCTTCGGCCATTTATTACTCAGGCTCTTTCAGACAGCACAACGTTTTGAGATGGAAGTTCTTCCGCAATTACTTTTGCTACAAAAAACACTGGTGAATATCGAAGGTGTTGGTCGCCAGCTTTATCCTGATCTGGATATGTGGGAGACCGCCAGACCTACGATGAAACGCTGGATGAGTGAACAAACGGGCGTCCGGCACTTGTTTCAATCCACGAAAGAAAACCTCCCCGGTTGGATAGAAAAACTCCCAGAGATCCCCGGTGCAGCGATCGATGTGCTGGAAAAAATGAGAAAAGGCCAATTCCAGGTTCGTTCGGATAAAGAAGCTTACGAGAGCCTTAAACAGGAGATCCGGCTGGCAAATGAACGGAATATGTTAACCGTGATCGCCGCTGCTTTGATTGTTGCAGCGGCATTATTGCTGGGCTTGAGTAATGGATCTCAGAATCCTGGCACACTGACTTTCTTGAAAACCCCACTCTCGATCTGGTTGTTGTCTGGTTGTAGCATTATTTTGCTAGTTAAAGCCTGGAAGAAAAAGTAAACCTTTCTCAATTTCTGCCGATAATATTCAAAGCTGGTCAAATTGTGGCCGTGTTTATATAACTTAAGGAATAGTTTTCGGACAATAAGTTTTGGATCAATCTAATCTAACAGACACATCTGAGATCGATCTTGAGGATTCTCTAGAAGAACACATCGAGATGGAATCTGCGACAGGTCGTTTTCGGCGTGGCGCGATCAAAGATGCTCAAAATAGGGCTGCTGCTGAGGCGTTAGCGAATAATCGTCGTGATATGCGGATTTCTGATGGATCGTTTGTTGCAAAATATTCAACTTCAGAACAGCCAAAATTTGGCTTGTTAGGAAACTCAAAAAAATGTGTGGTGACTGATGCGAGTATTAGTGGGCTCGGTATTGAGGCCGCTAAAGGTTTGAACAAAGGGGATATCATCACTTTGTTGATCTCAGATGGTAAAAAAGGTGAAGTACCTGAGTTTGAAATTTCTACAACGGTAATGTACGCGGGTGCTATTGATAACAAAAAAGCGCGCTATGGTTTGCAATATGATCAAAGTCCCACCGTGGCATACACTCAACTTCTTAACACTGAGACTCTGAAGCATAAAATGAAAAAAGCTGCTGAGGATGAGGGTGTTCAACAGGCCGCGCAGAAAAAGAATGCTGAACAGGCCGCGCAGAAAAAAAGAATAGAACTGGCCATCCAGAAAAAGAAAATGGAAAAAACTGCTCTGGAAAGAGAAGTTTAAATACTAAAGTAGCGTTTTCCAGTTTCATCCCTTTCAATAGATTTTTCTAAATTTCTCTTAAGAACTTCTTTTCCTCATTTTTTTATGTAAGATCTTGCTCTCTCCATCAGAGGTTTCACTACCTGATGATTCAAATTTTAATGATTGAGTAATTACTCATGCCGCATAAAAAAATTAAACAACTGGAAAGTCTGGTTCAGAAGCAGATCATTGGTCAGAAAAAGCTGGTCAACCGTTTATTGATAGCAATATTAGCTGATGGACATTTACTCGTCGAAGGTGCTCCTGGTCTGGCAAAGACCCGAGCGGTAAAGGTTTTGGGGGAAAGTATTGATGGTAGTTTTCATCGAGTACAATTTACGCCGGATCTGTTGCCAGCAGATCTGACCGGAACTGAAATATATCGACCTCAGGAAGGTAAGTTTGAATTCCAGCAAGGGCCTTTATTCCATAATCTGGTGTTGGCTGATGAGATCAATCGCGCTCCGGCAAAGGTTCAGTCGGCTTTGCTAGAAGCGATGGCTGAACGTCAGATCACCGTGGGTAAACAGACCTACGACCTGCCACAACTTTTCCTCGTCATGGCAACACAAAACCCAATCGAACAGGAAGGAACTTATCCTTTGCCCGAAGCGCAACTTGATCGTTTTTTGATGCATGTGACGGTTGATTATCCTTCCGGTGAAGATGAGCTGGCGATCTTGCGGTTAGCAAGAAAAGAAGCCAGTGATGAACTCACTTCTGATCAGAATCGCGATCAACATGAAACGATTAGTCAACAGGATATTTTTGAAGCGCGCAAAGAAGTTCTTGCGATCCACATGGCGGATAATATTGAAGAATATTTATTGCAGATCGTGCTGGCAACAAGACAACCTGAAAAATATGGTGATGATCTTGCGCGCTGGATAGAATGGGGTGGAAGTCCTCGTGCGACGATCAGTCTTGATCGTTGTGCTCGTGCTCATGCATGGGTAGCTGGTCGGGATTATGTCGGGCCGGAAGATATTCAGGCTGTTGCTCCTGATGTTCTCAGACATCGGATCATTCTTGATTATGAAGCAGAGGCTGAAGGCATGAACGCCGATAAAGTTATCGATGAATTGATCGCCAGAATCGCTGTTCCATAAAATAAAAAGATGACTTCCCCCGTACAAGTCACTGTCCCCGAACTGATCGCGCTCAATGCGAGCACAGCTATATTGAGAAAACGTCCACGTCGACCTAAAGCATCTCAGAGTGGTGATTACACCTCTAACCTCAAAGGCCGTGGAATGGAATTCGATGAGTCACGTCTTTATCAACCCGGTGATGATATTCGGAATATGGACTGGCGTGTCACTGCTCGCACTGGAAAACCACACACTAAATTATTTCGTGAAGAACGTGAACGTCCAGTTTTTGTCTGGGTGGATTATCGCGCACCGATGTTTTTTGCAACTCAGGGAGTTTTCAAATCTGTTTTCGCAGCCAGAACAGCAGCTTTGATCGCGTGGAATGCTGCTCAGCAAGGTGATCGAATTGGTGGTCTGATCTTTTCGGAAAATGAACACCATGAATTAAAACCCGGACAGGGAAAGCAAGGTGTTCTACATTTGATCAATCGTCTGGTGAGTCATCCCGCATGGACGGAGCAATCAATAGATCAACATGATCAAACAAATATAAAAACAGCGGTCACGCGACTAAACCGTCTGGTGCGTCCCGGTAGCCTTGTTTATATGCTGAGTGACTTTCGTGATCTGGAAAATGCCGAATCAGAAATGGCCAGACTTTCAAAACATTGCGAAGTCGTCATGTTACCAATTCATGATGTGCTGGAAGAACGTTTGCCAGCGAATGGAACCTTTCGTCTGAGTAGTGGCAATAGCAGTAACGATCAAGAACTGATCATCAATACACATGACAAGTCGAATCTGGAAAAATATCAGCAACAATTTAAACAGCATAAGGAGTTTCTTGAGCAGATCGCCGGACGTTATCGAATGCATTTGATCAGTTGTTTAACGACCGATGATCCGATCAAAAAGCTGAGCGCCTATGCTCACTGAGAACCTCGATCTTCGAGATATTCATTTGCCAGAGCCTGTATCCTGGTGGCCACCTGCGATTGGCTGGTGGTTAGTTTTATTAGCCATTCTATGTTTGATAATTTTTGTATTCTGGTTAAGAAAACGTTGGTTAGAAAAGAATCGATCAGCAAAAGTTTTGGCTGGAAAAGAAATAAATATTATTCAGAAAAACTTTCAACAACATAACGATCAGAAATTGCTGGTTGAAGAGCTTTCAGTATTATTACGTCGTGTTTGTCTGAGTGTTTTTCCACGTGAAGACAGCGCAGGTTTAACTGGAGAAAAGTGGCTGAAGTTTCTTGATGATGAGATGGATGAAAAACGTTTTTCTGAAGGTGTTGGAAAATCTTTGATAACAGCACCTTACGAAAAAGATCCAAAATTTGATGCGAATGGATTGATTGCACTTTGCGAAGATTGGATCGAGAAACTGCCATGATAAATTTTGAATGGCCATGGGTATTTTTTCTGATCCCGATCCCCTATTTGGTCAGAAAATTATTCTCACCTGCTGAAATGGCAAAAGATGCCGCTTTACGTATACCTTTTCTGGATGATTTCAAATCCTTGACGGGTAAGGCGATAGTTGAAAAAAGCAGTCAACTCAAATTGTGGTTAGCAATGTTTGCATGGTTACTTTTAATACTCGCGGCCGCCAGACCACAATGGGTTGGCGAGGCAGTCGAGATCCCGATCAGTGGACGTGATCTGATGATGGCGGTGGATCTGTCGATCAGTATGGAGCAGGAAGATTTTCAATTGAATGGTCGTTTGATCAATCGACTAGAAGCCAGCAAGCTTGTTGCGGGAGAATTTATAGAACGACGCACGGGTGATCGTATCGGTTTGATCCTGTTTGGGCAGCAAGCATATTTACAGGCTCCACTGACATTTGACTGGAAAACTATCAGAACTTTACTGGATGAATCTGCATTGGGCCTGGCAGGAAGATCAACCGCGATTGGTGATGCGATCGGACTGGCTGTGAAACGACTACGAGAAAAAGAAGCGGAAGGTGAAAAGATCAATAAGGTTCTGATCTTGCTAACCGATGGTGCAAATACAGCCGGTGTTATCGAACCTTTACAAGCCGCTGATCTGGCTGCGCATGAAGGTCTTAAAATATACACGGTTGGTATCGGTGCCGATGAAATGTTAGTTCGTAGTTTGTTCGGAACGCGACGCATTAATCCATCACTGGATCTGGATGAAAAAACCTTGACAGCGATCGCTGAAAAAACAGGTGGAAAATATTTTCGAGCGCGAGACACCAAAGAGCTGAAAGAGATCTATGCCATACTTGATGAGCTAGAGCCGGTGGAACATGATCCACAACAGTTTCGACCACACAAATCACTTTTCCATTGGCCATCTGGTGCCGCACTTTTTCTGGCAGCGATGGTCTGTTTATTATGATCGAGATGGGCTTCCATTTTTTAAGACCTTTCTGGTTTCTGGCGATCATTCCATTGGCATTTGTGATCTGGCGAATGACAAAAGAGAAATTGAGTCAGAGAGGCTGGGAAGGTGTGATCGATGAAGCTTTGTTGCCACATGTTTTAATCAGTAAAGAAAGTCGTTCACGAAAATGGCCAAAAGTTCTGCTTAGTTTGATGGGATTACTAACCATCATTGCATCTGCGGGCCCCGTCTGGGAACAATTACCTCAACCTGTTTTTCGTAATGATTCTGCATTGGTGATCGCATTGGATTTATCACGATCAATGGATGCTGCTGATCTGAAGCCAAGCCGTTTGATCAGAGCCAGATTTAAAATTGCCGATCTATTGAAACAACGCAAAGAAGGACAAACGGCTCTTTTAGTTTTTGCCGCTGATGCATATACAGTCACACCACTTACCGATGATGCCGATACGATTTTGTCACAGCTTAAAGCGCTAACAACTGATCTAATGCCGCAACAGGGTAGTCGTGCAGATCGGGCGATGTTAAAAGCCAGTGAATTACTAAAACAGGCAGGTTCCTCAAAAGGAGAAATTTTATTGATCACGGATGGACTCAAAAGTGATCGGGATTCAGCTGTTTCCGCTGAGGTTAAAAAAGAAGGATATCGTGTTTCAATTTTAGGTATGGGCACAAAAGAAGGTGCGCCGATCCCAGATTCTAAAGGTGGTTTTTTTTCGGATGCTTCGGGCAATATTATCCTGCCAGCACTAAAGGAAGCTCCCTTGAAAGTGGTGGCAAAATCAGGTGGAGGGGTTTATCAGAAGTATTCTGCTGGTGATAAAGATGTTAATAAGCTGACGATTCAATTTGATAAAAAACCTGATGAGAGTTCAGCGAGTGAGTCGGAAATGAAATCAGATCAATGGCGTGAAAAGGGACCTTGGATTTTATTGTTGATTATTCCTTTTGCAGCTTTTGCTTTTCGTAAAGGTTATCTGGTTGTTTTTGTTTTTTGTGTTTCAGGTTTTCTACATGCACCAGAAAGTATGGCCAATCAAAAAATAGAGACCAGTTTATGGAAACGACCTGATCAGCAGGGGCATGAATTATTACAAGAAGGCGAGGCTGAAAAAGCGGTCGAGCTTTTTGAAGACCAGCGTTGGAAAGGTAGCGCCCAATATCAAGCTGAGGATTACGAAGGTGCTTTACAAAGCTGGGAAAGTTTTGATGATGCAGAAGCTTTGTATAATAAAGGTAATGCATTGGCAAAAATGGGGAAGCTTGAAGAAGCGCTGGAATCTTATAATCAAGCATTGAAAAAAAATCCAGAACTTGATGATGTTAAATATAATTATGATCAGGTAAAAAAAGCTTTGGAAGAGCAAAAGAAGCAAGAACAGGAAGGTGATCAAGAGAAAAAATCTGAGGATGGCGAAGGCAAGGAGGGTGATGAGTCTGAGTCAGAAGATTCATCAGAAAAAGAAAAAGAAAAACAAAAACAGGACACATCACCAGAAGATAAAAAGAATGAAGGAAAAGATGGGGAGTCCGATCAGCAGGGTGAACCTGAAGAAGACCCAAAAGAAGGAAATAACCCTGCTACAGGAAAGGAACAAGATCAGGATATGCAGGATGAAGAACAGGAAGATCTTTTAAAACAGGCTGAACAAGCAGAGTCTTTTGATGACGAAACAAAGCAGGCTGTTGAAGCAGCGTTGCGAGCCATTCCAGATGATCCGGGCGGTTTGTTGCGTCGAAAATTTGAGTATCAATACAAGAGACAGGAAATGAAAAATGAACTTGAGGAACAACAATGGTGAGAGCTGTAATTAGATCGTTTGTATTTTTCTTTCTGATCATTATTACTGGTGCAGTAAATGCCGGTGGTCTAAAAGTGACATTGGATCGAGATGTCGTTTCTATGAACGATTCTTTCACCATTTCCTTTCAGGCTGTCGGCTCGGTTAGTGATCCAGATTTTTCTCCATTGGGGAAAGATTTTTCTATTTTGAGCAAACATAAACGTAGCAACCTTTCTCTTTACAATGGCAAATCAACCAGCAGCAACGAGTGGCTGGTAGAAGTGAAGGCGAAACGTGATGGTGTGTTGGAAGTTCCATCAATAAAATTTGGAAAAGAACAGAGTCCGACAGTACAGATCACGGTAAAAAATGTACAACAGAGTTCAGCCAATGGTTCAGCTAATAATCAAGGGGACGATGAAATATTTATTGAGGTGGAAGCGGTTCCTGAAAATTCATGGGTGCAGGGTCAGATCCTTTATACGATCAGATTATTTCGATCAGTGAATACGTTTAACTCAAGTTTGTCGGAACCTAAGATCAGCGGTGGAAAAATGATCGCTGAGAAACTCGAAGATAGACAGTTTGAAACATCAAGGAATAATAAACGCTATATTGTGTTGCAAAGACGTTATGCGTTGTTTCCTCAGGCAAGTGGGGAATTCACTTTTGAGCCAATTGTTTTTACTGGTCAGGTCAGTCAGCGATCAAGACATCTTTTTGATCCTTTTGGACAGAACAGTCAGAAAATACAGCGACTCTCACGAGCGATCAACTTAACTATTAAACCAGTTCCTGCAGATTATTCAGGCAATACATGGTTGCCAGCCAAAAAGATTCAGATTGAAGAAAAGTGGATAACTGATCCGAATAAGCTTATAGCTGGTGAACCTGTTACTCGGACAATCGTGATCAAAGCAGATGGATTAAGCTCTGAACAATTGCCGGAAATTAGCCTCGGAGAACTGGGTGATTTTAAAATCTATCCTGATCAGGCTGAGATGCATAATCAAACCGGACGTGATGGCGTGCTTGGAATTCGGCAGGAAAAACGTGCCATGATTCCAAACAAAGCTGGAGAGTATGTATTGCCAGCGGTTGAGTTGAAATGGTGGAATACGCAAACTGGAAAAATGGAGATTGCCGAGCTACCTGAAAGAGTGATCAATGTTTTACCGGGAACAGAGAAAGTATCACCTGATCAGGCAGAGGAAGTTTTGAGTAACGATTTTATCTCTGAGCCTGTGGATACAGAAGCACCAATAGTTGGTCAAAGAAAAAATATCTGGCCATGGGTTTCTTTGGTTTTAGCTTTGGGTTGGTTGAGTACGACTTTGTTCTGGTGGAAACAAAGACATAAAAAAGAAAATTTAGAGATAAAACCAGACATTATTTTGAATGAACGTAGATCATTACGAGCACTCAGGGAAGTGATACGAAAAGGTGATCCAATACAAATTAAAGATGCTTTACTTGATTGGGGGAGATCAATCTGGGAAGAAAATCCTCCAACCAGTTTGTCAGAAATTGGTGAGCGTGGAGGTCATGAACTTGCTGTGGAATTGGACTTGCTCAACCAGAACCTTTACGGCAAAGTTGATCAACAATGGGATGGTGAGCATTTATTGTTAGCCGTTGAGAATTATGATGGTGCAAAACAGCAGCAGGATGAGTTGATCAATTCGAGTTTAGCACCACTTAATAATATATAAATGAGGTTGGAATTATGAGAACTATTATTTTTACTTTTTTTATAATCATGCTTGGATTATCAGGCTGTCAGTCTGTACCTCCAACCGAAACCAGCGATATAGACAGTGATGTTTGTGTTGGTGATCCGATGGTTGTCGATGACCTTGATCAACCTGTTGATCTGGAAGAAATGGCTAGACAGGCAGAGTGTCCTTAGCAGGATTTTAAATTACACCGCGATAGACATCAAGAAAGCACGCCTTAACGCAGGCATGCTTTTCTACTTCAACTATTTGTTTGAAAAGCTATACTCCAGTCCGGCGTTTTATTCCTACTAGGCCAACAAGAGCAGAACCAAACAACCAGACGGCTGCAGGGATAGGAACAGGAGAAGTTGATCCGTAATGACCACTATTGCCATTGCCAGTGAGATTTAAATGAAATGCAGCATGGAGTGGGTTGGGACTCCCTCCAGCGCCGGTAGATAAAAAGTTAAAGGCATTTTCTGTTAAGCCAACACCTGTAAAATCGAAGACTGAACTGGATCCTGAAAAGAAATCACCTGTCGGCCCTGAAACCCCGTATTCAATTTTGACATCAAAGCTGCCAGCACCACCGCCTACGTTAAAAGTGTCTTGGCCAAGAGATATGTTTGAAGCTGATACTCCAGAGACATTGGAAAAACTAGAAAGCATTAGATTCGGATCAACGTTAAACCATATATCTGAGACTTTAGCTGTACCAGTAGGCAAGTTAGAACCATCAACTGTCAATCGAACTGTGTCCAGACCATTATTTAAAAAAGTCAGTATTAAAGCATTATTTGGTAGATCAGCGCCTGAACCACCAAGACTACCAGTTCCTCCCATATCTGCTGTGAAGTCGCCACCTCCCAAGTTAATAGTTAGTGCCGCAAGATTTGGGCTCATACCGAATATTATTGCCATAAATCCAATTCTAAATATTTTTTTCATAACATCTTTCCTCATATGTTATTGAGCGAAAATTTGACGTTGATCTACTCTCGTCGAGCATAGTCCAAGTCAAAAAAACTCCCCACAATATTTAATGAGGCATATGTTATGCCAATAGTTTGACGCCATATAAATCAATGACATACAGGTTTTTATGGTGGATTCCGTTTTAAAAAAGCTAGATTGTGTTGCTTCTGGACGACAGGTTTGTGGTTATTTGACAACAATAAAAACGAATATCTTATTGTTATTAAAAGAAATTTAATAATATGGTTGGTGGGTTAGGTTTCCTGTTTAGGTTCTCTCGAAAGCAGTGTCTCTACCGCTTCTCTCGGAGAGCATTTTCCTTGCAATAAGCGAGTGACCTGATCGGTGATAGGCATTTCTATGTGATACTTTTGGGACAGTTCTTTTACTTCGTTGGCGGTGCGTGCACCTTCGACTACCTGCCCGATGGATTCTGCGGCTTCTTCGATGGACATGCCTTTGGCGAGTAGTTTTCCGAAGCGGCGGTTGCGTGATTGATCGTCTGTACAGGTGAGTACCAGATCACCAAAACCGGCGAGTCCCATGAAGGTTTCCTGTTGGCCACCCATCGCAATCCCCAAACGGGTCATTTCTGCAAGGCCACGTGTTATAAGGGCTGCACCAGTATTTGCGCCGAAACCAAGGCCGTCGGAAATTCCGGCAGCAATGGCCATGACGTTTTTAACAGCACCTGCTACTTCTACACCGATCACGTCATTCGAGGCGTAAGCACGAAATGATTTGTTGTGAAATCGGGTGATCAGATCATCAAGGAATTCCTGATTTTTTGAAGCGATGGTGACCGCTGTTGGCAGGTTTGATCCGACTTCTCCAGCGAAACTTGGCCCGGATAGAACAGCGACGGGATTATCTTTTCCAAGTATTTCTTCGATAATTTCATGAACAAGCATTTGTGTTTCTGGCTCAACACCTTTACATGCCCAGACGATTCTTTTGTCGTTTGCCGACGACAGCTTACTGATCTTTTCGAGGAAAGGGCGAAGTGCTTTACAAGGTAGGCCAATGAGAATATCGCGGGTTTCTTCCAGGTGTTGATCAAGATCGACGATCGGTTTTAGATCAGCCGGAAATTCTGCATCAGGAAGATAACGGTTATTTCTGCGATCCTTGATCAGTTCGGCAATATGTTCCGAATTTCTTCCCCAGAGATAGGTCGTTTGCTCATTTCTGGCCAAAGCGATAGCCAGTGCAGTTCCCCATGAACCGGCACCTGCTACCAGAATTGGTTTGTTGATCATACTAGTGAGGCTTCTGGCCCGTTTCCTTTTGCTGTTTCGCCATTTCCTGCTGGTAGATCGCGTCAAAATTAACAGGGTTCAGCAGTAGTGGGGGGAAGCCGCCACGTGTAACAACATCTGAAATAGCTTCTCTTGCATAAGGAAACAGGATGTTCGGACAAGCGGTTCCTCCGACATGAGAAAGCTGTTCTTCAGTGAAACCAGCCAGGTGGAAAATTCCTGCCTGTTTTACTTCTATCAGATAGACAGTTCTGTCTTCAAGCTTAACGGTTACTGTAATTGTCAACACGATCTCATGCGTATTTTCATCAAGCAATTTTGCTTCGTTATGCATTTGTAGATCTACTTGTGGTTCGATCTGTTCAGTGAAGATTGCCGGTGTATTTGGCGCTTCATAAGAAAGATCTTTCACGTAGATTTTCTGGATTGCTAATTGTGGACCTTGTGGTTGTTGTTCGTCAGCCATACTTTTTCATTTCCTTACTAGATTTAACACATTAGATAACAAAGTTACCTGATAAATTTAACTTATTTATGCGATAGTAGCACCCATCAGCTTGCGAGGGGCAGGCTTGCATGTTTCCAGCCTTCGATTCCACCTTTTAAGCGGTATATTTTTTCGAAGCCAAGCTTGTTCAGTGCGGTGACGGCAAGACTGGCGGAAGTGCCTGTTTTGCAGCAAACGATAACGGGTTTGTCACGTATTTTTTCCAGATCAGAACTACGGTTGTCGAACTCTGAATAAGGAATATTGGTTGCATTGATAATATGCCCGTCCGAGAATTCTGCCGTGTTGCGGATATCCAGCATGATGGCATCTTCACGATTCATCAGACGGGTTGCTTCGGCGGCTTCTACGGATGAGCCACCCTGTTTGAAATCGGCAAATAGATTTTGGATCAACAGAGATAAAATGATGAGAAATAGTATTGATAGTACGAGGTGATTACCGATGAATTCTGAAAGTTGTCCCATTAATGATCCTGATTATTTATACAAAGGTTGGAATGAGTGTCCATCCGACACAGCTAGGCTACATGATACACTAGACGCAGTGCCTAAGAATATAAGAATTTAACTGAATGCAGATAAAGCACAGACCTATTATTCTCGTCATCATGGACGGCTGGGGATATAGTGAATCAATCACTTACAACGCCGTTCATAGTGCGAACAAGCCTGCTTGGGAAGATTTCTGGTCTATTTATCCGCACATGTTGTTGCGCTGCTCCGGGACTGATGTTGGTTTGCCCGATGGACAGATGGGGAATTCTGAAGTTGGTCACATGCACATGGGTGCCGGTCGGGTGATAGAACAGGATTTCACACGGATCAAAGAAGCGATCGAAGACAGGAGTTTTTTCGAGAATGAAATGCTGATCAAGACCTTTGATCAGCTTAAAAAAGATGGCAAAGCCTTACATCTTCTTGGGCTACTTTCTCCTGGCGGCGTTCATAGTCACGAAGATCATATTCTGGCAATGATCGAACTGGCCGCTTCTCGTGGGCTGGAAAAGATTTACTTACATGCATTTCTTGACGGTCGTGATACGCCACCGAAAAGCGCGAATGAATCTATTCGATTGATGCAGGCAAAGTTCGCAGAATTGGGCGTTGGACGCTTTGCCTCTGTGGTCGGCCGTTTTTATGCCATGGATCGCAATAGTAATTGGGATCGGACACAAGCCAGCTATGACTTGATCGTGAATGGTCGGGCTGAATTTTCAAGTAGCGATCCTTATATTGCCCTTGATAAAGCATATGTTCGCGGTGAATCGGATGAGTTTGTTCAAGCGACTATGATCGTTCCTCACGGTACAAATCCTATACAAGTAAGAGATGGTGATGTTGTTCTGTTTATGAACTACCGGGCTGATCGTGCTCGCCAGCTTACTCGCGCATTTATCGATAAAAAATTCAAGTTTTTTGAGCGTGATCGTAAGCCTGAATTATCATCATTTGCTTCACTGACTCAATACAGCGCGGATTTCGATATTCCTGCTGCATTTCCACCGCATGAATTAAAAAATGTTTTCGGGAAATATATTTCTGATCTGGGTTTGCGCCAGTTGCGGATTGCAGAAACAGAAAAATATGCTCATGTGACCTTCTTTTTTAATGGCGGCGAAGAACGCGTGTTCGAAGGTGAAGATCGAATTCTCGTACCATCGCCTCATGTCAGGACTTATGACGAACAACCGGAAATGAGCGCGCAGGCTGTGACCGATCGAATGGTGGAAGCGATTTATGGTCTGAAATATGACGTGATTATTTGTAATTTTGCCAACCCGGACATGGTTGGCCATACCGGGAATTTTGAAGCGGCAGTCAAGGCTGTTGAAACGGTGGACTCCTGTATTGATCGGGTTGTCGCTGCCGCGCAGTCGATCGGTGGAGAGATTCTGATCACGGCTGATCATGGCAATGCGGAACAAATGCGTAGTGTTGCTACTAAAATGGATCGCGGCGTTCCCTATACTTCGCATACAACGAATGTAGTACCGTTGGTCTATATTGGTCGTCCTGCGACGATGGCGAATTCAGGAAGCCTGACAGATTTATCACCAACAATGTTACATCTGATGGGAGCTGAAATTCCGCCAGAAATGACCGGAAAGTCATTAGTTAAGCTGGAATCAGAAGCTGGATACACGGGCAAAGAGTCTGGCGTCAAAAGGGGACGTTTGTCGAAGATTTTCCGATAGAATCTGACAAGTCCGCTATAATTCATTCAACTATTTAATCGAGCCTGTTAGATGACTTTAATTAGAACAAGTATTTTTTTATTTTCACTCTTGACGATTTTCACATCACCCGTCTTTGCTGAACCTGCCGCCGATGCCAGAAAAAGCACTGCCGAACTCGAAGCTTTGCGTGATCAGATTCAGAAGATAAAAAAAGAAATCGGTCAAAGTCGTGGCGAATCTGATGGACTAAGAAAACAACTTGAACAGAATGAAGTGGAAGTTGAAAAAGCGATTAAAGAATCCAAAGAATTGGATGAAAAAATCCGCAAGCAAAATGAAGCATTGGAGTCGCTGAAAAAACAACAGGAAGAAAAAGTCGAAGCATTCAATCAGCACAAAGATTTTATGATGGAACAAATTCGTGTTGCTTACATGAACCAGAATCAGAGTACTTTGAAAATGGTTTTAAACCAGGAAGACACGGCTTCGTTTAGTCGGAACATGGTTTATCATCGTTATTTCTCGGCAGCGCGATTACAAAAAATCGCACAGGTTGGTCAACAGATCAGTGACCTTCAGCAAACGCAAAAAGTAGTTGTTCATGAATCAGAGCAACTTCGTTTATTACAATTTTCTCAGAAAGATAATTTGCAAAAACTGGAACAAAAAAAACAGGATCGCCAGCTGATCATTGCCCAGCTTGATCAGAAGGTTTCCAGTAAAGCTGCACAATTGAATCGCATGCAAAGAGATGCTGAAACACTGAATACTCTGATCAACTCTCTGAATAAAACAGCTGCCAGGCTCGCACGATTGGCCCAGCTTGAAAAAGCAAAACGTAATGCTCCAGCATTCGCAAACCTGAAAGGCAAACTGCGTTGGCCCGCTGCAGGTGGTATTATCCACCGCTACGGAACCTCTCGGAACAATAGCTCTCTAAATTGGCAAGGTGTGCTGATCAATGCGAAGGTTGGATCTGACGTAAAAGCGGTTAGTGGTGGTCGTGTGATCTTTTCTGACTGGTTTCGGAATCTTGGTCGTCTGATCATTATTGATCACGGTGATGGTTATATGAGTTTGTACGGACATAATCAGGATTTGTTTCGATCAGTGGGCGATAAGGTGAAAACTGGCGAACTTATTGCAAGTGTCGGAGATAGTGGTGGTCGAAAGAACAGTGGTCTGTATTTCGAAGTTCGCCGAAAAGGAACGCCGGTAAATCCGGCAACATGGTGTAAAGGGCAATTTAAATAAGCTGAAGCCATTAATAAATAGCATCGACCAGAACGTTGATGTGGAGCAAAATTGATGAACAAGAATCTTTATTTCATACCTCTTTTTTTTCTGATCGGGTTCTTACCTGTGCAGGCAGAAGAACAACCTCAGGTTTCGCCAACGGTTTCTAACCTCCCATTAGATGAGATCAGAACGTTTACCGAAGTCTTCCAGAAGATCAAAGATGATTATGTGGAAGAAGTAGATGATAAAACGCTACTGGAAAATGCGATCCGAGGCATGCTGGCCGGACTTGATCCACATTCCAACTATCTCGATAACACAGCTTATCAAGGCCTGCAGGAAGGAACGACTGGTGAATTCGGTGGGCTCGGAATTGAAGTCGGCATGGAGAATGGTTTCGTAAAAGTCATTTCGCCGATTGATGATACGCCAGCTCAACGTGCCGGAATTCAGGCCGGTGATCTGATCATCAAGATGGACAACACGCCGGTTAAGGGAATGGATCTTAATGACGCGATCAAATTGATGCGCGGCAAAGTGGGTACAGATATTAATTTGACGATTATTCGTGAAGGCGCAGAAGCACCTTTCGATGTGGTTGTAACGCGCGATATTATTACGGTTAAAAGTGTCAGAAGCAGAACGCTTGAATCAGGTTATGGTTATGTTCGGATCTCAAGTTTTCAGTCTCATACGGGTGAAGATCTGATCAAGGCGCTGAATAGGCTGAAAAAGGAAAATGGAAATAAATTAAAAGGAATGGTTCTGGATCTGCGTAATAATCCAGGTGGATTGTTGGGCGCCGCTGTCGCTGTTTCAGATAGTTTTCTGACAAGTGGGTTGATCGTTTATACACAAGGACGGTTGGAAAATTCAGAGCTACGTTTTAATGCAAAACCATCTGCCGCGCTGGGTGAAACTCCATTGGTTGTTCTGGTCAATGGCGGATCAGCCTCAGCTTCAGAAATCGTAGCTGGCGCATTGCAAGATCATCGCCGCGCTGTGATCATGGGTACGCCGACATTCGGAAAAGGTTCAGTACAAACCGTCTTGCCAATGAAGAATGATACCGCCGTAAAACTTACCACAGCAAGATATTACACACCCTCTGGACGCTCGATTCAGGCGGCAGGTATACAGCCGGATGTTGTGATCGAACGACTTCGTGTTGAAGAAGTTTCCGGGCCAAACTTGCAGATCAAGGAACGCGATCTTTCAGGGCATCTTACTCAGGGAGATGAAGAACAGGATCAGGGAACAGCTAAAAAAGAATCGCTGGCGAAGGAAGACTACGAATTATATGAAGCTTTGAACATGCTAAAAGGTCTGGCATTATTGAAAAAATGAAGCTATTTATATTTGGAATTTTATCAGCAAGCCTGATCTCTGGATCAGGCTTTTTTCTATCTACTCCGGTCTTAGCGGGCGAACCTGTGATCGCGATCATTATCGACGACATTGGTTGGCGTAAACAGGATGATATTCATGCGCTGGATCTTCCGGGCGCGCTCACTTTTTCAGTTCTTCCACAAACACCAAATGCGACCTTCATGGCCAAAAGAGCTAAAGAAAAAGGTAAGGAAGTTATGTTGCACATTCCTATGGAAGCTACAACAAACAACCATCTTCTTGGTCCCGGTGCGTTAACCAGTGACATGAGCCAGGAAGAGTTTATTGAAACGCTCGAAGCTAATTTTAATTCAGTACCGGGTGCAGTAGGAATCAACAACCACATGGGAAGTTTGTTAACCAACCATGAGCTTTCCATGCACCGGCTAATGAATGCATTGCAAAGACCAGATGCTCCCTTCTTTATTAATAGCAAAACAGTCGATACAACTTTACCGGGTGATACTGCAGAGCTTTATGGGATCGCGAATACAAGACGGGATGTGTTTCTGGATCATGAGCAGGATTCAGAAAGTATCATCAACCAGTTCAGAAAGTTAGTGAGTATCGCAAAAAAAAGAGGATCAGCATTAGCGATTGCGCACCCTCATCCAGAAACGATCGAAACACTGGATTATTTACTTTCAAATATAGAAGACTACGGTGTTAAACTCATCACCATTACTGAGTTTATGGAATATCGAAACGAGGGTTCTTTTCAATGGCAAATGTCCTCGTCCCCCTCGCTAACGGCTGTGAAGAATTAGAAGCTGTTACGATTATTGATCTGCTTCGTCGAGCAGAAATCTCTGTTGTAACAGCAGGACTTGAAGAAGGTTCTGTCAAAGCCAGCAAGGGAGTAGTTCTACTTCCTGACACAACGCTTGATGAAGCTCTTAAACAGGAATATGACATGGTTGTTCTTCCCGGCGGATTGCCCGGATCAGACTATCTTGATCAAGATTCACGTATTCAATTATTAATAAAAAATATGATCAACAATGGGAAATATGTTGCTGCAATTTGTGCCGCACCCAAAGTTCTCGCTAGAGCTGGATTATTGGAAAATAAATCTGTAACAAGTTATCCCGGCGTACTTGATGAGTTTAATTTGCCAAATACGAATGATACCGGTGATGCCATAACGATAGATGGACAAATTATTACTTCGCGTGGACCAGGAACTGCAATGGATTTTGCCCTGACCTTGATCGAAGAACTGGTTGGAAAAGAAAAACGAGATAGTGTGGAAGCAGCTCTGGTAAGGTAACTTTATTGATTCAACTTAAGTCACGTTGAATAATATTTTTCAGAAGTGATAACCACTCTCCTTCACGATCAGTTCTCGTAATGCAGCAAAAACGAATCATCGGGCAAGGTTGTTTTAAGGCTCTAAAAATCGTTCCACTTACACAAGTGTGAGCATAAGACTCTGCAATCGTAGCAACACCTTCACCAGCAGCAACCAGACCAATTGCATTTGATCGAGGTGCGGCTTCTCTTATCACCTTTGGGCTAAATCCTGCTTGATGGCAATGGGTAATAATCTCATCGTACATGACAGGATTCATCTTGCGTGGAAATAAAATCAAGGTTTCATTTTTAAGATCTTTGAGAGAAATATTCTTTTTTGAAACCAGAGCGTGATCCTCCGGCAGAATAATCCCCACCTTTTCGGGTCTTATTGGAATCACATCCAGTAAAGGATCATCCGGATGATAGAGGATGAAGGCAGCATCAATTTTTTCGTTCAAGACATCAAGGATGAGTTGATCAGATGTTTTTTCAACAAAATGAAACTCACATTCATCAAGCGTACTTCGGATCTCACGAATGATAGATGGTAAAAAACTCGACATCGCTGCACCGGAATATCCAAATCGTAATGAACCAATCAATCCTGTTGCGACTTTCTGACTTTGATCGGTCACATTTTGTAATTGTTCCAGCAGTGAAGGTAATTTTTCATACAAATAAAGCCCCGCTTCTGTTAGCTGGATGCGTTGTTTTCGACGATCAAATAATTGACAGTCCAACGCTTCTTCAAGCTGATGAATCTGACGTGATAACGCGGGTTGTGCGATATGTAAGATTTCAGCTGCTTTCCTGAAACTTAAATGGTTCGCAATCGTCATGAATGATCGAAGATGGCGAAGTTCGTATTTAAAGTGATATCGATGCGGCATCAGACTAGTCTAAATCTATATTAGACTTGTATCAAATAGGTTTTCATAATTCACACCTTATTTTGAAATGGAGAAAATGAAGATGAAAAATTTTATTATGATGTCACTTGTGATGATGAGTATTACAAGTCATATGAGCCTGGTGAATGCGGAAACGGAACAGCTGAAAGATACCGTGTCGAGCATTAATGAAGCCTGGAACGATGCATTCAACAGTGGAGATGAGGCTGAACTGGCTCAGCTATATGCAGAGGATGCTATTCTTTCGCCAGGTAATGGGACGGTGATCACGGGTCGAAAAGAAATTGAAGCACTTTTCAAATCATTTATTGCTAATGGAATGCATGATCATCATATTAAAACCATCAGTTATCATCGTGATGGAAGTAACCTTTATCAAGTAGCTGAATGGCAAGTTTCGAGCAAAGATGAGCAAACACAATTTCGTGGTATTTTAACGAGTGTTTATAAAGTCGATCAGCAAGGTAACTGGAAAACACATTCACATGTCTGGAATGTACAAAGTTAATAAACTTCCCTGAGAGGGAGCCGGACAAAACTTTAAAAGAGGATAACAATTATGCCACTGGTAAATATTTCAATACTCAAAGGCAAGTCACCAGAATATAAAAAAGCAGTTGCTGACGGAATTAATTCTGCTGTCATCGAAACGATGGCTTTTCCTGATGATGATCGTTACCAGATCATTCATGAATTAGATGATGAGTGTTTGCAATTACAGGAAAGAGAAGGTGATCGTGTCGTGATGCATCTTACGATGCGTGCTGGTCGGTCGAATAAATCCAAACAAGCATTTTATGCAAGGGTAGTAGAAAATCTTGCAAAAGATCCAGGAATTGATCCGGCTAATGTTTTGATCACGATTGTTGAGAATCACGACATCGACTGGTCATTCAGTGATGGTGTTGCGTCATTCATAGTTTGAATGGCCGCTATTAAAGAGCTATTTATTGTTGAGGGGAAATCCGCTGCCAGCACACTGGGTCAGGCAATCAACAAATCCGATCAGAGCATTCTCGCCATACAAGGCAAGCTCATTAATGTTGCAAAAGCCTCACCTGAAAAAGTACATGCCAATATAGAATGCTCGAAGATATTCCAGGCACTGGCCTGTGGTGTTGGTGTAAGTTGCAATCCTGAAACCTTAAACTATTCTCGTATTCTGATCTTAATGGATCCAGATATCGACGGTGCTCACACGCGAGCACTGGTATTAACTCTCTTTGATCAGTATCTCAGACCTCTGGTAGATTCAGGATTAGTCTCTGTGATCATTCCACCTGTGTTTCGTATTGCCAGTAAACAGACAGGACATGATCACTATGCCTGGAGTGAGCACGAACGTGATCAACTTAAAGAGAAGATGGATGGCGAAATTGCCGTAACCCGATTTAAAGGTGTCGCACAGTTTTCTCAAGAAGAATGCGTACAATTATTCCTAGATTCAAAATCTCGAAAACAAGTTGATCTACATTAATGATCAAAAGTTAGTGTTGTTTAATTGGGAATTTAACCCTGAGTTCAGCACCTGGATCGTTGTTGATCACATCGATCTGACCATTCATATTCATGATCATCTGATGAACCAATGCCAGACCAATTCCAGTTCCCACGGTTTCTCGGGTTAGCTCACTTTCGGTACGATAAAAAAGTTTAAAAATCTTTTTCATTTGTTCCGGTGCTACACCAGGGCCAAAGTCACGCACGCTAAATTGAATAGTGTTGTCGCTTAATTTCTGACAGCCAAGCTGGATTACTTTTTTCTCGGCTTTGTCAGAAAACTTGATCGCATTATCGACCAGGTTGATCATGATTTGAGTGAACCAGTCTGCATCAACTTTGATCATAGATTGCGTAGCATCTTCATTGCATTGCATGTCCAGCTTAAATCCTGATCGCTCTATCTGGGTCGATACTTTCGATTGAACGCTATCCATTAATTCAGCAACGGTCAGGGTTTTTAGATCAGCTTGTTGTTCATTACGCGTCATTCTTGCCAGATGCAAAACGTTATTGATCAAGCGTGACAAACGCTCACTTTCATCAAATATAAAATCATAATAAGTCTTTTTCTTTTCTTCACTGGCCCAGCCTTCACGCAACATTTCGCCATACATGCGGATAGAGGTCAGTGGTGTTTTTAACTCATGGCTGACAGCAGAAACAAAGTCCTGTTGTTGATTAGCCAGGTTGATTTGCCCAAGACCTAATCGATACATCAGGTAAAAACCCGCACATAAAACAGATGCCAGTATAAGCGCCAGCCATAGAACCACTTTGCCCCCCGGCCCGGCAGGAAGCTTGGTGACACTGAAAAGTAGTTGCATATCACTTAATGGATCAGATAAGCGTGTTTGATATAGCAGTTCACCATTGAGTTCACGGCTACTGGATAAATATCCTTGTGTTGTTTGACTTGAAAATGCTGACAACACATTCCCTTGAAAAACCACCAGCAAATTACTCATTTGCGCTAACGATGTTTCACGAAATGCCGAGCTGATGATATTCGTCAAAAATAAATCCTGATCAATCAACACGCCCTGAATATAACGTTGATCATTGAGCCAGACTTTTCTAAATAGAACAAAATGACCACTATCCAGCAAGCTGAATTCGAAAGGATCTATCTCACTTTCAAAGGTGCGAATACGTAATGATGGCGAGTCTGATTGTGTTACAGGTTCGGCAGGACTTTGTGCTTTTTCGAAGTTTCGGCCCTGTTTATATTTTGGCGATTCGATCGCTTCGGGTAATACATTTTGTTCAGTACGTGCCCGTTTTTCTACTTTACCAACGACTAATTCTTTATCTGCCAGTACCTTCTGTTTAGCCGGTTCATTATTATAACGTTGAGATAATTCAATATCTTCCAGACGACCGAATTTACTTTGTTGTTGCTCTCTTGTGGGAGAAATTTTCTTAAGCCTGTCGAAAGCAACCTGTCCCTGAGATTCCCCCTCATCCTTTTCTTCAAGAGCCATCATTTCATCTTGATCAGTGATTGATTCATTGTAACTTTCGACACTACTTGAGATTGAGTCAGATCGTTCAATGCTTCTACGTCCTTCTTCTTTATTTAATTTAAAGCTTTTGGAATCATCATTTTGTACCAGATGATTTTTACTTAAAATATTTTGAATCTGATCTTGTAAAGTGATCCGTGATGCCAGTTCTTTATCAGAGATTCCGTAGTTGGAAGACGCATTTAAATCAGGCACTATCGGCGTCAATAACTTTCCTGCGGCATCCACCTGAAAATAACCGATCACACCCGGTATCTCTGACTTGATCGGGAATTGGGATAGTGGTGATCGATGCAGAAAATTTGCTGTTGGATCTCCCGCCACGTTTAAAAAAGCATAATCCGTAAAAGGTCGTTGTTCTTCCTGATTAATTAATCGTAAAAACTGACTGTTGATCCGGTTTGCTAATTCATCGGCCATTTGTTGATGCTGGTGGAATGTTTCCCACTTTAATCGGCTATAGGATTGCTGAATTAAGATAGCAGTAGGGATCGCCAGCGCAAGAAAAAACAAAGACAACCATCGTCTTAATTGTTTTTTATCCAGACCAGCGAGAGTGTTTCGTAACATTGTAGTTATTGAGTCAACAGACGATAACCAGCACCGCGCACAGTCATCAGGTATAGTGGTTGTGAAGGATCTTTTTCGATCTTGCGGCGTAATTTTGCAATATGAATATCAACAGTCCGAGTCTCCAGATCAAGATTATCCGCATATCCCCAAACCTTATGTAAGAGTTCATCTCGTGAAACAGGGCGTTCTGAATTTGCTTGCAGGTATTGCAAAAGATCTATTTCACGACGAGTGAATGTGAGTGCTTCTTCACCACAATTACCTGAAAGGTTCTGGCTATCGATCACGACATCTTTATCCAGTTTGATCAGTTGTTCCTGTTCTATG
This sequence comes from Gammaproteobacteria bacterium, assembly GCA_965224825.1. Classification (GTDB taxonomy): domain Bacteria; phylum Pseudomonadota; class Gammaproteobacteria; order CAJXQU01; family CAJXQU01; genus CAJXQU01. Next base: position 239,358 of record CBDDAG010000003.1, on the reverse strand, counting down.
ACGCTACGTGTTCGACGTAAAACAGCCTGTACTCGCAGCACTAGTTGAGCAACTGAAAAAGGCTTGGCGACATAATCATCGGCTCCCAATGATAGACCTTCGATAATATCCTCATCACTACTTTTTGCCGTCAACATAATGATCGCCTGATCACGATTCTGTTCACGAATTCGGTTGCAGATCTCAAAGCCGTTTAAGCCAGGTAACATGACATCCAGCAGAATCAGATCAAAATTACCCTGTAATGCTTTTTCCAGACCCTCGGTTCCATCGCCGGAAAAATCCACCTCATAACCATGATAGACAAACACGTCGATAAGACCGGTACGGATCGCGACTTCGTCTTCAATGATCAGAATGCTTATTTTTTGTTTCATAGCCCAGATTTATAGAAATAGACAATACAGTTTAGCAAGAGACCAGTTTGCTTATGTAAATTTTTTGTAAAAATCGCTGTAAAACCTTTTACCAAAGTGTGTCTATTTCTTCTCCACCTTCAAACCTAGACTGTGCACTCTAATCGAAATCTTATGAAGGAGGTAACAACAAATGGCTTTAATCACAAGAATCTCAAGATTGTTTCACGCGGATATGAATGCCGTACTGGATCAGATCGAAGAACCTGAAATGCTGCTCAAACAGGCTATTCGTGAAATGGAAGAAACGCTGGCTCATGATGAGCGACAGATCAAGTTACAGGAATATGAGCATAAGCAGCTTTCCGGTAAGGAAGAGGAAGTAAAACAGTCTCTCACTGAAATTGAAGATCAACTGGCGCTCTGCTTCAAGTCGAAGAAAGATGATCTGGCTCGAACGTTGATCAAAAGAAAACTGGAAGGACAACAAACACTGAAATCCTTATCCAGAAAAACATCTGTATTGGAAGAGAGTATTGATCATCTAAAAACACAGCTTAAAGAACAACAATCTCAACTTGGCAGTATGAAGCAAAAAGCTGAAATATTTACACAAGACAACACTGATCAATCGGTAGCTAGTTGGGGTGACTCTTCATTTACTGTGCAGGACGAAGATATAGAAGTTGCCTTCCTGCATGAAAAACAAAAATGGAGTCAGTCATGAAAACGAAAAGTGTCACTTTTTTTGAAGGTGTAATCGTTGCACTGATCAGTAGTTTTATTGGCAGCGTTGGCTACTTTGTTTTGTCATCAATGTTTTCTGATAGTTTCATCATCAGGTTATTGATCAGTGGATTCAGTCTTGGATATATCCTGTATCTATTGAGCAGAAGCAAAGAACGTATAGGTCGATTGACAGTCATCGTCAGTTGGTCAGTTATTGCTATGGCCACCTGGTTTTTCTGGCCGTCTATTACACTTTTTGTATTGATACATCTGATCACAATCTGGTTAGTTCGATCAATGTATTTTTATTCCAGCTTGTTTGCATCGCTAGCCGATCTTGGTTTGAACGGGTTATCTGTTGCGACAGCATTCTGGGCAGCCAGTTATACGGGAAGTCTATTTTTAACCATCTGGTGTTTCTTTCTGACACAGGCTTTGTTTGTAGCGATACCAACCAGCATCAAACAATCTACGTCTAACAGATCAACCTTGGACACAAGCGATGTCGATTTTCAACGCGCTTATCGTGAGGCAGAAGCCGCCGTCCGAAAACTTTCAACACACTAAATTGCACAACATAAAAGGAGATTTAATCATGAACAAAAAAATATTCGCAATAAGTATTTTCGCCGCAACCGCTGCAACTGTTGCATTTTTTCCAGCCGCTAAACAGGCGATCGCTAATCCAACTAATACGCCACCAATTATCGATCCAGCCGTTCTCATGCCGGTGGCGAATGAGCATCCAAAGATCGAAGTGGTTTTTGTACTTGATACCACAGGCAGTATGGGTGATCTGATCCATGCGGCGAAAGAAAAAATCTGGTCGATTGCCAGTACTATGGCCTCGGCACAAAATGCACCGGACATAAAAATGGGGTTGGTTGCCTATCGAGATCGCGGTGATGCTTATGTCACTCAGACCGTGGAATTATCCAACGATCTGGATTCCATGTATTCGAAATTAATGGACTTTAAAGCCGATGGCGGTGGTGATGGTCCTGAGAGTGTCAATCAGGCACTCTATGACGCTGTCCATAAAATGTCATGGAATCAGGATCAGCAAACCTACAAAGTAATCTTTCTGGTGGGTGATGCGCCCCCCCATATGGATTATCAGGATGATGTGAAATATCCGGAAACGATGGCCATTGCAAAACAAAAAGGCATTATTATTAATGCCATTCAATGCGGACAAAATCAAAACGCCACAGCAAATTGGCAGGAAATTGCCAGCCTCGGTCAGGGGAATTATTTTCAGGTAGAGCAATCAGGAAATGCTGTTGCTATTGCGACACCGTTTGATAAAAAACTGGCTGAGTTATCTGCCAAATTGGACGATACGCGAATCTACTATGGCGACAAGGAAGCAAAACTAAAACAGGCCAATAAATTGGTGGTGACAGATAAACTTCATCGAGAAGCCAGTAATGAATCAAAGGCTCGTCGTGCTGCATTTAATAGCTCAACAAGTGGTAAAGCAAACTTCCTTGGTGAAGGTGAACTGGTCGAAGCTATCACCAGTGGACGTGTTGATCTTTCCAACATTGAAAAGAATGAACTCCCAGAACCCATGCAGGCTATGTCACCAAAAGCACAGGAAGAATATGTAGAAAAGGCAGCCAGAGAACGTGATGACTTGAGAAAAAATATTCAAAGTATCGCTGAGGAACGAGATGCTTTTTTGAAAAAGAAAGTGGAAGAAACTGGTGCTGATAAAGATTCACTCGATGCTCAGATCTTTAGTTCAATTCGGTCACAGAGTAAAGAAAAAGGACTTCTTTATGATGAGTCGAGTGCTAAATATTGATCTTAGAGTTTCTAAGAAGTTAAATCTAATAAAAACAGAAACCCCTTCCGTTATGGAAGGGGTTAAATCATTTGATCATGTCACACTACTGCGGATATCTGAACCAATCACTGGCAGGTTGTGAATTGCGCGTAGACCTTAGTCGGTTACACTACGGGAGTTACCGTAGATTGAGTCATTATTGTTGTGAATTGCGCGTAGACCTTAGTCGGTTACACTATGTATTACATTAGCCCGTTATAGTAATGGGTTGTGAATTGCGCGTAGACCTTAGTCGGTTACACTCTGCAACCATCTGTTTGCAGTAATCTTCATGTTGTGAATTGCGCGTAGACCTTAGTCGGTTACACTCCCGACACTTGCAGCCCCATCCGTTCGGTGGTTGTGAATTGCGCGTAGACCTTAGTCGGTTACACTCCTAACCCAGAATTGTCACCAGCAAAATTAGTTGTGAATTGCGCGTAGACCTTAGTCGGTTACACTACAGCGCATAGAGTAGTTTGATTTATAAGGGGAAACTCCTGTTTTTCGATCAGAAAAACAGGAGTTGTTCTGGTGTTTCTTCAACAGGCTTTTGTTTTTTACCATAGAAAACTTCTATTTTCCCAAACTGTTTATCGGTTATTTTGAAAACTCGTACTTCACCATCTGCGGGTAATGTTGATTTTACACGTTTGATATGAACTTGTGCGTTTTCTTCGCTAGAACTATGACGCATATAAACTGAATACTGCATCATGGTGAAACCATCATCAAGTAAAAACTTTCGGAATTTGGAATATTGTTTTCTGGCTTCTTTTGTATCCGTAGGAAGATCAAAAAGTACGATTACCCACATAGTATTCAGTCCGCCGAAATTCAAGCAGCGATCCGGTTTTCCAGTTGTGGAAAATAAAGTTTTTCTTTCGTGTCTTGATAGGCTCTTTTGAGATCTGCAGTCAAGGAATGACAAGCAATCATTAGTGGCATACTTTCTCCCTTCCAGATCACTTTTTTACTTAACATACCTAGTAGAACTTGTTTGATTTCAGTATTAATTTCTAGTGTTTTGCTTTCATCGAACAACTCATAAACGGTAAGATCTACCCAGGGGCGAAATGGCTCCATAAGATCATCAGCAAGGCAAAGACCGTTGTATTGGTTTCGGTGATGCAAACCGAGAGCAGGGTGTAGTCCACTACCAACAATTGCTCTGGCAACCATTGCACGCATAATGGCATAACCATAATTCAGGATACTGTTTAATCCTTCTGCATCTACATCACGTCTAAACTCATCACCAAATAATAAGCGCCAATAAACTTTAGCTGCCTGTGCTTCATGATTTTGTAAGTCACCTGTCTTTACTTTTCCCTCAAGTCGCAATAAAGCTTTATTGTTCTTACCTGCCAGGCTCAAAGTATTGGCCTGTTCTCTGATTTTGTATTTTACGATCTGTTGCCACAAGCGTTTTTTTGTTGGTGTAGTGATCGCTAGTTGTTGTCGCAAAACTTTTGTATGAAGACTATGTCCTTCACTAATGGGTAGAACTACAGAATAGGGTAAATGTCGGGAGTCACAAAAAACAATTACAACATTGTTTTCCTGACATGCAATGATAACGGCCTGAGTGACGACGATTGCAGGATGCTGAAAGATTAATACACCAAGATCTTCTATCGGAATTTTTCCAACAGTTTTTCCTTCTTTATCGATCAATAGTTGCCTATGTTTCATATGAACATAGGCTTGTTCGCTAATGTCGATAATACGTTTTATCACTAGAAGATCTTTCCTATAGCGTTCATTTGAAGTTTCTGGAGTTTTAAACTGGAAAAAGATTTTTCATTAATTGAAATATATATTTCTTCATCTTTATTGTTGAGTGTAGATGCAGTGTGTAATCTCAAGACCATTCTATTTGAACCTGAGTCTAGTTTTTGAACTCGATAAAAAACTTGCGTCTTTTCTTTTTCAATACTCACAAGATCATTAATATGCAAGGCCATCAAAAATTCATAATCACTTCCATGATCCGTTTTGATGATATTCTGTTTTTGCATACCAATACCTTTCACTCTGTGATGGGCTTCCATCGTTGTTACAAATTTACCGCTATATTTTCCTGTTTTCTTATTCCTGATAATTTCCACGTGATGTAAATTACCGTAGGCAAGCCATTTGAAAACCTTACCTTCTTTGTCTTTGACACCAAATTTGCTTGCGTCAAGTTTTTTACGTGTAGTTTTAGACTGCAAAATACGTACCCGTTTGATCGGTGTTTTACCATCCTGGTGATAAACAGCAAAACCATCAGCAAAAGCTTTTTTAGGATCGTCATCATGATTTCCTAAATGTTCGAGAACTATTTTTTGTACAGTGTCATCAACAATACTTTTTGCTTTTTTAGTGCTGAAATTTGGATTTAGGGTTTTCCGGTAAACCAGACCACCATGCTTTTCAATATATCCTGCCCCCGTTTCCTCATGCAAACCACCGGATAATTTTCGTTGGCTGGCATGTGAAATGATGGTGTGTTTAAGTTGTTCGGCAAGTTCATTTCTAAGTTCAGGATAAGGCGGTTTAATTTTCAGCTTGCCTCGTTCGATTTCGCTCACTGCTTTTGTGTATAAACTACGAGAAGTTGCTGCGATCACCACCGCATCAATAGCATGATGACGATGATCGGTACGCTCTTTTTTATCTGTTTCGCCAATAAGATCATTCAATCCCCATTGGTGACGAATTTGTGAAACTACAAACCCTTTTGTTACTGAAACATCACAGCCTAGTTGTTTAACATAATCTAAGGCTAGTTTTGAAATATAGCGCGTATCATTGAGTTGTGATGAAATAAAATCACGTTGCTGGAGATCGGTTTCTGTTTGAAAAAAACGTTTTACTTTAGAATCAACACCTTTCCAGCCGCTTATAGCATGGGTAATTTGAGTCCATTTGTCCTCATTGCCGCCCCATGCATCTTTAGGTGTTCTATCGCCTTTGTTACGATTTTCTGAGGTGTAACATAGGACTTTGTTCATATAAGAATCATCAAGTGATTTTTTATATGGCAACACATGATCTATTTCAACGTCGGCGGTGAATATCGTATTAAGAGGAATAGGTTTATTACTGTAGGCACATCGGCGATCTTGCTCCAGCCAAAGACGATATTTTATTTTGTCATCATAACTAGGGTATTTGCCTAAATTTAGATCCTTGTAGGCTTTAACTGCTTTTTCATTTTCTTCTTTATTTTTTTTCTGTCTGGCCTCATTTTCTTTATAGCGTTTGGTATTCATCTCCAAATCGCGCGCCATTTCAATACGAATAATATCCGGCTTGCCATATTCCTTAATAATGGCATTGATAACACGTTTCAGTTCGTGCATGCCTTTATTAACAATTGGATTACTGGTGGTTATCGGTTTTCCTAATTTGTCGCAGTCTTCTTGATCTTGAATTTCATCATCATAGCCCGCCGCTTGCAATGCACCCAGCTCACCTGTTGCTTTATCTTTTCTGCTATAAATTAAACCTTGCTGTAAAAAAGGTAGAAGCTTGTTAATTGCTTTTAAAGAAAGATTGCTATGACCAGGTTCAAATTCAAGTAGGCATAATTCTATGGCTTTTGATGTACCTAAATTCCAATGATTGATGAGTCTTGTTTTTAGTGCTGATTTTTTCTTGATCGATAATATGTCTTCAACCAGTTTGATTTGATCTTCACCCGAATAATTATCCCACTGCTCACCTAAGACTGATCTAATTTCACAGGCAGTAATGTTGCCTTTAAGGTTTTTAGCTTCTAAATTAATCTTGGTGAGTTTGTCAAAACCAAACAGTTTTTTTAATGCTGTAATGGTGATTTTAGAGTGGTGCTCAAAATATTCTGTCAGCTTTCCTTTATCTTCATCACTTATATTTAGCCATTGGTCAGAATGTCGTTCAAAATATTGTAAATTATTCACATCTTGTAAATAACGAAAACGTTGCACCTCTAACCAGGCCAGTGCTGCACGATTATTTTTAGGTTCTAACGAGCATTTTCCTATCCTGTCTTTTTTAAGTTTTAGTGGGCGTTGATAAAATATGATCTTTTTGATGCCTTTATCTTTTGCCATAAAGTCATCAGGAAGATCTATGAAATACTGACTTTGCTGTTGCCAAATCAGATCTAATTCATCTTGATACATTTTTCTATCAGTTCGCAGGTGCCCACCTTCATGGCTTCGATTCCGTTTACATTCACCTTGCGTTAACTTGTGCAGATATTCACCCAATGTTCTTGCACCAGCTTCATTTATAGATTTTCTTACTTCGCTAATATCTGCTTTGAATGCGCCTTCTTCTTTGTCCTTTGTCGGCTTGTCATCCAGGTCATTCAAAAAAGCAACGGTATCAGGATCATCAATTAAGTCACCTGCCACTTGTTTTTTGGTGCTCAGAAAACCACGCCTTGAGACAAAATGAAGTAATACTCGGCCAAATTCATGCGGGGTTAACTGTGCATATAAACCTTTCATCCTCAACTCATAAGGATCGCCTAATTTATTCAATTCAATTTCTGGTTGAGTATGACCTTGCAATTCTTTTGGTAGTAAATTGAGCGACACAAGATAATTTAACATGCGCTGTTTACGTCTTGCTCGGCGTTGAATAACACGCCTACCGAGCCGCATATCACGGCGCTTTACATTTTTTGGTGTCGGAACTTTTTCTTCTACCGCTTTAATAAAGATTCGACTTCCAATATTAATAATTCCGCTTGCTTTACCATTTGATTCATCAAGTAAAGCCCATCCGATTGAATTACTACCTAAATCAAGGCCAAGGATTTTCTTGCTCATGAGTTGCTCTCCCTTTATACTGAATTCTTAGTGTAACCGACTAAGGTCTATTGATTTTGCTTTTCATACCAATGAAATTGTTATTTCGTAGGCAACGCTTCTAAGCGACCAAAGCCCTCCCAGCGGGGGCTTTTTATTTTCTGAAAGATTTAGAGATTGGTGTAAAAGTAATATCTTTAGTTCTTGCTAATACATTTTTTTTAAGCCTTTATCATTAAAACCATCCCAATAACAATCATCACACCGCCCGCAATAATGTCTATTCTTTTTTTAGCTATGGGGCTAATAAACAATTTCGATCTACTCGCCATGAATGCATAGCAAAGTTTTACACCACCAACTGTCATGATAGCGATCATTATAATGATACTTGTGTCAGCAAAAGAGAGTGTCGATAGATCAAGAAAAGCAGGGAAGAACCCAAGATAAAACAGGATTGCTTTTTGATCGCCTAATGTAATAAAAAGTCCTGTCAGGAAACTGGATAACAGGGAAGTTTCTGTTGCACTTTCAGTTTCCGTATTTAGTGGTTTTGATCGCCACAAAGAAATTCCCAGCCAGATCAGATAAGTGCCTCCAAGATATTTGATCAGGACAAAGAAACTGCCCATAGATTCAGCAAGGATCGATAAACCAAAAATAGCGATCAGTATAAAAATAATATCGCCAAGCACGATCCCAATGGTTGTAAAAACACCGTGAACAAATCCGGATGAAGCTGATCTTGCTGTGACGGCCAACACACTGATACTGGGGATTGCTGCCAGAACAAGCATGGTGGTAAATAGTGCGACGATATTGCTCAGCGTCATCGTGATCTAACTCTTCCGTGTAAAGCGAATAATATTTCTTCGATCACGTTTACTGGGTCGTCCTGGTGTTGCCGGGCGTAAGGCTGATTCGGCTTTTAGTTGTTCTGAAAGTTTTGCTCTGGTGGCAATACTTTGTTCTGATTCTTCGTAAAGGAGAACGGCAACACTGGCAGATCCACGATGTTTTGACACTCCTTTGACGGTAATTTCATAGACGAAGGGGCTTTTTTTGATCTTGATCAGATCATTGATCTGCACAGTTTTTGATGGTTTTGCATGCGATCCATTGACGTCAATTTTCCCTCCTTTGATCGCTTCTGAGGCGAGTCCACGTGTTTTGTAGAAGCGAGTTACCCAGAGCCATTTGTCTATTCTTAACTCTTTGATTTCTTTGTCTTTATTGTGCGTCATCACTCTTTGATTTCTTTGTCTGTTATTCCTCATTGTAATGCGCTGCAGACCTGGATCAAATTGTGCGTGTTTTTTGAGGTGAAAAAAGAGTCAATTGCCTGTCATGGGATTGGCAGGATTCTTGTAACTGTTTGTTAGATATAGGTAATGGCTTATGGCATGGCGATTGCTACCTTAGCGTAAGTGAAACGAAGAGGACAGAACGATGGTTGATGAAAATGAAGAAGGTCTTGAAGAAGGTGCAGAAGAAGGCGCAGAAGAGAATAAGTCTGGTGGTAGCAAGAAAAAGCTGATCATTATGATCGTTGGTGCTTTGCTGGTTCTTGGTGGCGGTGCTGGTGGCGCGATGTACTTTATGGGCGGTGATGAAGAGGCTGTTGCTGAGGGTGAAGAAGCTGCTGAAGAAGAGGCAGAGCCTAAGGATATTGCTTATCTACCGTTTGCAAAACCAGTCGTGGTTAATTATCAGACGGCAGATGGTAAAACCCGTTTTCTAAAAGCAGAAGTGACTTTGATGACTGAAGATGAAGACAGGCTGGATGATATTAAGAAACACCTTCCGAAGATCCAGCATGTTGTGAATATGGTTTTCAGTCGTCAGAAATTTGAAGATCTGGGAACAGCAGATGGAAAAGAAAATATGCGAGCCGAGGCACTTGGAGAAATTCAGAGTGTTTTGAAAGAGGCGATGGGTGGAAAAAATGTTGATGACCTTTTATATACATCTTTCGTCACGCAATAAAATCGGATCATAAGGACAAGATAAGGAAAAAGTATGGCTGGCGCAGATATTCTTTCGCAGGATGAGATCGATGCTCTTTTAAATGGAGTGGATGGCGGTGATGTCGAAACCGCTAATCAGGAAGAGGAAGCTGAAGACGGATCGGCGAAGGGTTATGACTTTAATTCGCAGGATCGAATTGTTCGTGGTCGTCTACCGACACTTGAGATGATCAATGAGCGATTTGCTCGAAATTTCCGTGTCAGCTTATTTAATATTTTAAGACGTTCACCTGAGATCTCGGTTGAAGGTATCGAAATGATGAAGTTTGGAGAATACATCCACACTTTGTTTATGCCTTCAAATATGAACATGGTGAAAATGAACCCATTACGCGGAACAGTACTTTTCGTAATGAATCCGAAACTGGTTTATTCATTGGTGGATAATTTTTTCGGTGGTGCAGGACGCTTTCATACCAAGATCGAGGGACGTGATTTTTCGGCGACAGAAATGCGGATTGTCATGAATGTTCTGGAAGAGATTTTTGGTGATATGCAAAAGGCCTGGAAGCCGGTTATGGACATCGATTATCAGTATTTGAATTCTGAAGTGAACCCACAATTTGCAAACGTGGTGAGTCCCAGTGAAGTTATGATTGTTTCTAATTTTCATGTTGATCTGGATGGTGGAGGCGGTTCGTTACAGATCGCTTTACCTTATTCGACCATCGAACCGATCAGAGAAATGCTTGATGCCGGTATGCAGAGTGATGCATCGGATACGGATGAACGTTGGGTGATGTCTTTACGCGAAGAGCTGGCGACGGCACCTGTGGAAATAAACAGTATTTTAACCAGTAGAGAAATTACTTTACGTGATGTTCTTGATATGCAGGAAGGTGACATTATTCCGGTGGATATTGAAGATCATGTAGTAGCAAAAGTTGATGGTGTACCCGTTTTCAAAGCTCGATACGGAGAGTCTCGTGGAAATTGTGCTTTGAAAGTGGATGAGGTTTTTGGTTCCATCAACTAGAACAGCAATTAGTTAGGAGTAACAAATGACAGACGAAGTAACAGAAGATCAAGAGGTATCGGAAGATGCTTCTGCAGATGCGGATTGGGGTGATGCCATGGCTGAACAAGCCGAAGGTGAAGCTACTGGTGGTGAAGAGGCTGACTGGGGTGACGCACTTGCTGAACAGGCTGAAGGTGAGTCTGCTGGCGGTGATGATGCCGATTGGGGTGATGCTTTATCTGAGCAAGCTGAAGGCGAAGCTGCTGTCGATGCTAGTGTTGCAGGATTTGAGCAATTAACAGCTGATCCGGGTGCCGGAGCAGGGGGCGATGGTGGAAATCTTGACCAGATTCTGGATATTCCTGTGACGCTGGCTGTTGAGATTGGTAGTACAAAAATCGCAATCAGAAACCTTTTGCAATTGAATCAGGGTTCTGTCGTAGAACTTGATCGACTCGCTGGTGAACCACTGGATGTTCTGGTTAATGGAACGTTGGTTGCACATGGTGAAGTCGTGGTCGTCAATGAAAAATTTGGTATTCGTCTGACAGATGTAATCAGTGCTCAGGAACGAGTTAAGAAACTCAAATAAATAAAAAAACATGAAACATTTTTTCTTTTTTATATTCCTGATCATTCCTTCTGTCGTTCTTGCAGAAGAAAAAAAAGCACCTCTCATGGAGCCACTCTCGGCAGGAAGTATTATCCAGGTATTTGCCGGGCTGGCTGCAGTTTTATTGTTATTCGGTGCGATCGTTTTTGTATTAAAACGCATGGGAAACTTTCGTTCTAATACTGGCGGAAAAATGCAGGTTATTGATGGCGTTTCTGTTAGCGCCCGTGATCGTGTGTTGCTTATCCAGGTTGGAGAGAAACAGGTCTTGATCGGTGTGTCTCCAGGTGGAATTTCTTCGATCGCAACGTTTGATGAAGCCGTGATCGACCCACAAGAAAATACAACCGAAAATGGCTTTTCTGGACTATTACAAAAGCAGTTAAAAAACAGGCTGAATCCTCAACAAGAAGAATCAAAGGATCAGTCATGAAAAGAATTTTTCTGATCGTGAGCATGATGTTTTTCTCATCGTCAGTCATGGCTGCCGGCGGTCTGGAAGCGCTGACCATAACAACGAATGAAGATGGTGGACAAAGTTATAGCTTGACCTTGCAAGTGTTGATACTGATGACAGTATTGACCTTGTTACCGGCAATATTTTTGATGATGACCTCTTTTACGCGGATCATTATTGTTTTAGCCATTCTCCGTCAGGCATTGGGAACAGCACAAACGCCTTCCAGTCAGATTCTGATCGGGATTGCATTATTTCTTACTTTTTTCATCATGGCTCCCGTCTTCGACAAGATTTATGAAGATGCTGCGACACCTTATTTGAATGAGGAAATGGACATGATGGAAGCATTGCAGGTTGCCAGTCTTCCCTTGCGCGAATTTATGATGGCGCAGACAAGAGAAACGGACATAAAAATGTTTTCCGGGATTGCTAAAGCTGGAGAGTTTAGTCAGCCAGCAGATGTGCCATTATCAATTTTAGTCCCCTCTTTTTTAACCAGTGAATTAAAAACAGCCTTCCAGATCGGCTTCCTTATTTTTATTCCTTTTCTGGTGATTGATCTGGTGGTCGCCAGTGTTCTGATGTCCATGGGTATGATGATGTTGTCCCCTATGATTATCTCACTCCCGTTCAAGATCATGTTATTTGTTCTGGTAGATGGCTGGGTAATGATTGTTGGATCGCTGGCAGCGAGTTTCTACACATGACGCCAGAATTTGCCATCACCATTGGACACAGAGCATTAGAGTTGGCAACAACGCTGATGATGATCATGTTGTTGCCTGCACTGGCCGTTGGCTTGCTGGTCAGTATCTTTCAGGCCGCTACACAGATCAATGAACAGACCTTAAGTTTTATTCCCAAGTTACTTGTTACCATGCTGGTGTTGTCGCTTGGTGGCCCGTTGATGCTGAGACTACTAACCGATTTTACCCTGCAAATATTTGAAACCATTCCAACAGTCGTTGGAGGTTAAAAGTGTTATTCACAGATACCCAGCTAATCGGACTGATCGAAGCCTGGTTATGGCCTTTTTTTCGCATAGCTGGTTTATTGATGACAGCACCATTCATTGGTACCAGAACCGTTCCCGTCACGCTGCGCTTAATTCTGGCGGTCAGTATTGCGATTATTGTTGCACCTTCTGTTCCCCCGTTTGACTACATTGATCCTGTTTCCGCAACAGGTCTGATGATCACCGTTCAACAGGTCATGATTGGAGCAGGAATGGGGATCGTGATCAGAATAATTTTCATGGTGCTGGAAGTGGGTGGAGAAGTGATCGCGATGCAAATGGGACTTGGTTTTGCCGCGATGGTTGATCCGGCTTCAGGCAGACAGGTTCCGGTGGTTAGTCAGTTCTATGTCATTCTCGCAACTTTGATGTTCTTCAGTTTGAATGGTCATTTGATCATGATTCAGGTCGTTACCGATAGTTTCAAAACCTTGCCAATCGGAATAGACGGGATCACACGTGACGACGCATGGGGTGTCGTTCAGTGGGGAGGATGGTTACTTTCCAGTGCAGTCCTGATCGCATTACCTGCAATTGCCGCAATGATGATCGTCAACCTTTCCTTCGGTGTTATGACCCGTGCCGCACCACAATTAAATATTTTTGCAGTGGGTTTCCCGATCATGATGATCATGGGCATGTTTATAATTTCAATGACCTTATCGAATATGCAAGGTCACTTTACTGATCTTTTTGAACAGGCTTTTTTGCATGCAAAAAGTCTTGCAAGAATAGAGAGTCCATAACTCATGGCTGAAGAAGATACTGGGCAGGATCGGACCGAAGAAGCCACCCCCAAGCGCAAAGAAGACGCACGCAAAAAAGGGGACATTCCACGATCAAAAGATCTGACAACCATGATGATGTTGATGGCAGCATCTATCTCCATGTTGACACTAGGCCCAGGGATGGTGAGCGGGATCTCCGACAACATGAAATCATTTTTTATGCGTGCTGCGGATGTTGATCTTGCCGCCAGAGAGTTACCAGCCATTTTTCTTGGCGCACTCAATAACATGGTTCTGATCATGCTTCCCTTTGTGGTTGTGATGGTCTTTGTCGCGCTGGTTTCGCCGATGTTGTTGAGTGGGTGGAATTTCAGTATCGATGCGGTCAAATTCAAAGCCAGTAAAATGAATCCGCTCAGCGGGATTAAACGTGTTTTTGGTCCGAATAGTCTGGTTGAATTATTTAAAACATTGCTTAAGTTTTCCGTGATCGCAGTGGCCGCTTTTTTTATGATCAAAAAACAGATACCCGAGATTATGAACATAGGTCAGGGCGATCTAAACGGTAGTCTTGAGCATGTTGCGGGAGTGGTTGCATGGACATTTCTACTGGTCAGTTCCGCAACTCTTTTGATCGTTTTTGTCGATGTTCCTCAGCAACTTTGGCAGAACAGTAAAAAACTCAAAATGACTCGAGAGCAGATCAAGCAGGAACACAAAGATACGGATGGTATGCCGGAAGTGAAGGCAAAAGTCCGTCAGAAACAGCAGGAAATGGCACAGCAAAGAATGATGGAAGAAGTGCCGAAAGCCGATGTTATCGTCACCAACCCGACCCACTTTTCTATCGCTCTAAAATACGATACGGAAAACGGTGGCGCGCCAAAAGTTGTGGCTAAAGGTGCGGACGAAATTGCCTTCAAAATTCGTGAAATTGGGCAAAATAATCACATTCCGATCCTCGAAACGCCACCGTTGGCACGAGCCTTGTATTACAGCACTGAGATAAACCAGGAAATTCCGGCCGGCTTGTATAAAGCGGTGGCACAAGTGTTGGCATATGTCTTCCAGATTAAGGCAAATCCCAAAGCGACTGACATACAACCTGTGCCAAAGGATCTCCCAATACCCGATGAATTGAGAAGGTAAATAGTTAGTAAAATGGCGCAACCATTAGCTTTAGGTGGATTTAAAGAACTAAACAAATACGGACTTGGTGTTCCGTTATTGTTGCTATCGATGTTGGCAATGATGATGATGCCAATGCCGACGTTTTTTCTCGATCTTCTTTTTACCTTCAATATCTCTCTGTCGCTGGTCATATTACTGGCGGTGATTTATAGCAGACGGCCACTGGATTTTGGCGTTTTTCCGACAATCCTGCTGATTTCGACATTACTAAGACTTAGTTTGAACATCGCCTCGACCCGTGTTGTTTTATTGCACGGAAAAGAAGGCACCGGAGCTGCCGGAAAAGTTATCGAAGCCTTTGGTGATTTTGTTGTTGGCGGAAACTATACCGTCGGTTTTGTCGTATTTGCGATCCTCGTGATCATCAACTTTGTCGTTGTGACAAAAGGTGCTGGTCGAATTTCAGAAGTAACCGCCCGGTTTACCTTAGACGCAATGCCGGGCAAACAAATGGCCATCGATGCGGATCTGAATGCCGGTGTGATTGATCAGGACGAAGCACGAATACGTCGTCAGGAAGTCACGCAGGAAGCAGACTTTTATGGATCAATGGATGGTGCCAGCAAATTTGTAAAAGGTGATGCTATCGCCGGTATTATTATTCTGGTGATCAACCTTCTTGGTGGACTGGCGATCGGTGCAATGCAATATGGAATGAGCATCGGTGATGCTGCTCGTGTTTTCACATTGCTGACGATTGGTGATGGTCTGGTCGCACAAATACCTTCGCTATTGCTTTCGACTGCAACCGCGATCATGGTGACCCGTGTTTCCACTGAACAGGATATGGGCGAAGAAATCGTCACACAGTTATTCGCCAATCCAAAAACACTGGGTGTTTCTGCTGGTCTGATCGGATTGATGGGCATTATCCCTGGCATGCCAAACCTTGTTTTCCTGACACTTGCGGGTGCTTCTGGAGCGGGTGCTTATTACATGTCAAAACAGAGAAAGGAAGAGGAAGCGTTGGCACGTGTTGAAGCAGAAGCACCACCTCCACCAGCAGAACCAGAGAACAAAGAATTAAGTTGGGATGATGTGATGCCGATCGATGCCATTGGTCTTGAAGTAGGCTATCGACTCATTCCTCTTGTAGATAAAAATCAGGGTGGTGAATTATTGGGTCGCCTGAAAGGTGTGCGTAAAAAATTATCTCAGGAACTGGGTTTTCTCGTTCCGCCAGTTCATATTCGAGACAATCTTGATCTGGGTCCATCGTCTTACCGGATTAGTCTTATGGGTGCGACGATCAATGAAGATGAGATCCATATGGAAAAAGAATTGGCGATCAACCCTGGACAGGTTTATGGGGAGATCAATGGACTGCCCGGACATGATCCGGTCTTTGGTCTGGAAGCATGGTGGATTGATCCACCACAACGTGATCAGGCGCAATCATTGGGCTACACCGTTGTTGATTCCAGCACCGTCGTAGCCACTCATCTAAGTCAGACATTACAGGATCATGCTCACGAATTACTGGGACATGATGAAGTTCAACAGTTACTTGATCGGCTGGCGGAAACCTCACCGAAACTGATCGAAGATCTGGTTCCAAAAATTTTACCACTTGGGATAGTCGTCAAGGTTCTGCAAAACCTTTTAAGAGAATCAGTACCCATTCGTGACATGCGAACGATTATCGAAGTGCTTTCAGAATTCGCACCACAAAGTCAGGATCCCGTCGCTCTCACTGCTGCTGTTCGGATCGCGTTGGGACGCATGATCGTCCAACAAATCAACGGTATGAACGAAGATCTACCGGTTATCACTTTGGATGGAACTCTGGAACAGTTATTGCAACAGTCAGTAAAAGCCATGAGCGATGGCGGAGTTGCACTTGAACCGGGACTTGCGAGCCAGATGTTGCAGTCACTGAAAGACATTAGTGATCAACAGGAACAGGCAGGTCAACCAGCGATTTTATTGGTGCCAGATAATCTCAGGGAATTCCTGGCTAGGTTTATCAAGCACAGCGTTCCGAGTATGAACGTTCTTGCATTTAGTGAGATACCGGAAAGCAAACAGATCACAATTATTGCCAGCGTAGGCGGGCAATAGGATTTAGGAAACATAGGATGATAAAGATGACTATTAATAAAAGGAGGCGAAACACATGAATGTAAGTCGCCATGTGGCCAAGGATATGCGCACTGCGCTGGCACTCGTTCGGGATCTTCACGGACCGGATGCTGTTATTTTATCAAACAAAAAAGTACCTGAAGGTATTGAGATTACTGCCGCAGTTGATTACGACGAGTCACTGTTGGAACCGACGAAAACGGAAGCAAAAAAATATACATTTCCTGATGTTGATCAAACTGTTGAACAGCCCGTCAGTCAGGATGTTGAACATGCTAAAGAGCTGATCAATAACACTCAGGCACCAACCATCAAGAAACCAAAATTTGAATATACACCGGCTCGTCCACAAGCACAGGAAGTAGAGTCAGAGGATTTACCCGATCTGGATTTCAAAGTTGAATTATCCAGTGCAGCAAAATATTCGTTTGATCAGCAGTTGACCGCTGCAACTGATACGATTGTTGAAGCAGAAAAATCAATCAAACACGAGAGTCCAAAGCAAGAAATTCCGAGCCAATCATCGGAAGTTGTCTGGACGCAGGATTCATTAATTGATGACATGCGCAGGGAGTTACATTCGCTTAAGTCTCTGGTAGAGACTCAGATCTCAGGTTTTGCCTGGGGTGAAATGAGTCGTCAATCACCAGTACGAGCGGGCGTATTAAGAAAATTAGTGGCACTGGGTTTAACGCCGGGTGTTGCTCGTCACATCGCTTATCGAATTCAGGAAGATCTTGGTCATCGTAAAGCCTGGTATCGAGCACTGGCAATGTTTGCCAGACAAGTTCCGATCGCAGGTGACACGATTCTAACAAATGGTGGTGTTGTGGCACTGGTTGGCCCTGCTGGTGTTGGTAAAACGACACTGATCGCAAAACTGGCTGTTCAATATGCCGCACGACATGGTCGTGAAAGTGTTGCTTTGATTACGACAGACTCACAACGCTTCGGTGCTTTTGATCAACTTAAGAATCTTGGCAGTATCTTGAAAATTCCAGTTCGTGCCGTTGGCTCTGAACAAGAGTTACAAGCTGCACTGGATGGTTTTCTGGAAAAACCATTGGTGCTTATTGATTCGGCAGGATTAAGTTATCGGGATGAAAGACTGGCCGAAAACCTGAAAATGATCAAGAGCAGCACACCAATGCTAAAGGCTTATATGGTGTTATCTGCAACAGTCCAGGCTGATGCATTACAACAGATGATTGAGGCATTTAAACCGATCAACCCTTGTGGATGCATGATCACAAAAGTTGATGAATCGGCTTCACTTGGACCGGTTTTATCGGCCATTGTTGAACACAAATTACCAGTCACGTATTACAGTGAAGGGCAAAATATTCCCGATGATCTAAAAATTTCACAAATTCAGGACTTAGTTGGCAAGGCAGTTGCTATATCAAAAAGTATGAATGCTTTTGATAGGACTGAAGACCTGATGATGGAACAAATGTTGAAAGGAGAAATGTCATGAATGTTGTCGAAATTTCTCCACGGACAACGACTAGCTCAGTAAGCCAGTATGACAGTAGTGAGACGACTCGCGTCATTGCTGTGACCAGTGGTAAAGGTGGCGTTGGTAAAACAACCGCTGCTATTAACATGGCACTGGCGATGGCCGAAAAAGGTAAACGTGTCATGTTAATGGATGCTGATCTTGGGTTGGCAAATGTTGATGTGATGTTGGGGCTGAGACATAAATTAAATCTCTCACATGTTCTAAATGGAGAGTGTGATCTGGAAGATATTATTATCCCCGGGCCACGTGGAATTAAAGTTATTCCGGCATCATCGGGCGTCAAGCAGATGGCAGATCTGTCAGAACCTCAGCAGGCAGGATTGATCCATGCTTTTAGTTCTTTATCAAAACAGGCTGATGTTTTGATCATTGATACGGCTGCCGGGATAAATTCCAGTACCGTGAAGTTTTGTACTGCAGCACAAGAAGTGATGTTGGTGGTTTGTAATGAACCTGCTTCGATCACCGATGCATATGCGACGATCAAAGTCCTGAACCAGGATCATGGAATCAGTCGATTTAGAATTCTTGCCAACATGGCACAAAGCACCATGGAAGGTGCAAAAATTTTCCAGAAATTAGTTGATGTAACCGAACAATTTTTAAATGTTTCGCTGGATCTTGTAGGGACAATTCCTTACGACTTGAACTCACGTAAGGTCGTTCAGCAGCGAAAAGCAATTTTTGATGCATTGCCAGGATCAGCCGCAGCACGGGCATATAAGAGACTGGCAGATCGAACCGATAAATGGTCGGTACCCAAAAAAGCCAATGGAAATCTTCAATTTTTCGTTGAGCAATTGGTACAGGCGGAACCTAAACAGAAACAGGTGCAATTATGAGTCAAGTGGCGGCGTACAAGAAGACAGCCAAAAGGGAAAAAGCCCCTGCCAGCAATGATCTGATAGAACAACATGGTTTGTTAGTAAAACGAATCGCCTATCATTTGATGACGCGATTACCGCCGAGTGTTCAGGTTGATGATCTAATCCAGTCCGGAATGATCGGATTGCTGGAAGCATCAAGAAATTATGATCCATCTCAGGGAGCCAGTTTTGAAACTTATGCCGGTATTCGGATCAGGGGATCGATGCTTGATGAGATTCGGAAAGGTGACTGGGCTCCACGATCTTTACATCGAAAAGTAAGAGAGCTGACCAAGGCAGTCAACGAAGTTGAAGGCAAAACAGGTCGTGATGCAAAAGATTCTGAAGTGGCCGAACACATGGAGATCACGCTGGATGAGTATTATCAAATTTTGCAGCATGCCAGTGGTCATCGCATGTTTAGCTTTGAAGATCTGGTAACCGGTGAAGAAGGTTTTTCTGAAAGCCTGGTTGAAAACACCATTTCACCACCGGAACAAGTGGAAAAGGAGAAGTTTAAAGAAGCTTTAACGAAAGCCATTTCAACGTTACCTGATCGAGAACGATTAGTGATGTCGCTTTATTACGAAGAAGAATTGAATTTGCGTGAGACCGGAGAAGTACTCGGTGTCAGTGAATCAAGAGTTTGCCAAATCCATTCACAGGCATTGGTCAGACTGAAATCAAGAATGCAGGACTGGATAAATCTTTTATAGAAAGTACGGAGAAATATTGTGAATAAAGATATGAAAATTCTTATTGTGGATGACTTTTCAACCATGAGACGAATTATAAAAAACTTGTTGCGCGATCTGGGTTTTACCAACACAGACGAAGCGGATGATGGACAGACAGCATTGCCAAAACTGGAAGCCGGCGGTTTTGATTTTCTGGTCACTGACTGGAATATGCCCGGTATGCAGGGGATTGATTTGTTGAAAGCTGTCAGGGCTGATCCAAATCTGAAAGATCTTCCTGTGTTGATGGTGACTGCAGAATCAAAACGTGAACAGATTATTGAAGCTGCACAGGCTGGCGTTAATGGATATGTAGTAAAACCATTCACGGCAGGAACCCTGAAAGAAAAAATCGACAAGATTTTTGAACGCATCGAAACCCCGGCATAACCGGTCTGATAAGGAGGAGAATATTGTGGAAACAACACAACTAGATCTGGCAAATGATTTACTGGATGCGATTCAGGAAGGTAACGAAGAGCAGACTGATGAAGTTTTAGGAATGATCGTTGCAGAACGTGAATCACGTCTGTTTGAAGAAATCGGAAAACTGACAAGGGAGTTACACGACTCTCTATCAAGCGTTCGTACAGAGTCCGATCTGGCAGGAATGGCAGAAAATGAAATTCCGGATGCCAAAGAGCGACTAAATTTTGTCATAGAAAAAACCGAAGCAGCAGCAAATCGAACCATGGATTCTGTTGAAGAAATACTTCCTGTGTCCGAGACGATCCGTACTCGTGCCGGACAGTTACAGGAAGGCTGGTCAAAATTTCAGCGGCGTGAAATGGATGTTGAAGAGTTCAAGAAAATGGGTGATGAGCTCGTTGATTTCCTGGACGAATTAACCGTTAATTCTGACAAGATTCATGTGGGTTTGAACAATATTTTAATGGCACAGGATTTTCAGGACATTACCGGTCAGGTTATTCGAAAAGTCATTGATGTTGTGCAACATGTTGAAGAATCGCTGGTTGGTCTCGTTCGTGCAACGGGTGTACAAGCTGCACCGAAAAAAGTAGTCAGTGAAGTTGAAGCAGAAGGACCACAGATGAATGCTGAAAGCAAAGACAATGTGGTGAACGGTCAGGATGATGTTGACGATCTGCTTTCAAGTCTTGGTTTCTAAAGAGTATAAAAAGTTAAAAAATAAATTTTTGTTTTCCATTGAGAACATATAGAGAAATATTATGGCTATCGATCTAAATGATGAAATTGTACAGGACTTTCTTGTTGAGGCAGGTGAGATTCTTGAACTATTAAATGAACAGGCAGTTGATTTGGAAACTTCTCCAGATGATGCTGATCTTCTGAATGCAGTCTTCCGTGGATTCCATACCATTAAAGGTGGTGCCGGATTCCTAGCGATGGATAGCCTGGTGCATGTTGCACATAAATGTGAAGACATTTTTGATTTGTTGCGTCAGGGCGAACGAAAAATTGATGCTGATCTGATGGATATCGTACTGAATGTTCTTGATGTTCTGAATGATATGTTTGATCAAATTAGAACAGGTGAAGATCCTGATGCCGCACCAGCGGAATTGATGGGTAAGCTAACAATTTTGGCAGATAAAGATGGTGTGCTTGAGGGCACAACTCCGGCAGCGTCTTCTGAAGATATTACGGAACAGGAATTTGATGGAATAGTTGATGCCCTGGGCGGAAAAGAAGCGCCAGAAGAAAAAGCTGTCACAAAAATTGAAGCTAAAGAAGGTGATATTACAGAAGATGAATTTGAAGCGCTTTTGGATGACCTTCATGGTTCAGGTGGATCGCCAACAACGGTTTCATCAGAAGATAAGCCTGCAGAAAAAGCTATCACTAAGATGGAAGCGAAAGAGGGTGATATTACCGAAGATGAGTTTGATCAACTTTTGGATGACCTTCATGGCAAAGGAAAACATGGTGCAGTAAGTTCTGATGAAGCAACTTCTACTGAGGCAGTTCAGGCTGCTCCAGAAGAAAAAGTTGAAGCATCAAAAGAAGAATCTGAAAAAGAGCCAGAACAGGCGAAAGCAGAAGAATCAAAACCGGAAGCAAAAGAAATAGCTCCGGCTAAAGAAAAAGAAGCTAAGCCGAAAGCGAAAACACCTCCGCCAGCAGCAGAAAGCACAGTGCGTGTAGAAACCAGTACGCTGGATAGTATTATGAATCTGGTGGGTGAGTTGGTTTTGATCAGGAATCGTATGTCGAATCTCGAAGAAACCATCGGCAATGAGGACATGACAAAGACAGCAGCATCATTGGATGTGATCACCGCAGATTTACAAACGGTCGTGTTGAAAACACGAATGCAACCGATCAAGAAAATATTTGGTAAGTTCCCACGTGTGGTTAGAGATCTTGCCAGAACTTTGGGGCGCGAAATCAATCTGGAAATGTTTGGTGAAGATACCGATCTGGATAAAAACCTGGTTGAAGCATTAGCTGATCCATTAGTGCATCTGGTTCGAAATGCTGTCGATCATGGTATCGAAATGCCAGATGTTCGTGAAGCGAACGGTAAAGATAGGCAGGGTACTTTGAGACTTGGTGCTGCACAGGAAGGTGATCATGTTTTGATCACTATTTCTGATGATGGTGCCGGAATGGATCCTGAAGTGCTACGTGCCAAGGCGGTGGAAAAAGGCATGATGGATGCTGATGCTGCTGCGCGACTTGATGATCGTGAATGTTTCGAGCTGATTTTCTCTGCCGGTTTTTCTACCAAAGTTGAGGTCTCAGATGTGTCCGGTCGTGGTGTTGGTATGGACGTGGTGAAAACCCGTATCAGCCAATTGAACGGTATTGTCGAAATTGATTCCAAGTTTGGTGAAGGTACAAAACTCTCAATTAAACTACCGTTAACACTGGCGATTATGCCAACGCTGATGGTGATTCTGGGAGAACAAATTTTTGCTCTGCCATTAGTTAATGTAAAAGAAATTATGGATTTTGATCAGGGCGAAACCAACGTCGTTGATGGGCAGAATGTGTTGGTTGTTCGTGGTAAAGCTTTGCCAATATTCAACCTGAGTCAATGGTTGGTAGCGAATGCCGGGTTTGGTGTCGAAAGTAAAAGTCCGGGGCATGTTGTTATCGTTAATGTTGGCACACAACAGGTTGGCTTATTAGTTGATCATTTGATCGGACAGGAAGAGGTAGTTATCAAACCTTTGGGCTCTAATCTACAAGGTACTAAAGGTCTTGCCGGAGCCACGATTACGGGTGATGGCCGAATTGCTTTGATTCTTGATCTACCAAGTCTGATCGGACATTACGCAAGCAGATATTGATTGCGAGAAATTATTAGAAACCAATGAAAATCCGTGTCCTTGTCGTTGATGACTCCATTTTTTACCAGCACCGATTACAGGAAGTGCTGGATGCTGATCCGTCGATTGAAGTCGTCGGTATTGCATCGAATGGTCAAGAGGCGATAGAGAAAACACAGGCTTTAAAACCGGATGTGATCACGATGGATGTTGAGATGCCGGTGATGGATGGGATCTCCGCAGTAAGAAAAATTATGGCTGCTTGTCCAACGCCTGTGTTAATGATTTCATCAGCAACTAAGCGCGGTGCGAAAGCGACTTTTGAAGCGATGGATGCTGGAGCTGTGGATTTTCTGACCAAGGATTTTCATGAGATTGTAGAGCATCGAGAGAAGGCAGGAAAAAAGATTTGTAATAGTGTTATTTCTGTTGCGAAGAAAAGAAAAAAACCACCTCTGAAAGCGGTCAATATCAAGCAAAAGAACACTGTGAAAGCGACACTGGGAAATTTCGATATTCTGGCCGTGGGTGCATCCACTGGCGGGCCTGTCGCCGTACAACAAGTTTTAAAAAACCTTCCGCAGGATTTCCCATTACCGATCGTAGTTATTCAACACATGCCCGGTACGTTCACGCCGATGTTTTCTGAACGATTAAATCAGATGTGTAACATTTCTGTGAAGCAGGCAGAAAATGGTGATGCCTTGTTTCCAGGTTGTGCATATGTTGCTCCTGGCGGGCAGCAAATGATGGCAAGAAAAAATGGCAGGGAAGTTGTACTTGAAGTTACCGAAGGTGACCCATCATTAAATTATCGACCTTGTATCGACGTCACATATCAATCACTTGCTGAAATTTATCCCAGCAAGGTTCTCGCATTAATTCTTACAGGAATGGGATCTGATGGATGTGAAGGTGCACGAAAATTAAAACAGGGTGGATCAGAAATCTGGGCGCAGGATGAAGCCAGCTCTGTTGTTTATGGTATGCCCATGGCTGTTGCGAAGGCTGGGATAACCGATCAGATTATGTCGCTTGATCTAATTAGTGAGACTTTGAGTATGTCTGCTAGCGAAGCTTTGGTTGAGGAAATATAAGTATGGATTTTTTAACACTTATCGGTGTTGTTGTTGCCTTCGGTGCGATCATTCTTGGACAGTCCCTTGAAGGTGGCCATCTGGGTACTTTGATCAATGGGCCAGCTTTTCTGATAGTCACAGGGGGGACACTGGGTGCCATTATGGTGCAGTCACCTCTGCATATATTTTTGCGATCAATGAAGATGTTGCCATGGTTGGTCAAACCACCTGTTTTACCGATGCAGGAATCACTGGATAAAATTTTACAGTGGAGCAATGTTGCCCGTCGTGAAGGTTTGCTTGGGCTTGAAAAAGCATCTGAAACGGAGACTGATATTTTTTCCCGAAAAGGTTTGCAATTGCTGGTCGATGGCAATGAACCAGAAGTCGTTAGAAAGACGATGGAGCTGGAAATTATTGCTCAGGAAGATCGTGATTTCCAGGCTGCAAAAGTGTTTGAAGGTATGGGCGGTTATGCGCCAACAGTTGGTATTATTGGTGCGGTAATGGGTTTGATTCATGTTATGGGAAACCTTTCTGATCCAAGTAAATTAGGTGGCGGTATTGCTGTGGCTTTTGTTGCCACAATATATGGAGTTGGTATTGCCAATCTGTTTTTATTACCTGCCGCGGCCAAGTTGAAAAGTATTGTTCGCCAACGATCACGCTATCAGGACATGTTGACGGAAGGTTTGATAGCTATTGCGGAAGGTGAAAATCCACAGGTGATTGCACTCAGACTAGAATCATTCTTGCACTAATTAGCAGAAGAATTTTTAAACAGTATTATATTCAGCCATGCGTAATAGACGATACGAAGAGGAACACGAAAACCATGAGCGATGGTTAGTTTCCTATGCCGATTTCATTACGCTTTTGTTTGCTTTTTTTGTGGTTATGTATTCTGTGTCGTCTGTGAATGAGGGCAAATTTCGAGTCTTATCTTCTTCAATGGAAGATGCATTTCATGAACATCCTTTACGTGGTCTTGAACCGATTCAAATTGGTGAAATTCTCAGAACCATAGATCCAGAAAAACAAATCAGATCGGGCGAAGGTATTTTGCCGGACTACAAACCAAGAACTGGTTACGAATCACCGAATGAAGGAAATGATGAAATTCCTGAAGGTTATAAAGATGGTGAGCAGATCGTCAATGAACTCAAAGGTGCTGCAGAAAAACTGGAAGAAGCTGGATTTGATGTGGAGCTTAATGAAAAGTGGGTCGAGATCAACATGAGCAGCCAGGTGTTATTTGGCAGTGGACATGCAAAATTATCTGATCAGGCAGGTCCCGTTCTGGATCAACTCATTGAAGTTATTTCTGATTTCAGAAACCCGCTTCGTGTTGAAGGGTTTACCGATGATCGTCCGATCAAAACGGCAACTTTTCCATCTAACTGGGAACTATCTGCTGCGCGTGCTGCCAGTGTTGTTAATCATTTCACACAACAGGAAATTGATCCGCAAAGAATGGCCGCAGTGGGCTATGGTGAATACAGACCCATTGCTGACAATTCAACCGCTGTTGGGCGGAATGAAAACCGTCGTATTGTGATCATGATTTCTACAGATGCCTCTCGATTGCAGGTGGATGCTGCACGATCAGAATCTCGTGAGGCTGAGCAAAATAATAATGGCCCGGAAATTTTACATACGATTACACCTCTTGGTCCTGAGGGTTTTGAAGAATGAAGGTCTGGACAATCGCTAATCAAAAAGGTGGCGTTGGTAAAACAACTACGGCTGTTTCTCTGGCAGGAATTCTTGCTGACAGAGGACATGAGACCCTAATGATCGATCTCGATCCGCATGGTTCGATGACCAGTTATTTTGGTCTTGATCCAGATTCAGTCGAAGAAAGTGTTTATTCACTTTTTCAGGCCGCAGCGAACAATACGAAAATTTCGATGGCCTCTGTTTTACAACGAACCAGAGTGCCAAAACTCAGTTTATTACCCGCGTCCACATCACTGGTTTCACTTGATCGACAATTCGGATCACGTGGTGGCATGGGTGTTGTGATCAAAAATGCACTGGATCGTTGGGGAAGCCATTTTGATCATGTGATCATCGACTGTCCTCCCATGTTAGGTGTTCTTTTAGTCAATGCATTGGCGGCCAGCGATCGTGTGATCGTTCCGGTACAAACAGAATTTTTGGCGCTAAAAGGGCTGGAACGAATTCAACATACATTTGAACTCATGCGTCATGCACACAAACTTCCATTTGAAGAACTGATCATCCCGACCATGTTTGATCGACGCACCCGTGCCTCGCATGACAGTCTGAAATTTCTTCAGGAAAACTATGCCGAAAAGTTGTGGGAAATGGTGATCCCGGTGGATACAAATTTCAGAGAAGCCAGTAAAGCTGGCCTGCCTTTACCTTTAATGAAACCTCAATCACGAGGTTCTCTGGCATATCAGGCTTTACTGGATGATCTGCTGGAAAGAGAATTGGAAAGCATCTCATGAGTACGATATTAGAAGGACAAGTCAAAATTTCTGATCAGAGAGAAGCACTGAGCCTTTATCTCGAGGGATTGTTTCATGAACAACCTGAAACAGCAATCGTAGAAGATCAAATTGCACCCGAAACTATTACCAAAGTCGATACTGAACAAGCAGAAGAGGTTGCCGAAAACACGTTGTTGGATGGACAACCGGAATGGGCAGAAAAAGCATTTCAAACCCTGTTTATTGATATTGATGGAATGGATATCGCGATCCCAATGGAGGCCATGAGTGGTATCAGAAAATATCCTGATGAACTTACTCAATTACCGAATACTGCTTCGTGGGTGGATGGAACATTCAAATCACATGGCCAGAGTATTCAAGTGGTCAATGCTCGAAAACTCTTTTTATTAAGTAATAACCGTGAAGTTGATGGTGATGAAGAACTGAAAGCTCCCGAGTTCATTGTACAAATTGGTGATGGTCGCTGGGGGCTTGCCTGTCACAGCGCTGATCGTGCCGTTATGCTGGAACCAGAACAGGTTCGTTGGAGTGGTGCAGAAAGACGTCGTCCCTGGATGCTTGGCATGATCAAAGAACACCTCTGCGCATTGCTCGACGGCGATGAATTTATTAAGTATCTCGATGATGGTGCAAAGCCGATCAAATAATTGGCACAAACCATGCTTTATTTAATTTTAATTAATCAATTTTGATTAAAGCAAAACAAACAGAACAGGAAAAGTATTATGACTAACGCATTAGTTGAAGCAGTAGAAGATCCGGTCATCCAGTGGGTAACTTTTCGTCTGGATGGCGAAACTTATGGTATTAATGTGATGCAGGTACAGGAAGTATTGCGAATGACCGAAATTGCGCCGGTTCCTGGTGCTCCTGATTATGTTATCGGGATTATCAACTTGCGTGGTAATGTCGTAACGGTTATCGAAACACGTAAACGCTTTGGTCTGATGCCAACAGAAGCTGATGATTCTACGAGAATTGTGATCATCGAATCTGACAACAACATCGTTGGTATTCTGGTAGATAGTGTTGCTGAAGTTGTGAACCTGCGTGGCTCACAAATTGAAACAGCACCGAATGTTGGTAACGAAGAAAGCTCGAAATACATCCAGGGCGTTTTCAGTCGGGAAGAAGATATTTTGATCCTTGTTGATCTAAATAAATTCCTCAGCGATGACGAATGGAGCGATGTAGGCTCCTTCTAATATTATTGTTTATTTATTTTCAGAATGGCAATCAACTCGATCAAATCTTTTCCGGTGCTGCCGGTCAAACCTGTGCAACAAAAAGATGCAGAGGAACGTCAGCGTCAGAAAAAAGATCAAGAAGATGAAGAAGACAATAGCCAGTCTGAACGATATCCATCCAGAAGTGAAAACGGACATATTGATGAGTTTGCCTGAAACGATAGACAAGCAAAATAGATCATGATTATATTTCTCATATCAGGGTTGACCATTTGTCTGGGCATCTGTGGCTGGCTTGGGTGGCAGTTTTTCCAACTAAAACAATCTATGCAAACGCAGGAAAAATCCACACATCAAATGCATCAGAATCTGCAAGGTCTTATCTTGTGTATGCGCGGAATCAGTCAGCGATTTGAAAAGCAACAAAAACTGATCAGAAGCGTTACTGTTCGACAAAACGATCTCAGCGCTTTGAGCACCAATGACTCCCATTATGAACAAGCTGTTCTACTTATGGACAAAGGCGCAACTGTAGACGAGTTGATCCAGACTTGTGGTCTTTCAAAAGGCGAAGCAGAATTAATGAGCCGTATCAACAACATCAAATTTGAAGAACCAGCCCGCCGAACAGGATTGCGCTAAACACCAAACTGGTTTACCCTTCTCGCCCTTCGTAGAGTAATACAAACAGAGATCAGGAGAGGTGGCCGAGTGGCTGAAGGCGCCCGCTTGGAAAGCGTGTATACGGGTTAAACCGTATCGAGGGTTCGAATCCCTCTCTCTCCGCCAAACAAAAAAAGTCCCTTTATGGGGCTTTTTTTTTGCAAATTATTAACCGATGGATCACAAGGGATAGCTCAGCTCTTTCTGAATCGCATAATTATTCATTGAGCTTAACAAGCTTACTTAAGGCGCTGGATAAGTTAATACTTTCAAAAAAGGCAGGGCAAGCGCAACTTAGCTTGACTTGATTTATCTGCAGTCACTCTTCATCTGGAGTCGGCACCGCTTCAAGCGTCCAGATAAATTCTTCTGCAGCTGTTGTTAGAAAGCCATCTTTCGTCGGTGCTAAATATTGATCAAAGTGAATATTTTTAATCATCACCTGATCACCAAAACGAATCCGTTTGTCATTGGCAGGCACAACACGTTCAATTCTCCAGTCAGTTTTAGCCCCGTATTCAATCCAGTAATAAGAGTTATTTTTCTTTTTAAATGAGCCTAGGTAAACATAGTCTTTCCAGGAATCTTTAAAAGTATCTTCCGTAGTTTTAATAAGCACTATGTCTTTATCTTCCAGGCTATTGCTACCACTATCAAACTGTAAAGTGACCGCATCATTCGAAATGGTCGGATAATAAAACTCCCAGTTCCAATGATAGGGAGCAACACTAATATTACGTCCGCCTTCAAATTCTTTTGCGAAAAACTGTGATGTTTTTTTGATGACTTCAGGCTCACCTTCTTTCAAAATATCATCCGTGTGTTCTTCCATATAAGAAATCCATGCAGCTTCAAGTTCTGCCTGACGTTCTGCATTTTCTACGAGCATGTAAATAGGTATCATTCCTTTGTTAGCAATATCAGAAATTGTCATATGATCAGGAACACTCTTTGACCACTTCGCATAATTTTCGGAAGGTTCTCCGGTCCCCGTCATTATTTTAGCGGCCTCAGCAGGATCTCCACCTCTGACCAAAAGTGTCTTATTAGTATTGATCTGCTCGATATCTTTTTTGTCTACTCCTCCGCCAGAAGCGGAGCCAGACACAGATTCGCCATAAGCTGCTTCTACACCGGCTTCTATTTTAAAATTAGTACTGACTGTGGAGCGATCAATAAAGCTACTAAAGCTCACTCGCCCACCAATATAGATCGACTTCAAATAATGCGTGCCGTATTTATCAAAAAGTGCAACGGGTTCCATTTCATTCAGATCAGTCGCAACCTCTTCTTTAAGTGGAGCACTTTCAAGTAAAGTGAGCCGATAATAAGTTTGCGTGATATTTGCCGTAGCAAAACTATGGGAGCGATTTCTTAAAGCGGAGCTTTTGAAACTCGTTGTAATCTCTCCAGAAAAACCACCATGTTTCCCTGACAGTTTCGCAGCACCAAAATATTCTTCAAACAATTCTGTCTTTGATTCGCCCGAAGCAAAGCGACCATTCCAACCTGTACCGTCATGTATATCTACATGGGATTCATCAGTCAGATCAAACAGTGCATAGGTGCAACTATCAGAGTTTGCATACAAGTCGTAACCAAGATAACCCTTACCTAAAAATTCTTTAATGCCCGAGCGGATCTGTTCAGCATGTTTTGGTGGAAATGGGGGAGGGGTCGGTGGTTCGGGAGGCTCCGGAGAGGGTTTATTACCGCTAGCGAAGAATAAGCCACCAACAATGACTGCGAACAAAACGAAAAGCGAAATAGAACGAGCAGGGCTAAGCGGTTGCATGACGACACCTCAGTGTTTGACCTGTCCCAGTCTAAAGTAGGCGATAGGCGTTGTCACCTTGCTCAATTGTAATGGTCAAGTAATGTTGAAGTAAATTTAAGCCATTTTTTCAAGAACTAGATATTTACCAGTCCAGGTTTTGTGGTTCCTGAGTATGATTTGTTTTATGACGATAGTCCGAGCTGGCTTTGTAAACTATTTTTCTGACCCGGTTAAGCGCACCAATGGGTCGGTGTTGCTCTAAAGTATTCCAGGGTGAGAAAGACAGGTTTTCACAAAAATGTTGTTGATGATCAGTATTAAATTGTTGTTTTTGGATTGTGATTCTGGCCACTGGGATAAATGGTGAATCGTTCTCTTTCCATAAGATGCTGGGATCTTCTATCGGCATTAATTTATCAGGATCTTGTAGCTGTACCATGAATTGCATGCATACAGAATCTGAGTTCAGTTCTTTGATCAATGTGTTTCTTAAAAAATCGGGATCGGTCTGATCACCGGTTTGGTCACCAGTTATTGTTGTGCATGATCTGACCATGAACTTGATATTGTGAGGGCCTGATTTGTAGGCAGTATTACTGAAATATTCGTCTCTTAATGGACTGGACGGAGGTGGTGCTAATGTTTTGACTACATGAGAGAGTTCTCTCAATCGCCAGTTAAAAGGATTGAACCCTGAGAGGAAATACCTGAACTTATCTTCACTTTCTACCAGTTTATTATAATCATCAAGATCAGTAGAAAAAAATGCGGGGCTGTTGTGCATTAAAAAATCCTGTGTATCTGAACCTTCTTTTTGTTGGATTAAATTTTTATCGTAAAGATTGAAAACTTTTATCGCCATACCTCTGGAATCTTTTTCCGTATCATCACTTTTTGCCATATTTGAACTACCGTTTGAAAAACGGATCCAGACTTTATATCTTTTTTCGGGCGTGTGGAAAATGCCGTGCTGTAGTTGCGGATCAAGGTTTTCGTTGATATCAAAAAAAGCTTTCACACAGGCATGTCCTTTGGCGTGTGCACCTCGGGCAGCGTAGCTGGTTTGTGTTCCTTTTATGATGTTGATGAAATTATTTGTTGCTCTAATTATTTGTTGTGGCTCATCGTCAGGGATGATTTCTTCTGTTGTAACAATGGCATTGCTGCGCATGTGAAAAGCAATAAAAGCTGCCAGAACGGGTATCAGAATCAGTATGAAAATGATCAGTCGGGACAGGATCCATTTTAATGTTTTCATCAGAATTATTTTCTTAAATTCATCACAGGTTTTTCAATGAATAAATACATAAGTGT
Organism: Gammaproteobacteria bacterium; assembly: GCA_965224825.1. Lineage (GTDB taxonomy): Bacteria > Pseudomonadota > Gammaproteobacteria > CAJXQU01 > CAJXQU01 > CAJXQU01. Next base: position 207,696 of record CBDDAG010000003.1, on the reverse strand, counting down.
GGCTATTGCCATGCTCAGAACCGAACTGATAACAAAACCATAGACTAATGTTTCGCCCATGGACCAGGGATATTGTTCGGGCATCATCACGGTTAAGTTGATCAGAGCAGGTATTACTAATGACATGACGACCAGATGAATTAAATACAATGAATAGGACAGTGTTGCAAAGGGATACCAGAATGAAAATGAGAAAAATGCGCGTATTGTATTGGCGATAAAATGTTGCTGTAGCAGCATGGCGATGATCAGAATACCGACGCCTACCGAGAATAAATTCCGGTTAAAAATATAATAAAAAATATGGAATAACTGATGCTCGTCATAGTCGGTTGAAAATGCAGGAAAGGCTATAAAAAAGAGAATAAGAAAAATACCTGCGATGGTTAGGATGAGTCCCGTCGTAGAGTTTGCAAATTGGGTGAGTTTTTCTTTATGAAAGTGCATGTTATAGGCAGCTAGACAACCGACTACTAAACTACCGAAGCGTGAGTGTAAATTGTCATAGAGAATGGTGAAAAAGTGATTAAAATAGTCATGGTCTGCATACATTCGGCTTTGGGGTGAGGTGCGAATCGCATCATCTGATATGACAATGCCAGCACGGATTAGCAAGGAAAGTATGAACAACCACAACATGACATAGCCGGGACTTTTTGTATATTTAAGAATAACGATCAGTAATAGGGGATAGATAAAGTAGAACTGTTCTTCAATCGCCAGACTCCACGTCCATCCGGCTGCCTGATGCCCGTAATCAATAAAGTTATTTATATAAAGGTAGTTTGCCCAGATCCATTCACTATTGGGTTGATTCATCAGCCAGTATACTGTCAGGGTGAAATAGTAAGCTGGGGTCAGGCGAAGGTAGCGTCTCAGGTAGAAATTTTTGAGATTCATATGTCCTTCGCTGGCTACTTGTCTGAATAAAATGCCCGAGATCAAAAAGCCACTCATAACAAAGAAAACATCTACACCCTTATCACCATTAAAGGCCCATGCCCAGCCTGTCCCAAGTTCATTCAGCATTGCGAGGACATCATGAACAGGGTGTGCAGCCTGGTAGACGAAAAAGGTGTGGAAGATGAGTACCAGAATAATCGAGATTGCACGAATACCATCTATCGATGCGTAATTGGATGCGCGGCGCGTATAAATAGAACGAAAGTTTTCTTTAAACGCAAAAGCAGTTTGGAGCGTACTTTTAGAATTGATCATATTGTTAGATTTTTTAGTTAAATATTTTTTTAGAGTGTTTTTAAATATTCAACGACAGCCCATCGTTCAGCTTCGGTGAGAGCCGGTTGTCCATAATATCCTGTGCCATATTCATGACCTGAATTACTATTGCCTTTGGTGGTGGTATCGAAAATAAAGCTGCCAGGTGTTTGCTGATTGCTGTAACCGACATCAACCGGATCATACTCCCATGAGCCGAGAGTAAATTGTGCTACCCGTTCTTCGGCTGATAGTAATAGTTGATAGAGGTTCGGAACTGAACCATTGTGTAGAAAAGGTGCGCTCGACCAGACACCATTTAGTGGGCGCGCTTTATAGGCGAGAAGTGCATGATCGGAAACCTCTTTACCATGTTCGATAATTTCGCCATCGACATACTTGGGTGGATGATTGACATCGGGATGCCCCAGTTTTCTGGCATCCCTTTTAGCCAGATAAGACTGTAATGGGTTATTTTTTAGAATACCGATCATCAGATTATTCGCGATAAAAATAGCCGGCGATACTTTTTCCATTGGATCGCCCGCAAAATAGTATCGGGGACGGCCTTCAAACTTACCGGTTTTACCTTTGAAATAAAGAGCATTTTCAACCATCAGTGGATCGGTATTGATCGCTGACAAGGTACTCATGCGTACCTGAATTGTGCGAAGAGGATCTGTTCGATCCATATCAACATGACACTGGATACAATGTTGCTCGTATAACACACGACCTGTGTTCGCTAATTTAGTATCAATTTCAGGAAAGTTTTCCGGCCAGAGAGGTGAATGAAGTTGAGCAACAACATGTTCTAGTTTTCTTAATTCGCGAACCTGAATCGAAGATTTATAGCCACGATCAATCAGACCGATCCAGGTTGTCTTATCTGTTTCCAGATCACCAAACACTCCAATGACTTCACCGATATTTCGGGCCAGCGCACCAACGCCAGAGTTAGACTGGGATCCATTCCATTCCACATAATCATGCTGTGGCGTATCCCATAGATAAGGGTAACTTGTTGGAGCCGTAGCCGGGCTGGTATTGTTTTTTTCACCCGTTGCAATCAACGCCTGATTTAAAATAGCACCAAAGGCATCCAGACGCGTGAAGCCGGAGACAACATCCGAGTGATGCGATGCCATGTGATCTACACGTTTTTCATAAGTTGTTTGAAGCTCCTGTTTTAGCTGAGCCTGGTGTTTATCTGTAACATTATTACCCAAAAGACGGCGCTGAAAACGGGCAAACTTTTCTTCATCATCCAGTGTGGCCTTTAGTGAAACGATTATCTCTGACAGAAACAGGTTCAGATCAATAAATGCCTGACCACCATCAATGCGAATTGTCTGATCTTTATAAGTGATTTGTTGAGTGTGACAGGCTGCACAGGTTGGCCCCATATGATCACCATTTCTGGCTAGTCCGACTGGTAAACCATCCGGGTTATTTTTGCTTGTTGATGTCGGGATAAAGCCAAACCGAAGCATATTTTTATCACTTCGCAGCAGGGAGTCATTTTTAGCCTGCTCAAGATGAAGAAAATAATCATAAGGAACAAGACGCGAGCCCTGATCGGTAAAATAAAAATACTCACGATCTTTATCCGACCAGTTTTGATCAAGGTATATAATATTATTATCGCCAATCGCTACAACAGACAAAGGCGCTAATAACAGCAGGCTGCTAATGACAAGAAGTGTCGGGATTAATTGTCTATAAGTTTTCATAATCTTGCCCATATTACACCTGATATCAACATAGACACATAAGAATATGGATTGTTTCACGGCCAGGAAAAATTATTCATGAAATGGATCAAGTGACACTCTGTTCTGTAGTTCTATTTCCTTCGTAAAATCGGTTGAGGTAGGTAGTCGTCCTCAGATAAACTTTCAAGTTGCTGCCAAAACCTGGAAAAATATTATGAGTTATCTTTGTCCATTATGTGAAGAACCATTACTGCCTCACACATCAGGCAAAGAATATTTTTGTGAAAACAACCATCACTTTGATCTGGCTAAAGAAGGTTACCTGAACCTTTTACCAGTACAAGAGAAACGCTCAAAAGATCCGGGTGATAATCGGCAAATGATCCATGCCAGAAATAGTTTTCTTGAGGCTGGTTTTTATTCACCTCTGGCGAGAGCACTTGTGGAAATTGTGGACTCTTTAAAAGAGAGTGATCAAAAAATGAAATTGCTTGATCTTGGTTGTGGCGAAGGTTATTACAGCCGTCAGATCGAAAAATTATGCCAGAATAGTAACCAGCTCGAATTGCATGGTTTGGACATTGCTAAAAATGCGATAAAGATTGCAGCAAAGAAACAGGCCAATGCAAGATTTATCGTGGCTAGTTCTAATAAACCACCTTACGCCGATCATTATTTTGATCTGGTTTTCAGGATCTATGCGCCATCGAACGATCAACAGTTAAAACGGATTATCAAGACAGATGGAGCATTATTGATCGTCACCCCAGGGCCTCGCCATTTGTGGCAATTAAGAGAGTTTATTTATGAAAAAGTAAATGAACATTCTCTGGAACTGGAATTGCCGAATGGTTTTGAGTTGGTTAACTCACAGCGGATCAGTTACAAAATCATATCTGATCAGGATGAAAGAATGACGTTGCTACAGATGACACCTTTTGCCTGGCGTGCAGATGAAGATTGTCAGAAACGTATTCACGAGTCTGTGGAATTAGAAATTGAAGCGGATTTTGTTTTGACCTTACTAAAGGAGACTCTGAACAAGTCGTGATTGTTTTATGCTGGCTGAAATCGCCCCAAACTTCCCCGAAGTTCGACGCAATAGAACCACTATTACTGCTCACTTCGAAGAATTTTGGTACGATTTCATCGCAGCCTAAATTCAACCAGACTTGTTCAGAGGCTCCTAAAGAGAGTCGCATAAAAAAGGCTCCAAAAGGAGCCTTCATTTATATATGGGAAAAGTGACGGGTTGTTTAGATAGAATCTGAAACCGTGATTTTTGACTTTCGGCTTATCCCAACAAGACCTACTAATGCAGAACCTAATAACCAGACTGCTGCTGGTACAGGTACTGCAGATGGAACTGCTGCATCGTAAAACTGGTTAGCAATAAATATTGCACCGGCTTGATTTGGGTGCAACCCATCTGCTGTTTGACTCATATAATCGAGGCCACTGAGATCTACCAGGGTCGCTGCATCGTCAAGAGATGAATCCAGTAGATTATTGACGCCATTAACCAGGTTTGCCTGAACAGTTTCATCACGTTGCGAAGCAAATTGAGAATATTCTTCAAAGTCGTAATTATATATCGACCCTACGAATATCTTACCATCAGGTCCATTATTAGCATCAATCAATTCAATAATATCGTTAATTCGGCCAATAATATCGTTCGCGTTGCCGTTGCCAGTACTAATGATGTCATTCAAGCCAAGGAATAAAAAAGTTGTATTCGGAGTAGCGACAGGTGTAAATCCAGTAGCTGATGTTATTCCTAACCAGTGATTGATATTACCATTGCTACCATCTGCATTATTGAGTACGGCGTTGGTAGTCCATCCGGCACGACCTTCATGGTTATTATCAAATCCAGCTTCTGGAAGAGTATTACCAATGGGGCCGTAATAAAGATCATCTTCATCAAAACCAGAACCATCTGGAGGAGTGGCTGCACTGACGAAATCAAAACTGTCACCGTTTGAATTCAGTTTTTTCCAAAGCTCATAACGATAACCCCATTGATGAGGGACGTTATCAGGATCGGTACTTTCTCCTCTGGCCTGAGTAACCGAGTCACCTAATAGCCAAATATTACCTAACGAAGCTGCGTGAGCCTCGAAGCTAAATACCAAAACAAAAAGTGAGATTAGAAAAGGTTTGTTGAAATTCATAAAAAACTCCCTGAAAAATGTTGATTCCTTTAGATAGCTCAGTATCCTACCATTCTTCCTGGGATTTAAGAACAAGGCTTAATGACACTGTAACGGATGTTTGCAGTCTGAATTCATAAGGAAATATGATAGGGTTGCGGGGTTTTCCACACCTTAAGAGTTGCCAATGGACAGCACCGATGTACTAATGAACCTGTTACTTTATGTATTCCTGCCTTTGTGGGGGATCGCAGGTTTTGTCGACTGGTGTTGTCATCGAGCAACACATATCGAATCCACATCCGGTTTGAAAGAATCTTTGATGCATTCGCTAATGGGAATTCAGGTCGGTTTGCCAATCCTTTTGTGTCTCATGTTTCGCGTCAATGTTTTGATTCTTCTGATTTGTTTATTCTTGTTGATCATGCACGAAGTGGTCGCACATCTAGATGTGGCTTACGCATCTCCGCGACGCAAAATCAGTATCTGGGAAATGCACGCGCATAGTTATCTGGCGACATTGCCGTTGTTTATGATCGCAATGATCGCGGTGATTAACTGGCCGGTGGTGCAAAAACTGGTCTCTTTCGATTGGCAAGGGCAGATGCATTTTGAGCCGATGGAATACAGTCATGGTGGCAATAATTATATGTGGATCTACATGGCATTCACCGCTTGTATCGGAATTGTGCCTTATATTGAAGAAAACATTCGATGTTTAAGGTATCAGCTGGCTCACGGAAAACCGCAATAGTGGACGTTTATATCACCAGCACCGGCCATTTTTTGCCCGGTGATCCCATCGAAAATGATCAGATCGAAGAAGTGCTCGGCTATGTGGGTGGCAAGCCTAGTCGCTTGAAACGGCGCATTCTTGAAGCCAACGGCATCGAGACTCGGCACTATGCAATAGACAAAGATCACACGACCACGATCACCAATAGTGAAATGGCCGCACGGGCAGGGCAGGATTGTCTTGATCAAAGTTATGTTGCTAAACAGCAGATCAAAATGCTCAGTTGCGCGACCAGTCAGGGCGATGTGGTTTTGCCGGGTTTTGGCAGCATGGTGCAGGCGGATCTTGATCTGGCGGATATCGAATTACAAACCAGTCACGGTATTTGTTCTAGCTCCATGATGGCGCTGAAAGCGGCTTACACCAATCTTAAAGCCGGTGAGCACGACAACGCATTAGTGATCGCCAGCGAACTGACTTCCCGTTTATTTAAAGCCAGTCGTTACGAAGCTGCGGGCGTAGATAAAAAATTAGATTTCAATGCTGAATTTTTGCGCTTTATGTTGTCGGATGGTGCGGGTGCTTTGTTGCTGGAAACACGTCCGAGAGGAACCTGTTTTCGTATCGACTGGATCAGAGGATTCTCTCATGCCGACTCCTTTCCAGTTTGTATGAGTGTTGGTTTTCCGCAAGATAAAAAAGAAAGTCGAACATGGCAGGATTATCCGACTTATGCAGAAGCCGAGGCGGATGGTGCATTGTTGATCCGGCAGGATGTTCGTCTGCTGGAAAATATCGTCAAACTCGGCGTGGATGGTTTCTTGCGACTGGTGGATGAAGGCCGGATCAAAGCCGATCAAATAGATCATCTTTTATGTCATTATTCTTCGCATTATTTTCGCGGTAAAATTTTTGATATGCTGGTGAAATCGGGCGCTGTTGTTCCTGATGAAAAATGGTATTCCAACCTTTCAACACGCGGCAATACGGGCTGTGCTTCGATCCTGATCATGCTGGATGAATTTCGTCGCACTCAGTCGTATAAAATTGGTGATGTTGTTTTTTGCATGGTGCCGGAAAGTGGTCGTTTCAATAATGTTTATATGAAATTAACCGTCGTCAATGAAGATGAATAAAGAAGAAAACGTACTTACAGAACAAGGTCAACAATGCCTGCAAAATTTGTTACGGATCTGGTTTGATTTTGAACGTCGGCTGGGCAAAGTTCCAATCATCCGACGACTAGGAAATGATCAATTTACGATCGAAGATTATCAAAAGCTGATCAGAAATTTACGCCAACAAGTGATAGAAGGTTCACGCTGGATTTCACGATGCGCTTCTAGTTTTGACCGAGATTATGCCGACGTGCGATCGGTGGTGATCGGCCATGCTCGAGACGAACATCGTGACTATGAAATACTCGAACAGGATTATGTCGCTGCGGGTGGTGAGTTGGCCGATATTCAAAACGCTGATCGCAATCCGGGATCGGAAGCTTTACACGCGTTTCTAATGTATCGCGCCAGCCAGCCCAATCCTGTCGATCTGATTGGCGCTATGTGGATTATCGAAGGTCTGGGGCAAAAGATGGCGTCCGACTGGGCTAAACGGGTGAATGACGTCACCGGTGGAGATGGTAGTTACACGCGCTTCATGAGTTATCATGGTGACAATGATGACGAGCATATAGAAGAACTTTATCAATTGATTGATCGTGTCTGCCAAGATGAAAAACAACTAAAAGCGATCACCCGAACCGCGACCGTAGTAGCGAGATTGTACGTGATGCAACTGGAAGAAATAGATAATGAGCCATAAATGAACAATAAGCGTAGCGCCTATTTGCAGGCTTTGATGTTCGACAATTCCATTCCGATGGAGCCGCAGGCGATCAAACTCTGGCTGAAAGATCTTGATAATCCGATGCGCTGGAGTTTGCGTCCGTTACTGCAGTTTTTCTTTGCAGCTTTGTTACATCTGATCTGGTTTTTTAAACGTCTGCCATTGCCGCAATTCAGTGCGCATAAATTATTACAGAAAATGATCTGTTGGTTTTGCGCGCATTTAGTCAGCCGTGAAACGAACCTTTTGATCCTGCGTCATTATGCCTGCGAATCTAACATTATGAATTTTCTGGCAGCTAACAGCGGTGGTGAAAGTTTAGATCCAATTGATCAATATCCCAAAAAAGTAAACGACATGATCCAGAGTAGTTTTGTCGAACATGATCAGGAACTTTTCCGCATGTTTAAGGAATTAGGATATTGGCAGGAACGTAGTGAACCGATTGCAAAGGATCAGTTAAATTGGCAAAACTGGCAAGCGATCAATATGAAAGATTTTGAAATAAAAAGTAAGCAGACACAGATTCTTGATTTTGAAAATTCTCATGTCATGTTTATGTGTTTGTTTTGTTTTTTGCTGACCCGTGAAGAATATCGTGATGCCATCAATGGATTTAGTCTTGATCAATCTATCGCGATCCGCATTAGTCAGATCATCGGTGATCCACAACTTCCTGAAATGGCTTATAACAAGTATCCGCATTATCTGGTTGGGCCGTGGAATCTCAGTCAACGGTTTTTAATGCACGGTTTTTTTATGGAATTCATGTATGCGAAACTGGATAAGATCAGGAAAGATAGTAAAGGAGCCTCTGAATAAATCATGATTGTTTTATGCTGGCTGAAATTGTTCCAGACTTCTCCGAAGCTCGTTACAATAGAACCACTATTGGCGCTTACTTCGGAGAAGTCTGGAACAATTTCATCGCAGCCTAAATTCAACCAGACTTAACCAGAGGTTCCTTAATCAATTATGGCTAGAATAAACCTTCTCCCCGATAACTTGATCAACCAGATCGCGGCGGGCGAAGTAATCGAGCGTCCGGCTTCTGTGGTTAAAGAATTGCTGGATAATAGTCTCGATGCTGGTGCGACTCAGATCACGATTGATGTCGAACAGGGTGGCGTTGGTTTGATCAGAATTAAAGATAATGGTTCCGGCATTCATAATGATGATCTTGCTCTGGCTTTGACACGACATGCGACCAGCAAGATTCGTAATCTGGATGATCTACGGCAAATAGTTTCGATGGGTTTTCGCGGCGAAGCTTTGCCGAGTGTTGCATCGATTTCACGCACGATTATTATGTCGAAATTTATCGAAGATGATCTCGCATGGATGATCAAATCCGAAGGTCGATCTGATCACTCTCAACCAGAACCCGTTTCCCACCCGCAAGGCACAACAGTCGAAGTTCGTGATCTATTTTTTAATGTTCCCGCACGTCGAAAATATTTGCGAACCGAGAGAACCGAGTTTTATCAGATCCAACAACTGGTGCGACATTTTGCGATCAGCCATCCGGAGATCGCAGTACGTTTGACGCATAATGGTCGGCAGGTTTTGAATGTGAAACCTGCCGTAGAAGATGAGAATGGAAATCGAGTGAGCGATATTTGCGGCAGTAAGTTTTTACTGCATTCGATCAAGATTGATTCACAAGTGCAAGGGTTACTTTTAACAGGTTGGGTTGGGGAACCGGAAGTTGCTCGCACCATGAATGATTCACAGTTTTTTTGTCTGAACGGACGTTGTATTCGGGACAAACGTGTTAACCATGCGATACAGCAAGCCTTTCAGGATCGTCTACCTGTTGGGCGTTATGCGGTTTATGCACTTTATCTGACCATTGATCCGACGATGGTTGATGTGAATGTTCATCCTGCTAAAACTGAAGTTAGATTCAGAGAAGGGCGATCTGTTCATGATTTTATTTATAGTGCCTTACATCAAGCTTTGTCTGATCAACAGTTCTCGATGACTGATATACCTCACGTCGCAGTATCTTTACCTTCGCCACAAGTAACGAAAATATCAACTTTCAGAAGTCGATCTTCTGACTCTGTTCGGGAAGTTGGTGGTAGCTATTATCCTGATCTGACCCTGGTTAAAACACCACTCAAATCTGAAAAAGAAAATGAGCAGATCGGTAACGTGCTTATTGTTAGAAAAGATAATGAGTTGTTGTTGATTGATATTAAAAAGTTGATGACATTTTTCTGTCAAAAAAAGCTTGAAACTGGATCGATATTATCAAAGCCTTTGCTCTTCCCGCGAAGTGTTGAAATTGATCAATCTTCAGCAGATCTGATTAGAACCAACTCAGGGTTACTGGAAGAACTGGGGATCATTTTTTATGAAAATAATGGCTGGCAACTGAGGAAGACCCCTGACGTAATTGCTATAAGTAGTCCTGATGATTTTGTTTCAGAATTGTTGAATGCTTTGAAGCAAAATCAACTCGATCAAAAAGAAAATTTAATCGAGTTTCTGGCAAAATATTCTGGCGATTTAGCCGATGTGGAAATGTTACTCGATCAGCTTAATTCTCTCGAACTATCTGAACAAAAAAAAATGATCCGGAAACTCTCTGAAAAAGATTTACAGAATCTTATCGGTTGATTAGAGTGAATCAAAACTTACCCAAAGCCGTTTCAATAATGGGAGCGACAGGCACAGGTAAAACAGATCTGGCCGTCGAACTTGTTGCCCGTTTTCCATTCGAGATTATCAGTGTCGACTCTGCACTGGTTTATCGGGGTATGGATATTGGGACAGCAAAACCGGAAAAAGGGATTCTGGAAAAAGCGCCACATCGTTTGATCAATATTATTGATCCGGATGATGTTTATTCTGCGGCAAGTTTTCGCAAGGATGCGTTGACAGAAATGGAGGCGATTACGTCGGCTGGAAAGATTCCATTATTGGTCGGTGGTACGGGTTTGTATTTCCGGGCTTTGCTGGAAGGGATCACCGAACTGCCATCGGCTGATCCTGTGGTTCGTCAAAAGCTCGAAAAAGAAGCGGCGGATCTTGGTTGGAAAGCCATGCACGATCGTCTAACCATAGTTGATCCGGTTGCTGCTGCCCGTATTCATGCCAATGATCCGCAACGGATAGAACGTGCGCTGGAAGTCTACGAGATAACTGGCAAGACGATCACTTCATTTTTTGAAAATGATGCCGGATCTGCCTGTCCTTATAATATGTTCAACATAATCCTTGAACCGGAAGATCGAAGCTGGTTACATAAAAGGCTGGCATTACGGTTTGATCAAATGATCGAGCAGGGCATTGTCGAGGAAACACGGAGCATCTCACAGCAGTTTGATTTGAAAGCAGACGATCCATCGATGCGTCTGGTGGGTTATCGGCAGGTTTTACAATATCTGGCGGGTGATCTTGATCAGAAAGAAATGATCGAAAGAGCGGTGATCGCAACGCGACAACTGGCCAAACGACAACTCACATGGTTTCGATCGACAAAAAATGCGGAACGAATTTTTATCGACAAGTCACCTCCTCTTCATGAAATTTTACAATTGCTGAACAAAGGTGAATTATTTTTGTCTGGATAGGGTATATACTTAACTATTATTCGACGCACCTGTCTAAAGGGGGATGGCACGCGTTTTCAGCTAGCCATTTCATGTTGTTGATTTCTCTCGGATTTTTCGCGCCGAGTTGGATTCTGTTAATAAATACAATAAGAGGGGATCTAAGATGGGCAAAGGCCAATCACTTCAAGAACCATATCTGAATGCGCTACGAAAAGAGCGCATTCCAGTGTCAATCTTTCTGGTAAACGGTATCAAGTTACAGGGGCAAATCGAGTCTTTTGACCAATTTGTCATTCTGTTGAAAAATTCTGTAAGCCAGATGGTCTACAAACACGCCATTTCCACGGTTGTACCGGCACGTAATGTGAAGTTGCCGCGAGCAGATGAGGATGGTGCTGAAGAGGATGAATGATTTGAGGATGGATAACTTCCAACTTGTTTGATCGTCCCGAGACGGGTGAGCGAGCAATACTTGTTCACCTTGATATTCGTTATTCCGAATCCCAGAATGATCTGGATGAACTCGTTGAACTGGCGGAATCTGCTGGTGCCGAGATCGTTGGCACGGTCACGGGTGGTCGCAATAAACCTGATCCTAAATATTTTGCTGGTCAGGGCAAAATTGATGAAATAAAAACGCTGATCGAAGCTGTCGAAGCGGAGATCGTTATTTTTGATCATTCACTGAGTCCGGCGCAGGAACGAAATATTGAAGCGGAGCTGGAATGCCGTGTGCTTGATCGCACCGGTTTGATCCTCGATATTTTTGCCCAACGTGCCAGCACTTTTGAAGGCAACCTGCAGGTCGAACTCGCTCAACTTAAACATCTTTCTACTCGCCTGATCCGCGGCTGGACGCATCTCGAACGCCAGAAAGGCGGGATTGGTATGCGTGGTCCGGGCGAAACTCAGCTGGAAACGGATCGACGTTTGATCAGCGCACGAATTAAGTTGATCAACTCACGTCTGGAAAAGGTTCGATCACAACGTGACGAAAGTCGTAAGTCGAGAAGATCAGCCGACATCTCTTCGATTTCACTGGTGGGTTATACCAACGCCGGAAAATCTACCCTGTTCAATCATTTAACCGGCGCAAAGGTTTATGCCGCTGATCAACTGTTTGCGACACTCGATCCTACTTTGCGTCGTGTCCAGATCCCCGGTGCAGGCACATTGGTGTTAAGTGATACAGTAGGATTCATCCGCCATCTACCACATGATCTAGTCGCCGCTTTCCGTGCGACGCTGGAAGAAACCCGTCAGGCTGATCTGCTGCTTCATATCATTGACGCCAGTTCCGACGAACGTCTGGATCGGATCGAAGATGTAAAAGATGTGATCGAAGAAATGGGCGCAGGCAATGTGCCAGTGATCGAAGTCTGGAACAAGATTGATCTGATGGAAGATGTTAAACCTCGAATTGATTATGGCGATGATGGCTTGCCGAAAAGAGTCTGGTTGTCGTCGATCACCGGTGCTGGCGTGGAAGAGTTATTTACTGCGATCACGGATTTCTTCCGGCAATATAAAGTCACCAGCTGGCTCAGTGTTGATATGAGCGCCGGTCAGATCCGCGCCAAACTGTACGAAATGGGCGCTGTTGTCGAAGAAAAGCTCGGCGAAGAAGCCGTCTGGCAGTTGAAAGTCGAATTACCTCAAACACATCTTGATCATTTTTGCCTCGAAGACGGGGTGAGCTGCTTGCCTCAAAACGACTAGCCCCGTACAATCTTGCGGCTATATGGCAGTTTTCTGTCAGAATACTTTTTGCTTACTGAAATAATTACTGGAGAGCGTTTTATGGCCTGGAATGAGCCTGGAAAAGACGATAAAGACCCTAAAGATAACAACGATCCGTGGGGTGGCGGTCATGGTGGAGAAGATGGGCCACCTGATCTGGAACAAGTCGTAAAAGATATGCAGGCGAAACTGGCCGGTATTTTTGGCGGCAAGAAAAAGTCCGGCGGTGGTTCTTCTGACGGCGGTAAAGGTGGTGGCAATATGGGCAATGCTGGCTTTTTAGGCATGATCGGCCTGTTCGCACTGGTTTATGCAGCCTTTAATTCAGTTCATACCATTGATGCTTCCGAGCGTGGTGTTGTTTTACGTTTTGGCGAATATGTTACGACGCTTGAGCCGGGTCTTAGAATTCGTTGGCCGAAACCGATTGAGGAAGTGATCAAGGTCAACGTCGAGAAGATTAAACCTCTCATTCATAACGATCTGATGTTGACCAAAGACGAGAATATCGTCGAAGTCGAACTGGCTGTTCAATATAAGATTAAAAATGTTAAAGACTACCTGTTCAATGTTAACAAGCCCGAGAATACGCTTTTGCAGGCAACCGAGGCTTCCATTCGTTATGTCATCGGACATAATGAGATGGATTTTGTTCTGACCGAAGGTCGTGGGCCTATTGCTATTGATACGAAAAAACTGATCCAGGAAACGCTGGATGGCTATAAAGCCGGCTTGCTGGTGACCAGTGTCAACTTGCGTGGCGTGAAACCACCCGAGCAGGTGAAAAGTGCTTTTGATGATATCAATCGCGCCAGTGAAGATAAGCAGCGATTGAGAAATCAGGCGCTGGCGTATCAAAATGAAATTGTTCCAAAATCCGAAGGTCGGGCTACGCGTCTGGTGGAAGATGCCTCTGCCTATTCCGCAAGAGTTACTTTTCAGGCAGAAGGTCAGGCGAAACGTTTTGATCAGTTGCTGGCCGAGTATAAAAAAGCACCGGAAGTTACCCGTGAGCGACTTTATCTGGATGCGATGGAATCTGTCATGTCACGCAACAAAAAAATCTTTCTGGATTCTGGTTCTGGCAACAATGTTCTCTACCTGCCTCTGGGTAATGAGATGTCCGGAAATGTACCGAGCCCGTTACCGAATTCGGTTATGCCAAGAGTACAGACACCTGACAGTTCAACCGAAAGTGTTAATCAGGCCATTTATGGTGGTGATGAGTCAAGAACAAGGAGCACACACTAATGTCAAAATTAATTATCGGTCTTATCGTTGCGTTTTTTCTTTTTGCGTTGACAGCTTTCACGGTTGATCAACGTGAGCATGCGATCCTGTTCAAATGGGGTGAAATCCAGCGTTCCGATTATGAGCCTGGTCTGCATTTCAAAATTCCTTTTATGAATAATATCCGTAAGTTTGATAAACGTATTCTGACCGAAGATGAAGCACCTGCACGTTATCTGACCCTCGATAAAAAATATGTCGTTGTTGATTCATTTATTAAATGGCGGATTACTGATCCGGAGACTTTTTATAAAGCAACAACGGGAGATTATAATCAGGCCGGTCTTCTAATTTATCAAAAAGTGAACGATAACCTGCTGGCAGAATTTGCCAAACGTTATCTGCATGATTTGATTGCCGGTGAACGTAGTAATGTCATGAACATTGTAACGGAACGTTCTAACTCACAAACTGTGGAGCTGGGTGTTGAGGTTGTCGATGTGCGTGTGAAACGAATCGACTTTCCGGAAGATGTCAGTGAAAAAGTTTATGATCGAATGCGTTCAGAACGGGAAAGAGTTGCCAAGGAGTTGCGTTCTCAGGGCGAGGCCGAAGCTGAAAGAATTCGCGCAAGAGCTGATCGAAAAGCAACCGAAATTCTGGCAGAAGGCTATCGCGATGCCGAGATTTTGCGTGGTGAAGGCGATGCTAAAGCAACCGAAACTTATGCCAATGCCTATGGGAAAGATGAAGAGTTTTATGCTTTTTATCGACGCATGAATGCTTATCAGAACAGTTTCTCGAATCAGGATGATGTGATGTTGCTGGAGCCGGATTCGGATTTCTTCAAGTATTTCAAGAATCCTGATGCGAATTGATCCTTTCGAATGTGGCAGGAAATATTAACAGCCTTAGGTCTGGTACTTGTGATTGAAGGAATAATACCTTTTATAAACCCAAAGTCTTTTCGTGAGGCAATGTTAAGAGCTTCGCAGGTTGATGATTCTTCTTTACGATTTATTGGTCTCACACTGATGTTAGTCGGTGTTGGCCTGCTTTATTGGATCCGTTAAAAAATAATATGAACAATAAATGGATGCT
Source organism: Gammaproteobacteria bacterium (assembly GCA_965224825.1). Taxonomy (GTDB): domain Bacteria; phylum Pseudomonadota; class Gammaproteobacteria; order CAJXQU01; family CAJXQU01; genus CAJXQU01. The sequence goes on along the minus strand of CBDDAG010000003.1, from coordinate 192,392 downwards.
ACCAGATGGTGTAGAAGATATTCTGCCGCCACAGGCTGAACGTCTGGAGCAATTACGCCGCGATATTATTGATCTGTTCCACTCATGGGGTTACGAACTTGTCGTGCCACCATTGATGGAATATCTGGAATCATTACTCACGGGATCGGGGCATGAGTTAGATTTACAAACTTTCAAAATCACTGATCAACTAACGGGTCGAATGATGGGTGTTCGTGCGGATATGACACCGCAAGTTGCCCGTATTGATGCCCACCGATTAAAAAATGATTCACCAAACCGGCTGTGTTATCTCGGTCCGGTTTTGCAGGCAAACCCCAAAGGCTTTTCTGCTTCTCGTAATCCATTACAGATCGGTGCCGAACTTTATGGTCACGATGGACTGGAAAGTGATGTCGAAGTGATTTGCTTGATGCTAGCTGTTTTGAACAAGGCTGGCCTTGAGTCTGTTTTTGTCGACATAGGACATATCGAAATCTTTCGTGGATTGATCAGACAAGCTGATCTGAACAGTGATCAGGAACAACAACTGTTTGATATTCTGCAACGAAAAGCGGTGCCGGAATTAAAAGAATGTCTCGCTGAGTGGGAACTAGGATCGGATGTATCAGCCATGCTCGAAGCATTGGTTGATCTGAATGGCGGTAAGGAAATCCTGCAGGAAGCAAAACAAAAACTTTCAAAAGCCGACAAAAATGTTCAACAGGCATTGTCTGATCTGATTGCGATTGTTGATCAAGTTTCAGCACGGGTTCCGGATCTGAAATTAAATATTGATCTGGCCGAGCTACGCGGTTTTCATTATCACACAGGCGTTATGTTCGCGGCATATTTACCCGGACACGGCCAGGCGATTGCCAGAGGTGGACGTTATGATGAAATCGGTGAAGAGTTTGGCCGGGCACGACCGGCGACCGGGTTTAGTACCGATCTAAAATCACTGGTTCGATCGAGTGAATTAGAAAGTCAGCAAGTAGAAACAATTATTGCGCCATGGTCAGATGATCCGGCATTAGCAGATGCAATTGCGACATTGCGACTAGAAGGGAAAAGAGTTGTGAATCAATTACCGGGACATGATGACGACCCGGCTAATAAAATATTGAAAAATGAAAACGGAAAGTGGATCGTAAAATAGCTATGGGAAAAAACGTTGTAATAGTAGGCACACAATGGGGCGATGAAGGCAAAGGCAAAATCGTCGATATGCTCACGGATCGCGTTCAGGCCGTCGTGCGTTTTCAGGGCGGACATAATGCCGGACATACGGTTATTGTCGGTGGTGAGAAAACAGTTTTACATTTGATCCCGTCAGGAATCTTGCGAGATGGCGTTGAATGTATGATCGGTAATGGTGTTGTTTTGTATCCCAAAGCGCTGATGGAAGAACTGGTCATGCTCGAAAAGCAGGGCGTGGACGTTCGAAAAAATCTCAAGATCAGCGAAGCAACAACCTTAATTTTCCCTTATCACATTGCACTCGATCAGGCGCGTGAAAAAATGCGTGGTGGTAATGCCATTGGAACCACCGGACGCGGCATTGGCCCGGCTTACGAAGACAAGGTTGCACGACGATCATTACGCGTTGGTGATATGTTATATCCTGATCGTTTCGCAGAAAAACTAAAAGAAACACTGGAGTTTCACAACTTCTCGCTGGAGCATTATTACAAAGTTGGCGCACTGGATTATCAGGAAGTTTATGACGAAATGATGGGCTACGCCGATGACATTCTTCCGCTGATCGCCGATGTCACAGAATCCATCGATCAATATCAGAAAGCTGGAGACAACGTGCTTTTCGAAGGCGCGCAGGGAATGTTGCTGGACATTGATCACGGTACTTATCCATTCGTGACTTCTTCAAATACTACCGCAGGCGGCGCAGCGACTGGTTCTGGTGCTGGTCCATGTAGCCTCGATTATGTACTGGGTATCACAAAAGCGTACACCACTCGCGTAGGTTCCGGTCCTTTCCCAACCGAGCTGGACGATGAAGTTGGAAAACACATGGCAGAAAAAGGTCATGAATTTGGTGCAACCACTGGTCGTGCGCGACGATGTGGCTGGTTTGATGCGGTTGCTCTGCGTCGATCACGACAGGTGAATAGTCTGACAGGTTTATGCATGACAAAACTTGATGTGCTGGACGGTCTGGAAACACTGAAAATTTGCGTCGCTTATCAATACGAAGGCAAAGAGATCACCACACTTCCGTCAGGTGCTGATGCTATTGCTGAATGTGTGCCGGTTTACGAAGAAATGCCGGGCTGGTCAGAGTCGACTTATGGCATTCAATTGTGGGCAGAATTACCAGCCGAAGCAAAAAATTATCTGAAACGGTTGAGCCAGCTGACAGAAGCTCCGATTGCTATCGTTTCCACAGGCCCTGATCGCGCGGATACTCTCGTACTCGATAATCCATTTGATTAATTATGTCGCTGGTCGCCAAGGATCTGGAATACTCACGGGATGATCGTGTGTTGTTCAGCGGTCTCAACTTCGAGATCCACGCTGGCGAAGCCTTGCAAATAGAAGGTCGTAACGGTACAGGTAAAACCACCTTACTAAGAATTCTTTGCGGCCTGATCAATGCCGACGAGGGTCAGATTTTCTGGGCCGATCAGGATATTCAAAAACAACGCTACGACTACTCAATCAACATGGCTTACGTCGGCCATCATGATGGATTGAAAGGCGAATGTACGCCAATTGAAAACCTGAATCTATCGCACGCACTTTCCGGAGCCGAAAGAAAATTATCTGCACATGACGCTCTTATACAAGTTGGATTAAAAGGTTTCGATCATCAGATCTGCAGAACGCTCTCCGCCGGACAAAGACGTCGCGTCGCGCTGGCGAGGTTGTTGATCAGCCCATCAAAACTCTGGATTCTCGACGAACCATTTACCGCGATCGACAAGTCCGGCATTGGTGATCTGGAAGATATAATTACTGATCATGTCAAAACTGGCGGTATGGCGATCCTAACCAGTCATCACGATGTGAATTTGACGGGAACAAGCTGCAATGTACTCAGTCTCGATCGCGAGCAGAATACATGAATGCGTTTCTGGCACTGCTAAAACGTGATTTGCTACTGGCATATCGGAACCGTGGCGAACTGGCTAACCCGATGTTGTTTTTTATCATTGTCGTTAGCCTGTTTCCGTTGGCGGTGAGTCCAGAGTCAGAAAGATTGTCGGTCATGGCCGCTGGCGTGATCTGGGTAGCAGCTTTACTGGCGACATTATTGTCCATCGAAAGAATCTTCCGATCAGATTTCGATGACGGTACGCTGGAACAGATATTACTAAGCCCACAACCGATGCCCGTGTTGATGCTGGCAAAAGTGACGGCGCACTGGCTGGTGACAGGTTTGCCACTAATCATCATCACGCCTTTGCTGGCAATGTTGATGCATCTTCCAACAGGTTCGCTAGGCACGTTGATGTTGACCTTATTATTAGGCACGCCGGTGCTGAGTCTGGTCGGTGCAATTGGTGTGGCATTAACCGTCGGTTTAAGAAAGGGTGGTATGCTTTTAACCTTATTGGTGCTGCCTTTATACACACCGATTTTGATCTTCGGGGCTAACGCAGTACAGGCAACGACGATGGGGCTGGATGTATCTGGCCAGATGTACATGATGGCTGCAATGCTGGTTCTGGCTTTGACGCTCGCGCCTTTGGCGATTGGTGCTGCTTTGCGAATTAGTGTGAGTTAAAAAAACTTATGAATAATAAATTTGATGTCATTATTATCGGTGGCGGGCTTGGAGGTTTAACTGCCGGGGCAACGCTTGCAAAGCGCGGAAAAAAAGTTCTATTGCTGGAGCAGCATTATATTGTGGGTGGTTGTGCAACGACCTTCAAACGTAAAGATTTTATTATGGAAGTCGGTCTGCATGAGATGGATGGCTTGCACGAACAGGATCTTAAGTATGCGATTTTCAAGGATCTGGGTGTTTTCGATAATGTTGAACTTATCCAGGTTCCCGAGTTGTTTCGTTATAAGAGTAAGACCATTGATTTTGTTCATCCTCATGGAAAAGAGGCAGCGATTCATGCGCTTATCAAACAGTATCCTGATGAAGAAAAGGGCATCCGGACTTTTCTTGATCTCATGGATGGTGTGTTCAGTGAAATAGATAAAATGCCACAGAAAAAATGGAAGCAATTATTGCTGTTTCCTATCATGCCGTTGATATTTCCCAATATAGTAAAAGCATCTCGAACCAATTTAGGAAAGTTTTTAGATGATCATATTAAAAATGAAGAGCTAAAACTCATCTTGCAAGGCAACTTGCTGTATTACCACGATGATCCTTACAGCATGTCGATGGTCTATTTTTCTGCAGCGCAATCCAGCTATATCAATGGTGGTGGACACTTTATCAAGGGCGGCTCGCAGCAACTCTCAAATTATCTGAAGAGTGTGATTGAAAACAATCAGGGTCAGGTGTTGATGGGTAAGACGGCTACAGAAATTCTGATGAAAGATAGTCGGGTTGCTGGTGTTGTTTATCAGGATAGTTTTAATCAGGGCGAGGCTAAAACGACGGTGCTAGCCGATAAGGTGATCGCAAATTGCGCCATTCCTTTGCTTAAATCACTATTGCCGGAGAAAGAAAGCCAGAAAATCGCCAACAAAACCGATCATCTGGAAAAAGCCTGTTCGCTGTTGACCGTTTATCTCGGTTTTAAAAAGCCGGTGAAAGAACTTAATTGCCATCATTATTCCACCTTTGTTGTTGGCGATGATACGCAATCTCTCAAGGATGTGCCCGCAAATTATAAAGGTGATTGGCAAAACCGCAGTTTTGTTTTCGTCGATTATAGTCAGATTGATTCCGGATTGGCCCCTGAAGGAAAAAGCTTTGGTGTGATTTGTAGCAGTGATTATATTGATGACTGGGCAGATCTGGATGAAGAAAGCTATCGTGCCAAAAAACAGGAGGTTGCCACAGTTTTAATTGAACGCCTGGAAAAACTGATCCCCGGCATCAAGGAACAGATCGATACTTATGAAGTGGGCACATCAAAAACCGTTGAACGATACACCCTGAATCCTACGGGGACTGCCTATGGGTTTGCGCAAACTCCGACTCAGTCAGGGAATCGACGTTTACCATTGAAATCTGATATTAACGGTTTGTATTTTGCAGGAGCGTGGTCATTCCCGGGTGGTGGTTTTACCGGCGCTATTATTAGTGGTTTTCTTTGTGCTAATGAAGTGGACGAGGTGATCAAGAGAGGTGTTCAAGAGATCTCAACTATCACGGATCATCGTATTGTTTCATTGATTTCCAGTCAGGAGGTTGCCACTAATACGCTGGAACTTACTTATGAAAAGCCAGAGAATTTTGAATATGAAGTGGGGCAATATTGTATTTTAACTTTACTGAACCCAAAATATACAGAGTTAGATATTCCCCTGCGGCCTCTATCTATTGTTTCTCATCCGGATGATGATTTTCTGAAATTTACCATGCGTGTGAGTGACAGCAGTTACAAACGCAGTATTCAGGCAATGCAGGCGGGTGATCGTAGCCAGATTTTTGGTCCCATGGGCGATTTTAAGGTGACAACTACTGATAAGGATATCGTTTTTCTTATTTCAGGTATTGGTATTACACCGGTAATACCACTTCTGCGATTATTGCAGGAAAGCCACTTCAACCATAAGGTGACTCTGGTTTATTCCAACAAAACAAAGGAAAGCGCTGCTTATCATGACTATTTTGAATCACTTGAATGGCAGGCATTTAATTATCTTCCCGTGTTTACCGCAAGCCAGCCAAGGGTGGATGTAGCATTGTTAAAAAGCACGGTGGGTTCTCTGGATGATAAAGATTTCTATATTGTTGGCACGGCCGGGTTTATCCGGGGTATGCGTGAAATTTTAAGCTCTCAGCAGGTTAGGCCAGAGAGTATAATAATCGACGATTTTGGTTGAGTCTGGATAAAAAATATGTGGACATGGTTACATAAGCTAGGCTCGCCGAAGATTTTTTATAATCTTGCCAACCGACTGATCCCGTGGTTTGGCTGGGGTGCGTTATTGCTGATCCTGTACGGGCTTTATGGTGGACTGATTCAGGCACCTGCGGATTATCAACAGGGCGACAGTTTCCGCATCATGTATGTGCATGTTCCTGCAGCGTGGATGTCGATGTTTATTTATATAGTGATCGCGTTTAGCAGTGCGGTTTTTCTGATCTGGAAGATCACGGTAGCTGATATTATCGCCAGAGCCAGCGCACCGATCGGTGCATCGTTCACGTTTCTGGCATTGGTCACAGGAGCACTCTGGGGCAAGCCTATGTGGGGAACTTACTGGATCTGGGATGCGCGACTGACTTCGGAATTGTTGTTGTTATTTATTTATATGGGTTATATGGGTCTGGGATCTGCTATTGAGGATCGACGCGTTGCCGCTCGTGCCTGTGCATTGTTGGCGCTAGTCTGCGTGGTGATTATTCCGATTATTCATTATTCCGTGACATGGTGGAATACCTTGCATCAGGGATCAAGTGTTTCTGTGATGGACAAGGGCGATTGATGCCAGCATGCTAACTCCACTATTGGTCATGGCGATGGCTTTCAAACTTTATTACGGCGCGGTTGTCCTAATTCGTGCACGTTCTGATCTGTTGTTTCAGGAACGAAAAACTAACTGGGTTAAGCAAGAGTTGATTAAAGATGAGTGAATTTTTTAACATGGGTGGATACGCTTTTTACGTCTGGCTAAGCTACGGGCTTACGGCTGTGATATTGATCGCGAATGTGATAATTCCGAAGCTACAAGAAAAACAGGTAAAGCGTGATCTGTTATTGCGTATTTCTGGGCGAATTGAAAGGAATTTAGAAGAGAAAAATAATGCATCCAGTTCGTAAACGTCGTCTTATTCTGATTAGTATGCTGGTGGCTGGTGTCGCCATTGCAGTAACTTTGATGCTGCTGGCGCTGGGTGAAAACCTGAATGCTTTTTACAGCCCATCACAAGTGGTGGCTGGCGAAGCGCCGCTTGATCATACTTTTCGAGTGGGTGGAATGGTCACGGATGGTAGCGTTAAACGCGATAAGGAAACCCTTAAAGTGACATTTGAGGTAAACGATACAGCCAACGCAACGACCATAGAATATACTGGAATCCTGCCGGATTTATTTAGAGAAGGACAGGGCATTCTTGCGGATGGAAAAATGGGTGAAGATGGTGTTTTTATGGCCTCACGAGTGCTGGCAAAACACGATGAAAATTACATGCCGCCGGAGGTTGATGCAGCGTTGAAAGCGGCTCAAAATATTAAGGCTTATAAAGGGTCCTCTGAATAATTCATGGCAATGACACCCGAAATAGGACATTTTGCGCTGATCATGGCGTTACTCATGGCGGTGGTACAAGCTGTTTTGCCGTTGTGGGGATCGCAGAAAAATAATCCCGCACTGATGGCCGTGGCCAGACCAGCTGCTTTTGGACAGTTTCTATTCCTGACAATTTCCTACGCTGCACTCACGTATACCTTCATCACGCATGATTTCAGTGTCAAAAATGTAGCGGATAATTCAAACTCAGGCCTGCCGTTAATGTATCTTATCTCTGGCGTCTGGGGTTCACATGAAGGCTCCATGCTGCTGTGGGTATTTTTGCTGGGTGTCTGGACAATGCTGGTGGCACTTTTCAGTCGTAGCTTGCCGGAAGCAACGGTTGCCAGAGTTCTGTCTGTTCTGGGAATATTGAGCGTGGGTCTGATCATGTTTATGTTGTTTACCTCCAATCCTTTTGATCGACTTTTCCCCGCTGCTGCGGATGGTGCTGATCTAAATCCACTATTACAGGATCCCGGCATGGCCTTTCATCCACCGATGCTTTATATGGGCTACGTAGGACTCGCCGTACCTTTTGCTTTTGCCATAGCTGCACTGATCGGAGGACGACTCGATGCAGCCTGGGCGCGTTGGTCACGACCCTGGACGATCGTTGCGTGGATGTTCCTGACACTTGGGATCATGCTCGGCAGTTGGTGGGCATATTACGAACTTGGCTGGGGCGGCTGGTGGTTCTGGGACCCGGTTGAGAACGCATCGTTCATGCCGTGGCTGGTGGCAACTGCGCTGATCCATTCGCTCGCGGTCACAGAAAAACGCGGCCTGTTTCGTGGCTGGACGGTTTTGTTGGCGATCATTGCATTCTCCCTGAGCCTGCTCGGAACCTTCCTTGTTCGTTCAGGTGTCATCACTTCTGTGCATGCTTTCGCGACTGATCCGACACGCGGAGTATTTATTCTGGCTTTCCTCGGTGTCGTCGTTGGAGGCTCGCTAACCTTATATGCATGGCGAATGCAGACACTGAAAACTGTGGGTGAATTCAAACCTTTATCGCGTGAAACATTACTGTTACTTAATAACGTGCTACTGGTCACCGCGGCAGCAAGTATTTTGCTGGGAACCATTTATCCGCTGATCATTGATGCGCTGGGAAAAGGAAAACTTTCGGTAGGCCCTCCATATTTCAACAGCGTATTTGCACCACTGATGTTACCGTTATTCCTGCTCATGGGACTTGGGCCACTGGTTCGCTGGAAAGAACAAAGCGGTGATCAATTATGGAAAAACATTCGTGGTATTTTGATCGTCTTTTTAGTGGTTGTCATTGCAGCCGCCTTTATCCTAATGCAATCATCTTCCTTATTCGTTTTTGCAGGATTGGCAACAGCCGTCTGGATGATCGTTTTCAGTCTTGGTTATCTAAAACAAAGACTTTCCAATCGAACGGGACTAGCTGCATTCAGATCAATTCCTTCCAGCGTTTACGGCATGGTGCTGGCGCATATTGGTCTGGCGATCACAGTCCTGGGCGTGACATTATCCAGCGCTTACAGTCATGATCACGATATCAGAATGTCACCGGGTGATGAAAAAGAACTGGCTGGTTATGTATTCAAATTTGAATCACTTGAGCAACGAAAAGGGCCAAACTATATTGCCAATGTCGGTGTGTTTAATGTGATGAAAGATGGAAAGCATATCGTCACCATGCGACCGGAAAAACGCAGTTATGCCGTCAGACGCAACATGATGACGGAAGCGGCGATTGATACTGAATTAACCCGTGATCTGTATATTTCGCTGGGTAAGCCACCGGAAGAAGGCAATAACTGGCCGGTACGTTTGTACTACAAACCGTTCATCAGCTGGATCTGGGGTGGTGGCGTGATCATGGGGCTTGGCGGATTACTGGCAGCAATGGATCGACGTTACAGAGTCTCATCAAGAAAACGAAAAACAATATCTAATAAAGAAAATGTAGTTCAGGCTGCGGCATAGGTTTTATATTTACATCCATGAGAAAACTGATTTATTTTTTACCTCTGGTTTTATTCGTCGTTCTTTTAGCATTTTTAAAGGACGGACTGAACCGTGATCCCCGCGATCTTCCTTCACAATTTATTGACAAACCTGCACCAGAATTTTCAGTAGCAACTTTACTGGACGAAAATAAGATCATGACGCAGGTGGATCTAAAAGGTGAAGTTGCATTATTAAATTTCTGGGCTAGCTGGTGTCCAACTTGCTTGGGTGAGCATGATATTTTAATGGAAATCAGCCGACAAAATGCGGTGGTGATTTATGGCGTTGATTATAAAGATGAGCGAGTGGATGGGTTAGAGTGGGTTAATAAACGCGGGAATCCATATCGTGCAATTGCTTTTGATCCGGAAGGAAGAGTAGGTATCGACTGGGGAGTTACCGCAACGCCTGAAACTTTTGTTCTGGATAAACAAGGCATAGTTCGCTACAAACATGTGGGCGCGATCACGTGGCAGGACTGGAAGCAAACAATAGAACCCATCGTGAAAGAGCTACAGCAAAAATGAAAATACTGATCACAATTATTTTATTTTCATTAGCAGGATCTCTACATGCAGAAGATCAACGTTTTCCGTTTACTGATCCAGAACAGGTCGAACAGTTTAGAAAACTAACCGAAGAATTACGTTGCCTTGTTTGCCAGAATCAATCACTGGCCGATTCCGATGCCGAGTTAGCAAATGATCTACGCAAAAAAGTTTATGCGCTGATGGACGAAGGCAAGACCAATGATGAGATCATCGAAGAATTGGTCGCGCGCTATGGCGAATTTGTTTTATATCGTCCCCGACTGAACGCAAAAACTTATTTGCTCTGGTACGCTCCGATCATATTAGTATTGATCGGTATTGTTGCCATCATGATCATGATGCGTCGCCGATCAGATAGAGTAGATGTAAAAGAAACTGATCTACAAAACGTCAGAAAATTACTTGAGGAAGAAGAATGACAGCTTTTCTTATCGCTGCTGTGATCATGTTTTTGATCGCATTCGCTCTCATCCTGCCTCCACTTTTCAGGAAGAATTTTAATACTGAAGATCTCTCCATCGAGAACGATGCAAACCTGTCTATCGGACGAGAAAGACTACGGGATTTAAAAAATGATCTACGGGCAGATCGAATTGATCAGCAACGATTTGATCAGCAACGATCAGAACTGGAACAGAATCTGGCGCTGGCAATGTCAGAAGAAAAAAACAGTTTAACGATCAAAAAGAATAGTCCGATACTAGCACTATTGCTGGCGACCACATTACCGCTTCTGGCAGCAGGTATCTATATGAAAACGGGTCTGCCAGAATCTCTTGATCCAGAGTTTGAAAAGAAACTGGCCGCACAACAGGAAGCGCCAGATGTTGAAGCCATGATCACCGCTCTGGCTGATCGTCTCAAAGAAACGCCTGAAGATGGCGAAGGCTGGGGAATGCTGGGTCGTTCTTATGTTGCGATGGAACGTTTCAAAGAAGCGCAAGATGCTTTCGAACATGCTCACAAAATTCTTGGTGACGATGTGTCTTTATTAACTGATTATGCCGATGCGATCGGACGAGGCAATAACAGTAATCTCACCGGTGATGCGAAACCATTGATCGAACGTGCTTTGGAAGTTGAACCCAACCATCCTAAATTACGTTGGTTGGCAGGAATGCTTGCTTATCAGGAACAGGAATATGAAAAAGTGCCTGGCTTTCTTCAGCCATTACTATCACAGACAGAACCCGGATCAGAAATACATGAAGGTCTGAAAAGGTTGATCAATGAGGCTCAGTCACAATCGGGAGAGCTTCCTGTAATAGAGAAAGAAGATCAGCAAACGATACCTTTATATCTAAAAGTTAGTTTGTCTGAAAAACTAAAAGATAAGGTTGATCCTGAAGATGTAGTTTTCATTTTTGCCAAAGCAATTCAAGGCCCACCGATGCCATTAGCGGCTGCAAAGCTAAAAGTAAAAGATCTTCCCGCTTCGTTGACTCTCGGTGATGATATGGCGATGCGTCCTGATATGAAAATTTCCGATCATAAAACTGTTACGATCAATGCAAGGATTTCAAAGAGTGGTGATCCGATTGCTGTCAGCGGCGATCTTCAAGCTAAGGCAATTGATGTTGAAACTCAAAACAGTGAAATAATTGAGCTAATTATTGATCAAGTAGTTCCTTAAAACGTACCAAATTGTGAGAGTTCTTTTTTAATTTTATTTAATTTCTTTTTCTCTGAACGCCGCGCAAAATATCCGATCAATTTTAAAAAGAGAATCAGAGCCGTTCCAATACCTGTAAAGAAAAGTACGAGTTCAGTATCTTTCTTTACAGATGCTGGATGTAAGACACCTACATTTTCATCGACTTCAAACTTCATTTTCAATAGTCCATCAATGACCTCTTGTGAAGCATCTCTCTTAACCTTACCTTTAAGTGGAATTGGAATGGCGTTCTTTCTAAAGTCAGGAAACTCTTTTTCTGTACGGTCAATTCTTGATTGTTGTATTGGGATCAGCAGGTGAACTTTTTCACCTGCTTTGTAATTCTTGGGAACGACGGGCGTGAAGTAGTAGGTGAGCTTTCTTCCCATGAGAATATTGGAAATAATATTGCTTTCCTTAATGACGGTGTTTTGTTCAAGGAGTGTGCCTTCAAATTTATAATAGCCTTCTTCCCAATCGTTCGATGAAAAATGAGCAGGATCATCTTGAGGATATTGATCTAATGTCAGCAAATCCCAGCTATTAAAAAACCCATAACTAATAAGCACCAATCCGACGATAAACCCACTGAAGGTTTGTTTAGCAAGATAGCGATCACCAATAATGAGTTTATCAATTTGTTTGATAGTCGGCTTTGGATCAAAGTTTTTGGCTTCCAGGACCTGAACTCTGAAATTGTATAGTTCTTGTGAATACTTCATGTTTATTAAGGTAAAATGCTTCAATATTTCAAAAATCATAAGGATTGATTAATGTATTTCAAAAAAAGTTTGATCGCACTCTGTTTCTTCTTACCCGTCACCTCATTTGCTGAAGACTGGACTGGTGAGACCAAATCTAAAATGGTCGATGGTTGTGTAGATTCTATCACTGAAAATGTTGTTGCTGATTATAAAAAATCATCCGGGTTGTCGGCATCTGATCCAATACCAGCAGAAGTTCAGGAAGGTCTGGATCGAGAGATCGTACCTGAGTTAGAAAAAACATGTACATGTACGATCGATAGAGTTGCAGCTGAGCACTCATACGAAGAAGTTGAAAGTGATATTTCGATTATGCAACGTGCAGGTGCATCAATCGACACGCCGGAAGGTTGCCCGCTTAATCTTTAATTCTTTAAGAGGTGATGATGCCTGCGATCTTCAGAAAAGATTGTGGAATAGAAACTGGCTTCTTAGTTTCATAGTCGAAGAAAACAAGTCCCGTTTTTGCGATCGCCACAACACTTTCTGATTTTTTACAGGTCATACGGTAAAACATATCGCAGCCTTTTTTGCCGAAATCATCCAGCGTAATTTCAATTTGCATGATCTGTCCGAAGTGGGCTTCTGATCTATAAGCAACGGCAATGTCCGCCAGAATGATTCCTGATCCATCGATATCATGTTCCTGCATGCCATTCGCAATAAAAAATTGAGCGCGAGCTTCGTGCAAAAGTGAGATCAGGCTATCATGGGCAAGATGATTCCCATAATTCAGATCAGTAATACGCACGGTTAACTCATGCATGAAAAGCGTTGTTTCCGGATATTCTATTTTGACTCTGGCCATAGTGAACCTCCCATATGTTTGTATAGAATATAGTAAAAAACAGTATATAAACAAGTGATTAACTTGATTTTCGTATAAATAGGATTAAGATTGTTTTAACTAAACAAATAGCAGGTTTATCTTGGCACAAGCAATACAGAGAAAATCGAGAGCTTCCATCGCCATCAATAAGGAGATGACAGGATCTTTCTTGCACAGGTTGCAGGAAGGAGCATTGATCATCTTCGGTGCGATCGCGTTGTTCTTTATTCTTAGTCTGGCGACGCATAATACCGGTGATCCAAGCTGGACATTCACTGGTTCGCATAAGGACGTTGTCAACGGTGGCGGAGTTGTCGGTGCCTGGTTGTCTGATCTATTGCTGTATTTATTCGGCCACCTTGCTTACTTATTTCCTCTGATCATCGCTTACGTTGGCTGGTTAATGTATCAGGAACGTGATGCAGAATTCCCCGATTATTTCCACGTATCGACCCGTTTTGTCGGCTTGTTATTAGTATTCACCTTTGGCTGTGGTCTGGCCTGGTTTCGACTTCGGGGGGTTGAAGCTGGAGGAATTTTAGGTGATGTGGTTGGACAAAGCCTTGTCTCATCATTTGGCGGTTCTGGTGCAACCTTATTGATGCTGGCGTTATTTTTGACCGGGATTACCTTACTGACAGGTTTGTCATGGCTCTGGTTGATGGATACAACGGGTTTTTACACTCTGGCTTTTTTTGAATGGGCCAAAGATAAATTCTCACTTTTTGATGATTTTTCAGAAGGGCGAAAAGCCAAAAAAGTCCGAGAGGTTGCTCTCCGGGAAGATAAGGTAAAAGCAGTTCAACGTCCAAAAAGAAAGATCGAACCTAAAATTTCAAGCTTTGAAATCGGTGAACGGGTTCAGGTAGAGAAACAAACCAGTCTGTTTAAACCTTCAGCTAATGCTGTATTACCGCCGCTGGAGTTACTTGATGATGCGCCACCAAGAATCGGTGGTTATTCTAAAGAAACGCTGGAAGCAATGTCTCGACAAGTGGAATTGAAACTAAAAGATTTTGGTGTCGATGTAGACGTTATTGGCGTGCTTCCGGGGCCCGTGATCACACGTTTTGAGCTGGAACCCGCCGCTGGTACGAAGGCCAGTAAAATTACCGCATTAACTCGTGACCTTGCTCGATCATTATCGGTGACCAGTGTTCGAGTTGTTGAAGTCATTCCGGGTAAATCTGTGATCGGCCTGGAAATTCCTAATGAAAAACGTGAGTTGATCGCACTTAGTGAAATTCTCAGTTCGAGAGAATATGACAACAGTGCATCGCCCTTGACCTTGTGCCTGGGTAAAGATATCAGTGGCCACCCAGTTGTTGCTGATCTGATGAAAATGCCTCATCTTTTAGTGGCCGGTACAACGGGATCGGGTAAGTCAGTTGCATTGAATGCCATGATTCTTAGTTTGTTATATAAAGCCACGGCGAAAGATGTTCGCTTGATCATGATCGATCCGAAGATGCTGGAATTATCTGTCTACGAAGGGATTCCACATTTGCTCGCACCAGTAGTTACGGACATGAAAGAAGCAGCGAATGCCTTGCGTTGGTCGGTGGCCGAAATGGAACGGCGTTATAAATTAATGGCGCATCTGGGTGTCAGGAATCTTGCTGGCTATAACAAGAAGATCGAAGATGCGATCAAGAAGAAATTACCATTTCCTGATCCGTTTGCCGAAAAGGCAGCCGGAGGTGAAGCGCCTGTTCTGTTAGAAACTATGCCGAATATTGTCGTGATTGTCGATGAGCTTGCTGACATGATGATGACCACCGGTAAGAAGGTGGAACAACTGATCGCAAGGTTGGCACAAAAAGCTCGAGCGGCTGGAATTCATTTAATATTGGCAACGCAAAGACCATCCGTTGATGTGATTACGGGACTGATCAAGGCAAATATTCCAACTCGTGTCGCATTCCAGGTTTCATCCCGTGTGGACTCTCGAACTATTCTTGATCAGATGGGTGCAGAAAACTTGTTAGGCCATGGTGATATGCTCTATTTGCCACCAGGAACAGGCTTACCTAATCGTGTTCATGGTGCATTCGTTTCCGATGAAGAAGTGCATGAAGTGGTTACTTATCTCAAAGAACACGGCGAACCGGAATATATTGATGCGATTCTGGAAGGCCCGTCAGAAGCCAGCGATATTCCGGGAATGGAGGCAGATGGTGATGAAGAACTCGATGCGCTTTATGACGAAGCTGTCGCTATTGTTACCGAGTCAAGAAAAGCATCTATCTCTTATCTACAACGCCGGCTGAAGGTTGGCTATAATCGTTCTGCGCGTATGATCGAACAAATGGAACGTGATGGTGTCATCGTCGAGTCAGCCAGTGGTGCGCGTGAAGTAGTTGCCGCTGCACCACCTCCTATAGATTAAAACCCTTTCCTGATCTCGTTAATTTCCTGTTAATGGTTATTAGGACATTATTGAACTGTTTTTAAAAAGGCTTATCAAAGTAATCATGAAAAAATTTATTTATTTATTATTGCCAATATCGGTTTTATTTTTTACTCAGGCACAGGTTTTTGCCGAAGAAGCAAAAAATACACTGGAAAACTATCTTAATGACATCAAAACTTTTGAGGCCACTTTTGTACAGTCTTTAAGTTCTGAAGCAAATGGTTTGCAGGAAAGTTCAGAGGGTAAGTTTTTCCTTTCTCGTCCGGGTAAGTTTCGTTGGGACTACACACAACCTTACGAACAGTCGATCATTGCAGATGGTAAAAATATCTGGATTTATGACAAAGATCTGGAACAGGTTACGGTCAGAGAAATGAGTGAAATTCTCGCAGATAGTCCTGCGCTGTTATTAAGTAATCAAGTTTCGATCAGTGAAGAATTTATTGTTACTACACTTGCGTCTAAAGAAAGTAATTACGAATGGTTTATATTGAAACCTAAAGTTGACGACAAGCAATATGCTGACATTCGTCTCGCTTTTGAAAATTCGAACCTGAAAGAAATGGAATTACGTGATAATTTTGGGCAACTAACTCGGATTGTTTTTTCGGATCAAAAACGGAATCAAAAACTTGATCAAACTTTATTTGATTTCACCCCTCCTGAAGGCGTTGATGTGCTCAATGCTGCTTCCGAGTAACGGAGTTTAGAACTTTTAAATAATTCTTTTGTCCCATCGTGTGTGGAGTATCTACTAAATTCTATTAGTTTAAGGTTTATAGAGTTTTAGATATTCCTCATAACAAAAAATCATTCAACAGATTGAGGGATAAAACTAATGAAAAATCTAAACTTAACAGGATCAATGCTTGCGGTTGCTGCAGCAACGTTAATCACTTCTGGTTGTGCAAACACGATGTCTTCTTCCGAGCCTGCCTCTGCAGCATCAACGGCTAAGGTGCATTGTAATGGTGTCAATGAGTGTAAGGGACACGGTGCTTGTGCTACTGCAAATAATGCTTGTGGTGGAAAGAATGAATGTAAAGGTCAGGGCTTCATCGAACTGACTGCTGATGAATGCGAAGCGCAGGGTGGTACAGTAGGATAAAAGTTATACAAACGGGCTGGAAATCTAAATCTGGCCCGTTTAATTAACTAACAATAATGTTATTTGGAACTAATAATGATTGTTCATACCTTGGCTTTGGTCTTGGCCTACGAACAAAACATTACCATACCATTTTAGACGAAAAACCAGCTATTGACTGGTTGGAAATACTCACAGAAAACTATCTCGTTCCAGGAGGAAAACCTCTGCATTATCTGGATCGTATTCGTGAGCACTATCCCATGGTGATGCACGGCGTTTCACTATCGATAGGATCGACCGATCCACTTGATCTTGACTATCTAACAAAAGTAAAACAGCTTGCTGAACGTGTCGAAGCACGATGGATTTCTGATCATCTTTGCTGGACAGGAATGTCGGGTACAAACTTACATGATCTCATGCCACTTCCCTATACAGAAGAAGCACTGGATCATGTCGTTGATCGTATCCAGCAAGTTCAGGATTTTCTCGGAAGACAAATTTTAATGGAAAATCCTTCAAGCTATCTTGAATTTAAACAGTCGACGATCCCTGAGTGGGAATTCATGCGTGAAATGGCCGAGCGGTCTGATTGTTTGATCTTACTGGATGTGAATAATATCTACGTCAGCAGTGTTAATCACAACTTCGATCCACTGAAATATATTAATGCGATCCCAATTAACCGGGTACAGCAAATTCATCTCGCGGGACACTTGAATCTTGAGACGCATATTATCGATACACACGATCAACCGATCATCGATTCTGTATGGGATCTCTATGAAATGACAGTAAAACGTTTTGGTCTGATCTCAACCATGATCGAACGTGATGACAATATTCCTCCGCTAACGGAACTTCTCAAAGAATTGGATAAAGCACGTCAGATTTCCCATCGTGTTTCAGAAGGTTTGGCGGTGTGAGTAAACTACTGGAACTTCAGAAAAGTTTTCAGGACTTTGTTCTTTCTGGAAGTGAAGATTTCAAAAGAAGGGTGAAGGGTAAAGATGATCCATTCATAACGACCCGTACGGATATTTATCAGAGTGCTTATCGGTTACGCCTGACAGGTGTATTAAAGATAGACTTTCCTAGCTTACACACAATCGCGGGTGATGAACAGTTTGCAATGATCTGCCGGGATTATATTAAACACTATCCATCTGATCATTTTTCTGTTCGATATTTTGGCCGCTTTATGTCGGAGTTTTTAACCAATACAAGTCCTTATTCAGAACACCGTCTTCTGGCAGATATGGCAGGTTTTGAGTGGGCGGTAAGTGAAGTTCTTGATGCTGAAGATCGACATGTATTTTCAATCGAAGAATTGCAGGATATTTCTCCTGCACTTTGGCCTGAAATGACAATAATCTTGCATCCATCTTTGATTATTATTCCTTTAGAATGGAATGTTCCAAAATTTTGGCAATTGGTCAAGGAAGATAAAGAGCCAAAGAGGCCGACTGAGTATCCGCAGATCGTTAAGTGGGTACTTTGGCGAAAGGAGCTTGAAGTCTATTTTCGGTCGCTGGAAGAAGACGAAGCATGGGCTCTCACAGCCACAGCCCAGGGAAACACTTTTGCAGAACTATGCGAAGGGCTTTGTGAGTGGGTTGAGCCAGAAAATGTGGTTGCTCGAGTGACAGGTTTTTTACAGAACTGGATTGCTGAAGAGACGATCACTTGTATGCATATGCACGGACAGATCTAAACTAGAAGGAGTTATAAAAATAACTCATTGATAATGTTAGCTTAGTTGTATTAGCTATGACTTTTTGCCACTATTTAACAACTATTGCTTGCCTGAGCCTGCCGATCTGAACTATCCTCAACTTATTACAACTTAAAACCTTAACGACAAAGGATTGTAAAAGGAGAGATGAATAGTGGCTGACTACAAAGAGAATTTTGAACTGGATGAGACCGACATTGAGCTGATCGAAGATACGGTTCGAAATGAAATTCGAATGTTAACGGGTAAGAAAATTAATTTGCCTGAATCAGAGTCAGATGGTGCTACTGAAATTGATGACGCGATCAAGCGTTTAAACATGCTCCTTGGTAAGCTTCACAACCAGAAAGTCTGGTACAGCCAGGTTAAACAAACCGGTTTTCCATCAGGCTAGATCTTTTTTAACCATCGCATAAGCGGAATGGTTATGAATAGATTCGAAGTTTTCTGACTCGATCGTATAGGCGATAATTCGATCATCCTGGTTTAGATCTACGGCAATATCCCGTACCAGATCTTCAACAAACTTAGGGTTGTCATAAGCCTTTTCGGTGACAAATTTTTCGTCAGGTCTTTTCAACATTCCGTAGAGTTCGCTCGAAGCAGATTTCTCTACCAGATCGATCAATTCTTCCACCCAGACAAATTTATTGACCGTACAAGTCACTGTGACATGAGAGCGTTGGTTGTGTGCACCGTAGTCAGAAATCCCTTTTGAGCACGGACATAAACTGGTTACTGGAACAATAACTTTTACCGACACCTGAGGCTTATCATTATGAACTTGTCCAATAAAGGTCACTTCATAATCCATCAGGCTGCTTACACCTGAGACAGGTGCTTTTTTGTTAACGAAAAAAGGAAAAGTCATTTCGATAAAAGCAGTTTCGGCATCCAGTCTTTCCAGAGTTTCTGTGATCATCTCTTTAAAAGAATCGACAGTAATTTCATATTCGTGATCATTCAGAATCTCGACAAAACGAGACATGTGCGTGCCTTTGAAATTATGAGGCAGGCCGACATACATACTGAAATTAGCGACAGTATGTTGAATGCCACCAACGCGATCACCGATGACAACAGGGTGTCGTATATCTTTGATCCCAACCTGTTCTATATCAATTTTTCGTGTGTCCTGACTGCTTTGAACGTCAGGTATGTTTGAAGTCTTTTTCATGGGCGGTAGTCTAGCAGAGACCTTTGCACGAAAGATATGTTGGATAAAACAGGGAAAATTACGCTCATTTTTCTCTCACCATACTTTCGTGCAAAGGTCTCTAGCAGTTTATTTGTTACGACTAACAATGTAATCAGCAATCCAGCGTAAAGTATCTGCTTTCTCATCAAAACTCTGCAAACTGTCAATTGCCTGATCATGGAGATCAGCGGCTGTTTGTTTTGCACCCGCTAATCCAAGCAGGTTCGGATAAGTAGGTTTGCCGCGTTCCATATCCGATCCCTGAGGTTTTCCGATCACTTCCGTATCGCCTTCGATATCCAGCACATCATCCCAGACCTGGAATGCCAGCCCAATACATTTCGCATAGTGATCAAGTTTCTCAATTTGATCATCTGTTATATCCGGACAGGAAAGCGCGCCCATTTTTACCGCAGATCGAATCAGCGCTCCGGTTTTATGAATGTGCATATTTTCCAGTTGGGCCAGACTTAATTCTTGTCCAACAGAAGCCAGATCAATCGCCTGTCCACCAGCCATTCCACGAGAGCCGCTGGCAAGTGCCAGAACATCGATCATTTCAAGCCGGTTTTCGGCAGTGGTTTGCATCGCTGGATCGTGTGCAAGAATATGGAAAGACAATGCTTGTAGCGCATCACCGGCAAGAATAGCAGTTGCTTCATCGAAGGCCTTGTGACAAGTAGGACGGCCACGACGTAAATCATCATCATCCATTGCTGGTAGATCATCATGGATCAGCGAATAAGCATGAATGAACTCGACAGCACAGCTCGGGCCATCCAGTGAAGCCAGAGGAATACCCAGCGCATCGCCTGTAGCATAGGTCAAAACAGGACGAATTCGCTTGCCATCGCCCAATACAGAATAACGCATGGCTGCATGTAGATGATCCGGTTGAATATTCTCAGCAGGCAGCCAGTATTCCAGTGCCTTATCAACCTGAGCCTGATAAGATTTTATTTTTTCAGAGTGGGGCATTATTTATATTATGAGTTTTAAATCAGATCAATCTTCTTCATCTTGATCAAATGAGGTGAGAGATGTTTGGCCATCTTTTCCCATCAAAATTTTGACTTTCTGATCAGCTTCTTCAAGCGCCTGCTGGCAAGCACGAGTCAGTGAAATACCACGTTCGAAATGTTTCAGCGAATCCTCAAGGCTGATCTCACCGTTTTCCATGGTTTCGACCAGCGTCTCAAGTTCTGCCAGTGATTTCTCGAAGTTAAAAGATGTTGGCTTTTTTGCCATTAGTCGTCACCTTCTCTCAGTCAAGTGGGATTCGGATCTTCTGACCAGGATAGATCAGATCAGGATCTTCAATAACTTCACGATTTTCTTCAAAAAGTCTTGGGTACTCCATAGCGTTCCCATAATATTTTTTTGCAATCTTACTCAGTGAGTCGCCGCTCTTTATAATGTAATACTCAACATTCGCCTGTTCCAGAACCTCTACAACTTCTGATGCTGCGACAGGTACTTCTGCAATTACCTCTGCTGCAGGAGCTTCTGTTGATGCGACGGGGGCAGCCGCCAATTCAGGGGGAGTAATACTAATCTGGCCAACTCGAACATCTTCAACACCTTTTACATTGCCTGCCATAAGGATCATCTTCTGTAATGCTGTCGCCGATTCACAGTCTGCACAGAGCGTGACGATGCCATCTTCAAACTGCACATCAAGATTATTTACGCCAGGGTTATTGTCTTCTATATGTTTCTGGATACTTTCTGCAGCCTCAGCTTCCTGACCAAAAAGTGATTTACCGATATTTTTTACAAATCCAAATAATGACATAGCTTCGTTCCTCTTTTATTCTAATTAGTATGTCGATCATACCGCAGCCTAACTTCAAGATACATCCTGTCAGAGTAGTTTTTTCTTGATATAGTCTGCCGGTCTGCTATAACACCGCCATCAACAAATTTCTGGAAGATAAATTGATATATAAACGGTATATAAAAATTGAGTAAAGATTACGACGCCTCCGACATAGAAATCCTTTCCGGACTGGATCCAGTACGCAAACGTCCAGGTATGTATACCGACACAACGCGTCCGAACCATTTGGTGCAAGAAGTAGTTGATAACAGTGTCGATGAAGCGATCGCAGGATTCGCTTCAACCATTGATGTGGCCTTACATAAAGACGGATCTATTGAGATCGCCGATGATGGTCGCGGAATGCCGGTGGATCTGCATCCAGACGAAAAGGTGCCTGGTGTTGAAGTGATCATGACCCGACTACATGCAGGTGGAAAATTTACGAAGAAAAATTATAAGTTCTCCGGCGGGCTGCACGGTGTGGGTATTTCTGTGGTCAATGCGCTGTCAAAACAACTTGATGTCTGGATCAAACGAGATGGGCAAGAGCACAACATGTCCTTTGCTGGTGGTGAGATCAATTCAACGTTGGAAGTTGTCGGCAAGGTTGGCAAGCAGAATACCGGTACCCGGATCAGGTTTTGGCCGGATGAGATCTATTTCGACACGGTAAAATTGTCACTGACTCGCCTGAAGCACGTATTACGCGCCAAAGCGGTTCTTTGCCCGGGTTTAACGGTTAACCTTGATGACCAGAATAATGATGAAAAGATCAGTTGGCATTATCCTGATGGTTTCAAAACCTATCTGGGAGAAGCGCTTAAAGGTGCTGAACTTTTACCAGAAGAACCTCTCAGCGGATCAATGGTTGGAGATACGGAAACGGCTGACTGGGCAGTTCACTGGCTGGCAGACGGTGGCGAAGTTGTCTCCGAAAGTTATGTGAACCTTGTGCCAACAATCCAGGGTGGAACACATGTCAATGGATTGCGATTAGGTTTACTCGAGGCTGTTCGCGAATTCTGTAATAACCGTAACCTGTTACCGCGTGGCGTGAAATTAACCGCAGACGATGTCTGGGAAAACTGTTGTTATTTACTCTCAGTGAAATTGGAAGAACCCCAGTTTTCAGGTCAGACAAAAGAACGTTTATCTTCACGTGAATGTACGGCATTCGTTGCTGGTGTGAGCAAAGACGCGACCAGTTTGTGGCTACATCAACATGTGGAAACCGGTGAGCGGATCGCTGAGCTGGCGATTAACAATGCACAGAAGCGTCTTAAATCAGCTAAGCAGATCGTCCGGAAACGTGTCACAGGCGGCCCGGCATTGCCTGGTAAGCTGGCAGATTGTGTTTCACAGGATTCGGCTGTCACAGAATTATTTCTGGTGGAAGGAGATTCTGCGGGTGGATCAGCAAAGCAGGCCAGGAATAAAGATAACCAGGCCGTTATGCCATTGCGTGGAAAGATCCTGAATACCTGGGAAGTAGATTCCGGGCAAGTTCTGGCTTCGCAGGAAGTTCATGATATAGCCGTTGCGATTGGCGTTGATCCGGGATCTGATGATCTGGAAAAACTACGTTACGGTAAGATTTGTATTTTAGCGGATGCAGATTCCGATGGACTTCACATTGCTACCTTACTTTGTGCTCTATTCGTCAAACACTTTCAACCAGTCGTCGAGGCTGGTCATGTTTATGTTGCTATGCCACCACTGTTCCGGATCGATATCGGTAAAACAGTTTTCTATGCGTTGGATGAAAGGGAAAAGCTGGGTATTCTTGATCGGATTGTTGCCGAGAAATTAAAAGGCAAAGTCAATGTACAGCGTTTCAAAGGACTGGGAGAAATGAACCCGCCACAACTGCGCGAAACCACCATGGCCGAAGAGACTCGTCGCCTGGTACAGCTGACAGTGGAGTCATGGGATGCAACGAACCAGATGATGGACATGCTACTGGCGAAAAAACGTGCATCTGATCGGAAGAAATGGCTGGAAGAAAAAGGTGACCGGATCAGCCTACAAGAAGATGATTTGAACTCTGTTTGATCTTATACTGATAAAAAAATAGTTCTGGATAAGATTTTCTTTATAACGAAAAGTCTACTAGCTTCGTTCCTGAGATCCTTCGCGCTGCTCAGGATGACAAACTTTTGAAAAATATGCTGTCATCCTGAACGATAGTGAAGGATCTCATAATCGTAACGAAGTTAGTAATATCAATCGTCAACAACAACACCCCATGGAAACTTGCCAACCTCAATAGTATCAACAACTGTATTACTGGCCGTATCGATCACAGAAATTGTTCCACTAACACCATTGGTAGAATAAAGACGGCTACCATCACCATTCAGCGCTAGCCCCCAAACACGTTTGCCAACAGGAATTTCAGCCTGAATTTCCAGCGTATCGGCATCCAGTGCAAACACGGTACTGGAACGACCACCAGCAACATAGAGAATCTTCTCGTCTTTACTTAACAGGACATCTTTTGGTTTAGCCTTGTCATCAGTCAGACTCAAAACCTGAACGACTTCATTTGTCGCCATATCTACCTTCTTAACTTCACCTCCAATCTCGGCAGCGGTGTAGGCAAATGTACTGTCGCTATTAAATGTAGCTGATCGAGGTCGCGATCCCACCAGTATATTTGCAACAACTTCGTGTTCGGGAACGCTGATCACATGCAGCATATTAGTGGACTCACTGGTCACGATCACACGCTTACCATCCGGAGAAACTGCCACACCCTCAGGTTCAATCCCAACTTTGATCTGAGCTATTGTTTCGCCAGTCGTTGGGTTGAGCACAGTCGCCATATTATCTTCTTCATTCGAGATATAAAGATTGCCATTTGGATGGATAGCAAATGCTTCCGGATCATCACCAGAATCAAGATCCCGGAGTATTTTTAGAGAAACCGGATCAATAACCACGATCTTGTCCTCTTTACCCAGAGCAACGTAAAGTTCAGAACCATCGGGAGACAAGCCAATACCACGAGGCTGCGCACCAACATCTATTGTCGATTCGACTTTATTCGTCTTGCTATCGATAACACTAATGGATCCGCCTTTTTCATTGCTGACGAAGATCCTGTTTGTAGGTTCAGCCTGAGCTGATTGTGAACCCAGGGCGAGAAGGGCAATTACAGGTAAGATTTTTTTCATAGGTACTACTCCTTTATATTAAGGTACTCAAATACTGTTGTTGTCCGGAAACCTTTGTTCAAGTCAAAGATACATGGAGTGACTATAATAGTCA
This sequence comes from Gammaproteobacteria bacterium, assembly GCA_965224825.1. GTDB lineage: Bacteria > Pseudomonadota > Gammaproteobacteria > CAJXQU01 > CAJXQU01 > CAJXQU01. Next base: position 167,712 of record CBDDAG010000003.1, on the reverse strand, counting down.
TTCCATTAACAATCACTTAACAAACGTCCCGTGGTTAAAAGTAATCCAGGAACCTAGTTTATTTCCTTGGAAGACAAGCTGCACTAAGAAAAATTCCTGAAAACAGTAATGATAAAGCTATTTGTTAAGATGCCGACAACTAGCTTGTTGTAAAAAAGCAACACAAAAGCATCATTTCAGGATTAATGTTGTTTTTTTAGTGAAAAATACTTGAATTAGTTGTAAAGATGGTATATCTTTGATCACATCCTGATAAGGGATATTAATTATTCCCGATAGAAAACCCGCTATATAGCAGGTGAAGGAGGGGATAAAGCTTAAGCTTTATTTTTTAAATTAGTATTTTAAACAGTCTTAAACATATGGAGACTATGTAATGAATAAAATTAAAACAACTGCACTAGCAGCTGCCCTGGTTGCGATGAGCACACCAGCAAGTTCTGCTGTAATTGCTACTAACGCTGATGGCTGGGAAATCAGCTTCGGTGGTTTCATCAACTTGTTCGCTAACTTCTACGATAATGATGGCGGCAACAGCGAAGTACATCTGCAAGAAGGTCTGCTTCCTGCATTTGCTACTTTCAAAGCAAAAAGCCCGACTGTTAATGGTCTGACTGGTACTGCTCAAATCACTTTTGCTCCAGATTCGTCTGCTTCAAAAGGACGTCGTCAAGATAAAGGTGGCGGTGGTATCAGTGATACTGGTACTGCGATCGATATGCGTGAAGTTTTCTTCAACGTAGAAGGTAGCTTCGGTACATTCAGCGCTGGTCGTACTCTTGGTATCTTCAGTCGTCAAGCTATCCTGAAAGATCAAACACTATTTGGCGTTGGTTCTGGTGGTACTGGTGACGGTGGTGGTACTACACTGGGTCGTATCGGTGCAGGTTATGTTTATCCAGCATTTGATACTCGTTTCTCTTATAAGACTCCAGACATGAACGGTTTCCAAGTTGAAATCGGTCTGTATGATCCTTTAGAAGAAATTGGTGGCGGTGGTGCTACTTCTACTGACACAAGTATTCCACGTGTTGAAGTTGAAGCAACTTACGGTACTACTTTCGGTGCAGGCAGCGCTAACTTCTGGTTAGGTGGCTTGTGGCAGGAAAGTGATGACTGGGCTGTTGCTGGTAATGACAGAACTCACACTGGTATCGATGTTGGTGCACAAGTGATGTTCGGTGGTTTCGAAGCTGTAGGTCACTACACAGATGGCGAAAACCTTGGTCAAGTTCTGAAAATCACTGCTCCTGGTTTGGGTGTGGATGATGAAGAAAACACTCACTGGTATGCTCAACTTGGATACACTTTTGCTGGCGCTACTAAAGTAGCTCTTAGCTATGGTGAGTCTGAAAGTGAAATTGCTGGTGCAACAAACACTAGAGAGCTGTTTACTGTTGGTGTCTATCATGATGTTAACTCATGGTTGAAACTCGTTGCTGAATATAACGATTTCGAAATTGATGCAGCAGGAACTTCTACTGGCGAAAGCGATGTATTCAGTGTTGGTGCTTTCCTTTTCTGGTAGGAATAAGAAATACTACTAAATAGCAATATTTGGTAAGAGGTACAGAGGCGCATCTTCGGATGCGCCTTTTTTTTGATTAAAATGAACGATCAGGCAATGATTCGGTCTTATTGGCGTTGCATAATAAACAGACAGAAATCCACAGGATTAATTACATTCCATCCATGCTATTAATCATATAAAATGGATGAATAACATTAAAGGCAGAGAGCAAGAACCTATGAACCGACTCATTTCAATTTTCGTAATCTTATTCGTGATCACACCCATTCCTTCGCAGGCTAAAGGCTGGCTTGCTGATGTTTTTGGAGGGAATGAAGAAGGTGTGAATGTCTTTGAAGGAGGCCAGCAGTACGTTCGGATAGTAAAGCAGGAAAAATCAGCAGAGGGTGAGAACCAGCATCCAACAATATACTCTGTAGAAAAGTTGAAAGATGCGCTTAGTGCAATCACTGTTCAGAAAGAGAGTGGTATCTTTAATGATGAGATCAAAGAGTTTCCTTTCTTTGCCCAGTCGGAAATTAGCGTGTTAAGCAGTGGCTTGTCACGCGCCTTTGAAAGAGCTAAGGCGAATGAAGATATCATCTTTGTTGTCATCGGCAGACATGATCGATTTTTCAATAAAGACAAGAAAGTCATTGGTGGCCGGGCATTTATTAAGGATGATAAGCTCAACTTGATCTTTGGTGATGTGTATCGTGCTGAAGGTGGTTCCATGGAACAAAAACGTCGGAACTATGCAGCTGGTTGCGGTGGCTGTGATACAGCTGATCTTCGTACCAATCCTTATATTGTCGGAAGACGAGGTGATGAGCATGAGGTCGAGCTTGTTATTGCTGAAATTGACGGGTTAGAAAGACCCCGCAGTGATTGGTTGATCCTGAGTGTCGAACAATTGGCTACCGCTGTAGTTCAGGAACGCAACAAACTACCCCCAGCATTAGCAAGAGAACAGGCAAGAACCAGAAAAGAAGCAGCACAGTTAAACCTTGAACGTCGTCAGATGCGCGAAGAAATGGCACGAATGCGTCAGGACATGAAGAATGGTGGTGGAGCTTCAAGCTCACAATCCTTGGAAGAACGATTGGCTACGCTGAAACAGCTTCGAAGGAAAGAGTTGATTTCTGATGAAGAATATCAGACTAAACGGAAGGAAATTCTTAACGATATTTAGGCTTAAGGTAAGCGCCATAGCCGAAGTAAAAGTATTCTATCTGAAATCGGGTTAAGCACTAAAAGCCAGAAACTTATATAAACATCGTCATCCCGGTAAGTTTTTGAGCCGGAATCCATGATCTAAGAGCTGCTGAATTCCTGCTAAAAACATGCAGGAAAGACGAGAAATGTATTCATCTTTCTTAACCCGAGCCCAAGTTATTCAGATCTTGATCACCCGCTTTTCAGTCAAAATCTGATCAACGGGTATATCGGTCTTTTCGGTTGGCAGCGATTCAATAATTTGATCTTCAAATGCGATCGCTACCTTCAGTCTTACTTCATGGGTAGCAAACCAGCGATCATAGTAACCTGCTCCAAAGCCAATACGATGTCCTTGTTCAGTAAAACCTAACCCCGGTGTGATCGCGACATCGACAGGTTCGTGGGTAATCTCACCATTTTTGGGTGTGAGAATTCCTAATGTTCCGGGTTCAAGATCATCCCAGTTGACAAAATGCTGTGCGACCATCTTTTTAGAGCTGAGAATTTTGGGAACTACAATTTTTTTGCCATTTGCCAGAAGTTTTTTCAGGATTTCGTGAGTCATGACTTCCGTAGCGTACGAAATGTAAGCAAATACAACGTTTGCATCCTTAATTTCTTTTAATTCAAACAAGCGATCAGCAATAATTTTTGAGTGTGATTCCCTGTCCGATTCAGAAATTTCAGCACGCTTTTGCTTCAAAGAGGCACGAAGTTGCTTTTTTTGTTCAAAAAGAGTGGTTTGTGTGTTCAAAAGGCTTTCCTTTTAGGTTGGTTTTCCCTTAAAATACGCGGCTTTATTGCTTACGACAAATGTCTTGCCGTAATGAGATTATAGAAACGAGAACTTAAATACAATGGTCAAAATTCGACTTGCACGCGGTGGTGCAAAAAAACGTCCTTTCTATCATATTGTTGTTGCCGATGGCCGTAACAAACGTGATGGTAGCTATATCGAGCGACTGGGTTTCTTCAACCCTGGTGCACAAGGTCAGGAAGAAAGATTGAGAATGGATGTTGAACGCATTCAACACTGGATCTCTCAGGGCGCACAGCCTAGTGAACGTGTTTCAAAATTATTGAAAGATAACGCCGCTGTAGCTGCATAAGATTTCTTGTTTGATGGCCGTTTAAATGGATGATCAGAAGTTTATCCAGATCGGCCATATCAATGGAGTGCATGGAGTTCGAGGCTGGGTAAAGATTTTTTCCGATACCCGGCCCAAAGAGAACATCTTCAACTACACGCCATGGTGGGTTGAAACGCGACAAGGTTGGCAGGAAGTTAAGCGAACCGATTCGAGACCGCAGGGAAAAGGTCTTGTCGCCCAGTTTGAAGGACTGGATGATCGTGATCAGGCCTTGTTATGGGTGAACTGTAAAATTGGGATTAAACCTGAACAGTTACCAGAAACAAAAGAAGGTGAATACTACTGGGCTGATTTGATCGGACTGGAAGTTGTAAACCCCGGAGGCGAGTTCTTCGGTAAGGTTTTCGAGTTACTCGAAACCGGTGGTCACGATGTAATGGTTGTAAAAGGAGAAGAGGGCGAACATTTGATCCCTTTTGTCCCGAAAGTCTACATTCTGAATGTTGATCTAGGTACAGATACAGAGACGGGCAAGATTGAAGTAGATTGGGAACAGGATTATTCCTAAAGTGAGATTTTTATCATGAAGATAAGCGTCGTCACATTATTCCCTGAAATGTTTGATGCGATCACGGAACATGGTATTACCAGTCGCAGCATAAAGAATGGACTGGTAGATCTGGCGTTTTATAACCCCAGAGATTACACAAACGATACTCATCGAACTGTGGATGACCGACCTTATGGCGGCGGCCCCGGCATGGTGATGATGGTGCAACCGTTGCGAAAAGCGATACAGGCAGCGAGCGAAAAGCATGGCGGCCAGCAAGGTAACAAGCCACATCGGATCTGCTTAACACCGCAGGGACGAAAGCTTGATCAGGCTGGCCTTAAAGAGTTGCTTGAGCATGAGAATTTAGTACTGGTAGCCGGACGTTATGAAGGAATCGACGAGCGGGTACTTGAGCAGGATATCGACGAAGAATGGTCGATTGGTGACTACGTCATCAGCGGTGGCGAATTGGCCGCAATGGTGATGATTGATGGATTGATCAGAATGATACCGGGTGCGCTCGGACATGAAGATTCGGCCACAGAGGATTCGTTCTTTGATGGCTTGCTGGATCATCCTCATTATACGAGACCGGAAGACGAAAACGTTCCAAAGGTGTTGTTAAGTGGTAATCACAGCGAAATAGAACGTTGGCGTTTGAAGCAGTCTCTGGGAAGAACCTGGTTACGAAGACCGGACTTACTGGAACAGCGGGTTTTGAACGACACAGAACAAAATTTATTAGATGAGTTTATACGGGAACAAAAGTCTCCCTGATTTGGAGTAAAAAAAATGACTAACATAATTCAGCAACTTGAAGCCGAACAAATGAACAAAGAGATCCCCGAGTTTAATCCGGGTGATACGGTTCTCGTACAGGTAAAAGTTAAAGAGGGTGATCGTGAGCGTTTACAGGCTTTCGAAGGCGTTGTGATTGCGAAGAAAAACCGGGGTCTTAATTCAGCATTTACGGTTCGTAAGATTTCTCATGGTGAAGGCGTAGAACGTGTTTTCCAGACTTACAGCCCAATGGTTGATACGATTACTGTCAAACGTCGTGGTGCAGTCAGACGTGCGAAACTTTACTACATGCGTGAACTGCGCGGAAGAGCGGCTCGAATCAAAGAAAAAATTGGTGGCAAAAAAGTTGCTGCTCCTAAAGCTGCAACACCTGCTCCGGTTGAAGCTGCAAAAGCCGCTGATGACCTGACTAAAATTGAAGGCATCGGTCCTAAGATTAACGAGTTGTTGCAGGAAGACGGCATCAACACATTTGCTGATCTGGCTGGAACAGCGCCTGATGCGATCAAAGAAATCCTTGCTGCTGGTGGAAGTCAGTTTGCAACTCACGATCCAGAAACATGGCCAGCACAGTCAGAAATGGCGCGTGATGGAAAATGGGATGAGTTGAAAAAATGGCAGGATGAGCTGGACGGTGGTAAAGAAGTCGAATAGTTCTTAATAACTATTTCGTAAAAAAGGCGATCATTTGATCGCCTTTTTTATTGCTCGTGATTAGGGATCTGATCCAGAATTAAACTTTCCTTTTTCTGTTTCGATAACTTCTTGATCGCAAACTCTCTGGATGCGGCGGCGGAGCGGGACTCAACTTCTTCTGAGTAAACTAATTCTACTGGTTGCCGACTACGCGTATATTTTGCAGCCTTCTTGCCATTGTGTTCGTCAAGTCGTCTTTCGACATCCAATGCGATGCCGGTGTAAAGACTGTTATCTGCGCAGCGGACAATATAGACGTACCAGTTTTTTAATTTTTTAGGTTGGTTCATTCGTGTAGATTATTGGCTTCGTTCAGAGATCCTTCGCTCTGCTCAGGATGACAGTCATCACAAGAACGGTTGTCATCCTGAGCAGAGCGAAGGATCTAAAGTCGAAGCCCATGAGTATTCATCCTACAGATACTTTATACAGATTTCTTGATCACCCGATCAATTACCGCAGCACCAACGCTATCACCCCAGACATTAACAGCGGTTCTAAAGCGATCAAGAAACCAGTCAACGGCCAGCAAAAGTCCAATCCCTTCCAATGGTAAATTCACAGCAGACAACACGATCACCATCGTCACCAAACCAGCTTCGGGAATTCCTGCAGCACCAATAGCAGCCAGTGTCGCAGTCACAAAGATGATCGCCTGCTGGCTAATACTCATATCGAAACCATAAGCCTGTGCGATGAACATGACGGCTGCAGATTCGTATAAAGCTGTACCATCCATGTTGATCGTTGCACCCAGCGGGATCACGAATCGAGTTGCACGAGGATCGATATCATTCTCACGCGTACATTCCATTGTCAGCGGAATGGTTGCTGAAGAACTGGCTGTACCGAAAGCGGTGAGCAGCGCGCGTCCCATGCCGGTTAAATATGCCAGACCACGGCCGGTGAAGAATTTTAATATCGCCAATAGAACAAGGAAATGTAAGGTCAGGCCGGTTAATACCGTGACAACATGTAAGCCGACTGCTTTGATCTCCTGAAAGAAAGCTTCACCGCCGCCAGCCATTCCGAGACGTGCGGCGATCAGGGCGAAAATACCAAATGGTGCGAAATACATGATCCAGATGACGACCTTCATCATGGCTTCATTCAGGCCATTAAAAAACGCGATCACAGGTTTGCCTTTTTCACCAACTGTCGTTAGTGCGGCGGCGAATAAGAGACAGAAAAAGATGATCGGTAATAATTGATTTGAACCACCGGCTTCGATCAGATTAGGTTTCACCAGCGACAATACGATTTGGGAAAAGCCCATGTCTTCTTTGCCGGAAACCTTGTCCGGAATGGTCTGGCTTAGTTCGGCCATGCCAACACCAGGCTGGATTAGATTGACCACCAGCAGTCCGATCAATACAGCGATCGCGGTAGTTGAAGCATAATAAAGAACCGTAATGCCACCAATCCGCCCCAGTTTACGAACATCACCCAGCGAACAAACTCCACTAATCACCGCCGCAACGATCAAGGGGAGGATCACCAGTTTCAAGGCATGTAAAAACAGATCGCCCATCCACTTGATCGAGGTCATGGTTTCACCCCAGATCCAGCCAGAAGCGACACCGGCGATGACACCAATGACGATTGCGATTAAGAGAATTATTGCGTGTTTATGTGGCATGTTTTATTCCTGTTTTGTAGTCCGTATGGAGCTTTGCGGAATACGGGAATCTTGACCCGGATTCCACTATGTTTCATCTAGGCTATTTGTTTTACCCTTAAAAGCTTCCCAATTAATGATTAAAAATATAAGACAACCGAAAGGAAAGATCGCTAGCACAAGTAGAGACCATATCATTAAATTGAGTAGTTTAGATTTAGTTTCTCCACTAACAATAAAGAACTGCTTCAGGTAAATAGCAAAGTAAGCTCCTACTGTTAGCAAGAACATTGCAAGAAAATTCAACTGCAATTGTGTGATGGTAATTATTGAAAGCAGTATAGGAATACACGCTACAAGTACATGTGGAATTTTCTGGTTTCGGCTGTTTCTGTGGGAATCCATATTCAGTTCGTAGGTCTGATTAGCATAGCGTAATCAGACATTATTTATGTTGGGTTACGCTGTCGCTAACCCAACCTACACGAGTCCCAGAATATTATACCCACTATCCACATAAGTAATCTCACCAGTAATCCCCATCGCCAGATCAGAGCACATAAACGCCGAAACATTTCCAACATCGTGGATGGTCACATTTCGACGCATCGGCGCACTCTCTTCTACCGCTTTAAGAAATCCACGCAGGCCAGAGATCCCAGCGGCAGCGAGTGTCTTGATCGGGCCGGCAGAGATTGCGTTGACGCGGATACCTTCTGGCCCAAGATTAGCGGCCATATAGCGGACATTGGCTTCGAGGCTGGCTTTGGCGAGTCCCATGACATTGTAGTTGGGCATGGCGCGGGCAGCACCGATGTAGCTTAGTGTCAGCATAGCTCCGTTGCGATCTTTCATCATCGGACGTGCTGCGTTGCCGAGGGCGGTGAAGCTGTAGGAGCTGATGTCATGCGCGATCTTGAAGCCTTCGCGGGTGACGCTGTCCATGTAATCGCCGGCTAATTCTTCACGTGGTGCGAAACCGACGGCGTGGATCAGGATATCAAGATGATCCCAGTAATTGTCGAGGTTTTCGAACACAGATTCGATCTGTTCATCGTCGCCCACATCGAGGGGCAGGGTGATCTCCGAGTCCATTTCTTTGGCAAATTTTTCTACACGTCCCTGAAGTTTTTCGTTTTGATAGGTGAAAGCGAGGTTCGCACCCTCACGGTGCATGGCCTTAGCAATACCGTAAGCGATGGAGCGGTTACTGGCGACACCGACGACGAGTGCGTTTTTTCCTTCTAAAAATCCCATGATTTTGTCCTCATTTATGTTGTTCGGGAGTGTACATATACAGGAGCGTGTTTATAATCCTCCCTTTAGTTAATAATCATATAAGAAACTGGATGCTTGAGCGACACTCTTTTTTACTTTTTATCGCGACATTGACGATACTGACTGCGAGCGGCTGTTCCGAACCACCGTGGAATAACCCGTATCCGGCTGATGAAGATCAGGCGTCGATTCTTTATGATCACTTTTCCGAGCGCCCTAAGCATCTTGATCCGGTGCGCTCCTATGCTTCCAATGAATATCAGTTTATCGGCCAGATCTACGAACCACCGTTGCAATATCACTTTCTCAAGCGACCTTATGAGCTGACAACACTGGCGGCCGCTGAAATGCCGACGGTTACTTTTCTGGATACGGATGGAGATGAGTTAGCGCCGAGTAGCGATCCTGATCAGATCGCATGGAGTGTTTATCGGATCACGATCAAACCCGGAATTCAATATCAGCCACATCCGGCATTCGCCAAAGATGATCAGGGGCAATATTTTTATCATTCGATCACAGCGAATGATCTGGATGATATTTATACACTCAATGATTTTGCAGAAACTTCCACTCGTGAATTGATCGCGGATGATTATGTTTATGAGATCAAGCGCATGGCACATCCAGCGACACATTCGCCGATCGCAAGTTTGATGTCGGAATATATTGTCGGGCTTCGTGAACTGTCGAAAGAACTTCGCAGCGATTACAAGGCCGAAGAAAAACCCTTCATCGATCTGACGAAGTTTTCAATGGAAGGAGTGAAGGTTATTGATCGCTACACTTATGAGATCAAACTCAAAGGTGTATACCCGCAATTCATTTACTGGCTGTCCATGTCATTTTTTGCACCGATGCCGTGGGAAGCCGATCTGTTTTATTCGCAACCCGGAATGGATGATAAAAATATTTCACTGAACTGGTATCCGGTAGGAACTGGGCCATTTATGTTGACCGAGAACAATCCGAATCGACAAATGGTGTTGTCGCGCAATCCAAATTTTCATGGCGAGACTTATCCTGTCGAAGGTGCGCCGGAAGATAAGAGTGCTGGTTTGCTGGAAAATGCTGGCCAGGAACTACCTTTCATAGACAAGGCAATCTACTCGCTGGAAAAAGAAGCGATCCCTTCATGGAATAAATTTCTGCAGGGCTTTTATGATACGTCTGGTGTGGCTTCGGACAGTTTTGATCAGGCCGTACAATTTGGTGCAAAGGGTGATGCACAGTTGACGGATGATATGAGGGACAAAGGTATCAAGTTACTGACAGCAGTGACGACTTCGAGTTTCTACATGGGTTTTAATATGCTTGATGATGTTGTCGGTGGCCACGGTAGCAATCCGGAACGCGCCCGAAAACTACGTCAGGCGATTTCTATTGCAGTGGATTACGAAGAATATATTTCCATCTTTGCCAATGGTCGAGGGATCCCGGCACAAGGTCCGGTTCCTCCGGGGATCTTTGGTAGCCTGGAAGGTGAAGAAGGTATCAACCCGATTGTGTACGAATGGGATCGGAATAAACCTGCGCGTAAGTCAATTGATGCAGCTAAAAATCTGATGATCGAAGCGGGATATCCGGGTGGGCGAGATGAAAAAACTGGCCGACAGTTATTGCTTTATTTTGACAGCACGGGAGCCGGGCCGGGAAGCAAAGCATTGCTGGACTGGATCAGTAAACAGTATAAAAAACTCGGTATTCAATTGGTGATCCGGGCGACGGATTACAATCGTTTTCAGGAAAAAATGAGTAAAGGTACGGCACAGATTTATATGCTCGGCTGGAACGCTGATTATCCTGATCCGGAAAATTTCATGTTTCTGCTTTATGGTCCGAATGGCAAGGTTGAACACAAAGGTGAAAATGGATCTAATTACAACAACCCGAAATTCGATTCCTTGTTTGAAAAAATGAAGAATATGGAAAATAGTCAGGCACGACAGATCGTGATCGATGAAATGGTGACGATCTTACGGGAAGATTCGCCGTGGTTATGGGGTTGGCATCCAGTGGCTTTTTCACTGCATCACGACTGGTATAAAAATGCCAAGCCAAACTTGATGGCGAACAATACTTTGAAATACAAAAGAGTCGAGCCAGCAATGCGAAGTGAAAAACGTCAGTTGTGGAATCAGCCGGTGTTATGGCCGTTAAAATGGTTGATCGGAATCTTTCTTTTGTCCTTGATTCCCGCCGTGATCATCTGGTGGCGTAAAGAGAGGGCGACCGCCTTATGATGGCATATATTTTCCGTCGGATTCTTTACGCGATCCCGATTTTGATCGGCGTCAACGTGCTGACCTTCGTGTTGTTCTTCGTGGTCAATAGTCCCGACGACATGGCGCGCATGCAGCTGGGTGAAAAACGTCTGACCGAAGAAGCCGTTCAGGGTTGGAAAGAAGAACGTGGATATGACAAACCTCTTCTCTGGAACAGCGAAGAAGATGGGCTGGAAAAAGTCACGGAAACAATTTTCTTCAAAAAATCAGTCCGATTATTTGTTTTCGATTTTGGTCGATCTGACAGTGGACGGGATATTGGTTTCGATATTAAACAACGTATGTGGCCGAGTTTGGCGATCGCGATCCCTGGTTTGATCGTTGGTCTGCTGATCAACATTTCTTTTGCACTTTTGATCGCGTTTTTCCGTGGAACTTATTTGGATATTACCGGCGTAGTTTTGTGCGTGATCCTGATGTCAATTTCAGGACTTTTTTATATTATCGGCGGGCAATTTCTGGTTGGGAAATTGATGAACCTTGTGCCGATCTCGGGTTATGACACAGGCTTTGAATCGATTAAGTTTTTGATCCTGCCAGTGCTGGTTGGTTTGATCGGTGGCATTGGTTCCGGCACACGCTGGTATCGAACAATTTTTCTCGAAGAAATAGGAAAAGATTATGTACGAACTGCTCGATCAAAAGGCTTATCCGAACGTCTGGTTATGTTCCGACATGTTCTGAAAAATGCCATGATTCCAATTCTTACCGGAGTTGTGGTGGTTCTACCATTATTATTCATGGGAAGCCTGATCACAGAATCTTTCTTCGGAATTCCCGGCTTAGGTAGCTATACACTGGATGCGATCACGATGCAGGATTTTGCCATTGTTCGATCAATGGTTTTTCTTGGATCAGTTTTGTATATTTTCGGATTATTACTCACAGACATTTCTTATACATTAGTTGATCCAAGAGTGAGGTTAAGTTAATGCCTACTTTACTCTGGACAGACGGACTGGTTTTTTTCTTGATGCTGATGGTTGGGATGTTCGTCCTGCATGTGCGGCGTCATGATCACTTACGCCGGCCATGGCGGACGGTTTTACGTAGTCGCGTGGCGATGGCTTCGGCGGTGATCTTGTCGATCTATTTACTGATCGGCTTTCTGGATTCTTTGCATTTCCATCCGAAGCTGGAAAACGCGGCGAATGCCGAAACACAATATTCAACCCAGATTAAAAGTATTTTCGATGTGGTGGTCGGGCATTTGTTAGATCAGGATGAAAAAACTTATTCTGCACCTTTTGCGACACACCAGTTCAGTAAAGAGACGGTTGAAAATTCCGACGGCACTAGTTTTCGTGAATATCCAAGATTGAAATATGCCGGTTCTCATCTTGCTGATCCGGAGAAGGATAAATTTTCTGATGTGATCAGTATTATTCTGAAATCTACGATCAAATCGATAGTGATTTTTGCTCTCTTATCTTTGCTTATGATCTGGCGGATTGCCGCGAACAAAGGCTGGCTGATCAAGGATGCTTTCAATGACGTTTTAAAAGGTAAAACAGAAACGCCGTGGTTGGTGATTTTGATGACGCTTGGCGTGATCCTCTGGCTATTGATCATCGCATGGGATCTCAGTCATTTTTATCATATTTTTGGAACGGATAAAGTTGGGCAGGATGTTTTTTATCAGGCGATGAAAAGTATTCGTACCGGTTTGATCATCGGTACTTTGACAACACTGGTGATGTTACCGTTTGCTGTGTTGTTGGGAATTTCTGCAGGCTATTTCCGTGGCTGGGTGGATGATGTGATCCAGTATGTTTACACAACATTGAATTCCATCCCTGGCGTGCTTCTGATTGCTGCATCGATCCTGATGTTACAGGTTTATATGTCCAACCATGCCGCAGATTTCACCAGCCTTGCAGCACGATCAGATATGCGTTTATTGTTCCTGTGTATTATTCTTGGCGTAACTAGCTGGACGGGTTTGTGTCGTCTGTTACGTGGCGAAACTATGAAACTGCGCGAGGTCGATTATATTCAGGCAGCGCAGGCGTTTGGTGTAGGAAACATGACGATCATCACACGCCATATTTTACCGAATGTAATGCACATTATTTTAATTTCAGTTGTGCTGGATTTCAGTGGACTGGTGCTGGCCGAAGCGGTGTTGTCATATATCAATATCGGCGTTGATCCGAGCATGAACAGCTGGGGCAATATGATCAATAGTGCGCGTATGGAAATGGCGCGTGAGCCAATCGTCTGGTGGTCACTAGCTGCGGCTTTTGTGTTTATGTTTGTGCTGGTTTTGGCAGCGAATTTATTTTCTGATGCAGTTCGGGATGCGTTTGATCCACGATTGCGGGAGCGAGAAGAATGACTAAAAAAATAGACAAGAAAATTAAATTGCCAACTGATAAAGAACTTACTTTGCGCGTCATTCCTATGCCAAAAGATACGAATTATGGTGGCAGTATTTTTGGTGGTTATATTTTCTCGCAGATCGACCTTGCGGCAAGTCTTCCTGCGATTAAAAGAGCAAAAGGTCGGGTCGCAACGGTTGCGGTGAATTCTATTGTTTTGCACCAGGCCGTTTACGTTGGTGATGTTTTGAGTCTGTATGCCTTTGTTTCAAAGGTTGGTCGAACTTCCATCACGGTCGATGTTGAGGTTTATGCGGAACGCAATGCGGCCGATCCGCAAGTGGTAAAAGTCACGCAGGCGCAATTAACATTCGTGGCGCTGGATGAAGATCGTAAGCCGCGAGTTGTGCCTCCCGAGAATGATATTGGGAATAAAACATGAGTGACGTTCTATTAGAAATTTCTGATCTAAAAGTCAGTTTTGGATCAACCGCCGTTGTTGATGAAATTGGTTTTACGATCAACCGTGGTGAAACATTTGTGTTACTTGGTGAATCGGGCAGTGGAAAGTCGATTTCTGCGATGGCCATTATGCGACTCTTGCCTAGTGCGGCGACCATCAACTCCGGAAAAGTTTTGCTGGATGGAGAAGATCTTTTACAACTACCAGAGTCAGAAATGCGTCAGGTTCGCGGCGGTAAAGTTGGGATGATTTTTCAGGAGCCGCAGACGTCGCTTAATCCGGTGATGACCATTGGTGATCAGATTGCAGAATCTTTGACCTGGCATAAAAAGCTCAAAGGGAAGTCGGCAAAAGTACGCGTGATCGAATTACTGGATGCCGTAGGGATTTCTGAAGCTGATCGACGTTACGGCGAGTATCCACATCAGTTTTCTGGTGGTATGAAACAACGTGTCATGATCGCAATGGCGCTGGCAGGTGAACCTGAATTATTGATCGCCGATGAACCTTCAACGGCATTGGACGTGACCATACAGGCACAGGTTCTGGAGTTGTTGTTGAAGCTGCAAGAAGAACGAAACATGGCGATTTTATTTATTACGCATGATCTGGGTGTCGCTTCAAAAATGGCTGATCAGGTTGGTGTTATGTATGCCGGAAAGATTGTTGAAAATGCACCACGCGATCAATTTTTCAAAAAGCCCGAACATCCATATTCGCAAGAATTATTTGATGCTTTGCCAAGCAAAATAAAACGTGATCAGGAAGAACGAAACCAGAAGGTTGAACAGGATAGAAGTGTTTTATTAGAAGTGAAAAATCTTGATGTACATTTTCCGATCAGAACGGGTTTTTTCAAGAAAGTTACCGGTCATGTTCGTGCTGTAAATAATATTTCCATGACGTTGGAACGAGGGCAGACGATCGCGATGGTGGGTGAATCTGGAAGTGGTAAAACGACTTTTGGAAAAGGTATTCTACAATTGATCAGACCTACGAATGGTTCGGTCATATTTGATGGTGTTGATCTGGCGAAGTTAAGTCCTGCCGAGTTACGCAAACGTCGAACGGATATTCAGATCGTGTTTCAGGATCCATATTCTTCCATGAATCCAAGAATGATTGTCAGCGATATTATCGAAGAAGGCATGATCGCGCAGAAGATCGGCAAGACGAAACAGGATCGCATAAAAAGAGTTGAAGAATTACTAGAACAGGTTGGTCTGGAAAAAGAATTTCGTTTGCGTTATCCACATGAGTTTTCCGGTGGACAACGGCAACGGATTTGTATTGCCCGAGCGCTGGCAGTTGATCCGAAGTTGATCATTTGTGACGAACCTACCAGTGCGCTGGATGTGTCGGTTCAATCGCAGATTTTAACTTTGCTGAAAGATCTGCAAAATCGTCTTGGTCTGACTTATTTATTTATCACGCATAACCTTGGCGTGGTGGAATATATCGCACATAAAGTTGCTGTTATGTATCAGGGTGAGATCGTGGAATATGGTGATGTTGATCAGGTTCTTTATGATCCGCAACATGTTTATACGCAAAAATTACTGTCAGCAATCCCTGTGATCGATACAGGTACATGACCGATCTCAATATCATTTTTAAAGCTCTCTCATTCGCGGCACTGAAGCATCGTGATCAGCGTCGGAAAAATGTTGAGGCATCTCCTTATATCAATCATCCGATTGATCTGGTGAACGTGTTAGTCAACGAAGGGCAGGTGACTGATCCGGATGTGATCGTTGCGGCAATTTTGCACGATACGGTTGAGGATACGGACACCAGTTTTACTGAACTGGAATCTCTTTTCGGTAAGTCGATCACAGATGTTGTGCGTGAATTGACTGATGATAAACGCCTGCAGAAAGAGCAACGTAAACAACAACAGGTCGATAAGGCTGCAACAGCCACTGATCAGGCTAAACAGGTTAAGTTGGCAGACAAGATCTGCAATATACGTGACATGTGTGCTGCACCACCCGCGGGCTGGGATCTTGATCGGCGGCGTGAGTATTTTGACTGGAGTCTGGCGGTGGTTGATCAGCTCAGGGGAACGCACGAACTGCTAGAAAGTTTATTCGACGAGGCTTGCTCAAAAAAACCTTAATTCTGCCGATAGTATGTAGATATTCTCTATATGGATCTGTACATGTCATCTCAATCAGCAGTTTTAGATAATCCAAAATGGCAAACCAATAGCATCCTTTCTAACGCAGGAAGTCAATTTAAACTTCTCTGGCTGTTTGCGATTTTCTGGAATGCGATAACCTGGGCGGCGATTCTTCTCGGTGGTGATAATATCCTTAAAGCCTTCGAGGAAAATCCTGTTTTTTATTTTTTTATTCTATTTCCTTTCATCGGCTTATTCATGATCCATCAGGCGATCAAAGAAACTCTGGCCTGGAAGAAATTTGGTAAAACACCGTTGACGATGACGCCATTCCCCGGACAACTGGGCGGCGTTGTTGGTGGTTATGTGGATGTTCCGGTTCCGTATGATGCTGCTCATGAGATTAAAGTTTCTTTGAGTTGTATGCATTATTACTGGGACAAAAGAGGTGGTGAAAGTGAGAGCGTTAGCGAGGCTATCTGGCAGGATGATATTTCTGTTAGAAGTAAGCCGTCAGCCATGGGCAGTCGCCTTCATTTTGAATTCCAACCGCCAGCAGACTTGCCCGAAACGGAGCCTGATAGCAAAGATCATCATGGTTGGGATGTGCAGATAAGTTTGCCTCTTGAAGGCAGCGATTTTGAACGCAAGTTTACGATTCCTGTAATCAGAGCCAGTGATCAAGCGATTGCATCATCGGCTAGATATGCAAGGCCATCAGTTGATCAGATTGCTCCGACGGTAACCTCTTCTGATTCAACGATTCCTCAGATCAGTGTAGTTCCAGGTGGAACTCAATTTCTTTACCCTCAATATCGCAACAAAGGTCTGGGTATTGGCTTGATGCTCGCCGGTGTATTTATTACAGTTTTCATGTGGTTTATGCGAGAAGGTTTTGCAGATTTTCTACCGGTGACTTCAATGGTCTTTTTCGGGTTTGCTGAACTGATCGCCGCCGCTGTGTTTGCGTTTGGTTTTTATATGATTAGCAATACTTTGACGGTTGATGTCGGGCCATCGGGTGTTAATGTTCGGCATAAGGCGTTTGGTTTTAACTTTGGTGGTGAGATAGAACGATCAACGATTGCCGATATTGTTGCTGAAAAAAGTGGCTCATCCAGTGATGGGAAATCTTCTACTGTCTGGTACAGCCTGAAGCTGATCCAGAAAGATGGTAAGGATTCTACGGTGGGAGATACGCTGGAAGGTTATAGCTATGCACAAAAGATAAGTCAGCAGATGATCGATGCACTGGGTTCTGGTTGGTCGCCATCCGAATACTCTGAGAAACAAAAGAACCTTAAAGACCGTGAGTTGCCTTTCATGGCTAATGTCGTGATCAAAAGCCTGCAAAAGTTTGTTGGCCTGGCCATTCCTGTGGCGCTGGTTTATGACTTTCGGGAGTTCTTTTTCAAACTCGCTAGTAATGTTGGTTCATTACTTTAGTCAGCAGAAAAAACTCGTTTTTA
The DNA here is from genome assembly GCA_965224825.1 of Gammaproteobacteria bacterium. Lineage (GTDB taxonomy): Bacteria > Pseudomonadota > Gammaproteobacteria > CAJXQU01 > CAJXQU01 > CAJXQU01. The sequence continues at coordinate 150,287 of CBDDAG010000003.1, read as the reverse complement.
CCAATAACTATAGAAGACTCAGTACAACTATAAATGTAAAGTCTTGTAGCAAAAGAATGATTTCACAGGCTTTTACTCTCATCATTGAATAAACTATCCAACTGCGAACACACTATTATGGAGGGTAGGTGTATGTCGTGTTGGGGAAATCATAAATATAACCAGCTCTTAGTCAGTCTCTGTCTATTAGTAGCCACTGGAACCGTTTTGGCCACACCGTCGGATCTCGCTGATCTCAGCATGCAGGATCTGATGCGTCTTAACATCCGTGATACGGCAATGTCAGAAGATGGTTTTCATGAACGTTGGTCTGTGGAATATAGCTATCGCCAATTGCGTCTTGATGGTTATCAGATGGATGATAGATCTGTCGGTCTTATGGATATTCTTTTTTCTCCGGGAGAGATACGTACCGATAGAAATTTTCCTATTCTTCCAGTCAAATCTACACAAGAAGTTCATTCATTTGATCTTGGTTACAGAGTCAATGACAAACTCAAGTTCTCTTTATCCATTCCCTTCGTCAGACAGGATACTGATCATATAAGTTCGGTAGCCGGATTTGAGGATTTTAATATTGCGTCGTCCGGTATCGGCGATATTTCATTATTGTCTACCTGGTATATGCCGATCAATGACCGTAGTGCATGGCAGTTTTCAGGCGGTGTTAGTTTTCCTACCGGTTCAATTGATGAAAAGGGTGATACGCCAAGAAATGGGGCTGGTACCGATGAACGGCTTCCTTATACGAAGCAACTTGGAACAGGCACATGGGATCTTCCTTTATCCATTAGTTACTTACGACATGAAGGATCGCTGGATTTAGGCACTCAGCTGACAGCCAGAATTCATATTGGAGAAAATAGTAACAACTATCACCTTGGGAATCGTTACGGAATAAATATCTGGGCGCAATATTTCTCTCAAAGTTATTTCCATCCAGGCGTTAAGCTGGCCTGGCAGCATATCGATCCGATCCATGGTGCTGATGTTAGTTTGATAAAGCCAGGACAGTTTCCTTTCATGGCAGCAATCGCAAATCCAGCATTCTACGGTGGAGATAATATGAATCTTAGTTTGTTGATGAAGGTTTGTAATGCTGAAACGAATTGTAAGAAGTATGCCGATTTTGAATTTACAAAGCCCGTTTATAGAAACATGACCGGCGTTCAGCCGAAAGAAGATTATCAGTTCAGTATCAGTTTTGGTTTGAAGTTTTAATAAGGATTATTGAGACTGATGCAAAATTTCTCTCTTCTTATTTCGCTTCTCTTCTGCCTTCTGGTTGGTTCGGTTGCGTATGCTGAAAATCCCAGGGTAGAGCCTGTGGAACTGGATAAGGAACATCAAGTCAAGGCGGCAATGTTGTACAAAATTACCTGGTTTGTTCGCTGGGAAACAAAAGATTTTATAGATGAGAAGAGTGCGATCAATCTTTGCCTTCTGGAACCGGAGCCATTTGGAACATTTCTTGAACAGATTGTTGAGGGGCGTTTTTTTGGTAAGTATGAGCGGCCAATAGCGATCAAACGAATCGATCATATTGATGACCACGATAGTCTTGTGGGTTGTCATGTTTTGTTTATTCCGAAAGATTCTCATGTGCAGTCTAATTATTCTTTCCCATCTCGATCAGGTTTGTTGGTCGTCACTGAAGATCAGCCGGTTGCAACAAGTCAGGCGCACATTAATTTTGTGACTAATAATGAGCATGTGACGTTTGAAGTGAACATGAATAATCTGAAAGAAAGCCAGATCAAACTAAGCTCTAAATTACTCAAGTTGGCTCAGATCGTGAGGAACTAAGACATGGTTGGATTCAAACAACTTTCCTTAAAAAACCGATTTATCGTTTCTGTTGCTGCGATCAGCGTGTGTTCGTTGCTGTTGGCGCTTGGCCTTGTGGCGCATCAGAACTATCAAATATATAAAAATGATGTGAGTAAAACTGCCGACATGGTGGCTGATATGTTGGCGGCCAATATTGCCCCGGCTTTATTGTTTGGGGATGATGACGCAGCGATGGATGCTTTCGTTATTCTGGTCGAAAATCCTTATGTGTCCGCAGCGGTCGCTTATGATAATAGTCAGAATGTCGTTGCTGATTATCCAGCAGGAATTGCTTCCAGGCTTATAGAGCAACCTGAGCTTCAGAGAAGCAGGAATATCAACCAGAAGTTTTTTGAAGTCATAAAGCCGGTGATGCTCTACGGTAATGAAGTAGGCACGATCAGGTTACAATTCAAGCTCGATGTACTTTACGAAAGAGTGCAGGACTATAGTAAAATTTTCACTTTCTCATTTCTACTTTCATTAGCATTCGCTATCTTCTTGATCATCATGATCCATCGATTTTTTGAAAGGCCAATGTTGATGTTGATGGAAACAGCGCAGCAGGTCACGGAAGAAAGAAATTATCGTACACGTATCAAACACACCCGTGAAGACGAAGTGGGTACCTTGTTAAATGCATTTAATAATATGATGCAGGTGATAGAGGATCGTGATAAACAATTACTGGAACATAGTGAAAATCTTGAGCAGATTGTTGAGATCCGAACGGAACAGGTGAGCCAACGGGCTAACTTTGATGCGTTAACAGAACTGCCGAATCGTTACCTCCTTCTCGATCGGTTAAAGCAGTCCATCAGAGGTATAAAACGGCGTGGAGGAAACCTTGCGCTGCTGTATCTAGATCTGGATCGTTTCAAAATTGTGAATGATAATCTCGGGCATCTGGTCGGAGATAAACTACTGATCGCGGTTGCAAAAAGACTGGTGAATGCTTTACGTGAAGAAGATACGGTGAGTCGTCTTGGCGGTGATGAGTTTGTGTTATTAGTCGAAAATACACATCAAACCGAAGATGTTGAAAATGTTGCAAAATCAATTATTCAATCTCTGAAAAAACCTTTTGAAGTGATGGGGCATACGCTACATATTTCTACCAGTATTGGTATTGCGATCTATCCATTGGATGGTGAGGATGAAAGCACATTGATGCAACATGCCGATGTGAGTATGTATCAGGCTAAAAAATCGGGTAATGGAAATTACATGTTTTACGATCCTGTCTTTGAGCTTGTGTCACGACAACGTCTTGGTATGGAAACTGATCTTAGACAAGCCATGAGTAAAGATGAGTTTATGATGGTTTTTCAGCCTGTGCATAATATTGATACAGATCGGCTAGCAGGTTTTGAAGCCTTACTTCGCTGGGATCGGAATGGTGAAGGCATCATAACGCCGGATCAATTTCTTCCAGTTGCTGAAGAAATTGGTCTGATGAAAAAATTGGAAAAATGGGTGGTTGAATGTGTTTGCATGTTCATTCAAAGTCAGGATAGACAGTTGATTAAAGGTTTAAATTTTTCCATAAATCTTTCCCCGGGTTGCCTTAGAGATTCCGAATTTGTTCGATCGTTAATAGATACCGTGATTGAATATAATGTTGATCCGCATCAGCTTGAAATAGAAATTACAGAAGAAACATTTCTTGAAGCAACGGAAGCTGTATACATCAGACTAAATACTCTGAAAGAGTTTGGGTTTTCAATTGCGATTGATGATTTTGGAACAGGTTATTCATCTCTAAGTTATCTTAGAAACTATCCCGTAGATACTTTGAAAATTGATGGTTGTTTTATTGGTGATCTTGAAACCAATAAATCCAGCCGGGGTATTATTTCCTCAACGATTTCACTGGGCCACAGCCTTGGTCTGACGCTGGTTGCAGAAGGTGTTGAAACCCGTAAACAACAGGAGTTTTTGCAAAATAACCGTTGTGATCTCATTCAGGGACATTACTACAGTAAGCCACTTTTCCCTGATGATGTCAGTGCGTACATTCGGACAAATAAACCCGGGCTGAAGGTCGTTGTAAACAATGGTTCGCGCTTTTCCTGAGGATCTTACCACCACCTCTGGGTACATCTGATTTAATACACGATTAGAGAAAATATTTATTCAGCGTTATTATGATCTCCTCAAATGAACAAACAGGGGGAATTATGTCATTAGAAGATCGGTTTTCAGAAGAAGAACAATTTTTATTAACCAGTACAACCTCATTGATCGGAACGGCAATGGCCTTTGCTGAAGGCAGTGGTCTTGGAACGATCAAAGAAATGATGGCCAGTGCAAAGTCTTTAATGGCGGGTGTGAAGGATTATCCTGACAATGAGATTATCAAAGGCGTTTTACCCAATTTGGAAGATCGAAAAGAAGCGATGGCCAGTGCCAAAGCTTTTCGTGAAAAAGCCATGTCCCGCTTGAAAGATAAAGGCATTAATTCACATGAAAAAATGAGTGCGCAGGTCATAGAAGATTGTCAGGCGGTTGCTCTTTTGCTGGATAAAAAAGCATCAGTAGAAGAAAAAAAAGAATATAAAGCCTGGGCAATGTCGATCGCTGAGAGTGTCGCAAAGGCAGCGAAAGAAGGTGGCTTTTTGGGTATTGGTGGCGAGCGCGTTAGCGATGGTGAAAAAGAAATGTTTACTAAAATCGCTGCAGCACTAGGGACGATCAGTCAGATTACTTAATGATTTAAGTTTGCCACAGCGTGGCTTATGAAAAAAATATGGAGTTATAGATCATGAACCTGGAAAAGGTCATTTTTGGTTTTTTTATTGTACTGGCGTTGACATTGAATTTTGGTTTTTTTATCGGTGAGATTGATAATCCAGGCCATCATCCTGTCTATGAACTCTTTGCTGTTATTGTTGTTAACCTGATCGCAACGGTTTTAAAATTTGGTGATAGAACACAAATTGGAGCCGTATTATTGGCAACTAGTTTAGTGGCTGACTTACAGCTGATCGCAGCTGCAGGTCTTTGGGCATTTACGGTTAATATCGGCGATGTTGGTATGACACCAGAAATTATGTCGAGTATTGTTTCATTATCCGGTGGTGCATTGCTGGCGAATATTATTTCTGTCGTCTTGCTGATGCTTGAGACCATCATGTTATTGCGTTGATCAAAAGGTAGAAAAAGAGTCCGGTCGCTGCTGATATGAACCAGATAATTTGGCTAGTTTTAAGACGAATGCGTCTGCCTCTATTGGTGCTGATCTGCGTTTATAGTATCGCGGTTCTTGGCATGGTTCTGATGCCAGGGATCGAACAAAATGGCCAGACTACACACATGGATTTCTTCCATGCACTCTATTTTGTTAGCTACACTTCAACAACGATAGGCTTCGGCGAACTTCCACACGCATTCTCACATGCACAACGTATGTGGGCGATGGTTTGTATTTACATGAGTGTTGTAGGTTGGATCTATTCCATCGGCGCAATCCTTGCGCTGGTTCAGGATCCTGCATTTCGTCAGGCAATGGTAGAACGTCGTTTTGCCCGTAGCGTCAGGAAAATCAAAGAACCGTTTTATCTGCTTTGTGGCTATGGAGAAGCGGGTGCTGCATTAGCTCAGGCACTGACACACTACAACATCAGAATGGTAGTGATCGATAAAGATCAGGATCGTATTAATGAGCTGAGCATGCACGATCAGAATTTTCCTGTGCATGTTCCTGGTTTGTGTGCGGATGTAGAAATCCCCGAACACTTGTTGGAGGCCGGCTTAAAGCATCCGTCTTGTGTAAGGGTAATCGCATTGACAGATAGTGATAGGGTGAATTTGAAAATTGCGATCACAAGTAAGTTGCTCAATCCGGATCTAAAAGTGATTGCCCGGTCTGGTAACGAAGCAACAAAGGCCAACATGGCATCGTTCAAAACCGAAGATATTGTTGATGCCTTCGAGATTTTTGGTGAAACAATCGCGTTGGCATTACATTCTCCTGATCAGTATTTATTACGAGAGTTTTTGTCCGGAATTTCTCATACTCATTTTGACAAACCACCCGTGCCGCCCAGAGGAAAGTGGATCGTTTGTGGCTATGGTCGATTTGGCCGGTATTTAGTTGATTTTCTTGAAAATGAAGATATACCGACAGTCGTAATTGAGTCCAATGATCAGATTGAACCACCCACACATGGAATGGTTCTGGGGCGAGGAACGGAGGCTGACACTTTATTAGAGGCCGGTGTCGAAGATGCTGTTGGGATTGTTGCTGGGACAGATAACGATCCTAATAATCTGTCGATTATTATGACGGCCAGAGAGCTAAATCCAGATCTGTTCATTGTTGCCCGGCAAAATAATGAGGCCAACACCGCAACCTTTGAAGCACTGGATGCAGATATCATTATGAATCCCGGACAAGTGCTTGCGAGCAAAATTCGTGGGTTGGTCACCATGCCTAAACTGTCCGAGTTTCTTGAACGAGTATCCAAGTATGATAATGAATGGGCTCGGGGTCTGCTTCACAGGCTTGATGATTCTATCGGGACAGAAACTATTCCTGATATCTGGGTGATCAAGGTTACCAGAGAGGATGCTCCAGCTATTTTGGATGTTATGTCCGGTGGTCACGATATGACGATGGAACATTTGTTGGTTGATCCGCATAACCGGAAAGTTGAGTTAAAAGCACATCCACTATTTTTGATCAGAGGTGATGAACGTCGCCTCATGCCGGCAAATATTACACCCTTACAACTGGATGACAGAGTTCTGTTCTGTGGTGTCGATAATGCTTATCGCCGGATGCAAGTACTGATCAACGATTTTTATCTTTTACAACAAGTTGTTTCTGATCAGGACATTCCCAGAAGTGGTGTTATGCGCTGGGTGCTTGGATTTGATAAGTCTGATTAGGAGGCGTTTTTGCTAGAGGAATCATTCTTCGGATCATAAACAACAACCAGGTTTCGTCCTGCATTTTTGGCTTGATAAAGTGCCCTGTCAGCCGCGTCGATCAAATCTCTTCCTTCGTAGTCTTTTTCAAGTAACGCAACTCCTGCACTGATGGTGATCTTTACATTCAAACCATCGTGTTCAAAGTCTCGTTCTTCCACTGCAACACGAATACGATTAGCAAGATAATTAGCGCCAGCGATATCTGTGGTGTTAAGGATCACGGCAAATTCTTCGCCACCATAACGGAAGACAATATCACTTCGACGTATACATTCTGTCAGACATGATCCAACACCTTTTAGCACCGCATCACCAGCCAGATGGCCATATTTATCGTTAATCCTTTTGAAATGATCAATATCCAGCATGATGACGGATAGAGCTGCACCATTCCGATGTGCCAGTTCGACTTCACGTTCGAGAGTCGCATCCATAGCGGCACGATTGTTGACGCCAGTAACAGGATCTTTGTAGGCAGTCTGGATTGCATGTTTGTAGAGCAATGCATTATGCAGCGGATAAATCAGCGAGCAAAGCAGTGATTCAAACCATTTGATTTCGTTATCATCGAATGGTTTTTGTCGTGAAATAGTGACATCGCCCAGTGACTTTTCAAGCAGCGTCACCTGATAGCTGCAAGTATTGATAGTCGGCTTACCAATTAACAATTCTACATCGTCTTCTTCGTTCACGTAGAGAAGACTGTCGTGCGCAACAAAGTCTGCCAGCTTTTCAGCAAACATTTCAATGAGTTTGTTTAGATCAAGTGACGTTTGCAGCACATTGGCTACCTGTAACGCCTGTTGATCCATATTCTGTTTGTCGTTCATAGGCTTATGATAGTTCTTTATTGTATCTGATGAAACTTTGTTCACATAATCATCATATTGTGGAGTCATTTCCTGAAGTGGCATCGCCATTTTGTCATCCTGTCGTTAAATAATGACAAAATTTATGCGAAAAGCATGCCAGAAAATTGACTGAGTGTTTTCTTTTGATTATCTGAGTTATATTGCTGCAAGCTGAAGTGAAAACTATTGCGCTGAAAGTGCTTGCCCGTTGACTGCCTGGCTGTCGGCTCCCATCAAATAGAGATAAGTTTGCATAATGGATTCGGGGAGAGGGCAGTGATCCAGTGCTTCGGCAGGATAGGCTGATGATCTCATTAACGTTCTCACCGGACCAGGATCAAGGCTGTTGACTCTGATCGAGGTGTTGGTTTCCAGTTCTTCCGCAAGGATTTGCATTAAACCTTCTGTAGCAAATTTTGATACGCCATAAGCTCCCCAGTAAGCTTTTGCCTGACGACCGACAGTGTCTGACGTGAAGATCAGCGAAGCAGAGTCCGAAGCTTTTAGTAGTGATAAGCATGCACGTGTGAGCAGCAGCGGAGCATTGAAATTGACAGTCATGACGTCCTGCCATTGTTTTAGATCGTAGTTGGGAATACTGGTGAGGTTGCCGAGGATCGCCGCGTTATGTAATAAGCCATCCAGTTTTCCAAAGTTTTCTTCTAGTGTACTTTCCAGTGTTTCAAAATCGTTGATCGAAGCACCAACCAGATCCATCGGGTAGATCGCAGCTTCCGGTGATCCATCCTGTTTTATTTCATCATAGAGTGTTTCTAGGGCAGGGACGTTTTTATCCAGAATGATCACGGTTGCACCAGAAGCTGCAAAGGTTCTGGCTGCTACTCTGCCGATGCCTTCGGCAGCTCCAGTGACTAGAATGATCTTATCTTTTAGTAAATTTTTCGGAGCGGAGTAATCAGCTGGCATCTTCATTTGGTCGTGATCTCAAAATTGTATTTTGTAGTTGATCGCTTAGATCAGGATAATCCAGGGTGTAATGAAGTCCGCGACTTTCTTTTCTGTGTAAAGCAGATTCGATGATCAGATCCGCAACCTGGACAAGGTTTCTTAACTCGATCAAATCATTAGTCACTCGGAAATTGCCATAATATTCTGCGATCTCACCTTTGAGTAATTCAACCCGGTTTTTCGCTCGCTGCAGACGTTTGGTTGTGCGAACAATACCAACGTAATCCCACATAAACCGCCGAAGTTCGTCCCAATTATGTGAAACGACAACTTGTTCGTCGGAATCTGTTACCTGCGTTTCATCCCAGAGAGGCAGTGTTTGTGGCATTTCAGCACCGGCAAGGTTGGCCAGAATATCGTTATGGCAAGATTGGGCATAGACCAGACATTCGAGCAGTGAATTGCTGGCCATACGATTTGCGCCATGCAAGCCTGTACAGGAAGTTTCACCGATGGCATAAAGGCCAGGCAGGGTAGTCTGGCCACTCATGTCAGCGATCACGCCACCGCACATATAATGCGCGGCCGGAACGACAGGAATCGGATCTTTGGTGATATCAAAACCAAATTCCAGACATTTTTCCGAAACGGTGGGGAAGTGTTCTTTGATAAAGCTGGCAGGTTTGTGGCTGATGTCGAGGAACACACTATCGCTACCGGTACGTTTCATTTCGTGATCAATGGCGCGTGCGACTATGTCTCGTGGTGCCAGCTCCGCTCTTTCATCGAAGCGATCCATAAATCGCTCACCATTAGGCAGTAATAGAACGCCACCTTCACCTCTGATCGCTTCAGTGATGAGGAAAGACTTTGCCGCTGGATGGTAAAGACAGGTTGGATGGAATTGCATGAATTCCATGTTGGCAATATCACAGCCTGCACGAGCGGCCATTGCGATGCCGTCACCAGTAGAAACGTCGGGGTTACTGGTATAAAGATAAACTTTGCCAGCACCACCGGTTGCCATAACGACGAATTTGGCTCGAAAAGTGACCACATGATCCTGTTGTTTATCCAATACATAAGCACCCAAACAACGATCAGCTTTTTGTTCGGAGTTGCCACTGATCTTATTTTCCCCGACTTTATTTTTAGTGATCAGATCAATGGCGATGTGATGTTCGTATAAAGAAATTTTTGGATTACCACGAACTTCAGATTCCAGCGTTGTTTCCACCGCTTTACCCGTCGCGTCAGCAGCATGAATAATTCGTCGATGACTGTGTCCACCTTCTTGTGTCAGATGATAGGGCAGATCGCTGTCATCATCCGGCGTAAAAGGAACACCCATGTCCAGTAACCATTCGATGCTTTCTTCACCTTTTGAAGCAACGAACTCAACCACTTCCTGATCACAAAGTCCTGCGCCGGCATTGAGCGTGTCTTTGACATGCGATTCCAGTGTGTCTTCAGGATCAAGCACTGCCGCAATGCCGCCCTGAGCATAATAAGTGGAACCTTCTTTTAGAGGTCCTTTGGAAATTACGCCTACATTTGCATGTTCAGACAAGCGTAGTGCAAGGCTAAGCCCGGAAGCACCGCTACCGATAATTAAGACGTCGAAATCGTGTTGATGTACCATAAGTTCTTTAATGTGATTTAACTTGAGACCTTTTCTTTAACCATACTTTCGTACAAAGGTCTCAACTTGTTTATAATTAGAACATTCTAAAAGCGATTTTCATCGAACTAAACCTAAAACGGCGTGTCTATGACGCGGGGTTAGGAGAAAGCCGCATAATAATAACACAAGGAGATAGCCCCTGATGGGCGACGAGATAGCGGATAGTACATTAGTTGAAAGAGTACAAAGGGGGGACAAGAAAGCCTTCGATCTATTGGTAATAAAATACCAGAATCGAGTGGTTAACCTTGTATCTCGCTATGTGCGCGATATAACTGATGCACAGGATATAGCGCAGGAGGCCTTTTTGAAGGCTTATAGAGCATTGCCGAACTTTCGTGGCGATAGTGCTTTTTATACTTGGCTGTATCGGATCGCAATCAATACTGCCAAGAATCATGTGGCCGCCAGAGCACGGCGTCCGCAGGAAGTTCAGCCAATTGGGCCGGACGATGAAACCTTTGACCTCGATGAGGCTCTAAAGGAAACAGACACACCGGAAAACTTATTGTTGACCGACGAAATACAAAGGACAATTATCGATGCGATCGAGGAATTGCCAGACGATTTGCGATTAGCGATCACATTAAGAGAAGTAGAAGGATTGAGCTATGATGAAATTGCAGAAGCCATGACGTGCCCAATAGGCACCGTAAGATCTCGCATTTTCCGGGCTCGTGAGGCGATTGATGCCCGCCTTAAACCTTTATTAGACTGACACTGCTGGAGTAAGCGAGATGAGTGAAGACAAACTGGAAAGAATTTCTGCCCTGATGGACGGTGAACTGGATAGCCGTGAAAGGGATATTGCCATAGAAAATATCGAGGTCGAACCCGAAACGATGCGGAGCTGGCAACGTTATCATATTATTGGCGACACGATGCGCAATACCATGCCTGCAGCAGTGAAGCCTGATCTGGCTATGAAGTTGAACAAGATGCTGGAAAATGAACCAACCATTCTAGCTCCCAAAACTTCACGTAAAAGTAAATTTATTTCAAAAGATTTTACAAAACCTCTGGCAGGATTGGCAGTCGCAGCTTCTGTCACTGCCGTCGCTATTTTTAGTTTACAAAGCAATCAATCTCCAGTTCAGGAAAGCGGCGTAGTAGAGTTTGCCGCTAATGAAAATCAACTGACTCCAATCGATGCCAATATTGATTTTGCACCGATGACAGAATCTTCAATGACCAATGTCATACCTTCCACGGTTCGAACTGTAAAATATGAACCCGTAGAAAATACTCTCGAAGCAAAACGTCTTAATTCATATATTCTGAACCATAATCAGGTTAATTCCCGCATGGGAGTGCAGGGTGTTTCGCCAGGTGCTCGTCTGGTTGGTCATGAGGCGAGTCGGTAACGTTTTATGAATAGACTGTTGTGGGCAGGGGTGACCTTTTTGATCGCGGTACAGGTGAATGCGGAAGAGAATAATTCTGCAGAGCAAGCACGTGATCTTCTCGAAAAGATGTCTTCTGCAACCCATAACCTGAATTATGATGGCGTGTTTGTTTATAGCCGAGGTAATCAGCTGGACAGTATGCGGATCATTCATAAAGTCGATGAAAAAGGTGAAGTTGAACGACTGATCTCTCTAACCGGTGCGAATAGAGAAGTTGTCAGAGATAATCAGGATGTGACCTGTATCTATTCTGATAATCAAACTGTCATGGTTGATAAAGGTGGTCCAAACAAGTTTCTTGCCACAAACTTTCCGGAATCCGTCGCACGTATAAGTGGCCATTATCAGTTTCAGGTTCTTGGCAAGGATCGCATTGCAGGACGACCCACACAGATCATAGAGATAACGCCCAAAGATGAGTATCGTTATACTTACCGTCTCTGGGTTGATAGTGAAACCAGCTTAATGTTGAAGTCTGCTGTGGTTAATATGCAGGAAAAAACACTGGAAACAGTCCTGTTTACCCAGATCGATATTCCACATGAAATTTCCAGTGATTTGATGACTCCGATGAATGCAGCCGATTTTTCATGGCATACCAATGAGCAAAAAACGGATTTGAGTAGTCGTGATAAATCTCAATGGAAAGTCCAATGGTTGCCAAATGGGTTTTCAATGGAAAGTACTCACGAACAGGTTTTTGCTGAAAAACAATATCCCCTGGAACATCTTGTATATTCAGATGGTCTGGCAACGGTTTCGTTATACATAGAAAAAATTGAAAAAGATAAAGAACCCATGAATGGTTATGTCTCTCTCGGGGCAGTCAATGCCTATACGATTTCTAAAGAAGGTTCTCAGATTACTGTCGTGGGAGAACTTCCTGCCAAGACTGTCCATAAAATAGCATCATCAGTTTCCCTCAAAAATTCCAAACAAAACGTTCTACAGTAGGAAAAAACTATGTACCAACAACGTATGAATTTGTCTTCATTTTCAGGCAGAGCGATCACATCGATCATGTCTTTACTTCTTTTATTTTCTCTTTCTTCACATATTGTAGAAGCCCGATCACTTCCAGAATTTACAAAACTGGCAAAGGAAAATAGTCCGGCGGTCGTCAATATTTCGACCACACAGAAGCGTCCGGAAATGCCAGATATCCAGATACCACAAATGCCGGATCTACCTGAAGATAGTCCGCTGAATGATTTTTTCCGACATTTTTTTGGTGAAGGCATGGGGCCTAATGCGCAACCTGTTGCTTCACTGGGATCGGGTTTTATTATTGCTGAAGATGGCTATGTGATCACTAATCATCACGTCGTTAATGGTGCTGATGAGATCGTTGTTAGACTCAATGATCGTAGAGAGTTTAATGCCAAACTGATCGGATCTGATAAGCAGACGGATATTGCTGTCCTGAAGATCGAAGCGAAAGGTTTACCGGTTGTAAATGTCGGAAGTTCAAAAGATCTTGAAGTTGGAGAGTGGGTATTAGCGATCGGATCACCTTTTGGTTTTGATTATTCGGTGACATCCGGAATTGTCAGTGCTAAGGGACGTAGTTTGCCAAATGAAAATTACATTCCATTTATCCAGACTGATGTTGCGATCAACCCCGGGAATTCCGGTGGCCCACTCTTTAATCTGGATGGTGAAGCCATTGGTGTTAACTCACAGATCTATAGTCGCACGGGCGGTTATATGGGGCTTTCATTCGCGATTCCGATGGATATCGTTATGAATGTTTATAAGCAGCTGAAAGAAACAGGATCAGTTTCCAGAGGTTGGCTGGGTGTCATGATCCAGGATGTAACACGTGAGCTGGCAGAATCATTTGGAATGAGTAAGCCCGGCGGAGCACTGGTTGCAAAAGTTTTATCAGATAGTCCGGCAGCCAGAGCAGGAATAAAAGCTGGCGATATTATTATGAGCTTTAATGGTCATGAAATTGATATGTCATCAGAGTTGCCACCAGTTGTTGGAACCGTCGCTGCAGGGCAACGGGTTCCGGTGAAGCTGTTGCGTAATGGTAAACAGAAATCATTGAATGTTCTGATCGAAGCATTACCAGGACAGGAAACGGTAGCTTCCACAAAAACACCAGAAGGAAAAACGATTTCAGATAATCGCTTAAATGTGCGAGTGAAAGATCTGACTAAAGAATTACGTGAGCAAATGCAATTGGATAACCACGGCGTACTTGTCGAAGAAGTTAGCAAAGGTGCCGCTCAGGATGCCGGGATAATTGCGGGTGATGTGATTTTATTAATAGACAATAAAAAGATCACGAGCAGTAAGGTATTAAAAGATCTGGTTGCTTCTCTGGCTTCAGGAAAGGCTGTGCCGGTTCTGGTTCAGCGAGATGGAAATCCAATGTTTCTGGCGATGAAAATACCTTAGGGAGTAAGCTCTGCGTAAGCTGACGGGACGATCAGATCATGCATCGGTGCGATCATCTCTGAAAGCCATTGACCACCTTTAGGATCTTCTGCCAGCGCAACCGCAATATATTTATAGCCATTGGCTTCGATCAAAGCACTGTCTGCATGCCAGTGACGCCAGGAACCTGATTTACGGTAAATAGTTGCTTCTGGTCGACTCGCCAGTCCTTTCACAAATTTATGATTGATTTTAGGATTTGAAAGGATTTCCTTCATATCTGCTGTCAGATCATTGGATACCAATTGACCTGTTTCCAGCATGTAATAGAATCTTGCTGCTTGTAAAACAGTTGCTCCGTGAGACAGGTTATGTATTGGATCACGTTCAAACGCAGGCGTTTTTCCATAGGCTTTACCAACCCATAAGCCACCGTTATGTAATGGATCATAAAGTTTATAGCGATCCGACATGAGGATTTCTTGAAGACGATGATTGCCAACACGAGCCAGCATTTTAGATGCATTCTCATTCGAAGAAAAACGGATCATCTGCGTCAGAGAATTTCGTGTGGCGCTATCCAGCGTCATATTGCCCTGTTCAATTTCGACAAAAGCACCGAGAAGAATAGCTATTTTTGGTAAGCTCGCTGCGTACATCATCTCGTCACCATTCAACAATGCTACTCTTGGACGATTTATATCCGTAATATCAACCAGAGCGACCGCCAGTTTTCTTTTCTGGATTTCACTCATGAGACCAAGCTGCTGCATGGTTTTTTCAAGCTTCGTTTGTAAAGAGCTATCTGATCGCTTGCGCAGCAGCGGATAATGACTACTACGTGCGTATAACCTACGGACTTTGGGTGGCTCAATAACCTCAACTTCTTTACCATTGACGGTTGTTATTCCAGAGTAAAGGTTATTTTCTTTTTTGACATGAAGTTTGCGAGATCGATTTTGATGATGAATGATCTCAAGTATGTGATTGTCGGAGGCGTGGATAAGCAGCTTCTGGCCGGGTTTCAGAAGTTTCAGCCCGCTGGTTTCGACACCCACATGCATGATCGTATATAACTCTTTAATACTTAAACCATTTTTTCTGACAAGACTGTATAAGGTATCATCCCTTTTGACAATAAACTCAAGCCAGTTATCGCCTTTATGAACTTTGAGAGCAGGTTGTTGATCACGTTTTGTTGAGTCTGGAAGTCGGTTATCGGTTAGTGGTTCAAATGGCAGATTCTTATAGACCCTGGGACGAAAGCCCGAAAGAAGCTGGACTTTTTGTTGCATGCGATTATTAAGAGAAGACTTTAGTGGCGCATCTCTTTTTATCGGTTCGGCAGAAACTTTGGGAACTAACAGAGATAAGATCACAGTGGACAAGGCCAATATGAGTAGATATTTGTAGTATGCAAAAGACAGGTATGCCGGATTAAATCCCTTTATAATAGCTGGTCTGCTTTTTGCGTATTTAATTTGAATATACACAGCGATAAGATTTCCTACCTTGATCGTAATATCAGTGTAGCACCAAAATGTTTGTAATCATGCGTTACATTATCATTTTGTGACAGATGTTGGCTATTAGTATAGTACTATTGCGCGAAAGTAGAGGGAAATTTTTAAGTTATGCACGGGAGATTATGAAGGATTCTGCAACAACAAGGAGTTTGGTGTGGCGAGCATCGATACTTTTCATCAATTTTTTTATGATCATACTGGCTTATTACCATATAAAGCCTGCCAGTCGATCGTTATTTCTCGAATATCTCGGAGCAGATTCCTTACCTTATGTGTGGATCAGCACAGCTGTTATTCTCGGCCTGGCGATCAGTTATTATCATCGACTTCTTGAACGTTGCAGCCGCCTGAATCTGGTGCTCGGAACACTGGCTGTTTTCATAGGTTTTCTGCTTTTATTTCACACACTGCTTGATCAACAGGGAAAAGTAACCGCCGTCGCATTTTACATCTTTGTCGATATCTTCAGTGTTGTACTGGTTGAACAATTTTGGAGTCTTACCAACTCTATCTACAAAGTCTCTGATGGAAAACGTTGGTATGGCATTGTCGGAACCGGCGGACTATTAGGTGGTGTCATCGGTGGAAAGATGGCCAAGATGTGGATCGAGAAGTTTGGTTTTGAGACCTCTGATCTATTGCTTTTTGCTGTTGCAATCCTGGCGGTACTAATACTCCTGAATCTGATTTTTGCCCGAATCGGAGTTTATGATGAAAACACCGAAACAACAGAAACGACAAAATTCCATGAAGGCTGGGACTCATTGGTAAAAAATCGTTATCTGATCCTGATCGCAGCCACTCTGTTACTCTCTCAAATAGCATCACCGCTGGTGGAATATAAATTCATGAGTATGGTGCAGGAACACTTTACCGATCTCAATCAACGAACAGGGTTTCTGTCAGGATTCTTTGCCAACCTGGGGCTGATCTCAATCGGTATTAATTTGTTGATCACACCAATAGTCCACAGACATTTCGGTGTGATCGCTGGGCTGACATTACAACCATTTTTCTTATTGATTAGCACCTGGAGTTTCTACCTCCATCCTGGCATGGTCACTGCCAAAATCATGAAGATCAGCGACAGGGCGTTGGCCTATTCAATCAACAGGGCTTCCAGAGAACTGCTGTATGTACCGATCGATTCCGTGCAGATCTATCAGGCAAAAGCCTGGATCGATATGTTTGGTTACCGTTTATTTAAAGTGGCAGGGTCAATCCTGATACTACTTTTGACCCAATGGTTACCATTCAGCGTGTCCACGGTCGGCCTGAGTTGGTTGACGATGGGGGTTTGTGTTATCTGGCTGATGGCCATTTATTTATTAGCGCGTGAGCATCGTCTGGTCATGCAAGCATCTCCGGCCTGAAGCTCGAAGCTTAAACTTTTCTCCTAATAAAATTAACAAAAACTGATCTTCTTCGGTAAAAATAGTGGCAAGAGTTCTTAAAAAACTCTTTCTCACTGCAATTATCATCTCAGAACCTCTTCATAACTGGCATGAGTCTTGTATGTAAGTCCTGCAAAGAAGGGGATTAAAACGAGATTCATGCAAGAAGAACTATCACAAACACTATCAAAAACAGATCAGACCGGCAGCGGAGCTGAGAGACGTCGTTACCCCAGGGTTCCGTTGTCCATGAGAGCGATCTTTCGTGGCGGTGAGCTTGAAGGGAAGCCATGTATCATCCGTGATTTTTGTCCCGGTGGATTCTTTTTGTCGTGGTCAGATGAGGTGACGGGATCAGAAATTCTTGCGATCAAAGATTCACTTCCAGATCAAAACTTCTTTGTAGATTTTAACGTCAAGCTTAAAAACTCAGGTGACAAAACTTATTCAATAGATTTTACAGTCATTCGTGTTTTCCAGGGTGGAATGGGTGTTTCTTTTAGTGATCCGGACCAAAGTGTTGTTGATATCTTGATCAAGATTGCTGAAGCAACTCAAAAGAAAAAACAGGTGGAGAGTGAGAAAAAAAGGGATTCAGTTCGTCCTGATGAACAAACTACTCATTTCAATAAGTCTTTTCAGGGTCAGCTAAAAATAGAGAGTCGGCTTGATGAGATCTTGAGAACCTATTTTAAAAAGTACGACAATCAGCTGATCGTTTTATTCAAAGAAACAAAGGATGAAACAGAAAAATTTGAATATTTTAATGCACAAGAAGCCATTAAAAATGATCCGAATGCACCAAAGATAGAGGTTCTTAAAGCGGTGTCCGCACAGCTTGAAGAAAGACCCTCATTAAAATGGGAAAAGACGTTTGATGCTGCTGTTGATGGCAATTCTCTAACACTGGTAGATGAAAAAGAATTTGAGGCTTATCTGATTCTTACCGGCATTATTTCTGATGCTGAAGCGGATAATCGATTATTGTTATATCGAGTTGCAAAGAAACTTTCCGGGCTATTTGATACTGACTGGGACGAGGGTTTGAATCCTCTTGGTTTCTCCAGATTATTTCGAACGATAGACTCGTATTTGCAGCATCAAAAGTTTAGCTACACGGCTTTAAAAATTGCTTATCAGCAAATGAATGAAGTATTGGTTCCTGAAATGATTGCGTTCTATGAAGAACTATCTGAAGGAGTTGAGGCAAGTCCTGCTGGTAAAACAGAGGACTTGTTTGGTGACAAAAAAGAGTCGTCGGCTTCTGCAAATCTTGATGATAAGGTTGAGCAACAAACTACAGGCCAGTCTACGGATGTTAGCGTACAAAATTCTGCTGCTGGAAGTTCTACAGCTAATTCTGGACAAGGTTTTTCACAGCCGTTGGGTTTCCAACCAAACCACCAGGCTGGTAATGACATTGGGTTTCCATCATTGGAAACGAATAACTCTCCTCCTACATCTGTAACCAAAGGTGCTGGCGGACTTGCTCAAACCCTGATGGCATTACAAAACAGTGTTGGTGTTCCAGGCGCGTTGCATAACATGTTTCAGGGGCAGGCTGATCAAGGTGTTTCTGTCTCTGGTTCTCATTCTCTCGGCGGAATGTCAGGTGGCGGAATGTCAGGTGGCGGAATGTCAGGTGGCGGAATGTCAGGTGCAACAATACCTGAAGGTCAGCAACAAAGTATTCTTCAATTCCTTGATAAAATTCAGCAGGAAGATGATCTAAAATGGCAAAATGGTGAAACGATCGGAGATGTTACAGGTCGATTAAATCCGATGTTATTTGGTGCTCAGGAACAGATCAGTGGAGAAGCTAAAAATGCTCTCAACCTTGCTGGCGGAGTTTTAAACTTCCTGAAAGACGATCAGTATTTGAGTAGTCCTGCCAGACAAAATTTGCAACGAATGCAGACAGTTTTGTATAAGCAGGCTGTGTCAGATGGAGGTTTGTTTCAGGAACGATCAAACCCCTTAAGAAATATCATTAACTTACTCGAGCAGCTGGATCTCAAAGGTGGCAATAACCAGCCGGATACGCGTCAGGCGCTTGACGATATTGTTGGAAAGCTTCTTTCTCAAGAAAGTTATGATGCAGAAAGTCTTGATCATGTAACTGAGAGTTTGAATGATCTATTAGTTCAACATAATGATGCTTACGATCAACGTGTTGAAAAAGTTAGTGAGCAATGTGATCTTGAGCAAACCATGCTGAATGATCTCAGAAAGGATGAAGATGTTGATCTGATCAGGAGAGAGGCTCAACAAGCTGGTAAATCAGCCGAATATAAAGTTTGGCAGGATCGTGCCAAAGCAATGAACAGAGGCGACTCTATTGTTGTGGACGATGGTAACGGTGATAAAAACCATTTATCTCTGGCCTGGACAAATCCAGACTCTAGCCGATTTGTTTTTGTTGATGGCGAGGGCGAGAAAGCTGCCAACATGACACAACAGGAGTTGATTGTCCGGCTTTTAAAAGGGACTGCAGAGCTCACTGATGAGAATCAAAAACCACTGTTCGACAGAGCAATCATTTCGAGTCTGTTTGATGCCTATGATGAGGTCAAAGAGCAGATTATTCATGATCCCGAAACAGGATTGCTGAACGAAGAAAAATATCGAACTGAATTAAAACTGGTTATTGAAAATGCTATCAGTGACCATGTGGAACATATTTTTTTCTATCTTGCGTTAACAGAAGAGAATATTGACAGTGATAAACTGATTGCCTATTTGAAACATGTCTCCGATCTCTCATCAGAAGTTTTTGGTGAACAAAGCCTGACGGGTAGACTCGGCGAAAAATCTCTGGGAGTTACTTCAGAGTTTATGTCGAGAGAAGGTGCGTTGATTCTTGCTGAGACTTTGTTTAAGTCGCTGGAAGATAATGTTTGTGAAGTAAATAACGAAACAATAAATTATCCAGTATCTATCGGTATTACGATCATTAATGATCAGTCCTCCGAGGTTGATGAGACTATTTTACAGGCATCCGCGGCCAGTAAAAAAGCAAGTGAGCTGGGTGATAATCAATCCTGGTTACATGAAGAAATCGTACTAGATACTGAGACTGATCACGAATCAATTGATTGGCAATTCTGGCTTGAGGATTATAGTCAGCCAGAAGAAGTGATTCCTTTGTTTGGGCAAAGCCTGGTTATAAATAGTGACGATAGCGTCAAGCCTCTTTTTCACCTCTACCCAGCAGAAAAAGATGATGAAGGAAATATCAGATCACCTGCTCGTTTTATCAAAGCTTCTTCTGACGACGTTCTAGTTTCAGAGTTTGAAAAGCAGTTTGTTAAGAACTGTTTGCAATGGATGGCTGGGAATAAAAAAATACTTTCAGCTAGTAGTCGATGCTTGATCAGCTTGTCTGGTAAAACGATCAACAATAAAGGCACACTGGATTTTGTGATCGAAAAATTAACAGAATTTGCTGTGCCTCCAGGTAAGATCTGTTTTGAAGTTCCTGGAAGTCCTGCCGATAATGAAAAGGCTAATATTAAACGGTTTATAAGAACCCTGAGCGAGTTTGGCTGTCGTTTTTCATTAGGGCAATATGGCAGTGATGGTCTCAGTCAGGAAGCTATGAAATTACCTGCAGATTATATTTGTATTGATGAAATTCTGACCAGTGATGTTGTCGAAAGTGCTCAAAGTTATGGTTTGATCAAGTCGATCAACGATATTGCTCACATGATGGATAAACAAACGATTGTCCCTCATCGAGTTGATGATGGAACAATGGAATTACTTCGCGAGATGAACATTGATTATATCTCCAGTAATGCCACTGAAGATTTAGAGCGTTTGAACCCTGTTCAAACGGAAATGTGAAGGCACATAAATGTCCGATCTACCAAAAAAAATAGGCAAGTATGAAATCACAGGCGTAGCCGGTAAAGGCGCTATGGGAATTGTCTATATTGGGCATGATCCTTATGTTGATCGTAAAGTGGCGATCAAGGTTAGCCTGAATGCCAGTCCCGGTGAATTTTTGCTGGATGACTCTTTAGCTGCGGATGATCGTCGGCAGTTTTTTAATGAAGCCAAGGCTGCAGGGATACTTGATCATCCTAATATTATCAAAGTATATGAAGCAGGTGATGCCAATGGCCAGGACTATATTGCCATTGAGTTTGTTGAAGATGCGGACACTTTGCGTACCTTCAGAAAAGAAGAAACATTACTGCCAGTAAAACAACTTTTACATTATATCCGTCAATGTGCAGAAGCACTTCACTATGCGCATTCTCAAGGCATCACTCACCGTGATATTAAACCGGCTAATCTTTTATTAACCAAAGAAGGTGATGTCAAGATCGCAGATTTCGGGATCGCGGTTAGAAAAACAAATGATCAAACAGCAACAACGAAAGGTTTCGGATCGCCATTATATATGTCTCCGGAACAAGCCAGTGGAACAAAAATAACGCATCATACAGATATGTTTTCACTGGGTGTTGTTTTATATGAACTGTTAACCGGAACGCATCCTTTTCTGGCAAATACAATGCCGGCACTTTTTAAGAATATTGTTTCCGAAGATCCAGAACCTTTACAAAACCATCGATCAGATCTTCCCGTTTCGCTTAATAAAATTGTCATTAAAGCATTACAAAAAAATGCTGAAGATCGATATGCTAACTGCGAAGAATTTGCAGCTGATCTTAGAGAAATTGAACTTGAGCTGGAAACATTTGGTGAGGACTTATCACCAGAACACAAGCTTGAAATACTGACTAAACTGAAATTCTTTAATGATTTTTCTGAGCAGGAAATTGAAGAGATTCTTGAGCAGGGTGAATGGGAAGTTCATTTGTCTGAAAGTGTTATTCTGACGGAAGGTGATGAAGATAAAGCTTTTTATGTCATTACATCCGGCAATGCATCGGTTACACGAATGAATAAAGAAATTGCTACGCTGGCTGAAGGAGATTGCTTTGGTGAAATGGCCTGGTTGTTGGGTGGTAAGCGATCAGCTTCGGTAACGTCGATTACAAAAACAGTTGTGTTGAAACTTGATGAGCCATTGGCAGATTGGGCTTCATTATCATGTCAGATAAGAGTGAATAAAACTGTTCAGAAAGTATTGATGGAACGTTTAAACGACACGACTAAACGCTACGCTCGAGCGTTATAACTTTTATAGTCCGATTATGCGGCTGTGTAAGGTTCGCGAACTAAAATCACTGTCACCAAAACTACCACCTGTTGTACTCGCTGTGATCTGAGTATCAAATATCTTATAAGTATTCGTTCCTTCTGTGATACTGGTTTCAGTGCAGTTATCAACATTCAATGTGAAATTACCTACATCAAAACTGGTCCCAGAAGTAGGACAATTATCCTTGTTTGCACTGGTTCTCACATACCACGCAACCCATTCGACACCGCTTTCCGCTGCATATAAAGCACGGCTGGACTGTAAGCTTAATGACGTGCTTGTATGTTGCATGGCATTCAAAGACAACATATAAACACCGATTGCTGATAACACCACCATAATAAAGATCGAGCCGATCAATGACATTCCTGATTGTTTGTTTTTTATGGTCATGGTGTATTTGGAACGTGAACTTGCTGGAGTAAATTTATACTTTCGGTATGACCCGATGGCATAGTTTCGCTTAGTTTAAGATTGATCGTGATCAGACCGCTGCGATTTGTTGAGCCGGAATTATAGATAAAAGAGCATGTATCAATTTTATCGGTTACCAACGCTTTATTGATTCCATTCAGTCCAACAAGTTCAGCATCGACATCATTATGATCAGCCGTGATCGGATAACCCTGATATCGTGTGATCGTATTATTTACGGCGTCGCAAACAAAACTGATCGGCGTATCAACAATGCTGAATCGTTGTGCTGGAGATGAAGTTGGGAAGGCGAGCTGACCACCTGAAAAAGAAAATTCGATCACAGAAGGTGTTCCGCTGATATTCTTGATCGTGGCAATATTATCCAGATTATAGGCATTATGATTTGCCTGTCCGGTATTATAAATTACCAGACAATTTGCATTTCCTGTTCGGCAGTGATCAGGATCATTACTAGTTGTGATCAAAGTTGGATCATAAAGATCACCCAATACTTCGAAGCCATCAGCATCGTGTGAAGATTGATCAAAACTAAGTCCATTTCCCGGTGCTTGAAGGCGGTACCTTCCACCATCAACGGTACGCAAAAATTCAATACATTCTCCCGAACAACCAATACGAATACTGTTAGGTAAAGCAGTACGAATTTCACGTGTCATTCTTTCCAGAGAACTCTCTGCAGAATCTACCAATTGTGCTCGAAGACTGAGGTTCGCATAAGCGGTAACTGGTCGACTGATCAGTTGTGCTGTGACCATGGCAATGATCGAAGCGATGGTCATGGTGATGACCAATTCGATGAGCGTAAAACCTTTTTTGTGATGAGTGATCATCATCAATAAATTGTCCGGAAAGCGGTCAATTTCATATTAATGCTATTCAGGTTGTCACGAGTCACTGTGACATCAATACGTTGCGCAATCGCACCATTAAGAGTATCTGCTGTCACGTCTACATTGACATTGTAGGCAGCAAGATCGGTCATCAGGTTTCCATTTTGATCGACAGCACCGCTGGTGTCATTGATGCAATCATAATCATTTACATCATCAAATAAAGCGCGGTTAGCGACACCTTCTTCGCATGTTCCAGTATCTGAAATTGGATCGGTGTAAGCCTGTAACATGATCTCTTCCATATAAGCATTGGCTATAAAAATCGCCTGCTCTCTAGCCATAGGCGTTGCGCTGTTGGTCGAGCTATTGGCAAAAACACTGATGATCGCAGTAAGTGAAATAGAAAGAATCGTGATCGAAATGATCAACTCAATCAGCGTTAAACCTTTTTGTGATGAAGTTAGTTTCATTGGTGAGAAAAACCTGTTTCAGGTTCAAGCTTGATCAGATGTGATCCAATCGTAATATTGGTGACGGCGTTTAATGCTGATTCACTGGCCGTATCGAAAGGTTTTCCTGAACCATCGAAATAAAAGTTGGTATTAGTTAGAACTGTTCCACTGGGAACCAGATTTGAAAAATCTCCTGTATTTTTCGGGTGGCGTAGCAAGCTTGTTACAGCGCTATGGTTTGCCGGTTTACAGGAAGCCCATCGGCTGATCTGAAGATTATTATTGTCCAATGTCACACGTACGTGACAACCACTGGTGGTGGCTAATCGATGAGCATATCGAATAGCGGTCAGAGTTTCGTCAGTAAAACCACGTTCATGAAAACTGTTGGTGGAAGAAAAGCGGCTGAGGCCCACAGAAGAAAGTATTCCAATGATTACTAAAACGACGACCAGCTCCACCATGGTGAAGCCAGTCTGTTTATTACTTAGATGTTGCTGGAAAGTACTTGCCATACATGATCAATTTGCAACGGTAACTCTACCGTTAACTGGCGCGTAGGCAATGGATTTTGATGTGTCTGCCTGATAGGTATAAGTGCAAACTGCTGTAGCACCAGCAGCGCCACTAAATGTCGCTCGATAGTCAGAGCCCACTGCTGTAGCAGCGGTAGGCGGGTTTTGCATCAGTGCATCCCACAGATCTTTACAGTCACCAGAATTATTTAACGTCGTATCACCAGGTAAAGGTTCTTCAGGCCAACCACTAGCGTTCGCAGCAATCAAGCCCTCTCCAAAACCTGTCACACCGTCTGTGTCAGCTCCTGTAGTGCCATTAGCAATATACTGAGCCTTTGACATCGCCACAGCTGTTCCAAAAGCACCACCAGTAGCAGCAACAGCAGACTCATGTGCCTTTCCGCTAACATTCATAAATTTTGGCAAAGCTGTCGCCGCAAGAACACCGAGGATGACCATCACCACGACAAGCTCAATAAGCGTAAAACCTTTTTTCGTATTCATTTATTATTTTCTCTCCTAAGAAAGTGTTTTTCTACGACGTGAGGCAACCCATGCGCCAAGTAACCCGATTCCGACTAAAACCAGAGGGCCAGGTTCAGGGATGTCAGGTGTGCCTGTGATCGATAGAGTGTCATCATCCCAGATGCCAGTAACCCATTGTTGTGATCTGCCTGATTGTGAACCGCTATTCCAGTTTGTATCACCCTCGATATTTAAGTCCGCCGGCGCGCTATTTGTTCCTGAATAAGCCGCATAATCGATACCAGAAAAAATCCCATCAAAGAAATTTATTAATGGATAACCTGCAAAAAAATCGATGTCATTATCCGCAACAAAGTTCAGATCACCCATAAAAAGGCTAAGGCTGTTGCCTGAACCTTGTGATAAATCAATCGACTCAAAACCTGAACCGCTCAAAACTGAGTAATCAAAAGTTGCCTTAAGGCTAACCTGATCACCCACATTGAGACCGAAATCGTTTACGTCTGAAGCACTGGTTGTTTCACCAAAAAGAGTGAGATCGACAATACCAGCCTGTGCTATGCTGCCGAACATTGTCAGCATGAAAATACTGGCTGTTATAAAAGTGCGATAAATTTGTCGAAAGTACATGTTTGTTCTCCTTAGGAAACATTTCCGTATGCCTGCCTTCATGATGATATGAAGGTACCTGAAAAATTTATCGGCCTTAAATTCAAAAGCTTTAGAGGCTGTGGGTTATATTTTTAAGGAGCCTCTGATTAAGTCTGTTTGAATTTAGGCTGAGATGAAATTGTTTCAAACTTCTTCGAAATGAGCGGTAATAGTTGTTCTATTGCAGCGATTTTTGGAGAAGTTTGGGGCGATTTCAGCCAGCCTAAAACAATCACGACTTGATCAGAGGCTCCTTAAGGAATATCGAAAGCCAGCCGATAACACGATGATTAAGGAAAGCAGATGACTTATTTATGGATCTCGATCAAACCCAGGCAATACTGGATAATCGCTACGCAACACGCATGAATATTCCTGTTACAGGAATATTTCTGGTCGTTTCAGCACTGTTTCTATTTGTTTATAGCGACACGCTTCTTTATCTGATCAATGACTGGGTGCAATGGCAAAATGGTGAATACGCACATGGATTTGTAGTCATAGCCGTTGCTCTGGTGATGGTTTGGGGGCGAAGAGAATCGCTTCAACAGATCAGTATCCGCCCCAATCTTCTGGGAATATTTTTTGTTCAATCTTTTTCTTTGTCCTGGATGCTGGGAATGCTTTTAGGGATCCGAGTCGTTGAAAGCCTGAGTTTCTTTTTACTGATCCCATCGATTATTTTTGCACTGGCCGGTTGGAAATTTGTGGCAAGACTATGGTTCCCTCTGGCTTTTCTGCTAGTAGCATTTCCAGTCTGGGAATTGTTTTTACCTTATCTCCAATCTCTCGCTGCTTCGCTTTCGCACCTGTTTCTAAAAATATCAGGTACAACAGTTTTACGAGAAGATGCCTACCTGATCGTACCGGCAGGAAAATTTCTGGTGGCAGAGGGTTGTAGTGGATTACGCTATTTATTGGCCGCGATGACATTCGGTGGTTTTTTTATTTACCTTGAACGTTTGACAAAATGGCGAGCAGCAGCATTTTTTGGAATTGTAGTTTTCTCAGCCATTCTTGCAAACGCATTAAGGATTACGACCGTGATCATTGCAGGCAATATGACAGAAATGCAGCACCCCTGGGTGCATGATCATCTGATGCTTGGCTGGTATATTTTTGCTGGCATGTTATTGCCAGTTTTCTGGATAGGAAACAGACTCGGTGATGCAGAAGAGAAAGTTAAAAAGGAAGTAGGTTCTTCTCTAAAAGTTGATTTCATTAATAAAAAATCGGCAAACTATTCAACTGTAATTCCTGTTTTGTTAATCGCTTTGATTGCAGGCCCTTCATTAAAGAATATTTTATTATCCAGAGCGCAGGCATCCGTCAATACTGATCTCCAGTTATCAGCTCCAGAGGGGCAGGGTGGTTGGAATTCATTACCGGAGTCGAACGGTCTGATGGTACAACCCAATTATGAAGGTGCAGACCATATTGTTGATCAAGTTTATTCAGATGGGCATAAACAGGCCAGATTATATATAGCTTTATACCAAATTCAGAAACAGGATAAGGAACTGATCAATGTTTATAATTATTTTTTCAATGAAGAGCATTGGCAAGCAATATCAAGTGAGATGTTTACACCGGAAAACTCTGATCACCAGCTACTTGAAGTACAACTGAAAAATAATGCTGGAAATGAAAAAGTACTTTGGTACTGGTATAGAATCGCTGGCAAAACTACAACCAGATCGATCATTACCAAATTGTTTGACCTCTATGGAATGATCATGGGTAAAAGTTCTTCATCCGCGATCATGATATCAGTCGATCAGGTTGAAGGAATTGAACAGGCGCGGAATCAACTGTCCAGCTTTTATGCGAGCAACATTAATCAAGTTAATGAAAAAGTGGATACGATAAATAATTAGCGCTCAATAATTTAGTACGCAATTATCAAAGGATATGATGATGAAACAACAAGGAAGATTAATAAAAGTAATGACGCTATCAGTATTACTTTTGTCCGGGTGTAATACAGAAACACCTGAAGAATTAGTCAAAAAGGCTCAATTGCATCATTCGCAAGGCAATACCGAAATTGCCATCATTGAGTTGAAAAACATCCTGCAAAAAACGCCACAGTTGGTGCCAGCTCTTTTTGAGCTGAATAGTATTTATGCTGAAAAGCGACAGTATAACGATATTATCAATTTGCTATCTTTTCCGGTTAATGAAGGACTGGCTGATCAGGATGTTCTGTATTCGTTAACGGATGCTCTGATCCATACTGCAAGATTTGAAGATGCATTTTCTATCATTAATAAACATCCAGAAAAATTTAAAACAGCACAAGGGTTGGCATTGGAAGGCCATTGTTTTGCTGGTCTGAATAAAACTACGGAAGCAAATCAATCATATCATCTGGCATTAGTACTTGATGATAGTTTGATTTCTGCACACTTGGGTTTGGCGCAGGAAGCTATTATTTCTGCAGAAAAAAACAAATCAAAACAACAAGATCAGATTCTAAATAATAATCAAACAGACTGGGTTACCCGGAATGAACCAGTTACAACTGAAAAGGGAAAAGCATTGCAGGATGCCAGGTCGCATTTGCAAAAGATTTTTGCTCAGGATCCAGACAATATTGTTGCTAACTATCTTTCAGCAACGATTTTTTATCTTGAAAAAAATATCACAGAAGCACAACGTTCCATTAATAAAGTTTTAAAAATTGATCCTGATCATAAAGAAAGTCTGTTATTGATGGGTAAGCTACATCTGGAATTGGTACACCTTGATCAAAGCGCGAATTATCTTGGTAGGTATATAAAGATCATGCCGCAGGATCTGAAGGCACGAATGTACCTTGCATCGATTATGTTACGTAAACATCAACCCGATCTGGCTCTCGAATTGCTCGAAAACTATTCAGACAAAGGCAAAACCGATCCAGAATATTTATTAATTCTTGGCAATGTTTATCTGGCAAAAAACAATCATGATTCTTCTATTGAATATTTTGAAAAAGCACATGCGATCATACCGACATCAGCATTGGTAAAAATGTATTTATCAATGGGGTACCTGGCAAGAAGTGATCAAGAGAAGAATGATCGAGGTTCAGCCATTCAGTTATTGAAAGAAGTTTTATTAATTGAGCCAGAAAATAAGCAAGCCGGAATCTCTTTGATCACGACATTGTTACAGGAAAATGATTATCAAGGTGCAAAAGTTATTTCTTCTGATCTGATCAGATATCATCCAAAAGCAACCATACCTCGGTATCTTAATGGTTTGATCTGGCAAGGACTGGATAACAAACCGAATGCAATATTAGCTTTTCAGAAAACTCTGGAACTTAATCACTCTTTTATACCGGCAACGGTTAGACTGGCAAAAATTTATCAAAGCAGCGGTGAGTATGAATTAGCCAGAAAACAGTATGAAGCAGCCTTGTATGACTCTCCATACAATCCAGACGTAATGACAGAAATGGCTATTTTTGAACAGAAGATTGGTAATAATAAAAAGGCCGTTGAGATTCTTGAGTTGGCAAGAGATAGGAACCAGGATGCTCTTTCGCCTCGTTTGTTATTAGGGACTTATTATTTACGCCGGGGGAGAGTTAATTCAGCGCAACTTGTTATGGATGAGTTGAAGAAACTTGAACCAGAAAGACCAGACGTGCAGATGTATTTTGGTCAGGTAAATCTGGCAATGGGGCGTTCATCAGAAGCTGTTACTATCTTTTCAAAACTGATCGAAATGGAGCCAGACTCTCCAGATTTATTGACGAAATATGGAAGTGCTCTGAGAATGAATGGTCAGGTAGATACCGCTCAGAAAACACTGAAAGTTGCGTGGGCATTATCTGGTGGGACAATTCCTGAAGCACTCATTGAATTAGGGAATTTAGAACTGACAGGGAAAAACTATCAGGCAGTAAAAAATACAATTGACGAATTACGGTCAACTTTCCCTGATCACGCAGGTAGTTATATTCTGGAAGGGGATTTGGCGATGCGTCAGAAAAAATCACAAGTCGCCATTATTGCCTTCCAACAAGCTCGTCAAACAAATGATTCCACCAGTGTCGTATTAAAGTTATTTGAAGCTTATAAACAATCAGAAATGAATGATAAGGCTTTTGGTTTGTTGGATAACGCTGTCAGCAAAAGGCCAGATGATTTACGTCTTGGGATGATGTTTGCCGGTGTGAAACAAAAGTCAGGCGATCATGTTGCTGCGATAGATATTTATCAAAACTTGTTGGAAAAATATCCTGATAACGCTTTGATCTTAAATAATCTTGCCTGGGTTTACGATGGATCTGATCGCAAGAAAGCATTGTTGTTTGCTGAAAAAGCTTACCAGGTAACACCAGAGTTACCTCAGATCATTGATTCCTATGGATGGTTTTGTATTCTCGATGGACGGCTTGAAGAAGGCCTGAGTTTATTAGAAATAGCTGTGAAAAAGTCTCCTGCTGATCCAGAGTTTCGTTACCATTTAGCTGAAGCATTCAGGCTAAGTGGTGAAAAAGATTCAGCAAGGAAGTCTCTGGAACTGGCTCTGACAAGTCACGAAAATTTTAACGGCCGGAATGATGCAGAAGAGTTATTAATAAAACTTAGTCGTGAAGGTGAGCTTAAAAATTAGTAATAAGTTTACGACTGAGTTGTTTAAGTTGTAACCCAAGTTGGCTTTGGATACTGAATGGAATAGTGAATGTCAGGTTTGTAGATCTGAAACTGGTCCATTTAAATTTATAGTCTTCTTCACCACGGAGGAAATCAAAAACTTTATTATTTTCCTGAATGGCTTCTTTGATTGCATGAGCCATGATCTGTGTTCCTGGGCTATATCTACGCCAGAACTGATCAAAACCAGACTGATAGAATGAGACGGTATTTTTATATTGAAAGCAATGCAACACAGCAATACTGGTACTACCAACATCAAGTGTGTAACTGCGTAACCAGCCTTTTTTAAGAAAAACCTCTGTAATCTCTGTATGAAAGTCAATCATGTTTTGATCAGTGAATAAACCAACATTCTCTTTTCTTTGCTGTGACGCCATATGCAGTTCAACCAGAACAGACATGTATTTATTAATTTCACCTGGATCACTTATCATCCTGATATTGACTACATCTGGATAATCTTTCTCCAGACGTCGCCCAAAACGCCCAAGGTTATATCGCATATTTTTACTAAGTGATTCTTTCAGTGTTTCCCAATTATCAGGTAAAGGCAGGTAAGGACAAATAGTCTCGTCTACTTTTTTTAACAGATGCGGATGTTGTTGCAATAGTTGATCGATTACAGATGACTTTGAACTCAGGCCTTCAATTTTGATCTGATTCCAACTGTAACGTTCTGCCCAGAGTTTTTCTGAAAATAGTTGGCTGACCATGTTTTCATAACCACTCAGGATAATGAAATCAAGATGATCGGGTGCAGTAGCACCATTGCCCATAAAAATAAGAGTTTGATCATACAGGCCGCTTATCGTACGAATCTTTTTTATTGCCAGCGGTGCGATTCCAATGAGTTGTTCAGTCTCTGCGTTTCGGGCAGTTATGATCCAGAGATCTGTTTTATTATTGAAATATTTCCACCAGGTTGATATCCATTCCCAGGTTAAGAAGATCGAATCAGCATTAGATTTATTTAGAAGAGAATTCCATTCATCTTTGAGATCATAAAATGCATCATCAGTAGTAATAATGTTGAGTGATATAGTCTGGGTTTCGATATTATTTGAAACTTTGATCTGATCGGAGTGCTGATCGAGGAAACCCAGGTTATCTGCTTGGTTTGACATAAACGGCTCACATTAATAGGAATCAGATGACTTCTTGTTAGAAACCTTCTTGAAACGTATAGCGGCATTTATATCGAGTGCTTTAGATTATTGCAGGGAAGTTGAGTTTGAAATGAGAGACCAACGCAGAAGCGTAAAAAACGCTTCTGCGTTGGATATAGATGGTTTTACTTAAAGCAGAGTTATCTAATAATTATTTTGCATTCTTAAGAAACTTTTTCGCCTGAGTTACCCATTTTTCACGACGGATTCTTCCAGGGAATTTGATAATTGTTTCTTCCAGACTATTGATTTCTTTTGCCGTGAGAGCAGCAATCTGGCTGAAGCTAACAATCCCATTAGCATTGAGTTTTTTGGCCAGAGCCGGACCGATTCCTGAAATCATTTCCAGGTTATCTTTTTTAACTTTTTTTGTAGCAGGTTTTGATTTCTTTTGAACCGTTTTTTTCTTCGCTACTTTCTTTTTAGCTGCCTTTGCTGGCGTAGCTTTTTTGGGAGCCGCTTTTTTCTTTACGGCTTTCTTTTTCGCGGGTTTACTTGTCGCAGTGGCAACGCTAACGCTACTGGTAGTAGCATCATTTAGATTTAGAAAATCAAACCATTGACTCCAGAGTTCTTCCTGAAGTTCAAGCCAGCCATTCATCACCTCTTGAATTTTTGGAGAAACATTAAGTAATTCTTCAGGCGTTAAATCTTCAATATTAATTTTCTTTGTCCACTCTTCCAGCCAGTTTGACTGAGAACCTAATGATTCTTTTACGGTTGATTTCCAGTCGGAGATATTTTCAAAAAGTGCTGTCGGATCTTCTGCTGAACTAGCCGTTTCTTCGACCATATTAAACCAGTATTCCCACAGTTCGGTCTGGTTTTCTGACCAGCTTTCCATGGATTCCTGGATGCGATCAATCATTTCGGATTTACTATCATTTGAAACAGCAATCGTGCTGTCCATCTGGCCGGCCCATTGCTCTAACCAGTTTGTTTGCAACTCCATTGATTGTTTGACAGCGGATTGCCCCCAGGACAGGAAGGTTTGTAAGTGAGGAAGCTCCCACGGATTCAATGACTGTTTTGGATAGTCAAGACCAGGTAGTTTTTTTGGTAAATTATTCAGAAAATTTTGTTGCATTTCCTGCCATTCTTTAAACATCGCGTTCCAGTAAGTCATAGGTGCACCCTCTTAATATTATTGACACTAATTAGACTATAGCACAGAAAAATGTTGCGCCGCAACAATTGTTGTTGTCAATTAAGTTTAGAGTTAACGTAATTGGGGAATACTGATCTGGCTATCCTGGGAAGATTGGTAGGGAGTGGAGAATTCTTCAAATGCTTTTAAAGCATCTTCTTTATTACGGTGATCGGTAAACTTGATCATATCAACACCGCAGCGCTCAAGGTGAGCTACTTGATCTCTGATTATATCGCCAATGGCAAGAATCTCTCCGTGATATTGATGAGCATCTTTGAGTAAACGTGCATGTGAAAAACATCGACCATCGACGTAGTTGGTAAAGTCTAATGCGACCAGATCGAGAACAGTGAGATCGGCTGCGATAGATTCTACTGGGATTTCACCATTTAGAATGACACCTGTTTTTCCTGATC
The DNA here is from genome assembly GCA_965224825.1 of Gammaproteobacteria bacterium. Classification (GTDB taxonomy): domain Bacteria; phylum Pseudomonadota; class Gammaproteobacteria; order CAJXQU01; family CAJXQU01; genus CAJXQU01. The sequence continues at coordinate 117,426 of CBDDAG010000003.1, read as the reverse complement.
GTGTCAGCAGGGGCTCTCTATTTTCAACATAAAAATCATAAGTGAAAATCAGGTTGCCCTCAGCATCCAGATCATCGCTGATCTCCCAATCAATATTTTTAATCTGTCGGTTTGTTATGACTCTCATCAATTTTAAGCCTCTGTTGACGCATAAACACGTTCTTTGAAAGGTTTGATACCAATTCGGTGATAGGTTTGAAGAAATATTTCATCTTCGTTATGACGTTGAGCAAGATAAACATCTAAAATATTTTCGATTGTATTTGCGACCTCATCTTTTGCCACAGCAGGGCCAAGACGATCACCTAATTTTGAATCTGTTTCAGCCGTTCCACCGAGGGTGAATTGATAAAATTCAATGCCTCTTTTATCGACACCCAGAATGCCAATATGGCCGACATGATGATGACCGCAAGCGTTCATGCAACCGGACATTTTTACTTTTATCGGACCGATGTCATGAAGGTAATCCATGTCATCAAATTTTTCGTTGATCTGATTTGCGATTGAAATAGAGCTGGCATTGGCCAGTGAACAAAAATCAAGACCTGGGCAGCAGATCATGTCATTCAAAGTTCCGATATTGGCAGTCGCCAGATCATGTTTTTGTAAACCTTGCCATAGCGAATAGAGATCAGCCTGTTTAACATCCGGTAAGACCAGGTTCTGATCATGGGTCGTACGAATTTCGCCATAGCTAAATTCTTCAGCCAAATCAGCCACGGCATCCATTTGTTGATCAGTAATATCGCCCGGAGGAAGACCCGGAGCTTTCAGCGAAATATAAACGGCACGATAGCCCGTTACTTTGTGCGTCACGGTGTTTTGTTTTGCCCAACGATTAAATGCCAGATCATTATTTAAATGGTCAACAAAACTGGTATCTTTATCTGCATCCTGATCATAATCAGGTGCTGTAAAATATGCGGAAACACGATCAATTTCTTTTTGTTCCAATAATAAATCAGAGTCTTTGATCCTGTCCCATTCTTTGTCCACTTTTTCACGGAAGGCATCTATGCCTAATGATTTTACCAGTACTTTGATCCGCGCTCGGTGAATATTGTCGCGTCGACCTTCAAGATTATAGATCCGCAGGATTGCTTCCATATAAGAAAGCAGATGTTTTTTCTCGATAAACTCTTTGATCGTCACGCCGATGATAGGCATTCGACCAAGACCACCGCCAACCAGAATTTTGAATCCGATTTCACCTTTTTCATTCTTGACTATATAAACGCCGATGTCATGAAACTTAACCGCAGCACGATCATTTTCCGCACCAGAAAAAGCGATCTTAAATTTACGTGGTAGCCAATTGAATTCGGGGTGAAAAGTTGACCATTGACGAACGATCTCGCAATAGGGACGTGGGTCTTCTAGTTCGTCCGATGCAACGCCAGCCAGATGATCGGTGGTGGTATTACGAATACAATTTCCACTGGTCTGGATCGCATGCATTTGTACACTGGCGAGATCAGCTAAAATATCTGGGACACGTTCCAGCTCTGGCCAGTTATACTGAATATTCTGTCGTGTACTAATATGACCATAATCTTTGTCATATTCACGGGAGATGTGCGCGAGCATGCGGAGTTGTTTTGAGGAGAGCGTGCCGTAAGGAATGGCCACACGGAGCATCGGTGCATGCGTCTGGATATATAATCCATTTCGCAAACGTAAATGTCGGAATTCTTCGTCAGTTAATTCACCCGCCAGAAACCGTCTGGTTTGCTCACGGTATTGATCGACGCGTTCATCGACCGCCTTTTGGTCATATTGATCGTATTGATACATTCAGTTTTAAGCCATAAAAATTGCAAGAGTAGCGGCAAAATATACCAGTAATCCCTTATGCTTAAAAGTAATATATTATGATATGGTTATAACAAAAATATAGTTACAATTGTCCCAGTATCGTCCGGATATCAGAGCAATCCTGCTTCGTCAGAGAAAGAGTTATTTCCAGCAGTTAGCTAATGTCTTAGAACCTGACTTACCTTTTACGCCCGTATTGGTAAGCGTAAGATTTATACAACCATCATTAACTTGATCATTAAGTGCGGTAGCTGTCAGTGTATAGCCTGTTCCTACAGGAGTAACGCCAACAGTATAGCTGCCAGTATCGGTTGGCTGTGCGTTATTTCCAGCAGCACCATAGCCCAGAAACCCCATGTTTGCTGCATATGTCATATTATCTGAGAAAAATCGCTGTTGTTTACTGGCTGTTTCCAATAGAAGGTTCTGAGCTTCAGTCCTTTTACCCGTACGTACTTGCTCCTGATAAGCCGGTAAAGCGATCGAGGTGAGGATAGCCAAGACAGCCATGGCTATCATCACTTCGATCAGGGAAAAACCAGTTTGTTTTTTATTCATTTCAGTTCCTGTTTTATTCAATTACTTTCCAATTAATTCTGACCATCGGGTTATCTACATTGGTGACTTTGTGCTTACCAACATAAAGATCTGCTCTACCAATACCTGGTGGAAAGTAGAGTACGGGCTCGGTTGGAATCCCTGCACCTGGAACCGTTTTAGAACGGTGTTCTGCTGTCAGATTATCTGGAGGCGTGCTGTCATCATAAAAATCCTTTAAAGGCGTGCCATCTTCTAGATTAATCAGATAGAAACGTCCAGTACCACCGCCACCGCCACAAATGTCACTTCCTATATTTGCGGGTGTGAACGTTGTGAAGGCAAGTTTGTGATCATAGATTAATGAAGGTGTCAGATTCTTCTCGCCTGGATGGTTAAGATATAATAACCATCCGTTGGCACTCTCAAGCGCACTTTGACCATTAGATTTCTCATCTGCATCTCCTTGACCAATCAGGTTTCCTGTAACGTTATATAGATCACCTTCTCCTAGCATCGTCCATGCCGTAGCAGGAGCGCCTTGGGCAACGTTGGTATCTTTCACCATATAGAAGCGATTTGCCACTTCAAATTCTAAAGGATGTGAACGCCAGCCAGAACCTATAGCAACCGTATAATGGAAACCACTGGAACCCTTTACCAGAGCTACACTTGGCGCTGAAAAGAATCGGCGGTTATTGGGGCTGACAACTTCATCATCAGGAATGTCTGAATTGCCTGCACATTCACCGATATCGTCATCATCATTGTTGCCATTGTTGCCATTGTTGCTTCCATTGCCGTCGTCATTACCATTGTTGTCATCACTACCATTATCAGCATCATCAATGCATTCTTGATCATCATCATCATCATTATCGTTTTCAGCATCGTCATCGTTGTCGTCATCAACCCCGCCTCCGGAATTTCCTCCAAAGTCTGCGAGTCTGAATCCTGATACAGTGGAACTACCAAAGTTGGCTTCATCCAGATCGATACGCCAGAGTTGTCCACCTAAGTCACCGAAATACAGCCGATCAGCAATTTGGTTATCGTCAGAGTCAATGACAGTAATATCTGCTGGAATACTGTAATTAAGCTGTTCTAGAACTGTCAGGCTTCCTCCAGCTGTTCCACTTTGTTGAGCAGACCATAAGAGTGATCCATCATCTGGATCAACCATATAGATTGCATTCCCGACGCTATCGTTAGAGCGACTACCTTTCGTATCATGAGCGGTATCGTAACCACCAGCGAAGAACAACACTTTCTTAGGTGAGCCGTTCCAGTTTACTGTTGTAGGGACCATTCTTGACCAGGACTGACCGAGTTTTTCAAACGGAGCAACACCACCTTCGATTCGCCATTTCAGTGTATGTGTCGATGGAGTGGAAATATCCAGTGCATAATAATTTCTCCCACCACGGCGCATGCCAAAGAAAAGTTTGGCATCTTCGCCATTATTGATAATACGATCGCCATCTGTAGTATTCTCACCAGATTTATCATCGATATGTGAGAATGAAATTGGGCCATCCAGTCCATAGAGGTGACCTGTTGCTGCCAGATTAGCTTTTATGGATGGTAGCTGTGGTAATAGCGCTTGGGGAATAAAAGCGTATAACTCATTTCCACCTGCAGTGTCACCATAAGCCGTTGGGTTGGTCGTATCAATTGCATGCAAAAGCCCCTGGTTGGTCATGGAGAACAGTACATCCTGACCTGTATAAGACATAAGTACCGGTTTAGCATGTAATGGATCAGACATTGTAGAGTCATAGAGCCAAGTGATCAGATCATCTTTATCTGCGTCATTGCCAACGCCCATCAAACTAGCTGTAATGTCTGATTCAGCAGAAGTGATTTCTGTCAGATCAGAATCATCAGGAGCATCGTCTGTATCTGGATAGGTATAAATATGGCGAGTAATATCATCAAGCTTGGCAGATGCACCACCCAGCTCAACAAAGTTACCATCAGCACTGCTGGACCAGAAACTTGTAGCATCGTCTTTGAATTTTTCAGATCCATCAATAATAGTAACGGCTTCAGTACCATTGACGTCAAGTAAACCCTCAGGACTGATAAAATACCCTTTGGTATTACCATTCCAGGTTTGAGTATCACCCGGTTTAAACATATTCATGAAAACGCGGCTGTCAGATGACAGGGTACTTGCACGGATGGTGGTGACCAGGCCCGTGAATGTTTCATTGTCGCCAGTAATTGAATCAATGATCAAGTCGAAAGCATCTTCCAGATCAGCGGCACTTGATGCCGGGTAGAAAACGCCTTTGCCTTTTTCAGCCAGCAACTCAAGGTAATCTTTACCCGGACCTTCGGCATTAAAGCCAATGGTGTAAGTGAGAACTTTACTACCAGCATATTCATCAATTTGATCTTCATTGGCTAAATACTCAACCAGTTCTGGACCGCATTTCATCGCTTCAATAACCTCGTCTCTATTAGCTCTGTCCGTTGGGACCAAAGCAGATAGATCAGCACAGGTGTCACCTGTCATATGCTCAATCCTGACATCAGTTCCACCAGGGGCTCCATTAAAGCTACCATCAGAGCCAGCAGAATGAGTTACTGTTGGTTCTCCATCAGAGATTAAAACGATATAACTTGGTGTGCATGTAGCACCGATTGGAGTGTTGTATGTTGCTCCGAACCATTCACTTTGATCCTGTAACCAATCATAGGTGCAATAATGCTGTGTGTAAGTACCCGTTTGGTTGTGAGTTTCCACCTCATCTGGAGGGCAAACACAAATGTCGGGTCTAGGTAGACCTGTTTCAGGGTCGTTACTTTGAGATGTACAATCATAGTCCTCTTCTTCAACATTGCAGGTGTAGGTATTGTAATCATAGTCTTTCGATCTCGTGCTGCAATCGCGCACATTCTGGCGCCAGCGATTGATGCCTGGATCCAGTGGATCAGCGACAGGGTTGTAACCATTATGACACCAGTAAGTTAAAGGGCTGTCAGCTGTAATTGCAGAAGAATTACAATTTCTATCGACATTCGTTCTGGATCTCTGATACTTCGCATATGCTTTTGAACCATTGTACTCTGGATAAGGGGAAGCTATTGCGGCATCTGATGGCGTGTAACTACTAAAATGAGAAGAGTATTTGCTATCCCACCGATATCTTTGCTGTCCTACATGCCAAAATTGAGGGGCTCTCCGGCGGCCACGCCACACCTCATCACCTCTGAAATAATAAGCTGCTTCCAATAGGGAAGGAACCATTTTTGTCTTCCAGCTAGAATTGATATTTCCAAATGACCTGAAAGCCTCTGGAAGATATTCCCAGGTTTCATAAGTACCTTCAGGAATGGATGTATCCCGACCATGAATATCATCTCTTATTCCGGTGACAGGCCAACGGATTCCGGAAGAATATTTAGAGAACCAGGAAAGACCAACCCTGAGATTAGCAATGTCTTTATTGTTCGCAAGTACATTAGTTAGCGCATCTTGCAGGATTGAATAGCGGCTGTCTGGGTCACCATTGGGGAGAACCTCCGTACCATCAATATCCATTCTCATACTGCCGGACAGATCAAAAACAAATAAGACATTAACCGGAGGGTTTTCTGAGTCTGCAATACCATAAATCTCAATATCTTCGGCATGTGTTGACGGTGTCGTCAAAACCAACGCCAGGCTAAACATGGCAATTGATGTTTTTAGAGAGAGCAGTAATCTTTTCATTTTTATTCTCCGATCTATTCCTTTAATTACGGATTATTAAGCAATTTCTATACCTTAAATCAGTTTGTTTATTTGATAATCTTCCAGTTGATCCTGTGCATCGGGTTGTCAACATCGATTATTTTTTCCTTGCCAACAAAAATATCTACCAGTCCTTTTCCCGGTGGAAAATAAGGGACAGGTGTTGCGGGAATGCCAATCCCAACAAGGCTCATATATCTGTCTTCAGCTTTCAGGTCATTATCGACGACCAGATCTTTAACCGGTGTGGCATCTTTGAGATTGATCAGAAATAAAGCAAGGCAGTTTCGCCAGAATCAACAACGCCATCGTCATCGGTATCATCATGCCAATAAGTAATCGATCCATCCAGGCCATAGATGTGGCCGCTGGCACTATTGTTTTTCTGACTTTTGATGTTGGCCAGTAATGATTGTGGAATGAAAGCAGACAACTCCATTCCACCTGTAGAATCACCGGCTATTGTAGGATTGGTGACATCAAAAGCATGCATCAGTCCCTGGTTCGTCATGGTGAATAGAACCTTTTTTCCCGGATAAGAAAGCATTATCGTGTTCGCATGAACAGGATCACCCATAGGCTGATCTTTAAGCCAGGTGATCATGGCATCTTTGTCGGCATCGTTAGCCGCACCAAACCAGCTGGCCTGAAAGTTACCATCACTGAGCGCAAGTTCTTTTGTTAGATTTGCAGCAGCGGGTGAGGTTGAATCTGTACCTGCGACACCGGTGAAGGTAAATATATTTCGCGATGCTGAATTTAGTTTTCCGGAAAGCCCACCCTGATCAACTTCATTACCATCATCAGATGATGACCAAAAGCTCCTGGCGGTGTCATAAAATTGCCCTGTGGCAGGATCAATTGCAGCAGTGTCTGTTAGATCTTTCAATCCTTCTGAAGCGATGAAATACCCTTTGGTGTTTCCGATCCAGGAATTAGCATTGGAAGGCTTGAACATGTTCATGAAAATACGATTACCAGAGGAAAGGCTGCCAGCATTGATACTGGTAGAAAATCCTGAGAAACTTTCATTTTCACCAGCGATTGTTTCCAGAATAGCCGTGAAACTGGCCTCCAGAGAAGCGGCACTACTCGCAGGATGGAACTGACCGCCACCTTTGTGGGCGAGTGACTGCAGATAAGCATTACCACTTGACCCGGCTTCAAACCCGATGGTATGTGTGGTGATCGTGCTTGGAGTAATGGTTGACTGGTTGGTAGTAGCAAGATATTCCACAAACTCCTGGCCACAGACACCAAACCGCGTAACATTAGTGAAGGTCTCACCAAGGTCCTGGCATCTATTGGCCGCACCGCCGATCAATCCCGCCACTTCAGTTCTTTTCATAAAGGTCGTTGGTGCACCATCCGTCAGCATGACAATGTGATTTTTATCGCAGGTAACATTAGGGCTGCTTGAATCGCTGGCAGTAATCGGGCTAATATAATTGGCCGAGTTGACGTTTGCACCTGAGTAAGTCACAGGATTGGCTGCCCAGCCATTTCCATTATCAGGGGTCCAGTCAGCAGGGCCGGTTCCATCTGAATAGCCAGTACCCGCACCCATCCCGTTCCAGACAGGTGCTGCCAGAGCACCCGAACCTTTGTTGACGTTATCGCCCTGAAAATACAACGTTGCTTCATACAGGGCATCCACTATGGCAGTCGCACCATTGAGATTGGTACCTGCTTCCTGAAGCTGGTTTAGAATGATTTCATGGGTTTTATAAGGAGCGCCTGTCACAGGATGGTTTTGTGTGATCAGAGGATCCGTTGTTACGGCATCGGCAGTGATGTCTCTTATCGGCCAGCGAATGCCCGTTGCATTTGGCCAGGGTGGACCATTAAGGACATCGAGATGATCTTCTCCATACATGGTAAGTCCAATTCTCAGGTTGGATTTATCTTTAAGATTGTCCAGAACATTGGTGAATGCATCCAGCATTGTTTCATAACGGGTTTTACAGGTGCCTGATAAACCGCAATTACCCACAATCACCAGATCAGTCATACTCCCGGACAGATCAAAAATAAACAGCACGTTATTCGTGCCTCCTGCCGTAACATAAACTTCCGTATCATCAGCTTTGACTGGGGAAGTTGTAAGAGTCAGTGCCACCATAAAAGTGACTATTGAAGACATCAAAGAGAGTCGAATTATTTTTAATGTAGGTGTCATTGTATCTTTCCATTTTAGAGTTTTTCCCTTCTCTGAATTTAGAACAATTGGATCATTTAATAATTGCATATAGCGTGAGTCTCTATCCTTTCTTTAATTAAGGGCAATTACCCGTTCGTCCAGCTTCTGGACGCACCAAAAACCCGCGTTGATCATGATCGCCAGAGGCGTTAGCTGCTGCCAATTCACCAACACCATGAATACTGTAGATGTGTGCAACAAATGCCGGGTTAGATTCATCAGCACTTTGCTGATAACCAATTAATTTAAAATCTTCTCCACAGTATTGAAGGGTGGCACTGGCATCGACTGCAATAGCGGCGGTTGTGCCATTAGGAGGTACGTCAAACATGTTGTTAAAATTAAACGCAGGTTCAGGAGCTACAGGGTCACTGTCCTTGTGATATGCGATTACGTCAGCAGGAGGATCAGTCAGATCTGCCGGTGTTTTTCTCAGGATATATCCGGTATCCCAAACACCTTCGATCACAGATTCTGCCACCTGAAAAGTCATACTCTTTTGTTGACTGTTAGCGGCCATAAGTTCGTTCATGGTCGTGCCACGAATTGAAGTCACACCAATAATGGTGATCAATACCAGAAAGATAAGACTGACCGCGAGGGCGACGCCTTGTTGTTTATTGGGTGAGTTGTGTATCATTTTTGTGATCTCCGTATCCATGCAGGAATGCTTAGCTCATTCGGTTACGTATTAAAATGGTTGTAGTGAAAACTTTGTGTAGTAAACGGTCGTTTATTGCTGCTGTTGTGACATCGAGCAATTGATAGGCTTTTGATTCATTGGCAGGTTTTATGGCGTTCGTGGAATTCAGTAATAATGAAATGCGCACACTGCTAACCTTGTCTTGCCAGCCATTTGCAATCGCGGTAACGATTGCAGCGGTAACATAGCGATCAGCAATTTCATCACCATCATCATCCAGGCCGTAAAGGAGTTGTATTTGATCAACCCCGTCAATAATGACGACACCTGCTCCACCAGCATTGCCAACACATCTGAGTTCATCTCCGACCAATTGCAGAGTGTTATTTGCCACACGAACACCTGGAGCAGCTACTAAAGGTGTAGCGATTCCGGTGCAATCAACATCAGACTCATAGCGAACGATGACCTTTTGATTAAAATCGGCTGCACCACCAGGGAAAGGATTGACAGAAACAGCTGGGTCATAGCTATCAACATAGCCTGCCATTTGTATATTGTTTTTAAGTGATGCCAGGGCAAATCGACCGTTCTCCTGGAGCGTACGTAAAGAGTCATTAATTCTGGAAGATTGTGAGCTACTTACATAAACACTGACGACGCCGCCCATCAGAAATAATCCGATCAGCATGGCGACCATCATTTCAATTAACGAGAAACCTGTTTGATTTTTTTGTAGTTGTGAAGTCATTTCTTAATCTCCAGATCTCGATCTAAGGCAGAATCTTGTGTTGAACGGATTTAGTTTTGGTTACATCGGCAGCGTTATTTCGTTCCGTTTCATTCCAGCTAACCTGTAATGTATAAGTTGAAGTTGGGGTGCAAGGAGCATCATCACAAGTGATGAGCAGTTGCCCGCCAGGAAGAAGATCTTTCACACCACTATCTCCATTAGTGCTACCGCCACGACCACAGCTGGCCTGGTAGGTATCAAAGTCCGCTAGTTCTGCAGGGTCAGCGCAAGCTCCTACTGCCGGTGTTGTAGCACCATCCTGTTGGCAATAAGGGGCAATTTGAGCCGTACAATCTGCTATTGTGTTCGAATCGAATCCGTCGTAATCCATGTCTAAAATTGATTCAGGATTTGCCCGCATTCGTTCAGCCATATTTTCAGCGATAAAGGTCGCCTGGGTTCGAGCAAAAGATCCGTTGGTTTGCTTGATCCCGGTTGCCATCAGATGTGCTGTTCCCAGCAAGCCAATTGACAAGACCAGCAATGCAACCAGCGACTCAAGTAAGGTGATTCCCTGTTGTGATTTATTCATAAGATTTCCCTTCATCAGAACTATGGGTGTGTGACACTCAGGCGACCAATACTGGTTAATGTGATGGTGCGTGTGTTGCCGCTCAACGAAACTGTCAGGGTGCCGGCCTGAGCTGCATTTGCGGTAGTTTTTGCTGAGCCATCATTAATAAATGAAACATAGGCAGCTGTTGCACCTCCGCCAGCTAAAGTGACAGTTGTCGAAAATGCTTCATGAACCTGTATGATGACTTCAGCCCCATCTTTAGCGGCATTATTGTTGTCATCCTGAAAAATGATCCAGCCTTGTTGCCAACCACCGCCAGCAGCACATGTTGTGCCATTAGTACTCTTGCACATAGTGACCCGGGTGCCTCGCTTAACAGCTTCGCTTCGGGTTAGATATAAAGATGATACGAAATCATTTGAATAACTGGACACGCGATTGTTGATCATCATGTCGCGCATACTGGGAACTGCAACAGCGATAAGAATTCCTCCAATTGCCACCGTGATCATTAGTTCGATCAGCGTGAATCCTTTTTGGTTTTTGTAAAATTTCCTTTTCATAGTTCCTAACATAGTTTTCTTCAAAGTTTGTTCAAGCTGTAATGGAATGAACGGTAATAATGCACCGATGAAAGGTTTATTATTTGTTATTCACACGTGCCAACTAGCCATACCAATGACAATTCAGTGGTTTTACCTAGCCAATATATCGACCAGTAAAGTGGAAACTTTAGGAAGGAAAAAAGAGGGTTTACACCGAGTTGGGTAGTAAAAAATCTAAGTTAATGTTAATTATGAAAATTTTGGCTTGCTCAGGATATGGAGCCAACAAACTTATCCGTTTAGAGATAAAGATCCGATCAAATCTTTCAGATCAGAAATCTTATGTTTCTGACAATAGTCAGAAATGCCAGTGTTGATCTGGTTACAAACCAACGGATCGTAGAACAGGGCTGTTCCAACTCCGATCGCAGTAGCACCCGCGATCAGAAATTCGATCGCATCTTCAGCAGTACAGATCCCACCTTGTCCGATGATCGGAATATTGTGAGCTTTAGCGACTTGATGAACCTGATGTACTTTAAGTAGTGCGACAGGTTTGATCGCTGGGCCGGAAAGTCCACCCTGATTATTGCCGATTATAGGCTTACGGGATTCGATATCAATTGCCATGCCCATCAATGTGTTGATCACAGCGAACCCATCAGTGCCAGCTTCGATACAACGGCGGGCATTTTCAGCGATGTCTGTTTGATTCGGAGACAGTTTCGTGATCAGCGGTTTGTCGGTTACACGTCGGCAGGCTTCAACCACGCGTGCGGACATGTCCGGATTATTACCGAAAGCTACACCGCCTTCTTTTACATTCGGGCAGGAAATGTTGATCTCGATCGCATCGATTGGTGAGTCATTAAACAAACGTGTGACTTCCCCGTATTCTTCAATCGTTGATCCGGAGACATTGGCAATGAATTTTGTTTCGGTGAAATCCAGTGTCGGTAAAATCTCGTTGATCACATAGGGAGCCCCTGGATTTTGCAGGCCAATGGCATTGATCATTCCGGCCGGTGTTTCGATGACTCGGTGTGGTTTGTTACCTAATCTCTTTTCCAGCGTCGTACCTTTTAGACAAACGGCACCAACATCTTTGTTGGAAAAGCCTTCAACGCGGGTATACTCTTCTCCAAAACCAACACAACCGGAAAGCAACACCAGCGGTGTGTTGAAATTCATTCCACAAAACTCAATAGCCAGATTCTTATTTGCCTGATTTTTATATGCCATGATCCACGTTGTCCTTTATCAACCAGAAATCCCACCTAATACAGGTAACATTATACGTCTTTGCGCCAACACCGGAGCAAAGTTACATTTGATCCATCCACTGGGTTTTAAGCTGGAAGATCGTGCTTTGCGCCGAGCCGGGCTTGATTATCACGAATGGGCTGATCTTGAACAACATAATTCTTTCGAAGAGTTCATGAAAAATGTTACGCCTAAACGTCTTTTTGCCTGCTCGACCAAAGGCCGGAAAGTTTACACGGAAGTCGATTATAAGTCTGGCGATGTGCTGTTATTCGGGCCAGAAACCAGAGGATTACCGGATGATATTCTTGAGTCTGTTGGCAAGGAAAATGTGCTTCGTCTACCTATGAAGGAACAAAGCCGCAGTCTGAATCTCTCAAATACTGTCGCCGTTGTTGTTTACCATGTCTGGGCTGATCTGGGTTTTCCTGAGTCTACTTGATCGCGGAATTGGCTTGCCAGTACAAAACCCTCTAAAATAGCGCCCGCCCTTGGAGGGGAACACATTTTGCATTATCCCACGCGTCATCAGAAGAACTCTGTATTTATATTTATGAAAAAAATTAGTTTTATTACGATCATCTGTCTGTTTTCAACTTTGCTACTGCCCGTTTTATCTGCAGACGTGTTTGCAGAGTCAGCTACACATCGGCAATGGATCAATGAAATGCAGGAGCGAAAACGTGGTCCTTTTAAGCGGCTGCGTTGGTTCTGTAAAGATGGCAGCATCCTCGCACCACAACCGTATGCTTGCAGTGATCATGGTGGCGGTACGCAACATGGCGAATGGAGCAAACATACCAATGAATTGCGTGATCAAGGTTATTTCATCGCTACTTTGTTAGCCGATGAGGATCCGAACCTTACGCTTGATCCGGATAATGCTGAGCCATTTCGCCAACTTCTGATCGAACGATATTTGATGACCGTCAATGATGGTTGGATTATGCGTAAAGCACGATTTTATCGTGGCTCAATGCAGGCTGAAGATGAAGTTCGCGGTGCCAGAAATTTATTACAAAAACTGGTGCAATCAGAAAGCTGGTTGACTCAGGGATATACAACATTAAGAACATCGGTACGAGTTTTACCGCATGGCATCGATACACCATCGGTATTAAAAATGCGCCAGATGGCAATTGATCTATCCAGCGCAGATAAAAAATTCCTGCCACTGAGAAATAAAATTCATATTTCACCCGATGCATCTGATGCTTTTGCGGTTAGAAATTATGCAGCGGATCTAAGCAATAAAAAGGCAAAAAAATATTTAGCATTGGCTGATCTAATCGATGAAATTTATGCTCGTCCAGCATTAAATATTCCGATCTCAAGATTGTCGAAACGTGTACGAAAAATGCCAGACATGTCTCGATCATTGCGTGACATGTCTGCACGGTTGATCAGTTCACGTGAACCGGAAGTTCTCTTTGCAACAACGGCAAATACGATGATGGTTCTGCGTGATCATATTGTTGAGGTTCCGAAAGCTGGTGTCAGGTTGGACGTTCTTGATACTAGCGTTTTATTAGAGGCGGAACATTTTGATCTAGGTCGAGAGTTAGTTGGGAATCTGAAAAATACTTCTCGTGCACAACGACTAAACTGGTTGCGAAGTAGTTTGAAAGCGACTTATGGAACTGGTGTTTTATCTCGACGACAACTGAACGCATTGAATGCTTCACTCGATCGTTTAGATACTCAGGAGATTAGTCTCGATCAATATAAAAAAGAACTGGACTATCTTGCCAGAGTTCCCGGTTGGGCAGGGCAAAATCTTCGATCAAATTTTTATGAGTCATTAAGAAAGCTGGCAGAGATTGAGCCGCTGGCAGAATTATTTATTCAAGATCAATTACGTGGTGGTCCTTTGTTATTTTATGTCGATGTACTAGATTCTCTGGTACGTGATGCAAATAAACTGGCAGGTGTTCAATCACAATTATTTGGTGAAGAAATGGGTACTGGACTCAGAAGTTTGAACCCCGGACTTTCACGCGGCGTTTTACATTTAGGTAGTCTAAATGGAGGCGTATCAAATTATGATCGGAATGGAATTTATCTGTTACCAGAAACGGTTGCTGATCTGCCTCCTGTTGCCGGGATTCTGACTGCAGGGGAGGGTAATCCATTATCTCATGTGCAATTACTGGCCAGAAATTTAGGTATTCCAAACGTCAGTATTGATGAAACATTGATCGCAAATCTCAAAGCTTATGAAAACAAGCAAGTTATTCTTGCGGTAAGTCCTGGAGGCGCTGTTCGTTTATTTGAAGACGATGGAAGTTATGATCAAATCTTCGAGCAAGAGGCAAAGGAATCATCGGTGACTATCCGACCAGACATGGAAAAAATTGATCTGGAAAATCTTAATTTTATTCCTTTAACAGAATTACGATCTTCAGAATCTGGTGTGACTGTTGGGCCAAAAGCTGCAAAACTGGGTGAGCTGTATCATCACTTTCCTGAGTCAGTTGCGAATGGATTAACTATCCCTTTTTCTATTTTTAATCAGTTATTGCAACAGTCTATGCCTGAGACGGGCAAAAGTGTTTTTAACTGGATGGTAGATCAATATCAGTTAATGGCGGCTATGCCGGTAGATTCTGGTCAACGAAAAACTGCTGAAAAAGCATTTCGTAAAAAGCTAAATGCCTGGATCGTAAAGGCTGATCCGGGCAAGAGTTTTAGATTACGTCTGGCTGCCGATATGGAAAAAGTTTTTGGCAAAGATGGCAGTTATGGTGTCTTTGTTCGAAGCGATACGAACGTTGAAGATCTTCCAAACTTCACCGGTGCAGGTTTGAATTTGACTGTGCCGAACGTGGTTGGTTTTGAGAATATTCTGAAAGCTATTTCACGCGTCTGGGCATCACCATTTTCGGAAAGAGCTTTTGCCTGGCGGCAGTCTCACATGGAACAGCCCGAGCACGTGTACCCGGCCATATTATTGATGCGTAGTGTGCCTGCTGAAAAATCAGGCGTGATGGTCACGCAGGATATTGATACGGGTGAATCGGGTTGGCTTTCTATTGCTGTGAATGAAGGCGTTGGTGGTGCGGTTGATGGTCAGGAAGCGGAATCGATTAAGGTTAATGTCGAAACTGGATCAGTCATATTAATGGCTCAGGCAAATACTCGGGTTAGAAGAAGACTGAATATCTCTGGCGGTGTTAGTAAAGTGCCTGTTAGCGGATCCGATACGGTTTTATTGACTGATGAGATCAAACAATTGATCGGACTTTCAAAACAAATTCCAGAGAAATTTCCTGAGATTGTTGATGAGAAAGGTAACGTTGGTTCTGCTGATATTGAGTTTGGTTTTCTGGAAGGTAAGCTACAATTATTTCAGATCCGACCTTTTCTTGAGAGTAGTCGTGCCAGAGGGAGTAAGTATTTGATTTCTATGGATAAGGATATGGCATTAATCGATGGAAGCAGTGTTGTTCTGGATGATATTCCTGATTAGAACAGGGTTGTATTCAGAAAGTTAGAGACAATAATTCACAGTTTAAAACCCCAAACAATTGACTCCATAATTCCTTTCAGTTATTACCTAACTTGATCTGTCGAAGTATCTCTGGAGTGTGTCCAGAATTACTGATCGAGGACTTGATAATAAGCAGTAAAGCAGTGATTTCAACATAAGATGGAAAATCATTGTTAACTCATGGAGAGGGACTGATGAAAACGAAAAATCTCATAAATTCAATAGTTATTTTAATGGGTCTGGGGCTTGCCTCTAATGTCCATGCAGAACTTTATACTTTTGAAATCAATAATCCTGAAGGTGGCGATCATGCTGGGGACATTACAAATTTCTGGACAAGTTATGACTCAAGCTCTGAACAATTAAGTTGGCAATCAACAATCAGTAAAACAAATGGAAATATTGCCAATGCTTTCTGGCTGGTGCTGAGTGATGGTCCTGATCCAATGATCGATCGAAATGAATATACGATTTTCTATGGTGATGCATACTCAGGAAACTTGTCAGCGTATGTCTACAATGGGAAGAATAGTGGCAGCAGCTGGAACACGCCAGGAGAATTTATTCATACCTTTGGTGGCGCATTTGAATCTGATAGTTCAGCAGCAGGAGAAGTGTCATTCAGTTTCTCAATCGATGCTTCCATTCTTAATGGTTACCAGCCAACAACACCAGGAACGAATGACTGGGATGGCGCTTCATTTGATGAGAATATTGGTATCTGGCTCCACCCCGTCGTGCTTGATAAAGCATCAAGTTATAACGCAGATGGATCTCTGGCAGCTTTTCCAGAAATTGTATCCGGTTGGTATGATGCCTATGATCAAACAACAGTGACAAATAATGTTCCAGAACCAGGAACACTTGCACTGGTCAGTATCGGTTTAATTGGAATGGTTGTTGGTCGTAGACGACGAAAATAAAACTGAGTCGATAAAGCGAAAGCCCTGTGTGTCCATATGTGGAACACAGGGCTTTTTTATTAGAGTTCATTAATTAAAAAAACTATCTTCTAATTCGGCCAGCATGGTTTTAGCTTCGCCCCTTTCAGAAAAAGGATTTTTGCTGGCGAGCGCCAATTTCAGGATCTCTTTTGCGGAATCAGATTTTCCAGATTGATGAAGTGCTTGTGCAAAATGATATTGATATTCAGGGATAGATGGAGCACTCGAAACAGCTTGTTTTAATGTGTCCAGTCCTTCTGCATTCCGTCCTCTTAGAACACATAAACTCCCATAGGTATCGAGAATCTCAGGGATTTCTGGAGCAGATTCATATGCGCGCTGTGAAAATTTCCAGGCAACATTTTTATCTGTATTTAAAGATAGCTGTGCTAGTTTGTTGAGTATCAGGCTGTTGTCAGGTTGCAGTCTTATAAATCTCTGAGCTTCGGAAGTTGCTAATTTCACTTTTCCAGATTGCTGATAATAATTGATATAAGCCAAGCTAACAGCAGGATTTTCAGGAAATTTCTTTAACCATTTTTTTAGAAAAATATTAGCTTTATTTTTGTTGCTGGATTTTAAATAGGCAAGACTTATTTTCTGGATAACTTCTATTTTCCGATCACTCTTGAGCGCTTTAGAATAAATATTTATTGCTTTATTAATTTTATTTTCTGTCACTAAAAGATCACCGTAAAGAATGATCCCTTCAGTGTGTTCCTGTTTTATTTTAAGTATTTTCTTTATATGATCTTTTGCCTCATCAAAGTTTTTATGTTGCATTTCCAGTTGAGTAAAAGAGATGAGAGACGATAAAGATTGTTCGCCAAAAACATCGACAGCTTTTTGTAAATGAGTCCGGGCTGAAGCCAGAGAGCCATTTTTGATTAATGCTTTTCCAAGATCAAGATGGTGATAAGGATTGCCCGGCATTTTCTCAACCAGTACCTTATACATAGCAACGGCACGAGCATAATTTCCCAAAACAGAATATGTATCCCCCATGAACTTGATGACTTCCACAGGTAAGGGGTCGAGTCTGTTAAGGATTATTTTTATTTCCAGTGCTTTATTTATATTTCCATTTTTTAAGTAAAGTTGTCCCAGAACAGTTTTTGGTCTGATCGCAAGAGGAGTCTTTTTACTTAAGTTGATTAATCTTTCTGTGGCACTTATTGGTTTATTTTTTTGATCTTCAACCAAAGCAAGCTCGATGGAGAGATGCATATGATCGGGATCCAGCTTAAGTCCTTCGTTGAGCAAATCTTCGGCTGCGGCTATTTCATCTTCATCCAATAACAATTTGGACAGCCGTATTCTCGAAGGGTAGTAATGAAGGTTGATGGATAAGGCTTCACTGTATTGTTTTCTTGCTCGTTTGATTTTGCCCTGGGTTTCATAGATCAATCCGAGGATATGGTATGCCGATGAAGAATCTGGATGTTGCCCTGAAAGTGATCGGGCGATTCTTAAACCAGCAGCATATTCACCAACGATCAAGTTGCTTTCTATTAAAGCCAGGCTGATCTCAAGATTAGCAAGATCATTTGAATGGGCTTGCTTGAATTCATTGATCGCAAGCTCATGCTGGTTAATTCTTAAGTAGGCGATGCCCAGTTGTGTATGGGTATATGCCGAGTCAGGAAAAGTTTTTACGGCAAGTTTGAAATAGTCTAATGATTTTTCAGACTCATTCTTGATCGAATTTAAAATGCCCATGTTGATGTAAAGATCTTCATCACTTATGCCTTTTTTACTGAAAGGTTTAAGCAAAGATTTTGAATCCTTGGTATTCCCCTGGCGAAGGTAAAGAGATGCCAGCGTGTTGCTTGCAGGCAAGTTTGAATTCTCAAGAGCGAGTAACTGGATCAGATCATGTTTTGCTGCCTGGTAATATCCCTGGGCGATGTTACATTTAGCGAGGATGAAGAGTGCTTGAGTATTATTTAGTTCAATTGCCAAGCTATGATTCGCAGATCCAATCGCTTGTGTAAAATCTCCATGCAGGTAGTAAATTTCAGCCTGAATTAAATTACCTTCCAGGCTGTCTGGTGAAACCTCAAGCACCTGTTTTATGTTTTCCATTCCAGCTAACAATTGATCTTGCATGGTTTCAGTTAGTTGAGCATGTTCGATACGAATTTGTGGTGAGAGTAAATAATGGTTTCCCGGTAAGCGGGTGTTTAGATAAGATGGACGATACGGTATTGCGTGTTTGATTCTTTGAATGGAAAGGCGAGCAAGACCTAGTTGAGCCGATCTTAAGTCAGATGGATTATTAAGTAGATCAGAATATATTTCTTCTGCTTCAGAAAAATTGCCAAGCCCAATTAAAACCTTTGCTTTCAATAGTTCAAGACTGGTTTTACTCTCGGGATTTATTTCGTCCGAATTCAACTGTAATGTCTGAACCTGATCTTGTGCTTTCTGGAATTGTTTTTCTCCCAAATAAGCTTCTGTTAGTTTATAAATAACGATGTGATCTTTAACACCAGCTTGCTGAGCACGAGAAAGGAAAGGCAACATTTCTTTATTTCTATTGGGGCCTGTCGTGATTTTATCCAGCAATAATAATGAAGGAACATGGTCGGGTGTTTTAGTGAGTGTTTTCTTTAATTCGACCGCCGCCGCACCATGATAACCAGCCGTTGTGTATGCGCGGGCGTTTTCCAGATGTTCTTCAGCAGGATCTCCACCAAACATACAGCCGGAGAGTATGACCGAGATTGTCAGAAAGAGTAAAAGAATACTATGCTTTGTTTTCATTTGTCGCGTATTGTTCGAGTGATCTGTAAGATCTCTGTATCGGCCTTTTATCAGGTCTCTTTAGCGAGAAATGGATGTGAACAAACTCTTCACCAAAATATTTTTTTTATCGGCCATGCTGATCGTAGTGCTACAAAGTCATGCTTACCCATTATTTGGCAGCGAAGGTACTGCTATTCGACGTCTGGAAGCTGCACGTCTTATTCAATTAGGTGAGGTTCGAGGAGCTAAACAACCTGCTGGTGGTTTGTTATCACTTGATGCAGCAGACATACGATTAAGCACTTATAAAGAGATGGAGCTTCCTGCGATTGATAAAGGTTTTACGCGGAAAATCAAACGTTTCTTGCATGGGAACACCAGTCGTTATTCTATCTCTGTTCTTGATCTCTCTGATCCAGATAATCCTGTTTATGCGGAACACAGTGGTGAACAGCGGCGCAACCCTGGAAGTGTTGGTAAGATCATTGTTGCAACAGGACTTTTTCAGGCACTTGCCTACGCTTACCCTGATGATCTTGAGGCGCGGGAACGCGTGTTGCGAGATACGGTTGTTACCGCTGATCAATTTATTATTAGTGATCATCATGAAGTCCGTTTTTGGGATCCGGAAAAAAATCGGGTTAGACGTCGTCCTTTACGCAAAGGTGATCAGGGTAGTCTCTGGGAATATCTGGACTGGATGCTGTCGGCCAGTTCTAATGCGGCTGCTAGTATGGTGATGAAACAGGCGATGTTGATCAGACATTTCGGTAAGGAATATCCTGTTTCTGATGAGGAAGCTGATCAGTTTTTTAAAGACACTGAAAGAAAAGAACTCACCGAATTACTTGCAGAAACAATTCAGGCACCGCTGATTCGGAACGGGATCGATATTGAAAAACTTCGGCAGGGCAGCTTTTTTACCTGGAAGGGAAAACAGCTTGTACAGGGAATCAATAGTTACGGAACGACTCGTGAGCTAATGAAGCTGATGTTGAAAATGGAGCAGGGGAATCTTGTGGATGAGTTTTCCAGTCGTGAAATCAAACGTCTGCTTTACATGACTGAACGAAGGATCCGTTATGCGTCACATCCTGCGCTTAAAGATTCGGCTGTCTATTTTAAATCTGGTTCATTATACAAATGTGAGGAAGATCCTGATCCAGAATTTGTTTGTGAAAAGTATCACGGCAATGTTATGAACTTGATGAATTCAGTGGCTATTGTAGAAACGCCAGCTGGAGAGAACCATCTGCATTATATCGTCACCTTAACCTCAAATATCCTCAGAGTGAATTCCGCTGTAGCCCACCAAACACTTGCTATGCGAATACATCGTTTGATCGAAAAAATGCATCCTGAACCTGTGAGTTCGGAATAATTCAGGGGCTTTTTTGAAGCTAATGACGGTCTGATTATTGCTTTATAGAAGGCATGATCCTGAATCGTTATGTCTGCTTATTCTTCCTTTTATTGTGCTGTAACTCTATTGTCACGGCTGCTCCTGTTGCCGAATGGCGCTTTGATGAGTTGTTCTGGAACAGTACAGCAGATGAAGTAAAAGATAACACTGGTAACGGTTTACATGGGAAAGCCATGTTCGGTGCTTATACGGATGTTACTGATCCAGCCATTGTCGGAACTTCCGGAACCTGTCGCTATGGTGTTTTTGACGGGCATGCAGGAAATGCTGAAAATCATCATATCAAGTTGCAAAATAATCCAGCATTGAATTCTATTAGCAATGAGTTAACGTTGACAGCATGGGTGAAACTTTCTGCTTCCGGCTGGTATAACTATATTATTTCAAACGATAAAGATAATGGAACTAAAGGGTTTTCATTAAGGTTTTCCGGAGATAATAAATTATTTTTCACGGTTTGGGATGATGCTGAAGTTAATCATTCTCTATTTGGAACCACGCAATTAAATCTTGATCAGTGGTATCACGTCGCTGCGACTTTTGATGGCAGTGTCATGAGAGTCTATGTTGATGGCCTGCTGGATCGCTCGACAAATTTTTCCGGTACGATCGGAACGCCGTCAAGTTTTGATACAGCATTGGGCGGCATGGGTTATAAACCTGACACATACAACTTTACCGGATCACTGGATGAAGTGCGGGTTTATGACGAGGTACTGGATCAGGTTGAGTTACAGTCCATCATGGCGGAAACACATTCCTGTGACGGAACCTGTGATCTCTCCGGAGATTATCTTTTGTTCGAAGATCACTTTGATGACGGCGATTATTCCGATTGGGAAGTTCATCGTTTTAATGGAAAAGGATGCGACTGGACAGTCGAAGGTGGTCAGCTAAAAGAACAAAGGAATTCTTGCTACGGTTTTCTTGGAAATGATCTTCTCAGTAGTGAAGGGAACTTGACCAATTATGTGATCAAGGCACATATAGATGCTCAGCCGACGGGTGCAAATAATGGTGTTGGTCTGGTGTTTGGTTATACCGATGACAGTAATTATTATCTGGTTCGATGGCATGATTATGGAACTATCTATACGAGCAATAGTAAGCATAGAGACTTTGAGTTGATCAAGGTTAGTGGTGGTATCACAACAATACTGGATATAAAAACGCAGTTGGTATTACCAGATTCTTTCGATATAACGGTAGATGTTTCTGAAGGCAGAGGCATTGATGTTTTTATCAACTGTGATCCGTTAACACAGGGTTTACACGCTGATGGAGAATATCCTGCGATCAAGGAATTTGGACTTTATACGCATGATAACGACTCGGCAGTTTTTTATGATGATGTTGAAGTTTATGGCAAGTTATCAACGTTACCTGATTCGCTAGCCGAATGGCACATGGATGCTGCGGTCTGGAATGGGACTAACGATGAAGTAATAGATGCCAGTGGGAATAGTCACCATGGAACATCTCTTTTTGGTGCCGTGACCGATAATGCTGATCCAGCTATTGCGGGTATCGTTGGAACCTGTGGTTATGGTGTTTTCGATACTGCAGCAAGTGATCTAAAACGCTATATCAATCTTGGAATTGATCCAGCGTTCAATGAAATTTCAGATGCCGTGACGATAGCTGGCTGGGTGAATATCGAGTCGAGCAGTCACTATAATTATATATTTTCCAACGCAAGAGGTTACCTTGCTGCCGCCGGGTTTGAACTAAGAATACTGAATAACAACAGACCATATTTTTCGATTTACGATGACTCTGGTGTAGGACATCATGTGGGTGGTCAAGTCGGTGTTACTTTGGGTAGCTGGAATCATATTGCCGCCACTTTTGATGGTACAAAGATGAATATGTATGTGAATGGTGTCCTTACTGCAACAACGCCTTTCAATGGAACAATCGGAATACCATCACCCTATAACGCTGTTCTGGGTTCTATGGCTCGCTTTGATGGAACCTATAATTTAAATGGATTTCTGGATGAAATGTATTTATATGATCAGGCACTTACTGATAGCCAGATAAAAACACTGATGGAAAAACAGCATGGTTGTGGGAGCAGCGGTGTTCTTGATCACTTTAAGGTTTCACATGATGGCGCTGGCATTCATTGTTTATCTGAGGCCGTTCTTGTATCCGCGAAAGATGGAAATAGTGATAATTTAACGTCTTACACAGGCACGATCACACTGGATACGCAGACAGGAACAGGTAGCTGGATCGCAACAACTGGAAGTGGTGTTTTAATAGATTCGACCGCTAATGATGGACTGGCAACTTACACATTTGATCCTGCCGATAATGGTGCAACAACATTTACATTAAGCTACGAAGACGGACAAGCTGTTTTTAATATTGATGTTTATGACGGCGTGATCAGAGACGATGACAGCGAAGAAGATTATACATTTGCGGCGAATGGGTTTCTGTTAACAGCAAACCCGATCAGCAACCCTCCACCCATTACGATTAATGATCCGATTACAACAAAAACTTCCGGGCAAGATTTTCCGGTGTATATGACGGCTTACGGTCAATCGCCAACACATCCGGAATGTGGAGTGATAGAAAATTATACCGGTAACAAAACGATCAGGTTTGCAGGTGATTATCGTAATCCTGTGAGCGGCACACTGGATATCAATGTCAATGGATCAGCCATAAGAATGGGGAATCTTGATCCGGGGAGAACGATTAACTTCACCAATGGAAAGGCACAGATTACTGCTAATTATTCTGATGCCGGAAAGGTGCGGATCAGAGCATACGACACCAGAGAAGCCGATAATGTTTATGGATATACCAACGATTTTATTGTCAAGCCAGCAGGTTTTAAATTCGATATAAAACGCAGCAGCAATAGTTTTTTAAATCCGACAGCAACAGACGAAAATGGATCAGTCTTTGTAGCCGCAGGTGAGAATTTCGATGTTGAAGTTATCCCGGTTAATATCAATGGGGACACGACTCCTAACTATGGAAATGAATCCACACCGGAGAGTATAAAAATTCTTCACAGTTTGGTTGCTCCAGTCAGCGGTGTTCCTGGCACTTTGTCAGGAATACTTGTTTCACAAGGCAGTGGTATTTTTAGTGGCACTTTCAACTGGAGTGAAGTTGGGATTATTGATCTTGCTGCCTCTGTTGCAGATAGCGACTACCTGGCAGTTGGTGATATTAATACTGCTTCAGGAAATGTCGGACGTTTTACGCCTAATCGTTTTGAAGTGAGTAATAAATTGTCGGGTGCTCTGGATGTGAGTTGTCCTTCCGGAGGCGGGTTTAATTATATTGGCCAACCATTCGGTTATGCGGCAGGTAATCAACCGGAGTTTCAGATCGAAGCCAAAAATCTGGCTGGCGTAACAACACTGAATTACAGTAGAAATTATGCAAAACTTGGAATAGGTGGTATCTCAATTCCTCAAGTCATCCAGGATACTTCTAATTCAATGGCGATCAATCATCAACAAGCAACAGCTTCATTTTCAACAGTAAGTAATGGTGTTTTCAAATATACAGTTGGCTCTGATCAGTTTACCTATGATCGGAATAACTCTCCGGTGGGTATTTTCAACAGCGATATTGATCTGGTTATTGATAGCATTATTGACAGTGATGGCGTGACAGATAATTTCGTAACGACAGAGATATTGGAACCAACCGCAGTGAATATGCGCTATGGACGATTGATGATCGACAGCGGGTTTGGATCAGAACTGGTGGGTCTGGTATTACCAATCAAGGTGCAATTATATGACAGTGGAATCGGTGACTTCGTGACGCATATAGATGACACATGTTCATCGTTTAATGTATTACCGCTGGAAATGCTGGATACATTAAATCCAGCATTAGTAACGACTTCTTTATCCCCGTTAGCAGCAGGTGAAGCAACGCTGACTATTTCTGCACCCGGAGCAGGGAACACAGGTTCGTTAGGTGTGACACTCGATGTACCAACATGGCTGGAATTTGACTGGGGGCGACCCATTGGCGAGGTTAATCGTCTCGAATCAAAAGCCACAGCAAGTTTCGGGATCTACTCAGGTAACGATGCATTTATTTATCGTCGGGAAATCAGGTAGACATTCTATGATCTGGTTCCCATGCACCTGCGTGGGAATCCATATCAAAGCACAATAGAAACTTACGCTCCAGTATGCATTCCCACGGAAGACCGTGGGAACGAGATTATAATAGTTAATTTCTACATTGATAATGATGGCAAGCCGGTGTCTGATCAGCGATCTGATCTGAACACCATTCCATCATCTCTTCTTGCAGATCTTTTCGATATGCGATCATCCCATTATTCTCTTCCAATGGGCCCGCAAATAGTTTTTCATCAGGATAAAGTTTGATCATCTTTTTGAAATATCCTTTTGGCACACGAAAAGATCCAACACTGATCGAATGTAGTTGATCAACATTGAGCTGATCGAAAACGGTTGAAAATAAATCATCATAACGGCTTTTATAATCATCCATGTAGATCAAAGGCTCAAATCGTATTCCAACATTCCATCCTGCCTTTTGTAATTTTTTCATAGCATCAAGACGATTCGTCAGTGAAGGTGTTTTGGCTTCAAGAGCTTGAGTAATATTTTCGGGAGATAAGCTAAAAGCGATCACGCAGTTAGATATCGGATCAGATTTTAGTATTGATCGGATCTGCGTACTTTTTGTACGAAATTCAAGATGGGCCTTTGGCTGTGATTGAAAAAATGGCAGGATAAAATCTGCAAAACCGGTCACCGGATCAAGCGCAAGGCTGTCACAGTCATAACCCGAATAAAACCAGGCTTCTTCATCTGGATGGCTCGCCAGTTTGTTTTCAATTTCCTTTGTAAAGCTATCGTAATTAACAAATAAAACATAATGTGCTGATCGATACATGCCTTGTAAAAAACAATAACGACAATCATAAATACAATTCAGCATGTGAGAAAAATAATAATTATTCTCACCTTCTATTCCATAATCACTTGGTGCTTCGAGTACAAAACCGCTGTGTTTTTTAGCAAGAATAAGTGACGGGTTTTTCTTTTGCAGACGAAAGTTCTGGGCATTGCGGTTAAAGACTTCGGCGTACCGATCACATTCTATGATCGTCGCATCAGGGAAACGTGAAAGAACTTTTTTTGAGACCGGATGATCACGAATTTCACTTTCAATATAGATGGTGGAAATCATTTATTGAAACTGATCTCCTGTTTAGCAATTAGCTGGTCAAGAATTTTTATAACAGATTTTTCAGAGTTAGCCTTTTCCTCTTGAGAGAAATTGCATAATGCTTTCGGGTTAAGAAGATAAAGTTTTTTCAGTCGATCTTTTATGAGCAATTCTTCTGAGTGAGTCATTTTTATTCGATTGTAAATTTCGTCAAACATGATCGGAGTTTTATTTTGAGCGGAAAGTTCATGGCTGTCATTTAACAACTGATCAATAAGGAAACTGATGTTTTCCATTTTTCCATTGATCAGATCGGTGGCTTCATTTTTTGAGGTTTTTCTGACAGGAGTTTGTGGGTTATCAGAAACAACTTTATAACACTGAACAAGTTCACTTGTGGTGAAGCGACTGGCTGTAGAATAAAAACCGGAAGCTTCCATATCGATGCCACCTACAGACTTATACTCACTTTCAGGTCGATCAACGGTCACTAATTTATCTGTGACACAAGGAGGCTCAAATACTATTGGAGGAAACCATGTTTGATCCGTTGAACGATCATGAATTTTATTGACAAGAAAACCTGTTTTGGTTTCCAGGCTAGAGTGACCGGCCATGCCTATGTTTAACCATGCAGAGTATTTCGGCGAAGCTTTGATCGCATGAGCGTAACCCGTTGCACTTGCTGAACCGGCTTTACCAACGCCTGAAACAATCAGACTGATCTCATCTTTCTCGTAGATCTGATAGGGATGATCGCCAGCAATCTTTTTCAGTTTGTACTTCGCTATAACAGGTTTTGCTTCACAAAGCAGGGCAGTCACAATTGTCAGCATGTTTGTTTGATCATTTGTCTGGGACTGACAACACAGGCACGAGGGAACTTCTTACGACTCGTTCGGCAACACTGCCTAACAACATGTGGGAAAGCCCAGTTCGACCATGTGTTCCTATAATGATCAGATCGGCATTTATTTCTTTGGCTGTTTCTACAATTTCAACATAAGGAACGCCTTCTGCCAGTGTTGAACCAACACTGATACTGGAATCAGAATATTTATTCCGCAGGTCTTCAAGTTGTTGTTTCAGACGTTCGACATAATCATCTTGCAGAGATAGATCTATCGGTGTCGCGAGATCAGCTTCGGGCATGCTGAAAGCGGGATATTGATAGACATGGACGAGATGAATTTTTGCATTGAGTTGTGTCGCAAGTTCAATAGCTGTTTCGAGCGCGTGAGCGGAAGTATCAGAAAAATCTATGGGGCAGAGAATTAGTTTGAAGGTGATCATATTAGTCTCCTTTTTTATTTAGAACTCCTGTTGTTGAGTTTAGCAAATTCTAATGAGATCCGAATGATTTAGATCAAACTTTATTTATGTGCTGGATGAAAGAGCGGAACATGACGATGTTTGAAAAATGGAATCAATACCATGCCAGCGACAAAGCCGCCTATATGTGCCCACCATGCTGTCCCACCTTCACCAGAAACGGTGCTGGTACTGCTGATCAATTGCATAGCAAACCATAAGCCCAATACGAACATTGCCGGAATACGAAATGTTTTTATGATGATTATGATCGGGACGACGACTAATACTTTGGCGTGTGGATAGAGTAATAAATACGCACCAAGAACACCGGAAACAGCACCACTAGCTCCAATCATGGGAATCTCCGAACCTGGATCGACTACCGCTTGTGCAAGCGCAGCGGCCGTTCCGCAGAGCAGGTAAAAGATGATAAAACGAAAATGTCCCATGCTATCTTCGATATTGTTTCCGAAGATCCAGAGATAGAGCATGTTTCCACCAAGATGCATGAAACCGCCGTGCATGAACATGGAGGTGAGCACGGTAATTTCTGCGGGCACCATATAAAGCTCAGAAGAAAGCTCAGTGTCATTAAATAATACGGCAGGGATCATTCCCAGTGAATAAACAATCGCTTGACCAAGATCCTGTCCCAGGCTTGTTTGCCATAGAAAAACAAGAATGCAGATAATGATCAATCCGATTGTTATGACGGGATTGATCTCTGTTGGGTTATCGTCGTATAGCGGAAACATTACGCCAGTTTACTTGGAATCTTAAACGCTGCCCATAAAAAAATCCCCACAACCTTTTGACTGAAGGGATTTATTGAGAAAAGTTTTTCATGACTAACTTTTTTGATCGTGATACTTGTTAGTCCTTTACCCGTATCTACCTATTCATCAAGTATTGTTCTCACTGATTCGCAAGCACTGCTTGCTTCAAGACGAACAAGCCCCAAGTTTCCTTTTGCTGGCGCACGAATGGCAAGTACGCTTTCTTCACTCGTTTTGTAGATTAAGAGTAGACCATCCTCGCCTTTAACCATGGTTTCGGTCACAGCACCGAGTGATGCGTTTTGTGCGATTCGGTCACCCAGCCCAGAAGCAGCTGCGCCAACGGCTGCGATCCTTGCACCTTCTTCTTCAGGAAAATCTGATGCGATTGACAGGCCATCAGTACTGGCAACCATGACGCCACTGATATCGGGAACATTTACACGTAGATCTTTAATAAGTTGGTCCAGTTGTTCTTGTTTGGTCATTAGTTTTTCCTCTTTTAAAGATATAATTTTTAATTGACTATGATGGTTTGGTAAGATTTGACCAAAGTGAATTAATTAATCCAGATTTCTTTGTTCTTTCAGAATCATGATCACGAACAATTTCAGATTCCAGGGTAGTGTCATTTTCATGCCCTGTATCATCAGTCTTTGTAGATTCCATAACATCACCAGTTTTTAGAAGCTGTATCGCATCACAGGCATTACAGAAGTCGATAACGGTCTCAATGTCTATATTAGTGCTATTACTAATGGTTTCAATATCTGAATTGTTATCAACCATAAATTCAGCAATTTCAATGTGATCAGATGTATGCGGGATCATGCCAAAATATGGTGTGTGCATTAAATGGAAAGATTCTTCTTGATCCAGGTGTTCCAGTAATCGGCCTTCTGATCCAAACAATGCAGCAGTGAATAATAGTTTCCATAGTGACTGCGGTAAGCGACCATTGAAAAGTTCATCCTTAATTTCTTCTTTTAAAACTTCAACGGAAAAAGATTCTGCTGATACACGAAACATTTCGGGGTGACTATCCAGCTCTTCGGTGAAGATAAACCAGCCATTATCAGGGAATATTCTTAACTCTGGATAATTAGTATGAGTAACCTGTGTAGTTTTACCACTCTCAATAATATTCTGTATCAGGCCAAGCAACCTGGAGTCAGAGGTGAAAGCTTCACTCTTTGAACTAGAGAGTGAAGTTTCATTTTTTAGAACAGGTGTTTCTATATTATCTGGGGGAAGCTGATCAGTAACAGGAACTACTTCTGATAAAAAAGGAGCTTCGCTTTCCTCGCCTGAATCATCAGACAACCAGTCAATTTTATGTTTGACGATATCAACCGGGTTAATTTCAACTTCAGGAATCAAAGTTGGTTTGGCAGGAGGTGGATCTATAGTTTTTTCGACAGCTTCGACTTTCTCAGGTTCTATTTTCTTAGGAGAAACCAGTTCCGTTTCCAGCGTCTTCAATAATGTCGTTACATTTTTGTAGGAAAGGGGAGAGTTAAGTGTTATGTCGGCCTTATTTTCTATATCGGTGGATGATGAATAAGGTACGACAAGCGTGTCTGCCTGACCAGAATTGAAGGCATCAAAAGTTTTCTGTCCATCATCAGCATCAAGATTGGCAAGGATTACCTGAGCATTTTCTTGATTATCAACAAGCTCCCATCGACCTGTTTCAAGGCCGGAAGCTAAATCAATTGCAGTTTCTAATAGGGCTTGATCACGGCTTTCCAGTCCGACTACAGCCATCTTCCATGTTGTCATAAGTTTTTAACTCTTTGTCACAATTCTATGAAATTTATAGAAAAATAATATTCTTAATCAGATCTATACCATGTTGCATTGAACAATATCAATCATTAAATAGTAAATTTGTGATATTTAGTGTGGAAGTAATGGTTTTAAGAGATCTATCAGGATTTTTTAAGCAGAAGATAGATCGCGCCTGTACCACCATCATTTTGACGAGCAGAACAAAAAGCCAGCACCTCATCCCTCTGACGTAACCAGATATTGACCTTGTTTTTGATTACTGGTTTACCTTGAGCTGATCCACGTCCTTTACCGTGAATGATTCTTACGCAGCGTTTTCCTGATTGTCGGCAATGGTGTAAATAGTTGGCAAGTTGTTCGCGGGCCATTGTCACCGTCAGGCCATGCAGATCTAATTCACCTTGAATGCTGATCAATCCTTTTTTGAGTCTTTTGAGATCAGCACGAGATACGCCGGGCTGGGAAAAAAGTAATTCATCACCTCTTTCTATATCAGCAGGTTCGTATTCTTCTGAAAACATTTCATAAATAGTGCGATCATGTTCTTCATCTTTGATTTGTTGATTTGGTTTGGTGGAAAGTTTTTTGCGGACAGGTTTGATTCCGTCGAATTTTATTTTTTTATCAACGTTTATAGAACGACGAAAAAGATTGTGATCATCTTCACTCATAATTGATCATAGATAAAAGTTTGGTATAAAAAAAGCTGGAGAACAATATTTGTCATCCAGCTTTTCATTTTCTTTTTTATGGAGATGGTTATTGAAGGATCAGTAATTCTCCCTGACCCTCAATCCCCAGATCGCCCGCATAGCGCGTAACCCATGATGTGTTTTCTCTGAGGCTTTTCAATCTACGGCTGGAACTAGCCAGTGAGTTGAAAACCAGTTTCAGGAAGGCCAGTTCGAATACGCCACATTTATTAAATGTGGCAGGCATTCCTGCTGGTGCGGTGTTCAAAATGATCGTGCCACGTTTCATGCCAAAACCGGTATTTTTGCCAGCCTGACCGCAGATCATGATCGTGCCAGCAATCATTCGCGCTCCGGCATAATTTGCCGCATTTCCTTCGATCACGATCATGCCGCGTCGCATTTTGTCGCCAGCTCTCTCACCAACATTGCCGAAGACGTGAATGTTTCCACCGCGCAACCCATGCGGCAGGCCGGGCAGGGCACCGCCGAGGAATTTTCCGGCATCTTTCTGGATCTCGATTCTGCCTTTTCTCAGACCAGTGCCTGCCCAGTCGCCAGCATTGCCTTTGATCGTTAGTTCGCCACCGTTCATATCTTGTCCGGCGCGATCACCAATCGATCCTCTGACTTCGATTGAACCTTGTGTCATATTGCGACCAACGCTGTCGAACATGTCACTGGCTTTTTTGAAGATGATTTTTTGTGTATCAGCACCGTCGAGATCAAACAGTTTTTCTACAGCAAACTTTTTCTTGCCCACAGCAATTCTGATCTTTTTGATCTTTGCCAGTGGTTTGCCTTCAAGCTCGTTCGGGATCAGTGCGGATAAATCTATGCGCTGAGTGAGTTTTTCTTTTAGGGTGAAAGTTAATGGTTTGATCATTTGTCTACTCACTTAAGGATTTTTCTAAGATGGAAATGGTGAGGGCCAAGGTTGCCGCCGTAGTTACCTGCGCTGATTCGCTTGATGCCTTTTTTAACGCCCAATGAACAAGCGGCTAAAACACCAACACGTGTCGCCTCGCTGATCGCTTCCTGAGACAGGCCGTCGATTACGATCTCCATAACCGAACCAATGCTGCTGTCCAGTTCGGAATCTACCTGACCTTTTAAGGTTGGGCAGAATGCTTCATTAGTTGAGGCTGGCAATGTTGGATATTTTGATCCGACTTTTGAACCGGATCGAACAACGCCGCCAGGGAAGGGCATGATCACGTCAGGGATTTTTTTCATCGCGACGATGGCTTTTTCACAAGCTTTCAATGCGATTTCCTGATTCTCTGCCAGCACCAGAAAGTTACCACCGCCGATGGCTTTGGTCATATAAGTGCTTTCTGCAACGAGGAATTCACCATCCATCGCGGGAATACGCCAGTATCGAACGTCGTCGATCTTTTTAGAGATTTGAAAACCGTCACCGAAATATCGCAGGTTTTTACCAAGAGCAACCTTGTCGCCTTCGTTAATGCCGCTGAAACAGGCACTGGTCGGCGAGGTGAGTACACATTGTCCAACGCGGTTCTGGATCTGTTTGATCATTTCTTTTTTGCTCATGGTAAAGAGCAAAACAGAAAGTCCCGGGCGGCCATCAGGCGTTTCGGAAGGTTTTAGTTCTTTTTCGATGGATGCTTCACAACCACAGGCAATAACCGAGGTCGCGAAACCTGTCATGGCATTGGCCGAGTTGTAAGCCCATTTCAAATTGAGCGCGGTAATAATGATCCGCGTGGCTTTCATCGGGAACGCTTCCGCGAAGGTATTATCAATACTTACACCGTTAATCTTCATGCGTTGGTGCCCTCCCGTGAACATGCGTGCTGGGTAACACTGCCGCGTCCTTCATCAATAATCTCGTCATCAGTGACAACCAGATTATCTAAAGCGACGGTATGATATTTTTTGAAGAATTCATCCAGTGATTTCTCAATGCTCTTGTCATAATCTGGTCTGATCACATGCGTCGTACCGTTGGTGACTTTGACGATCTTGCCGTTCTTCGCTACCAGCTCGCCATCTTTAAAGACGTATTCCGGTTTCTCGAACATTTTTTCTTTATTGTCCATTTCTTTATAGACCGTAATATCGGCTGCCGAACCTGCACCCAGTTGTCCGCGATCAGTCAGCCCCAGACTTTTTGCTGGCGCTGCTCGTGTCATGATCGCGATTTCATAGAGCGAATATTCACGTTCAATAGAACCAAGAATCGACATATCCGCCGCTTCTTTATTGACTGTGTGAAGCATGTCGTTACGGAAAGATTTATCCATCAACAATCTGATCAAATGTGGATATGACGTAAACGGTGCGCCATTTGGATGATCAGTGGTCAGGAATACGCGCCACGGATCATCGACCAGCAGGAAGGTTTCCAGACCAATCGCCCATTGCAGCGCATTGACGAAACTTTTGTCGGTATATTTGAAAGGTACGACACCGCAACCGTTGTCGCATTCGATATCCATGAGCACGAATTTTTTCGGGCTACCATGAGAATGACCAGCATATTGACGCATGGTGTCGCCAGAAGCTGTGACCGTCTGGTTGAACATTATTTGGCCAACGTCAATAGAAATGTTTTTATGCGAGTTAACCATTTCAGCAATTCGCGCTGCACCAGAAGAGAAGTTTTTATCACCTTCGGTGGCGAAACTGTGGAACTGGATATGCGTCATATGCATCGGGAGGCCGTCCATGCCGCGGATTGTATCCAGCGTGGTTTCGACGTTGCCCGGTACACCAAGATTACAGCCGTGAACATGTAGCGGATGTGGGACTTTCAGATCAACCAGAGATTGCGACAGTGTTTTCAGAACATCGCGTGGTGTGATCTCGTAATGCGTATGTTGTTCATCCAGATCGAGTTGACGCTGGTTGAATTTGAAGGCGCTAATGCCGCCCGGGTTTACAACTTTAACTGCCATCGCCTGGAAGTTGGAGATTGTCCAACCAACATAATTGTTCATGACTTCCTGCTCAACACCTTCCGCCATCATGCGCATAAACATGTCGTCGTTACCGAGCATGACATAACCGCCTTTATCGATGATCGGTGTATCAGCCATTTCCATGTGAGCCTGACGAGCATTGGCTTGTAGCATCGCCGGTTCAAAACCAGCGGTGTAGCCCATTTCCACATAACGATAACCTGCGGTTAGCGTCGATGGCGCGGCATGGCCACAACCTGCACGGGTCAGCGGTGTACTTTTGACCAGATCTTGTTCGTGATCTTCCGGCAACATCATGCGGGCGATATTTACTTTACCACCGCCGATGTGCGTATGTGGATCGATACCACCAGCCATCACTACACGGCCTTTAACATCGTAGGTTTCGTGAATGGTTTCATCTTTAGATGGTTTTTCTACAATACGACCATCGCGGATATAAATGTCTTTTATCTGGCCGTTGACCCCGTGCATGGGATCGTAAACTTTGCCACCTGCTAATTTGATCAGCATATTAAGTCCTGTCTGTTAATGACTCTTATTAAAGAGCTTGAAGAATTTTATCGAAGATACTAGCTACACTTGGTAAGCTGACATCCCGAAGTTTTTGCATTGGAAGCGAAACAACCGCATCCACCCGAACCATTTTCCCAACGTGATCAATGCCCGGCGTTCCCGCTGGAATGAAAACGGCTGGTGTCGATTTGAGCTTCATGCCTGCTTCGCCGATCACAACCGTTGGAATATCGGTTTCCGGCGGTAACTTGTTGGAGCTGATCGTGGAAACCCAGAACATTGCTTCGGCCTGACCGGAAGCGAGCATTTCAGCAGTGCTGTATCGCGTTGGATTATAATCCGGAAAACCTTTGGCAAAACTCACACGTGTTGGATAGCCTGTTTGCCATGTGCAAACTGCGATCGCCGTTGCCGCACCTTCACCGCCGCCTAGTGAAAAACCAGCAACTCGTTGAGTTTCTGTTAGCTTTCTAACCACATCGCTGATCGCACCAACAGCAAGTTCAGCGTTTGCAAAACCCAGTTTTGGAACTGACCATATAAAGACTGGATATTTAGCCGCTTTGATCTTGTCAGATAGCTTTTGAAGATCAGCAACCTTTGCACCACCGACTTTTTTCGCCTGCAATGACTTACCCTGATTGATTGCGTTCAGTGTATTCATGATCGCTGGCAACTCAGGAATGTCGCAAGGAATAACGGTTGGTTTCTTACCTTTCGGAGAAATGCCCGGTTTTGTATTCAGTTTTTTGCCGAGATAAACAACATCCAGATCAGCCTGTTTCACGAACAAAGAATCTGACCAGAGAACGCGCTCGTGGAAGCGGGAATGTTCGGTAGCATCGGTGCCGACAAAAATAACCAGATCTGCACGATTTTTGATCTCGGTCAGCGTTGACATGATCCAGCCTTTATCACTCATGGCGAGAACATTACGCATAATGCCGTCCCCCAGCATGTGATCAACCGTGCCGCCGACTTTGTCCGCGACTTCGAGAATATTCCGGTTGCCCGCAACGTCAGTTCCCAGACCGGCAAAAAGTGTGTTGCCAGACTTTTTAATAATGCTGGTGGCTTTTGCAATGGCTTTTTCCAGACTCACATCCTTGCCGTCAATTTGAGGACTAAGATTAGCTGGGAGTTTTCTTTCAAAGCCGGCAATCGTGATCGGACAGGTAGTATTGGCTACTTTCACTTCATTACCTGTAACCGTAATTTCAAGGTCATCCGGCAGCGTTCCACAAAATGGATTTGGGACTCCGGAGAAAGATTTCTTTTTAGTAGATGAATTCATAGTTGATCGTGTCATATAATGTGAAAACAATTTGCGAGAAGCTGGCATGGGAAACAGAGTGTTTCCGGACAAGTTCAGAATTCGGCATCCCCGACCTTCCGCATAAGTGATAAAATTTAGCATAGTTTTAACGCTTGCTCCAGAGTACATTGCTCTGAAAACAATAATATTTAATAACATTTGAGAGAAAAAGATGACTCAATTGATTCATGGGCTACATTTTAAAAATATTCGTGGCGATATTTTTGGTGGCATAACCGCTGCCGTTGTCGCATTACCTTTAGCTTTAGCATTCGGTGTTGCTTCCGGCGCTGGCGCGATTGCCGGTTTATATGGCGCGATCATCGTCGGTTTTTTTGCTGCATTATTTGGCGGGACGCCTTCACAGGTTTCCGGCCCGACGGGTCCGATGACGGTGGTGATGACTGCGATCATCATTGACTATGTTGGAAAATATCCTGATACCGGATTAGCCATTGCATTCACAGTGGTGGTGTTGGGCGGCATAATTCAGATCCTGATGGGCGTGTTGAAACTGGGGCGTTATATCAATCTGGTACCTTTTCCTGTGCTATCAGGATTCATGAGCGGCATCGGCGTGATCATTATTATTCTGCAATTGGCGCCATTGGTTGGGCACGAAACAACGAAAGATGGGATCCTTGCGGCGTTCACGAATCTGCCGGGGCTTCTTTCATCGCCGGTAATTGATGCAGCCATTCTTGGGATTATCACTCTTGTTATTGTGTACACATGGCCACCAAAATTAAATAAACTTTTTCCATCACAGTTGTTGGCTTTGATCGTTGGCACAGGGCTTTACCTGCTATTCTTCAAGGGTGGGAATGCAAAAATTCTTGGTGATATTCCAACCGGACTTCCGGCGCTACACATGCCAGCGTTCAATGCTGATCTATTTGTAGATATGATCAAGTCTGCCTTGGTGCTTGCGACATTGGGCGCGATCGATTCGCTGTTGACCTCGCTGGTTGCCGATAACAAAACTCGAACGCATCATGATTCTGATCGTGAATTGATCGGACAGGGGATCGGTAACACGATTGCCGGAATGTTCTGGGGATTGCCTGGCGCTGGCGCAACAATGAGAACGGTTGTGAATATCCGTGCCGGTGGGCAAACGCCGATCTCCGGTGCCTTGCATTCAATCATTCTGTTGACGATTGTTCTGGGTGCGGCTTCATTGGCAAAATTTATTCCTCACGCCGTACTTGCTGGGATCCTGATCAAGGTTGGTATTGATATTATCGACTGGGAATATCTGAAACGAGTTTTGACAGCGCCGCGAATGGATGTGCTGATCATGCTGGCTGTTTTATTGATCACGGTGTTTATTGATCTGATTACTGCTGTTGGCGTTGGTGTGGTTGCTGCCAGTTTGATTCTGGTTCAGCGTTTGACCAATTTACAACTGGAGCAGGTTAAGCTGATCACCGAACCTGGTCAGGAAGCTCCACTCTCTGATGAAGAAGCCAAGATCATGACAGAGCTGAAAGATCAGGTGCTATTGTTCCATCTTGCCGGCCCGATCAGTTTCGGTGCTGCAAAAGGAATGACCCGCATGTTGGCTGGTGTGGAAGAATATAAAATCATGCTGCTGGATTTATCCGATGTCCACATGATCGATACCACATCATGTAAAGCCATCGAAGATATTATCCATGATCAATTGGCGACTGACAGAGAAGTATTTCTGATAGGTTTTAATGATAACGTGTTTGAAGTGCTGGACAGTATGGATGTGCTGGAACCACTCGATAAAACACATGTGGTCTGGAGCCGGATTGAAGCGCTGCGAGCAGCACAATTAAAACTACAGGCAAGTTGAGTTAATTAAAAAGGTAATAAGTTTGAGTCAGCCACAAAAAACAGTCACCGTTTCCGCACCAGCGAGATTACATCTCGGCTTTATGGATATGAACGGCGAGCTTGGGCGAAATTTTGGTGGGCTCGGGTTAACATTGGCCGGCTTTAATACTCGTCTGAGTGTTACTGCTAGTGACGAAGTTACCGCCAAAGGATCATCTTCAAAACGAGCGATCAAATACGCAAAATTGTTACTGGAAAATTATGCACCTGATCGTGGCGTACATATCGAGATTCATGAAGCAATTCCAACACATGCCGGTTTAGGTTCCGGCACACAAATGGGGCTGGCAGTTTGTTCCGCCATCGCGCATTTGTTTGATCTCGATATTGATATCACGACCATTGCAAAATTGACGGATCGCGGTGCCCGATCAGGAATTGGCGTTGGTGCTTTTCAGCAGGGCGGGTTTATTGTTGATGGTGGGCGCGGTGGTAAAACGATTATTCCTCCGGTGATCTGTCGAATGGACTTTCCGGAACAATGGCGTTTGATCCTGATCTTCGATAACCAGAAAGAAGGTTTGAGTGGTTCTTCCGAGAAAACAGCATTCAAAAAACTTCCGCCGATGGATCCCGGTATTTCAGGTAATCTGTGTCGAACTGTTCTCATGCGGATTTTGCCAGCATTGGTAGAGCATAATATTCATGATTTCGGCAAAGGGATCTCCTATGTACAGCAGAGAGTCGGGGATTATTTTGCCAACTACCAGGGTGGCCGTTTTAGCAGTAACCTGGTTGCCGATGCGCTGACCTGGATGGATGATCAGGGCGTGGCGGGTATCGGACAAAGTTCATGGGGGCCAACCGGTTTTGCGCTGGTCGAGAATGAGCTGGAAGCGAAAAGACTGGTAAAAGAAGCGTCAAAAGTCAGTAGTAAAGAATTAAGTTTTATTGTCTGCGAGGCGTCCAACGTGGGTGCATCGATTGACATTTCAAATAATGTGGCCAACGATATTACGAAGGCCAGTTAATTAAAAGGAAGCATAAAATGAAATGTGAAGATCCTTATTTATTACATATGTTTAACCCGACCAAGAACGTCAGTCCATTTGATGTCAATATGGCTTATGAAGCGGACTTCGATGGTGTAATTCCCTACACAGATGTGGAGCTGGGAGACATACACGGATTGACTCAGGACACGATCTTTTCACGTGGCCCAACCGGTGTAAAACGCACCAGTATTTTTATTGGTGGACGTGATTTTTCACTGGCGCTGGATATGTTGAAGCGTGCAAAAACTGCGATGGTTCCACCTTTTGAAGTGTCAGTATTTGCTGATCCAAGTGGTGCGATAACAACGGCTGCCGCGATCATTGCCAGCATAGAACGCTGGGTTGATATCAAAGGGGAAGGTACATTAGAAGGAAAGAATCTTGATGTGATCGGAACAGGGCCTGTGGGTGTCTGTGCGGGCGTCATTGCTGCAAACCTTGGTGCAAATGTATCGCTGGTAAGCTATCTTGGTCCTGAAGTCGGGCAGGAAATTGCGGATGAAAATAACCTGAAATTTGGTGTCAAGATGAAAGGTGCCGGCAGTCGGACGGATGAAGAGATTACTTCCTTCCTTGATGATTCGCATATCGTGATCGGTGCTGCAAAAGCCGGTATCCGGATCTTGCGGGAAGATCAGTTGAAGAATGCTAAAAACCTGATCGTAGCAGCCGATGTTAACGCCGTTCCTCCTCTGGGAATTGAAGGTGTTGATGTGAACGATATGGGCAAAGTGATCGAATCTACGCCGAAAAAAGCGGTGGGTATTGGCGCACTGGCCATTGGGGATATTAAATACAAGGTTCATTATAAGCTGTTTAAAATGATGGTCGATGAGAAGGCGAAACCTATCTACATTGATCATAATGAAGCGTTCAAAGTAGCCAGAACGATTGCCGCCAAAAAAATTAAGTGATCGTTATTTAATTGTTAGCCTGTCAGCCCGTGCGCTGGCAGGTTCACTTTCCGCTGCCGGACTCTCTGTTGCAGCTATTGATGTTTTTTGTGATCAGGATCTTCGTCAGATCCCGAATCTTGATAATTATAAGAAAGTTCCTTTTTTTAATACCTCAAACCTGCTTCAAGCTATAAACCAGATCAACGAAAAAACGCCCTGCAATTATCTTATTGTTGGCGGTGGAATTGAGACATGTCCTGAACTGCTAGATCAACTTCCGGACAACATGACTTTGTTGGGTAATTATCCCGACGTTTTTCAATCCACGAATAATCCCGGAACATTTTTCAGCTTACTCGAACAACTAAAAATACCTCATCCGGAAACTATTTTTGAACCGCCAACAATATCGAAAAACTGGCTCGTAAAACAGGCTGATAGTTGTGGTGGATCTGGTGTCTTCAAATTTGATCCTGATCATACATATTCATCATCCAGTTATTTTCAGCAATATATTCAAGGTTGTGTTTGCTCGGTTGTTTTTGTTGCCGACAGCCAGAATGCAGAAGTGATTGGTTACAACAAGATCTGGACAGAAAATGATTCTTCATTCAGATTTTCTGGTGCGATCACTTTGCCAGACTTTTCCGAGAGTCTAGATAAAACCATAAAAAAATACCTACAATTATTGACCGGAAATCTTGGTCTTATTGGTTTATGTGGCATGGATTTTATCATTGATGAACAGGGTGCAATTCAAGTGATAGAAATAAATCCACGCCCAACAGCAACCTTTGAATTGCATGACCAACATAATGATTTAATGCTAAAACATCTTAATGCGTGCAAGTATGCGAAGATGAAACGGAAACGGAATATCTGCACGGGTCATACTTATGCAAAACAAATCTATTATGCAGAAGAAAGAATAACAATTGATCAGGAAGAGGACTGGTCAGAATGGACAGCGGATAGGCCACAATTTGATCAAGTTATAAATGCACATGATCCAGTATGTACTATTTATGCAGATGAGAAATCAGCTAGTGGAACGAAGAAGTTGCTTATAGAACGGGCGTTGTTATTCAAGGTGTCTCTGATCAAGCCATGACCTAATAGAGGTTATTGGGTTTCACTGCGTCCTACACATCCTACGAGTTAAGAAGATTTTTATCAGGAAGCTGATCAAAATTCTCTGACAGTATCGATAACCTTGTTACCGGATACTGTCAGAGCAGGCTCCTAAATTGTAGTGGCCACTTTATTTAGAACGCTGCGTTCACACCAAATAAAAGAATATCTGAATCAGCATCTCTCACACTGTGCGTCACACCCGGTCCCAGATTTCCACCGCTAATAAAGTTAAGTGGTACATAACCATCTGTATGAATATATTCACCGAATAATTTAACACTTGGTAGAAGCATACTAGATACACCAAGGACAGTTTGATCCTGGCGTTCCCATGGAGCGCCATCTGGACCAGCAACATAGCGGCTAAACTCTGCTGAAAATGCTACTTCATGTCCTGCCAGATTAGCTAGATATTTTCCACCGACACCCCAGCTAGAAACTTTTTCCGCAGCAAATTGAGGTATTGTTGGATTGAAAGTTCCTGGCCAGTCATGAGCCGTTTTCGCATACTCTGCCAGAAATTGAAAATTGCCCCAGTTAAATCGGGAATAAAGGTCATAAGCTGGGTTATCCTTTGCGCAACCAGAGAAATGAATCACAGGAAAATCATGGCAATAGGCACTACCTCTTTCGTAAGAAAGACCTGCCATGATGTCATTACCACTGCCTAAATCATAAGTGTAATTCGCATCAATCACATAGTTATTAAGCTTACTAGGTACATTCGTTCCTCTGATCGATGTATTTGCACCGCGAAACTGTGAACCACCCTGAACAGCCATAAGCGAAACATTCAAGCCATTATCATAATATCCACCCAGAACACCAAAAGATAGACCACCAAAGGCATGCCAGACGGTTGATGCTGTAAATGGGTTGACAGTGTCTGTAAGGCCGAAAGGTGTCGCCATCTTACCCAGACTCAAATAGAAAGGTGATTTATTCAGATCGCCTAATAGAACATATCCCCGTCGCAGTTGTAGCTGGTTTCGACCGAGAGAAGTATTTATACCTCGGGCAAAACTTTGTTCGGGGTCGTAAAGTATCTCGCTATACGCCGTTATCCATGAGCCAAGGTTTGCAGTAAAACCAAGCTGTATAGAATGTAGTACCGCTTCGGAAACATCATGCCCAACCTGATTGTTTGCAGTTGGGTGGCGCATTAAATAACCAAATTTACTGTCGGTATCACTGTGTTGTACGTCAGCAATTGCGGTGACAGCACCTCCGATGGTTAAGGAGTTCTCTTTTAGTTCACCGTTTTGTTTTTGTCGTAAAATGTGTAGCTGTTTTCGATTGATTCTAGTCGTCGGATCTAGTACATCAAAGCTATAATTATTATTAATATTAACAAAGTTTGTATCCGTTGATTCTGCGGACGGTTGTCGGGAAGAGCTTTCTTTTTTTACTTCAGCCTGAGAGGTTTTAAGCTCATTCAGACTTTTACGCAGCTCCCGATTCTCTGCTTCAAGCTTATCCATCTTTTCCGCTAACTCCTCAAGGGTGACTGCAGAGGAACTAGTCGCCAAAAGTGTCAACGATAAAAAAACTGATGTTTTGAATCCTTGTTTGACTTTTTTCAAGCAGGATGTTGTTAAAGACATATTCGATAGAGCTCCCTAGTTTATTATTAGTTATTTTTTTATTGCTTAATGAAGACTCTTCATGATTAGGTCTGGTTGAATTCCAGTCAACCCAAACTAATCATGAGTTATTCAGAGGTTCCTCAATTGGATAAGACTATCGAAATGTAGTTGGCATGTCTATCGGCAGAGTAATAGTTGTAGTGTCGGGTCTATACAGTTTATGCACACCGATAGACTATTATATTTTAGAACTGATAAGGGAGAGAAGAATACTTTAATTCAAGATAGTTCATTAATCTGGCTGTTTCTGTAATTGTTCATCAACAATCTTCTTTGGTCATCACTTCATGAAAGAGTGGTTATGTTGATATTTCCTTTATTTATTAATAATGATCTCTACTATTGATGGAATTGTATTCATAGGGCATGATCGGGCAAAAATCAGAATATAAAAAAACGAGTAAAGCTAATATGACACAACAATTCAAACCAAGCGTAAACCAACTGGCGGCTCCTATTGCACAAAAGATGATCGATAATGCAGAAGCGTTACGACTCGGAGTCGAAAAACTGTCTAACGGAACAACAGTGATTGATGCCGGAGTAAAAGTACCAGGTGGTCTGGAAGCGGGGCGACTGGTCGGTGAAATTTGTCTCGGCGGTCTGGGTGAAGTTCGTTTTAGTTCAAGCAACACCTTTAAAAACTGGGGAACGAGTATCGATGTTTATACTTCTAATCCGGTGCTTGCCTGTCTTGCCAGTCAATATGCTGGTTGGAGTTTGTCACACGGTGAAGGTAAGGAAAAATTTATGGCTTTAGGTTCTGGGCCTGCACGTGCGCTGGGTAGTAGTGAGCCTCTTTTCGAAGAGCTGGGTTATAAAGACAAGAGCGATACAGCGATCATGGTGATCGAAGTAGACAAAAATCCACCAGCAGAATTGGCGGATGAAATCGCTGAACGTTGTAAGGTTAATGCAGAAAACTTAACCATCATTTTAACGCCGACTTCAAGTCTTGCTGGTGGCGTACAAGTTGTCGCACGTTCGCTTGAGACTTCTTTGCACAAGGCACACGAATTACATTTCCCTCTGGATCAAATTGTTGACGGTTTTGCCACCGCTCCAGTTTCTCCTCCGCATCAGGATTTTGTGAAAGCGATGGGTCGTACCAATGATTCGATCCTGTTTGGTGGAGAGGTTCATCTGTTCGTCGATGCCGAAAATGATGCCGCTGAAGATTTAGCGAAGAATCTGCCAAGTAGTTCTTCAAAAGACTATGGCAAACCATTTGCAGATATTTTCAAAGACTCTGGTTACGATTTTTATAAAATCGATCCGATGTTATTCAGCCCTGCAAAAGTGACGGTTTCTTCGGTTAAGACAGGTAAGAGTTTCCATGCAGGTAAACTTGACGAGAAGTTACTTAATCAGTCTTTCAGTTAATTAATTTGATCTTGAGTTACAGGGATCTTCTGTAGTGACAGAAGATCCTTTTTTTTGAATATTAATTTATGACACTTCCAAATCAGATAGCCATCATCACCGATGATCCAGGTTGGCATGGTCGCCAATTGAAAGCCGCTTTTTTAAAACGCGGTTTCGAGAGTGATTATGTTTCGCTGATGGATTGTCATCTGGAAATATTTGGTCAGAACTCGGTCAATAATACAACCATAGTGATCCCGGGTTTTGATCCGGAAAAACTGGCCGGTGTATTTGTTCGAGGCGTTCCGGGCGGCACATTGGAACAGGTTATCTTACGACTAAACATTCTCCATTCTCTCTATGACACTGGTACGGTCGTCTACAACAACGGCCGTTCAATCGAGCGAACGGTTGATAAAACAATGACCAGCTTTCTATTGAATCATCACGGTCTGCCGACACCGGACACATGGATCTGCGAATCAGAATCACAGGCCCGATCAATTATTCTGGAGCAAACATCGAAAGGAAATGTTCTGGTGATGAAACCATTATTTGGCTCTCAGGGTATTGGTCTGATCAAGATCGAAAGACCAGAAGATCTGCCAGAAGATCTGGAGCTTTACGGTGATGTTTTTTATCTGCAACGTTTCGTCGATAAAAATACTGCACAACATCAGGACTGGCGTGTTTTTGTGATTAATGGACGAGCTGAAGCTATGATGTTGCGGGCGGGCGATCACTGGATCACCAATCGTGCTCAGGGTGCAAAATGTCAGGCAATGGAATTCGATCAACAATTAGCTGATCTGGCGGAAGCCGCAGTGAAAGCTGTTGATATTGATTACGCCGGTGTTGATCTGATGCAGGATGAGCAGGGTAATTTTCTGGTGACAGAAGTGAACAGTGTTCCTGCCTGGTGGGGGCTACAAAAAGTTTGTGAGTTTAATATCGCTGAAAGAATGTCTGATCATTTTCTTTCCAAAGTTGCTGCATCATTCAAGATTGAAGTCATGAAATGAGCGAAAAAAACCGATCTGAATTAATCACGCAAGCTGTTTACAAAAGCTGCATCACCGAAATAAAAGCTTTTAAACCAGGCAATGTCAGTATTCATTCCGAAGGACATGGAATGGAAGCGGATGATTTTATTCGCAGCGCAGAACTGATCAGCCCGGTGATGGGAAATCCTCATCTGACCGTTGGCGAACGAATTCTGCAAAGTGTTCAATTAACCAAGTCGCAAGTGGGGTGCAACACGAACCTTGGGATAATTCTGCTCGCGGCTCCTCTGGCTCAGGCAGCTTTCATAAAAAAAGAAAATGAATTCCTCCAGCAGATTCTTTATAAAGTTCTGGATAATCTAACGGTCGAAGATGCAACACTCGCTTTTGAAGCCATCGCACTCGCGAACCCCGGTGGATTAGGTGATGCAAATGATCATGATGTTCGTGATCAGGCCACAGTGACTTTGCTGGAAGCGATGCAGGCAGCACAGGAT
The DNA here is from genome assembly GCA_965224825.1 of Gammaproteobacteria bacterium. Lineage (GTDB taxonomy): Bacteria > Pseudomonadota > Gammaproteobacteria > CAJXQU01 > CAJXQU01 > CAJXQU01. The sequence continues at coordinate 72,815 of CBDDAG010000003.1, read as the reverse complement.
CGTGATCGGATTGCCTGGCAATACTCAAACGAATACAAAGATATTTTTGAGCATGGCGTGAACACGCTACGGATGCAGGTTTTACGCTGGAAAGATGTCGAAAACAGACTCGAATGGGCAACGGTTGCCTGCTATTTGAATTTCATGACTATGTTCCCGGACAGCCACATTGTGCGTAAATTTGATCTGGAAACAGCAGAAAAGATCCAGAAACAGACAGAATCAGTGGAAACCATGTTCAAAGCATGCGAAAATCCCATTGTTGCAAATCGTGACTTGCGGCGATATGATGGGGAGCTTAAACGGGAGGGCATTAATCCTGGCACCAGTGCTGATTTGACTGTGGCTAGTTTAATAGCTTTATCGCTGGAAGCTCTTCTGTGAAAATACTATATTCCGTGAATTTTATTAGGCGCGGTTTTTTATAACAAGATGGGGGAACCCGTCAATAATTTTAAGTGGTGACAAGCGATGTCAATATTCAGAGGACTCGTTGAAGAATCATCTACAACAAATTCTACTTCAACTTTAAAAACAGGAGATAAAACAATGGCAGTTATTGATCGAGTACTGGTTGGTGAATCATTGGTAGGCGACGGCAACGAAGTTGCACATATCGATTTAATTATGGGCCCACGTGGTTCAGCAGCAGAAACAGCATTCTGTAACGCTCTTTGTAACAACAAAGACGGTTTCAGCACTTTGCTAGCAGTTGTTGCACCTAACCTTGCAGCTAAACCTAGCACTATCATGTTCAACAAAGTAACAATCAAAGGCGCTAAGCAAGCTGTACAAATGTTCGGCCCTGCACAACGTGGTGTTGCAATGGCAGTGACTGATTGTGTTGAAAACGGCACTATCCCTGCTGACGAAGCTGATGACATCTTCATTGCTGTTGGTGTTTTCATTCACTGGGAAGCAGAAGACGACACTAAGATCCAGGACTATAACTACCAAGCAGTTAAAGAGTCTATCGAACGTGCAGTTGCTCGTGAGCCAAAAGCGGCTGATGTAGTAGCTAACAAAAACAGCGAACATCCATTTGCTGCACACGTTTAAGCTTATCTGATTAGTTGATCTGTGTTTATTTAGATCGGCAACATTGAATAAGTAAAAATACCCCGCTAGTCGGGGTATTTTTTTGCCTGCTAGAAATGGATACTTTTTGTATGAAGTGCGCTTGCGATCAGTATGCCTTCAATTTTGATCTGTGTAAGAAGATCCAGATCAGATTGATCTCTCACACCACCGGCTGCGTAGAGTTGGCAATTTAATCCAATAGATTGAATTTTTTTGATTAAGTTTAAGTCCGGACCAGAATGACTCCCGACTGTATTCAATGACATGATGATCACATCATCTGGCCAGTTTTCCGGTTGATCTAGTATTTCAGTTGTTCCACAAAGCTGATCATTCCTGAAGTCCAGTGACAGAATGTGATCAGGTTTCAGTAAGCCGAGCAATGAATCAATTTCGCTGTGGCATTCACTTCCAATCACAGCTCGGATATTAGTGATTTCCTGCCATTGCATTATTTGATCGGGAGAAGTGAAACCAGCATCCAACCAGAAGGTGATATTTTCATTTTGTTGGGCTAAATCAATAATAATTTGAAAGTTATTATCTGAATTTTCAATGGAATCCAGATCCGCAATATAAAAAGTGTCGGAATGAGTGGCTGCCAATAATGCCGCTACAATATCCGCAGGCGAACTACCGGAGCATAGTTCTGATCGAACCGGTTTATAGTTTGAGCGATCACCTTTAATTGCCTGAACAACCTGTCCACTTTTTAGATCGATTACTGGTATTATTTTCATATGAAAATCCTTGTATCAGAGTTTATCACGGGAGGTGGTTTCTGCGGAGAGCCGCTGGCATCATCGTTGGCAAAAGAAGGCCAGATGATGATGAGTGCGATTGTTTTTGATCTATTAGAACTGAACAATGTTGAAATAGAAGTTACGCTTGATCAACGATGTTCCGCTGAAGAGCTACCCGTTGATATAAACATTCATATTATAAAAAATAACTACCTTGAATCGTTTCGATCACTTTGCCGAAATGTTGATGCAGTTTTTCCCATAGCGCCAGAGTTGGATAGTTTTCTGGAAGCAATTTCCCGAATAGTAACGGAAGAGAAAGTACTTTTATTGGGTAGTCCGGCAGACGTGATCAAACTAGTTTCCGGTAAAACATCAACGGCGAAGCATCTTGCTGATCACAGTATTCCCATAATAGAAACTTTAACGGCAAAAGAATCAGGTTTACCCAAAAGTAACTCAGGCTGGATCGTTAAACCCGATCAAGGTGCCGGTTGTGAACAGGTGTTTTTTTGTTCGGGAAAACAAGAGGTTGATATAGCGCTCTCTCAATGTGAAAAAGCCATCGTTCAACCGATGATAAAAGGAATATCTGCAAGTTTATCCATGCTCTGTAATCAAGGAGAATCTGTTGTCATCGGTTATAATGAGCAGATAATTGAATGGCAGGATAATCGATTGCGATATGCGGGAACGAAAGTGAATTCTTTACTGAGTTATAAAGATCAATTTGATCAATTAGCAGAGTCAGTAAGTGCAGCTATGCCTGAATTACGAGGTTACGTTGGAATGGATCTGATCATCGATAATGATCAGATCACTGTTGTAGAAATAAATCCTCGATTGACCACTTCATATGTAGCTTTAAAAAAATCCATCGGAATGAACCCTGCCAAAATGATCCTTGATATTTTTACGGATAATAAATTGCCAGAAATAAAATATTCTAATTTTAAAGAAGTTTTGGTTAGCGTTTAATGACAAAAGAAAACACGATCGGCTGGGATATAGGTGGGGCACATTTGAAAGTTGTTGCGCTGGATCAGGACGGCATAGTAATCTATGTTGACCAGATTGAAACACCGTTATGGAAAGGTCTGGAAGTGCTTGAACAGGCCGTCAAGTCATTGCCCATTGAATTGATCACTAATGCCAAAAGTCACGGCATAACCATGACGGGTGAACTGGCTGATATTTTTCCTGATCGCATTTCCGGTGTTCGGGAACTGGTTAGCAAGATCACAACAGTGTTTAATCAAGACGTCAGCCAGAAAATTAATATTTATGCTGGTGAAAAAGGTTGGTTGCAACCTGGATCAACCGAAGGAAATGAAGCACAAATCGCTTCGGCAAACTGGCACGCAACCGCACAATTTATTGCAACAAAAATCAAAACAAATGGCTTGTTGATCGATATGGGGTCAACCACTACGGATATTATTCCATTGGTTAATGGCAAACCCGATAGCGCAGGTTTCAGTGATAACGAACGTCTACAAAAAGACGAACTAGTTTATACCGGGGTTAATCGAACCTCTGTCACCGCGGTTGTTTCTTCATTACCTTTCGCCGGAGAATGGCAGCAGATCGCTGCAGAATATTTCTCAACGATGGGTGATATATATTGCCTGACAGAAGATGTGCCGGAAAATGCCGGATTCACCACTGCTGATGGCAAAGGTACGAGTCTTCTCGATTGCGCCAGACGACTTGCGCGCGTGACTGGAAGCGATCTACACGAAGCCGAACTGGCCGCATGGCAGGAACTAGCACATTATATTTCACGCCAGCAGATGCAGCAGATCAGCGAGAGCATCTCACGGGTAAGATCACGCTACCCCACTGACGAAATGCCAATCATCGGAACCGGAGCCGGAAAATTTCTGATCAGACGACTGGCAGAATGGCATAATACACCTTACTACGATTTTGCTGATTTTCTGCAAGGAGATGAAATGCTGAAACAGGCTGCGTCCATTTGTGCTCCCGCAACTGCCTGTGCCGCTTTGATTAAGGATATACAACCAATATGAGAAAAGTTGAATTACCTTATTCATCCGATAGCAGCGAAGCATTTGGACATCTTGCCAAGCGATCAGGTTTTATCTTCCTCGACAGTGGTTTTCCAAATATAGAATTAGGCCGCTACGATATTATCTCGGCTGATCCATACATGCAGATCGTTACTCGCGGAAAAATAACTGAATGTATGCAAGGTGAAAAACAGTGGCAAACTGGCGACGACCCGTTTGCTGTTTTACAGCATTACCTTGGAGATGATGTTGAACACGATCCAGCATTACCTTTTGTCGGCGGCGCATTGGGGTATTTTAGTTACGATCTAGGAAGGCGGTTGGAAGATCTACCTGCCACGGCAAAACATGATCTGACGATGCCAGAAATGCAGATCGGTTTATACGACTGGGCGGTGATCGTTGATCATCAGGAAAAAAAATCATGGTTGGTTGGGCAGGGTAGAGATGAAAAAACTTTCAAGAATTGGGATGTATTGATCAGCAATCTTGAAAAACCAGCCGCCCTAAAGATTACCGATCCATTCAAAGTAAACTCCGAAACCACATCAAACTTTAGCAAAGAAACCTATGCAAAAGCTTTCGACCGGATCAAACATTACATCCACGAAGGCGATTGTTATCAGGTTAATCTTGCCCAACGTTTTTCAGCCGATGTCTCCGGCGATCCGTGGGATGCTTACTTACGACTAAGAATAATGAACCCCGCACCTTTTGCCGCGTACATGGCAATCGATGACGGATTTATTTTGAGTTCATCACCCGAACGGTTTTTATTGATCCGCGATGATTATGTAGAAACAAAACCGATCAAAGGAACACGGCCAAGAAGTGATGATCCGAAACGTGATCAGGAACTTGCAGAAGAACTAAGAAACAGTAAAAAAGATCAGGCAGAAAATGTCATGATCGTCGATCTACTACGCAATGACATCGGAAAAAACTGTGCAACCGGCTCAGTTTCCGTGCCACATTTATTCGCCATCGAAAGCTACAAGACTGTACATCATCTGGTCAGCACCGTCACCGGAAAGTTGGCAAAAGGCAAACATATTCTCGATCTGATCAAAGGTGCATTTCCTGGGGGTTCGATCACAGGTGCACCAAAACTGCGATCAATGGAGATCATCGAAGAACTGGAACCACATCGCCGCAGCGTTTACTGCGGATCAATTGGCTACATCAGCTTCGACGGACAGTCAGATACCAATATCGCAATACGAACCATGATCTGGAATCAGGACAAAATCTATTTTCAGGCGGGTGGTGGTATTGTCATGGATTCCGAAATGGAATCGGAATATCAAGAAACCTACGATAAAGCCGAAGCGATGTTAAACGTTCTGAAGTCGGCACAAGACTAATGATCGTCGTCAAACCTGGTGGAAGTCTGTTTGATTACCCCGAATTATCAGAGTGGTTAAAAATCCTCTCAGAGGAAGGTGCTGGAAAAGTGGTAATCGTACCAGGTGGAGGGCCATTTGCTGATCAGGTTCGTGATGCACAAAGGCGATGGAAGTTTAATGATCAACAAGCCCATCAAATGGCGTTACACGCGATGGACCAGTTTGGATTAATGTTGATAGGAATTGCCGAAGAGCATGGTTATGATTTGATCCCGGCAAGTTCCAGACAAGAAATAGATGAAATTCTAGCCAGCAAGAAAACACCAGTTTGGTTACCTTCAAAATGGCTGGAAAATAATATAGAAATCCCACAAAACTGGGCGATCACTTCTGATAGTCTTTCTGCGTGGTTGGCTAAAGAGCTTAAAGCTGAACAGTTGATATTGATTAAACGAATTGAAATTGATAAAAATGCTACACTTAGCGAGCTTGAAAAAAATAATACCATTGATAGTTCATTCAATAGCTTTATGTGTGATATTTGTTTTGAGACTTGTTGTTTGAGCGCTGATCAGTATGTATCCATGAGGGAAATATTGGAAAGTCGAGATACTTTCTGATCGTATTAAGTTTGACTAGCATAAATTTGAATCGTGATGATTATAAATTTATGTAATATTTGATTAAGATGAGAAGTTATTTCTTGAAAATTGTATGGCAAAAAGTTACTTTTACAACTTCATTTACGTCAAATTAGAAAATACATGAGAGTATCAGTTATGCAAGAAAGGGCTCATAGAGAGCAGAAAGAACTTGCAATTTTAACAATTGTGCACGGACTACATGCTGAGGCAAGTGATCTGGAGCAGTTGAGTGAAAAATTCAAAATTTTTGATCGAACATCATCGGTTCTTGTTGAAGATTATCGTCGACATGCTGACAGTCTTTCTGAGAAATTGTTTTCAAGTTCTCTGGAAGATTTGTCTGAATCAGAACAGTTTACGAATCAATTTCTCGAAAAAGGACAATCAAAGACTCTCAGTTTCATTATTAAAGCTTTGCAGTTGAAATCAGATGTGTTCGTGTTGGAAACAGGTTATGACGTTCCCTGGGAAAAAGATTTTATTTCTTTACAGGAGAAGTTTAATGAGCATGATATTCGTAATGGAAAGACACCTGATAAAATAAATGATAAACCAGTTTTGTATGAGGTTAAAAAGGGATATAAAAATGTGGCTGCCTTATTGAAAGAAGGTGTTCACTTGTTGGAAAAGGAACAATCTAGACAAAACTTGGCCGCCGAAGAGAAAGTTCGCGCCGAAGAGAAAGTTCGCGCCGAAGAGAAAGTTCGCGCCGAAGAGAAAGTTCGCGCCGAAGAGAAAGTTCGCGCCGAAGAGAAAGCCCGCGCCGAAGAGAAAGCCCGCGCCGAAGAGAAAGCCCGCGCCGAAGAGAAAGCCCGCGCCGAAGAGAAAGCCCGCACCGAAGAGAAAGCCCGCACCGAAGAGAAGGCCCGCGCCGAAGAGAAGGCCCGCGCCGAAGAGAAGGCCCGCGCCGAAGAGAAGGTTCGTGTACAAGAAAAGCTTCTTACTGAAACAAAAACTCAAGCCGAAGAGAAGGTTCGTGTACAAGAAAAGCTTCTTACTGAAACAAAAACTCAAGCCGAAGAGAAGGTTCGTGTACAAGAAAAGCTTCTTACTGAAACAAAAACTCAAGCCGAAGAGAAGGTTCGTGTACAAGAAAAGCTTCTTACTGAAACAAAAACTCAAGCCGAAGAGAAGGTTCGTGTACAAGAAAAGCTTCTTACTGGAATGAAGGTTCATTTCGAGGAGGGAGGACTCACTCAAGAAGAAGGTTCTGTTGAAGAACCTGCTATTAGTAAGAAAAATATCTCAGTCAAGGAAAGAGGCCATGCTGTAGAGAAGGTAAAAAATCTTAAAAAAATGGCTGAAGCCCTAAATAAGATACCATCAGGAAAAGCTCAAGAATTTTCAGGTGCGTTTAGAGAGCACGCAGAATTTATCAAAAAAAATATAGCAAAAGACTCAATTGAAGGTCTTAGGGACTCAATCAAAAGGGTTGATGTTTACGCTAAAAATAGCCAAAGAGATGAAGTTGACAGGCTTGTGAGAAGAATCGATAAGTTTAGTGAAAAATCCAAAGAAATCGATAAACTAAATAAAAATAATAAATGGGATGTTGTCTCAAAAGAGTTGGAAAATTTGTCAGAAGATTTTTATCGACAAATAAATCAGCTTGAGTCTTTAGTAAATGAAAAATCATTTTATAAAATAGAGAAAATGTTTTCTGAGGCTGATGTGTTTTATAGTGAAGCTATTAACCGTCAGGCTGGAATAGATGAAAAGATAAATAAAGCTAAGGAAGAAAAAGCTAAGGAAGAAAAAGATTTACAAACACGTAAACGACGTATAAAAGATATAAAAAAATCATTAATTAAATTTAGAAATTATTTTTTGTGGAGTTTTGGTGCACTTGTATTTTTTGCTGCAATAATGACGTCGATATATGTTTTATTTACTTATTAAGTATATAAATTGAAGGTCAATTAATCTCATTAACTATTCGGTTTTTATGAATCTTTAAGCATGAGTAACATAGGATCTTCGCAAGCAAGGACCACTCGTACTATTTCTATAATGAGTTGATTATATGCGAGCCTCACAAAACCAGTTCGTGTATCTCATACACTCTGCACATGTTAAAATCCCTCGGATAATGCAAACAGGAAAAAACAATGTTCGATAATCTCTCCAGCCGATTTAATAAGGTCGTTAAAAATCTTCGTGGTCAGGGTCGTCTGACGGAAGATAATATTGAGGAAGCTTTGCGTGAAGTGCGATTGGCTTTGCTGGAGGCTGATGTTGCTCTGCCTGTTGTTCGGGAGTTTATTGATCATGTCCGGACGCGTGCCGTTGGTGAGGAGGTTGTTGGTTCGCTGACGCCGGGGCAGGCGCTGATCAAGGTTGTTAATGACGAATTGACTACTTTGATGGGTGACGTCAATGAGGGCTTGAATCTAAATGCCGAACCTCCGGCTGTCATTCTGATGGCGGGTTTGCAGGGTTCTGGTAAGACAACCAGTGTTGGTAAGCTGGCGAAGCTCCTGAAAGAAAAAGAGAAGAAAAAAGTTGCCGTGGTTAGTTGTGACGTTTATCGACCGGCGGCGATCGAGCAGTTGGAAATTCTTGCTAAAGAAGTCGGTGTCGAGTTTATTCCGAGTCAGACAGAATCTAATCCGGTTGATATTGCTAATGCTGCACTCGCTGAAGCGCGTAAGCAGTTTGCCGATGTCTTGATCGTGGATACCGCGGGTCGTTTGCATATCGACGATCAGATGATGGATGAGATCAAGTCTCTCCACAGTACGTTGAAACCTGTTGAGACCTTGTTCGTCATTGATAGTATGACCGGACAGGATGCGGTCACAACGGCGAAAGCTTTTGATGATGCACTGGCATTGACGGGTGTGATCCTGACCAAGACGGATGGTGATTCTCGTGGTGGTGCGGCTTTGTCGGTTCGTCAGGTTACCGGAAAGCCGATCAAATTTATGGGTGTCGGTGAGAAAACCGATGCGTTGGAACCGTTCTACCCTGATCGTATTGCTTCACGAATTCTTGGTATGGGTGATGTACTCAGCCTGATCGAGGATGTCGAGCAGAAGGTCGATAAAGATGCCGCGAAGAAACTGGCGACTAAGTTAAAGAAAGGCAAAGGTTTTGATCTGGAAGATTTCAAAGAGCAGTTGTTACAAATGCAGAACATGGGTGGCGTTGCCAGTTTGATGGCGAAAATGCCAGGTGTTGCTGATGTGCCCAAGAAAGCGATGGATCAGGTAAACGATAAAGAGATGAATAAAACGGTCGCGATCATCAATTCCATGACACCGGGTGAAAGGAAATTTCCTGCTCTGATCAAGGCATCACGTAAGAAACGGATCGCTGCTGGTTCTGGAACTCAGGTTCAGGATATCAATAAGATGCTCAAGCAGTTTATGCAGATGCAAAAGATGATGAAGCGTATGTCGAAGAAAGGCGGCATGGCGAGTCTGATGCGCGGTATGCCGGGTGGCGGTGGAATGCCCCCTGGCGGGATGCCTTTTTAAGTTCCCTTAAGGGGCGAGAGTGATCTTTCGTTCGTTATAATAATCAACCATCTTTTCAACTCTGTCTTGATCATAATCCCGCAAGCCTCTTAGCATTAGCTTTTTTAGACCTTTGCCAATTATTTCCCCATCGGATTTGACAGCAAACTCCAGTAATGCAATTGCTTTTTTCCCCTGAACGGTGAGGCTGGTTCCAACAAGTTCCAACGTAGGATGTTGTATATCAATGGTATCAAGTTCAATGGACATACTGTCATAAATGACCAGTGGTCTATCCGGATTGATCATGACATTGTGTTCGGCCATCAGTGGAACGATAACATCAGGAAAATTCTTGCCCGAAAATGCAACATAGTTTTTAGTGAATTCTGGGATCATTTCTTTATCTGTCGAGATTTCACCACTATGTTCTACGCGAAGATATTGTTTTTCATTATCGTCTGTAATTGAAAACTCATCCGATCCCTTTTCAGTTTCAGGAAAATGTAGCGGCACACTATCACCGACCATCCCCGAGAAGGTAAAAGTCATTTGTTGGCTTAAGCCATACTTTTCAAGAATGAGTGAAAACAAAAGATCACCTGGCACGCAGAAATACTTGCTACCCGGATCATGGATCGGATTAAAGTCATCAGCGATCTGTTTTGCAAAAGTGCTGGCCTGTTCTTTCGAGATCAGGATGCGTGAATCTTTTTCGGTATAAAAATTATCAATAAACATAAGTAATAGTAGGTTTGAATGTGAATAAATTGGCGTAAATTATAGCACTGCATTGCTTTATACCCGTAATCATTCAAGCTGCATATTTTCTACCACTCATATTGAACGTACTAGCGATGTTAAATTATTGAGCAATAGAATAGTTATTACATCAATAATTTGCCTTGCTAGCCCACTCACTATGAGCACTATAAAACACGCAGCTTGAATGGTCACAGGTATATAATGACGACTTGATAATAAAATAGGTTGGTTATTAATATGGCTGAAACTGATTTGATCTATGGTATCCATGCTGCTCTACATGCTTTGCAACAATTTCCTGAAAAAGTGTTGGAAATTTGGTTGCAGACAGAAAGTAATAACAAGGGCAATAAGGGTAAAGGAGGGAAGCTTGTTGAGATCCAGACCCTTGCTGAATCACTTGGAATTTCTATTCAACATGTTCCGCGAAAGTCATTGGACAAAATGAGTAATGATCAACGTCATCAGGGAGTTGTGCTCCGGCAACGTGCTGCGAAGCCAAAGGATGAATCTGATCTGTTTGAGCTTGTTAAGAATTCTAACAATGTGTTGTTGTTGATCCTGGATGGTGTTCAGGATCCTCATAACTTGGGTGCTTGTTTGCGTACGGCCGATGCTGCTGGTGCAACTGCCGTGGTTATTCCTGCAAGCCGTGGTGTGAGTATGACACCTGTTGTACGTAAAGTTGCCAGTGGTGCCGCGGACTCTGTTCCATTGATTGAAGTACGTAATTTGGCGCGAACCTTAAAACAAATACAGGGTGAGGGTGTCTGGTTGATCGGAACCAGCGATCAGTCTGATCAGACAATTTATGATCAGGATTTGAAAGGATCAGTTGGTTTAGTTATGGGTTCGGAAGATAAAGGCATTCGTCGGTTGACCAGTGAGCATTGTGATCATCTTGTACAAATTCCGATGGCGGGTGTTGTTGAAAGTTTGAACGTTTCGGTTGCATCGGGTGTTTGTTTGTATGAAGCTGTCAGGCAGCGTTTAGAATAAGCAATTACCAATTTCCCAGGAGAAATAAAATGAGAACGATAATGACCATTTGTTTGATATCTATGATGTCATCAAGCTTTGCAGATACAAGCCTGACTTATATGAATAAAGAAGAAGCTAATACGATGCAGATCAAAGATGGTGTTTTAAGATCTGCAGAAGGTAATAGTTATATGCTTTATGACTCAAAGACACGCACCATGACTCTTGTGGATCACCAGAATAAATCCGTTACTCGTGTTGATGAGAATACGATGAAACAGATGGGTGGTGCTATTTCGGCTGCACAAAAACAGATGGAAGAGCAGTTGAAAAATATGCCTCCTGAACAACAGGCACAGATGCGACAAATGATGAAGGGTTTAATGCCTTCAGGAATGGAGAAATCACAACCTTTGCGTAGTGAAAGAACATCAGAAAAAGCTAAGTCAGGTGACTGGTCTTGTAAAATAGTCAATGTGTTTAAGGGTGATGAAAAAGTTTCTCAGGTCTGTGTGGCGAGTTATAAGTCGCTGGATGTTCCTAAAGAAGACTATCTGGTGATGAAAGATTTTATGACCTTCATATCGAGTATGTCCGAGAATTTGCCAATAGGGGATAAGGCTTCGTTTGCCTCTGCTGATCTGGGTGAGGGTATGTTGCCTGTTATTGTTGAAGGCATGTCACAATCAGCCGAATCTATGACATTGGATAAAGTCAGTAATGAATCGCTTGATGCAGCATTGTTTACTGTGCCTGCTGGTTATAAAGAGCAGAACATGATGGATGGAATGCCTAAATAAAAATCCAGTAGAGTGAAAAATTTTCACCTGGTTTTATCCATTTTATTTGTTAGTAATACTATGGCTGAGACTTCTGTTACGGATCTTTATAAGAAGAACATATTTCAGGAAAGCAGGCAGCAGATTTTGTTGATGCAGATGCCGGAGTTGGATGAACTTCGGGATTATCTTTCCAGCTGTGGCACAAGTGCTGGTGGTGATATAAAACGGTTTTTCTGTCAGCGTAGTGCGCGCGCTTATATTTTAAAGTATGGACAGGGAAAACCAGTTGAGAAATTGATCATTGCGTTGACTGAGGTGGATTTTCTAATCGATCTGGTTGATGAGGCTGATGAAAAAGGTCAGATAGACAAAGAGTCAAAGCAAATTAAAATGCAGGTTTTTAAAGATCTTGATCGCTATAGTGTGATCAGGGACATGATGGAAACTGCGATGAAAGAGACGTATATAAAAATCTCCCGAACTGAAAAGAATCAGGAGTAATAAATTGAGACAGGAAGATCTACAACCTGTCCCAATATTGTTTATTAACTAACGCGTTTAGCGAGTTCCCCACCTGGTGTCACGCGACTAGCACAGAATTTGAATTCCGGGATCTTGCCGAAAGGATCAAGTGCATCGGTGGTCAGTAAGTTTGCGCTGGCTTCGTTGTAGCAGAAAGCCATAAACAAAGTCCCTTGCTGGATACCCAGATCTGACCGGGCAAATGCGGTGATCGTTCCACGTCGGGATTCAATCGTAACCAGTTCACCTGCCGTACAACCCAGAGAATCCAGATCGAGGGGATGAATGCTGATCACCGGATCTGGCTCAATGGCATCAAGCTTACTGGCATGCCGCGTCATACTGCCGGTGTGCCAATGTTCTAGCTGTCTTCCGGTAATAAAAATCAGTGGATACTCTTCGTCCGGAAGCTCATCTGCCTGCGTATAAGTTGCTGGTACAAATAAGCCTTTACCAGATTTTGTCGGGAAGCCATCAGTGAAGATAACAGGAGTACCCGGATCACCTTCTTTTTCCAGCGGGTAAGTCAGTGATTCAACTTCATCAAGTCGTTCGTAAGTCATGCCGGCAATACTGTCCATGCAGAGGCGCATTTCGTTGAATACATCTTTCGGGCCAGTGTATTTCCAGTCAAGTCCCATGCGATTCGCGATCGCCATAATGACTTCCAGATCCTGTCTGGCTTCGCCCGGAGGATTAACCACTTGTCTGCCCATTTGCACGCGACGATCCGTGTTGGAGAAGGTACCTGATTTTTCATAGAAAGCTGACGCCGGCAAAATGACATCCGCAAAGCCGGCTGTTTCGGTGAGGAAAATATCCTGTACTACCATATGGTCCAGTCTGGTGAAGGCTTCACGAGCATGGTTCTGGTTCGGATCAGACATGGCAGGATTTTCACCCTGAATGTACATACCTTTGACTTTTCCATCGTAAGCGGCATGAACCATTTCAACGGTAGTCAGGCCATTTTCATGATCCAGTTCAGTATTCCAGAGCTTTTCAAATTTCGCCCGGATTACAGGATTGGTCACGGGTTGGTAATCCGGATAGACCATCGGGATTAAGCCAACGTCTGATGCGCCCTGGACATTATTCTGTCCACGCAATGGATGCAGTCCGGATCCTGGTCGGCCAATTTGCCCGGTCAGTAATGCCAGTGAGATCAGGCAACGGGAATTATCCGTTCCATGAATGTGTTGAGAAATACCCATACCCCAGAGGATCATTGAGCCTTTGGAAGTGGCATATAAGCGAGCAACTTCCTTAATCGTTTCGGCATCGATACCACAAATCGGTGCGACTTTTTCTGCCGGATAATGTATTAGATGATCTCTTAGTTTTTCGTAACTTTCAGTATATTTTTCGATGTACTCGTCATTTTGCAAGCCTTCATCGATGATCGTGTGCATGATGCCATTTAACAGGGCGACGTCGGTATCGGGTCTGAATTGTAGATAATGGTTCGCATAAGGCGCAATTTTATTGCGTCTTGGATCCATGACGATCAGTTTGGTACCGTTATTGACAGCATTCTTGATAAAGGTCGCGCCAACCGGATGGTTAACTGTTGGATTGGCTCCAATTAGAATAACAACTTCGGCCAGAGCAACATCTTCTACCGGATTTGAAACCGCACCCGATCCAAGACATTCAAGCAGCGCTGCTACCGATGAAGCATGGCAAAGACGTGTACAGTGATCGACGTTGTTACTACGGAAAGCAGTACGGATTAGTTTCTGGAACAGATAAGCTTCTTCGTTGCTGCCTTTCGCAGATCCTAAACCGGCTAGAGCCTTCGGCCCATCTTCATCACGGATTTTGGTGAAACCACCCGCGGCTAAATCTAAAGCTTCATCCCACGTGGCTTCGCGGAATATTGTATCCAGATCAGCCGGATCAAGTAACTCAGTTGTCTTTGCAACGCCTTCTCGGCGAATCAGGGGTTTAGTCAGGCGCAGTGGATTATGAATGTAATCAAAACCATAACGACCTTTGACGCAAAGTCGGCCTAGATTCGCAGGACCCTCTACTCGACCTTCGGTGTATAGGATCTCATTATCTTTAACATGATATTTGATCAAGCAACCGACACCACAATAAGGGCAGGTGGAATCAACGGTTTTATCTGCTTCGATTAAACCAACGTCATTCGCTGGCATCAATGCACCCGTTGGACAGGCCTGAACACATTCGCCACAAGCAACGCAGGTACTTTCAGTCAATGGGTCATCAAGATCGAAAACAATTTTCGAATGTGATCCGCGATGAGCATAACCGATAACATCGTTGCCCTGTTCTTCGCGGCAGGCACGTACGCAGCGATTACACTGGATACAGGCATCAAGATTTACGGCAATAGCGGGATGAGAAATATCATTGGCAGGTTGAACACGTTGATCAAAGCGTGGCTTGCTGACATCCAGTTTCTTCGCCCACAGATCAAGTTCGGACTGATTGCTGTAGGGAGACTTGCCCTGATCCGGCATGTCGGCGAGCAAGAGTTCGAGAACCATTTTCTGTGATTTTTTCGTTCTTTCACTTTCCGTGTTTACTTTCATTCCCTCGGATGGGTAACGACAGCAAGATGGAGCGAGGACACGTTCGCCATCAACTTCAACGACGCAGGCACGACAGTTACCGTCGGCACGCATGCCTTCTGTGTAACAAAGATGCGGAATTTCCACGCCTTCACGTTTGGCGGCCTGAAGGATTGTTTCGCCTTCATAAGCCTCAACACCTTTACCATTCAGGTCAAAAGCAATTTTAGTGATATTCAGATCTTGCGGATTAGCTGCCACTTCTTGATCCTCTATTTGAATTCTTCAGGGAAATATTTAACTGCACAACGCAGTGGATTTGGTGCTGCCTGACCCAGACCACAAATCGATGCATCGACCATGACATTGGCCAGTTCTTCTAACAGATCAGTATTCCAGTCTTTTTCTTTCATTAAGTCGACGGCTTTTGTTGTACCGACACGACATGGCGTACATTGGCCGCAGGATTCTTCTTCGAAAAATCTCATCGCATTCAAGGCCAGTTCTTTCACACTGTCCTGATCGGAGAAGATCATCACAGCTGCTGAACCGATAAAACAGCCGTATTCATTCAGCGTATCGAAATCCAGTGGGATATCGCCCATAGTTGCTGGCAGGATTCCGCCAGATGCGCCGCCCGGGAAATAACCATACAATTCATGACCATCAAGCATGCCATCGCAATATTCTTCGATCAGTTCTTTGATCGTGATGCCGGCCGGAGCAAGATGTACCCCCGGCTTATTTACTCGTCCACTGACTGAGAATGATCGCAAACCTTTTCGGCCATTACGTCCATGAGAAGTAAACCAGTCAGGGCCTTTCTCCAGAATTTCACGAACCCAGTAAAGGGTTTCCATATTGTGTTCGAGAGTAGGGCGGCCAAACAGACCCTCTTCTGCTACGAATGGAGGCCGCAATCTTGGCATCCCGCGCTTGCCTTCGATGGACTCGATCATGGCAGATTCTTCGCCACAGATATAAGCACCGGCACCGCGTCGTAAATGAAGCGTTGGCATGGCATGAGAAAATGGAGGGTTTGATTGTAGACGCTCCAACTCTTGAGTCAGGATCTGGCGAACACCTGCGTATTCGTCGCGTAGATAGATATAAATATCGTCAATACCCACAGCCCAGGCTGCGATTAGCATGCCTTCGAGGAAACGGTGTGGATCAATTTCGAGATAGTAACGATCTTTAAATGTGCCCGGCTCACCTTCGTCAATATTCACGGCCATTAAACGTGGACCATCAAAACCGCTAACGATTTTCCATTTTAGACCGGCAGGGAAACCTGCACCGCCGAGACCACGTAAGCCAGAATCTTCCATGGTTTTCTTAACGGCTTCGATATCCTGTGTGCCGTTGTAACATTCTTCCAGCAGCTTGTAGCCACCTTGTTTGCAGTAATCACCGTAGCCAAGATAATTGGTGATCGCAGACTCGATTTGGTTGTCGTTGACGGCTTTGGTGACTGTCTCAGTCGAAGCCTGATCAATTGGATTTTGCCCAACCACCGCAACCGGTGCTTTTTCACATCGGCCAACACAGGGAACCGGCTGGATACGAACCTTGTCACCCATGCTCGATTTCAATGCTTCAATGATCTCGTTCGAGCCAGCCAGATCACAGGAAACAGATTCGCAAACTCTAACGGTTAGAGGTGGTGGGGGAGTATCGTTGTCTTTAACAACATCGAAGTGATGGTAAAACGTAGCAACTTCGTAAACTTCGGTGGTGGAAAGTTTCATCTCATGGGCAAGTGCCACCAGATGTTTTGATGAGATAAAGTGATATTGATCCTGAATCTTGTGTAGATGTTCGATCAGCAAATCTTTTTGTCGGGACTCGTCGCCCAGCAATTGTCGAATATCTTCAAGCGCGGCGAGATCGGGATTACGACCTTTACCACCCATACGTTTTTTCTTGATCCGGCTTATATCAACGGTTGCTTCATTTGCAGCCACGGGAAATACCCCTCATGTCAATTATTTTTGTTCGTACATAACCCTTACAATTCCAAAAAGCAGAATTCGTGCCACTGGTTTCTGTATGTGTGTTCAATACTACGCACCCCTGTTATACAATACCAATCATCATTTTTAACGGTTCTATCATAAAAAATGATGTAATATTGCCCGAGTATTATAGTTATAAATATTGCGCTTGAAACAGTCACATGTAAAGGCCATTCAGTGCTTATTTTTCATTGGATTACCTTTTGTTTCTAATGGTTGTTAGTAACAGATGACAGACTTTTGATGAGACCATAAAGCTGATAGATTTAGCGTACCTGTTTTTGACACAAGGAGCATAGTGTGAAGAATATCAACCCGAACCAGTTACTGACTTTTGCTGTTGTCGCACGCATGAAAAGTGTCACGCGGGCGGCGGAATATCTCCATCTTGGACAACCTGCTGTTTCCGGACAGCTAAAATTGTTGCAGGAACGAGTTGGTGAACCGCTTTATCACCGCAAAGGCCATCAGATCGAGCTGACACCTGTTGGTAAAGCCCTGCTCGAATATGCAGAAAAACTCGAACATTCTTTACATTTATCTTGTGAATACGTGCGCCGTTTACAAGAGTTGGATACAGGTGTTCTTCGTATTGGCAGCACAACAACCATAGCTAGCTATTTTTTACCTAAATATCTGGTTTTATCCCAGACTTACTACCCTGGTGTCCAAGTGTTTATGAATACTGGAGATTCTCAGGAGATCATCGAAAAGTTAAGCGATCTGGATCTTGGATTCATAGAAGGGCCGATCGAAGATGGTGCTTTGTCTTCTGATTATGATCTAATCCCCTTTCGTGAAGATGAAATTGTTCTGGTTGTTCGCGACGAACATGAGTTGGTCGGCCAATATCCCGAAGGTGTGCCGCTAAGTGTTTTTAATGACTACCAGGTCATATGGCGAGAACCGGAATCAGGTGCAAGACAACTTATTGAAAATGCATTGGTCGAACAGGGGATTGAAGCGCCCATCAATATTGAAGTGATGGGGGTTGCTGGTGTCATGGGCTCAGTGAGAGCAGGCCTGGGGATCAGCTTCGCTTCCTTACAGGCATTGAAACATGCCAGTTCAGATCTTGTTCCATTGAAGATAAATCCTCCAGAAGGCCTGGTTTGGCAATTAAACTTGATCGCACCCAAGGAAGATTTGCGATCAAGGGCTGTAAAAGCATTTTTGGAACTGTGTATGGAAGGAGAGCAGGATCAGTTTTAAAGTGATTACTGAAGATAAGAACGCAAATACTTATCAAAAGCTATAATATCTATTGAAAAACATATGATTATAGAGTTATTATTAGAAATAACATGAATAATTGATAGAGTAACATCATTAAGGGATTACATATTCAAATGTTGGCAAGGAAACAAGGTAATGTTCAAACAGCGGAAGTAGCGATCAGCCAGTTACAGGTTGAGGCACGTTATTTTGATCAACTTTCGAATCAGTTCCCTGTTTATAAACGATCGTTGGGCAAGCATGCGTCGGATTGTCGGCAGGTAGTAAAGAACATCCAGACAAAGCTCAAAAACGATTCCCCAGAAGTCATATCCACATCAGTTCGAACTGCAAATGTTTTTCTCACGGAAGGTCGTCGCCTACGACTAAAATTAAGAGTCGGCCTTCTACAACAGGAAGCAACAGGGCTAGAATTGGAGGCGCACCGCTGGGCATCGCTTGAAACAAAATTTAAGAACTTGGCAGAAGAATGTCGACAACTGGTCTCCGTTTGTCAAACCAATATATCGATTGGTTCTTCATCAGAAGTTGAAGAGTCTCTTGCAAGAGCAACGGTGTTATACGAAAAAAGTTTGCAGCTTCGGAAGCAACAAAAGCAGGAGCGTCGAGAAGATGCTAGTACAAGGTTGCTTCAGAAAATTGAGCTTCTTAAAGTTGAAGCAGATCAGCTGCAGGAAAAAATCAAAACTTATCCTTTGCTCTCAGGTAAATACACTGAATTATCTACACATTGTCTCCAGGCAGCAGCTCAACTTGAAGAAAAAGCTGAAAAAGGCTCGATGAATGAGGTTGAGAAAGCCATCTCAGCAACTGATCATTTTATCGGACGTATAAAACTGAGTCAGGAGAAAGCAGAACTTCCTGATCAGGAAGTTCAGAGTGATCAGGAAGTTCAGAGTGATCAGGAAGTTCAGAGTGATCAGGAAGTTCAGAGTGATCAGGAAGTTCAGAGTGATCAGGAAGTTCAGAGTGATCAGGAAGTTCAGAGTGATCAGGAAGTTCAGAGTGATCAGGAAGTTCAGAGTGATCAGGAAGTTCAGAGTGATCAGGAAGTTCAGAGTGATCAGGAAGTTCAGAGTGATCAGGAAGTTCAGAGTGATCAGGAAGTTCAGAGTGATCAGGAAGTTCAGAGTGATCAGGAAGTTCAGAACAGTAATGTAGTACCGATAAGAAACCTGCCATCTGTTGAGCTACAGGTAGAAAAGAGTGAACCTGATAAAAGTTTTGCAATTAATTCTGATGCGATGTTCGAGGAACAGGGAAGGGATTTTCAACCCTCTACGAGAACAAAATCTATTTTTGGACTTTTGATTTCGATACTTTCATTTTTTGGTTATCTTCTGTCAAAAATACTTAGAAAGCTTGTAAGCATGATGGAACGAGTTTTTATGTTCGTTGTTGTGGCAATGGTAGTTCTGGTCGTTGTTTTTGTTGTGACTTATCTTTCCGGCTCAGGTTTTAGCATTATTGGTTTATTGTAAGAAGTCTTTCCCTTTTTCTATTGATCTTAAAAGTCTTAAAAATTCATAAAAACTACAATTAATCTAAGGTTTCAGTTCGATCAGACCCTGGCATTATTTTGCGCTTATCAATCATCAAGCAATCAGAATTGATTTGTAAACGAATGTCAAAACGAGATCTTTTTCAAAGAAATATTGATTGAAAACATTATAGTTAGGTGTCTTTATTAAAATATAAGTAAGGATTTTAGAACACATGGGGATGTGGAATGTCACAAGGGGAAGCTATAAAAAATAATTTGTCGGTGGAATATCGGCAGAGTACTGTCGTGAACCTGGTTCACGCAAGGATTACGCAGTTCAACAAAATGGCTGCTGCTCTACAAAAGCTATCTTCAAATAAGGCGAAACAGTCCTCAAAATCTTTCGTAATACACGCAACGCATCTTGAAAAAGAGCTCCAGCGTAGTTCAATTGATGATCTGGAAAAAGAAGTCGCGAGGGTGGACACGTTTGTTGAACGTACAAAAAAAGATGCCATCAGGAGATTACTTAATAGAGCGGATTATTTTGAAGAGAATGCTGCAAGGCTATTAGAAAGAAAAACATCAAGCTATGCCTCTTTTGACCATCGGGAAGTGTCAAAAGATTTTCTTAAGCAAGCACGTTTGCTTGAAGCTAGTTCTTCAGAAAAATCATATTATAAAATTGAGAAAGCTATCTCAGAAGCTGATGAGTTCTTTAATACCAAGAAAGGTAGCTTGACTAAAATTGATAAACAGGCTAAAAGGGAAGAGAAAGGCAGGGCGGTAGGGAAGCAGATGCAAAAGATGGCCTCATCAATAGGGATTGCGGTATTTACTTTACTAATTTTAGTTATTGTTTATGCTGTCGGCTTCGTTGCGTTACCCGAACTATTCAATTTCAGTAATTACTTGCTTAACTCGTCCCGCTGGTAGACAACCCCTTTGCAATTTTTACAAGCTTGGCAAGTTCAGCTTCGATCTCCTGACGTTTCATGATCAGGTATTCTTTTAATTCACGTTTTCTTAAAAACAGGAAAAAGACTTTGAAGTCTTTGAAGATACGTTTGTATTCACCACGTAATTTCAAGGCGGAATAAGCACCGATAACCAGACTCATGCCATAGGCAATGCTCCAGTCTGTGCCCCAGTTATAATAGACAATATAGGTTTGTATCCCCCAGAATAGAGGAAACAAAAACAAGCCGATGAGCATTTTAGTCGTATCTTGTTGATCCCATCCTTTGGCAAAAGTGCCTGTTAAAAAACGTGTGAGTTGATAGGGCAGGAAAGAGTTGATCATTCCCCAGAGTGCGAGCGGATAACCTATTACGATAATCGCAATTATCCTGGCGATATAAAGTGTTAAAAAAATGGGATGGTAATCGACTCCGAGATGATAGCTTTTGACGCCGCAGCATTTGCATAAACGCTCAAACATTCGTAAATGTGTGAGCAGTGATCGAACACGATCTGGTTCATGTTCCTGTAATAATCGTTTTCCGTCGATCAGCCGCTGGAGACTTTTGAATCGCTGACTCAGATCACGACTTCTGTATTTCCCATGTCGTAGGGCAAAGAATCGTTCCAGCCGATCTACCAGAACTAGTTCTTTCCAGGAGTGAGCGTTTAAAGTGACTGCTGCAAGTCCTTCTGTGATCCTTTCATTGATGATGGAGATGACTGAAGTGTCATCATTATTCTGATTAACGTCGAGATCAACAGGCGTTCCGTAATGAACCAGAACATCACTACGAAACTTGCCCTTGCTGGTGAAGGTTAAGCCGACGGGCAGCACGACGGGTTCGACATTGTTTGCATCAATTGAACCCAGAGCCATACGTGCCGCACCTGTTTTCAATTCATGAAGGAAGGGATCGGAATGGCTTTGTCCCTCGGGAAAGATGATCAGAGTTTCATTGACCGCCAGTATTTCATGGCAACGACTGAAGGTGTCTGCATTGTTAGCGACGTTGCTACCCTCGTCGCCTTGCCGATAAATAGGAATGGCTCCGATCATATCCAGGATTGGTTTCAGGAATGGGTTTTCGAATAACCCACTGCGGGCGAGTGGACGAATATCTTTATTGGTTGAGGCTTGCAGGATCACAACATCAGCAAGCGCATTGATGTGATTTGCACAGAGAATTAATCCAGTATTTTCAGGAATAGCTTCAAGACCAACGACTTCAAACCGTCGATAAAAAACCTTTACAACAAGCCGACAGAACTTATGCCAGAAACGTAAAAACCATCGTCTGGCAAGGGATGTTTCCTTGTGTGGATTATTGCTGGACATAATCTTCTTATCGAAAGGAAATAATGAGGTAATTGTAACATGTTCATTTTTTAACCATTTTCAGGGAACCTGGCAGGATTAATTGAGTCTGATAGACTACGCGGATCAGGCACGCCACTTGCTTGGTCAGGTTATTAGATTTTTTATTAGGAGTCACCAGCGACATGCACAAATTTAAATTAGTAATCTCTCTGTTATTTGCCACTTTGTTGATGAATACATCAGTTTATGCCGATGCGGAAACTGAAAAAATGCTTTCCGGCAAGATAAAAGAAGTGCTTGGGAAAGATGCTGTAGTTAATTCGATCACTCAAACGCCAGTTAAGAGTCTCTACGAGATCGTCTTTAATAATGGAAAAGTTGTGTATATGTCAGAAGATGGTCGATACGTCTTTGAAGGCGATCTGATGGATCTGGTTGAGCGTCAGAACTTAACAGAAAATCGTCGTCTTACAGCTCGCGGTGAAGCTTTTGAAAACATGGATGTGAGTAAGCTGATCGAATATGCGCCGGAAAAAACTGAGCACGTACTCTATGTTTATACTGATATTGATTGTGCTTATTGCCGTAAATTTCACAATCAAATGAAGCAACTTAATGATAATGGTATCTCCGTTCGTTACCTTGCATTCCCTCGTGCAGGCTTAGGATCTTCAGCTTATATTGCTGCTGAATCAGCCTGGTGTGCCGATGATAAGAAAACAGCATTGACTGCAGCGAAAGCCGGTAAAAATATTCCACCTGCTGTGTGTGATGATCGTGTAGCCGCACAATATGAAATGGGTAAATCAATGGGTGTTCGTGGAACACCTTCTGTTTATCTTGCCAGTGGTAAAGAAATGGGTGGTTTTATCCCAGCGGAAGAATTGATCCGATTCTTTAAAGGTGGATTGTAAGGGGTCGTTTTTTATAGACCTGAAACATTTTTGATCACAATCGAAGTCAGGTGTTCCTTTCTATCAACATTATCAACCCGCACGGGGAGATAATGTAAAGAAGGGGCGCACCAGAGAATCGTGCTGCGTTTGCTACCATCCTTTTTAGAACGTACTCGAAGAAATTTTACCGTCTTTATTTTTCCCATTGGCGTGGATAAAGTTTCTTCACCTTGAAATTCAAACTGGTAAGTTTTTAAATTTGTTCCATCGATCAGTTCATAAGATAGTCCAGCTTTTGGATCAGTAATTTCCATCATCGCCAGTTGATAAAGAAGCTTATCCAGTAAACCAGCTTTCAGATCCTGATCTTTTTTCCCATCTTTAGTTGTGCTGGAAACTTTATTACTTTTCCAGTCAAAAAGATGTTGTTCGGTTTTCTCTTTTTTTCCACCACTTCTCATATAATTATACGCAAGCGGTTGTAACTGACCATCACGGATCTCCCAACGACTACTTTCTGTGATCTTATCTTTACGGAAAAGTGCCGCTAATCCAGTGAGTTTTCCATTGGATTCAAATGTGCCCGATCCATCTTTATCATGCGTAAATTTACGTTCCATAATACCGATTTTCAGATCATCGTAATGCAGATTATAAGTCGCAGTAAAAGAGCCAGGCAGCTCTGCATGACTGGAAAAACTTAATAGCGTTAAGAATAATAATAAATATTTAATCATTAAATGTGATCTCAAAGTAATACACGTTCCAAAGTATGCTATTTACCATAAACTCAATCTGAATATTTATCCCATTTCATGGTTTGATCAGGGCTTCCTTATGGTAGAATTCGACTTTTCCATTTTGCCATAGTTCCATGCTTCCTACATACCTTCCATTTGATGCTGCCCGTGTACTTGTCGTTGGAGACATAATTCTTGATCGCTACTGGTCGGGGCCAACCCAGCGTGTTTCGCCGGAAGCACCGGTTCCTGTTGTGCGTATTAACCAGATCGAAGAGCGTCCTGGCGGAGCTGGAAACGTTGCGCTGAATGTTGCTAGTCTTGGTGCAAAAGCTACGTTAATGGGACTGACGGGAGCTGATGAAGCCTCTGAAACTCTTGAGAATGGACTTAATCAGCTGGGAGTTGAGTGCCATTTCTCTCAGTTGGCCGATTATCCTACGATCACAAAACTGCGTGTTCTTAGCCAACACCAACAATTGATCCGACTTGATTTTGAATCAACATCAATCGATTTTAATGTTGATGATTTGATCAAAAATTATGAGCAACAATTAAAAGAAACCGACGTTGTGATCCTGTCGGATTATGCGAAAGGTTGTTTGTCTGAAGTTGCACGTATGATCACTATTGCAAAACAGGCGGGTAAAAAAATCATCGTCGATCCGAAAGGAAATGATTTTCAAAAATACAAAAATGCCACTCTGATCACGCCAAATTTTGGTGAGTTTACCGCCGTTGTTGGTGAGTGTCGTGATGTTGATGAGATTGTCAGTAAGGGTAGCATTCTATGTGAAGAGCTGAATCTCGAAGCTTTGCTGATCACGCGCAGCGAACATGGCATGACCTTATTACAACAAAATGAAGAACCGGTACATTTTCCAGCACGTGCCGCAGAAGTTTTTGATGTGACGGGTGCAGGCGATACAGTAATCGCAACGTTGGCGACAACGATCGCGGCTGGCGGATCATTTGTTCACGCAACCGCATTAGCAAATACTGCGGCTGGCCTGGTTGTAGCAAAACTTGGGGCAGCCAGTGTGTCGCTTGAAGAATTGCATACGGCATTGCATGAACCACGTGAAGAAGACACAGGTGTTCAGGATGAAGAATCTATGGCCGATCAAATGGCTGCCGCGCGGCTGCGTGGCGAAACCATCGTCATGACCAATGGCTGTTTTGATATTTTACATGCAGGACATATTAGCTATCTTGAAAAGGCCCGTGCTCTGGGTGATCGCCTGATCATTGCCGTCAATGACGATGCTTCTGTTAAGCGGTTAAAAGGTGAATCCCGACCACTGAATTCGTTAGATGATCGCATGACAGTGCTGGCGGCATTATCTTGTGTAGACTGGGTCGTGCCTTTTACTGAAGACACGCCGGAACGTCTGATCAGTCGATTACTGCCAGACATTCTTGTTAAAGGCGGCGATTATAAACCGGAAGATATTGCTGGTGGTCAGCAGGTTGCCGACAATGGTGGCAAAGTAATCGTGCTGGATTTTCTGGATGGATATTCAACAACAAGTCTGATTGACGCAGCTCAAAAGAAGGAAGAAAAAGAATGATCATAGTGACAGGCGGAGCCGGTTTTATCGGCAGCAATCAGGTTAAGCAACTCAACGAAATGGGTCGTGAAGATATTATTATTGTCGATGATTTAACCGACGGTACGAAATTCAAAAACATTGCCGATTGCACGATCATGGATTATTTCGATAAAGATGAGTTTCTGGCGAAACTTAATCGACTGTCTGATCAAAAGATTGATATGATTTTTCATCAGGGCGCCTGTTCCACCACCACCGAGTGGGATGGAAAGTTCATGATGGAAAATAATTACACTTACACAAAAAAACTATTTAAATTTTGTGTGAAAGAAAGAATCCCATTTGTGTATGCCTCCAGCGCAGCGGTTTATGGCGGCAATGAAGTTTTCAAAGAGACACCAGAAAATGAAGCACCACTCAATGTTTATGGCTACTCAAAATTATTATTTGATCAATATGTTCGGCAGAATCAGGACAAGATCAACAGTCAGGTCGTTGGCCTGAGATATTTCAATGTTTATGGGCCGCGTGAACAACATAAAGGCAGCATGGCCAGCGTTGCATGGCATTTGAATAACCAGATCAAAGAAACTGGAAAAGTAAAACTATTCGAAGGTTGTGATGGTTATGGCAACGGAGAGCAGCAACGTGATTTTGTTTATGTTGGCGACGTAGTAAACGTCAATCATTGGTTAATGGATAATCCACAAGTGAGTGGGATTTTCAATCTTGGAACCGGTCGTGCGCAAACGTTTAATGATGTCGCTAATGCTGTGTTGGCGTGGCACGGAAAAGGTGATCTTGAATACATTCCTTTTCCGGAACATCTGATCGGGCGTTATCAGAGTTTTACCGAAGCCGATATTACTGCACTGCGATCACAAGGTTATTCAAAAGAATTCAGAACTGTAGAGCAGGGCACAAAGGAATACCTTGATCTTATTAATGTCTAAATGCGCTGGCTTTATTCTCTATTAATATTTTTCGCTTTACCCTTCGTATTCCTTCGTCTTTTTCTTAAAGGCCGAAAAAATTCACTGTATCGCCAACGCTGGAAAGAGCGTCTTGGCATAGTTCCTGATCTTTCAAAAAAGAGTGATCAAAAAGTAATCTGGATTCACGCCGTATCTGTGGGAGAAGTTGAGGCGACGGCACCACTGGTAAAAAAACTTTTTGCAGAATATTCTGATCTGAAAATCATCATGACGACGACGACACCAACCGGTGCAGAAACGGTCAAACGTCGTTATTCTGATCAAGCTACTCACTACTATATTCCTTATGATCTGGTTAGTTTTTTGCAAAGATTTATTGATCGGATAAAACCGAATTTGATGATCATAATGGAAACAGAAGTCTGGCCAAATTTGATCCATGTTTGTCAGAAAAATAATATTCCAGTGATGCTGTCAAATGCACGCATGTCAGAAAGTTCAGGAAAAGGATATCAACGTATTGGCAAAATTTCCCGGCCAATGTTTTCCGGGATCTCAGCAATTGCTACACAAACAGATCTGGATGCTGAACGTATAATTATGCTCGGTGCCGATCCTGATCGAGTTACCGTGTCAGGGAGTTTGAAATTTGATCAGGAACTTCCCGCAAACATCGAAGAGAAGTCTGCTGAATTAAAACAACAAATTGGATCAAGACCTGTCTGGATAGCCGCGAGCACACATTCCGGTGAAGAAGATCAGGTTCTTATTGCGCATAAACAGATCCTTAAAACTTTGCCCGATTGCTTACTGATACTTGTTCCGAGACATCCCGAACGTTTTGAAGAAGTGTTTGAGCTATGTGAAGCATATTCCGTAACCACAAATAGGCGCAGCTCGGATCAGGCCATAGATGGTCAAGTTTATCTTGTAGATACTATGGGCGATCTGTTGATGTGTTATGGCGCAGCAGATGTCGCTTTTGTAGCGGGAAGCCTGACTTCGATAGGCGGTCATAATCTTCTTGAACCAGCTAGTCTTGGTCTGCCCATTGTGATGGGACCTTATACCTTCAAGATAGAAAAAATCTTTCAGACTTTCCTGGATGCTAGTGCTGCTTTTCGAATCAACGATTCGATAGAACTGGAACGGAAAGTGCTTTATTTCTTTGAAAATGATCAGGAGCGAACAAAGGCAGGGAATAATGCCATTGAGTTAATCAATCAAAACCGGGGGGCTGCTGATCGACATTTGGAGATAATTAAAAAACTGTCGTGAAAATATTAAAAATATTCTTTCGTGTTTTTCTTTTGTTAATCATGATCATTCTTGGCTTTGCCATAGTCTTTCCGGAATGGCCCGAGCTGAGAGACATCCTGATTGCGGAATATGGAGATAAGGAACCACAGGAGGAGAAGTTAATCTCCGAAGCAAAATTTTATAAAAAAGTCTGGAATCTGAATTTTGTTAATACAAATAAAAAAGATCTCAAGTACGATTTTTTTGTTCTCTATAAATCAACTACTGATAAAAGAGAATGCCAGGAGCCCTATCAATATTCCAGAACGGGTTTCAAGCCCAAGATCATACAATCCGTTTATTTGACTGAATTAATAGATCGAGAATATTCTCTGACGATTCCTCTTAACGAGCCAAAAGTTGAAGGTATTTGTAGCTATGAAGTTGATGGCGTCCGAGCCTGCCTGGTGAGATCTGATGCAACGGTATGTTTTGATAAGAAATTATATCGCTATTATCGACGCGGTGATCAGGTGTTTCCG
The DNA here is from genome assembly GCA_965224825.1 of Gammaproteobacteria bacterium. Taxonomy (GTDB): domain Bacteria; phylum Pseudomonadota; class Gammaproteobacteria; order CAJXQU01; family CAJXQU01; genus CAJXQU01. Next base: position 44,998 of record CBDDAG010000003.1, on the reverse strand, counting down.
GTAAAAGATATTGATCAGGAATGCGTCAATCCCATTCGACACTCACCGGATGGATGGAGCTGTCGAACATTTGCCGAGATGGGGAAAAAATGAAGAAACTGTTAATGGTTTGCCAACGGCGTATCCTGAATCCAGATAAACCATTTGGATCGCTTCCAGCTTTTCCTGAAAGTTTTCACATCCGAACTGATCGCTTTTCTTTGTCGTTCATGACCATCATAGAAGGCTATAAATTCTAGCTGTTGATCAGCTTTGTTATATTCCTCATCAAACATTTGTGCCATGTCATTTGCGGTTGTTACCTTCCGACCGAGAATTTCTTGTAGTGGAAAAGTGAGCCCAGTGTAAGTCTGGTTAGATTCATAAGCTTTGTAGATCAGCTCAGAACATACCAGCTCAGAATCGGTCACAAAATCAAAGTTAAAATCATAAGGACGGCCACTAAAATGAAAAGCACGAGAGATCGCGATCGCTTTGTCCAGCTTGCTTAAACGAGGCCGTAAAATGGCAATGGAATCAGCAGAAACAGAATGTTCTAATGTGGTGAAAGAAACACCTTCACTGATCGCTTCGATCACTTTTGGAACGTGATGATGTTCTTGTTCGATCAAGCTCAGTTTATAGGCTTCTGGATAGCGTTTTTCTAAGTAAAGATTCAAATCATCCTCATCAAAAGAACCGGCTAAATTCTCATCGGAAAAGAACATTTCACGCTCCTCTGGCGTGCCAATATAAAGTGCCGAATGTGGCCAGTAACCTGGAAGGCCTATATTGGAAAGATACCATTCACGCCGCTCAAGAATAATATCTCCTGGCTGTAGTAGTTCTTGAATTTCTGCGATCTGATCTTCATTGATCAATGAAGATTTTAGTCTATGAACTTTAAAATCACCCATCCATTCTGAGACTTCTTTTTGTACTGGAAACCAGGCGGTAAAACCGGTGTCTTTAATGATTTTTACTGCGTTCTTTACGGTTTGTTTTGTTCCATTTCCACGGCCCTGTTTCCAGAGTGCTTTGCGGTCTTTATCAATACTTTGCGTTAAAGATAAGTTTTCATCATCACCATAAAGTTTATAAAGCGTTTCCAGACGAGCAAATTCAGCGCCACGGAGAACGTTTAAAAAACGGAATTTCAGATCTTTGTATGTTCCCGTTTTTAAGCCAAGTTCAGGAACCGCTTCATTCAACATCGTGTGCATTGACGGATCATTTTCCATCATGGTGATGAACTCAATGGCGTAACGGTATTGGATAAGAAAGGCCGCGTAGCCAATTCGAAAAGCTTGTTGCTTTTCTTCTTTTTCATCTAATTCACGATAGAGCATATCGTATCGTTGGCCGATGTCATCAAGGACTAAAATACGATCCAGAAACGCTTGCCAGGTTTGCCATATGACCTTTCTTTGTTCACGACTGGTCAGGCGTTTTTCTTTTTGTTTTTGTGGTGGAAATATCTCTGGATTGGCTTTCACATAGGTCAGGATATCCAGCATTGATTTGCGAGTATTTTCAATGATCTGTTCATCTTCGGGAAAATTTGGTGTTTCGTTAATCCCAGAATAAATCGTAATGGGAATGATCAGGCAGGCAAGAAGAAATAGTTTTTTAAGAGTGTTCATTTCTGGAAAGAAGCCATTAGAGAATATTCAAACTAACAGCGGCATCCCATGAAAAAAATTGAATTTGGATGAAAGATTTTGATCTAACGTAACCAGCCTGCAATCTCTTTAAAGTGTTCATTTTTCGCATCGCGTAGCCATTCAAAAACTACCGACTCTGTGTTTGAGAGATTGACGCCGATATGTTCGAGTCGATCCAGTGCATTCTGATAGTTGTCCAATCGTCGAGAACAAATTGAATCACCGATAGCAAAAACCTCAAACCCTCTTTCTTTCAATTCCACAGCAGATTGAAGTACACAAACGTGTGCTTCCATACCGGTCAAGATCACTTGTTTGCGTCCAGATTTTTCCAGAATGTCGATAAACTCATCTGAGCCACAGCAGGAGAAGCAGGTTTTTTGAATGTGGTGGGTGGATTCAGGCAAATGATCACGAATGCCATCAACATATTCCCCCAGGCCTTTTGGATACTGCTCGGTGGCAATAACCGGAACGCCCATTAAACCAGCAGATTGAAGCAGGAAAACGGTATTTTCAACAACGCGACTCAGAACTTTATTCGGCATAGCATCACCGAGCCTTGTCTGAACATCGATGATGACAAGCGTGCTGTTATTAACGTCGCATAGTCGTGTACCTGGAGTTTTCATTATTTTCTTCTAACTTCCCTAAGGTATATTTATTTCAATAAAGAATTTATTTGCTGGATATCCGCAGGAGCCAGTTTGCCAGAGGCTTGCTTGAGACGCAAAGTATCGAGAATATACTCATATCTGGCTTGTGAATAGTCCCTTTGGGCACGGAAAAATTCCTTTTCTGCGGTGACGACATCGACAGCGGTGCGAGTTCCCACTTCATAACCTGTTCTGGTCGCGGTTACGGCGGTTTCCGATGAGAGCATGGCTTGTTTGAAAGCGGCAATCTGGCTGATGCCGGACAATACGCCGCGATAGGCTTCTCGACTTCTTCGATCTACTGATCGGCGAACCTGTTCCAGTCTTTCCAGTGCTTCTTTATGTCGATGGAGGGCTTCACGTGTTCGGGATGTCACTTGTCCTCCTTCGTAGATCGGTACATTCAGTTGCACACCAATTTGAGAGAAATCCACTTCGGTATCTCCAAACTGTCCACCAGTGGAGCGATAACCATGATTTCCTACAACATCCAGTGTTGGATAATGGCTGGCTTCCTGTCGACTGATTTCTTTTTCAACAATGCTGGTTTCGATCAAGCGAGCTTTAAGTTGCAGATTATTTTCCAGTGACGATTGCGTCCACGCATCAATATCATCCGGATCAGGTCTGGCATTCGGCATGTCATCAACTAGCTCCGCCAGTGATTGCGGATATTGTCCGGTAATTTCACGTAAGGATTCCTGCGCATCTTCCATGGTATTTAATGCTTGTATCTCGCGTGCAGAGGCCAGATCAAAACCAGCCTGCGCCTCCTGAATATCTGTGATCGCGATCAGACCTACTTCAAAACGTACATTGGATTCTTCAAGCTGCCTTTCCAACGCTGATTTTTCTGCCTGCGTGAAAGCGAGATTGTCTTGTGCGGATAATACGGCGAAATATCGTTCTGCGGTTCGCAACATTAAATCCTGTTCGGCAGCATCAAGATCCAGCTGTGCTTTCGTGATCTGATCATCGACCTGTTCCAGTCGGACAAAACGATCCTTGTGATAGATCGGTTGCGCCAGGTTCAGGCTATAACCTTTGCCGGTATATTGCGTGTCACCGCCGCCAAAAGCAGAAGTGATGTCCTGGTAATTCCGATCAGCATTGGCAGTGATAGAAACGATCGGTTTGTAGAGTTGTGCATGTGCCTGTACACGAGTTTCAAGCTCGGCTTCCAGTGAGAACTGTTGCGCTCGGTATTCTGGATCATTTTTTATTGCTAGTTGATAAACGTCGATCAGGTTCTCAGCAAGTATAGATGAATGAAAAACAATGATGATTCCAAATAGGAAAAATCTGACGGTGTTCAAATTTAATAAATCTCCATTTCAGGCTCAATTTCTTGCGCCCAGGCATTGATCCCACCTTCCAGATTCAGCACATGAATGAAGCCACGGCCAACGAGAAAATTCGCCACCTGCATACTGCGCATTCCATGATGGCAGTAGACAATGATCGGCAGATTAAATTCCAGTTGATGTAGTTCGTTTGGAATCGTGGTCATGGGGATATGTAGAGAGTTATCGATCTTGCAACGCTCAAGCTCCCATTCTTCGCGCACATCGACAATAATAATTTCTGCTTCCGGATCGCTAATCAGATCCTTGAGTTGTTTGGGTGATATATTTTGCATGATTATTTATAGAGTGAATTTGTTAATCGTTGGAGCACCGATCAGTGCAGGCAAATCAGTTTCAAACAGAGAAAGTTGCGTCCATTCATTCTCAGAAACCCGCGTGATCAATAGAGCCTCCGTAACTGGCGATTCACCCACGATAATAAACAAGCCTCCACCAATTTCTAATTGCTCCTGAAAAATTGAATCAAATACTGGCAAAGAACCTGTTACCACGATCACATCGTAGCGGTTAAAAAACTTGCGGTTTTTGAGTGAGTCGGTGACGACGAAATCAACATTATTGAGATTCATGGCTTGAAGACGTTCAGCAGCCTGGGCAGACAGATCAGCATGGCTCTCCTCCGTAGTAACATGGCCTCCAAGTTGTGCCAGCAAAGCCGTGACATAACCACTACCCGTACCGATTTCCAAAACTCGTTCGTGCGGCTCGATATTTAAGGCTTGAAGCATTCGGGCTTCAAGTTTTGGCGACATCATGACCTGATCATGCCCAACAGGAATATTCGTATCCGAAAATGCAAGATGTTGAAATTCCTCTGGAACAAACTTTTCTCGTGGTGTTTTCGACATGAGATCAAGAACGGTCTGATCAAAGACCTCCCACGGACGGATCTGCTGTTCGATCATATTAAAGCGAGCTTGTTCGATATCCATAGTTATTCCGAGACTATTAATTGTTCGTAGCATGTTATTATAACGCCACCAAGTCACATGCAGCTAGGGGTGCTTGACTATTTTCAAGCTGAGAAATCACCCTTTGAACCTGATCCGGTTAATTCTGGCGTAGGGAAGCTACTCTAGCGGCATTAAATCGTCATTAATAATGAGGTGTCGAAATGAATGCACAACCTGAGAATAATCTAAGTCAAAGCGCAACAGTTGATGAAGCCGCTGTCAAACCATTCCCCAGTTCACAAAAAATCTTTGTCGAAGGTAGCCGTCAAGACATACAGGTTGCCATGCGCGAGATCGCACAAAGCGCAACACGAACGGAGCAGGGCATAGAGGAAAATCCATCGATCACCGTTTATGACACTTCTGGGCCTTATACTGATCCAGCGGTCAAGATTGATATCCGCAAAGGTTTACCGGCACTACGAGTGGAATGGATCAAGGAAAGAAACGATACGGAACAACTCGGCGGACTAAGTTCTGAATACGGTCAGCAACGCGCTGATGATTCATCATTAGAACATTTGCATTTCACCCGAACTTTGCAACCACAACGCGCTATCGCCGGTGCAAATGTCTCACAAATGCATTACGCAAAAAAAGGTGTGATCACGCCGGAAATGGAATACATTGCCATCCGTGAAAATCAGCGTATTGAAGAAATTCAGGATCAAACATTATTACGTCATTATCCGGGCCAGAGTTTCGGTGCAAGCATTCCAAACCTGATCACACCAGAGTTTGTCCGATCAGAAGTAGCACGGGGCAGGGCGATTATACCAAACAATATTAATCATCCTGAAAGTGAACCGATGATCATTGGGCGAAATTTTCTGGTCAAGATCAATGCGAATATCGGAAACTCTGCTGTCAGTTCATCCATTGAAGAAGAAGTCGAAAAAATGACCTGGGCGATCCGCTGGGGAGCCGACACGGTGATGGATCTTTCTACCGGGAAAAATATTCATGAAACCCGTGAATGGATCATCAGAAATTCACCGGTTCCAATAGGCACAGTTCCTATCTATCAGGCGTTGGAAAAAGTCGATGGGAAATCAGAAGAACTGACCTGGGAAATGTATCGAGACACGCTGATCGAACAAGCCGAGCAGGGCGTGGATTATTTCACCATCCACGCTGGCGTGAGACTGCCTTACATTCCAATGACCGCAAATCGTGTCACCGGGATTGTTTCTCGCGGTGGATCGATCATGGCCAAATGGTGTCTCGCACATCATGAAGAAAGTTTTCTCTATACAAAATTCGAGGAAATCTGCGAGATCATGAAAGCTTATGATGTTGCTTTCTCACTAGGCGATGGATTACGTCCCGGATCGATTGCCGATGCCAATGACGAAGCCCAATATGCAGAATTAGAGACCCTAGGTGAATTGACAAAAGTTGCGTGGGAACATGATGTACAAGTGATCATCGAAGGCCCCGGACATGTGCCGATGCAGGGCATCAGAGAAAACATGACCAAAGAACTGGACGAATGTCATGAAGCTCCGTTTTATACACTCGGCCCACTGACCACCGACATCGCTCCCGGTTATGATCACATCACTTCAGCGATTGGTGCAGCCATGATCGGCTGGTATGGAACCGCGATGCTTTGTTACGTGACACCAAAAGAACACCTTGGTTTGCCGGATAAAGATGATGTGAAGGAAGGAATAATTACCTACAAGATCGCAGCACATGCAGCCGATCTCGCCAAGGGGCATCCGACTGCACAGATCAGAGATAACGCGCTATCGAAAGCACGTTTTGAGTTCCGCTGGGAAGATCAATTTAACCTAGGACTTGACCCGGATCGCGCCTGTGAATTCCATGATCAGACATTGCCAAAAGAAGGTCATAAATCCGCACACTTTTGCTCCATGTGTGGTCCACATTTCTGCTCCATGAAAATCTCCAAAGAAGTTCGAGATTATGCAGAAGATCAGGAAAAAGGAATGCAGGAAAAATCGATAGAGTTTAAGAAAAAAGGTAGCGAGATTTATTTACCGGAATAATTATGACAACACAAAAACGAGAACTAATCCCACTAAATATCTGCGTTCTAACTGCCAGTGACACACGCGGTGAAGACGAAGACAAATCCGGCAAGCTACTGGTCAAACGACTGGAAGAAGCCGGACATCATTGTCATGAAAAGATCATCGTTCCCGATGACATCTACAAGATCCGAGCAGTAGTAGCTCGTTGGATCGCTGACGAAGAAGTCAACGTAGTGATCACAACAGGTGGAACAGGCGTAACAGGAAGAGATGGAACGCCCGAAGCCGTCAGTGTACTTTTCGACAAACAGCTGGATGGTTTTGGTGAATTGTTCAGGAATATTTCAGTAGAAGATATTGGCACTTCATCACTACAATCCCGCACACTCGCAGGAGTAGCAAACGGAACCTATGTATTTACATTACCTGGATCATCAAACGCCTGTGCTACCGCATGGGATAAGATCATTCAGCATCAACTGGATTATCGAACACGACCTTGTAATCTGGCTGAGTTAATTCCACGTTTGAAAGAAATGTAGACGTCAGTCAAGAAGTTCAAAATAAACTAACAATGTCCGCTGAAAAATATTGTTATTATCATCACTAACCATAAAGTATTTATTACCTTTGTGGTGAGCTAGTCCTTCAAAATTATCTATGTTCCAGCCTTTGGTTGACTCAAAAAGTGCAACTATTTCAGTCGGGACCACTTCATTATTTTTTGTATTTTTATCCAGTTTTACTCTACGAATGATCGACTGGATCGGCGCGAGTATATTTGAATATCTTCGCTCCAGGATAAGCATTGATCCGTCGGGTGCGATTTCCAGATCTGTAATGGAGCTGTAGTCTTTATCTTCGGGCTTGAACTGCCATGATTTTCCATTTAGATCATGAATAGATCTTAGATCATGTTGTGCTTTTCTAAGAGGCATTTGTGGTGCCGTTAGAATGCCAAGTGTTGGGTGAATAATTAACGACTCAAGCGCAGCATTTTTGTAATCGTAGTCTTTGATCTTGTTGAGTGTTTTCGGCAGCTTATATTTCTCCAGCATTTCACCTTTAGTAGTGAAGCGTGTGATCCGTGGTCTTATTTCAAATGAAATAAGCAGTTCGGCATCACCTTTTTTTCCATTATCCCCATTGATAATATCCAGCCCTTCTGCATCCGGATAGGTGATTCGTCCTCCCTTTGTATTTTTTAGTCGATAAGCATCGAGTAATTCGACATTGATAAGCGTCGCGTTGTTGAAAATGGGGCGGAGGTGCATTAAATAGCCTTTGTCAGATACGGCATACAAGATCTGATCATCTTCATCCCATGCCAAACCAGAAAGTTCATGCGCAGCTAGTCCTTTTATAGGAAGGCCGGAAATATCCAGTGTGCCGAGCAGACGAACTCCCATGAACTCATCGCCAGTTTTGTATTTTTTCGACATTTCGAAAGGTTTACCAATCGTGGCTGCATGCATCGGAACGAAAGATCCGATCAGTAGTAGTAATATAAAAATTCTCATTGTATTACCTCAGCCAGAGCCTTTGTAATGACGTCAGAGTTTGCTCCTTTTTTATAAGCATTTTCGCTGATATATCGACGCCATTTTTTTGCACCAGGCTGGCCTTGAAATAAGCCAAGAATATGTCGCGTCATGTGTTTGATATGAACCCCGTGTTCAATTTGTTGATCGGCATATTCTATAAATTGATCAATAACTTCCGATCGTGAAAGTGGTGTGGTGTTTTCTTTATAAAAAAGCTGATCAACTTCCGCCAGAATATAAGGATTGTGATAAGCCTCTCTGCCGATCATCGCGCCGTCGATCTGTTGTAAATGAGTATCGATTTCTCGCATCGTTTTTACACCGCCATTGATGATGATTTCCAGATCAGGAAAGTCTTTTTTGATCTGGTAAACAACATCGTATTGTAGTGGTGGAATGTTCCTGTTTTCTTTTGGACTTAATCCATTTAGCCAGGCTTTTCTGGCATGTAATATAAATGTTTCACAGCCAGATTCAGACACTTTTTTTACAAATTCATAGAGTTCTTCATAGGAATCCCGATCATCAATTCCAAGCCGTGTTTTTACAGTGATAGGAAGATCAGTTTTGTTCTTCATCGAAGCAACACATTCAGCAACCAGATCTGGTTCGGCCATTAAGCAGGCTCCAAAACGACCGGACTGTACTCTGTCACTTGGACAGCCAACATTCAGATTAATTTCATCATAGCCATAATCGGTAACGATCGTGGCACACTTTTCCAGTTGTTCAGGATCGCTGCCGCCCAGTTGAATTGCTATTGGATGTTCCTCAGCGTTATAGCGTAAAAACCGATCACGATCACCGTGAATTATCGCGCCAGTTGTGATCATTTCTGTATAGAGCAAAGCACGTTTTGTGATCAATCGCATGAAGAAACGATAGTGCCGATCAGACCAATCCATCATCGGAGCAATTGAAATTATATGTTTGTTTACAATGTCATTCATGCGTGTAAGTGATAGTGTTTTTTTAGCAGGGAAGCGGTGAATGATGTGCGCAAATAAAAACCTCGCGGTAAGGCTTTGATCCGTTCGCCTTCTTTGCCAATGCTTTCGGTCAATGCACGACTGTTTGCGGCTTTGGGTCTGATCTGTAAAGCTTCGCCTAAATGTGCAGTTATTTGATCAAGTTCGCCTAAGCTGATCAACTCCATAAATTCTTCCCAATCAGTTTTAAGCAGTGATTCCTCTTCAGAAGTTGGAGACCAGATCAAAGGTGAGCCAATTTTACGATCAGTGAGTTTGATCTGATCATTATATTCAATGGGAATCCATAAAACTCTGGAGAGTTTTTCTTTGACTAAAGATTTCTCCCAGCTCATTCCATGAGTGTTGACCATTGGAACGGTACAAACATGAGTAGACTCTTTTGGCTTATTATTTTTTATGGGAATTGTTTTTAATTCTATCCCGATCAATTGGAAATCTGGTTCAGGTTTTGATCCGGCTGTAGCGCCCAGAGCGAGTTCAAGAGTTTCTCCGATCCAGCCTTTATTATGTAGTAGATTCTCAGGTGTTTGCAGATCAAGTTTGCTGGCAAGTTCTCCCAAGCTTATACCCGCAATATCCCATGCCCGTTCAAGCAATTCTGCTTCACTTTCTGGTGGGTGAATCATATTTATTTTTCTGAATTGTTGTCTGTATTCAGGGCGGTCAAAATCGTATTTTCCAAACATTCAAATTTCACTGGATCTTTGATCGGATTATTTTCCAGATCAGTCAGATAAAAAATGTCCTCAACTCGTTCGCCAAAGGTTGCCACTTTCGCGTTGTGTAAACGCACACCACAGAAAGCCATGGACATACCGATCACAGCTAACAAGCCAGGTTGATCAACAGCGGTTACTTCGAGAATGGTTCGATGATTAGCATGATCCTCGCTGAACGATACGCTGGCTGGGTGGTTAAAACTACGTAACTTACGAGGCTGCATCCGATTGATCTGATTCAAGATAGGTTGTGGTGCAGATAAATATTGTTTTAATGTCTTGATGATTTGTTCGGCACGATCATCATCGGTAACAGGTTTATTTGTCGCCGCTTCCAGTACGATATAGGTATCCAGATTAAAGTCATCTTTTGTGGTAAAAATGCGCGCATCAACAACGGTCAAACCCATCTGATCCATGGAGTAGGCCATGGCAGCAAAAAGGCTATCCCGATCGTGGCAATAAATAAAAATTTCGGTGCCGCCGCGACGGGTTTCCTGACGGAGTTTGATCAATGGTAGATCGTCTTCACCCAGATCAATAATCGATTCAGTTTCCCAGGCAATTTCATCGGGAGAATGTCTGAGGAAGTAGTCATCTCCTATTTCATTCCAGACCTTTCGAAGTTTATCCATTCTAAGTTCATCGCCAAGAAGCATGGTCAAAACCTGTGCTTTTACCTGTGCAATCCGTTCATCTTTTTGCAGTGGATTTTCAACGCCTCGGCGGATGGCATTGAGTGTTTTGCTATACAGTTCTTTAAGTAGAGAATCTTTCCAGCCATTCCACAATGCCGGGTTGGTTCCCCGGATGTCAGCGACTGTCAACAGGTAGAGATAATCAAGATGTGTTTTGTCACCCATAACTTGTGCGAATTTATTGATCACATCCGGATCGGACAAATCTTTTCTTTGTGCTGTTGAAGACATTTCAAGATGGATTTTTACCAGCCAGGCGACAAGGTTCGTATCGTATTGACCAAGACCATGAGAGATACAAAAATCGGTAGCATCAACAACGCCCAACTCGGCATGATTACCGCCACGGCCTTTGGCGATATCGTGAAATAAACCAGCAAGAAATAATAACTCGGGTTTCGGAATTACACTATATACCTGCGCGCACAAGGGAAGTTGTTCGGCAACTTCAGGCACGTCAAAACGGCGAAGGTTGCGAACGACTCTGAGAGTATGTTCGTCAACCGTATAAACGTGAAATAGATCAAATTGCATCTGTCCCGAAATGGCATCAAAAGCCGGCAAATAGGCTGCAAGTACTCCGTAGCGATGCATACGCTGCAACTCATGCCCCAATCGTTTCGGTTGACGCATGATTTCCATGAACAAACTGCGGGCACGGATATCGTCCCGAAATTTATCATCTATCAGGCAAAGGTGATCTCTTATTGCACGGATAGTCTTGGCACGTACTCCCTGAATCTCAGGGTTTTGCTGGATGATTAAAAAGATTTCCAACAGGGCAAATGGGTAATACTTGAAAACATTAGGGTGAGAAATTTTTATAAAATTATTACGGATTTGAAAACGTTTATTAATATCGGTAATAACAGATTTTTCAGCATCTTCCAGTAATGCTTCATCGAAGAAACCCAGCAACATTTCATTCAGAAGATTGAGCTCGTTGATGGTCTGGAAATAGAGCTTCATAAAACCTTCGACCGCAAGCTGGTTTTCATCATCAGTGAAACCAAATTCAGTGGCAACATCTTTCTGGTATTCAAACAGTAGCCGATCTTCTCTACGTCCAGCCAGAAGATGCAAAATATAACGTACACGCCAGAGAAAATTCTGACCGGCATCCAGCGTATGAAACTCTTCATCAGTCAAAAAATTATGATGCACAAGTTCTTCCAGAGTGTCCGCACCGAAGTAGCGTTTCACTACCCAGCCGATCATCTGGATATCACGTAAGCCACCGGGGCCTTCTTTCACATTCGGCTCAAGATTATGTGCGGTGTCGCCAAACTTTTTATGTCGTGCTACTTGTTCTTTATATTTGTCTTCAAAGAAGTCCTTGTTTGACCAGATCTGATCAGGCCCGGTTGCTGTTTTCATGGCTTCGAAAATGTCTACATTTCCGGCCAATAAACGCGCCTCCATCATGTTAGTTGCGACGGTAATATCTTTTTCACCTTCTGTTGCACATTCTGCAACGGTGCGCACACTGAGTCCGACCTCAAGGCCAATATCCCAGAGAAAAGTGACAAAGGATGAGAGTTTTTCGTTGGTGACTTTGTCGGGCTCGTTATTAAAAATGATTGCGATGTCGATATCCGAACCGGGATGCAATTCTCCACGGCCATAACCGCCGACGGCAACAAGATTAAAATCTTCTTGATCAAGTTGAAAGTGTTTCCAGGCGATGATCAGGAGTTGATCAGCCAGATTCGCTCTTTGTTGTACCAGCTCAATAACAGGGACATCCATTTTGAAGCGTTGTTCCAGGATCTCATGACCTTTCTTTAAAACTTTCTTGAAAAGAGGAATTGGGCTGGAAGCCGTGTTTAGAGACTGGCAAAAAGTCTCTGGATTAAACAACTCTAGATCGTGATTTACCAGATCAGAATTAAAAATATCGGTGTTCAAAATGTTTCGTCTGATCGTCTGGTCAGCACTTCATGGCCGGTGTCTGTGACTAAAATGGTGTGCTCCCATTGCGCAGACATTTTTCGATCTTTGGTGACGACCGTCCAACCATCGGGAAGGCTCGAAACATGGCGTTTACCAAGGTTGACCATCGGCTCAATGGTGAAAGTCATTCCTGCTTCCAGAACCAAACCGGTTCCGGCCTGACCATAATGCAGAACCTGTGGATCTTCGTGAAAAACCCGGCCAATGCCATGGCCACAATATTCCCTGACAACGGAGCAATTATTCTTTTCCGCATAAGTCTGGATCGCATGGCCGATATCGCCCAGAGATGTGCCCGGTTTGACTAGATCAATCCCGATCATCAAACATTCATGACTGATGTCACAGATCCTTTTTCGTGCCTGTATGGGTTTGCCCACCAGAAACATTTTGCTGGTGTCTCCATGATATTCCTCGCTGATCACGGTAATGTCGAGATTAACAATATCCCCATCTTTCAACTTGCGATCGTTGGGAATCCCATGACAGACAACATGGTTGACCGAGCTACAAATTGACTTGGGAAATCCCTTGTAATTGAGCGGAGCAGGGATGACTTTTTGCTCATTGACCATGAAGTCATGACAGATCTGATCCAGCTCGTTGGTGGTGATGCCGGGTACGACATGAGGTTCGATCATTTCCAGCACATCAGCCGCCAGTTTTCCGGCGGTACGCATTTTTTCGATCTCTTCAGGAGTCTTGATGGTTACGGACATATTTTATCTAGTTTTAATTGTTGTTGAGAGGCATATATGTTATAAATGCGCGGCTTGATTAGCAACTAATCTTTTTTCGGATTATCGATAAAAAGATCGGGGCGTGAAGATCAAGAAATTTTATAAACTACGAGCATACACCAAACTGTTCGCTGGGGTGCTTCATGAATGACTTAAGTTCATGGGGTCGGCGGCAGGGCGTATGTGAACCTAAACCCTGACAGGAGAAATCTAATGACAGACGTAAGTATGCGCCAAATGCTTGAAGCAGGCGTACATTTCGGGCATCAGACCCGATATTGGCATCCGAAAATGGCACCGTATATTTTTGGGGCACGCAATAAAATTCATATCATCAATCTCGAAGAAACACTTCCACGATTCAATGATGCACTCAATTTCATCGGTAAGGTTGCTTCCAAAAAAGGCAGCGTCTTATTCGTAGGCACGAAACGATCAGCACAGGACGCGGTAAAAGAGGAAGCCATTCGATGTGGCATGCCTTATGTAAACCGTCGCTGGCTGGGTGGAATGCTGACAAACTACAAAACGGTTAAGCAATCAATCAACCGTCTGAAAGCGCTTGAAGAGATGCAGGAAAATGGCACGCTCGATCGACGCACCAAAAAAGAAGCTCTGATGCTGACTCGCGAAATGGCGAAGCTGGAAAACAATATCGGCGGAATCAAGGATATGAAAGGTATCCCTGATGTCATGTTTGTTGTCGATGTAGGTCACGAGAAAATCGCGATCGCTGAAGCAAACAAGCTGGGTATTCCGGTTGTCGCTATTGTCGACACAAACTGCGAGCCTAAAGGCGTTGACTATGTGATTCCAGGCAATGATGACGCGATCAGCGCGATCAAACTTTACATGCAGGCTGCTGCTGAATCTGTACTTGATGGTCGTCTGGTCATTCCTGGTGCGGCTACTGAAGGCACGGGTGAGTATGTTGAAGTTGCTGAAGCTGCGCCTGTTGTTGAAGAAGTTGCTGAGACGAGTGAACCAGAAGCTGTTGTTGAAGAGCCCGCTGCTGAACCTGCAACTGAAGACGCTCCGGCTGCAGATGACGCTCCTGACAAAGCTGAGTAATCACATCTAACGAACAAATAATGAGGTAATCAAGATGCAGATAACGGCTTCTATGGTTAAAGAACTACGCGAGCGCACCGGCGCTGGCATGATGGAATGTAAGAAAGCACTGACAGAGTGTGATGGTGATCTGGACGCAGCCATTGAAATGATGCGTAAGGCGGGTACTGCGAAAGCAGAGAAAAAGTCCGGTCGTGTTGCTGCTGAAGGTATGATTCGAATCGCAGCTTCAGGTTGTGGCAAGAAAGTTGCCATGGTTGAGATCAACTCGGAAACTGACTTTGCGACCAAGTCTGATGACTTCATGGCATTTTCTGACAAAGTTGCGGCATGTATTCTGGCTAACGAACCTGCTGATATTGATGCGCTGAATGCGCTGTCTCTGGAAGACGGTGGCGATACCGTGGCGATCAGCCGCGATAATCTGGTAGCGAAAATTGGTGAAAATATCAGTATCCGTCGTTTTGAACTAGTAACAACCGGAGGCCTTCTGGGCTCTTATCTACATGGCTCCCGCATTGGTACAGTTGTTGAACTTGAAGGCGGCGATGATGCTCTGGCGAAAGATGTAGCGATGCATATCGCGGCTGTTCGTCCTGTTTGTGTTAACGAAGACGAAGTTGATCCGGCGCTACTGGCAAAAGAGAAAGACATCTTCATGGCGCAGGCGGCCGAAAGCGGCAAGCCACCAGAAATCATTGAAAAGATGATCACGGGTCGTATGAAGAAGTTTGTCGCTGAAATTACACTAACTGGTCAGCCATTTGTAAAAGATCCTGATCAAACGGTTGGCAAACTTTTATCGGCTTCGAGTGCTAGCGTTAAATCGTTCATCTGTTATGAAGTCGGTGAAGGCATCGAGAAGGTAGAAGAAGATTATGCGGCTGAAGTAGAGGCACAGGTTCAGGCAGCAAAAAAATCTTAATTTAAAAATTAATCGGAATAATCAATCAGAGAGGAAGCAGCATTGACCAGTTCATCAGACAATAACCCCCGCCGCGTTTTAATCAAATTAAGTGGTGAAGCTTTGATGGGTGAAGATGATTACGGGATAAACCCTGAAGTCATGCAATATGTTGCTGATGAAATTAAATCGATGATTGATGCCGGGATTCAGGTCGCTATTGTGATTGGTGGCGGCAATATTTTCCGCGGTGCAGGACTGGCCGCGGGCGGTATGAACCGGGTGAGTGGCGATCAAATGGGTATGCTGGCAACCGTGATCAATGCACTGGCGATTCAGGATAAGCTCGAACAAAACGGCATGTTTGCTCGTGTGATGTCGGCGGTCAAGATCTACGAGATTTGTGAAGACTATATTTGCCGACGTGCAATTCGTCATCTGGAAAAAGGACGTGTTGTGATCTTTGCTGCCGGAACCGGCAATCCATTCTTCACTACCGATTCAGCCGCAAGTCTTAGAGCGATCGAGATCAAAGCTGATCTGATGATCAAGGCGACGAAAGTTGATGGCGTTTATACCGCGGATCCTGCAAAAGTTGCTGATGCAGTTCGTTATGACGAACTGGGTTATGACGAAGTGCTGGAGAAGAAACTGGCGGTAATGGATGCAACTGCGGTTGTGCTTTGTCGTGATAATGAAATGCCACTGCGCGTTTTAGACATGATGGATAAAGGTTCGATGTTACGTGCAGCACAGGGTGAGAATGAAGGTACTCTGGTTTCATAAGGAAGCTCTGATCAAGTCGTGATTGTTTTAGACTGGCTAAAATCGCCCCAAACTTCTTCGAAAATCGCTGCAATAGAACAACTATTACCGCTCATTTCGAAGAAGTTTGGTACAATTTTATCGCAGTCTAAATTCAACCAGACTTAATCAGAGCTTCCATAACCAATTTGAGTAAGAGGGTGAAAAAATGATAGACGAAATTGTAAAAGATGCGGATGTTCGCATGAACAAAAGCATAGACTCACTCAAACTGGATCTGGCCAAGATCAGAACGGGTCGAGCTCATCCTTCACTCCTTGATCACGTCACCGTTGATTATTACGGTTCACAGGTTCCACTGAGCCAGGTTGCCAATATCAATGTTCAGGATTCCCGTACTTTAAGTCTTACACCATGGGAAAAACCGATGGTGCAGGAAATTGAAAAAGCGATTATGAATTCTGATCTGGGACTGAATCCCAATACCGCCGGGGAAGTTATTCGTATTCCATTGCCTCCTTTGACAGAAGAGCGTCGTAAAGATTTGATCAAGGTGGTTCGTGCCGAAGGTGAACAAACAAAAGTCGCTTTGCGCAATATTCGCCGTGATGCCAATAGCTCTTTTAAAGACTTGTTAAAAGAAAAAGAAATCTCTGAAGATGATGAGCGCAAGGGCGAAGATCGCGTTCAGAAAGTTATTGATGCGAATGTTAAGCAGATCGAAGATTTGCTGGTCGAAAAAGAAAAAGAATTGATGGAAATTTAGTCTGGATTCTCAAAGACTGATCTATAAAATCACATGACAGATTCACTTCCACGACACGTAGCCATCATCATGGATGGCAATGGTCGCTGGGCCAAAAGTAGAAAACTCCCAAGAATCGCCGGACATCGAGCCGGTGTTGATATCGTTAGAAAAACTGTCCGTGCCTGTGGTAAAAAAGGTATCGAAGTTTTGACGCTCTTTGCTTTCAGTAGTGAAAACTGGCGTCGCCCAAAAGGTGAAGTGACTTTATTAATGGAGCTTTTTGTTCGAGCGCTGCAACAGGAAGTCAAAAGCCTTAACAAGAATAATGTTCGATTACGCATGATCGGTGATATGACTGCCTTGCCACCAAAGCTGCAAAAGCTGATCGCTAAGTCTGAAGATCTAACAAAGAACAACAGTGGCCTGACATTAGTGATCGCAGCGAATTATGGTGGTCGTTGGGATATTACACAGGCTGTTCAACAACTTACCCAAAAAGTTGCTGATGGTGAAATAAAACCAGAAGATGTCACCGAAGAAGCCATTCAGCAACATACCTGTATTAGCGATCTGCCCGAACCCGATCTATTTATCCGCACTGGTGGCGAACAGCGGATCAGTAATTATCTTTTATGGCAATTAGCTTATACTGAACTATATTATACCGAAACGCTCTGGCCGGAGTTTGATGATGAAGATTTTGATGTCGCTTTAGCATCTTTTGCATCAAGGCAACGTCGTTTTGGTCGCACTGGAGAGCAGATCGAGAAGGCCCAAAAAAATGTATAAGAACAACAATGCTTAAACAAAGAATAATTACCGCACTGATTCTTGCGCCATTAGTTCTTGGTGCGATTTACTATTTATCTACACCTGTTGTTGCCATTATTCTTGGCCTGATTATCTTGATCGGAGCATGGGAATGGGCTGGGCTTTCAGGTTTTGAATCTCTTCAATCAAGAGCGATTTATGCCGGGATAACGGCATTGTTGATGTTTGTTAGTTACCCATTAATCACAAAAGTATCGATGAATATATTTTTGATCGTAGCCTGCCTTTGGTGGTTAATTGCCTTAATAGTTATTGTTTCCTCACAAATAAAAGGATCATTGCCTAAACAAAATAACTGGCTTTTCCTGATCGTCGGATTCGTGGTACTGGTTCCTGCCTGGATGAGCATTCTTTATTTACATGGCCTTGGATCAGAATGGGTGTTGTTCCTGTTAGCGTTGATCTGGACGGCAGACATCGGCGCATATTTTGCAGGTCGTGCTTTAGGCCGTCACAAATTGGCCGACAAGATCAGCCCGGGAAAAAGCTGGGAAGGTGTGATCGGAGGACTGGTTGCGGTTCTGCTTATTGCCATGTTGTTCCTGCCTAAATTGATGGGATCAGAAAATATTTCAACGGCAATGATTCTACTTTGTCTGGCAACTGCATTGATTTCAGTTCTGGGTGATCTCACCGAGAGTGTTGTAAAACGAATTTCTGGCAAAAAAGACAGCGGCAATATTCTCCCCGGACATGGTGGTGTTATGGATCGAATCGATAGCCTGACCGCCGCCGCTCCAATCTTCACAGCAGGACTGATCCTTCTCGGAATGCCTGCATGATCGGAGTTACGATCCTCGGATCAACTGGTACGATTGGTGTTAACACACTCGACGTTATCGCCCGCCACCATCAACGTTTCTTCGTAGCCGCACTAACTGCCAACAAAAATGTAGATGATCTTTTTGATCAATGTCAGCAATGGAAACCACGTTATGCCGTGATGGCGGATGATGACAGCGCTGATCAACTCAATAAAAAACTCAAACAAATTGCCAGCGAAACAGAAGTTCTTTCAGGCATTGCTGGATTAAAACGTGTCGCTGCGTTGGAAGAAACTGATTACGTCATGGCCGGAATTGTCGGAGCGGCAGGATTGTTACCAACGCTGGCGGCGGCAAAAGCTGGCAAACGCGTAATGCTCGCAAACAAAGAAGCATTGGTTATGTCCGGCCAACTTTTCATGGATGCGATCAAAGAAAATAACGCAGAATTATTACCTATCGATAGCGAACATAATGCGATCTTCCAGAGTATGCCAATCGATTATTCTGCAGGATATGAGAAAGCCGGTATCAACAAAATCCTGCTAACAGCTTCTGGTGGCCCCTTTCGTAACACGCCTGTTGCTGATCTGGAATCGGTCACACCAGATCAGGCTGTCGCTCACCCAAACTGGGTGATGGGACGCAAAATTTCTGTTGATTCTGCGACGATGATGAACAAAGGGCTGGAAGTGATCGAAGCGTGCTGGTTGTTTGATACGGATCCAAAGCATGTTGAAGTTGTGATCCATTCACAAAGCGTGATCCATTCAATGGTGCAATATAACGATGGCTCGGTTCTGGCGCAGTTGGGGAACCCTGATATGCGAACGCCGATTGCATATGCGATGGGCTGGCCTGAAAGAATCGATTCTGGCGTAGATGATCTTGATCTGTTTGATATCGCACAACTGAATTTTGAACGTCCCGATCCTGATCGGTTTCCATGTCTGAGACTGGCAAGCGAAGCGATGGATGCGGGTGGAACGAAGACCACAATCCTGAATGCGGCCAATGAAATCGCTGTTGAAGCTTTTTTATCCGGTGATTTGAAATTTTCCGGAATCCCTGCGGTCATAGAGGAGACACTTTCTGCTGTAAAAGGCAGATCTGCAGAATCAATTGACGTTATACTAGCGGCAGATCTTAACGCACGGGAATATGCTCTGGAGACTATAAATGGTTTGTCGTAACCTGAATCAAATGGAGTTATGAAAATATAAATAATATGGAAATTTTACAAAACATTTTTTACTTTATTCTGGCCATTGCGATTCTGGTTACAATCCATGAATTTGGTCATTATTGGGTGGCAAAAAAACTGGGGATCAAGATCCTGCGTTTTTCGGTTGGCTTCGGAAAACCTCTCTGGTCGAAACGATTCGGGAAAGATAATACTGAATTTGTAGTTGCTGCCGTTCCGCTGGGTGGTTATGTCAAAATGCTAGATGAACGGGAAGGTGTCGTTGCACCTTATCAACGCCATCGAGCTTTTAATACGCAACCAGTTTTACACCGGATCGCTGTTGTCATTGCGGGGCCTTTATTTAACTTTCTCTTTGCAATCGCGGCCTACTGGTTAATGTTCGTCATGGGAGTCTCTGGTGCAAAACCACTGATCGGTGGCGTTATAGACGGTACACCCGCATCGTTGGCCGGGATAGAGCAAGGTCATGAAATACTGGGTGTTGATGGCAATGCTACGCCGACCTGGTCAGCTTTTATCCAGAAATGTATTAACAAAATTGTCGATGGAGAACCTCTGGCTTTAAAAGTACGCGATGAAGCTGGGTATGAAAAACAACTGGAAATGGATCTGTCATCCATTCAGATTGACGATCTTTCAAAAGGAAACCTTCTTGATGAGCTGGGTTTTAGTCCAAAGCGTTTTCCTTTGCCACCAGTCATTGATCAGGTTATTGCTGGCAGAGCTGCGGAAAAGGCAGGAATAAAATCTGGAGACGTGATCGTCTCCGCAGATGGACAATCGATCGAGACCTGGCAAGCATGGGTTAGATATGTACAGGCCAGACCCGAGAAAACGATCCAGACAGGAATAATGCGCGATCAGAATAAGATAATGATCCAGCTGACACCTGAGCGAGTTGAGCAAGGTGATAAGGTCGTTGGTAAGATCGGAGCGGGTGTTCAGATCAAAAAACTGGATGAAGCTTATATTGGTACAGAAAAATATAGCCCATTGGCAGCCTTGAAACAGGGTGTGAAGAAGACATGGGAAATGTCTGCCCTGACATTGAAGCTGATGGGGAAAATGATCATGGGAGAAGCGTCGGTCAAGAATCTCAGTGGTCCGATCAGCATTGCTCAATATGCCGGACAGTCAGCAACTATTGGGCTCACAGCATTCCTTTCATTTCTCGCTATCGTCAGTGTTAGTTTGGGTGTGCTTAATTTGTTGCCCATTCCTATACTCGATGGCGGTCACTTACTTTATTACCTGGTCGAACTGGTAATTGGTAAACCTGTTTCCGAGTCTGTGCAGATTGCCGGACAGAATATTGGGGTGCTTTTGCTGGTCGCAATGATGAGCGTAGCCTTTTATAATGACATCATGCGGCTCTTCTCCTGATCGCTAATCGAGAGAAGGGTTTTTTACTAAAAATAGCTTAAAAATAATGTATAAAAATATAATAAAACACTTCAACATTCTGATCTTTTTAGCTTTATTCTCACCCGGTACCTGGGCTATTGAGGAATTTGTTATTCAAGATATTCGACTTGAAGGCCTGAGCCGAGTCTCCGCAGGTAATGTCTTCAATCACATGCCGGTTAAGATTGGCGATAAGTTTAATGATCGGCGTTCCAGCGAAACTGTAAAAGCATTGTTTAAAAGTGGCTATTTCAAAGATGTCAGCCTTGAGCGTGTGGGAAATGTGCTGGTGATCGTGCTTGTTGAACGTGAAGCTATCTCGAAAATCACGATCGAAGGTAATGAGGACATCAAGAAAGATGATCTGTTGAAAGGTTTGGGAAGTGTTGGTTTTGCAGAAGGTGAAGTTTTCAACCGTTCTTTGCTGGATAAGGTTGAGCAGGAATTGCACCGTCAATATTTCGCACTGGGTAAATATGGTGCAAAAATTACGACCGATGTGCAGAAACAAGATGACAACCGTGTTCAGGTTGGAATCAACATTTTTGAAGGAAAGGCCGCAAGGATCAAAGAGATCAATATTGTTGGGAATACTGCTTACACTGATAAACAGATTCTGAAGAAATTTAAACAATCCACAGGGTCAATGTTTTCTTTCTTCACCAAGAAAGATCAATATTCAAAACAGAAACTAAGTGCGGATCTTGAAACGATAAAATCTCTTTATCTGGATCACGGTTTTATCAATTTCAATATTGCCTCAACCCAAGTTTCAATTACGCCAGATAAAGCCGATGTTTATATCACGATCAATATCAACGAGGGTGAACAATTTTCAGTTTCCAATGTGAAATTGTCTGGCGATCTTATCGTGCCTGCAGAGGAGCTTTTTCAACACGTTTTAACGAATAAAGGCGAAGTGTTTTCACGTAAGGCTATCACTAAAACCAGCTCGAATCTGACGGATCGACTGGGTGATGAAGGTTATGCTTTTGCCAATGTGAATGCTGTTCCTGAGATCAATAATGAGACGAATGAGGTTGCGCTAACCTATTTCATAGATCCAGGAAAGCGTGTTTATGTACGCCGCATTAATTTTACCGGCAACACAAAAACAAGAGACGAAGTTCTGCGTCGAGAAATGAGGCAGGCAGAAGGTGGTTGGGTTTCAACACAAAAAGTTGAGCGATCAAAAGTTCGTTTGCAGCGTCTGGGCTATTTTGAAACGGTCAATGTTGAAACTCCAGCAGTTCCAGGAACTACAGATCAGGTCGACGTAAATTATTCTGTCGTGGAAAGACCTTCAGGGAATTTACTGTTCGGGCTCGGTTTTTCGCAATCTCAAGGGCTAATCTTCAATACCAGTATTACTCAGGACAATTTCCTGGGTAGTGGTAAACGGATCTCTTTTGACTTCAATAACAGTGCGGTAAATCGACGATTCGGACTTGGCTACACCAATCCTTACTGGACAGTCGACGGTGTTAGTCGAGGCTTTGACGCATTTTATCGTGAAACTAACGCAGAAAATGCCAATATCACCCGATTTGATTCGACGGTTTATGGTGGTGGTGTTAATTTTGGCATTCCTATTACCGAATTTCAGCGTCTGCATCTGGGGCTGGATTACGAAAATACCGAGCTTACAACGAATAGTCTTTCATCAGATGAAGTTCTGGACTTTATTGCGAAAGAGGGCAACAGGTTTGATGTGTTAAGGCTCACTAGTAGTTTTGCTTATGACACTCGTAATAGAGCGATACTTCCCGATAAAGGTGTTTTACACAGGCTGAGAGCTGAAGCAGCGATTCCATTTGGCGATCTACGCTATTACAAGTTGTCTTACGACACACGTTGGTTTTTCCCATTAGCTGAAAATTATACTTTCTTGCTGAAGGGTTCTGTCGGCTATGGTGATAGTTATGGAGCGACTGATAAACTACCATTTTTTGAAAACTTTTACGGTGGTGGGCCGCGTTCTATCCGTGGTTTTGAGGAAAATACCTTGGGTCCGAAGGACTCATCAGGTCGAGCTATTGGTGGTAATATGAAACTGGTTGGTAATGCCGAGTTGATTTTACCAGTCCCATTTGCTACTGAATCTAAATCATTGCGTTTGACGGCCTTTATTGATGGAGGTAATGTCTACGATATAGACGATGATAATTTCGATATCGGAGACATTAGATACTCGGCGGGTATGTCTGGGATCTGGATCTCACCTTTTGGTGTATTATCAGCAAGTATTGCAAAACCATTTAATGATGAAGTCAGTGATCGAACACAAACGTTTCAGTTCACATTCGGTACATCATTTTAGTTTTATCCTTTATTTTTTAATTGAAAACCAGGAGTCACATCTTGAAGATACAAACTTTACCTAAACTACTCGTTCTTTTATCCGTCATTTTGATGGTGCCAGCAACTTCAATGGCCGCCGATAGCTATAAGATCGGTGTTGTTAATGCTGTAAAAGTTCTAGAAGCTGCTCCACAGGCTGGACAGGCAAAAAAACGTCTGGAAAAAGAGTTTGCTGCTCGAGATAAAAAACTTGTTGCTGCTCAGAAATCTGTCAAGGTGAAAGAAGACAAGCTGGCTAAAGATGGCGCGATCATGAGTGAGGCTGAACTTAAAAAGTTACAGAAACAAATTCTCTCAGCACGACGTGAATTAAAACGTGATCAAGATGAGTTTCGTGATGACCTGAACTTTCGTCGGAATGAAGAGTTTGGCAAGATTCAGCGTTTGATAGTGCAGGCTATCCAAAAGATTGCTAAAGATGGCAAGTATGATTTGATCGTTGGCGAAGGCGTTATTTATGCCAGTCCAAAAGTAGATATCACCAAGAAGGTGATCGAGCAATTGAAGAAGGCTAAATAACGAGTCAGTCTGATCGTTTTTTTGGGACTATGATTTTTGGATGATCTGTTTTGGCAACCCTTGAAGAACTGGCAAAGCATGTTGGCGGTGAAATAGCTGGACTCGATGCAGGTAAGTCGAATTGCAACATAGAACAGGTTGCGACACTTGATGATGCACAAGAAGGCCAGATTGCCTTCCTGTTTGATCGCGGTTATCGAAAGTTTCTAAAAATTACTCGAGCCTCTGCAGTTGTTCTCCGAGAACAAGATGCGGAAGGTTGTCCTGTCCCCACCATCATTACCAAAGATCCTTACCTGGCCTATGCAAAAATAGCTGGTCTTCTGAATGACCCAAAAGCAACTTCAGGATTAGTACATCCATCAGCATTCATCCATGAAAGTGCAAAAATTGATTCAACGGCAGATATTTCTGCCAATTCGGTGGTTGAAAATGATGTTGTGATCGGTGGTAATGTTTTGATTGGCCCCGGTTGTGTCATCGGTGAAGGTGCTGTGATTCGCGACTATACTCGCCTGGTAGCAAACGTTACTGTCTGCCACCATGTTTCAATCGGCAAACGAACATTGATCCATCCCGGAGCCGTTATTGGTTCTGACGGGTTTGGTCTGGCGCGAGACGGTGCAGCATGGGTGAAAATACCTCAAATCGGTAGTGTCAGAGTTGGTGATGATGTTGAGATCGGCGCCAATACAACGATCGATCGTGGCGCCATCAAAGATACTATTATTGAAAATGGTGTGAAACTGGATAATCAGGTTCAGGTTGCACATAATGTTCGCATTGGTGAACATTCCGCACTGGCTGGTTGTAGTGGAATTGCTGGAAGTACGACCATTGGTAAACGCTGCATGTTGGGCGGTGGTGCTGGAATTGCCGGTCATATTGAGATTGCAGATGATGTTATAATTACCGGCATGAGTATGGTTACAAAAACCATAAAAGAGGCTGGAGCATACTCATCTGGCTGGTCTGCTAGAGAAGCCAGAGAATGGCGAAGAACAGTTGCCAGGGTGCACAGGCTCGATAAAGAAAATAATAAATAATAACAATATATTAACGATAAACAGGTAAGGGTTTTAGAGTTATGACGATAGAAATGGATGTAATAAAAATCCAGAGTTTACTTCAGCATCGTTATCCCATGTTGTTAATTGACAGAGTTCTGGATTGCGTACCGAATGAATCTCTGGTTGGGATCAAAAACGTTACCTATAACGAACAATTTTTTACCGGACATTTTCCAGATAAGCCGATCATGCCTGGTGTGCTAATTATCGAAGCGTTGGCGCAAGCTACAGGTGTTCTGGCATATTATTCTCTCGATGAAAAAACGGATAAAAACACGCTTTACTACCTCGTTGGAATTGATAAAGCTCGATTCAAAGCACCGGTAGTGCCAGGTGATCAGTTGCGTCTGGAAGTAAAACTCACTCGTGAAATGAGAGGCATCTATCGTTTTGATGCTGTAGCCTCAGTTGATGGGAAAGTTGTCGCTTCTGCCGAAATAATGACGGCAAAACAGGAGATGAAGTCTTGATTGATCCTGCTGCAATAATTTCTCAGGATGCCGTCATTGCAGACGATGTCACTATCGGTCCAGGAAGCATCATTGGTGCGAATGTGGAAATCGGTGAGGGTACGTGGATCGGACCACATGTCGTCATAAACGGGCCAACAAAAATCGGCAAAGAAAACAGAATCTACCAGTTTGCCTCGATCGGTGAAGATCCTCAGGATAAAAAATTTCACGGCGAGAGTGAGTCCAGACTCGAAATTGGTGATCGTAATACCATTCGTGAGTTTTGTACTTTCAACCGTGGAACAGAAGATGGCGGCGGCGTAACCAGTATTGCTGACGACAACTGGATCATGGCTTACGTTCATGTCGCACACGATTGTGTGATCGGGAACAACACGATTTTTGCTAATAACGCCTCACTCGCCGGACATGTTGAAGTGGGTGATTTTGCAATTCTTGGCGGCTACACATTGGTGCATCAATTTTGCAGAATTGGAATGCACACCATCACAAGATTTTCCACGGGAACATCGAAAGATATTTTGCCGTACACAGTCGCTGCATGGGATCCTGCCCAACCGAAAGGGATCAACAAAGAAGGTTTGAAACGTAGAGACTTTTCAAAATCAACAATCGAGTCGATACGACAGGCTTATAAAGTCATCTATAAAAAGAACCATACACTTGTCGAAGCCTGTAAACGTCTTGAAGATATGGTCGAAGATTGTCCGGAAATTACTAATTTGCTGAAATTTATTTATAGCAGCGAAAGAGGCATTATTCGCTAGTGATCGTTAAGATCACACAATGAAAATTGGTATTGTTGCAGGAGAGATCTCTGGAGATAATCTCGGCGCAGGTTTGATCCTCGCAATGAAAGCAAAATATCCAGATGCCGAATTCATCGGCATCGGCGGATCGAGCATGATCGAAGCTGGTTGTAAAAGCTTATTCCCAATCGAAAAACTCTCCGTCATGGGTCTGGTGGAAATCCTCAAACATTACCGTGAACTTCACGGCATCCGCGCACAGCTGATCATTTATTTTAAAGAAAATCCTCCGGATGTTTTTATTGGTATAGATTCGCCCGAATTCAATCTGGGGCTTGAAACCAGACTGAAAGAATTCGGTATTAAAACGATCCAGTATGTCAGCCCGCAAGTCTGGGCATGGCGTGAAGGTCGCTTGCCAAAGATCGCAAAAGCGACTGATCTAATTCTCGCAATACTGCCATTCGAAGAAGAATATTATAAAAAACATAATATTCCTGCTCGTTTTATTGGCCACAGTAAAGCCGATGAAATTCCTGATCAGATTGCTAAACAACCCATAAGAGAAAAGCTTGGCTTGCCACAGGACAAAACGATTATTGCTCTGATGCCGGGCAGTCGAACAAAAGAATGGCAGCATCATGTGGATGTTTTTCTTGAAACAGCAAAGTTGTGTACGGCTGACCGATCTGATCTACATTTTCTCGGTGTGATGGTGAATCAAAAGGCTGAAGATTATTTCAATGAACATTTACAGAGAATTACGCCTGATCTTCTGATCACGTTAATACAAAAACAATCCCTTGATGCCATAGCCGCCTCGGATCTTGTGCTCAGTGTTTCTGGTACTGCCGCGCTTGAGATCATGTTATCAAAACGTCCTATGGTGATCGCATATCGCACATCCAAAATTACTTTTGCCATAGCGCGGCGTTTAGTAAAACTGAAATATTTTTCATTACCAAATTTATTATCGAATGAAAAATTAGTGCCAGAATTATTACAGGATCAGGTGACAGCAGAAAACCTGAAAAAAGAATTATTTAACTGGTTGGATAATCCCGAAAAAATAGCCAGTTATGAACAAAAAAGTCAGCAGATCCACGATCAACTTCGTTGCAATGCCAGCGAACAGGCGGCCGAAGCAGTATTGGAATTATGCAAAAGTTAATCGCCGGAGTTGATGAAGTAGGGCGGGGGCCATTATTTGGCGCGGTTGTCACGGCGGCGGTGATCTTGCCGGAAGAATACGAACTTCCAGGTTTGAATGATTCAAAACTGCTCACAGAAGAAAAACGTGAAACTCTTTATGACCTGATCGTCGCGCAAGCTCTTTGCTGGTCGGTTGCTCGCGCTAATGTTGAAGAGATTGATCAGCTCAATATCCTGCACGCAACCATGTTGGCCATGCGCCGATCGGTCGCCGCATTGTCGATAAAACCTGATCATGTGCAGGTGGATGGCAACCGCTGTCCAGATATTGAGCATCGTTGCACCATCGAAGCGATCATCAAAGGCGATGGTCTGATCCCGTGCATCAGCGCGGCCTCTATTATCGCTAAGGTGACCCGTGATCGGGAGATGCGTGTTGTCGATGCCCAGTTCCCGGAGTATGGTTTTGCCAGACATAAAGGCTATCCAACACGTGAGCATTTTGCGGCGCTTGAAAAATATGGTGTTCTGGCAGAACATCGTAAGTCTTTTGCGCCAGTGAAGAAATTACTCTCATAAAATGAACCGATTTGTTCACCTTAATCTGCACACGGAATATTCGGTGGTCGATGGCCTGATCCGTGTCAAACCGCTGATTAGCAAACTGACTGAACTGGGAATGCCTGCGGTCGCGATCACCGACAAGAACAATCTTTACGCCACGATCAAGCTTTATAAAACAGCACAATCGGCTGGCATCAAACCTATTATTGGTGCTGATCTAGTTTTACAGAACCAAAACAATAGCGATGAAACCTCTAATTTTATTGTACTGTGTCAGGACATCGAAGGTTTCAAAAATCTCTCACATTTGATCAGTCAGTCCTATCTCGAAGGACAGGAAAGTGGTTTTCCTGTGGTGAAATGGGAATGGTTAGTTGAACGTTCAAAAGGTTTGATTATTCTTTCCAGCGCAGCGCAAGGTGATGTTGGCCAGTTGATCAGTGCAGGCAATCTTGAGGATGCCGGTGAAAGATGCCAGTCATGGAAAGAGGTATTTGCTGATCGTTTCTATCTTGAAATTCAAAGAATCGGCAAGACTGGCGAAGAAGATCTGATCGATGACGCGATCGATTTAGCTTCCGCTAATGACATTCCTGTGGTAGCAACCAATGCTGCCAGATTTATTGATACCGAAACTTTTGATATCCACGAAGCACGTGTTTGCATTAACGAAGGTCGCACATTGGATGATCCGCGTCGTCCGAAAAACTACACAAAACAACAATATCTCCGTTCATCTGAAGAGATGATCGAATTATTTAAGGATATTCCGGAAGCGATCGAAAACACATGGTTAATTGCACAGCGATGTAATATCGAAATCAATTTTGATGATTATTTTCTACCCAACTTTCCTGTACCAGAAGGTACAACACTTGAAGACTGGTTCCGGCAGGAATGTCGAAAAGGGCTGGATAAACGTTTAGAAGTTTTACTGGATTCTGAAGCGGATGATTACACTGAACGACGTAAGGTTTTCGATGATCGTCTGGAGCGTGAGCTGGGCGTTATTAACGAAATGGGCTTTCCTGGCTACTTTCTGATCGTTGCCGACTTCATCAAATGGGGCAAAGAGAATGCTATTCCCGTTGGGCCAGGTCGTGGTTCTGGTGCAGGTTCGTTGGTAGCTTATGCGTTAGAGATCACTGATCTTGATCCGCTGCAATATGATCTGCTATTTGAAAGATTCCTAAATCCTGAACGTGTTTCCATGCCCGATTTCGATATCGACTTTTGCATGGATCGACGCGATGAAGTCATCGCCTACGTCGCCAGAAAATATGGTCGCGATCACGTTTCCCAGATAATTACATACGGTAGCATGGCGGCGAAAGCTTCGGTGCGTGATTGCGGGCGTGTGCTGGGGATGCCTTATACATTTGTCGATCAAATCTCAAAATTAATTCCATTTGAAATTGGTATTACGCTGGAGCGGGCGCTGAAGGAAGAAGAAGCCTTAGGTGAACGATACGAGCAAGAAGAAGAAGTTCAGACGCTGATCGATCTGGCTTTAAAACTAGAAGGCACGGTTCGAAATGTCGGCAAACATGCTGGTGGTGTTGTGATCGCACCGTCACCGATGTCGGATTTTGTACCGCTTTATTGCGAGCCGGGTGGCGCCAGTGTTGTTTGTCAGTTCGATATGAATGATGTGGAATCGATCGGTCTGGTGAAGTTTGATTTTCTCGGATTAAGAACGCTGACTATTATTGACTGGGCGGTGCGTGATGCCAATATTCAGCGGGCAGCAAATGATGAACCGCTGATCGATATTGCCTCGTTGCCGTTGGATGATGCTAAAACCTATCAAGTTTTTTCACAAGCAAACACGATGGCGATTTTCCAGTTTGAGTCCAGCGGTATGCGCGACATGCTCAAGCGCGCAAAGCCTGATCGCTTTGAAGACATTATTGCGCTGGTGGCTCTTTATCGACCCGGACCGATGGATTTGATCCCGGACTTTATTGATCGAAAGCACGGCAAACGATTTGAATACATGCATCCGCTGCTCGAACCTATCCTGAAACCCACTTATGGGGTCATGGTTTATCAGGAACAGGTTATGCAGGCTGCGCAGGTTTGTGCTGGCTTTACACTGGGCGGCGCGGATCTGTTGCGTCGTGCAATGGGTAAAAAGAAACCTGAAGAAATGGCCAAGCAGCGTGTTTTATTTATCGAAGGTGCGAGTAAAAAAGATATTGATGAAACAAAAGCCAATGAAATTTTTGATTATATGGAAAAGTTTGCTGGCTATGGATTCAACAAATCACACGCTGCCGCTTATGCGCTGGTCGCTTATCAAACCGCCTGGTTAAAAGCCTATCATCCAGCAGCATTTATGGCCGCCGTTCTGTCGTCGGATATGGATAATACCGATAAAGTGGTTGGGCTGATGGATGAGTGCAAACATCTCGGCGTTGATGTGATCTCACCAGATGTGAATGTTTGCCAGTCCAAGTTTACCGTGCAGAATGAGAAAACTATTTGCTATGGATTAGGTGCGATCAAAGGTGTTGGTGAATCTGCCATTGATGAACTTTCTCTGGAACGTGAGCAGAACGGCCGTTTTATTGATCTGTTTGATCTGTGCAAACGAATGGATACACGCAAGGTCAATCGTCGTGTGCTGGAAGCATTGATCCGCACCGGAGCACTGGACGAACTTGGGCCAGGACGAAGTTCATTAATGTCATCGTTGGACAGCGCATTGAAGATGGCGGATCAGCATTCTAAAAACCGATCGGCTGGTCAGAATGACATGTTTGGTTTACAGGAAGTTTCTGAAGAAAATGAAGTAAGTAGCTCATTTATTATTGTAAAAGATTGGTCGAAAGAAGAAGTTTTAGCCGGAGAAAAAGCCACGCTAGGGTTATATTTATCCGGCCATCCGATCGATCGCTACGAAGAAGAACTGAAAAGCATGATCAGTAATCGGCTCAGCAGCCTGAAAATTGGCCCGAGAAGGGTTGCTGGACAGATCATTGCCATTCGCATGATCAACACCCGCCGCGGCAGAATGGCGGTTGCGACACTGGATGATAAAACCGGACGGGTCGATGTGGTTGTTTATACCGAAGTACTGGAAGAATACGGCGAATATCTGAACAAAGATCGTATTATCGTCGTAGAAGGTGAGTGTAAAGAAGATAATTTCAGCGATGGTTTTTCTGTGATCGCCGAACAGATCGCTGATATTGAAAAATCTCGCGCAAGCTATGCCCGACAACTGGTAATCAAGATCGATCCGTCAAAACTTCCGGGTGGTCAGATGAATGGTTTTATTCCAGAACTACAGGAAATTTTGACTCCTTATAAAAATGGTTCTTGTCGGGTCATGCTAGACTTTCTACAAGGAGAGGCAAGCAGTCGCATGGTTCTTGGTCGAGACTGGCGGGTGCAATTACCTGATCGATTACTTGATCAATTGATCGAAAAACTGGGTGAAGATCATGTTTTTGTTGAGTATTAGAATGGATAACCGGCAAAACTTCGACATTAGCTTGTGCGTAAAAAAATGATTTTTTTAACTCATTGAAATGTAGAATAAAAATGGCGCGCCCTGAAGGATTCGAACCTCCGACCACCTGGTTCGAAGATAGCTTTCTGACAACTATCTTATTGAAAAATAAGTATTAATATTTTTTATGTGTAGTCAGGAATGCAGTACTTTGCATAACTGTGCAGGACTCAAAACGGCAAAAGTCCGGCAGCTGAATATATTTTTTTGCTTGGTAGAAACTGACAAGTTTAGACTTTATCGTGAGTTTTTAATGGAATTATTATTACCCGTGGTTATAAAAGAAATCACGGGTTGGATCGATAAAAAATCATGGTGTCTGTGATCTTTTGTCTGAAATCTTCATAGTTCCAGAAGATGTTTACTGGGTATGGTAGTGTTGAACTGTATCTAAAACAAACAATTCCGCAGCAAACTGACGGGATATTGATGGGGAATATCACCCTCAGAGATTTAATAAATGGGCTATTATTGTTTGGGTGCGTAACAACACGATGGTGATCGCTTTTTTTTTGCCTGCCGAACTCGTTAAAATTTCCCCTTAGTGATCAGCATCCGTCAAGGCATTTCGTTTTTTCGCATGGACTCACCTTTCAGTTCAAGTTTGATGGCACCGTGAACCTTAGCGTAGGTTTCCGCACCACTGGACTTCAGACCCCGAAGCCAATTTAACTGCTTAAATTCCTAAGACCCTAAAATAAAAATTAATATGTTTGTTGTTCTTATCCTTCTGTGGACTCTCTTATATAACGAATAAATTCACGACCGATCTCTTTAGGTTCAGTATCGCCCATATGGTACCAAGTTTGAGTTGAGTTAATCGCTCCCATAATCATGAGGCGAAGCAGCTTTTTATCAACATCATTTTTCAGAGGAAGGCTGTTTATGATGTCAACGAAAATAGTCTCATAGCCATCTCGCAAGGTGGTTAACTCATGTTGAATTTCCGGAGCTTTATCAGGTAGAACCCCAATCATTACTCGAGCAAAGTTATTATGATCAAGAATGGCTTCCAAATGCGTCATTGTTGCAAGTTCAAGTTTTCCCCAAGGATCTTCTTGAGATGCAATTGTACTCTCTAATCTAGTTTTTAAATCATTAACGGCTTGCCCGTACACTGCCAATAGAATTTCTTGCTTAGATTTGAAATGATAGTATAGCGAGCCTGGGAGCATGCCAACTTCTGAGCTAATATCACGCATGGTTGTTTCGTTATATCCCTTTTTGGCAAATAACTTAGCTGCTGCATCTAGAAGAGGCTGGGCACGATTAGAAGAACTTTTAATTATAGGAGATGATTTGGTAGCTATCTTTTTTTTTTGCATATTAGTTATGGTTATTTGCTAAATAGATTGACTAAATATTGGCAGAAATTTGGAATGACTCTTATATAATAATTACTACTACCGTCATTAAAGCTTATTGACAGGTGGTTGTAAATTAGATTAAATAAAAACAAGCAGTTGTTTGGTAACGATTTTGTACTTTTCCAGTAGATGCTTAAATTTGT
Source organism: Gammaproteobacteria bacterium (assembly GCA_965224825.1). GTDB lineage: Bacteria > Pseudomonadota > Gammaproteobacteria > CAJXQU01 > CAJXQU01 > CAJXQU01. The sequence goes on along the minus strand of CBDDAG010000003.1, from coordinate 12,124 downwards.
TGAGCAAAATTTTCAAAAGGAAAGATCGTGAGCATTAGAGCAGAGGAAAACTTCATGAGTCAGATTACCCCCAATGTTGCCGAAACCCCGGTTAGAGCACTTATTACAAAAATTGGTTTTGATGGACATGACCGTGGAAGTCGCATTGTTGCTGCCTACTTGAGGGATGCTGGTATGGAAGTGATTTATACACCACCATGGCAGGAGATTGACTCAGTTGTGCAGCTTGCTTTGCAGGAAGATGTGGATTTGATTGGTATCAGCTCTTTGGCAACAGACCATCTTATTGTCCCAGACTTAATGAATGCATTGAGAGAAGCAGGACTAGGTGAAATTGAGGTTTTTATAGGGGGAATAATTCCCGAGCAAGAGCGACCTATGCTCATTGAGGCGGGTTTGGGGGGGATTTTTGGCCCCGGCTCCACACGTGAAGACATTGTCGAATGTGCGCAACGTCTCGCCACAAGTGCTCGAAGAAAGAAAGAACAAGCGTTTGAGAGGAGATTATGAGTACGCCATTAGAAGAAGTAAATGTTCAGCCTATTGATGCTGCTGAAACGAAATGGAAAGATGATTACACCAAACAGATCGGTGAAAATGATCGTGTGATCAAAAATATGTCTGGTATTGAGGTGGAGCCGCTATATGTTCCTGACAATATTATGGATACGGAACTGTACCTGGAAAAATCAGGTTATCCTGGCCAATTTCCTTATACTAGAGGAATCTATTCAACTATGCATCGGGGTAGAACCTGGACTCAGCGCCAACTAGTTGGGCTCGGAACCCCTTCGGATTACAACAAACGTGTAAAGACAATGCTTGATATGGGGGCTAATGCAATCAGCTTGTTGCCCTGTAATTCAGGCTTCCGAGGCGTGGACTGTGACACAGTTCCTTTGCCCTTATTAGGTACTTGTGGCACGGTGGTGAATACGGTGGATCATATGGAGACCTGTCTTGATCAGGTACCCATAGATCAGATATCTGCAGCAATGAATGACCCCGCTCCTTTTACCTTGTTCGCCTTCATGCTTAATGTAGCAAAGCGCCGTGGTATCGGTTGGGATAAGCTTACCGGAACTTCTAATCAGAGTGATTACATTTCACATTTTGTTGCTAATCATATGTTTTATAGGTTGTCGTTATCTGGATCTCAGCGCTTATTGATCGACCATATTGAATTCTGCCGGGAGCATGTTCCTAACTGGAATCCGATGTCGGTTGTTGGTCAGCATATGCAGCAAACAGGAGCAACGCTGGCAGAAACCATTGGTTTCACATTCTCTTCCGCTATTCAACATGCCGAGGATTGTATAGCAAGAGGAATGGATCCGGATGAGATCCTGCCCCGTTTCACTTTCTTTTTTGATGTCACAATCAACTTTTTTGAAGAAGTTGCAAAATTTCGTGCGGCACGTCGAATGTGGGCGCATATTGCTCGTGATAGATTGGGTGCAAAAGATCCTAAATCCTGGCGCCTGAAGTTCCATGCTCAGACTTCGGGTGTCGACCTAACTGCGCAACAACCACTCAATAATATTGCCCGTACTGCGGTGCAAGCCATGGCAGGTATTTTTGGTGGTTTGCAATCAATGCACACAGATGCATACGATGAACCCTTTACCACTCCTACAGAAAAAACTGCAAAAATTGCCGTAGCGACTCAAAACATCCTGCGTGAAGAGGCGCATCTCTGCGATGTTATTGATCCTCTGGGCGGTTCTTACTATGTTGAGCGAATGACCGATCAAATGGAAGAGGAAGCTCTTAGTGTGATTGAGAAGATTGATGCAGCAGGTGGGATGTTCAAGGCTGTTGAAACCGGGTTAGTGCAAACTATGTGTGGAGAGTCCTCGATGGCAAACCAGGAGTTGATTGAGTCAGGTGAGAAAAAAATTATTGGCGTTAACTGCTATGAGGATGAAGAAGAAAAAATAGAAATAGCGACCACACGGCCTGATCCTGTGGCAATGCAAAAACATGTTGATGAGTTTAAGGCGTTCAAGAAAGATCGTAGTCAGAAGGCAGTTAATAAAGCACTAGATAATCTAACTCGCGCAGCGAATAGTGATAATGAGAATGTCTTTGCCCGTGTCGTAGAGGCAACGGATGCGGGAGTTACACAGGGTGAAATAATCGCCTGTTTACGCGAAGAATTAGGGTTTGGTCATCCGTTAATAATCGCATAAGGACAGTACCTCATGAGTAATGTTTCTGTACAAGTTAGTAATTTAGTTACTCGCTTGCGTGCCGGAGAGGTGGGTGCATTAGCCCGCGCAATTAGCTTGGTGGATTCTCATCATGATGCTGGTTCAGCAATACATCGCATTGTGCACCCATACTCGGGTCAGACAGAAGTTATTGGAATCACGGGGCCTCCAGGCGCTGGCAAATCAACACTGGTTAATGCTTTGGTGTCTGAGTTGCGTAGTAAAAATAAGCGTGTGGCAGTTGTAGCTGTTGATCCATCTAGCCCAATCACAGGAGGTTCTGTTCTGGGTGATCGTACAAGAATGGGAGATCATACCAGTGATTCGGGAGTGTTTATTCGTTCGCTCGCAGCACATGGGCATTTGGGTGGATTATCTTCCAGCATTCTCAAAGTTATTGATCTGATCGATGCGGCGGGCTGGGATGTAGTTGTTCTTGAAACCGTTGGTGCCGGGCAATCAGAAACTGAAATAGCTGAAATAGCAGATATTAGTGTGGTGGTGAATGCGCCGGGGCTTGGTGATGATGTACAGGCTATAAAAGCAGGGATTCTCGAAATCGCCGATGTGTTGGTTGTCAATAAAGCAGACTCTCCTCAAGCTAAACGAACCGAGCGACAACTAAAAGCAATGCTTGAGTTGCGGAAGGAAGAAAGTTCCCATGTACCTATAGTGAATACGGTTGCCACTACAGGGGAAGGTGTAGATGAGCTGCTTGAAGCAATTGTAGAAAAAGGCAACTCGAAATTTAATTCGAGCAAAAAAGAGCGCCTATTAAGTCGGGTTCGCCGTATAGTCGCTCAGGAAGCAGCGGAGCAGGCCAGACGAGTAGTGCTCAGAGACCAAGATGAAAGCACATTATCATTACTGGAAGGTGTTATTTCTGGTGAATGCGAATACGAAGAAACCATTACTCACGTGATGTCGAGGTATTACGCGCAGCAAGATAAATGATCAATTTAACAAGATTATTTTCCATGTGGAAATGGGTAGTGATTTAATCTCTCAACAATTAGTAAGGAATTAAAACCAATGACTAAACTAATCAAAAGCTATATTTGTGGTGATGCAGACGATCAACTGAGTTATATCACGATAGGGAATTATTTTGATGAAATTGTTGAAAAGTTCCCGGATAACGATGCCCTGATTGTATGTCATCAAAATATACGTTGGAGTTACAAAAAATATAAAGAGGAAATAGAAAAACTTGCCACAGGGTTGTTAAAACTTGGCGTAAAACCAGGAGATCGTGTTGGTATCTGGGGGACGAATAGTGCCGAATGGAGTTTGACTCAATATGCCACCGCAAAAATTGGCGCGATCATGGTGTGTATAAACCCGGCATTTCGTACTTATGAGCTGGAATATGTGCTTAATAAAGTCGAGTGTCGCGTGATCATCACAGATGAAAAATTCAAAAGTAGCGAGTATCTGGCAATGCTCCTGGAGCTTGCTCCTGAACTGAGTAATGGCAATCCGCATAAACAACAACTGAAAGCTTTACCTCATCTTGAAATGATTATTCGCATGGGTGAGGGCCAAACACCAGGGATGTTGAATTTCGACAAAGTGTGTGAGATGGGTGGGGAGCAGGAAATAACTCGATTGCAAGCGTTGAAAAAAGAGCTGGATCCTGATGATGCTATCAATATCCAGTTTACCAGTGGCACGACAGGTAAGCCTAAAGGGGCAACGCTGACACATTGTAATATTTTAAATATCTCTTATTACATCGGTGAAGCGATGCTCTTCACACACAAAGACAGGCTTTGTATTCCTGTTCCTTTATACCATAGTTTTGGGATGGTGATGGCCAGCCTTGTGTGTGTTACTTGCGGAGCAACTTCTGTATTACCAAGCGCAATCTTTGATCCACTTTCTACACTAGAGGCACTGGACGCAGAAAAATGTACCGGTTTGCACGGTGTGCCTACAATGTTTATTAGCGAGTTAGATCATCCAGACTTTTCCAAGTTTGACCTAAGTCATCTGCGTACGGGAATTATGGCTGGATCACCCTGTCCGGAAGAGGTGATGAAGCGAGTAATGCGTGATATGCACATGGAACATATTTTAATTGGGTATGGTCAGACTGAAGTTAGCTCCCTGAACCATATTACCCGACCACATGATACTGTCGAAAGGCGCCTCGAAACTGTCGGACGTGTATTTCCACGCGTAGAAATAAAAATCATTGATGAGGCGGGAAGGGTTGTGCCAATTGGTGAAAAGGGAGAAGTTTGTACGCGAGGTTACTCTGTAATGCTGGGATATTGGGGTGATGAAGAAAAAACCCGTGAGACGATTGATGAGGGTGGTTGGCTTCATTCAGGCGATCTTGGTGATATGGACGATGAGGGTTATGTCCGAATTGTAGGAAGGTTGAAGGATATGATCATTCGTGGTGGTGAGAATATTTTCCCTCGAGAAATTGAAGACTTTCTTTATACCCACCCGAAAATTCAGGAAGTTCAGGTTTTTGGTATCCCGGACAATAAAATGGGTGAAGAAATTTGTGCCTGGATAAAGCTTATGAATGGCGAAGATATGAAAGAAGAAGATGTAAAAGATTATTGTAAAGACCGTGTCGCATACTTCAAAATCCCTCGCTATATAACTTTTGTTGATACTTACCCTATGACGGTTACAGGAAAAATACAGAAGTTTAAGATGCGCGATGACATGATTGAAAAATTGAAAGATTCGGTTTGAGTGTAGTTCTTTTCGATTTATTCAGATTCTTTATTACTATAAACAATCGTCAGTGCCGTCGATATTTTTAATTTTAATAAACCATTTTTAACAGTTGAAAACTTTACACACTTGCGATAGTATTAATAAAAAATCAAACGCTTGTTAGGCAATTTGTTGTACGGTAAGCCTTTCATTATGAATTTGGTGTATCTCTGTTAAAGAAGGTTAAGGAGAAGTATGAAGTGAAGCGCAAGGCTTTTATTTTATTTTCGGTGATATCTTTCCTGCTTACGAGTAGGAGTGTCGTAACTGTAGCAAACCCAGAACAGCAAAACCCTCCCCTTCCTCCGGCTCAATCAAGAGCCTACCCGGATAATCTTTTTGGAATAGATTTTTTTGACCGCACGCATGGAATTGTGACTGGTTACTATGGCACAGTCTTAAGAACAGTTGATGGAGGTACATCCTGGCAACGATCAGTTGCTAAGGTCGACGGTGTTCAGGAGTTGTTGCGTCGTGTCGACATGGTTGGCCCCAAAAAAGGCTACGCAGTTGGGCATCGAGGAACTATTCTTAAAACAATGGATGGAGGAATTAGTTGGGCAACGCTTTATCAGCAACCGGGAATCTATCTGCGAGACGTCTCTTTTATTGATGAGTCAACAGGCTGGGTAGTCGGACATGAGGCAACAATTTTGTTCACGCATGACGGAGGATCAAGCTGGAAAAAAGAGACACTAGAAGGCTATGAAGGGCGTGATATGCCACGAATTAATGGAGTGGTCGCAATTGATGACTCGAAAGCAATGTTGGTGGGTGAATTCGGTGTTGTGGCAGAAAGGGGTAAATCAGGTGCCTGGAATTTGATTGATACAGGCGCTGGCGATACTTATACAGCGCTTGCAGTTAATAAAAATGGATTTGTTGTCGTAGGGTTGGATGGCAAGCTGATTAAAATTGAAGAGTCGGCGGAAGAAGAGAGTGATCGCGTTACCCACCTGGAGTCAGGAACGACAATGCATCTGTTTGACATCGATATAAATGATTCAGGGAAAGGGTATATCGTAGGGTTAACGTCGCTATTAGCACTCAACGAGTTGACTGTGACTCCTGTTGAAGCAGATCCTGGGCTGGCGATTAAATACACCTGGTTTGGTGGGGTGGTGGTTCTTGCTGATGGGCAGGCCTGGGCTGTAGGACGTCTTGGGCTGATTGCGCATAGTGTTTCGCAGGAAGAGGGTTTTCGACCAGCTTATCGGTTAGGTCAGCCGTGAAGAGAAGTAATAACAGAGCCAACTAAGAGATAATAATAATGACCTTCCAGGAAAAATTCGCACGCATTATTACCCATAATCCAGTCAAGGTTATCGGAGCTATGCTATTGATCACAGCAGTTTTCGGTTATTTTGTGGTGACAAGCTTGTCGTTGAAAGTTGTTCTTGAGGAGATGCTGCCTGTTGGTAGAGATAATGTGCAACTTGTCCAGAAATTTGGAGAGCAATTTGGTGGGGCAAATACGACGTTAATCGTTGTGGAAAAAAAGGATGGTGATATCTACGACACAGAGTTTCTCGATAAATACAAGCGAATCACCGAAGAATTATATTTCCATCCCGATTCTTTAAGACACCTTGTCCAGTCACTTGCGCTTCGGAAGACAAAGCAAGTTATTGGTTCGGGAGGACGGATACAGATTGATCCGATAATGTGGCCGGCTGTACCTCAAACAGCGGAGGAAATGGAATTTCTCAAAGCTGGAGTAAAAGCCCAATATCAGGGAATGTTCGTCTCAGATGATGAGAAATCGATGATGATTATTGCCGATTTTAAGGATTCCACAGATTATGAGGCGTTGCTAGATTTTGTTGATGAGATAAAAAAGAAAGAAGAAAATGAAAATACAGAGATTTATGTTGCTGGAAGACCGATTCTCCTAGGGACAATTTACAAAGCCGTTGATGAAACCTTGTTGATCATGGGCTTATCCGTCTTACTCGTGGCTTTGATTCTGTTTATTTATTTCAGAACGCTGCTGGGTGTAATTATTCCTATTGGGACAGCCACCGTTGCGACAATTTGGGGGCTTGGGGCGATGGGGGTTAGTGGATATAACCTGGACCCGCTATTGATTTTATTGCCTGCATTTATTTTCGCCATTGTGCTTTCTCATAACGTGCAATTTATGTCTCGTGTGTTTGGGCGTTTCGGTGAAGAGCAAACGATGAGGGATGCAGCTGAGCATGGACTTGCAAAAGTTTTGTTTCCGAGTGCTGCAGCTATCGTGACTGACGCAGCAGGTTTTTTTGTTCTTTATCTAGTTGGTATACCAAGTATTCAGGGATTGGCCATTATCTGCACGATATGGCTACTTTCTATTTTTCCAGCATTGATCTTCTCAGCTGCCTTGCTTTCCAAATTGCCAAGGCCAAAGTCTTTTCGTACTAAAGTTGTTGTTCCTGATTTTTTATGGAATGCAATTCATCTTCAAAGGCAGGGGCCGGTAATTATTTCGATAGGCATCATACTGTTATGTGGTTCAGCATATTTTGCCAAAGATTTAACCATAGGTGATGCTAAAGGAAGTCCTATTTTATGGCCTGATTCCAGATATAACCAGGATAATGATGATATCAACAAACGGTTTACCGCTCTTGGAACCGATATCATGCAGGTTTATATAGAGGGTGACAATGAGGCGATGCTGGAGCCACTTGTACATCATCAAGCCGAGGCTTTGGGCCGGTATGTCTACGAAAACGTTGATGAGTCTCGCCCTGCACAAGGTTTGGGGCCTATTCTCAAAGGTATTAATGTTGTCTTGTATGAGGGAGATCCATCTTACGAAATTATTCCCGACACAAAACGCGAGGTTGCTTTTAATATTTATCTCTTTCGCTCTAAAGGTGAGCCCGGTGATTTTATTGCATACAGTGATGCTGATTACCGTATAGGTAATATTACAATCCCTGTACAGGATCATTCTGGTCCTACTGTTAAAGCGATAACAGGAGCAGTTAATGAGTTCCTTAATGAAACAGAAAAGTTGCCAGCTAACACAAAATTTCTTTCAGCAGGTGGTCAGATAGGTATAACTGAAGCTATGAACGATGAGATAAAGACTTCAAGCACACTTGTCTTAGTCGTCATTGCGGTAGTTATACTGGTTTGTGTTTTGGCCTGGTATAGATCGTTAACTGCTAGCCTTGTTCTGATCTTTAGCTTGGCCATTGCTAACTCTTTGACCTATGCATTTATGGCAATCAAAGGTATAGGTATGAGCATTAATACTCTGCCTTTAACAGCATTAGGAATTGGGTTGGGTGTGGACTATGGTATTTATATTCTTGATCGAATTAAGGAGGAATCTAAGGCGGGTTGTTCTCCATCAAAAGCTGTAGGTCGAGCAATGGCAACAGCAGGTAACGCGGTATTCATTACTGCATTAACAATGATTCTTCCACTCATTCCTTGGCTTGTTTTATCGAGTCTTCGCTTTCAGGCTGAGATGGGCATGTTGCTCGGCCTTGTTCTCTTCTTCAATATGTTGGGAGCCTTGTTTTTTGTTCCCGCTATTATTCTGAAGATAAGACCAAAATCTCTTTTCCCGGGTGGAACTGAGAATGAATCTATTAATGAAGAGCCTTTAGTTGCTTTTGAAAACAAAAAGGTTTCTGCATGACAGTTTGGCAAGTAAGTGTTTTTTGTGTGGTTAGAGAAGTACGGTTTTATAGTTTTAGTAATGATAAATTTTTGAGTGGAAATGTGTGTAACGAAAACACATATTGTTTCATGGATAGAATTAGTTAGTTGGCAATAATAGTTAATAGTAAAATAAAAATATTTAAAAAATATTGGAGGGTGTAATTATGAACAGATTAAAAATCGCATATGTTAGCCTTATAACAGGGTTGATTAGTTTAACCTCGTTGAATGCTTCGGCTCTATTTGAGGGCGAGGAGTGGTGGGTAGGGGGGCGTGTTAAACAAGGTGCTTCTCTTATGTATGACCTTGAAGGTCAGGGTGCTAAGGCCGGTCCGCAAAACTTTTTAATTGAATTAAAGGGTAACTGGTTCCCTACTTCAAATATTACCATGGTCGGAGATATATGGTTACGCGGTGACTGGTTGCCCGGACATTCAAATATCACACAAGCAGGCCCGACGAGTGTTAACCCTGCAGACTGGTTTGATACTAATGCTGTTCCAAGACAAAGTTTGTATGAAAATGGAAATACGTTCGGGCACGATGCAGAAGATGAAAGAGCTCATAATAACTTTAATCGAGAAATGCTTCGTGAGTTCTCTTTTAAATATCGCGATCCTGATAATCGCTTTGCGGTAAAGTTAGGTAAGTTTCAGCGCGGTTGGGGCCAGTCTGACGGCTTAAGGCTACTAGATATTCTTCACCCGCAGGATCTGAGAGATCGTTATTTTCTTGGAGAGACTGATGAAGTACGAATTCCTGCATGGATGGGTACATTCGATCTTAATCTTGGTGGTACGGCTGTCGGAAATATGTTTGGCAATTTAGGTATGAAGGATTCTGCAATAGAACTTGTTGTTATACCTGAGGTTAACCATTCCCAGATAACCTTGAACAACCCATACGAAGGTGGAGAGTCAGGCGGTGTCTGGGGACTGCCATTACCAAGACTCGTTGATACTCAAAGTGGCTTGGGGATTCCATTCTTTGGAGCACTAACGAGGGACAGGGAAGTAGATAAATTTAGCATTGACGATGCAGAATATGCTGTGCGCTTTACATTTAACTCTATGGGAGCAGACTGGACTCTAAACGGCTTTTATGGCTGGCAGGATTTGCCGGTTGCGGAGTTGATGGGAGGGGAGTTGATGATTGGTTCCAACACCCATAACAAAACAGATGCAATAGCTAATGGCGGTGCAGTTGTACCTATTGATTTGGCAACTACAGTAAGTGCTGCACAGGATCTCTATGTCCCATGGTTGAAAACTGTAGCCGATGGAACTCCTGGGACCTTTCCTTTTGCTGCTTTGAGTGGTGGTGCCTGCGCAGATCCGGTGCTGGGCGGTCCGGGTTTAGGTTGTTCGTTTAATCTATTGTTTGATCTGGATTATCAGAGAAGACAAAAAGTTCTTGGAATGAGTATGACTCGTGATATGCATGAGTTTAAATTAGGTCCTAAAAAAGTGGCTCCTGTTCTCAGGATGGAGGCATCATACGAGTTCGATAAACCTTTCAATAGATTTGATACAGTAGTGCCGGCAGGGGGTGTTCTTGCAGGGTTAGAAGGGGCTTTAGGATTAGGTGACGGAGCTGGTGATGGGGCTGCAGGTGAAGCACGTTCTTTTACAGATTCTACTGCACTAGCAACACGCGATAATATTGTCGAAAGAGATATCTTCCAGCTTATGGTAGGTTTCGATTATTTTCTCTGGCTTCCATTCTGGGAGGAACAGCGTAGTTCCATATTCACTAGTTTTCAGTTCTTTAATATTCATACATTTATAAAAGATGATGAAAGACTCTTTCAGGGTGCATTCTTTCCAACACATGTTAATAGAGATCAGCAATTTACAACTTTTGTCTGGGACATGGGGCTTTATAACGAGAACCTGAAGTTACAGGGGCTCTTTGTTGCAGATTGGAGTGAAAGTGGTTTTATCTACAGACAGAGGATAGATTTTAATTTCTTTGGAGATAAAGTTAGGCCGCGGCTTGAGTGGTTACATGTTACTGGTGATGATTTCTCCCTTCCGGTCGGTGTATTTAATCGGAATGATTATATAGAAGCATCTTTAACAATTCAGTTCTAAGAGGAGAAGAGATATGAAAAATAGTAGATTTAAGGCCTGCATATTGGCAGCGTCAGTGATCGTAAGTCCCGTTGTGAGCGCAGATTGGTATGATGATCTTTTACAAGAATGGAAAGATTTCGCTGCATCAACAGGTGAAAAGAAGCATTCAGACTGGGTTGGGATGTTGGAAAAGCCGGAAGCTGCAGCATTAGCAAGAGATTGGGCAGCTTTTCAGGGTTACTCAGTTATGAGCCTGAAAAAAGAGGGGAACTTGCCAGCAGAATTGAAACCCGGGTTGACAATTACCAAAGATAACATGTCATCATTTCCTTGGTTGGCAGATTATCTACCTGCTGCAAGTATGGATAGATTAAAATCTAATGACTGGTTTCAATGGGATGAGATAGTCATTATACCTAGCAGTTCTTACCACATGCCGCGTAATGTGCTTGATGCTACAAAAGAAGCTCAGGCAAATAAAACGGTCTTTAATGCTACAGATAAAGGAGACTTACTACTGCCAAGTGGTGATTTTGCACTGACTAATTCGGCTGCAATTCCATTTCCTAAACCTAAAAATGGGCTTGAGTTAAACTGGGATTTTGTTGCTAATGGTGTAAGTGGTGAGAATTTTGTACTTAAACCAGTCAAATTCGATGCGTGTAACCCCAAAAACAAGAAAGATCGTAGCTACGAAGGACATGCCTGGTGGAAAAAATTTCACGGCAGAGCAGGTCCTGATGTACCTGATCGTGAAGGCGTTATCGAAGGTGGTGTTTTCTATTTTATGAAACCATTTGATGTGCGTGGACTGGCCGCGGTTCGCCTTCGTTACGCTGATGCATCCAAGGATGATAACTTCAAGGTTTATTTGCCAGGGTTGAGACGAACCCGTGTTTTGTCAGGCTCAGATGGTCAGGATCCAATGGCCGCAGGCCTTGAGACTACATGGGATGAATGGCGTGGTGTCTGGGTAAAGACCAATCCACAACTTTTTGATTACAAAATAGTTGGTGAAGGGTTCGTTCTTGCTGGACCTGATACACGTTACGAGCCAGTGACTCGTAAAGAAGGTGATACTTGTAACCTCAAGCGGGTTGAGCTTGAGCTACGTCCTGTATGGATAATGGAGATTAATAACACGGATGGAAAATATCAGTACTCCAAGCGTAAAGTCTATATAGATAAAGAATGGTATTACACACAGTATCAGGAGATGTATGACCAGCGTGGCAACCTGTGGCGTGTTTGGGACGATATGCGTGACTTTAATCCTTCTACAGGTGAAGCACAGTATCGCCAAGTACTAAACTGGAATACGCGTGATAAACGTTTTACCTATATTCATATTAATGCAATATGGTCAGGTAAGGAGTTTGAAACAGAACCTACACCAGCTCTTTTTAATATTGACCAGGTTCGTGATTACCGTTAGCA
>CBDDAG010000002.1:0-32810 GCA_965224825.1 Gammaproteobacteria bacterium | reverse complement strand
TGATTCTGCGACTGAAAAACCAATGCGTGGTGAGATTATCGCAGCCGGTCCTGGTAAAGCTAATGATGCAGGTGCTGTGCAAGCGCTTGACGTTAAAGTTGGCGATACAGTGCTGTTCGGTAAATATTCCGGCACCGAAATCAAAATCGACGGCGAAGAAGTCGTTGTTATGCGCGAAGAAGACATCATGGGTGTCATCGAGTAACTAAGAATTTAGTATTTTAAGAATTTAAGAGGAAATTATAATGGCTGCAAAAGAAGTACTTTTTGGAGAAGACGCACGCAAACGTATGTTGACTGGCGTAAATGTTCTGGCGAATGCTGTAAAAGTAACGCTGGGTCCTAAAGGTCGTAACGTAGTTCTGGATAAGAGCTTCGGTGCGCCGACAGTAACGAAAGATGGTGTTTCAGTCGCAAAAGAAATCGAGCTGGAAGACAAGTTCGAAAACATGGGCGCACAGATGGTGAAGGAAGTTGCTTCACAAACATCTGATGAAGCCGGTGACGGAACAACAACTGCAACAGTTTTAGCTCAAGCTATTTTGACTGAAGGTGTTAAATCAGTTGCTGCTGGCCTGAACCCGATGGATCTGAAACGTGGAATCGACAAAGGCGTTGTGGCTGCCATCGATTCTTTACAAGCACTGTCTGTTCCTTGTAACGATGACAAAGCGATCGCACAGGTTGGTAGTATTTCTGCTAACTCTGACACGGCTATCGGCGATATCATTGCAGAAGCGATGGGCAAAGTAGGCAAAGAAGGCGTGATCACGGTTGAAGAAGGCACGGGTCTGGAAAATGAACTGGACGTCGTTGAAGGTATGCAATTCGATCGCGGTTACCTGTCTCCTTACTTCATCAACAATCAGGAAAACATGAATGTTGAAATGGACGATCCGATGATCCTCCTGCACGACAAGAAAATCTCAAACATCCGTGAAATGCTGCCCGTTCTGGAAGCCGTTGCGAAAGCTGGCCGTCCATTGCTGATCATTGCAGAAGATGTTGATGGCGAAGCACTGGCGACACTGGTTGTGAATAATATCCGTGGCATCGTAAAAGTGGCTGCTGTTAAAGCACCTGGTTTTGGTGATCGTCGTAAAGCGATGCTGGAAGATCTGGCTATCTTAACTGGCGGTACTGTTATCGCTGAAGAAGTTGGCCTGTCTCTGGAAAAAGCCGGTCTTGACGAGCTGGGTTCTGCCAAGCGCATTCAGATCACTAAAGACGAAACTGTTGTGATCGACGGTGCTGGTGATGGGAAAACTATCGAAGCCAGAGTTGGTCAGGTTCGTTCACAAATCGAAGAAGCTTCTTCAGATTACGATCGTGAAAAACTACAGGAACGTGTGGCTAAATTAGCTGGCGGTGTTGCAGTGATCAAGGTTGGTGCGACCACTGAAATCGAAATGAAAGAAAAGAAAGCCCGCGTTGAAGATGCTCTGCATGCAACTCGTGCAGCAGTTGAAGAAGGCGTTGTGCCTGGCGGTGGTGTTGCACTGGTTCGTGCGATTGCTGCGCTGGACAAAGTCAAAACTGAAAACCACGATCAGGAAATTGGCGTTGCGATTCTACAACGTTCACTGGAAGCACCTCTGCGTCAGATCGTTGTTAATGCTGGCGGCGAAGCTTCAGTTATCCTGAATGCTGTTAAAGAAGGCAAAGGTAACCACGGTTACAATGCTGGTACTGAAGAGTTCGGCGACATGCTGAAAATGGGTATCCTTGATCCAACTAAGGTAACTCGTACTGCGCTACAAAACGCAGCTTCAATTGCTGGTCTTATGATCACAACGGAAGCCATGGTTGCAGAACTTCCACAAGAAGCTGCAGCTGGCCCTGCAATGCCTGATATGGGCGGCATGGGTGGAATGGGCGGCATGATGTAAATGCCGTTTTAGACTTTTTCTATTGGTCTAAAATAAAAAGCCCCGTGATCGAAAGATGACGGGGCTTTTTTATTTTATAGTTTGAGCATATCAAATTGGCTGCCTCTTGATAACTTTCTCAGTTGTCCCTTTAATTATGGATCACTTCATGCATGGAATTGTGCAATATAGTGTGCAATAATCCTTTTAAGAGCTACTTTTACCTCAGAGATGACCATGGCAATGATTAATCATATCGCAGTAAAATTTGTAGGTTTGACTTATTCAGCCGTACCTCCAGAATCCTTCAAGAAAAATCATGAAACCTTGATAGATTTACTACGCGCATCTTTTCCAAGGTTTGATGTGCCAACTATAAACAATATTAGTGTAAACCTCGCAGAAGAACAGATTAATACAGAAAAAACAAACGCTATAGAAGTGCACATGGTTAGCGCAGATAGTGAATTGGGTGTGAAAATCGGAAACCAGGGTATTTTCTTATCTGTAGATGGATATATGAAGTTTAGTGATTTGGTTGATGTGTTTAAGCCTATTGTTGAGGCTATTCATACTTCATTAGGAATAACTCACTTTTCTCAAGTTCATTTGCGCAATATTAATTTATTTCCAGAAGTTGAATCTAATAAGTTTAGGGATATTAGAAACAGTGATAACTGGGGAAGACAAGATATTTTAACTCTCGCTAGCAATAACTTTTCATGTAATGGTGCAGCTACTCGACATGAATATATTTCTGAGGATTATATGAAGCGACTGCAAATATCGAGTGGCGTTGTATTCAGCAAAACTCATAGCTATATTCCACAAGAGGAGTGGGATATATGGCGTTTGCGTGGCCGTATTCCTGTTGCTGAGGAGGTAAATTTACTTATTGATATATCGGGTACGAACCATCAAGCGCCGATTAATGACCCTGAAAAACAACATACTGTAAAAGAATATAACTGGGATAAAATTGCTGAACAGCTAAATTCTCTACATGATCAGATAAATAGTGTATACGGCGATATACTCACGGAGTAGCAATATGAATCTTATAAAACCTAGTATGCAATTCGCTGCGACGGCAGCAATTACAATTGCAATGATACCTGCATCTGTAATAAATGCAGAACCTCAACCAGTAGTTATCTTAACTCATCATGACATGCCTAAAATGGTGCCGGAACAGGATATTTTTAACCATGATGTTTCTACATATGATGCCGTTAAGTTATATCATGAACTTCGGGAATCTTTTGGTATTTCACATACAACTATGGGGAATTGGCTTGGGGTAAAAAGGCGTACTCTTTATAATTGGATGAATCAGACCAGCAAAGTTTCTAAGCTTGGCGAACAAATTGAAGCCCGTTTATCACAACTTGATAACTTTAGAACTGAAATTGAACCTGAGCATATAAGGCTTGTGAATAAAATTGCATACAGCCCAATATATGGAAACCCTGAGTTCGGAATGAGTATCATCAATGGTGATACTAGCACTGAGCTTCTGAGGTGGTATGACAGATTATTTTCAAGATTCGAGTCTTATAAAATAATTCTAGATAATACGTCAAAACTAAGCTAAGCCCAATATAGATGGGTGATAATAGGACGTTATTACTTGCGAAAGGATGGTGCCGGCACGCATTCATTGCTGATGATGGGATAGAACTTCTTTTACCTTACTTACCTGATCAACTTCATAGCCTTTTTAAAATCTCGAGTGTACAAATATTACTAGCCACCTATGATTGTGCCATCGTTCATGAATCATTTGATGATGAACCATGGATGCAACTACTTTTAGCCATTCCCATTGATTATGATAAACAATTTGCAAATGGTCGCAATTCCAGAAAAATTCATTTCCATATAGACGTTGAAGGAAGCTTGATAGCATACGAAATAAACGCTGCAGGTATTTGTCAGGTTGATCGTAAATTATTAATAGATCTAAATAGAAATGAAAATACCAGCATAACGCCAGAAGTAGCTTTTGATTTACGCAATTGGCTTGCTGAACGTTTTAGGCAAGATGCATGGCCAGACTCATTTAATCGTGCAGTTTCGCCTGCAAATAAAAGACTTAAAAAATTCTGGGGTCGCTATAATGACTATATTTCCGGGTTATATATTAAGTTAAATACGTTTGATGAGATTACGACAGGCAAATATAAAGCTTCAATCATTGTGTGTCTTGAAACTGAGAAAGTGCGGCCACTTGTTCAAGCTTTACGTGAGAAAGATCAGAAACTACAAGGCAAAGAGTTACCAGAAGTTTTCAATAAAATCGTAAATGAGATCAGGGTTGCTTTCGGTGAAACAATTGATTATGAAGAAGATAGTACAAGTTATTCTGGCTACGCAATTGAGGTAATGGCTGAGAATTCAATCACTTTAGAACAATTACGAAAGTTTCCTAGGTATTCTCCTTATTCATTGTCTTTATTTGAAGGAGGTGCACCTCTTCCAGTCGAGATGATACCGAAAAAATCAGAGTGACATTAACCCCGGTGTGAGCTCAAGTTAGGAAATCAAAGGGGGAGGGTCAGACATCGATTGATGTTTTACTATCAGCTGGATGTGATTATTAGCTTATATATTTCGATTTATTCAATCCCGAATTCTAATAATGCTGTCATTTCATAAATCAATTCAAACTCTTCCTGGTCGATTACTTCTTCGAAGAACTCATCAAATGTCTCCTCACTATCCTTGTTATTGTGTAGATCATAAATCGTAAAGAAAACTAGCAGTGTTTTTTTGTATTCGTCGAATATCGAACCGAGATAATTGCAGCTCACCATATTTTCTAAATTTTCATACAATTTATTCTTGAAAAAATTGATGGCTGGATGATTGTTTTTATTAATTTCCAGCTCAAGTACGCCGTGTATGTATGATTGATATTCAGCCTCGTCATCTATTGATAGTAAGTTAGAACGCAGATCGTAGTTCTCTGCAATAGCAGCGATGGGTTTAAAAAGATCAATATAAATTTGGCTTAACTGAGTGAAGTCATCACTTGTTTTCACCTTTTTGCATATGTTATGGATGGGTTCTAATACGTTCGAGTCCAGTAGTGGATCTACAGCCCACAAATCGATTTCTTCTTCTTCAAAAGTACAGACAGAAACTTCTTCTCCATCGGCATAAACAGCATCATCGCGGTAATTTATTATTATGGGTATATGCCCATAGTCTTCATCGTGAGTCACATAGGCCGTCAGTTTTTCACAGTAAGGCCCCAACAAATCAACTAATGCGATAGCAAACTCATAACCCCAGCCACCGGTTGTTATATCAAGGTTATATTCATCATCTATCGTTTTAAGGTCCAAATTTTCTAAATAAGACAGGTAGTCAGCATAATATTCATGTGTCGAAATTTTTGTGTATTTTTCAACGGCTACTATTTCAATTTCATCTAAAGCAATCAGTGCATTATCTCGATCACCACCAATTAATGATTTAATCAATTTATTAATTGGTTCTGAATATTTACTTGTTGGTTTAGCTGTTAAATTTATACCATATTCCATTGTATTTACCTTTAATTAGTTTCGTAGCCCGAATGAAGCCTGCGTAATCCGGGAATGATGATGGCTCCGTCTTTTCCGGATTCCATTACATTTCATCCAGGCTACAAAAACTAAGTGCATGTTCCGCGATTGATGCGCTTCAAAAACAGCAAGGGTCACCCAGCTTGATAGTTATAGGCAACTTATTATGAATGTTTAAATGATACGAATTAATTTTATTCGTTTCGTCAAATCTGTAAAAATGGGTTCTGATGTTGATTTAGGGACACCTGCACTCATGCTCAAAGAGTTAACTGTCGCTATCACATCATCTGCCTGAGATGATAATCCAGAAAAAATCTCATCAATATCCTGTTTGTGAAGTCCTGCTTTTTGACCGGTTTGATAAAAATGGCGAAGCTGGATTTCTTTAAGGCGGTAATGGTTTTTGTTCCCTACTGCCATCGCCAGTTTGATTTTATGATCAGAAAAATCAGGAAAGGGAGCCGCCGACATCACATCATACAAAGGTGTGAGTTTGTAACCGCCAGGTGTTAAAAAAATGGAGAAATTTTTGGCATGTCCATCAATGGCAGCGAGCAACCAGAAAACGATCTGTGCCTTCATGAACGAAAGACGATCTTGACGAGGTACGGCTGAGCCGTTTAGAAAATCCAGTATCTCGATAATACCGGGGCCGCTATCGTTTTGATATTTTCGTGTCGGTGGAAACCCTAATGCCTGGCAGAGATCTTCTTGTGGAAGGCGATAAAGAATATTGTCTCGCCATAACCGATCAAATCGTTCAACAACTATGATGGGCTTTTCATCAAACATTAATACATCAGCCTGTGCCGATTCAAGACCAAAAGCACGACACAACTCCAGACAGAGCCATTCATTCCATGGTGTGTTTGAAAAGTTCGTGACCACTCCTCTTCCTTTCATAGCCGGTTTGAAAATATGAGAGCTTGGTGTCGCACCCAGTGGAAGATGCCACTGATTATCGATTTGAAGAAATGCGGTTTTTTCTTGCATGCCGGCGATAGAAATACGGAAGTTGTCAGCGCTAATCTGAATGCCCAGAGGCGTTGTTGTCAGGGCGGCGATCCGTTCAGCAATTTCATCATCACTAACAGGGCGAGAGTCCATTTTTGTCGGATCGCCAGGATCAAAACCTTCGGGAATAAAACGTAAGGCTCCAATACAGTCACGCCCGATCGCAGAAAGTAGATCGAAAGGTTCTGAGCTATCGGTATGTTCACGCGTTGCGATCTTATCTCGGATGGTAGGATCATCGGGCAATAATCCTGCAAAAAAACTACTGACACTTACCCCTGACCAGATGCGATCGGACAACGGCATGGAAAGTGATATAGGGAAAGCTTTATCAGAAGAGATCCAGTCTGGCACATAGCGAAAGGAAATGGTTCCATTCGATGAACGTGCATAGTTACCGATCTTATTGGAGCCGATGTAGACATCAAGAATGGCTTTTTTACGTTTACGTCCCACAGCTAATAATCCGTTGGATCAAATTCAGCTTTTTTGCGCGATATGATCGCAAGATCCAGATCCAGCACCGCAAGTACTTTGATCACCGTATCAAATTTTGATTTAGAAACACCATTCTCGATTTCTGATATCGACGCTTGTCGTACTGATGCTTCTCTGGCCAGATCTTTCTGCCGCCAGTTTTTTGCAAGTCGGGCTGCGCGTATACCTTCCCCCAATTCTTTGCTGTTTCGTACAATCTTATTCATGATATTGACCTATACGGTAAAACGTATAACTTATAATATATACGCCATAACGTATCATGTCAATATATACATACTATCGTATATTAAGTCGATCAGAAGATTAAGGAGACACACCTAACTTTTTCAATTCATCCGCCGCATCTTCATCACCCTGTTCAGCACTCAATTTAAAAAACACGATCGCTTTTTGTTTATCTTTTTCAACGCCATTTCCATCCAGGTACAGCATCGCCAGATTGTATTGTCCGGTGGCATCACCTTGTTCGGCGGATTTTCGATACCATTCAGCAGCCGTTGATGCGCTTTGTTTTACCCCTTCACCTCTTTCATACATGACACCGAGATTATTCTGGGCATCATGATCACCTTGTTCTGCTGACATTCGATACCAGTGAACGGCCTGAACATCGTCTTCTTTCACGCCTTCGCCTTCGTCGTACATCATGGCCAGATTATATTGCGCTTCAGCATCACCTTGATCGGCAGATTTCCGATACCAGGAAACCGCCATGACATCATCTAACTCAACGCCTTCACCTTCGTCATACATGATCGCGAGGTTATATTGCGCGGAAGAGTCACCCTGATCAGCAGATTTTTGATACCAGGAAACGGCTGCCTCATTATCTTCTTCAACGCCTATACCTTCGTCATACATCACGCCCAGATTGTATTGTGCGTCAGCATTTTCTTGCTCGGCGGCTTTTTTATACCAGTGAATCGCTTTGATCGGATCTCTTTCAACACCTTCGCCATCGTCGTAGCTGACAGCCAGATTGAATTGCGCATCGGAATGGCCTTGTTCGGCAGATTTGATATACCAACGGACTGCTTCGGTGTGATCCGTTTCGGTGCCTTCTCCATAATCGTACATGAGGGCCAGATGATATTGAGCTCTGGCATCACCTTGATCAGCGGCCTTTTGATACCAGTAGATGGCCTTAACATCATCCTCATCAACACCATCTTCTCCGTCATCGTACATTACGCCGAGTTGATCCTGAGCGCGTACATCGCCCTGTTCGGCTTTGCTGGTAATTTCTTCCAGAGTCTCTGCCTGTAGCGATGACAAAATAAGTAAGAGTGTGAATGCGATGGTTGATGAAATGATCTGCTTCATTATGTTTCCCTTTAAGAAATGAGAGTTATTAAATTAACTGCTACTCGGATAAGGAATACCATTATCCAGTAATTGAATACTTAAACTGGTGTTTTGTTGGCCTTGGTCAGAGATCCTTCACTGGCGTTCAGGATGACAAACAGCTAAGGGTGATAAAAAAAGCCCCGTCGTCTTTCGATAACGGGGCTTTTTAGGAAAGGTAAAACGATCAGATCAAAGTAGATCGATCAAAGCATCCTTCGCGTCATCATCGCCTTGCTTCGCGCTGAGCTTCAGAAGTTCGATGGCTTTTGCTTTATCTTTTTTGACACCTTCGCCTTCTAAATACATCAGCGCTAAATTGTATTGTGCATCCGAGTCACCTTGGTCGGCCGATTTCGTATACCAGTAAACCGCTTTCTCATCGTCCAGTTCAACACCTTCGCCTTCATCGTAAGAGACCGCTAAATTGAACTGAGCAAAAGCATCGCCTTGATCAGCAGATTTTTGATACCAGCTTACCGCTTTAGCACTGTCTTGCTCTACGCCGTCACCGTTGTCGTATAGAACGCCCAGATTGTATTGCGCATCTGCATCGCCTTGATCCGCAGCTTTCAGATACCAGTCTGCCGCTTTGACATAATCCTGTTCGATGCCTTCGCCATTTTCATAGCTGACGCCCAGGTTATATTGAGCAAAAGCGAATCCTTGTTCGGCAGATTTTGTGTACCAGTAAACTGCTTTGGCCAGATCTTGTTCTACGCCGTCACCTTCGTCGTATTTTAGCCCGAGTTCATATTGTGCTTCAGCATCGCCTTTTCCGGCCTGACTGGTGGCTTCTTTAAAAGTGAGATCAGCTTCCGCGAGCGATGCCTGTATCGGAGATGCGAGCAGTAAAAGTATGGATGCTAATGAGAGAAAATTTTTCATATTATATTCCTTTATATGTAATGATAAATTTATGAGAGCAAAAGACAAGTCTCAGCCGCGCATAATATAGGTATAATCGGCCAAGCTCTATAGAACTTAACTAAAATTGACCATGTTTGATTAATGAAGGTTTAGTAAAGTTTGGGGCTGTGTCTCACTTTTTTCTCGATCTATGTATAAAGAACGGAATAATGACCAACAAACTTCCAACGATCTTAAAAAAAGAACTCAAGCATCTTACCGAAGAAATTGATTCTTCAATTCTCAAATTATTATCTTCCGATGATGCTCAAAAAGTATTGTCCTGCAGCCAGTTTGTTGCTGATTATTGCCAGCGTAATCCGGAGGCATTGAAGGATCTGGTTAAAAGCGGCGATCTGGAAAGCTCGATTACATGCAAAAAATATACATCAGGACTGAAAAAGGTTCTCAAAGGAATCGAAGAGGAAGATGATCTGATGCCGGCTCTGCGTCGTTTTAGAAATCGAGAAATGGTACGGATTGCATGGCGTGATATTGCGGGTCTGGCTGAGCTGGAAGAGACCATGAGTGATCTGTCTTTGCTGGCGGAAGAAATGCTCGATCAGACTTTGGTGTTTTTACACAAGCAATTGGCAGAAAATTTTGGTGAACCAGAAAGTGAAGAAGGTGTGTCGCAGCAAATGGTAATTATTGCCATGGGGAAACTGGGTGCGCATGAGCTGAATTTTTCTTCAGATATTGATCTGATCTTTGCATTCCCGGAAGCAGGCCAGACCAGTGGCAAGAAAAAATCGCTGGATAATCAGGAGTTTTTTATTCGTTTGGGCAAGCAGCTGATCAAATCATTTAACGAAATGACCGAAGATGGTTTTGTGTTTCGGGTGGACATGCGGTTACGACCATTTGGAGAAAGTGGCGCACTGGTGCTGAACTTTGATGCGATGGAAGAATATTACGTGTCCCATGCGCGGGACTGGGAACGTTACGCGATGATCAAGGCTAATATTGCGGCAGGAGACAAGGTTGCCGGAGCTGATCTGATGAAGATGTTGCTCCCTTTCGTTTTCCGGCGTTATCTGGATTATGGCGCGTATCAGGCGATCCGCGAAATGAAGGAAATGATCGATAGGGAAGTGTTGCGAAAAGGGATGGAGTCCGATGTAAAACTGGGTGCTGGCGGGATTCGGGAAGTCGAGTTTATTGGCCAGACTTTTCAGTTATTGAGAGGTGGTCGGGAGCCAGCATTACAGACGCGAAAGATTCTGGAGGTTCTGGCTGCCTTACAGGAAATGGAAATCCTGACACCGGAAGCGGGACAGGAATTGCGGGATGCTTATTTCTTTCTCAGAAATACCGAACACAGGATTCAGGAAATTGCTGATCAACAGACACAGGCTTTGCCGACTTCCGAACTTGATCAGGCCAGAGTTGCCTGCGGAATGGGGTTTGATCAGTGGGATGATTTCCTGCCCGTGCTTGATCAACACCGTCAATGCGTGGCTGATCATTTTGCCCAGTTGTTGAGAACAGAAGAAGATGAGGCAGAAGAAGATAAGCAAGATCAGAAAATAGATACCGGAACTACCACTGATCTGGATTCTTTATGGCAGGATAAAGTTGAAAATGAGATCGCTGCGAAGGAACTGGAAACAGCTGGATTTTCTGATCCGTCATCCGTTCTCGAATTGCTTGATCAGTTGCGTGGAAATTACAATCTGCAGAACCTCAGCAAAGAAGGTCGTGAACGTCTCGATCGATTAATGCCTTCTGTACTGGAAGAAGTTGCTGCCGTGGCAAGTGATGATCAAGTTGCTACGCTTGAGCGTGTTTTCAAGCTGATCGAATCCGTCGCCAGACGTAGTGTTTATCTATCATTATTAAAAGAACATCCGATGGCATTGTCGAGGTTGATCAAGCTCTGTGCCGCCAGCCCGTGGATTGCCGAATACATTGCTAGTCAGCCAATTTTACTGGATGAATTGATTGATCGGGAGAGCCTGTATTCGCCTCCGGAACAGGAGGAGCTTTCCAGCCTTCTGAATGATCAGCTTATCCATTTGCATCTGGATGATCTGGAAAGGCAGATGGACACATTGCGTCATTTCAGACATTCACAAGTGTTACGGGTTGCCGCTGCGGATATAACAGGACACTTGCCGCTGGCCGAAGTGAGTAACCACTTATCAGCCATAGCCGAAGTTGTGCTCATTGCCGCCACTGAGATCGCCTGGCGGGAACTGGTGCAGCGTCATGGTGAGCCTTGCTACGTTGATAAGAAGAAATCGGGAGTTGCAAATTTCACGATCATTGCCTACGGAAAACTGGGTGGTCTCGAGCTGGGTTACGGATCGGATCTGGATGTGGTTTTTCTGCATGACAGCCGTGGTAAAGATCAGCAAACTAATGGAAAAAAAACAGTTGATAATAGTGTCTTTTTCAATCGTTTCGGACAACGTTTGATCAACATTCTGACCGCCATGACGCAGGCCGGCCGAACTTATGAAATCGATACGCGTTTACGTCCCAGTGGCATGTCCGGATTTCTTGTGAGCAGCATAGAAGCGTTTGCAGACTATCAAAAAGAAAAAGCCTGGACCTGGGAGCATCAAGCCTTGATCAGAGCACGACCTGTTGCTGGTGATCAGGCCATTCAAAAAGCATTCAATAAAATACGCAATCAGATCCTGACACAAAAACGTGAAGAAAAAGAGCTGAAAAAGGATGTTCGGGAAATGCGGGAAAAAATGCGTGATTCTCTGGTAAAGCGAATCAAAGATACCTTTGATCTGAAACAGGGGCTTGGAGGTATGGCCGACATCGAGTTTATAGTGCAATATAGTGTGTTGCGCTGGGCGGCGGATCATAAGGAGTTGTTAGCATTTACGGACAACCTCCGGTTGTTCGAGATTCTGGCAAATTTGAAAATTTTGAAAAAGACCGAAGCAGCTTTGCTGAAAGATGCGTATTTTAGTTATCGCGCAGATGGACATCGGCTCGCATTGCAGGAAAAACCAGCAGTCGTTCCAGAGACAGAATATAAGGACTATCGAGCTGGCGTAGAAAGAATCTGGAAAAGGTTATTAGGGTGAGACCTATGCACGAGTCGTCTTTTCCGTCATGGCGGCGTTAAAAAACAGTCTCAAAATGCTCATTTACTTAATGTAAACTGCGCTTTTTCGACGATTTTTGCCTTGCCCTGACGAAAAAGACGACTCGTGCAAAGGTCTCAGAGAACGAAAGAGATTAAAGAGGATAGAAAAAAATGACAATGGCCGATCGGGACGGGGTGATCTGGTTAGACGGGGAAATGGTTCCCTGGCGCGAAGCAAAAACTCACGTACTTACACACACATTACATTATGGCATGGGCGTTTTCGAAGGCGTTCGGGCTTATCATGCCGAAAAAGGCACAGCGATTTTTCGTCTGCAGGATCATACGGATCGCCTGTTTCGATCGGCGCATATTCTGCGTATGCATATGCCTTATGAAAAAGAAACCATCAATCAGGCCTGTCTTGATGTGGTCAAGCAAAACAATCTCGATTCGGCTTATCTTCGGCCAATGTGCTTTTACGGATCAGAAGGCATGGGCTTGCGTGCGGATAATCTCAAAACACACGTCATGGTTGCGGCCTGGGAATGGGGCGCTTATATGGGACAGGAAGCGCTGGATAATGGTATTCGTGTCCGCACGTCTTCCTACACACGGCATCATGTCAACATCACCATGTGCAAAGCCAAAGCGAATGGCAATTATATGAACTCCATGCTCGCCTTACAGGAAGCGCTGGAATGCGGTTATGACGAAGCGCTGTTGCTGGATGTGGAAGGTTTTGTTGCTGAAGGTAGCGGTGAGAATATATTTATCATCCGTAATGGCGTGATCTATACACCTGATCTGACTTCTGCGTTGGAAGGGATTACGCGTGAAACGATCATGCATCTTGCGGCAGAGATCGGCGTTGAAGTGAAAGAGAAACGCATCACGCGCGATGAAGTTTATGTCGCTGACGAAGCCTTCTTTTGTGGAACCGCGGCAGAAGTCACGCCGATCCGTGAACTGGATGGTCGTGTAATCGGATCTGGATCACGAGGACCGATTTCGGAAAACCTCCAGACGATGTATTTCGATCAGGTTCACGGACGACGAACTGACAAACCAGAATGGCTGGCATACATAGGATGAATGAGGAAGTGAAAACGCCTGCCGAAGTGAGCAAATCTGATCTGCCACTCCACTGCCCCATGCCCGAGTTTTCATTATGGGATTCGCATCCTCGTGTTTTTCTGCCAATAGAAGAAACTGGTGATGCAAAGTGCCCATATTGTGGAATTGAGTATAAGTTGATCAATACCTGAAACTGTCGTCAGAAGGCGACAGTTTCAGCCTGGTTTATACCTTATAGAAAGATGCCGTTAATGTAAGTTCTTGATTATAAAGTAATCGTATAGTTGGTCTGAATATTGCTCTGTAGAGTTTATCCAGTGAGGATTTAATCCCCTCATGGGGGTATTTAGAAAAATAAAATAACGTTATTGATGAGGTCATAATTACATGAAAATTTTAATGAAATGGGTAGTAGTTTGTTTCTCGGTTCTGGTATTCAACTACCAGGCATCGGCTGCTTACTTTGATGGGATATATATCTTTGGAGACAGTCTTAGTGATAGTGGTGCTTTTGCAGGGAATCCTGATGCGGGTCTTGGTGGTAAGTTCACAACAAACCCAGGACCAGTCTGGACAGAAACTCTCGGGGCATATTATGGCCTGGATGTAGTTTCTAATAATCCAAACAACCCGAACACATCTCCGACAGGAAACAATTATGCTCAGGGTGGTGCTCAAGTCACCAGTCCTATCGGCATAGGTCAAACAGCTTCTCCACAAAGTGCGATCCCTATTGCAGGTCAAATTTCTAATTACCTGTCAACATCTCCTGCAGCCAATCCAAACGGTTTGTACACGGTTTGGGGTGGTGCGAATGATCTGTTCTTTAATGCAGGCCTGGTTGGTGGTGGTTTTGCAGATATACAAACAGCAATAAATAATATGGCGGGAAGCGCAGCTAGTTTAGCTGGGCAGGTTGAGCGGCTGTTAAATGCTGGTGCGGGAACGGTTCTTGTTCCTAATTTACCCGATGTAGGTGAAGCTCCAGCCTCTATCTTTACAGCGATACAAGCCGTTGGTGCAGGAAATCCAAATTTAGGCAACGCTATTGCTGCAGCCGGTTTCGTATTACATACGCCAGCAAACTCACCTTTAGATCAGTTTGCTGTTCAGGATGCGGCGATTGCAGCAGCAGCAGCACAACTTGGAGCTCCTGTGGATATTTTGTCAGGTGCGGTTGATGGCACACGTAGTTTATTTTCAGCTTTGAGTTTTTATTATAATGACTTTGTTGAAGGTTTCCTGAGTTACGCTCCAGATAATGTCATTTTGTTTGATGTTGAATCAATATTTGCTGATGTGCTTGATAATCCTAATGCTTTTGGTCTCTCTAATGTAACCGCTACGGCTTGTAACACAGCGTCATCATTATTCTGTACACAAGCTGATCTGGCCTTTCCTGGTGCAGATCAGGCGTTATTTTTTGCAGATAGTGTGCACCCAACAACAGCGGGTCATCAATTAATTGCCGACTTTGCTTTTTCTGCACTTGGAGGCGCTACATCAGTACCTGAACCTTCAGTTCTTTTCCTGCTTGGGCCTGCGTTTGGTTTCCTGGCGTTGAGAAGAAGAAAAACAGCAGCATAAATACTTATTGGTGTTGACTAACAAGACCATCCAGATTTTTTTGATCTGGATGGTTTTTTTTGTTCTATTAGATCGTTTCTGACAAGCATTGGATGATCTTCTCTGATGTCACCAACCCTTCAAGATTAATTATATTTTGATTATTTTCGTTGGAGTCACAAGAGATCACACCCGTTAACTCTGCTCTTGTAACTGGATAGATTGCCACTCCAGGTTTTCCTAAAGCGGCAGCAATATGCATCAAACCAGTATCCATTCCAACCACTGCTTTTGATCCTGTAATAATATGAGCCAAACTATCCAGATCAAGTTTAGGTAAGACGATTGCTTTGCCAGTTGTGGCAATTCGTTCAGCTCGATCATGTTCTCGCTGATTGCCCCACGGTAAGGTCAAAGGTGTATTTTTTTTATCCAGATGTTGAGCCAGATTATTCCAGTTTTCTTCCGCCCATTCCTTGTCAGGACGGCTAGTCCCGTGCAGTCCAACGATGTAACCTTCAGGCAGGTCAATCGCCTTTACAGCTCTCGTTGTTTCCAGAGCAGCCAGATTATTCAAGCCATAATCTAAGGGTAACTTTTCACCAAAATAGCCAAGTACTTTAGCGGTGATCTGACGATTTCTTTCTATGGCATGTAGGCTTCTGGAAACGGTAATTCGCTGATCATAAGCCCAGCTCGCCAGTGGTTCACGTGCGCTTTTTCTGTTGTAGCCGTAATGAGTTCCTTTCGCCCAGTGAGCAACAATCGAACTTTTTAACAAACCTTGAGAGTCAATGATCGCATCATATTTTGTTGAGCGAATGATCTGCTTGCTTGATCGGATCTCGTGACGGGTATGCGAAGAAAAGACGCTTTTTCGCCAGCGGCGAATAGCAACAGGAATGACTTTATCAACAACAGGGTGCCAGTTTGGAACGGCCTGAAAACTTTCTTCAACCACCCAGTCAACAGTCAGATCAGGAATCATTCGAGCGGCATCTGTAATCGCTGGCAACATATGCACGACATCACCCAGCGAAGATGTTTTTACGATCAAGATTCTCATTCTTCGTCGCGGCGCTCGTTCAAATACATTAGTTTCAAATAACGATAATAAGAATTTTCAGCTTTGGTCACCGCAAGAATGAAACCTTCACATCCATCCAGAAAACCTGCGCGACCAAGATAGCTCCAGAGAAAAGCCCACAACCCATGAAAGATCGCAGAAAAAAGACCTGTAGACTTTCCATCAAGATGTTTCTTTTCAGCACCAATACTTGAATAGCGATTCATCTTTTCCAGAACATCATGTAGATCAGGCGCAGTATTATGTTTTAGAGGATTTTCTAATTGTCTCGCTTCTCCCTCAAAGACTAATCGTTCATGAACCATGTCATCACTGAAACGCGCCTGTCCACGAGGAAATAATCGAGCAACATAATCTGGCCACCAACCGCTATGTTTGATCTCTTTGCCGCAAAAGGTTGAAAGTCTTGGGATTTCGTAAACAGCAGGATCACCTTTTACTGCCGCACGGATTTCATTTGCGAGATCATTAGTAACTACCTCATCAGCATCGAGTGACAACACCCAGTTTCCAGTGGCTTTCTCAAGTGCCCGGTTTTTCTGGATCCCAAAGCCCTGCCAGTCCTGATCAACAAAAACCTGATCAGTAAACTCACGACAAATCTCAACTGTGTTATCTTCGCTGCCGGAGTCAAAGACGATGATCTGATCTACCCATGCAACCGATTCCAAGCATAGGCGAATATTATCAGTTTCATTTTTGGTGATGATTGTGACACTGAGTGTGGGCATAGATTAATTCAGTTTAATGTTTATAAAACGTTGGATAATGTATACACTGTTGCTCGTCCACAAACAAATAAAATCATACTCGGTGCAAGATAAAACTTTCTCTTCATCGTCGGGTCTCACAACGGAACATCCACTTTTGAAACACAATAATTCGGTAAAAGAATGATCTACTGGTATCAGGATAAACTCAGACCTCATTTTGAAACAGCGGCAAAAGTGATGGTGGTTCTGGCAGCTTTTTCGATTCCCATGAGCACGGCCATGATGAGTATCAGCACGATACTTTTATTATTGTTCTGGTTCTTAAGTGGAGACTTTACGCAAAAATTTAAAACGATTGGTCAGAGTCAGATTGCACTATGGGCTCTCGGTTTATTTCTATTATTAGCGATCGGCTTAACTTATACTTCAGCAGAATCTGAAGCTGCCCTGAGTACGTTTGGTAAATACAAAAAGTTGTTGTTTATCCCTATCATTCTTTCCCTGGCATTCACAGAAAAATGGCAGCGAGCAGCGATCACTGCTTTTGCGATCGCGATGACCATAATCCTGATCATATCTTGCCTTAAATATTTTGGGGTTTTAGCTCCCACAGATGCTGTTGGGGAAGCATATACTGTTTTCAAGAGTCGAATTGCTCATGGAATTTTTATGGCATTCTATTTTTATTTGATGGTGCAGTTTGCTACTCATCAAAAAACCTGGCGTTGGTTGTTCCTGATCCTGGCATTACTGGCCTGTTACAATCTGCTCTTTATAAATACTGGCCGATCAGGATACGTTGTCTTTGCTTGTTTGGTTTTTCTTCTTTTTTATCAACGTTTTAATTGGAAAGGTCTGGTCAGTGCATTGCTGGTTCTTATATCTCTAGCCACTTTTGCATTTTTTTCATCATCTGAATTTCAAGCACGGATCACCGAAAGTGTTAATGATGTTCGTGTGCATGTACCGGGAGAATACAATCATTTTAGTGGTTTACGGTATCGGATTGAGTATTATCAAACCACGATCAAGATCATGAAACAGAATCTGTTAGTCGGACATGGAACAGGCAGTCTCGCGACGGAGTTTAAAATAATTGCTGATCAGGAAGGATTGCGAACAACAGATAATCCGCATAATGAGTTCATGATGGTCACATCACAAATTGGACTAATAGGACTCTTTGTACTTTGTGGGATGCTTTATTTTCAGTGGCGAGCCAGCTTAAGTCTGGACGTTGAATACCGACATATTCTGCAGGGCGTTCTTGTGACGATGATTTCAGGATCAATGTTGAATTCTTTGTTACTGGATTCAGGTGAAGGAAAATTTTATGTGATCCTTGTGGCGATTCTTTTGTCCACGCCTGTTTTGAAAAATCAAAACTATAGAAATTTAAGTTCTTCGATCACACGTTGAGCAGGAAGATTTTGTAAGCAAAGGCTTAGACTTTCTGTATGTCGATCACAACCTTCCTCAAAACAAGGAACACAGTCTCCCGATCCTTGTAGAAGGACAACATTTCCATTTTCCTGCCGATCCTGTTTTTTGATCCAGGGCGAAGCTTCATCCAATGTGCAGTCGATCGGCCACGCTCCCCATTTCATCGGGTTGCTCGGACCAAGCAATACAATCGTTTTAATTCCTGCCGCTGCCGCAATATGCGTGACCGCCGTATCAGGTCCGACAAAGGCTTCAGCATGAGCCATTAATTCTGAAAGAATGGCTAGTGATGTTGTGCCAGCAATAGAAATTACATTTTCAGATCCCGCTTTCGTTACAAGGTTTTGGCAATATTCAAATTCTTCATGGCCTGGGCCGCCACTGAGGATGATTTTCAGATCAGTATTTTTCAACAAATAGTGGATCACCTCAACCCAGGCATCAAAATGCCATTCCTTATATTTGAACAGTGGAAATGGATGTAACAATACAAAAGGTTCTTTCTCAATTGAGAAAGGCAGAGTAGAAATAAATTTTTTATAGGTAATCTGATCAGGCTTCGGCAGGATGACTTTATAATATTTTTTCAGGCTTAGATTATTAGCCAGTTTAAGATTCTGAATTACCGTATGCGTATTGATGTTATCCAATAAAACCCAATCATCCAGCAACCATTGCTTCCATCGTTCCTGTCGCCGATCAGAATGTAAAATCGCGATCCGTTTTTTCTTTCCGGCAAACATTGAATAGATCATCGGCCGATCACCTCCTTGAACGCTGACTGTCAGGTCATATTTCCGAAAGAGTTTTTTAATGATCGAAAAATATTCTTTTTTACTTGGTCGTTCTGGTACTTTGATGATTGTATCAAGATCAGGATTACCTTCGAGGACACCCGCAGTATTTTCAAAAACAAGAATATCGAGTTGTGCGGATGGATATGCCTGCCGAAGCGTTCGGACTAGAGGCGTAGTCAACAACACATCGCCGATCCGACGAGTGGAAATCACAAGAATTGATGAAGGGGAAGTTTCCATCAGGAATGATCTTTCAATAAAGATAATACCGACTCAGGTTTTATATCCTGTAAACAGTTCAAATGCCCCAGCGGACATTCGCGCTCAAAACAGGGGCTGCATTCAAGGCCTAGCGAAATGACTTTTGCCTGATCATTCAATGGTGGTGTGAAGCCCGGATCAGATGATCCATAAAGTGCCACAAGAGGAACATCCAACGCTGCCGTCACATGCATCAAACCGGAATCATTTGTGATCACATGATTTGCCAGTGATAGAAGATCAATCGCCTCAGCCAATGTGGTTCGGGAAGCAAGGTTGATACAACCAGCGCCAGCTTGATCACAAATTTGCTCCGCGACCTCCTGATCTTTTTCCGATCCAAACACCCACGCCTGCCAGCCTGAAGCGATCTTCTGCTTTGCTACTTCAGCATAGTATTCAATCGGCCAACGTTTCGCAGGGCCATATTCCGCACCGGGACAGAGTGCTAAAACTGGTTGTTCATTATTCAGGCCAAATCTTGCCGCAGTTGTCGCGATGGTTTCCTGATCAAGCTGTAATTTCGGATAAGGGTAATGAGACGGATCAGATTTTCCATCTTCAAACCCCAAAGCCACAAATCGTTGTACCGTCATGGTGAGCTTTTCTTTATCCAGAATTCGCAGATCATTCAACAAGCCATAACGTATTTCACCTTTAAAGCCTGTGCGTTTCGGGATCTTCGCCCAGAAGGGGATCAGCGCCGATTTCAGTGAATTGGGTAACAGGATCGTCCAGTCATATTGATTCTTTCGTAATTGTTTACCGATCTGATAGCGGGTACGAAGCTGCAAACTACCATGTCCAACCGGCATAGCAATTGATTCTCGAACCTCCGGCATACGTTTAAGCAGTGGCTCACTCCATGAAGGAGCTAGCACGTCGATATTCATTTTTGGAAATCGCTGTTTCAGCACAATAAACAGACTTTGCGCCATAACCATATCGCCAACCCACGACGGGCCAACAATAAGACAATTTTCGGGAACAGTTTTCACGTATAATGCTCGGCTAAGATTTTTTACATATTATCCCATAAAGCAACAAGACCAAGGAAAGTAATGAAACAACAAAAAACTATAATTAGCTTACTGACAATTTTGATTCTATTTACCAGCAAACCTTTTGCAGCAGGCGCAGGCGCGAACAACTGGCCAATGTCAGGTTACGATCACAGCAACCAGCGATATTCCGAACTGGATCAGATCACCATCGAGAATGTTGCCGAATTAAAAGCCGTTGGTTTTTATCCCGCCAAGACCAAAGGTGCAAGACAACAAACAACGCCGGTCGTGATCGATGGTGTGATCTATTTCACAATACCGAACAACCGAGCAACGGCACTGGATATGAATACCGGCAAGACGCTCTGGAGTTATGAGTACGAAATCGACTGGAAAGAAACCGCCTTATGTTGCGGCACGCTCAATCGAGGTTTGGCTGTTGAAGGCGACAAAGTGTTCCTCACAACACTCAACTCAAATGTGATCGCACTGGATCGAGTGACGGGCAAAGAGCTTTGGGTAACAAACACAGCCAATCCGTCAGAAGGCTATTCCATCACAATGGCACCACAAGTTGTTGGGAACAAAGTCATCGTCGGTAGTGCTGGT
The DNA here is from genome assembly GCA_965224825.1 of Gammaproteobacteria bacterium. Classification (GTDB taxonomy): domain Bacteria; phylum Pseudomonadota; class Gammaproteobacteria; order CAJXQU01; family CAJXQU01; genus CAJXQU01. Next base: position 11,990 of record CBDDAG010000002.1, on the reverse strand, counting down.
GGTGAATACGGTATTCGTGGATTCGTTGATGCTTACGATACAGAAACCGGTGAAAAATGCTGGCGTTTCTGGACAGTTCCTTCACCTGAAGAAGGTGGTTGGTTTGGCGACTGGGTAGCAAAAACCGAACAGGGTGATGATCTACATCGTGATATCGAAAAAGAAAAAGCCAACAAAGATAAATATCCCGATGCTTGGAAAACAGGTGGTGGATCTATCTGGACAACGCCATCTTATGATCAGGAATTAGGACTGCTCTATGTTGGAGTTGGAAATCCATCTCCAAACATTGATGACAGCGTACGACCTGGCGATAATTTATACACCAACTCTATCGTTGCGCTGGATATTAAAACTGGCAAACTGAAATGGTATTACCAGATCACGCCACACGATCGCTGGGATTATGATGTTGCCAGTCCGCTGGTTTTACACGATGTGAATGTTGATGGAGAAAAAGTTGCAGCGGTAAGTCATGCTTCAAAATCTGGCTGGCTCTACACACTGAATCGCGAAACTGGAAAAATGATCAAACGATCAGATAACTTCGTTCCGCAAGATAATTTATTCGCCAACCCAACTGAGAAAGGCATCAACATAGCTCCTGGAGCTCGCGGCGGCGCAAACTGGGCCGCACCATCATGGTCACCAAAAACTGATCTGTTTTATGTACTCGCATTACACTTGCCAATGGACTTCGTGCTTGTTCCAGCAGAGAAAGAAGCAAGTGTTGAATATCTCGGTGGAACAATGATCGAGAAAGAAGGTGAAGCTGGCTACGGAGTAGTTTCCGCGATCTCTCCAGAAACCGGAAAGATTGTCTGGGAGAAAAAAGAAAAGTCATGGATCTGGACAGGTGGAATCTTGTCGACCAAAACCGATCTACTTTTCTATTCGGAACCAACAGGCGTCGTTCACGCACTCAATGCAAAAACGGGCGAAGAACTTTGGACACACGAAACTTCTGTTAATATAGATAGCCCGCCAGTGACGTTCATGTTGAAAGATAAACAGTTCGTCCTGTTTGCATCAACCAAAGGCCTGCATTTCTTCGCATTCCCGGACGAACTAAGCCCAGAAGAAATAGAAAAAGCCAAGTTAGAAAATGCTGAAAAGGGAGTTGAAGAAACAGCTAAGGAAGAAACAAAAACAGAATAGTTTTCTTTAATAGATCTGATCTTTGACCGGCAAGATAGCAGGCTTCGACTTGAGATCCTTCACTAACGTTCAGGATGACAACTATTGGGTCGTACAAAGCCTGTCATCCTGAGCAACGCGAAGGATCTCAGAACGAAGCCAAAAAACCTCTCGTTTCTAATAAAATAGTTGCTAGTTATAAATTTGAATAAATGAAACTAACACTCTACTCAACGCAAGACTGTCACCTCTGCGAGCAAGCAGCTGATCTACTCAAACAAGTAATAGAAAAGTTTGATCTGGAATACGTGGATATTGCAGGATCAAAAGAGCTAGTAGAAAAATACGGCATCAGAATTCCAGTCATAAAAAACGAATCAGGAAAAGAACTAGGCTGGCTTTTTGATCTGGAAACCTTGGAAAATTTCATCCGTGAGAGTTTCTAACCTACTTGAAAACATTCCAGCCCATCTCCCCGAAGAACTGATCGAAGTTTTCGCATCATCAGAGAATGTCAGAATCGAACGGATCGTTTCACTCGGACATATTTCACCAGAAGACTTCTGGTACGACCAGGAACAGAATGAATTTGTTTTGTTGTTAAAAGGAAAAGCAGAACTGGAATTTTCTGATCCAGAGAATAAGATCATGTTATCTGAAGGTGATTCGCTGGTCATTCCCACTCATCAGCGACATCGCGTTAGTTGGACAAAGCCAGAAACAGAAACGATCTGGTTGGTAGTTTATTATTGAAGATTAGAATTTGTAGCCTGGATGGAGCTTTGCGTAATTCGGGGATTAGGTTCTACGGTTGTATATTATTAATGATCTTGTAGGTTGGGTTCGCGATAGCGTAACCCAACATCAAAAAATGTCGGATTACGCTACACTAATTCGACCTACGGAAATATATCAAGAGGCAGCATGTCATTTCGAGATCCTATTTATGTGCGATATAAATACCACGGTCAAGAATATGAGGGTGAATATATCCCAAATTCAGATCGTTATGATTATTTTTCGGGGCGCGTTGATGACGACGAAATTATATTTGGTTATATAAGGCCATTCGATAGAAATTTACGACAAGCCAATATTGATTTTAATTTGTCTCATCAAGGTCTCAGTTATGTAGCCTGGATGACTGAGGAAGATGTAGTTATATGTGATGCTTTTGTAACTTCTGATCGGTTATGTAAATATGGTAGTAAATCACTACTTGTTTCAGATGTTGAGATAATAGAAGAAATAAATCTTAAATTATCGAAGGAAGAAATTGATTTATGTTTAAAAGATCTTGTGGATCGGCAGATGCTTTTTTTAGATGGCGCGATCAATAGTGAAAAAAGTCTAATAAAAAAAAGAAAAGAAGAATTAAGCTTAACTAGTTACCGAAGGCCTTCTGGTAACGTGAAGTTGGTTTTTAAAATAGGTTTTGTGTTGGCGTTTTTTTATGGAATATATACGGGATTTAAAGAATCATTATCTTTGGGTGTTCTCTGGTGTGTTACGGGTTATTTTATAGCAAGTTTTTTAGAGCTTGCAGAACCAATTAGAAGAAAAGATATGGCAATATCATTGAACAGAATTATTGGGAAAGCAGAGGACAGACTTGCTGAATATAAAAACAATAAAGAGCATATGTTGGCCAGACTTGCGACTAGAGAACCGTTTACATGTCACGAAACAGAGTCTCTAAAATATGAACTGAGGGGTTGGTTTAAGATAATTCATAAAGTTTTTCGGAAATAAACTAAAGACCGAAAACGAACACGCCTGCAGGTGCGGGAACCTGTGATTAGTTCACCCAAACGTATCCAAAGTAATACTATCAAACCACCCCTGAGCATACTTCGCTTCATCCGCACGGAATGCAGCAGAAGCATCCATTGGACTAACACCACCTGATCCTTCGATCTTCTGGATTTTGTTTTCTTTCAAACCATAGATCGCGCTCACCGAGATCCCGTAATCGGCATCGACGAGGCTGTAACAAGTATTGTGGAATGAAGGGCCACCGGGTTCGTTGCCTTGTAGCATAGCGGTGATCGCAAGGGCACAAACTTTGGCCTGACTATTTGCGGCAGAGGCCGATTTTGGCATAGAGCCAGCGAGTGCAGCGTCACCCAGCACATGAACATTTTTGACTAGCGTAGATTCAAAAGTTTGCTGGTTGATCGGACACCAGCCACTTTGATCAGCGAGCCCATTCTCTATCGTTAACATACTTGCGGTTTGTGCGGGGATGACATTAGCGACCGCGACTTTGTGTTCATCGAGATCGGTATACAGCGTCATGGATTTTGTATCGACTCGTTGAACTGATCCACCTTCGGTCACAGATACCCATTCGATCATACCGGCGTAGCGATCTTCCCAGCCCTGCATGAACAAGCCCTGTTTGGAGAATTTTTCGTTGGAATCGAGGATCAGGATCTTCGATTTTGGTTTATGTGCTTTCAGGTAGCTGGCGATCATGCTGGCGCGTTCGTATGGGCCGGGAGGGCAGCGGAATGGTTTGGGTGGAGGTGCGATCGCGACTACGCCACCGTCTTCCATTGCTTCCAGTTGTTTTCTGAGTAACGCGGTTTGTGTGCCGGCTTTCCATGCATGTGGCATGATTTCTGAAGCCGCTTCGTCATAACCTTCCGGGCTGTTCCATGTGAAAGAAACGCCGGGTGCGACGACGAGGCGATCATAACTCAGGCTTGATCCGTCAGACAGGACCACATTATTTTTTTCGTGATCAATCGTTGTGACTTTGTCGTTAATAAATTTGATGCCGTATTTTTCTTGTAACTTGTCATAGCGAAAAGTCAGATCATGCAGGCCATGTGTTCCGGCCAGAACGGTATTGCTGAAAGGGCAGGAAACATAATCAGCATTCGCGTCGATCAGTGTGACTTCGATACCCTGATCCAGTTTGCGTAAATATTTAGCGCAGGTGGCTCCACCAAAACCAGCACCGATGATCACGACACGGGCATGCGTTTTTGTTTTGTTCGAGCAACCAGAAAGTGCTGGCAATCCCAGAACAGATAATGCACCTGCGGCTCCGATCTCTTTAAGAAATTTTCTACGGTGTTGTCTATTTTTATTGTTATTCATTTAAGGGCCGCCAGATAGTCTGCAATTCTGTTGATCTCGTCTTCGGAATAACCTTTTGCAATACGGTTCATGATCGTCGGATCATTTTGATCCTGCCGAAAGGCCAGTAGCTTTTCTTTGATTTCTTCGGCGCTTACACCTTTTAGAGAAGGCATGTCACCGGGACTTTCACCATCTGTGCCGTGACAGGTATAGCAGGTGAATACCAGTGACTCGATTTGTTTAGGATCTGGTTCTGCAAGGGAGCCAGAAGAGAAAAAGAAAAAAAGACTGATCAGGAATAGCGGTTTTATTTTATTCATTATTGACTACTCATTTAGATAAAAGAGATCAAGATAAACTGAGATTAAAACATACGCCTGAAGACGACGACTGTAAATATAGCCGGAAGGACTATACAAAAAGAAATAGGACGCCCCATGAGCGAGGCGTCCTTAAAAGGAGGAAAACTTTTCGATCAGTGGATCAATGTTTTGGTTTCGGTTTTTTCGTTTTGTCAGCTTGTTTTGCCGGAGTTTTTTTCTCATCAACTATCATTTCATCAACCATTAGATGTTTATCAACGTCATAAGTTCTTTGCATGGCTGCATGGCCATTTCCGCAGATTGCAGGTTTTGGTGCGAACATAATTAATACCCCTCTATTTCCCTGTTTAGAAGGCCTGAAGATTAGAAAGTTCAATTGAAACGTTTCATTTCTGTTCAGGCTAGTCACTTGGGTCGTAACCAAAGTTAACTGGTAACGAACCACTGGATCTGTAAAAATCTTGAGTAATTATGTGGATACTAGCCTATATTAAAGTAGTATTGCAAGAGAAAGATGTAACTTATTGAATATAATTAATATTTGAATTTAATGAATAAAGTTTTTGACGACTTACAAGAAGGGAAGCACCTGCTGAATGCCAATCAGTTTTTGCAGGCGGAGCAAATCTTTTCAGAATGTTGTGCGCAGGCGCCGGAGAGTTCTGACGCCTGGTTTTCGCTGGGAGTAAGTCGACATCGTCTCAATAAAGTTGAAGCTGCCATGCTGGCGTTTGAGCGTGCGATTCATTTTGCTCCGGAAAATGTTGCCGCACAGAATGCCAAGGCAAATATGCTGGCAGATTTGGGGCGGACGGATGAGGCATTGGAAGTCACTATTCAAGCGCTGAAAATTGATCCGGATAATTCAAAAACTTTAACCAACCATGCCAACTTGTTGTTTCAGGGCGCCTACTATAGTGAAGCGCTGGACTCTTTGAACCGGGTTCTTAAGCAAAGTCCTTATGCGCCAGCCGCTCTGGAAAGTCGATCAATTGTTTTGATCCGGCTGGGGCGGGCCGAGGAAGCATTAACCGATGCTGTGCGATTGGCGAAACTTATGCCGCAAGCAAGTCCGCACATTCTCCAGTCATCCGCTTTGCTCACGCTCAATCGTTTTGATGAAGCATTGATCGCTTCAGCTCGTGCATTGGCCATTGAGCCAGAAAATATTCAGGCTATTGTTCTTTCTGCGATGTCGTTGGCCGGGCTTGAGCGGTTCGAAGAAGCGAAGCGAAGTTTCTCGTTGGCAGAGACAGTGAATGCAGAAAAGCTCGGTGAAGTTCTGGCGCAGCAGGTTTTGAATTTACCTCGTGGTATGCAGTCTGATCCATTATCACTTTATTTATCTCTGGCAGAAAAACGTCTGAAGGTATGTGATTGGCATAATCGATCAAAATATTTGATCGCGCTGCAAAGTTATCTTGAAAATGTTGATCTAATATCTGCTTCTGATGCAGATATTATGTTATTGAAAGCAGCTTGCTATGCTGGAACGGAACCGGTACTCCGTCTTGAGTTAGCCAGGCATATTGCCCAGCATATAAGTAAAGATCAGGAAACTTTTGCATATAATTATTCGGATAAACCAGGTCGTTTGAGGATTGGTTATCTGGCGAAGTCCTTTAATCAGGACTCGATGATACGTAATACTGCCGGGATTTACGCCTTACATAATCGACATGAATTTGAAGTGTTTTGTTACTCGATGGAGCCCGGAGATGAGTGCAAATTAAATCAGCAGATCAGAAAAGATTGTGATCAATTTGTCGAACTTTACCCTCGATCTGAAAGTGAAGCCGCACAAAAAATTCATGATGATGGCATTCATATTCTTGTCGATCTGGATGGTATTAGTCAGGAATATCCGTACAAGCTGCTTGCCCGTCAGGTTGCTCCCTTGCAAATTGGATTTGCCGGTATGCCTTTCAGCAGCGGTGCAGACTTTCTGCAATATCGTATTACGGATAATCTTGTCTCCACCGTTGAGTCGGACGATCACTGGTCAGAAAAATTGGTGCGATTGCCGAACACGCACATGGTTTATAATCAGCAACAAATTGTTGGTCGAAATTCGGTCAGCAGAAAAAGTGAAGGTCTTCCAGGCGGCACTGTTTATTGTTGTTTCGCAAAAGCTGAGCTGATCGATCCCCGTGTTTTTAGTTGTTGGATGAAAATCTTACAGCGTGTTCCCGGTAGTGTTTTATGGCTGATCGAATGGGATGAAGATATTCGTCAGAATCTTCGTAAAGAAGCTTATGATTTTGATGTTAATCCACGGCGATTGATATTTGCATCAGTGGTTGAGGATCAAGAACAGCATCTGGCTCGCTATCGACTGGCGGATCTGTTTCTTGATACGTTTACGCTCAATACTTGCGAAGCAACCAGCGATGCGCTTTGGTCGGGCTTACCTGTACTCAGTTTATTTGGCGAAACAATGGCCAACAGAATGACAGCGAGTAAATTATCTGCGTTGGAATTTCCGACTCTGATCTGTAGCACGGAGGAAGAGTATCTTGAAAGAGCCTGTTATCTGGCGACACATCCTGAGTATTTGGGGATCCTGAAACGTAAGGTGCAGAGGAATGTGTTAACGAAACTTTTGTTCAATACGCAACGGACCGTTTTGAATCTGGAAAAGGCTTACCATGAAATGTGGGATCGATATTTTGCTGGCGAAAGTCCTGCCGGTTTTCAGATTGAAGAAGAGTAGATCGAGCAAACGATCACAAATCTATAATTCCATCATCCGTAGCAACCAGTGCAACATCCGCTGGTCGTTTTGCGAACAAGCCATTAGTCACCACACCCACGATCGCATTTAGTCGTTCTTCAGTTTCGACCGGGTTCAGAATAACCAGATTATGAATATCCAGGATCACATTACCATTATCGGTTGTGAAGCCATCCCGGATTTCGGGCCGACCGCCCATTTTTATAATCTCCCGTGCCACATAACTTCTGGCCATCGGAATGACTTCAACGGGCAAAGGAAATGTTCCAAGTGTTTTAACTACTTTTGAGTCATCAACAATACAGACAAATTTATCTGCCACTGCTGCAATGATCTTTTCGCGGGTCAACGCGCCACCGCCCCCTTTGATCAGGTGTAGGAATTTTGTCGTTTCATCTGCACCGTCAACATAAACCGGTAACTCATTAACGCTGTTGAGAGGAACAACAGGAATGCCATGTTCTTTTAGACGTTTCTCGGTCTCATCAGAACTGGCAACCGCGCCTTCGATCCGGCCTTTTATTTCTGCCAGCATTTCGATAAAAAAGTTTACTGTACTACCAGTGCCGACACCGACATAAGCATCTTCAACAACGTGATTCATCGCGGCTCTGGCAACGGCTTTTTTCTTTTCATCCTGGTCCATGTTCTTTCCTCAGTGTATCTCGACAATAGTGGTATTATTGTATGCCAATAAGACAATTGAAAATATTAGTTATGCTCGAAGAATACATGAAGATGATCAATGAGGCGCGTGTTTATGACGTGGCAAAAGAAACGCCGCTGGATTTTGCATCATCTATCTCACGCAAGATCGGTAATAAAGTCTGGTTGAAACGTGAAGATCTACAGCCGGTTTTTTCTTATAAATTACGCGGCGCACATAACCTGATCTCTTCATTAAGCGACGAAGAAAAACAAAAAGGCGTGATCACCGCCTCGGCCGGAAATCATGCGCAGGGTGTTGCGCTTTCGGCTAAAACGTTAGGCATCAACGCGATTATTGTCATGCCGAAAACCACACCCGAGATCAAAGTCAGCTCCGTGAAACATCTGGGTGGCGAGATCGTGCTGCATGGAAATAATTATGATGAAGCCAGTGATCACGCGCACAAACTGGCCGAAGAAAAAGGGTTGGCCTACATCCCGCCGTTTGATCATCCGTTAGTGATCGCCGGACAGGGAACTGTCGGCAAAGAAATTCTGCAACAACATCCGAATACGCCGGACATTATTTTCGTGCCGGTTGGCGGTGGTGGTTTGATCGCCGGGATCTGTGCTTATGTGAAATCTCTTAATCCGGCGATTAAAATAATCGGTGTGGAATCAGACGAAGCGCCTTCGTTAAAACGATCAATGGAAGCAGGCAAGCCAGTATTACTGAACAAGATCGGCATCTTTGCTGATGGTGCTGCGGTACGTCTTGTGGGTGAAGAAACTTTTCGTGTAGCGAATAAATATGTCGATGAAGTATTGCTCGTCACCAATGACGAGATCTGTGCGGCGGTTAAAGATATTTTTGAAGATACCCGATCGATCCCGGAACCGGCTGGTGCGCTCGCATTGGCTGGCGTTAAACAATATGTCGCTCGTGAAGATCTAAAAGACAAAGAACTGGTGGCGATCTTCAGTGGCGCAAACATAAACTTTGATCGTCTGCGACATGTTGCAGAACTGGCTGAGTTGGGTGAACAACGTGAAGCATTATTGGGCGTGACCATTCCCGAAAACCCTGGTAGCTTCCGCGAGTTTTGTCACACGATAGGTTTGCGTTCGATCACGGAATTTAATTATCGCTACGCCGATGATCACGATGCTCAGATCTTCGCTGGTATTCAGATCCAAAATGGCGTGGAAGAAAAAGAGATGCTGGTGAGTACGCTAAAAGAAAAAGGTTATCCGGTGGTGGATCTGTCTGATAACGAAATGGCCAAAATGCATATTCGTTACATGGTTGGTGGTCACGCATCGAAAGTCGAAAACGAAATGCTGATCCGTTTCGAGTTCCCCGAACGTCCCGGTGCTTTGCTGCATTTTCTAACCCGCATTGGTGAAGACTGGAACATCAGCTTATTCCATTACCGAAACCACGGCGCAGCATATGGACGCGTGTTGATGGGAATTCAGGTGCCGGAGACTGAGCGTGATGAATTACGCGATGTGTTGAAAAAACTGGAATTGCCTTACTGGGAAGAAACGGATAATCCGGCCTATGCATTATTTTTGCGATAAAAATGAATTCTGATCAAAGAAAAGAAATTGTAGAAATAGCTCATGCTCTGAGTCACGGAAGAACCGGAAATCTTAGTGTCAGAGTTGATGATGGTTTTTTGATCACGCCCACAGGCATAGCGAATGATGATCTAGAAGCAGATCAAATTGTATTTATGAATATGGATGGCGAAAGCCAAGTTGGTCAACTAAAGCCTTCAAGCGAATGGCGGTTCCATCGTGATCTCTATGCGAATAGAAAAGACATCAATGCGATCATCCACACGCATTCAACTTATGCGACAGTACTTGCCTGTCATCAGAAAGAAATCCCATCTTTTCATTACATGATCGCAGAAGCGGGTGGCGATACAATTCGTTGTGCTGATTATGCAACCTTTGGTACGCAACAGTTGTCAGATAGTATTATTGTTGCAATGAAAGATCGCAAAGCCTGTTTGATGGCGAATCATGGGATGTTGGCGACTGGTGAAAATTTGCAAGAGACATTGAATCTTTCCGATCAGGTTGAAGAGTTGGCTAGGCAATACGTGTTGGCTTTGCAGATCGGAGAACCCGTGATCCTTTCAAAAAAGGAAATGGCGATCAATATTGAAAAATTCAAACATTATGGAAAACAAGATGACTAAACTTCGAATATTATTTTCATTATTTTTTATAAGCTTGTTTCTGGGGGCTTGTGCGATAAGTCCACAGGCAATTATTTTGAATCCTTCGGTAACGGTAGAAAAAAGTAATATCGGACAAGATCGATCGCTTAACCTTTCAGTTGTTGATAAACGACCGGTAAAAGCGCTCGGATCCCGAGGTGGGATTTACTCGGATACGGCGCTGGTGACGATTGCCGGAGGACCGGAAGAACCGATCCGGCAGGAACTTATTGGTGCATTAAGTGGTTACGGATTTAATGTGATTGATGCAGCAAATGCTGATATTGATCTGGTTATCGAAATCGAAACACTGGGTTATCAAACACAGGGGGATAAGTATCCACTTTTAGTAAAAAATAATATTTTATTAAAAGCAATTTGTAACAAAGAAAGTGCGGAATTTGTTAGTCGTTACTCGGCAAACAAAGAAGAGGAAGTGCTGGCGCCACCGACGGCAAATCAGAATGAGCGGATGATCAATGGTCTGGTTTCAAAGGCACTTTCAGCCTTGATCAAAGATCAAAAATTACTTAATTTTCTACAATAATCTTAACTCAACTTCTCGTCATTCCGGTAAGGTTTTATGTGGAAAACCCCGGGGTTTATGCAAGCAAAATCTGCAAGCCCATACCCATCATCACCGCTCCTGCAAATCGCAAAATAGCTGCGGAAGATTTCCAGCGACCAGCAACAATACCAATCAAAACGCCCGCAAGATGGATCAATATGGTACTGATCACAAAACCAGCCGCGAAGTAATAAGGATTCACTTTGGCAGGAACTTCAACGCCATGCGCATAGCCATGAAAAATGGCAAAAAAAGCAACGAATAACATGGCGATCAGGATCGGCATATTCTTTTCCAGTGCGATAACAAAACCAAGCAGGATCACGGAAAAAGTAATGCCCATTTCAACTTGTTCAGATGTAAGATCAATCAGAGCTTCCATTCCGGCGATACCCGCGAACAACATGATTACGACGAAGCTTGCAGGAACAAACCATATTGCACGTCCGCCGATCTGGGTGCTGAGAATACCGACGGCTAGCATAGCCAGAAGATGATCAAGTCCAAAAACAGGGTGATACAAGCCAGCAAGAAAACCATTACCTTCTATGGCGTGAGCAAAACTTGTTAGCGGAAATAACAAGGTAAGGATTAAAAATAAAGTTTTTTTGATCATTAATGGATAACTATTTTATTACTATCTTTTGTTAGCGTCATTTTAATATCGCCATCAATTACGCCATCACGAACATTCACTTTTTTGATCGAAGGTGCAAGATCAAAAACATCCAGCGTGATTTCTGGAGCTGCTACACACTCATAATCGTAATGCATAATAAAATCGATATGGCCTTTTAAACCGAGTTCATGCATGTGAGCTTTATCCAGCATGCCGTGTTTGTGTGGAGCCGCTGAAAACATGTCAGATTCCGATCGTCCACGCATAAATTCACAGCCGTATTCCGGATCAATTTTAAACATCACAAACGGATCATATTTTTCATCAAATTTTCGTAAGGCTTTTTTCTCTTTTGCAGATTTCGGATTGCGTTCGTAACCGATCAAATCCTGTGCACTCGCCAGTATTGAAATCTGTAGCTGATTATCCTGCCATGAAACCAGTAACTCCATTTCGCCATGCGTGTGTGGCCCATGCAGTTCGCCAGCAAAAACAGAACTTGAAAAGATCATAAGGAAGAGAAATCTTTTCATAGATCAAACTCGGCAATAACGGGCGTGTGATCAGAAGGTTTTTCAAGACGACGTGGCTCTTTGTCGATACGGCTTGAGGTGCAAAGTTTGCTGAGATCCTGACT
>CBDDAG010000001.1:0-1743400 GCA_965224825.1 Gammaproteobacteria bacterium | reverse complement strand
GAAACACTTCCACGATTCAATGATGCACTCAATTTCATCGGTAAGGTTGCTTCCAAAAAAGGCAGCGTCTTATTCGTAGGCACGAAACGATCAGCACAGGACGCGGTAAAAGAGGAAGCCATTCGATGTGGCATGCCTTATGTAAACCGTCGCTGGCTGGGTGGAATGCTGACAAACTACAAAACGGTTAAGCAATCAATCAACCGTCTGAAAGCGCTTGAAGAGATGCAGGAAAATGGCACGCTCGATCGACGCACCAAAAAAGAAGCTCTGATGCTGACTCGCGAAATGGCGAAGCTGGAAAACAATATCGGCGGAATCAAGGATATGAAAGGTATCCCTGATGTCATGTTTGTTGTCGATGTAGGTCACGAGAAAATCGCGATCGCTGAAGCAAACAAGCTGGGTATTCCGGTTGTCGCTATTGTCGACACAAACTGCGAGCCTAAAGGCGTTGACTATGTGATTCCAGGCAATGATGACGCGATCAGCGCGATCAAACTTTACATGCAGGCTGCTGCTGAATCTGTACTTGATGGTCGTCTGGTCATTCCTGGTGCGGCTACTGAAGGCACGGGTGAGTATGTTGAAGTTGCTGAAGCTGCGCCTGTTGTTGAAGAAGTTGCTGAGACGAGTGAACCAGAAGCTGTTGTTGAAGAGCCCGCTGCTGAACCTGCAACTGAAGACGCTCCGGCTGCAGATGACGCTCCTGACAAAGCTGAGTAATCACATCTAACGAACAAATAATGAGGTAATCAAGATGCAGATAACGGCTTCTATGGTTAAAGAACTACGCGAGCGCACCGGCGCTGGCATGATGGAATGTAAGAAAGCACTGACAGAGTGTGATGGTGATCTGGACGCAGCCATTGAAATGATGCGTAAGGCGGGTACTGCGAAAGCAGAGAAAAAGTCCGGTCGTGTTGCTGCTGAAGGTATGATTCGAATCGCAGCTTCAGGTTGTGGCAAGAAAGTTGCCATGGTTGAGATCAACTCGGAAACTGACTTTGCGACCAAGTCTGATGACTTCATGGCATTTTCTGACAAAGTTGCGGCATGTATTCTGGCTAACGAACCTGCTGATATTGATGCGCTGAATGCGCTGTCTCTGGAAGACGGTGGCGCGTTTTGAACTAGTAACAACCGGAGGCCTTCTGGGCTCTTATCTACATGGCTCCCGCATTGGTACAGTTGTTGAACTTGAAGGCGGCGATGATGCTCTGGCGAAAGATGTAGCGATGCATATCGCGGCTGTTCGTCCTGTTTGTGTTAACGAAGACGAAGTTGATCCGGCGCTACTGGCAAAAGAGAAAGACATCTTCATGGCGCAGGCGGCCGAAAGCGGCAAGCCACCAGAAATCATTGAAAAGATGATCACGGGTCGTATGAAGAAGTTTGTCGCTGAAATTACACTAACTGGTCAGCCATTTGTAAAAGATCCTGATCAAACGGTTGGCAAACTTTTATCGGCTTCGAGTGCTAGCGTTAAATCGTTCATCTGTTATGAAGTCGGTGAAGGCATCGAGAAGGTAGAAGAAGATTATGCGGCTGAAGTAGAGGCACAGGTTCAGGCAGCAAAAAAATCTTAATTTAAAAATTAATCGGAATAATCAATCAGAGAGGAAGCAGCATTGACCAGTTCATCAGACAATAACCCCCGCCGCGTTTTAATCAAATTAAGTGGTGAAGCTTTGATGGGTGAAGATGATTACGGGATAAACCCTGAAGTCATGCAATATGTTGCTGATGAAATTAAATCGATGATTGATGCCGGGATTCAGGTCGCTATTGTGATTGGTGGCGGCAATATTTTCCGCGGTGCAGGACTGGCCGCGGGCGGTATGAACCGGGTGAGTGGCGATCAAATGGGTATGCTGGCAACCGTGATCAATGCACTGGCGATTCAGGATAAGCTCGAACAAAACGGCATGTTTGCTCGTGTGATGTCGGCGGTCAAGATCTACGAGATTTGTGAAGACTATATTTGCCGACGTGCAATTCGTCATCTGGAAAAAGGACGTGTTGTGATCTTTGCTGCCGGAACCGGCAATCCATTCTTCACTACCGATTCAGCCGCAAGTCTTAGAGCGATCGAGATCAAAGCTGATCTGATGATCAAGGCGACGAAAGTTGATGGCGTTTATACCGCGGATCCTGCAAAAGTTGCTGATGCAGTTCGTTATGACGAACTGGGTTATGACGAAGTGCTGGAGAAGAAACTGGCGGTAATGGATGCAACTGCGGTTGTGCTTTGTCGTGATAATGAAATGCCACTGCGCGTTTTAGACATGATGGATAAAGGTTCGATGTTACGTGCAGCACAGGGTGAGAATGAAGGTACTCTGGTTTCATAAGGAAGCTCTGATCAAGTCGTGATTGTTTTAGACTGGCTAAAATCGCCCCAAACTTCTTCGAAAATCGCTGCAATAGAACAACTATTACCGCTCATTTCGAAGAAGTTTGGTACAATTTTATCGCAGTCTAAATTCAACCAGACTTAAATCAGAGCTTCCATAACCAATTTGAGTAAGAGGGTGAAAAAATGATAGACGAAATTGTAAAAGATGCGGATGTTCGCATGAACAAAAGCATAGACTCACTCAAACTGGATCTGGCCAAGATCAGAACGGGTCGAGCTCATCCTTCACTCCTTGATCACGTCACCGTTGATTATTACGGTTCACAGGTTCCACTGAGCCAGGTTGCCAATATCAATGTTCAGGATTCCCGTACTTTAAGTCTTACACCATGGGAAAAACCGATGGTGCAGGAAATTGAAAAAGCGATTATGAATTCTGATCTGGGGCTGAATCCTAATACAGCCGGGGAAGTTATTCGTATTCCATTGCCTCCTTTGACAGAAGAGCGTCGTAAAGATTTGATCAAGGTGGTTCGTGCCGAAGGTGAACAAACAAAAGTCGCTTTGCGCAATATTCGCCGTGATGCCAATAGCTCTTTTAAAGACTTGTTAAAAGAAAAAGAAATCTCTGAAGATGATGAGCGCAAGGGCGAAGATCGCGTTCAGAAAGTTATTGATGCGAATGTTAAGCAGATCGAAGATTTGCTGGTCGAAAAAGAAAAAGAATTGATGGAAATTTAGTCTGGATTCTCAAAGACTGATCTATAAAATCACATGACAGATTCACTTCCACGACACGTAGCCATCATCATGGATGGCAATGGTCGCTGGGCCAAAAGTAGAAAACTCCCAAGAATCGCCGGACATCGAGCCGGTGTTGATATCGTTAGAAAAACTGTCCGTGCCTGTGGTAAAAAAGGTATCGAAGTTTTGACGCTCTTTGCTTTCAGTAGTGAAAACTGGCGTCGCCCAAAACGTGAAGTGACTTTATTAATGGAGCTTTTTGTTCGAGCGCTGCAACAGGAAGTCAAAAGCCTTAACAAGAATAATGTTCGATTACGCATGATCGGTGATATGACTGCCTTGCCACCAAAGCTGCAAAAGCTGATCGCTAAGTCTGAAGATCTGACAAAGAACAACAGTGGCCTGACATTAGTGATCGCAGCGAATTATGGTGGTCGTTGGGATATTACACAGGCTGTTCAACAACTTACCCAAAAAGTTGCTGATGGTGAAATAAAACCAGAAGATGTCACCGAAGAAGCCATTCAGCAACATACCTGTATTAGCGATCTGCCCGAACCCGATCTATTTATCCGCACTGGTGGCGAACAGCGGATCAGTAATTATCTTTTATGGCAATTAGCTTATACTGAACTATATTATACCGAAACGCTCTGGCCGGAGTTTGATGATGAAGATTTTGATGTCGCTTTAGCATCTTTTGCATCAAGGCAACGTCGTTTTGGTCGCACTGGAGAGCAGATCGAGAAGGCCCAAAAAAATGTATAAGAACAACAATGCTTAAACAAAGAATAATTACCGCACTGATTCTTGCGCCATTAGTTCTTGGTGCGATTTACTATTTATCTACACCTGTTGTTGCCATTATTCTTGGCCTGATTATCTTGATCGGAGCATGGGAATGGGCTGGGCTTTCAGGTTTTGAATCTCTTCAATCAAGAGCGATTTATGCCGGGATAACGGCATTGTTGATGTTTGTTAGTTACCCATTAATCACAAAAGTATCGATGAATATATTTTTGATCGTAGCCTGCCTTTGGTGGTTAATTGCCTTAATAGTTATTGTTTCCTCACAAATAAAAGGATCATTGCCTAAACAAAATAACTGGCTTTTCCTGATCGTCGGATTCGTGGTACTGGTTCCTGCCTGGATGAGCATTCTTTATTTACATGGCCTTGGATCAGAATGGGTGTTGTTCCTGTTAGCGTTGATCTGGACGGCAGACATCGGCGCATATTTTGCAGGTCGTGCTTTAGGCCGTCACAAATTGGCCGACAAGATCAGCCCGGGAAAAAGCTGGGAAGGTGTGATCGGAGGACTGGTTGCGGTTCTGCTTATTGCCATGTTGTTCCTGCCTAAATTGATGGGATCAGAAAATATTTCAACGGCAATGATTCTACTTTGTCTGGCAACTGCATTGATTTCAGTTCTGGGTGATCTCACCGAGAGTGTTGTAAAACGAATTTCTGGCAAAAAAGACAGCGGCAATATTCTCCCCGGACATGGTGGTGTTATGGATCGAATCGATAGCCTGACCGCCGCCGCTCCAATCTTCACAGCAGGACTGATCCTTCTCGGAATGCCTGCATGATCGGAGTTACGATCCTCGGATCAACTGGTACGATTGGTGTTAACACACTCGACGTTATCGCCCGCCACCATCAACGTTTCTTCGTAGCCGCACTAACTGCCAACAAAAATGTAGATGATCTTTTTGATCAATGTCAGCAATGGAAACCACGTTATGCCGTGATGGCGGATGATGACAGCGCTGATCAACTCAATAAAAAACTCAAACAAATTGCCAGCGAAACAGAAGTTCTTTCAGGCATTGCTGGATTAAAACGTGTCGCTGCGTTGGAAGAAACTGATTACGTCATGGCCGGAATTGTCGGAGCGGCAGGATTGTTACCAACGCTGGCGGCGGCAAAAGCTGGCAAACGCGTAATGCTCGCAAACAAAGAAGCATTGGTTATGTCCGGCCAACTTTTCATGGATGCGATCAAAGAAAATAACGCAGAATTATTACCTATCGATAGCGAACATAATGCGATCTTCCAGAGTATGCCAATCGATTATTCTGCAGGATATGAGAAAGCCGGTATCAACAAAATCCTGCTAACAGCTTCCGGTGGCCCCTTTCGTAACACGCCTGTTGCTGATCTGGAATCGGTCACACCAGATCAGGCTGTCGCTCACCCAAACTGGGTGATGGGACGCAAAATTTCTGTTGATTCTGCGACGATGATGAACAAAGGGCTGGAAGTGATCGAAGCGTGCTGGTTGTTTGATACGGATCCAAAGCATGTTGAAGTTGTGATCCATTCACAAAGCGTGATCCATTCAATGGTGCAATATAACGATGGCTCGGTTCTGGCGCAGTTGGGGAACCCTGATATGCGAACGCCGATTGCATATGCGATGGGCTGGCCTGAAAGAATCGATTCTGGCGTAGATGATCTTGATCTGTTTGATATCGCACAACTGAATTTTGAACGTCCCGATCCTGATCGGTTTCCATGTCTGAGACTGGCAAGCGAAGCGATGGATGCGGGTGGAACGAAGACCACAATCCTGAATGCGGCCAATGAAATCGCTGTTGAAGCTTTTTTATCCGGTGATTTGAAATTTTCCGGAATCCCTGCGGTCATAGAGGAGACACTTTCTGCTGTAAAAGGCAGATCTGCAGAATCAATTGACGTTATACTAGCGGCAGATCTTAACGCACGGGAATATGCTCTGGAAACTATAAATGGTTTGTCGTAACCTGAATCAAATGGAGTTATGAAAATCTAAATAATATGGAAATTTTACAAAACATTTTTTACTTTATTCTGGCCATTGCGATTCTGGTTACAATCCATGAATTTGGTCATTATTGGGTGGCAAAAAAACTGGGGATCAAGATCCTGCGCTTTTCTGTTGGCTTCGGAAAACCTCTCTGGTCGAAACGATTCGGGAAAGATAATACTGAATTTGTAGTTGCTGCCGTTCCGCTGGGTGGTTATGTCAAAATGCTAGATGAACGGGAAGGTGTCGTTGCACCTTATCAACGCCATCGAGCTTTTAATACGCAACCAGTTTTACACCGGATCGCTGTTGTCATTGCGGGGCCTTTATTTAACTTTCTCTTTGCAATCGCGGCCTACTGGTTAATGTTCGTCATGGGAGTCTCTGGTGCAAAACCACTGATCGGTGGCGTTATAGACGGTACACCCGCATCGTTGGCCGGGATAGAGCAAGGTCATGAAATACTGGGTGTTGATGGCAATGCTACGCCGACCTGGTCAGCTTTTATCCAGAAATGTATTAACAAAATTGTCGATGGAGAACCTCTGGCTTTAAAAGTACGCGATGAAGCTGGGTATGAAAAACAACTGGAAATGGATCTGTCATCCATTCAGATTGACGATCTTTCAAAAGGAAACCTTCTTGATGAGCTGGGTTTTAGTCCAAAGCGTTTTCCTTTGCCACCAGTCATTGATCAGGTTATTGCTGGCAGAGCTGCGGAAAAGGCAGGAATAAAATCTGGAGACGTGATCGTCTCCGCAGATGGACAATCGATCGAGACCTGGCAAGCATGGGTTAGATATGTACAGGCCAGACCCGAGAAAACGATCCAGACAGGAATAATGCGCGATCAGAATAAGATAATGATCCAGCTGACACCTGAGCGAGTTGAGCAAGGTGATAAGGTCGTTGGTAAGATCGGAGCGGGTGTTCAGATCAAAAAACTGGATGAAGCTTATATTGGTACAGAAAAATATAGCCCATTGGCAGCCTTGAAACAGGGTGTGAAGAAGACATGGGAAATGTCTGCCCTGACATTGAAGCTGATGGGGAAAATGATCATGGGAGAAGCGTCGGTCAAGAATCTCAGTGGTCCGATCAGCATTGCTCAATATGCCGGACAGTCAGCAACTATTGGGCTCACAGCATTCCTTTCATTTCTCGCTATCGTCAGTGTTAGTTTGGGTGTGCTTAATTTGTTGCCAATTCCTATACTCGATGGCGGTCACTTACTTTATTACCTGGTCGAACTGGTAATTGGTAAACCTGTTTCCGAGTCTGTGCAGATTGCCGGACAGAATATTGGGGTGCTTTTGCTGGTCGCAATGATGAGCGTAGCCTTTTATAATGACATCATGCGGCTCTTCTCCTGATCGCTAATCGAGAGAAGGGTTTTTTACTAAAAATAGCTTAAAAATAATGTATAAAAATATAATAAAACACTTCAACATTCTGATCTTTTTAGCTTTATTCTCACCCGGTACCTGGGCTATTGAGGAATTTGTTATTCAAGATATTCGACTTGAAGGCCTGAGCCGAGTCTCCGCAGGTAATGTCTTCAATCACATGCCGGTTAAGATTGGCGATAAGTTTAATGATCGGCGTTCCAGCGAAACTGTAAAAGCATTGTTTAAAAGTGGCTATTTCAAAGATGTCAGCCTTGAGCGTGTGGGAAATGTGCTGGTGATCGTGCTTGTTGAACGTGAAGCTATCTCGAAAATCACGATCGAAGGTAATGAGGACATCAAGAAAGATGATCTGTTGAAAGGTTTGGGAAGTGTTGGTTTTGCAGAAGGTGAAGTTTTCAACCGTTCTTTGCTGGATAAGGTTGAGCAGGAATTGCACCGTCAATATTTCGCACTGGGTAAATATGGTGCAAAAATTACGACCGATGTGCAGAAACAAGATGACAACCGTGTTCAGGTTGGAATCAACATTTTTGAAGGAAAGGCCGCAAGGATCAAAGAGATCAATATTGTTGGGAATACTGCTTACACTGATAAACAGATTCTGAAGAAATTTAAACAATCCACAGGGTCAATGTTTTCTTTCTTCACCAAGAAAGATCAATATTCAAAACAGAAACTAAGTGCGGATCTTGAAACGATAAAATCTCTTTATCTGGATCACGGTTTTATCAATTTCAATATTGCCTCAACCCAAGTTTCAATTACGCCAGATAAAGCCGATGTTTATATCACGATCAATATCAACGAGGGTGAACAATTTTCAGTTTCCAATGTGAAATTGTCTGGCGATCTTATCGTGCCTGCAGAGGAGCTTTTTCAACACGTTTTAACGAATAAAGGCGAAGTGTTTTCACGTAAGGCTATCACTAAAACCAGCTCGAATCTGACGGATCGACTGGGTGATGAAGGTTATGCTTTTGCCAATGTGAATGCTGTTCCTGAGATCAATAATGAGACGAATGAGGTTGCGCTAACCTATTTCATAGATCCAGGAAAGCGTGTTTATGTACGCCGCATTAATTTTACCGGTAACACAAAAACAAGAGACGAAGTTCTGCGTCGAGAAATGCGACAGGCAGAAGGTGGTTGGGTTTCAACACAAAAAGTTGAGCGATCAAAAGTTCGTTTGCAGCGTTTGGGTTATTTTGAAACGGTCAATGTTGAAACTCCTGCAGTTCCAGGAACTACAGATCAGGTCGACGTAAATTATTCTGTTGTGGAAAGACCTTCAGGGAATTTACTGTTCGGGCTCGGTTTTTCGCAATCTCAAGGGCTAATCTTCAATACCAGTATTACTCAGGACAATTTCCTGGGTAGTGGTAAACGGATCTCTTTTGACTTCAATAACAGTGCGGTAAATCGACGATTCGGACTTGGCTACACCAATCCTTACTGGACAGTCGATGGTGTTAGTCGAGGCTTTGATGCATTTTATCGTGAAACTAACGCAGAAAATGCCAATATCACCCGATTTGATTCGACGGTTTATGGTGGTGGTGTTAATTTCGGCATTCCTATTACCGAATTTCAGCGTCTGCATCTGGGGCTGGATTACGAAAATACCGAGCTTACAACAAATAGTCTTTCATCAGATGAAGTTCTGGACTTTATTGCGAAAGAGGGCAACAGGTTTGATGTGCTAAGGCTCACTAGTAGTTTTGCTTATGACACTCGTAATAGAGCGATACTTCCCGATAAAGGTGTTTTACACAGGCTGAGAGCTGAAGCAGCGATTCCATTTGGCGATCTACGCTATTACAAGTTGTCTTACGACACACGTTGGTTTTTCCCATTAGCTGAAAATTATACTTTCTTGCTGAAGGGTTCTGTCGGCTATGGTGATAGTTATGGAGCGACTGATAAACTACCATTTTTTGAAAACTTTTACGGTGGTGGGCCGCGTTCTATCCGTGGTTTTGAGGAAAATACCTTGGGTCCGAAGGACTCATCAGGTCGAGCTATTGGTGGTAATATGAAACTGGTTGGTAATGCCGAGTTGATTTTACCAGTCCCATTTGCTACTGAATCTAAATCATTGCGTTTGACGGCCTTTATTGATGGAGGTAATGTCTACGATATAGACGATGATAATTTCGATATCGGAGACATTAGATACTCGGCGGGTATGTCTGGGATCTGGATCTCACCTTTTGGTGTATTATCAGCAAGTATTGCAAAACCATTTAATGATGAAGTCAGTGATCGAACACAAACGTTTCAGTTCACATTCGGTACATCATTTTAGTTTTATCCTTTATTTTTTAATTGAAAACCAGGAGTCACATCTTGAAGATACAAACTTTACCTAAACTACTCGTTCTTTTATCCGTCATTTTGATGGTGCCAGCAACTTCAATGGCCGCCGATAGCTATAAGATCGGTGTTGTTAATGCTGTAAAAGTTCTAGAAGCTGCTCCACAGGCTGGACAGGCAAAAAAACGTCTGGAAAAAGAGTTTGCTGCTCGAGATAAAAAACTTGTTGCTGCTCAGAAATCTGTCAAGGTGAAAGAAGACAAGCTGGCTAAAGATGGCGCGATCATGAGTGAGGCTGAACTTAAAAAGTTACAGAAACAAATTCTCTCAGCACGACGTGAATTAAAACGTGATCAAGATGAGTTTCGTGATGACCTGAACTTTCGTCGGAATGAAGAGTTTGGCAAGATTCAGCGTTTGATAGTGCAGGCGATCCAAAAGATTGCTAAAGATGGCAAATATGATCTGATCGTTGGTGAAGGCGTTATTTATGCCAGTCCAAAAGTAGATATCACCAAGAAGGTGATCGAGCAATTGAAGAAGGCTAAATAACGAGTCAATCTGATCGTTTTTTTGGGACTATGATTCTTTGGATGATCTGTTTTGGCAACCCTTGAAGAACTGGCAAAGCATGTTGGCGGTGAAATAGCTGGACTCGATGCAGGTAAGTCGAATTGCAACATAGAACAGGTTGCGACACTTGATGATGCACAAGAAGGCCAGATTGCCTTCTTGTTTGATCGCGGTTATCGAAAGTTTCTGAAAATTACTCGAGCCTCTGTAGTTGTTCTTCGAGAGCAAGATGCGGAAGGTTGTCCTGTCCCCACCATTATTACCAAAGATCCTTACCTGGCCTATGCAAAAATAGCTGGCCTTCTGAATGCCCCAAAAGCAACTTCAGGATCAGTACATCCATCAGCATTCATCCATGAAGATGCAAAAATTGATTCAACTGCAGATATTTCTGCCAATTCGGTTATTGAAAATGATGTTGTGATCGGTGGGAATGTTTTGATCGGCCCCGGTTGTGTCATCGGTGAAGGTGCTGTGATTAATGACTATACTCGCCTGGTAGCAAACGTCACTATCTGCCACCATGTTTCAATTGGCAAACGAACATTGATCCATCCCGGAGCCGTTATTGGTTCTGACGGGTTTGGTCTGGCGCGAGACGGTGCAGCATGGGTGAAAATACCTCAAATCGGTAGTGTCAGAGTTGGTGATGATGTTGAGATCGGCGCCAATACAACGATCGATCGTGGCGCCATCAAAGATACTATTATTGAAAATGGTGTGAAACTGGATAATCAGGTTCAGGTTGCACATAATGTTCGCATTGGTGAACATTCCGCACTGGCTGGTTGTAGTGGAATTGCTGGAAGTACGACCATTGGTAAACGCTGCATGTTGGGCGGTGGTGCTGGAATTGCCGGTCATATTGAGATTGCAGATGATGTTACAATTACCGGCATGAGTATGGTTACAAAAACCATAAAAGAGGCTGGAGCATACTCATCTGGCTGGCCTGCTAGAGAAGCCAGAGAATGGAGAAGAACAGTTGCCAGGGTGCACAGGCTCGATAAAGAAAATAATAAATAATAACAATATATTAACGATAAACAGGTAAGGGTTTTAGAGTTATGACGATAGAAATGGATGTAATAAAAATCCAGAGTTTACTTCAGCATCGTTATCCCATGTTGTTAATTGACAGAGTTCTGGATTGCGTACCGAATGAATCTCTGGTTGGGATCAAAAACGTTACCTATAACGAACAATTTTTTACCGGACATTTTCCAGATAAGCCGATCATGCCTGGTGTGCTAATTATCGAAGCGTTGGCGCAAGCTACAGGTGTTCTGGCATATTATTCTCTCGATGAAAAAACGGATAAAAACACGCTTTACTACCTCGTTGGAATTGATAAAGCTCGATTCAAAGCACCGGTAGTGCCAGGTGATCAGTTGCGTCTGGAAGTAAAACTCACTCGTGAAATGAGAGGCATCTATCGTTTTGATGCTGTAGCCTCAGTTGATGGGAAAGTTGTCGCTTCTGCCGAAATAATGACTGCAAAACAGGAGATGAAGTCTTGATTGATCCTGCTGCAATAATTTCTCAGGATGCCGTCATTGCAGACGATGTCACTATCGGTCCAGGAAGCATCATTGGTGCGAATGTGGAAATCGGTGAGGGTACGTGGATCGGACCACATGTCGTCATAAACGGGCCAACAAAAATCGGCAAAGAAAACAGAATCTACCAGTTTGCCTCGATCGGTGAAGATCCTCAGGATAAAAAATTTCACGGCGAGAGTGAGTCCAGACTCGAAATTGGTGATCGTAATACCATTCGTGAGTTTTGTACTTTCAACCGTGGAACAGAAGATGGCGGCGGCGTAACCAGTATTGCTGACGACAACTGGATCATGGCTTACGTTCATGTCGCACACGATTGTGTGATCGGGAACAACACGATTTTTGCTAATAACGCCTCACTCGCCGGACATGTTGAAGTGGGTGATTTTGCAATTCTTGGCGGCTACACATTGGTGCATCAATTTTGCAGGATTGGAATGCACACCATCACAAGATTTTCCACGGGAACATCGAAAGATATTTTGCCGTACACAGTCGCTGCATGGGATCCTGCCCAACCGAAAGGGATCAACAAAGAAGGTTTGAAACGTAGAGATTTTTCAAAATCAACAATCGAGTCGATACGACAGGCTTATAAAGTCATCTATAAAAAGAACCATACACTTGTCGAAGCCTGTAAACGTCTTGAAGATATGGTCGAAGATTGTCCGGAAATTACTAATTTGCTGAAATTTATTTATAGCAGCGAAAGAGGCATTATTCGCTAGTGATCGTTAAGATCACACAATGAAAATTGGTATTGTTGCAGGAGAGATCTCTGGAGATAATCTCGGCGCAGGTTTGATCCTCGCAATGAAAGCAAAATATCCAGATGCCGAATTCATCGGCATCGGCGGATCGAGCATGATCGAAGCTGGTTGTAAAAGCTTATTCCCAATCGAAAAACTCTCCGTCATGGGTCTGGTGGAAATCCTCAAACATTACCGTGAACTTCACGGCATCCGCGCACAGCTGATCATTTATTTTAAAGAAAATCCTCCGGATGTTTTTATTGGTATAGATTCGCCCGAATTCAATCTGGGGCTTGAAACCAGACTGAAAGAATTCGGTATTAAAACGATCCAGTATGTCAGCCCGCAAGTCTGGGCATGGCGTGAAGGTCGCTTGCCAAAGATCGCAAAAGCGACTGATCTAATTCTCGCAATACTGCCATTCGAAGAAGAATATTATAAAAAACATAATATTCCTGCTCGTTTTATTGGCCACAGTAAAGCCGATGAAATTCCTGATCAGATTGCTAAACAACCCATAAGAGAAAAGCTTGGCTTGCCACAGGACAAAACGATTATTGCTCTGATGCCGGGCAGCCGAACAAAAGAATGGCAGCATCATGTGGATGTTTTTCTTGAAACAGCAAAGTTGTGTACGGCTGACCGATCTGATCTACATTTTCTCGGTGTGATGGTGAATCAAAAGGCTGAAGATTATTTCAATGAACATTTGCAGAGAATTACGCCTGATCTTCCGATCACGTTAATACAAAAACAATCCCTTGATGCCATAGCCGCCTCGGATCTTGTGCTCAGTGTTTCTGGTACTGCCGCGCTTGAGATCATGTTATCAAAACGTCCTATGGTGATCGCATATCGCACATCCAAAATTACTTTTGCCATAGCGCGGCGTTTAGTAAAACTGAAATATTTTTCATTACCAAATTTATTATCGAATGAAAAATTAGTGCCAGAATTATTACAGGATCAGGTGACAGCAGAAAACCTGAAAAAAGAATTATTTAACTGGTTGGATAATCCCGAAAAAATAGCCAGTTATGAACAAAAAAGTCAGCAGATCCACGATCAACTTCGTTGCAATGCCAGCGAACAGGCGGCCGAAGCAGTATTGGAATTATGCAAAAGTTAATCGCCGGAGTTGATGAAGTAGGGCGGGGGCCATTATTTGGCGCGGTTGTCACGGCGGCGGTGATCTTGCCGGAAGAATACGAACTTCCAGGTTTGAATGATTCAAAACTGCTCACAGAAGAAAAACGTGAAACTCTTTATGACCTGATCGTCGCGCAAGCTCTTTGCTGGTCGGTTGCTCGCGCTAATGTTGAAGAGATTGATCAGCTCAATATCCTGCACGCAACCATGTTGGCCATGCGCCGATCGGTCGCCGCATTGTCGATAAAACCTGATCATGTGCAGGTGGATGGCAACCGCTGTCCAGATATTGAGCATCGTTGCACCATCGAAGCGATCATCAAAGGCGATGGTCTGATCCCGTGCATCAGCGCGGCCTCTATTATCGCTAAGGTGACCCGTGATCGGGAGATGCGTGTTGTCGATGCCCAGTTCCCGGAGTATGGTTTTGCCAGACATAAAGGCTATCCAACACGTGAGCATTTTGCGGCGCTTGAAAAATATGGTGTTCTGGCAGAACATCGTAAGTCTTTTGCGCCAGTGAAGAAATTACTCTCATAAAATGAACCGATTTGTTCACCTTAATCTGCACACGGAATATTCGGTGGTCGATGGCCTGATCCGTGTCAAACCGCTGATTAGCAAACTGACTGAACTGGGAATGCCTGCGGTCGCGATCACCGACAAGAACAATCTTTACGCCACGATCAAGCTTTATAAAACAGCACAATCGGCTGGCATCAAACCTATTATTGGTGCTGATCTAGTTTTACAGAACCAAAACAATAGCGATGAAACCTCTAATTTTATTGTACTGTGTCAGGACATCGAAGGTTTCAAAAATCTCTCACATTTGATCAGTCAGTCCTATCTCGAAGGACAGGAAAGTGGTTTTCCTGTGGTGAAATGGGAATGGTTAGTTGAACGTTCAAAAGGTTTGATTATTCTTTCCAGCGCAGCGCAAGGTGATGTTGGCCAGTTGATCAGTGCAGGCAATCTTGAGGATGCCGGTGAAAGATGCCAGTCATGGAAAGAGGTATTTGCTGATCGTTTCTATCTTGAAATTCAAAGAATCGGCAAGACTGGCGAAGAAGATCTGATCGATGACGCGATCGATTTAGCTTCCGCTAATGACATTCCTGTGGTAGCAACCAATGCTGCCAGATTTATTGATACCGAAACTTTTGATATCCACGAAGCACGTGTTTGCATTAACGAAGGTCGCACATTGGATGATCCGCGTCGTCCGAAAAACTACACAAAACAACAATATCTCCGTTCATCTGAAGAGATGATCGAATTATTTAAGGATATTCCGGAAGCGATCGAAAACACATGGTTAATTGCACAGCGATGTAGTATCGAAATCAATTTTGATGATTATTTTCTACCCAACTTTCCTGTACCAGAAGGTACAACACTTGAAGACTGGTTCCGGCAGGAATGTCGAAAAGGGCTGGATAAACGTTTAGAAGTTTTACTGGATTCTGAAGCGGATGATTACACTGAACGACGTAAGGTTTTCGATGATCGTCTGGAGCGTGAGCTGGGCGTTATTAACGAAATGGGCTTTCCTGGCTACTTTCTGATCGTTGCCGACTTCATCAAATGGGGCAAAGAGAATGCTATTCCCGTTGGGCCAGGTCGTGGTTCTGGTGCAGGTTCGTTGGTAGCTTATGCGTTAGAGATCACTGATCTTGATCCGCTGCAATATGATCTGCTATTTGAAAGATTCCTAAATCCTGAACGTGTTTCCATGCCCGATTTCGATATCGACTTTTGCATGGATCGACGCGATGAAGTCATCGCCTACGTCGCCAGAAAATATGGTCGCGATCACGTTTCCCAGATCATTACTTACGGTAGCATGGCGGCGAAAGCTTCGGTGCGTGATTGCGGGCGTGTGCTTGGGATGCCTTATACATTCGTTGATCAAATCTCGAAACTCATCCCATTTGAAATAGGCATTACTTTGGAGAGAGCACTCAAAGAAGAGGAAGCCTTAGCTGAACGATACGATCAGGAAGAAGAAGTTCAAACCCTGATCGATCTGGCACTTAAACTGGAAGGCACGGTTCGAAACGTTGGTAAGCATGCCGGAGGTGTCGTGATCGCACCGTCACCGATGTCGGATTTTGTCCCGCTTTATTGCGAGCCGGGTGGCGCCAGTGTTGTTTGTCAGTTCGATATGAATGATGTGGAATCGATCGGTCTGGTGAAGTTTGATTTTCTCGGATTAAGAACGCTGACTATTATTGACTGGGCGGTGCGTGATGCCAATATTCAGCGGGCAGCAAATGATGAACCGCTGATCGATATTGCCTCGTTGCCGTTGGATGATGCTAAAACCTATCAAGTTTTTTCACAAGCAAACACGATGGCGATTTTCCAGTTTGAGTCCAGCGGTATGCGCGACATGCTCAAGCGCGCAAAGCCTGATCGCTTTGAAGACATTATTGCGCTGGTGGCTCTTTATCGACCCGGACCGATGGATTTGATCCCGGACTTTATTGATCGAAAGCACGGCAAACGATTTGAATACATGCATCCGCTGCTCGAACCTATCCTGAAACCCACTTATGGGGTCATGGTTTATCAGGAACAGGTTATGCAGGCTGCGCAGGTTTGTGCTGGCTTTACACTGGGCGGCGCGGATCTGTTGCGTCGTGCAATGGGTAAAAAGAAACCTGAAGAAATGGCCAAGCAGCGTGTTTTATTTATCGAAGGTGCGAGTAAAAAAGATATTGATGAAACAAAAGCCAATGAAATTTTTGATTATATGGAAAAGTTTGCTGGCTATGGATTCAACAAATCACACGCTGCCGCTTATGCGCTGGTCGCTTATCAAACCGCCTGGTTAAAAGCCTATCATCCAGCAGCATTTATGGCCGCCGTTCTGTCGTCGGATATGGATAATACCGATAAAGTGGTTGGGCTGATGGATGAGTGCAAACATCTCGGCGTTGATGTGATCTCACCAGATGTGAATGTTTGCCAGTCCAAGTTTACCGTGCAGAATGAAAAAACTATTTGCTATGGATTAGGTGCGATCAAAGGTGTTGGTGAATCTGCCATTGATGAACTTTCTCTGGAACGTGAGCAGAACGGCCGTTTTATTGATCTGTTTGATCTGTGCAAACGAATGGATACACGCAAGGTCAATCGTCGTGTGCTGGAAGCATTGATCCGCACCGGAGCACTGGACGAACTTGGGCCAGGACGAAGTTCATTAATGTCATCGTTGGACAGCGCATTGAAGATGGCGGATCAGCATTCTAAAAACCGATCGGCTGGTCAGAATGACATGTTTGGTTTACAGGAAGTTTCTGAAGAAAATGAAGTAAGTAGCTCATTTATTATTGTAAAAGATTGGTCGAAAGAAGAAGTTTTAGCCGGAGAAAAAGCCACGCTAGGGTTATATTTATCCGGCCATCCGATCGATCGCTACGAAGAAGAACTGAAAAGCATGATCAGTAATCGGCTCAGCAGCCTGAAAATTGGCCCGAGGAGGGTTGCTGGACAGATCATTGCCATTCGCATGATCAACACCCGCCGCGGCAGAATGGCGGTTGCGACACTGGATGATAAAACCGGACGGGTCGATGTGGTTGTTTATACCGAAGTACTGGAAGAATACGGCGAATATCTGAACAAAGATCGTATTATCGTCGTAGAAGGTGAGTGTAAAGAAGATAATTTCAGCGATGGTTTTTCTGTGATCGCCGAACAGATCGCTGATATTGAAAAATCTCGCGCAAGCTATGCCCGACAACTGGTAATCAAGATCGATCCGTCAAAACTTCCGGGTGGTCAGATGAATGGTTTTATTCCAGAACTACAGGAAATTTTGACTCCTTATAAAAATGGTTCTTGTCGGGTCATGCTAGACTTTCTACAAGGAGAGGCAAGCAGTCGCATGGTTCTTGGTCGAGACTGGCGGGTGCAATTACCTGATCGATTACTTGATCAATTGATCGAAAAACTGGGTGAAGATCATGTTTTTGTTGAGTATTAGAATGGATAACCGGCAAAACTTCGACATTAGCTTGTGCGTAAAAAAATGATTTTTTTAACTCATTGAAATGTAGAATAAAAATGGCGCGCCCTGAAGGATTCGAACCTCCGACCACCTGGTTCGAAGCCAGGTACTCTATCCAGCTGAGCTAAGGGCGCGTTGTTTTGTTGCGAACCGGAAATATACCCGACTAAGCTTCTGTTGTCACGGTTATCTGTTTGATCATCGTAGGAAAAAATCATGCTGTTTTTAGTCTATGTTCCCTGTCATTTTTGGGGAATATGGGCAATTATCGCTTCAGAAGGTACACTGTTATCAAATAGTAAATTCTTAATGAGGTGGTTGATTATGCTCGGGTTATCCAGAACTTTGTGTTTGGCTTTTTTTATGTTGTTGTTTAATAACGTTTTAGCGGCAGATAAGATTGAGGTGTCGTTGGCTTATTTTGGTGCGGATGCTGATATGGCAGCGTTGGGAGTGGCACAAGGGCTGGACGAAGCTAATTTGCAGGGCGAGTTTTTGGGGCAGAAGTATGCGCTGAAAAATTATGATCCAGCACAATTGATCGCTGTTTCAGGTGTTTCCGCGATTCTGGCTTCTCTGGATGAGACGGGTCTGCGTGAGTTGGTAAAACTGAATCCGGGAGTTCCTGTTTTTAATCTGATCGAAGGTAGTGATGCTTTACGCGAGGATTGTGTGTCTGATCTTTTTCATGTGATTCCGAGCCAGAAGATGCGCGGTGATGCTGTTGCTCAATGGCTACAGAAGAATGCTGATTCGAAAGCAATGGCTGCTGGCTGGCATGGTGATTTTAAAAAGTATGCAGCGAGTCAGGTGAACAAACGGTTCAAAAAAGCGCATGACAAAGTGATGGATGATGAAGCTTATGCTGGCTGGATGGCTATGAAGATTATTGCTGATGCTGCGGCACGAACCAGTTCAAATGAAGGTGGAAAGTTGATCGCTTTTATGAAAAAAGATTTGGTGATGGATGGTGCTAAAGGTCTGAAAATGACATTCCGATCCACGGGACAATTGCGTCAGATGATGTTGTTGGTTGAGGATGGGAAAATTGTTGGCGAAGCGCCTGTACGAGGTGTGGTTGATACCACAGATCTGGAAACTTTAGGGACGCTTGAGTGCGCCCCCTGCGAATAAGAAAATAGTATGACTTTGAGATTAGAAAAGAAGAAAGCCGTTGTCACCGGAGCAAGTACTGGCATCGGTCGTGAAGTTGCTCTGACACTGGCGCGGCATGGTGCGCATGTTGTGGTGAACTACAATCGATCTGCTGATAAAGCGCAGGAAGTTGTTGATACGATCAGGGCGGCAGGTGGTCTGGCGGAATCTATTCAGGGTAATGTTTCTGATGCTGATGATGTGGGACGGTTTGTTGCAGAATCGTTGGATGTTTTAGGAAAGATCGACATCTGGGCAAATATTGCTGGTGCGGATATTTTAACCGGCACAGGATCTAAACAGAATGATCTGGAAAAACTTGAGAGTTTGATCTCGGTTGATCTGAAGGGAACGATGATGTGTTCCTGGCAGATCTCGCAAATTATGAAAAAAGCTGGATCAGGTGTGATCATCAACACTTCATGGGATCTGGCTTTGCACGGAATGAAAGGCCGGAATCCTGAGATGTTTGCTGCGATCAAGGGTGGCATAACGGGTTTTACACGATCACTTGCACGATCTAATGCACCAGAAGTTCGCGTGAATGAAGTGGCTCCCGGCTGGATACAGACTTCATTTGCCGATGACGTGATGCACGATGATTATTATAAAATGGTGATCGATAGTACGCCTTTGCGTCGTTTTGGTTTACCGGAAGATGTGGCGAATGCGGTGCTTTATCTGGCTTCGGATGAAGCGGCATTTATTACGGGGCAGACTTTAAAAGTGAATGGTGGTGTGGTCTGAAAACCGATTAGTCCGCGATATTTTTCGCATTCAGTCGATCAATTTGCGAAATATACCGTTGCAGACGACGTTCAGAAGTCTGTGGCATGTTAATAAACTTTCCACCCAGTCGAGGTTTGGAATGGTAACGTTTATCTTCACAATAACGAATCTCAAGTTCTGCTTCGATCGGTTCCGGCCCACCCAGGTACAACATACATTTTGGAACCAGATCACCATGACGAACCTTGTCAGCAGATTCACGACTAAGAAGCGCTGAAAAACCACCAGAAGAAAGGTCGATCAGTTCACCTGTGACCAGATCTTCCAGTTCCGTATGCATATGTACCGCCAGACGTTTTCCACGTGGTGCAGCGATCCTTAAATGTTTTCTTCTTAGCTGGTGTTCGAGGTTTTCCGGGAATGGAATTTTGTAATATGAGATCCCATTATCTTCTCCCACTGCAGCCAGTTCACATTGGAATTTTATTTCTCGATCTTCAAGTCGTGTGCTTATCTCAAGGTGTTTCATGAGACAGAGTGCGCGATGTCCGGCGGGAGTGTTCAGTTCGTCGATGACGATATAGCCTTCATCATCATTGACATCCAGCACGGCGCTTAAGTAGGAATCTTCTGATCCGGGAATATTAACCGTCAGCATGGCACGGGAGTTTTGGATCCGATGCATAAGCTTTGCTGTTTCGGGTGAAGGAGGGCGTACTACAACTTCCTCAACTTCTGGAATGGCAGGTTGTGGTTCATTCCTGGTACGGAATGAGTTTAGTTGATCAAGTAACTTATCGAACATTTCCATCGGGCTAAATTATGCTTCAGCCAAAGTTACAATATCGTAATTTTCCTGCATTTTTCCGGCACGGCCATAAACCGGCTGATCATTGCCGCGTAACATGCCAATGATGCGATCAGTGCTGGTTCGGCTCATTTCAATAGCTCGACCATTGACGGTATTTTTATCGTTACAAAGTTCCATACGATCACAGAAATTTGTCCAGGTTTCACCCAGCTCAAAAGCCAAAGCACCTTTTTTTAGACCAACTTGATCATCATGATAGCCATGTTTAACCATCAAACTCGCCAGCACATTGCTCGATGACTCGATGGATTGTAATAAGACGATCTTTGTATTCGTCGCCGAAGTTAATTGATCCGTATCGCGGTGGCGTATTGCCAGATTTTCGCGATCCAGTTCATTATCCAGATTTGTTAGCATCGTACCGAGTTGATTCAGCACCTGCGTAATTTCTTTTAACTTTGGCGATTGGTTGTTCATTTTGATTGATCCTTATTTAACTTTGTTTAGGTAATGCCGTATCAAAGTCGATCAATTTAGTTGCAGTTCGTTCGGAATCAACTTTGTAAGAACCTTCGTTGATTGCTTTTCGAACGGCATCCACTTTCTGTTGATCCACTTCTGGTGCGGCGGCAATGGATTTTTCAAGCGCCTGTAGAGTACTGGCCGTTTGTGTCAGGTTGACACTGGACGACGCTACAGGAGCTGACGATTCAGTCTTCTTAGCCTCATCAACCTTTTTCGGGCTGACCTGACTATTACTATTATTCGCACTTTGTACGATGCCTGAACTTGAGCCTTTTATTTCTGATACCATAATTATATTCTCCTGCGGGTTTTGTACTTCTATCGGCAGGTAGTTTAAATCCTTTAGGGATTAATTTACATTTGTGTCCTTATGACACCTTCTTCAGTGATCACTCCTTCTATAACACGGTTGGAGCTAAGGTTTTTAACTTTAATTCTTTCACCGGCACCACCGTTTGCCATGGCTTTTCCGGCCATTTTTACGGTAATGCTACCGGTTTGAGCCAGTAAGATAACTTGCTGACCACGTTTAACCAGTCTTTGTGATTCAACATACGACGGACTTAATGCCAGTCCGCCTCCAACAGATCGTTTTAAGGTTTTGCCGATCACTTCCTGCAAATCACTAAAATAACCCGAAGTCATTCTATTGATATCACGTTGTTCAATTTTCAGATCAGACTGACTAATAATCGAATTTCTTGATAATGAGTGTGATAGCACGACAACATCCTGCATCACTTTTACCTGTACAGGAACATATAATGTCCACGGTTTCGTACCATTACACTTCACATTCACCGTCAAACGACCACCGCGTCGTGAGCTGGAAGGGAGTTCTGCATCCAGCGGCTGATCACACAAGCTCAGTCGTAATCTTGGATCAAGCTTAACTGGAATGATCTCAACCTGAGCATTGTCAGTGTTGAATTGACTCAGAACAAAGGTCTCCGCAGCGTCGCGAATACTCCTTAAAGACTGAATCTCTGCTGCATGAGCGATAACCGGTGCAAAAACTGGCACAAGTCCTGCCTGTAGCAATATCAACAATCTTCTTAATGTCATTTTTTTAGTCATGATCATGGTATGGGAATGAAATGCAATTATCGCGCCACCTTTTAACAAGAACTATCCATCGTGATGATCAGATAAATGATGTAAAGAACTTTCTAAACTGGCCGATAAAGCTGGAACAATAGAAATGAACACTACCGTGACAGTGGAGAAATACAATGGCAGGCATATTAGACACAGTTGATGAACGTACTAATCTGGTTGGGCAGAACCGACTTGAGTTACTTATGTTCCGACTGAATTCACGACAGAGATTTGGAATTAACGTATTTAAAGTCCGGGAGGTTATTCAATGTCCTCCTTTGACGCAGGTGCCTCAGTCGCACCATGTTGTACGTGGTGTGGCGAATATTCGTGGATTAACCATCACTGTCATGGACATGGCGGCAGCCGTTGGCCTTCCTCCAATAGAAGATACCGCTGCAAGCTGGGTTATTGTCACGGAATATAACCGTGCCGTACAGGGTTTTCTTGTTGGTGGTGTTGATCGGATTATCAATATCAACTGGAATGAAATCAAACCGCCACCAAAAGGAATGGGCCAACATAACTACCTGACAGCGGTAACAGAAGTAGACGATGAACTGGTTGAAGTTATCGACGTTGAGCAGGTTATGGCTGACATCATGGATATTGATCTGGCTGTATCGAATGATCTGACCACATCATTTACAGATGAATCACAACATCAACATCATATTCTGGTCGTTGATGATTCCTCAGTTGCACGCCGCCAGATTATGGGTGTTCTTGATCAATTGGGAGTTACTTATGACACTGCAGAAAATGGTCAGGAAGGCCTGCAATATTTACGTGATATGGTCGATCGGGGTGAATCACCTGTAGAGAAACTCTCTCTCGTGATAAGTGATGTAGAAATGCCATCCATGGATGGTTACTCGTTTACTAAAGCTATTAAAGAACATCCAGAGATGAAAGATCTTTATATCTGTTTGCATACCTCCGTCAGCGGTAGTTTTAATAACTCTATGGCCGAGCGTGTAGGTGCCAATAAGCTGGTACCAAAATTCAGCCCTGATGATCTTGCACAGACAGTGATCGCCAGACTAAAAGAAGTTGAAGAAGAGCGTGAAGCGGCATTAGCCTGATCAAGAAAAATGGCTTTTAACTCGGACACTCTCACAGGAAGCGGGACTTTATCTTCAGCCAGAACACCGGTAAGTTCTGATCAGGATATTAGTGCTGCGGACTATGCCCGTTTTTGTACGTTTCTTGAAAACAGTTCAGGTATTTTACTGGGACAGAACAAAGAATACCTGGTAAAAAATCGACTACGTAGCATTCTGGAAGAAACTCGTGAGAAGACGTTGAGTGAGTTACTCAATATTCTCGAAAGTGGGAGTCAGACAGCATTACGATCGCGTGTTATTGACGCAATGACTACGAATGAAACCTTATGGTTTCGAGATGCTCATCCATTTGAAATACTCAAAGATACGGTTTTTCCTGAACTCTCGACTGAATTAAGAGGACAATCCCGCCCGATCAAAGTTTGGTCAGCCGCCAGCTCCACTGGACAGGAAGCTTACTCGATCAGCATTACAGTGAATGAATTCCTGAAACGAAACTTGGGTAGCTTGCCGCAAAATGTTGAGATCGTGGGTACAGATATTTCACAGGCGGCAGTTCAGCAGGCGAAGGAAGGTGTTTACGATGAATACGAGATTGTTCGTGGCCTGAGTGAACAGTATCAACGACAATATTTTGAGCAGGATGGTCATAAAAGACGTATTGTCAGTGAAATAAAACAACGAGTAAGGTTTCAGGAATTGAACCTGTTACAAAGCTATTCTCTGCTAGGGCAGTTCGATATTATATTTTGTCGTAACGTCCTGATCTATTTCTCCAATGAGATCAAAGAAGATATCCTCTCGCGCATGGCTCGATCATTAAAACCAGGTGGCTATTTATTCCTCGGTGGATCTGAACCCATCGCAAATTATTCAGATGCATTTGATATGGTTCGTTGTAAGCAGGGCGTTGTTTATCGTCTTAAGTGAGCTTGATCTGCTACGAAGTGTGATCTACAAATTTAAAAATAGACCTGTATTAGAGAGATAAATAAGTGGTGCCCGGGAGAGGACTTGAACCTCCACGGGGTTACCCCCACTAGCACCTGAAGCTAGCGCGTCTACCAATTCCGCCACCCGGGCCTGAAATGCCTTCCCATAGCTCACAGGGATGTGAGACCATGCACGCTCGAAGCGTCGTAAAGAATAGCAATATCAAGGACGCGCAATCTACCCGACCCAATAAAGAGTGTCAATGAGCAAAAAGAAAAAATACGGAAAAAAAGTCGATCCGCATCACAAGCGTGAGTCTGCAAAATACGATAACCCGATCCCCAGCCGGGAGATGATCCTTGAATATCTGAAAGACTGCGGTGGTCCACGCAAGTTTGATCATGTTGCAAATGATCTGGGTCTGAAGGAAGAGGAGCAATTGATTGCGCTGAAACGTCGTCTACGGGCGATGGAGCGTGATGCTCAACTGATCTATAACCGTCGTGGCGGCTATGTGCCGCTGGATGAAGTTGATCTGATCGCTGGACGTGTAATCGGCCATCCTGATGGTTTTGGCTTTCTGGTACAGGACAAGGGCGGCGATGATATTTTCCTCTCCGGTCGTCAGATGCGAGGTTTGCTACACGGTGATCGCGCGGTGGTTAGTGTTACTGGTGTTGATCGTCGTGGACGTTCTGAAGGAGCTGTTGTAGAAGTTCTGGAACGAGCAAATGATCAGATCGTTGGTCGATATTCCGAAGAGGGCGGTATTGGTTTTGTCGCACCGGATAATAAACGAATCCATATGGATATCATGATCCCGCAAGATGCAAAAGGTGATGCGGAAAATGGTCAGATCGTCGTCGCTGCACTGGTGAAACAACCAGACAAACGTAGCAAGCCGATTGGTAAAATTATCGAAGTAATGGGTGATCACATGGCGCCGGGGATGGAGATCGAAGTTTCGATCCGTGCGCATGAATTGCCAACTATCTGGCCGGAAGAAGTGGAAGCACAAACGGCAGGACTATCTTCGGAAGTCAAAGAAGAAGACAAACAACCTGCTAAACACCCACGCGAAGATCTACGTGAAACACTATTAGTAACCATCGATGGTGAAGACGCGCGGGATTTTGATGATGCTGTGTATTGCGAACGACAGGGCAATGGCTGGCGTTTGCTAGTGGCCATTGCCGATGTTTCGCATTATGTGCAGATCAGCTCAGCACTGGATCAGGAAGCACATAAACGCGGGACCTCAGTATATTTCCCTGATCGTGTGATCCCAATGTTACCGGAGATCCTTTCTAATGGACTCTGTTCACTAAACCCCGATGTTGATCGACTTTGCATGGTTTGTGAAATGCACGTCAGCGCACAGGGTAAGGTTCAACGTCATCGATTCTTTGAAGGCGTCATGCGATCAGCGGCGCGGCTGACTTATACAAAAATGGCTGCGATTGTTATTGATGAAGATAAATCTTTACGTAAAGAATACGAAACAGTCGTTCCACATTTAGATGATCTTTATACCCTTTATCAGTTGTTCAGAAAAAATCGTGAACAACGTGGCGCGATTGATTTTGACACCACCGAAACAAGAATTGTTTTTGGTGAGGATCGTAAGATCGATAGAATCGAAGCGGTGATCAGAAACGATGCGCACAAACTGATCGAAGAATTCATGGTTGCGGCCAATGTCGCAGCAGCTGAATTCCTGTTGGAAAATAAAATACCTGCCTTGTATAGAATTCACGAAACACCTGATCCGGAAAAGCTGAATGACAGAAGAACTTTTCTAAATGAATTAGGTGTGACTTTGGGCGGTGGTGATAAACCGACAGCAAAAGATTTTGCTAAATTACTTAACAGTGTTAAAGGACGAGATGATGCACATCTGATCCAGACAGTTCTGTTGCGGACGATGAAACTCGCTGTTTATAGCCCGGATAATGTCGGTCATTTTGGTCTGGCTTTTGATGCTTACGCGCATTTCACTTCACCAATCAGACGCTACCCTGATCTGCTTGTACACAGAGCCATTCGCCATCTGGTCAGAAAAGGAAATGCGGATAACTACACCTATAGCCACAACGATATGCAAGTACTCGGCGAGCATTGTTCCATGACAGAACGGCGCGCAGACGAAGCAACCAGAGAAGCGGTTAGCTGGCTAAAATGCGAGTTCATGATGGATAAAGTTGGCGAAGAATTTGATGGCGTAATCTCTTCTGTAACTTCGTTTGGTTTGTTCGTGGAATTGAATGATATTCATGTGGAAGGTCTAGTGCATGTTACGGCATTGAAACATGACTACTATCAATTTGATCCGATTGGACAAAAGTTACAGGGTGAGCGTAGCGGTAAAACTTATCGACTGGCCAATAAAATTCGTGTGCAGGTTGCACGAGTTGATCTGGATGAGAAGAAGATTGATTTTGAGTTGGTTTGATTTGAATTCTTAATGATTAAAACCATCGTAAAAGTATTTAATCGTTTAGGTGTTTTTAATAAGGGTGATGCTTTAGATCCATACAGATCTGGAATCAAAGAGCTTATTGATCCTGTCTATGCTTTAGCCAAAAGTGAAGGGTTTGGCGAAATCAATTTAGAATATTTGATCAAATATATTTTGGTTGATCTTGTTAATCCAAATATTTCCAAACTGGTCAACCTTTATGAGATAGATCTTGAGCAGATAAAAAAGACTACCCAACGGGCAAAGAAATCTATTGAAGCCGGGGAATTTCCAAAGCTTACTGAAGAAGTAAATTCAGCAATCTCAAAAGCCTGTCTTTCCATAGGCATCCGGAAGGAACAAGCTTCGTTACTTGGTTATGAAGATCTTTTACTTGGTTTGTTGGAAGAAAAAAGATCTTCTGAACTTTTGAAAGGGTTCGGACTAACCATACTTGATTTCAAAAATTACCTTTCTCATGGCGATCGTGTTATGACAATAGAACAATCGCTTGACCAATATAATGATTTAACCGGTGATCTATTTATCGTTATTATGAATGATGACTATACACCGATGGATTTGGTGATAGATATTCTTAAAGAAGCTGCTGAGTTTCAAGGGTTTACAGCAACAGCAAAAATGGTCAAAATTCATACGGAAGGTCAGGCTTCCCTTGGCCCATATCCAGAGTCCAAAGCAAAAGAAATTTTCACAGAAGCTATCACCATGGCAAGAGAACAAAGCGCACCTTTGCGACTCTTATTAGAAAAGTCATGAAAGAATACTTATTTACTATGAACAGAATTATATTGATCTTTGCCATAAGCGTTTATTCAATGATAGTAAGTTCAGAAGAAATTAAAGAACTAGAAGTCTGGCATGAAAAAGGAAAATATTTTGTTTCGATGGTTTTCATCACTGATGCGACCGAAGATAATATAAAACGAGTTTTAAAAGATTCTAAAAGTATTCCGGTTCTTATTCCTACTGTCTATGAAGTACAAACACTTGAAGCACCCGATGAAAATATGCAACGAGTAAAGATGTCGATCAAAGACTGCGTTCTTTTCTATTGTAAAAATGTAGTAAAAACTTCAGATATGTTTGAAGATGAAAATGGGGATCTTTTGACAACGATTGTTCCCGAATTCAGTGATATGAAGTCAGGTGAATCAAGATGGAGTTTCACAAATTCTGAAGGAAAACTTGTCGTCAACTATAACTCTGATATTGAACCTGACATCTGGGCACCACCGCTAATTGGACCGAGTGTGATTAAATCTAGATTAGAAGAGCAGATCAGAATGACTGTCGAAAAGCTTAGCGAACTCGCAAAGGCTAATTAGTCTTGTTGACCAAATAACGTTCTGATTTCTTCAACACGTTTTCGGTTTACATCAAAGTCGAGATAACCTAGTCTTGAAGCTGAACGGACATGGAAGACATTGCTGTCAGCATCAAAGTAAAACTCTAGATCATCAACAAAACCCATCAAAGGGGTTTTACATTCCACATAAAGATAATCTTCTTTTGAATTGATGATAGTCACGCCTTTCATGCTGCTGAGAATATCTTTAAGTCGGGTCATTTCCTGAACCGGATCGCCATTAAACTGGATAGGTTCTATCCCAGACTTTTCCGAATTACTCTGACTGGAAACACAGTTTGGACTTTTCGGAACAGAAGCCAATCGTCCATTTTTAACACCAAGGTTGTCTGGTCGTTTACCTGAAAAGATCATGGATGCCTCCTGATTTGAATTGATTAGTATAATCATCACAACCAATCCTAAAACGAAAATCATTAAGAGTTTTAAGATAAAGATTAGCGGGAGAGATTTTTTATTAATGCGAGACTTACCCGGATACTTTCTTCAGGTACTTTCCTTGAAATATCATTTTTTCTTCCCCTCCGACCGAACTATAGGAAGCGTATCACAAAAACGAAAACTCATACGGCTACGATCAAACTGTGAGGACTATAATCAACCTGACAACGGGGTTAAGAAAACAAACTATTTCCCGTCATTCCCGCATGGGTTTTAGCGGGAATCCAGCTCTTAATAATATGGATTCCGGCTAAAACCATGCCGGAATGACGATGTTTTTAGTGTTAATCCCGAGATCAAGTTAATCAATAACTACTTAAAAATGCAGTAAAAGTTGTAGGAATGAAATAATGAAAAATCGCCTGTATCTACTCTGGTGTATGGGAATAATTTTTTCCGGATTGACTGGTTGTATGACGAAGCCCTCATTTATTAATGAGAATGATCCTGAAGTAAGTAGAAATGATGTCAATATTAGCCCGGTACATTATCGAACCTCTCAGGAATTCGATAGCTCTCCACCTCAATGTATCGCGGTACTTCCCTTAACAAGTGATCTCAAACCAAAAGATGAAAAAGCAGGTGCTGAACCAAAAAAAGCGGTCGTTCTAACAGAAGAACAACTCAAAAATATCCGCTGGGTTCTTTACTCACATTTAGCACCTTTCCCTTTCAGAGATGTGGAATTAAATAAAGTTGATGCGATCGTAAAAACAAAATCAATGTCTGAGAAAAACTACCGTGCACTTGGTAAAGCACTTAATTGCGATACCTTGCTGGTTGGAGAAGTTACTGCCTATGCTTCAGAGTTTCTTGGTTTTTATTCACACACATCTATTGGATCAAAACTAAAGCTGATCAGAGCAAACGATAAAAAAGTTCTCTGGCAGGGACGACATGTGGTCAACAGTCACGACGGTGGTTTACCAATCACTCCAATAGGCGTTGCCATGGGTGTCTTTTATGCCTCACAAAATGTTAATGATGATCAGGTAATGAGTGTCACTGATGTTCTTTTTCGACGATTATTATCAACCTGGGATAGAAACCAGACGGATAGCACACCTGAAACAAGGCTTGTAAAACAAGAGGAACCTCTGCCTCCTTATGCGGTAACATCAAAAAAACTGGTATTACGCTCAGGTCCCGGGAAGAGTCATACTGCGAAAAGTATGCTTTACAGAGATGATCAGCTAATACTTATTAATAAAGAAAAAACACCCTGGGTGATGGTTAAAACAATCGATGGACGTAGTGGTTATGTTTATGGGAAATATATTTCTCAGAGGCAGATCAAGATACCGGAAATTAGTTTGACTCAGGAGCTGTCTCAGGAAGTGGGTAATGATTTTCGGTGATAATAATCAAGTTGGCTGACCCTTGATGCCCCAGGGACAGTTCTACAAAAAATGTTAGAACTGTTCCCGTAGTTTTTCATTATACTAGCCGAACGATTTCTGCCAATGGATCTGTCAACACATGCCGAAGCCCTACCTCCTTCCAATGAAAATGATGGCAATCTTTTCTTAATAGTCGTTTCATCCCTTCTCTAATCGCCGCACTAAAATCAACATAGCGATCTAATTCGTAGGCAGGGTACTCAAATGAATGACCTAAACTGGCCAAACATGCTAAATGTGGGAAGTTAACGCCAACCTTTAACGAGCCGATTATACTTGCCCAATATCTTGAGTTGATTTCGATAAACTTGACTTGTCCCGTACTTGCTTCAATCCGTAAATCTATATGTGCCACACCAGAAAAGTGCAATATTTGCATCAACTCCGTGACCAAATTCAAAACTTTCTTATTATTAACAAATTCAATACCTGCAGGCGGAGCAAATCGACCGTTTCTTGGAATAACTCCTTTTTGGATTGTATGTGCAAGAATTTTTCCATCCTGACAAATAACACTACAATCAATGTCGTATCCCGGCACAAAACTCTGAATGATAAAAGGTGGAAAATTACCATCAAGTTCCATTTTTTGTAAATGAGCTAAACAAGATTCGATCTCGTCGAAAAAACGGATGCCCTCGCCACCTCGACCCTCTGCAGGTTTGCAAAGGACTGGCAATGACGTGTTAGAAAACTCTTCTACAGCATGATCATTTTCCGTAAATAAAATAGTCTTTGGGGTTGGAAGATGATACTTCTCAAAAACTTGAGCCAATTGCCATTTGTTGGTTACTATTTTCAGGGTGTCACTAGAGGGTGTAAGCATAACGTTTGTTATTCTCTCAAGCTGCCTTCTGTAATGAGAAATAAACTCAACCGCACTATCTTCAACAGGTATTACAATGTCGATTTGTTTTTCTCTAATTATTTCCGACAGAAACTGCAAACGTTCTGAAATGTCCGGAGAAATGTAAAACTCACTGTTCGTGATATATTCAACTTTATGCCTTGAGAACCGTAAAGGAGAACATTTGGATTCAGCAATAACAAAAAGCTGAGCATTCGGTATCTGCGCCAAACAACGAGCCACAAAAAGTGAGATATTACTATCTCCATCAAGCATCAATATGCGCATTTGTTTCTCCGCTCTTGTTATCGTGCTTATGAAAAATCGTAAGGAGTGTATCGGCCGACTTGGTATATTGCTTAAGAGCTAGCTGATTCTATGACAGAAACTGGTAGTGCTCAACATGATGAACATGCCCAAACCCAAGTCTAAACCCATTCAGTTCTGTAAGAAATAATTCATTAGGAAGCAGCATAATATTTTTAGATCGAAGAAGTTCCTCAGAAAATTCAGCAGTAGTTTGATCATTTTTTATGATCGGAAAGGTTGTGCATCCCGCTTGTGGTTGAATCAGTTTAAATTTATTCTGATGATTTTCGAAATGTTGATTTAATCGTTCAAGATTTCTGGTAAGTAATAACTGGTTCCTTTCCCAGATCTGTTCGTTGTGAGGAACAACTCTCGAAGCGAGTACCTCATCATATAAGCTATTACAAATTGAAAGGTAATCTTTAACTTGTAACGTTTGATCAAGGCTCTTTTTATTCTGACAACTGATCCATCCGATCCTCAGAGCAGGTAGAGCAAAGGCTTTTGAAAGCACGCTGATACTGATCGATTTTTCATAGAGATCAGAAACGGCTGGTAGTCGATCTTCAGGTTTGTGTTCCAGCCCTCTGAAAACTTCATCTGAAAGTATCCAGCAATTATTTCTTTCGCAAATATTTATGATCTGAAGTAATTGTTCTTTACTGATCATTGCGCCAGTTGGATTATGTGGAAAGTTAAGGATCAGTAATTTGCAACCGTCATTGATCGCATCTTCAAGTTGATTGAGATCAAGTTGCCATTGATTATTTGCCTGTAATGAAATCAGTTCGATCTCGCAACCAATGTCCTGAGCCGTTTTAATTAAAGGTTCGAAAATTGGTGTGATCGCAACGACTTTGTCACCCGCTTCAACGAGGCTATGCGTCGCACAAAAAATAGCTTCCTGAGCACCGGCAAACGTCGCAATTTTTTCTAAACTATTATGATCATAAAGTTCGGCAATTTTTGATCGTAATATTTCATTACCCTGAATCGATGAATAGGTGAGCGCTTCCTGTGGTTCAAAAAGGTTTTCAGTCGATCCAACAATTCCTTCAAGTTCTTCCAGCGTTAGCGGTTGTGGATTTGACTGTGAAAGAACAACAGGCGAGTGTGCTTGCCACTTTTTGTAATAAAGATTAATTAAGGACGGTTTGAATCGCATTTTTTCCAGATAGTCATTTGTGCAATGGTGTGTTGATGTTTGCGCGCGGTTTCTCTGATCACAAATGGAATATCAATCGGATCACCTAATGGTTCGAAATGATCTTTCAATACGTGATGTAAACCATCCAGGGACGTCATATTCTCACCGTTGATCTTGTAACCACCTATCCATTGTGGTTTCTCTGTATATTCTTCAAGCCAGGTGTAAGGAGAGGTGATGATAAGTAAACCGTCAGCTC
The DNA here is from genome assembly GCA_965224825.1 of Gammaproteobacteria bacterium. GTDB lineage: Bacteria > Pseudomonadota > Gammaproteobacteria > CAJXQU01 > CAJXQU01 > CAJXQU01. Next base: position 1,711,161 of record CBDDAG010000001.1, on the reverse strand, counting down.
TCATACGCTGATGAATTTCTTTTAGAAATTTTCCTGGTTCATATAAACGATCAATCAGGTTTCCGGCAAAGATCAGATCATAGTCCTTATATTTTTCTTTCAAGTTGCAGGCGTCACCCTGACTAAAGTGAACTCTGTCGGCAGTTTCCTGTAAGCCCAGTTCTTCGAGGCTGATTTGTTTTAGCGTTGTTAATTCACCTTCATTTGTGATCAGGTATCTAAGTTGTCCATGTTCCCGTAAGTCCAGTGCATTACGAATAAATCGGGTGGAAAAATCCAGTGCATCGACATGGGGAATATTTTTTGCAAGTTCAAAACTACTACGCCCTACGGCACACCCGATATCTAAAGCACGTTCAAATTGTTGATCACCAGCAAGCTCGAATATGTGATCGATACAGGCTTTTGGAAAGTTCTTAACCGAGAAATATTCATCACCATAATGAAATTCAAGGTATTGGGAAATGAATTCATCAGTTTCGTAATTATTAAAAGTTTGATCAACCTCTTCGCTGGATTCAATATAGCGGAAACCAGCATGTTGGTAAAAATGTCGGCGAAATGCGTAGCGACTATCTCGATGTGCTTCGTTACCAGTCGAGATCCAGCTGCCACCTTTGATCAGATTATGTCTGCCATCAAAAGTTGGAATAGAAAAGTCATCATAAGCAGGGTGAACATGAAAACCATCGAGCCCATCTATCGCTGTTTCAGTCCACTGCCAGACATTGCCGATAATGTCGCCGAATTCTCCATGCATGAAACCATTTACTGGTGAGGATGAAGCCCAGTATTCGAGATTGATATTCCCGGGTGCTTTGATCCACTCAGTGTGATCGGTTTCCTGAGCATTGGCAATATTCAAATCATAAAGTCGGTACCATTCTGCTTCACTGGGTAAACGGATTTGCTTATCTGTACGAGCGGATAACCAGTTACAGAATGCTTTTGCTTCGTGAAAATTCACATCAGCAGGCCAGTCCCATGGCATATCGATTTCTTCCAGCATGGAACGGTAACGATAAGTGCCTTCATCACTCTTAATCCAGAAAACAGGATGAGTCACTTTTTTATATTGGTTCCACTCCCAACCTTCTTCTGACCACCAGCATTTAAATTGATAACCCTCATCCTTAACAAAGGCTAAAAATTCCTTGTTACTGACCAGAAAGCGGCTGGCTTTGAAGGGGGCAACATCACTTGATAGTGATCCGTATTCATTGTCCCAGCCATAAGTATTAGAAGGCTTTGCTCGACCTTGATGAACCATACCGCCAGTAACTTCTATTAATTCATTAGTAGGTGCTGGTCCTTGTTGTGCACATTTACAGATTGGCCAATCAAGGTGAGGTTTAACTGACTCAATGGGTAATTGTCTGATCAGAACAGATGATGTTTCCAGGTGGATCCTTTCATGTTCGATGCCCATCAGAATGATCCAGAACGGATCTTGCCATTGAATGGGTAAGGTTAAAGGCAGCGTGTCGATTAAGTTATCTACAAGATCTCTAACTTTCTTTCGGTACTGGCGAACCTGATCAACTTCCGGCCAATCGTAATTCTTTTCATCCAGATCATCCCATGACATTTCATCAACACCAATCGCCATCATGGATTCCATGTCAGGGTTAATTCTCTGATCAATAAGTTTCGATACGATCAACTTGTTGATAAAGAATGTTGCGGTATGTCCATAATAAAAAATGAGTGGATGACGGAGCGATTCTGGGCGTTCATAAAAGATGGAATCATTATTTAGTGTTGTATATAGTGATTCATACTGATCACAAGTTGCATGAAAGTATTCACGTATCTCGTCACGTTTTTTTTCTGCATCACCAAAGTCTATGATCGGTGTTTTATAGGATTGAATAGTCAAAGTATGTCCTGTATTTTTCTATTATTATCGTTACTTATACAGCAGAATTGATTAAAGGTTCAATGAGGCGAATCTCTATTGTGTGTTTTACAAGGTGCTAGACTATCCTTAACACCTACTCCATATTCGAAGACCAGTTTTCCACCTAACCTCCCGGCGATGCATAAAAAAAGAAAACCAGTTGTGGACAAGCATATTTCAATGACACCGGGCATAGCGAGACTAGTACCTTCTAATCGCATGAACAGACTTGATGCATAGAAGGACCAGGCAACCATGACAAGTTTCATATGTTGGTTAGCAATATTAATTGCCTGACTTTCTTCGTCGATCTTTCCCATTTCAATCAAACCAGTAATCATCGCTGCAATAGCTGAAATTGTTCCCAAAATTAGCATTATTCCTGAGAAATTCCACGCCCATTCTCCAAATTTTATACTGGCGATATCACCAAGAGTTGTTAGCGTCCAGCAAACTATCGGGAAATGTACCAGCATAGGGTGGATTGGGTGAGCCATTGTATAACCTTAAATTCCAAAGAGAATACTAAGCAGGGTGAGAAAACCAGCTACAGCAACTAAGGCATGAATTATTACTACTGCTTTTGGTGCGATCTGCTTTCGTATATGAAAAGAGGCTAGATAAAATCCACCTAAAGCCGCCACAATCAATAATCCAAGCGCAGCGGTGATCCTTTCAGCTCCCGAGCCTTGCAAGACTGTTATTCCCAGCAATACCAAACCTGTAGCACCAAGCAGGGCATGTAGAATTGATATAGGCCATGATGCAAGGTTACCTTTTAATACTTTAGTTGCCAGCAATACTCCCCCTACGGCAGTGATTGTAAGAACGATGGCTGAATAAGTTAGCATTTTTTTCTCCTTTTTATTTGTTGTGAGAACACACGATAATCTATATATAACATATATACAATATAAATATGTTTAAAATAGCGAAAATATATATTTATGCTAAGATTTGCTCATGAATAATTTATCCATATTTGGCCAGCGTCAGCAGTTTTTGCTTAAGGCTCTTCTGCATAATCGCATGGGGTTGACCGTTGATGAGCTGACCCGGGAACTATTAATTTCACGAAATGCTGTTAATCAGCACCTTGTAAGTCTGGAAAATGGTGGATATGTAGAAAACTCCTCACTGTCTAGTACAAGAGGGCGACCGTCTAAGATCTATACATTGACAGATAACGGTCTTGAGCTTTTTCCCAAGCATTATGCGTTGTTTTCAAACCTGCTGATCCGGTTAATAAAGCAGAGACTTGGAGATGAGGAGTTTAAGGATTGTTTAATAGATATGGGAGAACAGTTAGCGCATGAGTTTAAAGGGCGTGTAGGAGAAAACAACTCATTGGTTGGAAAGATCAGTGATGTTGCTGACATTATGTATGAGCTTGGTTACGAGGCACAGGTGGAAGTGAACCCGGATAATTCTTCAGATATTGTAGCGAGTAATTGTGTTTTTCATAAACTCGCTGAAGAATATAGTGATGTCTGTGAGTTAGACCTTAGCCTGATGAGCATTTTGCTAGATGCAAAAGTTGAGCATAAAGAATGTATGGTTAAAGGTGGGGAATGCTGCAGGTTTGGAATTTCGAAAGAATAGCCGGGACTGTACAATCATTATTGAGGTCTTCAGTCAACTTATTACAAGTGATCAGTATTGTATTGTCTTTACGTATTGTTCCAACTGTGGAAAAAATTGATGGAAATCATTCTCAAGAGAAGAGTAGTTCTTCTCAAGCTCTTTTCCACCACCAGCCAATTCATTATCAAAACGGATACGTCTGGAAATACCATTGATTGCTATAGAGATTCCATCAAATGTTTTATACATGGAAAATAGATCTTTTTTTCTCATCATATGTACGGTTGTTTTCATTCTTTCCGGAAGCTCAATACCCGTTTCGTTATTAAGTTTGTCATACCATTCTTTTGTTTGACTATTGAAGTCGGAAGAAGAAAAGTTATCCCAGTGCATCGCCAGAAAATGATCATAAAAAACATCGATCATAATTCCTGAAAATCGTTTTCGTTCTTTTGAAATTCTATTCTTACTTTGAATGACAACCGGATGACTGTCGGTAAATTTGTCGATAGCTCGATGTAGTTTAATACCGTCTAAAACTTCCTGATCGAGATAACCGTGAGATGAACCTTTGACAAAATCACCCAATAAATTCCCATAAAGAGAGTTCTGTGAACCGCTGGAAAAATAACAATGAGCCAGATAGTTCATGGTTGATCAGATTGGATTAACCAACCCATTTTCGCGCATTTCTAAACATCTGCATCCACGGGCTATCTTCCTGTTTCCAGTCGTCCGGCAGCCATGAGAATTGTTTTTTCAGGAACACACGTTCCGGATGCGGCATCATGATCGTGACGCGACCGTCGGTACTTGTTAGTCCGGTTAGTCCCAGTTCTGATCCATTCGGATTTGCTGGATATTGATCAGCCACTTCACCTGAGTTTGAAATATAGTTGAGACTGACAATACCTTTTTCGATGGCTTGTTTTGATTCTTCTAAGGAATAACTGGTTCGTCCTTCGCCGTGTGAAACGACGAGCGGCATTCTTGATCCTTCCATACCATTTAGAAAAATTGATGGAGATTTTTGAACTTCAACCATGACTAGCCTTGCTTCGAATTGTTCCGATTCATTGCGTAAGAAAACTGGCCAGTGATCAGCGCCGGGAATAATTTCTTTTAATTGCGCGAGCATTTGGCAGCCGTTGCATACGCCTAATGTGAAACTGTCTGATCGTGTGAAGAACTTGCTGAATTGATCTTTCAATTCCTCATTGAATAGAATTGTTTTTACCCAGCCGCCGCCAGCACCAAGAACGTCACCGTAAGAGAATCCGCCGCAAGCAACGAGGCCGATAAAATCATCCAGTTTGATCCGACCTTCGATCAGATCGCTCATGTGAACATCAATCGTCGAGAAGCCAGCGCGATCAAATGCAGCCGCCATTTCTAGCTGACCGTTGACACCTTGTTCACGCAGAATTGCAACGGAAGGTTTTGATCCTTTGTTGGTGAAAGGTGTTTCGTCAGGTGTGTAAGTCAGTGATACAGACAATCCCGGATCGTTCGGATTTTGTAAGGCATCGTATTCCTGTTTCGCGCATTCAGGATTATCGCGCAGGCTTTGCATGTGGAAAGAAGTTGATGACCAGAGCCGTTGAATTTCCATCAGGTTTTCTGAGTAAACTTCTTCACTTTTTTGAGAGATCTTGATCTGTTTACTTTCATTCAATGTTCCGATGACATGAACGTGCTCAGCGAGCACGCCATCGGATGTCAGGCATTTGATAACCTGATCACGATGTTCGTTTTGAACTTGAATAACTGCGCCAAGTTCTTCGGAAAATAATGAATTTAGATCGGCAGAAGTCAGATCAATATCGATTCCTGTTCTTCCTGCAAGAGCCATTTCTGCGAGTGTTGTGAACAATCCGCCATCCGATCGATCATGGTAGGCAAGGATCATATTCGCTTCGATCAAAAGCTGAATGCTACGAAAAAAAGTTTTCAGTCTTTCCGGTTCATCGAGATCTGGAGAGCTGTCTCCGAGTTGATTATAAACTTGAGTCAGAGCAGATCCACCGAGGCGATTTTTTCCAGTACCGAGATCAATAAAAATTAAATCCGTCTCATTCTGATCCGTTCGTAATTGTGGCGTCAGCGACATCCGTACATCGACAACCGGAGCGAATGCGGTGATGACCAATGATAATGGAGAAACAACAGACCGTTCATGATCGTTTTCCTGCCAGACGGTTTTCATCGACAGCGAATCTTTGCCCACCGGAATACAAATTCCCAGCTCCGGACAAAGCTCCATTCCGACCGCTTTCACGGTATCAAACAAACGTGCATCTTCATCGCCATGACCACAGGCAGCCATCCAGTTAGCGGAAAGAATAATGTCAGACATTTTTAGAATACGAGTGGAAGCAATATTTGTGATCGCTTCGCCAATCGCCATTCGACCAGAAGCGGCAGCGTCGATCAAGGCTAGTGGAGTACGTTCGCCCATCGACATTGCTTCACCAGCGCAACCGTGGAAAGAGTTTGATGTGACCGCGCAATCGGCAACCGGAACTTGCCACGGGCCAACCATTTGATCACGCGCTACCAGACCTGTAACGCTGCGATCACCAATGGTGATCAGGAAACGTTTATCGGCGACAGCGGGAAGTTGCAGGACGCGTTCGGCGGCATCTTTGATCGTAATATTTGTATCATCAAAAGCTGAAAGTTTTGGTGAGATACGTTGAGTCTCACGATTCATTTTCGGTGGTTTGCCGAGTAACACTTCCATCGGCAGATCAATCGGTCTGTCGTTGAACAGACGATCATCCAGAATCAAAGTTCGTTCAGTAGTCGCCTCACCAAGAACGGCAAATAGACAACGCTCACGCGCGCATATCTTTTCAAAGAAACTCAGCGATTCGGGCGCGATAGCCAATACATATCTTTCCTGCGATTCATTACACCAGATTTCAACCGGCGACATGCCCGGATCAGAACTTGGGACTTCGCGTAATTCAAACACGGCTCCGCGTTCTGCATCATTCACTAATTCGGGCAGGGCATTGGAGATTCCACCAGCGCCGACATCGTGAATGGAGATGATCGGATTGTCCTCACCTAACGTCCAGCAACTGTCGATTACTTCCTGACAACGGCGTTCCATTTCCGGATTGTCACGTTGGACAGAAGCGAAGTCGAGATTCTCGTCGCTCTCGCCGGAAGTTACAGAAGATGCCGCGCTACCGCCGAGGCCGATCAACATGGCAGGGCCACCGAGGACGATAATTTTTGATCCCGCCGGAATCTGATCCTTGTGCGTGTGTCCCGGACGAATATTACCGAGGCCACCCGCGATCATGATCGGTTTGTGGTAGCCGCGGATCTCGTCATTCACTTCCTGTTCGTAGGTGCGGAAATATCCGCAAAGAGCAGGGCGACCAAATTCGTTATTGAACGCCGCGCCACCAATCGGCCCTTCGATCATAATGTCGAGTGCAGAAGCAATGCGATCAGGTTTTCCATGATCAACTTCCCACGGTTGCGCGAGATCAGAAATTTTTAAATTGGAAACGGTAAATCCTGTGAGTCCTGCTTTCGGTTTTGATCCACGTCCCGTCGCACCTTCATCACGAATTTCACCACCTGATCCGGTCGCCGCGCCGGGGTAAGGTGAGATCGCGGTTGGGTGATTATGGGTTTCGACTTTGGTGAGAATATGAATATCCTCTTCCACATATTCGTATTGGCCGGTTTGTGGATTCGGGAAGAATCGATCACCCGCATAACCGGTCGTGACAGAGCAATTATCCGAATAAGCAGAAAGAACGCCGTTAGGGTTTTTCTCATGCGTATTCCTGATCATGGAAAACAGACTTCGATCTTGTTTTTCACCATCAACCGTCCAGTCGGCATTAAAGATCTTGTGACGGCAATGTTCGGAGTTTGCCTGCGCGAACATCATCAGTTCGACATCAGATGGATTACGTTTTAGCCTGGTGAAATTTGCGAACAGATAATCGATCTCATCATCTGATAAAGCCAGTCCTAAAGTACGATTCGCTTCTTCCAGTGCTGCACGTCCTGAAGCGAGAATATCGATGTGTTTGATCAGCCCCGGTTCGGCATGATCAAAAAGACTATTCGCCTGATCAAGATCAGTCAGAACGGTTTCGGTCATTCGATCATGGATCAGTGGGGCGATCTTGTTTAGAGCTAACTTACTGTCAGATTGAAAAAACCATTGAACACCACGTTCAAGTCGGTCAACTTTACTCAGACCAGCATTTCTTGCAATATCCGTCGATTTACTCGACCAGGGGGAGACTGTTCCAGTACGGGGAATGACCAGCAACATGTGATCGTGATCAGTAACTTCTGAAGAAGGGCCATATGACAAAAGTTCTGCAAGCTGTTGTTTTTCCTGTTGATCAAGATCAGAAGAATATTCAACAAAATGAATAAATCGAGCATCGACTGAAGTGATTTCAGAACAAACGTGCTGAATATCAAGCAGGATTTTTTCAAGACGGAAGGATGAAAAAGCAGCGCTACCAGAGAACGTTATCATGAGCTTAAATTAACGTGATTTTGAAAGCGGGAATCATAACCGATTATCACTTGGAATACTGATCAAAATAATGGGTTTGAACATCTAACTTTATGGCAATAACCAATGTATGAACTCAAGTATTCATGATAGGCTTCTTTCTTTAATGATTTGAACACTATGCATACAGCACCTGACCTATTTTCCTATAAACAATTCTGGGCAAAACGCTTCGGCATCGCTCCGGTTTTACCCATGTCCCGCGAAGAAATGGATGAGTTGGGTTGGGATAGTTGCGACGTAATTCTGGTGACCGGAGATGCTTATGTTGATCAGGCGAGTTTTGGTATGGCGCTAGTTGGACGAGTCCTAGAAGCGCAGGGTTTTCGTGTTGGGATTATCTCGCAGCCGGACTGGCAAAATAAAGATGATTTCATGCGTCTCGGTAAACCGAATCTTTATTTCGGTGTGACCGGTGGAAATATGGATTCGATGGTTAATCGATATACGTCCGAGCGGCGTGTGCGATCCAATGATGCTTATACGCCAGACGGGGCAGGTGGCCAGCGTCCTGATCGTTGTGTGATTGTTTATACGCAACGATGTCGTGAGGCTTTCAAAGGTGTGCCGGTGGTTATCGGTGGCATTGAAGCCAGCCTGCGGCGGATCGCACATTACGATTACTGGTCGGAAAAAGTACGGCGATCTGTGTTGCTTGATTCCAAAGCCGACATGCTTATGTATGGAAATGCGGAACGTCAGATCGTTGAGATTACACATCGGATGGCAAAGGGTGAAACGCTGGATCAGATCACCGATGTTCGTGGGACGGCATTTTTGTGTAAGCAACGGCCGGATGACTGGTGGGAGATCGATTCGACGGAACTGGATACGCCTGGAGAAATTGAGCCGCCGATTGATCCGTATCTGGATACGTCTAAAAATACGCAGGCTTGTGATGAGAAAATTGATCATAATGTGATCAAGTTCGTCAGGAAACCGCTCAAAGCTGATCGTGATCGAACTGTCATCAGGATTCCAGCTTATGATCAGGTTAAAGCTGATCCAGTTTTATATGCGCACACTTCGCGAATTCTGCATCTGGAAACTAACCCCGGAAATGCTCGTGCACTGATTCAGCAACACGGCCAGCAACATTTATGGTTGAACCCACCGCCGATCCCATTGACGACAAAAGAAATGGACGCGGTTTATGATCTGAACTACACGCGTCAGCCGCATCCATCTTATGGCAAGGCAAAAATTCCTGCCTATGAAATGATCCGTTTTTCGATCCCGATCATGCGTGGCTGTTTTGGTGGTTGTACCTTTTGTTCGATCACAGAACACGAAGGCCGAATTATCCAGAGTCGTTCGGAAGATTCGATTATTCAGGAAATTGAAACCATTCGGGACAGTGTTCCCGGATTTACCGGTGTCATTTCTGATCTGGGTGGCCCGACTGCGAATATGTACCGCATTGCCTGTAAAAGTACAGAGATTGAAGCTGCTTGCCGTAAGCCATCTTGTGTCTATCCTGATGTCTGTTCAAACCTCAATACGGATCATGGCCCTCTGATCAAGATCTACCGTCGTGCGAGAAAACTTCCGGGAATCAAAAAGATATTGATCGCATCTGGTCTACGTTATGACCTTGCGGTTAAATCACCAGAATATGTTAAGGAACTGGTCACCCATCATGTCGGTGGTTATCTGAAAATAGCGCCGGAACACACTGAAGGTGGCCCACTATCGAAGATGATGAAACCGGGCATGGGAAGTTATGACAATTTCAAACAAATGTTTGATCAATTTTCAAAAGAAGCGGGTAAGGAACAGTATTTGATCCCATACTTCATAGCCGCACACCCTGGCACGAAGGACGAAGATATGATGAATTTGGCGATCTGGTTAAAGACCAATGGTTATCGTGCTGATCAGGTACAGGCATTTTTACCGTCACCGATGGCAACCGCTTCTGCGATGTTTTATTCAGGAAAAAATCCACTGAAAAAAGTATCTCGTGATAGTGATCCAGTTTTTGTTCCAAAAGGAAAAAAACAACGTCAGTTACACAAAGCATTTTTACGTTACCACGATGCCAACAACTGGCCTTTGTTAAGAGAAGCACTAAAAAGAATGGGTCGAGCTGATTTGATCGGTAATGGAAAAAAACATCTGATCCCTAACTGGCAACCTGCTGGCACGGGTGATCAGACGGAAGGAAGACGGATCACGCCAAAAGCAAAACGAAAAGTGAATGGTGGAAAAATCTTAACTCAACATACGGGGCTACCGAAAGTTCCAACGGTTAAAAAGAAAAAGTTTAAGGTTAAATCTAAGTCTCGAGTCAGTACCAGATCACGACGTATGAGAGACTAATGATGACATCACCACAGCGATTGTTCTTTTTGTTTCCGTCTATTTTTAATAGCTATATCTATATTCGCGATCGTTTTCTTTATTGCTCAGAAACATGACTTCCTTGATCATCACGAAAGTCACATTAATTTACCACCGTAATATTCACAGGTACTTTCGTCGTATATTTATTCTTACGTGTTTTATAGTGAACGGTAATCTCATGACGTCCCGGTGACAAAGCCGGGTATTTCATGCTATAGGGGAATGTCGTATCACCCGCGATACGTTTGCCATCAATATAAAAAATAGCCCACCGTACACCATCGGGATCGGTTATCTCAGCTGTTACCTCAAAACCTTTTCTGGCTAAAACTCTTTGTCCTTCTACATGCGATGTTATCTTTAGCTTATGATCAACCGGCAGCTGACGATTACTACGAGGTGTCTTTGTCTTTTCATGGAGAGAATTTACCACCGTAATATTAACCGGCACTTTTGCCGTATATTTATTTTTACGTGTTTTATAGTGAACCGTAATCTCATGACGCCCCGGTGATAAAGCCGGGTATTTCATGCTATAGGGGAATGTCGTATCACCCGCGATACGTTTGCCATCAATATAAAAAATAGCCCACCGTACACCCTCCGGATCGGTGATATCGACGGTCACCTCAAAACTTTTTCGGGCTAACACTTTTTGTCCTTCAGTGTGAGAAGTGATCTTTAATGACTTATTGGTTCCACCGGTGGGAACTTGAGGCAAAGGAGTCGTTTTGGGAGAACGGCTATCTATTCCTGTGGGAACTTCTGGTAAAGAAATCGTTTTGGGTGGGATGCCAGCGGTTCCTGTAACAACCTGAGGTAATGTAATCGTTCTTGGATGATTCGTATAATTATCGGTTATAAACACTAAGTTGCTATAACCGAGGTTAGGCTTCCCAGGGTACACCGTATCACCCGAACCCGATAACTTACCGGGCAATGCCTTGTAAAATGTATTATTTGAACGGGTGGCAACATGCCCAATCAGATGCGCTGTTTTATTATGTGCATCTAAAATGGTGTTGTTGACAAAGGATATATTTTTCAATTGTTTATCAAAGACAACAAACTTCTTAAAATCTTTAGAGACATCTTTAAACAGGTTGCCATCAAACTTAATCTTACTGCTGTGACTGATGTAAAATGCCTGTTCTTTAATCTTATAAAAAATATTATTTTTAATCACGGAGTTTTGCATCGAATAGCCTGAATAAGGATCAGAGATATTCATGCCCACCGTGGAGTCAAATAAGACGTTATCCTGAATCACCGTATTTTTTACGTTGTAATGTATTGCCATCGCCGCACCATGATCGGATAGTTGGGAACGTGTTCTATCTGATTCTCGATACCCCCACATTTTATTGTTACTGACAATAACGGGCTTATTCGCGTTCTCTGAGCCGACCTTTAAATCGATAGCATTCTCGGCATAAGCAAATTGTCCATTAGCCTTATGATGACCTTTCCCATCAGTATAGATTTTGTTGTCAATGTAGAAATGATTATTATCAATGATAGTGCCTTCAAAACTCAGCCTTGAATTGCCACTCCTGCGGGTGGTTTGAAAACCATCCACAAAGTTATAGATTTCGTTACTCAGAATTTTATTGTTTACTATACGAACACTCCTTCGACTATGTGTCGTAATACCTATCGCAGCACTATCACGGCGAATCGAAATTTTGTTCCTTTGAATTCTACAATTTTGAATAATATTATTATCCGATCCATCTAATATGCTAATGCCTGTGCCTACATTACTCATAAAATATCGGTTCACAATATTATTGTCTGAGTTTTCCAGTACGATGGGATTTAAAATACCTGGACTCTCCCAATAAGCCATCCGGTCAATAACCCAGTTACTCGTATTTTTTAAGAGAAACCCGACCTTGGCCAGCCTGTTTTTAGAGAGTTTTCCCGGATGGGTGTTATTGCCATTGTGAAGCAAGATATATCGCTTTTTACTGGCGGAACCACTGGTTTTTAAGATGACCCTGCCACCACTGTTTCCAGCGTGACTGTAATTACCGGGTGTCACGAAAAAGAATCGAATTCTATGGTCATTGATTTTTTTCCAATCCTGATTGTTTTTTATTAGATACATTTCAGGATTATTACGGTCGTAGACAGGTAACACTATCTTTTTTTCGTAAATGCTATCGCTTGAGGTGGCGAAAGCTTCAAAATCTAGAATTGCAAAATTGATGACCAGAATGGCAAAAACGGCTTTAAATATATATTTCATATTTCCCTTTGAATTGATACTTTAATATTTATCCCTTCAATATTAATACTTGCAATACGGTTTTCGTCGTATCGAAGCAGGTGCATTGTGCTCTAACCGAGCCGACTTATCCAGTTACATTTTGTGAACAGGTTCACATAACTAGTCTGTTACGTCCGGTGACTATGGATAGAGCAGGTAATTGGATTAAGAGTTTAATTGTTCAAAATTCTTCTTTTGAAAATTCGTCTTGTTTCTTTTCCTGGATTTCAGAAACGGGATCTGTTTTGTCGGATGGAAGGATTGATTCCTCTTCACTTTTTGTCTGGTTTATTGTGCCATTCTCTTTTTGGATGAGTCCAGGGGTTGCCTTTCTCTCAATTTCCAACGTGATTTTTTGATCACCTGAGCTCAATATTACCATCTCGGGGTCTATCTCAATCAATTTCCAGCCTTCTATGACTTCATCAAGCCTGAGCCTATTGATCTGAGAATTTCGTCTACTCTTGATCAGCGCTAACTCTTCTTCATTAGTTAAAACGATTCCCGTTAACATAAACTCTGGTTTTCTTACGGGTTTTATCTTTATTTCCGATTTAATGATCTTTTCAACCTTTTCCTCTTCTGGTTTTCTACTATTTGAAAAAAGAGGTCTTTGAATAATCTCATCAAACTCGCTGATGTCAGCAAGATCTTTTGTCTGGCCAGGTGGTGTTTGTTCAAGTTTTAAGTCGTTAATATTTTCAATCGAATTTGAGTCAGATATTGTCTGAGGTTTTTTCAGCAGATAAAAAAACACGAGTGTTTGCAGGATACAGATAATGACTAGAAGGAGCGTTGTGAATTTACTGTTAAGCATCAGCTTTCGGCCTTTTTATTCAACATGTAAACCTTGAGATCAAATCGTGTATTTAATGGTTTGATGTCTGCATTAGTTCGTCGTCGATTATTATTTCTTGCGGCACCAATTCGCTGGATCTGAAGGTTGTCGATATATGCCAATGGTTGACTGGACTCCAGGCTATACAGAACCTCCAGCAAGGTGGTTATATCTGATTTCATGTTGACCCGGATCATGACCGGTGTAAAAAAATCATCACCTTTTGCCAGGACAGGTTGGGTGCTGATCAATTGTCCTTGATACGTTGTTAATAATTTCTTGATCTTTTCCTGGAGTTTGGCCGCTGCTAGTGAAGGCTCCATTTGAGTGAGAAAATGTTGTTGATCGATGGTTTTATTTTGTTGTTTGTAGAAAGGAATGAGCTTATCTTTTTGTGCTGCGATAGCTCGGTAACGTTGTAAACGATCCTGTTGAGCTACCAGTCCTGTTTGTCGTTCTTGATAATAAGAGATTGCTGGACGCACGCATGCGAACACGATCAACATTATTAGTCCAAGCAAAATTAGCAGGGAAAGCGTAGCGTGTTGCCAGCGATGCAATATCATTTTGCTGTCACCTGGGGAATGGGTTTAATCATGTTTTGGGTTGTGATCTGGAAACGGTCATTACCCGTGGCAGTATTGCTGGTGACGGGCGACTGAAAACGTGTACCTGAAAAATGATCCGATTTTTCAATAATGCTGATCAAATTGCTGGCGGTTGTAGACTCTCCCTGGAGTCGAATCGTTTCCTTGTTCATGTGGAATCTGGTTAGCCAGGTATCATCAGGCAGCAGTCTTGTAAGTTCTTCCAGGATTACCGTGACTGAACGATGACTCTCAATCTTTTTATTCACGACATTTTGTTTTTCCTGTGAGTCTCTCCATTTCGCTTGTAGTTCATTCACTTCAGTTGCGCCTGCTTGAGCTTCCTTCATTGCGCTATCGGTTTGCTTGATCGCCTGATCAACTCCTCTGAAAGGAAGGATGATCGTAATAGCGAATAGCACTGTAGCCAACAGTAAAAGAAGATGGTTGATACGCTGAGTGCCTTTGTGCTTAGTTTCCGGTGCTAATTCTGGAAGAACATTGATACCTGAACTGGTTTCGTTGGTGAATAGCTCAACCATTTGCGGTGCAATGCCCACCTTTTGCAGTTCAGAAAGTTGTGGATCAAGATATTTCTTTGGAATGACATTTAGTTCGACATTGAGAATGTTTTCACTTTTATTTTTGTCGATCAACTGATAACCGGAATAAACCTGATCACGTGTAAAAGGTGTTTGTCTCTCAATTTCAAACTCAAGAATGCTAGCCAGATCAGATTCAGCATTGAACGGAAGTTTGATGGTATTTTTAAGTCCTTTTTTTGCCGGAAGACACAGGACAAGATCGTAATTATCCTGGTTGTGTTTTGTTAATAAGCGGGATAAATCTTTTCGTTCACTTGCGATCTGCAAATGATAAAGATCAGATTGAGATTTACTTTCTCCTTTGTGCGGCCAGATGACGGCCAGCTGATCATTCTGAAGCTGAATCAGAATCCGTTTTTTTAGAGGGTTGAACAGGTTTTTTAGTCGGGTGGGCACAAGCATGCCAAGACCTTCCAGCCACCAGTTGATCATTGATGATTCAGCGTTGATTTTCATTCTTCTGGAAAAATTTCCTGTTGATGATTCACATTGATAGCCATCGCTGCAACATTCTCCTGCCAGTCAAGTATGGTGATCGGTTTATTGCCACTTCTTTTTCGTGCCAGTGTTAGCTTCAGTCGTGAAGTCAGGCCACCCACCTGTGCCTCACTGATAATCGAAAACAAGTTACCTTGTCCTGATGCGAACACGAGAGGTTTAACAGAATCCGGCAAAACAATGGGAATTATAGCAGTTTCACCATTCTGGCGACTAGTTATGATCTCGGCAATTATTTCGTCAGACAAACCCGGAAGTGCCTTGAGAACACCCAATGGAGCCGAATTTATACGAACTCTGGATTGCATGGAATGAACGGTGATCAGATCCTGCAGTTTTTTATACAGTGACTGATCCATCCCCTGGATCAGCATCACTTCTTCTATACTGTTAAAGGTTCCATCTTTGGCTCCGTAAGCATAGCCATTTGATTTGTAATCATCATCTTCAGCGCCATTGAGCCGGGTAAGATCGTCTTTATCGCGCCAGTCGAGGATCGCATCGACAATCTGATTAGTTTGATCAAAGTCTATTCCTGCTGAACTGATCAGGCCGATAAGTAGTTGTTCGCTGGCCTTGTTCAGATCAACTTTACCGGATTCATCCAGAATGGAAATCGTGAGTTTGCGATCAGGATCGGAGCGAAGCTGAACAGGTAAACCATTGGCCGCAAAACGTCTGTTGTTGTTTGGTTTGAGTAAATCATTTACAGCCAGCCAGATCCCTGATTCAGCCTCGGCTCTGGCTTGAGCGGAACGGATCATATTATTACTCAGCAGGCTTTCTGTGCGTGTCATTCCCGAAAAAGCCAGCGCAATAATGGTCATCAACGCCAGCATCCACAGGACAATAACCAGTGCGATCCCTTGTTGCTTATTTTGCATGTCAGAATAACTCTTCAATGTCTTGTTCCACATCTTCGGGCAGTCTGGGTTCTGTGTCATCTCTGGCAAAGCGGCCTTGGGATGCCTGCAATGTCAACTGTCTTAAACCATTGCTACTATTGGTGTGAATTGGAAAGATCATTTCCGGCCACGACTCGTCACTTGTCATGGTGATCTGACATTTGATCAATTTTGGGAGTCGCTTGTTAGCCTCCCATTGATCGGACCATTCGGCAGGATCAGATCCAAATTTCTGCTGACCAAAATACTGAAATTGAATAGTTTTGATCTGATCGAGAACCAGCGTATGTTTCATCGTTTCGTCTGTCGTGTCGAAAGGCGTCTGATCAGGATCCAGTCTTTCATATCCCAGTTCTAATCGCTTAGAAGACTCATCATCTCGAGTGATCAATTCAAGTAATGAAAGTCCGCCAGTACTACGATTAGCAGGGAGCTTTCCCACATACAATACAGCATCACTATGACCACGAAATATCAGAGCAGAGCCACGGTTGTCCTGCCAGGATAGCGGCGTGATTTGACTAAACTGACGGCGCAGAAATTCAGCTACTAATCGTTTTTCTTCAGTCAATTCATTCTGTGCCTGACCAACTTTCCAGCTTTTTGAGGCCATGTATAAGGCTCCAAATAATAAACCCATGATCATGACTAATAGAATCAATGCGATTTGAATTTCTACCAGAGTAAACCCTGATATTTTTTGACTAGTTATTTTTCTGTGGACAGACATTATTTTACTGCCGTCAGGCGCAATGACTTTAATGTGAAGGCGCGTGGACGGCCCATGGTTTCCCAACTGACTTCAACTTCTACATTGACTAACTGGTGTTTTTTTTTGAATGAAGCTGCAGTGTCCAGAGGATCCTCATAAGCAAATACACGACGTTGCCATTTGATCTGATCTTTACTGATGCCACCTTCCTCACCAAGCTCGATCACTTCTGTCTGTTCAAGTACAGCAAGTTGGGATTGCGCGACAATCAGAGCTTGAGTGTAATCACGGGAGAGAGCGGTGACACTTGATCCACGCGAATAGATCTGAAACAGGACACCGAGGCTGAGTGCCAAAATTGAAAATGCCACAAGGATCTCCAGCAGAGAAAAACCGTGCTGCGATCTTCGAATATTAAACCGCGAACTCATTGAGCCCGAGAATCGCCAGTAAAATTGACATGATGATCGCGGCAATAATAACTCCGAGACCAATGATCAATGCTGGCTCTAATAAAGTCAGTAAACGTTTTACGGTTTCTTTGACTTCGTTATCATAAATGTCGGCCAGTTGGTTGAGCATTTTTTCCAGCTCACCTGTCTCTTCGCCCACATGGATTAGTTGCACGGCGAGTTGTGGAAAAAGACCGGTTTCATCCAACGGTTTTGCCATGCCTTTACCTTCGCGCAATTGATCAGAAACGGAATTAAGTGCATCGGACATGATCGTGTTATTGACGGTTTCGGAAACGATACTGAGTCCATTCAAAAGTGGAACACCATTGGCAGTCAGAGTTCCCAATGTACGACTAAAACGAGCGACTTCGATCTTCTTGATCAGATCAGATAACAGGGGGGTTTTTAATAAACGTTTGTCGATGGATTTTCGTGTGCCCGGATTTTGATACATCCATTTTATGCCTATATACGCAGCGATCTTGATTAGCAGGATCGCCCACCACCAGCGCTGGATAAACTCGGAAACACCGATCACAATTGCCGTGGGCAAAGGCATGGCCTGATCCATCCCTTCGAATAAATCACTGAACTGTGGAACAACATAGATCAACAATATTGCCAGTGAGATCAAAGCGACAAAGAACAAAATAGCCGGATAGATCAAAGCAGATTTGATGGTTTCTTTTAATTCTCTACTGCGCTCCAGATAGTCAGCCAGTCTTTCCAGAACCGTGTCCAGCGCACCAGCAGCTTCGCCAGCTTTGAGTGTGTTGACATACAGTTTATCGAACACTTGCGGGTAAGGTTGCATGGCTTCCGACAGAGGCGCGCCGTTTTGTACGTCGGCTCTGATCTTCTCAAGAATTTGTCGGCCTGGCCCTGGGTTGACCAGATTGCCCAGCATTTCCAGAGCATTATCCAGCGGTAAACCAGCGCGTAACATGATCGCCAGTTTGCCTGTGATCAGATTCACATCTTGTGCTGACAAGGCTTTTTTTGCACCGAATAGTTTTGGTTTTTGATCAGCAGAACCAGCACTACCGACTTTTTCTGTCCCGATGGGAATTTGTCCACTTTCATGTAGCCAGCTGATCACAGCATCTTTATTGGCGGCTTCCATTTCACCTTCGATGGTTTCACCTTGAGCAGTCAAGGCTTTGTAGCGGAATAAAGGCATCAGACTTCCTGAGTCACTCGCAGGATTTCTTCAAGAGTTGTTTCTCCGCGCAAGGCTTTTTTCAAACCATGGGAACGCATGGATTGCATGCCTTCTTCAATGGCGGATTTTTGAATTTTTGAGCCATCGGCTTTGGCCAGAATTAATTGTCGGATGGTATCTGTCATGGGCAGGAATTCGAGAATAATGGTTCGACCATTGAATCCACTGTGAGAACATTGGTCACAACCAACCGCTTCATAAACAAATTGCCCTTCCTGATAACCAATTTTATCCAACTGCAATTGCTGTCGTAATTCGGGCAGTACATCATGTGCCTTTCGACAATGTGTGCAAAGTGTTCGCACCAGTCGTTGGGCAACAATACCATTCACGGTCGATGTTAGCAGGTAATCCTGAACACCCATATCCAGTAGTCGTGTGATTGCACTTCCCGCATCATTAGTATGTAGTGTTGAGAAAACCTGATGGCCTGTTAACGCAGCTTGTACCGCAATAGAAGCGGTTTCAAGATCACGCATTTCACCAATCATAATAATATCCGGATCTTGTCTGACGACTGATCGCAAAGCATTCGCGAATGTCAGATCAACCTGAGTTCTAACCTGGATCTGCGTGACACCGTTGAGCTGGTATTCGACGGGATCTTCAACGGTAATGATTTTTTTATCCGGGCTATTGAGAACCTGTAAAGCACCATACAACGTTGTTGTCTTACCACTACCGGTTGGACCCGTGACCAGCATAATCCCATGTGGCAATGCGATCGTTTTGAGAAATTGTTGATGAATATCTTTATCGAAACCCAGACTGATCAGATCGAGAGAAGTGTGTTCTTTATCGAGAATACGCAAGACGACACTCTCACCAAAAAGTGATGGAACGGTGGAGACACGAAGATCGATTTCACGTCCGTGCACGCGCAACTGGATCCGTCCATCTTGTGGCCGTCGTCGTTCAGCGATATTTAGTTTCGCCATGATTTTAATACGTGAGATCACTGCCGCTGTTGATCGGGCAGGGGGTGACTCAACTTCCTGAAGTACGCCATCGACACGATAACGGATTTTTAAGGTATTCCGAAAAGGTTCGATGTGAATATCCGAAGCACGCACTTCCACTGCACGGTTGATCAACAAATTAACCAACCGAACGACAGGCGCTTCGCTGGCCAGATCCTTCAGGCGTTCTATATCATCTGAATCCTCATCTGTAGTTTCTATAATCTCATCGGAGATCTCAGAGAGCGATGCCTGATTGACATAGATGCGCTCAAGGGCATTATCGATCTTATCCGGTGTCGAAATCATCAGCGAAATATCTTTTTCTGTAGCTAACTCCAGTGCTTGTAATAGATATTGATCACTGGGATCAGCGATTGCAAAAGTAATCAGTTTTTCGGTTTCATGAACAGGGACAACGCTGTGTTGTTTGAGAAATTTTTGTGTAAGGATTTCTGTACAAAGTGGATAGTCAGCCAGCTTATTCATGTTGGCCAGTGGAAGACTGGTTATCTCTGACCAGGTTGTCGCGATGGCCGTTGCGGGAACCAGACCCGAATTAAACAGCAGTTTCAGCGGTTTTTCTGAGCTTTGTTTAGCAATGCTTGTGATCTTGTTTAGTTCTTCATCCTTGATCAGGCCAGATGCGAGAAGGGCTTTCGTGAAGTGATTCCAGTCAACAGATTTTTGCATGAGCTTGTCGAACGACTATCTGATTCCTTCCATGGTGTGCCGAAGATCATTCAGTTTTTGTTTGAATTCATTGGTCACTTTCCAGGCATCCTGATCGTTTCGAATCGCTCTTGGTGTCAACAAAACAACCAGTTCAGTACGGCGAAGAGAATTGCTCGTCTGGCCAAATAATTTGCCAAGGATAGGTACTTTATGCAAACCGGGAACACCACTCTCATTGATGGTTCGGTTATCTCTGATCAAGCCACCAAGAACAATCGTATTACCACTACCGACAGAGATCGTACTTTCGATACTTCTGCGTTGGAATGTCGGTGCATCTATGCCAGAACTCTGGGTGACAGCGACATCTGTCACTTCTTGTACGATATCCATAATGATTAAACCACTGGCATTGACGCGCGGTGTTACGGTCATCAAAACGCCAGTATCGCGATACTCAATTTGATTGACGGTACGAGCATCATCGGTCACGTTACTAGTTGATTGGCTAGTCAGAATTGGAACCTGATCACCGATATTGATCGAAGCGGTATGATTATCCAGAACCATTAACGAAGGTGAGGACAGGACGTTGATCTTTGATTCGCTGGCAAGCGTATTCAGAACTGCTCTAATGGTTCCCGCCGCATCAACCACCCCGTAGGAAAATCCCGGAGCCAGAGCATTCAATCCGGCATCACCCAGATCAAGTTGTCCCTGGCCATTTTTACTGCCAATGCCTGTCTTATTTTTAAAGAACCATTCAAGCCCATAGCTGAGTTCGTCGGTCAGTGACACTTCAATAATGCTGGCTTCGATCAGAACCTGTAATGGTGTTACATCCAGTTTATGCAAAGCACTTTCGACCATCTGGTAGTCAGAAGGTGAGGCGAGGATCACCAGAGAGTTATTAGATTCATCAGCGATAATTTTCACTGAATCTACATTTGGCAGCACAACACCTTCACCGGTTATGGTGGAAGCTTTTGATGAGTTTCTTGTTTGATTGTTACTTGTATTATTGTCTGAGTCCAGGTTGTCATCTGACCCACTGTTCAGCGTGACAGGTTCAAGCCCTGGCGCTAATTCTGCGGCAGAAAAAGAGGTGTTTTCATCATTGAAAATGCTATTTAAAACAACGGCCAGCTCACTCGCGCGTTTGTTTTGAACCGGATAAACATAGAGTTGCTGTCCATCAATACCATCGGAACGATCCAGTCGTTTGATCCATTGACTCATCTCTCTCAGATAACGGCGTTGCTGTGTGACAACGATGACAGAATTTAATCGTTTCAGTGGAATAAATCGTACAATCGCAGCCATTGGGCTACCGGAAGATTCACCAAATAAATTATCCAGATCGCCAACGACATCATCCGCATCGGCATATTTTAAAGGTACCATCGCCAGTGACATACCTTTCAGCCAGTCAACATCAAAAATATGGATAGTTTCCACCAGGCGTCTCAGATCAGATTTGGCACCAGATAGAATAATCAGGTTTCGTTGTGGATCGACCTGGGCAACTGTATCGGTCAAAAATGGCTGAATTATTTTATGGATTTCTTCTGCTCCCACGTAGCGCAGAGGAACTATTTGCGTATGAAACCCACCACCTGAAAGAGAAGACATACTATTGCCAACGCTGGGTGGAAAAGAAGATAGAGCCGCATTAACGGATGGAACGATTTTAATGAGTCCAGTAGATTGCTCTACCATAGCTGCATTAGACATCTGTAATAAGCTATCAAGAACCGGAAGTACGTCATCGCGACTCAAAGGGCTGCTGGTGTTTATATTGACCGTTCCTGAAACAGCAGGATCAATCACATAATTCTTTTTCAATAAATCACCCAGCAAAACCTTCACAACCTCATGGATATCCGTATCCTGAAAATTCAGGGTTATATTTCCATCAGCTTTTTTTGTTACGGAGTTTGAATTATCTTCATAATGAGAATGTCCGACGAAAATACCATCACCCGGATAAAACTCTGGTAGCTTTTCTGGTTCTTCTTTTATCAGCCCCAGGTCATTATCTTTAATATTCTCAACCTTGGCTGTCGGGTTAGTTTGCTGATCAGGCATTGGTAGGACCATTAATAAATCATCTATTTCCGGTGCGACTGGCTCATGCCTGACCAATTGATCGCAGGCAGAAAGTAGCGATAAACTGGCGATCAGGATAGTGTTCTTATTGAGAAGAATTTTTATCATCGGATTAATCATCATCGATTAGTTAATGAGCGCAAGTTCATCACTGGTCGATTGCCACTGATCAGGATCGACATTATCAAGAATCACAACTTTTCCTGTCAGCCAGTTGATATCAATAAAAAGATAAAGTTTCTCCATCGTCAGCTTGATCCTTCCTCCTGTAGAAGAGCCATCCGGAAAAAAACGAATCGCACCAACTTGATCGGATATCTGTTCGGAACGAGCAGTGAATAGCTCAACCTGTACATTCTCTGGCAGAGATTTTATTTTTTTCTGATAATTGTTGTGATCAAGGGAGAAGGTTTTACTCTCCAGATCAAGCTTAAAAACCTGTTCTTTCTGAAGGCTAATGGCCGAATTTCGGGTTTGTCGTAACGCAGAAACTACATCACGCGCAGCAGCTTTGGCCTGTGTGCTGGCCATAATTCCAGACAGGCGAGGCGGGATCAAAACGGCCATAAAACCGATAATAACCAGCACTATTAGCAACTCTAATAAGGAAAATCCTTTTAGATCAGAAGAGAAAGTAACAAACATAATGTAAATTATATCATAATTTACATTAATTGACATTATTCCCAGCTATTAATATCGACGTTATCCTTCTCTCCACCTTCAGCATTATCGGCACCCAGCGAAAAAAGATCATATTCACCATTGTCACCAGGAAACTTGTAATGGTAAGGGTTGTTCCAGCCATCGACGGGGATGGTTTTCTTTTTCAGATAAGGGCCATTCCAGTTTGTTGTGTCGCCGGGATCAGTCACCAATGCTTTAAGTCCTTCCTCCGAAGAAGGGTATCGACCAACTTCCAGCGAGAATATATCAAGTGCAGCACCGAGTTCTTCGATTTGTAATCGCGTTGTTTTTGATTTTGCGCCGCCCAGTTTACTCATGACATTGGGAGCGACCACTGCGGCTAGTAACCCCAGGATCACCAGAACAACCAGCAATTCGATTAATGAAAATCCAGAAGCATTTTTTTTCTGTGGGGACATTTTTTATTCCTTAATTCTATTTAGAAATTAATGAAAAACTATAACATGGTATGTTGATAGTATGATGTGAGTTATTTCACAAATTGATCAGAGGTTTCTCAGATCAGAATTGATTCTCAAAAACAATTTCATCAAGTGGTAGTTGTCCGGGTTTAGGCCACGCAATTTCAGTACCTTTTCCGATGGCAACCATCGGGCCTATAACGTGATCAGCTGGTAGATTGATCAGCTTCGCTATTTCATTACGGTCAAAGCCGATCATTGGACAAGTTTCATAGCACATTTCCTGCGCCGCAAGCATCATTGTCTGCATTGCCATCCCAATCGATCGTTGCGCTTCATCCTGTTGTAGTGATTCTTTACCTTCGTGAAAAGGACCCATCCAGCCGACTAAAAGTTCGGCGACTTCTTTAGGTGCATTGACCCAGTATCTTGCCGGATCTTTTTGCCATGCTTTGAGATCGGCGGTGAAAAGAACCAATAATGATGCATCGGTTATTTGAGCCTGATCATTGCCGTATTCTTTGCGAATTTTTGCACGAAGATTCGGATCGCGAAGGATCACGAAACGCCAATGTTGGATATTAAAACTTGTTGGTGATTGAATCGTTGCTTCGAGTAATTTTTGTTCGTCAGATTGACTGATTACATGATCAGCATCGAAATGTTTTATCGAACGTCTTTTGTAGATTGCTTCAATGGTATTCATTATTAAGCTCCGTCACGCGACATATATTTTCCGGTACTGGTATTTATCTTGATCGTTTCACCGTTTTCCAGATATTCGGGTACCTGAATTTCAAGTCCTGTCGACAGTGTTGCCGGTTTAGTTCGGTTGGTTGCGCTGGCACCTTTCAATCTTGGAGAGGTATCAACTACCTGTAAGGAAACGGTAGCCGGTAATTCGATACCGAGAATAACGCCATCCATTAACAAGGCGGTGATATCTTCCATCCCGTCAGTGATATAACCGATTTGATCTTCGATATCGTCTTTATTCAGGTTATGCTGGCTGTAGTCTTCGTTATCCATGAACACATATTGATCACCATCGATATACGAAAACTGGACTTTGATTCGTACACAATCGGCTTCTTTCAACATGTCATCAGATTTGTATGATTCGTCGCGTTTCTGACCTGTTTGCAGATTGTTATAACGAATTTTATACAGCGTCGATGCGCCACGTGATGAAGGACTTTTGCTTTCGATGGTTTTGACGACATGTGGAACGCTATCAATTTCGATTACCATTCCGCGTTTTAGATCACCTGCTTTTGGCATAATTATTCCTGAATTAAATGAGTCTTGTTTTTAAAATGGATCAACGTGATCCCCAGATATGAGCATTAACTCCCGGTTCTTTTTTCTCTGGTGTTTCTTCAGAAACTTTTTCGGATGATTTTGTTGCTAATTTTTCTTCACTGACAATTTGATCCTTATTACTTTTTACAGGCTTATTTTCTACAGGGTCGTTATCAACAGGATCACTCTCTTCGATTTTATTAATTTCCAGATCATCTTTTTCTGACAATTCTTTCTGAGCTTTACGTTTTTTCTTTGATATTTTTTTCCGGTTTTTTAACTTTTTAGGATGTGTACGTTCCGGTGGTGGCGGTGCGATCGCATCAGCTTCAAAACCTTCAATCTGTTCCGGTTCAAGTTGCAGATCATTGCGCTTGTCGATCACTTCAAAATGTTGATATTCATGATGTGAGATCAAGGAAATCGCCATGCCCGCTTGTCCGGCTCTACCGGTGCGGCCAATTCGGTGAACATAATCGTTTGGTGAACGGGGCAGATCGTAGTTGATTACGCAGGGAAGTTGTTCGATATCAATACCGCGAGCCGCAACATCCGTTGCGATCAGAATACGTGTTGTTCCAGATTTAAAACCACGCAAAGCTGCAGTACGAGCAGACTGTTCTTTATCCCCATGCATGGCAACAGATTCAATACCGCGTTTTTCCATTTTAACCACAAGGTTGTTACACGTTCTTTTCGCGCTACAAAAGATCAGTACCTGCTTCCAGTCATTTTCATTTAACAAATGTGCCAGCAGATCATTTTTCTTATCGTGATTGACGGTGATCACTCGTTGCGTGATCGGCATATCTTCAGGATCATCATCAACATTAATGATCGCCGGATCGTTCATCACTTCGCGCACCAGTGTTCGGATGCTTTCTGGAAACGTCGCAGTGAACATTAAGTTTTGTCGTTTGTTCGGCAGCAGTTTTAGAATGCGATCAATCTCTTCGGCAAAATCACCTTTCATCAAACGGTCAACTTCGTCGATCACCACGGTTTTGATCTGATTAAATTTGATCGCGTTTTGATCAACCAGATCCAGCAATCGTCCGGGCGTCGCCACCAGCACATCGGTTCCACTACGCAGCGCCATCATTTGCGGGTTAATCTTCACGCCACCAAAAACACTCTGACAGGTGATTTCCGGCTCGATGTTTTCTGACATCTGTTCGAAAACACCGCGCACTTGAATGGCCAGCTCACGCGTTGGAACCAGCACCAGAATTTGTACGCAATTACTCGCTGCTCTTTTTGATCCGTCGTAGCGACTGTGTGTGTCTTTGCGACGATAAATATTCAGATTGCTGAGTTGTTCGATCAAAGGTAGGACAAATGCAGCGGTTTTGCCTGATCCGGTTTCGGCGCGAGCAAGCACATCTTTTCCTTCTAAAACTGCTGGAATGGTTTTAGTTTGCACATCGGTGGCGTATTTATAGCCCGCTTTTTCAACAGCCGACATGATCGCTGAAGATAAAGAAAATGACGAAAAGTCAGATTTTGGAACGTGTATTTTCATTTGGGTCACTAAAGCAGAAGAAGTACGGGGCATTCTAACTTAAATACTTATTTTGCGTAGAGATATTGAACATTCTAAATTTTAATAGTTTTCGTCCATAAAACCTTAAAGGAAAGAGTCTTATGGTCGATAGATAGAGGAGTTAAATTAATAATAGGGCATTTTTCCGTGACCGAAGTAAGCCAGAAACAGAGAAATATTAAGACTGACCATATACTTGTCTCCAAGACCGATCTGGAAGGTGCTATTACCTATTGTAATGAGAACTTTATGATCTATTCCGGACACAATCTTGAAGATCTGGTTGGTACGAAACACATTGCGATCAAACATCCCGAGATGCCGAAATCTATTTACCGCCATCTGTGGAAAGAGTTAAGAAGCATCAATGAAGTGAATTGTGTGCTGAAAAATACAAATAAAGCAGGTGAATCTTACTGGACCTATATGAACGCTATTCCAAGCTTTGGTTCTGATAGCAAGCACATTGGTTATCTCTTTGTTCAGCGTAGTGCTTCTGAAGAAGCCACTGCTTATTTTGATGGGCTCTATAAAGAGATGTGCGCTACGGAATCTCAACACTCCTCCGATGACGAGGCAATGGATGCTTCTTACCAGCTTCTGGATAATGTTGCAGCACCACAGGGGGGACACAATGAATTCGTCTTTTCATATTACGCTTAAAAAGGCGTTGTTAATCAATTTTGCACTCTTGTTGGGAGTGACTATTTTCAGCATTGCTCAATATGGAGCCAGTACCTGGTTGTTGGTTGTCCCATCGATTGCCTGTGTTTTGTTTATGTTGTCGGGAAAAAACGCCAGTGCAAAATCAGATGACACGATGGAGAAGATTCAGACACTCGTCAATGAGGTGAAGAACGGTAATCTTGATCATCGAATCATGGATGTTCCCTGGGAGCACCCTCTCAATAGTCTTGTAACTAATCTTAATGAATTGATTGATCAAGTTGAAATTTACACGTGTGAAGTCGATAGTGTCTTCCGCTTGGCAAGATATGGAAAATTTTATCGTCGCACTATGAACAGAGGGATGCGCGGTCGATTCAAGCTTGGGCTTGAGCGGATCGATCACTCTCTGGAAATTATGAATAAGGGCTATTGGCAACAACAACTTGATACGATGTTTGCCAGCCTTGGACAGCTTAAGTCGGATAATCTGCTGGAGAATCTAGCGCACAATCAAAACGATTTGAACTCGATTATGAGTGAAATGAGTCAAATTGAAGTAACATCCAGAGCCTCGGCAGAATCCTCCATCAGTAACCAAAGCCTGGTGCAGTCGGTTGTCGTACAGTTAGCAGAAGTGATCGAACGATCTTCTGCCATGCGCAGTAGCACACAAGAACTTTCTTCCAGTAGTCATGAAATCGCTGAAATGGCGAGTATTATCACAGGCGTTGCAGAACAAACTAATTTGCTGGCATTAAATGCGGCGATCGAGGCGGCACGAGCGGGTGAACATGGAAGAGGTTTTGCGGTTGTTGCTGATGAAGTTAAAAGTCTGGCAGAAACTACAAAAGGGGCTGCGAGCAAGATTGCCACAACAACCAAGAGGTTTATTGAAGCTAGTAGCCAGATGACCAGTAACACTGAAAGCATGGTTTCTGCTGCTGAAGAATCAAAATCGATTATTACGGATTTTGAAGCAAGTTTTTCCGAATTTGCAATAACGTCGCAGGAAACCTATGAGAATGTTTCTGCGGTCAAGATCGTTTGTGATGCCGCATTAATCAAAATTGGCCATGTGATTTATATGCAAAAATCCTATCGTACTGTGGAAAAAAATGAACCAAAAAGCATTGATGCTTCAGCAGTTCTGGTCAATAGTGAACAATGTAATTTTGGTCAGTGGTACCATACGGGAACGGGGCAGCAGGATTATAGTCATTTACCTATTTTTCCGGCGATTCAGACCCCACATCAGGGAGTGCACGACAATATCCATTCAGTGATTCATGCGATTGAAAATACTGACTGGCAACAATCAGCTGAATCTCATCAGACAATTCTGGAAGGTTTTATTCAGGCAGAAGATTGTAGTAGTCAATTAATGCAATTAGTGGATCAACTGGCACAGGAAAAAGGTAAATTTGAATTGTCATCAAGTGATGAACTGGGTGAAGTCGAGCTTTTTTAGAGGTCAGTCTTCGAGTAACGTTTCGTTGATCTCTATTTTGACCGGTTGTATTCGAACCGTTTTCACAGATCGCTTAGTGGTTTGCAGAATTTCAATAATGTAATCACCAATGCGTAAGCTAGTGCCTGTTTCTGGAATGTTTTCCAGCGTTTCGATGATCAGACCATTGAGCGTTTTTGGTCCTTCTGTATTCAAAGTCCAATTTAGTGACTTGTTGATATCTCGAATATTCGCGCTGGCATCGATCAGATAAGTACCGTCTTTCTGCTCATGGATATCCTTGTTGTAACCTGGATCCGTAGTAAACTCACCGACGATCTCTTCGAGAATATCTTCCAGCGTCACCAGCCCCTGAATATCACCATATTCATCTACAACGAAACCAATCCGGCGTTTTTCACGCTGAAAATTATTAAGCTGTGTGTGTAATGGCGTTCCGATCGGGACGTAGTATGGTTCTATCATTTTTTCATTGATAGCGCTTGCCCGATCCTCTTCTGGTTGTTCAAGTAGATCGGGGATTTTGCGTACATGCATGACGCCAACAATATTATCCAGATTGCCGTTGAAAATCGGGATTCGGGTATGGCGACAGCTGCGTAGCTGATCTTCAAGCTCATCGTGATCGGTGTCGAGATCAATTCCGATAACTTCATTCCGCGGAATCATAATGTCTTCAACCGTGACTTTTTCGAGATCAAGAATACCAAACAACATTTGTTGATGGCGTTGCGGGATCATGGTGCCAGCTTCTTTTACCACGGTGCGTAATTCTTCACGGCTCAGTGCCATTTCACCGCTGTCATCGTCGGGTGAAATTCCCAACAGTTTTAAAACGCCATTTGCGATCAGGTTCACCAGCCAGACAAGTGGGTATAAAATTTTCAGTAGAGGTTTGAGAATAAATGATACCGGGAAGGCGATCTTTTCTGGTCGAAGTGCCGCCATGGTTTTTGGTGTGACTTCGGCGAAGATCAGGATCACGACCGTTAGTAAAAGAGCAGCAATGGCAATTCCAACCTCGCCATATAATCGAATGGCAATGATGGTGGCGATGGAAGACGCGAGAATGTTGACGAAATTATTGCCCAGCAAGATCAGACCGATCAGACGATCAGGTTTTTCAAGCAGGGCGCTGGCACGCATGGCTCCTTTATGTTTTTGATCACGCAGATGTTTCAGTCGATAACGGTTCAAGGCCATCATGGCGGTTTCTGAACCAGAGAAAAAAGCGGATAGTAAAATGAGAACTGCAAGGGCGGCAAATAACGCCCCTATGGGTATGTCGTCCAATTAACATTGGCCTCTGTGATTAATATGTTGCTATTGTTGGTCGTTAGTCTGACTCAAGTCAAGCCTTAAACCCTATGCAATATTAGTTCCAGAACGGCCTTGCTGCCGAAGTAGGCAAGTAAAAGTGTGATCATGCCAGCTAACGTAAAACGTACAGCGGTACGACCTCTCCAGCCGAAACGCGTTCTGCCCCAGAGGAGAATGGCAAAAACGATCCAGGCGATGATCGATAAAACAGTTTTATGGATCAGGTGTTGTCCGAGAATATCGTCGATAAACGGGAAGCCTGTGATCAGAGAAACAGTGAGCAAAATAAAGCCCAGCCAAATGAGTCTGAACAGGAGTGTTTCCATCGTCTGTAATGGCGGCAATACGCGCATGAGAGGAACGGGATGACGGTTTCGCAAGCGTGCGTCGGCAAATGCGAGGACGATCGCCTGTAATGCGGCAATGCTCAGGATACTGTATGACAGTACGGAAAACAGGATATGTAGTTGTAGGCCTGTGGGCAGATCCGATGCGATCAGGCGTTGATCAGATAGTTGTTCCACACCAAGGCATAAAGCGGCTACGGGAAAAAAGATGATCGCCAGGCTTTCCATCGGTTGTTTGATCGAACCTATCAGCAGTAAGGCAGCAATTAGCCAGCCAACAAGAGAAGCGGCGCTGGTGAAGCTCAGGTTGATTCCACGATCGGCGATCATTTCATTGTGCAATAAAAAAGCATGCAGAATGAGTCCGGCAAATCCCAGCAGTAAGGCGAGAGTTTTATCCTTCTTCTCGATGGTCTGACCACTGAATAATTTTCGACCAATCAGCAACGCTGCCGCAAGGTAAAAAACAATCGACGAAAAGGCCATTATCTGTGTTCCTGTCATGATAAAGATGATGACATAATCAGATGACAATGAGAAACTGATTTTTTATCCAACTGACATAGAAAACTTGGTCATGAAAGCAGTTATCGCAATTATTATTATTCTACTGGCATTAGTCGCCGCTGATTATCAGAGCTGGTTAGGCATGCATACTGAAACTGAGCAGGATTATTTCGGCGTACATTTCAAAACTGAAGATGATCAGACAGGTGAGACGATCATGGATTTTTTCGCCAACTGTACTCGCAGAGGCAGCCGTAATGCCTGTTCTATCGAACAAGGTATGAAGAAGACAACTCGAGAAGTGAAGTTTGGTGTGATCAAACAAATCGAGAAAACCTGGTTGTTTACAAAAAGTGAGTCGATAGTTGGTGAAGATGAGGTTGATGTGCATTTGATGTTCATCCATCCAGATTATGATCGACGAACTAAAACTTATTCAATGAAGCAATTACTTTCTATGCAGGAAAAAACAGTCACAGTGAAACTCAAAAGGAGTTCGGACTAGTAGGAGTTAATAAAAATGAGCGATGCATTAAATTATTTGATCGCAGCAAGGCCAGAGGCAATGACGGCCTATTTTAAGTTTGTAAAACAGGCTGGCGAACACCTTGATCCGAAAACCCGGTCACTAATTTCGGTGATCACCAAAGTTGCAACACAAACTGAAAAAGGTTTTAAGCAATATCTGACACGTGCCTTGCGGGACGGTGCGACGGCCAACGAAATTCTTGATGCTTTGCTGATGGCTTTTCCTGTGCTGGGTTTATCGAAAACAATCTGGGCGATTGAGCAACTTCAGGAAATGGATCTGCCGGAGTTTGCTATTGATGCACTGAATGCTGAACCACGTTGGCATGATGTGATCAAGATGGATCAATTATCCGAAGGCACTACACGACTAACCTGTGATGAACGTGAGTTATTTATCCATAAAAACGCTGATCAGATTAATGTGTATGACAGCCATTGTCCACATCAAGTGACGAATATTCCGGAACTCGCTGTCGATGGCGAAAAGCTGGTTTGTCCTAAGCATGGCTGGTGTTTTGATCTGACTTCTGGTGAATGTATCGAAAAGGGTAATCGCCCTCTCAATTCATTCAAATGGCAGCAGAAGGGAGAGATTCTGCAAACCTGGTGGTAAGTGAATGGTGAGTTAAGGAAGCTCTGATTAAGTCATGATTGTTTTAGACTGGCTGAAATCGTTTCAAATTTCATCTCAGCCTAAATTCAACCAGACTTAATCAGAGCTTCCTTAATTTGAACGAATTCACAAAACTAAGCATCATTGCAGAATGATACTAAAGTTTCTCAACCAATGGCCGATTAAGTTTTCATACACTCGTATAAAAATGGATTTAATGCGAGGAAACAAGGAGCGTAAAATTGGAAATGGAAGTCACGAAAAAACCGGAGAATACAGCCGGTAAAGATACAAACGTAATATCAATCAATATAGATAATTTACCTGATAACGAATCTCAAAAAATTGATCTGCAAAGTATCGCAGGAAATGCACCACAGGGTGATACTCCCATCAATCTGGATCAGTTGGTTATTGACAAAAATGGATATGTACAAACAGTGAAACGAGAATTACGAGTAAGTGTGGATCACAAAACAGGTGATACCATTGTGTCGGTGCTTGATGGCCTGAGTCAAAAGGTTGTCAGACAAATTCCTAAAAATGAAATACTGGCCGTTGAACGATTGATCACAGCACCTGCGGGAATGCTGTTTCGCGCACACGCCTGAAAAACTAGTAGCTTATTCAAAGAAAGGTGAGAACTAATTCTCTCCTTTCTTTGAATAAATCATCATATCGAAAATCCCAACTACGTCACATTCTGACTGCTTAAATTGAACTCTTAATTTTTCTACTACACTTAACAGTACGACTTCAACTTGGAGGGAGCTGTTATGAGTACAATAAAAATTTGTTTTGATCGTGTATTGCCGCGTGATGTCAATCGACCACAGAGAATGATGGCGTTTGGTGACAGACAACGTGCGATATTTTTGTTCAGAAAAATGTGGATCACCGGTTCAACATTACAAGTTCGTTTTCTTGATGGAACTGCATCGCAACAGGCTATTGCAAAAGAGCAGGCCGGTTGGTGGATGGATCATGCAAATCTGACCTTTGAGTTTAATAATGCACCCGATGCAGAAATACGGATCGCGTTTAATTCGAACGATGGTGCGTGGTCTTATTTAGGAACAGATGCTACCGGTATTCCACAGAATCAACCGACGATGAACCTCGGTTTCCTCGAAGGAGGAACCGCAGCGCATGAGTTTGGTCATGCAATTGGTCTTGCCCATGAACATCAAAATCCTGCCGGTGGAATTGAGTGGAATGAAAGTGTTGTGATCAAGGATCTCGCAGGCCCTCCGAATTACTGGGATGAAGCAAAAACACGGCATAATGTTTTGAATAAATATTCGTCTGATCAGATCCGTGGAACCGATTTTGATCCGGGTTCGATCATGCTTTATTTCTTTCCTGACGAATGGGTGAAGAATGGCACCGGTACAAAAGCCAATGAGGTTTTATCGAATCTGGATAAAGCATTTATTGCCAGTGAAGATGCTTACCCTGAAGATAATTCAAACTCCAATGTAGTGGATCTTCCCGTTATTAATCTGACAGGTGTTGCCGCTGATATAGGAGCCGCTGGTGAAGAGGATCTGTTTAAATTTACTGTTGCTGAAGCTGGCCGTCATACTATCGAAACTGGTGGGCAGACGGATGTGGTGATGAAATTATTTGGGCCGGATAGTGAGACGGCATTGATCGCAGAAGATGATGACGGCGGCGATGGTCGGAACTCAAAGATCGTAACCGATCTTTCTCCCGGCGATTATTTTGTTCAGATCAGACATTACAATTCCACGTCCGGAACAGGTCAGTACAGCATTATTGTTTCAACTTGATCAACCTGAATTCAGGTTGGTATTACTAAAGGCTGAAATATAATCTACGTCGTCATTCCGGTAGTCTTTATGAGCCGAAATCCATGATTTAAGAGCTGGATTCCCGCTTAAACCTGCGGGAATGACGAAAAATATAGTCTGATCTCAGGTTAATTATCTTTTTAGAATCCGCCAAGATTTTCCACTGGAAATTTTAGTGATTTTTTTGTAATTTGACGGATTGTTTTTTCGATAATTTTTATATCATTATCAAATGATCCATGAGCCAGATCGATGGTGTCACCTTTTAAAGAAGTGACAACTTCGCTCTGTGCTTTTTTGTAGACAACACAATTCACTTTGACGGTTTCAGCTTTTGCAAAAGCATGCCATTTTTTTATTTCGTTGTGCTGGCTGGAATTAAACTTGCCATCTTCCTGTTCTGCATTAGCCGGGTCCCACGCAGCGGCCATACCCAGGATTGGCATTTTATGAATTCCCTCCAGCGCACGGCTGACGAGGTAGAGCAGGGATTTTCCATAAGGCCCAACCGTATCAGCTTTTTCACGTTCATCATCCATCAGATGAATGCTTAGATCTTTTTTGTTGAGTATATTTTTATGGCAGGCATTGACATAATGTCGGTTGGCAAACTCAAGAGAGCAGGCCGGAGCCAGTAATGTTGTGGAATTGACTTTGAGTTTTCTTTTGATCAGTTCATCCAGCCAGTGACCAAACAAAATTGATCCGGCAGAATGACCTACCAGATGTATTTCAAAGTCATGATCTTTTTGCAGATCTTTTAATGCTTTTGAAAGAATCACCATGCCGCCAGGTCGTACTTTACCCTGTTGTGGAAATCCGCGAACAGCACGATCACTGGCAAACAGGGCATTCTCTTTCATTTCTGTCCAGACACCTTTGACCAGAACTTGTTGTGCGATCTTTTCGATACCACGATCAATCGAGTCACGAAGTCGATCAAAAATTCCCTGCGCCCGACTACTGGACGGATCGATTCCTGCCTTGTTAAAACTGCTAAAAATATATTCCTGGATCTGGTTTTTGATCGATTCCATAAAGCCGGTTTTCCAGGTAATAAAGATTGGATAAATTCCATTACTTTTAAAATAGGGAGCCATCACGCGCACACGATTTATGGAATCCTCTTCCGAATTCAAACCGCCGTGAGCATAGATAACAATTCGTTTATTTTTATTATTTTCAGTCAGCCATTGATCAAGATTGTCATAACAAATAACTCTGGCTGAAGCATCCGGGTCGGCAGAGGTGATCAGTGTTAATTTTGGCCGTCCATTATTCCCGATCACCAGCGAATGTTGATAGGCTTTTTCTTCGCTCCACGGCCTGACCTCATCATTTTTATAATTGTATTTTAATGCTCGTGAAATATTACTACTGACGCGTTGCGTTGAGTCATTCGAGATCGACTGTAGTGCATGATTGGAAAATGTTTGTGGTGATGATTTTCGAACCGGCGCACCACGCACAGCAACCCAGGCATCGGTTCCATTTTCAACCCAGTCAGCATAGGTCAGAACGGCAAAGCCATTAAAGCCCCAGTCTTCTCCCCAGGAATTCTGGATAATAAAACCATCGGCGGTATAACCGATAATCGCAAAAGCATGGCCGCCGATGGATTCCGTATTGGCTTTGATCAGATCAAGTGAGCGATCTTTCTTTCGCCACCAGCCTTTGTGTATAGAAGCGCAACAATAAATCGCGCCCACTTCATGGATCGCACCCTGCATATCGACCACGGAATCTTTATTGATCCGGTAATAAGCACCCAATGGAATTTGGATAGCCTCTTTCGACCAGGCCTTGTCAGGTTCTTTATTTTTGTTGACTGAGTATGGCCAGGTTTTTTCTTTACAAACGCCATGACGATGCCAGCCTTTCATCGCGCCACGACAACTGGAGCCTTCATAATCTTCACCATCCCATTCGTCATAAACTCGCGCCATGTTATAGAGCATTCGCGTGCTGACTCTTTTTTCATCCGCATCATGTGGGCAAATGATTTTTGTCCCCATGATCTGGATCGACTCACTCCAGTTCAGATAGTTGATCACCGCCGCCAGACCAAAGCCTGTACAGGCTCCTTCACCTAGCTGGTTGAGGATCATTCCATCTCTGGTATAACAGGGAAGTAGTTCGTCGATCAGTTCTTCCGAAGGCCATTGTGGAGGAAGTGATCGCAGGGCTGGGCGGTATTCACGATCACGTAGATCAAGCCTGTCCGGTCGTGCATCCAGTGTCTGATTTTTATGAGTTGTTGTAGGCATTGTCGTTCCCTCCATTTGCGACAGTTGAGTTCTTTTTATAGGAGGAATCCTGTGATTCGTCAAGGTTTCCTTATCTGTAACAAACTTTTAAGTAATTTTTTACTGAAATGTTTCAGATGAGTTAAACTTTCTTGCCATGCAGGTCTCTAACTAGAAAAAACTAAACCTCATGATATGAAATCATCAACAATTCTGATCAAACTACTCCTGACTTTCGCACTTCTTTTGCCCGTAGTTCCGGTGATAGCAGAAGGACATCTCGGTGAACTCTGGGTTCCACCGGGAAAACTGATCAGTGTTGGAACACATCGACTGCATATTTATTGTCAGGGTGAAAAAAATGATAAGCCCACGGTGATCATTGATTCCGGACTGGGTGGTTTTTCGCTGGAATGGCGTGCGATTCAAAAAAGGTTGTCAGGTCAATATCAGATCTGTAGTTATGATCGTGCCGGTTATGGCTGGAGTGATCCGGGACCTTTCCCACGCACGACCAGAACAATTGTTGCCGAGTTAAGTCTTCTTCTGAAAGGTGCAGCAGTACTACCACCATATGTCCTGATCGGGCACTCCTTTGGTGGTTATAACATGATGTATTTTGCGAAATCATTTGTGGACGAGGTGGCCGGACTGGTGCTGATCGATTCTTCACATCCTGATCAGGCCAACTGGTTTCCATCTGTTTATCCCGATTTACCTCACGGTAGACGACGTACCCGATTTGTTTCATCGCCGAGATTACCACCCAATTTTCCGATGGATCATCGGGAAGTTGCCTATCATCTGATGAGCGCCAAAAAAGCCAGAAATGCCTTACGTTTTGAAAGTATGAATTTCGAGATCAGTGGAAATCAGGTTGGCAGGATTAAAGAGTTTCCCGAAATCCCGCTGGTTATTCTAACGCGTGGTGAACGAGCCTGGCCGAAGACTCCCGAGGGTGACAAACTGGAAACGATCTGGATAAGGTTACAGAATGAACTGGCCAGATTGTCGGATACCTCCACTCATATTGTTGCAGATTTTAGTGGTCATTTTATACACCTGGATCAACCGTTTCTGGTTGAAGAGGCTATTCGGGGAATTGTAGAACAGACTCCGTGTAGTTTAGAGTCGCGTGCTATTTATGCTGAGCTTGAACAGGAAAGTGAAACAGATATCAGTGCTGAAGTCGGCGAATGTTAGCTGAGCAGAATGCCCAGCTAACATCTACCAGCAAATTATTATTCACCAATCTTCAATAATTCAATTTCAAAAATCAAAGTCTCATTCGGCCCGATCGCACCACCGGCACCTTTTGGCCCGTAAGCGAGTTCAGAAGGAACAAAGATCTCCCATTTGCCGCCTTGTTTCATCATTGGTAATGCTTCCTGCCAACCTTTGATCACGCCTTTGAGTGGAAATGTTGCAGGTTGTTCACGTTTATAAGAGCTATCGAATTCGTGACCATCAATGAGCGTGCCGCGATAATGAACCGTAACGGTATCGGAAGTTTTTGGAGACGCACCGGAACCCGCTGTGATCACGCGATATTGCAAACCACTACCAGTTGTTTTTATACCATCAAGCTTTTTGTTTTCTGCAAGGAACGCTTTGCCAATTTCCTGGTTTTTGTCGGATGATGCTGTTTGCTGAGCTACGATTTTCTTTTCTTCAGCTTCCATCACACGTTGTAATTCATCAAGAGGAACCCGGGGTTCTTTTCCTTCAAGCGCATCTTTGATCGCGAGGATCAAAGCATCTTGATCGACCTTAACGTTTTGTCGGGAAATACTTTGTCCGATTTGCATTCCAACACCATAGCTAAATTTCTGGTTGTCGGTGGTTAAAGCTGCTTCTTCGGCAAATACACTTGTCGTTAACAAAGAAGAGGTGGCAATCATCGAGACAGCCGAAACTAAGGTAATAACTTGTTTTCTCATGGGGTTCTCCTAAAAATGGTTCGGTATTTTCCCACAAGTGCGGGAAGTAAGACAATTTTATGAATGTTGTATGACTGTTAGCTGAATATAAGGTTCATTTAGATACTTAGTGTTTGACAGGTCGTTTCTGTAATTTTCTCTGCAATGTTCGCCGGTGCATTCCCAATTGGCGTGCTGCTTCGGAGATATTTCCATCACATTCAGAGAGAACTTTCTGGATATGCTCCCATTCCAGACGGTTGACCGAAATAGGTTTCTCGGCAACGAGAATATCACTATCACCTTCCTGGCGATTAAAAGCAGCGACGATCTCATCGGCATCGGCTGGTTTTGTCAGATAATGCGTGGCACCGAGTTTGATCGCCTCAACAGCGGTGGCAATACTGGCATAACCGGTCAGGACAATAATACTGGTGTCAGGGCTGAGTTCATGAAGTTTAGTTACCAGTTCCAGTCCAGAGGGACCGGGCATTTTCAGATCAACCACAGCAAAATCAGGCAATGATTTTTCCAACAATCTTAATGCTGAAGGAACATCGTGTGCGACAGTGACGGTATAACCCTGATCAGTCAGAGCCTCTCCCAGCACTTCGCAATAAATCAGTTCATCATCTACCAATAACAGATCGGGTTGCTCATTCATGTGTTTTTAATTCTCTCAAAGGCAATGTGATTCTAGCAGTGACTCCACTACCATCATTTCGGTTCTCTAAATGTATATTTCCCCCGAGTCTGGCCAGGGTAGTTTTAGCCAGATAGAGGCCAAGACCCAGGCCTTTTTCAGGTGACTTGGTGGAGACAAACGGTTCTTCTCCAATCTTGTCTTCCAGACCAGCAGGCAGACCTTCACCTTTGTCATGAACCTGAATAGTAAGATTTTCACTATCCCACTGTGCATCAATCTTGATCTGTTCAGAAGAGGCATCAGCGGCATTATTCAATATATTAAGAATGGCCTGAGTAATAGTTCGATCAGCGATAATTTCCGGAGCCGGTTGTGTTCCGGAGAAGTTACTCTCTACAGCAACTTCCGGCCTTGTTTCCAGCCATTCTTCCAGCATGTCTTCCATGTATTGATCAACGGCGACGGGTTTTCCGGAATCTGCGCGAGACTGGCCAGTTGAAGCTGCCATTCTCGATAGAATTTCTTTGCAGCGACTGACCTGGCTACGCAATAAACCCATTTTTTTACTGACGCGAGGGTTCTCATCAATGGTTGCTTTTTCCAGCTCTTTCGAAAGGATAGCGATCGTTGCCAGCGGCGTTCCCAGCTCATGTGCGGTTCCAGCGGCCAGCGTTCCAAGCGCGACTAATTTTTCGGATTCAAGTGCGTGCTCTCTGGCTTTTGCCAAAAGCTGATCACGTGCTTTAAGCGTATTCCCTATACGAGAAACAAAATAGGCGACCAGCCCAGCGGAAAGTAAAAAAGCGGCCCACATGCCCCAGACATGTAAAGTGAAGCCATGACCGTGATGCACCCAGATCATCATCGGTTGAAAGAAATACATGAGAAAGGTGTAGCAGGCGATAGCCGTTCCAGCAACGATCCATATATAAGCAGGTCTTAACATGGCGGCGGCGAAGGTGACCGGAAGCATAAACAGAGATACGAAAGGGTTAGATGATCCTCCGGTTAGATACAGCAGAGCAGACAGTGCAAAAATATCGACGAGTAATTGAATAAAAACAAATTTATCAGAAATTATTTTTCCGTCATTGGCCCACTTCCAGCTAGTGAAAGTGAATAGTCCCAATGCGATCAGAACGATGCCTACAGAAGTGAATGGGAAAGGCTGATCCAGAAGATAGGTTAACAACCATAAAATAAGAGCATGTCCCCAAAAGGCGATCGAGCGCAGCAGCAGCACATAATGCATGCATAAGCTGGTTAGATCATGTGAGCGTTCGAGGTATTTCACTAAGTTGAATGTATCATTCTGATGTCTTTAATGTCATGCGGCAAAATGTCACATGTGACACTGTGTCGCATTGTCCTTATTTCCACAATCCTGCATATTTCATCATGTAATAATAATTATAGTGAGGAATGAAGGAATCATGAAAAAAGTACTTGGAATATCAGCAAGCTTACTCATATTAATGTCTATGCAATACAGTAGTGTTTATGCTGCAAACGAACCGCGTGATGATGATGCCGGGGATGCTCCTGAGTATACCGTAAAATGTGCTGATGGTGCAGCCAGTGCCAAACAATGTGAAGTGGGTAAAGACACTTATGTTGGCTGGCGTACCTATGCAACAAACTGTCAGGTTTGTCATGGTGGTAGTGGTCTGGGAAGCACATTCGCCCCAAATCTGATGGATCGATTCAACAAGGAAGGTGTTGATTATGGCCGCTTTAAATACGTGATGACCAATGGCTACACCGGCAACATGGGCGCAATGCCAGCCTGGGAAAAGAACAAAGCCGTCATGAAAAATCTTGATGGATTGTTTATGTATCTTCAGGCGAGATCGGATGAAAAACTACCAAAAGGTCGCCCTGCAAAAATGAAGTAAGAATTGAAGTAGTAATCGTAATAGTAATAGTAACGAGCACCCACGGATCCTGGTTGTCGAGGAATTTGACTCTCCTACCGGCAATCAGGTATCCCTTTTCTCTCTCCAGCCTTTCTGTTTCCCCAAAATCAGCATCAATAGTCCCGTCATATAAAATTGGCTTGATTGTTTATTAGCAAATGCTAAAATGCGTCGGTCTTACCAATTTGGTAATTAATTCAGGGGTCGGGTATGAAAAACGTTTCAAAATTATTTCAGCTAGTTTTCTTCGCAAGCATTTTCTCGTTGATGGCATGTTCTCCGTCAACTGAAGCTGAGTCGAAAGCAGCAGGCATTCAGTCCATTACACCAACGGAAGCATCAAAAATGTTTGCTGCAAAAGAAGCGGTGATCATTGACGTTCGTGAACAAAACGAGTGGGACGCAGGGCATATTCCAGGCGCGATCCATATTCCGGTTGCATCGTTGAACAGCCGTCTGGCCGAACTGGAACAATACAAAGACAGTCCAGTGATCATGCAGTGTCGTAGTGGTCGTCGATCAGCTCAGGGTGCGGTTGCGTTGAATGCTGCCGGATTCAAAAATCTTTATAACATGGAAGGCGGAATTCTTGCGTGGGATAAAGCCGGTTTAGAAACAGAGTAATTTTACGACTGATCTCGTTCCCACGGTCCTCCGTGGGAATGCATATCGGAATACTCAGGGACTAGGGTTCGGGTATCTCCGATGAATCTCCTCAATTCCTTCTAACACTTCTTCACTCAATTCCAGATCAATACTAGCAATATCCACTTTTAACTGATCCATCGTCGTCGCGCCAATGATCGTGCTAGTTACAAACGGGCGAGTATTCACAAAGGCCAGCGCCATTTGTGCCGGATCCAGATCATGAACACGCGCCAGTTGCACATAAGCTTCCGTCGCTTCAATACCTTGTCCTTTTGTATAGCGACTATATTCCTGAAAGAGTGTTAAACGTGATCCTGCCGGTTTTTGTCCATCCAGATATTTCCCGGAAAGTACGCCAAACCCTAATGGAGAGTAGGCCAGCAAGCCAACATTTTCTCTGATAGCGATTTCAGAAAGCCCGATTTCAAAACTACGATTTAATAAACTATACGGATTTTGAATACTGACCAGTCGAGCCTGATCACGTTGTTCCGC
The DNA here is from genome assembly GCA_965224825.1 of Gammaproteobacteria bacterium. Taxonomy (GTDB): domain Bacteria; phylum Pseudomonadota; class Gammaproteobacteria; order CAJXQU01; family CAJXQU01; genus CAJXQU01. The sequence goes on along the minus strand of CBDDAG010000001.1, from coordinate 1,669,840 downwards.
AAGCTGTAAATACCGCATCATTCCCCACGGCGTTTCGTTGGAAATTCCTATTTGCCGAATCTTGCCTGCTTTGACCAGATCATTCAGCGCATCCAGTGTTTCTTCGATCGGTGTCATTCGATCATCGGGTTTCGGCACAAAGCCAAGCTCGCCAAAAAAGTTCGTCGAACGATCAGGCCAATGTAGTTGGTAGAGATCAATATAGTCCGTTTTAAGTCGCTGAAGACTCGCATCAACCGCAGCCTCAATATTCTCCCGATCAAGCTTGTTTTTTCCTTCGCGAATATATTTAACCCATTTGCCACGGCCACAAACCTTGGTCGCGATCACCAGCTGATCACGATTCTTACGTTGCTGCATCCAGTCGCCAATAATGCTTTCCGTTACACCCTGAGTCGCAGGAATGGGCGGGATCGGATACAGCTCAGCAGTATCAATAAAATTCACACCAGCTTCCACGGCGTAATCCAGTTGTTCAAAACCCTGATCAGCCGTATTTTGCTCGCCCCATGTCATTGTGCCGAGACAGATTTTGCTAACCTTGATATTTGTATTGCCAAGTTTGGTATATTTCATAACATCAGTCGTTTTATTGTGGACAAGTAACCGTTAGTATTGTCCATTAGAATAACGCCTATCGACATAGCAATCCATGAGATTTGAGAAAGCCACTTAATGTCCGAAAACCAGATCAAGATCATCCAGCCAGACGATTTACATTTACATGTTCGTGGTGGTGAAGCACTGAAAAGTGTTGTGCCGGACACAGCCCGTCAGTTTGCTCGTGCGATCATTATGCCGAATCTTGCCACGCCGGTGACTACGGTTGATCAGGCGAAATCTTATAGACAGGAAATACTCGACGCGCTGCCGCAAGGTGTTGAATTCGAACCATTAATGACCTTGTATTTAACGGATCAGACAACTTCGGAAATGATCAAAGCAGCAAAAGAATCCGGCATTATTCATGCGCTAAAACTTTATCCAGCTGGCGCGACGACAAACTCGGATGCTGGTGTCACCGATATAAAAAATATTTATCCGGCACTGGAAGCGATGGAGTCGGTTGGTCTGCCGCTTTTGGTTCATGGTGAAGTGACTGATCCGGAAATTGACATTTTTGATCGGGAACGGATTTTCATCGAAACAATTCTTGATCCTTTGATCAATCGATTCCCTGATCTAAAAATCGTCATGGAACATATCACCACAAAAGATGCTGTCGATTTCGTCACCGCAGCATCGGACAACATTGCCGCTACGATCACTGTTCATCATTTGCTCATGAACCGGAATGCGATCTTCACAGGCGGAATCAGACCTCATCATTACTGCTTGCCGATCCTGAAAAGAGAATTACATCGAAAGGCATTAGTTGAAGTTGCGATCAGCGGTAATCCAAAATTCTTCCTCGGCACCGACAGCGCACCACATGCGCAAGGTGCAAAAGAATCAGCCTGTGGTTGTGCGGGAATGTACACGGCCTACAATGCCATGGAGCTTTATGCAGAAGTTTTTGATCATGCAGGCGCATTAGATCGGCTGGAAGGCTTTGCCAGTATTTTTGGTGCAAAATTTTATGATCTGCCGCAGAATACAGCTTCAATAACCTTAAAGCGCGAGAACTGGGAAATCCCGGAGTCTTTACCTTTAGGACAGGAAAAAATCATTCCTTTACGAGCCGGAGAGGCTTGTCAATGGAAGTTGGTGAATAGTGAATAACGAACAGATGATCGCAGATGAAGGCGAAGAAAAAGCGAACCTGATCAATACTCGCTTTCGCGGCTTTATGCCTGTCGTCGTCGATATCGAAACTGCCGGATTCAATTCGGAAACTGACGCAATGCTGGAGATCGCTGCCGTCATGCTCGGTTGCGATGAAGAAAAAGGCTGGCATCCAGTGCAGACAGTTTCAAGCCACGTCGTTCCATTTGAAGGTGCAAACCTCGAACAAGCTGCATTAGATTTCACCGGAATCGATCCTTATCACCCGCTAAGATTAGCAATGAAAGAACCCGAAGCTTTAGGCAAAGTTTTTAAACCGATCAGAAAAATGGTTGCCGAAACAGGATGTACACGCGCGATCATGGTGGCACATAACGCTGCTTTTGATATCGCTTTCTTAAAAGCTGCAGTGGCACGCTGCGGCATAAAACGAAACCCATTCCATTCATTTAGTACCTTCGACACCGCAACCATGGCCGGACTGGTTTATGGTCAAACTGTTTTAGCCCGAGCGATACAGGTGGCAGAAATAGACTGGGATGAAAACGAAGCACATTCGGCTATTTATGATGCAGAAAAAACAGCCGATTTGTTTTGTGCGATGGTTAATAAGTGGGATAGTTTGAATCGTTGATATAAACCGTTAGTTCTGAGTTTCTAATGAATCCAGTCGTTCACGAGTTTGCTCAATAAACTGAACTATTCAACTTTCTGATCATCTAGTTTCTCACTATTATAAAGCGTTCAGAAATTTGAATTTACTTTTCGGTAAAACATGTTCCCAGCAAAGCCACCTTCAATACTTTTTTCACGGGCTGACGCATGAGTAGCTTATCCACCCACCACGGTGATCCTAAAGTTGTCATGAACGACCTTTTTTAAATTATCCAGCGTTTTTATGGGGCCGAAATCACTTGCATGATCGTAGGCAACGCTAGGTCCCCAACCCGATTCAAACCAGCCTTTCAACTTGCTGGAAAGCCAAACCACCAGGTAGGAAACAACAGGACGAGTGCCTCAGCTCAAAGCTTTCTGCTGACCAGCTACATTTGATAGTTCGCACTTATCAGAATAATAGTTTCTCACTATTATAAAGTTTTGATCATAAATTTGATGTTTACTTTTCGGCGCACAATGTTCCCAGTTTATTGATGACCTGATCAGTTAATAGTTTGCAAAGGGCTGTCTGGTAATGGAGTAGTTGTGACAATGAGGCATTTCATATGGTTGTATGTTGTTAGTACCAGACTTAGCTAATTATATTTTCAAAATTTATTGAATGGTTTAGATATGGGTCGCTAAATCACTTTATGTTAAATCAGAACCCAGAATTCTCTAATTCTTTCGATCAAATTACATATTCGATCAATGTAAAACTATTACGTTCATCAGGTAAGGAAGATTGCGATGATCAAGCCTCCTTTTTTGAAGTTTAAGTTCATCAATAAGCTTTTTTGCATTTTTAACTTGAGCATCGGTATTCGATACCAAAAACTGTACTTCATTACATGCCGTTATGAATCAAAGTAGCCATTCATTATTTGGAGATTCACCACTATAATGCTGTTTTATAAATAAAATTGATAATGACATGATATATTTTGAAGCGTTTATCATATAGTTCCAATCTTAATCGTTCACGATTAGCTGTGTATTGTTGCCACGCTATTATTGCACTGACAATAGCAATGAATGCTAGACAAACTTCGGCAAATGTAGAGATTTCTATATTCATAAGATCTTTACTGATTTTTTCAAAGCCATCAATGAAACTTCTTCAACTCAGCTTGCCACTCCCGACTTTTCTGCAATATTTCTTGTTCATCCAAAGTCAATAATTGGCCATCTTTCAACAACTGTTTCCCGGCAACCCAGACATCACTAACCTGATCACGATTGGCTGAATAAACCAATTGTGAAACTGGATCATAGATCGGCTGAACTTCAATCGTATCCATTCTGATCGCCGTCAGGTCAGCTTGTTTTCCAGCAACCAGCGAGCCGATCTGATCATCCATTCCTAATGCTTGTGCACCATTCAGAGTAGCCATTTTCAATGCCTTGAAAGCGGGCAGGGCTTCGGCGTTTCCGGAAACTCCTTTTGCCAGCAATGCAGCGGTTTGCATTTCGCCGATCATATCCAGATCATTATTACTCGCCGCACCATCTGTACCGAGCGCAATATTAATATCGCTTTGTTCCAGCTCATGCACCGGACAAAAACCACTGGCGAGTTTGAGGTTGGATTCTGGACAATGAACAATATTCACACCGTATTTTTTCACCAGTTCTTTATCCGCGTCATTGAGCTGTGTCATGTGTACGGCAATCAAACGAGGTGAGAGTAATCCGAGTCGCTCAAGACGTTTGATCGGACGCTCTCCTGTCGCTTTTATGGACTCATCAACTTCATGCGCGATCTCGTGTAAGTGGATCGTGATCGGCACATCGAGTTCCTCGGCATGTACGGCGATTTTTTGCAGCGATTCATCATTAACCGTGTACGGTGCGTGTGGTGCAAAACAGGTGCTGATCAAAGGGTGATGTCGATAAGTGTCGTGAATCTCTTCACCTTTGTGAAAATATTCAGCGGCATCTTTTGCCCAGCGAGAAGGGATGTCGATCACGATCATGCCGACCATTGCTCTAATACCTGCAACCGTTGCTGTGTGTGCAACCTGATCAGAGAAGAAATACATGTCATTGAAACAAGTCGTTCCACAGCGGATCATTTCCGCGATCGCATGTCGTGTTCCATCGCGGACAAATCGGTCGCTCATGATTTCCTGTTCGGCAGGCCAGATGTGATCGTTCAACCATGTCATCAATGGCAGATCATCAGACAGACCGCGAAATAGATTCATCGCCGCATGTGTGTGCGCGTTGATCAGTCCGGGAGTGAGAAGGTGATCATCAAGTTGATGTGTTGTTTCTGCATCGTATTTTTCTGCGGCCTGATCAGAAGGAAGGAGTTCAAGGATCTTGCCTTCGTGGATCGCGATAGCATGTTTTTCCAGAACAATATTTTCAGGTTCTACAGGAACAATCCAGCCTGAATGGATGAGCGTATCAATATTCATTATTTTTAGAGTGAATCAATTGGTTGTTCAGGATAAAAGCTATTCTCTGACATGTAAGTTTCAATCGACTTGATTGTATCATTTTCAGCAAATACAAAAGTGAGGCCGTTGATATGAACCAGACTGTCTTTTTCAACAATAAGCTCATCTGGCCGGGCCTGTCTTAGCATGAAAACCAGATCCTTCTTTGATGTATCTTTTGGAATAAGATCTATTAACAATTTCTGATCTCGGTTTGCTTTATCAAGTGAGTCAGAAAGGTAGGTGTAACTAACCGCCTGATTGATGACCATGTAGGCCGAACAGACAGATAGAATGATCAGTAAAGTCAGGCAGGTAAAAAAAGCTATTTTCCATTTATTCTTCATAGGTTACATTGTACGTAATCTTATTTAGGAATTCTCATTATGCCAGATCAGCAATCTTTCAAAACTCTCGAATGGTGCGGTGGCGGTTTGCGATTACTTGATCAACGAAAACTTCCTTTTGTGCAGGAATATTGTTTGTTGAAAACGATGGATGAAGTTGCTCACGCGATCACCGATATGGTTGTGCGTGGAGCGCCAGCAATCGGAGTCGCAGCGGCTTATGGCGTTGTACTTGGATATCGTGATCAAGGATCGAAACTTGATCTGACTATTTTACGGAATGCGCGACCAACGGCGGTTAATTTGCATTGGGCGATTGATCGGATGGAACCCTTGTTGTGCAAAATAAATAATACGGAAGATGAGTTACTAAAAGAAGCGATCAGAATTCATGAAGAAGATCTGGCGGCTAATCATCGCATGGGTGAGCTGGGTGCTGAGTTGTTGGGTGACGGTGTGAATATTCTGACGCATTGTAATGCAGGTGCATTGGCAACCTCTGGTTATGGTACGGCGCTTGGTGTGATCCGATCAGGATTTTCACAAGGTAAGATCAATCATGTTTATGCTGATGAAACGCGTCCGTGGTTGCAGGGTGCACGATTGACGGCATGGGAGTTATTGCAAGATCAAATTCCAGTGACATTGTTGGTAGAAGGTGCAGCCGCATGGTTGATGAAACAGGGTAGGGTTGACTGGGTAATCACCGGAGCTGATCGGATCGCGGCGAATGGTGATGTTGCAAATAAGATTGGCACTTATTCTCTGGCGTTGGCGGCGAAAGCGCATGGCGTAAAATTTATGGTGGTTTCGCCAACGACAACGATTGATCTGGATTGCCCAACCGGTGATCAGATTGAAATTGAATCACGATCAGAAGATGAGGTTTTAAACTTTAATGGGTCACGAATAGCAGCTGAAGGAGCAGGGGCGTGGAATCCTGTTTTTGATGTGACTCCTGCCGATCTGATCACCGCAATTGTGACTGAAAAAGGAGTGATCAAATTCCCGGAAGAACTTGGGGGAAGATTCGAAAATTGAAAACCTCTCGTTCCCACGCAGGAGCATGGGAACCAGGTATTTCATTTCTAACATTTCATAACACATCGCCTTTTTTAAGCCACATTTCATCCACATCATTTCCATATTACCTGCTTAAAGTACCTGCTCATATTTTAAGGAGGTACGAAAATGCGACGTTTAGTTTTAACAACAGCCATCATGTTGGGCACACAGGTTTTGCAGGTGGTTCGGGCAGACAGTAGTCTGACTTTACCATGGGATGAATTCAAAACACTTTACACAGAAAAAATTCAGCAGCAGTTTGATCAGGATACGAAAAAGAAAATTATCAAGTCGATAGTTTCAATCGATGAGGCACATTACAAGGTTTCTATCGATGGATCAGAAGCGTTGGTTGATGTGTTGATCCGAGGCAAGCAGTTGCAGGGCAAACCGGAACCGTTAGCATTATTTAATCATAATGTTGCGATCAGTCAGATCAATAATGTTGAAGGTGGTGCGATCATCAGTGATGACACTGGATACCTTTTATATATCGATTCTTCAACAGAAAATAAAACTTTTCAGGTGAATTTAACATTAGTTGTTTCCCTTCTTGAAGATCGTCAATCACAAAAACTGTCTTTTAATATTCCCGAAGCAGTAAGAAATATTCTTGATGTTGAGTTGCCGCTAGAAACTGATCTGATCGAACACCCTGGAATTCAGCAGTCTGTACAACGATATTATTTTTCTCCAGATAATGAGCTCACATTAAGGTTTGCCGATTCGTCTAAACGTGATCAACAAATTGTTGATGTGGATACTTTTACCCAGATCGAACTGGAAGGGGATAAATATGTTTTTACTTTTCATTGTGTGCCTGATCATTTTTCTAAACAAAATATTGAGTTAGCTTTCCAATCACCTTTACGTTATCTCGACAGTTCTTTGCCTTCGTCACGTTTGAAATCATCTGGTTTGAATAAACTGAACATCAATACGGGGCAACATGAAGCATCAGAATTTTCTATTCGTTTTGAGGTTGATGCAAAAGATAGTTTGGCGGATATCCAATTACCATTCTTTACGGAGAACATCGGGCAGGAAGGAATTTTTCAGATATTGGAACCTGTTGAAGCAAGGATCAGTTTGACGAGTGAAAAGATACAACGTGATCTTTCTTATAATCGTTTGCCAATGAGTATTAAGAATAGCATTAAGCAGAATGTTAATGTTGGCGGAAATTATCAGAAGATAGAAAAGTCGCAGTCATTTAATCTTGATCTTAAAAGGTTTGATGCTGTGGAGGCGCCACAAATTGTTTTAAACGAGTTGTTTTTCTATACGAGTTTTGCCGAGAACGGAAATGAGATTTCTGTAATCAGAATGGAGTTGCCGAAACAGGCGGGAGATCGTCTGGTGCTTAATCCAATCCCAAATACAGAGATTTGGTCGTTATTAGTTAACGGTAAAAAGAAAGAGGTTTTTACTCAAACAAATGACGATCATAAAACTATCTGGGTAATTCCACTGGAAGAAAACGAACGCTCAATTGTCGAGCTGACCTATATTCAAAATCATAAAAAACTTGGACTAGAAGGCCGGCTTTCGATCACTGTTCCTGAAACAGGACTGGCGGCGGAGAAAGTTTTCGTCAGTGTTGGATTAACAGATCGAGTCGAGCTGGTTGCGGTGGAAGGTGATCTAACGCCTGCAGAAACGGCACAGTGTCCGGTGGTGAAAAGTTTTACTGGAAAACCTTATATATTTCAGTATCCCTTCTATCGTGGCAAAGCATTAGAAGCGGCTATTTTCTATAAGGAACCACTGGATAAATCTCTGATAGAGAATACAGAACTGGTGGGTGGATTATGAGTATCAAACAAATAATTGCAGTCATTTTTATCTTTGGGTTGGGTGTCGCTGGCTGGGTGACTTTAGGTGCGATCAGCGAGTTTCGATCAGGAAGTATGTATTCCTCAATGGATTACGCGGTGCAGGATTTGTGGGGGTCAAGTATTAAACAACAAGCACCAACATTATCCGTCAATGTGCCGGGGACGAAACGTAAGCGTTTGTTGTTGCCGGAAAGTAATCAGATCAAGGTTGATCTACAACTTGAGCAACGTAAGAAAGGTTTGATCTGGTATCCCACTTATCGGGTCGATTTCGATGCGGTTTATACCGTGAAAAATACCGACGCGGTGAGTCAGAACGTGCGGCTACATTTTCCATTCCCATCAGAATTCGCAACCTATGATCATTTCAGTTTTCTGATCGATGGCGATAGTCAGAATATTGAATTGAATACCAAGGAAGGAATTCATCAGCTGATAGAGTTGTCTCCCGGTCAGACACGTTCATTTGCGATCAAATATAAAACACGTGGATTACGCAACTGGGAATACTTTTTTTCAAGCGTGAATGGACGGGTAAAAAATCTTGGTCTGATTTTGACAACAAATTTTGCTGAAGTTGATTACCTGGATGGAAGCTTGTCACCAATGTCTGTAGAAACAATTGATGGTGTGACGACTTTACAATGGCAGGCAGAAGATCTGATCACACGACAAAACATTGCTTTGACGATGCCGGAGAAGATCAATCCTGGGCCTTTGTCAGCCAGAATGAGTTTCTTTGCACCGGTATGCTTATTGTTTTTCTTTGTTTTGATCAGTGCACTGAGCGTGATCAAAAAGATCAACATTCATCCGATGCATTATTTGTTTGTGACCTCTGGATTTTTCGCATTCCATTTATTGTTCGCCTACCTGGTTGATGTGATCAATGTGCACGTTGCTTTTGCAATTTCCTCGGTGGTTTCTGTTGGGCTGGTTATTTTATATTTACGATCAGCGCTGGGTGAGAATTTCCCATGGAGAATTGCCACAGTAGGGCAGTTGTTTTATCTGGTGTTGTTTTCCTATTCATTCTTTATAAAAGGCATGACGGGTTTGACAGTCACGGTCGGATCAATTCTGACACTGGCAGTTTTGATGACACTGACAGCCAAACTGAACTGGAATACCGTGTTTGTTAAAAAACAAACTCAGGAGACAACATGAAATTAACGGCTATTCTATTTGCAATTTTCTTAGTCGTTCTGGTGATCCTGGCCAATCTTGGGCTGGGATCATCATTCTATTCTTTTATAAATGCGGTTCCTGGAGGAGATAAAACTGGTCACTTTATACTTTATGGTTTGATGTCGTATTTTTTAAATAGTGCGCTTAAGGGAAAAGTGATCTCTTTTCATTCATTAAGAATGCTAAAAGGTAGTTTTTTTCTTGCGGTTGTAATAGCGATTGAAGAACTGTCTCAATACTATATTCCATCGAGAACGTTTTCATGGCTGGATCTGCTTGCAAGTTATTTCGGTGTTTATGTCTTTGGGCTACTACTAACAAGCAGGCGCATGGTTTTTACAAAATTTAACTGACGGGCTATTGACCGTACTGTATTGTGACTCTTGTATTTATTGTATAAATCAACCGACATGAAGTCAGGAAGTAATGAAATGGAAATCAAAAAAACAATAACATCATTCGCCTTTTTAATGGCTCTGTTTGTAAACATGCAGAGTGTTCAAGCGCTACCTCCCACGCTGATGTTTGACTCCAATAATCTGGTGGCAGGTATTTTTAATCTGGAAGTTGGTTCAAACTTTTTCGATCTGAAATTTGAAAATGGATCTGTTGATTCTTTATATCCTGATTACAATTTTAGCCCTGTTACCACGGCAGAATTTGCCAAAGAGGTCCTTCTTTCGATGCAGGGAGTCTTAGAAATACAACTCTCGAACACAAGCTCTTATACATCACAGATCGCAACATGTGGAGATCTGTTTTTCGACATTTGCAATTTCAATCTGGCATACGCCATTGAGCCAGGTAATGATCAACGTCATCTTGAACAGTATATAAATGCAACAGGAACTACATTTGGTTCTATTTTACCGTTCATCCAAAATAATGATTATGATACTGCCATCAATGCTACAGAAACTATGGTGACATTAACCGCCGTATCTGTTCCTACTCCAAACGTTCTTATCTTGTCATTAACTGCGATAATTTCCCTGAGCATTCAACGAGGCAGGAAAAGAAAGTCACGCTCATAACTTCCATTAGAATATTCTGATGATTTGATTACAATCTGATGGGTGGATCTGGGGAAAGTCATGCCTGTTGACACTTGAATTTTCCCCGTATATCTAAGATAATTCCGTGGGTTTTGGATATACATCTTTAGAGGGGAGAATAGATGGGTATTGATGAAGTGGGCGCTGATGCGACGATTGTTTGTACGCGATCTCCCGAGGTTTTTGAAAAGATTTCCGCATACTTGAAGGTGTTGAGACTCAGTGTTGTAAAAGTGGATGATGGTCTTCGAATTTTACAAAGGTACGTCGAATATTCACCAGCATTGATCATTATCGATAATGAAGTTCCAAAGATAAGTATTGATGAGTTGCTTTCGCATATCGTTCGGGCAAACGCATCGAGTAACAAGGTTACAAGATTGGTTGTGATTTGTAAGGATAGTAGTAAAGACACTATCGGTAAAATCATGAAACCTGTTAAAGCATCCAAAGGAAGCATTAAGCCTGGCTTCTTGATCACACCGTGGAATGTACTCGAATTTTACCGCCAGTTAATTAACCATTTTCCTGGAAATAAAAAACTCAAATCGAGAGTGGATGATGAGCTTGTCAGAATTCGAGGTCATGAAATAGAAACATTAACCGAAACCCAACTATTTCTTTCAGTATCAGAAATAGGTCAGGGCTTAAGAATTGAGCTTGGAAATGACAGGCTAATTTCTGCGGCCAGTGATTCAGCAGATGATTATGCTCTGAAAATTGAAAAGGCATTGTTGTCCTGCTCTGCCGAATATATTCAATTCAGTCTGGAAGCTACGACGGCGATGATCCCAGCAAATGTGATCGCTATGATGATGTTGATGAATGGATTTGCTAGCAAACATAAAAAGCAAATTCTATTTGTTGCTATTCCTTCGCAAGTCAAAAGTTATATAGAGAAATATGGTCTTGAAGAAATATTACCACTTGAAAATGAAGTAGATTTATTCTGAATCTTTTCTGTTAAATGACTATCAAAATAATCCCGGTTGATTACACAAACCAGAGACATGGACAAGAAATCATCGAATTGATGAGTGAATATGCTCAGGATCCGATGGGTGGTCAAAAGGACTTGTCTGAGAAGGTTAAGAAGAACCTTGTTGCTAGTCTGGCAAAGATTTCCGGAGCCTTCAGTGTGATCGCCTATGTTGACGAAAAGCCTGCTGGCCTGATCAATTGTTTCGAAGGATTTTCTACCTTTAGTTGTAAGCCTCTGGTTAATATCCATGATGTGATCGTTTCGTCAGATTATAGAGGACAGGGAATTAGCTCGCTGATGTTGGAAAAGGTTGAGCAGATCGCGATAGAGAGAAGTTGTTGTAAGCTAACGCTTGAGGTGCTGGAAGGAAATAAGGCCGCACAAAACTCTTATCAGAAATTCGGGTTTTCAGCGTATGAACTAGATCCAGAAGTTGGCAGGGCACTTTTTTGGGAAAAGAAGCTCTAACGATCAAACATTCAAATTGATCAGGAGAAGTATATGAACAAAGCTCTGTTTAAATTCTGGAAAGAAAATAGTCGTTTTCTGGTTTTTGTTTTTCTCATGGTGATATTCCGAAGTTCTTTTGCAGACTGGAATACGGTGCCAACGGGATCAATGAAACCAACCATTGTTGAAGGTGATCGGATTTGGGTTGATAAGCTGGCCTACGATATTCAGGTGCCTTTTAATAACTGGTCGATCAAACATCTGGCTGATCCTCGGCGTGGTGATATCGTTGTGTTTGATTCCAAAGTTTCAGAAATACGCCTCGTTAAAAGAGTGATCGGATTACCGGGTGAAACGGTCTCGATGGAAAATAATATTCTTACAATTGATGGCGAAGTGTTTTCGTATCTGATCGAAGATGAAACAGATGGGGTTATTACCGTACGCGAGCAATTCCGAGATCTTGATCATCTTGTCTGGATCGATCGTGCATTGGAAAGTCGGCTTTCGAATTTCAAGCCGATGACAATTCCTGCAGGCCATTATTTGATGTTGGGTGATAATAGAAATAATAGTGCGGATTCAAGAGTCATTGGCTTTGTACCACGATCTGAAATTATTGGCCGCACAGAGAGTGTGGTCATGTCGCTGAACTATGATAATTACTACATTCCAAGATCTGATCGGTTTCTGAAGAAGCTATAAGTCTATTTTTACAAAAAAGCAAAATAGCAGGTTCAAGCCTGCTATTTATTTCACCGCTTTTGTGGGAACATACGCGCCTTTATCCCACAACGAATAACATGCCAGAAAATCGCGAACGTTTACAGAAAATCCTTGCCAGAGCTGGTCTCGGTTCCCGTCGTAAGATGGAGGAATGGATCAAGGAAGGACGCGTGAGTATCAATGGGAAAGTTGCGACCATTGGTGAGTCTGCCACCGAAGAGGATAAGGTTCGTGTCGATGGGCGGGTGATCGGAAATGATCGATTGTTCCAGAAAAAAATTCGCATTATTGGTTATCACAAACCAGTAGGTGAGATTTGCACCCGTAATGATCCTGAAAAACGACGTACTGTTTTTGAGAGTTTGCCTAAACTTCGGAATGGTCGTTGGGTGGCGGTGGGTCGTCTTGATATAAACACTTCGGGTCTGATCTTATTTACTACCGATGGTGAACTTGCCAATCAGTTGATGCATCCTTCACGTGAGATCGAACGCGAATATGCGGTTCGAGTGATGGGTGAGGTTGATGATGCGATGATCCAGCGTCTTAAGAATGGTGTTGAGCTTGAAGATGGCCCTGCGAGTTTCTACAAGATCGAGAAAGCTGGTGAAGGTGAAGGTAGAAATCATTGGTACCACGTGATCCTGCGCGAAGGACGTAATCGTGAAGTGCGACGCTTATGGGAATCTCAAGAAGTACAGGTGAGCCGACTAACGCGTGTGCGTTATGGAACAATTATATTACCGCGTAATGTCAGGCTTGGAAAAATCTGGGATATTGAACCGGCAGAAGCTAAGTCTTTAGCTGATCTGGCCGGGATCAAAAATTTTAGACCGGAAGCTATGGACATACCTAAAACCAGATCTAAGCGTTCAGCACCAAAATCAGTATGGAACAAGCACAGGCGCAAATAAAATCACCCACATTTTTTGATGTGTATAAATCTCTATTTGATCATCATGGTGCTCAAAATTGGTGGCCAGGTGAGACAGCTTTTGAGATCATGGTCGGCGCAATTCTGACGCAAAACACAGCCTGGACGAATGTTGAAAAAGCGATCACAAAACTAAAACAGGCAGATGCTTTATCTCCAGATCGTTTATTATCTCTTCCTGAAACGACAGTTGCTGATCTGATCCGATCATCAGGTTATTTCAATGTTAAAACGCAACGCCTGAGAAATTATTGCAACTGGTTTCTGGAGTCGGGCGGACATGATGAGTTAAGCACATGGACAACAGGTGATTTAAGATCCGGGTTGCTGAGTGTCAATGGCATTGGTCCTGAGACCGCTGATGATATTTTGCTCTATGCTTTTGAACGTTCAGTATTTGTGATCGATACTTATACGCGCAGATTGTTTTCGAGACTTGAACTGATCAACAGTGATCTGGATTATGAGCAAACGCGATCAGTGTTTGAAAACGAGCTTGAAAAAGACACACAGTTATATAATGAATATCATGCATTGATAGATGTGCATGCGAAAAATATTTGTAAAACCAAACCCATTTGTGAAAATTGTTGTTTGAAAAAGCATTGTTTTTACGAATTAAGGAAATAATAAAAAATGTCCAAAGACTTTATTTACATAGATGATTTTTCAAGCCTTACAGAATATTGTAATCAGATAAAAGGTTCTCCCTGGTTGGCGATTGATACAGAGTTTGAACGGGAAAAAACCTACTATCCGGAGTTGGCTTTGTTGCAGGTCACGGATGGAAAAAATGCGGCTGTTATTGATCCATTAGCGATTGATGATCTGACCCCAATCATGGATCTTTTTTATGATTCATCGATCATAAAAATCTTTCATTCTGCCCGTCAGGATCTTGAAATATTTTTCAACATGAAACGATCAGTTCCATCACCCTTGTTTGATACTCAGGTTGCTGCACCGCTACTCGGATATCCGGAACAGATTGGTTATGCGAATTTGGTCAAAGCTATCGTTGGTGTTGAACTGAGTAAATCACATACGCGTACCGACTGGAAAAGAAGACCGTTGAACGAAGGGCAATTACAATATGCCGTGGATGATGTGATCTACCTTGCCCAGATTTATGAGAAAATGGTTGATCAATTAACAGAGATGGATCGACTCGATTGGTTGGATAAGGATTTTGCAGCGATGACTGATCCTGAGATCTATGAACCAGATACAGAGCAGGTTTGGCGACGGATTCGTAGTTCTAATCGTTTGAAAGGGAAAGGGCTTTCAGTATTGCAGGCATTGGCAAAATGGCGTGAAGAAACGGCGAGAAGTGAAAATCGTCCTCGCAACTGGTTGTTACGTGATGATGCGATCATTGATATGGCGCATCAGTTGCCGGATAACAAAGGCGCGATCTTTTCCATTAAAGGTGTCCATGAACGTGTTGCCAGAAAACACGGATCAGAACTACTGAAGATTATTGCTGAGGCTCAAAATAAAACTCCTCTCAAACAGGAAGATAAGGTCAGAAATAAACCATTAAAAACTGAACAGGCGGCATTAGTTGATGCATTGATGGCAATCGTTCGTTTACGTGCAGAAGAAAATAATCTTAGTCCGACAATGCTTGCACCACGAAAAGAAATTGAACGTCTGGTACAAAATGACGTCTCAATAGTGAACAGTAGCTGGCGTGAACGAATGATCGGCCAGGAATTAACGGCATTTATTAATGGTGAGTTGAGTTTCAGGGTTGTTGATAAGAAGTTGGAGCTTATTCGTATTGATTAATCTGGTTTTGATGTTCAGGTTTTGTTTACTAAAACAGTATTAAAGTCTCATGAAAATTCACTTATGAAACTTAACTGGGCCAAATTTGAAGGAGCCTATTATGAAGAAAACTAACTTAATTATTACCTCGGCATTAGCATTGACATTAACTGCCTGTGTTTCGATGGATGATCCAAATAGACGCGCAAAATCAGGTGCCGGTGTTGGTGCTGCTGTTGGTGCCGTTGTTGGTCAGGTTGTCGGTGATGATACTGAAGGCACGTTGATCGGCGCTGCCGTAGGTGCATTAGCTGGTGGTGCTGTTGGTCATTATATGGATAAACAACAGGCCGAGTTCGAGGATGAACTGGCCAGAGAGCAGCAAGCACATGATATTGAAATTGAGCGTATGAAGGATGATACGTTGAAACTGAGTGTTAATAGTGAAGTGTCTTTTGATTTCGGTAAGGCCAGTTTGAAACCAGCATTTTATCCAACGCTGGATAAGCTGGCTGAGGTGCTGCATAAATATGATCGTACTGTTGTCCACGTTGTTGGACACACGGATAGTATTGGATCAGAAGCTTATAACCAGGGTTTATCAGAACGTCGGGCACAATCAGTCGGTAGTTATCTGACAGGTCATGGTGTTCCTTATAATAAATTACGAACGGAAGGTCGCGGTGAGTTGGAAGCGCGTGACACTAACCAGACTGAAGCAGGAAGACAGTTGAATCGTCGCGTAGAGATTTTTGTTAAACCGATCGTGGAAGGTCAGGAACAACGAGCTTACGAGTCACCACAGTATTACTAAGATCTGAGAGTATTAGAGAGAAACAAATAAACCTGCTGGTTGAGAATTCAATCAGCAGGTTTATTTGTTTGAAGGTCAAGCCGCGGCTTCTTCTACTTCAGCCAGCTGATTTTGGTCAAGAATTTTATCGATATCAAACAAAATAGCTTTCGGCTGTCTATTGTCAGATAAAACAGCTTTGATAAAGACGTCATTAGTCATTAAGGATTGAAAGCCAGCCTGATTCGGGGAATAACAATCTTTTAGCTTGTAGGTTAGTGCATCATGAACTTCATCGATCAATAATGCATATGCTGGGTTAACACCATCGCAAGTTACATACAAAAGAATCGAACGCATCATTTCAGTTAACTGACCGCGTGCATGGCTGAATAATGATCGTAATCGTCTTAAAGTTGTGATCCTTTGGAACTCTAATTCCTTTAACGCTTCTTCCTTTTCACCATTATCTCGCATGGTTAATAATTTGTCTGCAAGGGCATGGATGTCGTTATGTGGGGTAGAAAACTGTGCCATGATTTCATTCAGGGCTTCATTTCGAGTTTCAAAATTATCGTACCACTTACCAAAAGCACATTGATGAGGATCACGTGCTTTGGCAAATTTTTCACCGGTAATAATAGATTTTTCCAGCGCGTCCAGCCAGTCGATGTGATCTTGTTCTCTTGCAGACAGGGTATCAATCAACTCTTTTTTAGCTTGAGTACCAGATTTCACGCCAATACGTTGCGCAATATCTACAACCGGGACAACCTGATTCTGATAATGACTGACACCAATCAGACCCGGTGCTTGAATGGGTAGTTCCTGAATTTGATCCGTTTCCTTGCTGAGACTGACGACATTTTCGATCGGGATCGCATAAAGCGAATCCTCGATATAAAGTGTCAGAACCGTCATGGAGCCTGTTTCTGTGTCAGTATTTTTTGTTTGTGCAGTCATAGTACTTATACCCGCTTATATCTCGCCAAGATTCTTGATAGTGTTGTTGATATAGAAGTTATCGTTCAAACTCAGAAAAAGTTTAGTTTTGGCAGGAGGTAGAGGTAAAATTATCTCTGTCTGGTTAAATTCATAGAGACCTTTGCACGAAAGCATGGTGAGAGAAAAATGAGCGTAATTTTCCCTGTTTTATCTAAAAAATGAGGATAAAACTTGTTCTATTGAACGAGTTTTTAGATAAAACAGGGGGAATTCAAGCCATTTTTATCCATCATATCTTCCGTGCAAAGGTCTCTCATAATAATGGAGAAATCATATGCGTAATTTCAGGGGCTTATTTTTCGTAGTTTTGACCATAGTATTAGCGGTTTTCTTATCGGGTTGTTGTGATAAACCGGAAGAGGCAAGCTCACAGAAATCGGTAATGGGAGCCGCTATTGCTGGCGAACATCGAACTGAGAAAAATCGTGCCCGAGATAGTTTTCGGCATCCATCAGAAACACTGTCATTTTTTGGTTTGCAACCTGATATGGCGGTTGCTGAATTATGGCCAGGCGGTGGTTGGTATAGCGAGATACTTGCCCCAGCATTGAGAGAGGAAGGAAAGCTCATTGCCGCCAGTTTTGGATCGGACTTCCCAGTAAAAGGGCTGGCTACTGTGCATGAAGATTATGTACAAAAGTTAGCAGATAATCCTGTGGTCTATGACAAGGTTGAAGTGATTGCCTTTTCGTTTCCTGATCATGCTGATCTGGGTGAAGAGGGCAGTGTCGATATGGTGGTGACTTTCAGGAATACCCATAACTGGATCAAGGCCGGAATCGAGCGTGATGTTTATACGGCGGCATTTAAAGTTTTAAAACCGGGCGGAGTTTTTGGTGTTGTCCAACATCGCGGCAAAGATGACTGGAATGCAAAACAATCGGCATGGAACGGCTATGTACCAGAACCCTATGTGATTGAAATGGCAGAAAGTATTGGTTTTAAACTGGTTGGTAGTTCTGAGATCAATGCGAATTCAAAAGATGTTAAGGCATATCCAAAAGGTGTGTGGACCTTACCACCGACTTATCGTATGAAAGATGTGGATAAGGAAAAATGGACAGCTATTGGTGAGAGTGATCGGATGACCTTGAAGTTTGTTAAGCCAGAATAAGAACGACTAAACATAAGAGTAGAGAAATCCCGAGACCAGTTACAAACGATGCCAGGATACAGCGAAGAAATCCATTCAGGATGAGTGCCTGATCAGAAAGTTTATTTTCATTCATGGTTACCACTTCAAGTTGATCAAGATTAAAAAGGCCGCCGGAAAGTCCGGCGGCAAAGTTGCTGGAGGGCAATGAAAATCGGTTGGATCAATATGGACTAGCTTGCTGAGGAGTCCAGAGAAACATGGATGGAAACGCGGCGATCAAATACGTAGTTTTGTTTATCACCTTCAGTCGCCATGGCTTGGCTTTCACCATAGGATTCGCAGTGAATACGATCAGCCGGAATACCAGCTTCTTCAAGAATGTGCTGTACAGTATCTACACGAAGTTCACTGAGATGCTGGTTATATTCATCATCCCCGCTAATATCGGCATGACCTTCCATGTTGATCTGCAATTCCGGATAGTCATTTAACAGTTGTGCCAGTTCATAAAGGTGATCGCCATTTCGGACGGGCAGATCAACTTCACCGGAACCGAAGTAGATGGTCGTTGTCTGTCTTTTTGACAGGAATTCCAGGTTTGTGAAGCGTTGATCACTGTTGGCCTGTTCATTCTTAAATCGGCTAATGGTGTTGGCTAATTCGCTTTCAGTCGCTGAAAGTTCCGTTTCCAGCTTTGTGATCAGGTTCTCTTTTTCGGTAAGTTCCAGATCGATTGCTGCGATTGTGTCGGTTCGTTGTGTATCATGATGGCCTAGCCACGATCCACCCGCTGCCCCGACAATGGCGCCCGGAGGACCACCGAGGATCGCGCCAACAATCATGCCGAGACCAAAACCACCGGTTTCTTTTGTTGATGCATGATCATGTTGAGCATAAATATCGTTCGCCTGTACTGGAAGAGAAAGCGCGGCTGCGATGCATAGTGGTAAAAGTGTTTTTGTGAATGTTGTTTGTTTCATTTTTTGTATCTCCTTTGTTTGATGACGGTGACTATTTAAACGCTGTGATCTGGCACTAACAGGGAAGGAAAATGGTCGAATGGTTATGAAATGTGGCAAAACTATGGAAATTACCTTAATCACAACATTTACAGACTGATCAGGTGTAAATTACCTATTAATGAATAATCTGGAGTAAGTAATGGCAAGAAGGGTCGCAATTGTCGAAGACGAGGTCGCACTGCGGGAAAACTATGCAGCGATCTTGCGTAAGCAGGGTTATGAAGTGGCCTGTCATGGTGAACGGGCTGAAGCGCTGGCCGCATTTCGCGAACGCCTGCCTGATCTGATCATTCTGGATATTGGTCTGGAAGATGATATGGAAGGTGGTTTTGAGTTGTGTCGGGAATTACGCAGCATGTCGCGAACGCTTCCGATCATGTTCCTTACTGCAAGAGATGGCGACTTTGATACCGTTTCAGGATTGCGTCTGGGCGCAGATGATTATCTAACCAAGGATATTACACTGCCACAATTACTGGCGCGGATCAGTGCATTGTTTCGTCGTATCGAAGCCTTGAGCGCACCGCAGGATGATGCCGATATAAAGGTTGGACCACTTTCCGTGAATAGTAATACGATTAATATTAGCTGGAATGATGAAACGGTTGATCTGACTTTGACGGAGTTCTGGATCGTACATTGTCTGGTACGACGTCCCGGCCACGTGAAAAATCGTGATCAGCTTATGCAAGATGCTAATGTGATCGTCGATGACAGCACGATCACCTCACACATCAAACGGATCCGTAAAAAATTCAAAGTGATCGATAATAGTTTTGATTGTATCGAAACTGTCTACGGTATGGGGTATCGTTGGAATACACATCCTGCATAATAAAAATAATTAAAAAAGAATGAAAAAAACGTTCTCATTTTCCATCAGGAAAAAGCTCCTGCTCCTGTCTATTGCCGTACTGAGCCTGCCTTATGTGGGTTACCAATATGTGCGTGAAATGGAGCATTATCTTCGTGAAGGATTAGAAGTCTCGTTGACCGGAACAGCCAGCAGTGTCTCAGGACTTTTGAGCGGCCGTGATGAATTATTTCCACAGGCTGGCTATGGATCTGAGCGAACCGTGCCTCTGTTCATTCACCCGATGAAACAGGTTGTGCAGCTTGATGGCTACCCGGAAGAGTGGACAGCCTGGTTGGACTGGGCAGATAGCAAGTCGTCAATTGAAGGTACTTTATCAGCAAAAATTGTTCTTGCTGAGCGTGGTGGTTATTTGTATGCCTTGCTGCAGATTAAAGATGATCAGCTGATTTACCAGAGGCCGGATCGACCTTTTGAGAATGAAAGTGATCAGATTGAGTTCTTTATAGAAGATAACGAAGGTGAAGAGCACCAATATTGGATCGCTCCTTCGGCTCCCGGGCAAATCAGTGCCTATCAACAAGGTGTGATCTGGAATGAAGACATCTGGGAAGAAGAACCGGTTGCGCGATCGGTGACGAATATTACCGGAGTCTGGCAGGAGTCAACGGACGGATACGTACTTGAGCTAAAAATTCCGGCAAGAATGATCGGACAGAACTTAGGATTTATCATCACCGATGTAGATGATCAGATGACCCGACAATTAAAGGGCAGGGTGAGCACGCTCAGTGGCGAGCAACCAAATCCTCTGGTAAGAGCATCGGGCGATATTGGTGAGGTAATCGTCAAGCTGGATGTTTCAGAAGGTCGGCGGATCTGGGTGTTGGATACCGTCGGGCACGTGTTAGCCAGTCAGGGAAATCTAAAAAGCCAACAGCGTAGTCAACCACTCAACCGTTTGTATTCATGGATTTTACCGTCAGCAGTCACACGTTTCAAAGATGATCTGGCCGGCGCATCTCGTTTACGCGGCAAAGATGTGAATGCTGCACTCAAGGGGAATTCTGGAATTCGCTGGCGATCTTCTCCTGATGATAAAGCTGCGATCGTGACGGCTGCTCAACCGATCCGATCAGGATCGGACATCATCGGTGTCGTTGTCGCAGAAGAAACGACGGGCAATATTCAGACTGTTCAGCGTAAGGCTATGGCCGATCTATTTACCCGATCATTGATTGTTTTCGTCGCGGTTACGCTCTTGTTACTACTTTTCGCATCGAGTCTTTCCAACCGCATTCGTCGTCTGAGCCGAGAAGCTGATCAGGCCATCGACGAACACGGGCGAGTAACACGAACCACAGTGGGCAAAGCAGCCTGGAGCGATGAGCTGGGCGATCTCTCGCTACATTATTCGGAAATGCTGGAGCGGTTGAAGCAATATAATGATTACCTTGAAAGTCTGGCAGGAAAATTATCTCACGAGTTACGAACACCGATGGCCGTGGTCCAATCTTCACTCGAAAGCCTGGATCTGGAAGAAGATCCTGAAGATGCAAAGGTTTATGTTGATCGAGCTAAAGAGGGTATTCAACGTTTGCAAACGCTGGTGACACGCTTGAGTGAAGCTGCTCGCTTAGAAGGCGCATTACAAGCCGCGGAAGCAGAAGTTGTTCTGGTCAATGAGATTTTGACCGGCTGTGTTGGAGGTTATCGGGCGGCCTATCCTGATCAATCCTTTGAGTATCAATTTGAGGCGGCATATGATCTGAAAATAACATGTGCACCTGATCTCATCGTTCAGATGCTGGATAAGCTCATTTCCAATGCGGTGGATTTTTCCACAATGAACATGCCGATCATCTTAAAAGTGACAGAGCAAAATAGTCATGTAGAAATCCAAATTATTAATTTTGGACCACCGCTGCCGGAAGAACTGGATGGCCAATTGTTTGATTCTATGATCTCAGTTCGTGGCTCGAAAAATAAGCAAGAACCTCATTTAGGACTCGGTCTTTACATCGCGCGTCTGATTACTGAATTTCATCGAGGCGATCTGGAAGCTAAAAACCTTAAAACTGGGGATGGCGTGGTATTTACGGTAAAATTACCCATAACTAGATAACGAATTCAGAAACAACCCTATGGATAAAATATTTATTGCGATTGGAAGCTTTGCTGCCTTTCTCGGTGTCGGGCTAGGTGCTTTTGGTGCACATGGTTTGCGTGATCGTCTTTCTGATCAGATGATGACGGTCTGGCATACGGGCGTTCAATATCACTTGACGCATGCGCTTGGGTTGATCCTTGTCGGGATTCTTATTCACCTATATCCTGGAACTGGTTCACTAAAACTGGTTGGCTGGTTGTTTTTACTGGGAATTATTCTGTTTTCCGGTAGTCTCTATCTATTAGCGATCCTTGAGATCCGCAAACTCGGAATGATCACGCCCATCGGTGGATTGGCATTTCTTGCCGGGTGGTTGATATTAGCAACAGGTATGATCAGACAATGATGAAGTATTTTAAAATTTTATTTTTACTCTCGCTTATAACTCCAGCGACTCTGTTGGCAGCAACGTACTTGTTGCCAGAAAAGGGTGATTCTGTGATCGGATCAGTTAGCCTGACAACCTCCCGGCACGAAGATACCATTTCTGATCTGGCCTGGGCTTATGATCAGGGTTATCGGGAAATGCGCCACGCCAATCCCACTGTTGATCCATGGCTTCCAGGCGAAGGTACCGAAATTATCATTCCAAGTCGTTATGTTTTGCCGGATGCTCCAAGGACAGGCATCGTCATCAACGTTCCTGAAATGCGTCTTTATTTTTATCCGAAGCCAAAACGTGGCGAGCCCGCTGAGGTAGTGACCTATCCGATCAGTATTGGTCGGCAAGACTGGGCGACACCACATGGCAAGACTTCGATCATTTCAAAGATAAAAGATCCCACCTGGACACCACCGGAGTCGATCAAAAAGGAACATGCAGAAATGGGAGATCCATTACCCAATGTGGTACCTGCCGGGCCCGATAATCCATTGGGGTTATTTGCTATGCGTTTGGGGATTACGGGATATTTACTGCATGGGACAAACAAGCCTTATGGTCTCGGAATGCGTGTGACTCACGGTTGTATCCGGCTGTATCCAAAGGATATTGAAGAGCTTTTTTCTCGAGTTCGTGTGGGAACAACGGTACGAATTATTGATCAACCTTATAAATCAGGTTGGTTAAACGGGAAATTATATCTTGAAGCACATCCACCATTGGAAGAAGCTGAGGATTCAAATAAATACCAACGTCTGGTGAACAGCATCAGTAAAGCTTCCGAGAATGGAGCGGGTGGTAAAATTAACTGGAATTCGATCAAAGCTATTTCACAAAAACAAACAGGAGTTCCTGAGTTGGTGGCAACGGGAACAATGTATGCTCCCGCGGTGAGTGATGTTGTGGGATCTGAACAGGATTTGAAAGGTGTTGTTGAAACCGAAGTAAAAGCTACGATGCCAGTCAAACAGTCTTCTTATTCAGATCTATTTTGAATCTAGTTAACCTGAACTCGGGATAAGGATTTAACCTTGCACTTTATGGAAAGCGAGTAGTTTAAAGGCTTCGCTCCTGAGATTCTTCCTCCTAAAGTCGTCAGAATGACAATATTAGCCTGTCATCCTGAGCCTTAAGCGAAGGATCTCCTCTCGAAGCGACTCAACCTTCGGTTAAATGGTTGAATCAAAACAACAAATAGTTTTTCCTTATCCCGAGCTCAGGTTAGTTAAAAATTGACAGGCAAAAAAAAGCCGCTTCCATTGGAAGCGGCTTTTTTCATATAAGAATATTATTCTTAACTATTGCTTTATTTACTCATTGCTCTTGAAAATGCACGATCAAGACGTTCTGAGTTAGCATTACAGCAAGATTGAGCAGAATCAGCAGCAGATTGTGCGCTTGCAGCAGCTGCAGCAGCATCGTTAGCAGTGCTCAGAGCAGAACTAGCAGTATCTTGAGCTGCACGAGCTTCAGACAATGCGTTGTTAGCAGTAGCTGTTACAGCTTCAAGCTGTTCAACTGTGATTGAACTACAACCAGCCGCAAGGCCAGCAGTAAGAATTAATGCAGAAATACGTGTCGCTTTTTTCATGGTTATTCTCCTGTTAAAGAAATAAAAAATAGAGTGCTCAGGCCGCATAATGACCTATTTTTTGACGATTCGCAATCATTGCTGTCGTATTTGAGGCACTAGTTCACAAAAAAGAGGATGATTATCCTTTAACCTCTTGTAAAAATTAACTAATATCGCCGCCGTAACTCCCCAAATTCGCTTATCACCATAGTCCATCTGATAGTAATATCCGGTGCGTTGTGGTCCTGGTTGCTGGCGATCAATATAAGTATGTTGATGGTGATTTTGTTCATCAAAAATGAAGGCTAAGGGCACCATGAAAATTTCATCAACTTCGAATGGATCAGCTTGCAATGAATACCCGGGTAAAATCTGGCCAACGATTGGTGTGACAATAAACCCGGTATTTGTCGGGTAATGATCCAGTCCTCCAATCACGTCAATATATTGCCGCGAGATCCCAACTTCTTCCCTTGTTTCTCTGATCGCCGTCTCTATTGGGTTGCCATCAGTTTCATCCATCATCCCACCAGGAAGACTGACCTGTCCGGGATGATGGTGAAGATGTTTGGTTCGAGTCGTCAATAATACTGACAGGCCATGTTCTTCTGTATCCACCAACGGAATCATCACTGCTGCCGGCCTTAGCTTACGGCTTTCTTCATGTGGTATGTACTGACAATCTTTTTCAGAGACAAGCGTTTGTCTGATCTGATCACTAAAAGAGGAGTTGGTTTTGCCCACTTTTTAATTATTAATTATTTTTTACCCCAGCCTTTGGTAATTCCAATGGTGTTTGGTGTTTTGTAACGGTTGTCTTCAACATCTGTGATCAACATCTGAATCGCTCGATCAAAACTGTCGATGTTTTTTTCATCACAATAATTATCAAGCCATTCCAGTGCTTCCGGGAGCTTCATCGCGCCAGTTATGCTGTAAGTATCTTCTGAAACAGTGTTGTATGAAGTCAGATATCCGCGTAGATAGGATTTGAAACCACCATCTTTTTCAGACAATCTTGCTTTAGTGTATTGAAAGCATGAGGCGCCACCTTCACCCCAGATGGCATAATTTCCTTCATCATCAGCAGCTATTGTGTTCTGTACGGCGAGCGACATAGATAACGTTAGCAGAAGCCCTGTAATTGTTTTGATCATTCTTTGTTTCCTTATTGTTAGTTATATAGACTGAATTTATCTAAAAAGTTCGATTATTGTTATATTCATTTTTAATCTTGGCACAAGCTAATTAAACCTTGTGTGAATCGACGGATGCCTTCGACTGCAGATGTTGGCTCCAATGCACCGTACGAAACTCGCAAATAGCACCCGGTATCAATTCCGAAAGCTTCTCCCGGTAAAACCGCGATATTGAATTCTTCGATCAGCTTTGTGACCAATGTCATCGAATCAAGAGAAGTTTCTACCTTGATCAACACATAAAATGCGCCCTGAGAATCAGGAAAAGAACAAAAGTGTCTGATGGCTTCTAGTTCTTTGAGAACCTGTTTCCGAGTTTCGTTGATCAGCGTCAGTTTACCACGGCAATAGGATGCACCTGTTTCCATCGCACCAATAGCTGCGATCTGCGTGATCGAGCTTGCGCAAATCAGGTTGGTATCCTGAGCTTTCATGACTGGCATGTAAAGAGTTTCAGGGATCAACATATAACCAACACGCCAGCTGGCGAAACCGTAGGCTTTGGACAATGAGTAAAGCGAAATGGTGTGGTCCTGTGAGTCTGAAATCGAAGCGGGTGAAAAATGACGAGCCTGATCGTAGGTGAAATATTCATAAGCTTCATCACAAATATGGTAAATATTATGTTCACGACAAATCTTATTAATCTCTCGCAACACGTTTTCAGGGTAGACAACGCCTGCCGGATTGTTGGGTGAAATTGTTACAATTGCGCGAGTTTTCGATGTGATCGCAGTCCGTAGTTTTGCAGGATCGATCTGGAAATCATCATCTGTTTTGACCAGTACAGGATCACAATTGACCATTCTGATCGCCATTTCCTGATTGAAATAATAGGGCGTTGGCAGAATGACTTCGTCACCTGGATCAGTGATCGCAAATAGTGCATTAAGGAAAGCCATGTTAGCGCCAGCGGTGACGATGATCCGTTTGAAAAGATCGCCTTCTATGTCATTTTCCTGATGCAGCTTTTTCTCGATGATCCTGATCAGATCCGGAATTCCCTGCACCGGGCCATAGCGGTGATCTGAAGCATCTTTTCCAAAAGCCGCGACTTTGTCAAAAGCCTCTGGTGGCGGATCGTAATAAACAACACCTTGAGCCAGAGAAATCGTACCGGGATTGTCTTTGATCAGTTGACCTATGATCGGAATGATCGGTGTTTGCACCGCGTCCATGCGCTGAGAACTTTTCATACTTTGTTGTATTGGAAGGATTCGATTTCCAGCTCAACATTACCCACCGGTCTTTCCCAATAGACCAGATCACCTTTCTGTCCGCCGAGCAGCGCTTTCCCCAGAGGTGAAGTCCAGCTGATCCGTCGCGTCGGCGCACAGGTTTCATCTTCGCCAACGATGGTGAATTCCATTTTCTGATCATCTTCGTCGATCACAATAACGCTTGCACCAAACCGGATCTTGTCGCCAGATTGTTCTGAAGGATCAACCACCACAGCACGTTCCAATCGTTGTTTAACAAAGCGTAAATCTCTTTCGATTTGCTTAACTTCGGTTTTCGCGGCCAGATTTTCCTTATTGTCTTTTAATTGTTTTTTGCGATCAAACAGATCGGCATATCGAACTTGTAGTTTCGTGAAGCCAGCTTGCGTGATGTAATTCGGCTCATCACTTTGCGGCAGATCAGGAAGATCATCTTCAGCCTGATCACCATCAGGTTCTTTAACAAAGGCACGACTCATAAAAATGGATCCGGGAATTACAGGCTCAGTAAACGCTCGCCTTTTTTGAACTGACTTTTCAGAAAATCCATCTGATCAGCAAGAATTTTACGATTGGAAAGGGCCAGGTATTCCGCCCAGTTTGGAACATAAGGAACCGCTAAAAGAGGCATGTGTGCTTCTTCTGGAGATCGATCACCCTTGCGGGTATTACAAGTCCGGCAAGCGGCAACAACATTCGACCAGCGATTTGGACCACCACGTGAAACGGGTTTTACATGATCACGAGTGAGCAAAAAGTCCGGATGTTCCTTGCCACAATACATGCACAAGTTTCCATCACGGAAAAACAACTCTCGATTATTCAACGGGGGAATACTTCGGCGGGTGTATTTACTTTGACTGGCGCGTCTGACCGCAATAATTGAATTTATTGATACTTCTGATCGCAGACCAGAAAGCCGAGAGATACCGCCGTGGAAAGTGAACATACTATCGCCCGCAGTCCACGCTACCATTTCCCGACTGTAAAGATTGACTGCCTCTTCCCACGGGATCCAGGTCATTGGAGAACCTGAAATATCGAGTCTTAAAATTAATGGTGACGTCATTTGAATCTCTCGTAGTGATATGATTCGCAGCACATTAGAACAACAGGAAGCCTTGTGAGTCAAATCGAATCTTTATTGGAAATCATGGAAAAACTGCGGGATCCGGAAAATGGCTGTCCCTGGGATCTCAGACAAACCTATAGAACCATCGTTCCGCACACACTTGAAGAAGTTTATGAAGTTGTCGATGCGATAGAAAACGGTGACGTAGCTGATCTTCGTGAAGAACTGGGTGATTTACTTTTTCAGGTGGTTTTTTATGCACAGATCGGCAAAGAGCGGAATGACTTTGATTTTGCGGATGTGGTGAACGGGATCAGCGAAAAACTGACGCGACGACATCCACATGTGTTTGAAGGAGCAGAAATGAATCAGGCAGAGCTTTCTGCTTCATGGGATCAATTCAAAAAGGAAGAACGCCTTAAAAAAGGCAAGGGCGATGAAAGCCTGATGGATAATATTCCGCTGGTTTTGCCTGCACTCACACGAGCAAAAAAAATACAAAACAAAGCTGCAAAAGTTGGCTTTGACTGGGACACGATCGATCCGGTCTGGGACAAACTTCAGGAAGAAATGGACGAGATCCATGAAGCGATCAACGAAAATATGGGATTGGATAAGATTGAAGATGAATTAGGTGATCTGCTTTGTGTTTGTGTAAATCTGGCTCGTCATCTCAAGGTTGATCCAGAAAAAGCTCTGCGCCGATCGAATAATAAATTTGAACGACGTTTTCGTTATATCGAATCGCGTCTTGCACTAATAAACAAAACACCTGACGAAGCAACTTTGGAAGAAATGGATGCACTCTGGGATGAGGCCAAAAAGCATGAGCATGAATAAGCAGCACGAATAAAATGGCAACGGGACTTTTTTACGATAAAGTTTTCCTCGATCATGATACGGGGCAGGGGCATCCAGAATGTCCGGCTCGTCTTTCAGAAACGATCAAATACCTCCGAAATCAGTCCTGGTTTGATCAACTTATACATTTGAGTAATCCTCGATCAGCTGATCAATCCATCATTCGCCTCAATCATGGATCTGAATATATAGAACGCGCCCGTCATGCGAGTTTGCAAGGTGAATCCATGCTGGATTCTCCTGATGTCAGTATTTGTGATCAGTCTTACGATATTGCTCTGCAGGCAGTCGGCGCCTCTCTGGAGCTGGCTGATCGTTTGATGACTGGCGAGATCGACAATGGTTTTGGGTTGATCAGGCCGCCTGGTCATCATGCCGAGCAAGGAATGGCATTGGGTTTTTGTTTGTTTAATAACATTGCAATCCTGGCTCGTTATTTACAACAAGAATATGATCTTGAGAAAATCTTGATCCTGGATTGGGATGTTCATCATGGCAATGGAACCCAGCATAGCTTTCAGGAAGATCCTTCTGTTCTTTATATCAGCCTGCATCAATATCCTTTTTACCCGGGAACCGGATCACGATCAGAATCGGGTGAAGGCAAGGGGAAAGGTTCTATTTTGAATTGTCCGATGAATGCAGGAGCAACGGATGAGATTTATCAGACGGCTTTTAAAGAAAAAGTTTTACCGAAAATCCATCAGTTCAAACCAGATGCCGTGCTTATCTCTGCCGGTTTCGATGCACATAGAGCTGATCCGCTGGCTCAAGTTAACCTGAATACAGAAAGTTTTGGTTGGATGACACAACGGATGATGGAGATCGCTGATCAGTATTCTGAGGGTCGACTGATCTCGTTACTGGAAGGTGGATATGATCTTCAGGCTTTACCACTTTGTGTGGCGGAGCATTTGATCAGCTTAAATCAATCCTGAGAAAGGTTGCACGTCAACCATTGAATCAACTTCAATTCCTTCGGATTCTTTTGAAAGCACGATAAAACAGTTTGCTTCGGACATAGAGCGTAATATTCCTGATCCTTGCTGACCAGTTTTATGTACGATCAGATCACCATTTTCAGCCGTTTCCAGAATGCCTCGTTGAAACTCGGTTCGCCCCGGACGTTTGCGTAGTCTGGATGTTGATCGCGCTTTGAGTGTCAGAGGTTTCGACTGTGATTCGCCCATCATTTTACGTAATGCAGGCTGGGCGAACTGGTAGAAAGTTACCATGACGGAAACAGGATTACCGGGCAGGCCAAAAAATGTTGCGTTACCAACTTTGCCAAATGTCAGAGGGCGACCTGGTTTCATGGCGACTTTCCAGAAATTCACCTGACCAAGTTCTTCCAGGATCTCTTTGACATAATCAGCTTCGCCAACCGAAACTCCGCCGGAAGAAATAACCACATCGGCTATCTTCGAGGCTTCATCAAAGGCATTGCGGACAGCCTTGCGGGTATCTTTGATCACGCCCATGTCGATGATTTCTACGCCCAGACGTTCGAGCATGCCGAATAATGTATAGCGGTTACTGTCATAAATTTCACCCTCGCCCAGTGGTTCGCCTATTGATCGGAGTTCATCGCCGGTGGAGAAAAATGCGACACGTAGTTTGTTTGTAACCGAAACCTCAGCGATTCCAAGTGAAGCGATCAGACCCAGATCGGAAGGGTTTAGTGATTTGCCAGCGGAGAGTGCCAGCTGACCTGTTTTCAGATCTTCTCCGGCTTGACGAACATTTTGTCCCACTTTCTGATCAGCACCAATACGGATCATGTCATCATTTCGTTCAACATGTTCCTGCATGATCACGGTATCTGATCCGGTTGGCATCACAGCGCCAGTCATTATTCTTATGCATTCGTTTTCTTTTACGTTGCCCTGCCACGGCTTTCCAGCCAGGGCTGTGCCAACCAGTTTGAATTCTTTAATAGAATCTTCTGGCAGATCCTGTCCCCGGATCGCGTAACCGTCCATCGCCGAGTTTGTATGTGAAGGGACGTTGATCGGTGAGTGAATATCTTCAGCGAGAACTCGCCCCAATGTTGATCGAATGGCAATTTTTTCAGAACCTTCGATTATTTCAACTTCATCGAGAATGAGTTGTTTTGCAAGATCATAATCTAAGGAATTCGGATCGTAATCATCCATACAGCTGGCGGCTCTTTTGATCTCTTTTTTAATCTTATGGGGCATGATTGTTTATCTGGTTGAGAATAAAATTTGCTATCTCTTCTATATTATTGAGATCAAGTGTTGGTAGATCGTTATCGTCAGAAAGTATTTCATCACATGCAATGGCGATAAAGCCTGCTTGATCCGTGGAAAGTCTCTCTTTCCCCAGACTTGGGCGAAAAACCTCAATTTTAGGAATATCCTCAAGTTTGAAGCCTTCAACCAGGATCAGATCAAGATTGTCTGTGTCGAACTTCGTGATCAGGCTTGCTAACGATGGCTTCTGATCCTGATCAGGCGTTTCAACCATATGCGCCCACCTTAGTTGCGATCCAACGATAACCTGAGATGCTCCGGCTTTACGTAGTTCATAACTATCTTTGCCCGGAATATCGATCTCAAAGCCGTGATGCGCATGTTTTACCAGACCAATTCTAAGTTGATGGTTTCTCAAAACGGGGATCAGCTTTTTAAGCAGGGTGGTTTTGCCCGTACCGCTATGAGCCGCGAAACCGATCACCGGAACTTTAATATTTTTAAGAGTCATACTTATTTCAGCTTTGTTTAAATCTTCTGGCGTATTGATATTAATAAAGGTGTCAGGGAGATCCGAGAAATCGACGGTGGCCATCTTCTGCTGATTGTACCAAGAATCAATTTTATGTTGTCCCTCTTCAAGACACTTCAATAAAGAGGGCAATGTTTTTTTGTTGATCAAGGCAAAAACTGGCTGAAGTCGTTCTCCGTCATGGGCAACGCAAATATCAGCATCGCTTGAAGTGAGTGTCTCAATAAATCGATCCACCAGATCATTTGGAAGAAAAGGTGAGTCACATGGAATAACTAAAATATGAGAGGTGGAAACAGACTGCAAAGCCGTTGCCATTCCTGCCAGAGGACCAGCAAAACCTGTTATTTCATCACTGATAACAGTGTAGCCAAGATCTTCGTAAAGGGAGTGATTACGGTTAGCATTGATCAAGACTTTCTCAACTTGAGCTTGAAGAATGTCTAAACTATGCTGAATAAGATATTTATTTGAAAGAGTCAGGAGAGCCTTGTCTTTACCACCCATTCGACGGGCTAGGCCACCAGCTAGAATGACCCCTGTGATACTTATAGATTGTTTACACGCAACACTTTTGATCATGTGGTTAAATTCTACCGTTTTATTTTTTTGAAATCTATTCCAATATTGGAAAATATCGTTTACACTGCATGCAGTTGTGATACTTTCCTACTGAGGAATATCAACATACAAGGGTAACATTATGATTATTAACAAAATTATCAACTTCAGATTTTTGCTGATCGCAGCACTGGCTCTCTGTGCGATGGGAAATGCCAACGCAGAAAGTCAATCTAAGAACTATACAATACAACCTGGCGATGTTTTGCATGTCGCAGTCTGGAAAGAAGAAGACCTGACACTTGATGTTCTTGTTCGACCAGATGGGCACTTTTCGTTTCCTTTAGCAGGCGAAATAAACGGTAACGGTAAAAATGCTCAGCAAATTACTACCGAGTTGTCTAAGAAGATCCAGAAGTATATTCCGGATCCTGTGATCACGGTTTCTGTGGTACAAATTTTAGGTAACAAGATATTTGTCATTGGTAAAGTTAATACGCCAGGTGAATTTATCATGAGTCATGATATTGATGTTATGCAGGCAATGAGTATGGCCGGTGGCGCATCAACTTTTGCTGGACTCAATAAGATGAAAATACTTCGTAGAGATAAAAACGGCAAACAGACTGCAATTCCTTTTAGATATGCAGATGTAGAAGCGGGTAAAAATCTTGATCAAAATATCCTGTTGCAACCAGGGGATGTTGTCGTCGTCCCATAGGCGTACAATGTTGGCAAATTATTAAGGGGAGAGAGGAAATGAAACTCAAAAATAGAATGTCATTATCAGTGATAATGGCAGCGATGTCGTTTTCAGGTCAGGCGGCAGAGTATTCTGTGACGCCTTTTGCGTCTTCGCGTTTAGATGCGGAAACGAACAAACGTCTGGTGGAGAGTGCTGGTACTAATTTTGGTATCGATTTGACCGCTGGCGCACTATTTTCAGCGTCGACAGATTCATCCTCTCTTTCCCTTACGCCTACTGTCAGTGTAAGACGATTTACTGATGATGATACCGGGATTGATCAAGACACGGAAGATTATTCTGTTGATGCCAATGCTAATCACCGATTCAATGAACGATTTTCAGCTGGCGCATACTTTAATTACTCTAATGCTGGCGTAGTTAACAGTGAGCTTGATGATCTTGGTATCACGTTTGGCGGCGACGATGTTGCTTCAACAGGTTTTGCGCTTCCTAACGAAAACTTTTCAGTAGAAACTATTAGTTTTGGGCCTTCCGTAACCTACACTCTTTCCGAGAAAGATAGTCTTACTTTTGGCGGTGGTTACTCTGAGGCTGAATATGAAAATCAGAACACCTTACTTTCCGATTATACCGATTACTCTTACGACATTTCCTGGAGCAGACAGCTTTCTGACAGAAATCAATTGGTTGTTTCTATATATACATCAAACCTGGATCCGGAACTTAATACGCTCGAACTTGGTAGTATTGCGGATGGCCGATCATTTGCGAACGATGATGCAACTCCAATCTCAATCTTGAATCATGAAACGGATGAAGATGGGGTGACTATTGGTTACATAAGAGCATTTAGTGATACGTTGACAGGTAATTTCACGATAGGGTACAGGAAGAGTGAAGGTGAGTTTCCTGATCTGACAGATTTTGATATTCGTTTGACTCAGGCATCAGCAGACACCTTTAATGGTGGAGTTACTTTGATTGACAGGTTGGATCCAAGACTTACTGATCCGACTTTCCTTAATAATCCTGCTAACCAGACTTTTTTAAGGAATTCTACATTAGCCAACCATCGATATAAACAGGGTATTGTTGATAATAAAGGGTTGTTACTGGATTTTAGTCTTGACTATGAATATGACGATCGTACCCAGTTAACTGCTGGTCTGTCTCGTGCATCATTGCCTTCTGGCCGTGGTCTTATTGAGCGAGATGAGTTCAGGCTTGGTGGTATCTATGAATATTCTGATCGAATAACAACCAGAGGCGACTTCATCTTCTTCACTACTAAAACTCTTTCAGAAGAAACACTAGTGATCGGTAATCAGGAAAGTGATCAAATTCGATTGGAAGCAGCGGTTGACTATCGCATAACCGAATTTTGGACTCTAGGAGGTGGATACACATTCCGTAGTCTTAGTCGTGAAGGAAGTGATGCTTCGAATGGTCATGGTATTTTTGTATCAATAGGCTACAACGGTAATATTTACGCTATATCCAGATAATTTGCTCCCAGCAAATGTAAGTAACCATATCTATAAGTTTTCGTTACCAGGATGTTTTCGTTGAGGGCATTCCTGGTGATGCAAAGCTTTAAATTTTCACAGCCAGTTTGCAAAGTTTGTCAAGAAAGAAACACTCCGTAACACCGCCATCTTCTTGACATCTAGCTTTTTTGTAAATGATGTGAGAACCTTCTCATCCAAGGGCTTCCAAACAGAAGTTATTCCAGATTATAGTTTCAGTAATAAACTGAAATATTGAAATGCATCACAATAACGGATATTGAATTGTTTGGTAATGTGAGTAATATGCCAGCAGGGCGCTTGCATAGACTCTTTTTTAAGAGCAGACGAAAATATCAAATCAAGACTACTAAATAGAAAACACAGAGTGAGATAAAAATGGTTACAGCGACAATGGAAGAACAGGAAAAGGGTATTTTAGATTACCTGAAAATACTTAACCGACGTAAAGGTCTTGTGCTGGGAATCATGTCTTTAATTACGGCAGCAAGCCTCGTATTAGCATTCACTCTGCCTCCTGTATATAAGTCAACATCAACAATCCTTATTGAACAACAGGAAGTTCCTCAGGATTTCGTGCGTACACTGGTTACAAGTTTTGCAGAGCAACGAATTCAGGTAATAAGCCAGAAAATATTATCAACCAGTAACCTCGTTCCACTGATCGAAAAGTATGATATCTATGCCGAAGCACGAGAAATCAATCCAATAGAATCAGTAGTTGGATCAATGAGAGAGAATATAAAACTTGAAATGGTCAGTGCAGAAGTTATTGACCCAAAAAGTGGACAGGCAAGATCAGCAACAATAGCCTTTACATTATCGTTCGAAGATCAGTCACCAAAACTTGCTCAAAATGTTACAAATGAGCTAACAACTTTATTTCTGGAAGAAAATATAAAGTCTCGTGCAAAAACTGCAATAGAAGCTTCAGCCTTCTTAGGAGTAGAGGCGGAGAAACTCAGTACAATACTTCTGGGGCTTGAGCAAAAACTAGCTACGTTTAAAAAAGCCAATTCAGAGACTTTGCCTGAACTTAATCAGATGAACATGAATACGATGAATCGCACAGAGCAAGAGGTTCATGAAGCGAAACGAAGAGTCACAACTCTCGAGGAGAGACTGATATTTTTGACTGGGGAGCTCGCACTACAACCAGAGACAATCGATGAGGAGCGCTACAATCCTGCATATGACATACAGCGCCAAAAATATGAAATGTCACTTCAAAGACATCAGTTCAAAATACAGCGGGATCAGATGGAGTTACAAAGAAGAACACGTATAGGTGAGCTACAACCAGATACAAGACTTGAGGCACTACAATCTGAATATCTGGCATCTGTATCAAAGTATTCAGCAGGACATCCAGATGTACAACGACTAAAGCGTGAAATAGATTCTTTACAAACAACTGTTGGTGGATCATCTTCTAATACGACATTAATAGATAGTAGAATAGCAAATCTTGGACAGACACTGTCATCAGCCAGAGAACGGTATTCTTCAGATCACCCTGATGTGCGCAGATATGAAAGGGAACTTAAGGAGCTTGAAAGTCAGAGAAATACAACTGTTGCAAAATTTAAGCCGAGGAATTCTACTGGTGGATTTCCAGGTTACAATGTAACAGAGCCTCAATACCTTACTAAAATTAAGCCGAATCCAGCACATATACAGCTAAAAGCACAAATTGATGCTGTCAAAAATGAAAGGATTTCTTTGGATGGAAAGCTTGCCGAATTGGGGACAAAACTTAGTGACTATCAACTGCGTGTGGCACAGACTCCTCAGGTAGAAAGAGAATACAGAGACCTGACACGAGATTTTGATACTGCAACAAAGAAATATCAGGATATTACAGCAAAGATACTTGAAGCCAAGTTAGCTGAATCATTAGAGACTCAGCAAAAAGGTGAGAAATTCACATTAATAGAACCACCTGTTTTCCCAGAAGAACCATTCAAGCCTAACCGCCTTGCAATAGTTTTTCTTGGACTGATGCTTTCTTTTGCTGGAGGTCTTGGGGCAGCGACATTAGCTGAAGCATTTAATGATTCTGTTCGCGGTCGACAGGGAGTCATAGAAATGTTGGGAGAACCGCCTTTGGCAATGGTTCCTTTCATAACCACATTGCAGGATGTAAGAAAGAAAGTTATTCAAAGGAGCTTACTGGCTTTTGGAACGATAGCTTCAATACTCGTTGTCGCAGCGCTTGTCCATTTATACTACATGCCTCTGGATGTACTTTGGTTTAAGAGCATTAGACAGGCTGGTATGTAAGAGATAGCGGTACGGCTGACTCTAGGATAAACATAAGTAAGTATTAATAAAGTAAAGGTATTCATAATGGAAAGGATTAAACAGGCATTAACCAGAGCAAGAGAAGAGCAGCAAGGAGGTAACTTTACTTTAGCTGAAGTTCGCTCACATCCATCTGCCACCAAGGTAGATCTTGATTTTGAATATACACAGACAAAGATTGTTGAGCTAAACCCCAAGATATTACAAAAAAACCGGGTTTTGTTTGAAAAGAAACTTGATAAGAAGAAGGATAGAGCTGTCTCTGCTTATAAATTACTAAGAACTCAAATTGAGCAAAGGATGCTTGCAAAGGGTTGGAATACATTAGCTGTAACTAGTCCTGGTCCTGGTCAAGGGAAGTCAATAACCAGTCTTAATCTCGCTATTAGTTTGGCGAAGGCAACGTACAGTAGTGTTTTACTGGTGGATTTTGATATGAGAAAACCATCAATACATGAATATCTTGGTTATGAACCAGAAAACGGAATAGCGGATTGTTTAACTGAAGATCTGCCCTTGAGTGATATTTTATTCAATCCAGGGATTGAAAGATTAGTTATAGCACCAGGAAAACAGGCTGTTTACAATTCCTCTGAATTGCTGGCTTCTCCAAAAGTAGGGAACCTGGTTAATGAAATGAAGAATCGTTATCAATCACGATATGTAATATTCGATTTGCCACCGGTTCTTGCGACAGATGATGCGATGGCTTTTGCACCACATGTCGATGCAATGCTGTTGGTAATAGAAGATGAGGAAACAACTAAGGATCAGTTAAAGCAGACGCTTGAAATGTTAGAGGGAACTAACATTATTGGAACGGTGTTGAATAAATCGAACGCAAACAGCGGCAATTATTACTATTATTATAATTAACAATAGGTTGGGTGTAATTATTGCCTTGTTTTTGAGCTGAAACGAAGGCATTAGCAATTATTATCTCTTTAATTTACACGTTACTTTTGAAAGAAGAAACCAGATATGTACGAACAATTTTACGGATTTAAAGAAAAACCTTTTTCACTTTTACCTGATTCAGGTTTTTTGTATCTTGGCAACAAGCATAGTATGGCGCTTGCCTTGTTACAGTATTCAATTCTTAATGAAATAATGGTAACCGTCCTGAGTGGTGAAATTGGCTCAGGCAAAACGACATTAATTCGTCATATACTCAACCAGTTGGGTGAAGAAGTTAATATTGGATTAATTTCAAATACTCACAGAGACTTTGGCGAACTTATCCAATGGGTAAGTCTTGCTTACGGTCTGCCTGTTGAAGGTAAAGACAAAATCACTCTGTATCAAAACTTCTACGAATATCTGATCGAAGAATATTCAAGAGGGCGACGCTCTATTCTGATCATCGATGAGGCTCAGAACCTGGATGTGGAAGCTCTGGAAGAGTTGAGATTACTAACCAACATCAATGCTGACAAAGATAGTATTTTGCAACTGGTTTTAGTTGGGCAGCCAGAATTACGACAAAAGCTAAAACTTCCTGGTCTTGAGCAGTTTATGCAAAGAGTCGGTGTTGCTTACCATTTAAAACCTCTGGGAAGGGAAGAAACGGATCATTATATTCGCCATAGAATTCAGACTGCTGGTGGCGATCCTGATCTTTTTGAACCTGTTGCACTACGTTTTATCCATCATCAAAGTGGTGGTATTCCTCGTCTTATAAACGTCCTGTGTGATTCTGCTCTGGTCTATGCCTATGGTGAGAGAAGGAAGCGCATTGATGTTGGTCTCGTGCATCAGGTAGTGCAAGACAAGATTAAGACAGGTTTGCTGGCGACTCGGAAAAACTATTCAGATAACGAAAATAGTGTTGTTGTTCCTCCATCTGCTGAGAAATCGGACACCAGTGAAGCTACTGAAAAACGTGAAGAGAAAGTTGTACCTGGAACTTTTTTTGCGAAAAAAGTATAGCTGAAACTAGATAAAATTTAGATTTCCACTGGTTGATCAACAAAAGGTAGTCATCCAGATAAACCTGCTGCTTTTTACAAGGCTACGCAATATAATCTCATATCAAAGGATATGTCTGACTTTTTTCAGGCAATGATAATATCGATATGAGAAAATATACCTACTTGTTATTAGTCGTCTCGTGCTGCTCAAGTGCAGGTGAGGCTGATGTTATTGACGTTGTGATCAAGCATTCATTTGATAATGTTTATAATTTTGATGTGACAGTAAAACATCAGGATGAAGGATGGGATCATTTTGCCAATGGTTGGGAAGTATTATCTCCGGAGCGCAAGGTTCTGGCCGTTCGTGTTCTCCGCCATCCACACACCAAAGAACAACCTTTCACTCGCTCAATGCCTGTTCAAATCCCAAAAGGTATCTCTGAAGTTATAATAAGAGCTCATGATTCTGTCCACGAATACGGCGGCTGTGAATTAACGGTTTCGATCCCTGCTGGCAATCCTGAATGAACAATAATGATGATTCAGGTTATCGCCCCTTAGCCGATCGAATGCGGCCTCAGATCATTGATGAGGTTATTGGACAGGATCATCTGCTTGGTAAAGATAAACCATTAAGACTGGCAGTAGAATCAGGTCGATTACATTCAATGGTTTTCTGGGGGCCTCCCGGAACGGGCAAAACCACATTGGCTCGTCTGGTCGCACAAAAAGCCGAAGCACAATTTCTGACTATTTCTGCGGTGCTTGGTGGTGTTAAGGATATCCGATCAGCGATTGAGCTGGCGAAGCAAACGAAAGAAGTCTACGGCAAACATACTGTTTTGTTCATTGACGAAGTGCATCGTTTTAACAAAGCACAACAGGATGCTTTTCTGCCGCATATTGAAGATGGCACAATCACTTTTATCGGCGCAACTACCGAGAACCCGTCTTTTGAATTAAATAACGCGCTCTTATCTCGTGTCCGTGTCTACGTTTTAAAATCTCTCGAAGCTGTTCACATTCGACAAATTATTGATGTTGCTCTCGGTAAATTACAGTCTGATATGGCAGGTGATTTACGTGATATGTTAGCGGGTGCTGCCGATGGTGATGCCCGAAAAGTGCTGAACCTTCTGGAAATTGCGACAGATCTTGCAGAAGATGATCAGGTGACGGAAGATCATCTAGAACAAGTTCTGTCTGGCGGTGGTCTGCGGCGCTTTGATAAAGGCGGTGAAGCATTTTATGATCAAATCTCTGCTTTGCATAAATCGGTCAGAGGTTCTGCGCCGGACGCGTCTCTTTACTGGTTTGCCAGAATGATTGATGGAGGTTGTGATCCTTTGTATATCGCACGTCGTGTTGTTCGTATTGCTTCGGAAGATATCGGCAATGCTGATCCAAGAGCCATTCGGATCGCGCTGGATGCTTGGGAAACACAGGAACGTCTGGGAAGTCCCGAAGGTGAACTGGCGATCGCGCAGGCGATTGTCTATCTTGCGTCCGCACCAAAGAGTAATGCGGTCTATATGGCGTGGAATATGGCTTTGCAGGACGCTTCTCAGCAAGGATCGCTGGAAGTACCGATGCATCTTCGAAACGCACCAACAAAAATGATGAAAGACATGGATTATGGGGAAGGTTATCGTTACGCTCATAACGAACCGGATGCCTACGCTGCGGGTGAAAACTATTTTCCGGAAGCAATGAAAGGCCGACACTATTATAATCCTGTACCACGGGGATTGGAGATCAAGATCAGCGAAAAGCTGGCACGCCTGAAAGAACTGGATAAGAAGAAATCATGACACAGCTAATTTATATTGCCATCGGTGGCGCGCTCGGAGCCGTTTTGCGGTTCACCATATCCAACGGCGTTTATGCATGGCTGGGAAGAGGGTTTCCGTGGGGAACACTAGTTGTAAATGTCTTCGGATCATTATTGATGGGATTGCTTTATGTTTTTTTCGTCGAACGTCTGTCGGTGAGCGTGGAAATGCGATCACTGATCCTTGTGGGTTTACTCGGAGCATTCACAACATTTTCAACTTTTTCCATAGAAACCTTGAATCTGATCGAATCTGGTGACTTAATACCCGCCGGAATAAATATGTTTGTTAGTGTCTTTTGCTGTGTAACGGCATGTTGGTTGGGCTTGATGCTTGGCCGTCAATTATAGAAAAAATTAGAGGAAGTATTAAATGATCGATCCGCATTACTTGCGAAATAATCTTGATGAAGTCGCCGAAGCGTTAATTCCATGTGGCTATACATTGGATAAAGCAGCGTTTAGCAATCTGGAACAGGAACGTAAAAAGCTTCAGGTAGCGACACAGGAATTGCAGCAGGAAAGAAATGCGCGATCAAAAGCGATTGGTCAGGCCAAAGCAAAAGGGGAGGATGTTGAAGCGATCCTCGCTGAAGTTGCTGATATGGGTGATCGTCTGAAACAAAGTGAAGAGAAGCTAGACGAAGTTCAGACTAAGCTCAACGCGATCATTATGGAGATCCCGAATCTTCCGCATGAGTCTGTGCCGATTGGTAAGACTGAAGACGATAATGAAGAAATCCGACGATGGGGTGAAAAACCTGAATTAGATTTCGAGCCGAAAGATCATGTTGATCTGGGGGCCAATCTACATGGGCAGATGGATTTCGAAACCGCAGCCAAAATTTCCAGCTCACGTTTTGTCGTTATGAAAGGCCAGATTGCGCAACTTCATCGCGCGCTAGCACAGTTCATGCTCAATACGCACACGATGGATCATGGTTATACCGAGGTCAATGTACCATTCCTCGTTAATGCCGATAGCGTTCGTGGTACCGGGTCGCTTACCAAGTTTGAAGAAGATCTTTTCGCTATTCCTGATCATGGTTTTTATCTGATCCCTACTGCAGAGATTCCTGTCACCAATATTGTCAGAGATGAAATTGTTGACGACAAAGACATGCCACTACGCTATGTTTGTCATACACCTTGTTTCAGATCGGAAGCGGGCTCTTATGGCCGTGATACGCGTGGCATGATCCGCCAGCATCAATTCGAAAAAGTGGAACTGGTACAAATGGTTCGTCCGGAGGATTCATGGCAGGTGCTGGAAGAACTGATCGGACATGCGGAAGCGATCTTGCAAAAGCTCGGTTTACATTATCGGGTGGTGACACTTTGTACGGGTGATCTGGGATTTTCTTCGGCTAAAACGTATGACATTGAAGTCTGGTTGCCATCACAGAATACCTTCCGTGAAATTTCTTCTTGTAGTAATTTTGAAGACTTTCAGGCTCGTCGCATGAAAGCTCGTTGGCGTAATCCGGAGACTGGTAAACCGGAGCTATTACATACGCTGAATGGATCCGGCCTGGCGGTTGGACGCACCTTGCTTGCTGTGATGGAAAACTATCAGGATGCTGATGGGAAAATTCACATACCTGAAGTATTGCAGCCTTACATGGGTGGTCGTCAGATCATTGAATGATCCGGATAGAGTAGAACTGTGATCAGATCAATAAGCTGGTTCTAAATAATCCAGATCTTCTTCATATTCCATCTCATCAAATTCATCTTGCAGAACCTGATCAATAATATTCTGCACGAGGCTATCGACTGATAGATCGATTACCAGATCATCAAACATATCTACGATCGATTGAATCAGGAGTTTTTGGGTTTGATCAGTCATGCCGAGATCTTTTACAAGATGGCTGTGGGCTTCTATATTT
Organism: Gammaproteobacteria bacterium; assembly: GCA_965224825.1. GTDB lineage: Bacteria > Pseudomonadota > Gammaproteobacteria > CAJXQU01 > CAJXQU01 > CAJXQU01. The sequence continues at coordinate 1,627,968 of CBDDAG010000001.1, read as the reverse complement.
TCTAATTCGACGTTGAGTACATCAGAAATTACAGAGTAGACGGTCATGGACATTAATCCTTTCACCGTTTCGAATTCGTTGTCACCAATTTTAAAGCACATAGTTCCCTCTATTGCTTAGATGAAATCTCATTTTTCTTGATCAGCTGGATCAAAATAATCAGAGATTTCATAGATTTAAAGAATCATCCTTGATTTCCTTGTTTAGAAATCTACATTAAGTTTAGCGGCCGGTGTTTGAGGAACTTGAGGCTTTATTTAAACAAAAAAAGAGGAGCTAAAAGCTCCTCTTTTTAGTAGAACTGATCACAGTTAGATCAAGCAGTCATTGCCTTATGGATCGCTTCGATCATTTCTTTGGCATCGCCAAACAACATGCGCGTGTTGTCCATATAGAAAAGAGGATTGTCCACGCCAGCATAACCGGATGCCATGCTTCGTTTTGAAACAATCGTAGTCTTTCCTTTCCAGCATTCAAGAACCGGCATACCAGCAATCGGACTGTTTGGATCAGTCAGAGCGGAAGGATTCACAATATCATTCGCACCGATGACGATGGAAACATCAATATCCGGAAAGTCTTCATTGATCTCATCCATTTCAAAAACGATGTCATAAGGAACGCGCGCTTCCGCCAGTAAGACATTCATGTGTCCGGGCATTCGGCCTGCAACCGGATGAATACCAAATTGAACATCCACACCTTTATCGATCAGAAATTTGGATAAATCATTAACCGCATGTTGTGCCTGCGCGACGGCCATTCCATAACCGGGAATGATCATGACTTTTTTGGCATCCAGTAATAATCGGGCAGTTTCTTCAGCATCAATCGGATTCGGATCACCGACTTCTTCATCAGAAGAGGAGTCTCCACCGCCGCCAGTCGTCGTACCAAAACCGCCAGCAATAACGCTGATGAAGTTTCGATTCATGGCTTTGCACATAATGTAGCTGAGAATCGCGCCACTACTACCCACCAGTGCGCCCACAACAATCAGTAGATCATTGTTGAGCATGAAGCCAGTTGCGGAAGCCGCCCAGCCTGAATAACTGTTGAGCATAGAAATAACCACAGGCATATCAGCACCACCGATGGACATCACCATGTGGACACCAAAGGCCATTGCGACCAGCGTCATCAGTAATAATGGAATCATGCCACCGCCAGTTTCTGCACCGTGTAGAAAAGATTTGCCCAGAATGATGACCAGGATCAAAGCACCTAGATTGAGCCAGTGCTTGCCGGGTAATACGAGCGGTTTTCCATCAAGTTTCCCATTGAGCTTTCCCCAGGCGATGATCGAACCCGAGAAAGTGAGAGCGCCAATAAAGATCCCGATAAAGGTTTCTATTTCATGGATAGTTTTTTCAGCGCCATGCAGCGAAATACTGGAATCCATAAAGTTGGCATAACCAACAAGAACGGCGGCCATACCCACCAGACTGTGCAACACAGCGATTAGCTCGGGCATTTCTGTCATCTGAACGCGGTTGGCCATCGCCAGACCGACAGCAGAACCAATCAACATGGCGAAGATAATTCCCCAGTAACTGGTAACAGCGCCACTTAAAATGGTGGCAACAACAGCAATAGCCATACCGGCCATGCCGTAAAGATTCCCGCGACGGGCAGATTCCTGATTACTCAGACCACCTAGCGCGAGGATGAAGAGGATAGTTGCTGCAATATAGCAAACGGTAACGATTCCTTGAGACACGATTAACTCTCCCTATTTCCTGAACATTTCTAACATGCGACGGGTAACTCCAAAGCCACCGAAGATGTTAATGCTTGTTATTAGAATAGCGAATAGCGCCAGAAATGAGGCTAATCCACTTGGTGCAGATACTTGAACTAATGCGCCAATAATAATGATGCTACTGATCGCGTTAGTCACACTCATTAGTGGCGTATGCAACGATGGTGAAACATTCCAGATCACCATATAGCCGATGAAACAGGCCAGCACGAACACCGTAAAGTGTGACATGAATGACTCTGGAGCAACTGACCCCATCCACAACATGGCGACCGCAGCAATGCCAACTGGCATTAACTGTTTCCACAGAGGTTTTGGTTGATCAGGTTCGGCCACGACAGGCGTAACAGGTTCTGCTTTAGCTGCGGGAGGAGCTGCCGAGAGTTTCGGCGGGGGAGGCGGCCAGGTGATTTCACCTTCGTTTATGACGGTTGCACCACGAATAGCCTCATCTTCCATATCAATAATGATGTTGCCATCTTTCTCTGGCGTCATTTCTGTCAACAGATGACGGATATTCGTGGCATAAAGCTGGCTGGACTGCGTCGGCAAACGACTGGGTAGATCAGTATAACCAATGATCTTAACACCGTGTTTCTTAACAATTTTGTCTTTTACGGTTAATTCACAGTTGCCACCTTGTTCAGCCGCAAGATCAACAATAACACTGCCTTCCTTCATGGATTTAACCATTTCAGTAGTGATCAGTTTTGGAGCTGGTTTACCCGGAATCAAAGCAGTCGTAACGATGATATCAACTTCTTTGGCCTGTTCGGCAAACAATGCCATTTCAGCTTCGATGAATTCCTTACTCATGGTTTTGGCATAGCCGCCTTCACCAGAAGCGTCTTCTTCAAATTCCAGTTCCAGGAACTCGGCATTGAGACTTTCGATCTGATCTTTGACTTCTGGTCGGGTATCAAACGCCCGGACAATGGCTCCAAGACCATTCGCCGTGCCGATCGCAGAAAGCCCGGCAACACCCGCTCCGATGATCATGACTTTAGCTGGAGGTATTTTACCGGCGGCGGTAATCTGGCCAGTAAAAAAACGTCCAAAATTTTCAGCGGCTTCGATGATCGCTCGATAACCGGCAATATTCGCCATGGAGCTTAAAGCATCCATTTTCTGTGCTCGTGAAATACGTGGAACAGAATCCATCGCCAACACAGTAATTTTCTGATCAGCCAGTTGTTTCATCAAATCCTCATTCTGGGCAGGCCAGATGAAGCTGATCAAAGTCGTTCCAGCTTTAAGTGATTTGATCTCTTCCGGATCAGGCGCTCGAACTTTAAGAATGATGTCAGCTTTTTCATACAGAGATTTAACATCTTTGCGAATGGTGACACCGGCATCGCGGTAGGCTGAATCTGTAAAGTTGGCCTTATTACCTGCGCCAGCCTGGATAGAGACATGAAAGCCGAGTTTCATGAGTTGTTCTGCTGCATCCGGTGTCGTTGCGACACGATTTTCGCCCGGATAAGTTTCTTTGGGTATACCGATCTTCATTGGATTGATCCCTCAGGTTTATGATTTATTATTGTTTCTAACTATATGCTTATCAGCTTTAAAAGCTATCTGTTCAGGGTTGTTCTTGATGATTTTAATTTCGAACCATGGATATAAGTAGCAGAATGAAAAATACGACACCGCACATGAGAGCAGCATAGGTCATCCAGTCTTTTGAGCTACCTTTTGGACTCTGTTTCAACATTTTCTTGGCACTGGGCAAAATGAAGAGGAACATCATGATTAAAAAACCAGCTTGCGCCAACCTAAAGAAATCAAATGATTCAGGCACTTTTTTCTCCCTTGAAGGACGCTCTGAATAAGTCATGATTGTTTTATGCTGTCTGAAATCGCCCCAATCTTCTTCGAAGCTCGCTACAATAGAACCACTATTGGAGTTCACTTCGAAAAAGATTGGAACCATTTTCATCTCAGCCTAAATCCAACCAGACTTAATCAGAGATTCCTTAATAAAAAACCCCGGTTGCCCAGGGTTTTTGTTGATTATTTTTATTTAATTAATCGTCCCCGAAGATGCCGAGGATATGTAGCAGGCTGGTGAAGATATTATAAAGGTTCAAATATAGGCCAACCGTTGCATGGATGTAATTTTTCTCACCGCCACGAACAATTCGACTCGTATCATACAAGATGAAACCAGACATGATCATGATGATGCCAGCACTCATAGCAAGACTCATTGCAGGAATTTGCAGGAAAATATTAGCGATCATGCCGCCAATCAACACGAGCATACCAACAAATAAGAAACCACCCATGAAAGTAAAATCTTTCTGAGTTGTTAATACATAACCAGATAATGCAAGGAAGATTACGCCTGTTCCACCGAGGGCAGTCATAATTAGTTGCGTCCCATTACTCATGTGCAAGTAATAAGACAACATTGGCCCAAGGCTAAAACCAAGCAAACCTGTGATGGCAAAAACTACACCGATACCAGCAGCTGAGTTTGCTGTTCTAGGAAGAACAAACCAGATCAAACCCATAGCAGCAATACTGGATCCTAAAGCCATACCTCTTGAAGGCATAATATAATTCATTGAAACCCAGGCAGTAACCGCACTGAATAATAATGTGACTGCCAGAAGCATATAAGTGTTTTTCAACACTTTGTTCGTTGCGAGTATCGACTCGGACGAACGAGTAACTACAGATTGTGGTGAATTCATCTTGAAAACATCTCCTATTAAACTATAAACATAAACGACTTGGACAGACCATAATATACATGGTTCTCATCCCTATATGAATATAAGGATGAAAAAAAGTAATTCAAGCCCTTGAGCTTAATAAACTATCAGGTATTATACCGCCTTCAAAAGGAGAGATGGCAGAGCGGTTGAATGCACTGGTCTTGAAAACCAGCAAGGGTGAATAACCCTTCCAGGGTTCGAATCCCTGTCTCTCCGCCATTTTTGACGCCAATCGCTGTTTTTCCCAATTAATACATCATTACCTATAATTATCTTTTAACTGGTGTGGAAAAAGTTAGGATCCATCAGCTTTATAAAGTGACGGGCGTTGGCCGTGAGTGATTTTCCTTTTAGGAGTAAAACACCATAGTTACGGTTCAGGAAAAAGCCGGGTAGTGGATGGGTGATCAACTTTTCATTTCCGGTTAGACAGGCGCTGGTGACAATCGAGATACCAAGCCCTAGTTCCACATATTTTTTAATCACTTCCCAGCTACCCGCTTCAAGAGAGACTTTATACGGGATATTGTGTTCGTTGAAAACGCTCTCAACAATCGTCCAGGTACTAAAATGTGGCGGAGGGATGATGAGTTCGTATTGACTGATCTGATTCAAGGTGATGTTTTTTTCAGTCGCAAGCGGGTGGCCGTAGGGCAAGATTAGAACCGGTGCGAAATTGTAAATGCCTGTGTATTGAATATCTCCTGGAATATCACGAATTGTTCCTACGGCAAATTCCGCGCTATTCTCACGCAAAAGATCGAGGCTGTTTATGCCGGTTTCATTGCGTAACTTGATGGTGACGTTTGGGTGTGCTTTTTTGAATTTTTCAATGACTTCAGGAAGGATGTAGAGGATCGTTGATTCTCCAGCCGCAATGTTGAGTTCCGTTTCTTCATCCTGTTTTAGATGTTCTACGAACAGTGATGGCAGAGTATCGATCTGATCAACCAGTGGTTTGGCAATAGGTAACAATTCTTTTCCCATTTCTGTGAGAATAATTTTGGGGCCATTTCTGTGAAACAGGGTAATATTCAAGTCTTTTTCCAGAGACTGGATCTGCTGTGAGATCGAGGGTTGTGTGAGGTCGAGCAGCTCGGCTGCCTTTGAAAAACTACCTGTCTCTGCGGCCACACAAAAGGCACGTAATTGCTTGAGCCGATTTTGTTTGTAAAATCTTTTATCGTTAATGTCTATCATACGGGCAGTTACTATTAGAAAAACTTATATTAAAGATAAGATGGATTGTCTTGTCAAATAATAAAAAGAGACTAAACTCTCGTACAGATATTCTTAGGGCTACACAGGGAGTGTTTCACCTAACGACTATTTTCAACTAATTTTTAATTTTAGAGAGGCAATTTAAATGTCACAGTACCAGGAAGATATTAAAGCCGCAGCAGCTTTGAAAGATGCTAACGGCTCATCATGGGATGCGATCGAAGCTGAAGCTGTTGCACGTATGCGTGCGCAGAACAAATTCAAAAACGGTATCGATATCGCTAAATATACCGCCGACATCATGCGCGCAGATATGGATAACTACGACGCAGATAGCTCACAGTACACGCAGTCACTGGGTTGCTGGCACGGGTTCATCGGTCAACAAAAAATGATTTCTATCAAGAAACATTTCGAAGGCAACACTGATCGTCGTTACCTATATCTTTCTGGCTGGATGGTTGCTGCTCTGCGTTCAGAGTTCGGTCCTCTGCCTGATCAATCAATGCACGAAAAAACAGTTGTATCTGCTCTGATCGAAGAGCTTTACACTTTCTTGCGTCAAGCAGATGCACGTGAACTGGGCGGTCTTTTCCGTGAGCTGGATGCAGCACGTGGCGCTGGTGATCAATCTAAAGCAGCAAGCATTCAGGATTCAATTGATAACCATAGAACTCACGTAGTTCCAATCATTGCTGATATTGATGCTGGTTTTGGTAATGCTGAAGCAACTTATCTTTTGGCTAAGCAAATGATCGAAGCGGGTGCTTGTTGTCTGCAAATCGAAAATCAGGTTTCTGATGAGAAACAATGTGGTCACCAGGACGGTAAAGTAACGGTTCCTCATGAAGATTTCATCGCGAAAATCCGTGCGGTTCGTTATGCATTCCTCGAACTGGGCGTAGACAACGGTATCATCGTTGCACGTACCGATTCACTGGGTGCTGGCTTGACTAAGCAAATCGCAGTAACTAATGAGCCTGGCGACCTGGGTGATCAGTACAATGCATTCCTTGATTGTGAAGAAGTTGATCTTGACTCAATGAGCAATGGTGATCTTGTTATCAAACAGGGTGGCAAACTGGTTCGTCCTAAACGTCTTCCAAGTAACCTATTCCAGTTTAAAGAAGGTTCTGGTGCAGAACGTTGCGTACTTGATTGTATTACTTCATTGCAAAACGGTGCAGATCTTATCTGGATCGAAACTGAGAAACCTCATATTGCCCAGATTGGTGGAATGGTTGATGAAGTTCGTAAAGTTATTCCAAATGCGAAACTTGTTTATAACAACAGTCCATCATTCAACTGGACATTAAACTTCCGTCAACAGATTTTTGATGGAATGGTTGAAGCGGGTGAAGATGTATCTGCCTACGATCGTGATGGCCTGATGGATATTAAATATGATGGAACTGATCTGGCAACAGCTGCAGATGAGAAGATTCGTACATTCCAGGCTGATTCAGCACGTGAAGCAGGTATTTTCCATCACCTCATCACACTGCCTACTTACCATACTGCTGCGTTGTCTACAGACAATCTGGCGAAAGATTACTTCGGTAATCAAGGTATGCTGGGTTATGTTGCTGGCGTACAGCGTAAAGAAATCCGTGAAGGGATTGCCTGTGTGAAACATCAAAACATGGCCGGTTCGGACATGGGCGATGATCATAAGGAGTACTTCGCAGGCGATGCAGCACTGAAAGCCGGTGGCGGTGACAACACTATGAATCAGTTCTCATAAGGTTGTAATCTCTACATAGAAGTATGGTTTAAAAGTAATCTTTTAAACTAATAGCAATACGAAAACGGGACTCATTGAGTCCCGTTTTTTTTGCCTGCTATAATGTGGAAGAATATCGAATAATAATTAAAATAATCAGGATAAAATATAATGTCACAGTCCGGTTTCACTGATCCATTTTCCCCACCAGAAGTCGCCGCAAGAATGAAGTCCGTGGGAGTCAATAAGGCAACCATGCCTCTTTCTCAATTACTAGTTCTGGCATTGATCGCCGGAGCCTTCATTTCATTCGGCGCAATGTATTACACCGTCGTTATGACAGGTCCGGGCGAAACTTATGGGCCAGCCAGAATGCTGGGAGGGATCTCATTTTCATTAGGTTTTATTCTCGTCGTGATCGCCGGAGCCGAATTGTTCACTGGTAACAACCTGATCGTAATGGCCTGGGCGGGTGGGCTCGTTTCAACACCACAATTATTAAGAAACTGGGGACTGGTTTATATCGCCAACATGATCGGCGCATTCGGAACATTGTTTATGGTGATCATGTCAGGCTATCTGGATGGTGATCATTATGGTGTCGGCGTGACGGCGGTCAACACCGCTATTCATAAAGTCGATCACAATTTTACCGAAGCATTTTTCCGTGGCGTTTTTTGTAATGCTTTGGTCTGCCTCGCCAGCTGGATGTGCTATGCAGCCCGATCAGTAACCGACAAAATCCTTGCCATTCTTTTTCCTGTATCTGCTTTTGTAGCGATGGGTTTCGAACATTGTATTGCTAACATGTTCATGATCCCACTGGGAATAGTAGCTTCAATGGATTCACACATTGTTGAGTTGGGTGGGTTTACAGCAGTAGAAATGCAAAACCTGACTACCGCAGGATTTCTCAATAATATCCTGCCAGTGACATTGGGGAATATTGTTGGTGGAGCAGGGATGGTGGCTTTTGTTTATTACTTTATTTATTTACGTGGGAAGGGTGAGGGTTTGTAAGGTTTACAAAAGATTTCTAATTTGGATTCCGGATTCTGCACGACCTTGACATAGCTGCTTTACTTTACTAACTTATATTTGCGGTAGGTTTTTCTAAGTTGGTAAGGAGTATTTTTTTAGTATCCTTATCTCTACGGGGTTCCCCCGTGGTAAAAAGTGAAATTGACATAACGTAGCATGATCTACATTGCGCTTCACGCAAGCCTGATCATGCATAACAAGAAAGGTTGGAAAAACACTACCGCATTGATTCATGAGCAAGTCATATAAAGGATTATTCATCAGTGCGATGGCGGATATTTTGCTGCTGGGTGACTGGCATCCGTTTGAAATGGTTCATCGAATCGACTGGTTATTACAGACTGAACCAGGCTGGGTTATTCCTTTTGTCGATAGGCTTATCACAGCATTTCCTTCTGATCCCCAGGATATAACCAAAAAGCAGATCACTGATTTTATTCATAGTGATCCGGTGTTTCGAGCTGTTTGGCAGGAATATCATCAACAACTTCGTATCAGACAGTATTATATTGAACCACTCCCCGTTGCTCCCGCAAAATTAAAATGTGAAATTCCTGAACTGGTAAACACCAGAAAGTTAGCCATTTGGTTAGGGATAAGTTTTAGTCAGCTAGAAAATTATTCTGCTAACTGGCGAAACAGCAGTCGGCCAGAAGAAATACGTTTTCGTCATTATCATTACCACTGGATAAAAAAAGCTGGTCGACAGGCTCGTTTGATCGAAGCACCAAAACAACGAATGTCTGCTGTCCAACGTCAGATCTATCTTGGCATTCTTGATCACGTTCCATTGCATTCAGCCTGTCACGGTTTCCGCAAAAAACATTCTTGTCGATCTTACGCGGAACCACATGCCGGGAAAAAAGTTGTTATACACATGGATCTGGAAAAATTTTTCACATCAATATCGCTGCGTCGTTTCCATGTCTTATTCTCGACGATTGGTTACAGTGATTCCGTTGCACGGTCATTAGCTGGGTTATGCTGTAATCAAACACCTGCGGATATTGTGAATGACAACACACAATTAAGCTGGTACCAGCGAAAACAATTGATGGCGCCACATCTACCGCAGGGCAGTCCGAGTTCACCAGCTCTGGCAAACTTATGTGCCTATAAACTTGATCTGCGACTTGCAGCGCTAGCGAAAAAACTTGGAGGTAGTTACACACGATATGCTGATGATCTGGCTTTTTCCGGTGATTCTGACTTTGCAAAAGTTGCTCGCTATTTACCATCCCTGGTAGCCCATATTGCATCAACAGAAGGGTTCTCAGTTAACCATCGGAAAACCAACATTATGCACCAGGGTGTAAGCCAACGATTAACGGGTATGACGCTGAACAGTTTTCCTAACTATCCGCGAAAAGATTATGATCGACTAAAAGCGATATTATTCAACAGTGTAAGATATGGAGCGCAGTCGCAAAATAAAAATCAGCTACCAGATTTCAGAGCGCATCTTCAAGGAAAAATAGCTTATGTACGATCATTAAATCCGGCTAAAGCAGAGAAACTGAGTTCTCTTTTTGAAAAGATAAACTGGTCAGAAGATTATTAAAGCTCAACCCCTTTCTGCGCCTGTATGCCATTTTCAAAAGCATGTTTGATCAGCTTGACCTCACTAACCGTGTCTGCAGCATCGATCAGCTTTTCCGGTGCACCGCGTCCAGTGATGATCACGTGTTGTCGGGCTGGCCGGGATTGTAGATCGGTTAATACTTTATCCAGATCAAGATATTCCATATTCAAAACAATATTCAGTTCATCCAGTACGATCAGATCAAACTCAGGATTACCTAACATGGATTTGGCAATTTCCCAGCCGCGTTCTGATGTAGCAATATCACCTTCGCGATCTTGTGTGTTCCATGTGTAACCATCGCCGGTAACGTGGTATTCAACTTCATCCGGAAAGCGCTTGAAAAAACGTTCTTCGCCGGTGCTCATCGCACCTTTGATAAACTGCACTACGCCGCAATGCATTTTGTGTCCCAGTGCTCGGGCAACCATTCCGAAAGCTGAGCTACTTTTGCCTTTGCCATCACCCGTCAAGATCAGGATCAAACCTTTTTTTTCTTTGGCTGATTTGATCCGATCATCAACTGTTTCTTTTTGATCCTGCATTTTTTGTTTGTGATTTTTCATGGTCGCCTGCCTTAGTTTTCTATTTTTTTGAAGCTTCTAAAAACCAGTCCAATAACGATGATCTCGATTGCGATGAGTAAAAAGTGTAAATCAAAAACCTGTTCTTGTTTGTCTTCGATATGATAGTAATTCAGTACCTTATAAAAAAGATAAGAGAGTGCCATACCAATGAGATAACCGATCTGTTTTGCAGTATCCAGTTTTGTTAGCAGTGTATCGGTTTTGAGCAGCAGTGTTTCGGCTCTGACAAGATACGATCCAAAGATGAACGTGATCTGGTATCCCGTATAAATGATCAGCGCGGTTTGATAGGTGTATGGATGCCAGAGAAAATAAAGCATGGCCAGTAATAAGACCACCTCAACCAGAAGAGAGATCCTGAAAAACCAGAGCGCATTTAAGATCTGCTTATAAAATCTTGCAACGATTAGCATGCCCACGGCCAGGAGTATGCCGCCCAGTGAGTAGATGGAAGGTTCCAGTGGCGAATAAAGCGTAAAAATTGCGCCAACGCTCAATCCCAGAAAGAGTGAGTTGAAAAATTTATATTTGATGAAGCTTGATGGGATCAGTGTAAGCATGAGTGTCTTTTATACTAATGAGAATGGGCAAGGCATTCCAGTTCCTTGTACATTCCTAAAGCTTATAAATTAAAAATCACAGATCCAGATTCACTTTGATACCAGCATAGCCTGCGATTCCTGGTGTATCGAATCCAAAGACATCCCGATAGTCTTCATCGAGCAGATTTTCAATGCGGCCAAACAAGGAAAAGGTTTTGCTGATCGAATATTCGCCAGCAAGGTTGACCAGAATATAATTATCGAGAGTCACCAGTGTTGATGGAAACGTGCTGAAATCACTGTCGTTTTGTTCGCCAGTGTAATCAATGCCGAGGTTGATATTGGCTTTGTTATCCATGAAACGATAATTTGTATTCAGACTTGCAACATGTTCTGGCCGACGGATTTCTCTGATCTGAATGCCCGTGCCATCATCCTGTGTTGAATCCACATAAGTGTAGGAAGCATTGATCGCCAGGTTGTTCGTTACTTCAGCGATCACTGCGAGCTCAACACCTTCGCGTTCACTTTTTCCATCGATATTGACGGCAGTGAAACCACCCAGGCCTGCATCAAAAGAGAATCCATTAATCTCGTCTTCAAGACGTTCTCTAAACAGGGTTGCGCTGATGGTGATGCGATCATTGAGAAGACGTTGATCAACACCGATCTCCCAGCCTTTTGATTTTTCCGGGTCAAGATTTGGGTTGCCGATAAAAGTATCTGGCGTGAAGCCAAAGCGATCCGTGAAAGATGGGTTTTTAACTGCTGTGCCATAAGATCCACGAAGCGTGGTTCCCGTGTTCGGGATCTGGTAAGCAAGGCTGCCACGATAAGTTGTCGCATTATCAAAAGCATCATTGTCGTCGTATCGCACTGATGCTGAGGCAAATAACTGTTCCCACAAACCAAGACGATATTCAGCGACATATCCGTTATTAGTGAAGTGTTGCTGCTGATTTGGATCACCAAAAAAACTGGCCGTCCCTGTTTGTTTGAAATCTTCTCTTTCATTTTCGAACGCAAGGGTGAATGTATGGGACGCATCTGCAAATGCCGGTGTATCAAAGAAAATACTGGTTTGATAACCAAATTTTCGTTTCTCACCTTGCGTTGAATTGGTTTCAATACCGTCAGCAAAGTTATCATTATCAGTATTAGTAAAAGCGATGCTGGCAATGTGTTGCCAGATGCCGTCGTAAAGATCGAGTTTAGCGCGTGACGTCGCGTAGGTTTGTTTGCTTTTAGATTCGCGATCACCATCAGCAGGCAGGAAAGCGGGGAAGGGCGCCGGATCAAATTCTTTATCAGCTGTGGTGTGACGAGCTACAAAAGACAGATCAAGATTATCCAGAGGATTGATGCCGGCTTTCAGGTTCAGCGTGGCATTTTTATAAGCATCATCCTCATCACCCTGTTCAGCAACGTTAGTACCATCACTTCGGACAAAGTTGCCATTGATTGAGATATGATGATTTGCACCACGTTCAGAAACACCAACCGCACCACGTGCCGTGGAAAACGAACCACCTTCTAACAGTCCAGTAAGATGGCTACCTTCATCAGCCTCTTTGGTGATAATATTGATCACACCGGCCATCGCATCACTTCCCCAGAGCGAACTCTGTGGCCCACGAATGATCTCGATGCGATCAATATCACTGGTCAGCATATGCGCAAAATCAAAACCGGAACCCGTTGAAGGATCATTGGCCTCGATACCATCGATCAGAACTAAAGTTTGATCGGCTTCAGCGCCACGCAGCCGGATTGAAGTTTGTGCGCCAATGCCACCGGAACGGCTAACCGCAATGCCTGGAACGCTACGAAGCAGATCAGAAACATGCACGGCCTGACGTTGTGCGATCTGATCAGCATTGATAATGGCGAAAGAAGAACCGGTTTGCTGGCTTGAAAGAGGTGTGCGCGAGGCGGTGACCAGAATATCCTTCAAGTTGTGGATGCTTTCTGCCTGTGTCGGAATTGCAGGCAATAATAAGCTGGTGCTCAGCAGGCTGAACAAAGTAACGTTGGTAAATTTCATTTTTTCCTCCCATCCAATTTCCAACCCGAAAATGGACAGTAATGTTTATCAAGGAACCTCTGAACAAGTCATGATTGTTTTAGACTGGCCGAAAGCGCCCCAAACTTATCCGAAGTTCGCGTCAATAGAACCACTATTCCCGCTCACTTCGAATAAGTTTGAAACTCTTTCTTCACAGCCTAAATTCAACCAGACTTGATCAGAGGTTCCTTAGGTTAAACGGAGGAATAAAGAAGGAGAATGTTTGATATGAAACATTGATCAAAAAGCATTACCCATCCATCGCCCTCCGCGATTTTAGTTGTAATGTCCAAGGTAGGTCTCCGGGCTTATGAGCGATCTGATTCGGTGTTCTATTTTGAACAATGATTCAGACCTGTCGGATCGCCTTCCCGTAATAAATTACAGTGGCATTGTGATCCGGTTTAACTCATCTACCGTTGCGGGGGCAGCGTCGGAATTTGACCGACTTCCCATTTAACTTCATTATTGTGAACAATATTGAAGTGCCTTGAAGCAGCCGGAACTTTAGGTCAGACCTTGTAAATTGTCAATTAGGAAATAATGAATGGATATAGAACTTTTTGAGGAGATCTCGCTAACTATTTGTGTCGGTGGGCTTTGTCTGTACATGCTGTATATCATTTACAAACTTGCCGAAGAATCAAAAGCTGGAAAGTTTGGTTCTTTTATTCTATTTGGCGGTCTAGGTTTAGGGATCTTTGGTTTCGCTGTCAAAAAAGTGATTTCGGTGGTGCTTGGAATATAGACGACTGAATTACAGCAACCAATTGTAAAGTTCTATTACATCCCTATAACAGCAAGCCTCTCTGTGCCAAAATCCATCTATTAACATTTTGTAACATCGCTATCAGGTAAATAAATTGGCACGTTGGATCGCTCTTCTGTTGTTGTTCATGATGATCGCCGCGGTTATATACAATGGCGAACCTCTTGAAGTTGAACAGCGATTGCATGGCAAGGTTGTGCTTGCGCTTGCTGATGAGGATTTGTCTGAAGTGCGCGTGCAGATGGATGGCCGTAAGGTTTCGTTGTCTGGGCCAGAGGAACTGCTTCCAGCAGCGATGGTGGTGATTAATGAGCTTTCTGGTGTGCAGAGTATCGAGACTCAGATCATTGAGAGTCCGGCTAAAGTTCTGGTTGATTCACGAGCTGATTCCCGGATCAATACTCTGACTAGTTTTGAAAGTGATTATAAGTCAGTGGAAATTGAGACAGCACAAACCAATACAGAACCATTTGTGCAGATTACTCACCCGGAAGGCTTGTATTGGCCGACCAAAAAAGAAGATCCGGTTGATCTTGAGTCAGAGTTATTGGTGATAAAAGTTCAGCAGAATGTTGAGGTTAACGGAACGGTACCGAATCCTGAGATCAAGTGGGGAATTCTGGATATAATTGAGCAGTTTATTGAGATACCAGAACATTTGTATGATGTTACGGTCAATAAGATTAAAGAAACGCCAGCCTGGTATTTGCAGGATCTGCCTTTGATTATTCCATTCGTTCAATGGGTCGATGAGGGGAAGTTGCAATATCATGGAAATAAAATTTTATTGGACGGAACGGTGCTGAACAAAAGAGCAAGGCAAGCAATTGAAACGGCGATCGCTAATATTCCATCGCAGTTTTTAATTGAAAACAGATTACAAATAGGGAAATAGGAATATGATGATACTAGAGGGCGCTTTATGAGTTATCTGATGGGGGAAATGCTGATGTATCTTTTCGGTGTTGCAATACTGGGAATTTTAGTTGGATGGTTATTTACCCGCTCGTCTTACAAACGGAAAGTTGAAGATGCTGAAGTGGTGTTGCTTGGACAGCTTCACGATGTAACGAAAAAACTGGACATCACACAGCAACAACTGGATACAACTTCTGATTCTCTGGAACAGGAGCGCTCTCGAGATACGGGCAATATTGCAGATCTTGAAAAGCTGCAGGCGGATCTGTCTTCATCTCAAAATAAGTTTGACGAACGAAAACAACAGGTTCTTGATCTAAACCATTCACTTGATGAAGCAAGCAAACAGGTACAACTGGCAGAAGAAGAATTAAAAAAACAGCGTCAGAAAAACCAGAAAATGACCCATGATTTTGATGGTGTTAAAAATAGACTGTCTATTTTTCAGTCTGATCTAGATGAGATTTTCGAGCAGAGTAGTATCCTGCGTGCCGCTTTTGAAAAAGCACGTCTTGATCTGGTAACAAAAGATAAACGTCTTGCGGAAATGGAATCTGTCGCGACGGAAGATTTACAGATGGCGGCTTTAACAAGCGGTAATACAGGGCCAGAGTTGGCATTATCAAGGATTGCCAGATTACAGAGCAGAGTGCATGAGTTGTTTGAAGAAGTTAATCAGAAAGATCAGGAAATAGAAGATCTTAAAAACTCTGTTGCAGCGAATAACTCGCATTCGTCGGTTGCCAGTATTACTGAATTACAGGCGGATGATCTAAAACAGATCACTGGAATTGGTGGCACGCTGGAAGAAAAGCTGAACAAGATGGGAATCACTCGTTTCAAGGATATTGCTTCCTGGGATGATACGGATATTAGTCGGGTGGATCAGGAGCTGGACTTCCATGGTCGTATCCAACGGGAAAACTGGGTTGATCAGGCCAGGAAACTTGGCCGACCAGGTTCTTCGTCAATGCGAGGGCATTGACCTATTCAGATCGGTTGATCATGTGCGTCGCTGTTTGATCTAAAGCAGAGAGCAATTGATCTCGAAATTCGCTGTCGATCTCCATTTCGTCAAAAGCCTTTCTCATACACAACATCCATTGATCGCTTTCTTCTCTTCCTATGGAAAAAGGTAGATGGCGAGCACGTAACCGCGGATGTCCAAATGCGGCAATATATCGATCAGGCCCACCTAGCCAACCACTTAAAAACATAAACAGTTTTCCTCGCGCGCTACGAAGATTTTTTGCGTGTAAATCTCGAATAGCTTTAGCTTCTGGCAAAGTTTCCATGTGATCATAAAATCGATCGACAAGTGCTCTCAACGCATCTTCTCCGCCGAGTCTTTCGTAACTGGATATCTTTCTGGTTTCATTCATGGCGGATATTAAAACAGAAGAAAGCATTAAGTAAAAGTTATCTTTCACGGATGCGAAGCGATCTGTTTTCCGTCATAATCACAGGTCAAAGGAAGACTGACTGAATGCAACGCGCACAAGAAATACTAAAATCAACTTTTGGCTACGATAACTTCCGCCATTCCCAACAGGAAATAATTCAGCAATTACTGGATGGTAAAGATGCGCTGGTTTTGATGCCGACGGGTGGCGGGAAGTCTTTGTGCTTTCAGATTCCAGCGTTAGTACGATCAGGTACGGCCATTGTGATCTCGCCTCTGATCGCATTGATGCAGGATCAGGTCGATGCATTGCAACAGTTAGGTGTCAAAGCTGCGTTTCTTAATTCCAGCCAGAGCTTTAGCGAAGCACAAAATATAGAACAACAATTGGTCAATAATGAACTTGATCTGCTCTACGTTGCACCAGAAAGACTGTTGACCGATCAGATGCTTACTTTGCTGGATCGTAGTCAGTTGTCGTTGTTCGCTATTGACGAAGCACACTGCGTCTCCCAATGGGGGCATGATTTTCGGCCAGAATATCAGAAGCTTAAAATCCTGCATGAAAGGTTTCCAACGATCCCCAGAATTGCACTGACGGCTACTGCTGATCAACGAACACGTGAAGAAATTATCTCTCAACTTCAGCTGGAAAATGCTGGCGTTTACATCAACAGTTTTGATCGACCAAATATTAACTACGCGATCACCGAAGGTAATAATCCGAAACAAAGACTATGGCGATTCCTCGAAGAAAAACATCCACAAGATGCAGGGATTGTTTATTGTCTGTCACGAAAAAAAGTAGAAGCGATTGCGGAATGGTTATCTGATCAGGGCAGAGTAGCATTGCCTTATCATGCTGGACTGTCGCAAGAAATACGACAAAAAAATCAACAACGTTTTTTACGCGAAGAAGGTGTGATCATCGTCGCGACGATCGCCTTCGGTATGGGGATCGATAAACCAGATGTACGATTCGTAGCACATTTGAGTCTACCAAAAAGTATCGAGGCCTATTATCAGGAAACCGGTCGTGCTGGGCGTGATGGCGAACTTGCTCATGCATGGATGGCGTATGGACTACAAGATGTGATCACACTCAGGCAATTTATGCAGGATTCCAAGGCCGATGAAATGCATAAACGTGTTGAACACCACAAACTCGAATCCATGCTTGGTTTATGTGAATTGATCACCTGTCGTCGTCATGCACTGTTGGCCTATTTCGAAGAGACATCAAAAGAAAAATGTGGTGCTTGCGATAATTGCCTGAATCCACCAGAAAAATGGGATGGAACAGAGGCTGCGCAAAAAGCTTTGTCGAGTATTTATAGAACTGAGCAAAGATTCGGTGTGAATTACATTGTTGATATTCTGCTGGGAAAAACCGATGAAAGAATTCAACGGAATGGTCATGATCAGATCAGCACATTTGGAATTGGAAAAGAATTTTCCAACGCAGAGTGGCGAAGTATTTTCAGACAACTGATCGCTCTGGGATATATCGATATAGATATGGAACGACATGGTGCTTTACGACTCACAGAAAAATGCCGACCTATATTACGCGGTGAACAAAAACTTGATCTAAGAAAACAAACAAAAGAAGAAAAGTCTCCTAAAGAGAAAAAACAGAAATCATCCGTCAGGCCACAAGACGAACCTTTATGGGAAGCTTTGCGAGCATTGCGTCTGGAACTTGCAGAAGAATCTGGTGTGCCTCCATTCGTGATCTTTCATGATTCAAGCTTACAGGAAATGGTCAAAAAACGTCCTCAAACATCCGATGACATGCGACGTATTTCTGGAGTGGGTGAGCAAAAGCTTGCGCGTTACGGACAGAAGTATCTTAACGAGATCGCAAAGTTCCCACTCGATGAATTACTCAACAACAATCTTAGTACCACGGTCAATGAAACACTGACCCTCTACCAACAAGGAATCGCCATTGATCAGATTGCACAACAACGTGATGTGAAAGAAACTACGATCTATACGCATCTTGCTGATGCGATAGAAGTTGGTTTGCTCGAAGTGCGTGATGTGATCGATCTTGAAGATGAAGAATTTGATGAGATAGTTTTTTCGATCGAAGCGCTGGAAGATGAAGAAAAAGGTCGCCTTAAACCTGTCTATGAAGAGCTTGATCAAGAATATGATTATGGGGTTTTACGCTGCGTGCAGGCATCAATCTGATCGTTGCAACGATCATGAGATTTTGTGCGAACCACCAATTTTTAAATTATTTGTCGCTATCTGACGACAAAAAAGATTGATTTCTTCGATTTAACAAAAAGTCTTTTTTTGTTATCGACAATTACAACTATAATTTATCCTTTCTAAAACAAAAAGATAGAACATGAATAGTCCCTATGTTGATCCGAATATTTTCATTGGCACAGTTACTGCAGTTACACACCCTATGCGAGCTGGATTAATGTATATGATCGTTATTTTCATGATGATTTTTTTATCTGCTTGCAGTGATACTACTTCAGCTTCAGGTGATGATCAGGCTCTCTTGATCAGAACAATTGATAAGGATAAACAGCCTTTGAAAGCTGAAATCGCTAAGTGGTGGTTTTCAGCAAGTCCAGAGGTGAAAAATGATTTGTCCTGTGAGCAGGCTACTTGTTCCGAATGGATTCTAAGAGGGTCATTCACGAAGCCTGTGACAGTTTATGCACATGCAACACAAGTAAAAGAAAATGATGAAGAATGTTGGGATTTTTTTGAAGGAGAAGCAGAGGTTCAACACTGGCAGAAGGAAATAGCACTGACTTTATTATATACGGCGACAGCTTGTAAATAAAAATTTAACCAGAAAAAACAGGAAAAGAATTATGTTCAAACAAATAGTATTAAAATTATTTATTGTGGTTTCTATATCTCTGGCAATAACCTCCTCAGCATTTGCAGCATTAGTAACAAATACTGTACTACCAATCACACATACAGTTACTGTTCAGCCGATCATTGTCTCTGATGATAATGGCACAATACAGCAAACTATTTTGGAAGTGTTGGGTCAACAATAGAAGGATTTGTTGATGAGATCTGGGGACAAGCTGGAATTGATGTGAACTTCCTTACTACAGCTAATACTTGGAGTAACACCTTCGCTAACATGGGTAATAGTGACCCACGACCAGGAAATGATTTGAATACAGTTGTTACAAATGGTGGTACAGCCGGAGTAACGAATGTAAACCCGAATGTGATTAATATGTTTTTTGTCAACTTGCCAGCTGGGTTCGGCTCTAGCTCTCTAAGTCTAAATAATGCTGCAGGTTTTGCTTTCGTTAGTGGAAATGGTATCACCCAATATGTTGGGTCTAGTTTGTTGAATTTTACTGGCGGTCATGAAGCTATCGCAACTGTAGTCGCTCATGAAATTGGTCATAACCTTGGATTGTTTCATAGCAATAATCTTGGATATTCCCAAGGAACCGAAGATTTAATGTGGTCAGGCGGTCGTACTGGCCAACGTTTGAATTTAACACAGATGAATATTGCACTAGGAAGTAACTTGTCTGTTGCCGTTGTTCCTGTCCCTGCGGCTTTCTGGTTTTTGGGGAGTGGTATTCTTATGTTGCTCCGCAAGAAAAAGCAGCCATTTGTTGGTTGATCGTGCAAGACAGCTGGAAGTAAATTGTTGAACTTAAAACTTATATCGAAATATCAGGGTAGAAATTTCATGAAGATTCGTAATTTACGAAAATCACTGTTTACTCCAGGCAGACTTTTCTCAATCTTCCTATTAACATTCACAGCTTTATCTTCTCAGGTAAATGCTGCCATTTTGCAAGATATTGGGTTTGAGGCATTAGTTGCTGAATTAGGATCATCAGTTCCAACGGGTAGTGGTGTCACTGTTAGTCTTGTGGAAGCGCGTACAACTTGTAGTGGCACAGCGGGTTCAGACTGTTATCGTCCTGATCCAGCCACAACAACAACTTATATCGCTCGATCAGGCAGTCCAACTGGTGTTTCTGCTCATGCGACAGGATCAGCAAACAGATTCTATGGTAGTACATCAACATCTCCCGGAATCAGTGGCATTGATGTTTATGCCGCTGGTCACTGGTTGGAAGATGGCTATCTCAACTCGGGTCTAGGAATATCACCGAAAATATCCTCTACACAGATCTCATCTCATAGTTATATAGGGGTAGGAGCAACACCCGCAGAATCGCTGGAGATTTTGCAACGGGTAGATTTCATTGCTGAAAAGGATGACCACATAATAGCTGTAGGCATGAGCAATAATAGTTCTAATCAACCACTTAATGCCAGTGCTTATAATGTGATCGCTGTTGGCCGAACCGATGGAGCCCATCCTCAGGGGACAGTTGACGTAAATACAGGAACTGGACCTTATAACGCAACCACCAGAAGTGGTGCAGATATTGTTGTGCCTGAAGGAGTTACCAGTCATGCGACTCCGCGTGTAGCATCTGCTGCGGCCTTGTTAGTTGGTTATGCTCAAAACAACCCAACCAAATCAGACGGAACAATTACTACGGCTCGTAATTCTAGTGTGATCAACCATGCAGAAACTTCAGAAGTTATAAAGGCGACATTAATGGCAGGAGCCAGCAGGTCAACGTCAAACTCACCAGGAATTGCAAATATTACGGATTACCGTAGTAGTGCAGGCAATCAGACAACAAATGGCCTGGATACTCGTTTTGGAGCTGGGCAGCTCAATATTCAAAACAGCTACCATATTCTCGCCGCTGGGGAACAGAATGCGGGGATCGTTCAGACTACCGGTTTTGATTATAATCCTGTTTTCGCAGCCAACAGTACAGCCTCATACTCTTTCACGAACAGTGATGACAATGTCTGGTTTGCTGCGTCGTTGGTCTGGAATATTCTTTTTGATGATAGTGAATCATCATTTGTAGGTTCTGTTGGAACTCTTTTTGATCTGGACCTAAAGCTTTTTCATGAAGGCAGTCAGGTCGCGTTTTCTACAAGTACAATCGATAATACAGAAAATATCTGGTACCAACTTACAACAGGTGCTTATCGTTTTGATGTTACTTCAAATGGAGTTTTTGGTCATGATTATGGCTTAGCCTGGCAGACAGCACCTGTGCCAGTTCCTGCTGCATTCTGGCTTTTTAGCAGTGCTACGATCATGTTGTTTCGCTCCAGAAAATCCCAAACAGTTCATTGAGCCTACACATCCATCAGCTGAATAATTAAATGCTATTAAAGGCTTCTTTATAAACTATATTATTATTTCTACGTCTGATCATAACCAGTCCAGAAAGAGCGCTACCAAGAAGCCAGACTGCTGCAGGGACAGGAACTGGAGCAGCAACAATTACGTTACTATTTAAAACGGTATTGATCTGAGAGTTATCCAGTTGAAAAGTTTGTGCGCCCGGAGACATAAGGTTATCTCCTCCTGAGGACGTATGAAAAAGCCCAAGGTTGTGTCCAATTTCATGTGCAACGACTCCAGCAATTCCTTCATGACCAGCAGTCGATGTCAGAAAACCAGTGCCGACAAACTGTGAGATCTCATTACCACCAATCGTCGCAAATCCTGCAACAGAATTAGGTGGTCGATAGGTAAAAGCAGCAGGGATATTTACAAAAAACATATTGATGATGGTTGGGATATCCTGAACAATTCCTGTTGAGATCGCATCATCATTCATCGTAAATAAATCGAAACCAGGACGTGCAAGCCTGCCATCTGTTCCGTCTGTCGGGCCACCCGTTCCCCAGTTCGCAAAAGTATTATTCCAGGAAGTGGGAGTCAGAAAATTAACATCGATTCCCGCTTGCGACCAGATCTGATCCACAAAATTTTCAATAGATGATCGTTGTTGATCATTTCCAAAAAATGTAGCGGTATTACCACCATTATTGTCAGATACAACAATGGGCCGAATCGTGACGCTATGCGTGATCGGCAGCGCAGCATTAACTGTTAATGCAAATGAAGACGGTATGGATATTAGAAAGAATACAAAGGTAGAAAAAATTCTAAATAGTTTTTGACTGATCATAGTCGGTTCCCTCCAGGAAATAAAAAAGTATTATTTACCTGGTTTGACCGAGTGGTTATTAGAGTTACTGCATCAGTTTACGGAACTCCTTCACACTTTTAGTTTTAGTCATACTTGCTTGATCAACATCAAAACCCCTGCAATAAACATCATCAGCATAGTATAAAGACGAAAACGTTCATGATCGATTTTAAAGAGATGATGACGGGCGATGAACACACCAATGATCGCGCCGATCCCTAAGAGGATTCCATAGACAGCTATTTCATAAGTCAGGACACCGAAGATGGTATAGGTGGTTAGTTTTGTTAATTGCATAGCTAATGAATTAACGGATTTTGTTCCGACGAGTTGTTCTTTTTCCAGTCCGTAATTCAGCATGAATGGATTCAAGATTGGTCCTGTTGCTCCGATCAAACCTGAGAGAAAAGAGATCACAAGTCCTAAAGGAAAAAACCAGTAATTCTTAACCATAAAGTTTAAGGTTGTTTTGCCAAACTTGTATTGAAAAACATAACTGATCAGGAATATTGCGATCGCAATTTGTATCCATTTTGGATCAAGAAAGCTAAACGACCATGCGCCAATGAAAGCGCCAATCAAACTACCGGGCATGAGAAAGGTAATTACTTTCCAGTCAATGTGATCGCGGAATAACCATGCCCTTGCTGGATTGCTGCAGATTGATGCGAGCGAGATTATGGGTGCGACATATTGTGCTCCCAAAAGGAATCCTATGATCGGGATCAATAAAGTTGCAGCGCCTCCGGCAGCAACGGTACTGATAAACCACGCAATTGCTCCACAGAGGATGAGAGCCAGATAAATCATTAGATATAGATCATTAGATATAGATCATTAGAGATTAAGCAATGACCAGACCGGTGTAATAGATTTAGCTAAAGGAGGAATCCTTCCAGGCTTGTTACTGTATTGTGAATGGCCATGATAATCAGATCCGACAGAACCCATGAGATCAAATTTCAGCGCGTAAGCAATACTGGTTTCAATTTCGGTCGGCGTGTAGTAGCCACAAATAACTTCCATTCCCTGGCCACCTTCTTCTTTGAAACTGGCGAACAGTCGCCGTAACCATGAGGCTGTCATTTTGTAGCGTAATGGATGTGCAAGAACAGCAATGCCACCGGCATTTTTTATATTCTCTATCACCGTTTCCATCGCTGGCCATTCTGTCGAAACATAAGCTTTTTTATTATTTCCGAGATAGCGCTTGAAAGCATCTTGCGGATCTTTTGCGTGACCAGCTTCGACCATGAACTGCGCAAAATGTGGACGTGTGATCAGACCACCATTGGAAAACTTTTTCGCACCTTCGAGCGATCCGCTGATCCCTAGACCATCAAGTTTCTTTGCAATTCTTTCCGCACGATTTAGTCGTTGCTCTTTTAGATCTTTAAGTGAAGATTTTAATTGTGGGTTTTCAGGATCAATATTCAGACCAATAATATGCAGAACTTTCTTCCGCCATGTTACCGAGAATTCGGCACCATTGATCAAGGTAATATTATTCTGATCAGCAGCAACTCTCGCTTCAGTCAAGCCTTCAGTTGTATCGTGATCAGTCAGAGCCATAACCTGCACATTATTTTCATGACAGAGATCGACAAGTTCTGTCGGCGATAAAACACCATCGGAGACTGTGGAGTGCATGTGCAGATCAATACTCAGGAATTCACTGTTCATTTGCTTCCAGTTCTTCGTGTAGTTCCAGCCATGAGTTTTCCTGTTCTTCCAGAGCCTGATCAATTTCCCCCTGTTTGACCAGGAGTTTATTTAACTTTTCTTTGTTGGCTTCCTCATAGATATCAGAGTCGGATAAGGCTGTATGGATCTTATCTTTTTCTGCCTGTAGTTTTTCTATTTCACGTTCGATTTTTTTTATTTTATTTTTTAATGGTTGAAGAAGTTTTCGTTGTTCGGCTTCGTTACGACGTTGATCTTTTTTATTGCCGGATTTGCCGTTCTTCTCTTCTACATTGTCAGCAGTTTTGAGCACCGCTTTATAATTATCCAGATCACCATCGAACTCGATCATTTTTCCCGAGCTTACTAGTAATAACTTATCTGTCGCAGTTCTGAGCAAATGTCGATCATGCGAGATGATCACCATCGCACCTTCGTAATCCTGTAAAGCCATGATCAGCGCATGACGCATTTCTATATCAAGATGATTGGTCGGTTCGTCAAGTAATAAAAGGGAAGGGCGTTGATATACGATCAGTGCCAGAACTAATCGTGCTTTCTCTCCACCTGAAAGAGGGCCGACAGGATCTAATGCTGATTCACCCTGAAAACCAAAATGCCCCAGATGTTGTCGCAGATCTTTTTCCGTTGCATATTTATCCATTCGCTGCAGATGTACAAGTGGCGTGTCGTCGTCGTGCAATTGTTCCAGCTGATGCTGGGCGAAGTAACCGAGTTTTAAATCTTTCGCTTCGCTGCGGTTTCCATGTTTGTTGTTAAGCTCGCCAGCGAGTAGTTTGATCAGCGTAGATTTTCCCGCACCATTTGGTCCAAGCAAACCGATCCGATCGCCTGGCGTTAGTGTCAGGTTGATATTGGATAGAATGATCTTGTCACCATAACCAACGCTGGCTTTTTCTATTTTGAGTAAGTTGTCGGGTAATTTTTCCGGTGCTTTAAACGTAAAATGGAATTGTGAATCCACATGTGCCGGTGCGATCAGTGACATGCGTTCCAGTGCTTTGATCCGACTTTGTGCCTGACGTGCTTTTGTCGCTTGTGCGCGAAAACGATTTACGAAACTTTCAATGTGTGCGATCTCTTTTTGCTGCCGTTGAAAAGCGATGGATTGTTGCGCCAGTTGTTCAGCTCGTATCTTTTCAAAACCGGAATAATTTCCGGTATAGAGTTTGATATGCGTTTGTTCGATATGGGCAATGTGATCAGTAATGCGATCAAGAAAATCACGATCATGCGAGATCAATAATAAGGTGCCGGGATAATTTGATAACCAGTCTTCCAGCCAGAAAACCGCATCCAGATCGAGATGGTTGGTTGGTTCATCGAGCAGGAGCAAGTCTGATCGACACATTAAAGCCTGCGCCAGATTGAGTCGCATACGCCAGCCACCGGAGAAGGATTCTACTGGTAGATCATGTTGTTCTGTTGAAAAGCCCAGGCCATGTAATAAACGCGCGGCACGGCTGCGGGCGGTGTAACCATCAATGGTCGCAAACTGATCATGAAGCTCGGCAAGGTGTGATCCATCGTCCTGTTTTTCGGCTTCAAGCAGATCACGCTCAACCTGACGTAATTCGTTATCGCCATCCAGCGTGTAATCAATCGCAGATATTTGAAGCGCTGGCGTTTCCTGCGAGACATGAGCAATGACCCATTGTGTAGGCAGGCTGAAGTCGCCTGTATCATGATGTAGATCGTTCAAGATCAGACTGAATAAACTCGATTTACCCGTACCATTGGCTCCCGTGATGCCGGTTTTCCAGCCAGGATGGATCATCATAGTCACATCCTCGAACAGGATGCGTTTTCCACGACGAAGGCTTAGGTTTGAAAAATTTAGCATATAGAGAAATGGTAAAGGTTAAAGCAAGCGCGACAGTATAACTGCTTCGTCACTGATGTTCTCTGGTGAAATTTAATGAGATGAAGAAAAATTGAAACTGACATGATATATACCATCAAATGTCACTAAACTTTTGAAAATAGACTATTATTCATCAGTGGGTCGAATAATTTGATGTGATATTGTTCGACAGCAATTAATTTATAAAATAAGAAAGGAGCAGGTTATGAGTCTCGTAGGAACATTAGGCAAGATGGCAGTAGGAATGATGGTAGCCAAAGGAGTTAAAGGTATGGTCGGCGGAGGTAGTCAGGGCGGAGGTAGTCAGGGCGGAGGTGCGCTGGGTGGCTTGCTGGGATCTTTAGGTGGCGGTGGTCAATCAGGTGGAGGTCTTGGTGGTTTACTGGGATCAATAGCCGGTGGTGGCCAGCAACAAAGCGGCGGCGGTCTAGGAGGCTTGCTTTCGGGTCTTGCTGGTGGTCAGAAATCTTCTGCCGGTGCTGGAGGTCTAGGTGATTTGCTGGGATCATTAACAGGAGGAGGTTCTTCTGCTGGTGGTCTTGGTGGTCTTGCCGGAATGTTAGGTGGAGCAGGTGGACAATCAAGCGGCGGACTTGGTGGGATTCTTGATTCATTGGGTGGCAGTCAACAAGCCGGTGGTTTAGGTGGATTGTTGAATAACGCACTTCAGGGCAATCAAATTGATCAACCAACTAATGATCAAGAACAGCAAGCGGAAGTGATGCTACGGGCAATGATCAGTGCTGCAAAAGCCGATGGTCAAATCGATGCAGAAGAGCAACAAAAAATTGCTGAACATCTTGATGATATTTCACCAGAAGAAGTTGAGCTTGTTCGATCAATGATGAATGAGCCAATGAATATGCAAAGCCTGGTAAATAGTATTCCAGCTGGTATGGAACAGCAGGCTTATTTCATGTCGCTACTTGCGATTGATCTGGATTCAAAACCAGAAGCACAATACCTGCACGATCTGGCGCAAGGTTTGAATATTTCACAACAGGCTAGCAATAGCATCCATGAAAAACTCGGTGCGCCAGTTCTATACGCATAGATTTTTTTCAACAAACCTCATCCACTCATTTGTGGGTGGGGTTTGTTTTTCAATTTTAAAATCAGGAATTAATCAAAGATGAGAAAAGCATTTAAGCTTTTCGGCTTTGTAGTCGCGCTGGTTTTATTTGTACTTTCTGTAACTATGATCGTAAGCGGAGAAGCGCATACGAATGGCGGAAGTATTGAAGCGATTATGTATTCTTTCTGTTTTATTATTGCTTTTATTACAGGGTTATTTTTATTCAGTAAGTTGATATTTCAGATCATTTCAGAGAACAAGAATAAGAATCTGGGAAATTAGGAATTTTCATACTCCATGACATTTTTTAAATTTCTTACCACTGCGACAAAAACACAATTCATTTCGCGCTAACTTGATCGGTGCTAAAAGCTCACCATCAACATAAAACCAACGTCCATCCTCTTTGATAAAACGTGATCGTTCGTGTAGCTGGCCTACAGGTTCGTCTTTAAAGAAAGCAACAAACTCGACCGTCGCAGTTTGTCCTGTTTGTTTATGCTTGATGACTCTCAAGCCCAACCATTTTGTTTGTTCAATGGTTTGATCAAGCATCTGTTTGTCATTGGTTTTACGTTTGTCTGGATAAAGTGTTGCGATCAGGTAATCAACATTATCCAGACAAAAAGCACTGTAACGAGAACACATTAATTGTTCGGCAGTGCTGGCTTGTAGATCACTATTATGCAAAGGCTGGCAGCAGGATTTGTAGGGTCGACTACTAGTACACGGACAAAGTGCTGGAAGTGAATTCACAGATAATAATCCAGGCTAATAATTAAGCCACTCAATCGCAAGCCCAGGTGTTTTCGCCAGGCCATGCGCAGATTGTTTTTTATCGATCAACTCAGACCATTGACGCCAGAGATCAGCAATAGAAATACTCTCAGTCAGGCGTTCGGTTAAAGAGATCTGATCGCCAGCCTGTACGATGCCTTTCTCAATAACCCGATAATACCAGCCGGTGATTTGTTGTTCGATCACAAAGCTCGCAAGATATGCATTGCCATAACGATAGTTGAGTTTCATACAAGGGCGACGCGGTTGCGAAACTTGCACAATGGCCGTGCCAACCGAAAAAATATCACCGATATGCACATCTTCTTCGATCAGATCTGAACATGAGAAATTTTCACCGATTGTCCCCGGTTGAAATTTCTCGGCCAAATGCGGTAATGCCTGTTTAAGCACAACATAATTATCTGCTGCATAATGGTGGACAGCTTTATCCAGACCACCGTGCACACGCCGATCAGCCTGAAAGTCTCCTTCCAGTCCTGACTCGGTTAATCGTAAAGGTTCGGTGACAGGAACTTTGAAAATACCTGTGGGAATTTTGTCAGGCCCAATGACCTTTTCTTTTTCTGCAATAAGGATTTGATCTAAAGTCGATTTCATTTAAGGAACCTCACCAGTCAGATAGCGGTTTTTTTATCATTGTTAATTTAAACTAGCATGTCTTTACTTTAGACGAACAATAACAGGAACAACATGGATCCAGTAACACAAGGCGCTTTTGGAGCGATATTCGCACAAACTCAAGGTAGAGCAAAAGACTTAGCCAAAGCCGCTGTCATTGGAGGCATAGCAGGTATGGCACCTGATCTAGATATTTTCATTCGTTCTGGCGAAGATCCACTTTTAGCCCTGCAATATCACCGTCAATTTACCCATTCACTGTTATTCATTCCTGTCGGCGGACTCATCGTAAGCCTGTTGCTATACCCATTTACAGGTCGGTGGTTTGACATCAGTTTTCTACAAACACTGTTATGGTGCACTATCGGTTTTGCCACACACGGCCTGCTGGATGGCTGTACCAGTTATGGAACACAACTACTCTGGCCGCTTTCCGATAAACGCTTTGCATGGGATATTATTTCCATTATCGATCCCCTGGTCACGTTGCCACTATTGACGTTGATCATACTCGCTGCAAGACGAAAAATGCGTCGTTACGTCATCATTGCGATTGCCTGGTTGGGAATTTATTTTGGGCTTTCAGCCTTTCAGCATCAACGCGCGTTGGATGAAGGTGCAAAACTCGCAGAAACGCGTGGACTCAAGGTGCTGAGCATCGAAGCCAAACCCGGCTTTGCTAATATCCTGATCTGGAAAATCATTACAGAAACGAAAGATTCGTATTATGTCGATGCGATAAAAATGGGTTTAAAAAAACCGGTTATCTGGCAAGGTGATTCCATCGATAAGTTGTCTTATGAACGAGATTTACCCTGGCTTGATAAAACCTCACAACAAGCAAAAGATATTGAACGATTCCGCTGGTTTTCGGGGGGCTATCTCTCACTGGACAAACAAAACCCAAATCGCGTTGTCGATATTCGATACTCGTTACTACCACAACAAATCCGAGCTTTATGGGGCATAGAGTTATCTCCTGCTGCAAGTTCAATTCAACACGTCGAGTTTTATACTGAGCGGGGAGATAGCAAAAGTGCATTTCGGAAGTTGTGGCAGATGCTATTACAGTAAAAAGGCATCTTAAGGATATTATTACATTCTCACTTCAGAGTTTCTGGAGTAGGGCGCACTCGCATAGCAGTGCATCGCATGAAGTACATAAAGATTTTGTAACGGCGGACTGCAAGCTAGTCCCCCCTACTTGCTCATCCCATTGATGTTAATCATTTTTACTTATTATTCTCTATTGCAAATCAATGAGAAAAAACATCCATATAGTTATTTAGCATTTTTTCCATAGAAAACTGCTCAGCGGCGTGCAGATAAGCATTCTCACCCATTTCCTTCCGTAACTCTTCCGAATCATGAAGGGTTTCCATCGCGACAGCGATTGACGATGCTTTTGTCGAGACCAGCAAGCCGTTAACATTGTCTTCGACTACATCAATATTGCCTCCAACACGGGTTGCAATAACAGGTTTTCTCGCAGCCATAGCTTCAAGAAGGGCATTGGACAATCCTTCAGAATGACTGGACAGGACAAAAACATCGATGGCAGCCAGTATGTTTTCTATATCCAATCTTTCTCCGAGGAAGTGCACATGACTGGTTAAATTTGATTTTTCCACCTGATCTTCAAGCTCCTTTCTCGATTCTCCATCTCCTGCAAGGATCAGATGTGCCTGTTTACCCTTCAGGTGTAATTCTGCTAGTGCTTCAATGAGTGAAGTATGATTTTTAACAGGGTACAGGTTTGCGACGAGTCCAAATATAATTGCTTCAGAGGATATTTCCAGCTCTTCTCTAATTTTTGTTCCAATAGAGTTTTTGAAGCGATGAATATCAACACCATTATGGATAACATGAATTTTTTCTGGTTTCACTCCCTGATCGATTACCGTTTGTTTAACTGCATCGGAAACAGCGATAATGCTGGTGAATAATTTGTTGATAAACCGATAAGCAAAAGCAAGTTTTTTACTGGTTCTGAAACCAGTGTCGCGACGATTGGAGATTATATTTTTAATTCCAAAAACTTTCCCCAGTATTGCCAGGACAATATCTGAACTTTCAAAAAATGACATGGCACAGTCATAATTGCCATTTTTTATAATCCTGGATATTTCTTTTAAGTATTTCAGAGAGGATGGCGCATATATTCTCCTTATTGGAATTCTGAAATAAGTTATTCCCTGTATTTTTCCCTTGTCATGATCGGTGAATTCCATCTCTGCCTCCACCGTATCAAAATAGATAATGTCTATAGAATATAGAGACTGATCAAGTCTGGACAATAAATTCCAGAGATAAGTTTCTGTCCCCCCAGTTGTACCGCCAACTGTGGTATCGGTCATGATGAGTATTTTTTTCATTTTTTTCATTTTTAAATTTTGAGATATAGTGTGAACAAGTCTGGTTATCCTTTCTTAGCGTCAACATGAACCCTGGAATGAAACATTGCCCAAAATGTATGAATTAAGGGCAGGACGACTTATTTAATCCTGGTTACCTATTGTATGATTTAAGTTTTTTGATACCGTTACCTACCTGTATTACCATTTGACGCTCGATTTATACCAGCCGAAGCAGTGTGAAATTATTGACCCATGAGTAGAATCTTTTCTGTATGTTATAGGCTTACAAAAATGCGAACTTTAGACAACAGGTAAAAAATTCTTTGACACTCTAAGTTGGATATAATTCAAATATTCGATCAATAACCTCGCAAAAACTCCGGCACCAAAGAAATTTCACCATTCTCAGCTTGCTGAAGCTCTTCCAACAACCGATCATGATCTTTCGGTAAGTTTCCTTTCAATGGCAATGAGTTCGAAGCATGGTTAGATCGAAAAATTACAGGTCTTGCAGGATTTATCTGTGCGATCAGTCGAGCTTGTTCATGCAACATCCCCTGATCATCCTGCCATTCAAAGTCGTCACCAAAAGAATCATGAAATTCTTTTTCAACAACCGGTTCGAGGCCGAGTTGCAGGGTGGATAAATAATCCAGTTCCAGTCGGTTGATCAACTTTGCCGTTTCATCAATATGTTCCTGCCAGTAGATTTTTCCACCGAGTCCAAGGATCACGGTTGCTGATACTTTGATGCCTGCGGTGTGCGCTTTCTTGAGTCCTTCGACAATGGCATCGGGTGTTGCGCCTTTGCGGATCTTTTTTAGGATGATTTTGCTGCCGGATTCAAGGCCGTAGTAGATCAGCGATAAGCCATGCTCTTTTAGTTCGGCGAGTTCTTCGACGCTTTTCTTTTTCAGGTTATTCGGCAGGGCGTAGCTGGAAACTCTGGTCAGTCGTGGTAGATGTTTTTTAAGGTGATCCAGAATGGTGATCAGTTGAGCATTGGGTAACACCAGCGCATCGCCATCGGCCAGAAACACTCGACGGGCGTCTGGTTGAAGTTTTGCTGCCTTTTCAATTTCAGCAAGCGCCTGATCCATTGGTCGAACCAAAAATGTTTTGCTGCGGTACATGCTGCAAAAGGTGCAGCGGTTATAGCTACAACCCAGTGTCGCCTGAATGATCAGGTTTGGGCCTTCTGATGGTGGTCGGTAGAGTGGCATGTCGTAGTTGATCATGCTTTGTAGTATAACCTTAGTTTTGGGTGAGTTACTTTCCTTATAGTTTGAGATCCTTCGCTAACTCTCAGGATGACAATCAAAAACAAATACTGTCATCCTGAGGTACGAAAGATCTCAGATGCTGAATATTCTAAGAGAGCTGTTTTAAGGACAACTAACCTGTTGTTGTGAGAATTGCTCAGTTGAGTTGGCAGTTTCAAGCCTTTGAAGTTCTACCTTTTTACGAACTTCCTTTTCTCTGTACATGTGAGTGCTACCAGTTGTTTGATCCGACTTTATGTAAATAGCGATATCTCTATCAAGTTCGCACATGTTGAATGTTACTTTTATTCCACGATATGCAGGTTCTATCGAATTTATTACGGCGACAACTTTATCGTCTGTTGTGATCTGTCCATGTCCATTTTGATTAAGTGTGATAATTGTTTTTTCTTTTTTAAGATCAGAAATTTGCCAGTTGCCTAAAAGATTAATGTCATGGTTGTTTTGGTCACAATTGTAGAAAGTTTTAAACTCTTTCCATCCAGCATCTTTATCAAAATTCTTTAGTTGTAACTCATGCGCGTTGATCCATTTAAAGCGAATGTCATTATAAACATCGACAGGTTTCCAGAAACCAGGGTAGGGAATCGTTTTCGAACCAGCACCAATAATCAATTGTTCTTTATCATTTTCAGCGACTAAGCCAAACCAACCTTTTGATTCTGAGTCACAAGATATTTGCCAGAGAGTGATATTTTTCTGATCGAGTTTAGGCATTGTTTTTGGTATTTCTGGTGGATCATAAGTTTGTAGTTTTTTGCCGATCTGATCGCTGATTTTCTTCATGTCATGATCGTATGCCAGTTGCCAGATTGATCGTAAGTGGTCAGCATTTTTTGGCAGATCCTGAAATTTAAGGAAGGTCAGTGCGCTAGCTTCATCATCATTGGTAATGCTGATCTCAAGTAAGCTACGATTATCTTTATCAACTACATCAGCATTCGCTCCAGCATGAATCAGCGGTAAAACCAGTTCTGTGTGATCATTGTTTAAGACATATTGCAGTAAGGTTTCTCTCTGCACGCTGTACGCGTTTACTTGATCAATATGCGGGAGAAACTTCTGTAGCTGCTGGCTTCCTCCAACTTCAAGAATGTATTTTATGCTTGATAAAGATAGCTTATTCCTTCTTATTACATGTTCGGGCCATCGCTTGGCATAATCCGGATTATCCAACGTGAGTTGGTAAGGTAATTTCGACCCTTGTTTTACAAAACGTAATGTGTTTTTCCAATCCTGTTTGGTCAGCGCTGTTTTTATTGCGCTGACAATACCTAAATTCGACAACCTGATTTTTTTTGCCGGATCAGTACCAGCGGTGATCATTTCATGAATAATAGCTTCATCTTTTTGTTGCAATGCTAATATCAATAATCGCTCTTTTTTATTTTTTACAGAGGATCGATCTAATAGCGCACCATTTCTAAATAAAAGCAGTGCTGTTTCTGCATAGCCTTTTTCCAAAGCAATATCTAATAGATACCTTTGTTTTCCATCCCAACTGTCGGCACTTGCTCCGCGTTGCAGGAATAGTTCGACAAGATTGTCAGCACCATTCCAGACAGCATGTGCCAGTGGTGATTTTCCCGAGGCATCTGTAACGGTTACCTTTGCATCATGGCTTAGTAATAATTCAGCGATCTCATATGAGAGTCGTAGATCGATTTTGTTATTTCGTTTTTCTTCTTCGGTAATTTTATTATTTGGCTTTATGTATTTCAGTTGATTGGGAATATGTAAAGACAGGAGGGCAGTCTGGTTGGATGGAGATACATATGATGTGCTGGCACCAGAATTTAGTAACAGCCGGATAATATCCAGATCTTCACGTTGATAAGCCGCTGAGTTAAATATGGCCGTTTGCAGTAAAGAGTAACCGTCCAGATCAACACTGTTGACATCAGCACCTTTACTTAGAAATTGATGAACAAGATCAAACCTGTTTGCCTCGACAGCAGCAATGATCGGCTCTCCATCAAAATGAACGCCGTCGGCCAGCATTTTTTCGATCAGATCGTTTTCGCCATTTTTGATATGTCTGGCGAGATCCCGTGCAAGGTAACCTTTTTGCGGTTCTTTAGTTTTCGTTATGTTAGTCGTTGGTTCTTCAGAAGATTTGTTAGAGACGGCGAGTTGTTCCTGTTTTACTTCTAGTTTTTGAGAACCTTGATCAGGGATATGCTTGCTACATGTTGGCAGTATTTTTAGAACCGAATCAGAAATGTGTTCGGTAGTACAATTCCAGCGCAAAATTCCACTTTGTTCTAATGTATTGTCAGCAGTGAGACGTATTGTTGGGATCACATCTTCTTTTTGCTTGTTTTTTTGTTTACCCAATGGCTTGAAATGAACAATTATCTCACCCGTCTGAGTAACCTTAAGATCCTGAATTTGATTTGTGGCGAATTTGTCCGGTGGATCGATACCCAGTTCAAGGTTATCGCGGGGATACTTGCCATTCATTAGATAGAACTCTGCCATATAGTGCTTAATGGAGGTCATCATTGCCAGGGCATCACTCACCTCAGACATTTGCTTGTAGGTCTGGTTGGTATTGTTGAGAAAATTATCTGTTTGCTTTTTGTTGTAAATGAATAGCCCGATGAATAGAGCGACACAGATAATGATGAGGCTTTTGGGTGTTATTTTCATTTAACTGTAGCTGATTCTGGCGGGTGAAAAATATTTTTAGCATTTAAAACAGATCTGGAAAAAAGATTACCAGATCTGTTTTGTATTACTTAGCCAAACTCAACTAGAACTTACCAACCGCATTCAGGAACCAGCCGTGTGCATCATAATCCTGATCAGTCAGATCATCGGAGAAGTCTGCGAAGTTATAGCCGACACCGAGTTTCATGTTCTCGTTGAAGTGACGATAGATGCCGGTCACTGCTCCGATTCGACGATCATCTGAAGCGGATATGTCTAATAAACGACCTTCGATCATGAAATCCCATTGACGAACTACGTGCCAGTCGAGACGTCCGATCAGGAGATGCGCTTCGCTGTCGAACCAGTCGCCTTCATCACGACCCAGACGTAACTCACCCATTCGATAGGCGTATTTACCACCGATGCTCCAACGTTCATTCAGATCATAAATCGCGTCCATTGATAATACATGGCTGCGTTGTTGATTCTGACCTTGTGCACCAGAAGCAGTGAACTGATCAAACGGTGCCAAATCCATCAGGTAGGTATATTTGAACAATGCGTTAAAGCGATCATTGCTGACCGGACGGTAACCAAAACCTGAAATGGCTTCGATATAGTCACTGTTGAAATTATTACCATTACCTTGATCACTGTCGCTGAAAGCAAAGTCTAATCGACCTTGTGCGCGCCAGTCTTGATCAACCTGATAACCAAAGTTGTTACGCATTAACCAGCTGATGCGATCATCGGTGTTGGATTCATCATTGCGGTATTCCAGCGCTACGCCGTATTTCACATCATCGCTGTGATAACCCGCAGTCGCTGCAACGGCTGTTCGATCGAGTCGGCTGTTGTCAATTTCTTGCGTCAGCTCGCCTGTTTCAAAGTTCAGTCCGAATGTCCAAGTGTCGGTTGGCGCATAGTCCAACCCATAAGCATTTGTCAGGCCGGAAGCCGAATCACCGTGTTGGTAACGACCTTCACCAAAGACACTGAGTGCATCGCTGTAACGATGTTTCATACCTGTTGTTAGCTGACCATTTCGACCTCTGAATAAGTTGTCAGTACGATCCGGATCCAGTTCGTAACCGAGGTAAACATTTGAGCGATCAGTCAGTCGATAATCCGATCCAACCTGTGCACCTAAGCCACCATTACCACCGGAAACTTCACCGTTGATATCCAGTCGATCAGAGATCTTCGTCGTGCCACCAAGACCGTATCGATTGTTAGCGCGTCGGCCATCATCACGATCCGCCGTGCCCTGAACAAAGCCGTAAGCATCCCAGTTGTTCTCGCTGTCGTACTGAGCCTGTAAGACCAGATCCGTTCGATCACCTTCGCCCGTATTTGAGAAAGGAAGAGGCGCTGGAGCGACAGTTTGTTTCAAACGATCATGACGAACGCCGCCACTCACCAGCCAGTGTTTATTGATCTTATGGTGAACATCTGCTTCAACGGCGCGTGTATCAATTCCACCACGTTCATCTTTACTATCAAACTTCAAAGTCAGATCAGTTTTCTCACCCATTGGTGCTCGCAAACTGCCACCAAATTGATCAGTGTCGTATTGCGTTAACTGTCCGGGAGCCGAGAATCCGGCTTTACGTTTTTGACCATAAAGAGTCACATCTGCATCACTGTTCATTCCCATGTCTTTCAACTTGATCGCAGCTTCTGCACGATAGGCTTCTGAGTCAACACCAGCAGAGCGATCCTGCGCTACGCCACCGAAGTTGAAGCCGCCATTATTAGATGACAGTCCACCAACGCTTGCGCCCTGTGTACTGGCCGCTTCGAGTTTTAAATAAGTCTCAGGAGTTTTGCGTAGTGTCAAATCAACACCTTGCAGATCTTGATCATCACCTTGTTGTTCCTGATGACTGGCAGTAAAACCAAGTTTCACGCTATCGCCCAGCCAGTGACTGGCACGACCACCAAAGGCCATTTCATCCAGTTCAGAGAATCCTGGCGTGTATTCATAATTCACCACCAGATAAGTTGGATGACCTGATACGCCACTATCTCGGACTAACAAATTATCGTCAGCCAATGAAGAAAGAGGGCGGGTTAATAACAAGCGTCCCTGGATAGAATCAATATCATAATCCTGCCCTGGAGCGAGTTGATTTACCGACAAGACAATACCTGAATCTTTGTCACGCACTTCAACACGAACCTGTGCTGATCCACGTGTTAGATCCTGATGTTGTAGATAATAAAGTGAACCGCCGGTGCCACGGAATTCTTCCCATGAGGAAATCGTACCCGGCTCGGCTGCAAAGCCTGTGATCGTTGTTCGACGTTCACCTTGAGTGGTGATCGCTTCACTGTTCCAGAGCATTTGCGCGCCGTATAAACCACGTTCAATATGTGCAAAATCTGTGTCGGTAATATGAGTTTTGAAATTACCCCACATCAAATGTGATTTTTGATCTTCAATCTTTGCGAAGAATTTTCCTTGCGTCGGCGCATCATCGACGACCGTACTGTCATCGCCGTAAACCGGATAATGATCTTCTTCATCCAGTCGTCTTAAAAGACTACGTGGATCTTTGTGATCAAGATTAGAAAACAGATCTTCCAGTGGTTGCTCGAAGGTATCTGCACTAGTCGTGATCGTATATTTGCTACGCCATTTGCCTTTGGCATAAAACGCCATTCGGCCATCGGCATAAAAATCACCATCATCAAAATGATGTGGATCATTGGTCACGATGGAAGCCGGTCCGGTGGTGTAATTCTGGCCGATAGTGAAATCAGCAATACCCACGTAGAACCAGTTATTATCTTCGATCTTTAATTCGCGCCAGAACAACTGACCATTGCCAGATTGATCAAGCACCGCCACTTCGACATTGTGCTGTCCTGGTGGAACGATTTGCTGTCCGACAAACTTACCGTTCTTATCAACTGGTAATTTTGATCCCATGAAGTAGGCATCGTGTCCGGCAGGAATATCCCGTCCGTTCACTGTCAGCGTGCCACCCTGAATATTAATGTTGTATAGCGCCAGATGATTTTCACCGTAGCCAACCAGTAATTCCTGATCACTTTCGACTTCATCGCCGATCAGTTCATGCTGATCATTCAACCAAAGTCGAAGGTTGGAAGTCTCATCAAAACGACCTTTGTCATCATAAACTCGCAGGCGGTAATGCATTTTTTCTGGCATGTCTTTCGTTGCCTGCCATTCGCCCATAAGACTGTCGTTCAAAGGAACGATCGCCAGCGGTTCTGCCTGACTTGAGTCAGTTGTTTCAAAGATTCTGACTTCGGCATTCTTGATCCAGCCGAGGTAATTACTGTAGCCCTGAAAACTGATCGTTTCACCCGCCGTAGTGGTGGCAGGATCGGCGGTCGCATTCAGAAATGGTTTGGCCATTTTGTTGCTGTCATATTGCAGCTGAACCAGATTTTCTTCCAGCGCAACATCGATGCAACGTTGAGTATTGGCATCAACCGCTACTTCATTTCCATCTAGTGGAACACCATCAACACTGATCGGGAAACCTTCTTCACCCGCCGGACTGGTAGCAACGATCAGATCATTACAAACGAGAGTACGGTTCATGGCCGGACCTTGTGCCGGAATAGCGATGTTAATTTCATCGTCATACCAGATCTGCACTTCAACACGACGATCATGTGCGATCGCGATCTTAGAAGGATTACCGGAAATTGGTTGCGTATCACCTTTGCCTTCGAAACCGACGATATCTTTTTGCAGATTCAAACCGTCACGAAGATAACGTGCAACATTTCGTGCACGTGCTTCAGATAGAATCTGGTTGTTGGCAAAGCGTCTTTTTGTCGAAGGACTCAGGCGTTGTTTGTCGGCATGTCCGATCACGTGCAAGCGTACGTTTTTCTTGTCGCCAAGACGTGTGATCAGGTTGTCTAAAGCCCCTGCTGAATCAATATCCGCATAACCCGATCGGAAGCGAAGTGCATCCTTATCTCCGGAATAAACTTCTTTGTCTTCAATTCGTGAGCTTGCAGCAGTTGCTTTTTCTACAGCGGGCAGAGCATGTAAAGTCACCGTTTCATTCGGCATACGACGTTCCGTATTCGATTTTCTGTGACGGTTGACCAAGCGACTATCATCATCAATTCTGCCACGGAGTTCACTTTCACATTCAACGTCGCATGTTAGATCAGCATGATCACTACTATGCTGCGCAATGGCCGGAATACCTAAAGCAATACTCAGAGCAATTGCCAAACGTGTTTTCTTAATTTGTTTTTTATGGTTAATTAAAGCTCTCATTATTTAACCCTCCCTGTCGAAACTGAACCCCGGGTCGTTGCTGACCCCCATAAAACTTCATCCTCAATGATCAGCTCATGATTGCAGTCACAATCGCCCCACATTGATTTCAAGTGTTTTCTAAATGCTTTCAAACGTTGCTTAACCAACTTCTTGTTTTCGCCATTGGCCGCGTAAGCAATGCGTAGAACGGAAGGTTCTTTGCTCAAGACATTAAGCAATTTATTCATATGTTTGCTGTATTTAGCGGTCAACTCATGGCTGTCAGTCTCAAAACCTTTTGCGCCCAGATCAATGCGTACAACACGATGGATCGCCGCGCCAAAGTTCAGCTTGGCCAACTTACCGCGAGTTAAACGGATCACCCTTGGATTCTCAGTTGTGATGCGGTAACCGGAAGGTAGCGTCTGTTCGTCGAGCTTCATAATGAAGTTAGAACCACGCATCTCATTCGGCACTGCCGCACAAGGAACGTGATATCGACCGTTAGCATCAGTTGTGATCACCAGACCACGCGCCGTCGCAACACGGATACCCGGAAGTCCGGCTTCGCCTTCATCCTGATAACCATTGGTATTTTTATCGTCAAAGACTTTACCGATCAGATCAGAGCAATCGAAGGTTGGGTCAGGGATAATTCTTACCGTTGCTTCGGCAATTCTTGTGGCCATCTGATTTGTTGTGCCATTATTTCCCCAGGCCTGGTTGACGTATTCGCCTTCACCTACACCGGCACCAATGACCAGCAGCATTTTCACTTCATGCGACTCACCCACGGCGTAGTTTTGTACCGGCCATGTCAGGTCACGATTATCGACTTGAGGTTCGGTTCGTACACCATCAAGAATGGCGGAATTAGCCACATATTTGAATCCCGGAGGAATTCGATCATGGATACGAATATTCGTGATCGGCGTTGCCAGGTTATTGGTGATGATGACGTTGTAAGGAACCAGCTCACCACGAACGACATTGACTTTAGGCGTAGATTTAACAACATCCAAACCGGTCAGTTGGTTAATCGGATCCAGTGGAATATGGTTGTTCAACACATTGGCTGAAGGCTCCGTAGGATCAAGATTAAAAGTCAGATAATACTGAGTGCTATTCGCACCGGCAGGTAAGCCCGGTGAAGTCGGCGGACAGGTATCAGGGTCATGAATCGTTGCTGAAGAAGCCGGTGCAGTATCGTTGTTTTGTACCAGCGCAGGTGTTGGTAACTTGGCAACATTCAGATCAAGATTACATTCCTGAATGGCGCTGTTTGCCTGAGGCAAGTAACCAGCAGGTTCTGTGACTGTCAGTGTATAAACACCAATAGGGGCGTTAGAAAAGATCAGGAACTGATAAACCCCTGTTGCACCTGTGATCTGCGATTGATTGCCAGTGCCGCCCACCAGATGAATGGCCGGATTAAATCCCGGAGGCCCATCAAATCTAACCGTAGCGCCGACGATGGGTTGTCTGGTAACAGAGTCATAGACGACACCTTGAGGATCTAAAGGTAGATTCTGATTTGGAATATCATCATTGTCATTGACGGTCAGATCACGGATTGTTCCATTACTCAGATCAACACCCGGTTCGCTGGAAATTGCGCCACCGTAGATATAGCCGC
Source organism: Gammaproteobacteria bacterium (assembly GCA_965224825.1). Classification (GTDB taxonomy): domain Bacteria; phylum Pseudomonadota; class Gammaproteobacteria; order CAJXQU01; family CAJXQU01; genus CAJXQU01. Next base: position 1,587,332 of record CBDDAG010000001.1, on the reverse strand, counting down.
CTGTAGGATGGCGGAAGCGGATTTCGTAACCAACGCCCGGAATCACACCTTCAAAAACATAGGTTCCATCAGGATTAGTTTTCGTCGTTGCAATCTCTATGTGGTTATTGTTATCCAGCGGATCGTTACGTTTGATGATCTCAACAACCCAGTCTGACTGGCCTGTATTTTCGTTATCAGTACGATCATGATCGGTATCAAACCAGACACGACCTGAAATTCTCGCGCCAACAGTAGACGTTTCACCAAAGTTGTATTCAACTCCTTTTGCACCAGCCGCAGGGAACTGAATACCGGAAACAACATCATTTCCAGCCGTTCCACCTAGTGATCCTGCTGTATCTATACCGTCAGTAGTTTTTGGTGGTTGAGTTTCTGTGATCGTATAACCGGTAGCATCAGGTAGAGACAGGTTCTCGAAAATATAACTACCATCTTCACCCGTCGTAGTCGTCAGGTTGACAGGATTGCTATTCTGATCAGTTCCTGTGAGCGTAACCGTCGTATCAGGAATACCGGGTTCTGCATCAGTTTTCTGACCATCATTATTGAGATCGTTATAAACGACACCAGCCAGACTGGCACCAAGCTCGCCGAAGTTATAGTTTTCAGCACGAGTCGATGTTGTGATCATAATACCGCTGATCACATCATTAGTAGCGGTTGATCCACCAGCGTTACCAGTAGTATCTTTACCATCACCCCAGGCTGTTGGGTGAGTTTCAGTGACGGTATAACCATCAGAATCACTGGCAAGCATGCCGGTGAAGCTATAAGCACCATTGGTATCAGTCGGAGTTGTCTGATTGACAGGGTTATCATTAGAGTCATTACCCGTGAGTGCCAGAGTGACACCCTGAATACCTGCTTCACCCGAGTCTTTAACACCATCGTTATTGGCATCCACATAGACAAAGCCGGTAATCGCAGTATTGGAATCTGCAAAGTTGTATTCAGTACCAACATCGCCAGCGAGAAGAGAGATATTACCAATTACATCATTAGCAAGGGTACCAACATCACTTCCACCAATCTGTCCGACAGTGTCGATATGATCATCGTAACCAGCAGGGTGAGTTTGTGTGAGGATATATGTACCAGGCAGTAGATTCGGGAAACTGTATGAACCGTTGGTAATGGTGGTTGTAGTTTTGTTTACTGCACCATTGGTATCTGATCCTGTCAGTGTGATCGTGACATTCTCAATACCCGGGTTTTCCGGATCACGCGTGCCATCGTCACTACCATCGTTGTAGACATAACCGGATAAAATACCCGTAGTCGAAGAGGCACCCAGTTCACCAAACAGATAATCTGTAAGCGCTGTGTTGGCAGGTAGAGCAATAGTGCTGATCACTTCCGTTGTATTACTATTCGGAACGATCGTGCCAGCTGCATTTTCCTGACCATCTACATAAGCAGAAGGATGTGTTTCTGTAATAGTATATCCAGATCCATCACTTGGAGGCAGGCTATCAAACAGGAAGGCTCCTGTGCCGGAAGTTGTCTTAACTATGTTAAGCGTGTTTCCATAACTATCTGTACCGGTGAGCGTCAGAGTGACAGCATTAATACCATTTTCTCCGCCGTCTTTTAGCGCATTGTCATTGTTATCTTCATAAACGAATCCAGCGATACTGCTTTTTGTAATTTGCACATTAACCGTGCCAGTATCATTAGTCGCATTTGTATCAATCGACGTATTCGGAAGCGGTGCAATACTCGCCGTGTTGGTGACATTGCTGGAGAACGGTCCGGTATACGAAGTCGTTGTACGTACCGGAATTGTGATCACAACCTGTTTTGTTGTATCTGAACCCGTTGCATCAACTGGCAATGGACCTAGGTCACAAGTGCCAGCCCATGCCACACCATTACAGGTATTCGTTGACAAGCTGACACCCGATCCGGCTGCAACCGACACGTTACCTGTCGCCACAAAACCAGAAGGTAAACTGTCCGTTACCTGTACACCCGTCGCATCGGAAGTACCTATATTGCCAATTGTTATTGTGTAATTAAAAATTTCGTTGATGTTATATGGGCTATTATCGCCATCAGCGCCGGCATCAACAGCCTTGGTCAAATACAGATCTGTACTTGGAAGGACGGTCGTATTGATCGTCACGGTATTACTGATAGGCAAGGTATCTCCAGCATAAGGAGACACACCAGTTTCAGCCGATCGGATCGTCGATGTTGTCGAATATGAAACAGAGTTCGACGGTGTAGCACCACCGGTGTTAAAAGTCATTTCCAGCGTTACGAATTTTCCGGTGGGCAGGATGCTGTTGGCTATATCGCCAGCACCAGCACTCAAGTAACAGGTAAATGCTTGCGGACTTGCATTTGTTCCTGGAGTAGCTCCACTTGTAAGAGAACATGAGACACCATTTGCTGGTGTGTAATTACTATTTCCAGAATCTACAGTGACACCGACATATTCAGCAGTTTGTCCGGCTGATGGCGTCACAACATCCGTTGCGATCACTTCGGTTGCCAGGGATGGTCCGTTATTACGAAGCGTTACCAGGTATTTGATCTGATCACCAAAAGCCACAGGGTCGTAAGTACGACTCGGAAGTGGACCAGCACCGTCAGGATCATAACCCGTTGCTTCTATTTTAGTGACAGCAAGATCCAGATCTTTGCTCTCAATATTGGCTACATTATTATCAGTATTATTAGCGAAACCAGGGGAATCACTTTCAGTTGTAGTGGTCGCAATACTTGCAAAGCTGGTATAAGTTGCAGGCGTACTCCCACTCCAGTAAGAAAAGGTGGGCATAACATCGAAAGTCAACTGGCGGGATTCGCCATCAGTCATTGAAAAGCCAGTACATTCGATACCAGCTGCAAAGGCGTGAGGTGCACCAGTAAAAGAGCTAACATAAGAGCAACTACCTCCACTACCGGTCAGAGAAGCAGTACCTACCTGATACTTCATTCTGGCATCATGAAACACGTGTTGTAAAACAATACCAGCTGCGGTACTCGGGCCATTGTTTTTAATCGATGTGGTGTAAGTCATTACCACGCCAACTTTGATTGGATCCGCCGCATTGGCGATATTAGTGACAGCAACATCAGCGATAGGAGCAATGGTTATACCGACATTGGCGCTATCAGACTGGACATTTGTTGTTTGCACAGTGTCTGGTGAATCCCAGGAGACTGTGTTCGTGAAAGATCCATCCAGCACAGGACGATCCACCCGAATGGTGATTGTTTTAGATGCTCCGGGAGCCAGGTTCTTGATCACACAACTGACGGTACTTGTGCCAGAGCAACTTTCGCCCGCGCCGGCGCTGACGACTGTTGGAGTAATCCCGGTTGTACCGGCATCACCGTTGTAATACATCGGAATAATATCAGTGACATTAATAGTCGGAGCCGTGTCTGATCCTGAATGATTCGTAACAACAATGGTGTAAGTGAATGAATTTTCACTAACATCAATGTTGCTGTCATCTACAGCTTTTGTGATGCCAATATCTGTATCTGCCAGTGCACTGTAGATAGTTTTCGATCCACTACAATCAGCGGTGGTGTCATCATCAGGTGGTACATGTGATGAAATCGTTCCTCCTGTACAAACTTCATTACTGAGAGTCACATCAGCACCCACGGCATTGGAGGTAAATACAAGGGCAGGGAGAGTGCTTCCTCGTACAAGCGATCCACTGATCGTGAAATTACAAGTCACAGTAAGACCACCATCGACACAACTCCAGCCAGCCGATGATGATCCGGCTGTTAATGCATCGAAGGTTTCGTTCGTATTTGCAAACGTTTCAATTACTGTCACCGTTCCGGTAACATCAGAAGTTGAGCTATTATGATTCGTCACTCCAACAGAATTTAGAATCTTCTGCCCCGTTTGAACCGGATCACTACCACCCGGGGAAACGTCAACCACTGCTGATTTGGATTTTGATATCACCAGGTTGGAGAAAGGGGTGACCACATTGTAATTAGTGCTGGAAGGGGTGTTATTACCAGCAACTGGTGCAACACGAGTCACGTTTGCAGTGTTAGAACCACTAGTGCCTCCAGCGGCAGTTACCGTCAGAGGAATAACAAAAGAAGATGATGTGGCGCTCGCATTAAGCGTGCCTACTGTACAGGTAATATTCGATCCTGCAGCAGTACAACCACCGGGCAAAGTACCAATAGAAAAATCACCAGGAACTGAATCCGTTACCGTAACTCCAGTTGCCTGTTGAGTACCATTATTTGTCGCGGATAAAGTCAGTGTTACCGCATCTCCAGTAAGCAGAGTGGTTAAACCAGTTGCTACTGATACGAGTGCCGAGTTGGCTGTTAAATCTGTTCCTGCTGTTATAGTGACTGCACGCAGAACTGGACCGTTGTTAGATTCGTCTGGATCACCTGTATTGGCATCCGTTGACGCAACGCTTACGCCATTGGTAATACTGCCTGCAGAGGTAATAATTTGCCCATTTACAACAATATTTGAAGCGCTGGTTCCAGAAGCCACAGCTGCGCCAGTATAGTCACAGGTCAGGGTTGTTCCGCTGTGAGAACAACTCCAGCCTGTAGCGGTAACCGATTGGTAAGTGAAATCAACAAGCGCTGGCAGATTATCTACAACCTGGAAGCCTGTCGCTGAATCAGGCCCGGCGTTATTAACGGTCAGAGTAAAGCTGATATTTGAACCGGCAGTCGAGGTACAACCACTGGTACATCCGCCCGGACCTACATGTGCGACAGTCAGATCGGCACCTTTTATGACAGTAACAGTTTTGATTAATTGGTCGTTACCCGAATTAGCATCAGAATCCCAGGACCTGCTGCAATGGTTGCAGTGGTTTGTACCGCGCCGGCACCGTTTCCTTTTGCTACATAATTAACAGTGGTTGTTGCTGCCTGAGCTAATGGAGCAATGGGGCAGGTCAGGTTAGGAGCACTGTAGCTACAACCAGAGCTATTACTTTGGTATGTGACATTAGAGGGAAGCGCAACGGTGAGCGTGCTTGCTGCTGATGTGGCGGCACTATTTTGTTCGATAAGGAGGCTAAAGGTAACGTCCTTTCCATTCGTTATGGGTGTTGGATCGTCTGTGTAGGTATAAGTCGTTACCTGTAGATCAACACTGGCGGCAAAAACCTGTCCTGCAAATAATGATAAAAATAAACCTAAAATTCGAAAAGTATTTTTCACAGTAAATCCCTCTATAGTGCTGTTGTTATTTTGTTGTTGATCGAAGAAGTCTCGTTCGGTGTTCTATCGAGCGAACTAAAGTTGTTTGTTTCAGGGTTTGCATCACTACGGGTTTTTGACAGTGCCGTGTTGATGGCGGCTTGCTCTGTCGGGATGTCGGCAGTAAATTCTGTCTTCGCCGTATCATGATTCTGCTTGTTTCCAATGGGGGATTTTAATTGTTGATCGCCCGTAAAACTTGGAGTGATCATATCCACTGCGGCTTGTGCGGCAAGTGGAGTGATCAGAATAATTGAGGCTAGTGTGGCCTTAACAACGTGTCGAAGATGATTAAACATGCAGTTTCCCTTTCTTAAATGACTGTATAAAAATTAGATTAGGTAGGGTTATGCAAGGCCGGTGCCAATAGAGGTTGCTTCGCTTTATTCTTTAAAAACTCATAGCTTGGCTGATATTTCTGAGTACAAATCTTCTTTAAAAATGTTTGAACCATTTCACATAAACTTTTATGATCCCGTCACGTTTTTAAAAGGAAATAACAATTGGATAATATGGAATTCATCATCGGCCAACGCTGGGTGAGTAGTACGGAATCTGAGCTGGGGCTTGGGATTGTGGTTGAAAATAGTGATCGTAGGATCAGCCTGAGCTTTCCGGCAGCAGGCGAGCGTCGAACTTATGCTGTAGGTAATGCGCCGCTGAGTCGGGTGGAATACTCTATGGGTGATCAGATCAGTTCGGATGAAGGTTTGAAGATCACGGTCACTGAGCGGATGGAACAGGATGGTGTTTACATCTATGTCGGCGAAGATGAAGCAGGTAATATTGTCGAATTGGATGAGCTGGATCTGGATAGTTTTGTGCAATTCAGTAAGCCGCAGGATCGTCTGTTTGCCGGACAGGTCGATAAGATCAGCAGCTTCCAGCTTCGTGTAGAGACGCTGGCGCTGATGCGTAAACATCAACAATCACCGGCTTATGGTTTGCTCGGTCCGCGAGTGCAGTTGTTGCCGCATCAGTTTTATATCGCCAGTCAGGTCACACAACGGCATTCGCCACGGGTGTTGCTGGCTGATGAAGTTGGTTTGGGTAAAACCATCGAAGCGGGATTGATCCTGCATCACCAGATTGTCACCGGTTCTGCCAGCCGTGTTTTGATCGTCGTGCCGGATTCACTGGTGCATCAATGGCTGGTGGAAATGCTGCGGCGCTTTAATCTTTATTTCACGATTCTGGATGAAGAGCGTTGTTATGCGATTGCCGAATCGGATGAAGAAACCGAAACTGATCCTGATGCAGAAATAGCGCCGGAGTTTGAAATCGAACGAGAAGAAAACGTCAATCCTTTTGAAACTTCACAACTGGTTTTATGTAGCTTGTCTTTTCTGGTGGAGAATCCTGATCGACATGCACAGGCAATGGAAGCTGACTGGAATTTGATGGTGGTCGATGAAGCGCATCACCTGACATGGAGCGAAGAAAAAGTCAGTCCAGCTTATCAATGTATTGAAGATCTTTCGCGGGTAGTTTCTGGCTTATTATTATTGACAGCAACACCAGAACAGTTAGGCATTGAAAGTCATTTTGCGCGTCTACGTTTGCTTGATCCGGATCGATATTATGATCTGCAGGAATTCCGCGATGAATATGGCAAGTATCAATATATCAATGATCTGATCAATCATTTGCAGCACGAAGATATTGAAAAGAACTTACGCAGTTCGTCAGAGATAATCGATCAACTTGAACAATATTTGGGCAAAGATTCGGTTGCAAAAATTCTCGAAAGTGATGATTTTGATCAGGCCATTGATCTAGCGATTGATGACCTATTAGATCGTCATGGTACAGGTCGTGTCTTGTTCCGTAACACGCGAGATGCGGTCAAAGGATTTCCTGATCGAAAATTAAATACTTATGCATTAGAAGCGCCAGAACTATTTGATCCTGAAGCTGCGCTGGATGAATTATTACGTCCGGAAACTTTGATCGGCGATCAATGGTTGTCAGAAGATTCGCGTGTTGAGTGGCTGGCTGACTGGTTAAGCCAGAACCGCGATCAAAAAATTCTGGTGATCTGTGCACTGGCAAAAACAGCGCTGGAACTGGAAGAATATTTACGCACAAGATCTGGCGTTCGATCTGCCGTTTTCCATGAAGGATTATCACTGGTTGCACGTGATCGTGCAGCAGCATATTTCGGTGATGAAGAAGAGGGCGCACAGATTCTGATCTGTTCGGAGATTGGTAGTGAAGGTCGTAACTTCCAGTTTGCACATCATCTGGTTTTATTTGATCTACCGCTCAATCCTGATCTGTTAGAACAACGAATTGGCCGCCTCGATCGGATCGGTCAGACGGAAACTGTACAGATCCACGTGCCTTATCATGAAGCTTCGGCCCAAGCAGGTTTGATGCGTTTATATCACGAAGGTTTGAATGCTTTTGAGCGCGTTTGTCCGGTGAGCGCGAATGTTTTTCAGACCATTGATAAAGATCAACTGCAATCCAGTCTGATCAAAAATGATCAGAGTTTAGATGAGCTGATCAGCAAGACGCATGAGTTGACGAACATGTTACTTGAGCAGCTTCAATTAGGACGCGATCGATTACTCGAACTCAGCTCATGCCACCCGCAGAAAGCTGAAGAAGTGATCGGAAATGTTGTCAGTTCTTCCGGTAGCCTTGAGCTGGAATCGTATATGGAAAAAGTCTTTGATCACTTTGGTGTTGATCATCAGGCGCATAGTCAGCATGCCGTTGTTTTGCATCCCGGCGATCACATGAGTTGTCATACTTTCCCCGGTTTATCCGAAGATGGTATGACTGCAACTTATCGACGTACACAGGCAATGATCCGTGAAGATATGCATTTCCTGACGCTGGAACATCCGATGGTCAGCGGTGCGACGGATATGATCCTGAGTGGTGATTTTGGTAATACGGCATTCTGTACATTGAAAACTCCAGCGCTAAAACCGGGAACATTATTGCTCGAAGCGATCTTTATTGTTCATTGTCCGGCACCGAAAAGATTACAACTACATCGATACTTACCACTGACCACGATCAGAGTTGTGGTTGATAGTTTGAACCGTGATCTGAGTGAAGCGCTATCGGCAGACAGGCTCGATCAGATGGCGGAAAGAGTCGCTTTGCGATCAGTTCAGGAGCTGATCAAGCATGCTCGTCCGCAGATTAGCAAACTGGTTACAGATGCAGAAAAAAGAGCCGCGCCACAACGTGCAGGATTGATCGAAGAAGCACTTGATCAAATGGTAAAAATTCAGAATGTAGAGATAGGGCGACTGCAGGCATTAGCCGAAGTGAATCCTGCTATTCGCAAAGATGAAATCGAATATATGCAAAGCAGTAGTGAGCAGTTGCAGCAGCTTCTTCAGGGCGCAACATTGAAACTGGATGCGATCAGAGTGGCGATGGCAACTTAAATTTCAAAGTTTTCACTAAAAGTTTTCATGAGATCAGCCGCTATATCAAATTGATCATGATAACTTTAAAGCAACTAGTTTCAATATTCTTTTTTCTATTGGTAGGAATGGTGCTGAACGGCTGTAACTCAGGAACACCTTCAGAAAAAACATGGACGCCTGAAACGGATGGGATCCTGTCGGCCTCTGTCTCCAATACAGGACGATATGCACTACTTGGAACTGATTCCGGCAAGGCTAATCTATGGGATCTAAAAAAGAAAAAATCACTTTTACATTCATGGCAACATCAAGAGGAAAATGAAACCAGTGGCATTATTGCTGTTGATCTTTCTCACGATGATAAATATGCACTGACTGCCGAAGAGAATTCTCTGGCATGGTGGAAGGTGAGTGATGGAAAGGTTTTAGGTTACTGGAAAATTGAAGGAATAAAATCCATAACAATTTCAAAAGATGGGCAATATGCCATTGTTGGTTTTCGTGATTACGCAGAGTATTTTTCACTCAAAACTTCTAAAACAAAATTTAGATTCGAACATCCTGATTTTGTAAAAGCAGTCGCACTTTCTGATGATGGTCGATATGCATTAACCGGATCAGATAATGCCGAAGCAAAACTGTGGTCGTTGAAAGATGGAGAGTTGCTGCATACATGGAAATATAAAACCAAATTAAAGACGGTTACATTTTCTCCAGATGGAAAATATGCCATGACCAATGCTGTGTTAGGAGAGACACGGATTTGGAAAACCAAAAATGGAAAACTCCTGCATAAATTTGCCCCCAAGCGAGTGACAAATTCATCAGCAGCATTTAGTGGGAATGGTAAAAAACTTGTCACGGGGCGTGTCACCCAAAGAGTCGATTTATGGAATGTAAAATCTGGCGAACAGGTAAAAACATGGCAGCCAAAAAAGTCTGGTGACTGGCGACCTAGTTCAGCCAATATTATTGAAATAAGTTTCACCAACAAAGATAAAAAGATTATTAGTGTGACTTCTAACGGCATTATTCAGCGTTGGAAGGCAAATTAACATTAACAAATAATTACAAGTAACATCAGTAGTTAATTGACGAGTTTACCATTTCACAGCTAAAATAACCCTCTGTTTCATAGGTGTAACGTAGGGTGACATCTGAAGTGAAAGATCCTTTCGATCAATGGTCTCTAAAAAAACGTGTAGATCTAATCTATTCGAATTCGTTCGCTGCAAATATTGCCACTCTTTTTGTTTCATTTTTACTGGTAATGGTTTTAAGGGGCAGTCTTGAGCCAAAGCTAATCTGGTCCTGGCTTGTTATTATTAGTCTCGTTGCTGCAGGACGAATATTTCTTGCTTCCCGCTATCTGCGCAGAGAAAAGACATATTCAATACGAGCCTGGACAAATAGTTATGTGGTTTCTTCTGTAATAATGGGAACCGTATGGGCTAGTGCAGGATACTTTTATTTTCTCGTTGATGACCCCACTTTAAAAGCACTAGTGTTTATGGCGCTTATCGGAATTATTGCCAGCGCTATGATCGTATTGTCTGCGTTATTAAAAGCCTTTTATGGGCATATCATTCCTATTTTTCTAGGACTTTTTACAGCAATTATTTTGAGTGGGGAAAACTATTCTTTATATTTGGCGGGAGGTCTTCTTGTCTACCTGGGATTTATATCTGCAGCTGGGAAAAATACAAAGATGCATATGGCAGAGTCATTAAAATTTCAGTATGAAAATCAGAAATTAGTTATAAATCTAAAAGATGAAATTGATGTTCGTATACAAACCCAAAATGAACTGGAAGGACACCAGGAAAAGCTCGAAGGACTGGTTGAAGAACGAACCAGTCAATTGTTAAAAACCAATGAGGTTCTGACAGAAGAAATAAATATCAGAAAAAAAGCAGAAGAAAATCTGAAGCATCTGGCATATCACGATGATCTGACAAACCTTCCAAACCGTACATTACTTATCGATCGGTTGGAGCATGCCTTAATAAGAGCGCAACGAGATAAATCACTGGTTGCGATCATGTTTATCGATCTGAATGAATTTAAAAAGATCAATGATACTTTTGGGCATGCCGCTGGTGATCATGTTTTATCAACGGTTGCTAAAAGGTTAAGAACAGCATTAAGGGAAGCAGATACCATTTCCCGTTTTGGTGGTGATGAGTTTGTTATTCTGATTGAACAGGGAAGCGAGCATGAAAATACTGAAATGTTGACAAGAAAAGTTATGAAAATATTGAGCCAGCCGGTTGTTTATAATGATCAGGCGTTACCGATTGGTTGTAGTCTTGGGATCAGTATCTACCCTCAGGATGGTGAAAATGTTGAGGTATTACTTGAAAGAGCGGATGCCGCAATGTACAGAGCAAAAGGCGGCGAAAAAAGCTCCAGACAATACTATTCCTCCTGAGAGTTTTCGATTTTGCACGATCTTTGGTATGTTAACCGTTCTAACGCTTACCAAAGCTCAGGGATCAGAGCCAGAAGGAGGTTTAAACATGAAGAAATTCATGCCGTTGTTAATGTTGTTTTTGTTCCATTCCGCTGCATTCGCAGCACAGGATAATATCGAAATAGAGCTGAATAAACTGGAAGAGAAAGACGGTAGTTGTCGTGCTTTTTTAGTTTTTAAAAATCACACCAGTTCGCAATTTAATCAATTCAAGCTGGATCTGGTTATGTTCGGATCTGATGGAGTGATCAGTCGCCGACTGGCAGTCGATGCGTCACCTCTGCGACCCAACAAAACCAGCGTAAAACTTTTTGATATTGAAGGTCAGAGTTGTCAGGGCATTAGCCTTATTCTGATCAACGATGTGTTGAGTTGCAAAGATGAATATGAGCGTGACGATTGTGTCAATTTGATCGAGGCATCCTCAAAAGGTGATGTCTCGTTTGTAAAATAGCCCAGAAAATAAATATAGGGAACACTTATGAACGCTACATTTGAACGTGCTTCTTTTTTACTGGATGCGGGTGGTCCGGTACTCATTATCCTGCTGATTTTGTCAGTGATCGCATTGGCTATTATTCTGATGAAGTTCTGGCACTTTAGAAAACTGGGTCTGAATGATCATACTTTTGTTCAACATGTACTGGATTACTGGCGGGCAGGGCAGGTGAATGCTGGCATGGTTGAGCTGTATCGAACCTATCATCCTGCGGCACGAGTGCTGGAAATAGCCATCAAAGGTATTGCCGAGCGGCGCGCGAGTGAAGAGACGATCAGAGAAGAAGTCATGCGTGAAGGTGTGGAGCAGATCGAGGATATGCGAACACAATTACGATCACTGGAAGTCATCGCCACGATCAGTCCTTTATTAGGATTGCTCGGAACAGTGATGGGTATGATCAACGCTTTTCAGCAGATGGAAGCTGCTGGTACACAGGTAAGCCCTTCGATTCTTTCCGGTGGTGTCTGGGAAGCTTTGCTGACCACAGCGGTCGGTCTGGCCATCGCTATTCCGGTGGTAGTTGCTCTGAACTGGTTTGAAAGCAAAGTGGATAAAGCTCGCCATACAATGGAAGATGCGGCGACTCGGATCTTTACGATTCAGATGACTTCTACGCCTGAAAATGCTGCCGAACCTCAAGAGTAACTTTCATGCAATTTGAACCCGATCTCATAGGTCAATCTCGACGCAGGGCTTTGATCGGAATGACGCCTCTGATCGACGTTGTGTTTATTTTATTACTATTTTTCCTGCTCGCATCCAGTTTCCTCGATTGGCATACGATTAAACTCACTACGCCAGCGACGCAAGGAATGGTTGCCGGATCTTCTGGTGGTGCGGTGTTGATCAGATTAGGTGCCAATGGCGCACTTGATATGAATGGTCAGCCAATTCTGATTGATGAATTACCTGGTCAATTAGCCCAGTTTTTGACGAACAAACCCGATCAAAAAATTCTGGTGCGACCCGCGAAAGGTGTTCCTTTGCAACCAGTGGTGTCTGTTCTGGATGCGGTTAAAGAGGCTGGCGGGCGAAATGTTTCGCTAACGCGCTGACTTAAATATCGATCATGCAATTTCCCAAACGCGAAAAAAAACAACAGCTATTTGATCCAATTCTACCGCTGATCAACGTCGTTTTTTTACTGTTGATTTTCGTCATGATGATGTCGCGCGTTGATGGAACGGATGGCTACGATGTGACACCGCCGGTTTCTACCAGTGAAGATCCTGCCGGACAGCGGGAAACAGTACTCTTGCTGACAAAAGATGGGACAGTCCAGATGGGCGATGCAGTAATGGATCAAGATTCCCTGATGCAATATGCACGCGAACAGAAACGAGATCATCCTGATCAAATCGTTAAGATCCGAGCCGATGCTCAGGTTGATGCAATGCAGCTGATCACGCTGATGGAAAGCCTGCGGATCGGAGGAGTGAAAAATCTTGTGTTGCTGACAGAAAAAAGGAATTGACGTGTCTCAGGCTATTCTCAATAATCATCTTCATTCCACAGTCAGCAATCGTCAATGGATGCTGGTCGGCCTGCTTTCTTTATTATTGCACTCGACTTTAGTGCTGTGGTTTTCATCACGGAGACCAGATTTTCCGGATGTTGAATTCAGCGAATTTAAAGTAGGTTTGATCTCTTCAGAAGGCATGGGTGAAACCCTGGAGGCCAGCCGACCAGAAATTGCTGCGGTATCAGATGTGGCTACAGAAGATGCTGGAATCGTCACACAACAGGAGGCTGTTAGTGAGATAGTTTCGAAGCAGGCTCTTAACATTTCAGAACAATTTCCTCCTGATGTACAGGCACTAACAGAGAATATTGAACTGGCTGCAGTTGTTGCACCGGAGACAAGTTCGGCACCTGATGTCTCGCCTCCTGCGATCAGTGACATTCAGGATGTGATAGAAAACAAAATTGAAGAAGCTCAGCCTGTTGAATCGATTGAAATTTCAACACCTTCAGCGACATCTATTGATGTTGAGGTGATCGAAACTGTTGGTATTTCATCGGATATGACAGAGGTTGATCCGATCAATGATTTCTTCAAACCGGCAGAGGTGCTGACAGCAGATGATCCGGTAACGACTTTACCGATTGAACAGTTGGCTGCTGTTCCTGCACCGGAGGCAATAATGCCGGATGATAACCCTGATTTAGCCAGTGATGATGTAGAGATACTGGAGATCCAGGCGCGGGAACTTGTTATTCAACGGGAACCAGTAGTTTCACAGCTGGAACGACAACTTAGTAATAAGCCTACACCCCAAACTGGAACAGGCGATGATCCTTTGCATCCTAAGCAAAGCCCCTTAGGTACTTTGGGGGATGCTTCTGAAACTACGAAACAGGTTGTTGTTCAGGCAAAAAAACCTATAGAGCCAGCACCATTAGTTATCCCGAAAACCTATATCCTGGAATTGAAATCCTGGTTGAGCCAGTACAAAAAATATCCGCAACAAGCGCATCGCTTGAAACAGGAAGGTGTTGTGATTGTAGGCTTGGTGATTGATCGAAGTGGCAAGATAATTTCGCATGAGATCAGACGAAGCTCGGGTCATAAAGCACTTGATCAGGAAGTTGAGTTAATGATCCAGCGGGCAGGAAAAATGCCAGCGTTGCCGGATGATTTCTCAAGAGACTCGCTGGAGCTTCTTATTCCGATCAGGTTTAAAGTAAAGAATCTCTAATCAATTCATGAACAATCTTGTGAAGAATTGATTAGAGATTCTTAAGACATAAAAAAACGCCTGATCCATAACAGTTCAGGCGTTTTCTTTTACAAAGATTTAAATTACTTCTAAATCAGTCTTCACTACCCAACCAGCGATAAACAAAGCCAGCGATGATCGCTCCAACAATTGGTGCGACCCAGAACAGCCATAATTGTGGAACGGCTGCAGTATCAGCAAACAACGCTGCGCCCGTGCTTCGAGCAGGGTTAACAGACGTATTACTGACTGGAATACTGATCAAATGGATTAGCGTCAAGCCAAGACCAATCGCAATGGGCGCAAAACCAGCAGGTGCTCGTACATCGGTAGAACCAAGAATGATCAACAGGAACATAGCCGTCATCACCACTTCGGCAATCAGAACCGACATCATGGAATATTTGCCCGGAGATAGTTCATCAAAACCATTTGAGGCAAAGCCACCAGCTTCAAAACCAGCCTGCCCACTTGCGATCAAATAAAGTACGCCCGCGCCAGCAATACCGCCCAGAACCTGTGCTGCAATATAAGGTACTAATTCACCTGAAGAAAATCGTCCACCAGCCCAGAGGCCGATAGAAACCGCAGGATTGAGATGACAACCTGAAATATGACCAATCGCATAAGCCATCGTCAATACGGTCAGACCGAAGGCAAATGAAACACCGACAAGGCCAATACCCACTTCAGGAAACGCGGCAGCCAATACGGCACTACCACAACCACCAAGAACCAACCAGAAAGTACCGATGAATTCGGCACCCAATTTTTGTGACATATTACTCATATCTACTTCCCCCTAAGAATGAATACTTGTTTTATAAAATTATTGTTGTGTAACAGTTGTTAACCCTATTCTCTTTGGGGGAAAGTTTCAAGAAAACAGGCTGGGCAGGGGGAAATTACCGGATTTCTTCGACTCTAACGAGGATACGATTTTGTTCGCTGCCGTATTGACGGGTTTGATATAAACCTTCATTGGATCGTTCATCATATTGTTCAGTGACACCGCCCAGATCCAGCCACTGTCCAAGCCTGCCAGTGACGGTCATTTGAGCTTCCTGTGTTTTAACGTTCGTATAGGAATCTGCCCGTGAACGTTCTGGTGAAATCATCAGCGTGACTCGATCACCATTAAGATTAGGAACGACATAAAACCCGGAGCTGATGTCGCGGTAACTCACGGAATCATAAGCATCCGTTCCGTGAGGATGCAGGACTACTGTCCTTTCTGGAACAGGAACTGATTCGCCGGTACGGATCCATGCTGGTTGACTTTCGACCGTTCGGACAAAATACACATTGTCGTCGTCTGTTCTGGATTGTGTGCTGTAGTTTCTGTAGCTAACTTCTCCGCGTTTACCACCAACGGTAACGGTCTGGCCATTTCGTGAATATGAACCAGGATTGCGGGTTTCGACGCGGACATTGCCTGTCTGATAATGTCCATCAACACCATGCTCACGACCATGATGATCGCCTTGAGTATCAAAACGAACACTGATTTTGAGTGAGCGCAGAGGGCGGTCAAGTACGTTTAACACCTTGAGAATCTCTCGCATATTCTGCGGAGTAGTGCGAACGATCAACTGATTATTCATACCGGAGACACTGCCGCCTTCAACTACGAGAGGTTGCAGCATCGGCACAATATCACTGGTCATGCGATGTTTAAGCGGGATGATCTCCAGCTGCATTTGTTCTGCCTGAGCAGGAAAAACCATCAGTAATGTGATCAAAAAAGGTAAAAATATTTTCATAATGTTTTTTTCTTATAACGACAGGCGTTTAAAATTCGGATCCTTTTGGCTATGGTTCCAGAGTAGATCAAACTCACTCCACAGATCAGAAGTCATTTTCCGATCTTTAAAATTAGCCCGACCTTCAAACCGATCAGAATGTGGACGTCGAATATAGCCATCGTCATCGGCCAGAAGCATTGCAGAGTTAAAGCTACTATGTTCTCTTCCGACAACTCTGACCTCGATAAAACTGCTTAATCTTTCACTCAGATCAAGCAGTCGATGTCCACGAGACTTCAGGGTCTCTGGTTGTAGAACCAGTATCCGAATCTTGGATAAACGCGACCTTAATGCTAGTTTCTTGATCGCATCAAGCATTTCGCTGGTGTCATAAATACAGGGATCCAGATCACGGCTGACAATATTTAAATAGCGTCGACAACCGTTGATCATCTGAACGGAAATGGCTCGACTATGATCACTGGTTTGCAGCGTGATCTCTTCCTCAGTTTCGCCCAGAATATAATCTTCAATGTTTTCCATGATGATCTTCTCCTTTAAATCTTTTTAGCTTGCTCCACCGCATTACCAATGTAATTTGCTGGCGTCATTTCTAGTAAAAGTTGCTTCGCATCATCCGGGATCTCAAGCCCCTGAATAAACGCTGCCATAGCTTTCTGATCAATACCCTGGCCACGCGTTAGCTCTTTAAGTTTTTCGTAAGGGTTTTCAATCCCATAACGGCGCATGACTGTTTGTACAGGTTCGGCCAACACTTCCCATGAATTATCGAGATCATCCAACAAAGCCTGTGCGTTAACTTCCAGCTTATTAATGCCTTTCATCGCCGATGTATAAGCGATCACACTATGCGCCACACCAACGCCCAGATTTCTCAAAACGGTGGAATCCGTCAGATCACGTTGCCAGCGAGAAACAGGCAACTTGGCTGAAAGGTGTTCAAAGATCGCATTCGCCAGACCTAAATTTCCTTCGGCATTCTCGAAGTCGATGGGATTAACTTTATGCGGCATGGTTGATGATCCAATTTCACCCGCAACGGTTTTCTGTTTGAAATATCCAATCGAAATATAAGCCCAGATGTCACGGCAGAAATCCAGCAAGATCGTATTAAACCGCCCGACAACAGAAAAGTATTCTGCGATGTAATCATGTGGCTCGATTTGGATCGTATAAGGATTCCAGTCCAGCCCAAGACTGGTCACAAAAGTCTCGGCAAATTCTTCCCAGTCCAGATCAGGGTATGCAGAAAGGTGGGCATTATAATTTCCTACCGCACCGTTGATTTTACCTAAGATCTCAACCTCAACTAATTGTTCTCGTTGACGTTTCATTCGATAAACCACATTAGCCAACTCTTTACCCAAAGTCGTAGGTGAAGCAGTCTGGCCATGTGTTCGGGACAACATCGGTTGATCAGCAAACTCATGCGCCATGCTGGTGAGTGTATCGATCATGGTATCCATATGCGGCAGAATGATCTGAGTTCTGGCCTCGTTGAGCATCAGCGCATACGAAAGATTATTGATGTCTTCCGACGTACAGGCAAAGTGGAAAAATTCGCTGATCGCTTCGAGTTCAGCATTGCCTTCGATCTTTTCTTTCAGGAAATATTCAACCGCCTTCACATCATGATTCGTCGTGCTTTCGATATTCTTCACTCGTTGTGCATCAGCTTCGCTGAAGTCTGTGACGATTGCGTTTAGCAACTTATTAGCTTGATCACTAAATGCTGCAACTTCTTCGATGTTTTTATCGGCAGCCAGTTTTTGTAACCAACGGACTTCGACAGTGACACGATGCCGGATCAGACCAAATTCGCTGAAGATAGGACGTAACTCTTCAAGCTTGTTGCCATAACGGCCATCGATGGGAGAGATTGCGGTGAGAGCTGATAATTCCATGTGTTTCTAATACCTGTTTTATAGACACTGAAAGAGAAATAATTTTACGAAACGTGCGTGGTTTCTTTCAACAAGATCCTTCGCTTCGCTCAGGATGACAATTCTTGTTTATACGCAAAGTCTGTCATCCTGAGCGAAGCGAAGGATCTCATGAACGAAGCCAATTAACTCTTCAATTATTTTGTAATTCAATTTTACATGAAATAAGCCTACGTCTCTAAACATTCAGGTTTTTATATCGATGTCGTATCATCAAACAATGGAAAATAACCAAAACAACAATAATCATAATAAAAAAAATCACTTCCAGTCAGTGATAATGGTCATCGCTATGGCTGGAATCATGGGGATCTGCGGGTTCGCCATCGGCAGCACGATGGGATTATTTCTAGCCTTAGGATTCGCAGCATTCATCATCATGGGAGCAGGGCGCGCCACCGCAGGTCTGGTGCTCAAAATGTACAAGGCTAAACCATTAACCAGTGAACAGGCACCAGGCTTGATTGAGATCTTTGATACGTTGATTGATCGCGCAAGTCTGGAACATCGACCGAAACTTTATTACGTCCCATCAGAAATGATGAACGCCTTTGCTACCGGACGAAATGAAAACGTCGCGGTAGCCGTCACCGATGGATTGCTTCGCAATATGACACCACGCGAAATTGCTGGCGTACTGGCACATGAGCTTAGTCATGTTCGCCATCGGGATATTTTTGTCATGAGCATTGCCGATGCCTTCAGCCGCGTGACCGCCACTATAGGTCAGATAGGAATTTACATGCTCATGTTTGCGATCCCTTCTGTCATGATGGGCATGAAACTCACCATGCTCGGTGGCCTGGTCTTGCTATTAGCACCAAGTGCCAGCGCCATGTTGCAATTGGCATTATCGCGATCAAGAGAATACGAAGCTGATCGTGGAGCGGCAGAGATTACAGGAGACCCTTTAGGACTCGCCATGGCGCTGAAAAAAATTGAAGTTGCACATACCGGTGTGATCCAGAAAATTCTACTACCCGGTAGAAAATCACCAGAACCAGCACTACTCAGAACTCATCCACCAACAGAAGAACGGATCGCTCGTTTGAAGGAAATGGCGGGGATGGAAGAGTCGATCAAATTACCGGAACCTGAAATTCTGGCGAAATCTTTCCAATCACAAACAAGAATACGGCGGCCGCGTTGGCATTTGACTGGGTTGTGGTATTAGAGATGTTCAGTAATCGTTTCAGAGCCTAATCTGCATTTTCAAAATAAGAAACAACATCCATACTTTGATGAGGAACTCCAATAATTTCAATGTGATTATTGTTGATCATATAAAAAACCACATGCATTCCGTCAGGAAAAGCGAAATAGCCACGTTTCAGATCATCACGTGCTTTACCAAGCGTTGGGTTTTCCGAGATCCATTTAAAACGTGACAGGATTTGTTGAATATATTTATCAGCCTGGATCACACCCCATTCATTGAATGTGTATAACCAGATTTCCTCAAGATCTTTCTGTGCCTGTTCTCGAATCAAATAGCCAGTTGTCATTTGATATGTTTCTTATGCATCGACGCAATAAATTTATCACCATCAAAATTTTCAATAATTGGGCTATCTTCTCCAGCTTGTAGCTTTTCTCTCAAAGCCTGAAGTTTGATTTCATCTTCTTCGAGTTTGCGTAGGCCTGCGCGAACGACTTCACTGACGGACTGGAATCGTCCTTGTTCAATTTTTTCACCAACAAAAGAATCGAAGTGATCGCCTAGCGTTACGGATGTATTTCTTGGCATGTGAACTCTCCTGATAAATAATTTGTATTAAATATTAATACAAATTATCAGTTAGCTCAACAAACGCTCCAAAATACCTTCATAAATCTCGGCCAATTTTTCGAGATCATCCACAGCTACACATTCGTTGATCTTATGAATCGTGTCATTCAGAGGCCCAAGTTCGATCACCTGAGCGCCAGTCGGTGCAATAAAACGACCATCAGAAGTTCCACCCGCTGTGGACAGTTGTGTTGTATATCCCATGACATCATTGATCGCGCCCTGAGTTGCTTCGACAAGTTTTCCCGCTGCGGTCAGGAATGGCTGGCCAGAACAGCGCCATACGATCTCATAATTCAGTTCATGTTTGTCCAGAATTGCGATCAGACGTTTTTTCAACACTTCTACAGTGAGTTCCGTTGAGAACCTGAAGTTGCACATGATGTTTGTTTCACCGGGGATGACATTTTCTGCGCCTGTGCCAGAGTTGATATTGGAGATCTGGAAAGACGTTGGCGGATAAGAATCATTGCCTTCGTCCCAGACTTCCGCTGTCAGTTCTTGCAGGGCAGGGAGAGCATCATGGATTGGGTTTTGTGCCAGATGCGGATAGGCGACGTGTCCCTGAATTCCTTTGATCGTGATGTCGGCACTTAATGATCCGCGCCGTCCGTTTTTTACTACATCGGCCAGTTTGTCGGTGCTCGATGGTTCGCCCACCAGACACCATTCGATTTTTTCGTTGCGGGCTTCCAGATGTTCGATTACTTTTACCGTGCCGTCAGTCGCTGGGCCTTCTTCATCACTGGTGATCAAAAAAGCGATAGATCCTGTTGGCTTAGGAATATTTTTTAAGAATCGTTCTACGGCGATCATCATTGCCGCGATACTGCTTTTCATATCTGCCGCGCCGCGTGCGTAGAGCATGCCGTCGCGGATGGTTGGTTCAAATGGATCAGAATCCCATGCTTTGAGTGGGCCGGTTGGCACGACGTCGGTATGTCCGGCAAAGGCGAATACTGGTTCTTCGGTTCCGAATCTTGCCCAGAGGTTGTCTACTTCGCCGAAGCGTAGATGTTCGCATTTGAAACCTAAAGGTGTCAGGTGATCGTCGATCATTTGTTGGCAGCCGTCGTCTTCTGGGGTTACGGATTGGCGTTTTAGTAGTTCTATAGCTAGTTCAAGTGTCTGGTTCATGTTTATGATTACTTTTAAGTTTTTTGTTGATGAATAGTTTAATGGCTTCGTTCTGAGATCCTTCACTATCGTTCAGGATGACGGGTTGGTAGTGAGATCGCCAGGTTGTCATCCTGAGGCACGAAGGATCTCATCATCGACGCCAATAAAACCGTCGCTCATTTCATTCTGAATTATGGTCAAATCTAAAAACTATATCCAGCGTCTTCTTCTGGAATTATTTTATGAAGCTTTAAACACCGCAAGAATCTCACTGGCTTTGTTTCGGTTATTCGCATCCTGACTAATAAAACGTGGGACATCAAATTGTGTGATCTTTGCTGTTTTATAGAGTTCGCGTATTTCTGGTGTGTCATGATTTGAGATCACAACGCGCACGCCTTTGGCCGCAAGTTCATTGGCCAGCTTCGCAAGCTCTTCCTGTTTATCCATGCCAAAACCTTCGGCGCTGTAATTGGTGAAGTTGGCTGTTTTACTGAGCGGGACATACGGTGGATCGCAATAAACAATATCGCCAGTTTTTGCTTGTTGCATGGTTTCGGTGAAACAGGAAAATTGTATCGTCGCATGTTTGGCTTTTTGGTGGAAAGCCTGCATAGCTGCTTCAGGGAATAATGGTTTTTTGTAGCGACCGAAGGGTGAGTTAAAACCTCCGGACTGGTTGTAGCGACAAAGTCCGTTGTAGCAGTGACGGTTTAAGTAAATGAAAAGGGCGGATTTATAGCGGATGTCTGTGGAGGAATTAAATTCGTCTCTTAATTCGTAATAAGTGTCGGCATTATTCTTTTCTGGTTCAAAAAAGGGACGAACAAATTCAATGAATTCATTACCTTCCTGATGTAAGGTTTTAAAAAGGTTGATCAGATCAGGGTTGTTATCGGCGAGTAAATATTGGTCGTAGTTGGTGTTGAGAAAGATCGCGCCAGAGCCAACAAAAGGTTCGATCAAACGATCACCTTTCCCCAGCGCTTTACTGATCCGATCTACCAGACGATATTTTCCGCCCGGCCATTTCAGAAAGGGTCTGGATGTGATCACCAGCTTGCTTCTTGAAGTTCTTCTGGCGTTTTTGCTTTGATGCTGAGTGCGTGAATGTCGGTTTCCATCAGATCGGACAATGCTTCATAAACCATTTTATGTCGGTTGATCAGGGATTTTCCGGCAAACTGATCAGAAATAATGTTGACGTTGAAATGACCCTTGCCATCTCTCGCACCAGCATGTCCGGCATGTAGATGGCTTTCGTCGATGATATCCAGCTGATCAGGCATGAAAGCGGCCTGTATCTTTTCGCGGATTGCTTCGACTCTGTCAGTCATTATTACAGATCAACTTTCTTGAAAGGTTTGACGATCACACTTTCGTAAACGCCTGCGGCAAGATAAGGATCGGCATCGGCCCATGTTGTCGCGTCTTCCAGTGAATCAAACTCAGCGACGATCAAGCTGCCTGTGAAACCCGCTTCGCCCGGATCTTCGCTGTCGATGGCCGGATGTGGGCCAACTAACAATACGCGACCTTCTGCGTGTAACTCTTTCAGTCGAGCAATATGATCAGGGCGGGTTTTCATGCGTAGTTCAAGACTGTTTTCGATGTCCTGACTGATGATGGCGTAATACATTTTTATTCCTCTTAAGTTTCTTCTTTAGATTCTACTTTTTCTGATTCTTCATCTTCTTCGATATAACGTGACATATACATGGCTTGCCCGATGACGAACAAAACGGTTAGACCGAGTATGCCGAAGAGTTTGAAGTTTACCCATGTTTCCGTCGGGTAATTAAAGGCAACGTAAAGATTGGCGCAACCGGTAGAAAAGAAAAACAGCGCCCAGGCCATGTTTAATTTTCCCCAGACGTGTTCTGGCAGAACGACCTGTTCATCCATCATTCTTTTGATGATATTTTTGCTGCCGAAATATTGGCTACCAAAAAAGACGACGGCAAAGAGCCAGTTGACGACGGTAGGTTTCCATTTGATGAAGCGTTCGTCCTGGAAGATCAGCGTTGCGCCACCGAGTACGACGATCATTCCCATGGTGATTAGTTGCATCTTTTCGACTTTATGATGTCGGAACCATGTATAGATGACTTGCAGCACCGATACGACTATCGCCACGGCCGTTGCCAGCATAATGCCTTCCTGTGGATCGTCAGGGATCTTGAAGGCGATGAAAAATAGGATTATGGGTAAAAAATCAAACAGGAATTTCATGAAATATTAAGGTTGAACAGTTAGAATAAAGAATGTGGTGATTCTAGCGGAAATTCACTCGCTACACACCTTATAATGGATACAATAACAACATATGGGACAAACGCTTCAAATTCATCCGGATAATCCACAGCTACGTCTGATCAATCAGGTGGTGGCGGTCATGCGCAAGGGTGGGCTGGTGGTCTATCCGACGGATTCCTGTTACGCGATCGGTTGTCATATTGGTGACAAGGCTGCGCAGGATCGGATTCGCAAGATCCGGGATCTTGATAATGATCATGATTTCACGCTGGTCTGTCGTGATCTGTCGGAAATATCGCTGTACGCAAAGGTTGATAATAGTGCTTACAAGATCATCAAATCGCTGACGCCGGGGCCTTATACTTTTATTTTGCAGGCCACGCGAGAAGTGCCCAAACGATTGCAGAATCCCAAACGTAAAACAATTGGTTTGCGCATTCCAGATAATCCGGTTGCGCTGTCTTTGTTGGAAGCATTGGGTGAACCGATCATGAGTTCGACATTGCAAATGCCGGGCGATGATCTTCCTCTGAGTGATCCGGATGAGATTGATGATCGACTGGGAAAGCTGGTTGATCTGATCATCGATGGTGGTGCGTGTGAGCTAGAGCCGACTTCGGTGATCGAGTTGATGAATGATTATCCGGTGATCAGACGGCGTGGTCGTGGTGATGTGAGCCAGTTTGAAGATTAATATGACAATGAAACAATCATGATAGAACTTAACCTGATCCAGAAAATTATTGTTTGTGTACCGCCGATTTTATTAGCGGTGACATTGCACGAAGTTGCTCACGGCTGGATGGCCAAAATGTACGGTGATCGGACTGCCGAGATGCTGGGGCGTTTGAGTCTTAATCCGATCAAACATATTGATCCGATTGGAACGGTTCTTTTGCCAGCTTTCATGGCGATAACCACCGGTTTTATTTTCGGCTGGGCAAAACCTGTACCCGTTGCGTTTAATAATTTACGTAACCCGAAAAAAGATATGGCCAAGGTTGCTCTGGCCGGTCCGGGAGCGAACCTGATCATGATGATCCTCTGGGTGATCTTTCTTAAGGTTGCTTTGTTGTTACCTGCAACCATGAGTGGGCTATCTATACCGCTTCTGTATATGGCTTGCGTTGGTGTTTATATCAATTGCATTCTGATGGTGTTGAATTTACTACCCTTGCCGCCACTTGATGGTGGACGGATTCTGGCTTCGTACTTACCAAGACCATTGGCGTATAAATTCAGTAAGATTGAACCCTATGGGCTGATCATTTTGATAGCGCTACTGTTTTTGGGTTTTCTTGGAATGATCATGTTGCCAGTGGTTAACGCTGTCATGGGCCTGTTTTCGAGCTTTGCCGGGATTGATATTTCGCGGCTTGTGTATATTCTATTCAGTTGAGGAACCTCTGACTAACCCATGAATAATCTTGTGAAGATTAAAATTATCCAGCTCTTCGTTACGAATTTTGCAAATAGAACCACTATTTGCTGTAATTCATGCCTCAATCTGAATAACTTTAATGCTCCACAATTCTTACCCAGAATTAATCAGAAGTTCCTTAAATCAGGAGTTAATACTTGAGCACAACCCAAAATCAACGCGTCCTTTCCGGAATGCGTCCCACAGGCCGATTACACCTTGGTCATTATCACGGTGTATTGAAAAACTGGATCGATCTGCAAAATCAGTACGAATGCTTCTTTTTTGTTGCGGACTGGCATGCGCTGACTACAGCTTACGACGACACGGCGGTGATTGCGGACAGTGTTTGGGATATGGTGATCGACTGGTTGGCTGCGGGTGTAAATCCGGGACAGGCGACGATGTTTATTCAGTCGAAAGTGCCGGAACATGCCGAGTTGCATTTACTGCTTTCCATGCACACGCCATTGGGCTGGCTGGAGCGCGTTCCTTCCTATAAAGATCAGCAGGAAAAACTGAAAGAGAAAGATCTCGCCACTTACGGATTTCTTGGTTATCCATTATTACAATCTGCCGATATTTTGATGTATCGCGCAGGTAAAGTTCCGGTCGGTGCTGATCAGGTTGCTCATGTTGAACTGACCCGCGAAGTCGCTCGACGGTTTAATCACCTTTATGGACGTGAGTCTGGATTCGAAGAAAAAGCTGAAGCGGCGGCGAAGAAAATGGGTAAGAAAAATGCCCGACTTTATTTTGACCTGCGTAAACAGTTTCAGGAAAAGGGTGATACGGAATCTCTCGAAAAAGCCCGTGCTTTGTTAACAGCACAACAGAACATCAGTCTTGGTGATCAGGAACGTTTATCCGGTTATCTGGAAGGTGGCGGTAAAGTGATCCTGCCTGAGCCTGAAGCTTTATTAACACCGCAATCGAAAATGCCGGGGCTGGATGGACAGAAAATGTCCAAGTCTTATGGCAACACGATCGGCTTACGTGAAAGCCCTGATTCAGTGACGAAAAAACTTCGCACCATGCCAACTGATCCGGCTCGTGTGAAGTTGACTGATCCGGGAGATCCGGCAAAATGTCCGGTCTGGCAATTGCACGAAGTTTATTCAAATGACGAAGTGAAAAAATGGGTGAGCGAAGGCTGTCGGTCGGCGGCGATGGGTTGTCTGGATTGCAAACAACCTTTGATCGATGCTGTGATCAAGGAACAGGTTCCGATCCATGAACGTGCCGAAGAATATACTTCTGATCCGGATCTGGTCAGAAATATAATCAGCGAAGGCAATGAAAAAGCGCGTGATGTTGCGCGGGATACCATGGAAGAAGTCAGACAGGCTATGGGGCTGGTTTATAAATGACCCAGGAGAAAAACAAAGAAGCGCATACCGTTTCAGAAGCGGCAGATGCTACCGCCGAGAACCCTGATCAGGTAGAAATGCCTTTTGCGATTGTGCAGGGGCAGCCTATTACTACGCCTCCGCAAGATCTGTATATTCCACCAGAAGCGTTGGAAGTTTTTCTCGAGACTTTCGAAGGTCCACTGGATCTACTCTTGTATCTGATCAAAAAACAAAATCTCGACATCCTTGAAATACCTATCGCCAAGATCACCAAACAGTATATGACTTACATCGAAATGATGACGGAATTGAAATTGGAACTGGCGGCTGAGTATCTGGTGATGGCCGCAATGTTGGCTGAGATTAAATCCCGAATGTTATTGCCCCGTGTTCATGAAGAAGATGAGGAAGAAGACGATCCTCGTGCAGAATTGATCCGTCGTTTGCAAGAATATGAGCGATATAAAAAAGTCGCAGAAGAGATCGATGATTTGCCACGATTGGAAAGAGAGATCAGAACTGTGGTGGTTAATTTCCCTTACAAAAATCAGGATCGACCATTGCCAGAAGTTTCTCTTGACGCGATCTTAAAAGCATTTGGCGATGTTATGACACGATCGGAAATGTACACCACTCATCAGATTGAACGTGAAGTATTGTCTGTACGAGAGAGAATGAGTATTGTTCTGGACATTATTAAGGGCGACGAATTTATTGAATTCGCCATGCTGTTCAAACCAGAAGAAGGCAAAGCTGGCGTGGTTGTTTCACTGTTGGCGATATTAGAATTATTAAAGGAAACCTTGATCGAAATGGTACAAAACGAACCCGATGGTGCGATCTATCTAAGGGCGGCGGCATGAGCGAAGAGGCTAGTCCAGAAATTGGTCAACAAATAAAAAATATTCTCGAAGCAGCGATCATGGTTGCCGACGAGCCGTTGAGTATTGATCGTACTGTTGTCTCTGTTTAACGAAGATGGAGGCGATCCACCTGAACGTCAGCAAATACGTGATGCACTGGAAAGCCTTGAAGAAGATTATGCCGATCGTGGTATAGAGTTAAAAAAAGTCGCCAGTGGTTATCGGCTACAGGCAAAAAGTGACGTTGCAAAATGGGTCAACCGTTTATGGACAGAACGACCTCCACGTTATACCAGAGCGTTGTTGGAAACTCTTGCGATCATTGCTTACCGACAACCGATCACGCGTGGTGAAATCGAATCGATTCGTGGTGTGAGTGTCAGTAGCAACGTGATCAAAACATTGATTGAAAGAGAGTGGATCAAAGTGGCTGGACACAGAGATGTTCCAGGACGACCTGCTGTTTTTGCAAGCACCAGACATTTCCTAGATTATTTTAATCTGAATAGCTTATCTGAATTACCGACACTGGCTGAGTTGAGAGATCTTGATGCGATTGCGGGCGATCTTTTTAATGAGCCTTTTCAGTTGGTAGAAGAACCAAAACAGGAAGGTGATTCTGAAGAAGAGGATGAAGATAATTCAGGACATGATGATTCAGAAAATAGTGGCGAAGCACAAATCTGACGTTAATGTAGCCCTGATGAAGCTTGCGTAATCAGGGGATTCCCGGATCCCACTACGTTTCATCCAGGCTACGATCAATCTATTTTCAACCAGTTAATCTCCAACGCGGTTTGTTTTCCGATCACGCAACTCTTCAGACTTCTCGGCATTCTGGATTCCGTAGGTGAAACCGGAATACGACCAGCCATGATCTCAGCCCTTTTTTGCTTATACGGATTCGATAGGTCAGGTGATGCAAAACCAATCGGAAAAACTGGCTCACCATTTGGTCCATATTTATCCGAAGCTCCCACTGTATGTAAAAACTCATGCGCGATGACGATATTGTTCTGCCCTTGTTGATCTTTCGAGGCAAACGCATTGACGTAACCCAGCAAACCTTTATTCAAACCATAAGAATGCGCGAGTCGTTTGCCATCGATTGATTCATGATAAAGCACAAACATTCTGGCTCGGCGAAGATTTGACTCATCATCCGGCGTATTTTTCCAGGCCCAATATCTAAACTTAATGCTCCATGAAATGATCGAAACAATACCTGAGCCTGGTTCAGGTGGAGTTGGTGGAAGGATTTTGATCTGTTGGCCAAAACGTGTTTTTGTCGGCTTACTTAAAATAAGTTTATACTTTTCGGCCTGTTTCGCAGTGAACTTATCAATACGGTTAAAGTTTTTATCTTGTAGCGTTTTTATATAGTTATCAACGGTGCTACTCCCATCGACATTGATCGGGTAGATCATGATTTCCACGGTTTTATACCATGAAGTTGATGCACGTTTTTGTTCGCAGGAATAGAGTGCGACAAACAGCAAGATCAATATCAGAATAAAGATACGAATAGTTTTAAATGAGTTTTGTGCCATTAACAGAACAATGCAAAACTCACGC
The DNA here is from genome assembly GCA_965224825.1 of Gammaproteobacteria bacterium. Lineage (GTDB taxonomy): Bacteria > Pseudomonadota > Gammaproteobacteria > CAJXQU01 > CAJXQU01 > CAJXQU01. The sequence continues at coordinate 1,558,939 of CBDDAG010000001.1, read as the reverse complement.
CGACTATTGGAAGGTTTTGATCAAGATAATTACTGGTATTTCTCAGGGGGTTTCTAGTTGAGTTTCTTCAGGTATATATTCATGTAAAAAATCACAGGCTTCCTCAAAGCCCATCGTGCACGCTTGATCAACTAACTCATAAGCACGTTGATCATCCCGTTCAACACCACGGCCTCGACGATACATTGATCCAAGTTTGGCACAGGCCAGGGGATTACCTTTTTCACATTCAATTGAGATCAGATTGAACAGGTTCTTACAGCCATTACGTAATTCCTGATCGCAGGCAGTTTCCCAGAAATTGGATTGTCGACCTGGATGTTCCTGACCAATCCGCCCAGAGCTATACCAACTGACAAATATTATGATCCAGATCGCCATATGAATGAGGTTGAGTTTGTATTTACTCCAGATCGCTGAAGACTTTAAGATATTTTATTAAAGTCTATCTTTCTGGCAATTCGATCAAGGATCTGAATAGAGATATTAAGTAGCGGCACTGATAATAATTTGTCGTAGAAAGTTGGTGCGCCAAAGCATCGAGTACTTCAAACAAGATCATCACACTCAGAGCATAAAAGACTCCGAATAAAATACGCCCAAAGTTAGTTTTTGGTGAAGTAACCGGATCTGTTACTAACAGATGTAAGCCAAGAAAAACGGCGATAGGAATATCCGATGTATAGAAGAAATAAACGCCGGTGATCTGAAAATAGATCGCACCCACAACCAACAATGTGATCGCCGTGGCCAGGGTCACTAATGTTACGTTGAACAGATATTGGACGATTAAACCCAGGGTGAAAATCAGGATGTACATGTACGGAGGGATCGAAAGTGTATTGGAAATTTCACTGCCCCAGCTGATGCCAGTGTTGTGCGTCATGATCAGTAGCATGGAGGCAACGGCCAGTGAGATAGCCGAAGGGTTGAAGATATGCACCTTTCGACCATTCAAGTTCCAGGTGAAAATTTCTTTGGCCAACATGCCAAAGCCGATCATGATGAATTGATAATAGAACCAGTCATCTCTGAACCAGAGAAAAAGATTAGTGCTGAAGATGATCGGAAACCGACCAAATCCCAATAACCATGTGTCCCTGCGATACCATTTGAATAACACATCAATAATATGCACAAAGATCAGCTGCGCGAGAATCAGTATTGCCTGATCATAAACCTGTGGCCAATACTTACCCCAGTAAAAGAAAATGCATAAATGCATGATCAACTGTACATAATGAGCCTTGACCAGAATGACTTTTGTTTCTGCACCATTTTGTTGCCGACTGCTGGTGTATAGCAGTCCAAGATAGAAAAGAAAAAAGATGCCGGAAATGATCTGAAAAGTGAGCGTCAGAGTTTCGTTTTGCTGTACGCGATCTGTAAAAGACAGAGCAAAGAAAAACAGGATCAATGCCAGCGGTACGGTGATCAGTTTGATCCAGTTTGTAGATCCTTCGACAGTTGGTGAAGTTGAATTCATAAAAATATATCTAAACCAAAATTATCTAAGCTCAATTTACCTGAGCAATAATAAAGGTGTATTAGTGTTTGTCAGCATTTTGACCGTAAAACTTCCAAGGATCAGATCATGAATTCGAGTATGGCTGAATGAGCCCATGATCGTCATATCAATATTCTGAGCAGCCTGGTATTCACAAAGTTCTTGTTCGGGGTTGCCTTGCAAGTTGGCAGTAATAATCTCAATGCTATCAACGGATCGGAGTTTGTCAGCGGCTTTTTCAAGCACATTATTCGACGTGCTTTTTTTATCAACATGAGCCAGATGGCAGGTAAGGTTTTTATATAGTGGGCTATTGACGACAATATCGACAGCTTTGTCAGCAGCTTCACTTCCATCATAAGCAATCATGATCGTTTTTGGTATTTTGAAGGCTTCATATGCAACCAGAATAGGAAGGTGCAATGATCGGATCATGAATTCAAGTTTGGAGCCGATCTGGTGTGTTTGATCTTCATGAACTTTTCCTCGTGCACCAATAACAAGGACACGAATATCCTTTTCAAACTCAGTCAAAGCATCGATCAGACTGCCGTGTTGTAAGCAGGTTTCTGGATCCGAAATACCATCCTTAATCACACGCTCTTTTGCTGCCTGTAAAATGGTTTTACCTTGTTGAATTCGACCTTTACCTTCCTGCTGTTCCTGATTCGCCAATTCTTCCAGAAGGTGATCACGACCATCGATTGTCAGGTTGCCGGAGAGATCAGAAGTCGCTGACATTTCATGATGGTGATCAATGGTATTGAGTAGTTTTAAAGGAGCATCAACACGCTGAGCTATCCATGCCGCATAATCACAAACGGCTTCGCTTAGTGTAGAGCCATCAATGCAGGCGAGGACTTTTTGTTTGTTTTTATTTATTCCAGAGTTCATTAGTGACCACCCATAATTTTTTCAATTTCTTCTGGTTTATCGTGAATACCAAAGCGATCGATAATCGTCGAAGTTGCTTCATTCTGACCAATCAATACAACCTCAGCACCTTCGCGTCTAAATTTGATCACGGCTTTGTCCAACGCAGTGACTGCGGTGATATCCCAGAAATGTGCACGATGTAGATCGATAACCACTTTCTCGACTGCTTCTTTAAAATCAAAAGCATCAATAAATTTGTCGGCTGAGTTAAAAAATACCTGTCCGATCACATGATAGGTTCGCGTATCACTTTCTTCATCAAATTCTTTTTCGACATACATAAAATGGCTGATCTTGTTGGCGAAAAATAATGATCCGAGTAGCACGCCGACAAACACACCAATCGCCAGGTTATGTGTCCAGACTACGACAACCACCGTTGCGATCATGACGATACTGCTTGAAGTTGGATGTACTTTTAGATCACGAATCGAAGTCCAGCTGAATGTTCCGATTGAAACCATGATCATCACGGCCACCAGAGCTGCCATCGGGATCTGTTTGATCCAGTCGCTGAGAAACACCACCATGATCAGCAGGAAAATGCCCGCAACTAGCGTCGATAATCGGCCACGCCCACCTGATTTAATATTGATTACTGATTGTCCGATCATCGCACAACCCGCCATGCCGCCAATTAAACCAGCACCAATATTAGCAATTCCCTGACCTTTACATTCACGGTTTTTATCACTGGTGGTGTCGGTTAATTCATCGACGATTGTTGCGGTCATCAAAGATTCCAGTAATCCGACAATCGCCAGAGGAACCGAGTAAGGCAGGATGATCTTCAGTGTTTCCATGTTTAAAGGAACATCCGGCCAGAGAAAAATGGGTAGTGTATCTGGCAGTGTTCCCATATCTCCTACGGTACGAATTCCAAGTTTCATGATCATGGCAACTGCCGTCAAAGCGACAATACAAACAAGAGGCGAGGGGATAGATTTTCCGATCACTGGAATCAGTGGAAATAAGTAAATGATGCCGAGACCTGCAGCGGTCATCGCATAAACATGCCACGTAACATCGGTTAGCTCGGGCAACTGTGCCATAAATATAAGTATGGCTAGCGCATTCACAAAACCGGTGACCACTGATCGGGAAATGAAACTCATCAGGCTGCCGAGTTTTAGATAACCGAAAATGATCTGTAAAACTCCGGTTAATAAAGTTGCTGCCAGTAGATATTCCAGCCCGTGTTCTTTAACCAGCACCACCATCAATAACGCCATTGCGCCGGTAGCTGCACTGATCATTCCCGGACGTCCGCCAATGACGGCTGTGATCACGGCGATACAAAAAGAAGCATACAACCCCACTTTTGGATCAACGCCCGCGATAATCGAAAAGGCGATGGCTTCCGGAATGAGCGCCAACGCGACTACAAGGCCGGCAAGCAGATCTCCACGAACATTGCCGAGCCAGTCCTGTTTTTTTGAGAGTAAGAGCATGTAAATCCTGTGAGTGAAAAGCTGTTTAAAAGATTGTCAGAAAGCTGATCCGCGTAGTGTGATATACATGCCGGCGATACGCAATGTTTATCCCGGAAATTCCGGATAAAGACTTCCCTGTTGAATTAGCTGGCTGATCAATTGTAAGCAAGCTTTATTGCCATTTAACTGATTCAGATCGAGGTGGGTCTGGTCGCATAAAAGTTCGGCAAGAAAATTTGTTTCAGGATCACACTCAAATGTCTCACCATCAACAAACAAAGTGATCCGGTTATTCTGCTTTATAAAAGCGAATCGAGAACCTTCATTGCGGGAGACTATTCCACCTTCTGATTGATGTTTCAAAAGATCATCGATCGCACATTGTGTCCCAGAAATAGTTTCATTGTTTGTATATTTTAATTCGGTAATGTAGCGACCAAACCAGTCAGAGATTAGATCCGGGTTTTCATAATATTGACGGAGAATTTTCTGAATATCATCTAATGCCTGAGGTGTGATTTCGCCAGGGTTTCTTTGTAATAAAAGATTTGGATCAGTATAACGATCTTCATTCCCCAGCCGATCGGCCATGGCATCGCTGAAACCAGACAACAGCTCGCTATGCGAAGGTGCGCGAAAACCGACAGAGTAAGTCATACAATTATCGCTAACAGCGATACCGTTATGTCCGATCTGCGGTGGTAGATAAAGCATATCGCCAGGTTCCAGAATCCAGCTTTGCTTACTCTGCCATTGATCAAGAATCATGACTTGTGTATCGGTGCGGCGTGATGAATTCTGATCATACTTGCCACCAATTTCCCATTGGCGTTTTCCTTCGGCCTGGATCAAAAACACATCATAATTATCATAATGTGGGCCAACACCGCCACCATCACTGGCATAGCTGATCATTAAATCATCCACGCGCCAGCTTGGAATAAAATCAAATTGGCGAATGAATTCCGCAGCTTTTGGGATCCAGTGATCGACTGCTTGCACGAGCAATGTCCAGTGTTTCTCAGGCAAAGCAGAAAATGTTTCTTCGCTAAAAGGACCGTGTTGCAAATCCCAGTGATCACTCTTTTCTTCCTGAATGATCAAACGAGATTCGACACCTTCCTCACAGGCCAGGCCAGCGAGTTCATCAGCAGGAAGCAGGGGAGTCAGATCAGGAAAAGCCTGACGGATCAGCAGTGGTTTTTTTTGCCAGTATTCTTGTAAAAACAATTCAGCAGATAGTTCGCTGAGAGGAAAAGTTTTCATAAGTTATTTTGTCTGGCTTGGGTATGAGATTTCAAGGACAACACAACCAGTCTCAGTTTTAAATGGGCCATGAACTTCACCGGGAGGTCTGCTGGCATAATCACCAGTCTCAAGCCATCGATCAAAGGCAGCATCATATAAACGACCTTCCATGATCATTATTTCCTCAGGATAATCGTGACTCTTTGGGCCAAATTCAGACGTGTCTGTTCCGGGATTAAAACGGGTCAATCGTGTGTAGTCACCGGTCTCTTCATCAATCGCTAAAGTTAACTCTTCAGCCAGACCTTCCATTCCTTCAATCGGAGTCCATCGATGCTTATTTTCAGCGCTTAAAGTATTCCAATATGTTTCGGTTGATTTCGACATTTTATTTTACCAGAGCTGTTTTTTGTACATCTTCAAAACTTTTCATCATCGTATCGATCAGTCCCATTTTGTACAGTGCTTTGCCTGCATTTCCCGGCATGAACGCCTGGACTAATTCTGGATATTTTCGATCTGAGATTTGATCAACAAGATCCACCGTTTCTGTTGTACAGTTTTTTAAAAACAAATGATAAAACTCTGGGTTTTGATCAATCTCATTTGTTTTTTCCATCACCATTCTAAAGAGACCCTGTACTTTTTCAGGTGTTGTTTTGATCGGGTAAAGATAAATCATTTCATCCCGGGTTTTTCTCAGGCCCAATAAATCATCATCGGTCGCTATCAGGTAAATCAATTCATATCGGGCAAATAAACCGCCGGTTAAAGTATATTCCTCATCTTCTTCCCGACGAGCCTCTATAGAAAAACCAAAACTTTGATCGTTATCCAGTTCAAACATCAAAAACACATGAGCCAATTCACTAATGGCAGAAAAATGTGAAACAGCAACTTTTAATGACTTTAATTCGGATAGATCAAACTGAAGTTTACGATAGGATTTTAGTGCAGGATTCTGATCTTTAAACCAGTTAATATCACGCATATTATTGATGGATACATGATCTTGATCGTCAATTGTAATTGTTGTATTTCTTTCTTGTCCTTGTGCCCACTGTCGATCATTGGAAGGTGTATTAAATGAATAGATCAAAGCACTGATGGTGGTCAGTAGCAGAATAATAAGTGCCAGATATTTACTAAAAGTTATGGAGGTTTTAAATATATTTGTCATACACTTACCTTCTAAGCAAAATAAGCCAACGGCCAATGTTAAGCAGGCTGGCTAATGAAGCTGCAACATAAGTCCATGCGGCAGCTTTTAATACACTGTTTACCGCAGCTTCATCTTTTTTACTAATATAACCTTCTTTCAGGATCGGCATCGCTTTACCAAAGCTCGCGTCCAGTTCAACGGGGAGTGTGACCAGATGTGCCACGGAAGCACTGGCCATGCTTAACAGCCCGATCGCAAATACCAGCATTCCAGATGAGGGTGCATGAGTAATCAACATGACCAGTGGAATAACCAGCATAGCGCCAGCACCAATACGTTGTGCTGTATGTGCTGCTATAACCAGACGAGTTCGCAGTGCAAATTTGGATTCATTCCGGTTGTGTTGAATCGCATGCCCAACTTCATGAGCCGCGACAGCAACTGCGGTTAATGACTTTTGATCATAATTATCTGGACTTAATCGAACCATTAGAGATTCAGGATCGTAGTGATCTCCCCCGGGCTTGGTTTTTTCAACTCCAACTTCTGCCATATTAAATCGATCAAGAAGATGGCGAGCCAATTCTCCTCCAGTCCCTTCAAGTCGTTTCAGGGGAGTAGCATGTTTTTTAAAAGTGTAACGCGCCCAGAACTGAGGGCCGAATAGCAACAGAAAAATTAGCAGGAAGAGAAGGACAAAATGCATAAACTTATGAATGGTTTCTCGAACGACTCATAGTGTACCGCCTCGGTGTACCAGTTGTTATATATAACTAAAAACGAGCATGCTGATCAGCATAAGGGCGTTGCATTGCCTATTGCAAATAAAATGGCGGAGAGAGAGGGATTCGAACCCTCGATACGGGATAAACCGTATACTCCCTTAGCAGGGGAGCGCCTTCAGCCGCTCGGCCACCTCTCCACAGGATGCGTAGGATACCTTGTCTGAATTACTTAGGTAAAGGGTTGTTTAACTTTTTTTATGATTTGGGGGTATTTAGATAGCTGAAATTTACTCGGCAGTGCCATCCGCGAGGGAATTTCCTTCGTTATCATTCTTTTCGTCCTGGATCCGTTGATAGATTTCTTCTCTATGCACAGACACTTCTCGAGGTGCGTTAACACCTAGTCGAACTTGATTCCCCTTGACGCCCAGCACGGTTATGGTGACTTCATCCCCAATCATCAGTGCTTCGCCCACTCGCCTTGTCAATATAAGCATTTGGTTACTACTCCATTCTTTTCTTTTATTTTAGTCGTTCTTTGTAATTATCCGTTTGTATCAGACGCGACGAAAAACATTATATACCCCATGAAAAATTTCCGATACGTTTTTTTACAAAATAGGAAAGCTTTGTTTCCTTACCTATTAGTATTGCTCTAGTTTTCGCCCTCGTCCAGTCCAAAGGCTGAATGCAAAGTTCTTACGCCTAACTCAAGATATTTCTCATCAACAACAACTGAAATTTTTATTTCTGATGTAGAGATCATTTGAATATTGATGCCTTCTTCTGACAGTGCATTGAACATTTGGCTGGCGATTCCTGCATGTGATCGCATGCCAATGCCGACCACAGAAAGTTTGACGATCTTGTCATCGCCATCTACTGCTCGGGCATCCAGTGCTTGTTTTACTTTCTTAAGAATGTCCAGAGTTTGATCATAGTCATTTCTGTGCACAGTGAAGGTGAAGTCGGTGGATCCATCTGCGCCGACATTCTGGATGATCATATCCACTTCAATACCTGCATCTGCAACAGGGCCGAGTATGGCCACTGCGACACCCGGTTCATCAGGTACACCTTGCAAGGTTACTTTTGCTTCGTCTTTGTTGGCGGTGATCCCTGAGATCATGACTTGTTCCATAGTGTTATCCTCTGATGTAATAAGCGTGCCTTCACCGTCTTCGAAAGATGACAAAACACGCATGGGAACATTATATTTTTGAGCAAATTCGACTGATCGAATTTGTAGAACTTTTGCGCCGAGGCTGGCCATTTCCAGCATTTCTTCGTAAGTAATGGATTTTAGTCGTCTGGCTTCGGGTACGATACGCGGATCAGTTGTATAGACACCATCGACGTCGGTGTAGATCTGACATTCGTCTGCTTTGAGTGCCGCTGCCAGTGCGACGGCAGTGGTATCCGATCCACCGCGGCCAAGGGTTGTGATGTTGCCATCTTCATCCACACCCTGGAATCCGGCTACGACGACAACACGACCTTTACCCAGATCATTTCTGATCCGGCTTTCGTCGATATTCAGGATCCGTGCTTTGTTATGAACGGAGTTAGTCAGGATACGAACTTGTCCACCGGTATATGATCGGGCGGGGCATCCTTTAGCTTCCAGCGCCATACATAAGAGAGCAATGGTGACCTGCTCACCAGTAGAAAGAAGCACATCCAGTTCACGGCCTTTGGGATGATCAGTGATTTTTTCAGCCATTCCAGTTAAACGATTGGTTTCACCACTCATCGCAGAGACTGCCACGACGATATCATCTCCCCGTTTTTTGTGGGAGAGGACACGATCGGCTACGGCATTGATCCGTTCAACGGTGCCGACGGAGGTTCCCCCGTATTTTTGTATTACTAATGCCATCTTTTTTATGTAGAACCAGCTTCTTTAAAGGCGGCAACTCTAACTGAATGATGGATAAATGTTAAGTCTGTGACAAAAAGAAGTAGTTTTGGGCTTTCAAGTGTTGAATTCGCGCATTATAATTGTCGGGTTGAATGGGATGGGATATAATTGAGTTATGCGAGAGTGGCGGAATTGGTAGACGCGCTGGTTTTAGGTACCAGTATCGTAAGATGTGAGAGTTCGAGTCTCTCCTTTCGCACCATATCTTAGAAAGATTTCCCAAGAATATATTTAAATAAAATAACTGAGGCAGGATTAAATGCAGGTTTCTGTTGAATCTACAGGGGCGTTAGAACGCCGCATGCGGGTTGAAGTACCCGAAGACCGAATTGAAGACGAAATCAAAAAACGTCTGCAATCTCTTACTAGAACAATAAAAATGGATGGTTTTCGCCAGGGCAAAGTGCCGATGAATGTCATCAAGCAACGTCATGGTGAACAAGTTCGGTTTGAAGTGCTTGGTGAAGTGATGCAATCGACTTACGGTGAAGCGCTGACCGCCGAGAAATTACGTCCAACGGGCGAGCCTTCTATAGAACAGGAAGGTGAAGCGACTGATAAAGGTCTATCGTACACCGCTACTTTTGAAGTCTATCCTGAAGTGACCATCAATCCCGTGTCGAAAATCACCGTTGATCTACCGACTTGTAAAGTTACTGATGCAGATGTCGATAAAATGGTTGAGACTTTACGATCACAGCAATCGACGTTTAAAGAGGCTAAACGCAAAGCGGCGATGGGTGATCAGCTGAATCTTGATTTTGAAGGTTTCCTTAACGACGAAAAATTTGATGGCGGCGAAGCGAAAGGTTTCGACATCGAATTAGGCTCTAATCGTTTTATTGCTGGTTTCGAAGAAGGTCTGGTGGGTTTGAAGGCCGGAGAAAGCAAAAGCTTGGATCTTGAATTTCCGACCCCATATCAGAATCAGGATCTGGCGGGCAAGGCCGTTCGTTTTGATGTGGTTGTTAATAAGGTTTCTGAGCCAGAACTACCAGAATTGGATGATGAGTTCTTCAAACGTTACGGCGTAGAAGAGGGCGGTCTGGACGCATTGAAGAAAAATATTCGCGAGAATATGGAAAAAGAATGTGATCAGCGTGTCAAGAATCAGGCTAAATCGCGCGTTCTGGATGCGTTATATGACGGGAATCCATTTGATCTGCCTCAAACACTGGTCAATGGCGAAACAGAGCAATTGATGGAGTCGGCAAAACAGCGTCTTACTCAACAGGGATTGCCATCGGAACAGCTTGATTCTCTTGATAAAGATACGTTTGTGGACGAAGCAAAGAAAAGAGTGGCATTAGGATTGCTTATGTCAGAGATAATAAAGACAAACGAGATGACAGCAGATCCTGCCAAGGTCAGGACGATGGTTGAATCGATTGGTGCGAACTACGAAGATCCGGCAGCATTTGTACAGTATTACTATGCCGATCAGAGTCGACTCGCCGAGATTCAAAGCATGGTTCTGGAAGAGGAAGTCGTTAGCTGGATTCTGGATCAGGCAAAGGTTACGCCTGAACCGGTAGCATTCGATGTCTTGATGAATCCTGAATCAGCCGAAGCATAAATTAGAGGTAAATGAATGTCAGTTATACACACAGATCAGAATATGAGTAACGAAACGAAAGCGCTAAATCTTGTGCCAATGGTCGTAGAGCAATCTGCCCGTGGCGAACGTTCTTACGATATCTACTCAAGACTTTTAAAAGAGCGCGTTATTTTTCTGGTGGGTCCGGTCGAAGATCAGGTTGCCAATGTGATCGTTGCTCAGATGTTATTTCTGGAATCAGAAAATCCTGACAAAGATATTCATTTTTACATTAACTCGCCAGGTGGTGTAGTGACTGCGGGTATGGCGATTTACGACACCATGCAATTTATCAAAGCGGATGTCAGCACCATGGTGATTGGTCAAGCGGCCAGTATGGGTGCCTTGTTGTTGACGGGTGGTGCAGCAGGTAAACGATTTGCACTGCCTAATTCTCGCGTGATGATTCATCAGCCACTGGGAGGTTTCCAGGGGCAGGCAACAGATATTGATATCCATGCTAAAGAAATTCTGAAAATGCGCGAAAACCTTAATGGGATCATGGCATCTCATTCTGGCAAGCCGATAGAAACAATTGCGAAAGATACAGAAAGAGATAATTTTATGAGTGCTGCAGAAGCGGCAGAATATGGTCTTATTGATACTGTTCTTGAAAACCGTAGTCAGGTTGCAGAAGATCAGTAATTAGAGACTGTCTCACAATAGTTACGGGTGATATTATTACCTTGCCCGATCAGTTTTAGAGGTTTTACGGTATGAGCGACGATAAAAAAGATGATGGGAATGACGGCGATCGACTGCTGTACTGTTCCTTTTGCGGCAAAAGCCAGCATGAAGTCAGAAAGCTGATTGCAGGGCCTTCGGTCTTTATCTGTGATGAATGTGTCGATCTTTGTAACGACATCATCAAGGAAGAAATTCAGGAGAAATCAGTTTCTGGTGGCGATGGCAAACTTCCAACACCGCACGAAATTAAGGAACTGCTTGATGATTATGTGATCGGTCAGAAACAGGCGAAGAAGATCCTCTCGGTTGCTGTTTATAACCATTATAAACGTCTCGATACTGATATTAAGAAAGATGATGTTGAGCTTTCGAAAAGTAACGTTCTGCTTGTCGGGCCAACCGGTAGCGGTAAAACATTGCTGGCTGAAACATTGGCGAGAATGCTGAATGTTCCTTTCACTATGGCTGATGCGACAACGTTAACCGAAGCGGGTTATGTCGGTGAAGACGTTGAAAATATCATTCAAAAATTATTGCAGAAATGTGATTACGATGTTGATAAAGCCCAGCGTGGCATCGTTTATATCGATGAGATCGACAAGATTTCACGCAAATCAGACAATCCATCGATCACACGTGATGTTTCGGGCGAAGGTGTCCAGCAAGCATTACTCAAACTGATCGAAGGCACGGTTGCCTCCGTTCCGCCACAAGGTGGACGAAAACATCCACAACAAGAATTTTTACAGGTCAATACGGCTAATATATTGTTTATCTGCGGTGGTGCTTTTGCCGGACTGGATAAGATCATTCGTGATCGATCAGAAAAGGGCGGTATCGGTTTTTCTGCTGAAGTTAAAAGCAAAGATGAAACTCGCAGCTTTGGTGAACTCCTGACTGAAGTCGAACCAGAAGATCTTATCAAATATGGTTTGATTCCTGAATTCATCGGTCGATTACCTGTTATCGCGACATTAGAAGAACTTGAAGAAGAAATGCTGGTCGAAATTCTGGTAGAGCCTAAAAACTCCCTGACCAAACAATACTCGAAGTTATTCGAAATGGAAGGCGTTGAACTGGAATTCCGTAAGAAAGCATTGCTAGAAATTGCAAGACAGGCGCTTGAACGAAAAACTGGCGCACGTGGTTTGCGATCAATCATCGAGCAGAATTTACTGGAAACGATGTACGATATTCCTTCAATGGAAAACGTCAGCAAAGTTGTTGTTGATGAAACTGTGATCACAGGCGAATCCAAACCTATCCTGATCTACGAAGATGCTGAGCTACCGAAAGCTGCTTCCGAGTAGATAGAACCGAGAAATGAAAACGAAAAAGTGACTAAAACTACAGAGAATATAATCGTACCTTTACTACCGCTCCGCGATGTAGTCGTTTTTCCTCACATGGTCATTCCGTTGTTTGTTGGTCGTGAACGTTCTGTCAAAGCGCTCGAAACAGCGATGGAAGCGGACAAGCAAGTTTTTTTGTTAGCGCAGAAAAATGCTGGCGATGACGATCCGACTGTCGATGATCTTTTTCACGTTGGAACGCTTGCCAATATCCTACAGCTTTTAAAACTTCCAGATGGCACGATCAAAGTTCTGGTTGAAGGTGAGCAGCGCGCTCGATTGACCGGGATGGATGACGGCGCAGAGTTTTCTTCTGCAACGGTTGAGATTATTGATAACTCTGATGTAGATGATCGAGAAATAGAAGCGATCATGCGATCTGTCACGAATCAGTTTGAGCATTATGTAAAGCTGAATAAAAAAATCCCACCGGAAATTATTTCTTCACTCTCCAGCATCGAGGAGCCTGATCGTTTAGCCGATACAGTCGCTGCGCACATGTCGATCAAGCTGGAAGAAAAACAGGAAGTTCTGGAAATTACTGATGTAGCAAAACGTCTTGAACATTTGATTGGTCTAATGGAAGCCGAGATGGATCTGCTTCAGGTTGAGAAAAAACTTCGTGGCCGCGTCAAGCAGCAGATGGAAAAAAGCCAACGCGAGTACTATTTGAATGAGCAAATGAAAGCGATTCAAAAAGAGCTCGGCGAACTGGATGAAGGCGGCAGTGATCTTGATGAGCTGGAACGAAAGATTAAGAAAGCCAAAATGAGTAAAGAAGCCAAAGCCAAAGCTAAGGCCGAACTGAAAAAACTCAAAATGATGTCACCCATGTCAGCTGAAGCGACAGTTGTTCGCAACTACATTGACTGGATGGTGAGCATCCCCTGGAAAAAACGCAATAAGATCCGAAATGACATCACTGAGGCAGAAACTATTCTCGAAGATGATCATTATGGTCTTGAAAAAGTTAAAGAACGCATTCTCGAATATCTTGCCGTTCAGCAACGTGTCAAAAAATTAAAAGGACCGATTCTTTGTCTGGTTGGCCCTCCGGGTGTCGGTAAAACATCGTTAGGTCGTTCAATCGCCAGAGCAACAAACCGAAAATTTATCCGCATGTCTCTGGGTGGTGTGCGTGATGAAGCCGAGATCCGTGGTCATCGACGTACCTATGTTGGTTCAATGCCCGGTAAGATCATTCAGAACATGGCAAAGATCAAAACACGAAACCCGCTCATTCTATTAGATGAAATTGATAAAATGGGTTCTGATTCCAGAGGCGATCCGTCTTCTGCATTGTTGGAAGTTTTAGATCCGGAACAAAACAGCACATTTAATGATCATTATCTGGAAGTCGATTATGACTTGTCAGAGATCATGTTTGTAACCACGGCTAATAGTTTGAATATTTCTTCGCCATTACTTGACCGAATGGAAGTCATCAGGATTTCTGGTTATACCGAAGATGAAAAGATCAATATCGCCATAAAATATCTGTTGAGTAAACAGATCAAAAACAATGGTCTGAAAGATAGCGAGATTAGTGTTTCAGAAAGTGCGATCAGAGATATTGTCCGTTATTACACACGAGAAGCTGGTGTTCGATCACTAGAAAGAGAAATAGCCAAGATCTGCAGGAAAGTGGTTAAACAGATTCTGTCTGAATCTGATTCAACGACGGATTCAGATAGCAAAAATAAAGCTAAAAAAATCTCTGTTTCATCCAGAAATATCGAAAAATACCTGGGTGTTAAACGTTTCCGTTATGGAAAGGCTGAGGAGCTGGATCAGGTTGGTCAGGTTACAGGTCTGGCATGGACAGAAGTGGGCGGAGAGTTATTGACGATCGAATCTGTTGTGGTTCCTGGTAAAGGCAAGGAAACATTCACCGGACAACTGGGTGATGTTATGCAGGAATCTATTAAAGCGGCTGTCACGGTGATCAGAAGTCGAAGCCAGTTATTAGGTATTGAAGAAGATTTCTATGCTGAAAACGATATTCATTTCCATGTACCAGAAGGTGCGACACCTAAAGATGGTCCGAGTGCCGGTGTCGGCATGTGTACCTCATTAGTCTCTGCATTAACGGGTATTCCTGTAAAAGCCAACGTCGCGATGACGGGTGAGATTACTTTGCGCGGTGAAGTTTTACCCATTGGTGGTTTAAAAGAAAAACTTTTGGCTGCATTACGTGGTGGAATTGAAACAGTAATAATCCCACATGAAAATGAAAGAGATCTTGCGGAAATTCCTGACAACATAAAAGAAAAACTTAGCATCAAACCAGTCAAATGGATCGATGAAGTTTTCCAAATTGCACTACAGTCTATGCCTAAACCACTGGTTCTGGATGAGTCAGGGAATACGATAAAAAAGGAAAGTTCTGAGTCTGGTAAAGATGAAGATGCACTAAGAACGCATTAATTTCAGCGTAAGAATCAATAAGCCACTATAAATTTCTATTTAATTACTCTTTTCCTGCCATTCTGGGAAATTATTTTTTTTAGTATATTTTCAAAAATTGTTTCATAGTTGAATTTCACTATGAACGCTTATTGATTGATTCTGTGAGAGTTAAATTTCTAGCTTATATGATTACACATAATTCACGCTTAGTAGCAAACACTTTATTAGTAAAAATTTTGTTGTAATGGGTTGACGACAACAGAGTCAATTGGTATAAAATTCGCTCGTTCACAGGCCTTTCCGGTGGCGTGGCTTTTCATAATAATGAAATAAATAATGATAATACTTCGGTGCAAATAATAAGGGGATACAAAATGAATAAATCTGAATTAGTCGATGCGGTTGCTGACTCCGCTGATCTTTCGAAAGCATCTGCAGCTCGTGCAGTTGACGCAGTAATTGAGGCAGTTACAAGTACTCTGAAAAAAGGCGATACAGTTGCATTATTAGGTTTCGGAACCTTTCTGGTTCGTGATCGTGCAGCACGTTCTGGTCGTAATCCACGAACTGGTGAAACTATCCAGATTAAGGCTTCTAAAGTACCTGCATTTAAAGCTGGTAAAGCTTTAAAGGATGCCTTAAACTAGCGCGCCTTCGGGTGCTTAGCTCAGCTGGGAGAGCATCGCCCTTACAAGGCGAGGGTCGGGGGTTCGATCCCCTCAGCACCCACCAAACATAATAATGGAGCGGTAGTTCAGTTGGTTAGAATACCGGCCTGTCACGCCGGGGGTCGCGGGTTCGAGTCCCGTCCGCTCCGCCATTAATGTTCAGGGCGAATCTTAACGGATTCGCCCTTTTTTAATTTTGACTATTTATTATTTATAAGGGTTTCTGCTCATGCTACAAAGCATTCGAGAACATTCTCAAGGCTGGTTGGCCTGGTTAATCGTTGGTCTTATTTCCATTCCTTTTGCCCTGTGGGGTATCAACTCCTATCTTGATGGAGGATCAAACGTTTCGGTCGCCAGTGTCAACGGTACTGATATTGGTCTATCTCAATACAAGAATGCGATGGGAAATTATCGTGATCGTCTCCAGCAAATGTTTGGTGACAGTGTTGATATCAATAGCATGGATCAAACTGCTCTTCAAAATGAAGTTGTTAACGGTCTGGTTGAACAACGGGTTTTAAGTCAGGTGGCCAACGAATCAGGAATGCGTATCAGCGATAAGCAAGTATCATCAATGATTCTTTCTGTTGAAGCTTTTCAGGATGAGGATGGCAAATTTTCAAATGCTATCTACGAACGTCAGGTGCTTCAGTCCAAAGCAAGCCCTGCAGCGTTTGAACAACAATTGCGCGGGGATATGATTCAGGGACAATTGCGGGAAGCTATTTCGGGTAGTGCTTTTGTGACTGAAAAAGAAAAGAATAGAATAGGACAATTGCAGGCACAAAAACGCAATATTGTTCACACGATTATTTCAGCAGAACAGTTCAAAAAAGATATTCAGATCACTGATGAACAAATCACTGATTATTACGATAAAAATAAAGATAGTTACAAAACTGAAGAGTCAGTTCGGATCAAATATATCGACCTTTCAGTAGAAGCATTGGCAGAAAAAATTGATGTTGAAGAAGACATGCTTAAGGAATATTTCCAGGCCAACATGGATAAATATTCTGTAGAGGAACGCCGAGTAGCGCAACGAATACTGGTGGATCTTGCTCCGGATGCAAGTTCGGAAGACGTTAAAAAAGCGACAGAAGCAGCAGAGAAATTACTCGAACTGGCTAGGACAGGTATTGATTTCGATGATATTCCTCAGGAGCATGCGAATTTGCTTGGCGCACAGGATGAAGTTGGTAAAACAGGCGCCATCTCAAAGGGTAAGATGGATGCGGAATTTGACGAAGCCATGTTCAGCATGAACGTTGGTGATTTCAGTGGGGTGATCAGAAGTAAGGCTGGACTTCATGTGATCAAACTTCTGGAAATTCAGGAAGCAAAAACATCAAGCTTTGAAGAGTCAAAAGAAGCCGTTGAAGCTGAATACAGAAAAGAACAGGCAGAATCAAAATATTTTGAAGTAGCTGATGAACTACAGAATATTGTTTTTGAAAACCCTGACTCACTGGAAGTTGCATCGGAAACACTCGATCTTGAAATCAAACAGTCCGAATCATTTACTCGATTAGAAGGAGATGAGCTTACACAGCGCCCTAACGTCCTTAATGCGGCATTCAGTCAGAAGGTTATTGAAGGTGCTAACAGCGACCCTCTGGAGCTATCTGATACAAGGTTAATCGTTCTGAGAGCATTTGATCACAAACCTGCGACAATAAAAGATCAGAATAGTATCCAGGATGAGCTTAAAGCAGCACTTCTGAATAATACTGCTAAGGTCAAGGCTGAAGAATATGGCAAGGCAATTGTCGCTATGTTAAAAGACGGTGTTGATCTTGATCAGCTTGCTGGCGAAAAATCATTTGAATGGACAAAAAGTGACGCTGTTGACAGGGATGATCCGAACGTTAAACGTTCTGTGCTTCGATCTGTTTTCAAGCTTGGCAGACTTGTAGAAGGCAAAGCAATTTACGAAGGTTTTTCTGACGGACAGTATGATTATGCGATTGTTGGGGTAACGGCTGTCACGGATGCTGATGTTGAATGGACAGGTATAGATGATGATTCTACGAAGGAAACGATCGGGCAATTACAACAACAGCGGGATGGTGATGCGTGGCAGGATTTCGTGACCAGTCTTAAGCAGAATGCTGATATTGAGATCCATTCTTCTGAGGCTCTTTAAACATAAACAAAGTTAGATCTGAAATCGAAACATTCAAACCTAAAGACTTTCTCGAAACAGCAGAAGGATTAGTTTTTGCCATAGTTGCACACGGTCAGGAAGAAGATCGTGCTCTTGCCTTCCTTCGGTATGTGCCGCAAACAGGACAAGGAAGTGATCAACGCTGGAAAAAGCTTAATACCGATCAGGCCAACACCTTACTCAAAGAATCACATCCATCTTATCTTTTTCATTCTTCTCTTTTCGATGCTGATCTGCATGGCATACCCCTCGACAGGATAACAAAACACTATCAACCGGCCGAAAAATTGAGAGAGTTGATGAATACTTCTTTGAGCCTGAGTCCTTTACAAAAAAAATTATCTCAGCTTGTAGATTTACTGTTGAGTCAGGGTCTTCAATTAGAACAGCTTGGTGTGACTGGATCCTTTCTCATTGGTGCTGAGAATGAAAAATCAGATATTGATCTGGTGATCTATGATCGTAGTGTATTTTATAAAGCTCGAGAAGTTATTAAAGATTTGATGCGTCAGGGAGAATTTTTTGCTCTGGATGAACACTTTTGGAAAGATTCCTATGACCGTCGTGCTTGTAGTTTAACGTTTGAAGAATATGTCTGGCATGAAAAACGGAAATACAATAAAGCTGTTTTCAAGGGTATAAAATTTGACTTGAGTTTGGTCGCAACCCCGACGGAACCTGACGACAGGGTTTATTCAAAGAAGGGAAAAGTCGTTTTTTCTGCAAAAGTGATCAACGATCAACAAGCCTTTGATTCACCTTGTTCTTATGAACTGGATCATTCGGATTATAAAAAAGTGATTTGTTTTACGCCAACCTATTCTGGTCAGGCGGTGATTGGAGATGTTGTAGAGATTTCAGGTTTTATCGAAGAATCAGAAGATGGGAATGATCAACGAATTATAGTTGGATCTAGCCGCGAAGCGCCTGGCGAATATATTAAAGTGATCGGTTGAGTTTCAGTCTCTGTGTTTGATTTCAAACACAGAGACTGAATATGAAATTAAGCAGCCAGAGATTCGAGTCCGGAATTGGTTTCGAGCAGAGCTGGTAACTTTTCAGCCAGCTGATCTTGATCAAGGCTGAGCTTACCAAGAACTTCTGCCGGGAATGTTTCCATCATATCTTCGATACTGAGATTATCACGACGACACTCACTTAGATATTTTGCAATATTCACAATACAAGATTCAGCAGAAGCATCTTCAAACTTCAAAGGTTCATTACACTGAGCGACAGTTTGAACTAATGAATCAGGAAACTTCCAGCGGCGACAGAGTTCGGCGCAGACTTCTGCATTGGTAAAACCGAGTCGAAGTTCTTCTACTTCAGAGCGTTGTTTGCCGTCTTGTACCTGTTGCTCAATTTCTTGTGCAGCTGAAGATTCTCCCATGTGAATTAATACTTTTCCCATGTCGCTAATTAAACCTGCTGTAAAAACCGTTTCTCCATCAGCACCCATTTCATCGGCAATCCATTTTGCATAAGTTGCTGTACGGAAGCTATCTGACCAGAAAGATTTAATATCAAAACCCTCGATATCTGGAACTGATGAGACAATGCCCGAAGCAATGATCAGCGTTTTGAGTTGTTTCATGCCCAGCATAACAACAGCATCTTCAATCGAACCAATTTTTCGTGCAAGGCCAAAATGTGCTGAGTTGACTAAACGCAAAACCTTCATAGAAATTACTTGATCTTTTGTAACATTCTTTGCGATCACATCCATATCGAAATCAGGATCGTTAAGTTGAATGATTAAATTGCGAACAACTTCTGGTACTTGAGGGATTTTATAAACCTGATCAAATAATTGGTTCATTTCTATGGGCATGGTTACTCTCCGGTTAATCAACAGCGGGGTTAAATTAGGGAGCCTGATCACAGGTTCCTAAGTCTTCTCTACCTGTTTCGACCGCAAAGGGCAGGACTTGAGGAAAATTTGAAAGAATGTGACGCAGTTTTGTTTATTTGAGAATTATGATTTATTCAGTTTTTTGATCAAGATCTTTGATTCTTTGAATCCACCAGTCAGCCTGACTTTTTGTTGATTGACTACTGAGTGCCAATTTAAGATTTTGTTGAGATTTCGAGTAGTCTTTTTGATGGAATAAAGCGATGCCCAGAAGTAACTGTGCATAGCTATGTTGAGTCAACTTTCCTTTTGATATGGCGGTTTGCAGATTAGAAATTGTCTGTGGATAATCTTCCAGATCAAAATAAATCTGGCCAATCTTATAATAAAGATTCCCGTCGCCAGA
The DNA here is from genome assembly GCA_965224825.1 of Gammaproteobacteria bacterium. Taxonomy (GTDB): domain Bacteria; phylum Pseudomonadota; class Gammaproteobacteria; order CAJXQU01; family CAJXQU01; genus CAJXQU01. The sequence goes on along the minus strand of CBDDAG010000001.1, from coordinate 1,538,863 downwards.
AAGGTTTGCTGCTTTGATCAGAGTTTTTGCCGAGATCTCACGTTCCTGCGCCTGCAGCCAGCAAGTCCCGAGCAGCTCCCAATTGGCAGCATCTTTCGGTATCTCTCCATTATCCAGTTGAGTCTGTAGCAGATTAGCGGCTTTGTATGGCATATCCAGATAGCGATACATATTAATCAATTGTTTAACGTCATCCTTGTTGAACAATCCTTTGGTGTGCATCAGCTCCATCGTCGCCAATATTTTTTTATCATTACCTGTGTGCTGCCAGGTAGCGAGCAATTGTTGCCAATAGGTTTTGTTATCAGGACTAACCCGCAGCATTTTTTCCAGCAAATTTGCTGCATTTTTATATTGATTTGTTTTCAGATAGCAGCTGAGTAATAACTGATGCCAGGTTTCGTCATAAGTGCTTTTCAGGTTGATGACATTTTTAGCATAAGGAATGGCATTCTGGAATTGTCCTGATTCGTAATGGGCTGTGCCAGCAAGAATATAAGCATCAACTGAAGGCTTGGATTCAGCTTTGATCCAGCGATCAAGATACTTTAATCCTTCCGGATATTGCTCGGTAAAAATCAATAGCTGGGCAAGGTTGAATTCCAGATCATGAATAACATCCCGGGGCAGGGCGCCATTACTCAATGCACTGCGGAAAGCTTGAATAGCATTCGGATAATCATTGATTGTGCTGTAGGCGTAGCCTAACGTCTGTTGTGTAACCGCCGTATCGTAAGCTTTGTCCTGAACTTGTGGCAGCAAAGCATTGAGCTGATTGATGGCATCATTTGCTTGTCCTGCATCAAGTAAGTTATTTATTTCGGAAAGCTTCTTCCAGTTTTTTTCAGCCAGAAGGTAGGGATTATCTTCGGCAATAGAAATGGTCGATGCAAAAAGCAGGTTTAATGCAATAAGAATAATCGAAATGGGTTGTGAATATTTCATCATTTTAAATTGAAATTAATATCCTGACGTGCACGTCGGGTTACCGGTTTGCCATTGACGATTTTCGGTTTGAATTTCCAGCGCTTGATCGATTTTAAGACAGACTTATCAAAAATCTTCGGAGGATTTGATTTGATGATCACAGGATCAGTCACTTTGCCTTTGGTTGTGATCGTAAACTCCACTGTTACAACACCAGTAATTCCTGCGCGCATAGCTCTCGGTGGATATTTTGGACTACTTCGGTAAGTTGGCACAACATCCGTTTCAATCGAGGGTTCTTCTGGTTCTACAGGACCAGGATCAACGTTTTCAACCGGTGTCTCGACAGGTTCTGCGACCTGTTCTACAACCGGTTCAGGATCTGGTTCAACTACTGGTTCGGGAATGGGTGCGGTTTTCTGAACTATGATCTTTTTCGGTGTTGGCTTTTTCAAGAACTCACCAAGATGTGGCCCACCCGTCATGTGTAAGGGCAGTTTTACCTCGGGTGTTGGTGGTTTAATCCTTTTGGGCGGTGGCTTCTCCGGATCAGGAGGCTGTTGTTTAGGAGGCGGTGGAGGTTTTTTGGGTGGTTTTGGTTTGTCAGGTAACTCTTCGTGAAGTTTAGGTTCGGGCAGCTTCTCTTCTTTTTTGAAACGAATGAAGTCCACCATTGTCACCAATTCAGGCAGAGAAAAAACGGAATGATCAGGTTGCACCAGTTTCTGTATCGCCAGAAACAGGAGCAGGTTAATAATTAATGCCAGAAGTAGCCCCAGCGCTAAACTGACCTGAGATCTCACTCGGAACCTGAAGTTGTGGTTGCCGCAATCGAGACGTTTGCAACACCAGCCAGTCTGACCTGATCCATGATCTGCACCATCAGACCGGTTTGAGATTTTTCATCGGCAAGGATGACAACAGAACCTTCCGGATTTTCTGCTCTTAGTCTTTCGATGTGAGTACGAACCGAGTGAACATCCACTTTACGTTTATCGATCCAGACTTCGCCTTTGCTATTTGCTGCAATAATGATATTGCCACGTTCAATTCTTTCAGCCGTCTGTGCGCTGGGTCGGTTCACTTCAATGCCGGATTCTTTGACGAAAGAGGAGGTGACAATAAAGAAGATCAACAGGATGAAAACCATGTCGATCAGCGGTGTCAGATTGACCTCTGCGCTGCTGTTGCTTTCTTCTGTATGTGATCGTCGCATTATTATTTATAAATCCAAAATCAAACCAATAAATCGGTAACTTTATTCTTTTCGTTTTGTGCCTGAGCTTGTAGCTGCGAGCTGAAATACAACCCGGAAATAGATGTGACGAGTCCGGCAGCGGTCGTGATTAGAGCCTGAGAAATTCCGGAAGACATGCCGCGAGCATTTCCGGTTCCAAAGATCATCATGACTTCAAAGGTAGAAATCATGCCTGTGACGGTACCAAGTAATCCCAGCAATGGCAGTACCGCAACCAAGGTTTGGATGATCAATAAATTCTTTTGTAAATTTAAACTGATGTCTCCGATCAAACCTTCTCGTAAACTACGTGCTATCCACGAGCTGTGATCATTTCGTTTCGACCACTCATTAATGTGTTCTTTCAATCGGCGTGGATGGATGAAATATAAATACAAATAGCGTTCGATGATGAAGGTCCACATAATGATCGAAATCACCATGATCGAGATCAATACTGGACCACCCTGATCCAGTAATCGTTGAATGCCATCAAACAGATGCATTACGTTTCTCTGCTATTTTTGCAACGATAGACATACTTTTTTCATCGAGGATCTGGACTAGCTGATTACTTCGACCGGCGAGCATGCTGTGCAATAAAAGGATCGGAATCGCGACAACCAACCCAAGAACGGTCGTCACAAGCGCTTGCGAAATACCACCAGACATCAGACGAGGATCACCCGTTCCATACAACGTAATCGACTGAAAGGTTTCGATAATGCCGGTGACGGTTCCGAGGAGACCAAGCAGTGGTGCAACTGCTGCAAGTATGGCTAAAGTTCTCAGTCCACGTTTGATCTTCGGCAACTCACGCAGGATCGCTTCATCAAGTTTTAAGCCGAGGGTTTCTGTATCAACATTCGGGTTGTTCGTATAAGCCTGCATGATTCGCCCCAGTGGATTATCAGAGTCAGGATTTTTATCTTTGATCTGATTTTGTATTTTTCTACCAGTGAGTAATAATGCGATGAAACGTTCCAGTGCAATGATCAAGGCGATAATGCCCAGCGCAATAATGATGTAGCCGATAATGCCACCCTGTTTGATCCGTTCCATAAGATTAGGTTTTTGAACCAGCAGTGCCAGCATCGCGCCACGCGTAGGATCAACAACCATCGGTAACAACTCATTTCCCTGACTATCTTCCAATGCCTGAGCAAGTTTTTGGAAACGATATGGTGGTTGACGACGAGGCTCGATCAGCTGACTTGTTTCTGGAAGAAAGCGCAGGAAATGGCCGTCAGCTGAAGCGTTGAATGTTCCAACACGAGTCACTATTTTTTCAACTTCCTCACCGTCTGTTGTAACGATTTTGGCTTTGAATTGAGTGACTTTTCCCGACTCAACCATTTCTTCAAGAATGGTTTGCCAAAGTGTTTGTAACTCTCCTGGTGTGGGTAGCTCTTTACTATTCGCCAGTGTTTCAAGTGATTGAATACGACCAGGCTTTTCTGCCGAAACAAGTGATGCGCTAACAACATTTTTTATGTCTCGTGCCATTTGACGGGTAACACCCTGAAGTTCGGCGACTGCGCCAGCGCTTTCAAATAGAACTTCCTGCTGTTCATCAATTTTCAGCTGGTTTTCTTCGTACTCTTTTCTAAGTTCTTCTCCCCGAGTTTCTTCCTGTTGCAATTCTGCAGTGACTTTTCCTAACAAGGATGCCTGTTGATTTTTATTGTTTTTGAAGCGATCTACACGTTCGGCATTTTCTATTTTTTCGGCAGCGCGACCCTGACGAACTTCGTTAAGCAGATCTTCCAGTGTTTGTGGTGCGGCATTGGAAATGAAAGATGCTAGTAACAGCGTAGAAAAAGTAACTAATCGGAAGTTCATTTTTCACCTCCGGTATTGCTGCTAGTCTTACTTATCAGACTAAGCGGAATCCTGATCAGATCTGGTGGAGATTCTTTTCTGGCGATACGCAAACCGTGGTTGATCGACTGGTTATATTCAGACGGAAGAGCTTCCCACTGACCAGTTGTTTTATTCCAGAAACCCGTAGTCGATCCATCAAGGCTTGAATAGATCAAAGCTACGCGGCCGACTCTGAGAAACTCAACAGAGAGTTTTTTATCATCAAGATTGATCTCGCCATTATAAGACTCCAGCGTTCTTCCGTAGTCAGCTTCAATCTGATATGCCTCAAGAATTCTTCGATATTTTTCGGATGTGGTGACTGATGGATCGTCGAGCATTTCTTTCAAATCCATGACTCGCATGGATCTTTCTTTTTCAAGGAAAGGTGTGTCCAGTTGAACGAACCGGTTTAATACCTTGACCATTTTCAACATCATTGGAACGATGGTTCTTTGTGCTTCTTTCGCATTTTGTAACTGACGATTAAATGAAGCCAGTTCTTCCCGTTGTTTCTCGACCAGTTTTTCCAGCTGATCGTTATAGACTTTGAGGTCACCAAGCTGAACAGTTGATTGCTGATATTCCTGCACCATGTCCATTTTTTGAGTTGCTAGTTGATCAATTGTTTTCTGTGATTCAATCGATTCCTGTTGTCCTTCAAGTCGGATATCCAGAGCTGAATCTATTGGGCTTCCGGCATTTGAGGTTGTCGAAAAAGATAAAATTGAAAGCAGGAGCAGATATTTATTGATCATATTTTTATTATGCATAGATAAAGTAGGTGATCGGGATTAAGTTGACCGTCTTTAATAATTAGTTATTTATATAACGTAATTTTATCACGGTAAGGTCTGTCTGGAGAGGCTTCGGCTTAGGAAAAATTCCTAAGAATAATTAAATTTTTGGAGCTGTTTCTACTCAATCTGAAGTTGAAGTATTGCCGAACTGTCTTCTTTCAACTGGATCTTGTTATTCAATGTTGATGCGATATTGATCACCGCTAATAATATCCAGTTGTTATCTTCGAGTTGAACAGCGTTGACTACATGACCTGCAAGAGTCTGAATATCATTTGCAGTAACGAGGATTGATCCTGCTTCAAGTTGTAAATTAGTTTCAACTCGTGCTGTATAAAGTTGTTGTTTTAATTCGCCACGATATTTTACTCGAGCAACAATTTCCTGTCCGGGATAACAGCCTTTCTGGAAACTGAGTCCGCCGAGGTTTTCCAGATCAAGCATTTGCGGTAAAAACTGATCAGCTGTTTCTGGAAGAATTTCCGGAATGCCAGCCATGATGTCCAGCAAGCTCCAGTTATTTGATCCGGTTTCTGTTTTTTCATGATTAGAAATGATTATGAAACGGGGAATGGGGGCAGGGGTTTTTATAACAAGATCATCTTCATTTTTTACGAAAGCATTATCGCTTTCAGGAATAGTTTCAAGCAGCTTTTCAGCATCTTTTCCGGAAAGGCCATAAACATATTTATCGTGATTTTGATCGATCGTCACATCTGATCGGAAGATGAACATTTTCAGTTTTTTCAAAAATGATTCTGTTTGAATCGATGGTAAAAGAAGCCAGAAAGTTTCATTTTCGAACCAGATACGGAATGTATAAAGCACGCGGCCTTTTATCGAACACCATGCACCTAAGCTGGATTCATTCTCAGCAAGTGTTTTTAGATCGTTGGTGAATTGATTGTTTAGAAATTCGCGGGCATCTTTGCCTTTGATCTCGATCAGAACATATTGATCGAGTTTATTTAGCTGTGTTTCTTCGGGGAGTGTTATCAAGCTTTTTTATGAACTCTTCTTAAGCACCGATGGGCTTATCGAAAGTGTTACGTAACTTATTGACGATAGCTGCATTACTTTCTTTTTCGGGTGTTGTTCGCCCCATGATCCATGAAAATATCTCTGGATCTTCGAGGTTAAGAAAGTCTTTGAATTCGGATTGTTCCTGTTCGGTGAGTGAGTCGTAATCGCTTTCAAAGTAACGGTTGATCACAAGATCCAGTTCTTTCATTCCGCGACGGCAAAGCCAGCGGACACGATTACGGTCACTCACAGAGTTGTTTCCTCAAGCGCCCTTAAGAACCTGTAATTTTTTGATCTCGGTGATCGCTTTTGCAGGGTTCAGACCTTTAGGACAAGTATCCGTACAGTTCATGATTGTATGACAACGATAGAGTTTGAATGGATCTTCCAGTTCTTCCAGACGTTCGCCAGTGGCTTCGTCACGGCTGTCAGCAATCCAACGATAGGCTTGCAATAAAGCAGCCGGACCAAGATAACGATCACTGTTCCACCAGTAACTTGGGCAAGATGTCGAGCAGCAAGCGCAAAGAATACATTCATAAAGGCCGTCGAGTTTTGCACGATCTTCTTTTGATTGAAGACGTTCCTGATCTTCTGGCGGCGTTGGGCTTTCTGTTTGAATCCACGGTTTGATCGACGCGTATTGTGCATAGAAATGCGTCAGATCTGGTACCAAATCTTTAACCACGGCCATGTGCGGTAATGGATAAATTTTCACGTCACCATCAACATCAGCAACTGCTTTGGTACAGGCCAGTGTGTTTTTGCCATCAATATTCATCGCGCATGATCCGCAAATGCCTTCACGACAAGAACGTCTAAGCGTTAATGTTGGATCGAGTTCGTCTTTGATGTGGAGCAGGGCATCGAGCACCATCGGCCCACAACTTTTCATATCGATCTCGAAAGTATCCATGCGTGGGTTTTCGCCACTGTCCGGATCCCATCGGTAGATCTTGAAGGTCTTTTTTTCGAGTGCGTTATTGGCTGCGGTAACTGTTTTACCGGTACCGATTTTTGAATTCTCTGGTAATGTAAATTCAACCATTTTTAAGTTCCTTTAATTTGTTTCAGCCAGTCTAAGTAGAAATTAATAGACGCGTGCTTTTGGCTCGATGTAATCGATTTCGCTAGTTAGCGTGTAAGTATGAACCGGACGATATTCAAATGAGACAGTCCAGTCATCATTCAATGTCGCAAGCGTATGTTTCATCCACTTTTGGTCATCACGATCAGGAAAATCTTCTCGGGCATGTGCACCACGACTTTCTTCGCGATTGAGCGCGCCATGAATACTAACGGCGGCACATTGCAATAGATTTTCAAGTTCCAGTGTTTCAACCAGATCGGTATTCCAGATCATGGAGCGATCAGATACCTGAACATCGGCGAATGAATCACAGATAACTTTTAGCTCATCAACACCTTCCTGCATGACGTCTCCGGTTCGGAAAACGGCAGCGTTATTTTGCATGGTACGTTGCAGGTTATCGCGAATTTTTGCTGTAGGTGTTGCGCCGCTAGCATTTCTTGTTTTGTCGAAACGGGCAACCAGTTTATCAACTGCGCCTTCTGGCAGTGGAGTATGTGGTGTTCCCGGTTTGACTTTCTCAGCCGCTCTGATTGCTGAAGCTCGTCCAAAGACGATCAGATCCAGCAGTGAGTTTGAACCCAGTCGATTCGCACCATGAACAGAGACACAAGCCGCCTCACCAATTGCCATCAGGCCCTGAACAACGTGATCAGGATCTTTGTCTTTCAGTGTCACTACTTCGCCATGATAGTTGGTCGGGACACCGCCCATGTTGTAGTGAACGGTTGGAATAACTGGAATAGGTTCTTTGGAGACATCTACGCCAGCGAAAATTTCTGCAGATTCTGCGATTCCTGGTAGACGTTCGTTGATCACATCAGCGCCAAGATGCTCAAGATGCAGATGGATATGATCCTTGTCTTTACCAACACCTCGGCCTTCGCGGATCTCAATCGTCATTGAACGACTAACCACATCGCGTGAAGCCAGATCTTTCGCATTCGGTGCATAACGTTCCATGAAACGCTCGCCTTCGGAGTTGGTGAGATAACCACCTTCGCCACGCACACCTTCTGTGATCAGGCAGCCTGATCCATAAATGCCGGTTGGATGGAATTGAATGAATTCCATATCCTGTAGCGGCAATCCAGCACGTAGAACCATTGCATTACCGTCGCCCGTACAAGTATGAGCAGACGTACACGAGAAGTAAGAACGTCCATAACCACCGGTAGCGAGAACAGTTTCATGTCCGCGGAAAAGATGCAGCGATCCATCTTCCAGACACCATGCCAGCACGCCTTTGCAGTTGCCGTCATCATCCATCACCAGATCCAGCGCGAAATATTCAATAAAGAATTCCGCATCGTGTTTCAGTGATTGTTGATAAAGCGTGTGGAGGATTGCGTGACCTGTTCGATCAGCTGCGGCGCAAGTTCGTTGGGCAATACCTTCACCAAAATTGGTGGTCATGCCGCCGAACGGACGCTGGTAAATTTTACCTTCTTCAGTCCGTGAGAAAGGTACGCCGTAATGTTCAAGTTCGATCACCGAAGGCACAGCTTCGCGACACATGTACTCAATCGCGTCTTGATCACCCAACCAGTCAGAACCTTTGACCGTGTCATACATATGCCACTGCCATTTGTCTTCCATCATGTTACCAAGCGAAGCACTCATGCCGCCCTGAGCAGCAACCGTGTGGCTTCGTGTTGGGAATACTTTCGTCAGGCAAGCTGTTTTCAGGCCTTTCTCTGCCATGCCGAATGTCGCACGCAGTCCCGCACCACCGGCGCCAACTACGACCACATCGTATTTATGTTCAATAATTTTATATTCGTCGGTCATCCGGCTAGGCTCCTGTAGCGATACGCAAAACAGAAACAATGCTGGCAAGGCCGAGCAAAATTGAACCGAATTGGGTGATAAGCAAAAGTGTGATTTTCATCCCGGTCGCCGAAACGTAATCTTCGATCACGACCTGTAAGCCCAGCGCCATGTGATAGAACAGGCTGAACAAGAAAAGGATGAGTAACGTGGCTGTCCACGGGTTTTGAATCCATGCCACCAGTTCTGCACGAGGTTCGCCAGCGAGACAAATAATGCCGCTAATAAACCAGATGCATAAAGGAACCAGAGCGATCGCTGTGAGTCGTTGCGCTTTCCAGTGATGTGCACCTTCTTTGGCTGATCCAAGTCCACGTGCTTTTGAAAGTGGTGTGTTCATGCTCATGAAGCACCTCCTGCAAGCGCGATAACCCATGTTAGAATCGTCAAAACGGCTGTGGCGATCAGAACAGATTTAGCAGACTTCTCTACATCAACCAGATCAAGCCCCCGACCCGTATCCCAGATCAGATGCCTGATACCGTTGCACAGATGGAAAAAGAACGCGAAGCTCCAGAGGAACATCAGGATCATGCCGAACCATGAACCGAGGAAGCCATTAATGCTGGCATACGATTCGGCGCCAGTCGCAGCGGCGATCAGCCACCAGGCCAATAAAATTGTTCCCACAGACAGCCCAACGCCGGTAATCCGATGGGTGATGGAAATGATCCCGGTCAATGGAAGTTTATAAACATCCAGATGGGGCGATAACGGTCGGTTTTGTGACGACATAAGTAGAGTTACCTTATAAATTATAATTAGAAATCAATACAGCGGCCTTTGAATTCCCAATCGCCGTAACGAGTGGGATCCAGCCCCTGCGTACGACCGCCAACCTCTTTTGGGAGAGTTTCGGTCGTAGTTTGTTCTTCAGTATTTAATGTTTGTTCGGTCAGATCCGAATCATTCTGCAATATTTTTTTATTATCTTCTTTCTTATTATTCATAGTTTACTGATATGTTTGCAGACAAGTGGGATAGTATCTTTTTATCAGCGATTTATTTCAAGTCCAGTTTATCAAATACAAAGAGATTTTGTTAAGAGTTTACATGAACCCTTTTGCCGTAACACTTAAAATCAAGCCGGTTTTTTCTCGCAGTCTTTTTCTGGTGCTGATCATTGTTTCACTCACAGCAATGATCGTGATCATCTGTTTACCATTAAACCTGTGGATCAAGCTTATTGCTTGTCTGATTATATTGATCTGGCTAGCGGTGGTTTTACGGGAACATTGCTGGCACCTGGATCGGGCGATCACTACTGCCACATTAAGAACGGATGATTCATGGCTAATCACTTTCGACAGGCAAGAGCCGGTTAAAGCTGAACTTTTAGCTGGATGTTTGGTTCAACCGTGGCTGACCGTGTTGGAGTTCAGATTGCCTGATCGTCGCAAGAAATCGTTAATTTTACTTCGGGACAATGTGGATAAAGATATTTTTAGAAGATTGAGAGTTCGGTTAAAAAATACAGCTTAACTTTTTGATAAATAATCTAATGGCTGATCATCAAGCTGGCTGATCCCCTTGATTTTCTTAGAGCTTAAGTATGCGTTCCCACGGAAGACCGTGGGAACGAGATCAAATTTTGGTTAAGCATTAAAATTGATCGAGTTTGACCAGTCTGACCCTTTTGATTCAGGCTCTATCCACTATTTGCACCTAACCACCAATATGCTCTCCTGAACCCTTGCTCTTCTGCTTCTTTGATAGTGTGAATATATTTATCTCCTTTATATGGTTTTACTTGGAACACATCGTATTTTTGATCAAATGGTAAATGATATATTTTATCTTCTGGAGAGTTAGCATTACATTTTATCATTGGAAATTCTTCCAGCTTCTTGTTTTCTATGATCTCAACACCTAACAAAGTCGCACAAGTTCTTGCTTGATCCGATAAAGTTGTAGAGGTGTAAAATACAGGTACAACATTGAGTTGTTGAAACAATGAAAAGTAATTATTGCTACTCACCTCGGTACCATGTTTTTCTACTAGATAAGATACTGCTGTTCCAAATATTTGAAATATATGTTTTTCATAGATCGTCTTAGTCTGTGACCAGTTTTTGCATTGGATTATTTTAGTAACATCTCCTTTTCTAGCTATTAAATCCCTTCCCATATCCTCAAATCCTTTTATTGCCCCTTGCATATATACATCCCAACCATCACATATATAAAGATACGCTACATACCTTTCATAAAGTATTCCAATTTCCCATTTAGACTTATTGCTGCGTATATACCTGTTTAACTTGATTTGATTTCTTTCTGTCTCAGAAAGATTGTTCTCTTCCGGAGTTAGTAGATGACTTTCCACTTTAGAATTGATTGATGAATTTTCAACATCGTGCCTATCTTGTGGAGTAGTTATAATAGCTGGTGGAGCATCATTAAAATCTTCTAGCCAAGGAAATAGATGCTCATATAACCGGATAGTATATTCATTAACTTTTGATTCTTTACGGATTCTTTTTACTTCTGCCGCCATTTCAGAGACTTTCTCAGACCCCCTTATAGAGGGATGTTTTTTTGTTTTGAGTGAGATGGCTACATTGTCAAAGACGACTCTGTTTAGATCTGATATATGCTCACCCATCCACTGATGCAGAGTTAATATAGGGTTTTTTTCTTTGCAAATAGCAATGTATTGTTCAGATAACTCATGAGACCTAGCAATCCCATCATCGATAATATCTTCTACTTCATGTCTATATCGTTCTTCTTTACTATCCCATAGAGCACTAACGTCAATCGCTCGCTTTTCTATGCGTATCTTATCTTTTTCAAGATCTAGCTTTATCTTTGTGATTTTTTTATTTTTTGTTTCAATATTTATTAATTCTTTTTCTATCACCTCATTGTTCTTTACAATTTGATCAATTTTCTTTGCCATTTCATTAACATAACGATCTTCAGTGCATGGCATAATTGCGTCAATAGGCAAACCTTGCTTGTCTAACTTGATACTTGAAATTGTTTTACCAAGATGCTCCTTGAGAACATCATTTTCTGATGCTTCTATAACCTTTTTCAAAAACACCATATGTGATAGGAACATCTTATTGAAAATATTTTTTGATCTCTTTCGTTCATTACCAATACGGTAATGATTAAATACGGCATACAGTAGACAGGCAACGATGATCAATATTGCTTCCATAGTTGCCTCTATTCCACCTTTTGATCCAGATAAGTGAATGCCTCAAGCGGATGATCAATAAAACCATCCGCGCCCCATGTTTCAGGATGATCGTCTGATCCAAGATAACCAAACATAGCGATCAGCGACGGCATTCCGGCATTTCTGGCCGCTTGAATATCTCGTTCCGCATCGCCTATATAAAGGCACTCGTGCGGTGCAAGGTTTAATAATTTTGCCGCGTAGATCAAGGATTCCGGATGTGGTTTGGAATGAGCGGTTGTATCGCCGCTGACGATACAGTTTGTTCGCGGCGAAATACCTAATTCTTCCATTAGCGGGTTAGTGAATCGTTCGGGTTTGTTGGTGACAATTCCCCAGAGGATATTCCGTTGATCCAGTTTCTGAAGAAGATCTTCTATTCCGTCGAAAAGCGTGGTGTATTGTGCGATGTTGTTGCTGTAGTTTTCTAGCAGACGATTTATTAATGGTGAGAACATCGGATCATTTTCTTCCAACTGAAACCCCATCTTGATCAGAGCTTGTGCGCCATTGGAGGTTTCCAGACGGACATCTTCAAGCGGCAGGGCAGGCAGATCATTTTCTAAACGGACTTTATTCAGCGCGTCAGCCAGATCTGGCGCGGTATCCGCAAATGTGCCATCGAGATCAAATAAAACGGCTTTGGTCATTATGTTGATCGCTTAGCACAGATCAGATAATTTACTTTAAGATCAGGACTCAGCGCCGCTTCATTATTCAAAGGGTTATATGACATTCCTGATAGATCTTTTAGATCCAGATCATGCTTTCGCATCCAGTTTGCCATTTCAGCTGGTTGAATAAACTTTGCATAATCATGCGTGCCTTTCGGTAAAAGGCCCATAATGTATTCGGCACCAACCACAGCAAAAGCATACGCTTTGGCGGTTCTATTTAATGTCGAGAAAAAAACGGTACCACCGGGCTTTACTAAACTAGCGCAAGCTGCTATCACGCTTTCCGGTGATGGAACATGTTCGAGGAGTTCCATACAAGTGACGATGTCGAACTGGCCGCTATGATCCCGAGCGAGGTCTTCAGCGGTGGAATGTACATATTCCACCGATGATTCAGTTTCGGTTTGATGCAGTCGAGCAATTTGCAAAGCTTCCTTACTGGCATCGATCGCTGTGACAATTGCGCCCTTAGCAGCCATGCTCTCAGCAAGAATCCCGCCACCACAGCCAATATCGGCAACCGTCTTATTTTCTAGTCCGCCAGCATAATGATCGATATAATTCAGTCGCAGGGGGTTTATGTGATGCAGCGTTTTCAGATCACCTTCAGGATCCCACCAGCCGGAGGCCATGGCGCTAAATTTGTTGATTTCTTCTTGATCTGTGTTCTGAGTGTGTTGCAGGGAAATTGAGTTTGTCATTAACTCATTATATCAACAATAGTGACAGTTACATTATCTGATCCACCATTATCCAGCGCCATACCGATCAACTGATTTAAAGCATCATCACGTTCATGATCATTCAGGGTTTTTTCAATGTCATCATGTGCGACATGTTTATCAAGACCATCAGAACTCAAAAGGAAACGATCGCCATGTGTCAGATCACAAGTCCCACTATCAAGTTTCAGATCATCATCTGTTCCAATACAACGGGTTAATAAATTAGAGGAAACATGCTGGCTGGCTTCTTCACGGGTTAGCATACCCAGGTCTACATAGATTTCTGCCTGGGAATGATCTCTGGTTAATTGAACCAGTTTATTATCTCTGAGCAGATAGAGCCGACTGTCACCAGCCCAGATATAATCACACTGATGGTCGTTGACCATCATGGCAACGGCTGTACTGCCATTGATACGATCATGCTTTTCACCCAGCTGGATCAGGTGTGTGTTCACGGAATATAAAGCGGATTTAATATCTTCTGTAAATGATTCAGAATCAGGGCTTATTTCCAGGCCATCCAAAGTCTCCACGATCAACTGACTGGCAAAATCTCCCGCCTCATGACCACCCATGCCGTCAGCAATCACCCATAAACCTGAAGTTGGTTTTTCCAGATAGGAATCTTCATTATGGCGTCGAACATGACCAACATGTGATACAGAGGAAGAGATGAAATTAAAGCTCATCGACTAATCCAGAGTGATCTTGAAGTGAAGAACATGATCTGGAAACTCTCTAAATGATTTTCCAAAACTGATTTCACCGGATGGAGGTAATAATATTTCTTCACGGCGCAGAAACATTTCACGACCTTGATCATTTCTGATCCAGCTGCCATTGGTGCTTAGGTCAGCAATAAAAATTTTCCCTCGTCTGTTTTCTATGGTGAGATGTTGTCGAGAAGCGAGATCTTCATCAACAACCAGGTTGCAAAAATCACTCCTTCCTACGGTGAAAATAGCTTGATTACTTTGCAGAACATAATCCTGATCTTTATACGTCATCTGTAAAGTGGACGGACGTTTAGTTTTGCTAGTGACACCAACGGTCATTTGGGTAACGTCATCTTCCTGGTTAAATATTTCGTAAATATCAATATCTTCAGCTTTGCCTTTAAGGGGTGCTCGATCAATATGGCGACATCTTTCCTGTAAAAACGGCGACAATAATTTCATCGTGTCTCTGGACGTCAGGATCTGCCCTGGTTTACTGAGGGTGACCAGTCTGGCGGCAATATTCACGGAATCACCGAAGACATCATTATTTTCCAGAATGGTTGGGCCACAGTGCAATGCAACGCGTATATCAAGCCGTTCTTGCAGATCAACTTGCCCACTTCTTCTTGTGGGATCCTGCATTTCACAGGCGGCTTTCACAGCGCCGTCTGCCGTATCAAAACGGATCAATAACTCATCACCTATGGTTTTGACCACAATACCGCCGTGATGTTCTGAAATTGTTTCAATGGATTGTAGACATTCAGAAACCCGTTGTTTGGCGTCTTGATCGCCAAGTCTTTCGTAAAGCTGGGTGCTATTACAAATGTCGGCAAAGAGCAGGGTGAGATCAGAGGTGGTCACTTTATATAGGCCAGAAATTATTAGTTATTTTTAAAGTTGCTAGGATACATCGCTGTAGCACTGCCATAGTTACACTTGAGTAAAAGATCGTCAAATCGTCTTACATAGCGACCAAATACTGACAACTAGAAGACAAGATGCGTTATTCTGTCAGAAATATGGATCATGCTCTTTCCACAACTTCAGTAACCGCCCGAGTTTCAGGGAATCCACTTCAGATCCCAAATGGAGTGAATGTCTCCCATGGCGCGTCTGGAAACTCATCAGTTTCCGATGAGGCGACTAAACCTGCTGATGGTAGAACACGAAGGAAGTCTAGCTGGAAAAATACTCCCGGGATTCGAGTATCTCTTCAAAGTAAGGAGCAGCAACCACAGCTTGAAGAATATCGACAATTGCGATCTGATGGTCGCAGGAAAGATTCTACGAAGGTGGCGGAGTCTGAAAATATTAAACAGACTATAGAAGCAGAATCACTGGAAAAACGATCAGTAACTCCACGAGCCAAGATCATTCTGGATAGTTTTATCCAGCAAATGGGTGGAGGCGAACAGTCCTTGTCTATGCCCACTTCCAGCGGAAGCTATATCAACACTTCGGTTTAGGCTCTTACTTTTTCTTATCCATATCTGGCGCTTCACCATATTTTTCAACATAGTCATCGGCTAATTGTAGAGCGGCAGCAAATTGTTCATCTGTCAGTTTTTCTTTGGCAGATCCGAGTGCCGCATTCGATTTTTTATGGCCGAGGTGTGTTGCAACCTTGTACCAAGCATAAGCCGCTTCGTCATCTTGCGGAACACCTTTACCTTTTGAATACATTTGAGCAAGGCGAAATTGAGCTTCTTTTACACCTTGTTTGGCTGACTTCAGATACCATTGACTAGCTTCCTTATCATCCTGCTCAACACCTTGGCCTTTCGCGAACATCACGCCAAGATAATATTGTGCATAAGGGTGGTTTGAGTTCTGGGCCAGCGGCATCATTGTTTGCCATGCTTTTTCATGATCGCCGTTTGCGTAGGCAAAGACACCATCATTGAAATCTGCATGAGCTGCGGTGGACAAGGCAAGAAATAAAACGGTAATTAGAGATAATTTTCTGAACATTAATCCTTTCCTGTTGAGTGGTTGAGCGTATTATTATTGTTTATAAGTGAATGTTACATGAACGCGGGGAGAGTTTACCCCAAATTTACCAATCTGACAGGGTATTGTATGGAAAAGTTTCGCGTATATCGGATCTACAAAGACGACTCGGGAATTTCCGGTCGTATTGAACAATCGTCACTGGATGAGCTTTCCGCTGGCGAAGTGGTGATCAAAACAGCTTATTCGAGTGTTAATTATAAAGATGCGCTGGCGGCGACGGGAGCGGGGAAGATCATTTCTAAATTTCCGCTGATCGGTGGTGTTGATGTCTCCGGAACGGTGGAAAGCTCTGAAGATGATCGGTTTAAAGTTGGCGATCAAGTTCTCGCGACGGGCTATGATCTGGGTGTGGCGCATGATGGTGGTTATGCCGAATACGTTCGATTGCCATCAGAGTGGGTGATTCCTTTGCCCGATGCTTTGACACCAAAAGAAGCCATGATTATTGGTACAGCTGGTTTTACGGCAGCACTTTGCGTACATCGAATGGAGCAAAATGATCAACATCCTGATCAGGGTTCGATATTGGTAACGGGTGCTTCTGGCGGTGTTGGAAGTATAGCTATCGATATGTTGTCATCGAAAGGTTATGAAGTGACGGCGTTGACCGGAAAGATGAACGAATCAGAATATTTACATGCGCTTGGTGCCAAAGATGTTCTCGACAGAACCAAACTGGAGTTATCAGATCGTCCAATGGAAAGAGCACTCTGGGCGGGTGCGGTGGATAATGTTGGTGGTGATATTTTGAACTGGCTTACAAAAACGGTGAAACCTCAGGGGAATATTACCTCGGTAGGGCTGGCCGGAGGTGCAAAGCTGGAAACCACCGTGATGCCATTTATTTTGCGGGGCATTAGTTTGCTGGGCATAACCTCGGCGGGTTGTCCGACGGCATTGCGTCACAAGATCTGGCAACGGATCGCCACTGATCTTCGCCCACAACATTTCGATAAAATGTCCGTTAACGAGATCACGCTGGAAGATTTGGATGATGTTTTCAAAGCCATGTTAAACGGCGAAACCAAAGGCCGCACGATCGTGCGATTGTAGTGTGACATACCCGAAATCATTGGAAATACATTCTATTAGCACGCCTACTGAATGCGCTGACGGTGTTATATTATTGAGCAATAGTCACCCTATTACTTCAATAATATGCCTTGTCAGCCCACCCATTAGACGCACTAAAAAAATGCATTTCCAATGATTTCGGGTATAATTGCCAGCCATTTTTTATCGATAATTGAAACGGAAGACCATGTTAGCCCAAACTTTATACGACAAACTCTGGAGTGCCCATGTCGTTCGCGAGAACGAGGATGGAACTACGCTTATTTATATTGATCGTCACTTGATCCACGAAGTCACTTCGCCGCAGGCTTTTGAAGGACTGAAACTGGCGGGACGTAAACCGTGGCGTATTGATGCCAATCTTGCCGTGTCTGATCACAATGTTCCGACCACTGATCGCTCCGTTCCGATAAAAGATCCAGTTGCAAAATTACAGCTGGATACGCTGGATGATAATTGTGCGGAATGGAAGATCACCCAGTTTGACATCAATGATCCACGACAAGGTATTGTCCACGTGATCGGGCCAGAGCAGGGCGCTTCTTTGCCAGGCATGACGATTGTTTGTGGAGATTCGCATACATCGACGCATGGTGGTTTGGGTGCGCTTGCATTCGGGATCGGTACTTCTGAAGTTGAACATACTTTGGCGACGCAATGTTTGATCTTACGTAAATCAAAAAATATGCTGGTGAAGGTCGAAGGTCAGGTTGGCAAAGGTATTACCGCGAAAGATATTATCCTTGCGATCATCGGCAAGATCGGAACCGCAGGCGGAACCAGTTGTGCAATTGAGTTTGCTGGATCAGCCATTGAAGATCTATCGATGGAAGGTCGAATGACCTTGTGTAATATGGCGATTGAAGCTGGTGCGCGAGCAGGTTTTGTTGCGGTTGATGATAAGACGATCGAGTTCGTGAAAGATCGACCTTATTCGCCCAAAGGTGAAAACTGGGACAAGGCTGTCGCGAACTGGAAAACCTTGCATACGGACGAAGGTGCGAAATTCGACATCACGGTAAAACTCAAAGCCGAAGACATCGGGCCTCAGGTAACCTGGGGAACATCACCAGAAATGGTTGTTTCTGTTACAGAAAATGTGCCTGATCCGGTAAAGGAAACAGATTCAGTTAAAGCCGAAGGCATGACCAATGCGTTGGCTTATATGGATCTGAAAGCGGGAACGCCAATTTCGGATATTAATATCAGTCGCGTATTTATCGGTTCCTGCACAAACTCCCGTATAGAAGACATGCGCGCGGCGGCTGAAGTGGCAAAAACCGGTAAGGTGGCGAGCAATGTCACGGAAGCGATTGTTGTGCCAGGGTCTGGTCTGGTGAAAACGCAGGCCGAAGAAGAAGGTCTGGATAAGATCTTCATCGAGGCTGGTTTTGAATGGCGCGAACCAGGCTGTTCCATGTGCCTCGGTATGAATCCTGATCGACTGAAAGCCGGTGAACATTGCGCATCAACATCAAATAGAAATTTTGAAGGACGACAGGGACCGGGTGGACGGACACATCTGGTCAGCCCCGCGATGGCCGCCGCCGCTGCGATCGCTGGTCATTTTGTTGATATCCGGGAGGTAATCTAATGGAAGCTTTTACTAAATTAAACGGACTGGTTGTGCCTCTGGATCGCCCAAATGTTGATACCGATGCGATCATTCCCAAGCAGTTTTTGAAGTCGATTAAACGTAGCGGCTTTGGTCCAAATTTGTTTGATGAATGGCGATATCTTGATTATGGTGAACCGGGACAAGATTGCAGCAAGCGTCCGGTAAACCCTGATTTCGTGCTCAATCAGGCACGATACGAAGGTGCTCAGATCATGCTCGCCAGAGATAATTTTGGTTGCGGATCATCAAGAGAACATGCGCCGTGGGCGTTCTATGACTTTGGGATCAGCTGTATTATTGCGCCAGGTTTTGCCGATATTTTTTACAGTAACTCGTTTAAAAACGGTATCTTGCTGATCATACTGAATGTAGAAACGATTGATCGATTATTCAAGGCTGTCGAGGGAACACAGGGTTATAAACTGGATGTTGATCTAGAATCACAGACAGTCATCACGCCCAATGGTGAAAGTATTTCTTTTGATGTGGATGCGGCGCTGAAACATCGTTTGCTAAATGGTCTTGATGATATTGGGATCACGCTAAATCATGCTGATGATATTCGTACTTATGAAGAACATCGCAAGCAGGATGCACCCTGGTTGTTTTCCAGTTAAAAAGTAAAGATAGTGGAATCTGGATGAGATCACCAGATTCCACTAGTGTCATTTCTGCCTGTTAATAACTGAGGGTTTTCACACCATCTTTTAAAATCAGTGGCAATATCACAGTCGGACCACCAATTTTTACACCGGATAACAAGTCAGCCTCAGCCATTCCGTGACCTTGCAGACACATGGGGCAGACATAAACCACGCCGCCTGCTTTAATAAATCCCTGTATAAGATCAGAGGTACTTTGATCACGAACTTTTACCATTTGTGCCTTGGGGAAATTTTTACTGGCATATTGTACCGAGCCTAGGCTCATATTGATGGTGACAGGTATTTCCTGCATTTGTCGCATTTTAGTGCCTACATTAAATGCTCGGCGAACCTTTGATATCTGAGCACTTGAAAGCTCAATCAATAACTCGTTAGACTGATCAGACTCAGCAAAAGCTGAACCAGACATCAACATAAATCCTAATAGACAGACTGCTAATAATTGTTTTGATATTTTCATATTCACACCTTCTGTTTCAGTTTAAAACAATAGTGTAGGATCATAAATCTTAGAAAGAATTGATAATTCTCAATTGATATTTGATAAGGCACAGATAAGAAGAAATGGAATCAAAACATATCGATCATGCATGGAATGGCAAGGCAAACTGTAAAGACTGTGCCATCAGGCAAATGGTTTTATTCGCCGATTTAGATCAATCAGACTTCAACCTTATACACTACCCAATCAATGAATTGCAGTTAGAAAAAGGCGAGACAGTTTATAAAGAAGGTGATTCACCTCAAGCAATTTACACGATCCGTTCGGGCATGATCAAACTGGTTCACTATCTGGCAGATGGTTCGTTCAGAATTGTTCGTGTGCTACGGGAAGGTGATGTGACCGGAATGGAAGCGCTTGATAATAAAAACTATTTACAACACGCGATCGTATTAGAAACAGCATCCTTATGTCAGATCCCGGTTAAAGAAATTGAGAATATAAATCAACGATCACCTCGTCTGTTTAAGCAATTGAATAATCGTTGGCAGCGAGTGATCTCTGATGCTGATCTGTGGATCACCAGTTTTACAACAGGTTTTGCCAGGCAACGTGTTGCTCACCTCCTGCTTTACATAGCCAACGATGGTGACGGGGAACAATGTTTCCTTCCCAGCCGGGAAGACATTGGCGCTATTCTTTCAATTACAACTGAGACGGCAAGCAGAATAATTGCTGAATTTAAACGTGAAGGAATTATAGAACCACAAATATCTCACTACGCCAGGCTGGATATTGCAGCTCTTAATAAAGCCATTTAATAACGAACTTCCATTCAGGTTCTGCTTATCAAACCCGCGTATGATGGAGCGCATGTCAGAATTGGAAAATATCGAAAAGACAGTAAAAGTCCTGGCAAAGGATCTTTATAGTGTCGGTGAAGAGATAGCCAATGCACTGACACACGGCATAGGCGCATTACTTGGAGTTGCGGCGCTGACATTGATGATTCTCATGTCAGTGAAACATGCAGACAGTGCACGTCTGATCAGCTCAGTGATTTATGGCTCCAGTCTTATTCTGTTGTATCTGGCATCGACTCTCTATCACAGCATCCAGTCACCTCGTGCAAAAAAACTCTTCCAGATCCTTGACCACTGTGCAATTTATATATTAATTGCCGGGACTTACACGCCTTTTATGTTGATCAGTCTAAAGGGAACGGTCGGCTATTCTTTGTTGGTGGCTATCTGGAGCCTGGCTATATTCGGTATTGTTTTCAAAGCAGTTTTCCATGATCGTTTTGCCAAAGTCTCATTGTTTACATATCTTGCGATGGGTTGGATCTGTCTTTTAGTGGGTGGTGAAATGCTGGCCAAGGTACCAACTGGGGGATTACTTTTCTTACTGGCGGGTGGACTTGCCTACACTTTTGGGACGATCTTCTTTGTACTTGAGCGCATCCCCTACAATCACGCTATCTGGCATTTGTTCGTTCTTATAGGCAGTACCTGCCACTTTTTTGCGATCTATCAATACGTACTCCCTGTTGTTACTGAAGTTTAGAGGGTGAATTGAGATTAAATTCCGGAGTCAACTTATGTCTGATTTAAAGCTGGTGGCATTATTATCTATTGTCTTTATTTCAGGTTGTAGTGTGTCACAACAACAGGAAAATAATTCTGAGATCGTTTGTCAGGCAAGTGATTACAGTCACCTTGTCGGGAAGGTTTATGAAGACGTGAAATCCGAACTTCCCCAACATCGGTGGAAGCGTCCTGATTACATGTACACAGATGACTACATTCCTGACCGGCTTAACGTTGAGACTGATGAAAGTGGCATAATCGTTGCGGTGAAATGTGGGTAATAGTTCAACCACACCAGTTTTGGGGAGAATATGAAAACTAACAATGTAGCTCTTTTGTTGATAACAATCATTTTAGGTCTGACACTTTCCGCTTGCGGCGGTGGTGGCGGAGATGGAACCTCTTCACAACCAACAGCATCAGTCTTTGTCCGACCAATACCGCCTCCACTTGTAGGAAACCCTGCTGATTTTGAAACAGCGGAATACAATCAAAACTATGCGCTGGATGTGATGAACGCTTCAGATGCTTATGCTCGTGGGGCGACGGGTGATGGTATTGTCGTTGCCGTGATCGATTCAGGTGTTCTAACCGATCATGTTGATCTGATTGGACAAATTCATAGCGATTCCATTGATATCGTTGATCCAGGTTTGCCTATCACCGATGCAGATGGACACGGTACAAGCGTTGCCGGAGTTATTGCTGGTCTGAAAAATGACAGCAATATTCACGGCATAGCATTCGACAGTCAGATATTAGCGATCCGTGCCATTGATCGTTCTGTGGGTAATCCTGTTGTAGATGATTGTGGAAATGGCACGGGTGGTTGTTCATTTAGATTGTCTGATCTTGCAGCAGCGGTGAACTACGCGGTTGATCACAATGCAAGGATCATCAACATATCTCTGGGTGGAGGCAAAACCAATTCACCGGATCTCGATGCTGCTCTGGCAAGAGCTGTTCAGGCGGGTGTGATTCTGGTTGCCTCTGCCAGTAATGATTTTGGATTTATTGATCACGATAACAATCCAGCAACGGCCGACATTCTTGATCCTGATGGTTTTACTCCAGATGCACCAGCCAATTTTGCCGGGACTGCGGCAGCGCTTGGACGTGCCCTTGCGGTGGGTGCGACGGATCAAAATAACCTGATCGCCTCATTTTCAAATCGTGCTGGATCTGGGGCTGTGCGCAATTTCTATCTGGTGGCGCCAGGTGTGAATATTATTACACCGGGACTTTCTTCATCGAATCCTGCTTCTCGAGATACATTTTTCAGCGTTGGTGGTACCTCTTTTTCTGCTGCCTATGTATCAGGCGCTATAGCTTTACTTCTGGAAGCTTATCCAACGCTTCAACCAGAAAGTGCGGTTACACTTTTGATTGAGACAGCCACTGATCTAGGTGCTGCTGGAGTTGATGATACTTATGGTGCCGGAATCGTTAATCTGGCCGCAGCTTTTGCACCTGTCGGAGCGACAACGACGAGTTTCAAAGGTCATGCGGTCCCTGTGGATTTATCAGGGATGTTTACAGCACCTGAAGGTGCGTTCGGAGACTGGGCGGAAAAGGGTGGAGCTTTTGTTGATCTGGTTTTTCAGGATAAATTCCAACGTAATTTCAAGACAGATAGTTATTCACAGAAAGTAAGTGCCGCCGCTCGTGAAGTTGGCTTGTTACGATCATATACCGATCGAATGGATAACAATTATTCCTCCGAAGACTTTGTCGTGAATGGTTTTGGTGAAAAAGGTTTTGTGAAGGTGTCTCTCAATCAGAAAAAAGCATGGCAAAAGAATCTCTGGGATGATCAATATTTCGACTCTAATCATCAAGACTGGGTTGAGGAAAACTCTCTCGATACGGATCTGGAAGTTGTCATGCATTTTGGTGCTATGCACTTTGGTACTGGACATGGATTCGCTGCGCCAATCTCAGGAAGCTTGAAGACCTCGATCGATTTGAATGGTGGTATCAACAGTTTGGTTGGTGAACCTAACTGGTTTTATGGCGGTTATGATCTGAATGATAAACTTACCTTAGGATTTGTTTCTAATTCCAGTGATGAGGGAACGCTCAGTGCTTTTAATCTTGAACGAAAAATTGGACAGCATTCTCTTGTTGGCGAAGTCGGCTTTTTGAATGAGAACAATAACTTTTTTGGATCAAAACTATCAGGCCGATTCGGTGAAAACGATAACGGTAAATCAATCTTTTATACACTCAACTGGCAGGGACCACTGCTTGGTAAATGGTATGGGGAAGGGCGATTTGAATTAGCGCAAGGTCAGCTCAATGCACCAGACTTTATTAAAGTAGATAAGAAACCGATCAGTAGCGCCTGGGCAATTTCACTTCACCGTCCGGTTCTTGAACGAAGCATTTTTAATATTAGTGTTTCACAGCCACTTCGAGCCGAGTCTGGCCTGATCACCTTTGGTGTGCCAGTTGATTATGATCAGGAAACCAATGAACTTAGCTACGAGGATCGTACTTTAGAACTGACACCATCCGGGCGAGAACTGGACATTAAAAGCTCGCTCTATTTTCCTCTGAAGCATGGATTTAGTTTGACGGCTGAAGCGCAATATATACATAATCCATTACATATTTCATCAGCCAAAAATGTTCTGATCAGCTGGTTGAGCCTGCGAGGTACGTGGTAGACAGAATTGGTCTAACTTATAGTTGATCAATTAACCTGATATATTCTTCAGGTTTGAAACCGACAATAATTTCATCTGCAGTAACTAAAACAGGTCGTTTGATCATCGCTGGATGTTCAAGCATTAAACGAGCTGCTTTTTCTGCATCAAGATCAGCCTGATCAGCTTCGGAAAGTTTACGCCAGGTTGTTCCGCGTTTGTTTAAAAACACTTCCCAACCTAGCGCGTCGATCCAGATATTCAACTGATCAGCTTCCAGACCATCTTTACGAAAGTCATGAAACTGGTACGCGACCATGTTTTCGGAAAGCCATTGTTTAGCTTTCTTGATCGTGTCACAGTTGCTGATCCCGTATAAGATCATATATCTATCATATATCTCTGAGGAGCTCGTTTATTCCAACTTTGCCCAGAGTTTTTTCATCAACCTGTTTCACGATCACAGCGCAATAAAGGCTATATTTGCCATCGCTTGAAGGCAGGTTTCCTGAAACAACAACTGATCCTGGTGGAACGTAACCGTAAGTACTTTCGCCGGTTGCTCGATTATAAATTCGTGTACTTTGACCAATGAAAACTCCCATCGAGATCACAGAGCCACGACCAACAACAACGCCTTCAACAACTTCTGATCGTGCGCCGATGAAGCAATTATCTTCAATAATCGTTGGGCCAGCCTGAACAGGCTCCAGTACGCCACCGATACCAACACCGCCGGACAAGTGAACGTTTTTACCGATCTGGGCACATGATCCAACCGTCACCCATGTATCAACCATCGTACCGCTATCTACATAAGCGCCGATGTTAACAAAGCTGGGCATCAGAACAGTTGTTGGAGCGATATAGCTGCCGCGACGTGCGGTTGCTGCAGGAACGACTCTGATACCACTTTCCTGGAAATCTTTTTCGCTGTAGTTAGCAAATTTTGAAGGCACTTTGTCGTAGAATCTTGTATGGCCACCTTGAACCACTTCATTATCACTGACGCGGAATGACAATAAAACTGATTTTTTCAACCACTGATTAGTAACCCATTCGTCACCTTTTTTCTCCGCAACGCGGTAAGTGCCCGCATCCAGTCCGCTGATACATTCTTCGATCGCTTCTTTCAGTTCTTTGCTGGCAGTGGCCGGCGTGATTTCAGAAATGTTCTCAAAGTTTTCTTCGATTATTTTTTCCAGTTGTTCCATTTTAGTATTCTCTTAACTTGTTGATTTAATAAATTCTTTAATTCGTTGAGCGGCTTTAATCGTTTCTTCAAGAGAAACCACCAACGCTATTCTGACACGATTTTCGCCCGGATTGATGCCATTCGATTCCCTTGCTAAAAAGCTCCCCGGTAATACCGTGACATTTTGCGTCTTCATCAGCCCACTTGCAAATGCTACGTCGTCCATCTTGACCTCGGGCCAAAGATAAAAACCGGCTTCCGGTTTTTCGACATTCAAGACTGGCGAGAGTATTTCAAGGACTGCTGCGAATTTTTCACGATATTGCTGGCGATTTCCCTTTACATGTTCTTCGTTTTGCCAGGCGACAATGCTGGCATATTGAGTTGGTAGCGGCATGGCGCAACCGTGGTAAGTTCTATACAACAGAAATTGTTTGATCAGGTCTTTATCGCCAGCAACAAAGCCTGATCGTAAACCGGGTACATTGGATCGTTTAGACAGGCTATGAAAAACCAGACAATTGCGAAAATCTATCCGGCCTGATTTTGCAGCCGCTTCCAGCAAGCCTGTCGGAGGATTTGTTTTATCAAAATAGATCTCCGAATAACATTCGTCAGATGCGATGACGAAATCATACTGATCAGAGAGATCCATTAATTTGATCAGATCTTTTTCAGAAAGCACAGCGCCAGTTGGATTTGCTGGAGAGCAAAGATAAATAAGCTGACATTTCTCCCAGGTGGTTGCCGAAACACTATCGAAATCGGGTAGAAAATTATTTTCTTTCGTGCAGTTAAGATAATGAGGATCAGCGCCCGCCAGTACTGCAGCACCTTCATAGATCTGATAGAACGGATTTGGTGAAAGTACCAAAGGAATGTCCGGGACACTGTGATCAACAATACACTGCGCGATTGCAAACAGCGCTTCACGCGTACCATTGACGGGTAAGACATGATCATTCGTCAGTGAACCTACTGGTAACCAAAATCGACTGATCAACCAGTCACTGATCGCTGATCGCAACAAGTCGCTGCCACGTGTGGTTGGATAAGAAGCAACGCTATCCAGTTGATTAACTAACTCATCTTTGATGAATTGTGGTGTCGGATGTTTTGGTTCACCGATGGATAAATCAATTGGAGATTTACCTGACAGGTGTTCTGAAGCCTTTTTTATTTCAGCCAGTCTTTCAAAAGGATAAGGATGTAATCGTGTGAGAGATGGATTCATTTTGCGCAAGCAGTATTAATAAAACGCGCATTATATACCCGTAATCACTAGAAATGCAGTTTGTTAGCACGCCTACTGAATGTGCTGGCGGCGTTATATTATTAAGCAATAGTCACCACTATTACTTCAATAATATGCCTTGCCAGTCCATCCATTAGACGCACTAAAAATCTGCATTTCTAGTAATTACGGGTATCGGCTCGCCGATCAGACAAATTGAATTTTTGAGCGTGGCTCTTGAATCTGAGAGGAAAATACTACTGTTGATCCATATCAACAGCAGTAAAAATTAGCTTATTTACGGATCAGCTGTTGTTCAGTAACGATCTTGTTGGTCTGCTGCAGTTCCATTGATTTTGTTTCATTTGCTGCCTGCGTTTTTCCTGCAACTACAAATGCTATTAAAATTACAATACCGCCGGCCCATTTTGAAATTGCCATGGTTAAACTCCCTTTAAAATATAAGTAAATTGAGCATTTCTATGCTCAGAGAATTTATATCGGCTGAGGGGATGTTTTCTTTAGGAGATTTTTTTGTTTCAATAATTGGGAAATTTCATCGGCAGAAACAGGATGACTAATCAGGAATCCCTGGATCAAGCCGCAACCTTTCACACGTAGGAAATCTATCTGAGCCTGTAGTTCGACACCTTCGGCGGTGACAGGAAGCTCAAGGCTGTGAGCCATTGCCAGAATTGCGGAAATGATGGGTGCGTGTGTTGTCTCAGAGGTAATATCCTTAACAAAACTGCGATCAACCTTGATCTTGTCAATCGGTAATTTACTTAAATATCCGAGTGAAGAATAACCTGTGCCAAAATCATCCATGGCAATTTGAACGCCGAGAGATTTGATTGCTGTCAAGGTCTCAAAGACCGTTTCTTCTGAATTGCCGATCGCTGTTTCAGTTAGCTCTATTTCCAGTGCTTTTGCTGGCAGGGTATTTGAAAGCAGGGTTTCCTGAATCACTTCTTTCAGATCATGTCGATGTAATTGTGCAGCAGATGCGTTGACGGACACACACAAGTCAACATGCCCTTCATCATGCCAGATTTTTACTTGTCGGCAGGCTTCCTGAATGACCCATTCACCAATGGCAACGATTAATTCTGATTGCTCGGCAACAGGGATAAAAGCGTCGGGTGAAATCAGCCCTTTTTCAGGGTGTTGCCAACGGATTAGCGCTTCAACACTGATAATTTCGCCCGTGTTGAGATCAACTTGTGGTTGGTAGTGAAGAATAAATTCGTTTTTAGCCAAAGCCTGACGCATTTCACTTTGCAAGTTCAATAGCTCAAAAGCAGCTACGTTCATTGATTCCTGATAATAGCTGTAAGCATTTTTGCCTTTTTCTTTGGCATGATACATCGCCATATCCGCATTCTTGATCAAGGTCTCAACGTCGTTACCATCTTTAGGATAAGTGGTGATCCCGATACTGGCACTGACATGCAAATCCCGGTTTTCAACACGAAAAGGGATCGACAAAGCTTCAAGCACACGGTTGGCAACGTTTGCGGCCTCGTAAGGGCTGTTGATATCCGGCAGGAAAATAATAAATTCATCACCACCAAGACGAGCAACCGTTTCTGTTTCTGAGCGGTGAGATGCTGTGGGACGACCTAGATAATCCTCATCTCGTATGCAATCGGATAATCTGTTTGAGAGTTCTCTTAAAACTTCATCGCCAGCTTGATGCCCAAGAGTATCATTGATTACTTTAAAATCATCCAGATCAAGATACATCAAAGCTAATGCTTGATTTCGGCGTCTGGCATGTGCCACCGCATGACTCAGATATTCACTGAACATTCTGCGGTTAGGTAATTTTGTTAGACTGTCGTGGTAGGCAAAATAGCGTATTTGTTCGTTCGACTGGCGTAAATTGCGGCTCATTTCCTTTAATGATGTTGATAGCTCACCCAACTCATCTTTATTATCAATGTCTAAGGTGAATTCCAGGTTGCCTTCGCCAATGTGTTGAGCAGCTGCGCCGAGTTGTTGTAGCGGCTTGATCAACAGGTATTTTATGGAGAGGAAACCCAATACCGAAAACAGGAAGATACTGATCCCGACGATGCCGGCCATGCGGTAGAAGTAAGAGTCACTACTGCTTTTAATTTGCTCATGAGTCAGCAGGCTGAACATATAAAGATTTTGATCAATTCTATGACCTTGAATAAGAGAAGTATGTCCACGAAATGCTATTTTTTGGGGAGAAACCTCTTTACCTTGCTGAATTAAATGTTGAATATCCGGAAGCTTATTGTTTGCCGAAAGTTTGAGATCAGACTCACCACG
Organism: Gammaproteobacteria bacterium; assembly: GCA_965224825.1. Classification (GTDB taxonomy): domain Bacteria; phylum Pseudomonadota; class Gammaproteobacteria; order CAJXQU01; family CAJXQU01; genus CAJXQU01. The sequence continues at coordinate 1,509,997 of CBDDAG010000001.1, read as the reverse complement.
CATAATGTTGCCGTTTCTATCGGCAAAGAAAATCACACCATATTTTTCCCCAAACGATTTTTCGATCACCGAGTCAATGATCGACATTGAAGAGAAAATATCAAGATAGCCAAATAATGTTTTTTCACTACCGGAAGCGTAGTTTTTCGAATAAAGTTTTACGCTGTGAATGAAAAGAGGCCGATCATTCTCAGGATAGATGAAAGAAGTCCTGTCAGTATCCGATAGCGTCGTGCCGGTTTTTTCGCGTTTCAGCAAAACGTCAGCTTTCTCTGGTACGCTCAAGACATCAGCATTATCTGCATTCCGAATACGAATAGTGACTATTTCTGGGTAGACTTGCAGATAATGTGAAAAAACCTCTTCCAGCCCCGGTACCAGAACATTATATTTCTCATAAATATTCGAACTCTGAATAAACTTGCTGAGTAATTTCGAATTCGTCAGAATTCTGGCGACACCTTCAGCTTCTTCAATCCGTGATTTCAGGTTTTTGGAGGTTTCCTCTGTGAGCACTTCCAGTGTCTCAAGCGTTCGTTGTTTGGTGTTGGTTGTTATCTCAGAATAAGCTAACCAGCCCAGCAGTAGAAGCGGTATGACAGCGAGTGGCGCTAAGATAAATAAAATTTTGGCTTGAAGTTTCAAACAAATTCCCTTGGGTTGATCACAGCTTTTTATTTTTATTGTTTAAACAGTTAACTAATGTGTAAAAATAAAGCAATAATCAGGCCAAAAACCACCTGAGATCATCGTATTTATGATTAATACAGATGAGTTTATTGTCGTTCTGTAACACAGTGATTTGCGCAAATCATCTGCTTAGAATGTAGAGAATTCCAGATTTTATAGCAAGCGAATTTAGTATAAATAAGCTCGATTTATAACGATTGTTGTCATTTGGAGTTGGTTCTTTGACGTATTAGAATATTCTTTATTTTCCAATCATCTGCAGGGTCAATCTTCTGTAATAGCTTAACTTCTTTTCCTGTTTTTGCAGCAACAGGAAGTCCATCACGAAAAACAATTCGATTATTTCCCTGAGAAGGGATTCTGGGGCCGGGTAAGAGAATGCCCGTAAGATTTAATGGATCAGCAGCACATATTGAAATGAGTTGTCCATCAGGTCTGCCGCGCCGAAGGCTTCTTAAGCTCCCAACAGCTTCAGGTAAGGCAAATTGTTCGCCAGTAACCGTGCTGACAAAACGACCGCCACGGATCTTGCCCTGTGCTTCCAGTCGCCGGTAGCACATTAGCAGATCGCGCCAGGGAGGAAGTCCATTTTCGCGATCGACTAATCGACGAAAAATTACTCCATAACGTTTTAGTAGCGTCATGGCGAGGGTTTCGATCTGATCTGATAGTTCCAGATTAAATGAGTTGATAATCGGTGGTTTTACTATCGACCAGCGGCCAATCAATTTTTGATCTATAAAATGCGATGGAGTTCGTCGTCTTGCTCTTTGAAGACGTTTTGATTGTTGACTGGATCGTAAATATTTTCTTAAACCAGAAAAACTGTCCGATGCGATCAGGCCTGCTGTGATCAGCCCGGCAAGTGTTGCATCAAATAGAGTTTCCAAGTCACCAAACTCATGAAAAAGATCATCGTGAAAGCAGGCACCATTTTGTGTGAGATGATCAAAAATCTGCTGAGCTTGATCAGATAAACCAGAAGTATCCTCATCAGTTTGCCAATAGCAGGTTAGTTGTTGGATATTCCTTCGTTGAATAAACGTGACGGGTGTGGCTTTCAGGCTGCTCGGTTTGCTGCCTGTATGACCTCGATTATTTCCTCTCAGCCAGGTGAAATGACCGGATAAACAACTCTGATCAAGCCAGTCTGGTTGGTAGTGACGAATCCGATCAGTCAGGATTGAATTCTCCCAGGAACGGGCTGGTGCAATAAATCCTTCCAGTTGTTCCAGGATCGTATAAACCGAGGCTGCGCCTTCAAGTTGATCTCCCGGCGTAAGGTGTTGCCACGAAAATAGAAATCGCATGAAATCAGCAATAGAAACGGGTTCAATTTCTTTTCTTAACCGTTTGACAGTATAGCGATGTATTCTTGCCAGAAGACGTCGTTCACACCATTCTGATTCGTTACATTCGGCTGTGAATTTTCCCTGTAGAACATAACCCTCATTCTCCAATGAGAGCATGGCTCCAGTAACAAGATTTTCGGAAATGTCGAGTGGAGAAGCCAGTTCTTTGATCGTGACAGGGCCAAGTCCTTCTATACGACAACGGAGGATTTCAAGTAAGGCTTTTTCTGGTGAATCACTGTTTGAGAATAGTGACTCAAACCAGTCAGATCGTTCTACCGCAATCCAGAGTTTATGTGAATCGAGAAATCTGACACGACCATCAGCCATAAGTCGTTCTAAAAAGTCTTTCCAGTCACCAACACCACTAAATGTTGTTTGATCACTTTTTAGTTTGTGAATTGGACCAGTGTCTATTTCTTTTTCAGTAAGAAAGCCTAGCACCAATAAAGCATCGTGTAGCTCATCCGGTGTTTGTGCATCGGGCCATGCTTCTTCTCTTACTCGTTGTATCGCATCAGGATCAAGTTTGCCGATATCCGAGGCATCTTCTGGATCTATCCATCGACGGCTGATCACTGCTTGTGTGCGACGTTCCTCGGCAGGAGCGCCATCAAGGAAGGCGTATGGATTTGCAGTCAGTATTGCTTGCGCTAAGGGTGAAGGTTCGGTCAGATCACGTGTGATCAGTGTTTTTTTGCCTGCTTCAATGTCTTCGAGAATCTGGATCAGGCTATCGATATCCATCGCTTCATTGAGACAATCATCAACGGTTTGATCGACCAGTGGGTGATCTGGAATTTCACGGTCACCCGCGATATTTTCCAGGCAGGCCAGTTGCTCTGGAAAGACCACGGAAACGAGATCTTCAGCATTCATGCGTTGCAAACGGGCAGGGACTTTCTTACCACCACGAAAACGTGGAATAGCCAGGGCACAACTAGCGACCCAACGCCAACGAGTAGCGAACATGGGTGCATCGAGCATGGCCTGAATGAGTATTTGCCTAACAGTTTTACTGTTCAGAAATTTCCACACATCATCCAGTGGAAAACTGTGGGTTTCACCGAGCGATAGAATGATCGCATCTTCCGTGGCCGCTGCCTGGAGTTCAAAATTAAACTGGCGACAAAAGCGTTTTCGTAAAGCTAGTCCCCATCCCCGATTAACGCGGCTGCCAAAAGGAGAATGCAGGACCAATTGCATACCGCCTGATTCATCAAAGAAACGTTCAACAACCAGAGTGTCCATGGTCGGCATCATGCCCAATGCATTTCGACCGGCATGCAGGTAGCTCACTACTTGATCAATCACTCCAACTTCCAGTTGCAACTCATTGCTTAACCATTGTTCAGCAGCGTTTTCTTCAAGTAATTTATCAATCGTTGATCGCAATCGTGATACGGCAAATGAAAATTCAAAACTGCGTGCTGGTGCTTCTCCCATCCAGAAGGGAATACTCGGTGGCTGGCCTTTGGCGTCCTGAACTCGAACTGTGCCGCTTTCTACACGCAAGATCCGCCATGAGGTATTACCCAGCTGGAAAATATCACCAGCCAGACTTTCGATAGCGAAATCTTCATCCAGTGTTCCGACAAAGGTACCACCTGGTTCAAGTCTGACTTCATAATCAGCCGTATCTGGAATTGCTCCGCCGCTGGTTACAGCAGTCAGTTTTGCGCCTTTTCGTGCACGTAAACGTGAGTTGATGCTGTCACGATGGAGATAAGCTCCTCGACGACCACGACGAGTACTGAATCCTTCGGAGAGCATGGTGATCACTTCATCATAATCTTCTCGTGACAGGTTTCTGTATGGCCATGCCTTTCTGATGCGATCAAATAAATCATCTTCATTCCATTCTTCACAGGCAACCATCGCGACGATCTGCTGCGAAAGAACATCCAGCGGTTGTTGTGGGATGATTAAGTGATCAAGTTCGCCTCGTTGGATCGCATCGAACAGTGCCACCGCTTCCACCAGTTCATCACGACTGAGAGGAAATAAACGTGCTTTGGGTAAACCGCCAACCGCATGATTGGCGCGGCCAGATCTTTGTAGAAATGTGGCAATTGATCGGGTTGATCCCAGTTGGCAAACCAGATCTACATCACCAATATCGATCCCGAGTTCCAATGAGGCGGTCGCTACCAGCGCTTTCAGATCGCCAGATTTGAGCCTTGTTTCTGCATTCAGACGTTGTTTCCGCGACAGGCTGCCGTGATGAGAAGTGACGTTTTCTTCACCCAGATGTTCGCTTAAATGTCTAGCAACTCGCTCGGCCATGCGTCGGGTGTTTACAAAAACGATCGTTGTATGGTGTTCTTCGATCAGATCGATGACTTTTTGATACACCTCTGTCCAGACTTCTCCGGACATCATTGATTCCAATGGTGAATTTGGTATCTCGATCTTTAGATCACGATCTTGCTGATAACCGGTATCGACGATATGGCACTGTCTATTCTCATGTCCTGTTAAAAAACTGGCGACCTTGTTAATCGGTTTCTGGGTTGCTGAAAGGCCTATTCGTACAGGTGGTTTATCCGTTAAAGCAGCCAACCGTTCGAGACTCAAAGACAGATGAGATCCACGTTTGCTATTCACAATAGCGTGAATTTCATCAACGATTACGGTGCGAACTGTGCGTAACATATCTCTGCCACTGTCGCTGGTAAGAAGGATGTAAAGAGATTCTGGTGTGGTGACCAGAATATGCGGTGGCAAGCGACGCATACGAGTTCGTTCCGATTGCGGCGTGTCGCCAGTTCGCACCATGGCTCGGATACTTAACTCGTGATCACCTAACTGATCTGAAATACCTTCTAAAGGGATTTGCAGGTTTTTTTGTATATCATTGCTGAGCGCTTTCAGCGGTGAAATGTATAAAACACGGGTTTCATCTGGCAAGCCATACTTGATGTCATCACGAACCAGATCGTCGATCGCCGCCAGAAAAGCCGCCAGTGTTTTACCAGAACCTGTTGGTGCAGCGATTAACGTGTCAGAATGGGACTTGATCGCAGGCCAGGCCTTTGTCTGGCACGCAGTCGGCTCTGGAAAAACGCTATTAAACCAGTCAGCAACTGCAGGATGAAAGAGTTCAAGTGCCACACGAGAATAATAACATGATAAACCTTAGTCCTATTGGCTATGTGAAAAATGATATTCCGGATGAAGATGTGCCACGAAAACGTGCCGAAATGATTTCAGAAATTCTGATCGATGAAAAGTGGACGGATGCCTTATTAAATATCGAAGAGTATTCACATATATTTGTTTTGTTCTGGATGCACAAAGTTGGGGAGGCTCCCGTGCAACAGCTGATCCAGCCGAGAGGTGATAAAAACTTGCCAACAACTGGCATACTGGCCACACGAGCCAGAAACAGGCCGAACCCTATAGGAATGGCAGTGGCAGAATTATTAGAACGTGATGGAAACCGACTGATTGTGAAAAGATTGGACGCCTTCGATGGAACGCCGGTTCTGGATCTGAAACCCTACGATGATTATGATGTTTTTGAACAAATTCGAGTACCAGAATGGTGGGCTAATAGATGCAGAAAATGATTAATCGCTTAGTCCTGTTTTTGGTAGTCTTTTCCATGAGTCAGGTCTCTGCAGAGCCCGTTGATGGAGAATCTTATGACAACTGGACCGTTCGTTGTGAAAAGGAAACTGGAAAAGAAGGTTGTTTTATCTTCCAGAATCTAGTGCTCCAACAAGGAGGAAGTCGTGTTTTACATGTTGCGATCGGATATCTTTCTGCAGCCAGAAACACACCTGTGATCCTGGTTTCAATGCCACTGGGAATATCACTGCCTCCCGGTGCCAGTATTAGAATTGATGATCAGGATCCGATCAAGTTTCAGATCGAACGTTGTGAACCCTCTGGATGTCGTGGTGGATTTCGGCTGAAAGAGAGTATGTTGGTATCATTTATGGCTGGAAAAACGGCGAGGGTAACTTTTCATGATGGTCACCGTAAGGCGATCGATGTTCCTTTGTCTCTCACCGGTTTTTCGGAAGGTCTGGAAGCATTGAAAAAATAATACTGATTTATGACCAATAAAAATAACAATCCAAAAATTGATCCAAAATTACTGAAAGATCCGATTCATTGCCTGGCTCTAGGTTTTGGCACAGGACTTGCTGCAAAAGCACCAGGAACATTCGGAACATTGGTGGGAATACCACTTTTTCTGATCATGCAGTCCTTGCCAGTGGCAATCTACTGTTTGATCACAATAATCCTGTTTCTGGTTGGGATCTGGATCTGCGATCGTACTGCGAGAGAACTTGGTGTACATGATCACCCCGGGATTGTCTGGGATGAAGTAGTGGGCTATCTTGTAACGATGATCATGGCACCAGCTGGCTGGTTATGGGTTATTTTGGGTTTTATCCTGTTTCGAATATTTGATATTTGGAAGCCTTGGCCGATAAAGATAATAGATCAACGTGTATCAGGTGGTTTTGGTATTATGTTTGATGATCTGATCGCGGGTATTTTTGCTTTAGTTAGCTTACATATTTTAGCATTTACTTTTAAAACCGGGCTGCTTTATTTTGCAATTGTATAAGAGTTGAAACATGGAATTAGTTTTAAGAACATTGTTTAAAAATAATATATCAGGACTAATGATAGCTAGCCTGATCGCCTCAGTTTTTGTTTCCGTCCCTGTTATGGCGGATGTCTATAAATATGTCGATAAAAATGGCCATGTTTATTTAACAGATCGGCCGGAACATAAGGGTTACAAAATGATCGTCCGGACCTGGAAAGGCTGGAAAGTGAAGAAATACAATGGTGCAGGCCTGGCAAAAAGACAGAAAGAGTATGCTGACATAATTAAAGCTGCTGCTGATAAGAACAAACTCCCGATCGCGTTGGTTCATGCTGTGATCACGGCTGAGTCTGCTTATCAACCTAAGGTTATTTCTAAAGCCGGTGCGGTTGGCATGATGCAATTAATGCCTGCGACAGCAGAGCGTTATGGTGTAAAAGACAGCAAAGATGCTGAGGCTAATATTGCTGGTGGAACGAAGTACTTACGTGATCTGCTGGAAATGTTTGATAACGATACGAAGCTGGCTTTGGCAGCTTATAATGCTGGTGAAGGCGCAGTCATGAAGTATGGAAACAAGATCCCACCTTACAAAGAAACTCAGCATTATGTGACGAAAGTACTGAGCTATTACAAAAAATATAGTACAACCTTATAGCTATACTTCTTTGCTTATAACTTCTGACCTCGATAGGTCAGCCCTGAGCGAGTCTTTTTGGATTCTTTGGCGACAGGTTTTTCAGTATTAATCTGTTGTCCTCGGTAGGTTAGTTTTGATTTCTTATTTCCTGTAGGTGGAGTTTCTTCAGTGGGCGGTTGATCCTCAAGTTCGATCATCTTCATTGCAAGGTTAGAGACAAGCTTCAGGGAAACGAAATTAATACCAGCATCGCCGAGAATGGCAAGAATAAAATCCTTTCCTTTTTTGTCACTGCTTTTTCGAAAGTACAGGTTTTTCTTCTCAAACTTAAGTATGAAATCTGAGCAGTGCTGAAAATTATCAGCAATGATGTCATACATCATTAAAATTCTTTGAGGCAATTTTTCCAGCGCAGTTGGATTTGTATTTTCAGGTACTTGTTCAAAATAAACGGAGCCGTCGAGATCAAAAACAAGAAGCGCCTCCACTTTTGGGGTATCAAGAATAGAATTTATGGATTTTTGAAGACTCATTATCTTGCGGTTTTGTATTTTGCTAAAAACTGGTTTGGTTTGGTATTTTTATCAAAAATAACACCGACGGTTTCTTTCATTCCCGGCATACAGACTGCAGTGAGTTCATCACAGACAATGTGTATTTCATCCAGATTATCCAGGCCAAATGTCTCACCAATCAGATCAGATACCTGGTTGAAATAGATCAATACATTTCCCAACCGTTCGGCCGTTTCATCAGAAGCAACATTTTTTGTTCCATCATTGCGGATCGCAACCCAACCCTTAATATCAGGATGTGAGAGAACCTGACTTTTAGTCTCATTTTTATTGATCCATTGAACATCCGTCATGTAAATATTCCAATATTATATGTCGCTAAATATAAACTTATTCGTCTGTCACACAGCCTTCTGAAGCCGTTTTAACATTCTTTATGTATTTATAAAGTGTACCACGACTGACTTTGTAAGGAGGTTGAGTCCAGGCTGCATGTCGTTTTTTCATTTCATCTGCGGAAATATCGACGTCAATTTTATTGGTTTCGGCATCAATCGAAATAATGTCACCATTTTCTACCAACGCAATCGGGCCACCTTCTTGCGCTTCCGGCACAATATGCCCAACGATGAAACCATGTGACCCACCGGAGAACCGACCATCGGTTAGCAGAGCAACATCAGAACCTAATCCAGCACCAATGATCGCAGAAGTGGGTGTCAACATTTCGGGCATACCCGGGCCACCTTTCGGGCCTTCGTAGCGAATGATCACAACATCACCTTTTTCGATCTCGTTTTTTTCCAGCGCTGCGAGCATGTCTTCTTCTGCATCATAAACCTTAGCCGGGCCGGAGAAAGCCAGACCTTCTTTACCAGTGATCTTGGCAACGGATCCTTCTGGCGCGAGGCTGCCTTTAAGAATTCGGATATGACCCGTTTCCTTGATCGGATTATCGCGGGAGTGGATCACATCCTGACCTTCTTTCAGGCCAGGCAGATCTTTTAGATTCTCGGCAATGGTCTTACCAGTAACCGTCATGCAATCACCGTTGATCAAACCGTCTTCCAGCAACATTTTCATTACCGCCGGAATACCGCCCACAAGATGTACATCTTCCATTACATATTTACCACTGGGTTTTAGATCAGCCAAAAACGGAATGCGATCACTGACGGCCTGAAAATCATCGATAGTCAGATCAATATCAACCGATCGAGCCATTGCGATCAAATGGATAACTGCATTGGTTGATCCGCCAAGAACAATGGTCAGCACCATGGCATTTTCAAAGGCTTCGCGCGTCATAATGTCGCGTGGTTTGATGTCTTTTTCCAGCAAGATGCGAATCGCAGCACCGGCACGTAAACATTCTTCTTCTTTACCGGGATCTTCTGCCGGTGTGGATGAACTGTATGGAAGGGACATGCCCATCGCCTCGATCGCCGATGCCATCGTATTTGCTGTGTACATACCACCACAGGCTCCGGCGCCGGGGCAGGAGTTTTTAACGATATTTTTGCGCGACTCTTCGTCAATCGAACCGGAAATGAATTCTCCGTAACTCTGGAAGGCAGAAACAATGTCCAGCGTTTCGTTGTCCTTTTTACTGCTGCAATGGCCAGGTTTGATCGTGCCGCCATAAACCATCAGGGAAGGGCGGTTCAACCGACCCATGGCGATCAATACGCCGGGCATGTTTTTGTCACAGCCGGGAATGGAAATATTCGCGTCATACCACTGGGCAGACATCACCGTTTCAATAGAATCTGCAATCAGATCACGAGATTGCAGCGAATAGCTCATGCCATCTGTACCCATTGAGATTCCATCACTGACACCAATAGTATTAAAACGCAGGCCCACAAGACCGGCTTTGATTACGCCTTCTTTCACTTTCTCCGAGAGATCCAGCAAATGCATGTTGCAGGGATTGCCTTCGTACCAGACGCTGGAGATGCCCACTTCGGCTTTGTTCATATCTTCTTCAGACATGCCGGTGGCATAAAGCATGGCCTGTGAAGCGCCCTGAGATTTAGGTTGGGTGATGCGTGAACTGTATTTATTTTTCTGGGTCATATTGGTTGTGTAAATTATAGCTTAGACAAAAAAAGGGAGGATACTATAAGACTGTTGAAATTTCAGTTTTTAGAATAGAATTCGCGAACAAATGCACAAGACTCTCCCACTCTTACAAACAACCGACTTTCCAGCGATTAGCAGACTTCCGTTGGAAATGCTGCAGGTTAACCTCGGTTACTTATGTAACCAGACCTGTTTGCATTGTCATGTGAATGCTGGGCCGAAGCGAAAAGAGATCATGACAAGGGAAACGGTTGATCAGGTTATTACGTTTTTAAAAACCGAAAAAATCAGAATACTGGATCTCACCGGCGGTGCACCGGAAATGAACCCGCATTTTCGTGATCTGGTCATTGCTGCCCGATCACTGGATGTTCATGTGATTGATCGTTGCAACCTGACGATTCTGCAAGAAGCTGGTTACGAAGACATGGTTGAATTTCTTGCTACTAATAAAGTCGAAATTGCTGCATCGTTACCTTGCTATATGGAAGACAATGTTGATCAGCAACGTGGCAATGGTGTGTTTGATGCCAGCATTAAATCTTTGCAGGAATTAAATGCCGCAGGATATGGCCAGGAGGATTCCGGTTTGATCCTTAACCTTGTTTATAACCCACAAGGTGCAGAATTGCCGCCGTCACAAAACGAACTTGAGCCAGCTTATAAGCAACATTTAAAAGACGAATACGATATCGTTTTCAATCATTTGTTCACGATCACCAACATGCCGATCCAGCGATTCGGCAGCACGCTGATCAGCAAAGGTCAGTTTGAAACATATATGCAATTATTGCGCGATAATTTTAAGCAGGAAAATCTGGACACGGTGATGTGCCGGACAATTTTAAGCGTCGACTGGCAGGGTTTTGTTTATGATTGCGACTTCAACCAAATGTTGGCGATCACCATGCCCGAAGGCAAGCGACATATCAGCGAATTAAATGCAGAAAAATTAAATAATCAACCCATTGCAGTGCTTGATCATTGTTACGGCTGTACCGCCGGACAGGGCAGCAGTTGCGGTGGATCTTTGGAATGAGTCTAGATCAGGAAATCAAAAATGGATAAAGAAGCAAGCGTAATCGAACGATACTCAGAAGGCGCACAGGAGCAACAACCAGAGCTATGTTGTCCGGTGGATTATGATGCGAGTTTATTAAAATTATTACCCGAAGAAATCATCGAAAAAGATTATGGTTGTGGCGATCCTTCTCGATATGTTCGTGAAGGTGATGTGGTGCTGGATCTGGGATCCGGTTCTGGAAAAATCTGTTACATGGCCGCACAACTTGTCGGCGATCAGGGCAAAGTGATCGGTGTCGATATGACCGATGATATGCTTGATTTGGCGAGAAAATATCAACCGGAAATGGCTGAAAAGATCGGCTCTGATCGGGTTCAATTTGTCAAAGGTCAGATTCAGGATCTGGCGCTTGATCTGGATGCTATGGAAAAATATTTAGCGGATAATCCGGTGACTGATTTTATCAGTTCTGGCGAACTTAGAGTTTGGCAGGATGATCAGAAAAAGAATAATCCTTTGGTCAAAAATAATTCGATTGATCTGGTGGTTTCAAACTGCGTTTTGAATCTCGTACATGACAATGAAAAAGAACAACTGATCAATGAAATATTCCGCGTCACAAAACCAGGTGGACGTGTAGCGATCTCGGATATTGTCAGTGATGAAGATAGCTCCGAAAAAATGAAAAATGATGCCGATCTCTGGAGCGGCTGTATCTCCGGCGCGCTCACAGAAGATGATTTTTTACAAGTATTTATTGATGCCGGATTTGTAGCCGTCAGTCTGGATAAATGGGGCGATGAACCGTGGCAAGTTGTCGAAGGAATCGAATTTAGAACTGTCACTATTACCGCGACTAAACCGGAAGAAACCGAATGTCAGGATTATGGACACGCGGTGATCTACCGTGGGCCTTTTAAAGAAGTTTACGATGATGAAGAGCATGTTTATCCACGGGGCAAACGTATCGCCGTCTGTGAGCGTAGCTTTAAATTACTGACGGGTGGTTTTTATGGTGATCAGTTTATTGGCATTGAACCTGCGGTAAAATCCGAACCACGTACATGGTGTCAGCCAGCGGGAACTCTGCGATCACCGGCGGAAACAAAAGGTGGGCTGCATAGCGGTGGAACTAGCGAAGCATCGTGTTGCTAGGATAACCAGATGATTATTGAAGGGCCTGAATTATCGATCATCATTCCGGTTTTAAATGAAGCTGATCGGATAGAACAGGCATTGCAAAAATTACAGTTTATTCGTAATCGTGGTGTAGAGATCATCGTTGTTGATGGCGGCAGTGAAGATGCCAGCGTTACGTTGGCAGAACCGTTGGCTGATCTGGTTATCGAAGCAGGGGAAGGTATTGCAGCCTATAGAGCGAGACAAATGAATGCCGGCGCACACCATGCAACAGGTAGAGTTTTACTTTTCCTGCATGTGGATACTGAATTGCCTGAGCAGGCTTATAAACTGATATTGAGTTCTATGGAATTACCGCATGTCTGGGGACGATTTGATGTGAAACTTTCCGGTGATCATTTTATGTTCCGGATTATAGAATTGATGATGAATTTACGATCAGGTTTGACCGGAGTTGCAACGGGAGATCAAGGAATATTTGTCACACGAAATGCATTTGATCGGATTAAAGGTTTTCCTGATTATCAGATCATGGAAGATGTCGAGATCAGTAAACGGTTAAGAAAAATGGCCTTTCCGGTTTGCTTGAAAAACAAAGCGACAACGTCAAGTCGTCGTTGGGAAAAGAATGGAATATTACGAACAGTAGGCAAGATGTGGTGGTTACGTTTTTTATATTTTCTCGGAACTCACCCTCGCATTTTAATTAAGCAATATCGGTAAACTATAATGGATGCTAAATATAGATTCGGTGCTTTTTTATTTATTTTTTTGATCATGATCAGTTGGGAATATTTCAGCCCTCGCCGCAAAAATGATCAACAACGTTTAAGTCGTTGGCCGATTAATTTAGGTTTGATGGTTCTAAGTTCGATACTGGTTCGAATTACAGTCGGAGGGATTGTTTATAGTTGTGCTGTTATTGCCGCTGAAAAAAATATTGGACTGCTAAACTGGTTTGGTATTACGGGGATCATTGGCTCTATTCTCACTTTGATAATTCTTGATTTTGTGATTTACGGGCAGCATGTAGCATCACATAAAATCCCCATGATCTGGAAACTGCATCAGGTTCATCATACTGATCTGGTTTATGACACAACAACCGGTGTTCGCTTTCATCCGCTGGAAATATTTTTCTCACTCGTCGTAAAGATAGTTGCTGTTTTTATAATAGGTGCAGATCCGATCGCTGTGATTCTATTTGAAGTGATTCTGAATACGACAGCGGTATTTAATCATGGCAATGTCAATCTACCGCTTTCAATCGATAAACAACTTAGAAAAATTCTTGTGACACCTGATATGCACCGGGTTCACCACTCTATCTATCGAGATGAAACTGACAGTAACTATGGCTTCTCGGTTTCGATCTGGGACAGACTTTGTGGAACCTATATTGATCAACCTAAAGATGGTCATATAGATATGGAAATTGGTTTGCAATATGCCAGAGAAAATAAAGATGGGAAAATACAAAATATATTGATGCTGCCATTCAGATCTCTTAAATAAAAAGTCATGTATGAAATTTCCAGATTCAAAGATAATTATTTTTTGTAAAGCCCCGATCTCTGGCACGGTAAAAACAAGACTTCTCCCCGTTCTTTCAGAGCAACAAGCCGCTGAGCTTCATAGTAAACTTGCTACCAAAACCATAAGTCAGGCAATAAAAAGTCAACTTTGTCCTGTAGAGATCTGGTGTTCTCCAGAACTTGATCATCCTTTTTTTCAGACTTTTAAAATTGATCTAAAAAAACAAAAAGGTAACGACCTCGGTGAACGAATGCACCACGCATTACAAACTACACTTGAGCACAGTTCATCTGCGATCCTGATCGGAATAGATTGTCCCTCGCTGACAATAGAGGATCTTGATCAGGCATTCACTCAACTGGAAGAGGGTAGTGATGTTGTGATCGCCCCCGCTGAGGATGGTGGATATACGTTGATCGGAATGACGAAAAATAATGATGGACTCTTCAACAATATAGACTGGGGTACGTCAAAAGTTTTTGATCAAACAATTGTGAAAATAAATAAACATGATCTGCATTGTTATAAATTAACCATGCAATGGGATGTGGATCGACCAGAAGATTTACAGCGTTATGTTGACAGCCAGAATAATAATCTTTAATCTCCGCGCACTATGAACGCAACAACTCATTCAAATATAGTTCTCAAAACGCTGAAGCTCTGGCAAAACCTGCCTGTCTGCTGCGGTCTGTTTATTCTTTCTTAAATACTTTTAATAAAAAATAATAGCCGTGGATTCTGCCGCGACTATTTAACAATTCTCCCTGCAGTATCCTCGATCATAATCGGGAAACACTGTGAAAAATACAACTCAGGAAAACCAACGAGATTATTACATTGGAATAATTTTCGTCATCATTGGTGCGATCGCTTTTTCGGCAAAAGCAGTAATGATCAAACTCGCTTATGCTTATGGAGCAAGTGTAGATCCAATATCGCTCATGATGTTGCGTATGATTATGGCATTGCCGTTTTTCCTTCTGGTTGCTTTCTGGACTAACCGAAATACAAACCAGGAATCTTTAACCCCCAAAGATTGGATCGCAATCTGCTGTCTTGGGGTTCTGGGGTATTACATGGCGAGTCTTCTCGATTTTAAAGGTTTACAATATATTTCGGCAGGACTCGAACGGTTAATCCTGTTCTTATATCCGACGTTTGTTGTTTTGCTTTCAGCAATTTTTCTTAAACGTCGAATAAATCGATCGGAAATTCTTGCACTATTATTAAGTTATGCAGGCATTCTGTTTGTAGTGGTGGATAATATTACTGTTGACTCAAACAACGTGATCAAAGGTGGGTTGTTGGTTGCCGGAAGTGCACTGGCTTTTGCTTTTTTTCTGATGGGAAGTGGTGAAATGATCAAACGTATTGGATCAACAAGATTCACAGCTTACGCGATGACCATTTCCTGTATCGTGACGATCCTGCATTACGTCATCACACATGAATTCGTTTTGCCGGATTTTCCAAAACAGGTCTATAGCCTCGCTTTAATGTTGGCAATTATTTCCACGGTAATACCAGCGTTCCTGATGAATGCCGGTATCCGTCGTGTTGGGGCTAGTTCAGCTTCGATCATGAGCTCTATCGGACCGATCAGTACTTTAATTCTTGCTTATTTTCTATTGGATGAGACGATCAACAGTGTTCAAGTTATCGGTACAGCGTTGGTCGTGATGGGAGTCTATTTAGTTGGAAGGTCAAAAAAGTAGTGTTATATAATCCTTTGTGCAGCAAAATAGGCAACTTTTCTTTTTATGGTTGTATAAAGTGGGTTTTGATCCAGAATTGTTTCCGAGCCGACAGGAAGTTGGTTAATAATCATTACTTATACGAGGAGTATAAAAAATGGAACAATTTGATATTCAAAGTAACTCAGATGGCTGGCTTTTTTTCGTTAAGGCAGCATTCCTTATTTCACTTGTCACCACGGCTGCCGGCATTTTATTTATGCCAGTTGATCTGATGACAAAAGGTTATTTTACACTGAGCAGTTTGTTCATGCTTAGCGCGACAATAACCATGTCTAAAACCATGCGTGATGAACACGAAAGCAAACGTTTGATCAATAAGGTTAACGATGCGAAAACTTCAAAAATAATTAACGAGTTCGCTGAATAGGAGATCGATATGCAAGTTATAAATAAACTGATAACCATCGTGCGCGGTGGTGTTCGTGAATCTGCCGAAGTTGTTATTGATGCGAATAGGCTGCGAATTTTTGAGCAGGAAATTCATGAGTGCGATACAGCGATCCATCAATCGAAAAAACATTTGTCACTGATAGTTGCTGAGAAAATTCGACTACAACGTGATGTTAAAGAGTTGGCAACTCAGATCAGTGAAAGAGAAGATCAAGCTGTTAAAGCTCTTGAGCAAGATGATCAGGATCTGGCAAGAGAAATTGCTGGCTTGATCGCTGAAAAGGAACGAGTTCTGAAGCTTGAAAAAAGCAGTCTGGAGAAGCTTGATCAGCAAGAACGATCATTAAAAAAATCGTTGAAAGTTTCTGTTCGACAGTTGAATGATTATCGACGTGAACTGCGAATGGTTAAAGCAACTGATAGTGCCCATAAAGCAACCAGTAAATTGACGGTTGATACTGCTAATGTTGGAAATCGAATGATGGGCATGCAGGCAACACTCGACAGGATCAGAAATTCTCAGCAGGATATGAACGATCACTTTATCGCTGTGCAGGAGGTTAACAGTGAGTTGTCTGATCAGTCTCTGGAAGAGAAAATTAGTAAAGCAGAGATTGATTCAGATGTTGTCAGTGAAGATGATGTCCTGGATCGGCTCAGGAATAAGATGAACTAGTTTTTAGAAATATTGACCTGCTTCGTATTATGGAGCAGGTCTTATTGTTCTATCAGGCAATTGTATCTTCAATGATGAGTTCATTTTCATGCACAAGAAACTTCACCATTTCTTCAGCAGGAACTGGAGGACTAAAAAAGTATCCTTGATATTCGTTACAGCCCTGACGCTGCAGAAATTCTAGTTGTTGTTCATTCTCAACACCTTCTGCTATTACACCAAGGTTAAGGCTGTGGGCCATCGCAATGATCGCGCTGGTAATTGCTTCATCGTCTGAGTCCTGACCAATATCCATTACGAATGATCTATCGACTTTTAGATGATCCAGAGGGAAACGTTTCAGGTAACTTAAAGAAGAATAACCTGTTCCAAAATCGTCGATAGAGATCTTTATTCCCATTTCACGGAATGAATTTAATATATTAATAATCTCAGTGGTATTGTTCATCAAAATGCCTTCAGTCAATTCCAGTTCAAGGAACTCAGGACTTAGCCCGGACATTTCAATTATCTTTTTGACATTCTCCAGGAAATTAAACTGGTGAAACTGAACGCTGCTGAGATTCACTGCGACGGAAACAGGGTTGAAACCAGCATCTTGCCAGGCTTTATTCTGGCGACAGGCGGTTTCCAGAACCCAGTCACTGATCGGAACGATTAAGCCGCTCTCTTCAGACAATGGAATGAAGTCCACCGGCGATACAAAACCCAGCTCAGGACTGACCCAACGGAGCAGGGCTTCCATACCGATCACTTCACCTGTGAGTACATTTAATTTTGGTTGGTAATAAAGTTTTAATTCATTATTATCGATAGCACTTCTGAGTTTGGTTTCCATATCCAGACGGCCAGCAGATTTTGTATCCATAGACTCAGTATAAAAACGATAGGTATTCTTGCCGGCCATTTTTGCGTGGTACATTGCGTTATCTGCATTCTTTTGAAGATCATCACTACTTGTCAGTTTGTCCGAAGATAAACAGACACCGATACTAGCGGTCACATGAAGATCATAATTATTATCTTCATCAATGATGTTGAAAGGGTTTGCGAAAGCCTTACAAATTCTTTGTGCGACTAATTCAACGTCATCCTTATTTTTCACACCAGTCAACATTACTGTAAATTCGTCTCCGCCGAGTCTTGCCACGGTAGTACTAATTTCTTGAGAAGTTTCATTATCAATATTCCTGGAAACACGATCACTTTCTCTCACAGTATCGACAAGCAAATTTGATATTCCTTTTAATAAAGAGTCTCCAACATGATGCCCAAGAGAGTCATTTATACGTTTAAAGCCATCGATATCAAGGAACAGAACAGCAACATTGAAATCCTGACGTTGTGAAATATCCAGCGCCAGATCCAGTTGATCATTAAATGATTTTCGATTACAAAGCCCGGTCAAACTATCATGATAAGCATGATGTTCAATGATCATTTCAGCTTTTCTTCTTTCGGTCACATCCTGCACAACACTGTGCAAGGTGGTTGGCCTTCCTTCAGGAGTATATGAAGCTTCTCCTTCCTGATGAATGATTCGTTTCGATCCATCTGGGTGAATAACTTCGTGATCAAAAGAAAATATTTCACGATTTCTGACTGCCTGCATTATTTTTTTATGTACAAGCTTCGTATTAGAACTATCAGAAATTCTAATAAAAGATTTCAGTTCAAGTTTTACACTTCCCCGAGTCCAACCAAAAATTGTGTACAGATGATCCGATAAATATAATTCGCCCGAGCCAAAGTTCCAGTCCCAATGGCCAATATCACCGAGTTCCTGTGCATTGTTAAGACGTTTCTCGCTGACCTCAAGTTTTGTAACATTTTCTGCTGCTCTGAGAGTAAATTTAAGTCTGGGTAAAAAAACTGTCCAGTTAACAGGTTTGCTTTCAAAATCTGCTGCACCTGAGGCATAACATTGAGCGACACTTTCCTTATCGTCATGACCAGTGATCATGACGACTGGAACGTAACCAGAAGTAGGATCAGCTTTTATAATGCTGCATGCTTCATAGCCATTCATGATCGGCATTTCGACATCCATGAGAACAATATCTGGATGGCTTTGTCCGAATTTTGAAATAGCCTCCTGGCCGTTGACGGCTTCTGTTACGAAGTAGCCATTTTCTTCAAGTATATCTCTGGCAACATCCCGGGCAATATCATCATCATCAACCAGTAATACATGTTGTTTCCCTGGCTTCCATTCTATTGGAGCGGAATTTTCTTTCGACAGTTTATTGGCCGAATCTATTTGAGCACTTGATAGTTCTATGAGTGAATATAACTCAGACTCAACATCTCCCGATTCGATAATTATCTTTTTAAATAACTCTCCAGTACCACTTAGTTCATCGTCTTTCCCTGATTTCTCAAGCTGTTTATAGAGTTCTGAAAGAGTCATGGCTCCAAAATGAGCACAGCTGGATTTCATTGAGTGAGCATGTAAATGGATCGAACTCGCATCATTTTCCTTGATCGCTATTTCTAATTGGTCCAGATGTGTGGTTGAACTTTCCAGGTATTTCTTGATTAGTTTTGTTAAACGAACTACTTTTTCACCACTGTACCGTGATTGTAGTTTTTGCAGAATATCTTTATCCAGAGCTTTCAGATCTGGTGATTGTAGATCATGATTCTTTGCCAGATCAGTTTTAACTTTGCTGATCTCTGAAGATTCAAGCCAGCGGGACAAGAGCTTGATCATGTCCTCCTGTTTAAAAGGTTTGCTCAGGTAATCATCCATTCCTGCAGCAAGAAATCTTTCACGATCACCTTCCATTGCATTGGCTGTCAGTGCGATAACTATCTGAGGAGTTTTATCTTGATCGGAAGCATTCTCCCAATCACGAATCGCACCAGTTGCTGCACAACCATCCATAACCGGCATCTGCATATCCATAAAAACAATGTCATATTCGTCTTGTTGCCAGGCTTCAAGTGCCAGCTGTCCATTATCCGCAATTTTAACTTCACAACCGAGTTCGGTAAGAATTTCATTTGCAACGATCTGGTTAACAGGATTATCTTCCGCAACCAGTATTTTTGCATTAAAAACAGTTGTTACCTGCTGATCGTTTTTCTGATCAACTTTCTTGTCAGAAGCAACTTTTCCATTCGACAATAATTGCTGTATACAGCTTTTAAGTACAGCCGGTTGAATAGGCTTATGTAATGCACACCCGAAAAGTTTATCGGTTATATCTGACTCGGGGAGCATGGCTGAACTCAACATTGCCAGCTTGATATCTTTGATCGCCGAATCCTGAGAGATTACCTGTGCGAGCTCTACCCCCGTCATTTCTGGCATAACCTGGTCAAGTAAGGCAAGCTGATATTGATCACCTTCAGCATGTGCTTTGTGTAACATTTCAAGAGCCTGCTCACCGCTTTCTACAGCATCAACACGCAGGTTCCAGTTTCTTAATTGATGACTAAAAATACGACGATTGGTCATATTGTCATCGACGATCAAGACACGTGATCGATCGAATCTTATTTCCGTTTTTTCTTCATCTGGCGCAGTATTACCAAGTGTCACTGTAAAGTGGAAAATTGATCCTTTTCCAACTTCACTTTCAACACTAATCTGACCACCAAAAAGTTCTATCAACTGGGTGGAAATTGTCAGGCCAAGACCTGTCCCACCAAATTGTCGAGTGGTTGATCCATCAGCCTGATTAAAGGATTCGAAAATGGAATGAAGTTTATCTTCAGGAATACCTGTGCCAGTGTCACTGACCGAGAAACTGAGCAGCGATGCATCTGATGTAGATTTACTTTGTTCATCTAGTGAAATGCTCACCACAATTTCACCTGTTTCGGTAAACTTGAATGCATTACCCAGCAGGTTGATCAAAACCTGTCTGAGTCTGGTTGGATCACCAATATAGTTTGTTGAAACAGAGTCTGGAATATCACAGATTAGTTCGAGTTCTTTTTGCTCTGCGTGACTGGAGAAAAGATCACAGGTTTCAGCCAGTAATTCTGGCAGATCAAACTCAACTTTTTCCAGAGAAAGTTTACCCGCTTCGATTTTAGAAAAGTCTAAAATATCATTGATGATACTTAATAATGACTGGCCAGAATTTTTAATGGTTTTGACATACTGATTTTGTTTCTCATGTAGATCAGTACGCTGCAAAAGATCCGTCATGCCAATGATGCCATTCATCGGTGTGCGGATTTCATGGCTCATATTGGCCAGGAATTCAGACTTTGATTTACTGGAGGCTTCTGCAGCTTCTATTGCTATTTCCAGATCTTCAACGGTTGTTTCCAGTTCGATATTTGTTTGGGCGATCTCTTCGGTTCTTTCGGCGATCCTTTTCTCAAGATCAGTATGGTAAGAATCAATTTCAATCAACATGCCATTGAAGCCATCGATCAATGATCCCATTTCATCATTGCTCCGTTTGTTGGCACGAATGGCATAATCTTTGTTTTGTGAGACATCGTCCATGACTTGAACAAGCTCAACAATCGGTTTTGAAAGAACTCTTTGTACCAGTGAAGATAGAGCAAGGACTATCAAAAAGGTGAAGAACACCACAATTCCCATATAGGAATATAAACCTGAAAGACGTTCAGTAAGTCCTTGCATATCTTCGATCAGCAAGAGGCTACCGATTTGTTCTTCATCAAGAATGATTGGACGGATTATATATATCTGACCATTTTTTTCATATTCAATGGCTTTAGAATTAGTACCTTCTATTTTTGGTAGAGATAACTCAGAAGGGTTGTTTTGATAAGATGCAAAGACTTCACCAGAAGTGTCATAGATAACCGCAGAAACAATATCTTTCCGAACATTCAATGCAGCCAATGTTTCCTCAGCGGCAACCTGATCAACGAATGCCAGTGGTGCTGTGCTGTTAAGGACAACAATATTAGTTAATGAAATAAGGTCATTTTCGGACTGTTCTGTCAGGCTGTTTCTCTCGTGAACAACCATCGCGACAACTGAGAAAAACAAAGCCACGGCAGCTATCAAACTCATGCTTAACATGAGCTTTTTTCGTATTGAAATATCGCGTAATCTAATCATGATTATTTACATTAATTATTGACTGAAAGTTTTATTAAACGGGAACTTAGTTTTAAGTTTGCAGAATCTGACTGCTTTCGGGAAATTTCGAAACGTAATTTCCCTTTGTCCTGAATGAGATTGATGATGCCTGCACTGCTAGCCTTTGGTGCTTGGTCACTAATGGTAAGAACAGGTTTGTCATGGATTGATGAAAATGTTCTTGATGCCTGATCACGATCTAAATTATCAGCATACAGGACATGGCATTCATCGAGGTTTCTCAAACGATAAAGAGGTCGAATATTTATTTTCCGATCATTGATCTTTTTACCATCCGACTTTGAAAAAGTTTTTTCCAGTTCAGAATTTGTATAAATACAGATATTAATATCATCCGCATCAGAACTGAAACTATTTTTTGGCCATTCTGTATAGCGAATAAAATTTAAAATGATCGCAGACTTGATCTTGTTTTCTTTCGACATAGCCTCTTCTGCATGGCATGGCACAAACGTGCTCATGAGCATCATGAAAAGTGGAAGAAAGTATTTTAGGTTTTTCACGTAAATATTATTTTTTTGATCAGGTTGATTTCAATCTAAAATTTCCAGCTGATCTGGCCATAAATACTTCGTTCTATTTCGGAACGTAAAACGAAGTTTCGTGATTGATGTTCAAGATGTTGACTATCCAGTAAATTCTGTCCAACTAACTCAATGGTCAGGTTGTCAGCAGGCATCCAGCCAAGCCTTAAGTCGAGAGTCAGATAGTTCTCTGGTGCTACTGTTCCGGGTAGAGGGATTGCTGGCAGCTTGTGAGAGCTTGTGTATTTTAGCCACAGATCCAGATCAAGATTTTCAGAAAGATCCATGTTTGATCGAAAAGAAGCTCGGTGTCTTGGTTCATGGTTATCAACACTTAAAGTTTCCGTGACTGGAGAAGTTATATCCTTCCTTAAATAACTATAAGCCAGATCCAGTCCCCACCATTCTGATGCTTGCCAGCTAGATGCGACTTCAAATCCCCATGTTTTTGCTTCATCAAGGTTGTTGTAAAGATAGGGTACTTCAAGATAAGTTCCTTTAAATTCAGGTGCGCTTGCTATAAGTGAGCCAAGCTCCGTATATTTGTTATGGAAAATTGTTGCGTCTATTGACAGGGATGAAGTCAGACTAACTCGGTACCCTAATTCCCACGCAGTCATCTTTTCTGGTTTAAAGCTAGTCTGACCTGACACAGTCAAAATAGTTGGAAGTGGAGTTGGTATGGGTATTACTGCAGCCAATGAATGCATATATCTTTCTGAAAGTGAGGGACTTCTTTCTGCGCGAGAGACAGAAGCCCAAAACCTGTGTTGTTGATGTGGAATCCACAGGATGCGGGCACTTGGCTGTAGTCCAATAGAATATAAATTACTGTGCTGGAATTTTGTTCCCAGTGTCAACCAGAGGCGATCTCTTGCCAGTGTGATTTCATCCTGGACAAACAGGCCGTACCCATTCTCTGTAGGAGAAGTATCACTATACTGAATCGAGGAGGTGTTTGTGATCTTATCATTGGTGAGCCTATAACTTGCTCCCCAGAGAATGTCGTGATTCTTCCCAGGCGCAAAACGATGTTGAAAGTCCAGATCAAAGGTGTCGCGTTCCGTATCGATATGTATTTCACTTCGGTCATATCGATCGTAATAAAATTGAAACGTAAACTCGGAAGATGAGTCTGTAATGTGGTTCCATCGTCCGAGAATATTCCCACCACCTGTTTTAGCTGTATCATCTACAATTTCCTGAAAAGGTGCGACATTCGAGGTGATATTTAACTGATTGTCTTGATCTCCATTGAAAAGATCACCTTGAAACGTCAATGAATTACGTTCGTTATATTGACTATCAATTCTGAAACCAACACGCAAGGCTTTCCAGTTATCTGCAGAACCTTCACCTGATGCACGTTTAGATTCATCACGATCAAAGGCTTTAACATAAGCTCGTGCAAAGGTACCTTCACTGAGTTCCGCGCCATACCGTGCTCCAACAAAACCCTTTTCTTCCGTACCTGCACCTGCTTCGACAAAACCACCCTGTGTCTCTGCCGAATGTTTTGTGATGATGTTGATCACACCATTAACAGCATTAGCACCCCACAAGGTTCCGCCTGGACCACGGATAACTTCGATTCGTTCGACATCTTCCAGGAAGACATCCCTACTTTCCCAATAGGTACCGGAAAAGTTTGGATCATAAACGCTACGTCCATCGATCATCACCAGTAATTTGTTCGCATAACGATCATTAAAACCACGGCTGGTGATGGCCCATTTGCTGGAGTCGATTCTGTTTACATTTATGCCTGGAGCCATGCGTAAGGCTTCAGGAATACTGGTCACGCCGGATCGTTTAATGTCTTCATTAGTAATAACGAAAACAGCAGCGGCTGTATCGGATAGTTTCTGAGCTTTTCTGGAAACAGACGTGACTTCAATATCCATCAAATCTTCAAGGCTGAAATCGTTCAGAAGATCTTCTGATGAATCCTCTGCATACGCATTAACGTTTAATGTTAATAATAAAGTAAGTACAGATGATTCAATAAGTGGTTGTAATTTTAATAATATTTTCATAGGAAAACCATTGGCATTAAGCAATAAATAAGCAAATTAAAAGTTTCATTGCCTTGGTTATCGGAAAATGTGATGATTTCTTTAACGGAACGTGTACTAGATTTGATCAGACTTGATCTTGTTCGATCAGGTTGTGGAAGGTCAGTTTATAAGATCATAAATAGAGGTAAGTTGTTGATCTGCTTTATTACAGACAAGGACATTTTCATTTTGATACCAGTCGCCGAGCACCGTTCTTCTGGCAGGATTGCCATCAAAATCGAAATCGTGAATGGCAGGACGATGCGTATGCCCGTGGATCATCTTTGTGACCTCATGATCACGAAGGTACTTTTCAACGGTTTCCAGTTCTGCATCCATGATCACAGGGACTTTGTCTTGCATGGCTTCTTTGCTGGCGGCACGCATTTGTTGTGCGATGGCTAGTCTTTCCGGCAGTGTTTTGCCCAGAAATTGTTGCTGCCATTCAGGATTGTGTACCATCATGCGAAATTTCAGATAATCGACATCTTGAGTGCAGAGCAGATCACCGTGCATCAGGAGAGTTTTTTCACCGTACAGATCAATGACGTGTGGATCGGGTAACAAGACCGCACCCGTTTTTTTCTCAAATTCCTTACCCATCAGAAAGTCACGATTGCCCGCCATCACAAACAGATCAACACCTGAAACTGTCAGTGAAGAAAGGGCGTTAAAAATTTCAGGGTTTGGTGACGTGTCGTCATCATCTCCAACAAGCGCTTCAAACAGATCGCCAAGAATATATAAAGCCTCGGCATCCTGAGTCGGGCCCTTGAGAAACTGGTAAAACAGATCCAGTTTCTCAGGGCGATCATTACTCAGATGTAGATCAGAGATAAACAGAGTTGTCATTGCTAAGGACGATCAAAAGTATTATTCGACAGCCGCTGCCTTGCTAATAATGATCGATTCTTCGGGCACATCCTGCGCACCAGTTTTAACTTCTTTCATGGCATTCACAACATCCATTCCTTCGATCACTTCACCGAAAACGGCATAGCCCCAGCCTTGTGAGCTTTCACTGGTGAAGTTCAGGAAATCGTTATCAGTAACATTGACAAAGAACTGTGCAGACGCAGAATGTGGATCACTGGTTCGAGCCATCGCAACCGTGCCGTTCATATTTTTAAGACCATTGTTGGCTTCATTTTTCACCATTGAATCAGCCGGTTTCTGGCTCATATCCGGTAAATGACCGCCGCCCTGAACCATAAAGTTGTTAATAATCCGGTGGAATATCGTGCCGTCATAATGTCCAGATTCAACATAAGACATAAAGTTCTTCACTGTCTCTGGTGCTTTTTCTTCGTTAAGTTCGATCGTGAAATCGCCCATGGTTGTTTCAAATTTAACTTTCATGATTTATTTTTTCTCTTTATTCAGTTTCTATAATGGATGCTTTTTCAATAATAACAGGTGTTTGTGGAACGTCCGTAGGGAAGGGGCCAGCTCCGCCAGTTGAAAGGCCTCGAATCTTTTCTACAACATCCAACCCTTCAACAACTTTCCCAAAAACCGCATATCCCCAGCCGCGTTGTGTTGGAGCCGTGTGATCAAGGAAGCCATTATCGACAGTGTTGATAAAAAACTGACCCGTTGCAGAATGCGGATCGCCAGTACGAGCCATGGCTACCGTTCCTTGTATATTCGATAAGCCATTAGCCGCTTCATTTTCGATCGGTGAGTGAGTTTCTTTTTTATTAAAATCAGCATCAAAACCACCGCCCTGAATCATAAAGTCTTTGATTACACGGTGAAAAATCAGGCCATCATAAAAACCTTCATGAACATAAGTGAGAAAGTTTTCAACACTGAGCGGTGCTTTTTCGGCATTAAGCTCGATCACGATTACACCCTGATTAGTTTGCAAACTGACTCGCGGTGAGTCTTCTGCGCAAGCTATCGATGACGTGGCAAATAAAAGAAAAAAGCTAATAATAAGATTTCTCATGGATCTCTAATTACTCCTTAATAAGATTTAAGAATATTGTTTATGGAATTGTTTAAGAAAATCGCCGGATAATGTAACATGCGCTGCCTGTTTGATGCTACGAGAAAAAATAACCGTGCTTGAAATCTACAACACCCTGAGTGGAAAAAAAGAACCCTTAAAAACGATCGAACCCGGAAAGGTCAGCCTCTATGTCTGCGGCATGACGGTTTACGATTATTGCCATGTGGGTCATGCGCGGGTCATGGTGGTTTTTGATGTGGCGGTTCGTTATCTGCGAGCCAGTGGTTATGATGTGACTTATGTGCGGAATATTACGGATATTGATGACAAGATCATTGCTCGTGCGAATGAGAACGGTGAGACTATTGCAGAGCTAACCGAGCGTTTTATTGAGTTCATGAATGAGGATTCTGATGCGCTGGGTGTGATTCGACCTGATCAGGAACCGAAAGCCACAGAATATATTGACCAGATTATCACCATGATCGAAACTCTGATCAAAAAAAGTAAAGCCTATGCGGCAGACAATGGCGACGTTTATTACGATGTCAGTAGCTTTGATGGTTACGGCAAACTATCGGGCAAAAACATTGAAGATCTGCGATCAGGCGAACGTGTCGCCATTGACGAAGCGAAAGATGATCCACTGGATTTCGTACTCTGGAAAGCCGTCAAACCAGAAGAACCCAGCTGGGATTCTCCATGGGGAGCAGGGCGTCCGGGCTGGCATATCGAATGCTCGGCTATGTCCACCTGCCAGTTAGGTAACAATTTTGATATTCATGGAGGCGGTCGTGATCTACAGTTTCCACATCATGAAAACGAGATAGCTCAATCAGAAGGCGCTACCGGTGAGCATTTCGCCAATTTATGGATGCATAATGGCTTTGTCCGTGTTGATGATGAAAAAATGTCGAAATCACTGGGTAATTTCTTCACTATCCGGGAAGTGCTGGCGCGTTATCCTGCGGAAGTTATACGTTACTTCATTCTTACCAGTCATTACCGCAGTCCACTGAATTATTCTGATGAACATCTGGATAATGCCAAAAGTGCTTTGACACGGCTTTATACCGCTTTGCGAGGAGTTGAAGCGAAAGAAGTTGGTGATGGAGGTGAATATGAACAACGTTTCAGAGCTGCCATGGATGATGATTTCAATACACCGATCGCGCTTTCTGTGTTGTTTGATCTAACGCGTGATTTGAATGCTAATAAAGAGAATATAGAAAAAGCAGCTGAACTGGCCGGAATACTGAAGAAACTAAGTGGAACTCTTGGATTGCTGGATTCTGTTCCGGAGAGCTTCCTCTGTGGAGAAAATGGACTGGAAGAAGGTGATCTAAGCAATGATCAGGTTCAGGAATATATTGATCAGCGCATAGCTGCCAGAGAGCAAAAAGATTGGGCAGAATCTGATCGACTCCGTGATCTCTTAACTGAACAGGGCATCATCCTTGAAGATAATGCTGAAGGTACAAGTTGGCGTCGAAAATAAACCATTAAGTTGGCAAATTATTATTGACGACAAGAGCTTGCCTGCGTATCATCTGCATCCTTCGTCAGTCGGGGCATAGCGCAGCCTGGTAGCGCATCTGCTTTGGGAGCAGAGGGTCGGGGGTTCGAATCCCTCTGCCCCGACCATTTTACGAAGATTATTGCGATTTACTAAGCAAAAATGAGGCAGCATATCATGCGCCCGTAGCTCAACCGGATAGAGCACCGGCCTTCTAAGCCGGGGGTTGCAGGTTCGAGTCCTGCCGGGCGCACCAGTCGCCCATACAATTGCAATATTTGGCTTACTTGTCCCCAGCAACGAGCCAGACTAAAATGATCCAACAATGGTGAGCGTAGCTCAGTTGGTAGAGCCCTGGATTGTGATTCCGGTGGTCGCGGGTTCGAATCCCGTCGTTCACCCCATTTTCTTTATATGATATCGTTCTATTCTTTGGGTCATTAGCTCAATTGGTAGAGCATCGGACTCTTAATCCGCAGGTTCGGGGTTCGAGTCCCCGATGACCCACCATACTTGAATTAACTCAGTTGCTGCTTTACCCAGTCAGCCACAGTTTCTAAAGCATCATCCAGCTTCGATGGATCATTTCCACCAGCCTGAGCCATATCAGGACGACCACCGCCTTTGCCATCAACCTGTTGCGCAACAAAGCTGATCAGTTTTCCAGCTTGAATTTTATCTGTTGCATCTTTGGTAACACCGGCAACGAGTTTTACTTTGTCGTCTTCTACACTGGCCAGAACAATAGCCGCCGTTCCGAGTTTGTTCTTCAACTGATCCATAGTTTCGCGTAAAGTATTTACGTCAGCATCTTCGAGTTTCGCAGCAACTACTTTGATTCCGTCAATTTCTACGGCATTTTCAGTTAGATCAGAACCTGATTGACTGGCGAGTTTGCCTTTTAAAGCTTGCAGATCTTTTTCCTGTTGTCGATTACGTTGCAGAAGTTGCTGAACTTTTTCTTCAATATTTGCAGGTGTGGCTTTCAACAGGGAAGCTATCTGAGCAAGATTTTTTTCTGTCTCACCAATAAATTTCAATGCACCATTTCCGGTTAATGCCTCAATTCGGCGTATGCCAGAAGCCGTGCCTGTTTCCGAAACGAGTTTGAACAGACCAATATCGCCGGTTCGATTGACGTGTGTACCGCCGCATAATTCGATGGAAAACTTGCCCATGCTCAGGACGCGTACTTCGTCATCGTATTTTTCACCAAACAAGGCCATAGCACCTGATTCCTGTGCTTTTTTCATGGACATGATCTTTGTTTTAACTGACCGGTTTGAAATGATCTGTGTATTAACCAGTTGTTCGATTTCTTTTTGCTGATCAGGATTTACTGGTTCAGAATGAGAAAAATCGAAGCGTAGACGATCTGCTGTAACCAATGAGCCTTTTTGCAGAACATGCTCTCCGAGAACTTGTCTCAAAGCAGCATGAAGTAAATGCGTAGCAGAATGATTTCGTTCTGTGGCTCGGCGTGTGTCTTCACTGACGCTCGCCTGAGCTTTTTCACCGACTTTCAAGCTACCGATCTTGACCGTGCCTGCGTGTAAATGAACATCATTTTGTTTTCGAGTATTTTCTATATTAAACAATCCATTAGGAGACTTTATTGATCCAATATCTCCAGCCTGACCACCTGATTCTGCGTAGAAAGGTGTGTGATCTAATAACAGAACTCCCGTATCTCCAGCATTGATCTGATCAACCTGTTGTCCATCGAGGAAGATGGCTTTGATCACAGCATCTTCATCCAGTGTTTGATAGCCGGTGAAGTTGAACTCGGCATCAATAGGAGACAGATCGAGTTCGCCAACATGCGTTTGATCACCCACAGCAAAGTTTCCGGCCGCTCGTGCACGTTCTTTTTGTGCTTCCATCGCCCGATCAAAACCGTCGTGATCAAGTGCCAATCCTCTTTCCCGCGCAATATCGGCGGTTAGGTCAACCGGGAAACCAAAGGTGTCGTAAAGCTGGAAAACAACTGATCCGAGAATAGTTTTATCTTTAATGCCAGTTAGCGATTGTTCGAGGATTTTTAATCCTTGCTGTAGCGTTTCTGCGAATCGTTGTTCTTCCTGTTTCAGAACTTTTTCGATATTTGCCTGTGCTTTGACAAGTTCCGGATAGGCTTCACCCATCTCGGCAACCAGTGGCGCGACCAGCTTATAGAAGAAAGTATCGTTCAGCCCAAACTTGCTACCATGCCTGATCGAACGACGAATGATCCGGCGTAAAACATAACCACGACCTTCGTTGGAAGGAACAACGCCATCGGTAATAATGAACGCGCATGATCGAATGTGATCTGCCACCACACGTTGCGACATGAGTTCTTTATCTGCGCCACACTTTGCCAGATCACGAATCGCTTTGATCAGGTTCTGGAACAGATCAATCTCGTAGTTATTATGCTCACCTTGCATGATGGCCGCAATGCGCTCCAGCCCCATGCCAGTATCGACGGAAGGTTTCGGTAGTGGATTTAGATTGCCATCAATATCACGATCAAATTGTGTGAAAACCAGATTCCAGATCTCGATATAGCGATCACCATCTTCATCAGGACTTCCCGGAGGTCCACCAGCAATATCGGGTCCGTGGTCATAAAAAATTTCAGTACTCGGCCCACAAGGTCCAGTTGGTCCCATGCTCCAGAAATTATCTTTTTCGCCGCAGCGCGACATACGATCAGGGCTTACGCCGATCTCTTTCTGCCAGATTTCGGCCGCTTCATCATCTTCGGTATAAACCGTTATCCAGAGCTTTTCTTCGGGCAGGTTTAAGGTTTTTGTCAGAAATTCCCACGCAAAGGCGATTGCTTCATGTTTGAAATAGTCGCCAAAGCTGAAGTTGCCAAGCATTTCAAAAAAGGTGTGATGCCGCGCGGTATAACCAACGTTTTCCAGATCATTATGTTTGCCACCGGCACGTACGCAACGCTGGCTTGAAACAGCACGATTGTTCGATCGCTTTTCCTTACCAGTGAAGACATCTTTGAACTGAACCATTCCGGCATTAGTGAAAAGCAGAGTAGGGTCGTTATGCGGCACTAATGGGCTACTGGCAACGATCTCATGTTGGTGATCACTGAAATATTGTAAAAATGCCTGCCGGATTTCGGATGTGCTGGTGGGTGTTTTACTCATAACTCTGTGCTCTATGTCTTTAATTCGTGGCGGATTTGATCGCTGGTATAACCACGATACTGCAAAAAACGCGCCTGTTTTGCACGTTCAGTAAATTCTTTGGGTAGTGTATTGCCGAATTTTTTTAGTCGAACCTGCGTGATCATTTCGCCCCAGATCTCATCACGCAAATCCACATGATCTTCCTGCAGGATCGAGCTAACACCACGTTCCTGTAGATCATTCAGAATCCTGATCGGCCCTTGTCCTTTTTTGCGGCGCATATTGACGAAGGCTTCGGTGAAACGATCATCACTTTGCAGGTTTTGTTCCGAAAGACGATCAACGACAGTTTCGATCACGTCTTCCGGAAAATCCCTGATAGTCAGTTTATGCACCAACTCCTTACGTGTATGTTCGCGCCGCGCCAGTAAATCCATGGCTTTATGGCGCGCTTTTACAAGAATGTCAGTCACAGGAATATCGGTTAAATATTTTTCTGATCAGACCAGACTTAAGGTCAAACTAAACTTCCAGTTCCTCAGTATCACCAGCCGCATCAAGATCAGCGTCATCATCTGCTGCAGCAGTCTGATCCTTTTTAGGTAATAACTTTTCACGGATCGCAGCTTCAATAGTCCCGGCGATCTCCGGATTGTCTTTGAGGAAAATACGTACATTTTCTTTTCCCTGGCCGATTCGGTCACCATTATAGCTATACCACGAGCCAGCCTTGTCGATGATCTCGCACTTAACGCCCAGATCGACGATCTCACCCTCATGAGAAACACCAACACCATAAAGAATATCGAAATAAGCTTCTTTGAACGGCGGCGCAACTTTGTTTTTGACCACTTTTACGCGGGTTTCATTACCAACAATTTCATCTTGCTTTTTGATCGCGCCGATACGACGAATATCCAGCCGTACTGAAGCATAGAACTTAAGCGCGTTACCACCGGAAGTGGTTTCTGGGCTACCGAACATCACGCCGATTTTCATTCTGATCTGGTTGATGAAAATAACCAGTGTATTTGAGCGTTTAATATTACCTGTCAATTTACGTAATGCCTGAGACATTAAACGTGCTTGCAAACCAACATGATGATCACCCATGTCGCCTTCGATTTCTGCCTTCGGAGTCAAAGCCGCCACGGAATCGACAACCACAATGCCAACCGCGCCAGAGCGAACCAGCATATCGGTGATCTCAAGAGCCTGCTCACCAGTATCCGGTTGCGAGATCAGAAGATCATTGATGTTCACACCGATTTTTTCAGCATAAGCCGGATCCATCGCATGCTCCGCATCGACAAAAGCGGCGGTTCCACCAGCTTTCTGGATCTCGGCAACGGCGTGCAATGCCAGTGTTGTTTTACCGGATGATTCAGGCCCGTAGATCTCGACCACACGACCACGTGGCAGACCGCCCACACCCAACGCAATATCCAGCGCCAGCGATCCACTTGAAACTGTTTCCACACTGATGGATGAACCATCACCAAGGCGCATCACAGAACCCTTACCGAATTGTTTTTCAATCTGGCTTAGCGCTGCTTCTAAGGCCTTTTCTTTTTGGTCAGCCATCAATTATTTCTCCGTTAATTTTGATTATCATTAAACGATCATTATCACACAAAATCCCATGTCTTAATAACTTTGTATTCGACACCGGGCGATGTGTTTTCAGACGCTACTAATGAAAATCCTCGTACTAGCCATGGTATGGGTTTGAACTGAATATGGTTGATCGGATCTTCAACATGACGCATCAAAGTAATGTGTAATTTGAAGGCTCGTTTTTCTGCTTTATAACCACAAGGTTCCAGCACTTTATTCAAGGAATCTATCAACTGAAATAATGGATCGGGAACATCACTGGCCCCCATACAAGTCACTTCCGATTTTTTCCACCATTCGCGTGAATCCAGTTGCAGATCGAATGGACTGGATGTGATCTGTCCGGCCGCTTTTATAAAAGAGTCACGTTGATCGTCAGAAACTTCACCAAGAAACGCCAATGTCGCATGAAAATTGGAAGCCTTCACTCTATACCCATAAGAAGGAAGCTGCGCAGCAACTTTAGCTATTTGTTGACGAACCAGATCATCCGGCCAGAGAGCGAAAAACAATCGGGACATTTATAGAGTCTTTCCCTGAGCCAGTTTTAGAAGACCTTCCAGCGCAGTTATAACAGCTTGCTGGCGAATAGAGTTCCGATCACCGCTGAAAAGTTCTTTTTTTGTTTGAGTTTCTATTTCCAGTGATTCCGTTTTAACCGACCATGCAAACCAGATCGTGCCAACAGGTTTATCGTCCGTGCCACCATCAGGCCCCGCAATTCCGGTGATCGAAACGCTGATCTGCGCAAAACTAAGCAACAACGCACCCGCAGACATTTCCTGCGCTGTTTCTTCACTCACCGCTCCAAACTCTAGCAGTGTCTCCGGTCGCACGCCAAGCATGTCCTGTTTGGCTTCGTTGGAATAGGTGACAAAACCGCGATCAAACCAGCCAGAGCTACCTGCGATAGAAGTGATCGCCGCAGCCACCAGACCACCTGTGCAAGATTCAGCGGTGCTGATCTCGATATCTTTGCCACTTAGCTGATCGCCAAGTTGTTGTGCTAGATCTTCAATTTTTTCATTCATAAGATTTAATATTCAATCTGCATCTTCATTGATTACGGGTATAAACATCGAAAGTCAGAAATGTTAATAAACATCGTCATTCCAGTAGGTCTCTGGCCGGAATCCATGATTTAAGAGCTGGATTCCCGCTAAAACCTGCGGGAAAGACGAGAAATAGTTTATTTTCCTTAACCCGAACTCAGGTTATTAAGTTATTCTACCGATCAGGATAATAACAACGATCGGAACCAAAATGACAGACGAATATTATGACGACGATGAAGAATTTGTAATCAGCAAATCCTCCATCAAACGAGATATGCAGGCCTTGCGTGATCTCGGCAAAGAACTGGTAGAGCAAACACCGGCCACTTTAAAGAAAATACCGATCTCCGAAGATTTATTAGAGAACCTTTTACAGGCAAAAAAATTCAGTAAAAAAGCCCTGAAACGACAACTACAACACATCGGCGTACTCATGCGCGAGGAAGATGCCGAAGCTATCCGTAAAGCACTGGATAGAATCTACAAACCCAAAAGAGAAGAAGTGAAAGCATTTCACGCAACCGAAAAATGGCGGGATGGATTGATCGCGGGTGAAGAAGGTTTGTTGAAAGAAATTACCGGAAGATTTGAGAATGTTGATCACCAATACTTGAACCAGCTGATCCGGAATGCGAAGAAAGAAAAAGAGAAAAATAAATCGCCTAAATCTTCACGTGCTTTGTTTCAGTATTTGCAGGAATTGAAAGAAAATGACTAAAGAGAAGTACTTGTTCTCATTAACAACCTATAAAGAAATATCGGACACAGCGTCTGTTAAATCCTAGTTAACATCTTAGAAAGGTTACAAAATTAAATAATGGGTGACAAAAATATCAAGTCCCGTAGGTTGGATTAGCGTAGCGTAATCCAACACGTATATTTGAATTATTACCAATATTGTCGGATTACGCTGCGCTAATCCGACCTACGAATAATAAGATCAAACTTAATTATCTTTTGATGACAACCAATCAAGAGCTTCTTCCCAAAGCGATTCCCGCATAGATTTTCTAAAAAAACCAAAATGACCAATATGCTTTCTGTTGTGATCAGAAGGTTTGACTGATTTATGTTCGATCTCGACATTCGGGTAGTTTTCCAGTAACGCATCGACCGCTTTATAAGGCGAGAAATGATCGTCGGTGAAACTGTAAGCCAGAATTGGGATGGAAAGATCATGATAGGTAGTCAGATCAAAACCGTGTTTTTCATCGAATAAATATCCTTTGGTTCTTCCCCAGCTGGCCCATTGTTTTATAACGCCGCTCGGTACATCTTTTGGTCCGATTTTAACAAGATGGGCTGGGAAGTAGCTACGTTTATAACTGAGCGTAGGAGCAACGACATACCAGAATAATGCCAGTGCATATTTGAAAGGTGGTGGATAATTTCCCCAGTAGCCACTGGGTGTTGTGACGAAGATCATTCCGTCGATCGCACGACAGTGATCGGATAAGCCGATCAACTGACCGCCGGCACTATGTCCGATCACGTAAAGTTGTGCGGGTTCCAGTTCGGTTAATACTTTTTCGAGAACAGCGTGGAAATCGTATCGTCCCCAGTGTTCCATTTTCATGGTTGATCCGTGTACTGCTGGATCGATGGATTCACCAATGCCACGGTAGTCGAAAGTGACGACGGTATAATTATTTTCTGCAAGAAATTCTGCGAAGTGTGCGTAGTATGTTTGCGGTACGGCGAGGGCAGGATTGATGATGACTATATTTTTATTCTCTGCTTGATCACAGAAAAACAGTTTTCCTTTTATGGAATAACCATCTTCACAAACTATTTCGATTTGTTGTGTTTGCATAATTATTAGACTGGAAGAGTTGTCTATAATGATTAGTATATAGGATATGAAAACCAATAAAAAAAGATCGAAAAGAAAGATTGCTACGGGTCTATTACTTTTGCTACTTTCAGGGCCGTTATTTGTCGCAGCCTTTGGGCCAGTAATTTATGGTAAAGATTGGCGAACTGCACCCAGACATAGTACCGGTATTGCTCCTGAACCAGATGCAACAACTGAAGCTGTCATTCAGGTCTATGTGGCTCGTGCTTTTAACTGGCGAGGCGTATTCGGTGTTCATACCTGGATAGCCAGCAAGGAAGCTGATGCCACTGAGTATAAGGTTCATCAGGTTGTTGGTTGGCAGTTATATCGTAATTTACCCGTTGTAATTTCCGAAGCGGATCAACCGGATCGCTCCTGGTACGGTCAGGAACCAGAGATTATTGCTGACATTCGTGGTGACGAGGCGACGAAACTGATACCGAAAATTCAGGCTGCGGTTGATAGCTATCCTTATGATTTTGAATACCGTGTCTGGCCGGGGCCAAATAGTAATACTTTCACCGCCTGGGTTGCCCGACTTGTGCCGGAATTGAATCTACAACTTCCTTCCACCGCGATTGGGAAAGACTATTTGCCGAATAATAAATTCATCGATAAAACACCCAGCGGTACAGGTTATCAGTTTTCACTGTTTGGAATAGCAGGTGTGTCTGTCGCGAAAACAGAAGGGCTGGAAATTAATTTGCTCGGACTTAATTTCGGCCTGGACTTTGATCAGGCAGCGTTAATTTTACCGGGTATTGATCGTGTGGGTTTTTAGATATCAGTTAAAACTTTTTGCCCAGTGATTTTCTGCATCATTTACGATCCCATCAGCCTGTTTATTTAACCACTCATCCTTTGGTTCGTCTTTCATGAACAAATACACTTTTCCATTTTCAATGAGCCAGACTTCAGGGTCTGCATCGGCGGTCATTCCCATGCTAATTCCCAGCGCACAATAACCACCAAATTGAGGTGCAAATTTTTCGGGATCTGCTTGGAACATTGATCGGTTTTCTTCAGAGACAAAATGCCAGTCAGCATCTTTCCAGTGATAGCTAATCGAGTCCTTTCCTTTTTGCACGGCACTGGAAAGGTGATAAGTAGTTGGATCAAAACCATCGATCGCTACGTTGTCTGAAGTATTAACTTCTCCATAGATATTCCAGGATAATGGTGAAAGCTTATAACGAACGGCAAGAACTAAAATCGTCAGAATTAATAATACAACGATAGATAAAATTATTTTCTTAATTGAGAATGTTTTCATATCAGACTCCCTTTATCTCTAGTGTATGTTCTATGTACCTGATTTTAATTTCTTCTCTTTACGTATTTCCAGCGAAACACCTAAATGTTCTTCATTGCGACTTTTTGAAAAATCGATCTGACGTTGACGTTCTGCAAATCGTTCTCGTTGTTGGTCACTAACCTTGTCATAGCAATGCGGACATGCGATACCTTTTTGATATTTGTCGGACTCTCGTTCTTCTTCCGACAGCGGCATGCGGCAGGCGAAACATTGTTCGTAAAGTCCTTCTTCGAGATTGTGATCAACCGAAACCCGGCCATCAAAAACAAAACATTCGCCTTCCCATAAACTTTCTTCCTGTGGAATTTCTTCCAGATATTTGAGCACGCCGCCATTCAGATGGAAAACTTCTTCAAAACCCTGAGTCAAAAGATAGTTGGTGGATTTTTCACAACGAATGCCGCCCGTGCAAAACATGGCGACTTTTTTATGTTTTTCCGGATCAAGATTTTGCTTCACGTAATCAGGAAATTCACGGAAAGTTTCTGTTTCTGGCGAGATGGCATTTTTGAATGTGCCAATGCCGATCTCATAATCATTTCTTGTATCGATCAGAATCACTTCCGGATCAGAAATCAGATCATTCCAGTCTTTCGGATCCACCCGCTGACCATTCAGCGTTGTTGGATCAGTTCCGGGAATTCCCATCGTAACGATTTCTTTTTTTAGTTTGACCCGTGTGCGCATGAAAGGCATTTCTGTGCTGATCGATTCTTTGTAGGAGAGTCCGTCGAAGCGTTCATCCTGTTTGAGAAACTCCAGCAGACTGTTGATCGCTTTGCGGCTGCCTGCGACTGTGCCGTTGATGCCTTCTTCGGCGAGCAGCAATGTTCCTTTTACTTCGTTTTCCAGCATGTGTGGCAACAGCCGGCTATGGATCTCGACGTAGTCTGGTAAGGAAACAAATTTGTACATCGCGGCAACAATAACTTCGGTCGTCATAGGAATCTCGATCAATCTATATCAAAGGTAATCGGAACATTATAAAATGATCGTTTAAACATTTATATAAGCTAAATCAATTATTTTGGAGATGAACATGTCAGAAATTACAACAGAATCAGGATTGAAATACGAAGAGATCAAAGTAGGCGAGGGCGATACTGCGACTGCCGGGCAGACGGTGGTTGTTCATTATACCGGTTGGCTGGAAGATGGAACGAAATTCGATTCCAGTAAAGATCGCAATATGCCATTCGATTTTAATCTCGGCGGCGGACAAGTAATCAAGGGTTGGGATGAAGGCGTAGCGGGTATGCAGATCGGTGGAACGCGCAAGTTGACGATTCCTTCAGATCTTGGGTATGGTGCGCAGGGTGCTGGTGGCGTGATTCCGGCGAATGCGACTTTGATCTTTGAAGTTGAGTTGCTGGAGCTTCGATAAGTTTTTCTTTGTCGTGAACATTGTCGTTACCGACATGAGATCCTTCGCTGGGCTCAGGATGACAGAATTAAAAGATTGTCATCCTGAGGCACGAAGGATCTCTAAACTCACAGACATAAATAAAACACCAATTCTCAGATGAACTCAATAATCCTGACAACCCTGAACGCACGCTACATGCACACTGCATTTGGCCTGCGTTATTTGTACGCGAATCTTGACGCGTTACAGGATCAGGCCGAGATGATCGAGTTCACCATTCATGAACGGCCGATGGATATTGCCGAGAAATTATTAGACAAGAATCCGCAGATCATTAGTTTCAGTGTTTATATCTGGAACATTACAGAGGTCACAGAAACGGTTGGTCTGATCAAACAGATCTCGCCCGATGTAATCATTATTCTGGGTGGACCGGAAGTGAGTCATCCGCCGGATCTTCCTGATGTTGTTGATCAGGTTGATTATGTGATCACGGGTGCAGGCGAGATCAGTTTTCGATTATTGTGTAAGCAAATTTTATCCGATCAAAAGCCATCCGAAAAAATTATCGAAGGGCAGGTGGCTGCTTTAGATGATCTTCAATTGCCGTATGAGTTTTATACGGAAGAAGATATTCGTAATCGTCTGATCTACGTCGAAGCTTCTCGTGGATGCCCGTTTAAATGTGAGTTTTGTTTATCTTCGCTGGATAAAACGGCGAAGCCTTTTGAGCTGGATCGCTTTCTAGCTGAAATTGAAAGCTTATACGATCGCGGCGCGCGAAATTTTAAATTTATTGATCGGACTTTTAATCTAAAAGTTAGCAGCAGTGTCGCGATCATGGAGTTTTTTCTTGATCGAATGACAGATGATTTATACCTACACTTTGAAGTGATCCCTGACAACCTGCCAGACAAGTTAAAAAATACCATAAAAAGATTTCCGGCAAATTCTTTGCAATTCGAGATCGGAATTCAAACATTTGATCCTGACATACAAAAACTGATCAGTCGCAAACAGAATAATGAAAAAAGCCGAGAGAATCTTAAATGGTTGCGTGAAAATACCGGTGCACATATTCATGCAGATCTGATCTTTGGGTTACCCGAAGATAGGCTGGAAAATTTCGCTAAAAGTTTTGATGAACTTGTGAAATTAAAACCACAGGAGATCCAGCTAGGGATTTTGAAACGACTACGTGGTGCTCCGATCAATCGTCACTCTGATGAGTATAAATTAAAGTACAACCAGAATGCGCCTTATAATATTTTAAGTACGCGTGATATTGATTTCGCTACCATGCAAAAGGTCAATCGATTCGCACGTTTCTGGGACATGATCGGGAACTCTGGACGCTTTCCAAATACGTTGCCCGTTATTCTTGGCGACGATCCTTTTCAACGATTTTTTCAACTCAGTGATGGTTTGTTTTTGAGTGCAGAAGGTACGTGGAAAATCTCATTGAAACGATTATATAATTTGCTCTATGAACAGTTGACAGAAACTTTATCGGTGTCACCAGAGTTAGCCAGAAAGGTGCTTGAACAAGATTATTGTCGATCAGGACAAAAAGGTCGGCCAACATTTTTAAAACCGCAGTTGAAAACAGTCGCGCGAACAGGTGTGGCTAATAAGCGGCAGCGGAATCATCTTTAAACTTGTACGATAATAACAATTCAGCGATCATCAAATAACCACATCATTAAATAAAAAAATTATGACTGACCATTTACCAGAACAAATCAATAACCAACGTGAAGCCCGAAAAGGTTTTGGCTGTTTGCAGGTTTCTCTTATTCTTTTACTGGGCATGATCTTCGCTGTGGCCGTTACGATATTCGTGCTAAAAAAATACATGTCACCCGATGAATTCACTCCGGTTGTTTTAAGCCAGAAAGAAGAACAGGTTCTCGAAGCAAAACTTGCTCGTCTGGAGTCGATGGAAATATCGGATAAAAATATCGACAACATTGATCTTGAAATAATGGATGCTGATTCTGAGGAACTAACGCCAGAAGCATACAGCGAAGAAGGTGCGTCACGTGAAGTATTTTTCAGCGAAAAAGAATTAAACTCCATGCTGTCATCAGATCCTTACATAGCCAGAACATTCGCACTAGATTTATCTGATGATCTCGTGAGTGCAAAAGCACTCATTCAAGTACCAGAAGACTTCCCTATGTTTTCAGGTAAAACCATCCGTGGTAGAGCTGGGTTAAAAGTAGCTTTTGAAAATGGTCGCCCGATCGTTATCTTGAAGGGCGTCAGTATTATGGGCGTACCCGTTCCAAATGCCTGGTTAGGTGGTTTTAAAAATGTTGACCTGATCCAGGAATTTGGTGAACAAGAAGGATTCTGGAAAAGTTTTGCTGCTGGCGTTGAATTTATTCAGGTTAAAGAAGGACGACTTAACTTGAAGTTGAAAGAATAAATATTTTAAAGGAATTTTTATGAGTAAATTATTAGCAAATAGCCTGGTCGCTATTCTGGCTCTCTTTTCAATTGCGTCATATGCGGGAGAACTGCCGGACATTATTGAAAATGGTCTGAATTCATACAAAGAAAGTGGTTCGGCAGCCGCAGCCAAAATATGGATCAAAGGAAGCCCCATAGAAGGAACTGAAGCTTTATCGCAGGTGACAACATCGCTGGAACAAATTGATAGTGTTTTAGGTGAGTACCAAAGTCGGGATATTTTCAAGAAGAATTCTCTTGGCCCAAGATCGGATGTTTATCTGATTACTCTCAATTTCAAAAAAGGCATGTTGTACTCAAAGTTTTTTATTTACAAACCAGAAAAGGGCAAAGAAATTTTGCAATCATTTGATTTTGCTACCGAGGTTGACCAAGTTTGGCCGAGCTCTATTGTTTATGGGAAATAAGAATTGATGACTCCAAGATCAGAGTGACAGGGTTGTTCATCAAGCATGGCATTTTTCGAACGCCTGATGAATTATCACGGATAAAATAAATGCACGTTTACTTAAGCTTTTAGGTCAATATTTATAATTATGGGCTACAACTGGTATTATTCCTGCTTTCTGGCGCATGCCAGCTTGAGTTAGAAGAAGAATAACGACAATGTCACGTACAGAGGTAGCGACATTATGGGTTTGCAGGAAAGATTACCAATCAGGGATAGTGAAGACAGGGCTGAGGTCAATCAGGAAAATCTTGATCGTATTTTTACGATCCCGGAATCCAGTGGTGCGACGTTAGCGCGTATCGAACAGGCAATTTCCACCAATCTTGATGGCTTTTTGCGCGAGCATATTGTCGCCGAAGAAAAGCCGATGCCGGAGATCGAAGCTGATTTCTCATCTGTGAAGATCACCGAACAACCTTTCTATGTTCAGGCCTACACGGATTTCATTCTCAAACATCTGGTAGCACAATCAGTTCATACCTCGTCACCGGGTTTCATTGGACACATGTCGTCGGCGTTACCGTATTTCATGCTGCCGTTGTCGAAGATCATCACTGCTTTGAACCAGAACATGGTCAAGGTGGAAACCTCAAAAGCATTCACGCCGATGGAACGACAGGTTCTTGGTATGTTGCATGGGTTGCTCTACGAAAGGGATGAGCCTTTTTATAAGCAATGGCTGCACAACCCTGATCATGCACTTGGTGCTTTCTGCTCCGGTGGAACGATTGCGAATATCACCGCTCTGTGGGTTGCCCGGAACAAATGTCTAAACGAAGAAGCTATTTCACAACGTGGCTTACATTCCGCAATGCAGGATGCCGGGATAAAAGGGTTGGTGGTTCTGGTTTCAAAACGTGGACATTATTCATTACTCAAAGCCGTCGATTTATTAGGACTTGGTCGTGACAACCTGATCACGATTGAAACTGACGAACATAACAAAGCGAATGTGCAGGCCATGCGTGAAAAAGCGCAGGAATTACAGGAGCAGGGTTATCGCATCATGAGCCTTGTCGGAATTGCAGGCGCGACAGAAACGGGTAGTGTTGATCCGTTGGATGAGATGGCGGTTTTAAGCGAAGAACTTGGGTGTCACTTTCATGTGGATGCTGCCTGGGGTGGGCCGACATTATTTTCAGGAAAATATAAGTCTCTGCTCAAGGGAATCGAACTTGCTGATTCTGTCACGATCGATGCGCATAAACAGTTTTATGTGCCGATGGGTGCAGGCATGGTGTTGTTCAAAGATCCGGGATCGCTGCAAAGTGTCGAACTCCATGCCGAATATATTATTCGTCGTGGTTCACGCGATCTTGGTCAACAAAGTCTCGAAGGATCTCGCCCCGGAATGGCCTTACTGGTACATGCTGGTCTAAACATTATTGGTCGTCAGGGGTATGAAATGCTCATTGATCAGGGAATTGAAAAGGCAAAACATTTTTCTCGTCTGATCGAAAACCATGATGATTTTGAATTAATGGTAGAACCAGAGCTGAATATTCTTGGTTACAGATATGCGCCAAAATGGATACAGGAGTGTTTGCAGAAAACTGATCCGGAAACGGTTAAATGGATCAACGAAAAACTGGATCTGATCAATAAAAATATTCAGAAAGCCCAGCGTGAGCAGGGTAAAACTTTTGTCTCTCGAACACGTATAGGCATGGCAAAATATGATGGTGCAGAACTGATTTATTTCAGAGTTATTCTGGCGAACCCTCTGACGAAGCAAAAAGATATTAATAAAGTTTTAGAACATCAACTCAAGTTTGCACAACATAAACTCGCTCAAGAAATATTGGATGAGATCAAACAACGTTGTTAATTAACAAATTCTCTCTTCTCAAAAAGTATGTCTAGTCACGAGCACCTGTCGATATGTAGCGATTGTGATGTGATCTTAATGATCCCCGATCTCGAACGTCATGAAAAAGCATATTGCCCACGATGTGCCGCATTGCTTGATGAGGGTGGCTCAGAAAGCATTAATCGATTATTACCTTTGACTATTGCCGGGTTTGTTCTGATTATCCTCGCCAATATGTTTCCATTGATCACGATGAATGCCAATGGGCAGATCGTTGATAGTTCACTGCTTTCGGCAACGGTTGCTCTCTGGATTGGTGATCAACATTTTCTATCTCTTCTAGTTTTTGTAACAACATTTCTAACACCACTTATTCAGTTGTTAACTTACGCGTGGTTGTTGATCCCCATGAGCTTTGGGAGAATTTGGCCTTTGAGCGATTCGGTTTTACGTTTAAGTCACCACAGCATTCCATGGAATATGATGGAGATTTTCCTGTTAGGTTTTATTATTGCCGTGGTCAAGTTGGGAGAAGATGCTTTGATCATTCTTGGCCCCTCACTCTATGCTTTTGTTGCTTTAATTCTGTTGATGACGGTGCTTAACATCCTGTTCGATCCAGCCAGTGTTCGTGAAGAAATGCATGAGAGCGCGAGGGATGCTGAAAAAGAAAGAATAAGATCAGGAGATAAAAAATGGCTTACCTGAGAGCAGCAGACTTTAATCTTGCGCAATGCCATTTCTGTCACACTGTCTCTAAAGTAGATGGCTCGGGTGAATTGTTTTGTCCCGTTTGCGACAGCCGTGTTAGCTTGCGTAATAGAAGAAGTTTAAGTCGTAGTTGGGCATGGCTTTTGACGGCGACATGTTTTTATTTTCCTGCCAATCTTCTTCCCGTGGCAACGATTGCCAAGCTTTCTGATAATCAACCCGACACTATTTTTTCTGGTGTTATGCGATTGCTGCACGAAGGAATGTGGCCATTGGCGGTGATCGTTTTTGTTGCCAGTATTTTTGTACCCTTATTAAAACTCGTCGTCCTGTTCTGGTTGTTGATCAGTATTCACGA
The DNA here is from genome assembly GCA_965224825.1 of Gammaproteobacteria bacterium. Classification (GTDB taxonomy): domain Bacteria; phylum Pseudomonadota; class Gammaproteobacteria; order CAJXQU01; family CAJXQU01; genus CAJXQU01. The sequence continues at coordinate 1,466,341 of CBDDAG010000001.1, read as the reverse complement.
ACGATCAAACTGGCGGCCTGAAGATCGTGCGCTTTTTTATCGTGTTACAGAGTTTGTTGGTCGCTGGTCTATGGTTGATATTTTTGTTATTGCTATACTTGCGGCGCTGATACAATTTGGTGAGCTGGCTTATGTTGAAGTTGGTGCAGGCTCTTTAGCTTTTGCACTACTCGTCATCGCAACCATGTTTGCTGCACATAGTTTTGATCCACGTTTAATTTGGGATGCCTGTGAAAAAAGAGAACACGAATAAACCTTCAAAGTCCGAGCAAGAAAAGATTGAGCTGAGCGATCTGCCAATGGCGAAAGTGACGCGGACAAAAAGACTTTCGCTGGTGTGGTTTGTGCCACTAATCGCGTTGCTCGCTGGTGCCTGGTTGACGATCAAAGTTTTTAATGAAAAAGGACCGGAGATCAAGATCAGTTTCAACAGTGCCGAAGGTTTTGAAGTTGGCAAAACTAGAGTGCGATTCAAAGATGTCGATGTTGGTAAGGTCAAAAATATTCAGTTGGATGGTGCGCTTGAAAAAGTAATTGTTACCGTTGAGTTGTCAAAAGCCATCGGCAAACATCTTAATGAAAATAGTAATTTCTGGGCGGTTCGGCCGCGGATAAGTGCGAAGGGAATAAGTGGTCTGAGTACCTTGATCTCAGGTGTTTATATCGTCATGGATCCGGGCGTTGCGGAAACGAGTGATAAGCCGAAGGTCTTTATCGGGCTTGAAGAACCACCACAAATTCCTTCCTCTGCCGAAGGAAAATCTTTTGCCCTGAGAACTACCCAACTGGGTTCGCTCGATATTGGATCACCTGTGTACTATCGCCAGATCCAGGTTGGAGAAGTCATAAACTACAAGCTCCATGAGTCCGGCGATCATGTAAATCTGAATATTTTCATCCGTGCGCCCTATGATCACCTTGTACAGATTAATAGTCGTTTCTGGAATAGTAGTGGCTTTGACCTGAATATCGGAGCAGATGGCATCAATGCACATATTGAATCTTTGACTGCGCTAATCGGTGGTGGGATTGTTTTTGATACACCACATAATTTGTCTGCTGGCGAAGCGGCTGATGAAGGTAAGGAATACTTTCTCTATCCGGATGTCGCCAGTATTAATGACAAAACACCATCTTTGAAACTTGAATATGTACTCTATTTTGAAGACTCTTTACGAGGACTAAATATTGGTGCGCCAGTAGAATTTCGTGGAACTACGGTAGGCAAATTGTTGGATAAAGAAACACGTATTGATCCGATCTCTTTGAATGTGCAGATTCCAGTTTTGATCGAAATTTATCCAGAACGTTTGTCATTACAGGATGATGCAATCGATCCATCAGAAGTGATCGAGAATATGGTTTCAAGAGGACTCAAAGCCAGCCTTAAAACTGGAAACTTATTAACCGGACAACTCTATATCGAACTGGAGTTTGATGAAAAAGGAGAGCCGGATCGAATTCGTGACACGGGTTATTATGCGAAATTCCCAACAGCTCCCGGACAATTTGGGGAACTCACTCGTAGCATCTCAAACATTGCCAGCAAGCTGGAAAATATGCCTTTGGATGATGTGGTCAATAACCTGAATGAAACCATCCTTGAGTTCAAACAATTAGTTGCAGCACCAGAAAACAAACAGAGCCTGAAGAATCTGGAAAAAATGTTAGCAGAAATAAGTGAGACCAGTCATAAGTTTGGACATCTGGCAGACTCTTATGCTTCCATGTCTCCTAAGCTAAACAAGGCGCTGGACTCGGCTGATACGACTTTGCTCTCAGCAGAGCAAGCGATGAAAGATGTTGGCGTAACGCTGGCTAAGATGAATGAGACACTGACAGAAACCGCTGGATCATTCTCTGAAGATTCGGCATTTCACTACAAACTCAGAGTGTTGATGGATGAGCTAACAGAAGCTTCTCGGAGCCTGAATGCACTTGTGGACACCATACAACGTAAACCGGATGCACTAATTTTTGGGAAATAATACAGATGAAAAAAGTACAAATTTATAAACTAATTTCCCTTAGTATTCTGCTCACTGTTTTGAGTGCTTGCTCAACAACCTCAAGCAATGGCGGCAGTGGTGAACGTTATTTTTCACTCACACCTTTAAATGAGTCCTACACAGGCAAAGCTTTATCTGATCAACTTATTCTTGGAATTGGTCCGGTGGAGATCCCAAGATCACTCAACCGACCACAATTAATTTATCGAAAGAATAATAATGAAATTTTATTTTCTGAACAGAATCAGTGGGCAGGATCTTTACGTGAAGAAATACAAAAAGTATTAGTTGATCGAGTTATCGATGTCTCTGGCAGTAGTCGGATTATGCACTATCCCTGGCTGCACGATCTAAAGCCAGAATACGAGGTAAGAATCCGCATTGAACGTCTTGACGGAATATTGGGTGAAGAGGTTGTTCTTGAAGCTCACTGGGATCTGCTAACAAGCAGAGGTAAAGAGTTACTCGCCAGTCGTGAAAGTCGATATAAAATTGAAATCAATGATAGTGATGATTTTCTGGCTTATGTGATCGCGCAACAAACGGCATTAACAAAGTTGGCTGACGAGATTTTGGATACGGTTATTTCGAATAATTAAATTGGCAGGCAAGAGGCCGTTTGCTGGCTTCGTTCTGAGATCCTTCGTCCCTCAGGATGACACCTTTTTATTTATAGCCTGTCATCCTGAGCCATAGCGAAGGATCTCAGAAGAAACTATTGGATTAGCAGTCAACTACATAAATCATTGATCCAAACTAAATCTTACGAGCCCGAACACCACGCCCTTTTACTTTTCCATTAGAAAAATAGTCGAGAGCTTTTCTATAAGCTGCTCTTTCAATCGCAACATAACTATAAGTATCAAAAATATCGATCTTACCGATCTGCGATCCTTCTAATCCTGCATCTCCGGTTAGCGCACCCAAAAGATCACCCGGACGAAGTTTATTTTTTCTTCCAGCATCAATCTGTAAAGTCACCATCGGTGATTCTGATGAAAAATCTGCTTTACGAGTTAAAGAATCCGTCTCCTCGATCTGACAAGGTTGTTTTTGATAATCTTCGATTGCATTCAAACGTCCCATTTCCTGTTCAGTGAAAAGACTTAACGCAATACCTTTTTCTCCAGCGCGACCCGTACGTCCAATCCGATGAATAAAGATCTCAGGATCATGTGGTAATTCATAATTGATCACCGCCTGCAAAGACTTAATATCCAGACCACGCGCCGCAACATCTGTAGCAACCAGAACAGCACAACTATGATTAGCAAACCGAACTAAAACCTGATCACGTTCACGTTGTTCCAGATCACCATGAATAGCCAATGCTTCGATCTTTTGATCACGCAAAAAATCTGCAACCTCATCACATTGTATTTTGGTATGACAAAATACTAACGCAGACTCTGGTTGATAATGTTCAAACAAAGCCAGCAAACTACGATTACGATAAGCCTTTGAGACAGGATAAAATAGTTGCTCGATCACCTCTGTCGAATGTTCAGATTCAACCGTAACCGTCACAGGGTCGCGCAAAATAGAACGACACATTTTATTGATCGACTTAGGGTAGGTGGCCGAGAACAGTAAGGTTTGCCGGTTTTTTGGTGTCTGATCAATAATCTCGTTGATCACATCAACAAAACCCATATCCAACATCCGATCGGCCTCATCCAGAACCAGAGTATTCAAACCATCAAGCACTAAAGTCCCGCGTTTTAAGTGATCCTGAATACGCCCCGGTGTACCCACAACAATATGCGCGCCATGTTCGAGCGATCCTTTTTGAATCCCAAATGGCTTTCCACCACATAGCAACACCAACTTGATATTGGGAACACAACGAGCCAATCTGCGGAGTTCTTTACCAACCTGATCAGCCAGTTCCCTAGTTGGACATAAGACTAAAGCCTGTGCACCAAAAAATCGTGGGTTGATCTTGTCTAGTAAACCAATCCCAAATGTCGCCGTTTTACCGCTGCCAGTTTTTGCCTTAGCAATCAGATCTTTACCATCTAACACATGCGGCAAACCCTGCGCCTGAACAGGTGTCATTGTTTTATAGCCAAGCGAGTCCAGATTAGCGATTTGTTCGCTGGAAATAGGCAGGGAAGAGAAGCTGTCAGTGGACATTATTGAGATACCATCGGAAAAATGCGTGGATCATACCAGAGGGTGGAAATGCATGGGCAGTTGAAAAGAAATAAACCACTCATGATCAGCAATTATCACTGTATGGAAGTTCTATCGTTCTTGTATAAATAAGTCCTGATACAGGCAAAAATCGTTATACTAGCTAACCATGCAACCGATCATCACGATCAAAAACCTCAACAAAACATACGCATCAGGTTTTCACGCCTTAAAAAACATCAACCTCACAATTAACCGGGGCGAAATCTTTGCCTTGCTTGGTCCAAATGGCGCGGGTAAAACAACGCTGATCAGTATTATCTGCGGAATCGTTAATCCTGGGAAAGGGGAGGTTATTGCCGATGGTCATAATGTCATTACCGACTTTCGTGCAGCGCGATCGAAAATAGGTCTGGTGCCACAGGAAATATCCACAGACATGTTTGAAACCGTTTGGGATACAGTGAACTTCAGTCGTGGTCTGTTCGGCAAACCTGCGAACCTGGTTCTAATCGAAAAAGTATTACGTGAACTTTCTTTATGGGATAAAAAAGATTCAAAGATTATGGGGCTATCGGGTGGCATGAAACGCCGCGTTATGATCGCCAAGGCACTTTCTCACGAACCCGATATTCTATTCCTTGATGAACCGACTGCCGGTGTCGATGTTGAATTGCGTCGTGATATGTGGGACATGGTTCGTGGCTTACGAGAAAGCGGTGTCACGATCATCCTGACCACGCATTACATAGAAGAGGCCGAAGAAATGGCTGATCGCATCGGCGTGATCAATCACGGTGAGATCATCATGGTCGAAGACAAAACCGAGCTAATGAAAAAACTCGGCAAAAAACAACTGACCCTGCACTTACTAAATCCACTGGCCAAAATACCGGATGGTTTTGAAGATCACTCATTAGAGCTAACGGATGATGGTAATGAACTGATCTACACCTTCGCCACCCATGAAGAAGTGATCGGTATTAGCGAATTCTTACAGGAACTCACTCAACACGGAATCGATTTTAAAGATCTCAAATCCAGTGAGAGCTCGCTTGAAGAAATCTTTGTTAACTTGGTAACAACAAAACAATGAACCTCCACGCCATCAAAGCCATTTATTTCTTCGAAATAAAACGTACCTTACGCACATTGATGCAAAGCATTGCCTCACCGGTACTCTCAACCTCGCTCTACTTTATCGTCTTTGGTGCAGCCATCGGATCACGCATGGGTGAGATCGACGGCATCAGTTACGGCGCGTTTATCATCCCCGGCCTGATCATGTTATCGCTACTCAACGAGAGTATTTCAAATGCCTCTTTTGGAATCTACATGCCAAAATTTACCGGCACCATTTACGAAGTCCTCTCGGCACCCATGTCCTATGTAGAAATTCTCATAGGCTATGTCGGCGCAGCAACCACCAAATCCGTGATCCTGGGATTGCTGATACTCCTGACAGCGCGCCTATTTGTAGATTACGAAATCCAGCATCCATTCTACATGTTCGGATTCCTCGTACTCACCGCACTCACCTTTAGCCTATTCGGATTCATACTCGGACTCTGGGCAGACAGCTTTGAGAAACTACAAATCGTACCAATGATGATCGTCACACCATTAACCTTCCTCGGCGGAAGTTTTTACTCGATCAACATGCTGCCACCCTTATGGCAAAAGATTACATTGTTTAATCCGGTGGTATATTTGATCAGCGGATTTCGCTGGAGTTTTTATGGCGTTGCTGATGTGAATATTGGTGTGAGTCTGGGGATGACCTTGTTGTTTATGTTTGTATGTCTGGGAGCGATCTGGTGGATCTTTAAAACTGGGTATCGGTTGAAGGCTTAAGGAGCCTTCGGCCAGTCTAAAACAATCAGCACTTGATCAGAGGCTCCTTAACTTTATCTCTAAGCTTTTATGAGCTAATATAAACACATATTATGTGTACACGGGATATGTGTTATGAATATTACTCTATCGGTTGATGAAAAAATCATTGCAGATGCACGAAAAGTTGCTGCTGCTATGGGAAAAAGTCTTAATGAAGTCATTCGGGAAGATCTGGTAAGACTTACCCGAAATAGCCAGAGAAATAACGATTTTAATGAGTTTAAAGACCTCGCAGGACAAGGAAACTCTCAAGGCTGGAAGTTTAACCGGGAAGAACTACATGAAAGAGCGTAGTTTTATAGACTCGAATATACTAATTTACACAGATGATGCCGCCTTCCCGGAAAAACAACAAACCGCGATCGCATTATTGGAAGAAGGATGGAATAGTGGAAATATAATTTTATCTACCCAGGTCTTACAAGAATATTTTTCAGCAGCAACGAGAAAGCTGGGAGTTCTACCCGAAACGGCACAACGAAAAATTGAATTACTGGGGTGTCTGGATATTGCCAGTATAGATCATGAAGATATATTGCGAGCAATCGATCTGCATCGCCTCCACAAGTTCTCATTCTGGGATTCTCTAATTATAAGAATGGCACAAAAAACGGCATGCAGTATTTTGTATTCAGAAGACATGCAACATGATCAAAAAATTGGTAATGTCAGGATTGTGAATCCTTTTATCGGAGGACTTTAATGAGCAAGCAAATTCAATACACTGACGAATCATTAGGCGAGTTAAAACTTGTCCCCGATTTTCTGCCATCACCAGAAAAGATGGTGTTAAAAGACGAAAATGTCAAAGTGACTATCGCCTCAGAGACTTCTGTACGACTTGGAAAGACCTGACCCTCGATATTCGTACAAGTGCAACTCTTGAAATATTCGATATAAACAACTAAACTAAGTCTAGTTTAACTAATGAGTAATTGTTATGAAAATCATTAACATACATGAAGCTAAGACACACCTGTCAAAGATTGCAGAAGAGGTTGCGGCTGGCAAAGAAGTCATTGTAGGAAAGGCGGGTAAACCTATGATGAAGCTCGTCCCTCTGAATGATAAGCCTAAAAAAAGAAAACTGGGTGCTCTAAAGGGCAAAATCAAAATTGCAGATGATTTTGATGCTCCTTTATCAGAGGAATTGCTGAACTTGTTTGAAGGATCAGATTAATGCGTATCTTGCTCGATACGCATATTCTTCTATGGAGTCTGGCAGACAGTAAAGAATTATCTAAAAAAGCACGCAAAACTATTAACGAATCCGACAACGTATTTGTTAGTGTTGCCAGCCTTTGGGAGATCGCAATCAAATCATCATTAGGGAAACTTGAAACAGGTGTTGAAGCTGATGAATTAAATCAGATCATCATTGATAGTGGTTTTGAGATTTTGACAATTAACCCTGATCACATATCGCCAATACATAGTCTGCCATTGCATCATCGAGATCCTTTTGATCGGCTTCTAATTGCTCAGAGCATCGTTGAACCTTTGCGGTTTATCACTCACGATCAGCAATTAGCATCTTATGGGAATTCGATCGTTCTGGTATAAACTACGTATCAATTCAAATTCATACTCGGACTCTGGGCAGACAGCTTTGAGAAATTACAAATCGTCCCGATGATGATCGTCACACCATTAACCTTTCTCGGCGGAAGTTTTTACTCGATCAACATGCTGCCGCCCTTATGGCAGAAGATCACATTGTTCAACCCGGTGGTTTATTTGATCAGCGGTTTTCGCTGGAGCTTTTATGGTGTTGCCGATGTGAATATTGGTGTGAGTCTGGGGATGACTTTGTTGTTTATGTTTGTCTGTCTGGGAGTGATCTGGTGGATTTTTAAAACTGGGTATCGGTTGAAGGCGTAAGGTAATCATCCTCATCTGGTTGTTTAATACTGACTACGATTAAGAAATGGGTTCAATTCCACACCTAATAAGATAATCATAGGTTTCGTGATAAAAATCAGGCTTTCTTGTCTCATCATTATCATCACCAGTTGGAATGTAAATAACCATTCCTTGTCGTGCTCTTGTTAATAATACTCGGTATGCATTTGATAAAAATGGTAATCCTTCTAAATATCGCTTCTTTTCTTCTTGTCTTTTTTGATTCCACTTTGTCCCTTTAAATTCCCAGTATTCAAAAGAACCCTTAATGTAACGATAATCAGCATCCCAACTGACCAAACACCAATCAAGTTCTAATCCTTGTATATCGAATTCTGTTGCTACATCTTCAAGAAAGTGACAAGACCTTATATCCTCCTGATCGTTTAAAAAGTAATTTGGTGCACTAATTTTATTTTTCACAAATATGCCTTCGGGCTTGAGCCTGATTGCTCCAGATGAAGCTATTAAACCCTTGGTTTCACTTCCTCGTGCTTGTTCACGAATCCATTTTTTGGCTTGCTTCAAGTCACGAGTTATTTTTATAGAAAAACTGTTTTCAAATAGCTGGTATTGCTCATAAGCTTTTACTGCGTTGTTATGAATAATATGATGTACCATATGTGAAAGTTTTTCAGCTCTAAAAGAACGCATTGAAGTTTTTAAATGTAAACTGCTTTCTTGTGTAAATCGTTGTAATATTTCAGCTTCTAAAGTAACTCTTCCTGCATATTCTTCTTGATTTAATTTATCTGAATAATAAACATCCCAATCTTTAAATTCATTATTTAATGCATCGAACCAACCGGCCAACCCAGCTTCACCATCACCAATTTCTTGCCCTCCACCGATTAAAGCAATAATGACACTCCAATCTTGATGTCTATCCATAACACTGATTAAAAATTCTGGTTCAGATTGCCCAAAGTCATAAACTCCTCTATCACGCATGAACTTATCAGTTTTACGATGATTCCACGCACGTTGAGCCTCATCAAAAATAACAACTTTTTCTACAGGTGCTTTATCATCACTAAGTTTTTCATTTCTAAAATGGTGAACATTTTGAATAAAAGCTTCTACCTTCTTTTTAGCGTCATTCTTTGTTTTTACTTTCCCACGATGTTTTTCATTACGTGCGAGTGCTTCTCTAAGAACTTCAACTAATGGTCCATTTCCCGATAAAAATACAGAAAACTCGGCATCATGCTTATCAGCTTTCGATGTGGCAATATTTAATCCAACTAATGTTTTACCTGCACCAGGAACACCCGTTATAAAACAAATAGACTTTCGTTTATTTTTATTGGAATGATGAATTATTTCTTTTATTCTTCTAGACGTCGTGTTGAGATTGTTAGCTCCAGCATCACTTCGAGAAATATCCACAACTTTATGGTCAGCATAGAGAGCTTGTGCAGCTTCGATAATTGTCGGTGTAGGTTTGTATGATGATTCAAGCCATTCCTGATAATTTAAAGTTGGCTGGTCTCTAAGCTTAGAAGTACAATGGCTTATTAAGTTTTGAATATTATTTTTGTTGGCTTTCAGTGGTTGATAAACCATATCTTTAGGATTGATCAGATCAAATACTATTTCCTCTGCTTCAGTTGCAACTAAAACAGGAATGATTACTTGGTTATGACTGCCTTCATGAAAGTAGCTAAGATCAAGCGCATAGTCATGAGCCTGACGTAAATCTTGGGCGTGGTATTTTGGGGCTCCTACTTTAAACTCGAATACGAATATTAAGTTTTGATATAGTAAAATTACATCGGCACGTCTACCCATACGGGGAATTAAAAATTCAAAGAATATTTCTCCGTCGGTTAGTGATGTTAATTCGGCCTGTAATATTTCAATTTGACCTCTCCATGCACCGCTTTGTTTAGCAACTATATCTTGTTTATGCTGTTTTTGAATATCACCAAGAATTTCACTAGAGGAATGTTTTTTGAATGACTGTACTGTGGCTGAATAAAAGGCTTTATCAGACATTAGTTTTCTGCAAATTGAAATAGTTCTGAGGCAGGAATATCAAGTGCTTTAGCTAGACGAAAAATATTAATTAAACTGATATTTCTTACACCTCGCTCGATACCGCTAATGTAAGTTCTATCGAGGTCAGATAAATAGGCAAGTTGTTCTTGGCTAAGGTTTTTCTTTTTTCTAATTGTTCTTATATGCAGACCAAATTCTTTTAATAAATCTTCTGACTTCATCTTTATCATCTCAAAGTATGATCATAAGATAATGGTATGATGTGACTTATAGGTCTACGGACTATAAGTCACATGCTGGGCGAGCTTGAATGACTCAATTAATCGAATGATGTTGAGATCTCAATAAAAAATTAAAGGGGGCTGTGTCAATAGAGAATAATTCTCATTTTTGATCCGCTGTTTTTAATCTAACTCAACGGCTCTTCACTTTCTGGCAAAAAGCCACCCGCCTGCATGTTCCACAGATGTGCATAGTGACCATCGAGGGATAATAGTTGTTGGTGACTACCATCTTCGATAATCTTGCCCTGATCAAATACCAGAATGCGATCCATGTGCGATATTGTCGATAAGCGATGCGCAATCACAACAACGGTTCTACCTTTCATCAGGTTTTCCATACCTTGCTGGATCTTTTTCTCGGTCACAGAGTCCAGTGCTGAGGTGGCTTCGTCAAGGATGAGGATCGGTGCATCTTTAAGAATTGCACGCGCTATGGCAATCCGCTGTCTTTGCCCACCGGATAGTTTCACCCCGCGTTCGCCAACCAGCGATTCATACTGTTTTTCTGTTTGCAAAATAAACTCATGAGCATGTGCTTTTTTCGCTGCTTCGATCACTTCGTCATCTGTAGCATCCAGACGACCATAACGAATATTTTCCATCAATGAACGATGAAACAACTGTGGATCTTGCGAGATCATTGAGATGTTTTCACGCAGGCTATCCTGAGTGACATCAAGAATATTCTGTCCATCAATCTTTATAGAACCACTTTGAGGCTCAAACAGACGTAGCAAAATGTTTACAAAAGTAGATTTACCCGAACCAGAAAACCCAACTAATCCAATCTGCTGTTTTGGTTGAATAGTGACACTTAGATGATCAAAAACCTGCAAGCCTTCATGGTAGGTAAACGAAACATCGTTAAAATTAATTTCCCCTTGTTCAACTTTTAGTAAGGGCGCATCAGGCTTATCGACAATCTCGTGTGGTTGAATAAAAATCGAAACACCATCACTGATATTGCCGAGGTATTCAAAAAACTCCAGAAAACTGCGACTCAAACCTCGTGCCGCTTCGATGAGCATAATCGCCAGACCTGCCACCATTGAAAACTCGCCGACCGTCATATTTCCTTCTGACCAGATCTTCAAGGCATACCCAACCATTCCGATCATAAGCACCATCGCAGCGATAAACTGGAACCAGTGGAGTTTTTCCATATACCAGAAAGTACGTTGTGCCTGGTCGACTTCGTGGTTCAGATAGCCCGTTAGATAATCCTCTTCAAACTGACGACGTGCGAACATCTTTGCATTCATGACATTCGTCACCGAGTCGACAATCTTACCGGTGACCAGCGAACGTGCAGCGGCAAAATCCTGAGCATAATTTTTACAACGTTTTGCGAGCAGGTATGAAACATAAATGTAAACTCCCAGCCACAGACTTAACATCAGGGCAAGTTTCTCACTGGCGCTATATAGAATGAAAAAGGCAAACAGCGACTTGATGATCAAGGGATAAAATTCGAAAACGATTGTCCAGAGCGCGTGCATGCAACTCATCGAAACTTCTGCAATGCGATTCGCTAAAGAACCGGCAAAATGAGAAATAAAATAGCGGTGCGAATGATGTTGAAGATAGCTGAATAATGACTTACGAATTTTGGCACGCAACTTAGGTCCGGTCATGACCAGTAGTGCACCGCTTGCCCGACTGAACAGGACAATACCCAGATTTAAAAGGCCAAAAAGAATCAAAGCATCCTGAGTGGCCGTGAAAATATCTGCTCCTGTCTCATTAGCCTTTGTCACGGCATCGATAATTTCTTTGATCGCATAGGGTATCGAAATGGCACAAGCTGCCTCTGCTGTTTCAAACACCATGATAGCCAGCAAGGAATACTTTGCTTTCAAATAAAAATATAGCGCAAATCGCCATGGCGAAGCAGATGGTGGCAGAGCGTCTTCTGCGGTCGTTGATATGATTTTCATGACGCTTAAGTATGCTTTAGGATGGCCTGATTAGTCCAGACAACCGTTAGCGATGAATAGTTGTCAGGCTTCATCCTCAGCATTGACGTTTACAATGATCTGATCAGATTCAATAATACTTACATTCACTGTTATCGGTCGACAACAGACCTGACAATCTTCATTGATTTCGGGTATGCAATTTGAAGACTAATCGATCACGTAGTCTTTGGTGATAATTTCCAGCAAATGCCCGTCGAGATCTTTAAAATACACGCCACGCCCATCATAGTCATGATTGATTGCTCCATCATTCGATGAATATGGCCCACTACCAAACTGAATGTTTTCTTTCTTAATTCGTTTAAAAATTTCATCAAACTGTGTTTCACTCACCTTAAATGCATAATGGTTTGTTGTGAAATTATCTTTGTTCATGAAATCTAAAGTTAAAGTGGTATTTGCCTTAACCACGGCAAAGTGTCCCCATTCTTTGATGAAGTCGAAACCAAAAATTCTTTCATAAAATTTTGCAGACGCTACATTGTCATGCGAGGGAATAATGGTGTGGTTTAGTGTGATTTCCATAATTAACTCCTATTTAATTAAGGATAGTTGAATTAATTGGGTCGGTGAGAATAAAGAATAATTCTCATCTAAACAGGCTCAATAAAAAATATGCTCAGCAATAAAGGCAAAGAAAAATCCAACACACCAGATAATGATCGATAACCAATAGAGTCGAATATTCCAGGTGTTCGCTTTGCTGCAAAGCTCCGCTAATTCTGGATCAGTTGGACAGGTACGTCCGGGGCGGTACAGCAACCATCCTCCCAATAACAATAGTAATCCTGATCCAGCAAATACCCAGGTTTTATGCATGCTCAGTGTGATCAGAAATGGAATGTTGCTGGCCATTGCTGCGACGACTGATCCTAGTCCAAGGCTTACGAGCAGGATCGGTAATGCACAGCAGAGCAGGGTGCCTGTTGAGGCGAATAAAACTAACCAGCCCCATTTTTTTGTTGATGTCAGGTTTCTTTTCATTGTTCATAATCGACTTCTAGAAAGTGATTCCTATTCCTATTGAAAACTCCGATCCGCGTGAGTTAGAAATCGTGTCTATGTCTTCATAGATCAGATGTTTGTATTCGGTGCGGAACATTATGTTGTCTTTGTACAAGACTAATATCGGCCCTGTTTGTAATCGTTGCCCACCGGATGCTGTGGTTCTGTTCACAGCATTGGGATCCTGATTAATTCGGGCGGTGAAATCCCACATGATGAAAACACCCGAGTTGGTCTCGTTGCTATGAAAAGGGTGGTAGGCAAGATTGATATCCAGCCCCAGTTCATTACCTGTTCGCATGCCGTCTTCGCCTTCGGTATTAATCCAGTAAAACAGATCGATCATGGTATAGAACTTCGGGCTTTCGCTGCTGTAGGAAAAACTCATGCCAACATCGACACTGCCATCACTGATCGCAAAGTCGTCTGATGAACTACCAGTAGGTATTCTCAGGGAAGGCGTGAAGCCAAAATTATCCGTAAACGCACGTTTGTTGCGGACGTATTTTAGCGGCAGACCGAGAACCAGATCACCAATGCCATTGCTGGATTGTTTGATGCCAGTTTCGTTGATATTTTTAGTACGATCCTGATTAACATAAGGCAGCTTGAATGTTGCTCTGACGGATCGATTAAAAGTATAAACACCTTCCAGCCAGGTTTTGCGGACATGTCGCTCAAGACCTAAAGGATTATCGATTTCATTTGATCCGTTCATCAGCTTGTCCGAACCATAACTCTCGTGCCTGATTTGAAAGCCATAACCTTCCGACCAGCGTGGCGCCATATCCATCACCGGTTGATGAGCAGTGCTATTCATTGAGATTTGTAATAGCAAAAAGCTGATAATCAGTTGCGTGGTTTTGATCATTTAACATCCTCAGCCTTGTAGTGAACAACGCCATTATCTGCTGTGCTGACATAGGCTTCGATGGGATCATATCCGCCGGACTTAATCGACTTAAATACTTTGGGCAGATCTAGTTTATTGTCAGGCTTGATCGCGATGGTGACTTTCTGGCTTTCGATCTCAACCTTGACGCCTTTTGTATATTTAGAACCATCAATAAACGATAGTTTTGACAAGTTGCGGGTAACGCCTTGCGAACAGAATGAGCAGACTATGCCGTGTACGATGATCACGGCTTCGCCGGGCTGGACGTTAACATCCGATGTGGAGATGGATTCATCTGCCATCGCCGAGTTGATCATTGAAAAAAATGACAATATTGATACGAGTAAAATAGTTTTAGTATTCATTAAAATTTCTCCAGAATAATTTCTCGTCATTCCTGCATATTTCTAGCAGGAATCCAGTATTTCGATCATGGATTCCGGCTCAAAACCTTGCCGGAATGACAGCATCTTTTAGTGCTTATTTCGAATTCAGATTAATAACGACTTTTGGGGGAGGCAGGGGTGGAGCCTGAATGTATAAAACGACGGCTCCTGTTGATGGCAACTGGATTTTCTCTTGCTGAAGTTTTGTTATTTCTATTGAGGAATCGAATGAAAGTATTTGTGCGCCATTACAGGCTGGCATTGCCTGACAACAATTGACCGATGATTTTTCAGGTGCGGTGTCTTGATCTTGCTGGTGACAGGGCATCGCTATGTTTTTATTAAGTGAGCCTTCTTGTTGATCAGGTAAGGATAAGCAACATGACATATTAGACGCAGCAACAACGTTGAATGCAAAGCAACATAGAATTAATACCAGTAACTTTTTTGATTGCTTACGCATAGTTGAAGCATAGACTCTGATCATGCAGAAAGATACAGAGTTAGAGAACGCCGTTTTGTATAAGTTCATTAAAGATGCTCTGGATTAAACCTGCGTTATTCATTAAGATTTCCTGACTATTCGATCACTAACAAACCATTTCAAACGGGAGCACACTTTTGACCAAGAACGATATCCTACGCCGACTTCGCTATACCTTTGATTTTAGTGATGACAAGATGATTGCTTTGTTCGCTGAGGCCGATTATTTGGTTACTCGTGGACAGATCAGCGACTGGTTGAAGAAAGAGGATGATCCTGATCATAAAGAAATTACCGATATTCAGCTGGCGATTTTTCTGAATGGCTTGATCAATGATCGACGTGGTAAGAAAGATGGCCCACAACCTGAGCCAGAAAAACGTTTGACGAATAATATTATTTTCAGGAAATTGAAAATTGCTTTAGATCTGCAAGCGGATGATATTCTGGCGATTCTGGAGTCGGCTGATCAGCAGATCAGTCCTCATGAATTAAGTGCTTTTTTCCGTAAGAAAGGCCATAAGCATCATCGACAGTGTAAGGATCAGATTTTGCGTAATTTCTTACATGGTTTGCAACTTAAATATCGTCCGAATTCTATATGGAAAACGAATGACCAATAAAATGGAACAAGTCGTTGCCGACGCACGACGCGCTAGTGAACTACGTGAGAAGAGTTATCGTGGTCAGGCGTTGAAGATGTATCCACATATTTGCGGTCGATGTGCACGTGAGTTTACGCGGGAAAATCTGCATGAGTTGACGGTGCATCATCGTGATCACAATCATGATAATAATCCATCCGATGGCAGTAATTGGGAGTTGTTGTGTTTGTATTGCCATGACAATGAACATCAGCGACATGAAGAGGCTTTGCAGGGAAATACTTCTACCGGTGGCCGTACGAACGAGACGGCTACGTTTAATCCGTTTGGTGATCTTAAATCCATTTTGAAAAGTAAAGAGTGAGTCGGGGGAATACCAGACGAAAAGAATTCATTCTTTCTGACACAATTTTTATGGATTGTGCTTGACTCAGAAGCATCTCAGTTTAGAATACACCCTCCAAATCAGAGCGCCCGTAGCTCAGCTGGATAGAGTACCTGGCTACGAACCAGGTGGTCGGAGGTTCGAATCCTTCCGGGCGCGCCATTTTCCTTTTGGAAAACAGTGTTTTACATAGACAATCTGTTTTGAAGATTTTCCAGATTGTGCTGAATTTCCAACACTTACGGTGCTAAATATAGCTGATTGATTTGATCGAGCATGATGCAGAGCAGGGTGAAACTGACTCTCTTCAGCATAGTAACTAACCCCGTAGTAGGGGTTTTTTAGTTTTTAAGGCATGATAATTGCCTTTGTTTCTGGCATGTTAGGAAGATATTGTAATATGACTAATAAGGTTCTGGTTTTACCTGGGGATGGCATCGGGCCTGAGATCGTGGCTGAGGCTATTAAGGTTCTTGATGTTTTATCGACAGATTTTGGTCTCGATATTAATCTGGACGATGGTTTGATCGGTGGTGCAGCGATTGATGCGAGAGGGAATCCTCTTCCCGATGAAACGCTGGATAAAGCCAGAAACTCTGATGCGATCTTACTAGGTGCTGTCGGTGGACCAAAATGGGAACCACTGGATATTGCTATTCGTCCGGAAAAAGGTTTACTCAAAATCCGATCAGAACTGGAATTATTCGCAAATCTTCGTCCCGCATTAACCGCCCCACAATTAGTAGAAGCTTCGGCTTTACGAGCAGATGTTGTTTCTGGTCTGGATATCATGATTGTGCGTGAGTTAACGGGCGGAATCTATTTTGGCGAACCCCGTGGTATTCGTGAACTAGAAAACGGGGAAAAACAAGGATTTAACACACTTATCTACAGTGAATCCGAGATTAAGAGGATAGGGCATGTGGCCTTTAAAGCGGCGATGAAACGTGATCGTCGTGTTTGCTCTATAGATAAGGCTAATGTTCTGGAATCTACCGAGTTATGGCGTGAAGTCATGATCGAAGTCGGCAAAGACTATCCTGAAGTTGAATTGACACATATGTATGTTGATAACGCTGCTATGCAACTGGTGCGTACGCCGAAGCAATTTGATGTGATGGTTACGACGAATATGTTCGGTGATATTTTGTCTGATCTGGCATCTATGCTGACGGGCTCGATTGGTATGTTGCCATCTGCGTCCTTAGATAAGGACGGTAAAGGTATGTACGAGCCCATTCATGGATCAGCGCCGGATATTGCTGGAGAAAATGTTGCGAATCCATTGGCTACGATCTTGTCAGTGGCTATGTTGCTCCGGTATTCTCTGGGTGAGGCTGAGCAAGCTGACCATGTAGAGAAAGCAGTTGATGCCGTGTTGACAGCCGGTTATCGAACACCTGATATTTTCTCCGAAGGTATGAGGAAGGTTGGAACAATAGAAATGGGTGATGCGGTTGTTGCCGCCTTGAAGGGTTGATTGGAGATGAGTGATCGTAAATTTAATGTTGCAATAGTCGGTGCTACCGGTGCGGTAGGTGAAGTCATGCTTGAGATTCTTGAGCAGCGTGATTTCCCGATTGATCAATTACACCTTCTGGCAAGCAGTCGATCAGCGGGTAAAAGACTCATGTTTCGTGGGAAGCAGATCGTTGTTCAAGATCTGGAGACCTTTGATTTCACGGGCGTTGATATTGGTCTGTTCTCTCCGGGCGCTTCTGTCTCAAAGATTTATGCACCGAAAGCTGCAGCAGCTGGCTGTGTTGTGATCGATAACACTTCAGAGTTTCGCTATGACGATGACATTCCTCTGGTTGTTCCAGAAGTGAATGCGCATGCCATTGCTGATTATAAGAACCGAGGGATTATTGCTAACCCCAATTGTTCAACCATTCAAATGCTGGTTGCGCTTAAACCAATTTATGATGCGGTGGGTATCGAACGGCTTAATGTCTGTACATATCAGGCGGTTTCCGGTACCGGTAAAGATGCGATCGAAGAGTTGGCGACGCAAACAGCTAACTTATTGAATGCCAAACAGGTAGACGCTAAAGTCTATCCGAAGCAGATCGCTTTTAATGTATTGCCACATATTGATGTCTTTTGTGAGAACGGTTACACAAAAGAAGAAATGAAGATGGTCTGGGAAACCAGAAAGATCATGGGTGATGATAGTATTGAAGTTAACCCGACCGCGGTTCGTGTGCCGGTTTTCTATGGTCATTCCGAAGCTATCCATCTTGAAACAAGAGATAAGATCACCGCTGATCAAGCTCGTGAGGTTTTATCCAAAGCACCGGGAATTCAGGTGATGGATGAACATGAAGATGGCGGTTACCCAACAGCTGTGACGGAAGCGTCAGGAAATGATCCTGTGTTTGTTGGTCGAATTCGTGAAGATATTTCGCATCCCAGAGGTTTAAATCTGTGGGTGGTGTCTGATAATGTCCGAAAAGGGGCTGCGTTAAATAGTGTTGAGATAGCTGAAATATTTGTTAAAAACCATTTATAAACAATAGTTTTATGCTAGTATCGTATGTATGTTCTGAGAGTTTTGAGGGAAATTCTATGGTCGTTTTGACTAGGGTTCCGGGGGAAAAGTCGTGAAAAAAGTATTTGAAAATCGTTCTGTTGTTGTGAAGCAATCTATTGTCAAACAACCAAAGACAGGTGAAAAGTTATTAAGAGCAGGTATTCGTAAGGCATTCTTGTCCACGTTATTGCTTTCTCCCGTTCTTGCTCACGCATTAGGACTCGGGGCCCTGACAACAAATTCATCTCTGAATGAACCATTTGATGCCAGAATTGAGCTTCTGAATACCTCTTCTGAGGAGTTGCAGACTTTGTCTGTCACTTTGGGAGGTGTTGAGCAATTTAAAAATGCAGGCATCGAAAGACCTTTTCTGCTTTCCTCTCTCAAGTTTGTCATTATTGAAGATCTGGCAGGAAGTTATCTGCAAATCACCAGTGATGAGTCAATTAAAGAACCATTTTTAAACTTTCTCCTCGAAGTTAACTGGGCAAAAGGTCGTTTGATCCGTGAATATACAGCCTTACTTGATCCGCCTGTGTTTGATACGAATACACGAATTGCTGATACGACTGAAATGGCCGTCTCAGAACCAGAAATGCCGATTGCAGTAACAGAACCGGTTCCGACTCCAACTCCGGCTCCAGTAACACCTGCACCTGTACAGCCAGAAAAAGAAAATATCAGAATTGAACAACTTCCAGATGCGACTCTTGTGAGCGATGCGGAAGTTCAATCTGGTTCAATGGTTGAAAGTAATACAGTTTCAACAACAACGATCCCTGTTGCGGAACCGGTGTCTCACGAAGAGCCCGTTGTCTATCAGGAAACATTTCAGCAGCAGCGATCACAACCATCATTCTCGGGTGATAATTACACTACATCACGAGGAGATACGCTTTGGGATATCGCAAGACAGAGCCGACCAAGTCGTTCTGTCAGCGTTCAGCAGATGATGTTGTCGTTGTTGAATACGAATCCCGGTGCCTTCGTCAACAATAATATTAATGTGCTTAAAACAGGTCAGGTTCTTAGAATTCCTGATAGTTCTGAGATCAATCAGTTGAGTAAGCGTGAAGCGATCGCATTAGTTAAAGAACATAATGCACTGTGGGATGATTATCGTCAGGGACTGGCATCTAATGTTGCACCAAGACCTGCAGGTGCTGTTTCGTCAGTGGGAACTGTCGTTGAAAGCGAAGTTGTAGAAGAAGAAATTATAGAAGAACCAGAAGTTCGACTGGTTACTGCCACTATGGATGACGTTACTGTTTTTGAGGAAGCGGCTACTGGTTCTGGTGATGTTAATGAAAGTATGACGGAAGATGTGCTTGAAAATGATCTTGCGTTGGCCAATGAGCAGTTGGTTAGTGGTCAAAGTGAAAATGCTGAATTAAGAGATAAGCTCAGAGAGTCTGAAGAAATAACTGAGTTATTGAAGCAACAAGTCGCCTTGAAGAATCAAGAGCTTGCAGCGTTACAACAAAAGCTGAGAGAAGCAAATATTGCTAAGCCAGAATCAGAGACAGTCTACCTTGAAAATGAAGAAGCAGCTAAACCTGATGAGGTTAAAGAACCAGAAGTTGCTGAAGAAGTTAAGCCGGAGATCGAAGAAGAGCCTGAAGTTGCTGAAGAACCTAAACCAGAAGAAAGTATCGATGATATTTTGGCTGAACTGGAACAAGGGAAAGAGCCTGAATCAGAAACAGTCTACCTTGAGCATAGTGAGGAATTGACCAGCACAACCACTGATTATGGTAGCTATAATGCTCCTGCGGAAAGTCTTGCTGGAAAAGAAATGACAACAGTCTATTTTGATGCGGATGATGCGACAACTCCTGTTGAGCCAGTTCAGAGCGATGTAACAGAAACACCTGCTGTGGCAGAAGTTGAAACGGAACAACCTGTTGAAGAAGTTGTAGTAGATGAACCACAAGCAGAAACAGGACTTCTGGATAAAATTACAGCCATGCTTCCTGCCGGGATAGTTGATTCGGTACCAGGTGGTATTAAAACAGTTCTTGCTGTCATTCTTGGTCTGCTTGGATTGCTTCTGGTAGGCGTTTTAAAAATATTCGGTGGCAAAGGTAAGGAGAATGCCGAAATTCTCGACTTGCTTGATCCGGAAGAATTAGACGATACAGAAGATGTCTTTAGTACGACGCTTGATGATATAACTGACGAGATTGTCCCTGATGAACTTCTTGATCAGGAAACAGTTGAAGTTGCGGCAGATAGTTTTGATGCGAAAGTAGCTGAAGAATTTGATCTGGATTTCGAAGAGGAGATCACAGATGACTTCACACCAGATGCCACTGGTGAAATTGAAATCCCTGATCTGCTGGATGATGATGCGCCAGAAGAACTGGAAAGTTCGGAAGGCCTGGTTAATCTCGAAGATACGTTGGAACAGATCAAACCATTACTTGAGCAAACAGAGGAAGAACTTGAAGAAGATCCGCTGGAAGAAGTTAACCTTTCATTGGCTTATGAGCAGTTTGATAAAGCAGAAACTCTGGTTAATCAGGCGATCAAGGATCATCCGGAAGAGGATGGATACAAGTTACGTTTACTTGAAGTTCACTATGCAGCTAATAACAAAGAAGCTTATGAAGATGCTGCTAAATCTCTCCACGAAGCAATTGGTGGTGAAGGCCATCTGTGGGAAAGTGCTGTTGCAATGTGGTCAGAAATGTCACCAGAAAGAGATTTGTTTGAAGACGCTGAACCTGAAGTTGCTGATGTTAGTTCCACTGAAACTTTAGAGACAACAACGCCAACAGAATCACCAGTATCTGAAAACGAAGAGGAAGACGAAGAAGATGGTGTTTTTGATATAAGCTCTGGTACAAAAGGAATAATCGCTGGTATGTCTGCTGCTGGTGTCGGGATTGGTGCTGCAATTCTGGGTTCTGATGACTCAGAAGATGACAATGAATTCATTAATATTGCTGATGAAACCACCTCTCTGGAAGATACTGAAATGATCGATATTTCGGCTGGAGAAGTTGAGACTCCCGAAGTCGAAGATGATTTTTTGAATATTGCTGAGACGGGTGAAGTTGAAGATGACTTCTTGAATATTGCCGGTGAAGAAACAGGTGATAGTCTGCTCGATCAAACGCAACCAAATGTAGAAGAAGATCTGAGTATCGATATGCTTGATATTACAGCAGTAGGCTCAACAGATGCCGACACCGATACTGGCGATATTGATATTGCAGTTGATGCTGATATTGATACCGATGCGGAAGAACTTTTTGAATTAACGAATGAATTCAAAACAGTTGATGAAAATATACTCTCAGCCACTTCTGTAGAATCAGAAGAGAGTGCAGAGATATTGGAGTTTTCATCTGATGATGTAGCGGAAATAACAAAAGAGAGTCTGGACGTAGAGCCCACAGCAGATGTTGATGTAACTGAGGAAGCATTATCTTTAGATGGTGATGATGATCTGGAATCATTGGCTAAATCTCTTGAGGACACGATCTCTGGTCTTGATACGGGTGGACTGGATGATCTGACTTTCGAGTTTGATCCCGATGGCACGCTTGAAAGTACATTAACGAGTACTCTGGGTGTCGCTTCAGATATTGATCTGGAAAATGAAGGCGATGAAATCGACACTAAATTGAATCTTGCTAAAGCTTATATTGAGCTTGGTGATTCTGATGGTGCCAAAGATATACTTCAGGAAGTCAGCTCTGACGGAAGTGATGATCAAAAGAAAGACGCATTAGATCTTCTTCAACAAATTAGTTGATCAATTATAAAGTCTGACAGGGACGTCAGACAAAATGTGGCGATAAAACCGGCAATAGAACATTGACTCATGCAGTAACTCGAATCATTAGTTTTTTAATTCTCGCCTTCTTTCTTGCTCTTGGAAAAGTATCGATTATAATTTTCTGCTGTGTTTTAACTACCGCAGTTTTCATTATTGACCCTCCTCAAGATTTATCAAAAATATTCCGGTCAATCATAAGAATGAAATGGTTTTTTTTATCCATTCTGATCGTTTATCTATTTATCAATCATGCAAATGCTGATTTCACAACCCAATTGATCGAAGGATTCAAAAGGATTCTGATATTAGTCATGATGATGTTACTGGTTAGCTGGTTGATCAATAAAACGCCACGTGATCAGATTCTGTCTGCAATAATCTATCTTCTTTCACCACTTAAATATTTTGGTTTTTCAACTGAAACAATGGCATTAAGGATTGAGCTAATTTTTCAGAATATTGATAATGTTCAGGCGATTGTCACGAAAAGAAAAGAGTCACTACAGAAAGGAAAGAAAAATATTAATGAAATAGGCAGATCAGTTTCAGGAATATATTTTGATATGATCAATGATATTGATGAAAAACCACTGGAAGAAATAACAATTAAATTACAAAATCCAGCATCCTTTTCAGATTGGCTTTTACCATTTTTTCTTTTTTCGATCCTTCTTATGATTCAGAAATTTTTATGAAACTTGCATTTGGCATTGAGTATGATGGAAGTGCTTTCCATGGCTGGCAAAGTCAGAAAGGTGTCCGAACTGTTCAGGGTTGCCTCGAAAAAGCATTGTCTATTATTGCTGATGATCCTGTAAAAGTTATCTGTGCGGGACGTACTGACACAGGTGTTCATGGTCTCGGTCAGGTTGTCCATATCGAGACATCAGTGGTACGAAAAGAAAGCTCATGGTTGTTTGGAACGAATTCAAATTTACCATCTGACATCAGTGTTCAATGGGTCAAAGAAGTTGATGATGATTTTCATGCCCGTTTTTCTGCAACACGAAGAGCCTATGGATATCATATTTTAAATAGACGAGCACGATCAGCATTATTAAGTAAAAAGATCGTATGGGAACGAAGACCATTATCTTTGCAGCCCATGAAAAAAGCAGCTTCTTTTCTAAAAGGTACTCATGACTTTTCTGCCTATCGTTCTTTAGCTTGCCAGGCACATTCACCTATGCGTACGGTTCATGACTTAGACATCACTCAGCAAGGTTCTGTGATCACAATTGCTATCGAAGCCAATGCCTTCCTTCATCACATGGTGAGAAATATTGCGGGAGTATTAATGGAAATTGGTATGGAGCGTGAAGGACCTGAATGGGCTCAGGAAGTTCTGGAAAGCAGAGATAGAAAACTTGGGGGTGTGACGGCTTCGCCTGAAG
The DNA here is from genome assembly GCA_965224825.1 of Gammaproteobacteria bacterium. Lineage (GTDB taxonomy): Bacteria > Pseudomonadota > Gammaproteobacteria > CAJXQU01 > CAJXQU01 > CAJXQU01. Next base: position 1,442,660 of record CBDDAG010000001.1, on the reverse strand, counting down.
GCCTGTATTTGATGAAAGTTTGTTACCCTGATCATTACGCTTTACCTGAGTTTGATCAGGTAGAGCCAATACAAGTCCTAGGCGATCTCTAATTGCAGTGCGTCACGAGTAACTTCATATTTTAGTTTTAATTGATCGTACTTCTGATCAATATTTTCCAGCTGATTATCTTTCCCGAGCAATTCCATTTCTTTACAAAGTTCTGCCAGACTATCTGCACCAAGATTGGCACTACTGGACTTCAGGCTGTGAGCAGCATTACGAATCTTTTTCGCATCTCTTTGTTCAACTGACTGTTGTATCTCAACAATAATATTGCTCGAATTATCAAGATATAGTCCAACAATCTTTTCAAGAATATCTGGCGCACCTTCCCTTTGTAGTGCACGAATATTATTAATTGTGTTGCGATTCAGTTTCTCTACTGTTTCTTCTTTGGTCTGTATCGTTTTATTTTCTTCAGCTATTTCTTCATCATCAGTAATCACTGAATTTGATTCAATTTCAACATCAATAATCTGATCTTCAATTGGTAGGTTATCTTCCAGATCCAAAACAATATCATCTATTTCAGTTGATTCTGAGGCCAAATTTTCAACACCTTCGATGGCTGACTCAGGCAACCATTTCTCCAGAATTTGTGATAACTGAATTCTGGAAAAAGGTTTGGTCAAATAATCGTCCATTCCAGCATCAAGACACCGTTGTCGATCACCTTCCATAGCATTAGCGGTCAATGCAACAATAGGCAGATGAGTTTCAGTTTCTATGGTTTTTCTGATCATTTCCGTGGTTGCATAGCCATCCATTTCAGGCATCTGACAATCCATTAAAATCAAATCAAAAGGTTTCTCTTTATTATTCTCAAGAGCTGCAATAGCTTTATTTCCATTTGATGCAATCTCAATAGTACAACCATGTTCCTCGAGCATCAGTTGCACAAGTTGCTGGTTTACCGGATTGTCTTCTGCAATGAGAATATGTGCTTTAAAAATCTTAAAGTCTAAATTTGGATCTATTACTGGGCTTTCTGTCAGTGTTAGATCAGGTAAGGAAGTTGTTGAGAGTAATGCATTATAGATTTCTGATTGTCGTACAGGTTTAGTTAAATACGATGTGATTCCGGCAGAAGTCCAAACCTGTGTATCTTCAAGATCGTTGATTGAAGTCATCAGAATCAGAGGTGTTTTTGTTAGAACTTTATTTTTCTTAACAACCCTTGCAAGATTGTCACCACGAATGTCGGACATATCATGATCAAAAAAGACCTGTGTAAAAGGGTGATTCTTTTTGTGTGCCTCTTCGAGCATTTCAACCGCTGTTCGAACACTATCCGCAGCAGATGAATGTATGCGCCATTCTTCGAGTTGATGTGCAATATTTTCAGAGCTCGACGTATTTTCATCAACAATTAAAACTCTTAGGCCTGCCAGCAAGTGATCTTTATTGATAGGTGCCTGGCTGGTATCTATTTCCAGATCTATAGTGAACCAGAATGTTGAACCTTCACCTTCAGTGCTTGTGACTCCTATTTCACCCCTCATAAGCTCAACGAGGTGTTTGCAGATCGTCAAACCAAGGCCTGTGCCGTTAGCGGCTTGTTCATCTGTTTGTTGCGACTGGGAAAACGATTCAAAAATAGCGCACTGATCTTTCTCTGGAATACCTGTACCTGTATCATAGACTTCAAACCGAATTAAATTATCATCAATATTAGTTCTAATAATAACCTCACCTTTGTCAGTAAATTTGATCGCATTACCTATCAAATTACTCAGAATTTGGATTAGCCTCTGCTTATCACATAAAAATAGAGAGTGATTAGTAGCAGGATAAATACAAGTTAACTCCAGTCCCTTACTGGTTGCTCGTTCTGAAAAAGCACTAACAACTTCTTCCACGATCAAGCGTAAATCAAAAGGTGCGTTACTGAGTTCAAGTTTGCCCGCTTCAATTTTGGACAGATCAAGAATATCGTTGATCAGGAAAAGCAGGTTTTGTCCAGATTGCTGAATTACATCCGTAAGATGTGATTGTTTACTGCTCAAGTTGGTATTTTGTAATAACTCAGCCATTCCCAGCACACCGTTCAGAGGCGTTCGAATTTCATGACTCATATTGGCTAAAAATGCCGACTTGCTGACGACTTGTTCTAATGCCTCATCGTAGGATTCTTTTAGTTCTTCGAGAGTTTTTTCCTGTTTGATTGCCAGGCCAAGGATCTTACTAAGCTCTTTTTTATATTGTAATTCTCGTTCGACTTCCTGGTTGATAACCCTTTGTATACCAATATAACCAGATATTTCATCAGGAACTTCCATGATTGGATCAATAGATGTTCGAACCCAAATCAACTCAGATCCGTTAATTCCTGCATACATACTCGAAGTGATCTGGTGACGCATACTCCAGGGTTGGCCATTCTTTAATGCCTGCAGCAGTTTAAGAGCGATATTACTTGAATGAGGGATCTTGCTGATCGAACTACCTAGAGCCTTCTCTTCAGTCAAACCATTTATATCGAGAAACTTCTGGTTGGCATATTCAATACGCCCTTTGGTATCGGCGACAAAAACAGCTTCACTACTGGCCTCCACAGCAGAAGAAACTTTGACTACCTGCGTGGCAAGTGATTTTGAAATTGAGTGTTCGGCCTTATTATCCATAATGTAGTGTGTTTCGAATTAGCAACGATGAAGACAAGTGTTATCCATGCATTACATATCGGGAATTACCACAGAAACTTTAGGATCTAGAAAGAGATATTCTTAATCAGAGTTTTGACGAGAACGTCGGTTTCTCCATCGTCGAACCAAGTGCAAACGCCAGATAAGTCGGACAAGCACATTGCCGATAGCCGACACGAATACACCAAGGATAAAACACCCTATCAGAAGTGGTTTCCAGATATGAACCATGGTTTCGGATAACCATTGGTAAGACAGTTCAAAATGAGTGAGTTCGGCGGGCACATCAAGCACCGTTGCCCCAACCTTATAGGCAAGAAGAAACATGGGCCCCATCGTAATGGGGTTAGTTAGAAAAACGGCCGTAACCGTCAGAGGAAGATTGATGCGTGCAAAAATGGCGGCAAAGATGGCCATGATCACCTGGCCGGGAAGCGGGATGTAGGAAATAAAGAAACCTACAGCCACAGCATTCGCGGCTGAGCGGCGGTTTAAATGCCAGAGATTTGGCTCATGAATCCATTCACCCAGATGCTTGAAGTACTTATGCTCATCAAAAACCTGACGTTGCGGGATATATCGTTTGTAAAGCTTTCTGGGATCCATGGAAAGGAAACGCCAACAATTGATTCACGGGTTTTAAGTATACAATAGCAGCACTAGAATAGCGCTAATGAAAACAGGGATTGTTGCTTTTTTTGCGGGAATATTATCGCTCTACCAACTTCCATTCTTACCGGATGCTCGTTGGATACTTTTGCTTGTCCCTTTGTTTGTTCTTCTCATTATTAAACCTTCTTTTCGTCTGATCATTTTCTTTATTATTGGATTTCTTTGGTCATTGTTTCGAGCCGATCATATTTTGAGTCAACAGTTGCCGGAGATATTGGAAGGACAGGATTTGACCATTCAGGGAAGTGTTATCGAACTGCCACATAGAACATCGCGACGTCAACAATTTATTCTTAAAGTTAATTCAGTTAATGGTGATGATATCGAGCCATATCGATTCAAATTAAACTGGTATAACAATTCTACGAAAGAGAACCCTGGTGAGGTAAACGTGGGTGATCAGTGGCGTTTAGTTGTACGAGTGAAACGTCCGAATGGGTTTATGAATCCCGGCGGTCGAGATTATGAAGCCAGCCTTTTTCAACAGGGTATCAATGCATCGGGTTATGTGAAAGAAGGCAAAAAACTTGAACATAGAAAGCTTTCTCCTATGCAAAGAGTTCACCTCTGGCGTAGCGAAATCTATCGTGATCTGAAAACATCATTGCCTGATCTAAATGGTATTATTCCAGCGATGGGACTTGGGATAAGGGATGATATGACGCCCGATGACTGGCATGTTTTAACCTCGACAGGGACAGTTCATCTTACCGCCATCTCAGGATTACACATTGGTCTGATCGCGGCACTAGCTTTCTTTTTAGGTCGCTGGCTCTGGTCATTCCCCGTGATCACACTTCACTGGCTTCCTGCTACAAAAATGGGCGCCATTTGCGCCATGATCGCAGCGGTTCTTTATGCGGCTCTGGCTGGCTTTTCCATCCCAACGCAACGTGCGCTGATCATGGTGATCAGCATTATGTTGTGCCTATTATCGAACCGGGAAATGTCACGTTTTGATATTTTCACCATTGCATTATTGAGTGTGTTGTTATTTTCTCCGGCTTCTGTGATCGCGCCAGGGTTCTGGTTGTCATTTACTGCTGTAGCAATCATTTTTTATACCTTATCAGGACGAATGAAAACGGCAGGGCTTTGGCAAAAATCGTTCAAAGTTCATTTCATTCTTGCTATTGGCCTGGCTCCATTTTTGTTATTATTTTTCGGACAAAATCCACTCCTTGGTCCGCTGGCAAATATTATCGCTGTTCCATTTTTTGCATTATTGATCACACCCATGATCTTGTTGGGCATCTTCACACTGAGTATTTTTAAACCGGCTGGTGAGGCCCTGTTAAAAATAACCAATTCTCTGATCGATACCTTCTGGCCAATCCTTGAATGGATCGCCAATTTACCTCATACAAGTCTGATCGGAAATATTCCTTCAATGACAGCATTCTTGATCAGCTTGCTGGGTATTATAATCCTGTTAATGCCGAAAGGATTACCTGGTCGATGGCTTGCTGGTGTTTTCTTCCTTCCAGCTTTTCTTATTCAGATGCCATCACCAGAACAAGGCAACTTTGAATTTGTCTTGCTGGATGTGGGGCAGGGACTTGCTGTAGTGATCAGAACCAGAGAGCACGTCCTGCTTTATGATACGGGCGCAAAGTTTAGTGCTGACTTTGATACAGGGAAAGCCGTTATCCTGCCTTACCTTAAGTCGATCGGTATCAATAAACTGGATAAGGTCATTATTAGTCATGGCGATAATGATCATATTGGTGGCTTCCAGAGCCTGGCGAAAGAAATGCTGATCACAGAAACCCTGAGCAGTGTTCCTGAAAAACTTCAGGGCGATAATATTCATCTTTGTAAGTCAGGGCAGAACTGGACATGGGACGGTGTTAGTTTTGAGATCCTGCATCCGGAACCTGATTATGCAGGAAAGGGTAATAACCGATCCTGTGTTTTGAAAATTGATAATGGTTATAAGTCAGTTCTGTTGACGGGTGATATTGAGGCGACAGCAGAAACGGTTTTAATGAAAAACAATCAAGATTTGGATGTTGATCTACTGGTGGCTCCGCATCATGGGAGTAAAACATCTTCTACAACGGATTTTCTTTCTGTTGTGTCACCTGAGTATGTATTATTTCCTGCTGGTTACAGAAATCGTTTCCATCACCCCGCTGAAATGGTGGTGAAACGATATGAAGAAAGCGATATTAAACACCTGAATACAGCCACTGATGGTGCAATCAGATTCAATATTGGAAAAACAATTTCCACCCCTGATCGATATCGCCAGGATCATGGCCATTTCTGGAACCGCGACCATGTGAACAATCATGTAGAATAGCTTTTCTGTCGGTGCTGACTCTGCTATGGTCTGCTCCGAGTCGAAAAATATTGAGGGGAAGTATAAGTGTTTGATTTCGTGAAAGCTGGTGGTTTTTTAATGCTGCCGATTCTGATCTGCTCTGTGGTTGCGCTGGCCATTATTGTTGAACGTTTTCTCGCCCTGAGACGGAACCGGATTATCCCTGAAAATCTGGTGGCACAGGTCTGGCAATGGACCAAAGCCGGAGCTGTTGATCCAAAACGTATTCATAGCTTACGCACAGGTTCTCCTCTAGGACGAATCCTGGCGGCAGGTCTTGTTAATATGAACCATGATCGTGATGTCATGAAAGAAAGCATTGAAGAAGTTGGTCGTCACGTTGTACATGATCTGGAAAAATACCTGAATACACTGGGAACCATTGCGGCGATTACACCATTACTAGGCTTGCTTGGAACCGTTTTTGGGATGATCGAAGTCTTCTCGGCAATCACGGAACATAAGGCCCTCGGTGATGCATCACTATTGGCTGGCGGTATCTCAAAAGCTTTGATCACAACCGCTGCCGGTCTTTCTATCGCAATTCCTTCATTAATTTTCTATCGATATTTTAAAGGCAAGATCGATGAGTTAGTCGTTGGCATGGAGCAGGAAGCTTTGAAGCTGGTTGAAGTAACACATGGCGACAGGGAAGATGATAGAACTAATCGATCATCTGGCACTTCGAACCCCACACCTGAAGAGAAGGTGCAGGAAAAACCAAAAACACCCAAAAAAGTCACAAAAAAGAAAATCGTCAGTAAACGCTCCAAGAGTGATGATACGAAGAAAGGAGCCTGATTCAATGAATCTTCGTCCCCGGAAAGAAGATGATGTTGAGCTTAATTTAACGCCGTTGATCGACGTTGTTTTCCTGCTGCTGATCTTTTTTATGGTGTCGACAACTTTTGCTGATAAGTCAGAAATAAAACTGGATTTGCCTGAAGCCACTACTGCAACGCTTCCTGATGACAAAGCTACGATCAAAATCTCAATTGATGGTAAGGGACGTTATTTTGTTAATGACGTACCTCTGGTTAATAGCCAGGTTAAGACGATTGAAAAAGCGATCAAAGAGCTGGCTGGTGATGATAAAAATCCAACCATTGTGATCAAGGCTGATAAGCAGGCAACGCATCAATCAGTTCTGTCGGTCATCGATGCTGCGAAGCGTCTGAACTACCAGCGGATTAGCTTTGCCACGGAACGTAAGAAAGAGAATAATTGATATTATTACAATCCTATGATCAACTGGAAACAACTTTGGTATGAGAGCAACTCTCATCCTCTTAGTCTTCTGTTGGCACCCGTAGGATGGTTGTTTTGTCTGATCACATTTCTCCGCAGACGCGCTTATTCAAGCGGACTTTTACATTCAAATAAACTTCCTGTTCCCGTTATTATTGTCGGTAATATTTCTATCGGTGGTACCGGTAAAACACCGCTGGTGATCTGGCTAGTCGATTTTTTGAAAAAACAGGGATATAAGCCTGGAGTTATTAGCCGGGGTTATGGCGGGCAAGCAACAGAATGGCCGCAATCAGTCAGCCCAGAGAGTGATCCGTCTCAGGTTGGTGATGAACCTGTAGTGATCGCCCGAAATTCAGCTTGTCCCATTTATGTTTCACCAAACAGGTTTGAAGCTGGGAAAGCACTTCTGAAAGATAATGACTGTAACATCATTATTTGTGACGATGGATTGCAACATTATTCCTTGCATAGAGATTTTGAAATTTGTGTCATCGATGGATCAAGGCGACATGGTAATGGTCGATGTTTACCCTCAGGGCCACTACGAGAACCACGATCCAGATTACAAACTGTGGATGCGATTGTTTGTAATGGTGCTGACGTGGCAGGTGAGTTTCTAATGACATTTGAGCCAGTACAAATAAAACAACTTAATGGTAATGGCTTAAAATCTTTTGCAGATTTTGAGGCTGAAAAAGTGCATGCGGTTGCTGGCACAGGTAATCCAGATCGATTTTTCGATACATTACGTGATCAGGGGCTGAGCATTGACGAACATCCCTTTGAGGATCACTATCAATACCATTCATCTGATCTCAACTTTGGAGATAACAAACTGGTGATCATGACAGAGAAAGATGCGGTAAAATGTCGTGAGTTTGCGAAAAATAATTACTGGTATCTATTGATAGCTGCAAAGTTACCAAAGATATTTGAGCAACGCTTAGTTAATATGCTTAAGGAGTAATAAAAGAATCATGGATAAAAAATTACTTGAAATTCTCGTCTGTCCAGTGACAAAAGGGCCTTTAATTTATGATAAAGCGAATAATGAATTGATCTCTTTATCAGCAAAATTGGCTTATCCGATCAGAGATGAAATCCCGGTAATGCTGGAGGATGAGGCGCGTATTCTTAGTAGTGATGAAACTGAGTCACATAGAAAATAGCTGTGTCATATAGCATTATCATCCCATCGCGTTACAGTTCAACGCGACTTCCAGGAAAACCTTTACTCGACATCAATGGCAAACCGTTGATCCAGCACGTTTATGAATGTGCTACCAGATCGGCTGCCAAAGAAGTGATCATTGCGACAGACGATGAAAGAATTCAGGAAGTTGCTAACGGTTTTGGTGCTCACGTTTGTATGACAAGAGGTGATCATCCTTCTGGTACGGATCGTTTATCGGAAGTTGTTTCTCAACTAAAGCTTGGTGATGATGAGATTATTGTCAATTTGCAAGGTGACGAGCCTATGATGCCGAGATTGTTGCTTGATCATGTCGCCAACTCCCTGGAAAAGTCACCAACTGCAGCTATTTCAACGATGTGTGAACCGATTAGCTTGAAAGAAGATATCTTTGACCCCAATGTTGTAAAGGTGATCGTTGATCATTCAGGTCACGCCCTTTATTTCAGTCGAGCTCCCATTCCCTGGGTGCGAGGGGATTATGATCACAATGACCAAAAGAATAGCCATGAAACGGTAGAAAATTGTTTTCGACATGTTGGGCTCTATGCCTATCGCACAGGCTTTTTGAAAAGTTATCCCCAATTAGAAACATGTCAGATCGAACTACAGGAAGCCCTTGAGCAACTTCGTGCGATGTATCATGGTTATCGGATTAAGGTTGAAATAGCACAGGAGTCAGCGGGTATTGGTGTTGATACACCGGCTGATCTGGAAAAAGCCAGACGATTACTTAAATAGGGGCAGCAATAAGTACTCTTTGTGAAGCTATTTCTTAGTGTTAACTAGTGCAAATAGCCCTTATCCAGTTGAAGAAAAGGCTATAATGGTCTCCGTAAACAAGGGACGTTTATCTCCTGTTATCTTTCAGATACTTAATTGAGGTTTATTTGCAATGTTAATCAATCCTACGGATAGAAATGATTTGACGATTCGCTTTCGTCGCGCACCACAAGGAATAGTTGCTCGCGTTTTTGACTGGACAGGTGTTTTAGCTTTAGCTGTTTCAGTTATGTCACTATTGGTTTTCTGGATTTCAGGTTCTCTTGAAACAGAAGGTGCCAGTCTCAGGGTTTGTCTGACCTGTCTGAATATATCAATTATTTGTTTTGTGGCAGCACGCTTAGTGGAACTGGCTGATCGTGTTCTGCAAATGTCGGGGCGTGACCACCAATAACTTTAAGAGCTACCATCGCAATAACAGCTATAATACAACTGAATAACAACAAACCTTTAAGGATAAAAAGTGCATCATCATTTACTGCGTAAAAAACGTAAAAAACGACTTCTAACAGTCTGTACCGGTAATATCTGCCGGTCACCAACGGCTGAGGTAGTATTGCGTCAGAAGTTTGAAGAAGCTGATATGGGACACTTAATTGAAATAGAGTCCGCAGGAACGCAAGCCATTTCTTTCATCGGCGCATCACCAGATGCCGATGCCATTACAGTCGCAGCACGCCGGGGCTACAGTCTTGCAGGTCTTCAAGCAAGACAGTTCGATTTAAAAGACTTTGTTGATTTTGACTATATATTGGTGATGGATAAGGAGAACTACCAACGAGTTTCTTATCTTAGACCAGTGAATGCCAGAGCAGAATTACGTCTGTTTATGAGCTTTATCCCATCTTTGTCATCAACAGATGTCGCTGATCCTTATAGAAGAAAAACAGCTGCTTTTGAAAAAGCTCTGGATCTTATAGAAATGGGAGCCGGTGCTATTGTTGAGGATTTAAAACAGCCTCAGATAGTAAGCCGTGCTCGCTAATTCAGTCTTGCTGATTCAAGTACAGAGTGTTATCTGGCGCGATAAGTGATTCGACCTTTGGATAGATCGTAAGGAGTGAGTTCAACAGTGACAGCATCACCTGTCAATATACGAATATAATGCTTACGCATTTTGCCTGAAATATGCGCTGTTACAACGTGACCATTTTCCAGTTCTACTTTAAATGTTGTATTCGGAAGCGTGTCAACGACAGTGCCTTCCATTTGAATATTTTCTTCTTTAGCCATTTACTTTATTACTACCTACTTCAAAAACGGCAATTCTGCACTAATTCTTTGATTTGAGCAAAGTATTTCGACCTTTTTATGATCAATCAAAAGCTCTAAACCATTGATTTTTGCTAAAATGCTCTTGCGGTTGGTAGTCTTGCTTATACTGCATTTTCTGGCATTCATCGATCCAGTAGCCCAAATATAACCACTTCAGTCCTTTTTGTCTGGCATATTCGATCTCATAAAGAATGGCAAAGCGGCCTAAACTACGCTTGCTAAGTTCTGGATCAAAGAAGGTATAAACAGCAGAAACTGCATTTTCGAGCTCATCAACCACGGCAATTGCGGCCAGTTTTCCATCTAAGCGAAACTCAAAAAAGAGTGTCTCTGACCAGCTGCTGGAAAGAAAGGACATGTAGCCTTCAGGTGTTGGTTCATCCATACCCCCTCCAGCATGGCGAGTGGATAAATAGCGTTGGTAAAGTTCGAAGTGTTCGGCGTTAAATTCAGCGGGAATAATTTCAGTGGTGAGATCCTGGTTTTGCTTCCATGTTCTTCGTTGACCACGAGTCGGTTGAAATTCATGAACGGGAAGGCGTGTTGCAACGCATGCATTACATGATTCACAACCGGGTCGATAAATAAACTCACCGCTACGACGAAAGCCTTGTCGAGATAATGAACTATGCAGAGTTTTATTTTTTTGCAGATCCGGATCAGCAAATAAAGAAGTGGATTGTTGGCCAGGCAGATAATTACAGTCCGCTGCTGGGCTTGCATATAAATCGATTGATTGTGGTGTCTGGCTCATAATCCAATCCCCGTTTGTTTTGACCATGCCTGCTTTGCGGGTGATTCTACGCAGCTTAGATCAAGCTGACGGGAAAATTCTTCTCGTGTGATCTGTATCGCACCCATGCGAGCAAGATGGTCGCTCTCAACCTGACAATCGAACAAATCGTAATCCCATTCTTTTAAATAATCGCTCAATTTTACCAGACAAACTTTTGATGCATCCGTGACTCGGCTAAACATGGATTCACCAAAAAATACCCGTCCAACAGAAACGCCGTAGATGCCTCCAACCAGTTTTTCATCTTGCCAGCATTCTACTGAATGAGCATGACCATTTTTGTGTAGCTCAATATAGGCATCGATCATTTTTTCTGTCAGCCATGTTCCCTGATCCTCTCTGGGAACTGCACATTCAGTGATTACTTGACGAAAAGATTGATCAAATGTGATCGTAAAAAGGTTTTTTTTAAAGGTTTTTTTCAGGCTGCGTGACACATGTGCTTCACCGGGAACTAAAACTGTACGCGGATCAGGTGACCACCATAAAATGGGTTGCGTGTGATCATACCAAGGGAAAATGCCACGTCGATATGCCGCAAGCAATCTTTCAACACTCAGATCACCTCCGGCCGCGAGTAAACCATCAGGATCGGTCAGTGCTTCACTGATCGGTGGAAAAGTATTTTCGTATTTATTGGCGGCGATCCAGAAAAGCTTTGTTTCTTCCATAACGAATTGATCGTAGCATAAGCTTTATGAATAGAAGAAAACTTTTAGACTATGCGTTCAAAAGTGCGCTAATAGCGGGAGCAGGGTTAAACCCTCCCAAACTGCTTATGGCCAAAGACCTTCATACAGGACTGGTCCTTGATGACAGTTTTCAACACCATCAGATTTCTCTCAACCATCCAGAATCACCCGCGCGTTATCGTGCGATCAGACAGCATTTTATCGAACAAGATTTATTGGCCCGATTGGTTGAAATAAAACCTCTGGAAAATGTTGAAGATTTGTTAACACTTAACCATACAGAAGCACATATAAAATCTATAAAAAAGAATGATCCGGAATCGCATATCAACTCCATGCGAGCAACAGCTGGTGTTCTTGCGGCGGTTGATCAGGTTTGCTCAGGGACTCTCACTAATGCATTTTGTGCCAGCCGACCACCGGGACATCATGCGCAAAATACGGGTCGAGAAGAAGGCTTTTGTTATTACAATCACGTTGCGATTGCTGCTCGTTATGCACAACAAAAATATAAGTTAAAAAAGGTTCTGATCGTTGATTGGGATTATCATCATGGTAATGGCACGGAAGAATCTTTTTATAGCGATCCAGATGTCTTATATTTTTCGACACACGATTATTATGCTTATCCCGGAACGGGCGATCCTGAGAAAACAGGTGTCGATGCGGGAAAAGGTTTCAACATAAATGTGCACATGGATTGTGGTTCTGGAGACGCAAAATTTTTAGAGGTTTTTAAAACAAAACTCGCACCTGCTGTAGAAAGTTTTAAACCAGATCTGATTTTAATCTCCTGCGGTTTCGATAGCCGTGTGGATGATCTACTAGGCTGCCATAAAATTACTGATCAAGGTTATATGCAAATGACGACTTTTGTAAAAAAACTGGCAGACAAACATTGCGAGGGCCGATTAGTTTCTGTACTTGAAGGTGGTTATTACCTGAGTGGCATTGCAAAAGCAGCGGGATTACACGTAACAGCTTTGATGGAAACCTGATCTAGTCGTATTGCTGCACCCATTTTATAATTTGTTCAAGGATGTTTTGATCTTTTTCCGACAATTCCTGCGAGGCCAGTTCTTCCATTCGTTCATTGAAGCGATCCACGGTAAAAATACAATCGAACTCCCCTTGTAATAAACGGGCATGGCAGAATTCTAGCCACTCATATTCTTCTTCTTTATTCAACGTGTCAGGCCAATTTCTGGCACGATAACGGATATAAAGTGTTTGCAAACGCTGATCAGAAAATGGTGGTGTCCATTTGGCTAATTCTTCTGGCGTTGAGTCCAAGATCTGATCACAAAATTGCCGATCATTGTTGTTAATAAAACCATCATAAAGTGCAGAATCTGCATCGTTTGATCCATGATCGGGTTTCATTAAATACAGTTCGCGTAATCGCCCCATCAAGGTTTGATCAGCGAGTAATTTTTGTCGATTCTTTTCAACCACCGTCCAATCGATTTCCCAACGATCAGCCATTTCGTCGGACAATGTACTGCGTGGAGCGAGGGCAGGGGATTTGTTTAAATGAACACCTTTTAGAGCAACCCGTTTTTCATCAGTTTTGCGTTCAGCATTGGGCGTAAATAAATTGATCTGAATTTCTTCGGCAGAGAGAGAAAGTAAGAGTTCCGGATCATGACGACAGTCATAAACAATAATTTCATTTTTATTGATCGGATGTTGCATGAGAGGAACCACTGGCGAAATACAGCCTTGTGCGGCAGGGAACATGCCGGTGACATGCAAGATTATTTCCTGTGTGCGGAAGTTTAATAATTCAGCAACGGCATCTTTACGTCGCAGGCTAAAATAAAAATCAAATAAGCGGGGCTGCAATCGCTTGATCAAACGCGCAATTTCAATCGTCGCCGTGACATCAACCAGTGCATCATGTGCGCCGACCTGCTCAATATCGTTAGCTGCTGTCAGATGTTCAAGACGAAAACTCGGCAGGCCATCTTCACGTTCTGGCCAGTTAATACCTTCAGGGCGTAACGCATAAGTCATACGCACCAGATCAAGAATATCCCAGCGACTGTTACCGTTTTGCCATTCTCGTGCATAAGGATCGATAAAGTTTCGATAAAAGCCAAAACGGGTAACTTCATCATCAAAACGAATGCTGTTATAGCCAGCGCCACAAGTGCCAGGAACTGAAAATTCTTTATTGATCAGTTTGAAAAATTTAGCTTCCTTTACGCCTTTTGCAACGGCCTCTTGAGGTGTTATTCCTGTGACCAGTGCAGCATCAGGCGAAGGCAGGAAATCCATGCCTGGTTGACAGTAAATCATCACTGGTTCACTAATAACTTCCAGATCTAAATTAGTTCGTATGCCGGCAAATTGTACCGCCCGATCGCGGCGGGGATCAATACCCCAGGTTTCGTAGTCGTGCCAGAAAAATGTTGGTTGTGACAAAGGCTTACTCTATTAGTAATTAAAACGATTCAAAGCATATATGATGTGAATTTCAGATGGTAGCGATTCTGATTATTCCTTGAGTTTATTTAAAGATTTTCAGTATGTTACCGATAAAGAGTCAATGAAACATTTTGTAAAAAAAGGTGCTGGCCTTTAGGTAAACGAAATAGATAATGCTAGTCTTATAATATCAAGGAAGAGATTAGTTGTTAGAAATAGTGCAGCATTTAAGTCAATTGCTACCAATTAATACTAAGGATGGTATAAAAAATGAGATTCAATGTACTTGATCTAATGCGGTTTTCTGCCGCAATGACCGTAGTTCTTTATCATTACACGTCAGGAGAGTCTTCAGAACTTTTCTGGCTTATCTCAGAATTCACAAAGTTTGGTTATCTCGGCGTACCATTATTTTTTATGATCAGCGGCTTTGTGATCAGCGCGTCGGCACTTAATCGTACCCCTGCAGAATTCGCCATATCAAGAGCAACCCGACTTTACCCTACAGTTTTTGTTTGTCTGACGGTGACTGTTCTGATCGTGCAGACACTTACCTTTGGACAGAATGAAATTTCACTACTTCAATATCTTACGAACCTCACGATCCTTAATACTTACGTTGGACAGGACTATGTTGACAGTGTTTATTGGACGTTGCTGGCTGAATTGAAATTTTACTTGTGTGTTTTCCTGCTGTTGGCCATTGGTCTGTTTGATAAATTTAAGATCTGGTTAAGCGCATGGATGTTAATGACTATCACTTTTCTGCTGTTTGAGCAGCCTTTCTTTATGGGCTGGTTTATCAGTCCCGAATATTCGGCATTTTTTATCGCCGGTGTCTCATTCTTTCTGGTGACAAAGAATGGCTACAGTACCTACTATTCTGGTTTGCTCATTGCCTCATTAGTAGTGGGTTCGATAAGAGTTTATCAGCAAGCCAGCGGATTCATGCATGGTGCGGATCAGCTTGATCATCTTATTTCACTTTGTTTCGTCTGGTCGTTCTTCTATCTGTTTTATATGATTTCTTTAGATAAAATCCAGATCAAACCAAGCAAAACTTTCTTGTTACTTGGAGGAATGACTTATCCTCTCTATTTGCTTCACAGTCGGATCGGAGAAATAGTTCTTCCTGGGCTTGGGCTTGGGCTTGGACTTGATCCATATGTTTCTCTGTTGCTGACCATAGCGCTGGTGTTATCGATGGCTTATCTGGTTCATGTCTATGTAGAGAAGGGTGCGGCAAACGCAATTAAGAATTATCTTTTTGATTCGTTAAACAGAATTCGGGAAAACCCGGGAAGGGAGAACCTGATCAATTCACTCTTTCATATTTCAGGAAAACAGGATCAGGATCCCAACATTCGGCATTGACCGATCCTGTTTAATTATGACAACTTACAGCGTAGCAGCACCGGCTTTAGCGATCTGGCCATCCTGAGATGACATCACGCCACTGATACCAATCGTGCCAACAATCTCACCATTGTGTTCCAGTGGAATTCCACCTTCGATAAATATTATTATTGAAAATCGTCTTAGCCTTTTGCTTTGGCTTCTCGACGAGCATGTAACACCGGTTCAGTATACCCGTTTGCCTGAGCACATCCAATGACACGCTTCTCCAGCAATGCAAGATTTACTAGCGTTAGATCAGAGAGAATTGTGGATAAAGATTTCCAGAATGAATCCAGATCAACATCCGTACTGAGTGCGACTCTTTCATTGAGTAATTTAAATAATGGTTCTGCGATCTTTAATTCGTGAGTAATAGTTTTTAAGTTCTTGCCCTTCCAGAAGGCAAAAAAAAGCCCCAGTCGAAATAAAGGCTGGGGCTTCCTATTTGACTAAAAAGCTAAATTAAGCAACTTTCTTTGCAGCTTTTTTAGCAGCCTTAGTAGCAACTTCAAGGCTTTCAGTCATGATTTTTTGAACTTCTTCGCCGTAAGCTTTAGCTTCTTCAACAGCAGATTGGCTGTCAGAAATTGATTTGTTCATGCTTACTTGGGCTAATTCACCCTGAGTTTTCAGGAATGCAGAATAACCGTCGAAATCTTTGACTTCAGACAGAGCTTTAGCACGTGATTCAGTTACAGCAACCAGTTCTTTGGCAGCAGCAGTCTGAGTTGCAACAGCAGCTTCAAATTGAGCAGTGTTCAAAGCGATCAGTTTTTCGATAGGAGCAGAAAATACAGAGAAATCAGCGACTGGGAAATCTTTCAACATAATAATATCCTCTAATAGATAAGTTATTTAAATGGTTTAAATTGAGTACGGGAAAGAGTATAGATCAATTATTGTTGCGGCGCAACATTTATATTGCAATAGGCGATTCGTTGATATTTTGTTATTAGAATTTATGTGTAAAACCCTTGTGGTATACAGGGTAGAGTAAGATAGGGCGGATCAACTGATCAGCTGATACCACCCATCTAAGTGTTTATTATTTAGAATAAGGTATAGATAAAAGGAGCAATTGCTGATCCTTCGACAAATACGACAAGGGCACCAAGTAATAACAAGATCAATATTAATGGAGCCATCCAGAATTTTTTGCGTTCCTTCATGAATGCCCATAAGTCTTGTAATAAATCTATCATTAGAATGGTTTCTCCATTTTTTCTCGTTTATCCAGCACACTTATCACACGATAAGTTTCTGCATCTTTGTCCATGTCATCTTGTATAGGTGTCTTGCCGGTAATGCGCATGACCAATGCAATCGGTAACAATACACCAAAAAATGCAATTGAAAGCACAATTCGGTTAATGATGCTCCCAATGAACATCGCAACTGTCATCCAGACTTTGTAAAGGTGTTTAATTGATGCGGGTGATATTAAAGCCCAGGCAATAAAAACCGCGCCGAGTATCCAGGGCCATACAGGTAATTTCGCATCGGCAAGCCACGGAAATAGCAAACCGAAAATCCCGATCACAAAACCTCCAGCCATCAGACCGAATTGTCGTAGACCTTTTTCATCTAACTCTGGTATTACATGTGCCATCTTATAACCTCAATCCAGTTCAAACTCTTCTTTCCAGGAATCATCACTCTCCCACTCAGGCTGATCTTTTTTGAGCAGTATGTGATTTTCTATCACCAGGCAATCCATCTCTGTTCTCATGAAACAACGGTATGCATCTTCAGGTGTATTGACGATTGGTTCACCACGTACATTAAAGGACGTGTTAACAACCACCGGACAACCAGTACGTTTTTCAAATGCTTTCAGTAGATGATGATAGCGAGGATTTGTATGCTTGTGTACTGTCTGAATTCTCGCCGAATAATCTACATGCGTGATCGCAGGAAGTTCTGATCGCGGTATTTTTAGTTTTTCAACACCGAACAGCTTTTCTTGATCAGCGGTCATTTTAACGCGAATATCTTCTTTAATCGGCGCGACCATCAGCATATAAGGACTTGTACTTGTATGTTCAAAATAATCTCCGACACGATCATCCAGAATAGAAGGTGCGAATGGACGAAATGACTCACGATACTTAATCTTCAGATTCATCGTCGATTGCATTTCGGTATTTCTTGGATCACCAATAATCGAACGCCCACCTAAAGCCCGGGGACCAAACTCCATTCGTCCCTGCATCCAGCCGATCACATTTCCCTTATCCATGATCTCAGCCAGTTCGGGCATTAACTGATCATCATCAATACATCTGTAAACTGCATCTAATGTGTCTAATGATTCTTTGATCTGGTCGTTAGTATAACGAGGTCCAAGATAGGAACCCTGCATTGCATCTTGTTTATTAACCTGTCGATCATTTTCAAGATATTCGTACCAGACAGAAAGTGCAGCACCGATCGCTCCACCTGCATCACCGGCTGCGGGTTGGATCCAGATATCTTTAAACGGGCCTTCACGAAGTAAGCGGCCATTTGAAACGCAGTTCAAAGCAACGCCACCGGCCAGACATAAATTATCAACGTTTAATTCTTTTTGAACGGAACGAGCCAGCTTAAGCACGATCTCTTCAGTCACGACCTGAATGGATCTCGCAATATCCATTTCATGTTGAGTGAGAGGACTTTCAGGTGCTCTGACGGGTACACCAAATAGATCACTGAATTTCTGATTAGTCATTGTTAAGCCGATGGCGTAATCAAAATAATCCATGTTCAGGCGATAACTTCCATCCTCCTTAACATCGATCAAATGCTCGAGGATTAGATCAACATATTTTGGTTCACCATAAGGAGCCAGCCCCATGAGCTTGTATTCACCAGAATTTACCCTGAAACCGGTGTAGTAGGTAAATGCTGAATAGAGTAGACCCAGTGAATGAGGAAAGTCGATTTCCCATACGGGTGTTAATTTGTCTCCATCTCCCAGCCAGACCGAAGAGGTTGCCCATTCTCCAACGCCATCGAGACACATAACCGCCGCTTTTTCGAACGGACTTGGATAAAAGGCCGAAGCTGCATGCGATTTATGATGCTCATTAAATAAAAGAGCAGGTAATTCTTTTTGTGAGCAGTTACCTATTTTGGCAAGTTCTTTTTTCAGCAGGGTTTTGAGATAGAGTTTTTCTTTGAGCCAGACTGGCATCGCCGCGATAAAAGATCTCAATCCCTTCGGCGCATAGCTTAAATAGGTTTCGATCAATCGCTCAAACTTGATCAGTGGCTTGTCATAAAAAATAACGTATTCAACATCTGACAGTTGAATACCTTCTTCTTCCAAACAGTATTCTACGGCGTTACTGGGGAAACCCGGATCATGTTTTTTTCTGGTATATCGTTCTTCCTGAGCCGCCGCAACGATCTCTCCATCTTTTATTAAAGCTGCCGCACTATCATGGTAGTATGCTGACAATCCGAGTATGTAAACTCCCATAAATCCTTCTTCCCTTATTATGTGGTACTTAACCAAAAGCATATCATAAGCAATTCATCTATAACTGCTTTCTGATCCAAGATTAACCTGAATTTACTTTGCTGGCAGGAAAGTATGTTAAAAATGGATCTGGATCATTTATGACTATTATCTGTAGAAATTTTCTTGACGAAATAGGGTGCCAGATACTCTGCAACAAGAGTGTGATATTGATTACTTGGGTGGCTATCCAGTAAGTTCACACGCAGTTCCTGTTCCTTAATACCATTTTCTATAAAGGGGTAGAGTAGAACAACGGGCCTGGTATCATGCTTTGTCAGGAATGTTTTTATTCGATCAGTGAGTTCAAGTTGTGATTCGAATCCCCAGGTATCTGGTAATAGAGTCACGATGATCGGGATATCTTTTTCATTGGCAGTTCCAATAATTCGCCCCAAAGCTGATGAATTTTCCTTCCATCCCCGTTCAGGATCCTGCTGGGAGCGTTTTGTAACCTGTTCTTTTTCTTGCTTGAAAAAACGACCAAGTTTTTCATCTACTCGCCATAGAAAGGCTCTATAAACATATGTCTCTTCATACCATACTTCTTCTGGTTCCTTATACTGACCTTTTGCTGCCAGGTAATTCCGATCATATGTTTTCATACTGAAATCATTACTTGGAAATACAGATACTAATAACAAGTCAGGTTGTAAATCCAGAGCGATTTCGTTCAGGACCATTTCATACTGAACGATGTTATAACCACCAACAGCCAGACTCATTACCTCAACGTTATTGTTTTCCCGCTTCAGATCTTTCTCGAGTAGTGTCGTGTATAAAGAATCAAAATCAACACCTGCAGACACAGTAAATGAATCGCCCAGCACAATAATTCTGTACTCATCAGGTCGCTTGGCAGGAACTGTTGTTTTGTTGTCCCTGAAGCCTAGTTCATTAGTTCGTAACTCTTTTCCCCACGCAACAATACTATGATCTTTTTTCATCACCTTATAAAGTTTGGTATCGAGAGTGTACGAAAAAATTGATCCACCAGATGAGCTGGGAATA
This sequence comes from Gammaproteobacteria bacterium, assembly GCA_965224825.1. Lineage (GTDB taxonomy): Bacteria > Pseudomonadota > Gammaproteobacteria > CAJXQU01 > CAJXQU01 > CAJXQU01. The sequence goes on along the minus strand of CBDDAG010000001.1, from coordinate 1,422,645 downwards.
GTGGCTCTTAAATAAAGTTCGACTGCAATAAAAATTATTAAAAGAATAGAAACCAATATGAGGATGTTGATAAAAACAATCTTGAGCAATGAGCTTTTAGAACTGGGTTTCATTTCCATGTGATTATTCTCCATTGATCAACATTACGATATTTGGAGCCAAAGGTAAATCATGTATATAAGCTTTATTGATGGAGTTAGCATTTATTTTCAGGTTATAAAGTGTATGCACTACAATCAACAGTGAGTCTCCCTGGAATAAATAATATATTCCTGGAGTTTCATAAAAATGATGTTCTTGGTTTGGTAGAGAGTAATCTTAAAAACAGGAGTATTAATATGACGATCAATTTTAATAAGGTTCCAAAATATATTCGTAATGAGCTCAACAAAGGTAACAAGCTCATTAAGCGAGGTGAACGTGGCCAACGTGTGAAACGAGTTCAGGAATGGCTGCGATATCATGAATGCAGAACCAGTATTGATGAGGATTTCGGTCCGGCAACTGTTGCTTGCGTTGAATCCTTCCAGAAAAAAGCCAAGCTTAAAGTTACTGGCAAAGTTGATGCAGAGACTTGGGATGCTTTGATAAATCCCATGCGCCTATCATTACAAATACCTGGAAATTTAAAAAGACTCTCACCGTCGCAAGTCGTTCGTAAAGTGGCGCAACAACACCTGAAACATCATCCAATAGAAATAGGTGGTGATAATAAAGGCCCCTGGGTGCGTCTTTGTTGTGAGGGTAATGACGGCAGAGCCTGGGCGTGGTGTGCAGGTTTTGTTTCTTTGATCATGAATCAGGCATATTTCTATCTTGAGGAAAAAGCCCCAATCAAAGGTTCGGTATCCTGTGACACACTTGCAGCACAGGCAAAGGCTGCGGGCTTGTTTGTACCAGAGTCCGATATCACCAGTGGTAGAGTAGATTGGGAGACTTTTGGTGGATGCTGTATCTTTTTAAAACGTCGTACAACGACTGATTGGGTACACGCTGGTTTCGCCTTGGATGCAGAAGGCTCTTTAAAAGAAACTGTCTTCAATACCATCGAAGGAAATACCAATGATGAAGGATCTCGCGAAGGTTTTGAGGCTTGCATGCGGAAACGTGGGGTTGGAAAAGGGGATTATGATTTTATCTTGTTACCTTAGTTGTAGTAATGACGAGCACCATCGATATTGAGAGTGTGACTATAGACCGAGCACTCCTGAACTGGCATTCTATTGAGGAATTAAATACTCAGAAACAGTAGTTAATAATGTGTATTACTGATTGAACTAAATTTTGATCTAATATTATTAAGAAAAACAATAACAAAAATGGGAGGGTGAGATGTCAATCGTCAATTCCAGTTGTTTCATTCTAATCATCAATAGAACAAAAAATTCTCTGATTCAAGCGGAGCATATTAGCCTGGAAAATTTATAATGCTGAGGCTGATAAATGAGAATGGTTCTCTATTGACACCGACCCCTTTAATTCGTTCACTGTCAGAAATTTATCAGCAGGATGTGATGGATATTGCTAATGATATTAAACCCTGGGAAAAGGCCCCTTACCCATGTGGAAGTAAAAAGTGTTACAAGCATTGTTGTATGCCGAGGGGTTAGTCTTGCTTATTAATTCAATACGCTTATCTATCTACGATCTTGAGCTGTAATGGTCAAGTAAAGTAGGATATAAAACCTTAACGGCTAAGATATTAGCCGCTAAGGTGCTTATGCATTATTGCAAGATTAAGCGACTACATTGATAGTTCGACCAACATTAGGGTCAATAGATTGCTGTTGTTGAGTTTCTTGCGCTTGAGCGACAGCCTTTTCCTTAATCTCTGTCGATTGAGTATCAGCTTTTTCTTTAGTTTCCAGTGTAACTGGAGGGGTAGCGGGCTTTGCTTGTGCAGCAGCCTGGGTATTCCCACCGCTACTTGTAGAACCGATTTCCATATCAGTATCCTCAGTATTTTATTTGAATAAATTGGTGTTCAAAGAAGGATAGCGTCCATTATGGGAATTACTTTAGTAAATTAAGTATGAAACATTAGGATAGGCTCGATTTAACGTATCCTTTCGAAACCGAGGGTCATATAAGATCACCCATCCGCCTCATCATAACCAAGATTAGGCGCTAACCAACGTTCCATTGCTTTCACATCACTGCCTTTACGCTTGGCATAGTCCTGTACCTGATCACGGTTGATCTTGCCTAGTCCAAAATATCTTGAATCAGGATGTGAAAAATACCAGCCGCTGACGGCGGCCGTCGGAATCATGGCATGACTTTCTGTCAACGTAATGCCTGTGTTTTTTTCTACATCCAGTAACTCCCAGAGTATTGGTTTTTCGGTGTGATCGGGGCAGGCGGGGTAGCCGGGGGCTGGTCTTATGCCCTGGTATTTTTCACCGATAAGATCATCATTCCCTAGTCCTTCCTGATCAGCGTATCCCCAGAATTCTTTTCTGACGCGTTGATGCATTCTTTCGGCAAAGGCTTCGGCTAAACGATCAGCTAATGCCTTCAACATTATAGCGCTGTAGTCGTCGTGATCTTTTTCGAAGGCCTCGATTTTTTCATCCATGCCGAAACCGGTGGCGACGGCAAATGCACCGACGTAATCTTCGATGTGATCTTCATGCGGTGCAATAAAATCTGCCAGCGCGAAGTTGGGTTGCCCCGGTGGTTTCTGTGTTTGCTGACGTAGCGAATGAATGACCGCGAGTTCACCCTGACGTTTTTCATCAGTGTAGATCTCGATATCATCATGTCCAATGGAGTTGGCCGGAAATAATCCGATCACACCTCTGGCAGAAAACCATTTTTCTTCGATGATCTGATCAAGCATTTTATTCGCGTCGGCAAATAATTTTGTCGCTTCTTCACCGATCTTTTCATCTTTTAAAATGCGCGGAAATTTGCCCGCCAGTTCCCACGCCATGAAGAACGGTGTCCAGTCGATGTAGTCTTTTAATTCTGCTAATGGGTAATCTTCGAAGACTTGAATGCCGAGTTGTTTTGGTACTGGTGGTGTGTATTTTTTCCAGTCGATCGCAACACGATTCTCACGCGCTTGCTCAATCGTTAACCATTGGGTTCTTGACTGTTTGCCTTTGTGTCGCTCACGCACAGTGCCGTATTCTTCGATCAGTTCTTTTGTCAGTTCTTCTTTCATATCCACGTTTAATAGTCGTGTAGAAATACCTACTGCGCGCGAGGCATCTTTGACATAAACAACGGGATGTTCGTAACCCGGATCAATCTTGACGGCGGTATGTGCGCGAGAAGTTGTTGCGCCACCAATCATCAGTGGCAATACAAAATCCTGTCGCTGCATTTCTTTGGCGACGTGTACCATTTCATCCAACGAAGGGGTGATCAATCCACTCAGGCCAATAATATCTGCTTTGTGTTCTTTAGCTTTTTCGAGGATGGTTTGTGCGGGAACCATGACACCGAGATCGATCACCTCGAAGTTATTACATTGCAGCACGACGCCAACGATATTTTTACCGATGTCATGCACGTCTCCTTTCACCGTTGCCATGATGATCTTGCCGTTGCTTTTTATTTCGCCATCACCTTTTTCTGCTTCAATATAAGGCAGTAAATAGGCAACGGCTTTTTTCATCACGCGCGCACTTTTAACGACTTGAGGCAGGAACATTTTACCCGCGCCGAACAGATCACCGACGACGTTCATGCCATTCATTAAGGACTGTTCAATGACGTGTAATGGTTTTTCTGCGGCTAATCTTGCTTCTTCGGTATCTTCTTCAATGAACTCAGCAATACCTCTGACCAACGCATGAGTGATCCGATCTTGTACCGAACCTTTGCGCCATTCGAGATCAACTTTCTTTTCTTTTTTGTCGCCGGTTTTAACCGTTTCGGCGAATTCGACCATGCGATCAGTGGCATCGTCACGACGATTTAAAAGAACGTCTTCGACATAAACCAACAGATCTTTCGGGATCTGATCATAAATTCCGAGCTGTCCGGCATTGACGATCGCCATATCCAGACCGGCTTGAATGCCGTGATAGAGGAATGCCGAGTGCATGGCTTCACGTACGGGATTGTTACCGCGGAATGAAAACGAAACATTACTCAGGCCGCCGCTAACCAGTGCGTGGGGCAGGTGTTCTTTGATCAGGCGTGTGGCTTCGAAGAATGAAACGGCATAGTTGTTATGTTCTTCCATGCCGGTCGCAACGGTCAGGACGTTCGGATCAAAAATAATATCTTCTGGCGGGAAGCCAACCTTATCAACGAGAATATCGTAGGAACGTTTGCACAATTCGAATCGACGTTCGGTGGTGTCTGCCTGACCGGATTCATCAAAGGCCATGACGACAACGGCCGCACCGTATCGACGGACAAGCTTGGCATGATGAATAAATTTTTCTTCACCTTCTTTGAGGCTGATGGAGTTAACGACGGGCTTGCCCTGCATACAACGCAGACCGGATTCGATTACCGACCATTTCGAAGAATCGATCATGATCGGCACACGACTGATGTCTGGTTCTGCAGCAATAAGATTAAGGAATTCATGCATAAGTTGTTCGGAATCCAACATGCCTTCATCCATACAAACATCGACGATCTGTGCGCCGTTTTCAACTTGTTGACGGGCAACTTCCAACGCAGCATCGAGATTTTCTTCTTCTTTAACCAGACGCAGGAACATAGGTGATCCGGCTACATTGGTTCGTTCACCAACATTCACGAAGTTAACTTGTGGCGTGAGATTAAAAGGCTCCAGTCCGCTGAGTCGTAAATAGATCGGGATGTCGGGAATGGTTCTTGGCGCGACATCTGCGACGGCTTCGGCCATTGCTTTGATGTGTGCTGGTGATGTGCCGCAACAACCACCGACGATATTCAATAAACCAGACTCAGCCCATTCGCGGATATAAACCGCCATGTTTTCAGCATCCAGATCATATTCACCAAACTCGTTTGGTAAACCTGCATTTGGGTGTGCGCTAATCCGTGTTTCAGAAATAGTCGAGAGCTCTTCTACATATTGACGTAGATCTTCTGGCCCAAGGGCACAGTTCAAACCAATCGAGATCGGTTTCGCGTGACGCAGTGAATTGTAGAAAGCTTCCGTCGTTTGTCCGGTGAGCGTTCGACCGGATGCATCGGTAATCGTACCGGAGATCATGATCGGTAATTTTATATCGTGATCATCAAAATACTGATCAATAGCGAACAGGGCAGCTTTGGCATTCAGCGTATCAAAAATGGTTTCTACCAGCAGAATATCCGAACCACCATCAACCAGACCTTTGATCGATTCTGTGTAGGATTCAACCAGCTCAACATAAGATACGTTACGAAAACCGGGATTGTTCACATCGGGTGAGATCGAACAGGTTCGACTGGTTGGTCCGATGACTCCAGCAACAAAACGTGGTTTCGATGGATCTTTTGCGGTAAATTCATCAGCAACTTCACGGGCAAGGGCGGCGCCAGCTTTGCTCATTTCATAAGCCAGATCTTCCTGCTGATAATCGGCCATACCGATCGCTGTCGAGCTGAAGGTGTTGGTTTCAACAATATCCGCTCCCGCTTCGTAATACGCGCCGTGGATCGCCTTGATAATGTCCGGTTGAGTCAGTGAGAGCAGATCATTGTTGCCCTTCAGATCAATAGGATGATCAGCAAATCGTTCGCCATGATAATCCGCAGCCTCAAGTTTATAAGACTGGATCATCGTGCCCATCGCACCATCGAGGATCAGAATGCGTTCTTGCAGGGCATTTTCAAGTTGTTGCAGGCGTTGTTCACGAGACATATTCTTTATTACTCTTAAATTACAGGGTCAAACAGCGCATTCTACCTTGATCTGAAACATAAAATCATCAAGTTTTGTCATATGAATTAGCATTCCCTAATATTTATAGTAAAATGGGCTTGCAATAATTATTAGCAACTACTAATATTAGGAAAACTGAATATGAAAATCAGCGAAATGGAAGACAATGCACAAGAGGCTTCGAAACTTTTAAAGTCGCTTGCCAACCCAAATCGGTTGATGGTGTTGTGCCACCTAAGCAAGGATGAATGTACCGTCGGTGAGCTGGAAAAGCTGGTGGGCTTGAGTCAGTCGGCTTTGTCGCAACATCTGGCACGATTACGTGATGAAGATATTGTTGAATGCAGAAGGGAAGCGCAGAGCATGTTCTATTCAGTAAAAGATGAGAAAACAAAGCAGTTGTTAAACTCATTGTATGAACTTTATTGTAATGCCTGAACAAGGCAGCTAAACAGGAAACTATTATGAATATTGATCGACTCGTTTTTGCTTTTGCTGGAAGTTTCATTCTGGTCAGTCTCGCGCTTTCACATTTCCATTCTCCAAACTGGCTTTGGTTCACTGTTTTTGTCGGGGCTAATTTGCTGCAAGCGGCTTTCACTGGCTTTTGTCCATTGGCAAAAATACTAGCCGCGATGGGTAAAAAATCCGGTTGTGCTTTTCAGAAGTAATTTTAAACAGTAAGGAGAAGCAATGTGAGATCAACAATTATTTTATCGGTTTTCCTAGGGTGTTCTTTTCCTGCAGTGGCGGATCAACTTGACGAATATGATCAGGAAGCAAAAGAAGTCACCGGACAACTTTTGAAAGAACTTGGATCAGCTTTGAAACAACAAATGAAACAAGGTCGTCCAGCCTCTGCGATCAATACCTGCGCAGAACTTGCTCCAGAAATCGTAAACCGGATCTCAATTGAAAAAGGCTGGCGTGTAACTCGTGTTGGTACTCGAGTTCGCAACCCACTTTTAGGTACGCCAGACACATGGGAGCAAAATGCTTTTGCATATTTTTCTCGTCGAATGGCGGGCGGTAATGAGCTTGGATCAATGAGTTATTCAGAAATTGTTGAAGAACCAGACGGTCGATATTATCGGTTTATGAAACCACTTGGCGTGAAGCCTGTTTGTACGGTTTGCCATGGTGATTCTTCGCAGGTTCCAGAATCACTTAAGACTAAATATCCACATGATAGAGCCACAGGATATAAACCTGGTGATCTCAGAGGTGGTGTGAGTATTAAACGACCTTTAGATTAATTTCACGAATTTTATGTCGTAAGACACATTGCCTCCGTACTGGGGGCATTTTTTTGTCGAAAATAATCAATTCTTTTAATAAAAATACCTTGTGCTACAATTAGATGCAGCAATTAGTTATAGAAAAATCTCATGTAATGACCATATTCTTAAATAAAGGTATGATCTGACAGAATGTCCTCATCAGTTGAAAATGAAATCTTATTGGTCAGTTTGATTGGAATCGATCAGCGGAATCGTAATGCAATCGAGATGGCTATTAGTAAGAAGAAATCTGGCCCATGCGTTATTGGCAGTGCTGGTGAGGCTGCCGTTACGATCGTCGATCTGGATAAATATGGTGCAACGGATGAATGGGCAGCTTTACTACTCATAAAACCTGAACAACTGGCAATCTTACTGTCGGTTGATGAAGCAAGAAAGGATTCTGCTCATTTATTTCTCAAAAAACCGGTTTCCATTATTGCTTTGTTGAGCGCACTGGATACTGCAAGAAATAAGCTGGATGTGAGTATTTTTTCTGGTCAGGGAAAAGCATCTCCACTGAGTAAATTATTCTCACCTCGTCAGAAATATCCTGTAAACAATTTAAGCAGAATGACGGAAAAGTATAATCAGGAAGCTGGTTCGCAAAAAGTTAACTTTTTATCAGAACATGGTTATCTGATCGATGAAGTGAAGCGAGCGGTTGTACAGGCAAACCATGATGGACATGGAATAAAGTTACAGGTGAATAATCAGGGCAGTATTTTTATCGATCCAACTGAGCACTGGATTAATACAGATTTAGTGCCCGAGGTTTTAGAGGATCTCTGTCAACATTCTTTGAATGAAGCGGATGTTGTAAAACGTATCTTCAGTGATCGTGAATTTTCAAAATACCTTGAAGAGTGGCGAGACACAAAACTAAAACCGATCGATATTGATTCCTTTTTGTGGGATCTGGCTCTCTGGACTTATAAGGGTTCAATTCCAGCCAGCACTGATCTTAATAAAAAGATTATTTTAACTTATTGGCCTGATCTCCCTCGTCTAACGCCTGTCCCTAATGCGATGAGGATCGCAGCTTTATGGGTTTCCTGTCCTATGACCTTGATGGAAACTATCGATGTCCTGAGTGTTCCACGAAAAGACGTGTTTAATTTTTATACGGCAGCTACTACGCTGGGTCTTGTTCGTCAGAGTGAGCAGGTAGCAAAAAAATCGAAAACCGATCAATTTACCAAAGCCTCTGGACATGTTCGATCAGAAAAAGGTAAACGAGCATTTTATCTTCGAATACTCAAGCATCTCAAAGGACATAATCTTGATGAGTGATGAGAAAACTGATCAAAAGATTTTATTATTTGGATCTAAAGGCGCGGGTAAAACAACCACGATTAAAACACTCTGTGATTCTTTTGTTATAGATGCAAATATTGAATCCGTGAGACTGGATTGTGGAAAACTAAAACTTTCCAGCTCTGAAGGTTTACTTTTTTATGCAACACACGAACACGATCATTCAAAACCACTTTGGCCAGAATCTCTCTGGGAAAAATTACAAAATGAAATAATTGGTATCATTCTGTTGATTGATAATCGTAGAAAAGATCCGTTACGGGATCTTGAAACCTTTCTGTCAAAACTAGCTTCTCAAAATAAAACTGATCCGATCCAGGTTGTCATTGGAATTACTCATTTCGATAGATCCAGAACACCTGCTATTTCAAACTTTCATTCCTTCATCGATAGCTTTGTTCTGATGACCCAACAAAACTTTCCAATATTTTCTGTGGACACAAGAAATTTTCAGGACATGTCCATGTTGGTACAAGCTTTATTGTATGCACAGGAACCGACCATGAGTGTCATGTTTGCTGAAGAAAATGATCATTCATAAATTCCAATATAATTTCTTTGATTTCTTGATTGGTTTTGATAAAAACATTCTCATTTTTCACAGACATTGAAGTTTTTTTTTATCTGGTCGATACAGTCAGCATGATAAATAGTAACCGGAGTGTCGTTTTCCATGCGTGAAGACATGCTTATCTCAATTTTGAACGAGCTAAACGGCTCTACAGCTGATATACAAGGTTCTGCGGTGATCTCGATTGATGGACTATTGATCGCCAGTGCGTTGCCCACCAGCTATGATGAGGAAATGGTCAGTGCCATGTCTGCTGCAATGCTTTTACTGGGTGAAAGAACAGCGAATGAATTAAAGCGTGGTGAGTTGGAACAGGTGATCGTAAAAGGTCGGCTGGGTTATGTGATCATGGTTAGTGCAGGTCGGGACTCTGTGCTCTGTGTACTGGCACGATCAGATGCAAAACTTGGACTCGTGATGCTGGATGCAACACGAGCCGCTGAAGATATTCCAAAAGTTTTATAAAAAAATACACAGCGATTACTGTGTATTTCATTTAACATTAGTCACAGTTATCCAGCTTATTAATCCCTAACATTTTCAAAAACTGACGTTCATAAACGGGTTCAGTTTTTCCTGTTTTTACTTTTCGTAAATGATATTTTTCAAACATCACTTTTGCCGCATGCACCCATTTCCCCTGTTTAGCCCAGGTCACATTTCTTGGTGGGATTTGAGGCATCGCAACAAAAGCAATTCCTGAGTCACCCATGTCCGCAAGACAAATCGCATTCCATGTTGCCGTATGTGTCGGTTCTTTTCCTTCCAGGATTTGCGCAATATTTCTTACCGTGGCACAAACCATAGATTCGATCATGTAGCCAGTTTTTGGTACGCCAGTGGGGACAGGTGTTGCTTCCGGTGGGGCAATCGCAATACAAACACCGGCAGCAAAAATATTATCGTATTTTGGATTACGCTGATGTTCATCAACGATAATAAAGCCACGAGGATTTGTAAGACCTTCGATTCCATTTACTGCATCTATACCAGTGAATGCCGGCAGGATCATTGAATAATCAAATGGTAATTCGTGATTCTTTTTAACTTCACCATCTTCATTAACTTCGGTTATAAACATCTTACCGTCTTCAACTTTGTCAATTTTAGCATTAGTGATCCAGTTAATATGTCGATCACGCAAAACACCTTCAAGCATAGCTTTTGAATTACCAACACCACCAAGTCCAAGATGGCCGATAAAAGGTTCTGAAGTCACTAGTGTCATAGGTACTTTGTTACGAACTTTTTGTTTGCGTAATTCAGTATCAGCGATAAATGCATACTCATAAGCCGGTCCGAAACACGAGGCAAGTTGTGCTGCACCGACGATCATTGGACCGGGATTTTCGACAAACTTATTCCAGTCAGAAGCGGCATTTTCAGCATGATCAACATGACAAATAGATTGAGTAAAACCATCAACTGGACCCAGCCCAGGAATTTCATCAAAAGCCAATCGTGGGCCAGTTGTGATCGCAAGATAATCGTAGGTAATATCAGTGCCATCTTCTAATTCGATTCGGTTTTCATCAGGATGCAGACGTTTTGCCGCCTTGTGAATAAACTCGATATTTTTCTTTGCAAGATGGGGAGCGAGTTCAACTTTGATGTTTTCTGGTTTACGCCAGTTAACGGCCACCCAGGGATTAGATGGTACAAAATGGAATGTCGCACTATCTGAAATTAAAGTGATTTGATCACCAGAACCTGCTTTTTCTCGCATTTCATAAGCAAGTGTGACACCTGCAATACCACCACCGAGAACGATAATTTTTGCCATTATTTTGACCCCATTTTGTCTTGTGTTCTTTAATATTAGTATTTGCTTATATTATTAGCAAGTGCTAATATTAGTCAAGTCTTATATTTATTGGGGAAGTTAAACGTATGTCATCAAAAAAATCAAGCTGGCTCATTGATTTCGCTGTGAAAAAGCCACGAGCTATCGCATGGATCATGGGGCTGTTTGCTCTATTGGTGATTTCTTTGGCGGTACTTCCCAGCATCTGGCCTGATACTTTTTCAGGCTTACATGGTTTGAAAGTTGATACTGATCCGGAAAATATGTTGCCAGAGGATGAACCTGTTCGTGTCTTTCATAATGCGGCTAAAAAAGAATTTACCCTGAATGACATTGTCGTCGTTGGTATTGTGAATACCGAACATGGTGAAGGAATTTTTAATCCAGAATCGTTGACCAAGGTTTATGAGTTAACCGAATTTGCCAAAACGCTACGCTGGACAGACAAAGATGGTGAGCATGGCGTTATCGAAGTCGATATCATCGCGCCATCTGTCATTGATAACATATCGCAGGGCGGTGAAGGTGTTGTTAACTTCAGCTGGTTGATGCCGACCGCTCCATCGACACAAGAAGAAGCAAACGCTTTCCGTGATCGCACTTTACGTATCCCTTTTCTTAATGGCACAGTTGTCAGTGAAGATCACAAAGCCATAGCTGTTTATCTACCGCTGACCAGCAAGCATGATTCTTATGAAGTGCGTGGAAAGCTGCTTGAATTTACCAAAGACTGGAGCGACAACGATCAGATTCACATAACGGGATTGCCGGTTGCCGAAGATACTTTTGGTGTTGAGATGTTTGTGCAAATGGCGATCTCTGCACCACTGGCCATGCTGGTGATTTTCTTATTGCTCTGGTATTTCTTCAAAAACCTGACTCTTGTAGTTTCACCGATGATCGTCGCCATGGTCAGTGCTTTATCGACGATGGCTATTCTGATTATTTCTGGCAACACAATCCATATTATGAGTTCCATGATCCCGATCTTTATTATGCCGATCGCGGTGCTGGATTCGGTGCATATATTATCCGAGTTTTTTGATCGCTATCCGCTGATCAAAGATCGACGAAAAACGATCATCGAAGTCATGAAGCATTTGTTCATGCCCATGTTATTTACCACAATAACTACGATTGCCGGTTTTGCGTCACTGGCATTAACGCCAATTCCACCGGTACAAGTTTTTGGTATTTTCGTAGCGCTGGGTGTTTTCTTCGCATGGTTCTGGACGATTGTATTTATTCCGGCCTACATCATGTTGATGCCTGAAGAAAAACTTGAAGGTTTTGGACATGCAGTCAGCGACACCGATGGAGAAGACAATTCTCTGATGGGGCGAACTTTACAACGAATTGGTTGCTGGACTTATGGCAGCCCAAAAACTGTTCTTGGGTTGACGATGATTGTGGTTGTTCTATCAGCTATTGGAATTAGCAAAATTCAGATAAACGATAACCCGATCAAATGGTTTAATGAAAAACATTCTATTCGTGTTGCCGACAAGGTTCTGAATGATCATTTTGGTGGAACGTATATAGCCTATCTTCAATATGACACGCAGGGAAAAGAGCCGTCGGTTGATAATTATGTCACGCAAATGAAACAACGGTTTGATGTTCGCAAAGCAGAAGTGATCAATGATGAATATAATAATGCTGAGAGTATTTTTGCAACGGCATTAACAATGGCCGAAAAAGTTGAAGCTGACACAGTGGATAATTTTCTATCCAGACTTCAGGATCAAGTTGCCGAAACGACAGAAAATTCATCAGACGATGATTACGATACATGGTCAGAAGTTGAGTTATTTTTTAATGCCGAAAGCCAACGTAGCGAGATCTTTAAACAGCCGGAAGTGTTGAATTATATTTCAAAAATGCAGGACTTTTTACTCACAACAGGAATTGTCGGAAAAGTGAATGCCTTACCGGATGTGGTTAAAACAGTGCATCGTGAATTACTCGGTGGAGAAGATGATCAGTTCCGTGTTCCTGATAGTGCACCGGCTATTGCCCAAACTTTGATCACCTATCAGAACAGTCATCGACCACACGATCTATGGCATTTTGTGACGCCGGATTATCGTAAGACCAATCTTATGTTGCAGCTAAATAGTGGTGACAATATTGATATGGAAAAAGTCATCGCAGCGGTCGCAGAATTTGAACAGGAAAACCCACCGCCGATGGATCTGAAATCTAGCTGGTTTGGCTTGACGTACATCAATGTCATCTGGCAAAACAGCATGGTGCAGGGAATGTTGAAATCCTTTATGGGTAGTTTCGCTATCGTATTAGTGATGATGATCTTCCTGTTCCGATCATTCTGGTTAGGTTTGCTTTCCATGATTCCGTTAACCGTTACAGTTGGGTTCATTTATGGCGTGATAGGATTCATTGGTAAGGATTATGACATGCCGGTTGCGGTATTAAGCGCATTGAGTCTTGGGCTAGCTATAGATTATGCGATCCACTTTTTAGCGCGCTCCCGTGAAGCAAGACATAAGGCCGGAAACTGGAAAGGTGCCATCAGTGAAGTCTTTGGTGAACCTGCTCGAGCGATCACTCGAAACCTGATCATTTTAGGTGCAGGTTTCTTACCATTGTTAGCAGCACCACTAGTGCCTTATCAGACTGTTGGTGTTTTTATCGCCGCGATTCTAATCTGTGCCGGTATCGCTTCCTTATTGATTTTACCTGCATCAATTACGTTGCTTGAAAAACGTCTATTTGGAGAGTAACAACTCAGCTAACCCCTGAAATCTGCCATTTCGACGTTAGAAAATGTTCACTTACATTTGTAAGCTCACATTTTCTGCCTTGATCTGACAAACTTCATGGGCAATCTGAGTCATTACTTATTGAACTAGTTCGAAAGGAGAAAATATATGAGAAATTTTATAATATTATTTTTATCATTATTCATGGCAGGATCTGTTTTTGCCGCAGATCCTTCCGTAGATGAGATCGTTAATCGATCAAATCTTGCAACGTACTATCAGGGCAAAGATGGCATCGCCAAAGTCAAAATGACGATCACGGACAGTCAGGATCGTAAGCGTGAAAGAAAGCTGACAATTATACGTCGTGATGCGTCGGATACTGATGCACTGGAAAATGGTGCTTATCGTGGGAAACAAAAATTCTACGTTTATTTTTCCCGTCCGGCGGATGTAAACAAAATGGTTTTCATGGTCTGGAAAAATCTGGACTCTGGTGATGATCGCTGGTTATATTTACCAGCGCTTGATCTGGTTAAACGTATTGCGGCTTCGGATAAACGTACCAGTTTTGTTGGATCAGATTTCTTCTATGAAGATGTTTCCGGACGTGATATTGAAGAAGATAAACACGAGTTACTTGAAACAACCGATAAATATTACGTGATCAAAAATACGCCGAAAGATGCAGGTTCTGTAGAGTTTTCTTATTTTAAAATGTATATCCATAAAAAAACATTTATTCCGGTACAGGTTGAATTCTTTGATTCACAGGATAAAAAATATCGTGTTGCCAGAGCATTGAAAGTGGACACGATTCAAGGTCATCCGACGGTGACAAAATCCAGTATGGAAAACCTAAAAACAGGTAGTAAAACAGTGATGGAATATACTTCGGTTAAATATGATTCAGATATTCCTGAAGATATTTTTACAGAACGTTATCTGCGTAAAGCACCACGAAAATATTTGAAATAGATACGATGCGATCACTTTTTCTATTTCTGATTTTTACTTCAGTGTTATTTACGGTGCAAGCTGAAGAGCCTGCGTTGCCTGAGGGGCTTGAGATGGATTCAATTGGAAGTGATGAACCGTCATTGCCAGAGGGACTGGATTCTGTCACTGACGAACCTGAATTACCTTCAGGTCTTGATGAAACAGTTGAGATGCCATTACAGGAAGATGCTCCCGATCTTCCTGAAGGACTTGATGATCCTTTTGAAGATGATCAAGAATTTGTTTCTGAAACTGATGAAGATTCTGGTGACATAGGAATAGCAGGACTTTCCGGTTTCTGGGAAGCACGTTTTGGTGCGAGAACTCAGGATGATCAACACGAACATGATCGTTCAATAACAGAAACAAGATTACAACTTGATTTTGAGAAATCCTTTTCAGCGATCAACCTTCATCTTGTGACTGATCTGATTTACGATGATCTTGCTGACTCACACAGGATTCACCTCGAAGAAGGAAAAGGCTGGCTTGATCTGCGTGAAGCAAATCTGTCCTTCACACCAACAGACTTTATGGATGTCAAAATTGGTCGTCAGATCCTGACATGGGGAACAGGCGATCTCTTATTTATAAATGATCTATTTCCGAAAGACTGGCAGGCTTTTTTTATTGGCCGAGATGTTGAATATTTAAAAGCACCTTCCGATGCGATCAAGCTGGCATTTTTTAGTGACGTGGCAAATCTTGATATTATTTATATGCCACGTTTTGATTCTGATCGTTTTATTGACGGCAGTAGAATTTCTTTCTTCAGTCCACAAGCAAATGATCTATCTGGTAGAAATGCGATCGTACAAATGCAAAAACCAGACGATATTTTTTCCGACGAAGAACTATCGATGCGTTTGTATAGAAACTTTGGTGTGATGGAAACGGCTCTTTATTTTTACGATGGTTTCTGGAAAAGTCCGGCAGGTTTTGATCCGCTGTCTGGTAAGGCAACATTTCCTGAATTGCGTGTTTATGGTGCCAGCCTACGCATGCCAGCAGGGAAGGGGATCGGTAATCTTGAAATTGGTTATTATGATTCTCACGATGATAGCAATGGAAGTAATCCCTTCATCAACAACAGCGAATTTAGATTTCTGGCTGGTTATGAACAGGAGATCGGCAAGAACCTGACAATGGCCTTACAGTATTATCTCGAACGACTCTCAGATTATTCTAAATACAAAGCCAGCCTTCCCATAGGTTCTAAAGTCAGAGATCACAACCGCCATTTGTTCACTGCACGGCTGACAAAAATGACCCATAACCAGAACATGACATGGTCATTATTTGCATATGCATCACCATCCGATCACGATTTCTATCTACGTCCTCACGTTAAATATAAAGTCGATGATAGCTGGAGTGTGGAAGCAGGTGGTAATGTTTTTGGTGGTAAAGACAATCACACCTTCTTTGGCCAGTTCCGTGACAATACCAATCTTTATGGAGCTATCAGGTTTAGTTTCTAAAACTAGTAAAATATTTCTTTCCTGATACTCTCTACGGTCTAATTCTGTTAGCGAGTGTTTCATGCAAATTCAGTGGTAGAAAAATGGAGTCAGGTCTTGTCTTTTGCCTTTCTTGCATCACTCAACAATCGACTAACCCTTGAGTAATGCAGCCCATAATAATCACCTATCTCCTTCATACTGTATCCTCCACTGGCATAGGCGTTGAAGATACCTTCATTTCTTGTCGTAGCTTGCATTTCGTAATAGCTTAACGATCGGGGTTTTGCCCGTCTTTGTGATGTTGGGATCTCACTCAGATCTTTATCCTTGTCTATCTTATTTCTGAGATCTTCTACGAATTGCTCACTGCCGAGAAAAACCTGATTTCTGAGTTGTTCCCACGGTGAAGGTTGTCCTTTACCCTCACTCACAAACTTTTGGTATTTATCGATGGCGTTTGATTTTCTTTTGCCGAAGGCAGCCAGGATCCAGTCAGTACACAGCCACGGCGGTGCTTTCCGGTATCCGGCAGTGTCACGATAACTGCTCCATGTCCACTCGCGTGCACTTCTCACCATGCTGGCTCTAACGGGATTGAGAACAATGTAACGAGCCAATTCCAGTAAATAGCCTTCTTTTTGCACCAGAATGGCCTTGTAACGACCTTGAAAAACATGCCCCACTTTTTGGTGATGCTTGTTGCTGGTTTGGGTATAGACACCATTCAACTGGCGCATACCTTTGCTCAGGTTGCCTTCCGGCGTCTCAATCAATAAATGGTAGTGGTTATCCATCAGGCAATAAGCATGGATTAACCAGTTAAAGCGGGTTTGCACCTGTTCGAGAATAGCAAGAAAATTCTTGCGATCTTTGGCATCCTGATAGATGGCTTCCTGACGATCACCACGGGAGGTCACGTGATAGAGTGCGCCGGCGAATTCTATTCTGATTGGTCTGGACATAGAGAAGGATTATGAGTGACAGAAAGGCAAAAGACAAGACCTGACCCCATTTTCGTCCATTAATTCCATGCACCGCTGTTTCATCAAAGCCATTAATGATTAATTTGTCAGCATCTCCAGAGGTTACATTTCCAAGATCATCGCGCAAGGCAAGATCCTGGAGAGCTTTATATTGCCTGAATATATACTGACCTTCCTTAGTTTCTTCTATTTTAGTTAAAGCTGTTTCTATCTTGGTTTCTTCAGCAGAATCTAGAAGTGCTCCAAAATTTATTACTTCATTCCATGAAATTTTTTCCATTATCAATATCCCTTTACTTTTATATTTTGTGTTTTTTAATTTAGTTTATTTCCTGTTTACCAACATCCGCACAATCTTGTTCTGTACTGAGCGGGGATGAGAATTGACCTACGGATCTTTCCAGCTTCAATAAATAACATTCTGTACGACTGCAGGTCTCTTCTTCGCGGCAATCAATTGTGTAGTGATGTGGCAGTGTATGAGGGGGTTCCCATATCCACCATTGCCCATTCTTATCCAATGCATGACGAGTTTTTGAAACGGTAACAATATCTTTCAAACCTTCGACCCTTAAAGGCCGACACATTACATATCTGCCTTTTTTCCCCGTGATATGATGTCTATCTCCAGCTCCTTCTATATCAGCCGTATCATGAAAACAAAGATGACTGCCAAGAATTCCCGGCCAATAGAGATCTGGATCGGGAGGTTGTTCGCCGCCATAATGGAAACTGTTTTTCTTGCCTGAAAGCAACTGTGTTCCTACTTGTCCCCATACCCAAGCTTGCCCTTTCGTATCGATTGCAATAGTCCCACTTCCATATCCTTGAGAGCCAAAAACAACTTTATCGATGGGGGCAAAGTCCGGCAGGCGAACCAGTGTGTACGAAAGATTACCTCCACTCCAGACTATCTTTTCCCCTTCTTCTAAAGAGGCTCTAATTTTATCAAGACTTTGTGTTTCATAGATGGTAAACCACTGGGAAAAATCAAAAATCTCGGTCTCATTTTCAATCCAGCTGTACGTTAACATCCCAAGTCCAGACTCCCCTTGATCATAATTATCTAGATCAACAACCCAAAGGTGATTATTCTCGTCAACGACAAAAAACATCCCTCCATCTGTAAATATTTTCTTAAACCGAGGTAGATCACTCGTATATAAATACCTTATTTTCATTTCTCCAGCCAAATCAACTTCAATGCCTCCACGAAGACAATTTTTTAGACGTAAAGGTCTCGCTCCGAATCCATGCCGCTCCATTACCTCTCTACACCCAAGAGAGTTAGTTAATTGATAATCATCTGCAAAACGCCACAGATCTCCATTTTGATCAAGAGCAATACCAATTCCTTCACCCAGCGCAAACTGCATTACAGGCATGTCGATTGGGAGCGGAATTAGATCCATTGCAGATGCTTCATTACTATTTCTTTTAACATCATGTCCAGCATAGAACCGAGCGTTTTTACCTTGTAACCATAAAACACCTTCGTCATCTAATATTGCTTGAGGATCTTGATTAGGGACAATTTTTCCAGGGTAAATATTTTCCTTATTGAGTAACGGCTTCTCAAGCAACCCCTCTGCAATTTCAGCAGAAGAAGGTACAAATAGGATATTGGTTAGTAGCAAAACAAACGCAGTCATACTCAAAATGTTTCTCATGCCATCCTCCAGAATAAAAGATTCTGTAAGAATAGCCTGAAACCCAAAACTGAGCGAATAAGAGATGTGAGGACACTGTTCATCACAATGGCCCCAATAGGCGGAGGTGTGTTTTCATTTGATCCATCAAATTATTATTGTTATTTCCTTATTCTTTTTACACTACAATAAATTCAAGCTTCATGCAAAAAAGTGATTTATAGAGATTAATTACTCCGTTGTTTAAGCTATCGTTCCCGAATACTTTCCTGTTTATAGCGCAACAACGGTGCTAAAAAGTACTCAATCAATCGACGTTTTCCAGTTTTAATTTCTACCGCCACCGACATGCCCGGTGTCAATGTCACTTCCCGACTATTCACTATCATGGTGGTTTTATCCATCAACACCCGTGTCGCAAACACCCAGCCTAATTGTTCATTTTCGATGGCATCATTGGTCAGGTTTTTTATCTCGGCATCAATGGTGCCATATTTGGTAAACGGAAACGCATCGACTTTTATTTCGGCCATCTGGCCTTCACTGACAAAACCCATATCTTTGTTTTCCAACCAGGCTTCCACTTCCAGTTGTTGTCCTTCAGGCACGATGACCATCAACTCTTGCGCCGGGGTGACTATGCCACCAATCGTATTGATCACTAATTGTTGTACCACACCATCCACAGGGGATTTTATGGTCTGACGACGGGCACGGGTGTCTGTTTTGATCTGTTCTTGTTGCATGCTGGCGATTTGAGTTTCCAGTTCACTTTGTTCATTGTGTAGTTGTTTTTCAAACTCGGCAGTGAGTGTTCGTTTTTCTGAAGCGCTTCTGTCTATTCCAGCACTGACTTGTTGGTATCGGTTTTGTGCGGCAGCCAGGTTTTGTACCTGTTCGATACGCTCCTGTTCCAGTACCAACCAGGTATCTTTGGCCACCAGTTGTTTTTCCATCAGGGTTTTATGGTTGTTGGCACGTTGAACAATGATCGGTAGTTGTTGTTTGATCTTGCTGATCTCCTGACCGACTGCCGAACGCTCTGACTTTTGTTGTCGGATAGAGTCATCAACACTGTGTAGTCTGGATTGCAGTTCTTGCCGTTGGCTTTCCAGTAAGGATTTTTGTGTGCTTACCTGTGCCGGATCCAGATCTTCCGGAGGATTAAAAAAGTCACGAGGATGACCCGTCGTTTCACTCGCAGAGAGGAGTGCTTGCACCCGTAACAACCGTACGCTGGCCGTCATCAATTCTGACTCGACCTGTTCGGAATCTGCTTCATAAGTGGTGGTGTCCAGCTCAACCAGTACATCACCTTTTTTAACCGACTGGCCTTCCTCAACCAAAATTTGTGTGATGGTGCCTGTCTCAAGAGGTTGGATGACTTTACTTTTCCCCATCGGAATAATCTTGCCGTGGGCTACGGCAACAATATCCACTTCACCCACCGCTGCCCAGCCGATACCAAGGCAAAATAGGAGTTTAAGAGCAAATAGAAGGAGGATCGGGTGATTGTCATTACCCATAATTCGTCTTTCCTGATACTCTCTCTTGTCTAATTCTGACAGAGATTTTTTCATGCAAATCCAGTGGTATCCCGGCCATATGTTCAAGGCCAAAAAAGAGATCAAACAAACCTTACCGAAGGTTGAGTTGATCATCGAAATTCTGGATGCACGAATTCCCTTTAGTAGTGAAAATCCTATGTTGGCCGAGCTACGTGGTGATAAGCCGTGCATCAAAGTATTAAGTAAAACTGATCTTGCTGATCCGGAAATTACAAAACAATGGTTGGACTATTTTGATCAGGAAGAAGGAACGGAAGCGGCTTTTCCTATTACAACAAAAAATCCTGAAACGATAAAAAAACTACCCAGCTTGATCAGAGAAAAAATATCGATCACCGATCGACAAATTCATACGATGATTGTTGGTATTCCTAATGTTGGGAAATCTACTCTGATCAATATTCTTGCTGGAAGAACCATTGCTAAAACAGGTAATGAACCTGCCGTTACAAAAGGACAACAACGAATAAAACTCGACAATGGAATTACCCTTTTAGATACTCCAGGGGTCTTATGGCCAAACGTTGAGAACATAAACAGTGGATATCGACTGGCGGCAACCGGTGCGGTTAGAGATACAGCGATGGAATATCCGGATGTTGCATTCTATTTGGCAGATTATTTGATCAAGCATTATCCAGAAAATCTTTTATCACGTTATGAGCTTGAACGATTGCCAGAAGTTGAATTGGAATTGCTGGAATTGATCGGTAAAAAAACAGGATGTTTGCGTTCCGGTGGACAAGTGGAACTGGAAAAAGTATCGAGGCTTTTTCTGATGGATTATCGGGCAGGTTTACTAGGAGAGATCAGTCTGGAATTGCCAGAAGATAAGATCAAAGAACTCGCAGAACTTGAAATCATTCGAGCAAAAAAAATAGCTCAGAAAACTGCCAAAGAAGAACAACGAAAAAAGAAGAAAAGAAAAAGGTAGAATTCTACCTGTCAAAATATCTCAGGCTTCTTTTAATGTGTCCTTTGCCATTTTAGTAACACCGGCATAATCTAACTTACCCGTTCCCAGAATAGGAACAGCTTTCACAGTGATTACCTTTCGCGGTATGGCTAGCTCAGACATTCCTTCCTTTTTAGCCTGCATCACCAGTTCCTTACGATCCGCATCTTCATGCTCTGTGATCAGGTAAATTTGCTCACCTTTCTTTTTATCTGGTACAACGGCTGCGGCATGAAGTACGTCAGGCCAGGCTGCATTCGCCAGATCTTCAACTCGTGTTAAGGAAACCATTTCGCCGCCAATTTTTGCAAAACGTTTAGCACGACCCTGAATTGTTATGTAATTCAGATCATCTATGGTGACGATATCGCCAGTGTCATACCAGCCCATACCACGATCAGTTTGTGGTGGGACTATATCGCCGTCGTTGCCGTGGAATAAATAGCCACTCATCACATTCGGGCCAGAGATAAATAACCGTCCACCGACATCAAGACCTTCCACAGGTTCTAGATAATAATCCATAGCAGGTGCTAAGCGACCCACGGTATTATTTTTGCAATAAGCGGGCATATTAAGCGAAACAAGTGGAGAAGCTTCTGTTGTTCCGTAGCCTTCGAGAATTCTTATACCAAATTTGTCGTACCAGACTTTACGTGTTTCATCCTGTAATTTCTCTGCTCCGGCAACAACATAACGTAGTGATTGCATATCGGCGGAGTGGGCGTGTTTAGCATAACCTGCGAGGAAAGTGTTGGTACCAAACATAATTGTAGCGCCGAGCTCATAACACAGTTCGGGGATGATTCTGTAATGCAGCGGGGTTGGGTAAAAGAAAGTTTTTACCCCATCCATAAGAGGTATCATCGTTCCGGCTGTGAACCCGAATGAGTGGAACATCGGTAGAAAGTTAAGCAACAGATCTTTATGATTAAGCCCAATATATGTATGTATCTGCGCATAGTTAGACAAGATGTTTTTATGTGAAAGTACAACGCCTTTCGGAATGCCTTCAGATCCTGAAGTAAAGAGAACAACAGCTCTATCGCCAGGGTTGATCCGGCTTGAACGGACGCTGTAGGCAATGCGTGGGAAACGTCCTTTAAACAGGCCTGCTATTTTTTTCAGGATCGAAATGTCACCACGAAGATCTTCAAGGTAGATTACCCTGACTACTTTTTCCAGTGCTTCAACACTGCTTTCTAGCTCACCTTTCTCGATGAATGCTCTGGAGGTATAGACAACCTTGACGAGAGCCGTTTCACAGGCAGTCACCAATCCCTGCGGTCCTGCAGTAAAATTCAACATGGCAGGGATCCGACCATAACATTGCATGCCCATCAGAGTGACGAGGTTGCCGATAGCATTTGGCAATAAAATACCGACACTTTCGCCAGGTAAAGTTTCATTCGAAATTGCTTTCCCAAGTATAAAGCTACGGGCAACCAACTGGCGGTATGTGATAGGTTCACGGTTGATATCTTCTGCAACAACCTTGCTTCCACCGTGTATTCGCATGGCATCAAGGAGTGCCATAAACAGGGTTCGATCGGTATCAATATTTTTGAAGGAAATATTCAGCATGATGTCGGTCATTTGCTGGGCTGTGCTGGTTCTGTGGGCAGAATCTTTACCTTTACTGTCTCCCGGAGCTACGATCTTCTCGGATGGATGTATGATGATTTTTATCCGTGGAAACCATGAAAGCCGATAAAGACCTTTCATATTTGATAGTTTCGAAAACTGGCCACCTTCAATCCCTACAGGTAAGACCATTGCGCCAGACTTGGCTGCGACCATTCCTGCACCATCGTAGATCTTCATCAACGTGCCTGTGGTTGTTATTCGTCCTTCTGGAAACATAACGGTTTTATTATCTTTCCTGAGAAACTTGATCAGAGATTTTAATGAGTGTGGATTAACCGGATCAAGGACAAAAAGATCGACAAACTTATAAAAGGGTTTGAAATACCACCTTTTGTGGATTTGGGTATTAATTGCAAAGGTTGGTCGGTGTGGTAAAAAGAGATAAAGAAGAATACCGTCAAGAAGAGAGGCATGATTGACCGCGATTAGGACACGATCGCCTGCAGCATGATAATTTTCGATTCCTTCAATTTTTACTTTAAACAGAAGTTTGAAAATCCAGCGTAAAGGCACTTTTATCAGAGCTATCATTTTTATTATTTCTTCTTATTTATAATGTACTGGCCTCCAGTATCGGCTTCTCGAGTAAGATTTTCAACTCCAGCCCCGGTTTAAGCGCCTGATCTTTTTTGATCTTATTCCAGTCGAGGATCTGTTGAACATGAATATCAAACCGTCTTGCGATCAACCACAATGAGTCGCCACTCTTAACACGGTATTTATCACCTTTTAGCACGGGCATTTTGGTAGATGTTTCAGGAGGAGCAGAAACAATGGATTCCGGGAATGCGCCAGCAGGAATCAGAAGGTTTTTTCCAATGCGAAGCTTGTCGGTTTTTAAGTGATTGGTCGTCTTCAAAAGATTAATGCTGATCTCGTATTTTCTGGCAATCGTCCAGAGAGATTCTCCAGATTTTATTTTATGGTGTTGCCATGTTACGCGTTCTTCTTCAGGTAATCTGGAAATAGCCAGGCTCAGTCGCTTAGCGTACTCGATAGGGACAAGTAATTGGTGAGGGCCATCGGGATCAGTTGCCCAACGTTTATAGCCAGCATTCAATTTCCTAAGTTCTTCAATATCAACATTGGCCAATTCAGCAGCTTTTGCCAGTTGGATCTGACCTTTCGTATCAACGGACTTTATTGCAGCTTCGTAAGGAATATGGGTAAGTTTCACACCGAAAGAAGAAGGTGATGCAACAACGGTCTCCAGCGCGATCATTTTAGGGATATAGGCTTCTGTTTCCGGTGGCAGATCCAGCGACCAGTAATCCGTTGCTCGACCCAGTTTTTCATTTTTCCGGATAGCATTGGAAACGGTTGCGCCGCCGCTGTTGTACGCAGCAAGTGCTAATGGCCAGTCCTCAAAGCGATCATGAAGTTGTTGCAGGTAATCCAGCGCCGCCTGCGTTGAAGCGATAACATCCTGACGACCGTCATACCACCAGTTTTGTTTCAAGCCAAAATGCTTACCTGTCGAAGGTATGATCTGCCAGAGACCAGAGGCTTTCCAGGACGAAGTTACATCGGTTCGATAGCCACTTTCGATGATCGGAAGCAATGCCAGATAAAGAGGCATATTTCGTTTTTCAAGCTCTTCAACAATGTAATAGAGGTAGGGTTCTGCCCTTGATCCCATAACGTCAAAAAATCGCTGATTATTAGTATAGGATTTAAGCTGAGCACGTACCGATTTAATGGTCGAATCGTTGCTTTGACCAAGTTTTTTGTCACTGCGAATATGAGACCAGACCGAATCTTGTTCTATTTCTACAGCCTGAGTAGATGATATGGGTGGTTCTGAGCTAAGATGTTGACTATTATCAACATATATGGTTTTCGAGGCAACAAGATCAACAAGTACATCTGCTGGTTTTTCAGGGACGGTTTGCATACAGCCACCCAGCAATAACCCAATCGTGAATGCTGTGAACGCGGTAAATATTATTGTTATTTTTCGGATCACAGATCCAGTTCCCCAAAACATGGCGCAATGCTAAGGATAAGTTTGCCCCACGTCAAGTTGTAACATTAATTATCATTTGGATTTGTCCTTTGCAAGGACTCAGTTTGCTCTGTTTTTAGTGGTATATTAGCGCTCATGACACAAAACAATTCCGAGACAAGCGTGATCAATAAAAAAGCCGTCAGAATACGCCTGAAAGAATGGTTTAAAGGTGTCAATGGCAGCTCCTTATTGAGTGCTGAGAAGAACTTGCTGGAAGAAGAATTACCCGATTTATTTGGTTACCACATTGTTCAGATGGGTGCTTTGGAAGACGAAAGCTTGCTGGAATCTAGTCGTATTTCACACCGTATTCTATTTGATCTTCTTCCACAGGACTCTCTTGTCCCCGGTCACCTTGCCTGCCATTCATCACATCTTCCGATCGATGCAAATAGTGTTGATGTTGTCTTGCTTCCACATGTGTTGGAATTTGAAGAAGATCCTCATGAAATTTTGCGTGAAGTTGAGCGAATTCTTATCGGCGAAGGACATTTGCTGATCATGGGATTTAACCCGTTAAGCTTGTGGGGGATCTGGCATGTTTTATTGGCCTGGCGTGATAACCCGCCTTGGAACGGATATTTTTATCGATCAGCCAGAGTCAGAGACTGGCTTGGTTTATTAGGTTTTGATGTGATCAAAACACGTTATATGTTTTTTCGTCCGCCTATGCATTCCAGCTGGATCATGAGTCGACTCGGTTTTCTCGAAAAAATTGGCAACTATTTATGGCCATGGTTAGGCGGGACTTACCTGATCATAGGTAAGAAACGTCTGATGCCATTAACGCCCACTAAAACAGAATGGCGGATCAGGCGCAGGTTGATCACATCCGGTGTGACCGAACCAACAACACGTGCAAGGCAAATATTTAAGCGAGATCATAATAAAATGAGTGTTGAACATAATGACTGATCATGTAGAGCTTTTTACCGATGGTGCATGTCGTGGCAATCCCGGGCCCGGAGGGTGGGGAGCTTTGTTACGTTATGGTGATCATGAAAAACGATTGTCTGGCGGTGAACTGGACACAACGAATAATCGCATGGAAATGATGGCGGCGATCATGGGACTGGAAAGCCTTAAACGAGCATGTAATGTGAATCTGACAACAGATTCAGTTTATGTGAAAGATGGTATTACGAAATGGTTGGATGGCTGGAAAAGCCGTGGTTGGAAAACGGCAAATAAAAAGCCGGTAAAAAATAAAGATCTTTGGCAAAGACTGGAAGAAGCTGTAGCAAGGCACGAAGTTGAATGGCATTGGGTGAAGGGACATTCTGGCCATGAAGAAAATGAAATAGCTGATCAATTGGCTAATGACGGCATTGATGATTTGTTAGGAATATCAGAATGAGACAAATAGTACTGGATACAGAAACCACCGGACTTTCAACTTCAGACGGGCATCGGATCATTGAGATCGGTTGTGTGGAAATGATTAATCGGAAATTGACCAACCGACATTTTCATCACTATGTCTGTCCCGATCGAAAGGTTGATGAAGGTGCTTTGGAAGTCCATGGGATCACCGATGAATTTCTGCAAGACAAACCTCATTTTGGTGAAATTGTTGATGAGTTTTTAGAATTCGTTCATGACTCAGAATTGATCATTCACAACGCGCCTTTTGATATTGGTTTTCTAGACTACGAACTTTCTCTTCTCGATCCACAGAGCGGAAAGGTCACGGATTCTTGTCAGGTATTGGATACGCTGGTGCTTGCCCGTGAAATGCACCCAGGCCAGAAAAACAATCTGGATGCACTTTGTAGGCGTTATGAGGTCAACAACTCAAAACGTGAGTTACACGGCGCATTACTGGATGCCGAGATCCTTGCCGATGTTTATTTGATGATGACAGGTGGGCAGGCTGATCTACTTTTTGTTAGTGATGAACAAAGTCCTGAGATTAGATCTCAGAAAAGAGAAAGGAAAGAAAGACCAACTCTGAAGGTGATCAAACCACACGATGATGAGCTGGCTTTACACCAACAACAACTGGAATTATTGGACAAAGCCTCTGGTGGAGAATGTTTGTGGAAGAGGCTTGAGTAGAAGCTGGTCGGAGAATCTAAATTTATCACTGGTTTTCTAAAAGGATAAAAATAAATGTTTAATAGTGATACAGATCGAGAATGGGAAAAATATGGAAAAGAGGATCCATATTTTGGTGTTCTTACAGATAACAAGTTTTGTAAATCTAATCTTTCAGATGAGAGTAAAGAAGCCTTTTTCAGATCTGGCTATGATTATCTTTGATGGTCTTATAAAAAAATCAGAAAGCATATTGATCCAACGTTCAAAATCCAGAAAACCATCGATTTTGGCTGTGGAGTTGGAAGGTTAGTTATCCCTCTTGCAGATGTTGCTGAAGAAGTTACTGGTATTGATGTTTCTGATTCGATGTTATATGAAGCTCAAAAAAACTGTGACCTTTACTTAAAAAAAAATGTAGTTCTTATGAAGTCTGACGACAACCTTTTGGTGTTGAAAGGTAAATATTACTTCATCCACTCCTTCATCGTTTTTCAACACATTCCAACAAAGAGAGGAGAGCGTATTTTTCAAAGTCTTGCAGCACGTCTTGAAGATGATGGGGTTTGTGTTATCCACATTACTTACGCTAAGGATTACAAAAGCAATAATCTGGTGTCCTTGATAAAGAACTATGTACCGTTAGCAAAGAATTTCATCAATATATTCAAGGGTCGTGATTTTTTATATCCTCAAATGCAAATGAATACCTACGATCTAAATAGAATACTACTCATCATGCAAAAAGTAGGTATTCGCGAATTTTATACAGAATACACAAATCATGGGGGTGAGCTAGGAATTGTTTTATTTTTTAAGAAACCAAAACAGGAATAATGGTAGTTTAAGTAATGAACTCGAATAAGCGTCAGTTAGGCAATCCTGATTAGGAAAGACTTGCTGAGATCACGCTTGGCATAATGGTGCCCTCGGCAGGAGTCGAACCTGCGACCTTCCCCTTAGGAGGGGGACGCTCTATCCAGCTGAGCTACGAAGGCGGATATTTAAGATAATATCCTAACAGAATATTTTTGGGATTTTATTGTGGCTTAGACATTCGTCCGTAGATCTTCTCAGCTAATGCTTCGCCTTCCTGTAGCTCTTCCGGTGTCATTTTTGTAACGAGCATTTGTTGAGAAGTTTCAGCCTGTTCATTGCCTGACAGAGCAGCAATCGAGAACCAGGCAAAGGCCAGTACATTGTCCTGTCTCAGTCCTTTTCCTTCACTATAAAAATTTGCCAGGTTGATTTGAGCTTCTGGAACGCCTTGTTTGGCAGCGGCTTTCATCCATTTAGCTGCTTTGATCGGATCTTTTTGTACAACTTCACCTTGTTGGTAAGCAACGGCCAGGTAAAACTGTGCTTCAGGAACTTCCTGTTCGGCGGCTAATTCAAAAAACCTGACGGCTTCTGACAGATCTTTCTTTGTGCCAAACCCTTCGTTATAAGCCAAACCTGTTTTGAATTGTGCTTTTGCATGACCGCTTATGGCGCTAGTGTAAAACATCTGGAAGGCCATTTCTTTATTCGGTTCTGTTCCCTGACCACCAGCGTACATATTGGCCAGGTAATATTGTGCAACGGGATCCATGTCATCATCGGCAAGTTGTTCAAACGCGGTGAAAGCTCCTCGATAATCCTGACTATTATAGAGTTCTATTGCGGCAGAGGTTTCATCCGAGGCATGGGTTAGAATGGGCAGAAGGAGCAGTAATAAAGAAATAAAGTGTTTTTGTTGCATGCGGATCGTTTCACCTGAAAAATAATTTGAGAATTATATAGTATCAAGTTCTTAATAAACGATTTATTAATGAGAAGTGATTATGAACCAACCAGTGTTTTCTTATTCACCTCGGCTTCCTGAAAACCCTGTTGAGCGGCTTTAGAAAACCACGTTAATGCCTGTTTATTATCCTGATCAACCCCAAGTCCTTTTGAATATAAATAGCCAACATAGTTTTGAGCTTCCTGATCGCCTGATTCTGCTGCTCGTAAATACCATTTAACCGCACTGTTTTGGTTGTGAGGTAAAATTTCACCTTCCTCATAAATCTGAGCGAGCGTGATCTGTGCTTTCAGGTTGTTTTGCTCAGCCGCTTTTTTCAACCATTCAACAGCTTGTTCATTAACCTTTTGATCAAGGAGTATTAAGCTCAGGTTGTATTGTGCTTTAGGGTTGCCTGCACGAGCAGCTTTTTCATACCAGTCCTTGGCAAGATTCGTATTTTTAGCGATCCCCAGACCATTAGCATAAAGCAATGCGAGGTTGTATTGCGCTTTGGTATCGTTGGCTTTGGCAGCTTTTTCATACCAGCTAAATGCATGCTTTATATTTTTAGCTAAGCCTTTTCCGGTTCTATAAAGGTTTCCCGTATAAAATTGCGCAGCAGGAATACCATCCTCAGCCAATGTGTGCACACGATTAACCGCATCTTTGTTTCCACCCATGGCTGCTTTCCCATACCAAAGTGCCGCTTTATCTTCATCAACATCAGTGCCTTCACCATTATGATAAAGCATGGCGAGATTATATTGCGCTTTACGATTACCATTTTGAGCACCCGCAATATACCATTTCAAAGCTGTTTCCTTGTTCTCAACAACACCATTTCCATTGTCATACATCAGGCCTAAAGCAAATTGTGCTCTGGCATCATTTTTATTCGCTAAGCCTTCAAAAATACTGATAGCTTTCTCATACTCGCTATTTTTATAAGCAGTGACACCCTCGGTAAAATTTGCCTGAGAACTGATCGGCAAAATAGATAATAATAGAAGGCTGAAGATAATGGTTTTCTGATTTAATCTCATGTGGTTGGCTCTATGAAACGCTTTCCTTTGGTGGTTTAATATTCGGGAATCATTGATTCGTTCTTAACTTATCGGCAACTATGCGAATAATTGCACTATTTCATTACCTATGAATAAAACAGGTTCAGCCTATTGTGATGCACCAACCGTGCCGGAAATGGAGCAAACTCTGCCCGATCCGGAACTGAGCGATGCTTTACCTGGAAACTTTGAACTTAAAGGATATAAACTTCTTCAGGTTATCGGGAAAAGTCATTGTAATATCAACTATCTTGCTCAAGATGTGACTCAGAATGATTCTGATGATCAATCACTTGTAGTTATCAAAGAATATTACCCCGGATCGTTGGTGAAACGGTGCGAGAGTGGGGAAGTTGAAACCATAACGGCACACGACAGAGTTAGATTTGAAGAAGGAAAGCAGCATTTCTTGAAAGAGGCCTGTTTTTTGATGTCGATCGAACATCCTTCGATCATTCCAGTGGAAGCTGTTTTTTCTGTCAATGGCAGTGTTTATATGACCATGCCTTATTTTGGAGGCGAAACCTTATTTCAGAAATTGGGTAGAGAGGGAAGGACCAGTCAGCAGGACTTGCTTGATCTATTTTTCTCACTTTCTGAAGCCGTGGGTTTGCTTCATAATCGAGGATGTTTACATAGAGATCTTAAGCCTTCGAACATTTTTATCCGTGACTCAGGCCTGCCAGTAATACTTGATTTTGATTCTGCTATTTTCCTGGATCAGAAAGCTGAAACATGCACGCCTATGATTTCTCAGGGCTATACTGCTGTTGAGCAATACTCAACGAATATTGTTGATCAGGGTTTTTGGACGGATATTTATGCGCTGGCAGCAGTCATGTACAAAAGTGTCACTGGATTACCGCCCGTTGATGCTGTTGAACGTGGACAGAAAATCCTCAAGGATCTGGAAGACCCTTATGTGCCGTTGGTTGCCGCTGCCAGTGGTCAATATTCACTTCGTTTTCTCAGTTCAATTGATCATGGCCTTTGCTTCAGGGCAGAGGATCGACTGCAGAATATGGATGCCTGGTGTGCGGAGTTTGATGGAACCTCGCCTGTCTGGCTTGCTGCTGATTCAGTTCGACGAGACTTATTGGCAGAAACGGCTAAAAGAACGATCGATTTTGACCTGAACCCAAAATCATCAACTTGATCAGTGGTGCCTTCTGAAAGAGAGGTTCACAAAGTCAGGTTTTCTATGAAATGGTCCAGTCTTGATTGACTGTTTTCATCGAAGTAGTGAAAACTCAAACCAACACGCATATTCTCATCATCAGCTTTGCTGATATCTTTGACAGAACAATGGATACCACATTCTGATAATTCGTTCATGTAAGGCAGAGCGATTTTAACTTCGTAGTTATTAACGTCATTTCTGGAGAGAGTGTTCTTGGCATTTTCCAGTTGGTAAGCAATCTGAGTCGTACAGCGAAATTGAAGACCTTGTCTTGAAATATCAAAGGCATGGCCAGTCAGAATATTACCCTGAGGATCTTTGATCAGAATTCGTCGTTTGATCTTATAACGAGGGAAATGACGACTTTCTCTTTTTTGATCGAGAACGAAGTCGGGGTGAAACTGTTGATTCTCACGAAGGGGAATACTTTCCTGTGGACTTACCTGTCTGTTCATGTGATTAACTATTCCGTTAGTATTTTTTGGATTGTACTTATATGCCGCTATAGTACAAAAATCTTTGTAGATCCGTTAGCTTTGTCCACGATTATTAACTTTAAATAACATCTGAGTAATCTTGCTGACGCCTAGTGAAAAGAATGCGGTGACCAGGAAAATAAAAAATCCTGCCAGATAGACTATTTGATCGTATTCATTTGATACAACAAAATGAAGTCCGAGACAGATGGCTGATCCGATCAACGAAAACACACCGAGAACCATCAGAATTGGGATATACCATGGTGTCGCTATTTGCATAAAAAAATCCTTTTAATTGCTTTGAGAGATAATCAAAATTATCTGGTTTCATCTTCTACTTATTACTACATACAATCTGTATAGCAAACAGTGTGCCAAATATTTTCTATTGTTGGATAAGTTTTAAATGCCTTGCAAACCATTGATTAAATGGATAAATATGTTGATTGTGGTTTTTATGCCAGAAAATAAAAATAGAATTAAAAGCCTTTTTTGAGGAAATGTGTCTCTCTCAGGAGACAAATAGGCGGGTCGATTCCGTGAAGGCGTTTGGTGGGAACCACCTGAAAATATCTTTGTCTTAATAACTAAAGTATATTTAACAGGATACACTCGGGTCGAACGTGCGTCTAAGAGGGGGCTATGAAAAAACAACAAGAGCTAAAAGAAATCTCATCTGAAGAATTACAACCAGTCGCCGGAGGTGGTTTGTTAGACAGACGCCTCTTTTTAAAGCGTGGTCTTGTCCTGGGTGCAGCTACCGCCGTCACCGGAACAGCTGGAACATTGATGGCAGAAGAAGCTGCGGTTGATGCTGTCGTTGGTAAAGCACCCTGGATGTTAAAGCCAGGTAAAGCTTTCACTAATTACGGACAACCATCTCCCCACGAAAGCGAAACGATTCGTTGGATTTCAGCCAACGCAATGTCTGGTGGTAACGGTGTGTCCTGGAGCCCTCTGCATGAACTGGAGGGAATGATTACACCAAACGGTTTGCATTATGAACGTCATCATAATGGTGTGCCTGAGATTGATCCGGCAGAACATAAACTACTCGTCCATGGCATGGTTGAAAAACCGCTGACTTTTTCGATTGATGACCTGAAGCGATATCCGATGGAGTCGCGGATTTGTTTTGTTGAATGTGGTGGAAATAGTAATGCTGGCTGGAATAGCCGACCGGTGCAGTCTGAGCCCGGTCATTTTCACGGACTTGTTTCCTGTAGTGAATGGACGGGTGTACCGCTTTCAGTCATCTTGAATGAAGCTGGGATTGATCCGAAAGCAACCTGGTTAGTGGCTGAGGCTGCTGATGGGATCGCGATGAATATCAGTGTCCCTGTAGAGAAAGCGATGGACGATGCCATTCTTGCACTGTATCAGAATGGTGAGCGGATCAGGCCTGAAAATGGATACCCTTTACGTTTGCTACTCCCCGGTTGGGAAGGCGTCACCAATGTGAAATGGCTGCGTCGATTACAAGTAACCGATCAGCCGGTGATGTCACGCAATGAGACAGCAAAATATACTGAATTAATGCCATCTGGAAAGACCCGTCAATTTACCTTTGAAATGGATGCAAAATCTTTGATCACCTCACCGAGCGCCGGGCAGGAGATGAATGGGAAAGGTTATTATCAGATCACAGGTCTTGCCTGGTCTGGTAAAGGCAAAATCGCCAAAGTTGAAGTGTCAGCAGATGGTGGGGAAACTTGGGCAGAAGCTGATTTACAAGAGCCTGTTCTTTCCAAATGTTTTACGCGCTTCAGACTCCCCTGGAACTGGAATGGTGATCTGGTTGTGCTCAAAAGCAGAGCGACGGACGAGACAGGATATGTTCAACCGGAACGCGATGTTCTGATTAAAGAACGTGGAAAGCACGGTTATTTTCATTACAACGCTATCGTCAGTTGGGAAATAGTGCCAGAGGGGTATGTCAGTCATGTCTATGCGTAAATACATTTTTGGACTGTTATTGTTGCTTACTTCTTTTTTTGCTTCTGCAGAATGTGACAAGACTAAATCAAGCAGCAAAGCGATCGAAGGACCTGGTTTGGGACAACCAGCTTCTGAGGAAATGATCAAGGCGATGGATCTGAGTGTTTTCCCGGATGGAACGGGTTTACCTGTTGGCAAAGGTTCTGTAGCAGACGGTAAAGAGATCTTTAAGGCTCAATGCGCGATCTGTCATGGACCTGCTGGTATTGGTGGAACAGCCGAAGAATTGTCTGGTGGTGAACAGGGATTAACGGGTGAATACCCTGATAAAACGGTTGGTACTTACTGGCCTTATGCAACAACTCTATATGACTTTATTCAACGTGCCATGCCTCTGGTTGCACCGGGATCATTAAGTGATGATCAAACTTATGCAGTGACGGCCTATCTTCTTCACGTTAATAAAATTATTCCAGAAGATGCTGTTATGAGTAATGAAACATTGCATAAAGTGGAAATGCCAAACCGAGATGGTATGGAGTGGATCTACCCTGGCTTGAAGAAAGCTAGTTCAGCTGAATGATCGCTTTTCTTTCCTTTAGAAGCTCTGCAACAGCTTGTGCCATTTGCCGGTAACCTTTTTCGTTAGGATGAGCCGTATCAGATTTCAAATCCCTGTCAGACAGGATCTCAGATAACAATCCGGTAATGATCGGAATATCCATATCTGTGGCAATTTCTTCATAAAAAGGTGCTGCTTTGAGAATTAGGCCAGGACGCGGTACTGACAAAAGGACAACTTCGGAACCACTATCTTCGATCATTGTGATCATGGACTTAAGATTGCTTATGGTCTTCTTATTATCAATTTTTTGAAGTAGATCATTGCCTCCGTGACAGAGGATGACCAGACTGGGTTGATGCTTTGTTAGTAGCTTACCAAGACGGTTTTTACCTTTGCCAGAAACTTCTCCTGCGATCCCCTCATTAATAACTTTGATTCCAGTCAGTTGACCAAGAATAGAGGGATAACTTTCACGTTTTGAAGCGCCTGTCCCAAAAGTCAGGCTATCACCAAACGCCAGTATGGTTGATGATTGGGACAGAGGACGAAGCGGTGATTTTTCTTCACTACAGGCAGAAGTGATCGCAAGAACAATAAGCACACACAGCAATTTAATGATCGATCTCATGAGAGGATCTTATCGTTTTTCAAGATACAAAACGACAGGCATATCACCAACAACTTCTGCACTAAAAGAAACACCTTCAGGAAGTATCAGACTGCTTCCACGTTTCAGCTCATATTCCTGCCCTTCGATATTGAGTAAGAAATGTCCTGAAAAAACAGCAAATAAAGCAGCTTTTTTAAAGCTTTGGTTACTAAAGCTGGTTTTGGATGGAATGATTTCTCGTTTTGTATTGTAGCCAAGGCTGAGGAGTTTCTGCTGGAAGTTAGCTTCATTCAAATCACCATCTTTGACGGAATCCCATGGGCTGATCTCAATATCATGAAACGCGTGAAAACTAACGACCCGATCACCACCCTGAAATTGAGCTTCATAGGCCGCAGATTCTGCATGACCAAATATTTCTGCCGGTGTTGTTTCTGAATTTGGAATGAGAGTTGCGACACCCGCATGAACAGTTACTGGATCATTTTTACTGTTAACCGGTAGATTCAAGTTACTCACTGATTGCCGAACATTTTCGATAATTTTTGAGGCATTTGTAGAGTCGGCTCCCAGTAAAAGTAGCGCAAAGCCAGATTTGTCGATGCGTGCCGGTAGATCACCTGCACGACGCCCGTGTTCTTTAATGGACGCGCCCACTTTTTTGAGTGTCGAAAGCACGGTTCTTTTGTCTTTCTCTTTGCTTAATGTGTCAAACCCATCAACGTTAATATAGGCGACGGTGAGAGGGTCTTTGCTTCGTGTCGCACGTTGCCATTCCGTCTGAACTGTTTCAAGAAACTCCTTTCGGTTTGAAAGGTTAGTAATTGGATCTGTTCGAATATTTGATTGCAAAGTAGTGACAAGTGATTCTTTTCGAGATTC
The DNA here is from genome assembly GCA_965224825.1 of Gammaproteobacteria bacterium. Taxonomy (GTDB): domain Bacteria; phylum Pseudomonadota; class Gammaproteobacteria; order CAJXQU01; family CAJXQU01; genus CAJXQU01. Next base: position 1,387,334 of record CBDDAG010000001.1, on the reverse strand, counting down.
GCACTGATCAAGGTTTACAGATGTCTGACTCAGGTTTGCCTGGATCTCATCGTTTTTTTGTTGAGTAGATTTCAAGGAAACTTCTGTTCTTTGAGATTGCTCGATCAGCGATTTATGTTGGCTAAGAAGGTGATCATGCTCTGCACGCAGACGCAATCCTTTCAGGAAGGAGTTGTGATAGATCAGAGATAGCAGGAACAAAAAACCACCGGTAGCCAGAAGTGCATAGAGTAGCCCTGAGTTTTGATCAAGCATTGGATAAGCAGTCAAGCCAATAGCTGGAATAGCAAAAGCTAGAAAATAACTTAATTTTCCTGAATAAATCATTGTTATAAAAAAGCACAGGCAAATGATCAAAGTCAGTATTGCTGTTTTAAGGATGACCGACTCATGCAAAATTGCAAAATAACCTGCTGCTCCCCAAAGAACGCCACAAAGTGCCAGCATTAAAAGAAAAAGAAATGAACGAGAGCCACTGACTTCATTGGATTTTCCAACACTGACGATCAGGAAACGAAGCACATAGATGAGGGCTGCGCTACCTGCCCAGTAAAGTAGTGTCATTTGATCAAGCTGCTCTCGGAAGAACCATGCGGCTATCAGTGCCGAGATCAGGCCGGTAATAATTTCTGGTCGGGCTCGTTCGAACAAATACGAAGCAACCTGATGGTTGGTGTTATGAAAAATTGTTTTGTCAGCTTCTGGCATAATTTTTTACAGCGTTTAATATTTTAAGAATAGTTATGACAATAGTCGTCATTTTCAGCAATTTCTTTAGGACTTTTCATCATGGAGAGCTAAAGATTGTGTCTTAAGCTGTTAAATATTAAGGAATCTGGTTTTTTTGGAGGTGAATATAGTTTGATCTATTACAGACTTGATCAATGCCCAGGGCAATTGAGTTGGAACAATGCCTCATCTTCTAATCTGAAAGCCGTTAGTTGCCCGCCCCATAGACAGCCAGTATCGATGGGGAAAACATTGTGATCACCAATACTATTAGTTGAGAGCTTATTCGTTGACCAGTGGCCAAAAATAATTTTCAGATCGGCACTTTTGCGGTTCCGAATTTCATACCAGGGTTGCCATTCTTCTGGCTGGCTTCCGGGTGAGCCTTTTTCACTGAAATCCATTCGACCGTCCTGATCATAAAAACGCACCCGCGTAAAAAAGTTGGTGATGCAACGAAGTCTGTCCCACCCTTGAAGATCATCCGACCAGGTATCGGGTTCGTTTCCATAAATATGAGCGAGGTATTCCGGGTAATTTTTGCTACGCAAAACCTGTTCAACTTCATCCGCGAGGCTTTGTATTTTGATCAAATCCCATTCTGGCGCAACCCCTGCGTGTAGCATCGAATAACCCAATAACTCATCATGGTGAAAAAGTGGTTGTTGTCTCAACCAGTCCAGCAATTCATTCCGATCCGCTGCGTAAAAAATTTCTTCAAAAGTATCTTTACGGTGTGCTTTATTAGACTGCGCCGCAGCAAGAAGATGGATGTCATGATTGCCAAGGACCGTGATCGCGCAATCGCCAAGCGATTTTATAAACCTTAAAGTTTCTAGCGACTCAGGACCTCTGTTAACAAGGTCGCCGGTAAACCATAAATGATCAGTTGATTCAGAAAACCCGATCAAATCAAGCAGATCATTAAGCTCCTGAAAACAGCCTTGTATATCACCAATTGCATAAGTTGCCATAGCTTGATTATGAATGATCTGTTTTAAGACAGCGATGTTTTTATAAATGTCAGAGACTTGACGTGTCTCAAGTTCACAGCGTATGCTAAAAACAGAACAGGCACTAAATAAAGCTTGTCGGCGAGAGTGTTTATAAAGTGCTTTAAAAGCACAACAATTTTGAGGATCAATGGCGCTGTTTTAAAACCAGCAAAAAAATAATTGTTATCAAATAGAGAACTAGGGTTCCGATTTGGCATGTAAAATGTCACTTGTCTGGTCCGAGAGTTTTCAACCTCTAATGCCCAGAGGTTACACGGAGGGATAAAAGCCCGGGAGATCACCATTGATTCTCCTGTGTCTAATATTCTGAAATGTAACTAAAGTTAGAGGTAACTAAACGTGAAATCTTCAATCAATAATCGGCTTATTAAGTCGATGCTCCTTTCTTTCCTGATCGCACTCGTCGCTTTTTCTCCGGCTCAGGCAGCCGAAAAAACTAAATTCCGCGTCGCATGGACAATCTATGTTGGCTGGATGCCGTGGGATTATGGTGCCAATGCTGGCATCGTAAAAAAATGGGCAGATAAATACGACATCGAGATCGAAGTCGTGCAAATCAACGATTATATCGAGTCGATCAATCAATATACCGCTGGCCAGTTCGATGCCTGCACCATGACGAATATGGATGCTTTAACGATTCCTGCGGCGGGTGGTGTGGATTCTACTGCGCTGATAACCGGTGATTTTTCCAACGGTAATGATGGCGTTGTTTTGAAAGGCACTAGTAAACTGGAAGACATCAAAGGTCAGAACGTCAATCTGGTCGAACTTTCTGTTTCTCATTATTTGCTCGCCCGTGGTCTTGATACGGTGGGTTTGACAGAGCGTGATCTGACGGTCGTCAATACTTCCGATGCTGATATGGTTGCTGCTTATACAACTTCTGATGTGACCTCTGTTGTTACATGGAACCCTTTGTTGAGCGAGATCACTGCGATGCCGGATGCAAACATGGTGTTTGATTCAAGCCAGATTCCTGGTGAAATTATCGATCTAACCGTCGTGAATACTGAAACTCTGAACGACAATCCGAAGTTTGCAAAAGCGTTGGTCGGTGCCTGGTTTGAAATCATGGCGACTATGTCAGGAGATAATGAAGCTGGTGTAGAAGCGCGCTCAATAATGGCCAAGGCGTCAGGCACGGATCTCGCTGGTTACGATAGCCAGTTGGCATCAACCAAAATGTTCTACGCAGCACAAGATGCAGCGGATTTTGTAAACAGCGACAGTTTGGTTGAAACAATGAAACTGGTCAGTCAATTCTCCTTTGATCATGGATTACTAGGCGAGGGTGCTGAAAATGCAGACTTTATTGGCATGGCTTTTCCTGGCGACAAATCCTTCGGTGATCAAAACAATGTCAAACTACGTTTTGATTCCAGCTATATGACAATGGCCGCTGAAGGAAAACTTTAGGAAAGTTTGATTAGCTCAGGAGTAGTTGATTGAAACGTTTAATCAATATCAAACCCGGTAAGGGTTTGCGCGTCGGTTTGGGTTTGCTGCCATTTATTCTGGTTTTGATCGCCTATGTATTGGCTTCTAATGCCAGACTGGAAGCGAACCCAAACGACAAGTTGTTACCTTCCTTTAGTAAGTTTGGCGCGGCAATTGAAAGAATGGCGATCAAGGAAGATCGCCGCACCGGTAAAGTCTTGCTCTGGAGTGATACGAAGGCGAGCCTGCAACGTCTCGGAATGGGGATCGGGATCAGTGCCTTATTCGGATTGATCTTTGGAACCCTGAATGGATTGATTCCTGCATTCAGAGCCAATCTTTCACCGTTTATTGCTGTCCTGTCGATGATCCCGCCTTTGGCCATTTTGCCGATTTTGTTTATCGTGTTTGGTCTGGGTGAATTATCAAAAGTTGTGTTGATCGTGTTTGGGGTTGCACCGTTTGTGATGCGGGATATGCAACAACGCGTTCAGGAAATTCCAAAAGAACAACTGATCAAAGCTCAGACTTTGGGCGCTTCAACCTGGCAGATGATGGTGCGCGTTGTGCTGCCGCAGATTTTGCCAAGATTGATCGATGCGCTTCGATTGTCTCTGGGTGCAGCGTGGTTATTCTTGATTGCAGCAGAAGCTATTGCCGCCACAGACGGACTTGGTTATCGGATCTTCCTGTTGCGTCGTTATCTGGCGATGGATGTAATTTTGCCCTATGTAGTCTGGATCACCTTCCTCGCATTTTTGATGGATTTTGGGTTGCGATCACTCAGTCGTTTTGCTTTTCCGTGGTTTGAAAAAGAGACCTCGGGATCGTAATGACTGAAAATATTATTAAAGTCAGCAAGGTCTGGAAAGAGTACGGCGACACAGTGGTACTTGAAAGACTTAACTTTGATGTGAAGGAAGGTGAGTTCTGCACAATAGTCGGAGCGTCAGGTTGTGGCAAAACAACTTTTTTACGCATGTTGTTGGGAGAGGAAACTCCCAGTCGTGGGCAGATACTATTAGATGATTCTCCTTTACCAGATGAGCCGACGCGAGATCGCGGAATTGTATTTCAGCGTTATTCAGTTTTCCCACATTTGACGGTACTACAAAATGTCATGTTAGGGCTGGAGTTTGATCAAGCAAAATTTACAGGTTCTTTATTTGGCAAAGCAAAACAAATTGCCCGAAACGAAGCTAAAGAAATGATCGCTGCGGTTGGCCTTTCTGATTCTATGGATAAATTACCCAGTGCCTTATCCGGCGGAATGCAGCAACGACTGGCGATCGCTCAGTCGCTGATCAAGAAACCAAAAATATTATTGCTCGACGAACCTTTCGGTGCACTTGATCCGGGAATTCGTGCAGATATGCATCAGTTAATTCTTTCTTTATGGAAGCAAACAAAGACCACCGTTTTTATGGTGACGCATGATCTACAGGAAGGATTCTATTTAGGAACGCGCTTACTGGTGTTTGATAAGGTGCGACACGATCCACAATCGCCCGATCGATATGGTGCTTCGATCACCTACGATATTCCACTTGGTGTGACGGATGAAAAAGTCCTGAGCAAGATCAAAAGTACAACAATACCTGATCAGAAAAAAAACAGTGCGCCAACTAGCCGACCCGAACTATAAGAGAAAGATGATGAAATTAGCTGTACCGGAAAATATTATTTTTGAAGAAGTATTACATGGAGGTCGAGCCTGGTCTTTTGTGATCCGTCGTGGTTATACCTTGCGTGTGACGGATATGGAAGGTGGTGCAAATGTTTCGGCTTTGTTTTACAACAACGAAGATAAAAGCGAACGCTACAATATGCCGGATACTTTGAAGGCACAGCAGACGGCTTTTTTGACCAAAGGTTTTGTCTGTTATTCCGACATGGGACGAATTCAGTTTTCCATCACCGAAGACACTTGCGGATGGCATGACACGATTTGTGGTGTCAGCAATAAAAGGATTGTCGAACAAAAATATGGCAAGGGGACTTATCAAGATTTAAGTAATGATTTTTACCAGAATGGCCGTGATCTGTTTTTGATCGAAATGGCCAAGTGGGAACTGGATAAAAAAGATCTGGTTCCAAACCTGAATCTGTTTAGCAAAGTGACCGTTGATGATGAAGGTAATATGCAATTCCAGTCAGGTAATTCATCGGTGGATGGTTTTATTGATCTGCGAGCGGAAATGGATAGCCTGGTGGTTTTGAACACCTGCCAACATCCGTTGGATCCAGCGACAAAATATTCACCCAAACCGGTCAAGCTTGAGATCTATGAATCGGGTTCCGCCGATGAAAATGATCCCTGCATCACTTCCAGACCAGAAAATGCTCGTGGGCTGATCAATACCGAAGCTTATACCTGCCAATGTCACTCACACAGGTCAGGAGTTTAATCATGCCAGCACAAGTCCTGACTGAAAGTAATTTGCAAGCCGAAGATGCAATCTTTTCCGAAAAAGTTTTAGCTGGTGATCCGTGGATGAAAGAACTCAAAGCCGGTCAGGTTTTACGTATTCTCGATCTGGAAGGTAATCAGGCTGCGGATACAATGTTCTTCAGCGCAAAGAATCCAGATGAACGTTATAGCCCGATGGATACAATCCGCGAACAGAGCAATATTTATCTCACCACAGGTACAAAACTTTTATCCACCGAAGACAATGTGATGTTGACGATCGTGGCTGATACCTGTGGTCGTCACGATACGCTGGGCGGTGCTTGCTCGACAGAAAGTAACACGGTGCGATATGCGATCGAGAAAAAATTTATGCATGCCTGTCGGGAAAGTTTTCTACTGGCAATTATAGAATGGGGACAAGGTCTGACGAAACGTGATCTGACCAGTAATATAAATTTCTTTATGAATGTGCCGGTAACACCAGAAGGTAAACTTACTTTTGAAGATGGTGTTTCAGGCTCCGGGAAATATGTAGAAATGCGCGCAGAAATGGATGTGATCGTATTAGTTTCTAACTGCCCACAATTGAATAATCCCTGTAATGCTTATAACCCGACACCGGTAGAAATGTTGATCTGGGACTCTAAGTAAACTAGAGACGACTCTGTTTACTATTATTTATTCGGGACGACCCGAAATAAAATTAAACTCATAACATCATGTTTGAAAAAGTCCTGATTGCGAATCGTGGAGCGATAGCCTGCCGAATTATTCGAACATTAAAAAAGCTGGGCGTTGCTTCAGTGGCCGTTTACACAAAAGCGGATGCTCAGTCATTGCACGTAAGTGAGGCTGACGAAGCGATCTGTCTTGGTGAAGCGCTACCAGGTGAAACCTATCTAAATCAAAAACTACTGATCGAAGAAGCAAAGAAAGTTGGTGCTCAGGCGATCCATCCTGGCTATGGATTTCTGAGTGAGAATCCTGAATTCGCTGATCTTTGTGATCGGAATAATATTATTTTTATCGGGCCTCGCGCTGAACACATGTTGGGTTTTGGGCTGAAGCATACGGCACGAAAAATAGCACAGGAAAATAGTATTCCACTATTGCCTGGTACAGAATTACTTGAAAGTCTTGAACAGGCCGTCACCGAAGCTGATCAGATCACATACCCGATCATGTTGAAAAGCACGGCTGGCGGTGGCGGCATTGGAATGCAGCTTTGTTTTTCCGAACAGGAGCTTCGTGATGCTTTTGATTCTGTACAACGTTTGAGTGAAAACAATTTTGGAAACAGTGGTGTTTTTCTGGAAAAATATATTCAACATGCACGTCATATTGAAGTGCAGGTTTTCGGTGATGGAAAAGGAAAAGTTGTCTGCCTGGGTGAGCGTGACTGTTCGTTGCAACGACGTAATCAAAAAGTAGTTGAAGAAACACCAGCAGCATTAATTTCTGATCAAGTTAGAGCATCCATGCTGACGACTGCCGAAACACTTTGTGCCGCTGTTCAATATCAATCTGCCGGAACGGTGGAATATCTTTACGATCCAGAAACAGAAGGATTCTATTTTCTTGAGGTGAATACCCGGCTACAGGTTGAGCATGGTGTTACCGAAGAAGTCACCGGAACAGATCTGGTTGAATGGATGATCAGGCTTGCTGCGGGTGAGAATGATTTTCTGGAAAGTTACGTCCATCAACCAAAAGGTCACTCAATTCAGGTACGTCTTTATGCGGAAGATCCGGGCAAGGATTTTCAACCTTCCTGCGACATGCTCACGGACTTTTTTGTACCGGAAGATTTGCGTTGTGAAACCTGGGTTGAAACCGGTGTAGAGATCCCACCTTTTTATGATCCGATGATCGCAAAGTTAATCGTGAAATCAGACAATCGTGAACAGGCTATACAGACACTCAGCGATCGATTAGCAAAAGTTCGATGTTCAGGTGTCGAGTCTAATCTTGAATATCTTCGACAGGTGATCGACGATGATGTTTTCAAAAAAGGGCAACATTACACACGTTATCTGAATAGTTTTAATTATCAGGCAAACACCATCGATGTGCTTGAAGCCGGAACTCAAACTACCGTTCAGGACTATCCGGGCAGAACAGGTTTCTGGGATGTCGGCGTACCACCTTCAGGGCCGGTAGATACGCTGGCGTTTCGACTTGGGAATAGACTCCTTGGAAATGAGGAAGATGCTGCCGGACTGGAAATTACCCTGACTGGTCCAACATTAAAATTTAATACAAATTCCGTGATCATTTTGACCGGTGCAGAAATGGATGTCGATCTGGATGGTGAAACGGTTCCGTTCTGGCAAGTGATCAAAGTTTTAAAAGGAAGCGTATTACGTTTTGGAAAAATACAGGACACCGGTGTTCATAGCTATTTGTGTTTCAAAGATGGGCTGCAGGTTCCGGATTATCTTGGTAGCAAATCCACTTTCACGCTGGGACGTTTTGGTGGGCATTGTGGTCGGGCATTACGACCTGGTGACGTGTTACATATTGAAGAAAATACATTAACGGATCAGGAAATAAAAATACCAGATGCACTGATTCCGGAATATACGCATGAGTGGCAGATCAGGACGATCTATGGGCCTCATGGTGCACCTGATTTTTTTACTGAAAAAGATATTGAAATATTTTTTAAAAGCGATTGGGAAGTTCATTACAATTCCAGCAGAACCGGCATTCGTCTGATCGGCCCAAAACCGGAATGGGCACGTACCGATGGTGGAGAAGCCGGACTGCATCCTTCGAATATTCATGACAATGCCTATGCGATTGGCGCGATAGATTTTACCGGAGACATGCCCGTTATTCTGGGTCCCGATGGTCCAAGTCTTGGTGGCTTTGTTTGTCCTACAACGATCATCAAAGCTGATCTCTGGAAAATGGGGCAATTGCATCCCGGAGATAAAGTCAGGTTTATTCCGATCAGTTTACAGGATGCAAACGAGTTGGAAAGAATTCAGGAAAATGATATTTCTTCATTGCTTACGAGCAGTGTAGATCCGAAAATCGAGTCTGTTGAATTACATTCACCAATCCTCAAAACGATCGAAGAAACTTCTGATCAGGTAAAAGTTGTTTATCGTCCGTCCGGTGATGACAATTTGTTGATCGAATATGGCCCGATGGTACTGGACTTGAATTTGCGTTTTCGGGTTCATGCTTTAATGCTCTGGATCAGAGACCAAAAAATCTCAGGCATTATTGATCTGACTCCGGGTATCCGATCACTACAGGTTCATTTTGATGATCAGAAAATTTCACTTTATCGATTGATCGGGTTACTGGAAGATGCTGAAAAAGAACTGCCTGATATCGAAGACATGGAAGTACCCATACGGGAAGTACATCTGCCATTGTCCTGGGATGATAAATCAACGCAGCTCGCGATCGATAAGTATGATCAGGTGGTTCGCAAAAATGCACCCTGGTATCCAAGCAATATAGAATTTATTCGTCGTATCAACGGACTTGATAGTATTGATGATGTAATCAATATTGTTTTCAATGCCAGTTATATGGTGCTTGGTTTGGGCGATGTTTATCTCGGTGCGCCGGTAGCAACCCCCGTTGATCCGCGCCATCGTCTGGTCACAACGAAATATAATCCGGCCAGAACATGGACACCGGAAAATGCTGTCGGAATTGGTGGTGCTTACATGTGTGTTTATGGGATGGAAGGGCCGGGTGGTTATCAGTTTGTTGGACGTACTTTGCAAATGTGGAATCGTTATAAACAGACACGTGAATTTACAGAAGGTAAACCATGGTTGTTGCAGTTTTTTGATCAGATAAAATTTTATCCGGTTTCTCACGAAGAATTAACCAGCATCAGAGAAGATTTTCCACGTGGAAACTATCCTCTGAAAATTGATCATAAAGTCTTTAAATTACGTGAATACAATGAGTTTTTGAAAACCAACAAATCATCGATTGATGAGTTTAAACAACATCAACAAAAGTCTTTTGATCTAGAAAGAGAAAACTGGATTAAAACCGGACAGGCTAATTTTGAAATAATAAATGATGACATTATTGAGTCAGAAGAATATGTTCTGACAGACACAGAAATTGCCGTTAGTAGTCCGGTTGCTGGAAGCATCTGGAAAATATTAGTAGAAGATGGCGCTCATATTTCTGAAGGGGAAACGCTGATCATTGTTGAGTCTATGAAAATGGAAATGCAGGTGGTTGCTCTTAAAGCCGGAGCTGTTTCAACAATTCTTTGTAGTGAAGGATCGCAGGTGATCAGTGGTCAACAACTTGTTGTGATTGATACGGCTGGGATATAAATATGAAAGAAAAAGTGAAACTCGATTTATCAATCGAAAGCCTGCAAAAAAAATATCGTGACTCAAAACTGTCTTTAAAAAAGATGGTTAAAACTGTGCTCGAAGAAATTGAACAAATGCATGATGATAATATCTGGATCACGGTCTTATCTGAGCAACAAATTTTAAAATTTGTTCAACAATTACCTGATCAGCAAACGGATGAATATCCTCTTTACGGAATACCTTTTGCAATTAAAGACAACATCGATCTCATCGGTGTTCCGACAACTGCAGGATGTGCGGAATATGCTTATGTTCCTGAAAAATCCGCTTATGCTGTCCAGCGATTAATTGATGCTGGCGCAATTCCTATCGGTAAAACTAATCTTGATCAATTTGCAACAGGACTCGTTGGTACGCGCAGTCCGTACGGAGTGACACCAAACAGTTTTGATCCTGATTATATTGCTGGCGGCTCCAGTTCTGGTTCTGCAGTGTCTGTTGCAAAAGGTCAGGTGAGCTTTTCTCTGGGAACGGATACCGCAGGTTCTGGTCGAATTCCGGCGGCGTTTAATAATCTGATCGGAGTTAAACCAACACGGGGTTTAATTTCGACTTCTGGCGTTGTGCCCGCTTGTAAATCACTTGATTGCGTAAGTATTTTTGCGCTGAATCCATATGATGCCGAGCTGATCAATTCTGTCGCATGTCACTTTGATGAATCAGATCCATATTCTCGAATGAGTATGAATACTGATACTCAAACAATATCAAAGTTTGGTGTGCCTCGAAAAGATCAGCTTGCTGAATTTAGTGATCCTGAATTTTTAGAGTTATTTCAAAAGTCGGTAGAAGATTTTGAAAGGTCCGGCGTTGAATGTGTTGAGATAGATTTCTCACCTTTCATCGAAGCGGCAAAACTGCTTTACGAAGGTCCCTGGGTTGCTGAGCGATATACCGCCATTCGAGATTTTATAGAAAATAAACCGGAAGCACTTTTTCCGGTGACGCGCGCGATCATCGAACCTGCCAGTTCATTAAAAACGATTGATGCATATGAAAGTTTATACAAACTACAGGCTCTGAAACGTCTGGCTGATCAACAACTAAATCAGGTTGATTTTATACTGACACCGACAGCGGCTGCGATCTATAAAATTGATGAGGTTGAAAATGATCCGGTTCGTCTGAATTCAAATCTTGGTTACTACACTAATTTCATGAACCTTCTTGATTATGCGGCCATCGCAATTCCTGCAGGATTCAGGGAAGACGGTTTACCTTTTGGCGTAACTTTATTTACTCATGCTTTTCAAGATGAAACTTTGTTTGCATACAGTGAAAAAATACTAAATTAAATGAACAATAGAGAAATCCAATGACTTCAACAACCTTAATGAACATCGTCGTTTGTGGTGCACACCTTTCAGGAATGCCACTTAATCATCAACTCACGGATCGTAATTCAACTTTAGTCTCCGCTACGACAACGGCATCATCATATCGATTATATGCACTTGCTGGTGGACCACCATTTCGCCCCGGACTGGTTCTTGATCGAACAAGTACAGCAGCGATCGATGTGGAAGTTTGGGCTATGCCTATTGAGCAAGTTGGATCTTTTCTGGCCGGGATTCCTGCACCGTTGGGTTTGGGTAGCATAGAGCTTGCTGACGGATCAGTTGAGAAAGGTTTTATCTGTGAATCCTATGGGATCGATGATGCCGAAGATATTACATCCTTTGGAAACTGGCGGAATTATATCGATTCGTTGGGTTAGAGGGAATTCCGATCAAGACGGCGATAAGAAATTGCTTCGCTGAGGTGAGAAGTTTGAATCTGATCAGAGTTTTCCAGATCAGCTATTGTTCGCGCAACTTTACGAATTCTGTTTACTGATCGGGCTGACAGACCAAGTTTTTGAATTGCCGATTGAAGTAGAGCCTTATCACTTTCCTGAAGAGGACAGACTTCGGTAATTTCTTTGGATGAAAGAAGGTGGTTGGCTTTGCTCTGACGTTGTAGTTGCTGATCACGAGCTTTTTCCACACGCTGTTTGACGATAATGCTGGCTTCACCAGAAGGTGCATCATTTAGCAGATCAGAATTCTTGATATTCATTACTTCAATTTGAAGATCAATCCGATCAAGCAATGGACCAGATATTTTTGCTTTATAACGATTAACCTGATCGGGTGAACACCGACAACGTCCACTTTCATCACCGAGATAACCACAAGGACAGGGGTTCATGGCAGCGACCATTTGAAAGCGTGCCGGGAATTCTGCCTGATGAGCTGCTCTTGAAATATGAATCTGCCCCTTTTCCAGTGGTTCGCGTAGTACTTCCAGAACTTTTCGATCAAACTCCGGTAATTCATCAAGAAAAAGTACTCCGTTGTGTGACAGCGAAATCTCTCCGGGTTTAGGATGACTGCCGCCACCAACCAGAGCAACTGCGGAGCTAGTGTGGTGCGGAGATCTAAATGGACGTTTCTTCCAGTCCTGATCAGATAGTGTTCGGGTGATCGATGAAATAGAAGCCGTTTCAATCGCTTCGTCTTCTGTCATTTCCGGAAGTATGCCGGGTAGCCGACTGGCGAGCATGGTTTTTCCAGTTCCGGGTGGGCCAATGAACAGCAGGTTGTGGCCCCCTGCTGCGGCAATTTCCAGCGCACGCTTTGCATGTTGTTGGCCTTTTACTTCAGACAGATCCGGTATCTGGTCAGATTCAAAAAGTTGTTCCTGTTGTGTATAAGCAGGAATTAGATCCTGTCCTTCGATATGCGCACAAACTTCCAGAATATGTCTGGCCGGATGTATGACAGCATCTTTGATCAATGATGCTTCCGGAGCATTTTCCATTGGTAGAATCGCAGGTCGATCAGCTTTTTTTGCCGCAATAGTAAAAGGTAGTGCGCCGGGAACAGGTCTTAGCTCACCTGTCAGTGCCAGTTCGCCAACGTATTCCTGATTGATCAGATTTTCTTTCGGTATTTGTCCTGATGCCGCAAGAATTCCTAGAGCAATGGGCAGATCATAGCGACCACCCTGTTTAGGTAGATCGGCTGGTGCAAGGTTGATGGTAATTCGTTTAAGCGGGAATTCGTAGCGACTATTCATGATCGCACTACGAACACGATCTTTGCTTTCTTTGACTGCCGCTTCAGGCAATCCTACGATCGAGAGACTGGGCAAGCCGTTTGAAAGATGAACCTCGATCGTGACTAATGGGGATTCAATTCCCAACTGTGCACGACTATAGACGATCGCAATACTCATAATTTCCTTCCATGGAAATAGTCATTATAAAAAAGTTTTTACTTAGCTTGAACCTGTTCTAGATCAGCAACCTGTTTTTCAAGTGCTTCAAGTCTTGCTCGGGTTCTGGCCAGTAATGCGGCTTGAATCTCAAACTCTTCTCGAGTCACGAGATCCATTCTGTCTAAAGCAGAACTTAATCCAACCCGCAGGTTTTTTTTCAGATCATCTGCCAGTGCTTTACCACCAGAAGGTAACGAACCAGTAATCTTTTCAGCCAGTGATTCTATTGTCGATGTATTTATCATAATTTTCTTAAAACGATTGTTTCAGTAACTATATCATGAGTTTGAGATGAGGTTTTAGCTGATCATGCACCAAAATTGATCATGCACTATCCGTAAGCACAATAATGGTGCGTAAATAGTCTGTTTTAGGCTTAAAAAATAAGCTAACCTTTTGTTTATAAAAGGTATTATGTGTTTGGCATGAACTGTGCTATCTTAACATTGTGTAACAAACACACTGCCATGTGGCAAAACAACTTTTTAATAAATAAATCTTGGTAAGAGGGGATTTAATAATGAAAATTTTAACAAAAACTTTGGTAGCTGGTGCTCTGTTGAGTGCTCTGCCATTAGCACACGCTGAAGGTCCACACGAATTTAGTGCAAATATTGCAGTAACAACTGACTACGTTTTCCGTGGTGTTTCACAATCAAACGAAGATGCCGCTTTGTCTGGTGGTTTTGATTATGGTCATGAGTCAGGCTTCTATGCTGGTTTCTGGGCATCAAGCATTGAATTTAATGCTGGAACTTCTGATACAGCATCTGCTGAGCTAGATTACTATGCTGGTTATGGTAATGATTTGGGAGATACAGGTATTAGCTATGATGTTTCTGCTTTGTACTATGCATATCCATCACAAAATGAAGATGTTGGTACTGGTGATTATGATTATTGGGAATTTATCCTTGGTTTAGGCTATAGCATTTCAGATATGGTTGGCGTTGGTTTCACCTATGCTTACTCACCTGATTTCTTTGGTGAAATCGGTGATGGTCATTATTTCGGTGGTAATGTTGATCTGGCATTAGCAGCTGGTTTTGGTGCTTCAATCGCTCTTGGACGCCAGAATTTCTCTGACGTTGATGGGGATTACACGCACTGGTCTGCTGGTGTATCAAAAGAAGTCGGTAATTTTGGATTTGATCTGACTTACCATGATACAAATATAGATGACTTGGCAATTGCTGACTCACGAGTCGTATTTACTGTCTCAAGCAGCTGGTAGTAACAATCATTAAGCCCCGGCCAGTCCGGGGCTTTTTATTTATAACAACTCAATATGGGGAGCTGAACTATGAAATTAGTAACAGCCATAATAAAACCGTTCAAATTAGATGATGCGCGTGAAGCTTTATCTGAAATTGGAATCACAGGTTTAACAGTAACCGAGGTCAAAGGTTTTGGCCGACAAAAAGGACATACAGAGCTTTATCGTGGTGCAGAATACGTTGTAGATTTTCTGCCAAAAGTAAAACTCGAGGTCGCCATTGATGATGATCAGGTTGATACCGTTACTGAAGCAATCAGTAAAGCAACCAGCACTGGTAAAATCGGTGATGGGAAGATCTTTGTCGCTTCAATTGAACAAGTTATCCGTATTCGTACGGGTGAAACTGGTTCCGAAGCCCTGTAATCGCGGAGGAGAATAATAAGATGGAAAATCAAATATTTGAACTGCAGTACGCCATAGATACCTTTTACTTTTTGGTAATGGGTGCTTTTGTTATGTGGATGGCTGCAGGTTTTGCAATGCTCGAAGCCGGCCTGGTTCGTGCAAAAAATACAACAGAAATTTTAACGAAAAACATCGCTTTGTATGCGGTTGCCAGTACCATGTATATGATTTGTGGTTATAACATCATGTATGACGGTGGTTTTTTCCTTTCAGGTGTAGAGACTGTAGCTAACCTGGATGTTGCAGCCGCTTTAGCAGCTTCTGCAGAAAATGGTTTTGATGGTGATTCAGTTTATTCTGGTGCATCAGACTTTTTCTTCCAGGTAGTATTCGTAGCAACGGCTATGTCAATTGTATCTGGTGCTGTTGCTGAACGAATGAAGCTTTGGGCATTCCTGCTTTTCGCAGTTGTCATGACTGGTTTTATCTATCCAATGGAAGGTAGCTGGACATGGGGTGGAAAAGCCGTTCCATTCATTGGCGAATTGAGTTTCAGTGATTATGCTGGATCAGGTATCGTTCATTTAGCAGGTGCATCCGCGGCCTTAGCTGGTGTTCTTTTGCTGGGTGCTCGTAAAGGAAAATATGGGCCAAATGGAGAGATTCATCCGATCCCGGGTGCGAATCTTCCAATGGCTACATTAGGTACATTCATTCTGTGGATGGGCTGGTTCGGTTTCAATGGTGGTTCTACTCTGAAACTGGGTGGTATTGCTGTTTCAAACGAAGTTGCGAATGTATTCCTGAATACTAATGCAGCAGCAGCGGGTGGTTTAATTGCTGCTTTGATTCTTGCAAGAATCTTGTTTGGTAAAGCTGATTTAACCATGGCACTTAATGGTGCGCTGGCTGGACTTGTTGCGATCACTGCAGAGCCTGCTGATCCAACTCCACTGCTTGCAACATTGATTGGTGGTGCAGGCGGCATACTCGTTGTGTTCAGTATCATCACTCTTGATAAATTGAGAATTGATGATCCTGTTGGTGCAATCTCAGTTCACGGTACTGTTGGTCTGTGGGGTATCTTTGCAGTCTTATTATCAGACGCAGATGCTACTTTCATGGGGCAGTTGACAGGTGCGCTGGTGATATTTGTCTGGGTATTTGTAACCAGCTTTATCGTATGGACGATCCTGAAGGTTGTTATGGGTATCAGGGTTAGTGAAGAAGAAGAATACGAAGGTGTTGATATCGGTGAATGTGGTATGGAAGCATATCCAGAATTCACAAATCAATAAGAACCTCTTGCCGCTAGGGCAGATTGGGGCGCTTCGGCGCCCCTTTTTTTTTGGAAGTTTTTCTAACGAAGCTGGATTTTTTTAGTTGAAATTTTGAGGCAGGGATCTAACGGTTAGTTCTTGAGATCCCTCGTACTCAGGATGACAATTTTTTGTTCATTTACAAAACGACTTTGTCATCCTGAGTACGAGGGATCTCTGGAAGTTGTGATCAGGATTGTTGATTAACAATATCTTTCGAGTTTTTCATATTGCGGAAGACCAGAGGTTTCTCTTCAACATGATTGACTGCATTGGTTTCAATACGGTTAACATCATCCAGCAAAGCCTGATGATTAGATGACTTACTACAGATAGGATCGGCATTGGTTGCATCGCCTGTCATCATATAAGCCTGACAGCGACAGCCACCTAGATCTATTTCCTTTTCATCGCAGCTACGACAAGGTTCTTTCATCCAGTCCATGCCACGGAATTTATTGAAATCGTTTGATTCATTCCAGATGTCCTGAATACTCAGATCACGGACGTTTGGTAAATCAAGTCCGGGCAACTGACGTGCGGAATGACAGGGCAGAGCTACACCATCGGGTGCGATGGTCAGGAAAATATTTCCCCAGCCGTTCATACATTTTTTGGGACGATCTTCAAAATAATCGGGTACGACATAGATGATTTTCATTTGATCGTTATAGCGATCCTGATACTCGTGTGCAATTTTTTCAGCACGTTTGAGTTGATCACGGGTTGGTAGTAACTGATCTATATTGTGCAATGACCAGCCGTAATATTGAGTGCTGGCAAGTTCTACATAGTCGGCCTTCAATGAGACGACCATATCGAGAATGTCTGTCATCTGATCAATATTTTGTCGGTGAATAACAATATTTAGCACCATTGGATATTCATATTTTTTGACCAATCGTGCCATTTCGATTTTATGCTCGAAAGATTTTGTGCCACCAAGAAAATTATTGAGTTCTTCATTACTGGCCTGGAAACTGATCTGAATATGATCGAGACCGGCTTCTTTGAAAGCCTTGATTCGATCTTCATCCATACCAACGCCCGATGTGATCAGGTTAGAATAAAAACCGAGTTTGCGTGCTTCCGCGATCAGGATTTCGAGATCTTTTCGTACCAAAGGTTCGCCACCAGAAAAGCCGATCTGCGCAGCACCCATAGCACGCGCTTCACGCATGACGCGGATCCAGTCATCGGTAGAAAGCTCATCTTTGTATGCAGCAATGTCCGTCGGATTTGAACAATAAGGACATTGCAGTGGACATTTATAGGTTAACTCACAAAGCAACCATAATGGCGGCGTGAGTTCGTGACCTGCATCGTTAACTTGTTTTAATCCAGCCATTTTCTCTTGATACCTCGAATAGTTGTAGCACATCATCTTTTAGATCAGCACCTTCGAACTTCGCTTCGAGATCCTTAACGATGTCGCCAATAGATTTTTTCCCATCGACATGGTTCAGTGTTTCACCTGCACTCTGGCTAAGTTTGACCATACCTTCCGGATAAAGAATGACGAAAGCATCTTGAACTTCTTCCCACTGCAAACGAAACATGGGTGCAATTTCAGGAATGTTTTCTAATGTAATCGCTTCTTTCATTTCATCGTCGCTCATAATATTAAGCTACCTATTTGATCAGGCTGTTCGCAATTGTGAAAGGGCGGTTTCTTTTCTATGTAAGCCATCCACATAGCATCGAGCATTGTCCAGAGAATATTGAGCTTGAATTGTAGAACTCTCAACATAAATTCCTGTTCTTCACGTGTTTTGTAATGATCCAGTGTGATATCAATACCATGTTGTACATCGCGTCTTGCTTCGCTCAATCTTTTTTGAAAATAGATATAGCCTTTTTTATCAATCCACGGATAAAACTCAGGCCATTTATCCAGACGTTTCTGATGAATTTTTGGCGCAAACATTTCGGTTAATGATGAGCTGGCCGCTACTTCCCACGGTTGTTGTTTCGCAAAGGTAATATACGCATCGATAGCGAACTTAACACCGGGGAGCAGGAATTTATGTGATAACAGATCTTCCCGTTTTAGGCCGACTGCTTCACCAAGTAATAACCACGCTTCAATACCGCCTTCGTCACCTTCCTGACCATCGTGATCAATAATTCGCTGTGCCCATTGTCGGCGTGTGTCCCGATCCCAGCAGTTGGACATGATCGCCGCATCTTTAACCGGAATGGCTTCCTGATAATAAAAACGATTTGCGACCCAGCCCTGAATCGCTTCTTTGCTGAGTTCTCCGTTATTCATCAGAACATGGAATTCATGATTGATATGATAATAGCGTTCTTTATCACGGAGTTTTTGTTCAAACTCTTCACGCGTCCATGGTGTTTTTTTGCTGCTGCTCATTTAATATTTTTCCTTATCTTTATAAGATCAGATCCATACCATCGTAAGACACTTCAATATCAGCTTCATTCAACTGACGTCTTTCGTCGGAAGTCTCATCGAGGATCGGATTAGTATTATTAATGTGAATAAGAATTTTTCGTGTTGAATCAAGTTTCGATAAAGTTTCCTTGATCCCGCCTTCATCATTCTGCGATAAATGTCCCATCTCACTGGCCAGTTTATTACTGATGCCTTCGTGTGACATTTCATCATTTGTCCAGACGGTTCCATCGACAAGCACGGCATCGGCTTTGTTCATGTAGTTGAAAACAGTATCCTCGATCACACCTAAACCCGGCGCATAAAACACAGACTTTCCGGTGTTCAGATCTTCGATTAACAAACCAATATTGTCGCCATCGACGGTGTTATGTCGATGTGGGGAATAAGGAGGTGCTTCGCTTTTGAGTGCGACGCTCGTAAAGCTTAAACCTTCGGCCTGAGGAATCGTAAACGTACTTTCGTCGGGCATCACTTCGTGCCAGTTTACGCCGCGGAAATGTCCGAGAATATTGAAGATCGGATAACCCGTGGTCATGTCTTCGTGGACTTCTTTGGTGCAATAAATATCCCAGGGTTGGTCGTGCTCCCTGAGAATTAATAATCCAGTTGAATGATCGATCTGAGCATCGGTAATAATGATCGAACAGATGCCGGTGTCTCTAACTTTTCTGGCTGGTTGTAATGGGCCAAAAGACTCAATCTGTGCGCGTATATCGGGAGAGGCGTTGATCAATACCCAGTTCACGCCATCGGCACTGACCGTGATTGAAGATTGTGTTCGCGATGTGCCTTTTAATTCGCCGGATCGTACTCTACGGCAGTTATTACAATTACAGTTCCACTGCGGAAATCCACCGCCGGCACCAGAACCTAAAATCCTTATATGCATATTGTTGTTTTTTTTAGTTATTAAAAAGTGAGAGAGATATAGAGATAAGTTTAGTATAAAAAATGGGAGAAGTGCAGGGCACCTCTCCCAAATAAATCTTAACGATTCATGATGTACATTGTTACTTCAAAACCGAATCGTAGATCTTCGTATGCTGGAGTTTCCCATTTCATGATAATTACCTCCTAAAGGTATTATGTTCATTAAATTATGATCACAGACATTCTGCGATCATATAAGTTATAGCATTGTTTGCGCCATAATTTTGTCAGGCGAAAAATAGTATAAAAAGTCTTGTTAAAACAATAAATAAGGTGAGTTATAAAGAATAAGATGACAGGTTCTGATCACTTATAATGACTCCGGCTGGTTGCAGAACAACCAGCCGATTGGTCACAATAAACCAACTTGAAAAAGACTTTAGAGCGTCGCTCCGCAATCAAAACAATCTTTCAAACCATTCTCACCAATTTGAAGTTTTTCATCCAGATCACGTAACGCTGTTCGTACACCTTCCTCGATCACCGGATGATAAAAAGGCATATCTAGCATTTGAGCAATCGTCATTTGATTTTGCAAAGCCCAGGCAAGCAAATGTGCAATGTGTTCCATCGCCGGGCCAATCATTTCTGCACCGAGGAATAATCCGGTTCCCTGTTCGGCATAGACGTGCATCAAGCCTTTGTTTTTTAGCATGACACGACTACGTCCCTGATTCTCAAAAGAGACTTCACCCGTCACCAGACAATCACAGACGCTGTAAATTTCCGATAGTTTTTTCCAGCCGACACCGACTGTGGCGATCTGTGGATCACTGAAAACAACGCCAATTGGCGCACGTCGTAATCCCTCTTCGATCTGTGGAAAACGACCGGCATTATCGCCAGCAATCTTGCCCTGATCAGCGGCTTCATGTAGCAAAGGGATCTCGTTATTAGCATCGCCAGCGATAAAAATGTGCGGCTGACTACATTGCATGGTGTGCGGATCGAAAAGCGGTACACCGGACGCATCCAGATCAAGTTGCGAGTTTACAATATCAAGATTATCGACATTTGCTTTTCTACCGGTAGTGGCCAGAACATAATCAATGACCGTTTCCTGAACCTGCCCATCTTTGTCTTTGTACTTAAGGAAAACACCGTCATCATTCAGATGCATGTCGATAATTTCACCCTTGGTATCCAGATAAAATTCATCAGCAAAAGTTTTCAGACTATAGGCCTGAATGTCCGGATCAGTTGTTGGACCCACGGTTCCACCACGTCCGAACATCAACACTCTTACGCCCAGACGATGCAAAGCCTGACCGAGTTCGAGACCAATTACACCGGGGCCGAAAACAGCCACAGACTCTGGCAGATCATCCCACTCAAAAACATCGTCATTGATGATCAGCCGATCGCCAAGATCATTAAACGAGGCTGGCCAGACAGGGCGTGATCCCGTTGCGATGACGATCCGTTCTGCTTCGATCAGAACCTTGTCATCGATCTCAAGCGTATGATCATCAACAAATCGCGCATAGCCACGCAGCTTGTGTTCAGCCGGAATATTATCAATCGACTCGTTGACGAAACCGACAAAGCGATCACGTTCGCGCTTTACTCGATCCATCACTTCACTACCATTGATTATGGTTTCACCACCAGGATACACACCAAAGCCAGAAGCCTTTTCAATGTCATGTGCAGCTTCAGCCGCAGCGATCAACAATTTACTGGGCATACAACCAACACGGGCGCAGGTCGTTCCATAAGGACCACCTTCGATTACTATCACATCATCCGTATGGAGCAGGGCTGCACGGTAAGCTGCTAATCCTGCAGTTCCAGAACCAATAACGACCACTTCTTTTTTAAGTTTTTCCATTAGATTTACCCTTGTGTTATTTGTAGGAGCGGTTCTTAACCGCGAAAATAATCATTCGCGGATGCAATCCGCTCCTACCAATCAGACTTTATCCTTTTAAATAGCTTTCCAAAGCCTCACTATCACCAATGTGCTTGCCACCAATATAAACCTGCGGAACTGTTTCCGCACCAGTGACTGCACGCATGCCGGCAATCGTTGCATCTTTACCAAGAACGATCTCTTCATACTGATAGCCATTCTCAGTCAGCTGCTTTTTGGATTTAGCACAGAAAGGACAGCCAGGTTTGGTGAATATAGCGACTGAATCTGGTGTGCTTGCCTGTGGGTTAATGTGGTTCAACATTGTATCTGCATCAGATACTTCAAACGGATCGCCCGGTTGGTCTGGCTCAATGAACATCTTTTCGATCACACCATTTTTAACCAGCATAGAATAACGCCAGGATCGCTTACCGAAGCCAAGGTCTTCCTTATCAACCAACATGCCCATTCCATCAGTAAACTCACCATTGCCATCAGGGATCACGGTGATGTTCTGAGACTCCTGATCAGCTTTCCAGGCATTCATGACGAAAGTGTCATTGACTGACATACAGACGATGTCATCAACACCTTCCTTCTTGAAAGTCGCTGCGAGTTCGTTATAACGTGGCAAATGTGTTGACGAACAAGTTGGTGTAAAAGCACCCGGAAGTGAAAATACGATCACTGTTTTGTCAGCAAATAATTCATCAGTAGTGACATCTACCCATGCATCGCCCTGGCGAGTTTTAAAAGTAACGTTTGGGACACTCTGTCCTTCTCTGCTTTCTAACATAATTTCTTCCTCAGATTTCTATGCCCATGACCGCCATGTGCAATGTGGAAGCTATTGTGAAGGGAAGAATGTGATAGGTCTAATCAAACGTTTTTATATGGCCGATAGAAAATACTAATGATGGTGCCTGCGTGATCACTCTTGAGTAAGGAAAATTATAGAACATTAAAATTATTTCAAAAATAAATCTTGACGTATTCAACCTTATGCTCTAAAACTACATTAAGTATAGTAAATAACTATTTGTTTATTAATGCTATAAATATCCATTTGAGGGAACTGTAATGCTAAATATGAATAAGATCACTAATTCTGTAAACACTGTCGAAGCACATCAATCGAGTACCTTTATTGATGAAATACCTCTGGGTTTCATTTCTTATCCAAAAAATATTCCGCTTAGTATTAAGCACATCTGGCGGCTTCCTGAACTTACTCCTGACGAAGTAAAGAGTGGCGAGAGCGAGTTGGGCTTATGTTTTACCTCAAATAAACATCATAAAATTGGGACGCTCGTGGAAGTGACTATTTCTATACACGGTGATGATCATAAATTTGTTGGTCAGGTTGTTTTGATCAAGGCAAATGATCACGGATATAACGTTGGGGTATGGTTACGCTCACAGACGGATGCTTGTCGTGCGAGGATTATTGAACAAATTTGTTATATGAACGGCTCACAGCAACATAGTTTAGCTTCGATCAAAAAAGAAAAGGGGATGCGGGAGTGGATTTATCCTGATGCTACCCAGCTTCCGGCTTAATCTATTCTTTGAGCAAAGGGAGAGAAATTTCAGAAATGAGCGGCAGGTGATCGGAGCCAATATCATCACCTTTTTGAAAGTTTGTAACCTTTATATCGTCTGAAACAAAGATATGATCAAGCTGAAACTGTGGAAATAACCAGGTATGTGATTGGCCAGTTCGAGGACTTCGAGCTGGCCATGTAGCCTGAAACTTTCCTGCTGGTCGTAAGCGATAACTCTGTGAGAAATCCTGCAAGACGGTAGACCAGGCCGTTGAATTAAAATCACCTCCAATGACCAGCGATCCATCATTGATTCCAAGTTGCTTATAGGCAGCAGATAAGTTGGAGTATTGTGGGCTTTTGAACGGCCAACGTAAGTGAATACTGGCAATCGTCACATTACCAAATTCCGGGCCAAAACGTGCAAAAGCCATCGCACCACCTTCCTTCCCGTAAATCCCACTTTTCGAATATTCCCAGGGATGACGTGACAACAATGCGACTTCGCATTGTGTTGGCGTAGCACAATGTTCCTGCCACGGGTATTGTTTGTGAAGATGTTCGAGGATATTGATTTTCCAGGGAGGAACCTCTTGCATCAGAATAATGTCAGGATCTTCTCGTTCGATGAATGCAATGACCTGTTCATCATTTTCCGTTAAATAGAGTGTGTTGAGACTCATGATCTTCAGCATTTGTGTTGTCGCCGGCTTTGCCAATATTGGGTGAGTATGAGGAAAGCCGATCGATGACCAATAATTGAATCCTGTTAGAAGGATTGCAATAAATGATAAGCGCCACCAGAACAAGACAAGAGACAACAGAGCAATGACGATTCCGACCACCACAAAATGTAGGCGAAAATGACTAAGGATATCCAGCCTTTCATGGAACAGGCCGAGCCAGCTTAGAATGGTTGTCAGTAAAAGGCCTGTTAAAATGATCTTTGTTAGTAATCTTGCTTTCATATTGACTATTGATGAAGTGGTCGCTTGGCAGTGAAGATAATATAGTCATATTATAGACTCACATTTTAAGGATTGATCATGAATTATTTACAAAATATTTTCCTCGGATTATTTATAAGTACCTTTCTTACAGGTTGTACCAGTATTCCAGAAGTTAAACCGGATCGTAATTCAAAAGTTGAGCTTCACGAAGCCAGTAGTTCTATGGAAAAAGCGTATGTACAAATGCCCATCGAAGGTAGTGATAGAACTATTTATGTCGGTAGCAAGATCATTTCTTCAGATGAAGATATCAAATCAATGGAGTCAGGCTTTGATCCACAAGGTCTTCCTTTGATCATTGTTACATTAACGGAAAGTGGGAAAAGTAAATTCTCTGTCGCAACTAAAAGATT
Organism: Gammaproteobacteria bacterium; assembly: GCA_965224825.1. GTDB lineage: Bacteria > Pseudomonadota > Gammaproteobacteria > CAJXQU01 > CAJXQU01 > CAJXQU01. Next base: position 1,363,054 of record CBDDAG010000001.1, on the reverse strand, counting down.
AGTCAAAAAGTATATTGCTGTTTTGATCAATGGAAAAGTTGTTATGGCTCCCTTTGTTCAGGAACAACTTGAAACAGAAATATTTGTTATTTCAGGAGATTTAACGCTGGAAGAAATGGAGGCGATTGTGAGAGATTTTAATCAACAGGAATGATCAGGTTTTTTATAAAATATCCAAAATAGTAATAAGTTTCTGAGAATAAGAATTTCAACTTGGCATGCCATGATTTATATTGGCTAGTTGGGGTTGGTGAAGAATAAGCTTTTATCCCTAAATCATTGGTCATCATCATTGCTCTTTTCATGTGAACAGGATCACTGACAATAAGAACAGAATCTATCCCCATATCACTCATTATTTTCTTTGACTCTTTCAAGTTCTCAAAAGTGATTGTTGAAGAGGTTTCGATAAAGATTACATCTTCAGGAACACCATTATTGATCGCATAAGCTTTTGCAACTTCTGATTCGGCAAGATCATCAGCATCACCCATGCCACCAGTAAAAATCAAAAAATCTACTTTCTTATTTTTATATAAATTGATGGCATGATTAATTCTTTCTTGAAAGACAGGCGAAGGGGAGTTTTTCCAGACAGCGGCACCTAATACAATGGCAGCATCAGCCTTAACATTCTCTGTCACGAATGAGTATTTATAAATACTCATCATTAAGTATATTATTGCTATGGAGCAAATAATAAAACCTGATAAAACTACACGTAATAAGAGTCGCTTGTCTCTTACTGGATTCATACGTTTTAGTAGACTAAATTACATACAGTTTGTATTAACTTTTGTGAGTAAAAGCTAACGTAAAAGAGTAGAAATAATCTCTGTTACAGATAACTCACCTGATTTAGAAAAAGGTATTTTTCCCACAGGGGTTTTTACACCACCATTAAAATTGTATTGAGCTTGTCTTTGAGTAAACACACTTTGTGCAGCTTCGATCAGGGCATTAGTATCAAGTGCGATAGGAACAGTGACGGTTTGCGTGGAAAGCGCGGCTAAGTTTTGATCACTCTCTGCCTCAATACTTCCGATAGTCAATTGATTAAGCATCATGTCACCACTTAATCCTGAGATAGGTAAGGTGAACGAGTTTGGGTTGTAAATATCCACGTCAAAAACAACACTCTTATCTTTAGCCGAAAAAGATTTTAACTGGACTCCTTTGATCTGAGGTGCCTGCATCAATTCCTGAACCATTGAAGCACAGCCAGATAACGTCAGTGACATCAATAATATTGTTATTAGTTTTTTCATTTCCTAGCCCTCTTTTTATTGTTTAGTTAGCCAGGCAACAACTTGATCAACATTCTGATCAGGCGGAAACACCGGATAAAATACTTTACGGATCATACCATCTATAACTATAAGCGTGAGTCGTTTGATCATTTTTTCACCCAGATATTCAAACGTGGGAAGCTTAAGTGATTCTGTCAGTTTGAATTCTGAATCATTCAAAAGCTCAAAAGGTAAGCCTAAACGATCAGCGGATTCTTTTTGATCTTCTATCGCTTGTGAACTGGCACCATAAACCGTCGCGCCCAACTTAGACAACTGTTCATAATTATCCCGATAAGAACAGGTCTGAGGTGTACAACCTCGTGCACCCGGTATTTCATTCCAGTCGGGCATTGGAGGTGAGCCGGGATTCCCAATCATCGGATAGAAAAAAATTACTACAGTACCTTTTGTCTTTGAAAAATCTACTGATCGATCAGAAGTTGTTTTGATCAATAAAGAAGGGAATGATATCCCTTTAAGATGATCGCATGCACCATCGTCAACTGGAACAGGTAAGTTATCTGGTAATTGTGATAAATCTTTCATTTGTTATTAGTCTTATTATCTAAGTCTTGTTTGCGACCAATTCTATAAGAATCGAAAATACCAATCAGCCAGGCAACAATCAAAGTTGTAGAAGCAATACTCAACAATTGACCTTCAGCACCCGCGGGTGTTTTTGTGATCATTTCTGTAAGAGATGCAATATCCGGCTGGATTTCACCAGACGTGATCAAGTCTGCAATATGCTGCGCTTTCTCTACCGCTTTAGTTACCAGAAAATAAAATGCTACCAGGACAGAACCAATTAACAATGTACCAGCCAGGTATTTTTTTAAAAATAAATGACCCGTACCCGGAAAAACCAGTGCGGATAAGAGAACTGCTTTTGTTGATTTTTTCATAATCGAAAGTCATGCACTATTAAGGCCAGTAGTTGGCATGATCTTTCCCCATTATTAGTACCAATAGCATGATGAGATTCAGGACACTTTAGCCGGGTGAACAGTGCGGTCACATTACTCAACCGCAGGACGACTATCCGCCATCAATTTATCTAAAACTTTTTGTGCTTTTTTTGGTTTGGCTAAATCCTTAGCCTCCAACATTTCGCAATCATCATTTATCATTTGTTCGATAGTGACGGGATAGTGTTTGCAGTCGTCAGGGCGATCATAATAGATATCGCAAATATACTTTTCTTGATCGGGTAACTTCCGTAACCACGGGCAAAGTTCTAATTGCTTACCCGTGTCCGGATCCATCCAGATTTTGCCTTCGCGGACAAAATTAGCGATTTCGGGTCTAAAAACCTCCCAAAGTTCTATTTCGCTCGACGATGCCGATAAGCCACCGTTGCTATATTTCGTGCAACACTTCCCGCATTGATTACAATCTTTCAAAACAGATCCCATGAAGATATTTTTCTAATCATTATTATTTAAAACATATATAAGCTCTTTAAGATCTTCATCTACGTTACTAAAATCCCACCATTTATAAATATTTGAAACAGTAAGATCATGACTCTCAAATAAACTGCTGGCTTGCTTTTCTGTCATATAACCTAATTGCAGTGGTTCTTCTATCGTTTCTACTAAACTTCCACCTTCAAAAACTTTATACACATAAGACGCAGAAATTGTTTGATTAATTTTATCGTGATCCTTGCCAATGGTGTGTCTTTCTATTTTAAACTGTCCATCCAGAACATCGCTATCATGTGTGTTAAGTGTGTTGAACTTGTCCAGTTTATCAATGATCGGATTAAACATTTGAATGATGATCTTGCCATTATCTTCTAAATATTTCTTACATAAACTCAAACATTTATTTCTCTGATCATTTGTTGTTAATGCTTGAAAAGAACGAAAAGGAAAGATGATTAAATCAAAGGTCTGATCCAATTCGAAATCAGTCATGTCAGCCTCTATCAAAGTAATATTCTGATCAGAGCTCTCAAGCTTCCCTTTAAAGATATCAAGCATTTCGGGAGATAGATCTAACCCGGTATATTTTGTACAAATTCTCGCCAGCGCCAGCCCGACTCTGCCTGTGCCACAACCTACTTCTAAAACAGAAGACTTTGATGCTAAGAATGATTTATAAAAACTGATATCTTCTTGCACCACACTTTCGTTGCTCAGTTCATCGTAGTATTTGGCGGACCAGGTATATTCGTTTTGCTTTGTCGTATTTTCAACCATGACTTTTTATCATTACTGATCAGTTTTTCGGGATCATTCTAATGAATATGTGCAAGAAAAATCATACAACTCATAAAGATAAACCAGAAAATAGTAGCAACGACCGCTAAATTGATAAATTTCTCATTTGATACTGATTTAATATAGCACGCCAACCATATTAACTGGATTAAGGAAACACACCCTGTTAGCACAATTCCGATACGTTCATACAGCGTCCAGAATGGAACCAGATAAGAAAAAGGGATGTATAAATCATTAAAGCCAACCAAGACTAAATATATGACTAAAATAAATGTAAATATGTAAGTAAAGGTTTTCGCTGCGTCATTAAACCAGTCTCGATTCACATCAGGCATTACGCATCTCGATTATTCCTTTTCAGGAAATGATTAATAATCTTAAGTGAAAGCTAATCAAGTTGGGTGACCCCTTGAACTCCAGAGCGAAGCGGCGCAGCTTTTGCAGTCCGAGTGAATTTGCCTTGTTAGCTGCTGACACTAGGTTTTAGCTCCCAAGCTTTAAGTTGTTGAAGTATTTTTAAACGTTCTTGAAACTCAGTTTCTGATAGCAAGTCATCTCTAAATAAAGATCGCAGGAAATCTTCTGCACATATATTTGATTTTTTATTATTCATAGTCTTTGTGGTTGCTACCAAATTATTATATGTATTTTTACCTTCAGGTCTCGAAATAACATGATCTATCGTGAAGTTTTCATCAGTGATCTTTTGTAAAGAATAAAAACATCTATTACCTTCACGTTTACGAAGTGCCTCTCTCAAGTTTTGATTAGTATAAAAATCTATTTCTTCTAAAGGAGTTTCTTTTCTCTTATCTTCTCCAATGTCTTTAATGTATGGCATTTGTGAAGGCAAAATAGCTTCTAACCTAAGCCCAGCAGGAGTTGAATCTATTATTTTAATAAATCCTTTCTCTTGGAGTGCATACACTTTATCACGTGTAGGAGAAATACCCATTGTGCCTCCAGTACTACCTAGACCAAAAGCATTTGATTTTGCCGAACTGGAGATACTTACAAGAGTATTTTCTTTATTTTCAAGAACTGTATGACGAATGATATATAAATAGATAGATTGCTCTATCGTTCCTAATTTTGGAACGATAAAATCCATGTATTCCTTTAAAAATAGCTCAGTATTCATATCTCTCCAAGGCAGCTGACTTGTTAATAACGAGAATTATAATTCTTTAGTATTACGGTATTGAGAATGCAAACCGAGAATATGATCAAGAATCGCTTTCTCAAATTTCTTTTATTATGAATGTATATATTCTCAAAACCCAGTCAGAATTAACGATTCTAGATTTTCCTGAACATTTCATCTGCCGCAGAAACAAGCGCATCAATCATCCCCACTTCATTAGCCAAATGCCCAGACTCAGGAAGTATTGTCAGCGTAGAATCCGGAATCGCTTTATGCAGTCGCCAGGATGATTCAAGCGGGCATGTTATGTCTCGGCGACCATGAATAATATTTACTGGTACATCAGGTAATCGATCAATATTTTTTATTAGTTGATCAGGTTTGAGGAAATATTGGTTGAAGGCATAATGAACTTCCAGATGAATTTCTCTGATCAGTTGTTTCGGATCTTTTTCATCAGGTTCTTTATTGTCTTCTTGCGGCAATGTCCAGGTAACAATTTTTCCTGTCCAGCGTGACCAGGCCTCTGCGGCTTTGGTTCTTTCTTCATCGTAGGCTGAGGTGATCATCTCATGATAGTCCTCTATGACATCTTTTGCCGTGATGTCTTCTTCATCGACTAAAGCTCTGAACTTCTCCCATTCATCAGGGAAGATGCGTCCTACACCATCACCAAAGAACCAGTCGAGATCACGTTTTGAGGCCAGAAATGAACCGCGCAGGATTAATCCGGAAACCAGATCAGGGTATGTTTCTGCGTAGAGCAGGGCGAGTGTTACGCCCCATGAGCCACCAAACAAAACCCACTTATCAATGTTGAGTGTTTGTCGGATGGTTTCCATATCTGCGATCAGATCATGGGTGGTGTTTTCTTCCAGTGCACCGTGAGGTTTTGATCGTCCACAGCCACGTTGATCAAATAAAATAATTCTGTATTTTTCCGGATCAAAAAATTGTCGATGATAGGGCTGACAACCGGAGCCCGGGCCGCCGTGTAAAAAGGTGATCGGAATACCGGATGGGTTGCCGCATTCTTCTACATAGAGTTGATGGATTTGTCCGACTTTTAATTCGTGGACAATGGGATCGGTGATTTCTGGGTATAGGGTTTTCATCGGTTTTATATGTTTTCTTATTGGGTATATTTTAGCTCGATAGTTTTAATTCTGTTGTTTGGTTATTGGGCTTCGTTCTGAGATCCTTCGCATACGCTCAGGATGACAGGCAGTGATTAAAGCTCCCGTTTGTCATCCTGAGGCACGAAGGATCTCATGTCGAAGCCGTGATACTTACAATCTTAAGATAATAAAATTTAATCACGATTCATTTTAACCAATGAATTTGCCAGATCAATGCCAACACTTTTAACCGCTTTCTGTTTATTCTCGTCGGTCAGATCACCCTGATCATCAAAAGCATTATGTGCCTGTGAAATGGATTGCTGGTTTGGTAAAACGATCATGCCTAAATATTCAAGTTGTAGTCGCAAGAATAACAATCCTTTCATGCCGCCGGATCCACCAGGTGTAGCGCACATGATCGCGGCAATTTTGTTTTGATAAGCAGACAGTCGAGGTTCGTCTGGCGACTCTGATCGGGATGCCCAGTCGATGGCATTTTTTAGCAGCGCAGGAAAAGAACTATTGTATTCCGGTGAAGCGATCAGAATACCATCGTGATCAGTCAATATTTGTTTGAATGCTTTAGCATGTTCCGGCATGCCTTCTTTGTCTTCCAGATCACCGTTATAGATCGGCATTGGATAATCGATCAGATCTATCAGTGTCACTTCGGCACCAGCTTCTTCAGCACCTTTCATAGCAATACTGACCAGTTTTTTATTGACGGAATTTATCCGGCTGCTGCCAGCAAATGCGAGAATTTTATTCATGATTATTTTCCTGCTCCTGTTTGACGCGACGTTTGACTTCCCAGGTATCAATAATGTTGGTCACAGTTCTTGCCGCTTGTTTCAAATGTGTATGAGCCAGTTCGGTGTTTTTGTCTAAAGATGCATCCCACGCCTTTTGAACTTCCACACGTTCTTGCCCGAGCATATTATCTTTTCGTAGCATCGTATTCGCTTCGTCGAGAGCCTGCGACATCGCGACAACGGATTCTGGATCGAGTTTCTGTTCCTGTAAGACGATCACGCAGGCGGCCGATGGCGCGGCTTCAAAAACGTTTGCGGGAGAGATCTGACCCAAAGCGCCCCAATGATGTTGATAGAGATCAGCCAGATCGCGTGTCAGAGTCATCAGCGCGATCATGGACGGCAGATCATTAAATAAATCGGGATCACCTCGCGCAGCGGCGACATCTGCAGCCGCATGTAAGGATGGGCCGATGACAGCCTGATATTCTTCGGGCTTAAGATTTTTTGTGATGGCAACTTTTAGATCATCTTCCTTATTTGTAAGTAGCGTGATCAAAATCTTTTCATCATTGAATTCAATAATATCGCCAGCCATGATTTTCTTACGTTTCTGCGTTTCAACTTTACCATTCAGCGTCACCAATTCATTTGCGATCACCTGTTTCGCTTCACCGCCGCTAGGAACCATGCCTTCAAACTTGAGAATCTTATAAAGCTCGGTCGGTTCTTTTGTGATCTCAACTTCGCGGAGATCATTGTTATTTTCTGTATTCATTCATCACCACTTAACAATTTAAGTAAAGGGTAGCGTTTTTGTTTTGTCATGTCTCTCCTTGAAGCTTATTTTTTGATATTATCCACACCAATTAAATAAAGGACTAGTTTCCATGACTATAGAAAAAGATAAAGTTGTCACTTTCGAATACCGATTAAACGAACCCGATCAACCAACCATTGAAGACTCACGGGATACAGAGCCAGCGGTTTATCTACATGGACATGAAGGCATGATGCCTGGCCTGGAAGAAGCGCTGGCGGGCAAATCAAAAGGCGATACGGTCACCGTAACTTTGCCGCCGGAAAAGGCTTATGGCCCACGTCAGGAAGTTGAACCAGTACGTGTTCCGAAAAAATATGTATTGACCAAAGGAAAACTGAAAGCTGGAATGGCGGTCCAATTAAGTACGAAGAATGGGCCAAGAGATGCGACTTTGATTAAGGTGGGGCGAAATGTTGTTGATATCGATTCAAATCATCCATTGGCTGGAAAAACGCTAACGTTTGAGCTGGAGGTGATGGACGTTCGTGATGCGACTAAAGAAGAGCTTGAGCATAAACATGTTCATGGCGAAGGTGGGCATCAACATTGATTGGCTGGGAAAGAGTTAGTAGATCATGATTGGTAATAAAGAATCCGAAAGTGGATCAAAGATGTTATCGCTATTGTTGATCATTTCCGCGATCGCATTAACGGCCGTATTTTTTATTAAGCCGATCCCGCAAGATCCGACATATCATAATTTTGCCGATCAGCGACACATGTTAGGTTTGCCACATTTTTATAATGTGATCTCAAATGTGCTGTTTTTCTTTGTCGGCATATTCGGTGTAAGGTTTATTTTGAGCAAACCAGACTCGCGCATTGTGCCGGAACTTCGTTCTGTCTACCTGATATTTTTTATCGGAATTTTTCTGGTGGGCATCGGATCAAGTTATTACCACCTTGCACCTTCAAATGACACATTGATCTGGGACAGGCTTCCAATGACGATCGCATTCATGGCTTTCTTTGCGATCATTCTTGCCGAGTTTGTTTCCGTGAAAGCAGGGAAGGTTTTATTTATTCCTATGCTCATGATCGGGATATTTTCTATCTGGTACTGGAACTATACTGAGCAACAGGGAGCGGGCGATCTACGGCTTTACGCTGTCGTCCAGTTTTTACCGATGTTACTAATCCCTTTGATTCTGATCACGTTCCCAACAAGATTTACCCACATTCGTCTTTATTGGGTTTTTCTTGGGTTTTATTTATTGGCGAAAGTTTTCGAAATGTTTGATCACCAGATCTATCAATTTTTATCTGGTATGAGTGGTCATCCGATCAAACATATTCTGGCAAGCATTGGTTGCCTGGTATTTTTGTATCAGATAAAAATAAGAAAAGTACAAGCCTGAAAAAATATTAAACTTACTCGTCATTCCGGTAAGCTTTTGAGCCGAAACCCGTATTTGAAGTGCTGGATTCCCGCCAAAACCATACGGGAATGACGATGATTATTTATATTTAGCGCATTCGTCCACGCGTTAAAGAAAAGTAAATTCCCGGAAGACAAATAAACGCCGCTATCAAAAACGAAACGCGTATAACATTCCCCAGTTCCGGATATTGTTCAGGTGTGATTTCTACTGGCCCGATCATTAAGCTCATTAGCAAAGTAACCATGATCATACTCGCCATTTGTCCAACAACCCGCATGGTGGCATTGGTTCCTGCAGCAATTCCATATTGTGATTTTTCAACAGCACTCATAATTGCGTTGGTGTTAGGTGATGAAAATAAGCCGAAACCTGCACCAGTAATTATCAGGGCTGCGATCAATGTGGTGTCCGATGTATTGCCGTTCATTGTTGCTAATAGAACAAGCCCAATTACCGTGAGTCCAATTCCGAATGAGGCAAGAATTCTGGGTTCAATACGATCAGATAGTTTGCCAGCTATTGGTGAGAAAAGTGCCATCACCAATGGTTGGGTCATCATGATCAGTCCGGCAGTACTTGCCGAATACTCTTTCAGATATTGAAGATAAAGGCTGACCAGTACGACATTGGCGAAAGTGGCTGTGTACATCAAAAAAGACGCAAGGCATGACAGAGAGAAGATGCGATTATTGGAGAACAGGCTGAGATCGAAGATAGGATGATCGACTACTTGTTCTATTTTTATAAAAGCCCATAACCCAAAGATTCCAAGTAAAAATACTATGAAACTTGAACTTGTTGGCAGTGTAGAAACGCCGATGGCAAGGGCGGCAATTGACAGGGCATAAACAGTTGCACCTTTTACATCCAGATCGCTGATTGTGTGAACGGATTCATGATCGTCCCAGTCACCCTGTATTTTGATCATGCCAAGATATAGAACCACTAATACCAGTGGAATTTGGAAAATAAAACAGGCTGGCCAGCCAAATTTATCAATTAAAATTCCACCGAAAAATGGCCCTGCTGCCAGTCCGAAATAGAGTGTTGAAATCATAACTCCGATAGCTGCGCCTCTTTTGGCCGGAGGGAATACGGATGAGATGATCGCGACTTGTGTTGCGTAGAGCATGGCGGCACTCATGCCTTGTAGGAAGCGGAACAGGATCAGTAATTCGCCGGAACCGGATAGTGCTGCGCCGATTGAAGTGATCATGGCACAGGTCGTTCCGATCAGGAAAATTTTCTTGCGCCCGAACATGTCTGCAAGACGACCAAAGATCAGCACGAACATCGCTCCGGCCATAAGATAGGCCATGGGAACCCAGCTTAGCTGCACTGCATTCATGCTCAGATCTTTTGCGATCGATGGTAATGCGACATTGACCGAAGACAGCATTAAAGGTGTTGTCAGAGCGTTGATCAGAACCATGATCAGGACGTTTCTTTGCAGGGGAGACAAGCCTTGAAAAATCATCTAATGAATGTTGCCAACAGACCGATCAAACCACCAAAAACACCACCCCAGACCACCAGCCAGCCAAGATGTTTGCGGATCATTTCCTGAATGATTTCTTTTACCATTTGCGGGGTTAGTTCATCCAGTCGCGCATCAACAATTCTTTCTATGTTGTCCGTGATATCTGAACCGAGTTTTTCCGTGTTGAGGCTGGCGTGAACTGCTTTTTTGAAACTTTCACTTTCGATCATATCATTGAGTGTGCCGCGCATTTTTTCTGATACGGGTTCACGTAATGGTTCCAGTGCTTCAGCTCCGCCAACCATTGCCAGCATTGAACCGAGAGAAGAAGCATTGATCGCATCGATCAATGATTGGAAAATTTTATCGTAATCTACAGCATCCAGTATCGGTGCAAAGCTCATTATTTTTCCGGCCGAATCTTCTTCGGACTTTATAAATCTCTGAATATTTTCTGTGGTAAAAAACTGCCGCATAATAATATCTTTGATGCCGATCTTAAAATCTTCAAACTGGTTTGGAATGACTCCCGATCCATAAAGGAAAGGGACTTTTTCAAACAGCATATGGATCGCGATCCAGTTAGTGATCGCACCGGAAAGTGCAAATAATCCTACAGATAAAATAATCTCGGGGTAAACAGGAGAGGTGAATCCGGCTATCACAAGAGCGATAGCAATCAAGTTGGTGATCAGGCTTTTATTCATCTTAATTATTTACCGTCAGAGCAGCGGAGTCGAATTTGATGCCATCCCAACCATGTGTTATGAATGATCGGATATTGGCATGATTGGATCCATCAGGGTTTTGTAGAACATCATTGCGGTAGTATGTTCCAAAACAGGCTAACGTTTCATGTTCGTTCAATAGGTTAAGTTGTCCAAAAGCAAAGATCTTACATGAGCCTTCATTCGTACCGCTTTCATTAACCACTTCACCATTGGTGAAACGTGCTGGCGTGTAGTTGTAGTCTTGATCGATCGTTTCCATTACTTGCTGGAATTCAATTGATTCGGGATTGGTTTTTAGTAGTTTAAATAATTCTTCAGTTGTCATAATTTAATTGTTGCTTAATGTACCGTAGGTATTGTTTTTAAAGGTTCGATCAAATATTCCAGACCATTGGTTTTAATTTCCAGTGCCAGAGCCAGCAGCATGCCCAGTTGTCCATCAGGAAATCCTTTACCCGCAAACCAGAGTAAATAAGGCTCGGGAAGATCGATCAGAACACGACCTTTATATTTCCCAAAAGGCATTTCCATTTTCGCCAGTTTCACCAGGTCTTCTTTTTTGAACATAACGTGCTTTTTTCCAGTATGGCGGGTATGTTAAATTAACTGGATTTGAAACAGAAGCTCAAATTGTCTTGCCGCTGAAATGAATAAACCCGATCTACCCATTCTCTATAGCTTTCGCCGTTGCCCGTATGCCATTCGTGCTCGCATGGCTATTTACTATAGTGGCCTGACGGTGGAGATTCGAGAAATTGTTTTGCGTGATAAGCCAGTGTCCATGCTGGAATTTTCACCGAAAGGGACAGTACCTGTTCTGGTTTTACCTTCTGGTGAAGTAATTGATGAGAGTAGAGATGTGATTAACTGGGCATTGTCACAATATGATCCTGATCTATGGAAAATTGATGATCCGGGTGGATTGATCGAAGAAAATGATTCTGACTTCAAACAATGGCTGGATCGTTATAAATATGCCGATCGGTATCCTGATCTTCCTGCGGAAGTTTATCGAGATCACTGTGAGTTCTTTTTGAAAAAGCTTGAGATGAAGCTTATGGATCAGGCTTTCTTGATGAGCGATAGAATGACCGAAACAGATGTCGCTATTTTTCCATTTATTCGCCAGTTGGCATTCGTTGATAAGGCATGGTTTGATCAGGCAGCTTATCCACATTTGCAAAAATGGCTAACCTGTTTCCTGGAGTCAGATTTATTTCGCAACGTCATGATCAAATATTTGCCATGGAAGCCTTTAGACAAAGTGATCCAGTTTCCCTGATGACACTCGATATTATTTCCTGGTTTTTTTTCGTTTATTTGAACGTGTGTCACCATCAAGATAAAAACCAAATACCTTTTTAAAAGCTTCCGAAGTTTTGTTCCCCGGGTTGCTATCGATGCGTAAATATATTTCAGGAAAAGTATTGAGGAAGCGTTGCAGATCATCGGCTCTTTTAATTTTTCGACTACTATGATGCAGGTAAGGTGTTTTTAGCCTGGTTTTCTTTCCAACCTCAATGATCTCCCGTTCTTCCAGACGTCGGATTAAAGAAGCACCACCGCACTGGCTGGATACAGCAGTATGCGACCAACGGCCATCAGACACATATTTTCCACGATGGTAGTGATTTGAAAACCCCCACAGATAGGGCGACAAAGTCTCAGGATGATAGGAACGATAACCCCAGCCATTATAACCTTCCATTTCGTATAGCAATCGTGACAGATTCCAGTCTTTTATCCGGGTTAGTTTTCTGAATTTCAGAGCATCAACTGCGCTTTCTTCCCATGTGAAGGGCGGCTTACCTCGTTTAGGACGTCCGGCAGGAACCTGTTTTGTTCTGGTTGTTAGTGGATCACCATTATGTAGATGTCTGGTGAAGCGGCGGGAGGATTCGAGATTATGAATGGCAGCAATAAAATACCAGGGGATACCAAGTTCATCAGCAACGGATTCGTAACGTTTTCTGTTTTTCAAAAGGCTATCAATGATCTTGTCGATCTCCCTGAATCGTTTAGAATTAATTTCACAACTATCATAAAGACGTTGGTATTCAGCAGAGAGCTTGTTTGTAAACCGGAGATTTGCCATGATCTATTTCCTTTTTGTTCTTTATCAAAGCATAGAACACGCTGATGGAATATCAATGTTTATAAATGAAGAAAGGGTTTAAAATCTATCTTTCATCCATATATAAAAGCAATTAACAAAAACCGGACTAATAAAACATGAGCGAAAAGATACAAATCGTTTGCCAACATTGTAATGCGATCAACCAACTTCCCGAGGATAAACTGGATGATCATGGTAATTGTGGTCGCTGTAAGGAACCTTTGTTTTCTGGAACGACACTGGATCTGACGGTGGAAAACTTTGATCGGAATGTGCAGAAAAATGATATTCCACTGGTGGTGGATTGCTGGGCGGAATGGTGTGGGCCGTGTAAATCTTTCGGGCCGATCTTTCAGCAAGCGACCGAAAAGCTTGAACCACGGGCGCGTTTTGCAAAACTGGATACGGAGAATAATCAGAAGCTGGGTGAACAATTACAGATCAGAAGTATTCCAACCTTATTGATCTTCAAAGGTGGCGAAGAGATCGCACGTCAATCTGGAGCCTTGCCGTTAAGTGAGTTTGAAGCATGGCTAGAGGCGCGTATTTAATATAACCATGTTTAGATTCTTTCCTGCCATTTTACTGATTCAGATCATCACCGCCGGTTTGATCTTTGCTTTGATCAAAGGTGAATTCGAAAATCAGTTGTTAATTATTCTGGCGGTTTTCTGGATGATCATCAGTATGCTGGCATCGTTCTGGTTTTCATCAATGGCAAACCATGTTCATAAAGACGCCTTAGCAAAGACGGTTGATGAACATGCAAAGGAACGTGAAAAGATCCGCGTCAATGCGGAGCGGCAGAAAACTAAAGCTTTAAAAAATAGTCATCAGGAAATTCTAAAAGAATCACGTCGTGCGAATCGAAAAGCAAATATGAAAGTGGGATCGATTCTGATATTTTCAGCAGCGGTTGGAGGAGTAATGCTTTTTACTCAATTTATTACGGCAGGTTTGCTGATCATGGGAACCGCAGGCGGTGGGCTGGCTGGTTATCTGGGGCGAATGCGTCAGGAGAAAAAATCAACCTTGATCAGTCAGAGTGAAGCTGAAACTGCTCAACCACGTCTTATTAATAAAAAAGACGTCAATCAAGAAGAAAAAACTTAACCAAAACGATCATTAAGATATTTAATAATATCACCCGACTCATACATCCATTCAACTGAGTCATTTTCCTCGATCCGCAAACAGGGAACCTGACCCATTCCACCTTCAGCGATCAACTCTTGCCGGTATTCCGGGTTCTTCTGGGTATTCCGCATTTCAATATCAACATTCAGTTTTTTTATTGCGCGTTTGGTAATGACACAAAACGGGCAGAAATCATATTGGTAAAGGCTCAGGCCGGTCGTATCGTGATCAGTCACTTTGTTTATTTCCTTTTTGATTTAAAAAAAGCTTTCAGGAGAACTGCGCATTCTGTTTCCAGAACACCTCCGGTAACTTCTACTTCGTGGTTCAACTTATCGGTTCCAAGAATATCAAAAAGACTTCCGGCAGCACCACCTTTTGGATCAAATGCACCAAACACGACACGTTCAACACGCGCATGAATAATTGCTCCGGCACACATGGCACAAGGCTCGAGCGTTACATATAACGTTGTATCCGGGAGTCGGTAGTTTTCAAGTTCTTGGGCGGCATTTCGAAGAGCCATGATCTCGGCGTGTGATGTTGGATCATGTTGACTGATCGGCTGATTAAATCCTTCGCTGATCAGTTTGTCTTCTTTAACAATAATGGCTCCAACGGGAACTTCTCCTTCAGCTTCGGCTTTTTTTGCCAAAGCCTGGCAGCGACTCATCCATTTTTCATCTAATGATTTTAAATTCATTTCTTCTCATAGAGTCGTTTAGAAGTCATGATAGTAGCACTAATTTTTTTGATTGTTGAAAGTTCAAACTAGTATTATTTGTCGTTTTCAGACGACAGATCAGAAGGTTTCATGTAAATAGAATCCTTTTGGAAAAATAAAAAGTCAATTAAAACAATCACTTGTGGTTTTTGAAATGTTGGTATAGCACTTGCAATCAAGGTTATGTTGTTAAAATTAAAATAACCTATAAGGAACCCAAAAAATGGAAAAAAATATAACAGGGATGCTCGCAATAGCCGGGCTTCTTCTTTCACAAAGTGCTTTCTCTGCTCCGGTTATGGATCGTTGGGGAACGGGAGTGCATATAGTCACCAGAAGTTGTAGTGACTCAGCCTGTGCCACCGTTAATTTTCCTAATCACCTTCAACTGGACGATAAAGATGAATATCATAGTACACACTCACAAGGATATGCCGGAGTTGTTGAGTTTTATGGGGCAGAAGGCTATGCCAATCTTGAACACACCGGAGAAATTGCTCTTCCTCACTTACGAGGAATGTCTTATGCCGAATCAAGTCGGTATTCATTCGCAGGAGCTTATGGATTAGAAGGATTTACTTATCATGGAGCAGATCAAACTATTAACTTGAACATGACATTAACAGGCACCTTGTTTAATCCTGCTAATAATCCGAATGGAGCAAGTATATCCAGTAATGTGTATCTCTTCAGAGATGCAGAGGCATTTGAGTCAGTAGTTGCTCCAGGAATTGTTAATATCAATACTTTGTTGAGTGGGATAGAACGTACATCAACCCATCTTCAACTTCCTTCATATGAAGAATTCCAATGGGGAGGGCAACATCCATATATGATGAATCCTGATGACTATCCTTTAGCTGAAGATTCTGACACGCTAAGCATTGATTTAACTGAAGGAGATACTTTTTACTTATATGCTTATCATTCTGTCAGGGCTTCTGGCCAGGGTGGAACGTATTGCCCTTACGGCGACTGCTATGATCCTGATGAAATACTTAATCCTTTTGCCAGATCGCTCAATAGTCTTGAGCTTGGCTTTACAACGACTAGTGGTGGAACTATAACAGGTCTGACAGCCAGTTCAGTTTCAGCTGTACCAGTACCTGCTGCAGTATGGTTTATGGGATCTGCTTTGTTGGGCTTGTTTGGATTTGGCCGACGCCAGAAAAGTTAGTTTGAATCTGAAAGTGGCAGAGATTCTGCCACTTTCTAACACCTACTCCCACTCGATCGTAGCCGGTGGTTTTCCTGAAATATCATAAACAACCCGTGAGACATTCGGGATTTCATTGATGATCCGTCGTGACAGGATGTCGAGTATTTCGTAAGGCAAATGCGCCCAGCCTGCAGTCATGAAGTCGATAGTTTCAACAGCTCGGAGAGCGATCACGTAGCTGTAGTTCCGCGCATCACCGGTGACACCTACAGATTTTACCGGAAGGAATACAGCGAAGGCCTGACTAACTTTGTCATAGAGATCGGCTTTGTAAAGTTCTTCCATAAAGATCGCATCGGCAAGTCTAAGAATGTCGGCATATTCTTTTTTAACTTCACCGAGAATTCGCACGCCGAGGCCGGGACCTGGGAATGGGTGACGGTAGATCATTTCACTTGGCAGCCCAAGTTCGACACCCATTTTTCTGACTTCGTCTTTGAACAGTTCGCGTAATGGTTCGACCAGTTCCAGTTCCATGTCATCAGGCAAACCACCGACATTATGATGTGATTTGATCACATGAGCTTTGCCGTTTTTTGTGCCGGCAGATTCGATCACATCAGGGTAGATAGTTCCTTGTGCCAGCCATTTTACGTCTTCAATTTTGCGGGCTTCTTCTTCAAATATTTTGATGAAAATATTACCGATGATCACGCGTTTCTTTTCTGGATCAGACTCATCTTTCAAACCATCGAGGAATCGATCTTCGGCATCAACACGGATCACTTTTACGCCCATGTGTTCGGCAAAAGTGGTCATGACCTGATCACCTTCGTTCAGGCGAAGCAGGCCATTATCAACAAACACGCAGGTGAGTTGATCACCAATGGCGCGATGGAGCAGGGCAGCAACTACGGATGAATCAACACCGCCGGAAAGTCCTAATAAAACTTTGTCATTCCCAACTTGTTCACGAACAGCGACCACATTTTCTTCGGTAATATTTTCTGTGGTCCAGCTTGATTCGCAGCCACAGATGTCATGCAGGAAGCGACTGAGAATTCGCATTCCCTGACGTGTGTGTGTGACTTCAGGATGAAATTGCAGTCCATAAAAATGTCGTTCTTCATCCGCCATGCCAGCGATCGGTGCGCTGTCGGTAGAGGCGATTACTTTGAAACCTTCGGGCAATGTTTTGACCCGATCACCGTGGCTCATCCAGACATCGAGCAAACCCCAACCTTCGGCAGTTGTGTGATCTTCAATTTCTTTTAGCAGATTTGAATGACCGCGGGCACGAACCTGTGCATAGCCAAATTCACGGTGATCAGATTGTTCGACTTCACCACCCAGCTGATTGGCCATTGTTTGCATACCGTAGCAGATCCCGAGAACCGGAATGCCCGCTTCGAATACAGCCTGCGATGCGCTGACATCTGTGTCGGTCACAGATTCGGGACCACCAGAAAGTATGATTCCTTTTGGCGCCAATTCACGGATGGCATCGGCGGAAAGATCGTAAGGATGTAGTTCACAATAAACGCCAGCTTCACGAACGCGACGGGCGATCAATTGTGTGTATTGAGATCCGAAATCCAGAACGAGGATTCGATCAGCATGTATGTCAGTCATTCTATATAAACTCAGCTTTGGCGATAATTTGGTGGTTCTTTCGTGATTGTTACATCGTGCACATGGCTTTCGCGCATACCGGCTGGCGAGACTCGAACGAATTCTGGTTTGGTACGCATTTCTTCCAGATTAGAACAACCGGTATAACCCATCGAGCCACGAATGCCGCCAGTGAGTTGATGAACAATGGCTGGCAGTGGACCTTTATAAGGAACGCGACCTTCGATACCTTCTGGAACCAGTTTTTCGATTTCATCACTTTCCTGAAAATAGCGATCAGACGAACCGTGTGTTTGTGACATCGCGCCTAGCGAACCCATGCCGCGATAAGATTTATAAGAACGTCCCTGAAAGAGTTCGATCTCTCCGGGGGCTTCTTCGGTTCCGGCAAAAAGACCACCGACCATAATGCTATGCGCACCGGCAACCAATGCTTTGGAGATGTCGCCGGAGAATCGGATCCCGCCATCTGCGATCAAAGGTACGCCTGTTCCTTCCAACGCCTGAACGACGTTATTGATCGCCGTAATCTGCGGGACACCAATGCCGGTAACTATTCTTGTGGTACAAATTGATCCGGGGCCAATGCCGACTTTTACCGCATCAGCACCCGCTTCGATCAATGCCGTGGCTGCTGCTCCGGTAGCGATATTGCCACCGATGATCTGAACATCATCTCCATGATTCTTTTTCGCCCATGCGACCATATCCAGAACGCCTTGCGAATGACCATGTGCAGTATCTACAACAATCGCGTCAACGCCTGCGTCGATCAACGCTTCGATTCGTTCATGAGTTCCTTCACCCGTTCCCACTGCTGCACCAACACGCAAGCTTTCCTGATCATCTTTACAGGCATTGGGGTATTTATCTGACTTACGAATATCTTTTACCGTGATCAAACCACGCAGTTGAAATTGATCATTCACAACCAGTACTTTTTCGATACGGTGATGATGAAGTTTTTCGATAGCTTCTTCCTGACTCGCACCTTCTTTTACCGTCACCAGACGATCTTTTCCGGTCATAATACTAGCAACGGGTTTATCCAGATCAGTCTCAAAACGTAGATCGCGACTGGTCACAATTCCGACAACTTCTTCGCCATCAACCACCGGCATACCGGAAATATGAAAGCGTTTGGTCAGATCAAGCACTTCCTGAATACTGGTGTCGGCAGAAACCGTGATCGGATCATGCACAACGCCACTTTCGTATTTTTTAACTTTTCTGACTTCGGTGGCCTGTCCACCAATGCTGAGGTTTTTATGAATAATTCCAATGCCACCTTGTTGCGCGAGGGAAACCGCCAGCCGTGATTCTGTGACCGTATCCATCGCCGCAGAAATGATTGGAATGTTCAAAGTGATATCACGTGTTAGCTTTGTTTCAAGACTAGCCTCACGCGGCAGAATGTTTGAGTATGCTGGAACCAGCAAGACATCATCAAAAGTAAGTGCTTCACCATTAATTCGCATAATTCAGATCATCCCGCTGTTTAGTGTGAAAAGCAGTTCATTATAACGTGGTTTATAGTTCTTCTTCCATAGATTCCATAGAGATATTAAGATTGTTTGATGAATTCATTAAAAGGCACTGGTGAGATCTATTCCGTCTCGCAACTCAACCGCGAAGTAAAATCCATTCTTGAGGGTAGTTTTCCGATGCTGTGGGTCGAAGGCGAGATCTCGAACTTCGCAAAACCGGCCTCCGGTCATTTCTACTTTTCCCTGAAAGATTCAAAGGCGCAGGTGCGTTGTGCAATGTTTCGTGGGCGAAATAACCTGCTGAAATTTCGGCCAGAAAACGGCATGCAAGTGATGATCTATGCACGAGCAGGATTATTTGAAGGTCGTGGCGAATTTCAGCTGATTGCTGACCGGATGGAACTAGCGGGTGAGGGTGCTTTGCAGTTGGCTTATGAACAGTTAAAGAAAAAGCTTGATCAGGAAGGTTTGTTTGATCCTGATATTAAAAAAGATCTTCCAGCATTTCCGAAAACGTTGGGAGTCGTCACCTCGCCAACAGGTGCAGCGATAAAAGACATTCTGAGTGTTTTGAAACGACGGTTTCCTGCGTTGAATGTGATCGTCTATCCAACACCCGTGCAAGGCGACACGGCATCGCATTCCATTGCAAGAATGATCATGCTGGCAGACGAACGAAAAGAATGTGATGTGTTGATCGTCAGTCGTGGCGGAGGATCACTGGAAGATCTCTGGTCTTTTAATGAAGAAGTCGTGGCTCGTGCAATCCATGATTGCGATATTCCTGTAGTCGTTGGTGTAGGTCACGAGATAGATTTCACTATTTCAGATTTCGTAGCCGATGTACGAGCTCCAACACCTTCTGCGGCGGCAGAGCTGATCAGTCCTGATCAGGATGAAATGAAACAGACTCTGGAGAATTATCAGGGCTGGATGGAAGATCAGATCACAAGCCAGATCAGTCATTTAAAACAAACAGTCGCATGGCAAGAAAAACAACTGATCCATCCAGGGCGGCGGCTAGAAGAATTATCACAACGACTGGATGATCTGGGTGTGAGAATGAATGCCGCAGCGAGAACTGGAATCGATCAACGACGTGTTGATCTGAGTCTGTTGATGGTTGATTTGAAGCAACACAACCCGGAAAAGATCATCGCGATGAATATCGAACGTTGTCAGCAATATGACGTCAGAATGAAATCAGCCATGCAGCGTCAGATCGAGAAGCTAACAGCCAAACTGGGTGAGGCAGGACGGACATTAAATACCGTAAGTCCACTGGCAACGCTTGATCGTGGTTATTCCATCCTTCAAACAGAATCAGAAAATATTGTGCGATCGAGTCGTGATGTGAAAGTGGGTGATCGACTTACTGCGAAGCTTGGATTAGGTTCGCTTAAATGTACGGTTGATGAGTGTCAGGATAATAAGAAATGAAGCCGTTACTTCTTGTGGTTTTGATTATGTTTAGTGCCTTTAGCGTAGCAGATACGGTTGATGATGTAGATATGGGTTTACAGTCCATCAAAGAACGAGACTACGAAAAAGCATTTTTTTTATTTAAACGTGCTTGTGAAAATGATGATATGAGAGGGTGTTCAAAATTAGGAGCATCTTATCGATCAGGAAAAGGTGTAACAAAAGATCTGCAACAAGCTAAAAAAAATTTTAATAAAGCTTGCAACAATAATGAGATGGAAGGATGTGTCAGGTTGGGCATGCTTTATGAGTCTGGTCAGGGCGTGAAACAAAATGTTCTCAGAGCTTTGGAGTATTACCAAAAGGCTTGTGATAATGATCCGCAAAGCGGCTGTGTTAGATTAAGTGAGTTTTATCTTGCAGGAGAAACCGTCGATCTCAATATAGAACATTCAGTGAATTTATTACAACGGGCATGCATTGATGGTAAACAGGACTACGCCTGTCTGAGATTGGCCGATCTTTATAGTTCAGGTGAAGTAGTTGATCGTGATTTTGATAAGGTCATGTTTTACCATAAAAAATGGTGTGAAATTAATAATGATCTTGAATGTAAAATAATTCAGGAATTGAAGGCTGTCGATTCAAATCAGCGTTGATGAAGCATTTGAAAAAAAAGAATAGCAATTAGCTTGGTCATTCGTCAGACAACACAACCTCCGGAGCCGGCACGTATTTGGGTAAATCCACAGAGTAGAAAAAGAAATGACGTGAGCCGGTTACATCCTCGCTACTTTCCGAATAATCAAACATCTGGCACACTGATTGGTCATCACTTTCTGAGTCTTTACGGTATGAGATGCCACTTTCGTCATGCGTTGGAGTTACTGGTTGTTCATGAACCTTTATGTTGAAGCCCCAGTTGCAGCAATCCGCACCGGTTGAGTTAACAGAATTTGAAATAAATAATTTGTCTTCGTGGCCCATTTGCATAAGAGCAAGTAGGATTTTTGCATATTTTGGATTTGTATTTCTAGCAATAATAATACTTCCACTACCACTGTAAGTATAGTTATCTTCCCCAGGAAAAGGTTTCTCACTAGCCTGATTATTTTTCATCTGATCCTGTTTTTCATCGAGAGAGGGTTCGGCACTCTTGGATATACTCCAAAAGCCGCTCGAAAAAAATAAACAGGGTCGTAAGGATTGTTGTTAACTTTATATTCTTCATACTTTATGATCTCCAGTTTATTTTCTTGCCATTCCCGTTTAAGACATATTATAGTGTCCTGAATCTTATATAATACTTACAATCAACTTGGTTAAATAATTAAAGGGAAATGTATAATGAAAACTATAAAAGCTATTGTAATTTTGATGTTGTTTTATACGTCAACTTCTTATGCAGCACAATATGATTACAAAGGAATTAAGGGTTGTATTGTAAATTTTTCGAGTAGTTCTGATCACTACACAAGGTATATGAACTTATCTAATGCTGACATCGTATCAGAGGGTGCTGATTGGCTAGAGTTTTATGGGAATGTTGTATTATTAAACCTAGACTCAGGAACTAAAAAAATGTTACTCAAAGAATGGGTTAAATGTTCTAAATAAATCACCGAAAAAGGTGTTTTCCGTTAGTTAAACTTTCATTCTTCTTCAGAGATACATACCTGTAGAAACTCAATAAACCCCGCCACTTGTCTCGGCAGATATTGGCGGCTCGGATAGAGCAATTGTAAGCCTGTTTTTTTCTTATCGCTTTCCTGAAAACCGAGTACAAAATCATCCAGTATGGTTTCCAATTTACCCGTTGCAAGATCGTGTTTCACATCCCAGATCGATTTATAAGCGATACCTGATCCTGCTAAAGCCCATTGACGAATAATTGCACCATCGTTGCTGATCAGGGCAGGTTCGACTTTAATCGTTTGATGAATCTGATCAATATGAAACTTCCACTCATTTAGCGGTTCACCCAGTCGTTCCATTACCAAACATCGATGATCTTTTAAATCTTCTGGCTGATCTGGAATGCCGTGTTGATCAAGATATTTTGGCGAAGCAACCAACACACGATGATTATCTGCCAGATTACGAACGATCAAATTACTGTCGGGTAAATTTCCATATCTAATTCCCAGATCAAAGCCTTGTTCCACGAGATTGATGATGCCATCGGATAAATGTAAATAAGGCGTTACTTCTGGATGAAGCGCTACGAAGTTTGTTAATGCCGGTGCAACAAATTGTCGGCCAAAATCAGAAGTGGCAGTAACGCGTAGTTGGCCGGATAAAGCTTTTTCATCATCATGTAAGAGAGCTTCCGCACCTTCTACTTCTGCCAATACGCGCAGACAGGCATCATAAAAACGTTGGCCAGCATCGGTTAACGAGATCTTACGAGTGGTGCGATTCAGAAGGCGGGTGTTGTAATGTTTTTCTAAAGCATTAATCCGTGCCGTCATGCTTGCTGGTGAAAGTCCGATCTGCCGACCCGCTGCTGCCAACCCACCGGCTTTCACCACTCGTACAAACAATTCCATATTATCAATTTTGCTCATAATCAATTATCAATATTTACTGCAAGTATTATTATGGGTTCAAATAGAGATTGAGTCAGGAGAAATCGGAAATGAATATCGAAATAAATCATGTGCTTGTTCGTACCCGTGATCTTAAAAAGATGATCTCGTTTCTGATTGAAACTGTTGGGTTAAAAGAAGGTTTTCGACCACCGTTTGGTTTTCCCGGTGCGTGGCTGTATAGCAATGACAAACCTTTGATCCATCTGGTTGAAATTGATCCACGTGATCAAGCTCAGTCAGATTATCTCGGAGATCAAACATCTGCAGCAGAAATTGGTGCGGGTGCTGTTGATCACATTGCTTTTACCGGTAGTGATTATCCGGCATTGATCGAACGACTTAAGCAATATGAAATTAATTATTTTGAACGGACGGTTCCTTTAACAAAAGAACATCAGGTTTTTGCCGAAGGACCAGATGGACTCAGGATCGAGATCCTGTTTGGAATAGAAAAAGTTAGAACGGCCACTCATAAATCACATTGAGAGAATATAAAAATGACACTTAAAAACTTATTTAGCAGCAAAAAAATGGGAACAATAACAGCGCCGAACAGAATTGTTATGGCACCGATGACGCGATCTCGAACTTTGCAACCGGGTGATATTCCGACAGATTTAATGGCGACTTATTATGCCCAACGTGCCAGTGCAGGTTTCATTATTACCGAGGCGACACAGATCACGCCGCAGGGTAAAGGCTATTCGTTTACGCCCGGCATGTATTCCGATGAACAGGTGAATGGTTGGCGAAAAGTCACGGAAGCTGTGCACGCTGCCGATGGTCGGATCATATCTCAACTCTGGCATGTGGGGCGTATGTCGCATGAGTCATTTCATGCCGATGGAAAACCTGTCGCACCATCCGCATTGGCACCGGATGCACAGGTTTGGGTTGTTGGCGATGACGGAGTCGGAAACATGGTGGATTGCCCTGAACCGCGTGAGCTTTCCCGCGAAGAGATCAAGGACATTATTAAGGATTATCGCTATGCCGCGTCTAATGCGATCAAGGCAGGTTTTGATGGCATCGAAATTCATGGGGGCAATGGATATTTGATCGATCAGTTTTTGCGCCGTAGTTCTAACAAACGAACGGATGAATATGGTGGCTCGATTGAAAACCGGCTTCGTTTTGCTATTGAAGTGATCGAAGCGGTCAGTGACGAAATTGGCGCGGAGCGTGTCGGTATTCGTCTGGCTCCGTTTATTACTCAGCGCGGTATGGATGATCCTCAAGTGATCGATGCGATTTTACTCGCCGCTAAACACTTTAATGATCTGGGTATAGCTTATATTCATTTGTCCGAAGCGGATTGGGATGATGCTCCGGAGGTGTCTGAAAGCTTTCGACATGATCTTCGGGCTGCTTTCAATGGAGCGATTATTGTTGCCGGAAACTACACTGCAGAAAGTGGAGAGGAAATCATTGTCAGTGGTCTGGTAGATTTCGTTGCTTATGGTCGTAAGTTTTTAGCCAATCCTGATCTGCCGTATCGATTTAAAAACAATCTTCCGCTTAATGAAATAACAGACACTGCTACTTTGTTTGGTGGTGATGAAATTGGATATACAGACTATCCGATTTATCCCGTTAAGAACATATGAGAAGTCACAGAGTTATCTGTAAAAGGAAATAGCCGAAGGAGGCATAAAAACAAACCGTTTCATTTTAATGTAGTGGACATGTACACGATCAAAGATAAGGAAATAACGATGTTTGAAATCATCAATTAGTAAAAGCTATCAAACTAATTAAAACAATCAATTTTCATAATGACGAAGTTCCTCTTATTATCATTATTCACAATTCTGAAATGAGGAAAAGATGATGAAAAAGAAATTGACTACAAATGCGGGTTGTCCTGTATCAGACAACCAAAATGTTATGACCGCTGGCCCACGCGGACCTCAATTATTACAGGATGTCTGGTTTCTGGAAAAGCTGGCGCATTTTGATCGAGAGGTAATACCGGAGCGACGGATGCATGCAAAAGGTTCCGGTGCTTATGGAACCTTTACCGTTACTCACGACATCACTCAATATACAAGAGCAAAAATATTTTCTGAGGTCGGTAAGCAAACAGACTTATTTGCCCGATTTACAACGGTTGCCGGTGAACGTGGTGCTGCCGATGCCGAACGGGATATTCGAGGGTTTGCACTTAAATTTTATACCGAAGAAGGTAACTGGGATCTAGTTGGAAATAATACCCCCGTTTTCTTTTTACGTGATCCGTTAAAATTTCCTGATCTTAATCATGCGGTAAAACGTGATCCGCGTACGAATATGCGTAGCGCACAAAATAACTGGGATTTCTGGACATCGCTTCCGGAAGCATTGCATCAGGTGACGATCGTTATGAGTGATCGAGGACTTCCTGCCACTTATCGACATATGCATGGATTTGGTAGCCATACGTTCAGTATGATCAGCGCTGATAATGAACGTGTCTGGGTTAAGTTTCACTTTAGATCTAATCAGGGGATTGAAAACCTGACTGATCAGGAAGCTGAGGTTGTGATTGGTAAAGATCGAGAAAGTCATCAAGCCGATTTATATAACGCTATTGAAGAAGGTAACAATCCTTCATGGGTTTTAAGCATTCAGGTGATGACAGAAGAACAGGTAGAAAACTCACCATATAACCCGTTTGATCTGACCAAAGTCTGGCCGCATGGAGATTATCCTTTAATCGAAGTGGGTGTGATGGAGCTGAATAAAAACCCTGAAAACTTCTTTGCAGAAGTTGAGCAATCAGCATTTAATCCGGCCAATGTCGTTCCCGGTATTAGTTTTTCACCAGATAAGATGTTGCAGGGCAGACTGTTTTCTTATGGTGATGCGCAACGTTATCGTCTGGGTGTTAACCATCAGCAAATACCCGTCAATGCACCTCGTTGTCCGGTGCACAGCTATCATCGCGATGGCGCAATGCGTGTCGATGGGAATTTTGGAGGCACGATTGGTTATGAACCAAATAGCAGTGGCGAATGGCAGGAGCAGCCGGATTTCTCCGAGCCACCAATGAGTTTGTCCGGAGCAGCAGCGCACTGGGATCATCGTGAAGATGAGGATTATTATTCGCAACCGGGAGATTTGTTCCGGTTGATGAACACGGAGCAAAAAGAAGCTTTATTTAATAATACCGCAGGCTCTATTAGCGATGCCTCAATTGAAGTACAGAAGCGTCATATCGGAAATTGCTTAAAGGCTGATCCGGCTTATGGCGCAGGTGTTGCCAGGGCGCTTGGACTTTCTTTAGATGACATCTAGTTGATCAAAAAAATGAGTTGGTGATTTTTATTGGGAGGCTGTAAAATCTTTTACAGCCTCCTGAACGAATATAAGGTTACACATGCGGCTACCCCGATAAAATCGACAACTAAGTCAAGTAACGTGTCTCATTTTATGAACCAGTTAGTTAAGACAACGTTTAATAAATTATGGAGTAATTATTTTATGAGAAAACAGTTCTATGCATTAATGAGTTTTATGCTTTTTTTACCTGTCGCTGTCATGGCAGCAAATGCACCACCACGCCACACTGTTGAAGAAAAAGTTGTGATCAATGCTGATGCGGCTAAAGTCTGGGATGCGGTTAAAAACTTTGACAGCTTGCACACATGGCATCCTGCAGTGAAATCGACAGAAGCATCAGGTGGTAATGAAGCAGGTGCGACACGAACCATCACTCTTGAAGGTGGCGCAACGGTGTCTGAAGAGTTGAAAACTTTCAGTGAAGATGGAATGAAGTTCAAATACAGTATTACCGAAATGAGTTCGACGGGTACGGTTGAGGATCATGGTGAGAAACTTGAAATCCCGGTTATTCCTGTCAATAAATACATATCATTTATTACCGTTAAAGCGGTTGATGGTGGTACAGAAGTTTCCTGGAAAGCCAAGTTTTACCGCGCATATCACGGCCATTCAAAAGAAATTCCTGCAGAGATGGGCGATGAAATTGCTGTAAAAGCAGTGACAGATATCTATAAAGCAGGACTGGAAAATCTGAAAGGTATGCTGGAAAAGTAACTCTTTAATTCCTCACATCTTGTGTAAAAGCGGCCTTCTGGCCGCTTTTATCAGGCTCTCATAACATCCTTCTTAAAAAATATGCGACAAGTCTTTTTTCTATCAATCCTTCTTACATTGCTTTCTCCAATAGCATTAAAGGCGCTCACCGTTAGTAATGTGCCGGGTGGGGTTGCTGTTTTTCTGATCAAGGCAGAAACAAAACCGACTGCATGGTATGAAGGACAGCCGCTGATGGTGATTCCTGATCAGTTAGCAACTCGCTGGAAAATTGTTATTGGCATTCCCTTGTCGGCAAAAGCCGGAACACAAAAGTTAAAAGTATTGGCTGATGATGTTACTACGATCCATCATTTTGATATCGAAGATAAAGAATACAAGGCGCAATATCTGACGATTACCAACAAACGCAAAGTTGATCCGAATCAGCAGGATCTTGATCGAATCAGTAAAGAATCAAAATTGATCAAATTAGCGAAAGCATTCTGGAGTGACAATTCACAACCACCTCTGGTTTTCAAATTACCAGTGACAGGGCGTTTTAGTAGCCCGTTTGGATTAAAAAGGTTCTTTAATAATAAGCCACGAAATCCTCATACAGGTCTGGATATCACTTCACCCACGGGGACGCCGATCGCAGCAGCAGCTTCTGGCACGGTGATCAATACTGGTGCTTACTTTTTCAATGGCAAAACAGTTTTTATTGATCACGGGCAGGGATTGGTGACGATGTATTGTCACATGAGTGAGATTGGTGTGAACGAAGGTGATCAGGTTTCAACCGGGCAGGCGATTGGGAAGGTTGGATCAACGGGGCGAGTGACAGGACCACATTTGCACTGGAGTGTGATCCTGAATAATACGATGGTTGATCCAAAACTATTTTTAATAGAACGTTGAGGTTATACAAAAGTTAATTGAAGGATCTAAAACTAAAGAAAGAGAATATAAAATGAAACTATTATTAAGTATTTTAAATATATTCTTGCTTGTTTATATAACACCATCAGCTGCTGAAATCACCTGTTCAAAAGATACGGTTTGTATGGAAATTGAGAAGGAAGGTAATGTCGTTAGTTTTTTTGTTATCAATAAAAAACAACATAAATCCTCTGTCATGGTTGATGTGAATAAGACAAACATGAGTGCATCGGAGCCATTGCCGATAAAAATAGTTTTAAATGGTGAAGAAAGACGGTTTGTCTTTTCCTTGGAGCATGGTAATAAATCCTGGAAATATAACTATCATTATGACTGGGCACGAGGTGATCATACGGCTGTTCATAATAGTCATTATGTTTATGATCTACCTTATGCTAAGGAAAGTAAGTTTAAGGTAGTACAGTCATGCAATGGTTCTTTCTCTCATACAGGTCAATCACAATATGCTATTGATTTTAAAATGCCTGTTGATACACAGATACATGCTGCAAGGGAAGGAGTGGTAGTAGATGTAAAAAGCAATTCTACTGTTGGCGGTAATTCAAGATCATATATAGATGATGCGAATTATGTTGTTATCGAGCACGATGATGGTACTTTAGGCGAATACTTTCATCTTAAAACTGGCGGTAGCAGTGTAAGTTTAGGACAAGCTATCAACAAGGGCGAGTTGATTGGTTATTCAGGAAATACGGGGTATACAAGTGGCCCTCATCTTCACTTTGTTGTGAAATCTGCCAACGATCAAGGAGAAAGCATTTCATTTCCTTTTAAATTTTCAACAAAAAATGGTGTGGTTTCCTGTCCAAAGAAAAATACACTTTTATTAAATTAAGAATAGAGAACAAGCATGGCAGGCTCATTACGCGATCAACTACTCAAAGCTGGGGCAGTTGATAAGAAAAAAGCAAAAATTGCACAGCACCAGAAACGCAAGGGTGACAACAAAAAAAGACAGGCGGTAAAGTCTGGTCAAAAGGTGGATGCTGATGATAGTACACAGCAGAAAATCGAGCAGGAAAAACGTGAAAAACAGCAGAAGGATCTGGATCTAAATAAACAACGTGATGCGGAGCGTGCAAAGAAAGCGCTGAGTGCAGAAGTCCGGCAGATTGTTTTACGACATAAAATCGAGATCCCAAAAGAAGCCGAAGTTGCCTATAATTTCGAGCAGGATAAAAAGATCAAAAAAATCTACGTCATAACGGAGCAGCAGGATCAGTTAACTCGTGGTCAACTTGCGATCGCTATTGTTGATCAATCTTATCATCTGATACCGGACAAGATGGCGGAGAAGATCGAAAGTCGTTTGCCCGAAATGGTTATTCGTATTCAGTCTCAAGATGTTTCGGATAAGGGTGATGATCCCTACGCGGATTATGAAATTCCTGATGATTTGATGTGGTAGTTGCCTTAGATCAACCTCCCCTTATTTCTTTAAATATTTGTGGTATTTCATGCAACAGGCTTTCTGCAATACTGCTACCGTGTAGTAACGGTAGAAACAAGATCGCAAGAAGAGTGATGCCTAAGACAATCATCACTTTTGAAATGTTTGGTTTGGTTTTCTTTTTATAATAAAAGCTCAAGACCGCTGTGGAAGTGATTATAAAAGTAACGAGGTAGCAACCGATCGAAGGGCCTGTCTGACCGGTGGTTTCGAATTGAAATGCGTGTTCAACCCACATCCAGAATGGATACAAAAGAATAGTGGTGAAAAAACTGATCACTATGCATGCGATCAAAATAATTATTAGCTTAAGACTATCGCGTAAAAACTGATTCATTTAAAGAGTTCAAGTCTGATCGAAAGGTTAGTAAGAAAAATTTCCAGTAAGAGCAGGTAGTGATGATCATGTTCGAATTATACATCCGGAGTAGATTAACCTTTTTTGCCCTCTAGTCAGACAAACATTTCAGGCGCAATCAGTTTCCTGTTTTTCTAACAAGGCTTCTTCCAGAATATTAACCAGCTCTGATCGGTTGTAGGGTTTGCTCAAATAATGTGTCATGCCGGCCGCAAGGCAGTTTTCACGATCACCTTCCATTGCATTTGCTGTTAGAGCGATGATGGGGATTTCGTAGCCATTTTTATTCATAATCTGTTTGCTTCGAATCTCTTTTGTTGCTGTGATTCCATCCATTACTGGCATTTGGCAATCCATGAATATCAAATCAAAGTTTCTTTTACTCGCAAGGTCTACTGCTTGTTGACCATTTTCCACTAGTGAAACATCAAAACCTAATTCTTCGAGCAAAAGGTCAATAATTTGTTGGTTAACAGGGTTGTCTTCTGCAACAAGAATCTCACCAGAAAATTGTTTCGGTTCTTTTTCATGTGTTATCTCTTCAGATTCAATACTTGGTGTTTTGGGTGTGCTAAGACTTACCTCAACATGCTTACTTGAATGACTCGTATTGTTAACTTGAGATATTTGCTCTAACAAACTTTCTTTGAAAAGTGGTTTGTGGAAACAGGTTTTTATACCCGTAGCGATCAATTGCTCATGGGCAGGTTCTTCGTTCGCTGAGCAAAGCAGAATCATTGTAGGTACAGATAATTCAGGAATATTTTTAATTTCTTTTGCCAGCATGATTCCATCTATCTCTGGCATGTGATGATCAAGTAAGATTAGATCATAATTCTGTCCTGACAAAATAGCTTGATCTAAATATTGTAATGCTTCATTTTTATTCTGTGAACAATCACAGGAAGCGCCTGCTTGTTCGACAATTGAATTGATCACATTTAGGCTAAATTTATTAGCATCAATAGCAAGGATTCTGAGATCTTTCAGATCGTACGCAGTCTTATTGTTGTTGGTATTTTGGGAGTCGATAGGTAAACCCAATGTAAAATGGAATGTTGAACCTTCACCATAGATACTGTCCAGCTGAATTTTGCTGTCCATCAAATCCAGCAATTGGTTGCAAATATTAAGCCCCAGTCCAGTTCCCCCGAATTCTCTGGTGGTTGAACCATCGGCCTGGGAAAACATCTGGAAGATCTTGTCCAGGTTTTCTTCACGGATCCCGACTCCGGTATCTTTTATTGAGAACCTGATTTGTGCTAATGATTGATCATTCTTTGTATTAGATCCCACACTTTCGATATGTAGAACAACTTCACCTTCAGAGGTAAATTTATTTGCATTTCCCAACAAGTTTATCAGGATCTGTCTGATACGGTACTCATCACCGATCAGATATTCAGGAACGTCTTCGTCAATTATGCAGAGATACTCAAGACCTTTAGACTGAAATGAATTTGCCATGATCGAGGAAAGTTCCTCAAGCATGGAATGGAGGTTAAAAGCCTTCTGTTCAATCTGAAGTTTACCGGCCTGTATTTTTGAGAAGTCCAGAATATCGTTGATGATGGCACGTAATGAATTCGCTGAAGACATGACGGTACTTGCCAGATGTTTCTGTTTACTCGTTAACTTTGTCCCCAGAAGAATATCAGTCATCCCAACAACACCGTTCATTGGAGTGCGAATTTCATGGCTCATGGTGGCCAGAAAATCACTTTTGGCTTCGCTGGCTATTTCAGCTTGCTTCTGTGCATCCAGTGCCTGAACCTCGGCATTTTTCCGGTTCTTGTTTTCTATTACCAGTTCTTGCTGACGTTGTTGCAGTTCAACAGTACGTTCTTTGATCTTTGTTTCAAGATTGCCTGCAAATTGGTGGAGATGGTGAGTTAGCTCTCTGACCTCTAATGAGCCAGCTTCCTGTAGCTCTATATGATCATCTTCATCCAACGCCTTTCTTGCAGCAAAAGTCAGGTTTTGTATTGGCTTAACAAGAAGGCTTGTCTGCCAGCGCCATGATAGAAAAACAATCAGAAGGTAGGCAATACCTGCAATTGTAGTTTTGAATTCAAGTCTCTCACGTTGAGCCACCAGTTCAAGATCACGTTGTTCAATACCCGAATCCAGTTTTTGTTTCAGTTCAGTTAGCGCATTGATAAATATTCCTGCATCTTGATCCAGTTCATCGAGGAGTTGATCGAAGGCATCTTGCTCTTCATCAAAAAACATAGTTTCTGTTTTTTTGATCCGATCTTTATTTTTGCTAATGATAGATTTTAGAGAGTCAGTAAGAGTTCGTGTTTCAGAGGCAGTAAAATAACTCTCAATTTCAACGACCAGTTCCAGCAGTGTGTCACTTAGATCGGATGCGCCATTGACAAGGTATGTTTCTCCGCTACCTATAATAAGATCGGAGAGCGTCAACCATTGTTTGCTTGCTTCCTGCAGATGATTATAATCACGGAGGATCACTAGATCCTTATCAAACTGCTGTTGTTCAGACTGAATATTATGGAAAGCTTTTGCAAAACCAAGCACGATCAAAACGGCTGTGACCGAGCACAGCAGAGTATGAAGAATAATGATCTTTTTGATTTGCATATAATTAATTCTGACTTTTTTAGACTAAAAAAAATTAATTCATGGAGAGGGAAGTTTCTTTCAAAGCTTCGATGTCTTTGCCCCAGATTAAATCTGTAATCACAATGGTTTTCATGGCTGATCGTAAGACGGCTTCTATTAGTTCGGATGAATCAGTAGACACATCAAACTTGTTTGTTTTGAAAGAACCATCTTCGTTTAACAGGGCTGAAAGATCTTTCAACTCCATTCCCGCGAGTTGCTTACGGAATTTTTCATTCTGAATTTCATCACAACCTTTTTCACGACAGCGTTGAAAACGAAAGTCTATGATTTTCCCATCCAGATCAAGTGCCCATGCAATCTCCAATAATCCCCAATTGCCAGGTTCTGATCGCACATGCACAACGCCAACAGGTACTTCTGCATCCTGTCCGACATAGACTGTGTGTTGCCCAATTTCTTTGCTATGAATAGTGAAAGGTAAAGTTTCAAGGATTTCTTTTCGTGCCTGCTTATCAATCAGATGGACAATCGATTTATATGAGTTTGCTGTTGGCAACAATGAATAGACTTCATGTACTGGATCGCGAAGTGCACAGAATGGTTTAGCATGACTGATAGCTGACATGAAAAATGTTGTGATCAGTAAGCTAAGCAGAAATAGGGTATTTTGTTTTTTCATAAGATAATTACTCCTTTAATATATTCTCATCGATCAAAATCGATATCTTATTTGTAGACCTAGAACCTGATGTTTTGCCGCAGCACCCATTGTGGAAAGATCGTCACTCAATTGCGCATCAAGCTGCCAGTGATTATCCGGTTCATAACGAGCGCCAATCGCAAGGTTGTTTTTGTCATCCCATCCTTGTTGACCTTCCCTGGAGAAACGTTTGAACTGGAGATAGAGTAGTGAGGTTTCATAAGGACTTTGCCAGTCGAGTTCCAGAAAACTATTGAAGACATTCGTGCTTTCATTTTTACCTGTTGACAGTTCGCCCTTCAATGTAAATGATCTGACGAACCAGGTGAAATCTACGCCATAACGTGAACGGCTTTGTGTTTGTTCCTTGTTGGTGAATAGCTCACCGTCCATTGCCGAGAGGCCAAGGATCAGATTCTTTTCTCTTGATGTTCCAATTCTTCCTGACACTACATAAGGATCACCTTTGGTTTCCCAGGCATTGCCGGAACCTCTAGTTAGTGCGACCTCGTATTCAAACGAAGGCAGGATGCCATTCAATGAAACTCCCCAGTCAACTTTTAAACCCAGGTTAGGTCCTTGAATAAATTGTTGAATGGTGCCGTTGGTAGCATAAATTTGTTCGAGTCCATAGGGTAGTTCGAAGTGCCCAAGGCGGATATTGAACCGGCCTCTGCCAAGACCCGTGTAATTGTAATAGAAATTTCTGAAGACAAATTCGGTGTCATCTTCGTCGTCAAAGAATGCCGGTCGTTTTTTTAAGTTATCAATTCGGGTGATATAGGGTTGCAATAATAGCGTGCCGTAATCGCCACCAGAATTGCTGAAAATCTTTAGATAATCAATACCGATAAATTGTAGGGTTGCGGTCTCATCAGTTTCAAAGTCATGCAAAACACGGCTACTAAGATCGATAGAAAAACGCTGATTTTGGTCCCACTCGCTGGACATGGCTGTCGTAGATATCACCATTAACAGCGTGCTCAATATATATTTCATCAAGGGAACCTTTCTATTCTCAAGTAATTATCCCTATATATCGTCTGGCTTTTCATAATCTTTAATAAATCTATACCCGTAATCATTGGAATTGCAGAGGAATTGCAGATTTTTAGCACGCATACTGGATGTGCTAGCTGCGTTATATTATCAAGCAATAGAACCACTATTACTTTGATAGTATGCCTTGCCAACCCATCCAGTTTCCGCACTAAAGAAACCGTAAATCCAATGATTACGGGCATAGTTCTGCATTAACGTCATCAAACATTGAAGGTTTTCATTTTTTAATAAAATGATCAGGGAAATTAAAGTATCATTGCTCGCTTGCCGTTCCAGACTGGCTGGAGGAAAAAGATGCTTCGTAATTATGTCGATTTACCAACTAAAAACAAATTTTCAAAACTTATTGCGGCCAATTTGTAAGAATCTGGCCGAAAAAGGTATTACTGCCAATCAGGTCACTGTGGCTGCAATGATTCTTTCATTGCTTGGCGGACTATTTATTTACTTCAAACCTGTCTCGTCATTACCGTTATTACTTTTGCCATTGATCCTGTTTGTACGGATGGGCATGAATGCAATCGATGGAATGTTGGCACGAGAGCACGATATGAAATCTGATCTCGGCGCGATCTTAAATGAACTGGGCGATGTGATTTCCGATACGGTTTTGTATTTGCCATTGGCCTTTGTGCCAGTAATCAATCCTTATCTGATCGTTGCGATTGTTATTGTCGCATTGTTGACAGAAATGATCGGTGTGATTGCAATCCAGATTGGCGCCACTCGTCGATACGATGGGCCGATGGGGAAGAGTGATCGCGCATTTGTATTTGGTACGCTGGCTTTGCTGATCGGTTTTGGTTGGCTGAGTTCTATTACATTGATCAATAGTATTTTATGGATCGTACTAATTCTAACTATCGTGACAATTTTCAATCGTGCCGCTAAGGCATTAGCGGAGGTGACTAATGCCGAATAAAGAAGTGAGTTTGTTTTTGCTGGGTGTTTTTGGTGTTCTTTTGATCGCGTCAGCAGTGACTTATTACCTATCAAAAAACAATCCGGATAAAAATTATACAGAATTAGTGTCGCGCATAAAAAGTTGGTGGGTGATGATCGGATCCGTTGGTTTTTGTGTCTATATGGGCAAGACAACATTGATCATTTTTTTTGCTTTTATCAGCTTCCTCGCACTGAAAGAATATCTTTCCCTGATCCCAACACGGCGAGCAGATCGACGTTTACTTTTCTGGGCTTACTGGTCAATTCCACTTCAATATTACTGGGTTAGTATTGAATGGTACGGCCTGTTTATTATTTTCATTCCTGTTTACATGTTTCTGTTTATTCCTTTGCGAATGGTGACGTTGGGTGAAACCGATGGTTTTCTAAAAGCAGTAGGAACATTACATTGGGGCTTGATGACGACGGTATTTAGCCTCAGCCATATTGCATTCCTGTTGGCCTTACCAGATGAAGTCAGTCCGGCAGGCAGCATTGCTCTTATGTTGTTTTTATTAGTGCTCACACAGTTTAATGATGTTGCTCAATATCTCTGGGGCAAGATGCTGGGTGAACATAAAATCATTCCCAAGGTCAGTCCAAATAAAACCAGTGCAGGGTTGATCGGTGCTATGGTTACGATCACTTTGTTAGCAATGCTGTTGGGGCAATGGCTTACGCCTATGACAGTGCTTCAGTCATTTGGTGCTGGTCTGATCATTTCATTAGGTGGCTTTATTGGTGATGTGACGCTCTCAGCGGTGAAGCGGGATATCGGAATTAAAGACACTGGAAATTTACTACCTGGACATGGTGGAATTCTTGATCGTGTAGATAGCCTGACTTTCAGTGCACCTCTGTTTTTTCATTATGTTTATTTTCTTCATTATTGATCACGCTAATATCAATTTAAAATGATTTATAAAAGATTATTTTTTCTGCTATTTGTAAAGCCGCTTGCATTGATCGTGATCGGATTAAATATTCGGCATCGTGATCTTCTTCCTGAGAATGGTCCGGCAATTATCGTTGCCAATCATAATAGCCATCTCGACACGCTGGTTTTGATGTCACTTTTTCCTTTATCAATATTAGACAAGGTGCGTCCCGTTGCCGCCAGTGATCATTTTATGAAACCGACGTTGGTTGGGTGGATAGCCCGTAATCTGATCGACATCCTTCCTCTGGAACGTGTGGCAAAGGAAACGATCGATGAACGTTTTGAAACTATTTATAAATCGTTAGAAAATAGCGAGATCGTGATCATCTTTCCTGAAGGTAGCCGTGGTGAGGCTGAACAATTTTCCCGATTTAAAAAAGGTATTGCCCTGTTGTCTGATCGATGTCCTGATGCTCCCGTGACACCTGTATTTCTACAAGGACTAGGAAAATGTTTGCCAAAAGGAGAAGGAATGTTTGTGCCTTTTATTTGTGATGTGGTTGTTGGAGAAGCAATGTGCAGACAAGGTGATGCTCAAGGTTTTGTCAGTAAATTGGAACAGAAGGTGCATGATCTGGCAAAGGATATTACTTCAACACCATGGGTATGAAATAACGATACTTTCTGGATAAAACTATCAACCCAGACTATAGAATGATAGTTTTCTGTCAGATAAAAAATGAGTAAAAATTAATGACGGACCAGAATAATAACAATCACAATAACCTACAAGCAGACGAACATACGTTTACAACTTTTGATGATAGTGAGTTGTTTTATCGAGCCTGGCATCCTGACGGCACACTTAAACAAAAGGCGTTAATTTTGTTTCATGGTGGACATGAACATTCCGGACGTTTTCAGGATCTGGTTGAGCGTTTAGCTTTAAATGATATTTCTATCTTCGCATGGGATGCTCGAGGTCATGGTCGATCGCCTGGACGACGAGGTTACGCGACTCATTATATGGATGTGGTCAGAGATGTTGATG
Source organism: Gammaproteobacteria bacterium (assembly GCA_965224825.1). Lineage (GTDB taxonomy): Bacteria > Pseudomonadota > Gammaproteobacteria > CAJXQU01 > CAJXQU01 > CAJXQU01. Next base: position 1,325,815 of record CBDDAG010000001.1, on the reverse strand, counting down.
CATTCATCCATCACGTTACCGACAATTACAATATTCCACGCGAAGAAATGGTCATCATGGGCCACAGCGTTGGCAGCGTAACGGTCGCAACATGGTTGCATGATTACGCACCGAAGATTCGAGGAGCGGTGCTTGGATCGCCAGCGTTTGATGTGAAGCTTTACGCACCATTTGCTTATCAGGCATTACGTTTGTGGCAAAAGATTCGACCGGATTCTTTTGTTAGTAGTTACGTCAAACCACACATGTTGACGCACGATAAAGAAGAAGCTGATGCGCGTGTAAATGATGATCTAATTTCACCAGATATTGCGGTGCGCGTTCTGACCAGTTTATACGATACGGCCAAACGAGTGATTGCAGATGCACATACGATCAAAGCGCCTGTTTTGATTCTTTCTGCGGGTAAAGACTGGGTGGTGAAAAGCAGTGCGCAGGAAAAATTTATTGAAAGATTAGGCAGCGATAATAAAGAGTTTTCGTTGTATCCAGGATTCTTTCATGAGATCTATCATGAGTCAGAACGTGCTAGACCAATAGCTCGTGCAAAAGCATTTATTGAAGATTGTTTTACACAGGATCGTGCCCAGTTTAGTTTAGAAGATCAGGGTGAGAATCAGAAGATCTATGAAGAGTTACAACAACCTTTAGCTTCGACCAGTTGGAAAAAGTATTATTACGGTGCGACAACTTTCATCTTAAAAAATGTTGGTGGGAAGTTGAGTAAGGGAATGCAGATCGGTTGGGAATATGGCTTTGATTCCGGCAGCATGTTGAATTATGTTTATGCGAACGAAGCTAATGGTGTGACTCCGATCGGTAAAATGATTGATCGAACCTATCTTGATTCACCAGGCTGGGTTGGCATTCGTCAACGTGGTGAGTGTTTGCAACAAGCTTTGACGGAATCAATTGCCGATCTGAAGAAAGAAAAAGAACGTGTGCATGTGATGGATGTTGCTGCGGGGCCGGGGCGATATTTGTTGAATGTATTACAGGAACTTGATGATCAAACGCTGACGGCCACCTGTCGTGATCGAGATGAAGCCGGACTTGCGGAAGGTCGTGAATTAGCTAAAGAAAAAGATCTTGATCAAGTCGTAAATTATCAAAGTGGTGATGCTTTTGATCCAGAGTCGATCAAAAAAACCGCAAATCAACCAGACATCATTATTGTTTCAGGTTTGTATGAATTGTTTGCAGATAATGAAATGATCCTGAAATCATTACAGGGGATTCATGATCGTTTACCCGAAGATGGCATCCTTATTTACACCAATCAACCCTGGCATCCGCAACTGGAATTGATCGCACGGACTTTGGTTAATCGTGATCAGGAGCCGTGGGTGATGCGACCGCGATCGCAATCTGAAATGAATCTTCTGGTAGAAAGTGTTGGTTTCAAACAGAAAAAAATGTGGATTGATGATGCGGGTATCTTTACAGTAAGTGTAGCGATCAAAAACTAAACAATGATCTTCGCGGCAAACAAAGAAGATACGCCGATCTTTAAAGAACGACTGTTGTGGGTTTTATTCCTGGCACCTTTCTTTTTTCTACTTTATGGCGGTGCAAACCAGATCGTTTCAAGTTATGAAAATGTCCCCATTTTTGTTTTTGACTGGGAAAAAAAAATTCCATTTGTCGCCGAAATGATCGTGCCATATGTGTTTCTTGATCTCTTTTTCGGTCTTAGTCTTTTGTTGCCTAAAACAAGAGATGAGTTACAGCGGCACGCCATGCGTCTGGGTTTCACGATCGCTATCTCAGTACTTATTTTTCTAATTTTCCCTTTACAGTTCAGCTTTGAAAAACCGGAAGTTGTCGGCTGGCTTGTGCCCATGTTTGAAGCTTTAAAAAATGATCTGCCATACAACCAGCTACCGTCACTGCATGTGAGTTTGAGTATGGTGGTCGGTTATCAGTTTATCCGCCATGCAAATCAATTTATGCGTTGGGTTTATGTTGCATGGTTTACGCTGATTATTGTATCGATCATGTTTGTTTATCAACATCATTTTATTGATATTCCTGGTGGTATTCTGATGGGCTTGTTGGCTTTCTATTTGTTTCCGCTAAGTGGTAAAACACGATTACCTTTATTATTTGTCAGCCCAAGACATTTGGGTATGGCGATCAAATACCTGGCCATTGCGATCGTCTCTACCGTGCTTGCTTTTAAAGTTTCTTTTTTATGGTTTTTCTTTGCCTGGATTGCGATCAGCATGTTGTTGTTAGCTACAGCTTATGCGACAGGTTTTAATAACATCAGCCAGAAGAAAAGAGGACAGGTTAGTTGGTTTTATCTGATCTTGTTCTGGCCATATTTTCTGGGTAATTTTCTCACATGGAAATATTGGCGTAATAAAGTTTCAACATTTAATCAGATCGATGATCAGGTTTTTATCGGTATGAGTCTTGATCAGGATGATCAGGTTTTTCTACAAGAAAACAATATCAAAACAGTGATCGATCTTGCGCCAGAATTAAATAGCCAGATCCCCGATAGTGTGGGTTATATTTCGCAGCCTTTACTAGATCTTGCGATTCCTGATCCGGAAAAATTGATCACAATTGTTGATCAGATAAAACAGGCCAGCAAAAAAGGAAAGGTGTATGTACATTGTAAGCTTGGTTTATCCAGAAGCATTCTTGCTGCTGGTGCATGGTTGGTCGCAAGTGGGCAAGATAAAAAAGATGTCTGGCAGAAGTTGAAACAGATCCAGCCACTTTGTACTGATCGTCTTTATATGCGAATTGCGCTAGAATTATTTGATACGGAGTTTAAAAAAAGATCCTAACCTTGTTTCTTTCGACGTAGAAAAAGTCCAATCAAGATTCCGAAAACAAGTCCTGCCACAGTTCCAATTATCCCCATTTTGGTCAGAAATCTTCTGCTCTCATGAAAGATGGCATTATCATAAAAATTCGTCCCAAGATGTAATGCAAGAATGCGCCACTTACTGTCGGTATCTTTGATCACAGTTGCTGTCCACCGAGTTTCGAGATCAAGATCACGTCCGTCTGATAGTTTGTATTTTTCTATCCCGTGTCCCCTGACAACGCCCATTGTTTTATCGTTGTATAGTTCCGTCAGGGCATCCGGTTTTAATGTCATGTTTAGAGATTTTAAATAGCCACCTTCACCAAACCAGTCATCGAAATACGATTCGATTTCCGCATGAGATTTGATCGTGTTTTGATTAACCGTGGTCACTCGTAAACTCTCATGAAAGAAAGGTTTTAGATCAGAATATTTTTTTGTATTGATCGCTGTTTCGATGTCTTTTAAAAGAACGCGTAACTCGTTATGAATCTCATGATCAGGTTCTTCTGCAGAAGCTGGTAGAAATAAAAGGAAAAGTAGAAGAGATAAAAATATTTGTTTAGTCATCTGACTATTGTAACTTGATCAGAGCTGACTAAAGAGTATTTAATTTTTGTTCGATCGCCTGAGTGATTTCTGATTTCATATTTGTAAATAGTCCCAGATGACCGCCATCAAACTCAATAAATTTCACATCAATATCATGTTCACGTAATAGTTTCGCTGCGGCCATACCCTCTCCCAACGACATTACATCATCACTTTTGCCATGATAGGCAACGACTTTTGCGCCCGTTGTCGAAGAACTATCAGCAAGATATCCTTGCGATAACATGCCAGAGATCGGGAAAATGTAAGAGTAATTAGTACCGTATTTGAGCGCCTGATAATAGGCCATTCTTCCGCCACCAGACATGCCCATCAGAACAGGTTTACCACTTGTCGGAAATTTGAGTGCAAGCTTTCTTACTGCTACATCCAGCGCGCTATTTGCCGCCTGCACGCCAGATGCATCCCATGGCCATGCATTGCCGCCCATGTAACGTTTTGGCGCTTTTAGGAGGATGATCCGTACGGGTGTTTTGAAAAGATCCATCGCTGTTTCATAAAAATGTTCCGGCGTGTCACCATCACCATGCAGGCTGATCAACATTGGCAGCTTTGTATCGTCGTTGCCGCTTCCGGAATATTTGATCACATAATCATAGCCACCAATACTCGGATCGCTGAACCACCATTGGCCTAGCCCTAAAACTATAATAATTAACAGAATACTTTTCATACTTGACTAACTAAATGTCGACTGGAGGCCTTTTAGTTTGTTGATCAGCTCGACTTTTCTGGAAGTAGGGACTCTCACCGCTGCTTCACCGGTAACAATAAAATAAAGAATCAGGTGATCCTGTTCGTCAATTGTGATCGGCGTTGCGAAGCTTTTGTAATGCAGTCCGCCTCTTTCGAAACTTCCTGCCATGTCATAAGGTTGTTTTTTAACTGGCTTCAGATTGTATCCAGCAAAGACAGGTTTCAGGATCGAGGACCAACTTTCCTTTTGAACCATTTCAGGGAATTCGAGGATCAAGAGGTAGTCTTTTGCAAAATTGGGTGCTTTGCCGTCAGGGGTATAATAATGATTAACCAGAGAACCACCATTTTCCTTTTTTGAATGGCTGTAAACTTCGCCGTCGAAGAGAAACTCTTTTTCAAAAGAGGTTTTCATGAAACCAAAGTAAATAATGGCTCCAAAGAAAGCTATAAATAGTAGATTTTTCATCGAAAAATATCCTTAATTGAGTATGTTCTTACTAGGGATATCCCCCGATTCACGAATTACTTTAGCGATCATCTCAAAGTAGGTGTTTTCGACCTGATTTTAAGCGGATCAAAGTGTGTGGTCACAGACTATATGTGATAGAATTCCATCCTTAAATCCACTAACAATAATAATCACTGAATCAAGCACCTATGGCCGATTTCGCGAAGAATCTCTCGCAGATAAATATAGAAGATGAAATGAAGGAGTCGTACCTCGCTTACGCTATGAGCGTAATCGTCGGACGCGCCTTGCCAGATGCCCGTGACGGGCTGAAACCGGTTCATCGCCGCTCGCTTTATGCCATGCATGAGCAGAACAACGACTGGAACAAGCCGTACAAGAAGTCGGCGCGTATCGTCGGTGATGTGATGGGTAAATATCACCCGCATGGTGATAGTTCGATCTACGACACGATCGTGCGTATGGCGCAGCCTTTTTCATTGCGTTACATGTTGGTGGACGGGCAGGGTAACTTTGGTTCGGTTGATGGTGATTCACCGGCTGCGATGCGATATACCGAAGTGCGTATGTCGAAGATTGCACATGAATTACTGGCTGACATCGACAAAGAGACCGTTGATTTCTCGCCTAATTACGATGAGTCCGAACACGAACCCACCGTTTTCCCGACCAGAATACCGAATCTGCTGATCAACGGTTCCAGTGGTATTGCCGTAGGCATGGCGACCAATATTCCGCCACATAATCTGACCGAGGTCATCAACGGCTGTATCGCTCTTATCGACAATCCTGACATTGATATTGATGGCTTGATGGAACATATCTCTGGCCCCGATTTCCCGACGGCTGCGATCATCAACGGTGCCAGTGGTATTCGTGAGGCATATCACACTGGCAGAGGTCGTGTACACATGCGATCTCGCGTGGAGATCGAAGGCGAAGATGGTGACGATGACAAGCGTTTGGCGATCGTTGTTCGTGAGTTGCCATATCAGGTCAATAAAGCACGTCTGATCGAGAAGATCGCCGAGCTGGTTAAAGACAAAAAGCTCGAAGGCATTCGTCCGGATGGTTTGCGCGATGAATCAGATAAAGACGGAATGCGTCTTGTGATCGAGCTGAAACGAGGCGAATCTGCTGACGTATTGTTGAATAATCTCTACAAGCAGACGCAAATGCAGACAGTGTTCGGCATCAACTGTGTCGCGTTGGTCGAAAATCAACCACGCCTGCTGAACCTGAAACAATTAATTGAAGCCTTTGTTCGGCATCGTCGTGAAGTTGTTACTCGTCGAACTATTTATGATCTACGCAAAGCTCGCGAACGTGCGCATATATTAGAAGGTCTGGCAGTTGCGCTGGCAAATATTGATCCGATCATCGAATTGATCAAGAAATCAGCCAATCCTGCGGAAGCGAAAACGAAATTATTAGCCGAAATATGGGCTGCTGGCGTTGTTGCCGATCTGCTGGATCGTTCCGGTGCAGATGCGTCACGACCGGACGGACTTGGATCAGAGTTTGGGTTGTCCGAAAAAGGTTATCAACTTTCCGAAGCGCAAGCGCAAGCCATACTTGAATTACGCCTACACCGTCTGACAGGTCTGGAACAAGATAAAATCGTCAAAGATTACAAAGAGTTGATCGTGATCATTGATGATCTACTCGATATTCTTGGACGACCAGAACGCTTAATGAATGTCATCCGTGACGAACTGGTGGATATCAACGAACGATTTGGTGATGAACGTCGAACGGAAATTCTGGACAAACATCTTGATCTGAGCCTTGAAGATCTGATCACTGAAGAAGACATGGTTGTAACGCTGTCTCATGCCGGTTACGCAAAAGCACAATCGCTGGAATTGTACCGATCACAGCGACGCGGTGGAAAGGGCAAAGCAGCCACGAAAATGAAAGAGGAAGACTTCGTCGATCAACTCTTTATTGCGAACACGCACGACACGATCTTATGTTTCTCCACACGCGGGAAACTTTATTGGAAAAAAGTTTACGAACTACCACAGGCCGGTCGTAATGCACGTGGCCAACCGATTGTGAATTTATTGCCACTGGAAGAAGGCGAGAAGATCACAACGGTGCTGCCAGTTAAAGAATTTACCGAAGATCAATACGTCTTCATGGCGACCAGTAATGGCACCGTTAAGAAGACATCGCTGATGAATTTTGCCAGACCAAGAGCCAACGGAATTATCGCCGTTGATCTGAATGATGATGATCAGCTAGTCGGCGTTGCACTCACAAGCGGTAAAGACAAAGTGATGTTGTTTAACAGCATTGGTAAAGCGATCTGCTTTAAAGAAGAAAATGTTCGCACGATGGGACGTCTGGCTCGCGGTGTGCGCGGCATTCGACTGAAAGATGATCAGAAAGTTATTTCATTGATTGTTATTAGCCATGTTATGGATGATAGTGATCTTGAAGAAGGAGCCGAAGAAAGCCGCAAGATTCTCACCGCAACAGAAAATGGTTTCGGTAAACGTACGGATGTTTCTGCTTATACCGTTCAGGGTCGTGGTGGTCAGGGCTTGATCGCAATCCAGACTTCAGAACGAAATGGTAATGCAATCGGTGCGGTGCTCGTTGATAATGATGACGAAATCATGTTGATCAGTAATAAAGGTATTCTGGTACGTACACCAGTTAAAGATGTCTCTGTCGTAGGTCGTAACACTCAGGGTGTGAATCTGATTACGCTTGCTAAAGGTGAGTTACTCGTTGGTCTGGAAAGGATTATGGATGTGGGTGATGATGAAGATCAAGATAGCGAAAACGATAGTGACGCAGAACCTGGATCGGATGAATCTGCCGATGTAGATCCAAGTGCTAATACCAGTGACGACACTGATGGTTCTGAAGATTCAGGAAACGAACCCGAATAATTATTAATGACTGATGAAACTCTCTTAAACGAACTTCGTAAGAAAATTGATCAGGTCGATGATGATTTACTGGAGTTGATCAGCCAGCGCGGAAGACTGGCCGAAGAAGTTGCACAAGCCAAAGGCGAACCACCAAAGCAGGGCGGTTATTACCGACCTGATCGCGAAGCATCAATCCTACGTCGAATTATCGAACAAAATGAAGGCCCACTTGCCGATGAAGAAATGGCAAGACTCTTTCGTGAAGTGATCTCCGCCTGTCTCGCGCTGGAAAAACCATTAAAGATCGCATTTTTAGGTCCCGAGGGAACCTTCACACAAGGTGCTGCGCTAAAGCATTTTGGACATTCTATTCAGACAGAATCTTTTGATGCGATTGACGAGGTTTTTCGTGAAGTCGAAGCTGGTGGTTGCGATTACGGTGTTGTTCCGGTTGAGAACTCAATCGAAGGCGTGATCAATCATACGCTTGATAGTTTTGTCCGATCACCACTGAAGATTTGTGGCGAAGTTGCTTTACGGATTCACCACCATTTACTGACGAATGAAGCTGACCTACAATCTTGCAAAAAGGTTATCGCCCATCAGCAAGCATTGGCGCAATGTCGTCAATGGCTAAACCATAATATGCCCAATGCTGAAAGAGTCGCTGTCAGCAGTAATGCTGAGGCAGCACGACAAGCAGCTAAAATATCAGGTGTTGCAGCAATTGCCGGAGAATCTGCGGCGGATCTTTATGGCTTGTCGAAACTCGTCAGTAACATCGAAGATGAATCTACTAATACCACACGTTTTTTGATCGTAGGCGCGACAGCAGTACCCGCGACGGATGAAGACAAAACCTCATTACTATTCTCGACTCAAAATAAGCCCGGAGCACTTTTTCATACACTGGCTGTTTTTGATAAGCATCAGATCAGTATGGTGAAAATTGAGTCTCGTCCGTCACGTCAGGAAATGTGGGATTACCTGTTTTTTGTTGATATCGAAGGGCATGCTGAAAGTGAGAATATTTCCAAAGCCTTAGAAGATCTTTCTGATCACACTTCCATGTTAAAGGTATTGGGTTCCTACCCAAAAGCGGTACTGTAATGGCGATGGACTTTCTATCACTAACAGCGCCAGGCGTTGCTGGTTTGCATCCCTATCAGGCTGGAAAACCCGTCGATGAACTTGAAAGAGAGTATGGTGTTTCGAACGCGATCAAACTCGCTTCCAATGAAAACCCGCTAGGTCCGGGTAAAATGGCGCTTGCAGCCATGCAATCAGTGCAACAGGAAGTGAGTCGTTACCCGGATGGAAATGGTTTCAAACTAAAACAACTGCTTGCTGATCAGCTCAATGTGAAGAGTGAGAATATCACGCTGGGAAATGGATCAAGCGAGATCCTCGAACTGGTGGCGCGCACATTCGTAACACCAGAAAACCAGGTGATCTTTTCCGAACATGCTTTTGCTGTTTACCCCATTCTAACACAGGCTGTCGGTGCCGAAGCGGTGATCACACCGGCTAAAAACTGGGAGCATGATCTGGATGCCATGCGTGATGCGGTAACTGATCGAACACGGCTGATCTTTGTTTCCAACCCGAATAATCCAACGGGAACATGGTTAACATTTGATCAGCTACATAAATTTCTTTCATCAATTCCTGATCACGTTTTTGTATTGGTGGATGAAGCCTATTTTGAATACGTTGAAGAAGCTGATTATCCGAGTTCGATCAAATGGATAAATGAGTTTCCTAATCTGATCGTGACGCGTACTTTTTCTAAGATTCATGGTTTGGCAGGTTTGAGAATCGGCTACGGGATTTCTCATCCGGAAGTTGCAGAACTACTGAATCGTGTGCGCCAACCATTCAATTCAAACTCACTGGCTTTGGCTGCGGCGGAAGCAGCATTACAAGATTTTGATCATATTAATAATAGCGTGGAAACGAATTCCAATGGTTTAAAACAATTGATCGCTGCCTTTGAGAAAATGGGGCTGAAATATATTCCTTCCGTTGGAAACTTTATCTGTGTCGAGTTTGATCGGGATGGTTTAGCAATCTATGAAGCATTACTACATAAAGGCATGATCGTACGTCCAATAGGCGTTTATGGAATGCCCAATCACTTACGGGTCACAGTGGGATCTGAAGATGAAAATAATCAGTTTATTCAGTCACTTAGTGAAGTTTTATCATGAAAAATAATCATCTGAAGATTGACCACCTGACGATTATTGGAATTGGACTGATCGGTGGCTCACTTGCTCGTGCCTTAAAAAGAGCCAATGTCTGTGATCGTGTAACCGGTTGCGCACGATCAATCCCTGAGTTGGAAAAAGCAGTCGCACTTGGTGTGATCGATGATTTCTCAACGAATCCCGCTGATGCCGTGAAAGGGGCGGATCTTGTTTTAGTCGCCATTCCGCTAGGAGCTTGCGAACAACTTTTTGAAAAAATTGCACCACATCTAGGTGCTGAAACGATTGTCACGGATGCGGGTAGCGTTAAAGGTAGCATTGTTGATTCCGCACGTAAAAAACTCGGTGATCATTTTCCACGATTTGTCCCGGGGCATCCTATTGCCGGAACCGAAAAAAGTGGTGTAGATGCATCTTTTGCTGAATTATTTGATGATCACCGCGTGATCCTGACACCCGTAGATGAAACAGATCCGCTTGCTTTAGATCGTGTTCGAACCATGTGGGAGAAAGCTGGATCCGGAGTTGATTTCATGAGTGTTGCACGTCACGACGAAGTTCTTGCTGCAACCAGTCATCTGCCTCATGTGATGGCTTATTCTCTGGTTAATACGCTTTCTAAAATGGAAGAGTCGGGTGATGTTTTTCGTTTCGCCGCTGGTGGTTTTGCTGACTTCACCCGCATTGCATCAAGCAGTCCACAAATGTGGCACGACATTGTCTTTGCGAATCGTGAGGCTGTACTTGGCTTGCTGGATAGTTATGAGAAAGGGATTGATGACTTGAAGGCTGCTTTGCAAAATGATGATAGCCAGTTTGTAATGAATATGTTGGCTGAAGCAAAACAAGCACGGGATGATTTCGCAGATAATCGTAAAAAGCGCCATGTAAATCCTGACACAGAAGAAGGCGAAGAGTAAGTCAATGGTTAAGGATATTATTGTTGATGCAGGTGGGACACTTCAGGGATCGATAAGAATCCCTGGAGATAAATCTATCTCTCACCGTGCGATTATGCTCGGAGCTATCGCAGAAGGAACAACGAAAGTCAGTGGTTTTCTCGAAGCCGAAGATACATTGGCAACGTTGACTGCTTTTGAGGCAATGGGTGTCGAAATTGAAAGATCCGGAAAAGGTGAAGTTACTATTCATGGTGTTGGCCTGCATGGTTTAAAGGCGCCTGATGCTTCTTTATATCTTGGAAATTCAGGTACATCCATGAGATTGCTCTGTGGTTTTCTGGCTGGACAATCTTTTGATCTTGAACTTTCCGGTGATGAATCTCTTTCAACACGTCCCATGCAACGCGTCACTGATCCGCTTACCCTGATGGGTGGGAAGATGATTTGTGATCGGGATGAAACACCACCAATCCGTATTTCGGGTGGACAAAAACTGAAAGGGATAACTTACGATCTACCTATTGCCAGCGCTCAGATTAAATCTGCATTGTTGCTGGCAGGTTTATATGCTGAAGGCGAAACTCGCGTCAATGAAAAAGGCATTTTGCGTGATCATACTGAACGAATGCTGGAAGGTTTTGGTTATAGTGTTTCTTATGGAGAAGGATCAGCAAGTCTGGTTGGTGGCGGAAGCCTGAAAGCACAATCGATTGTTGTGCCAGGAGACATATCATCGGCAGCATTTTTTATTGTCGGAGCCTGTATTGCCAAAGGTTCTGATCTGGTGCTGGAAAATGTTGGTATCAATCCAACCCGTGATGGTGTGATCCGAATTCTGAAACTCATGGGGGCGGATATTCAGATCTTGCGTGAATATAAAGCCGGTGGCGAACCGGTTGCTGATCTGCAAATCAAATATGCGGCATTAAAAGGAATCGACATTCCTGAAGAATTCGTACCATTGGCGATCGATGAGTTTCCAGCTATTTTTATTGCTGCTGCTTTTGCCGAAGGAACAACCACATTACGCGGCGCTGCAGAAATGCGGGTCAAGGAAAGTGATCGGATTCAGGTGATGCAGGAAGGCTTGGCAAGTTTAGGTGTTGATGCCGAAGCGTTGCCCGATGGTATGATCATCAAGGGTTTTGAGAAAGGTAGTAAGATGGACGGTGGTTATGTAGATAGTCATGGTGATCATCGAATCGCGATGGCTTTTGCGATGGCAGGCTTACAGGCAAATGGACAAATACGCATTCTCGATTGCGAAAATGTTGATACTTCTTTTCCTGAGTTTGTCGCGTTATCAAGTGAAGTGGGGTTGTCAGTTTCGACTCAATCATGACAAAACATACTCAAGCACCTGTGATCACCGTTGATGGCCCAAGTGGAACCGGAAAAGGGACACTTTGCGGTCGTATCGCATCAAATCTGGGCTGTCACTTGTTAGACAGCGGTTCTTTATATCGCGTGTTGGGCTATGTAGCCAGACAAAAAAACATTCCTCTGGACGACATTGATTTACTGGTGGCAGAGGCTGCCAAGCTTGATCTGACCTTTGAGAAGAAGGGCGAACTGGTGTCGATCTTGCTTGCGGGTGAAGATATATCGGCACAAATACGCACTGAGGAAAGTGGCAATATGGCTTCAAAAGTTGCTGCAATTCCCGAAGTTCGCACAGCATTATTCGAGCGCCAGAAGGCTTTTCAGAAAGAGCCGGGGCTGGTGGCAGATGGTCGCGATATGGGCACGGTTGTTTTTCCACAGGCGGATCTGAAAATTTATCTGACAGCGAGTCCGGATCGCAGGGCGGAAAGACGATATAAGCAGTTGAAAGACAAGGGAAATGATGTTAATGTCCCGCAGCTTCTCACGGAGATTTCTCGGGAAATCGCAGAACGCGATGAAAGAGATAGCCAGCGTGAAGTCGCTCCGCTAAAACCGGCAGATGATGCCATTGTTATTGATACCAGTGATCTGGATATTGATGAGGTAGAAGCGAAGGTCATGGCGCATGTGATCGCAAGAGGTTTTGTTGTTCCTGACTAAGCTCTTGCATGTAATTTGTTACAACAGGTTGACTGAACTATGTTGGTTCAGTTGTATTTTTAACTAACCCGCTTTAAGCGGAAATGGATTTGGCACATCATGCCAGGTCTGGAGTCTAACTAATCATGTCCGAAAGTTTCGCGGAATTATTTGAACAAAGTCAAACAGAATTAAACATCGCTACTGGCAGTATTGTTGCCGGTACGGTACTGGAAATCGGTCCGAAGTTCGTTGTTATCAACGCCGGTCTGAAATCCGAAGGGATGATCCCACTGGAAGAATTTTATAATGAAAGTGGTGAGGTTGAAGTTGAAGTCGGCGATAAAGTCGATGTCGCATTAGAAGCATTCGAGGATGGTTACGGTGCCACTCGTTTATCCCGCGAAAAAGCGAAACGGGCAATGGCCTGGATCAGTCTTGAAAAAGCACACGAAGATAATGAAACCGTTACAGGTATTATTACAGACAAGGTTAAAGGTGGTTTCACCGTTGATGTACATAACATCCGCGCCTTCCTCCCTGGTTCACTGGTTGATGTTCGTCCGGTTCGTGATACGAGCTATCTTGAAGGCAAGCCACTTGAATTCAAAGTTATCAAAGTTGATCAAAAACGAAATAATGTCGTTGTTTCACGTCGTGCCGTTGTAGAAACTGAGAGCTCGGCTGATCGCGAAGCGTTGCTGGAAAGCCTGGCTGAAGGAATCACGGTTAAAGGTCTGGTTAAAAATCTTACAGATTACGGTGCATTTGTTGATCTGGGTGGTATTGATGGTCTATTACATATCACTGATATGGCTTGGAAACGTGTTAATCACCCAAGCGAAGTTGTTACGATAGGTGATGAAATTGATGTCAAAATCCTTAAGTTCGATAAAGAAAAATCACGAGTTTCTCTTGGTCTGAAACAACTGGGTGAAGATCCATGGGTAGATATCGCTCGTCGTTATCCTGAAGGCTTCCGTCTAACAGGTAAAGTGACTAACCTCGCTGACTATGGTTGTTTTGTTGAGATCGAAGAAGGTGTTGAAGGTTTGGTTCACGTATCTGAAATGGATTGGACTAACAAGAATGTTCATCCTTCTAAACTGGTTCATCTTGGTCAGGAAGTGGAAGTTGCGGTTCTTGATATTGATGAAGAACGTCGTCGAATTTCACTTGGCATGAAACAATGTCTGGCGAACCCATGGGACGAGTTTGCTGCGACACATGCGCGTGGTGATAAAGTTTCCGGTGCAATCAAATCAATCACAGACTTCGGTGTATTCATCGGGCTTGATGGTGGTATTGATGGTCTGGTTCATCTTTCTGATATTTCCTGGAATGATACGGGTGAAGACATTGCCCGTAATTACAATAAAGGTGATGAACTTGAAACTGTCATCCTTGCGATTGATGCAGAACGTGAGCGTATTTCACTGGGTATCAAACAGATGGACGGTGATCCGATCAGCGATTACATGAATGAGCATCCGAAAGGTAAGCTTGTTTCAGGTACCGTTGTTGAAGTTGATGCCCGTGGCGCAGAAATCGAACTGGCAGAAGGCGTAATTGCTTATATGCGAGCTTCGGAAATGTCGCTTGATCAGGTTGATGATGCACGTAAATTGATGAAAGAAGGTGATGCAATAGAAGCAATGTTAGTTGGCGTAGATCGTAAGAAACGTTCAATTAACCTTTCGATTAAAGCGAGAGATTCCAAAGATGAGAAAGAAGCCATCAAGGAATACAGTTCTTCTTCAGAAGGCGGTGCAACAACACTGGGTGATTTGTTGAAAGAGCAAATGGATAAATAAGCTTGTTTCTGGGCAGGTAGATTATTATCTACTTGCCCAGATTACTAAAAGTTTGTTACCTAACTAAATTTAGAGAATAAGAAATGACAAAATCAGAATTGATTGATGTCCTTGCCAGTAAGCAGACACAATTAAGATATAACGATGTAGAGTCAGCTGTTAAATCTATGCTCGAACATATGGCAAATACTCTGGCCAGCGGTGAACGTATTGAGATCCGTGGCTTTGGTAGTTTTTCATTACATTTTAGACCACCCAGAGTTGGACGTAATCCCAAGTCTGGTGAGCAGGTTTCCTTACCTGGCAAACATGTTCCTCATTTCAAACCGGGCAAAGAGCTACGTGAGCGCGTCAATGCCTCATTGAAAAAAGATTAAGTTATACATGTAAATATTTCGTGATCTGATAAGCTGTAATAGGTATTATCAACAGAAGAAAATAACATAACTAATCAGTCAGGGAGATAGCTTATGATCGGATTTATTAAATTCCTTTTTGTAGTCATTATCGTCGCCATTGGTCTGGCGTTTCATGTCAAGAACGACATCATGGTGACTATTAATTATTACCTCGGTACCATTGATGTCAGCCTTTCAGTTGTTGTCATTGCATCATTATTGATCGGTGCACTTTTGGGCATGTTCACAAGTCTCGGAATGATCGTGCCATTACGTCGCGAACGTTCAAAACTCAAAAAATCAGTCAAAACAGCGGAGCAGGAAGTTTCGAACTTAAGATCTATCCCTTTACAGGATGCCGACTGAGTTCGTTAGCGGACTCCTGTTTCTATTACTGCCAGTCGCCGCTGTCAGTGGCTGGTTAGCCGCTCGAAAGAAATACAGCAAGCCTAAAGGATCTTACGTTAATAACGTCGCTCCCGAATACTATAAAGGGCTGCGATACCTCATCAATGAACAGCCCGATAAGGCGATAGATGTCTTTCTCAAGTTGCTTGAAGTTGATAATGAAACGGTCGAAGTTCATCTGGCGCTGGGCAATTTATTCCGTCGCCGCGGTGAAGTTGATCGTGCGATCAGAATCCATCAAAACCTCATTGCAAGACCGACACTTTCTAGCGAACAACGATCGCAGGCCTTGCTTGAGCTTGGTGTGGATTATTTACGTTTAGGTCTGCTCGATCGGGCTGAAGTTTTATTTGAGGATTTACTGGCAACGTCTTATAAAGCGAGGGCGGCTCGTTATCTCGTTCAAATTTATGAAGATGAAAAGGACTGGGCAAAAGCCATCAAATGCGGCAAGATCTGGCAAAAAAATTCGTCACGCGTTCTCAACAAACGGATAGCACATTACTTTTGTAAACAGGCAGAAGCAAAGCTTGGTGAGGAAGATTATCCGGCAGCAAGAGATCTGATCAAGCAGGCGCTGAAAGAGGATTCTAACTGTGCACATGCCAGTATGATCGAAGGTCAGCTTGAGATGGAAGAGGATAATTACAAAGCAGCCCGTAAGGCGTACAAAAGAATAACCAGACAGGCACCGGAATTTGTCAGCGAGGTTTTGAGTCCGTTGAAGGTTTGTTATCGAGAACTTGGTAAGAGTCAAAAGTTTCATGAATATCTACATAAACTACCCACTTCGCAAGCAGGTATAAATCAGATCATCGAGTTGTCCGAGTTCATTGAAGAGAACGAAGGTAGTGATGAAGCAATTCGTTATTTAGTTGAGAAGGCAGAAGATTTACCATCGATAAGAATGCTTGATCGTCTTGTCGATCTCTCTCTATTGACCGAAGAAGAAGGCCAGAACAAAAATAAACTCGACTGTTTTAAACAATTAACCGTAAAACTTGTTGAAGTAAAATCGTCTTACAAATGTAACAATTGTGGCTATCGTGCCCGATCAATTTATTGGCAATGCCCGGCCTGCAGAAAGTGGGATACCGTTAAACCAATTCAGGCTAGACAAACCGGAAATATTTAAATAGGAATTTTTAGTGAACAATTCTAAAGTCATCATCGCTCTCGATTTTAATGATATGGGAACAGCACTGTCTTTTGCTTTACAACTGGATCCGAAAAAATGCCGGATTAAAGTTGGTAAAGAACTGTTCACCACCGCGGGACCAAAACTGGTAGAACGTTTTGTCGGCATGGGTTTTGATGTATTTCTCGATCTGAAATTTCATGATATTCCGAATACTGTTGCCAAAGCCTGTGCTGCGGCTGCCGAACTCGGCGTTTGGATGGTTAATGTGCATTCCAGTGGTGGTCGCAGCATGCTGACAGCGGCGAGAGAAGCCATTGATCAGTATGAGAAAAAACCACTTCTGATTGGCGTTACGGTTTTGACTAGCCTTTCAGCAGAAGAACTATCTGAAATTGGTATGGAAGGAACACCTGAGCAGGCTGTAAATCGACTGGCAAAACTCGCTCAATCGACAGGACTTGATGGCGTTGTTTGTTCGCCACTGGAAACAACTATGTTGCGAGAATCCTGTGGTAGTGATTTCAAATTGATCACGCCCGGTGTCAGACCCGCAGGCAGTAGTCAGGATGATCAAACCCGGATCATGACACCCGAAGATGCAATCAAAAATGGATCGGATTATCTGGTGATTGGAAGACCGATCACACAGGCAGAGAATCCTGCTGCCGCTCTGGAATCTATTTCAGAATCTATCCAGAATTTATAATTTTTCGATCTGACTTTTAAAAGTATTGTTATGAATGAAAAGGCAGCGCTAAGTCCGTTTGAGCCACCCATTCCAGAGGCCAATGGTGATCGTTTACGTTGGACGCGACTTTATGGTTCCAGCAAAGCGTTGGCGATTGCGAGTGTTCTGGAATCTCATTCCGCACCACTGCTGATTATTACGCCGGACAATTTGATCGCAGAACGACTGGCAACTGAGATTGATTTTTTTGTAAAAGATAAAGATTTACCCATAAAAGTTTTCCCTGATCGGGAGACTTTACCTTACGATCAATTCTCACCGTATCACGATATTATTTCTGATCGGCTGGCCATCCTCGCACAATTACCGACCATGCAAAAAGGCGTATTGATAGCCTCAGTTTCAACACTCATGCATCGTTTGCCACCACAGGAATACGTCAAAGCAAATAGTTTTGCGATCGCTGTCGGTGAAACACTGGATCTTGATAACATCCGTAAGCAGTTAGAACTCAGCGGATATCGTTACACTTCACAAGTTCTGGAACATGGTGATTTCGCCATACGCGGATCATTGCTGGACGTGTTTCCGATGGGCAGTGAAGCACCGGTGCGGATCGATTTGTTCGACGATGAAGTTGATACCCTGCGATATTTTGATCCGGAAACCCAGCGATCCACAGAGCCCTTAGATAAACTGGAAATCCTCCCCGGTCATGAGTTTCCACTAAGCGAAGAAGGCGTCACACACTTCCGTCATGCATGGCGTGAACAGTTTGATGGTGCGCCAGGCGATTGTTCGGTTTACCGTGATGTCAGCGATGGTCTACCCGCGCCCGGAATCGAATATTATCTGCCGTTATTTTTTGATCAGACCAGCACCATATTTGATTTCCTGCCAGCGAAAACCATGATCATGTTTGATGATCGTGTTGAAGATGCAGCGGAACATTTCTGGAACGAAGTCACGGAGCGACATGAACAATTTGATCACGATGTAAATCGTCCCATCCTGCCGCCGGAGATGATCGCCTTGCGTGTCAACGAAGTTTTCGAAGGCATAAAACTAACACCGTCCGTGATGATTGCAGGCATGGATACCGAAGATGATTCTTCTGACAAGAAAGGATCGGGAAAAGGCAGCAAGATCAGTTTCTCGACGACCATGCCGATGAAAATCCCGGTCGATCCACGTGCTGAAGAACCATTAGGATTATTAAAACGATTTCTGAGTAATTTTGATGGACGCGTTCTGATCGCGGCAGACTCAACTGGCCGTCGTGAAACTATGCTGGATACTTTTAGACGACATGATCTACGTCCGGAAGTCTTCGAAAACTGGCAAGATTTTTTACAAGCAGAAAAAGATCTCGGTATTACCGTAGCTTCGCTCGAACAAGGCATACAGATCGACTCGCCGACTATTGCAGTGATCAGCGAAACTCAAATGTTTGGCGAACGAGTTTCACAAAAACGTCGCCGTCGTCGCTCCGGTCGAGATGCAGAAGCGATCGTAAAAAATCTTACCGAGCTAACTATTGGCGCACCTGTAATCCACGAAGATCATGGTGTTGGTCGTTACAGAGGTTTGACTACGCTCAATGCATTGGAAGCGACGGATGAATACATCGAGCTGGAATATGCCGATGGCGATAAACTTTTCGTTCCGGTAGCTTCCTTACATCTGATCAGCCGTTTTTCCGGTGTTGATCCGGATCATGCACCATTGCACAAACTCGGGAGTGGGCAGTGGCAAAAAGCGAAATCGAAAGCTGCACAAAGAGTACATGACGTAGCGGCAGAATTACTTGAGATCTATGCTCGCCGTGAAGCCCGAATAGGTAATGCCTTCACCATAGATGAAGATGCATATCGTGCCTTTTCTCAAGCATTTCCATTTGAAGAAACTCCGGATCAATATACAACGATCGAAGCTGTACTCGAAGATATGCAAGCCGAACGACCGATGGATCGGCTGGTGTGTGGTGATGTTGGTTTTGGTAAAACAGAAGTGGCCATGCGCGCTGCATTTGTCGCCGTAAATGCTGGTAAGCAAGTTGCGATTCTCGTACCGACAACTTTACTGGCGCAACAACATTATGAAAATTTCAAAGATCGGTTTGCCGACTGGCCGATTCGAGTCGAACAACTTTCACGTTTCAGTGGATCAAAGTTAACCAAAGAAACCATTGAAGGATTGTCACAGGGGAAAGTCGATATTGTGATCGGCACACATAAGCTGATCCAGAATGATATTAAGTTTAAGCGGCTTGGATTACTGATCATTGATGAAGAACATCGCTTCGGTGTTCGGCAAAAAGAAAAAATGAAAGCCATGCGATCAGAGGTGGATATTTTGACGCTGACAGCAACTCCGATCCCGCGATCATTAAACATGGCACTGACTGGCACAAGAGAGCTTTCAATTATTGCCACACCACCGGCTCGACGATTAGCGATCAAAACTTTTGTTCGGGAATGGAAAAACGATACGATCAAAGAAGCGATCATGCGAGAGATCAGTCGTGGCGGTCAGGTTTATTTATTACATAATAAAGTTGATACCATCGAAAAAATGACCCGTGAAATTGCTGATCTAGTTCCCGAAGCACGCGTCCATTTTGCACATGGACAGATGCGTGAGCGAGACCTTGAAAATGTGATGAAGGATTTTTATCATCGTCGTTTTAACGTATTGGTTTGCAGCACAATTATAGAAACAGGTATCGATATTCCCAGTGCAAATACGATCATTATAAATCGCGCGGATAAATTCGGGCTGGCGCAGTTGTATCAATTACGCGGACGGGTAGGGCGATCACATCATCGTGCTTATGCTTATCTGATCGTTCCGGAAATTAAAGCGCTGACAAAAGATGCGCGAAAACGATTAGAGGCGATCGAAGCACTGGAAGAATTGGGTGTTGGATTTACCATTGCAACGCACGATCTGGAAATTCGTGGTGCGGGTGAAATTCTCGGCAGTGATCAGAGTGGACACATTCAGGAAATTGGTTTTGGCATGTACACAGACATGCTCGAACGCGCAGTGAAAGCATTAAGAGCTGGAAAGCAACCAGAGCTTGATCGACCACTGGATCACGGTACTGAAATTGATCTGCATATTCCTGCGCTGATTCCGGAAGACTACTTGCCCGACGTGCATACGCGGTTGATAATGTACAAACGCATCGCCAGTGCCGTCGATGATCAGGAGTTGAGAGAATTGCGCGAAGAAATGATTGATCGTTTTGGCATGATGCCAGAACAGGCTTTAAATCTTTTCTCTCTGACCGGACTCAAGATCAAAGCTACGCCAATGGGCATTAAGAAAATAGACTTTGGTGCAACGTCGGGACGATTTGATTTTAAAGAACAACCCAATATTGATCCGGGTTTATTGATTCGTTTGATACAGACAGAACCTTATAATTATAAACTGGAAAGTACCCGACTCCGGATCACTAAAGATATGCCTGAACCAGAACAACGCTTTATAGAAATTAATTATCTTCTTGATAAATTCATGACGAAAATAACGGACTGATTATGATCAAAAATAGATTTTCATTCTTGCTATTGTTAATTTTTCTATCAACTAATAGTTTTGCTGCGCCGATCTACAAGGTAGAAGTTTTGATCTTCGAACACACAGAATCCACAGCTTTCGTTGATGAAAAAGATAAAGAAAAATGGCGTGAGTTAAAAGAAACCATTTTAGATCAGAATTCCCATAATGATTTCTTACCGGTTGAATCCGGGGAAGGAATGATCAAAGAATTACCATCTTATTCACTGAATCTTGTTCAGGTCAGAAACAAGCTTGAAGACTCTGATAATTATCGTGTTCTTTATCACAAAAGCTGGAGCCAACCCGTGTTGAACGAGGAACAAAGTACTGCCGCATGGATTGACGTTTCCGGTATTGTTGAAGGCACGATCAACCTTATGAAAAAGAAATATTTGCACATAAAAACTGATCTGGTTTTTAATAGTACCGAAGGCAGCGTAAAGCTTATGGAGAACCGGCGACTTAAATCAAAAGAACTGCATTATTTTGATCATCCATTGTTTGGTTTACTGGTTCGAGTTGTAAAGCTTTAAGTTTCTACTCTCTGAAATGTCTGACAACAATCAGGAATTCACTCGCAGAGAACTTCGCGACAGGGTAATAAAACGTTACGAAAAAGAACGTCTTAAAAATAGATTGCTTGCTAGTCATGGAGAGCATGAATTTGTTTTGGTGCTGGATAGCCTTAAGTCAGGGTTTAATGTCCCCAAGTTATTCCGTAGTGCCGAAGCTTTCGGTGCGCATGAAGTTCATCTGATCGATATCGGTTTTTTTGATCCAGCTCCAGCGAAAGGAGCTTTCCGCAAAGTGCCAGCAAAATTTCATGATGATTTTGATTCCTGTTACAAGGAACTTAAACAGGAAGGTTATGAGATCTTCGCACTTGATTTTGATACTGACAAAATATTAAGTGATATAAAATTTCCTGCAAAAAGTGCATTTATTCTGGGCAATGAGGAACGTGGTTTGAGCATTGATCTGAATAACTATCCGGATATCCAGAAGATAAAAATTCCCCAGCACGGCAATGTTCAAAGCCTGAATGTCAGCATTGCTGGATCAATTGTGATGTATGAATATTTGCGGCAGCTTTAAAATGTATAACACCTCGCAAGCGGCGTAGCTTCATCGCATCTGATTGCATGCGGATGCGTAATTTCAATTCTCTTCCCTCATCTTTTTTCGCACCTCCTTCTCCCAAGACTCCATCTTTAATAGCTCCTCTGCCTTTTCATGGTCTTCGAAAGACCAGACAATGAACTCAATGCCGTGATAGACAATCTTATCTACCTTTACACCATTAGAGGTTAAGAGTTGTTCTATTGCATCGTTACCATCTCCCAAAGATATGTTTAGACCAGGAGGAGGAGGGGAACCAAAGACTTCAGTGGTAGTTTCTTCTACTCTTTCACGGATATTATAAGCGTAAAAGATACATTTTAATTCCAAATTAAAATGGTGAGGTAGTTCCTTCTCTGACAACGCCTTAGAAAGAATTAAGGTATCGCTACCTTGAGGGAAACAAGATTTTGCCTGATCTAAAGGCACCTCATCGGAGCATCCCAATGCCAAAAATATAATGGTAATTAGTGAAGTAATGCGCACTGTACTACCCTCTACGAGGATTTAGCGAACACAATAAACTATTGTAGGTTATTAAAGCGGACGTCATAAAAAATTTATTATTATCAATAAGATATTGGTATATTTTGATTATAGTGGCCATTTATCCAGAGTGTCTACTTTGCGATTTTAATATCCAACTATCATCACAGTTTGATTAAGCAGTCTTTTAATCAATCCCCTGACTAGCAAGATACTCTTCATAAGTTCCAGCGAAATCAACGATGCCATCATCGGTCATATCAAAGATCCGTGTGGCCAGTGAACCAACAAATTCACGATCATGGCTGACGAAGAATAAGGTTCCTTCATATTGTTCCAGCGCCATGTTGAGTGATTCGATTGATTCCATGTCCATGTGGTTGGTCGGTTCATCCATGATCAGGATGTTTGGTTTTTGCAGCATGAGTTTACCAAACATCATCCGGCCTTTTTCTCCACCGGATAAAACATTTACTTTCTTGTCTATACTTTTGCCGGAGAAGAGCAAGCGCCCAAGAATTCCGCGAATGGATTGTTCATCATCCTCGGGTGCTCCCCATTGTGACATCCAGTCATATAAAGTGATGTCGCCTTCGAAGAAGTGTTCGTGATCCTGTGCGTAGTAACCGACGCTGGAATTTTCTGACCATTTGATCGAGCCAGTTTTTGGTGGCAGTTCGCGCGAGAGTGTTTTGGCGAAAGTAGATTTACCAATACCGTTGGGACCGATGATCGCGACCTTTTCACCAACTTCTGTCATGAAACTGAAGTCTTTGAATAAGGGTTCTTCTTTGTCATAAGACTGACTGATGTTGTCTATTTCCAGCGCATTCCGGAATAATTTCTTTTCCTGATTAAATCGAATATATGGATTCACACGACTGGAAGGTTTGATATCTGTCAGTTCAATTTTATCGAGCTGTTTTGCACGGGATGTTGCCTGTTTTGCTTTTGAAGCGTTGGCAGAAAAACGTGCAACAAATTCCTGTAGTTCTTTGATCTGTACTTTCTTCTTCGCATTGTCAGCAATCTGACTTGCGCGTGCTTGTGTGGATGCCAGCATGTATTGATCGTAGTTGCCGGGATAAACGCGTAGCTCACCAAAATCCATATCGGCCATGTGTGTGCATACGCTGTTGAGGAAATGCCGATCATGCGAGATGATGATCATAGTGCTGTCGCGCTGGTTGATCACTTCCTCTAGCCAACGAATCGTGCTGATGTCCAGATGGTTGGTTGGCTCGTCGAGCAGTAAAATATCCGGATCGGCAAATAAAACTTGCGTCAGTAAGATTCGTAATTTCCAGCCCGGTGCAATTTCGCTCATTGGGCCGTAATGTTGTTCGATTGGAATACCTACGCCGAGTAATAATTCTCCGGCGCGGGATTCGGCAGTGTAGCCATCGAGTTCGGCATATTCACCTTCAAGCTCGGCAACTTTGATGCCGTCTTCTTCCGACATTTCTGGCAGGTTGTAAATACGTTCACGCTCGTGATGGATTTCCCACAGTTTTGGGTCACCCATGATCACCACGTCGATCACGCGCTGATCTTCATAAGCAAACTGATCCTGCTTCAACACGGCAAAGGATTCATTCACATCAAGGCTGACATTGCCGGAAGTCGCTTCCAGCTCACCGGAGAGGATCTTCATGAAAGTGGATTTACCACAACCATTAGCGCCGATCAGGCCATAACGATTGCCCTCGCCGAATTTGACTGAGACGTTTTCGAAAAGAGGCTTCGCCCCGAATTGCATGGTGATGTTAGCGGTAGTAAGCAAGATCGTGTTCCTGTGTAATAATGTGAGGAGGTTTGGTGTATTCAAACCAGAAAAAGCGCAGCATTATACATGTTCTTACTGTTGTTTGATAAGCCTGGTTCTTCTGCAAGCTTATGATTAAAAATAAAGTGACTCAGAATGTGAAGGATAGTCATTAATTACTTATTTTGATTGCTGTTTTTCAGTTTTCCTTTTAGCATTTCGTCCTAAGATCAATCATTTCCGTTCAATGTGGCAATTTATGACTAATAACACAATACTTATCAACCTGCTTTGCAGTTACCCGTGTATCATCTCGGGAGTTCTAACTACGCCTGCCTGCTAAATAAATGATCGAAACAAGTACGGAAATAATTCACGACACAACACCTCTAATAGCACTGATGATTGCTATGGCTGTGAGTGTGTTGGTGATCCCTATTGTATGGCGGTTTGCGGGCGTTCTCGGCATGATCGATGAACCCGATTTTCGTAAAGTGCATGATGAGGCGATCCCGAGAGTAGGTGGCCTGGGTATTATTGCAGGGGCTTTGCTGGCTATTTTTTCGATGGTTGATCTTACGCCTACCGTTTCGGCATTTTTGTTGGGAGCTGCCGTCATTATCGTTTTCGGTATCTGGGATGATATACGTCAGGTTAAGCCATATATAAAGTTTATTGGGCAAATTATTGCAATTTCTATTGTCGTTTTTTACGGCGATCTCTCAATAACGCATCTGCCTTTTACTGCAAGTGACAGTGTTCCATCCTGGATTGGTATTCCTTTCACTTATTTTGCCATTATCGGTATGACAAACGCCATTAACACATCTGATGGACTGGATGGGCTGGCTGGTGGTGAAGCTATGTTGAGTTTAATTGTGGTCGCTTTTCTGGCCTATATTGCCGGAGGCATGGAAGCTTGTATTATCGCAGCAAGTTGTCTTGGGGGGATACTGGGTTTTCTTCGTTATAACACACATACAGCGAAGATCTTTATGGGTGATGCAGGAAGTCAGTTTCTTGGCTACTCATTAGGTTTTTTGGCCATACTATTAACTCAGGATGTTTATCCTTCATTGAGTCCAGCGTTGACATTACTGTTTCTTGGTTTGCCTGTTATTGATTTGATCACGGTTATGATTCTTCGAGTTAAGCATGGGCATAGTCCTTTTCATGCAGATCGAACACACATTCATCATCGACTTCTTGATCTTGGTTTTGATCATTATGAAACTGTCATCATTATTTACTCGATACAAGCCTTACTGGTGATCAGCGCCATCTTTTTACGCTATCAAAGTGACTTGTTAATTATTCTGTTGTATTTGTTTACGGCTTTGGTAATTCTGGGCTTGTTAAGATATGCCGAACATACTGGGTGGCGTACGGGAGAACAGTCAAGAACAACGATATTTACTTCGGCTCGTTACGTTCGTCAACATAAAATCGATGTTATCCGGATAGCTCTGGGGCTGATCCAATTTATTCTTCCAGCATATTTTATCCTGGGTTGTCTCTTTGTTGAGTCTATCCCCAGAGATTTTGGCATCATTGCAGGCGTGTTATTTGCTGTTATGTTTATGGAGTTGTTTTACTACAAATTTAGAAATGGTTTCTCTCTCAGGGGGGGCGTCTACATCGTGGCCATGTTTTCTGTCTATCTTGTTTCCCATTCAGAACGTATTTCACACGCAGTTTATTTTGATGTCATACCCTTTGTTCTGCTCGCTGTTTCCATTGCTATTGTGGTTCGTTATGCAATGGATAAAAAATTCCAGACATCACCGATGGATTATCTGATTGTTTTTGGGGTGTTTACCGTCGCTGTTTTTGGTGGTCGATATCTACAGATCCACGACATAGGCATTCTTGTGGTCAAAAGCATCATCATGCTCTATGGTTGTGAATTGTTGTTGACGCGCATGGAAAAACGCTTAAACAGCCTGAATATCGCAGCACTGATCGCTATGGGCATTCTTGCCTATCGAGGTCTGCTGGCATAATAGTGGAATCTATCGCATAGATAGAAGATGAATTGAACTAACTTCTTGTTTATCAATCACTATTATTATGGATACAGGAACTTTGAAAACCATTGTGGCAGTTCGACCTCCTTTACAAATGTTTCCGGTACGTCTATTGCATTCTTAAGTTCATTGCGAAAGGATCCATTTCAGGAAAATAATTAAAATTCAGGAATTTAACTATGTGTTATTTCAATAGATTAGCTTGTGTTTCTACACTTATACTTGTTCTGGCGGGTTGTGGTGGTGCCGATGAGAGAAAAGCGGCTTATATGGAGCGTGGCACGCAGTTGGTAGAGGAAGGAAATTTTGAGAAAGCACGTCTTGAATTTAAGAATGCTTTACAGATTGATCCTAAAGATGCCAATGCTCATTATCAGTTGGGTCTAATTCTCGAAAAACTAGGTGAGTGGCGTCCTGCCATGAGTCAATTCCTGGCGGTTATTAAACTGGATAAGACACATATAGAAGCTCATATCCACGCCGGGCAGATCTATCTACTCGGTAATGCGTTAGATATGGCACTTGAGGAAGCTGAAACAGCTGTTACCAGTGAACCTGAAAATGTTGATGCGCTAGTATTACGTGCAGGAATAAAGGCCAGGAGTGGAGATATTTCAGGTGGATTCTCTGATGGTCTGGCTGCATTAAAAATTGATCCGGGACACGTAAATAGTATCGCGCTGGTTTCTTCGCTGCATCTTTCAAAACAGGATCATGCAAAAGCATTGGTGCTGGTGAACGGCGGCCTTGAGAAACACCCAACGAATACGAACCTGATGGCACTGAAAGCCAAAGTGTTGATGTCTCAAAAGGATATTGCAGGAACTGGACAGATTCTTGAGGATATTGTTAAGACCGAACCTGACAACATGCTACACCGTTTTCGTCTTAGTAGTTTTTATATCAGCCAAAAGAAGTTGGATAAAGCAGAAAATGTACTGAGGGATGCAGCGGCTGTTGAGAAGGAAGATAACAAGGCAAGTTTAATATTGATTGAGTTTTTGGCTAGGTATCGTAGTTTTGAAGCCGCTGAAAAAGAACTGTTATCAACCATTGAAAATAACCCAGATGACAATACTTTGAAG
Source organism: Gammaproteobacteria bacterium (assembly GCA_965224825.1). Taxonomy (GTDB): domain Bacteria; phylum Pseudomonadota; class Gammaproteobacteria; order CAJXQU01; family CAJXQU01; genus CAJXQU01. The sequence continues at coordinate 1,298,688 of CBDDAG010000001.1, read as the reverse complement.
TTTGGTCTGGCAGCGTTGTATAAGACGACGGATGTTGATAAGAGTATCAGCGTTCTGGCAGGTATCGCTGATCAGAGTAAATACAATGATGCTGAAAGGCTGAAAGCTAAATCTCAGATCGCTGTCCTTCAGATGGGACGTAAGAATATTGATGAGGCTCTGGTGCTTGCCGAAGAAGTCCTGAAAGAAAACCCAAAAGATGTTGATGCGTTAACTGTCAGAGGTGGAATTTCTCTGGCGAAAAAAGAAGCTGATGCAGCGATTGTAGATTTTCGAGGTGTGTTGAACTCCAACCCTGCATCCGTAAAACATCTGCGCTTACTTGCTCATGCGCATAGCATGAATGGTGATCATGAACTGGCTCGAGTAGCGCTGGAAAAAGCGGCAGAAGCGTCGCCAAAAGATGCCATTGTTAGATCAGAGTTGGCTGAAACACTTCTACGAACAGGGAAGCCAGAGCTTGCGATTGATCAAATCCAGGAAATTTTGATGATAGCACCTGATAATGCCGCCGCTTTAGAAACCTTGTTTAAACTTCAATCTGCGAAACAGGACTGGAAAGCTGCTTTAGGAACAGCAGAAAGAATTAAAGAAGCTTTCCCTGAAAGTGGTGAAGGACATCACCTCTCAGGCCTTGTGCACCAGATGAACAAGGATTTTACGTCGAGCATAGATGAATACACCAAAGCACTCGAGAAATCTCCAAACGCAGTGCAACCACTTGCACAGCTTGTGCGTGGCTACATGTCAGAAGATAAAGCTGATGAAGCATTGGCACGAGTTAATAAGGTTCTCGCAACCAATCCGGAAAATCATATTGCACAAAATATGAAAGGGGAGATCTTATTAGCCCAGAAAAAAATTCCGGAAGCACGTAAAGTTTTTCTTGCTGCAATAAAAATGAAGCCTGACTTCCGCACACCTTATGTCCGCTTAGCCAGCACTTATGCGATGGAAAAAAATACAGATGAAATGATCAGGGTTTATGAGGCTGGAATGAAGGCGCTACCAGACGATCCAGTTTTCATAACGGGTCTGGCAGGTATTTATGAACAAACTGGAAAAGTTGATCAGGCAATCGGTTTTTACGAGCAAATAATTGCCAGAGAGCCAGAGAATATTATAGTGGCCAACAATTTAGCCATGCTTTATGTCGACAATACTGATAGTTCAGAATCACTGAAAAAAGCACAAGAGCTTACAAAAGTTTTAGTGAACTCAAAGAATCCTGCATTTTTGGATACGATCGGTTGGGTTAGTTATAAAGCTGGGGATTACACCAAAGCGATTTCATTATTGGAAGATGCTGTAGCGAAAGCTCCTAAAGAACCTGCACTTCAGTACCATCTTGGTATGGCTTACTTCAAGCAGGGAAAACTTTTAAAGATTGCAAAAGATCACCTTGAACTTGCCGTTAATAACAGCAGAGAATTTAAGGGAAAGGATCAAGCAGAAGCAACGTTGAAGAGTATTCAATAAACCATCCAGATAAAAAGTATTGGGGCCATCATTTTCTGGCCTCAATATTTGATCGTTATTTCCTCAGAGCATTTGCGCAGGCAGGAATGCGTCCATATAATCAGCACTATCTAATCTAAAAGTGCTTTCCTATTTATGACAACCCAACGCTTTAATCCCGGCTTACTGAATTTTCTGGATCGTTCACAGACACCTTTCCACGCTGTCGCTGAAATGAAACAAAAATTGCACGATGCAGGTTTTGTTCAGCTTCATGAGCAAGACCAATGGGAGCTGAAGAGTAAAGGTAGTTATTTCGTTATTCGAAATGATTCCTCAATTGTGGCTTTTCGACGGGGGGCTAAATCCCCTGTTGAGACAGGGTTCCGAATGGTTGGAGCTCATACAGACAGCCCATGTTTTAAAGTTAAACCAAATCCTGAGATTGAATCTAAAGGTTATAACCAACTTGGCGTAGAAGTATACGGTGGCGTTTTGCTTAACCCGTGGTTTGATCGTGATCTGTCATTGGCTGGCCGTGTAACCCTGAAAAACAAAAAGGGAAACCTGGAAAACAGGTTGATCGATTTTAAAGATCCTATTGCGATCATCCCCAGTCTGGCAATTCATCTGGATCGTGAGGCGAATACCAATCGCACTGTTAATAAGCAGACTTATTTACCTCCTGTTGTGAGTCTGATCTCTGATCAGCCTTTCGATCTGAAAGCGGAATTAATGAATCTTCTTGATAAAACAGAGAAGGGTTTAAAAGGATCAGAAATTCTTGATTTCGAATTGTCGTTTTACGGTACACAACCAGCAGCGATGATCGGTTTGAATGAAGAGTTTATTGCCAGTGCACGACTGGATAACTTACTGAGTTGCTATACCGGTATGCAGGCTTTAATCGAAAATAAAAAGAACACTTGTCAATTACTGGTTTGCAATGATCACGAAGAAGTAGGATCGGGATCGGCTGCCGGCGCACGTGGAAACCTTCTGTCCAGTATCTTAAAACGTATTGCGATAACTGATGAGGACTATGCGCGCATGATGGCGCGATCTATGTTGGTCTCGACTGACAATGCGCACGGAGTACACCCGAATTTTTCAGATAAGCATGACACGAACCATGGTTCAGTAATGAATTCCGGGCCTGTGATCAAAATTAATAGCAATCAGGCTTATGCTAGCAATAGTGAAACGGCAAGCATCTTTCGTCATATTGCTGATCTGGCTGGTGTTCCTACACAATCTTTTGTTTCCAAATCTGACATGAAATGTGGCAGCACCATTGGACCATTGACTGCAACTTTACTGGGTGTGCGAGCCATTGATGTTGGTGTTCCAACTTTTGCCATGCATTCTATTCGTGAACTGGCTGGCAGTGATGATGCTCATTATCTTTATCAGATACTTCAGTCATTTTATGGATTATCTGATCTTCAGGTCTCTCCAGTTTAATTCCTAGAAACAAACGGAATTGTAGTACTAAAACTGAATAGTGAATATTTCCTTGATTATTCACTATGCAAAGACTAGACTCAGGCCATGACTCCAGTAATTCCCAATGAAACAGTAGACATCAATCGTCTCCTTATCCTTGAAGCAGCAGAGAAACGTTATCGAGAAATTGGCTATGGAAAAACAACCATGGCCGAGATCGCAGATGATGTTGGCATGTCCGCTGCCAATCTCTACCGGTATTTCAAAAACAAAAATGAAATAGGTTGTGCCTGTGCGAAACGATGCATGGGCGAACGTATTGATCGCTTGCGTGTCGTAGTAAGAAAGCCAGGTTTAACCTCAGTTGATCGTCTTAGGGAATATGTCCAGGAAAGCCTTAGCTATAGCTATGAAAACGCTGGTACGGATCAGAAGATCAATGAATTAGTACAGAAAATATTGAATGAACGAAAAGATCTTGTCCATGAAAAGGTAGAAACAGAGATCGGATTAATTGCAGAAATTCTTGCTCAGGGAAATAGTTCCGGTGAGTTTTCTGTACATGAGGTATTTGTTACCGCAAGGAATATCCAGACTGCGATCATTATGTTCAACGTACCGACATTTCTGGGCTTATATCCTTTTGAAGAGTTTCAGGAAATGGCGGATGGTGTAGTTGATCTTATGTTGACGGGTCTTATTCCACGCTGATATTTTATTAACATATTTTTTGGTCAGAAGATAAATAATAATTTAATTATTCATTATTAATTGAATAAAACATTAAAATAAACCGAAGGTAAGGAAAATGGGAAACCTCGAAAATAAACTGGGTCAATGGGTAATTCAATACCGATGGATCGTAATTCTACTGTCACTCGTTCTGGTTGTTTTAGCAGCAAGTGGTGGTAAGTATCTATCATTTACAAATAATTACAGGGTCTTTTTCAGTGCAGAGAATCCTGAATTATTAGCCTTCGAAGCTCTGGAGAAAAAGTATTCGAAGAATGACAACGTTCTCTTTGTTCTTGAAACAAAGAATGATGATGTATTTACACCAGATGTTCTTTCAGCCATTGAAGAGTTAACGGAGAAAGCCTGGCAGACACCTTATTCATCAAGAGTTGATTCTATTTCCAACTTCCAGCATACAGAAGCCGAAGAAGATGATCTGATCGTACGCGACCTATATGAAGATGCAAAAAGTTTATCTGCTGAAGAGATCGCAAAGATAAAAGATGTCTCGATGAATGAGCCGCTACTCGTCAAGCGTCTGATTTCTGATCGTGGTCATGTTGCAGGCGTTAATGTCACCATTTTGTTACCGGGCGAAGATGAAAATAAGGAAACGCCTGAAGTCGTCAGTTTTGCAAGAAATCTGGCCGACGAAATCCATCAGTCTTATCCAGACATCACAGTACATCTAACCGGCATGATCATGATGAACAATGCGTTTGGTGAGATTTCACGTAGTGATATGAAAACGATTGTATTAGCTAGTTTTCTGGTCATGATGATCATGTTGATAATTATGACCCGAAGTTTCAGTGGAACTATCCTGACGGTGTTTGTGATTTTATTTTCCATTCTGGCAGCAATGGGGCTGGGAGGGCGAGTTGGTTTTCCGATCACGCCACCTTCGGCGTCAGCACCGACGATGATCTTAACCATGGCGATTGCAAATTCGGTACACGTTATTGTCACATTTTTACATGGACTGCATCAGGGGCAGACAAAATTTGATGCCATCAAGGAAAGTATACGTCTGAATCTCCAGCCAGTATTTATCGCCAGTTTGACGACCTGTATTGGTTTTTTGAGCATGAACTTTTCTGATGCTCCACCGTTTAGACATCTGGGTAATTTTGTTGCTATGGGTGTTGCTGCGGCATTTATTCTTTCAATGACATTTTTGCCGGCGATGATGTCACTTTTTCCTTTCCGCGCAAAACAGGTTCAGGATGGTGAAGATCCTGTCATGAAACGCTTTGGTGAGTTTGTGGTGAGTAAACGCAAACCATTATTGTGGATCATGTCTATCTTCTCGATTATTTTGATTTCATTTATTCCAAAGAATGAATTGAACGATATATTTATTAATTATTTTGATGAGTCTGTCGCATTCAGAAGTGATTCAGACTATACGGCGGATAATCTTACGGGTATTTATAATATTGAATATTCACTTTCTTCCGGAGAAGAGGGCGGGATCAATAACCCGGGGTTCTTGAAAGATGTTGCCGCATTTTCTGAATGGTATAGAGCACAACCGGAAACCATTCACGTGAATACATTAACGGATATTATGAGCCGGCTAAATAAAAATATGCACGGCGATGATCAGGAATATTATAAGTTGCCAGATGAGCGTGATCTCTCTGCTCAATATTTGTTGCTGTATGAAATGTCTTTGCCTTATGGACTGGATCTGAATAACCAGATTGATGTTGCAAAATCATCGATCAGATTGATACCAACGTTGGATAAACTTTCCAGTAATGAAATGCTGGAACTAAGTAACCGCGCATATGAATGGCTGAAGACCAATACAACACATATTGATTTGTCAGCCAATCCAGGGTCGGGAACCGGACTTATGTTTGCGAATATTGGTAAACGAAATATTAAGAGTATGTTGATGGGGACCACTGTCGCATTAATTTTGATTTCAATGATTCTTGTCGTCGCATTTCGATCACTAAAAATTGGATTGATCAGCCTGTTGCCTAACCTGGTTCCAGCGGCATTGGGTTTTGGTTTGTGGGGATTGTTAGTCGGCGAAGTTGGGCTCGCACTCTCTGTTGTAACCGGGATGACATTAGGAATTGTAGTCGATGATACCGTACATTTTTTAAGCAAATATTTGCGAGCCAGACGTGAAAAAGGATTGAATTCACAAGATGCGGTTGTCTATGCATTTTCAACAGTAGGCCGTGCATTAGTCGTCACATCATTTGTGTTAATTGCTGGCTTTCTGGTGTTGTCACTGTCCAGTTTTGAGTTGAATTCTGGAATGGGATTATTAACCGCCATTGTCATTGCTTTTGCATTAACAGCAGACTTTTTATTATTGCCACCATTACTAATGAAGTTCGAGGAAAAGAGCCATGCATAAAATTATTTCTTTTGTAATATTAACCTTTTGTCGCTTTTAATTCATTGTCGCAGAAACACCCGAAGAAAAGGGATTGGCAATAGCTGTTGAAGCTGATAAACGCAATACCGGCTGGGTTGATTCTCAAGTTGATCTGCAAATGATTCTGCGTAATTCGCAAGGACAGGAAAGCAAGCGTCAGATCAGATTAAAAGCACTTGAGATCGATGGTGATGGTGACAAAAGCCTGAGCATTTTTGATACACCAAGAGATGTAAAAGGAACGGCTTTTTTAAGTTTTACGCATGCTGTAAAAGCTGATGACCAATGGTTGTATTTGCCAGCTTTAAAACGTGTAAAACGTATTTCATCTTCAAATAAATCTGGCCCTTTTATGGGCAGTGAGTTTGCATTTGAAGATCTCAGTTCGCAAGAGATCGAAAAATATAAATACAAATGGTTGCGTGATGAAAAACTCGATGGCAAAGACACTTTTGTCAGCGAAAGATATCCTCAGTACAAACATTCCGGCTATACAAGAATGATTGTCTGGATGGATAAAGAGATCTATATGCCAGTGAAAGTTGAGTATTATGATCGTAAAGATTCTCTACTCAAAACGCTGACTTTTAAAGATTACAAACAATATCTGGACAAATACTGGCGTCCGGATAGTCAGAACATGATCAATCATCAAAGTAAGAAAAGTACGGAGTTGATCTGGGCTGATTACAAATTCGATACAGGTTTGACTGATCGTGATTTTGATAAAAACTCTTTGAAACGAGCAAAATGATCAGAGGGTTTACAACTACAATTCTGCTGACATGCTCTCTGGCTGCAACAGCTGGAGAGTGGTCAGGTTATGTCGGAGCCGAAGTTAGACTGTTCCCACATTCGGCATTAGTGCCGGTGCAGGATCATTCCAACAACTGGTCTATTCTTGCAGAGCCAGAGTATTATCATGAATGGGATGACGGTCAGCAAAGCTTTACCTTCGTGCCATTTTTACGCATTGATCAACAGGACAGCGAGCGAACACATTTTGATATTCGTGAACTGACCTGGTTAAAGTCGGCAGAAGAATGGGAGCTGCGAGTAGGGCTGAGACAAGTGTTCTGGGGTGTTGTAGAATCCAATCATTTGGTTGATATCATCAACCAGACAGATCTAATCGAAAATATCGATACGGAAGATAAACTCGGACAACCGATGATCAATTTTGCTTTGATCAAAGATTGGGGAACCGTCGATTTTTTCCTGATGCCTGGTTTTCGTGAACGTACTTTCCCTGGAATAGAAGGCCGGCTTCGCACACAACCTCGTGTGGATACTGACAACCCTGTTTACGAGTCAGCTGCAGAACAGAAGCATATCGATCTGGCGGTTCGCTGGTCACATTATATTGGTGATTTTGATATTGGCGTTTCACACTTTTATGGCACCAGCCGTAATCCACGATTTGTATTCGGCTTTAATGGTATCGAACCAGTCTTAGTTCCACATTACGACATCATCAATCAAACGGGAATCGATCTACAGGCGACTAAAGGAGACTGGTTATGGAAGCTGGAAATGATCTATCGATCAGGACAACCAACAGCCTCAGGTGATGATAACTATCTTGCAATGGCAGGTGGTTTTGAATATACATTCGTTGGTGCTTTTGAGTCAGATATCGATGTTGGAATCGTTTCGGAATATCTGTTTGACGATCGTGACGAAGAAGCACTCACACCTTTTGAAGATGACATTATGATCGGAGTGCGGTTGGCACTAAATGATATGCAAAGTACCGACTTATTAGCGGGTGTTATTTTTGATCTTGATGGCAGTTCTAAAACGTTTAGTTTGGAAGCCAGTCGGCGACTGGGTGAAAACTGGAAATTAGAATTAGAAGCAAGGTTCTTTAGCAACATGACAAACAATGATCTTCTGTATTCTTTTAGAGATGAAGACACTATCCAATTATTTCTTGCCCGTTATTTCTAATCTGAATTTGCATCACCAATTTTATTCAGGGCAATAGTTAGTTCCTGAACAGATAATTCAGATAATGGAAGAACCAGCATTTTATTGATCCGTGACTCCAGAGCAGAATAAGTATTTTCAAAAGCGGCTTTAATTTCTGCTTTTGTTCCAATGACATTTGCAGGATCAGACAATCCCCAATGTGCTCTGATCGTATTGTTTAAATAAGCGGGACAGGTTTCGCCCGCAGCGTTGTCACACACCGTGATCACAATATCGAAAGCATGATCATCAAACTCATCCCATGACTGACTTGAATAGCCATCAATGGATAACCCGTGTTCAGCTAATGTCTGCAAAGCACTTGGATTAACATTGCCCGTGGGAAAACTACCTCCAGAAAAAGCCCTGATTTTACCCTCTCCAAGGTGGTTCAGTAGTGCTTCTCCAAGAATGCTACGGCAGGAGTTACCGGTGCAGAGAACAAGGACATTGAGAACCTTCATATGATTTTATCTGTCATCGTTTGACTCCTTTGATTGATCGACAACAGGTTATTCTAATCAGAATATTTTATCTATGTCTTAAAATTATGTGAGTTAAAGTTGTTCTTTATACTGCCGATAACGTTGCAATGGATTAATTTAGGTGTAGGCATGCAGGTAGGTTCAGCATCGCAGGGAATAGCGCAGCTCTACTCAGTAGCGGCGATCGCACGTCCTGATTCTGCTAAGGCAAACCAGTCTAATTCCAGTTCAGAACAATCCTCAGTTAAAAACTCCAATGACTTGACCGATAAAGAACAACAGCAAGTTCAGAAGATGAAGGCGCGTGATCGTGAAGTTCGTGCACACGAAAGAGCACATAAATCTGCTGCTGGCGGACTCGCACGTGGCGGTGCAACATTTGAGTATCAAACAGGGCCGGATGGCAAACAATATGCCGTCTCGGGTGAAGTCAAGATTGATACATCACCCGTATTAGGAAACCCTGAGGCGACAGCCAGAAAAGCCAAACAGATTCAGCAGGCAGCTACGGCTCCAGCCGAACCTTCCGCGCAGGACATGCAGGTTGCAGCACAGGCATTTGCGATGGAACAACAAGCGAATACGGATAAACAAAAAGAGAAGTCAGAAGAGGAAGAAGGTAATGAGCTTGGTATTCTGAAGTCAGGTGAAAACAAAACTGATGGGGTTCATAAAAAAGATGATCATGGTGTGAGTGATACCTCAAAAAGTGTTGAGGTTGCTTGTGCTATTTGCGGTGGCTCACATTCTGGAGAAACGCATACAGAGGTTAATGTCGAAAAGCTTGATAAGATTTTTGAAATTGCACAGGTAGCTTCCGGAAGGGCTTCAGTTTTTAGTTTGTTTGTTTAGTGATTTGCTGATTTTATAAGATTTACAACATCAAGCTTTTGGGATTAAATAATACCCATGAAAAGCTGGTTTGAAATTGCCTTCCAATCTCGCGTTTATAAACGTGATCTGAAGACTTCTTTATTGATCGGAACATTACTGGCTCTGATAAACCAGAGTAGCCAAGTTATTGATCATGGATTCATGCCAGAAATTTGTATTAAGATTCTTCTGACATATATGGTTCCATATTGTGTCTCAACCTATGCAAGTGTTGAAGCTATCAGGGATAGCTCATTAATCTGATTCATTCGATTATTCACGAACTATGTTAGCTTAACTAAGTCTCAACATGAGCTGATCATTATTAATAGCAAATACAAAATGAAAAAAATAATTATCCTTATATTAATAGCCATACTCATAGTTTTATTTTATGTATTCGATCTTGGTCAATATCTGAATTTGGAATATTTAAAATCACAGAAGCAGGCGATCGAAAATTATTACCAAAATAATCCTTTGACCACGATGGGCATCTACTTTTTTGCTTATGTGATCATGGCGGCTTTATCCTTGCCCGGTGCAGTTATTTTGACATTGGCTGGGGGAGCTGTTTTTGGCTTGCTTACAGGAACGCTTCTGGTTTCATTTGCCTCAACGATTGGTGCAACACTTGCCTTTTTGATCTCACGAACATTACTACGGGATGTTATCCAGAAGAAATTCGGTGACTCGTTAACTTCGTTTAATGAAGGCGTAAAAAAAGATGGGGCATTTTATTTATTCACATTACGTCTTGTACCCGTGTTCCCATTTTTCGTGGTTAACCTGGTTATGGGTCTTACCGCATTAAAAACGTCAACCTATTACTGGGTTAGTCAGCTAGGCATGTTGATCGGAACGATTGTCTTTGTAAATGCAGGAACACAATTGGGCAAGATTGATTCTGTTTCTGGAATTCTTTCCCCGGCTTTGATCGGTTCCTTTGTGCTGTTAGGACTCTTTCCTCTGCTGGCTAAAAAAGGTCTGGAGTTTTATAAGAAAAGGAGAATGGCATGAAAGAATATCCCAGGCCTAAAAGTTTTGATCGTGACATCGTAGTTATTGGTGCCGGAGCTGGTGGACTTGTTAGTTCCCTTATAGGAACGACTGTGAATGCAAAAGTCAGCCTGATCGAAAAACACAAAATGGGTGGTGATTGTTTGAACACCGGCTGCGTCCCTTCTAAAGCATTGATCCGATCATCAAAATGGTTGCACCATACAAAACGTGCAACAGAGTTTGGTTTTAAATCAGCGGATGTCGAATTTGATTTTGCTGAAATTATGGAACGAATTCAACGGATCATCAAAACTATTGAGCCTCATGACTCAGTTGAAAGGTTTACTGATCTGGGTGTGGATTGCATTATTGGCGAAGCGAAAATTACTTCACCTTATACCGTCGAAGTGAATGGCAAAACCTTAACCACACGGAATATAATTATCGCCGCTGGTGCACAACCTTTTGTTCCTCCTATTCCCGGAATTGATGATATGGATTATCTAACTTCTGACAATATTTGGGATTTACGTGAGCTACCAAAACGACTCGTTGTACTGGGTGGCGGCCCTATCGGTTGTGAATTAACTCAGGCTTTTGCTCGTCTTGAGAGCAAGGTGACCCAAGTGGAAATGATGTCGCAGATCATGGGGCGTGAAGATCCGGAAGTTTCAGAATTTATTACGCAACGTTTTCGTAATGAAGGCATTGATGTGCTGGTCGAACACACGGCAAAAAGTTTTAAGATCAATAATGACCAAAAGATTATTGTTTGTGAACATAAGGGTACAGAAGTACAAATTGAATTTGATGCATTACTGGTTGCGGTTGGTCGATCAGCCAGAGTAGAAAATTATGGTCTTGACGATCTCGAGATCAATTTAACAAAAAGAAAAACAATTGAAGTAAATGATTTTCTGCAAACTAATTATCCAAACATTTATGCCGTTGGTGATGTGGCCGGTCCTTATCAATTTACCCATACTGCATCACACATGGCCTGGTATGCCGCTGTAAATTCTCTGTTTGGCGGCTTCAAAAAATTCCGTGTAGATTATTCTGTGATTCCGTGGGCAACTTATACTGATCCGGAAGTAGCTCGTGTTGGTTTAAATGAGCAAGAGGCAAAAGAAAAAGGTATTGCTTACGAAGTCACAAAATATGAGATGGAAGATCTTGATCGTGCTATAACTGATGAAGAAGCTCATGGCTTTGTAAAAGTTCTCACCGTTCCCGGTAAGGATAAAATTCTTGGAGTTACGATTATGGGAGAACATGCTGGTGATCTGATCGCTGAATATGTTTTTGCCATGAAACAAAAACTTGGACTCAATAAAATATTGGGTACGATTCATATATATCCGACGCTCGCTGAAGCCAATAAATTTGCTGCAGGTGAATGGAAGAAAGCCCATGCACCGCAATGGATTCTTAAATTATTAAAGCGTTATTTTTCCTGGCGGCGTGGTTAATTGAAATCCATCTGATTATTCTCTAAGCTGGTTCCTGATAACTCAAATAAAAACTGAGGGTAGGGAACCATCCAATGCCTCATCACGTCTTCATCGTCATGCCCTTTGGAACAAAAGAAGGGATTAACTTCAATCTGATCTATCAGGATCTAATCAAACCTGCGCTCGAACAAGTGGGACTCGAACCTTTTCGTGCTGATGAGGAGATTCTTCCCGGGGATATTCGTGTGGATATGTTTCAGGAATTATTGATGGCCGATCTGGTAGTGGCTGATCTGTCAATTCATAATCCTAATGCCTGGTATGAACTAGGTGTGCGGCATGGATTACGTGCCAGAGGGATAGTTCAGATCAGGAGTAATGAAGGTGGTCGGTTGCCTTTTGACGTGTGTGTTGATCGGACGATTAAATACCATTTGAAAGAAGGAGTTCCTGATCAAGAATTTTTAGAAGAAGATCGTGCGTTACTGGGACAGATTGCACTTGAAACCCTGAAGGCATGGAAAGGAAAACCTGTCAGTCCTGTTTATCAACATCTTCCATTCTTAAAAGAACCCGACTGGAAATCATTACGTGTAGGAAATGCGAACGAGTTCTGGGAGAAGTATGAAAAATGGCAATCGCGAATAGATATTGCTCAGAAGAAAGATCTTCCCGGGGACATTCTTGTTCTTGCTGAAGAGGCGCCTACTAATGCATTACAACTTGAGGCATTTCGAGCCGCAGGGTCAGCATTACTTGAATTAGGGCAGTTCACTTATGCTCTTGAACAGATCGATAATGCGCTGGAGATTGATGAGTCTGATCTTATTAGTGCTCAGAAAAAAGCGATTATTTTAGGTCGTCTTAGCAGGATAGAAGAAGCCGAAGAGTGGCTTGAGAATTTGTTGGAGGATCATCCCAATGATGCAGAAACCTGGGCATTATATGGACGTATAGAAAAAGAGCGCTGGGTTGCTTCATGGAAGCAGGAAAACAACAGTCCTGAAGAAATGAAAGAAATAGCTATTTATGAAGAAGCTCAATTGAACGCAGCGATAAGAGCTTACCGACAAGGTTTTATTGTTCAACCCTCTCATACATATTCGGGCATTAATGTTCTGGCACTTTCCATGTTGAAGGCGTATTTGCTCGACGAGAAAGATAATGAAGAATGGTCAGCAATAGATGGTGCTCTTCGTTGGAGTTTGAGTAGTGAACTGGCAGAAGAAAAGCCGGATAAAAAGAATTTTTGGGCACGTATAACATTGGCCGATCTGGAAGGTTTGACCAAAGATAAAAAGACAGTTGAGCGTGCTTATAAAAATGCAGTCATTGCTGGTCGTGATGACTGGTTTAAATTAAATTCTACGCAGCAACAATTACAGTCATTAGATTATCTTGGGTTCAGACCTGAACAAGTGAAAGCTGCGCTATCGGTTGTTGATCATGAATTAAATAAAATAGAAAAACCGGTTGAAGCAAAAACACCTCGTAGAGTATTTCTATTTAGCGGACATATGATCGATACACTGAACAGATCTGTTCCACGCTTTCCTGCAGATAAAGCTGCAATTGTTTCAACTGAAATGAAAAATAAGCTGGAAGAACTTGATGCCGGTTCTGATGATCTTGCGATCTGTAGTGGAGCTTGTGGAGGCGATCTGATCTTTGCTAAAGCTTGTCTGGAAAGGAACATGAAACTCGAATTGAAGCTGCCTTTTGATGTTCCAGAGTTTCTGGATCGTTCAGTAAACTTTGCTGGCCATGAATGGCAAGAGCGATTTTTTAAAGTAAAAGATCATCCAAATACAACGGTTTATTTTATGATCGATGAACTGGGAGAGCTTCCAAAAAATTCTAATTCGTATGAGCGTTGTAATAAGTGGATGCTATATACAGCCATTTCATGGGGTGCAGAAAAAGTAAGTTTTATTTGTTTATGGGATGGGAAGGCTGGTGATGGTCGTGGTGGGACAAAGCATATGCTGGAATCTGTTAAGCAGCGATCGGGACGAGTGACTATACTTGATGTTGAGAGTTTATTTACAAAGGGGTAAATGATCATGACACTGGAACAGAAAATAAAAAACACGGGGCAGAAAAAAATTCTGACATTAGATGGTGGTGGTATTCGCGGAATGATTACCGTCGAAGTGCTTGGGAAAATTGAATCTTTATTACGAGGGGAACTCGGAAAGGATGAAAGCTTTGTTTTAGCGGACTATTTTGATTATGTCTCAGGTACCAGTACCGGAGCGATCATTGCTGCGGCGATTTCACTGGGGTGGTCGGTAGAAAAGATCAGAGGTTTCTATATTAACAGCGGTGCAAAAATGTTTGATAAAGCGAGTGTTTTTAAACGTTTTAAATATAAATATGAAGATGAAGCATTGCAAAAATTATTATCAGATGAGTTCGGAGGGAATACGACGCTGGGTAGTTCTGATCTGAAAACATTATTGATGATGGTGATGCGCAATGCATCGACGGATTCACCGTGGCCTGTGAGCAATAACCCCAAAGCAAAATATAACGATAAATCCCGATCTAATTGCAATTTAAATATTCCGTTATGGCAGTTGGTTAGAGCCAGTACCGCTGCACCAGTTTATTTCCCACCGGAAAAAGTGTCTGTTGGTGATCAGCATTTTGTTTTTGTTGATGGCGGGATCACAATGTATAACAACCCTTCTTTTCAAACTTTTCTGATGGCAACGTTGGAACCCTATAAGCTTTGCTGGGAGACTGGTGAAGATAAAATGTTAATTATTTCACTGGGAACAGGAACAAGCCCGGCTGCAAACCATGAACTGGCTCCCGGTGATATGAACCTGATTTACAATGCAACTTCGATCCCTTCGGCACTGATGAATGCAGCATTAAACGAACAGGATCTACTTTGTCGTACCTTTGGAAAATGTTTGCATGGAGAAGAACTTGATCGGGAAGTTGGTGATCTTTTTTGTGAGGTTGATCAAGCAAACTTCACCAGTCCGGTTAATCCCCGATTGTTTACCTATTGTCGTTTTAACGCAGAGCTAACACGATCAGGTCTGGATAAATTAGGACTTAAAAATCTAAAACCGGAAAATGTACAAAAACTGGATTCGGTTGAATACATAGAAGATTTACAGCAGATAGGAGAGATTGTCGGATCAAAAATCACACGACAACATTTTGCTGGTTTTTTATAAAAAAATAAATTTTTGAAGAGGAGTCTTATGAGCGATATTTTTATCAGCTATAGACGTCAGGATAGTGCCGGTTTTACGCGCACACTTGGTAAGAAACTGGCCGAACGTTATGGCGAAGATTCTATCTTTCGTGATCTGGAAGATATTGAGGCTGGAAATGATTTTGTTGTTGAAATTGAAGAAGCTGTTTCATCATGCAAAGTGTTGATCGCGATCACTGGTCGAATATAAAAAACAAACAGGGAATGCGTCGCCTTGAGAACCCACATGATTTTGTCCGGCTGGAAATCGAGTCGGCATTAAAACGTGATATTCCAGTTCTACCGGTTACTGTAAATGGTGCAGTATGGCCTCCGGCAGAAGTATTACCTGAATCCCTACAGGTCTTGCTACGCCATCAGGCGCACGATCTGAGCGATAAACAAGGTCGCTGGGATTATGATGTTGATCAACTAATGAAGCGGCTGGATAAAATTGATGGGGTTACGGCGATTACTTCTGCAGAAATACCGGGTAAACCTGAAGTATGGGAATCGACTTTTAAATCAAAACTCATGTTAGGTCTGGGAGCTGTGATTATTGCTGTACTTGGCCTATCAAATTTTATGCCTGATCCCGAACCAGTAGATCAACCAATAATAGAAAAAGTTGATGTTAGTGATCCAGATGTGAAGTTACGGATGGCGAATGAACAGTCAGAACCCGTCAGTGTCGCAGTTATTGCTGAACCTGTCGTAAAACAACCGGTCGAAGAAATTCTTCCATCAAAAACAGAAACCTCGAAATCTGAACCTGTGGCAGCAATTGCCAAACCAGAGATCGAAAAAGTTATTCCCCAACAAACGGAAGCCAAAACAGTCGATCGGACTAGTAAAGAATATTATGCAGCCAGTAAATTTATTGATATTTCAGGAAACTGGAGAGATCGTTGGGGTGTTACACATTACATCGAGATGACCGATAAAACCCATTTTGTAGCCATGTCTGAAGAAGGTGTTGCCGAAGGTGTGATCAATGGTAAAGAGATAGAAATTATCGTTGCTGGTGGTGGTTATGGAAAATATCGTCTTTCAAATATTGGCAATCATATTTCTGGAAAATATTACGAGTTTCAAGGCGCTGAAGGTGAAGATGTTGTTTTGATGCGAGTAAAAAACTGACGTTAAAACATCCCCATTTTCCAGCTCTCAAAATCGATCATGTAGAGGATACCTCCACTCTCATAGACTTCTTTAAATAAGGGAACCTTATCTCCTTTCGAGGGGAAAGGTGCTGGTATAGACAGGCGAGTTTTGTTTCCGTCTTCTGCCTGGATCAGTCCTATGGAACCCGTCGACGTGTCATACCTTCCTTCCATTGTGTATTGACCTATCTCCAGCACAATACCTGAAGTGCTGGTTCGGGAAATAAGTTTGTCACCGCGAGCATTAAGTGCCCAGATCAGCAAGCATAACAATGCGATTGCCATGCCTGCTGCAAGATACTTTCTTCTATTCTGGAGGAACACGATTTTGCCTTATTTAGAACTTCCCAATTGCATTCAGGAATAATCCGTGCGCATCGTAATCCTGATTAGTCAGATCATCAGAGAAGTCAGCAAAGTTATAACCAACTCCGATTTTCATGTTCTCATTGATATGACGGTATGCTCCCGTTACCCAACCAATTCGGCGGTCGTCAGAAGCAGAGATATCAAGCACTCGACCTTCCAGCATCAAGTCCCACTGGCGTACTACATGCCAGTCCAGACGTCCGATCAGGAGGTGTGCTTCACTATCAAACCAGTCGCCCTCATCACGTCCGAGACGCAATTCGCCCATGCGGTAAGCGTACTTACCACCAATCGTCCAGCGTTCATCCAGATCATAAATAGCATCTAATGAAAGTACGTGGCTGCGTTGTTGATTCTGCTGTTGTGAACCGGAGCCAGTGAATTGATCAAACGGTGCCAGATCCATCAGGTAGGTATATTTAACCAGAGTATTCAGACGATCATTGTTGATCGGACGATAACCAAAGCCGAGGATAGCTTCTGTGTAGTCACTGTTGAAAGTATTTCCAGCATTACTGTCACTGAATGCAAAGTCTAAGCGACCCTGCGCACGCCAGTCAGGATTGACCTGGTAACCGATGTTGTTACGCATCAACCAGCTCACACGGTCATCCGTATTGGATTCATCATTACGATATTCAAGAGCCGTACCGAACTTGATGTCATTGCTATGATAACCAGCAGTGGCCGCGATTGCTGTTCGATCAAGATAACTATTATTTTCCTGAGTCAGCAAACCCGTTTCGAAGTTCATACCAAAGGTCCATGAATCAGTTGGTGCATAATCCAGTCCATAAGCATGTGTCAGACCAGAAGTGGAATTACCATGCTGATAACGACCTTCACCAAAGACGCTCAGTGCATCGCTGTAACGATGTTTCATACCGGTAGTCAATTGACCATTACGACCTCTGAACAGGTTGTCAGTGCGATCTGGGTCCAGTTCATAGCCAAGGTAGATGTTTGAGCGATCAGTTAGTCGATAGTCCGAACCAATCTGAGCACCAAAGCCACCGTTACCACCAGAGATTTCACCGTTGATATCCATGCGATCTGAGATCTTGCTTGTTCCACCAACACCATAACGATTATTCGCTCGTCGGCCATCATCACGATCAACCGTTCCTTGAACAAAACCAAAAGCATCCCAGTTTTGTCCACGATCATAGTGTGCCTGTAGAACCAGATCAGTTCGATCACCTTCATCCGTATTTGAGAAAGGACCGACAACCAATGGCGCAAATCCCTGTTTCACGCGATCATGACGAACACCGCCACTTAGCGTCCAGTGATTGCTGATCTGATGTGCAATATCCGCTTCAACGGCTCGTGTATCAATGCCGCCATCTTCGTCTTTACTGTCAAATTTCAGCGTCAGATCAGTTCTTTGTCCGAGCGGACTCCTGAACGCGCCACCAAACTGATCGGTGTCGTATTGCGTTAACTGTCCCGGTGCAGAAAAACCCGCTTTACGGTTTTGAACATAAAGATTAACAGCACCATCATTATTCATGCCCATATCTTTAAGTTTCGCCGCTGCTTCAACACGATAACCTTCAGCATCAATACCTGCAGAGCGATCCTGCGCTACGTTGCCGAAGTTGAAACCACCGTTATTAGTAGATGCACCACCAATACCAGCGCCATCTGTTCTGGCCGCCTCGAGTTTGAGGTAAGTCTCAGCTGTTTTACGCAAAGTCAGATCAATACCTTGTAGATCTTGATCAGTGCCTTGCTGTTCCTGATGGCTAGCTGTCATACCCAGTCTGACACTATCGCCAAACCAGTGACTGGCACGGCCACCAAAGGCCATCTCATCCAGATCTGCCAGGCCTGGTGTGTATTCATAATTCACAACAAGATAAGTTGGATGTCCGGATAAGCCGCCATCTCTTACCAGCAAACTATCATTCGACAAAGAGGTGAGGGGACGTGATAACAAAAGTCGTCCCTGGATTGCGTCAATATCGTAATCCTGTCCTGGTGCCAGATGATTTACAGATAAGACAATACCAGAATCTTTATCGCGCACTTCAACACGAACCTGTGCTGATCCACGTGTTAGATCCTGATGTTGCAAGTAGTAAAGTGAACCGCCCGTACCACGGAATTCTTCCCATGATGCAATCGTACCCGGCTCTGCTGCAAAGCCTGTAACCATCGTGCGACGTTCGCCCAGAGAAGTAATCGCTTCACTGTTCCAGAGCATTTGCGCACCGTATAAACCACGCTCGATATGAGCAAAATCTGTGTCGGTGATATGAGTCTGGAAATTACCCCACATCAGATGTGATTTTTGATCCTGAATCTTGGCAAAGAACTTGCCCTGCGTAGGAGCATCATCAACGATAGTGCTGTCATCGCCATAAACCGGATAATGATCTTCTTCGTCCAGTCGTCTTAACAGGCTACGTGGATCTTTATGATCCATATCGGTAAACATTTCTCCTACTGGGCGCTCAAAGGTGTCCGCACTTGTAGTGATCGTGTATTTACCACGCCATTTACCCTTGGCATAAAATGCCATGCGGCCATCAGCATAGAGATCATCATCGAAATGTTGTGTGTTGTTAGTAACCAGTGATGCTGCTCCGCTGGTGCTGTTACGACCCAGGGTGAAATCAGCAATAGCGACATAAAACCAGTTATTGTCTTCGATCTTCAATTCACGCCAGAACAGTTGTCCATTACCCGACTGATCAAGCACCGCCACTTCGACATTGTGCAGACCCGGAGGAACGATCTGTTGACCAACAAACTTACTATTTTTATCTGTTGGAAGCTTCGAGCCCATGAAGAAAACATCATGTCCGGCAGGAATATCACGGCCATTGACCGTCATCGTGCCACCGTAAACATCGATATTATGCAATTGAAGGTGGTTTTCACCATAGCCAACAAGTAGTTCCTGTTCGGCATCAACTTCATCACCGGTTAATTGATGATGATCGTTTAACCAAAGACGCAGGTTAGACGTTTCATCAAAACGACCTTTTTCATCATAAACACGCAGACGATAATGCATTTTTTCAGGCATACCTTCTGTCGCTTGCCATTCACCAACCAGACTTTCGTTCAGAGGAACAATTGCCAGAGGTGTCGCTTCACGTGAATCAGTCGTGTCGAAGATTCTGACTTCGGCAGTTTTGATCCAACCAATATAATTACTGTAGCCCTGGAAGCTGATCGCTTCACCCGCCGTTGTGGTAGCAGGGTTGGCAGTCACATTCAGGAACGGTTCTATCATTTTATTGCTGTCGTATTGCAGTTGAACCTTGTCTTCTGCCAGCGCCATATCGGTGCAACGTTGGAAATCCGCATCATGCATGCCGGTTCCGTCATCGATCGGACTACCATCAAGACTGAGTCGGAAGCCATCTTCACCGGCAGCGCTGGTTGCGATTACTTCTTCATTACAAACGAGTGTGCGATGCATTGCTGCGCCTTCTACCGGGATCTCATCGTCATACCAGATCTGAACTTCAACACGGCGATCCTGAGCAATCGCTATTTTTGAAGGATTACTGGTGACAGGTTGAGAATCACCTTTGCCTTCATAAGCGACAACTTCTTTTGTCAGCGACAAACCATCTTGTAAATAACGTGCTACATTTCGTGCACGGGCTTCGGAAAGCTCCTGATTATTTGCAAAACGTTTTTTCGTAGCAATACTCAGGCGCTGTTTATCAGCATGTCCAATCACATTCAAACGTAGGTTTTTCTTATCTCTAAGTCGTGTGATCAGATCATCTAAAGGCAAGGCTGAATCAATATCCGCATAACCTGATCGGAAGCGTAGTGCATCCTGATCATCAGAAAAGACTGCTTTATCTTCAAACTGAGTCGTTACCACTTCATCGACAGCAGGAAGTGTATGGAAAGTGACGGTTTCACTCGGCAGACGGCGTTCCATATTTGATGTTGCAGAACGTCTAACCAGACGACTGTCATCTTCCATTCGACCACGATATTGACTTTCACACTCCGGGTTATCAACCTGGCAAGTCAGATCATGCTCATCTGCGAGGGCAGGGACAGCATGAGCCGAAACACCCAGGGCAAATCCCATAGAAATAGCCAGACGTGCTTTTCTCAAGATTACTTTATTATTTTTGATTGTATTCTTCATTTCGGGGCCCTCCCTGTTGAAACTGAACCCCTGGTTGCCATTGGCTCCCAAAGAACTTCCTCTTCGATAATCAATTCATGATTGCAATTACAACCACCCCACATTGATTTCAAATGACTTCTAAAATTGAACAGACGTTGTTTAACTTGTTGTTTGCTTTCACCATCAACTGCATAAGCAAGATGCAGAACTGAAGGTTCATTGCCTAATACATCAAGTAGTTTCTGCATCTGTACATTGTGACCTGATCGCAGTTCATCACTGTTTTGATCAAAGAAGTTACCATTCAGATCGAGTCGAACAACACGATGAATCGCTGCACCAAAGTTCAGCTTGGCCAACTTACCGCGAGTCATACGGATCACCCTTGGATTCTCGGTTGTGACGCGATATCCAGAAGGCAAGCTCTGTTCATCCAGTTTCATGATGAAGTTAGAACCACGCATTTCATTCGGCACGGCAGCACAAGGAACGTGATAACGACCATGTGAATCAGAAGTGATCACAAGACCACGAGCCGTTGCAACACGAACACCAGGAATACCGGCTTCACCTTCGTCCTGATAACCATTGATGTTCTTATCATCAAAGACCTTACCGATCAGATCAGAACAATCGAAGGTTGGATCAGGAACGATTCTCACCGTCGCATCCGCAATAATCGTTGCTCTTTCACCCAGCGCATTGATACCCCAGGCCTGGTTGACGTACTCGCCTTCACCAACTCCGGCACCGATGACCAACATCAATTTAACTTCATGTGATTCACCTACCGCATAACTTTGTGCAGGCCATGTCAGTAGACGATTATCGGTAACAGGTTCGCTGATTGCGCCATCCAGAATCGCAGAGTTGGCGACATACTTGAAGCCCGGAGGCATTTGATCCTGTATACGCAGACTGGCAATCGGCTGAGCGGTGTTATTAGTCACTCGAACCGTGTAAGGCACCAGTTCACCACGAACTACATTAGCTTTAGGTGTGGTCTTGATCACGCTGAGACCAGAACCTTCAGGATCCAGTGGAATGTGATTGTTCAGCACATCCGCAGAAGTTCCATCCAGATTAAAGCTCAGGTAATACTGCGTACCACTCGCACCTAATGCAGGGCAGGCTGCCGGATCATGGAATGGAACCGTAGTAGGCGGAGCAATCACTTGCGGTTGTATATTCGCAGGATCAGGAATCGCACCTACCGTCAATGGTGGATTCGCACCATCATCACAAGGAGCTGGAATATTCAATGAGTTTGGCGGAATATAGCCAGCTGGTTGAACGACACTCAATGAGTAGGTGCCAGCAGGAGCCGTTGGATTCAGCAGGTATTTATACATACCGTCTGAACCAACCGTCTGGTTGACATTGCCCGCGCCACCGATCAGATCGGTAACCGGATCAAATCCCGGAGGTCCTGAAATCGTCACTATCGCACCCGGAACAGGTTGACGAGTGATCGAATTGTAGACCACACCAGAAGGATCCAGTGGGAAATTCTGATCTGGCAGGTTCGTATTGGCCGTCAGAGTAATATTTTCAATCACTCCAAATACAGCATTACTTTCAGGATGACGGAAAAAGATCTCATACCCTGATCCAGGTTGCAGCCCTTCAAAACTATAACCGTTGGCTGCATCGGTAACCGTCGTACCTACCAGAACACCATTCCGATAGAGTTCGACAGTCCAGCTGGCATGGGTACTGTTCAAATCATCACGATCATGCACCTTACCTGAAACACTGGCCAGATTAGTCGGAGTCACAACGGTGACCGTACCTGGATCACTTGGGCTACCGAAGCCTGGTGCAGTCGCTGTCGCTGTGTTGGTTGTCGTTCCGCCAGCGGGTGAGACAGTCACTCTCACAGGAACAGTGATCACTGCATCATTAGCATCAGCGGTTCCAGAGACTGCGCGACGAACGACGGTACCCAAATTACAGGAGAATGAAGTATCGTTAGCAACACCGGTGCAAGTACCCTGATCCGTTGTTGGCGTACCTGTGAGAATCATGCCAGCAGGCAAAGTATCACTCAGGGTTGTATTCGGCGCGTCTGAAGTACCGTTCTTGAAGACAACAATATTCCAGTTGAAGTCCTGATTAAGATTCACTGTTGGAACCGAAGGTTCTTTAGTAATACCCAGATCAACAGTCGTAACAGTAACGGTACCGGAGTCATTTACAGCAGCAAGACCATCCGCAACGGCTGAGGCAGTATTGGAAATCGTTCCACCTGTTGGGAAGCTTGTTAATTGTACAGGTACCGTGATCACAGCATCGTTAGCATCTGGCGTTCCAGAGACTGCACGACGAACAACCGTACCCAGATTACAGGTAAACGAAGTATCGTTGGCAACGCCCGTACAACTACCTTGATCCGTTGTTGGTGTGCCCGTCAGAATCATACCTGCTGGTAGCGTATCGCTCAGGACGGTGTTCACCGCATCAGTGGTTCCATTTTTGAAGACAACAATATCCCAGTTGAAATCCTGATTAACACTGACTGTTGCGCTGGAAGGATCTTTAGAGATTCCCAGAGCTACGGTTGTAACGACAGTGGTGTCCTCATTCTCTGTATTATTTGCAGAGTCAGATTCATCTTCATTCGCACTGATTGTTGAACTATTCAGATGTGTATCATTACCAGCATCCGGGATGGTGTCTACCCTGAAGAACAAGTGACGAACCAGAGGTGTTCCGACATTGACATCCATTACAGCAGCTTGTGGACAAGTCAGTGTCAAAGGTGTTGGCCCTATAACAGCAGTACCGGTGTTATTACAGGTGGATGTGCCAACAGCACAACTTGCGGTTCCAGCATCATCACAAAGGAAGGTCAGTGTTTTGCCAGCCTTAGGTGTCATGACATTTGAAAGTACAACATCTGTAGCTCGTGAGGGACCACGATTCGTCATCTCGATCTCATAGACGATGATGTTGTCCAGCGAGCCAGGGAAAGCGCCGGGAGTATTGGTATAGGTTATTGGATCAGAAAGATCCGTGTCATTGATCAACAGATCAATCTCGGCCGGAATAACATTCAGCGTAGCTGTCTTGGAATCAGGCTGGACATTAGCGCCCTGATTGGTTGTTGTGCTGACCGTTGCGGTGTTATCCATCGTCCAGCCAGTATTTACAGCATCCCATTCAGGACGCAGAACAACAGTGACTGACTCCGCCTGATCCTGAATCATTGTTCCGATCGAACAATCAAGTGTATTGGCGGCATTGCTACCGAAGGCATCACAAGTTCCCGCGCTTGATGAAACAGATACGACAGTGTAGTTTCGCCCGGCTGGTGGACTGAATACATCCTGAATAGTGACGTTGTCTGCATCGGAAGTGCCATGATTCTTAAATGAAAGAACATAGGTCGCTTCTGCACCGGCATTGACTGGGTTACCAGCAGAACCTCCCGGAGTAATGGTTTTTCCGGTCATTTCTACATCAGCGAGCGCACCAGGAGCTTCAACATTGATCGTTGTTGTGCCGGACGTGTTGTTAGCTGGAGCTGTTTCACCCATTGAAGAGGAAGATACAAAAGCAGTGTTGCTGTGGACTGCGCCTGCAGCAAAAGGACGTGATGCTTCGATGGTGAAGATTTCTGCCGCGCCATCGGTAAATGTTTCACTATTGTTTAATCTACACTCAAGATAACCACCAGCATCAATAGTACAGGTAAATTGTGGATTGGCACTGGTAACCGAAGCAGTAGTAATTCCGGCCGCGAAGTTAGGAATATCATCTGTGACATAAACAGCGTCCTGGGATCCACCCACAACAGCATTCCCTGTATTAGTTACTGTCAGGGTATAGGTGATGGTGTTTTCAGCAGACTCAAGTGTGGTTAGAACCCCGCCGG
The DNA here is from genome assembly GCA_965224825.1 of Gammaproteobacteria bacterium. Taxonomy (GTDB): domain Bacteria; phylum Pseudomonadota; class Gammaproteobacteria; order CAJXQU01; family CAJXQU01; genus CAJXQU01. Next base: position 1,274,129 of record CBDDAG010000001.1, on the reverse strand, counting down.
CAGTGGTTGCTGTTTTGGAAATCCCCAGATCTGTCCCATTGGAAGTATCAATGCTTGTAGTACTAGCTGTGGTCTCATTGTTGGCTGGAACGCCATCAGCAGTACCGCCAACATCATCGACTCTGGCGGTATTAGTGATGGTTTCTGAACCTGTTCCAGCAATGACTCGTGCTGTCGTGTTGATAGTCAGAGTTGGTGTGTTGTCATTTGCAGCCAGTGCTGCTCCTGAGTAAGTACAGGTAACTGTCTCAGTTGTTGGTACTCCTGCCGTTACCGCACAAGCCCAGTTAGAGCCTGTGCCAGAGACGAAGGTCTCAGCACTGAGTGTGTCTACCACAGTAATTGTTCCAGTCGTGGCATCCGGACCCGCATTGAGCACGTCAATCTCACTGCCAATACTGGTACCTTCCACCACAGGATTGGGTCCTTTCGATTTTGAAATTACAAGATCTGCACCAGGAGGAACGACACTACCTGAAAGGGAAGCTGTGTTATTACCCGCAATCGGATCTGTGGTGGCTGTGCTGATTGTCGCATTAGAAACAAGGCTGCCAGAAGCAGGCGCTGTTGTCGTGAAGACGATATCATCGGTAACGCCCACTGCAAAACTTGCGAGATCACAGGTGATAGTGCCTGCGGCTTCTGCACAACTCCAGCTTCCGGTCGAAGTAAAAGCACCAAATGTGAAACCTGTTGGTAATGGATAGACGACCTGTGCTGTTGTTGCCGTTGAGGGGCCAAGATTCCTCGGTGTCAGAGTAAATGTTGTCGCAGCACCGCCAGGTACGGTGACAGGATTCGTTGATATACCAATGGAAAGATCTGCGCCACTTCCAACATTCGTGTTTTCAGTTCTATTATTATTGTTAGGTTCTGGATCGCCAGTGGTAGATGAAACAGTCACGCTGTTCGTGATGGTGCCAGAACTTGCACCAGTGACTGTTGCCACGATCGAAATATCTGGAGCAGTAGTTGTGTTGGCTATGGATGTCCGGGTACAGGTCACAACATCGGGTGTCGCACCAGAGTTGTTGCAAATCCAGCCAGTACCACTTGCAGAAACAAAAGTTACTTCGGGAGGAAGCGTATTGAGAACAGTTGTAGTTGATGCATCGTTAGGCCCCTGGTTTTCTATAGAAATCGTGTAGGTGACGTTTCCGCCTCCTGCAACGGGGTCTGGAGCATCTGAGAGCGTAGTAACAAGATCAGCGCCATCATCAATAGTTGTGTTTTGTGTTCGTTGATCATTTCCTGCGTTTGTATCGGCAGAACTGGTTGTTATGTCTGCCGTAATACCAACAGTTGTACCCGTCGCGGCAGTGGTTCGAATAACAGTATTTATAACAGTCGTCGGCCCACCAGCACCATCCCCGGTTATGCTTCCAAGATTACAAGTCACCGTGCCAGGTGTTCCTCCATCATGACCACATAAACCATTATCGACGGATTCAAAAGTGGTTGTGGCAGGTAATGGCAATGTAAGGACAACATTATTTGCCGTGTCTGCAGAGACGTTAAGAACAGTGGCTGTATAAGTTACCGTGCCTGTACGAATTGATGGATCGGTTCCGTTAGTGGTATCCAGAAAAGATGAAATACCTACGTCAACAGCCTGAGCTGCCAACGGCGTGAATAGAATAATGGAAACGAGTAGCAGCCGTGCTCGGCAAAAAAGATGGTTTGACATTCATCCTCCCAAAGGAATGATCTTTAAAAAAATATCGGGAGTTGGGTGTCTTTTATTTTATGTTTTTGTGCAGGCGTAATGCTGAAATAAGCACTTTCCTTAAAGATTTCCCAACCCTGCCGCTATCTTTCTACATAATGGTCGGAAAATCAAGGTTTATGAAGGTATTACAAAGGTTTTTAGTGTTAACAATGATTGTGCTGGTGACAGGAATTTGTCAGGCGGTAGATGTTGCCGATCTTTCTCAGAAAGGATCCTCGAAAACTGATGTTCGCGTGATCATTGATGTTTCCGGTAGCATGAAAAAGAATGATCCGGATAACTTGCGTGTGCCCGCGTTAAAACTTCTGGTTGGCCTGTTGCCAGAAGGTGTTGAGGCAGGTGTCTGGAATTTTGGTACCAAGGTTAAGCCACTGGTTAAGCATGGAGTCGTTAATAAGAAGTGGAAAGCCAGAGCCAATCGATCGGCTAATAAAATATATTCTGGAGACATGTTTACGGATGTTGAGAAGGCGCTGAAGCTTGTTGCTAAGGATTGGAATGAAACTGAATCCAACGTTAAAAGAAATATTATTTTGTTGACGGATGGCATGGTTGATGTCTCTAAACAAAAGGAAAAGAGTGAAGCCTCTCGACAACGTATTCTTGATGAGGTGATACCAGAGTTACAAAAGAAAGGCGTCACGGTTTATACCATTTCTTTATCTGAGAATGCCGATCTGGAAATTATGGATGCACTAGCCGTTGGCACTGATGGTTCATCAGAACAGGTCAATAGTGCTGATCAACTACAACGTGTTTTCCTGCATATGTTTGAAAAATCCACGCCAAGAGACACTGTTCCTCTGGAAGACAATCAATTTACGATCGACAAAATGATCGAAGAATTTACTCTACTGGTTTTTAGAAATAACGATGTTAAAGAAACAACGGTTATTCAGCCAGATGGTAAAAAATTCACCCGCAAAACAGCCCCAAAAAATGTAGCCTGGTTGGAAGAAGGAGGTTATGACCTGATCACGATTACTAAGCCTGCTGCTGGTGATTGGAAGGTTGATGCGGAAATTGATCCAGACAACCGCGTGATGGTTGTCTCTAAGTTAAAACTGCATGCCTCAGAATTACCCAATAGTGTTTTTCTTGGTGAAGAGTATGACTATAAGTTTTGGTTGACTGCGGGTGGAAAGACGATCGAGAAAGAGGCTTTTTATAAGCTGACGGAAATGAAAGTGTTACAGACTTCGGGTGGTCAAATTCAAGAAGTCTGGAATGTTGAAAACCGGAACAGTGACAATGAGTTTGTGCAAAAACTGGGTGAAACATTACAGGTTGGAAAGCTGGAGATAAGCATCATAGTTGATGGTAAAACTTTCAAGCGACAGAAGGTTCAAACGATCAATGTTTACGAACAAATTTATGATCTCAAACAAAAAACGTTTACTGAAACCAGTGGTAAAAATGCTCATGTACTCAATGTAATTCCTAAAGAGGAATTGGTCGATTTAAGTAATTTTAGTGTTTCTGCTGAGATAACTGCACCGGATGGCGATGAGAGTCAACGTCCTGGGAAAATGTCAATGCGTGGCGATGAATGGTTGGTGACGATAAAAGATCCATTGCCGGGACAATATAGTGTTGTGTTGAATGTCATGGCTTTAACGAAAAGTGGTCGTGAACTTTCAGTGTCTAGCGCACCATTGACCATTGGCGAACCACTTTCAGATGAAGGTGTGGAAGAGGATGTAAAGGATGGTGAAGAAGATGTGGTGCCAGAAGATACTGATTGGATGAAAATCGGCATGATCATCTTAGCTGCAAATGTTGTGTTATTTGGATTAATTGGAGGCGGCTGGTTCTTTCTGAAGAGAAGAAGAAAAAACAGCTCTGAACCTGGAGAAGATTTGTGAATAAAGAAACAATGAATACCTTGTTAATGACGGTTGGGATCGAACTTGCGGTTGTTTTTGCTTTGATCGGATGTTTTTTAATCTGGAAAATGAAGAGAGGGAAAAAAGCTGATCAAAATGCGGCGGAGGTGTTGGTTAAAAACATCAAGAAAAATGAAGGTGATCGTCGTGAATCTTTATTGCAAGTTTTTGGTGAAAGTTATGATATGGAAGGAGAGGACCTAAATGCTGCAGTTGATGAGTTTCTCAAACGAGAGAGAACGTTTTTTAAAACCCTGATCTCGGTTTATGTTGAACGTGATGCTACTGAATTTTCAAAACTTGCAACAGCTTTAGAAGAGATGGTTAAACCTTATTCTGATCTGGCGTTATCTACAGAGCTTTCTGTTGATAATGATGCATTGGAAACTTTGCAACAGGAAAACCAGACACTAGGAAAAGAGTTGGATGAATCCAAAAAAGTGATGGATGAATTACTTTCTGAATATACTGCAACCTTTGATAAGGAAGGCGAAGGAAAAGAACCCGAATCGGTTCAGGAAGATGCCGAGTCTGTAGAAGAAAATGATCAGATCGCAGAGACGGATGATGAAGAGAGTGAAATGGAAGGAACTTTGGAGTTAACCGTCGAGACTTTTACCGCAAAAGAAGGGGATGAAGAAACATCAGAAGTGGTTGAAAAACTCACTCTTGATGAGGAACAAAGTACAAATACTGAAATTGAGGCTGAACTGATAGCGGATGATGATCAGCTTGATGGTGAGAATAGTTCGGAAGAGGTTGCGGAACCAGCGACTAATGAAGTTGCGCTGGATGAGTTTGACGAAGAGCTTGAAACGGAAGTTGCTTGAGTTTGTATTGATCTAAAAAGCTTTGATTAGCTTTTTTTGTAACCCGAAAAAGAAAAACCGGATAAGTTGTAAAACTTATCCGGTTTTTTATGCTTTCTTTATGAGGCTATGTAAAAGATTAAAACTCCATATTAAACTGCACGCTGATGATGTCTACAGATGCGTCATATTCACCAATCAATCTTGTTTCAGGTAATGAGCCAGGCTCCGGATTCGCATGAGGACCAGCCGAGTAATCAATCTCCGGATCTTTTACAAAGATGTGCGTGTAGCCGACGTCAATTGAGGCACTGTCAGAAAGCGAATAGCTTCCGCCCAGCGCTACCCAGATACGATTTTCATCTGCAATTCGAGGAGTTCGTAACTCTTTACTTGGAATAGGTGTTTCATCATACGCAACACCGCCTCTGACTGTGAATTTATTATTCAGCTTATAAGTTGTACCCAAAGCTAAGCGTTTTGTGTTTTCCCATTCTTCAGGAGTCACCGAATCTGGACGTGAGGCAAAGTCAATTCTTAATTCATGAAATCTACTCCATTTCATGTAGGTAAAGTCACCTTGCACAGACCAGTTAGGATTGATTTCATGATAAGCACTCATAGAAATTGATTCCGGGAGAGCGAGAGATGCCTCAATGGTCTGGTTGCTTAAGAGTGGTGCGCCAGCTGCAGCAAGGCCTGCTGAAAAGGCTGCTGCGCCAGGATGTGTATGAAAGAATTCAGCGGCTCCTGACAGAGTGTGACTGATTTTTGAGCGATAATGAAGTCCTACACGGGTGCCTTCTGCTGGTGACAGCATAATGCCGAAGTTATATCCCCAACTCCAGTCGTCACCTTCAACGCGTGCTTCACTGTCAGTAGCCAGATTACCCGGAGTTGTGAGCCCAGCTCCGGCGCATGTAGCAGCACCACCAGGAACTAATCCAGCTCCTGCAAGACCGAGACAGGTACCACTCATATCAACAGCATTACTCAGTTTCACATCAATGTATTGAACATTGATACCAAGGCCAACGGAGAACTTGTCACTTATTTTGTAAGCAAATGCCGGGTTTAAATTGACTGTTGCGACGTCAGATCGAAGAGCATGGTAGCGACCAACCCAGTCTTTATCATAATCAATAACAAGACCAAAAGGAGCGTTCATGCCCAGACCAACAGCCATACGACTATTGATGCTATGCATCATATAAAAGTTAGGAACAATAGCATCTTTACCGCCATCAAAATTTGGGCCGGAAAGTGGAGCGCCACCAAAGGCTGGGTGAGTTGTACTGCCCTGATTATTGAACTCCGCATTCGGGAAGATGCCATGAATGGCCTGACTGACATGAGTTCCTGAGAACAACGTCATACCTGCCGGGTTATACCAGACAGTAGATGCATCATCAGCCGATGCCGCACCACCAGAGAATGCAGTACCAAGACCTTTTACGCTTTGTTCTGCAATGGCGAAGCCTGCGCCAGAAACATTGGAAGTAAACCCTGCAAGAATCAGCACAGGAAGGATTGAAGCTACCGACGATTTTTTCATGTTAACCACCCTCATTTATGTTTTTTTATGTTACTTTATTGCTACAAAACTGACCGTTTATGGCTGAAGTGTAGCATGTTTTATGAAAAAACCATTATTTTTACAAGAATTTATACATAAAAGTCTAATCCGATGAAAACTCATTTTAATCCTGATTGTAGAAAATGTCCGCGTCTGGCAACTTTTCTTGACGATGTGAAAAAAGAACACCCAGACTATCATTCCAGACCTGTGGCTCCATTTGGTGTTGATGATCCTGGTTTGTTGATCGTCGGCCTTGCGCCGGGAAAACACGGTGCTAATGCTACAGGACGTCCTTTTACTGGAGATCATGCTGGGATATTACTTTATAAGGCTTTGTTTAAAAAAGGTTTTAGTAATCAGGAGATCGCAGATAAGAAAGATGATGGGCTGAAGTTGATCAACTGCCGGATTACCAATGCCGTGAAATGTTTGCCACCGGAGAACAAACCGACGGGTGAGGAGATCAAGATTTGTAATGATTATCTGGCCAATGAGATCCGTGATCTTGCTTCTGGATCAGTCATACTGGCTTTGGGTGGGATCGCACATAATGCTGTTTTACGTGCAACCGGCAAGAAGTTGAGTCAATTCAAGTTTGGTCATGCGAATGAACACGATCTGGATGATCATTCGCTGATCGATTCCTATCATTGCAGTCGCTACAACACACAGACTAAACGGCTGACGGAAGAAATGTTTATGGCTGTTTTTGATCGCGTAAATGAGTTGATCTAATCGACTCTTGAAGTGATTATTAATAATGGCTGATTTTGATGGAAAAGAATATTGTAAAAGCCTGACCAGTAAACCGGGTGTCTACCGGATGCTGGATGAAAAGGAAACGGTGATCTATGTTGGTAAGGCTAAAAACCTGAAAAATAGAGTCAGCAGTTATTTTCAGACTTCAAAACAACATTCACCAAAGATCAGATCAATGGTCGCACAGATCACAGAGATCGAAATTACGGTTACTCACACTGAAAAAGAAGCCCTGATTCTTGAAAGTAATCTGATCAAGGAATTGCGGCCACGTTATAACATCGTCTTGCGGGATGATAAGAGTTATCCCTATATTTATCTTTCCAGTGATCAGAAATTCCCACGTTTAAGATTTCATCGTGGTGCGCGAAAGGGCAAAGGTAAATTCTTTGGGCCTTACCCGAGCGCCGGATCAGTTCGAAAAACACTCAATCTGTTGCAGAAGCTTTTTCAGATCCGTCAGTGTGAGGATAGTTATTTTAAAAATCGTTCACGTCCATGCCTGCAATATCAGATCAATCGTTGTACGGCTCCTTGCGTGGGTTTTATTGAGAGTGACGATTATAAGGCTGATGTAGAAAATGCTGCGTTATTTTTGCAGGGTCGGAATCAGGAGGTGATCAATGTCCTGGCTGATCGGATGGAACAGGCTTCTTCTGATCTCGAGTTTGAAATGGCTGCACGTTATCGCGATCAGATTAATGCGCTACAAGTGATCCAGCAAAAACAGTACATCAGCTCAGGAAGCAAGAATGTGGATATAATTGCTTGCGAGATCAAAGGTGGTGTTGGTTGTGTAGCTTTATTTTATATTCGTGGCGGTCACAACTTGGGAAATAAAGTATTTTTTCCGGCACATACAAAAGCGTCATCCGAAGAAGAAATTCTGACCGCTTTTATCTCTCAGTATTATTTAGCTGATCGCACTGATCGTGAAATCCCATCAAGTATTTTGTTGAGTCATAAACTGGATGACAGTGATCTGATTGCGCATGTTCTGGAAGAACAATGTAGACACAAAGTAGAAATCAAAAGTGAACTGCGTGGTGATCGTGTGCGCTGGGTTAATATGGCGAAGGAAAACGCGGCGTTGGCTTTGGCGCAGAAACTTTCAACCACCAGTAGCCAACGGAAACGTAATCAGGCTTTAACCGAAGCATTGGAAATGGAAGAACCGATCCAGCGTATAGAATGTTTTGATATTAGTCACAGCAGCGGTGAGTCAACGGTTGCATCCTGTGTTGTGTTTGGTCAGGAAGGTGCTTTGAAAGCTGAGTATCGTCGCTTTAATATTAAAGGAATAACAGGCGGTGATGATTACGCGGCTATGCATCAGGCGTTGGAACGACGCTATTCACGTATCCAGAAAGAAGAGGGCAAAATGCCGGAATTATTATTGATCGACGGTGGTAAAGGGCAGGTTGCTCAGGCTGTCGAGGTTCTGGCGGAATTACAGATCACTGAGATCACGATCGTAGGCGTTGCAAAAGGTCCATCACGAAAAGCCGGCGAGGAAACCCTTGTGCTTTCAGATGGGCACGCTACCATGTCACTTGCTGCTGATGCTCCGGCTTTGCACCTGATCCAGCAGGTCAGGGATGAAGCGCATCGGTTTGCGATCACCGGGCATCGGAAGCAGCGAGATAAAAAAAGAAGGGTTTCACCGCTGGAAAATATTGAAGGTGTCGGAAACAAAAGACGCCAGAGTTTGATCCGGCATTTTGGTGGAAGTCAGGGAGTGGCCAAAGCTGGTGTGGATGATCTGGCAAATGTTCCCGGAATAAGTAAACAATTAGCTGAAAAAATCTATCAAGTATTTCACGAATGAATATACCTAATATACTGACATTATTACGCATCGCACTGATTCCAGTTTTCGTTGTGGTTTTTTACCTTCCATATCCATGGGCGTATAAAGCATCTGCGATCATTTTCACTATTGCTGCGATAACTGATCTGCTCGATGGTTATCTGGCAAGACGATTGGGGCAGGAATCATCACTCGGCGCATTTCTTGATCCCGTTGCCGATAAGCTAATGGTGGCGACCGTATTGATCGTCTTGTTGCAACAGCATCCAACTATCTGGCTGGCTATACCAACTGCGATCATTATCGGACGAGAAATCACAATTTCAGCACTCAGAGAATGGATGGCGGAGGTAGGAGCCCGTAGTCAGGTTGCGGTATCGTCGCTTGGCAAAATAAAAACCACTGCCCAAATGGTCGCAATTGTTTGTCTTGTATATAATGATCCTATTGCAACAGTACCAGTTTATACTGTCGGTTATGTACTCTTATATATAGCCGCGGTGCTGACAGTCTGGTCGATGTGCCTATATTTGATCGCTGCATGGCCTCGACTCTCTGAAGAATAGTCGATTCTTCGTGATACATTAAATTAGAGAAGTAAAGAAATTCAAGCTAGAAAATCATCCACATTTCACCTTGACAGAACTGCAGTAGCCGTTAAAATGGCGCCTCTAAATTATGCGGGAATAGCTCAGTGGTAGAGCACAACCTTGCCAAGGTTGGGGTCGCGAGTTCGAATCTCGTTTCCCGCTCCAGAATATGAAGAATCCCCGGACAAACCGGGGATTTTTTTATATAGCAAAAAAGAAGGACAGTGGCTGTGTGGCAGAGTGGTTATGCAGCGGCCTGCAAAGCCGTGGACGGCGGTTCGATTCCGTTCACAGCCTCCACTTCTTCTTTATATGTTCTACGATAATTCTTGTTCGTAGCTCATCTGATTACGTTGTGATCACGTAAACGTAGCCATTAGTTAGAGATTACTAGATCTTTAATTTTTAAAAGACCATCTGCCCGGGTGGCGAAACTGGTAGACGCAAGGGACTTAAAATCCCTCGGTGGCAACACCGTGCCGGTTCGACTCCGGCCCCGGGCACCATTATAAATTCTGTTCATTTCCCATTCAGCTTCTGAGACTCAATATTGAGCTTGTCATTTAATGATTAGTTTTTACAGTACAATTAGTGATCTGCCTATTCAATTCAGGAAGATTAGTTTTTGATAAAACTACTTAATACTTAATCTAATTTATCATTAATATACAATTAAGTATTGATTTATATAAAAATTTGAATCAATATTAGACTTGTTCTTGTATTTATTGAGGGTTTACAGTGGTTGTTTCGTTAAGATTATTAAGTAGAAACATGATCTATAAACTTTAAAAAAAACAATATGATATAAGCTTTAAGTAAAAAACATTTGATATTTTTTTTACAGTTGTCTACAATTGGAAACAGGTCATCAAAGGTGGCTCGTTATTTTTAGTCATACAAATTACATTTTATTTAAAAAAAGGAGGGAGGTCTAAATGTCTATTAAGCCTCGTAGTAAAAGTATCGTTTCTGTCAGTGCAATGGGTTTATTCGCGCTGGGGACTAGTGTTGCGCAAGCCGATGTGGTTTCGTCGCAGTTAATTAATATTCAAGCACCAATCGCTACAAGCATTGGTATGGCTTCTGGTACAGCAGCAGTTGCAACAGCACCTGTCGCGGCCGGTGCAGCAATGAGTGGTGACAATCTGCCACCTAATGCAACACCAGGTCAGTGTTATGCACGTATCTGGATTCCACCAAAATTTCAAACAACAACTGAAACAGTTGAAACTAAGCCAATGGGTGAAAGACTGGAAGTTGTTCCAGCTACTTATGAAACAGTGACAGAAAGAATTCTTGTAAAAGAAGCTTCTGAAACATTGGTTGCAGTTCCAGCGACTTATAGAACTGATTCAGAAAAAGTTCTTGTGAAAGATGCAGAGTTGCATTGGCATTATGGCCGTAACGGCGTTCGTTCTGCCAGACATTCTAAAACTCAACATCCTGATCCAGCATTCCTGAGCTATGCTCGTTCTTTAGGCATGGCTGACAGTGTTGCTCCTGGGCAATGTTATGCTGAATACACAGTACCTGGCACATCAAGTACTACAACAGAAAAAATGCTGAAGTCAGAAGCGTCTCAGAAGATAGTGATTATTCCTGCTACGTATTCTACTGCTGAAGAAAGAGTACTGGTAAGTGATGCTTCTGAAAAGTTGGTCACTATTCCAGCTACTTATGAAACAGCAACTGAAAAAGTACTGGTTAAACCTGCCTTCACTACCTGGAAAGTTTCTGAATGTTCTGGTGGTGCTTGCCAAACTGGTTCCGTTCCTAACCGTGTAGCTGGTTCTGTTGATCGAATTGATCAATCTACTGGTGAAATCATGTGTTTGATTGAGGTTCCTGCTCAGTACAAGACAATTACAAAACGTGTCTTGAAAACGCCGGCCACAACTAAAACTGTAGGAACACCTGCTCAGTATAAAGTACAAACTGTACGTAAACTGGCTACTCCTGCAACGGAAAGAACAGTTGATATTCCTGCTACTTATCAGACTATTACGAAGACTGTTAACGCATCTTCTCCTGTAACTAGCTGGCATCTTTCTGGTTGTAAAGGTGGTTCTGCTGGTGGATCAGCTTGTTCTACACCTCCTGCTGGAAGCCTTGCAACAGGTAATGCTCTTTGCTTGACTGAGAAACCGGCTGCTTATAAGACTGTAAGTAAGCGTGTTGTTGCAACACCTGCTACGACTAAGTCTAGCCCGGTACCTGCACAATACAAAACAGTATCAATTCGTAAGATGGCTACGCCTCCACAGGAACGTCGTATCGAAATTCCTGCTGAATTTGGTAAAGTCACTAAGACTGATAAAGTTAGCGAAGGTAATATGGAATGGAAACCTGTTCTTTGCCAGGCCAACATGACTTCTGCTAAAGTTCAGGAAATTCAACGAGCGCTGAAAGCTGCTGGTAGTTACTACGGACCGATTGATGGTGTTGTAGGTTCACAGACTATTCGTGGTGTTCAGAAGTATCAGACTTCTAAAGGTCTGACTCCAACTCGTTTCCTTACTATTGAAACAGTTAAGTCATTAGGAGTTAATCCTGCGCACTAATAAATTACTCTAAGTAAGTAAGTAATTGATTGAAGGGTCGCATATGCGACCCTTCTTTTTTTTAGAGGCCGATTTGTTTAGTATGTACATAAGTACAGAAGGTTTGGTGAAATATGAAAAAAACATTATTAATGGTACTCATAGCAGTAAGCTGGTTCATGTCATTCTCTGCGATGAGTGCTCAGTTTGATGCAAGAACGGGTGATGTAGTCTGGTCCGAACAAAATAAACAGGGTGAGACGGTTGTGCATCTTTACGTTTATTGGTCGTTAGTCTGTCCACATTGTGAGAAAGCGCTTCCATACGTTAAGCAACTCACTAAACGCCATCCCTGGGTGAGGCTTCATCTCCGTGAAGTATCTAAAAGTCAGAAGAATCTTATTTCATTGAACAAAATGGCAGAAACTTTAAACGAACCTTCATTTGGCGAAGTGCCAGCATTTTTCTTTTGTGGTCTGATGTATACGGGATATGGTGAGAATGATACGACGGGGCAATGGATTGAAGACACCCTGGTGGAATGTCGAGACAATTCTGGTTAAGACTTGATCAGACCTGAGGTTTCTGTTCTCAGCTTACAAGTTTTCAGGCAGTTTCAGTTTCTGACGCTTCAGGAGATATACAATTCCGGCCATTCTCTTTGGCCTGATAAAGTGCAGTATCAGCCCGTTTAATGACTTCATCACCCTTCTCACCATCACGATACATAGCCACCCCGATCGACATAGTGATGTTGCCAATATACTCTTGATTATCTGTGCGTCGTAACCTTTGACTTTGAATAGCTTTTCTCAGGTTTTCTGCGACGGCCATAGCGCCAGCAAAAGGTGTGTCAGGCAGAATGATCGCAAATTCTTCGCCACCAAAACGTGAAACCATATCTTGTCCTTTTAATTGCTTTTGTATTGTATGTGCAACGAACCTTAAGATTTTGTCACCCAGTTGATGACCGTGTGTATCATTAAAGTTTTTAAAGAAATCTATATCCGCGATCAGCAAACAAAAAGGACTTTGTTCATTGATCAAAAGTGCTAATCGGCTTTCAAATGCCTGACGATTAGGGATCCCGGTAAGAATATCTGTGTTGGCGGCCTTGCGAGCTTCCTCAAGTTCTACTTTGAGTTGCAACAGCTCTTTTGATGAATCGTTTAGTTTCTCCGTCAAACCAGTATTAACATCTTGCATAACATGTGTTTCTTCAGACAGATTTTTTACAACTTTCTGGAGGTTTTCCATGTTGTTTTCTGAATCAAGTTGCTTATCAACGGTGCCCAATACATTGCCATAATGTTGAGCCTGATCCGTAGAGTTAATAAGTTGATCAGTCAAAGCATTCATCACGTTATTAACACTTTCGTTAACTTGTACAGCGACAGCATCATGATTTTGTAGGTATTTTTTGTAGAGTTCGTTGCTGATTTCTGTTGTTATCGTTCCTTTTGATTCAAGAATATTATTGATGGCACCGGTTAATTTAGAATTTTGACCACTGGCATAAGCATACCAGACCGCATAATGTATGGGGGTTGGAGGGATTGCATGCTTGTTAATCAACGGTAATGCAATACGAAGGTATTCATTTGCCTGCTCAAAATTATCAGAGTAATCCATTATTTATTTCCTGGTGCCTTCTGTTCGTGTGAAAAATATCAACTAAGTTCATACATCGGCATAACCACAAATTACTTGAGGGGACTTTACATATTATGGAGATTGAAAGATAAAGGTGATCTTTCAGTAAATCTCATAGACAGAAACAGGCCTTTTGCAGTAGAATTTACAAAATAACAAAAGCGGGACTGATCAGCCGATCAGCGCCCGTTTTCTGTATCTGAATCATGGATTTTTAGATGAATTACCGGAGTAAAACTTGACCCAGCAACCCGATGTCCCCGCGTTATTAATACTTGAAGATGGTAGTGAATTTAGTGGTATTTCTATTGGAACATCCGGATCTACGGTAGGTGAGGTCGTTTTTAATACCGCCATGACTGGCTATCAGGAAATTCTGACGGATCCATCTTATTGCCAACAGATCGTAACCTTAACCTATCCACATATTGGTAATACCGGTGTGAACGCAGGAGATGAAGAGTCGTCTCAAGTCTATGCCAGTGGATTGGTGATCCGTGATCCTCCAATGATCCATAGCAATTGGCGATCTTCCGAATCTTTGCCGGAATATCTCAAGAAACATAATATTGTCGCCATCGCAGAGATCGATACACGTCGTCTGACGCGAATCTTGCGTGATAAAGGTGCGCAACGTGGTTGTATTATTGCCGGAGAAGGTATTGAGCGTGAAAAAGCATTAGCCGCAGCAAAAGAATTTCCTGGCCTTAAGGGAATGGATCTGGCCAAAGAAGTGACGACGAAGGAAGCTTATTCGTGGACAGAAGGTGTCTGGAGTCAGTCAACAGATGATCACGCTGTTCCTAAAGATAAACCTCAGTTCAATGTTGTCGCTTATGACTTTGGTGTGAAACGAAATATTCTTCGTTTATTAGTCGAAGGTGGTTGTAAGCTGACAGTTGTTCCCGCAGAAACACCAGCGGAAGAAGTTTTAGCGATGAAGCCAGATGGAGTATTCCTATCCAATGGCCCGGGCGATCCAGAGCCTTGCGATTATGCGATCAAAGCGATTGATACGATTGTTGCTGCTGGAATTCCAACTTTCGGAATTTGCCTCGGACATCAATTATTATCATTAGCTTGTGGCGCAAAAACGGTCAAAATGAAGTTTGGTCATCATGGTGCGAATCATCCGGTTCAGGATCTGGACAAGATGAATGTCATGATCACCAGTCAGAATCATGGTTTTGCTGTCGATGAAGAATCTCTACCAACGACATTGAAACCCACACATCGATCATTATTCGACGGATCACTTCAAGGCGTTCATCACACAGAGCAACCGGCTTTCAGTTTTCAGGGACATCCTGAAGCCAGCCCGGGTCCACACGACATCCAGTCATTGTTCGATCACTTTATTAACCTTATGCAAGAAAACAGGAGCTAGACCCCGAAGATGGCAAAACGTACTGATATAAAAAGTATTCTGATCATCGGGGCAGGACCGATCATAATCGGGCAAGCGTGCGAGTTTGATTATTCTGGAACTCAGGCTTGTAAGGCTTTGAAAGAAGAAGGTTATCGTGTCATTTTGGTAAACTCTAACCCGGCGACGATCATGACTGATCCAGATATGGCGGATGCGACTTATATTGAGCCTGTCTACTGGCAGAATGTTGCGAATATCATCAGGAAAGAGCGCCCTGACGCGATACTTCCTACGATGGGTGGTCAGACGGCGTTGAACTGTGCGCTTGATCTGGATCGCGAAGGCATTCTTGAAAAATACAATGTTGAGATGATAGGTGCGAAACCGGAGGCCATAGACAAAGCAGAAGATCGTGAAAAATTCAAGATTGCGATGACCAAAATCGGCTTGAGTACGCCAAGAGCATTTGTCGCTCACACGATGGAAGAAGCGTATTACGCGCAATCACAGATCGGTTTTCCGATCATCATCCGACCTTCTTTCACTATGGGTGGTACCGGTGGTGGTATTGCTTTCAATAAGGAAGAGCTTGACGCGATCTGTAACCGTGGACTAGAAGCTTCACGAACGACCGAAATTCTGCTGGAAGAATCAGTTCTCGGCTGGAAAGAGTATGAAATGGAAGTGGTACGTGATCGGAACGACAACTGCATCATCATCTGCGCCATCGAGAATCTTGATCCAATGGGCGTGCACACTGGTGATTCGATCACGGTTGCGCCAGCTCAGACACTGACCGATAAAGAATATCAGATCATGAGAAATGCCTCGTTGGCGGTTTTGCGTGAAATCGGCGTTGAAACCGGTGGATCGAATGTACAGTTCGCGATCAACCCTGAAAATGGCGACATGATCATTATCGAGATGAATCCACGTGTTTCCCGATCATCAGCACTGGCATCAAAAGCAACAGGTTTCCCAATCGCAAAAGTAGCGGCAAAACTGGCCGTCGGTTATACGCTGGATGAACTGGAAAATGAGATCACAGGCGGCGCAACACCCGCATCTTTCGAACCTTCTATTGACTACGTTGTCACGAAAATCCCACGATTCACATTCGAGAAATTCCCACAGGCGAATGATCGCTTAACCACACAGATGAAATCCGTTGGCGAAGTCATGGCTATTGGCCGGACTTTTCAGGAGTCACTACAAAAAGCGATCCGTGGTCTGGAAGTCGATAAGGACGGACTAGTTGAAGCGATTCACTCTGATGACGAAATCGACGATGATCATCTGGAGGCCAGACTGATCAGCGAGATGCGTGCGCCCGGTGCCGAACGACTATGGTTTGTCGGTGATGCTTTCCGTTATGGCATGTCGCTTGAAGAGGTCTTCGAGCACAGCAAAATTGATCCGTGGTTTTTGATCCAGTTACAGGATCTGATCAAAGAAGAATCTACGGTAAGAGAGCAGGGCATTGCTGGCCTGAATAAAGATCGTCTTCGAAAATTAAAAAGAAAAGGTTTCGCAGATTCACGGCTGGCAAAACTGACAGAAGTTGAAGAATCCGAAGTGCGCAAAATCCGTCATGATCACGGCATCCGACCCATTTATAAACGCGTCGATACCTGTGCCGCAGAATTTGCATCGAATACCGCTTATATGTATTCCACTTATGAAGAAGAATGCGAAGCATGCGCCGACCAATAAAGAAAAGATCATGGTGCTTGGTGGCGGGCCAAACCGGATCGGGCAGGGCATCGAGTTTGATTATTGCTGTGTTCAAGGCCGCTTTCACCATGCGTGATCTGGGCTATGAAACGATCATGGTCAACTGTAATCCTGAAACTGTTTCTACTGATTACGATACGTCTGATCGGCTCTATTTTGAGCCTCTGACGCTGGAAGATGTATTAGAGATCATCGATCTTGAACAGCCGAAAGGCATTATCGTTCAATATGGTGGGCAAACGCCTTTGAAACTGGCTGAAGCTTTAGAGGCCGCAGGTGCTCCGATCATCGGAACAACACCAGATTCCATCGATATGGCCGAAGATCGCGAACGTTTCCAGAAAATGTTGCAAGATCTAAATTTAAGACAGCCGGATAACCGAACTGCCGGTAATATTGATGAAGCGGTCGTTCTGGCTGAAGAAGTCGGTTATCCATTGGTGATCAGGCCTTCGTATGTGCTTGGTGGTCGTGGTATGGAGATTGTTTATAACAAGGATGATCTTCGCAAATATATGGCCACTGCGGTGTCTGTTTCTAATGATGCGCCAGTTTTGCTGGACAAGTTTTTGAATCAGGCGGTTGAAGTTGATGTCGATGCGATCTGTGACGGAACAGAAGTCATGATCGGTGGCATTATGGAACATATTGAAGAAGCGGGTGTCCATTCTGGTGACTCTGCCTGTTCATTACCGCCGCATAATCTCAGTGCCGAAATTCAGCAAGAGATCAAAAGACAAACTCGTGAAATGGCGATGGCTCTGAAAGTGGTAGGTTTGATGAATGTACAGTTTGCGATTCAGGGCGATGATATTTATGTGCTTGAGGTCAATCCTCGCGCATCAAGAACAGCACCGTTTGTATCCAAAGCCACCAGCGTGCCGATAGCGAATATTGCGGCGGCATGCATGGTCGGAAAAACATTGAAAGAACAAGGTGTGACTGAAAAAATACCACCTTATTATTCGGTTAAAGAAGCCGTTTTCCCATTTGTGAAGTTTCAGGGCGTTGATCCACTGCTTGGGCCAGAAATGAAATCCACTGGCGAAGTGATGGGTGTCGGCAAAACCTTTGGTGAAGCTTTTGCGAAATCACAACAAGGTGCTGGAATGAAGCTTCCATCGAAAGGAACGGCGTTTATCAGTATTCGTAAGAATGATCAGGAAAAAGCCATCGAAGTTGCGCGTCAGCTGGAAGATCTTGGTTTTGAAATTGTTGCCACCAGCGGTACGCAACAGAATTTATCGGCAGCAGGAATTGATTGTAGAGTGATCAATAAAGTGCTCGAAGGTCAGCCTCATATTGTGGACTTGATCAAAAATGACGAGGTTAGTTTTATCGTGAATACTACCAGTGAAAAGAAACAGGCTATCTCTGATTCTTATACGATCAGGGGAGCTGCGCTTGATCACAAAGTACCTTATACAACGACAATGGCTGGTGCTTCGGCAATGGTTCAGGCGATGAAAGAAGACGATGTTTTAGGCGTAAACTGCTTACAAACGTTGCATCAGGAGATCGGATAAATGGCAGATGATAAAGCTCCAATGACGCTGCGGGGTGCGGAAGCGCTTCGGGCAGAGTTGAAACAACTAAAGACAGTCGATCGACCAAGAATCGTTCAGGACATTGCTACGGCACGTGAACATGGTGATCTGAAAGAAAATGCCGAATACCATGCTGCCCGTGAACAGCAAAGTTTTCTTGAAGGCCGTGTACGAAATATAGAAGGCAAGCTTTCCAACGCGGTGATTATTGATCCGACAACGGTTAATGCTGGCGGCAAGATTATATTTGGTGCGACGGTTAAATTACTACATCTCGAAGACGAAGCAGAAATCACTTACCAGATTGTTGGTGAAGATGAGGCGGATATCAAGGAGGGGCGGATTTCTGTTCAGTCGCCGATCGCCAGAGCTATGATCGGTAAAGAAGATGAAGATGTGATCGAGGTTAACGCGCCGGGCGGCATTATCGAATACGAGATCCTGGAGATCAGCTACGAGTAAGAAAGGAAAAAGCGCAAGTAGTCAGCGGTGGTTAAAAGAACACGAATCTGATCAATACGTGCTGGCGGCAAGAAAGGATGGCTATCGATCGCGGGCGGCCTATAAGCTGCTGGAAATTCAGGAAAAACTAAAACTGATCCAGCCCGGCATGAATGTTGTTGACTTGGGTGCCGCTCCCGGCGGCTGGACTCAAATCGCAGCAACTATGGTGGGTGAATCTGGCCACGTTGTTGCGTTGGATCTGCTGGAAATGGATCCCGTTTTCAATGCCACAATTATCCAGGGCGATTTTCTGGAACAATCTGTGCTTGATCAACTCTTATCCACTCTAAATGATTCTGCGGTAGACCTTGTAATTTCCGACATGGCACCCAATATGAGTGGTATGAATGCGGTTGATCAACCAAAGGGGATGGCTTTGGTCGAGCTGGCACTGGATTGCGCAAGCCAGATCCTGAAACCAGGCGGTGACTTTCTCACCAAGGCATTTCAGGGTGAGGGATTTGATGAATTCGTCAAAGATGTACGTAGTCAATTTAAAACAGTTGTCATAAAGAAACCAAAATCATCCAGAGACCGTTCCAGAGAGCTTTACGTGCTTGGAAGGTCTTTCAATATGTAGTTTAATGTATTCTTAATATATTCGGTCAGTCCACGGAAGAAGGCTAATCACAAGAGGTAACACCGTTCATGAATGATATGGCAAGAAATCTAATTCTCTGGATCGTCATCGCGTTAGTTTTGATGATGGTCTTTAACAATTTTGAGGCTCCACAGGGTGCTAATCAGGAGCTAGGCTATTCCGAATTTATCTCGGATGTGAAAAGCGGCCAGGTCAAAGAAGTTTTAATCGACAAGCGTGAAGGTACCATCATCGGGAAAAAGATGGATGACTCTATTTTTCATACCTTCAATCCTGAAACAGATAACGATGCGCTGATCGGAGATCTGCTGAAGCACAATGTCGAAATAAAATCGGCTCCTCCTGAAAAAGAAAGCATTCTGTTACAGATCCTGATCTCATGGTTCCCAATTCTCTTATTGATCGGTGTCTGGATCTTTTTCATGCGACAGATGCAAGGTGGTGGCGGTGGCCGTGGAGCGATGTCTTTCGGTAAGAGTCGAGCAAGATTGCTTGGTGAAGATCAGGTCAAAGTGACGTTTAGCGATGTTGCTGGTATCGAAGAGGCCAAAGAAGAAGTTGCTGAGCTGGTCGAATTCCTGAGTGATCCAGGTAAGTTCCAGAAGCTGGGCGGAAAAATTCCGCGAGGTGTTCTGTTAGTTGGTTCTCCTGGTACCGGTAAAACACTCTTAGCCAAGGCCATTGCTGGTGAAGCAAAAGTGCCATTTTTCACTATTTCCGGTTCTGATTTCGTCGAAATGTTTGTCGGTGTTGGTGCTTCACGTGTTAGGGATATGTTTGAGCAGGCTAAGAAACATGCGCCATGCATTATCTTTATTGATGAAATCGATGCCGTCGGTCGTCAGCGTGGTGCCGGTGTTGGTGGTGGCCATGATGAACGCGAGCAAACATTGAATCAATTACTCGTCGAAATGGATGGTTTTGAAGCGAATGATGGCGTTATTGTTATCGCTGCAACCAACCGTCCGGACGTACTTGATTCTGCATTACTACGACCGGGACGATTTGATCGACAGGTTGTTGTACCCCTTCCGGATATTCGTGGTCGTGATCAAATCCTGCGTGTTCACATGAGAAAAGTACCTATTTCCGATGATGTGAAACCAGGACTACTTGCGCGAGGTACACCAGGTTTTTCTGGTGCTGATCTGGCAAATCTTGTCAATGAAGCTGCATTGTTTGCTGCGAGAGCAAACAAAAAACTGGTCAGTATGGAAGAGTTCGAAAAAGCCAAAGACAAAATTCTTATGGGTGCCGAAAGAAAGTCCATGGTCATGAATGACAATGAAAAGAAACTCACGGCTTATCACGAAGCTGGGCACGGTATCGTTGGTAGGCTTGTCCCATCACATGATCCTGTTTACAAAATCAGTATTATTCCACGAGGACGAGCACTTGGTGTGACGATGTTCCTACCTGAGGAAGATCGTGTTAGTTATAGTAAAGAACGTCTGGAAAGTCAGATCTCCAGCCTTTATGGTGGACGTATTGCTGAAGAAATGATTTTTGGAGCTGATCACGTAACGACAGGTGCCTCGAATGATATTGAACGTGCAACTGAGCTCGCCAGAAATATGGTGACAAAATGGGGCTTGTCTGATCGCCTTGGACCTTTGACCTATTCTGAAGATGAGGGTGAGGTTTTTCTTGGCCGATCAGTGACCCAGCATAAACAAGTTTCAGATGGTACGGCCAGAGCCATTGATGAAGAAGTTCGAGCTTTTATCGACAGAAACTATCAGCGTTCCGAAAAGATATTGAATGAAAATGTCGATAAGCTTCATTTAATGGCTGATGCGCTTTTGAAATATGAAACTATCGATGCCAGTCAGATCGATGACATTATGGAAGGAAAAGTACCTAAGCCTCCTACAGATTGGTCTGATGATGATAAAGGTACAACTTCAGGTGATCCTGATGTTAATGAAAAAACATCTGATGACGATAAAAAGGATGATGATCAGATAGGAGATCCTGCAAGTTTGCATTGATTTGCTTAATTGATCAGAGGTTTCTTAAAATTTGCTAAACTTTGAAACCTTTCTAAAGTTTACTTTTTGATCTGAAAAAAATGCGTATTATCCATAATTAGAAACTCTCGTGAAGGGGGGGTTAATTTTTTGTAAGTTCAGTCGCTATATAGAGGACTGTAACAACAGAAAGCTGTCGGGAGACAAGTTAATGGCTAATAGTAGAAAATATTTTGGAACCGATGGGATCCGGGGTGAAGTAGGGCAATATCCGATCACACCTGATTTCGTTATGAAACTCGGTTGGGCTGCAGGACAGGTTCTTGCAGAAAAAGGTCACAGTCGTCGTATCCTTATCGGAAAAGACACTCGGATCTCCGGCTATATGTTTGAGTCTGCATTGGAAGCTGGCCTTTCAGCTGCGGGTGTTGATAGTATGCTTCTCGGGCCAATGCCTACTCCTGGCGTTGCCTATTTAACCCGAACATTTCGTGCGCAGGCCGGTATTGTGATCAGTGCCTCACATAATCCTTATCAGGATAATGGTATTAAATTCTTTTCTGCTGATGGTCGGAAACTGGCTGATGAAGTTGAACTTGCTATTGAAGATATGCTCGATCAGCCTATGGAAGTTGCTCCTTCAAGCGATCTCGGAAAAGCCCACAGAGTTAGAGATCCAGAAGGTCGATATATTGAATTCTGTAAAAGTACATTTGGCCTTGGTGCAAATCTAAATGGACTTAAAATCGTTGTCGATTGCGCGAATGGTGCTACCTATAAAATCGCTCCTGATGTTTTCTCCGAGCTGGGTGCAGACGTTGTCACGATTGGAGCCTCTCCAAATGGTCTTAATATCAATGAAGAATGTGGTGCTACCAGCCCAGATTCATTACAGGCTGCCGTTATTTCGCAGGGAGCCGATCTGGGAATAGCTCTTGATGGAGATGGTGATCGCCTGATCATGGTTGATCATCATGGTGAAGTTCTAGATGGTGATGAACTGTTATTTGTAATTGCTCGTGAACGTCAGAGAACGCGTGGAATGAATGGTGCGGTTGTTGGAACCTTGATGAGTAATCTTGGCCTTGAGCATGCCGTTCGTACACTGGGCCTTGATTTCAAACGTGCAAATGTTGGTGATCGTTACATTATGGAAATGTTACGTGCCAGTGATTGGACTTTGGGTGGAGAATCTTCTGGTCATATCATTTGTCTTGATATGACGACTACGGGTGATGGTATTGTTTCAGCACTTCAGGTTCTTGATGCGATGGTGCGATCTGGGCAATCACTCAATACCCTCAAATCAGGAATGAGCAAATACCCTCAAACGCTGATTAACGTTAAATTAAGCCAGCAAGTTAATGTAATGGATCTGGAAGACGTTAAAAAAGCAGTGAAAGAGGTTGAAGCTGAATTAGGTAAAACTGGCAGAGTCTTGTTACGACCATCCGGTACAGAACCTCTGGTTCGGGTCATGGTTGAAGGTCAGGATGGTGCTCAGGTGAAAAAACTGGCCGTTCAATTGGCTGAAGCTGTTAAAGGTGCCATTTCAGCACTGGCGGCCTGACCCTTTTAGTAGACATGTGACAATAAATTTGTCACATGTCTATATAATCAAATTGTTCTTAAAGACTAATCGTTTACCGCATTTTGTGTCATTTTTTGTAATTCACCCTGTTCATGTAACTCCAGTACGATATCGCACCCACCAACAAGTTCACCGCTAACAAAAAGCTGCGGGAAAGTAGGCCAGTCAGAGTATTTTGGTAAGTTTTGACGAACGGCAGGTTCTTCCAGCACATCCACATAGGCAAACTCAACTTCGCAATTTGTCAGAGCTTCTACTGTACGTGCAGAAAAGCCACATTGAGGAGCTTGAGGACTCCCTTTCATAAACAAAACGATAGGTGTGTTTTCAACAGTTTCTTTGATGCTTTCGATAATATCCATTTATATATCCTGAAAAATAATAAGGGTGTAATCTCGACTATTTTAGTCGGGAATGAGCTCAAGATAAACTGTTTGATCAAAAAAACTGGAGAAATAACCTCAAGAAGAGGACGCAGTAGTTTTTTTATTCGTCCCTGACAACTCTGAAACCAATGTGGTTTTCTGATTTATTGGCGGCAAGCTTATCTCTGCGAGATACATATAATGATTTTGCCGCATTGAGATATGATCCACCACGCACACCACGTTCTTTACAATCTACAGTATTCCAGGCGCTGCCATCTCCAGGCGCACCTTCATAATCGCCGTGATAACAATCTTCGACCCATTCTGCGACGTTTCCTGCTGTGTCATGCAAACTATAGGCATTCGCAGCATAGGTAGCTGTATCAACAGGTCTTGTCGGCTCAAGTGGTGTTGTACACCCGAAGCAAAGCGCGTTATCCGCTCCAATCTTGTGTCCCCACCAGTAAGGCGAGGTTGTTCCCGCTCTGGCGGCATATTCCCATTCTGCTTCCGTTGGAAGTCGATAAGTTGCGCCTGTTTGTTTTGACAACCAGTTGGTATATTTTTTTGCTGCATTCCAGGACACATTCCGGACAGGTTGATTTTTATTGGTGTTCGAAACAGCAATTCCACTGTATTTAGCAAATTCTCCACGGGTAACTTCTTTGCTGCTGATCGCAAATTTAGTCAAGATCACTTTATGATGTGGTCGTTCATTGACGGGTGGTGCAGTGCTGGTTCCACCCATTTCGAAACTTCCAGATGGAATCCAGACCATTTCCGGTGCATAGCCTCCTTTTGTCAGTTGATCTTTAAATTT
Organism: Gammaproteobacteria bacterium; assembly: GCA_965224825.1. Classification (GTDB taxonomy): domain Bacteria; phylum Pseudomonadota; class Gammaproteobacteria; order CAJXQU01; family CAJXQU01; genus CAJXQU01. The sequence goes on along the minus strand of CBDDAG010000001.1, from coordinate 1,250,267 downwards.
GATTATTTCAAAGGAAGTATTCGTGTCTTCTATTTCAGGTTCAGTTACTGGTGCAGGTTCAGGGGTCTCCGTTTCTATTTCTGGAGAGAGTTCTTCTGTGACAATGGGAGTCGTCTCAGCAATGGGTTTTTCGTTCAAATACCACCAGCCTCCAGCAGCTAGTCCTGCGATCAAGCAAACAGGAACAAACCAGGAAAACGAGGAAGAGGTTTTTGCTGGTTTACGATATTTAGCCTCAATAGCATGCGCTACAGGTCGAGGTTGCTGTGCATAATTTTGTTTGATCGAGGGTATTTCTGTTGTGACTTCATTTCTTTGCGCAACTTTCTTCTTATCTGAAGAAGAAAGAACCCACATCGCCACGACAGTTGTATTATCCTGTCTTGGTTGTTGCGCTTTTTCTACATTTGCGATCAGCTTTTTAGTTAATTTCTGTACGTCCTCAACTTTGTTACTACTGGTTTGGATACTTTTTTGATCCAGCGTATCGATTCCATCAGAACAAAGAAGAATCTGATCACCATCTTTAAGAGAAACTGGTTCTTCCGGACAATCGATGGCGGGAATAGGTTCTCCTGTTAATGCACTGAGTAACATGTGGCGAGAATAACCATTCTCTTCATTGACCGCGTTACCTTCAGCAGCCATGCGATCAAGATAACCGCCATAGCTGTGATCAGCATTTCGTTTAAACAGTATTTTATCTTGAATGTGGAACAAGTGACTATCGCCAACGCTGACCCAGAACATTTTGTCATTAATGCAAAGTGCTGCAACTAAAGTACAACCCATACCTTTCAGTGCAGATGTTTCATGAATGGTTTTGGCAATGGCATTGTTTGCTTCATCGGCCGCACTTCTTAAAAGTAGCGGAATTGAATCTGATGGGTAGTGTGTTGTGACGTATTTATTGAACGACTGGACGGCCATATTGCTCGCCACATTTCCAGCAGCGTGCCCACCCATACCATCAGCAACAATAACCAGTGATGCCTGGCCATCACCATCACCGGCTTGCAAATGCGATATAAGGAAGGAATCTTCCTGGTAGTCACGCGCGCCATCAATCTGCGCGCCGGAAATTTCAAACTTCAGACTCATATTTTTCTTCTGTCAGGGAAACGATATTGGAAGAATACAATGCAATATCCTTACCGGTTTAGACAACGGGATGTGATAATTCATCAAGTTAATAGTTTATTATAGCGATATGTCAGAATCAGGATCGGTTGAATTGTTAAAAAGTGTTATCCCGTGGGCAGGATTGTTTCTTGGTCCGCTGATCGGATTGCTTACCTATCTGTTATTACCAGAAACATATCAGAATACAGAAGGTACAAATATTCCATTTTCTCATGCCGGTAGAGCAACAGCGGCAGTCGCGATCTGGATGGCAATCTGGTGGTTGTCCGAAGCAATTCCGATCTATATGACAGCATTATTGCCGGTGATTTTATTTCCGCTCGTTGGTGCAGTCCCGATCAAAGAAGCCGCTGCACCTTACGCGCATTATCTGATCTTCCTGTTTCTTGGCGGTTTTATGCTGTCCTTGTCGATGCAGCGTTGGGGTTTGCATAAACGGATCGCCTTGCGGACTTTGAAGTTGGTTGGATCTCAGCCGACACACATTGTCGGTGGTTTCATGATCGCGACGGCTGGTTTGAGTATGTGGGTTTCGAATACGGCAACGACGATCATGATGACGCCGATTGCTTTGAGCCTGCTGGCCTTGATCGTTAAAGATGATGATCAAGATCAAACCGCCAGAAATTTTGCACTTTGTCTTCTACTGGGGATTGCCTATAGCGCATCTATTGGCGGGATTGGAACTCTGATCGGAACTCCACCGAATTTGCTTTTAGCCTCCTACATTAAAGAAACTTTTGATCACGAGATCAGTTTTGTTCGCTGGCTAGGCGTTGGTCTTCCTATTGTAGCGATTTTTCTGCCGCTGGCCTGGTGGATTTTGACGCGTTGGATTTATCCCTTTCAAGGTTTGAAAATTGAAGGTGCAGGTGATCTGGCTGATCAGGAATACGAAAAACTAGGTGAAATGAATACCGGCGAAAAATTGACGCTGATTGTATTTTTATCCGCTGTAGTGAGCTGGATCTTCCGTCCACTGATCCAGAAAATTTCTTTTGGTGATCTACAACCTTTTGCTGGCCTGACGGATTCAGGCGTTGCCATGCTCGCAGCACTGGCTTTGTTCATCCTTCCTGTGGATATCAAAAACCGGCGCTTCGTGATGGATTGGGAGAGCTGCCGCGATCTACCTTGGGGGATCTTATTGTTGTTCGGTGGTGGCCTGAGTCTGGCATCGGCGATTGATCACAATGGTGTTGGTGAATTTATTGGTTATCAAGTAGCCGGATTTCAGGGAGTGTCTATATTTGTGATGATCCTCGCAGTCTGTACGCTGATCATTTTCATGACAGAAATGACCAGCAATATTGCCACAACCGCGACGATGGTTCCGATCCTCGCAGCCATCGGTCCGATGTTGGGCGTACATGCTTACTCGTTGATTGTCACCGCTGCCGTTGCTGCAAGTTGTGCCTTCATGATGCCGGTTGCCACCGCGCCCAATGCGATCGTTTTTTCATCGGGGAGAATCACCATTCCGCAAATGTGTAAAGCCGGTCTGGTGTTAAATTTATTAGGTATCATTATTATTTCGGTACTGATGTATTTTGTCGCTTTGCCTCTACTCGGCGTTACTCTCTAAAAAATGGATCTCAATAAATTAGCGAACAAGATTGATTCTTGTATGCAGCTGGATCGTCATCGATTCCGGCAGAAATTGTCGCGCCTTGAAAAACAGCGTGGCCAGAAAGATAATTCTGCGGCACGAGAAGATCTGGAAAAGCAGATCATCGCTTCGGTAGAAAAAGCAGCAGCACGTCGAGCCATTTTACCAAAACCTGAATTCCCTGAAGAGCTGCCGATCAGCGGTAAGCGCGAAGAGATCATGAAAGCGATCGCAGACAATCAGGTAGTGATCCTGTGTGGTGAAACTGGATCAGGAAAATCCACACAGTTGCCTAAAATCTGTCTCGACATGGGACGCGGCGTAACCGGCATGATCGGACATACCCAGCCACGCAGGATTGCCGCACGAACCGTCGCCGCCCGTGTCGCCGAAGAGATGAAAACTCAGCTTGGGCATATCGTCGGATACAAGATCCGTTTTAGTGATCACGTTGGCCCACAGACTTTTATTAAAGTCATGACCGATGGAATTCTGCTGGCCGAAACACAAGGTGATCGATTTTTAAATGCTTATGACACGCTGATCATTGATGAAGCGCACGAGCGCAGTCTGAATATAGATTTCCTCATGGGCTATCTGAAAACCCTACTTCCGAAACGGCCTGATCTGAAAGTGATCATCACATCCGCAACCATTGATCCGGAACGTTTCGCTAAACACTTTAGCGATGCACCGATCATCGAAGTGTCCGGCCGGACTTATCCGGTGGAATTACGTTATCGACCGTTGATTGAGCCTGGAGAAGAAGAATCAGAAAAAGATCTTCAACAGGGAATTATTGATGCCGTCGATGAAATTTCGAGAACCGATCAAGGTGATATTCTGATCTTTCTTTCTGGTGAAAGAGACATTCGTGAAACAACAGAGTCACTGAGAAAACACCAGCTAAAAAATACTGAAGTCATTCCTTTATACGCAAAGCAAGGAACCGCCGAACAAAATAAAATATTCAAAGCCCATAAAAAACGTCATATTATTCTTGCCACCAATGTTGCAGAAACCTCGTTAACGGTTCCCGGAATTCGTTACGTGATCGATCCCGGTTTTGCACGGATCAGTCGTTATAGTCCGCGCAGTAAAGTACAACGTTTACCCATTGAAAATATATCGCAGGCATCAGCCAATCAACGTAAAGGACGCTGCGGTCGTGTTAGCGCAGGTATTTGTATCCGGCTATATTCGGAAGATGATTTTAATGCGCGACCACTTTTCACCGATCCGGAGATCAAACGTACCAGTCTGGCCTCGGTCATTCTGCAATTGTCCTCCTTACACTTTGGCGATATTGAAGAATTTCCTTTTGTAGAACCGCCTGATGGTCGTTATATCAATGACGGTTATAAATTACTGGAAGAACTCGGTGCGGTGGATCGTTTTAGGAAGCTGACCGAGATCGGTAGAAAGCTTGCAAAGTTACCGGTAGATCCACGCATCGGTAGAATGATTCTTGCGGCACATGATCAGAACTGTATGAAAGAAACTTTGATCATCGCCAGTGCTCTGAGCGTGCAGGATGTGCGTGATAAACCGATGGATAAGTTGCAGCAGGCCGATGAAGCACATGCGAAATTTGCCGATGAAGATTCGGATTTTTTCTGGTATCTAAATCTGTGGGATTTTTATCATGATCAGATGCATCATTTATCACAAAATAAAATGCGTAAACTATGCCGGACAAACTTTCTGAATTTCATGCGACTGCGTGAATGGATGGATATTCACGGGCAGCTAAAAGGTCTGGCGGCTGAACTTGATTTTACGGTTAATAAAGAACCTGCAGAACATGATGCTGTTCATCGGTCTTTGCTGAGTGGCCTGTTGGGGAATATTGGTTTCCTGTCTGATCGAAAAGAATACACCGGTGCACGCGGCATCAAGTTTTTTATTTTTCCGGGATCAGGACAATTTAAGAAAACCCCAAAATGGATGATGTCGACCGAGCTGGTGGAAACCACAAAACTCTACGCCAGAATCAATGCAAAAATAGAACCGGAATGGGTGATCAAGATTGCAGGTGATCTGGCGAAGAAAAGTTATTCAGATGCTTATTGGTCAAAGAAATCCGGACGAGTATTAGCGCTGGAAAAAGTGGTGCTGTATGGGCTGACTTTATCAGCTGATCGAAAGATCAATTATGGGCCAATCGATCCTGTCGAGTCGCGGCGACTTTTTATTCAGGGTGCGCTGGTCGCAGGCGAAACACATGCTCGTCTGGACTTCTTCAAACATAATCAGAAATTGCTTGCCGAGATTGAAGCGATGGAGCACCGATCACGTCGTCTGGATATTCTGATTGATGATCAGGTTCAGTTTGATTTTTATGATCAGAAAATTCCGGCAGAAGTGAATAATATTCGTGGACTGGAAAAATGGTATCGCGATATTGTCAAAAATGATCAGGCATTTTTATTTTTTGATCGGGAGTTTCTGATCAGAGAGGATGCGGATGAAATTTGTGATCAGGCATTGCCGGAAACACTTTCTGTCTCCGGAATGAACCTACCGTTAAATTATCATTTTGAACCGGGTGCAAAAGATGATGGCGTTACCCTGTCTGTACCGATGGCTGTTCTTAATCAACTACATCCTGATCGTTTTGACTGGCTTGTGCCGGGTTTGATTAAAGAAAAAATTACCGAGCTGATCCGATCTTTACCAAAGCAACTCCGACGTAATTTTGTTCCAGCACCCAACTTTGCCGAAGCTTGCTGCAACACGCTTGAGTACGCGGAAGGGAATTTATTTGAAGCAATCACTGCGCATCTTAAAAAAATGACCAGTATTGAAATTCCTGTTGATGCATGGGATCAAGCCAGACTGGCTGATCACTTACATATGAACTTCAAGGTTGTTAATGCTAATGGAAAAGTTATTTCAGAAGGTCGAAACCTTGATCGTTTACAGGGCAAGCTGGTAGATGAAGTGGAGCAGATCTTTTCCGAAGAAACCAGTTGGCCGATTGAGCGCGATGATATCAAAAAATGGGACTTTGGAGAGTTGCCTACGCTGGTAGAAACGACAAAAAATGGAATGCCTTTGCGTGGTTATCCGGCATTGATTGATGAGAAAGACTCAGTGTCGATCAGAGTTCAGGATACGCAGGAAAAGGCAAACAAATTACATCACGATGGTTTGATCAAACTGATCAGGCTTTCAATCCCCGAGCAGATGAAATATCTGAATAAAAACCTGCCGGAGTTTGAAAAAATGTGTTTGATGTTTTCATCGGTGGGTAAAAAAGAAGAACTGAAAGAGGATTTGATCAAGTCAATTATCGATCGGGTTTATATTGCTGATAAAGAAAAAACTCATTCTCAACAGGATTTTCTTGATCACGTAGACAAGGGCAGGGGAGAACTAATCCCTATAGCGAATGAGTTGAGCAAACGAGTCAACGAAGCGCTTAAACAGTTTCTTGTGGTCAACAAACGTTTGAATGGAAAAGCCTCATTATCATGGCTGAATGTTATGCAGGATATCAAGCTACAACTTGATCATTTGATCTACCCGAGCTTTATTGAAAATACGCCTGATGAATGGTTACGACACCTGCCGCGTTATCTCAAAGCCATTGATAAACGGCTGGATAAGATTGATCGTGATCCGGCAAAAGATAAGGCGCTAGCGGCTAAAGTTTCAATGTTCTGGCGTCGATATAATGATCAGAAGCAACAGACAGGTGAATCACAACAATTTCGCTGGATGATCGAAGAATTACGAGTGTCATTGTTTGCGCAGGAGCTTGGAACTAGCCAGCCGGTATCGGAAAAAAGAATTGAAAAGATCTGGAATGAAATTAAATAAAAGAAAAACATTCACACAGGTAGTTTTGTGTACGTTTTTATTGGTTGTTTTCCTACCTGTAAATGTTGAAGCAGGGATCTTTAAACTTTTGATGAAAGCCGGAGACGAAGTCGGTGACGCAGGATCTAAAGTGGGGAGGAAACTGGATGATGTGTTGCCAGGATTGTCACGTATTCCTGATGAGCCGGGTGTTACTAAAATAGGAGTAGATTTTAATTCTGATGGAACAATAAAATTTCTTGGTGAAGGTGATCAGAAGTGGACTTTGAAACAAGGTGATAATGCCTCTGAATTTCTAAATGAGATTAAAAAAAGTCAGGGCTTGCTCAAGGCGGGTAATGCTCAGCAACTGAAAATTTATCTTTCTCCTGATCAACTCTTTACAACTGAGAGTCGTTTATTGAAAGAAGTTGACGGCTTGCATTTGCTTGATGATGGCAAGGCTTTACCAATAAAAGCGGTCGAGAGTGCCATTCCTTCATGGACTCCTATCTGGAGCGTGAAGGTTCAGGATAACCTTCATTTAAAAGTTAATACGCCACAAGCACTTGAAGAAGGGTTGTGGCAGATCAATAAAACTATTAACAAGTCGAACATACGGTTAGTTTCCTTCGTACCGGATCTCGATGACTTGCCATCAGGCATACAAGCCACAACGCATGGAAGTGTCCCTGATCTGACGATGATAAATCCTGCTTATCTGGATAATAGCCTGAATGTTTTACGGCATCAGACATTGGTTGTTACCGGTAAGCGAGTTGGCGGAGTTCTTGAGATTAAGGGTGTTAAAGGCAAAACCTCATCGATTGATCTGAATGAACTTCAGAGTATTGCTTTGAAACATGACATTAACCTGATTGTTCTTGAATCATCGAAACCAGCTCAGTTAGGGTCGAGTATATTTCCATGGAATAAATCAGCCAGACAGGCTGATCTGGAAAAGGCATTTTCATCTGAAACCTATGGTGAATTTTTTCAGCATTATCCGGAAAAAATAAATCCTCCACTTTTCAATTCGAACAAAAGAATGGCAATTTTGTAAGTTTTCGAAATAGTCAAAGTGATCGAGTGAAAACTGTTGACGTTGATCATCTGGACGATACTTCTATTGGCGCAGATGTTTTGATCCATTCGGCTTTTACGGTAGGAAGAATTGTTGGGCATAACAAAGAATATGATCGTGAAATGAACAATAGAGTTATTTTGTGGATCCCGACATGGGTTCAAACTCTTTATTTCATTAATATTCTTGCCAGTATATGCGTCATTTATTTTATTAAATCAGGATTCACAATACCGCTATGGAAAAAAATATGGCCAAAAAAAGATAGAGATGAATATCGTTCAATTATCACTTTCCTACTGGTCAGTCTGTTAAGGTTTTTTTGTTATATTTTTATTCTATTCGGCCTGTTCGGAACACTTATTCTTTTATTCCTTGCGGTAAAAGAAGCGGGCAGGATTTTGCTTGTTTTTTTCAAAACGATATTTAAGTTTTTAAGGTTTTTGCTAAGAGGTATTCTGTGGCCATTCCGGTTTGTTATTAGATTGCTTACTCCGACAAAAAACAAGACCTGACCCCGTTACTTGGTTACTTGTAGAACACACGATCAGGCTATTTTAATTTCTCATCGCAGTAGCTAATTACACCAAAACTACCAATGTGGTGACCAGACTTTCTACTGATTGTACAAACACCATTAGTAGCGTAAATTTTATGCCACTTAGGCTCGCTATTAACTGAGGCAATATCAACCCATAGGTTGGCACCGTTTACACTATATAAGTAGTGATCAATGAAGCCATTTGATAATATTTTCTTGTAATTTCCTAATACTTCTGCTCTGCAGTTCAAAGAGCTAAACTTTTCACAACCAGCTTTCACTGCATCAAGAGGGGTTTCATAACCCTCTTTGTCAGAAAAGCCAAGCAGAATTGGCTTACTGACATCTCTCGCAGATTCAGTATTTTCTGATTTGCTCGAACCTCCTACTCCTACATCATCACTACTATTTCTGGTAAACAGTAGCGCCTTGTTATGCGTCATAATGCCAGTAGGCTAAGACAAACAAATCCGAGTAATATTTTTGATTTCATACAAATATTATACATGATTGGACTTTTCAGGAGCAATGCGCACGTACAATTGTAGGTCTAAATACTTCCCGCATTTATAGAGCGTGGGTGAGCTCTAATTAATTTTCTCTTAGTTCACTAATCGTAAAGTACCCCTTCATTTTTTTGCCATCTCTATTAGTATTCACAATGCGTGATTTGCAGATTCAGTTCAGTTTTGTTCTTATCCCACTCAAACTCCATAAATCGTTTTATCATGTACGACTATAAGTCGTCATCCACATCCGGTATTGTTTTCAAACGAATGAATTCAATCAAATTCATATCTGATTGAAAGGAATTAATTTCATTCTGACTGATGATTTCACCAATCCTGATCTTAATCATTTTGCCTTTCTTATTTAAAAACTGCCAAGCATATCCGAGCGCATGTAAATGCGGTCCAAGTGTATAAAACCAGAAGCTATTCTTGCCTTCTATATAGATCGGTAAAACATTGGCTTTGGTCGATCGTGCAAGGCGGGCAATTTGTTGATCCCATTCACCATCGGCAATATACGGTTTTTTCAGGTGTAGATGTGACACATTGCCTGCGGGGAATGTGATCAGGCAATTCTCGTTCTGCAACCATTGATGAATTTCTCTCATGACTTTCTGATTGTTTTTGATCGCTACTTTATCTTTGAATGGGTTTACACCGAATAATAGATCAGAGATGGGTGAAATTCTTTTCAGGAAAACATTGGCCATGATGCGAATGTCTGATCGATATTCGGAAAGATAGTCGGCAATGATCAATGCTTCCAGTGCACCGAAAGGGTGGTTGGATACGATCAACAATGAGCCTGTTTTCGGGATTTCTACATCTGAATTAACGACGTAGTTAATCTCAAGCTCTTTAAGAATATCCTTGATGAAAACCTGTGGTGGTTTTTTGTCTTTATGAGCTTGATAAAGGGTGGATAGTTTTTTGAAGCCAAGGATCCGTTCTACGGGGGCCCAGAGAAGTTGATTGAGTTTGTCGTTCTTTACTGTCTGAAAAAGACTGGAGAGACTGAATGGGTCGTTATCTATATTTGGCTTCAATGAGTAAGCTTATAAAATCAACAGGCATAAACAAAAACGCCCGGAACATGTCCGGGCGTTTTCAGTATCTTGCAACCTTAATTATTTAAGGTGAGCAACACTACATTTTGCTGCAGCAAATGAACCACAAACAGCTGGATCTTTTGCACCAGTAGCAAGCATGCCATTAGCATAAGCGGCCTGGTTGTCGCCACCATATGTGAATCCATCCAGTTCAACAACGTTGCCCTGCATATCAACACCAGTAGTCTGACCCATTGCCATTGCAACGTCTTCAGATCTCATGCTGCTAGCAACACCGCTGGCGCATGATGCAAGAATGGCTAGAGCACATATTGCACTGACAGAAATAAGTAATTTTTTCATTATAAAGACTCCCCTTTATATTTGTAATATTTAGAATTATATAATTATCAGGAAGTCTTAAAACTCCCGAATGTTAAGAATAAATGACAAAGCGATAGAAAACAATGGCCTTGATCACTTAATGCTTTTTATTTGCCTCTGGTGCAGACATTACTTCCAGTGCCATAAGCACATCTCTACGACTGATTGCACCTACAAGCCGATTTTCTTCAACGACAGGATAGCGTCGGAAAGATGAGCTAAGGAAGAATTCTGCGATTTCTATTATCGGCGTTTCGACGTCGATAGTTTTTACACCTGTCGCCATATATTCTTCAACACGACCGCCACTTTCTCCGTGATAACCGGCATTTAGTGCAACTTTCATACAATCTTTTTCTGACAAAAATCCAACTAGGTTACCATGTGCATCGACCACAGGAGCACCAGAAATTTTTTGTTCAATGAGAATATGTATGGCTCTTAATACGTCCATATCGGGTGCAAAGGTAGTTTTGGATCTACCCATGTATTCTTTTACTTTGATTGCCGCAAACATGATTGGTTCTCCTCAGGTATTTGTTTTTATTCCTTATTTATTATTTTTTCTGACACTTTTCTCTTTCTTGTCTGGAACAGGCGCAATCGCTATCGCTGTCTATTCCTATATTATTCAGTCCACCACAGCTCCCCTTGATCGCTGGTCGACCTGCGATGACACCAACAGCCATTCCAATGATCACGACGGCCATAACAATAAAAGTGATAATGAAAGTTGTCATCATGTCTTATCCACCGAGATTATCCACCAAAGTCATCAAGGAAAATATGATCGCGCTCTACACCAAGATCTTCGAGCATCAAAATTACGGCAGAGTTCATCATTGGTGGGCCACACATGTAGTATTCGCAATCTTCTGGAGCAGGGTGATCTTTCAGGTAATTATCTTTCAGTACATTATGGATAAAGCCCGTGTAACCTTCCCAGTTATCTTCCGGCATTGCATCTGACAATGCGACATGCCATTTAAAGTTGTCGTGATCTTCCTGTAGCTTATCGAAATCTTCCACATAAAACATTTCACGCAAACTACGTGCGCCATACCAGAAAGATATTTTACGTTTTGAGTTCAGACGAGAAAGCTGATCAAATATATGTGATCGCATCGGAGCCATACCTGCGCCGCCGCCGATGAATACCATTTCTTTATCGGTATCTTTGGCAAAGAATTCACCATACGGGCCAGATATTGTGACCTTGTCACCCGGTTTTAAGTTGTAAATGAACGAAGACATTTGTCCCGGAGGAACGTCGTCACTGGCACCCGGAGGAGGGGACGCGATCCGGACATTCAGCATAATAATACCTTCTTCCAGCGGATAGTTAGCCATGGAATACGCCCGGATAACTTCATGATTAACCACAGATTCATATCGCCACAGATCAAAGCGATCCCAGTCTTCGCGATATTCACCTTCAATATCAAAATCTTTATATTTCACATGATGCGGTGGGCATTCGATCTGGATATATCCACCGGCCTGGAAGCCAACACTTTCACCATTAGGAATTTCAAGCACAAGTTCTTTGATAAATGTTGCCATGCTGTTATTCGAACGCACGGTACATTGCCACTTTTTCACACCGAAGACTTCTTCCGGTACCTGAATGGTCATGTCTTGTTTGACAGCCACCTGGCAGGAAAGCCGATCGCCTTCAGCAGCTTCACGTTTTGTGATCAGTGATTCTTCGGTTGGTAAAATAGAACCACCGCCATCGAAGATCTTGACCTTACATTGGCCACAAGTGCCGCCACCGCCGCAGGCTGATGAAACGAACAGCTCTGCATCAGCCAGCGCACCTAGCAATTTACTACCTGCCGATGCATGAATTGTTTTTTCATTGTTGATCAGGATCGCAATGTCACCCGATGGAACCAGTTTAGATTTGGCGCCGATGATCAGGAACACCAGTGTCATGATGATGATCGTGAATAGAATTACACCTAATAGTATTTCCATTAAAGTTGAATCCCCGAGAATGCCATGAAGCCGAGTGCCATCAGGCCAGCCGTAATGAATGTGATGCCCAGACCTTGCAAACCATCTGGAACGTCGGAATATTTAAGTTTTTCTCTGATACCCGCAATGGCAGTGATCGCCAGCGCCCAGCCGAAGCCGCTACCTATGCCGTAAACGACACTTTCGGAGAAGTTGTAATTTCTTTCTACCATGAACAACGTGCCACCCATGATCGCGCAGTTCACTGTAATCAGCGGTAAGAAAATCCCCAGCGCGTTATAGAGCGCCGGGGTGAAACGATCCATCGCCATTTCAAGCACCTGAACCATCGCCGCGATAACGCCGATATAACTGATTAGGCCAAGAAAGCTCAGATCAACATCTGGAAAACCAGCCCACGCCAGCGCACCGTCTTTTAGCAGGAATTGATAGAGTAAATTATTCGCAGGAACGGTAACGGCCTGAACCAGAATAACCGCGATACCAAGACCTAAAGCAGTTTCAATTTTTTTGGAAACAGCGAGAAACGTACACATGCCCAGAAAGAAGGACAGGGCGAGATTCTCAATGAAAATTGATTTAACAAAGAGACTAAGGAGATGTTCCATTTAGAGAACCTCCGTCCGATGAACTTGATGGATCTGATAATCCGGATCTTCGACCTGTTCTGTTTTCCAGCTTCGGATTGCCCAGATCAAAAGTCCAATCACGAAAAATGCGCTTGGAGGTAATAGCATTAAACCGTTTGGAATATACCAGCCACCTTCGCTTGCTGTGGTAAGAACAGGATAACCGAATAGTTTTCCGGCACCGAGCAATTCTCTGAAGAAAGCGACGACCATTAGCAGCAAGCTATAACCGAGACCATTACCCAGTCCATCAAGAAAACTTAACCACGGCGGATTTTTCATCGCGTAGGCTTCGGCCCGACCTAGAACAATACAGTTGGTGATGATCAAACCGACAAATACAGAAAGCTGTTTACTGGCTTCAAAAGCAAAAGCTTTAAGAAGCTGATCAACGACGATTACCAACGAGGCAATGATCGTCATTTGCACAATAATACGAATGCTTGATGGAATATGATTTCTGATCAAACTGATACAGGCATTAGAGCAGGCGACAACCGATGTCAGCGCAATACTCATGATCAGCGCGGTCATCATGTTGCTCGTCACGGCCAATGCCGAACAGACACCCAGAACCTGTAAGGTGATCGGATTATTATCGACTAATGGATCCAGTACGTTGGATCTTGCTTCGTTACTCATCTTATTTTTTATTTCCTTTTAGCCTTTAGAATTAAACTTGTTTAAATAAGGGCCGAAACCATTTTTCCCCAGCCAGAAACTCACCATATTGGAAACACCTTTACTGGTGAGTGTCGCGCCAGATAAACCGTCTACCTGATATTCTGCACCGGAAACGCCGGAGACAACTTGCCCACGAATCACTTCAAATCGTAGCTCACCTTTATCATCAAAGATCTTTTTACCAACCCACTGCGCCTGCCATTTCGGGTTATCTACTTCACCGCCAAGACCGGGCGTTTCGGCATGTTCATAAAAGCGTAAACCCTTGATCGTATTGCCATCGCTTTCTAATGAAAGAAATCCATATAAAGTTGACCAGAGGCCATAGCCATGAACAGGTAACACGATCTGCTTGGTCTGATCACCTTCTTTCAGAAGATAAACCTTGGCGTATTTCGCGCGATGACCAATACCTGCAACATCCTGATCACCTGTTAAATTGACACTTTGCAGCGGATCAGAAGACGCTTTACGTTGATCATAATTTGCCGCATCAACATCATCGGCATATTCACCGGTCTCGAGGTTCACAACCTTCATCTCGAACTGTTTAAACAATTCATCGACACTTTTTCCTTCAGCCTGTAAATCGGCAACGGAAAGAATGTTTTTCTTTATATCGGCTTTCTTGTTGCTGAGCTGAAGTGGTTTCAACAATACCGCAGAGGCAGAAACCAGAATCGAACAGACCAGACAAAGCAGGGCGGCAATAATGATGGTTTTTTTCGTACTGTCATTCGGTAGACTCAGGATTTCGGCAAAGAAGCCCTGCTTTTCTTGAGTATTTTCTTCCGTATTATTCTGATCAGACATTTCGATTCAACCTGCGTCGTACATTGGCGCGAACGACAAAAAAGTCGATCAGCGGTGCAAAGATATTGGCAAAAAGTATTGCAAGCATCATGCCTTCCGGAAAGGCTGGATTAACCACGCGGATCATGACGACCATAAAGCCGATCAGCAAACCATAGATCCAGCGACCGGTGTCGGTCATGGATGCGGTGACCGGATCCGTCGCCATAAAGATCATGCCGAAGGCAAAGCCACCTAGCGTAAAATGCCAGTACCAGGGCAGGGCAAACATCGGGTTTGTGTCGCTGCCGATCATATTAAAGAGTAAAACGGTCAAGACCATACCGAGGAAAACACCGAGCATGATCCGGTAAGAAGCGATGCGGGTATAGACAAGAAATAGAGCACCTAGCAAACAGGCGAAAGCTGATGTTTCACCGATTGATCCAGCCATGTTGCCGATAAATGTTTGTTGTAAAGTGAAACCGGCATTCTGAATCGCTTCAAGCCCGCCAAGCGCACCCAGCGCAAGAGGAGTCGCTCCGGTGAATCCATCAACGGCAGTCCAGATCGCATCGCCGGACATTTGCGCCGGATAAGCAAAAAAGAGAAATGCACGACCCGTTAGTGCAGGATTGAGGAAGTTTTTACCTGTGCCTCCAAACACTTCTTTACCGATCACAACACCAAACGATATCCCCAGTGCAACCTGCCAGAGCGGAATTGATGGCGGCAGTATTAAGGCATAAAGCATTGATGTGACGAGGAAACCTTCATTAACTTCGTGGTTACGAACGGCTGCGAACCAGACTTCCCAGACACCACCAGCAGCCAGTGTCGTGATATAGATCGGCAGAAAATAAAGCATACCGTGGGCAAAGTTTGCGAAGAAACTGCTGTGATCGAAACCAATACCCATCGATGCCAGTAGAGAACCACGCCAGCCTTCAGGTTGTGCTAAACCAAGTGAATCTACCGCAACATTAACCTGATGTCCGGTATTCCAGAGCATCATCATGATCACCGGCAATGTTGCCAGTACGACATAAGACATGGTTCGTTTTAGATCGATACCATCACGAACATGTGGTGCATGTCGCGTTACATCGGAGGGTGAATATAGAAAAGTATCGATCATTTCAAAGACCGCAAAATACCTTTCGTAAGGACCACCTTTCTGGAAAGAAGGCTCTATCTTGTCAAGGAGTCGTCGTAAACCTTTCATGTTTATCCTTCTTTTTCTATTTGAATGAGGTTGTTTCTGAGGATGGGGCCGTAATCATATTTGCCGGAACAAACAAATGAACAAAGTGACAGATCTTCTTCATCCAGCTCAAGGCACCCGAGCTGTTGTGCGGCGTCCGTGTCTTTTACGATTAGCGCCCTTAATAATTGTGTCGGGAGAATATCCAGCGGCATAACCGCTTCAAAAGATCCCACCGGAACCATCGCCCGCGGACTGCCGTTTTGTGACGTATTTAGATCAAACTTTTTAACGCCCATTAGTTTGGAAACAAATACATTCAGTGCGGAGAATTTTTTGCTGCCAGGTTTGATCCAGCCGAAGAATTCCCGTTCTGTGGGTTCTTCGATCACCGAGATCTGCTGGTGGTAGCGACCTAGATAAGATGCCCAGTTAGATGCCAGATGACCGGAAAGAATTGATCCGGAAATAACGCGGGATTGTTTGTGTTCGGTTTCGTCTTTAAGTAATTCTTCAGTATTTGCGCCAAGTCGGGTGCGCAGTAACCTTGGACGTTTGACCATTGGGCCAGCGATCGAAATAACACGTTCTACCCATAAGCGACCGGTTGTAAAAAGTTTGCCGATGGCGATCACATCCTGATAGTTCAAATGCCAGACGGTTTTCTCGCCACCGACGGGATCAAGAAAATGAATATGCGTGCCGACGAGTCCGGCTGGATGTGGGCCGGCAAAATCATGCTGCTCGATTTGTTCATTCTGGCTGACATCAATATTGGCCGTGTCTGACTTACAGACAAAAACCTTGCCATCAGTTAAACACGAAAGAATCGCCAGACCATCATTAAAAGATTCGACATGTTCCTTGATCACAACTTCAGGATTCACGGCCAGTGGATTTGTATCGATAGCCGTGACAAAGATTGAGTTGGGGTTTGAGTCCGGATCAGGTGACTTGCTATAAGGACGTGTGCGAAGTGCCAGCCATAAACCGGACTCGATCAGGTTTTTCTTTACCGTTTCCCGATCAAGATTTGCCAGTTTGCCCTGGTCATATTTTTCGAATGATACTTCTTCTTCATTATCATCCACTTCGATTGTGACCGTTTGAAGAACACGTTTGGCACCGCGATAGATTGACTTAACGGTACCTCCGGCGGGCGAAGTGAAAGCTACATTCTTATTCTTCTTATCAGTAAAAAGAGTTTGGCCGAGTTTAACGCGATCACCTTCTTTCACTAACATGGTTGGTTTCATGCCGAGATAATCGTAGCCAAGTAAGACGACAGATTTAGCAGGTGCGGCATTATCAATTTTTTGATCAGGCTCGCCGGAGATCGGTAAGTCGAGACCTTTCTTTATCGAAAAAAGCATTGTGATTGATTATGTCGGTTTTCCGCAGAAGCGCGGCCGCGACAATAATTCCCATTCCCCAATTTGAATTAGTGCAGATTATAGAGCCTGTTGCTTTCGGATAACAGTAAAATGTCGTTTGTGAGAGACAAAAGTTTACCTAGAGCAGATGATTGTATCAAAAAAGGGGCTTTCGCCCCTTTCTGTGAAATTTAGAAGACCAATAATCATTCTCATTTAAAATGCATATTGAACACCAAAAGAAGTAATCCAGTCGGTTTCCAATTGTGGGCCATCAAGATCCTGATGAATTGGTTTGCCTACTTCGGCGGCCAGTCTGAACCCTGCCATTTTGTAGTTAAAACCGATCAGTGCATCTATACGATCACCACCACGTCGGTCTGGATCAGCGGTTGGAACCAGGTTTGCATTTAGTCGGCTGTCTGCTCCATCAATATTCCCCCAGCTTTGTCCTGCAAGGCGGAAAGAAGTACTTAGTGCATCATTCCATTTGTAGGCAACCCAACCTGTAAGTTCTACTTTATCGCCTAGCGTGTAGTCTTCATCATTTTCACCAAGACGTATCGTACCCATTAGTTGAGCACCCCAGGAAAAGGCAGTCGTCTGACCACTGTAAGTTACACCAGGTAATAGATCATAAGTACCCGATCCGAGTTGCATTGGGTAGGGGAGAATCGCATTTGCCATTGCAGGAGTATCACCACGTTCGTCAGTAGAACCGGTAGGCAGGCTAATACCAGCATTCAGGTGAATCTTGTGTGCCCCATGTGCATAAATAGAGTAAAGACCAGATAGTTTAATGTCACCAAAACCGCTGGTTTTCGTGGTGAAACGCCTACCCATTGGTACAACAAGATGATCCATGCTTATATTTAGCAGTGGTAACATTCCCATCAAAGTCAATTTGTCATTGGGGGCATACATTGCTCCAAACATATGCATGTCCATTGTCATACGAGTTGGGGCAACAGGGAAACCGTGCGTGGTAAAAACTTCTGTATCCGCGATCGTGTCCGAACCGACACCGTTATCATTCATCTCCATACGCATAAAACGGTAGGAAAGCATTACCTCCCCTTTTTTATGTGTGTGCTCACCCATAACACCATAAGGTGCATGTGAGTCTGGTCTTCCGGCATCGTGATCGTGCGCATAGACTGGAAGCGAGGCCAGTAATATCATCCCGTTTAGTAGTATTGTTTTCATTCTTATCCCCTTGCATCATTCATTCTTATTAAGATGATCTGGAGGGTATCAGAACTTAGACTATTCCAGAATGCGACAAATTGTCGCAGAGAAATAAGGGTTTTTAGTTAACTCAACAGGTTATTTAGTACGGAGTTCCATAATTTTTCCATTTCGAACCATCTGTACCTGATTCAGAAATGAATTTCCCAACAGGATCGAGGTTGGGTGATCGCCTTTAATAACTGCAGCATCAACATCACGCATTAGCAAAGGACCAACTTTGACTTTCTTTAATCTGATGTACCAGGCTTTAGCCTTACCGGATGCCGTGCTGGTGCTACCCACAACCCCAGTGAGTTTATATTCGATACCTAATCGTTTTGCATGATTCTCACTCATGGCGATGAGCGTTGCACCGGTATCAACCAGAAATTTAACTGAAAAATCATTGATACTGCCATTCACTTTATACATGCCAGACTTTGTGGGAGCGATACTAATAGAAGCTTTGTCAGGTGCTGGTTTGAAGCTGGTTGAAATATGTCTGCCCAGTTTGTAGGTTTCGCGTTCACCCTCAATTTCAATGATCGCTTTCTCACTGTTGGCCATGATCAGTTTTGCGCCTTCCGGACTGGTTTTGCCTGTTTTGAGAACACGTCGCTTTCCATCGATCGTGACTATCGCCGTGTTTTTAAACAGACCTTTAACGACAATATCTTCAATCGCAAAAACAGCGGATGACTGGCTGAGGCTGATAAGAAAACAAATTAACAATAAGCGCATAGTAATTAGACCTGACTCAATTTAAACTGTGTACTTGAAAAATATTCGTAAAATTCTCAAGAATATATCGGCAGGATTGTCGGTTTCTTTAACCAGTTTCTTTTAAAGAATAAGGAATAAATATGCTTAACGATCTAATTAAGCAGGGAAAACCTCTGATCATGGGGATCCTGAATGTCACACCAGACAGTTTTTCTGATGGCGGTAATCATACTGTCAGAGGACGTGCAGTCACTCATGCGCTGCAAATGGTGGAAGAAGGTGCTGATATTATCGATGTCGGTGGTGAATCTACTCGTCCAGATGCCGAAAGAGTCAGTTCAGAAGAACAGATCCGACGCGTAGCTGGAACAATCGAAGCATTACGCAGAACCATTCCTAAGAACATTCTGATCAGTATTGATACTACCTTGTCCGAAGTGGCTGCTGCCGCGATCGATGCTGGTGCGAATATCCTTAACGATGTTCGAGCCGGACGTGACGATGAGGATATGTTCAAACTCTCGGCAGAACGTGATCTGCCATTCATACTTATGCACATGCAAGGAACGCCGGCAACGATGCAGAAAGATCCAACTTATGAAGATGTTGTAGCAGATATTGAAAGCTTTCTTGAGGAACGCTGTGATGCTGCGATCAAAGCGGGTGTTAAAAAAGAAAACCTTATTATTGATCCGGGCATAGGTTTTGGTAAAACACAGGAACATAATTTGCTGCTGCTAGCGCATCTGGATCGATTCGTGAATTCTGGTTATCCAGTACTTCTCGGCACCAGTAGAAAACGTTTTATGGGCGCGATCTGCAAGGGTGCTGATCCACAAGATTTGATCGGAGCTACTTGTGCGACAACCAGCTTAGGCGTAACCGCTGGCGTACAGATTTTCCGCGTACATGACGTGAAACCAAATCGTCAGGCGGCAGATGTCAGCTTTGCGATCCACAACTCATAAGTAAATGTCAGAAGAATTAAAAGCAGAACATCTGCTTCTCCTCACGGGCAAACTTGCCAAAAAAAGTCTCGAAAAGATCATGAAGTCAATCGAAGACGAGGGCTTTACTTACGAGGTTCATAATCTCGGAATCAGCGTTGCGGCATTGATGACGACAGATATGATCGGGCGAAAACTGGATGATACCCGAAATGCTGATCGGATCATCGTGCCCGGTTTATGTGCCGGAGACGTTGAAGAGATCAGTGATAAACTCGGCGTTCCTGTTGTGCGGGGGCCTAAGGATCTCAAAGACTTACCGATGTATTTTGGTAAAGGAGCCGAACCACCGGATCTGACTCAATACGATGTACGGATCTTTGCTGAGATTGTTGATGCACCGGATGTCAGTATTGAAAATGTTCTGGCACAGGCTGCGGCTTATAAAGCAGATGGCGCAGATGTGATCGACATTGGTTGTTTGCCGGGCAGAGATTTTCCACAAATGGAAGAGATCATCAAAACGCTGGTGGCGGAAGGATATACCGTCAGTCTGGATTCAGTCGATCCGGATCAACTGGTGCGCGGTGGACAGGCTGGCGCGCAATTTTTATTGAGCCTGAAAGAAAGTACCTTATGGGTCGCAGATGAGGTTGATTCCACGCCGATCCTGATTCCTGAATCACCAGAGGATCATGAATCACTCTATCGCGTCATCGACACCATGTTGGAGAAAGACAAACCTTTTATCGCTGATAGTATTCTCGATCCCATTCACTTTGGGTTTACCCGATCTATTACACGCTATCAAATATTAAGAGACAAATATCCTGATATCGAGATCATGATGGGAACGGGGAATCTCACAGAACTGACAGAAGCAGACACAGGCGGTATGAATACGATCATGCTCGGCATAATGTCAGAACTACGGATCAACAATTTATTAACCACAGCGGTCAGCGAACATGCGAGAAAAAGTGTCGCAGAACTCGATCTGGGTCGTCGCATAATGTTCCGTGCTCGTGATGATAATAGTTTGCCGAAAGGCTATCACGCTGGATTAACCGGATTACATGAACGCAAGCCATTTTCCTATGATCTGGAGGAAGTTAAGGAAACTGCGTCACAGATTAAGGATGGCAACTACCGCATACAGGTGACAGACGAAGGCATTCATATCTACAATCGTGATGGCCTGTTTACCGATGTCGATCCTTTTGCATTGTTTGAGCATCTTGAGTCACTGAAGGAAGACGCGCCGCATGCTTATTATATCGGTGTAGAACTGGCCAGAGCACAAATTGCCTGGCAACTGGGCAAGCGATATGTTCAGGATGAGGAGCTGGACTGGGGTGTGGCCTACAAGTCTACAGAAGATGGGAAGGCTGATCCGCACATGTTGCATAAGGCTGAAGGTGCGACCATGAAAGCTCGAAAAGAACGACGAAAAAAACTGCAGAAAGAAAAGAAAGCAGAGAAGGAAAAGGGAAAAAAATCATGATCTACGAAGCCGTTATCATCACCCGCAATGAAGATGGAACAAACCAGATTGCACCTTTGGGTTATCAGGAAATCGATGGTTTTATCGTCTTGTCACCTTTCCGCCCTTCGACAACATTGGCAAATTTAGAGCGAACTAATCAGGCAGTGATTAATCTAACTGACAACGTTGCCGTGATCGCCGGTTGCCTCACTGGACACTATGACTGGCCGACGGTTCCAGCAAAAGAAATTGAAGGTGCGCGACTGGAAGATACGCTGGCGCACATGGAACTGGAAGTAGATCACGTCGAGAAAGATGACGTAAGACCACGTTTTTTCATGGGAATAAAAAATCATGAAACACATAAATCCTATAAAGGATTTAACCGGGCAAAATCTGCGGTTCTGGAAGCGGCAATTCTGGCGAGTCGTTTACACATGTTATCACCGGAAAAGATTGACGCAGAGATTGAATACCTTAAAATCGCCATCGAGAAAACAGCTGGCGATCAGGAATTAGAAGCCTGGGGTTGGTTGATGGACAAAGTTGAAACTTATAAAGGGGAGCAAAACGAGTGACAGGATTTCTTGCTAGTGTGCGATCGGCTGATGAAGCAATGATCGCGATGGAAAATGGTGTCGATATTATTGATCTGAAAGAACCGGAGCAGGGCGCATTAGGCGCAGTCCCGTTTAAGGTTATGCGTGAAGTGGTCGGCAAAATAAATGGTGAACGTTTGGTGAGCGCCACTGTTGGCGATCTGCCTTGCGAACCATTACGTGTTGCTGACATGGTGCGAAGGGTCGCTGAAACGGGTGTTGATTTGGTGAAAGTTGGTTTATTCGAGCCGAACAATGAAAACCTAAAAGATTTGCTCTGGGCGATTAGCCGACAATCTACAAAAGGAATTATCGTTGTAGTTTTTGCTGATCAATATCCGGGCGATCATATTATTGATATCGTGGCCGATGCAGGTCTTGCCGGAATCATGTTGGATACTGCGGATAAGTCAGCAGGATCATTGCGTGAAGTCATGAGCGACATTCAAATTAACCAGTTTATTTCCAAAGCCAAGAAGCATAATCTGATCACAGGCTTGGCTGGCTCATTGAGCAAAGCTGACATTGCCCCACTGATGAAGCAGCAAGCAGATTATCTGGGGTTCCGGGGAGCGATCTGTAGCGATCATGATCGTAAGTCAGAACTGGATCAAACTTTACTGGATGAGATCGGAACACTGATCAAAGAACAGGAGAAAAGTTATGGCGAAGTGGCGTAAAAAAAGCAAAGACGAAACTTTTACCGAAGAAGAAATCGTTGCCCGTCTTAAAGACGAACTTCCAAAATGGACATACGAGAATGGCTGGATCCGGCGTAAATACAAAACCTCTGGCTGGAAAGGAACGCTAATGGTGGTTAATACCGTTGGTCATCTTGCTGAGGCCGGTTTCCATCATCCTGATCTGGCTGTGTCTTATGCCTTCGTCACAGTGAAGCTGATGAACCATGCTGCCAAAGGCATTACCGACAAGGATTTTGATCTGGCCAGGAAAATGGAAGAAGTGATCATGTGGCAACCAGGCCTTGATGACGAAAGTGATCTGGAAGGTACACCAGATGATCCACGGTTTAAGTATATTAAATACGATTGAACAGTAATTTTTATTTTTGATTATCTATATTGCTTATCTAAAACCAGTCCATCAATATTCGTTAAATTAGCCTTTGAAAAATCCACCTCTGTGGTGTCTGTATCTTCAAAATCTGCATTTGTAAAATCGGCTCCATCAACAATAGCACTACTAAAATTACAGTTTGTGAATGAAGCGTTGGTGAAATTGGCTCCTGATAAATTCGCGCCTGTAAAATTCACATCAGTAAGATCAGCATTCGTAAAATTAAATCCGGTCAGATCACGATCTGAAAAATCATTACCGTCCAGATCTGCATTTGAATATGAGTTTCCAGAGGTAGTATCGGAAGAGCCTCCGTCATCACTATCACCGACGACTTTGAGAGCATCTCCGCTAACATCAAGGGATACGGCCTCAGCATGAGTAAACCCTTGAATTAAAAGAAGCCCTGTGACGAAGACTGAAGAAAGAAACCGTGGGAATATTTTATCCATAAAAAAGCTCCTGATTATTATTGATTATTGGGGACTAACTATAATTCGATACCTGCAAGGAGTGCAACTCCCATGATCGATATAGTTGATCTCTTACTAAAGGTAATTGCCATCTTGTTGATCAGCTATTATTTTTCATCCAGTCTATCGCCTTAACCACCGGATAGGGTGAAATTAATAGTAAACCAAGGCCAATACAAATTGAGACCTGCATAATATTATTTACCGAATCCTCTGATCCAATAAAAAGAAAAAGCCCTGCGCCTAACAAACAAAGACCTGCCAAGTGTAAATAAAGGAACAGTTTGATCATGATTTCTACCTGATTACGATTGATATCAGCATAACTCTTCATCTTGTGAAGTTATAGTTAAAACTAAAGATACAATGTTTTTCTCCGTCAGCTTTATTAAAAAAAACTATCACCTTACAATCTAGAAATCTTCCATCATTTAATTTTTACAACTAAAGAACAGGAATCAAATATAAAAAAAACTGTACGCGCTTTATTTTTGAGTCTACTGTCCTCAATAACCATGAACGTGACAGCTTCCGAGCTCCCGGAGTTTGCTTTCAAGCAATATCCCATCACAGAAGAAAGCCGTGACGATGTACATTACATCATCGAAAAGGCCGCACAACTTGTTTATCCAGAACCGACTGAAGCCAGAGCGTTGATAGTTAAGGCATTGGAAAGGGTTAACAAAGGTGCAGAGATCAGTGAGTACGATTATTTATGGACACAGTATGGTTTATTGAAATCATCTTTTGAGACTGGGACATCTGACTATGGCCCGGGAACTCAGGAAGATTACTTGAAGATCGCAGCCAATGTGCTGGATTTTCTTGATAATAAAACCAGCGTTGGTGAATGGGTGTTCACTGAAGAAGGTGCATTCCGAATGGAAGTTTACCGCGTTGCTGGTAATGGCCTTGCATGGGAGACAATGGAACTCACTGATGACAAAGCTGAACTTGAAAAAGCATTGGAGATCATAAATAAAACAGAAGTCTATATGGGTAGTGAAGAAAACTATTATATTCTGGACACGAAGGTGAGAGTTTTAATGAAGCTTAAAAAGCAACAGGAAGCTTTTGAAATTGTAGAAAAAGTTCTGGATGAAATACCTGACTTTGGAGATTTTCAGGACTTTTACGAAAATGATGATTATCAAAAATGGCTAGAAACAAAATAATAACTTCCAGGATCAGGGAAGGTCTTTGTTAAAACGGTATAAAATAGATCTGAAATTAAAATGGATAACATTATTCACTATAATTTTATGTAATATTGCATCATGCACTTCTGAAAATAATTGTCTTATTGCCGATCAGGCTGAGCAGATCAGAGTCATACAGATCGAAAAGAATGAATATTTTGTTTATCTGAAAATTAGTGGCTGGCATGACAAAGTCACTTTTTATGAACTCTATGATCGTGAACCTGTTTTTGATCAATGTGGTGTTTCTGAAACTCATCCAATCTCGGTTATGGATGTCGATCCTGATCAGGACAACGTTTCAAATTTGATCATAAATAATAGTAGTAAGGAAATGACTATTATTTATTCGAAGGATGACTCTCAACAGGAGCAACAACTTAAAAATGTAGCCATCGAAATAGTAAAGAGCTGATATCAACTATCAAGACAAAAGCTTATTCTTTTATGATAACATTTGAGTTAAGCGATCAATGGTTTTTGGTTTTTTTTCAAACTTCTAAAAAAGGATCTTTAACATGCTAATTAGACGGTTTCGACGAATAAATATAATGCTCGGACTGGTTTTTTTGTTTGCGGGTTGTAGTGACAGCACAGAAGGAAACAAAAGTACAAGTAAAAGTGATGCCTTTCTTTCTGCGACCATAAACGGCGAAGCGTTTTCTAGTTCGCTAGAAATCGTAACCTTTAAAGCAAATAGTCAAACTTATCTTGCCACGGCGGATAATAAATCGGGTGTGCATGAATATGAGATGAATTGGATCATTCAGAACGATAAGGCTAACGATCCCTCCAAAATCAGGTTTGGTTTTATTGAGCTGAAAGATCCTGGTGGTGATCGAAAAAAGAATAAAACGTGGGCACTGCCGGACAACTTCGATTTTAAAGAAACGGGTCAAACTGACGCTTCTCTTGAAGGAACATTTTCGTTCACAGCAGATGCATTTGTGCAGGGTACTAGAGATACTAGCGATCAATTAATTGTCACGAATGGAAAGTTTCGGGCAAACATAAAGGGTGGTTATTAGAACCATAGAACCACGCCATCCGAAGTCGTAGATCTGTCGTGGAATCTGACATTTTCGATAAAAGACTATCTTTTGCTGGTCAATCTTTTCTCTATTGATCAATAAGATACTGATGTTTTACAGCTTCGTCATGAGATCCTTCGCAACACCAGCTCAGGATGACAGTTCCTCTTGGTCTAGTGCAGGGTGCACTCGCATAGCAGTGCGCCGCAGCCACTAATTTTCTGACCACCTGAGTAGTTTTTTTATTGTTGTTCTTAACCATTGGTAAATAGTTTTTACTTTCCTACTCAAAATGTCATTTTTATTAGATCGAATTTTTTCACTCAGGTAAGCCTTAATAAGAGCTGTTTTTGCTTTAATTTCAAGATAAGTAGCTGAGTGAGTAATCATATCTATGATAGAGATGACGAACTCATAAAGGCGTTTAAACCAGCCAAATTTCATTAGTTTGTGTTTAGTTGTGTTGAATAACCAATAGGTAAATCCAGACACAGGAATTTTCACCGTGTATATCAACAAGCCACTAATCACCTGACCTCTCAAAAAATGTGAAGCAGCGTAGATGCCCAACAGCTCGACGATTATAAAAATTATCAGAAATAAAACTAAAACAAAATGGCTATTGATCGTGAGTAAAAATTGCCCCAGTTTATCTAACAGTTTTAGTTGCGAGATAAACCTGATAATCGGTTGTGCAAAGCGTTCCCAAACCAACTCTTCAAATACAATGTATCCGAGAATGATGATTGAGAGGATGAGATGAAAAAGCTTGCCTGATATTATATTTAACATGTTTTTTTTATTTTTAAATTATCGGTATTTGCAAAGAATTAACAGATCTCAATGTTAACGTTTTTTATCCCCCATAACTCGTGTTGTCGTTCAGAATGCCTGATGTCGTCGGAAGTCTTTGATATTGCTCCAGGATAATGTGGACAAAGATACTTTAGAAGATTGACGAAAAAGGATCCATTTCAGGAGCCTTTTTTATGCCATCAAACAAATTCTGATCTCGTTCCCATGGTCTTCCGTGGGAATGCATACAATACTAGTATGGATTCCCACGCAGGAGCACCCCAAGTGCACTTCCTTCGGGCGCATGGGAACCAGATAAAAGCTGGATTCCTGCCAGGAACATACAGCTGTGACGGGGAATATGTTTCCTGTCACCCTTTGCCGCCTGTCCGGTCAGGGCTTGCCGCCTTATCCTTCTCTGTGTTCAATAATATTGCCTAAGCCTTTGTTCTTTAACAACTAACCATTTCTGGCACAGCTCGTGCTATATACCTGCCATAACAGTAAAACATT
The DNA here is from genome assembly GCA_965224825.1 of Gammaproteobacteria bacterium. Classification (GTDB taxonomy): domain Bacteria; phylum Pseudomonadota; class Gammaproteobacteria; order CAJXQU01; family CAJXQU01; genus CAJXQU01. Next base: position 1,223,406 of record CBDDAG010000001.1, on the reverse strand, counting down.
TTGGAGCAGGACATGAATTTAGACAACGCATTCGGATTACACGCTAAGGCAATCACTTTGCGATCGCATCGTGCTGAAGTGTTAGCGACGAATATCGCTAATGCTGAAACGCCTAATTATCTGGCGCGTGACTTTGATTTTGGCGCGGTCTTACAAGATGCAGCTTCAGGTCGTTCTGCAATGAAGACAACTCAGGCAAACCATATACAAGGTGGCGATGTTGAGTTGATGGGGCAGGATTTGATGTACCGCCTGCCAGAGCAACCTTCTATAGACGGTAATACGGTGGACTTACAAACTGAACGTGCGGAGTTCACGAAGAATGCGATGCAGTATCAGGCTAGTGTTCGTTTTCTGAATGGAAAGATTTCCGGGTTGCTTAGCGCAATTCGAGGAGAATAATCATGTCTTTATTAAACGTTTTTAATATTTCCGGCACAGCAATGAGTGCGCAGTCTGTTCGATTGAATGTGACGGCAAGCAACATGGCAAATGCCGATGCGATCAGTAGCAGTATTGATCAGACTTATAAAGCAAGACATCCGGTTTTCCAGACAATACTGAATGATTTTAATTTTGGTGACAGTGGAACAACGGGTGGTGTGCGTGTTGCCGGTATTGTTGAAAGCCAGGCTCCAGCGAGCCAGGAATACCAGCCGGGCAATCCACTGGCTGACGAAGAAGGTTTTATCTATCGCCCGAACGTCAACATTATTGAAGAAATGGCAAACATGATCGCCGCATCAAGAAACTATCAGACGAATGTCGAAATGATCAACGCATCCAAACAAATGCTGACAGAAACACTTAGCATTGGTCGTGGATAACAGAGTTAAGAAGAGGAAATAACAATGGCAAATCCAATCAATAGTCTTGGTAACGGTATCGAATCACTGGCGCTAAAGACACAGGAAAAGAAGGACAACAATGAACTCGGCCAGGATGAGTTTATGAAACTCATGGTCGCACAGTTGAATAATCAGGATCCAACTAAACCGATGGAGAATGCTGAATTCCTTAGTCAGCTTGCCCAGTTCGGTACAGTTAATGGAATCACTGAATTACAAACGTCATTCAATTCGCTGACAACTTCTCTGCAATCAAATCAGGCTTTACAGGCTTCAACCATGGTTGGTCGCACGGTAACGGTTCCGGCTAATACAGTGAATGTTGAAGCGGGCAAAGCGGTTGAGGGTGGTGTTGAGCTAACCGGAAACACAGGTGAGCTTAATCTTTTGATCAAGAATTCTTCCGGTCAGGTTGTAAAAGAATTAAACCTTGGTGCTCAACAGGAAAGTGTTGTGAATTTCAAATGGGACGGGCTGGATGATAGTGGATCAGCCGTGCCAGCAGGACAATATTCCATGATCGCAGAAGCGGCAATCGATGGAGAAACACAAGTCATGGGAACTATGCTTCAGGCAAAAGTGGACAGTGTCACTTTGTCAGGTGCTAACGGCCCATTGTTGAACCTGGCAGGTCTGGGCTCAATCGGAATTAATGAAGTTAAACAAGTTAAGTGATTTTTAATACTAAATCATATTTATTAAAGGAGTAATAAGAAATGCCTTTTAGAACAGCCATCAGCGGCATGAGAGCCGCACAAGCAAATCTGGAAACAATCGGACATAACGTCGCGAATGCGAACACCAGCGGTTTTAAACAGGGCCGTGCCGAGTTTGCCGATATTTATGCCGTCAGCCAGACAGGTATTGCAGATAACACACCGGGTAATGGTGTTTCAATCTCACGGATCTCACAACAGTTTGGTCAGGGTAATATTGCTAATACGGATAACGTGCTTGATCTGGCCATTGATGGGGAAGGATTTTTCGTTCTTGAAGACGGCGGTTCACGCGTATTTTCACGAGCCGGTGCATTTGGTCTGGATAAAGACGGTTATATCACTAATGCCCAGAACCAACGTCTGATCACTTATCAGGCAGATACAACCGGTGCTGTTACGGGTGCAGAAGGTCCATTACAGCTGACATCAAACACAAGTACGCCATTGGCCAGCTCAGATCTCAGTCTTTCATTGAATCTTAATGCCAATGCTGATCCGACTGCTATTACGGCGTTAGCAATTGATCCCGCAGATCCAAATTCATTTCATAATACGTCTTCAATGACGATTTATGATTCTTTAGGAAACTCACATCTGGCCAGTTTTTATTATAAGAAAACGGCGGCTAATACATGGACAAGTGAGATGTCGATTGATGGAACCATGCAAGCTGGTGCAAGTACATTAGCATTTACAACAGCGGGTGCACTTGATGCGGCAAGTACTTTCACCCCGGTCAATTTCGCTCCGGCAGGCGCTGATCCAATGACACTAACACCTGATTATGCAGGCACAACACAATTTGGTAGCCAGTTTTCACCCACTCTATTGTCACAAGATGGTCATCCCACAGGAACGTTTAACGGTATTTCTATCGATAATGAAGGAATTATTACGGCGAATTACACGTTTGGACAACCTCAGGTTCAAGGTCAGGTAGTTTTATCCAAGTTCAATAATCCTCAGGGTCTGGTTCAACTTGGTGATAATGCCTGGGCTGAAACAGCAGCCTCTGGTGCCGCGCTGGTTTCTGCTCCTGGTTCGACTGGCGTTGGTCAGTTGCGCTCAGGTGCGTTGGAAGATTCAAATGTAGATTTGACAGAACAACTGGTTGAGATGATTGTTGCTCAACGTAATTTCCAGGCGAATGCTCAGGTGATTACGACAGCTGATTCAATCACGCAAACTGTTATTAATATTCGGTAATAGGAAAACAAGGTAACTAATCATGGATCGCATGCTCTATCTCGCAATGTCCGGTGCCAAGCAAACTATGCAGGCACAGGCTTTATCGACGCATAACCTGGCGAATGTTAATACAACAGGTTTCAAGGCTGATCTGGCTGCGGCTCGTAGTATGCCGGTTTTTGGTGAAGGACATGCTTCACGAGTTTATGCCATGACGGAACGCCCTGGAATTAACTTTGATCATGGTTCTGCGCAATTCACAGGTAACGAGCTGGACTTTGCGATCAACGGTGAAGGTTTTGTTGCAGTACAGGCAGCTGATGGTAGCGAAGCTTATTCACGCCGTGGTGATATGAAGATCAACGCGAGTGGTTTGCTGGAAAATGGAGCAGGGCAATTAATCCTTGGAGAAGGTGGTCCGATCGCGATACCTCCGTCAGAGAAAATTGAACTGGGTGTTGATGGTATTGTTTCAGTTCGACCTATTGGTCAGGCTGCCAACACATTGGCTCAAATTGATCGAATCAAACTAGTGAAACCACAACTTTCTGATCTGGAAAAAGGCACAGATGGTTTGTTTCGCATGAAAGAAGGTGGTGATGCGCCAGCAGATGCTGAAGTACAAATTATGCCTGGATCACTGGAAGCCAGTAACGTGAACGCTGTCGGTGAAATGGTCAATATGATCAATCTACAACGTCAGTTTGAAATGCAGGTTAAGGCGATGAAGTCTGTCGAAGAAAATGATTCTGCTGCTGCTCAGATAATGAGACTGGCATAGAACTTGTAACTAATTAAATTAAGTAAGTAAGAACAGGAGATTTACAATGGTACCCGCTTTATGGATCGCAAAAACAGGACTGGACGCCCAGCAAACTCGGATGGGAGTTATCTCCAATAATCTGGCGAATGTAAACACCACTGGTTTTAAACGTGGCCGTGCTTCATTCGAAGACCTGATGTATCAAACAGTTCGTCAGCCGGGTGCTTCTTCTTCACAGAATTCCGAACTTCCATCAGGACTGATGTTGGGTACCGGTGTTCGAGTTGTTTCTACCGAGAAAATTCATGCACAGGGTAATGCTGTTCAGACAGGAAACTCTCTTGATCTGATGATTCAGGGTCGTGGTTTTTTTGAAATTGAATTACCTGATGGAAGCTCTGGTTATACACGTGATGGTTCTTTTGAACTGAATGCATCCGGTGATATGGTGACATCTTCAGGCTATAAACTGTTGAACCCACAAATAAATATTCCTGAACAAACACAAAATATTACTGTGGGATCAGATGGTGTAGTGACGGCTCAGGTAGCAGGTAATAATGCGCCGACAACGCTGGGAACACTCAACCTCACTGATTTTGTAAACCCCACAGGATTACAGCCGATCGGTGATAATTTATATAAAGAAACTTTGGCCAGTGGTGCTCCAGTTGCAGCACAACCGGGACAGGATGGTCTGGGAATACTTGCTCAGGGATCGCTGGAAAGTTCGAATGTTAATGTGGTTGAAGAGCTGGTTAACATGATCGAAACTCAGCGAGCTTATGAAATGAATTCCAAAGCAATCTCAACAACGGATCAAATGTTGCAGTACGTTAGCCAGAATCTATAAATTGAACTTATAAACTGAGATCGTAAATGAACAAGACTAATTCACTTTCTATTTTTTGTTATGGCGTAGCACTTTTTCTGACGCTGAGCATTTCATCAGGTTGTAGTAGCACTGCACCTATGCATGATCCAGAGTATTCGCCAACGATGCCAGAGGTTAAAGAGCATAAGCAGCGGGGATATATGGGTGAAGAGGAAACGTATGTTGGCGGTGGAATTTATCAGGCTGGTCAGGAGATCATTCTGTATGAAGATTTAAAGGCTCGTCGGATTGGCGACACGATTACGATCAGGCTGGCAGAAAAAACCAATGCGTCAAAATCGGCTAAAACAGATGCATCAAAGACACAAGAGACCACGCTTGCGAATCCTACAATACTGGGAGCTTTACCACAGTTTAACGCACCTGGACTGATCCCTTTAAGCAGTAATAGCGGTAATACACTAGAAACGGGTCTGAGTTCATCACATGCATTTAATGGTTCTGGGAAAAGCAGTCAGAGCAATAGCTTGACGGGTGACATTACCGTGACAGTTGCAGATGTTTTACCTAACGGCAACATGATCGTGCGTGGTGAAAAACGTCTGAATTTCAACGATGGTAATGAATACATCAAGATTTCCGGGATTGTTCGACCTTACGATATTGGCCCGGATAATACGGTGGTTTCAACCAAGCTTGCCGATGCCACGATCGTTTATACCGGAGATGGTGCAGTTGCAGATTCAAGTCGTATGGGTTGGTTGGCACGATTTTTTAATGGTGTTCTTTCTCCATTCTAAGGCCCGATTTTAAGGTGATATAAATATGAATTTCCGAACACTTTTCCATACAGTTTTTTGTGCACTTTTAATTCTCTCAACAAATAATGTTGCGGCAGAAAGAATCAAAGATCTCACGTCTATTTCTGGTGTGCGAGATAATCAGCTAATCGGTTACGGCATTGTTGTCGGACTGGATGGGACGGGTGATAAAACTAACTCAGCACCGTTTACGGCGCAAAGTGTTAAAAGTATGTTGAACCAATTGGGTGTAACGATTCCTGCTGATGTAAACCCACAACTAAAAAATGTTGCCGCCGTAATGTTGCACGCAACCTTGCCACCTTTTTCCAAACCCGGACAGAAAATTGATGTCACGGTTTCATCACTGGGCAACTCAAAAAGCTTGCGTGGTGGTAACTTGTTAATGGCGCCTTTGAAAGGTGCAGATGGTCAGGTTTATGCAATTTCTCAGGGTAGTCTTGTGGTTGGAGGTTTCGGAGCAGAATCTTCGGATGGATCGAAAATCTCAGTCAATATCCCAAGCGTTGGCAGAATTCCAAATGGAGCAACGGTTGAAAGAATTGTTCCGAACTCATTTGGTCAAGGCAACCATATTGTTTTTAACCTGCATGAACCAGACTTCACAACATCCACGCGATTAGCAGAAGTTATTAATACAAATTTGGGAGCGGGTAGTGCAGTTTCTATTGATGGTTCATCGGTTAGTGTGATCGCACCAAAAGATAAAAGCCAACGTGTAGGTTTTGTTTCCATGATCGAAAACCTGACTTTTGAACCAGGTGAAGCTTCAGCAAGAATTATCGTTAATTCCAGAACTGGAACGGTTGTGATCGGACGAAATGTTGTTGTTTCTGCCGCTGCGGTGACTCATGGGAGCATGTCTGTCACGATCACTAATAACCCAATCGTCAGCCAGCCAGGACCGCTTTCCAATGGTCAAACTGTCGTTGTTCCGAAACAGGATATTGTCGTGACACAGGAAGATGCTCGGATGTTCCTGTTTGATCCGGGTGTTTCTTTAAACGATATTGTTGATGCTGTAAACAGTGTCGGTGCTGCACCGGGTGATCTGGTGGCAATACTTGAAGCATTGAAACAGGCTGGTGCTTTGAAAGCTGAGTTAATAATTATTTAGAAATTAAATAACCCTCAGTTGTGACGAATTTTGTACCACCACTGTCCGAACATTTCATGAAGAATATCCCGGCTTAAAGATAAACTGATCGTTTTTGGTAATAACAACATAAAGAATGGTTCATCATCTTCCGACAGAAAAATTGTCGGTGCAGGAATCACATCGAAACCCTGGCTTTCAAATATTTCTACAGCTCTATTCATATGGATTGAGTGTGTAACAAGAAAAATACGATCAATCCCTTCAGCCTGAAGAATTTTAAAACTATTCCCTGCATTTTCTGCCGTATTATGGCTGGTTTCTTCTAACCATTTTGCTTCAAAGTTAAAGTCATCGATCATAACCTGATTGATGATCCATGCTTCTGAGTGACTGGCTGGAAATACTGATCCACCTGAAACCAGAATGGGAAGATTCGTTTGTCTTTGAATATGCATAGCATAACGAATACGTTCAAGAACATTCGGGTAGGGGACAGGTTTTCCATATTCCGGCATTGTTACAAAAGCACCGCCGCCAAGGAGAACTATCGCTTGCCGATCTGTGTCTGCAGATATTATTGGCGGTAAGGGATCAATTTTCTCCTGTGTCCCTGCAAGTTGACGACTGACTAAACTTATACTGAGAAAATACAAAGAAACGATCGCAAAAATAATAAAAAACCAGCCCGTTTTTCTATATCGTTTGACGAGAAAAAAACCGATCAAAGCTAAAACAATATTGATCCCTGGAGGCAGGATCATTGTTTTTATAATACTAAGAATTGCTGTTTCCAATTATTTTTGACCTGCTTGTAAATCGGCGTGATAGGATGATCGTACCATCGGCGCACTAGCAATATTTTTAAATCCAAGATCGTTTCCAAAATCAGCCAGCTGATCGAATTCTTCCGGATTAACATATCGTTCAACAGGTAGATGATGGCGACTGGGTTGTAGATATTGACCAAGAGTGATCATGTCGCAGCCATGCTCTTTTAGATCACGTAACACTGCTTGAACTTCGTCCAGCGTTTCTCCCAGACCAAGCATTAATCCAGATTTTGTTGGAATGTCAGGATGACGGAGTTTGAACTGACGAATCAGATCAAGCGACCATAAGTAATCTGCACCAGGTCGAACTTGTTTATAAAGTCTGGGCACTGTTTCCAGGTTGTGATTAAAAACATCTGGTAATCCCAAGGCTAAATTATCAAGAGCCTTTTCCATTCTGCCACGAAAATCTGGTACAAGAATTTCAATTTTTATCTCAATTGTTTGATCACGAATCGCCTGAATACAATCTGAAAAATGTCCTGCACCACCATCACGAAGATCATCACGATCAACAGATGTAATGACTACATACTTTAAGCCCATAGTGCTGACAGCATCAGCAAGATTTTGCGGTTCATTGGTGTCCAGAGGCTGAGGACGGCCATGAGCAACATCACAAAAAGGACAACGTCTTGTGCAGAGATCACCCAGGATCATGAAAGTTGCGGTTCCATGTGCAAAACATTCACCAAGATTAGGGCAGGCAGCTTCTTCACAAACCGTGTTGAGATTCTTTTCGCGGATCAGGTTTTTAATCTTTTGCACATTCGGATCAACCGGTGCTTTGGCTCTGATCCAGGCAGGTTTTCGTGGGAGTTTTCCTTCTGTTGGGATTACCTTGACAGGAATTCGTGCTACTTTTTCGGCACCGCGTTGTGCTTTGTCTGGATCGATTTTCATATGTTTACAGGTAGAGAAGTTTCACTAATAACATTTTTAGAATTATAGTTTAAATGAGCACATAAAATATTGATCAGATCAGAGTTTATTTCAGAAATATCTCGATCAATACCAAGATCAGATAGCTGTGTGATAGACATCCCTGGAAAACCACAAGGATTTATACGAGAAAACGGTTCCAGATCCATATTCACATTGAGAGCTAGGCCGTGGAATGTACAACCTTTTTTCACCCGAAGACCAAGTGCAGCAATCTTTGCCTGTTCTACATAAATTCCGGGGGCATTAACACGACGTTCTGACATAATACCGTATTGCTCTAGAAGATCGATAATGGATTGTTCCAGTAAATTGATCAGTTTTTTGATCGTTAGATCAAGTCGTCGAAGATTCAACAGGACATAACAGATCAATTGTCCTGGACCGTGATAAGTGATCTGGCCACCTCGATCAATTTGTATAACCGGAATTGTTCCAGGATCAAGCAGATGTTCTTCTTTTCCAGCTTGACCCTGAGTAAGAACCGGCGGGTGTTCTAACAGCCATATTTCATCATCAGTTTCATCATTTCGCTGATCAGTAAACTCACGCATGGCATTCCAGGTTGGCAAATAATCCATCTGTCCAAACTGTCTGATAGTGACGTTCACAAGGCCATCATTACCCGATCATGACCGCTGAGTTCTATATAAATAGTATCGAGCTGAAATTTACTTATCGCTGTAAAAGTGACTGTTACGGACAAATATTTCCCGTTGCTACTTTCACGTGTGGTGATGGCACCTTCGGGAAGTTCATCAATATGTTTACTAACGATTTCCACCACCAGAAGTTCAAATGACTCTTCTGCCAGGCCAACGGCTTTGAGATTAAACTCACAAGGGAATTCGAGTAACGTGTCTTCTTCATTGTTCTTTTCTTCAGACATAATTATTTTCTTTAACTAACTTCATTTTGTTCAGTAACTATAGTGTTCTGATCATATTTTTTCATAAATATTTTTGTAAATGTACTAACATCAACAGGTTTGCTGAAGTAATAACCCTGACCATAATCACAACCAGCATTTTGCAGAAAGGCAAGTTGGGCATCTTCTTCAATACCTTCAGCAACGACTTTTAAATGCATGCCGTGAGCTAGCGCGATCACTCCTTTTACAATAACTGCATCATCAGAATCTGCTGTGACATTTTGAATAAAGCTACGATCAATTTTCAAAGTATTGACAGGAAAATGTTTGAGATAAGTCAAAGAAGAATATCCAGTTCCAAAATCATCAAGAGAAACCTGTGTGCCGGACAGACGTAATTTTTTTAACATGGTGATTGTCTTGTCCATGTTATTCATAAGCGTACTTTCTGTGATCTCGAGTTCAATCATTTTGGGTCTTACATCATACTTTTTCAGTATCCGTGAAAAGTGCAAGTTAAAACTTTTCTGTTTAAGCTGAACTGGTGAAAGATTGATCGCAACAGGAAGTGGAATGTATCCATTTTCATCCCATTTTTTTATCTGTTGGCAAACAGATTCGATAATCCGTTCGCCAAGCGGAATTATCAGGCCAGTGCTTTCAACAATACTAATAAACCGCTCAGGTGAAATGAGTCCATGATCGGGATGATCCCAGCGGAGTAGTGCCTCCATTCCGACAATCTTCTGATCTAAGAGTGACATTTTTGGCTGGTAATATAAAATAAATTGTTGCTCGTCAATCGCTTTACGTAAACTGGTTTCAAGTGTTAACCGCGCAAAGGCTCGGTCATTCATTTTTGCGGTAAAGAATTTATAGCCATCTCCTCCCTGTCTTTTTGCATGATAGAGAGCCGTGGCACTGTTTTTTAATAATGTGTCAGTATTTTTTCCATCCATAGGGAAAACGCTAATACCTATGCTGGCAGTGACGCGGATCTCCTGTTTGGAAATTTTGTAGGGCTCTGCTAATGCATCTGAAACATTTCTGGCGATCAGGGCCGTATTATCTACTTCCGTAATTTCAGGAAGAACAACAACGAATTCATCGCCATCACAATGAGCGATTGTTAAGAGTCTTTCCTTAATATTTTTCTGGAACAGGTATTCATAGTCTTCGTGTTGAAAGTATGAAGAATCTTTGATGCTACGAATTAACCGGATAGCAATTTTCCTGATCAGATTTTCACCAAAAGCATGCCCATAAGAATCTGTAATTAATTTGAACCGATCCAGAGATATTGTCAGTACGGCAACAGGCTGATGGGAGTTTGCATTCGTAATGTATTTTTCCAATAAACGTTTGAGAAGTGTTCTGTTAGGTAAGCCAGTTATCTTGTTGTAATAAGCAAGTGTTTTGATCTTATCTTCTGATCTTTTCTTGCTGGTCTGCGCGGTATCAAGTTGTGATTTTGTATCAAGCAATTCATCTGCGGTATGTCTTGCTTTCAGCAGGAACTGGATTTTGTGATCGAGTAATAATGGATTGAATGGCTTAGAAAAAAAGTCTGTAGCACCGGCCTCAAAAGCAAGGTTGATTGATTCCATATCATCCTGGAATGTTATAAAGATCAATGGAACATGTTTGCCCATTTCCATTTGTCTTATTCGACGACAGGTTTCATAGCCATCAATATCAGAAATATCAGATAGTAGAACATCAAGAATGATCAGGTCGGGATGGACATCTTCAAAGATATCAAGAGCAGAAGCGTCATTTCCAGTCAGGATAATATTGTATAGATCGCTGGATAAGGATCTCTGAATAAGATCACAACTATCTTTATCATTATCTATGATCAACAGTGTTATTTTTTCAGTCACTTAATACAATGCCCGTTCGATATTATGTTGCTACAATTCATGCGTGAGAGAATATCATCATGTAGGATCAACATCATTAATTACTTAAAAGATTTCCAATAAACAACAATGACAATAGAAGTTTTTCAATTACCCTGTTTAGAGGATAACTACGGTTATCTTGTTCATGATCCGGAAGCCAACTTAACGGTCAGCATTGATGCACCAAATGTTGACGTCATCATGTCAGCGTTAGGGGAAAAGAACTGGATTTTGACGCATATATTTAATACCCACCATCACTGGGATCACACTGATGGAAATCTGGAGCTTAAACGTTTGACGAATTGTCAGGTTATTGGTTCCAACAATGATCAAGATCGTATTCCGGGAATTGATGTTCGTGTGCATGATGGTGAAGAATTTATCTTTGGCGAGAATAGAATAATAATCCAGGAAACGCCGGGGCATACTTCAGGGCATATCGTTTATCACTTTATCGATCAGCAGATCGCATTTGTTGGCGATACATTGTTCTCTCTTGGTTGTGGTCGATTGTTTGAGGGCACGGCAGGACAGATGTGGAATTCTTTACAAAAGATCATGCAATGGCCAGATGAAACCTTGATATATTGTGCTCATGAATATACACAGGCGAATGCAGAATTTGCTTTGACGATCGAACCTGATAATAAGGACTTACAACAACGAAGATTAGAAGTTGATCGATTAAGAAAAGATGGGCAGACAACGGTGCCAACAACTCTCGGACTGGAGAAAAGAACCAACCCATTTTTACGACCGGATAGTCCGGAGATCCAGGCACAGCTCCAGATGGCAGGGGAGTCTGAAGATAATGTTTTTGCCCAGATCAGGACATTGAAAGATAACTTTTAAAAAGTACATAAATTTTAGGATTAGAGTTTTATGAAAGAATACGGTGTTGGAGATAGTTCCTTTCAGGCGGCTGGTGGTGAAGTTGGAATTCGAAAGTTGGTTGATGAGTTTTATCATCAAATGGAAATCTTGCCTGAAGCTCAACACATCCGTGCCATGCATAAAGCTGATCTTAATGTGGTCAAAGATAAGTTGTCGGTATTTTTGATGGGTTGGCTGGGTGGCCCAAGAAATTATGCTGAAAAATATGGATCGATTTCTATTCCGGGTTTTCATCAGTACCTTGATATTAAAGAATCCGAATGCGATGCCTGGTTGCTTTGTATGCAAGAGGCGTTGAAAGATCAGGATTATGATGCGGAATTTAAGGAGTATTTGATCTTTCAGCTTGGCATACCTGCTGAGAGAGTTCGGTATGCTTCACAGATGGTTAGACAGGATTCATCTTAGTCATCCATTTTCAAATGTGAAAATATTTTTTTGATCTGATCTGATTTCAGGTTTTTCATTGTTTGAATATTTCGTTCGTAAACCTCATCAGGCTCTGAAATATTTTCCAGCGCTTTTTCTATGCTGTCTTCACGGATTATGTGCAAGATGGGGCAGGGCGACCGGTTAGTGAGGTTTTCGACTGAGTCTGGTTCTGCATCAGCGAAACAATAGTTCGGATGAAAACTGGCAACTTGAAAAACACCATCCCACTCAAACTGCACTAATAGTTCATCAACCAGATCAAGAAACTGGTTATAGTCATAAAAATCCGTCAACATTTCGGGAACGATTAATAATGTCGTTTCAATTTCTGATGATGGTGTTTGTCCGAGCAAGGTCAGTTCATCTTGCAAGTCAGCGAGCAGTAGTTCTTCCGATGTTGCTTTGCTGCTTACAAACCTGACCTGTTCATTACGGCGAGGCTTGGCTGCGAACGGACAAAAGTTTAAGCCGATCACAACTTCATCCAACCAATGCTCGACTGCTTGAATATTCTTATCCATTAGTATTTTTCATTTACTTTTATGTGCCAGATAAACAGTGTTAGTTGAATCAGTTCCTTTGTACGGATTCGGAAAAGTGATGATGTGTGATTCGGAAGATTCGAATACTGATTCAAGCAGATCAATAAACTCAGCCTCCGGTGGATCATTAGACCATAATCCAAATAGCCCACCGAGATGTAGTTTGTCGGAGAGACTCTGTAGCGATTCGGCTGTATAAAAAGAACTATTTTCTGCATTCAACCAATGACTCGGTGAGTGATCAATATCCAGTAATACAGCGTGTACTTTTTTTGACGGATCTGATTGATCAAAGCTGTCAGAGGCCGCCAGAGCAAAGAAGTCGGCGTGAACAAGCGTTGTGCGCTGATCTGAGCATAGCTTGTTACCAAGAGGAACCAAACCTTGTTGATGCCACTTGATCACCGGTTCCATCACATCGATAACCATCAGTGACCTGACAGATGGATCTTCAAGCGCGGCAACGGCTGTATAACCAAGTCCCAGTCCTCCAACAACAATATCGAGATCATGGTCATGACCAGTTTTCTTCAGCGCAGCAAGTCCGAGTCTGGAAAGCTGGATTTCAGCTTCGGTAAACAGGCTGGACATAAGAAACTCGTCACCGAGTTTTACTTCGTACAGGATTTCATCATTAAGACGAGGTTCTGATCGTCGTCGGAGGCTGATGTCACCCAGTGGGGTTTTCTGGTAATCCAGTTCTTCTAATATGAAAGTCATGCTTTATAGTAACAAACCTTCTTCAATACGATGAAAAATACTGGCAGCCTCGATCAATGAATTGGCGGTGAGTGCTGGTACACCATAAACTTCAGTACTGACATTATGATTCTTTCTAATCCTTTCCAGCAACAGATCAAAATCTCCATCGCCAGAGAGTAATACAACCGTATCAACATCTTTTGCAGTTTCCATAATGTCGATCGTGATACCGACATCCCAGTCACCTTTGGCGGATCCATCACTGCGTTGGATATAGGGTTTTAGTTTTATGTCGAAGCCAATATGTTTGAGAGCATCCTGGAACTTTTTTTGCTGATCGTCATTACGATGGATTGCATAAGCTATGGCAGAAACAATTTCTCCTTCAGAACTGATCCGTTGCCAGAGTTTTCGATAATTGAACTGGCGACTGTAAGCCTGGCGAGTGGTGTAATAAATGTTTTGTACATCTACAAAAATAGCGATTCTTTTCACAATAGAGCCTGTTATAAAATTTCTTTTGTCAAAATTAATTCGTCGAATTCAAGGCTTTCATCAGAAGATCCATATCATAATCCCAGCGGTGATCGCTGAGTTCGACGGCATTGATCTGCGCCAGTTCTTTTATTGTAACAGGCAGATCTTTTTCTGCGGGCATTTCCGCTTTTTCTACCAGAACAGGAAAGATGCGTTTCTCCAATTTTAAAGCAGTAGCAATTTCAAATTGAACCATATCTTCTGGATTATGAATTCGAGGATTGCCATTTTCATCCACCATTAACATCCACTCTTCACCGATCAATGCAATGACGGCATCAACCTTGTCCAATGCTTTTTCGATCTCCTGTCCAAATTTTACGCCGGGTTCTATGCTATCGATATCCATGAAGATATTTTCTTTTCGAAAATGATCGCAGAGATACTTGTGAATAGATCGCGCATAGGGAGCTGAATCACTACGCCGATAGCTGATAAATACACTGACATTACTTTTTTCTTCGCTTTCTATAATTTCTTCAGATAGTTCATTTCGTTCAACCACAAGCATGTCGTCAACATATCGTAGAGCCCATTTCAAAGTCCAGAAAGTCGCATTTTTTAACAGGTATGCAGCAGTTCCATAAACAGCGAAAGTAATTAGCAGAGTTTTAATCTCAAACGAAACAGGTGGTAGTAAGATCACAAAAAAGATCCAGTAAGAAAACAGGAAAAGGGTATGGGCACGATTGTCACCGGTAGGCCAGAATGAATTTCTTGCAAATTTGCCGGCGACAGTGGCAATGGATTCATCATTACCAGCTTTATCTTTTGGCCAGGTTTCATCTGAAAAGAATTCCTGTAAGTAATTTTCAACAGACAGATCGATTCGATCACTGCCTCTGTATGGCATACGTGGTAAAAGTTTGACAAAGGACGGCATGGAAACAATGAACAGGGTAATTAACCAGAACAGTGCCATTAACCATTGACTAGTTAATGGAAAGCTTAAACAGGAAAAAACCGACTGCCAGTTGGAGATATCGAAGACACAACTTTGATCGTGGCTGGCATGTGCGAAACGACTGAGAAACATCGCCGCACCCGCTATCATAAGAGCTTTAACCTGAGTGTTAAAAGCCTGGTTTGCTGATCTAAAACCAAAACAACGATTCACATCATTGACATCAATCTGGAAATAACTTTCCGCATTTTCATCGCTTTTTGACTGTTGCACATGTTGTCGCTGATAGATATGCCGCATGAAAAAGAGGTTGTGACGCAGGAACAGAATAATTGCCAATGTCCCAATAAAGACAGCACAGAATTGCGCGACACCAGCAGTGATGAATAAGATCAGGTTACTGGCTTTACTAACACCACTACTTTCCAGCAAAAACATTGTGCTCCAGTCGTAATAACCATTTGATACCCCACTGAAATAAGGTGTGAGAAACTTTGGCATATCCAGAATATGTACGATGGCAACGATGATAAAAGTGATCAGGAAATTGCTTTTTGACAATATGTTTTGACGAAGCTGATCATAGATATTTATTTTCGCCGTATCATCTTTCAGGATATTGATAATTGGAGGATTATCATCTGTTAATTGTGGGCTACCAACAGGGGCGATTTTGCCCAGACCCCAGCGAAATGCAAACAGAATTAAGGGTAAAAGAAAAGCCAGTGACCACCAGTTAGGAAAATCCAGATAGCCGCGATAATTCTCTATCGTCTTATGCGCACCAATTAAATAAGCCACGCAAATTGGTAGTGCCCCAATAATGAGTATAAACAGGTAATCAATCAGTTTGTTCCGATCGAGCAGGCGGATCAGAAACCGGGATGGTTTGAATATATTTATATCATTCTTGCTGATTTCTATTCCCATCCGTTCTACTCTTATTAACTTTCTCAAGACAGGTGAAGCGATCTTTCTCTAACTAAGTATAGCAGGATCAATTAATTCCTTTTTCAGCTCATAAATATTTTCAGGAACGATTTTTTGCCAGAACCTTGTCAAGATTATTAGCAAAATCCTGGCGATCTTTCTGGTTCATTGGAGGAGGGCCACCACCAACTTCCATGCCGCTTGATCGCATTGACTCCATAAAGTCTCTTGTCTCGAGTCGCTCTTTTATATTGTCAACAGTATAAAGCTGGCCACGAGGATTGAGTGCCTGTGCCCCTTTTTCGATCACTTCTGCGGCGAGTGGAATATCAGCAGTGATCACCAGATCTCCGGGTTCTAATCTTTTAACAATTTCATTGTCTGCAACATCAAAGCCTGAAGCGACTCGCATGAAACTTATAAATTTTGATGGTGGTGTTGGCATTGCATGGTTGGCAACCAATGTTACATCTGTTTCTGTTCGCTCTGCCGCTCTGAACAGGATCTGTTTGATCACCCCGGGACATGCATCGGCATCCACCCATATTTTCATTATTGTACTAACTCTTTTAATTCCAGGCTGGCATTGCGACTCAAATAATCGAAAGCTGTTTTACCTTTTTTATCCTGCAAGGTTTTATCTGCACCATGTAATAGAAGCAGTTTTACGATCTTCGAATTATTTTCATTTATGAAGAGAGAGGACATCAGAGGTGTTCGGTCATCGTTGTCACGATCATTAATCTTTGCACCTTTTTCGATAAAAAATTCTGCCACTTCAGGGTGCTCAAGACGAACGGCCAGATAAAAAGCTGTCCTGCCTATTTTTTCATCACGCGCATGAATGTTGTCACCTTCTTCAATCCATTTTTTTATTTTTGCTAATTCATTATATCTAGCGGCCCAGAACAAACGTGGCTCCCCATCAAGATAACCATTCTCAAACTCTATTTCTTCACCATTACTGGCCTTTATATTTTTCCTATAAGCCACTAGATCGTAGCCGGTTTCTTCTGCGAGCTCAGTTGCTGTAAAGCCATCATTGTTTTTAATTAGACTGTTAGCATCACGGAATAATAAGTCACCAATTGGACTCGACAATTCGCTTTCTGAAGAAGCCATATGTAATGCTGTATTCCCATCATTTCTTTGCTTATCAAGATCAAACTCTTTATCCAGTAAAAGGCGAAATATATTAATATTCCCGCCCAAAACTGCCGCCATCAGGAGATTCGTCCCATCCATATGCGTTACTTGAAGATCCGCACCTTTATCCATTAACAATTTGAATGACTTATAATCACCAATGATCGCAGCAACAAATATTGCAGTAATACCATCACTGTTTTTTTGTTCTATATCTTCAGAAAGAAGTTTTTTTATTGCCTCTACTTCACCCTGAGCGACAGCCAACTGTAATGGCGTACCTGGTTCCGTTCTGACATATATTCTTTTGGGCTCTGGTTTTTTGTCTACTGAAGATTGTTCTTCATCCAGGCTTAATACTTTTTTCAACTCCTCATCAGCATTCGATCCCAAATGATCTAAAGCAGTTTTCCCTTTATTATCTTTGGCAAATTTATCAGCATCATTAAGAAGGAGAAAATTGACTATTTTCAAATTTTGCTTATTGGCCGCATCCATTAGAGGAGTCTCACCACCTTCATCTTTATTATGAACATCCGCACCTTTTTTTAGTAAAAGTCTAACTGCCAAAAAGTGTTCATGATTTATTGCGTAGGTCAGGGACGTACTTCCAAAATCATCACGGGCATTTATATCTGCACCTTGATCAAGCAGGTTATTTATTTTTTGTAGATCATTCTCTTTGGCTGCCCAGAACAGGGGAGTCCAACCATCTTCGTCTCTGGCATTCACATCGACAATTTCTGTGTTTATATTACTCTCAAGATTATTCAGATCTAATTTTATCGGTGCGGCTAATGCTAGTGGAGATATACCTTTATTATTTTCCTTAGAAGTGTCAGCACCATGATCTATCAGTGCTTTAATGATCGGAACTTCCATTGTCATTACAGCTAGATGTAATGAAGTGTTCCCATCATTATCCTGTTTGTTAACATCCAGACCTTTTTCTAATAAGGATCGAAGTATGTTGATGTTTTTCCCACCAATAGCAGCCATAAGAAGGTTGCTTCCGTCATTATGCACCACATCAAGATCAGCACCTTTTTCCAGTAGAAACTCATACAATTCCAGATCTCCTTTCATCGCAGCAACAAAGATCGGAGTGATACCTTTTTTAGACTTAAAATTTATATCTGTTCCGTTAGCAAGATATTCTTTAACGAGGACAACATTGCCTGTGAGTACAGCCGCCATGAAAGATGTCGGATCGGAATTAACTGAAAAGTCTTCCTTTTTAGCGACAACATCATAATTGGTCGCATAGAGTTTACAGATGGACTCAGGTTTTTTATCACCTCTTTTTTCTTTATTGATCTCACACTGTTTTAAAGCAGCTTGTTTTGCAGGTTCAAGAATACTGTGTCCGCTTCCGCTCATACCACAGGCATAATCACCATTGGTTTCTCTGACATATGCAAAAGCACGATGACCGTACATGGTCGTTAGATATTGCTTGTAAAAGGGCAGGCAGTTTCCATTTATAACTGGCTTGGCATCTTTCATCATTTGATCCAGTTCTTCTTCTGTCAGCTTGTGTTCGTCGGCTGGGATCAGAATTGAGAACTCACCTTCTTTAACGACAATCTCTCCATCAATATCGATAAATTTACAGGGTGAATCAACCTTGTTTCTTTCACACGATGTAATGGCATCTTTTTTTGCTTGTTCAAGATCATCATGTCCATAAGCCCAACCACAACTATTAACGCCAGTAACATCCATCGCATAAGTAAAAACTTTATGGTTTTTAAAATTCACGTATTGATCTTTATAACTGGTGTAGCAGTTTTTGTAGAGAATTTTTTCTAGTGAAACGGTGGGTTCTGCTTGAACTGTTGTCGCGATCAACAACAGGCATACAACATACAAAAAATTATTTTTCATTCTGGATCTTCACTTAATGAGGTGGATCGGAGTATAACAAATTACTTGTTATTGATTTCATGCATGGAAACACGCAAGCCAAAAAAAAGACCATTATTATCTGAGCAACTTCCCCAGATAATAATGATCCTTTTCAATTTGCCGAAAATTACTCCGGCAATCTGATCAACAGATTACTTTTTCTCGTTACGTTCCTGCACTTCTTTGATAACTTCTTCCGAAACATTCTTCGGACAAGGCATGTAGTGTGAGAACTCCATTGAGAACTGCCCACGACCAGAAGTAAACGTTCGTAGATCACCAATGTAACCAAACATATCGCTTAGTGGTACATCAGCTTTAATACGAACACCCGTTGGGCCAGCATCCTGTGACTTGATCATGCCACGGCGACGATTCAGATCGCCGATCACATCACCAACATGATCATCTGGTGTGAACACATCTACTTTCATGATCGGTTCCAGTAACTGAGGTCCGGCTTTTGGAATCGATTGACGGAAAGCACCTTTTGCAGCAATTTCATAAGCCACGGCTGATGAATCCACCGCGTGGAATGCACCGTCTATCAGAGTGACTTTGAAGTCAAGACATGGGAAACCGGCCAGTACACCTTGATCAAGCATGGACTTGAAGCCTTTCTCAACGGCAGGCCAGAATTCGCGAGGAACATTACCACCGGTAACTTTCGACTCGAATTCAAAACCTTCACCTGGTTGGCCGGGCTCGATAATATAGTCAATCTTGGCAAATTGACCTGAACCACCGGATTGTTTTTTGTGCGTGTAACTGTCTTCGGTGAGCTGTGTGATCGTTTCACGATAGGCGACCTGTGGTTTACCAACTTCCACATCAACACCATGAGTACGTCGCAAGATATCGATCTTGATATCAAGATGTAATTCACCCATTCCTTTCAGAATAGTTTCACCACTGTCTTCATCTGTTTCTACGTGGAATGAAGGATCTTCTTTAATCATTTTACCGAGAGCAACACCCATTTTTTCGGAAGCAGCTTTATCTTTTGGTGAAATCGCAATCGAGATAACCGGATCAGGGAAGACCATTGGTTCCAGAGTAGCTGGTTGTTTAACATCACAAAGTGTATGTCCGGTTTGAACGTTCTTCATACCAACA
The DNA here is from genome assembly GCA_965224825.1 of Gammaproteobacteria bacterium. Lineage (GTDB taxonomy): Bacteria > Pseudomonadota > Gammaproteobacteria > CAJXQU01 > CAJXQU01 > CAJXQU01. The sequence continues at coordinate 1,203,472 of CBDDAG010000001.1, read as the reverse complement.
ACAGCGATAATGTCACCCGCCTGTGCGCTATCAAGCTCAATACGCTCGTCTGCATGCATTTCTACCATTCGACCAATTCGCTCGGTCTTGCCAGTTGCTGTATTGAGAAGGGTCATACCTTTTTCAATTTTGCCGGAATAAACACGTACGAAGGTTAGTGCTCCAAAACGGTCATCCATGATCTTAAATGCCAAAGCACGAACAGGCTTGTCCGGATCAACGATAGCAAACTCACCCGTTTCAACACCTTCCAGATCAACTTCTGGCTGAGGTTTAACTTCAGTCGGATTTGGCAGGTAATCAACAACAGCATCAAGGATCAGCTGAATACCTTTGTTCTTAAATGCAGAACCACAATAAGTCGGGAAGAAGTCCAGCGCGACGGTACCTTTTTTGATCAGACGTTTGAGGGTATCAATATCAGGTTCTTCGCCGTCAAGATATTTTTCCATCACGTCATCATCCTGCTCGATAACCATCTCGATCAGTTCATTACGATATTCCTCGACTTTATCAATCATGTCAGCAGGAACATCCCGAAGTTCAAATTTTTCCGGATCACTTGAATCATCCCAGACCCATGCTTTACGAGTCAGCAGATCAACAACGCCAACGAAATCGTCTTCAATACCAATAGGCAGCACCATAACCAGAGGATTGGCACCCAGTACATCTTTAACCTGACTAACAACACGGTAGAAATCTGCTCCCATGCGATCAAGTTTGTTGACCATGATAATACGGGCTACTTCTGATTCATTTGCATAACGCCAGTTAGTTTCTGATTGAGGCTCAACACCACCAGAACCACAAAAAACGCCAATACCACCATCAAGAACTTTCAGTGAACGATAAACTTCGATAGTGAAGTCAACGTGTCCCGGGGTGTCAATGACATTCAGGCGATGATCTTTCCAGAAGCAACTGGTTGCCGCAGACTGGATAGTGATACCACGCTCACGTTCCTGATCCATGAAGTCAGTTGTTGCTTCACCGTCATGTACTTCGCCAATTTTATGAATTTTACCCGTGAGGCTCAGAATTCGTTCAGAAATGGTTGTTTTACCTGCATCCACGTGGGCGAAGATACCAATGTTTCGATAAAGCGCTAAATCAGTCATAGTCGTGCTCGTTAGTTATGTAATAGTTAATAATTAATAATAATCAGTCGATTTTTCCGGACATTTGTCCATGAGAACCAACTGGCTTCAAAAAACCGTGCATTGTACCCAATTATCGGGCAAAAGAGAAAAGCTAAATTGCTTATTTTTCGGGAAAAATTGTAAAGGTAGGTATTTATGGGTATTAATGCAGACTAACCATCATGAGATCGTCATCGAAGACATTACGAGAGTAATAATTTAACTACCGATATTCCTTTTCAAGTGCTTCGGACAAGTTGTTTAAGATACTTTCGCTTCGATGAGAAAGCTCTCAATTATAATTTACCTTCAAGCGCTGCCATACCTGCTGGCAGATCAACGGACAAGCCTAAAGATTTAAGGCTGGAACCAAATGCATGGATAGTCCGAAAAAGATTGTGTTCTCGACTTTGCTCTCCCATTTGCCCGATACGAACAATATTTGATCCATAGAAACCTGAGATCTCAACGCGGTGCTCGTCAGACATATGGTCGAGCAGGTCTTTCGATACAATATTGTCTGGCAATGAAACACCAACTACTGAGTTTAGTCTGGATTCTGGTTCCACCAGTAAAGAGAGCCCCATTGCCTCTATTCCAGCTTGCAAAGCCGTAGAGCATCTTAAATGACGTTCAATACGGTTTTCTAATGTTTCAATACAGATCAACCTTAGCGCCTCATGCATCGCAAGAATTCCTGAAACGGGTGCTGTGTAATGATAAGATTTTTTATACCAGAATTGATCGGCAAGGATCGCATCCAGACACCAGTGGCGTAAACGATCCGTTCTGGAAGTAATGTGATCCCAGGCCCTGTCGGAGAAAGCAACCAATGAAACACCTGGAATAGAAGACAAGCCTTTTTGCCCACCTGTGATGACTGAATCAATTCCCCATTTATCCATTTCACATGTCATTGTGCTGAGTGTACAAACAGCATCGACGATCATCATGCATTCATATTTTTGTGCCATTGCTGAAATTTCTGGTAGATAACGATTAAAAACGGTATTTGAAGTTTCTCCCTGAACAATCGTTAATACTGAAGGTTTATGCTTTTGCAGAAGCTCTTCTACCATTTCCACACTGGCAGCTTGTCCATCAGGTACTTTCATACGCATGACATCGCCTTCAGCCCGTTCGGCCATTTCAGCCAGTCGTTCACTGAAGAAACCATTAACAATACTAAGAACCTTCATCTTAGGAACTACAATATTGACAACAGCCATTTCCATTGCAGCCGATCCGGGACCTGCTACCCCAAGAATGTGTTTTGATTCTGTCTGGAAAACATAACGGGACATGGCTTTAACTTGTTCAATCACCTGCGACATGGTTTCGCCCAGGTGATTGATAACAATAGAGTTCGCCGCAGCAACCCTGTCAGGAATCGGAACCGGGCCGGCGCCCATCATCAGTAATGGTTCATCAGGAAGCAGGCTATCAAGTGATGCTATATTTTCAGGTGTTTGTACAAGCATAATCATTCCTTTGTAAGTGAAACCTTATTATTTAGAGGCAATTTTTGTTCCGAGTTTACTCTATTGTGATTCTTTAAATCTGGAATCCTGATTTGCCTTGTAGCCCTCCAGTATGGATCGCAATAATTTTTTGTCCTGATTCAAACATGCCCTGCCTGATCAGATCAAATAAACCGTACATCATTTTTCCTGTATAGACAGGCTCCAATGGGATTCCTGTGTGTGTTTCAAAATCTTCGATGAATGAAAAAAGTTCCTGACTAGTTTTAGCAAAACCACCGAAATGATAATCCAGATTAATTGACCAGTTTTTTTGATCGTTATCATTCAGTAATTGACTCACATCATCTTGTAAAAAGCTGGCTCCCTTTAATGCTGCAAAACCAATCACTTTTTTATCTGCTGGTAATGCTGAGACGACACCGGCCAACGTTGTTCCTGTTCCGCAAGCAAGCACAATCGTATCAAAAGGTAACTCTATTTCATTGACCATTTCTGCAATGCCTCGCAAGGCGAGTTTGTTAGCTCCACCTTCAGGAATCCAGTAACCGTTGTAGTGATCAGCCGGTTCTGAATTGTACTCATGAAACTCTCGAAGTTTTCGGAACTCAATACGGCTAATAAACTCAAGTTGCATGCCCCAACTCTCAATGTCGATCAGAGTTGAAGATTTTTTATCAGGTGATTCGCCACGGATAATACCGGTTGTGCGCAAACCAAGTTCTTTCCCCACCCAGGCCAGTGCATGTAAATGATTTGACCAGGGACCGCCCATGCTGATCAAATGATCATGTTTTGTTTCAAACGCATGCTGCAAAGTATATTTTAGTTTTCGCCACTTATTCCCAGAGATGATCGGGTGTAGAAGATCTTCTCGTTTTATAAACAGTTGAATATCTTTTTCTTCCAGAAGAGGGTGGTGAACGGGTTCGACGACGGCTGCAGAAAGTTGTCGTTCCAGATTTTGAAGTTTCTTATAAGCAGACATTATCTATACATTATAACCAGGGGATTATGCATATATATTTGTATTTGATGATTAATCTTAATATAGTTCTGTACGGTAAGAAAAAAATAATAATTTTGGAGGGAGAAACCAATGACTTTATTCTTATGTAAGTTATGGCCGTATCTGGTCGGTGGCTTAATCGGTTGGCTTTTTAGTGGCTGGTTAGCGCGTCGCTTGAAACACGGAGAACCACCTGAACAAAAAATCGTTGAGAAAAAAATCGAAGTAGAAAAGATCGTCGACAATCCGGAGCACCTTGCTCTTCTCTCTACGCTCAAAGAAGAAAATCATCAGATCGGTGTTCTGCAGGCTCGACTCAAAACCATGGAAAAAATTGAGTCTGAGGTGATTGAAAAGGTCGTCGAAGTTGAAAAAATTGTCGATAACCCGGAACACCTTTCGTTGATCAATCAATTAAAATCAGAGAACAGTCAGATAGTTGATCTACAAGCTCGAATTACGTCTTTCGAAAATGCTGAACCAAATGTGATCGAAAAAGAAGTTGAAAAAATTGTTGAGGTTGACAATCCTGAACAACTGAAACGGATTACTGATCTTGAAGAAGAGAATAATCAAATTGCTGGTCTACGTTCAAGAATAACGGAACTTGAAAACAGAGAGCCCGAGACAATTGAAAAGACTGTTGAGAAAATTGTGGAAAAAAATATCGAAGTAGATAATCCACAACACCTCTTAAAGATCGGTGAACTGGAAAATGAAATAGAGGGTTGGAAACGTGGGCCAGCTATTAATCTTCCTGCTGCCAGATCTGCAGGAATTCAAATTCAACGAGAAGATGACTTCACTGCAATAGAAGGAGTTGGGCCGAAAATCAGCGAACTTATTCATGCTGATGGGATCCATAGTTTTCGTCAACTGTCTGAAACTGATCCTGCAACCATCCAGAAGATTCTGGATAAAGCCGGTGCAAACTTTCAGATGGCCAATCCGGGAACCTGGCCTGATCAGGCAAACCTTGCTGCCGGTAATCGTTGGCCTGCATTAAAAGCCCTTCAGGATATTCTTGATGGTGGTGTTTATCCCGACTTGAATACTTCTGCAGACAAAACTGAAGCTACAAAAACTGTCGATAATCCAGAGCATGTAGCAAGGATCAGTGCACTGGAAAGTGAATTGGAAGCGCTCCGAAAAGAACCTGAGTTAGATCTTGATCTGGCTAAGGCTGCTGGTTTTAATGTCAATCGTCAGGGCAACCAGGATGACTTCACAGTCGTTGAGGGCATTGGCCCCAAGATCAATGAACTGATCCATACCGCGGGTGTTCATACCTATAAAGAACTGGCGGGAACTGATGTCGAGAAGTTACAAAACATACTCGATCAAGCAGGTTCTAATTTCGCACTGGCAAGGCCAGACACATGGCCCGATCAGTCCGAACTTGCAGCAGAAAATCGCTGGGGAATATTACGAAAATGGCAAGATGTGCTTGACGGGGGAGAGGAATAATCATGACTTATAATAACGAAGAATATGTTTCACCTCATTGGGCTGGTTTCCGAAGTCTATGGTGGATCGTCGCCATTATTTTGCTACTGTTAATTCTGATGATGTGGTTACTGGGCTATGGCTGTGGCGGTGATAACTGTCAGGTTCCAGTAGAAACTGTGGAGAAAATTGTTGAAGTTGAAAAGATAGTCGAGGTAGAGAAAATCGTAGAAATACCTGCGGCTGTTGCTCCGATGGCCGCAGCTGCAGATCCGGTAATGAAAATGACTGCCGCAAGCTGTATCTTTAAGCCGGACAGAGCAAATACAAACACTAAAGTGATAGCAACCTGTACCGGTGTTGAGACAGGAGGCCATGTCAGCATTGTAGGTATGACTTGTGGCGACGAAGCGAATGGAACGGTGATCTGTAAGACTGATCAGTCTGAAAATATTGGTAACAATCCTGCCATAACAACACTGGGCTCATCAGGACAAAGTATCGATAGCACTGGTAATTTTTCGCTATTAATGTCGGCTCCAGAATCTGTAGAAGTTCCAGCTGCAAGGGTCTACTTTGATGTCAGTAGTGATAAGTTGTCTGCTAATGCAAATTACCAGTCATTAGAGGCCGTGATTTCCTATTTACGTGATAATAATAATTCAACAGTCTCTCTATCGGGCTTCCATGACCCGAGTGGTAATTATGAGTCCAATCAGGAATTATCTAAAAGACGTGCGGATTCCGTTGCTAAATTACTGCGTGAGGCAGAAATTTCTTCTGAGCGAATAATTCTGGAAAAACCCGTTGAAACAACAGGATCTGGAGCGCCGGAAGAAGCGCGTCGTGTGGAAGTTACTATTCAGGTTAGTAACTAAAGGCATAGTTATATAAAACTCTTACGTCTTAAGATAGGGTTCAGATCTATGCTCTTATAACGCTTTAGCGTTACAGATGACGAATTTTGAGTTTGAAGCAACAATGTTTGAATTACCGAATATTTTTTTCAGGTTATTGTTGTAGTTTAAATGGCGGTTTCCAATTACCCAAAGCTCTCCTCCTGCCTTCAGAGCTTTGCGTGATTGCGTGAACATGCGCACAGCGATCTGATCACCCATCGAGTGATGCTGGTGAAAGGGTGGATTACAAACGATCAGATCGATAGAGTCAGTTTTAAAATCAGTCATCCCATCATTTACATGAAATTCGGCCCGGTGTGTCGTTTCATCAAAAGCACTGGTAAAAGTCTCTTTTGCAGAGGCTATCGCCATAAATGATTCATCAACAAAATGAATAGTGGCATCCGGATGACTTTCAGAAAGCATCAGGCCAACAACGCCATTGCCACATCCCAGATCAACGATCTCTTTAGCAGTTGAGATTTGAGGCAGATTCTTTAATAAAAAACGTGTACCAATATCGAGGCTGTCGCGTGAGAAGACGTTTGCATGGTTGCAGATCTGATAATCGGTTTCTTCCAACTTGTAATAAACAGGATAAGGGCAGGGTGGCACAACTCTTTCCGGATCGGGCGTAGAAAATATTAAACGTGCTTTCTTCTTTGCCAATGATGTCGTTGTTGTCCCAACGTAACTTTCCAGGATTTTCCAGACATTTTTTGGCAGGTTTTTCACCATTCCAGCGGCAATGACTTTAGTATTCTTATCAAGATTTTCCTGTATGCGTGCTAATTGATCCTCTAACAATGCCAAAGTTTTGGGGATTTTGATCAAAACATAATCAAGAACACCATCTGGTTTCTCTAAACTATTCAAGAAGTTAATACCATCAACACTTAGATTATTTGCCGTAAGGTTTTTACGTGTAGCCTGTTGTGAAATAGACGAGTCTGATTGGTTTTGTGGTTCAAATTTGCTCAGAGCGACGGTCAAGGCTCCAAAACTATCATTTAAAATCAGTATATTGACTTTGTTTTTGGTAAGTTCATCAGCCAGATGTTCAAGAAGAAACTCATCTGCAGCATCCCATGCACGTAATTGTTCATCCGAACGTTTTGGCCATCTAATAAGTTCAAAATCGCCTTGTGGCGCCTTCAAGAGTATTTCCATCGATCCTTAATTTAACATAATATACATTATGCGCATAATAATATTGGTGTGTTGAAGAGTATTTTCTGCCACTTCTTAAGCTCTAGCAGTCTTAAAAAGTTCAAAGAAGTTCGTTGTCGATGCTGTAATTAGCTCTTCTACAGTAATTCCACGCAGATCAGCAACAAAATCAGCTACATTCTTCACGTATGCAGGCTGATTGGTTTTTCCACGGAAAGGAACTGGAGCCAGGTATGGTGAATCTGTCTCAACAAGTAGACGATCAAGTGGAATGCGTTTAGCGACATCCTGCACCTGTTTGGCATTTTTGAATGTCACAATGCCTGAGAATGAAATATAAAAACCAAGATCTAAGGCTTTTTTTGCAATGTCATAATCATCGACAAAACAATGCATTACACCAGAACATTGATCTGCATTATTATCCCGCATGATCCTGATAGTATCGTCGCCAGCTTCTCTGGTATGGATGATCAGAGGTTTATCTACTTCAATTGCGGCTTTGATATGCGTAATGAATCGTTCGTGCTGCCAGCCCAGATCACCCGTACTTCTGAAATAATCAAGACCGGTTTCACCGATGGCGACAACATTAGGATCATCATTGGCCAGATCAACCAACATTTTCACAGAAGGCTCAGTTTTGATGTCAGAGTTTGGGTGCACACCAACAGAAGCATAAATATGTGGATGTTGTGCTGCTATGTCTTTGATTACAGGATAAGATTCCAGGTCAATAGACACGCAGAGCATGTGCCCTATTCCGGCTTCTTCTGCATTTGAAAGGATTTTTTCCAGTCCGCCTTCGTGTTCAATCAAAGGCAGATGGCAATGGGAATCTACGAGTTGTACTGCTGATGTCATGTAAGGAACCTCAGAGGTTCCTTAAGAACCTACATTGTATGTGTTTGTCGATCAGATCCTACCGCACCTGATAGCTCTGTTTCAATTTTCTTTGATGTTATGCCTTTGTCCAGATTGCTGAACTGTACGCCGATACCAGGAGTTTTGCTGCCTTGAGCACCTTTTGGCGTGATCCAGACAACCGTTCCGGCGACTGGAACGCGTTCCTTATTTTCCATAATCGTCAGCAGCATAAAGACTTCATCGCCCAGTTTGTAAGCTTTAGACGTGGGTATAAACAAACCGCCATTCTTTATATAAGGCATATAGGAAGCATATAGCGAGCTTTTATCACGAATTGATAGTGATAATATGCCTTGTCGAGCTTTGTTTGGTTGCATAGCCATTTATTTTTTACTCAGTTATCTCTTACTTAAAGAGACCCATTCAATAGTGAAATCCTCCAGCATTGCCGAAGCTTTCAGGTTTGTATTCCACGATATTAATCGGTGGTACTCAAACAGTTTATCGTAGATTTTGAATATTCCTTTAAGATCGTGTTTTTCAACAAGTTTGCTTAACCTCTGGTTCATATTCTGATTGACCAGTTTCAAACTCGTATTATTGTCCGTCGATTTCAGTTTAACCATATCCTGACAGATCTTTATTAACCAGAATACGATGTCGTCAATTTCATTTTTTGACCAACGCTCGGCTGTATCAACCGGATCCTGTCGTGCGAAGATCATCTTCTCAAGATCATCCAACAAGGCTAATCTGTCCGGAGATTGATCGCTCTGGTCTTCTTCATCTATAAACTTATCGTCCAGAAATAAAGGACCACATCCAGAAGCCAATACTGTTTCGATCAGATCCGGTTTAACTTTTCCATCTAACCAATCTCTGACATGCATAGATGATGCCGAAATCTTTATTTTCTGACATCGACTGCGCACGGTGATCGGTAGAAAGGATGGTTGATGACTGACTAAAATGATCAGAGTGTCGCCAGGAGGTTCTTCCAGTGTCTTTAACAGACTATTGGAAGCGTTGATGTTCATCGCTTCAGCCGGGCTGATCAGGATAACTTTTCGCTGACTGTAATGGCTTTGTAACTGGGTAAAACCTACCAGTTTACGAATTTGATCCACCTTAATGGCTTTGCCCTCTTCTTCCGGAAAAACCAGTAATTGATCCGGATGGGTTTCGGCTTTGATCAGCTTACAGGCAGAACAGGTTTGACAGCTATAACCCGATCCAGTGGGTTTTTCGCAAAGAATTGATGAGGCGAACTTTGTCGCAAAATCGAGAATCCCTGTTCCTTTTGCACCGGTGATCAGTAAAGCATGTGGCAGTCGATCATTCGAGAGCATGGACTGGATCAATGACCATTGTGTTTCCTGCCAGGGAAATACTGTATTGGGATTATTCATCACCCTGGGAGTTCTTTTTGTAGAACTGACAAGACCTGTTTTTTTACGCTTTCGAGATCAAGCGATGCATCGATAACCTTCATTCGTTGCGGCTCATTTTTCGCAATTTGCAGATAGCAATTTCGAACCGCTTCAAAAAAGTCCAGAGCCTCAGATTCAAAGCGATCTTTCTCGCTACGTTTTGCAGCGCGATCAAGTCCAATTTCTACTGGTGCATCAAGTAGCAAAGTCAGATCAGGTTTCAGACCTTTTTGCACCCAGTCTTCCAGCATGGAGATTCTTTCAGTAGAGATATTGCGTCCCAGTCCCTGATAGGCATAACTCGCATCGGTGAACCGATCACAAAGCACCACTTTTTCAGCTTCCAGCGCAGGTCTGATCACTTTATCAATATGCTCGGCTCTGGCTGCGAACATCAGTAACAGCTCGGTATCTGCCGCCATGCCTGTATGTTTGTTATCCAGCACCAGTGATCGAATTCCTTCACCAACAGGCGTTCCACCAGGTTCGCGGGTGATCACAATCTCCCTGCCCTGCTTTTGTAGATAATCAGCAACAAACTCAAGCTGGCTCGTTTTACCAACACCTTCGATACCTTCTAATGTAATGAACAATCCGGCCATATTATTTCAACTGATATTTCGTCACAGCTTTGTTATGTTCTTTATACGTTGCCGAGAAATAATGGCTGCCGTCTCCTTTGGCAACAAAAAACAACGCATCTCCTTTGGCTGGATGTAATGCTGCTTTGAGTGATGCCTCACCAAACATGGCGATCGGGCTTGGTGGCAAACCTTTGCGCGTATAAGTGTTGTACGGCGTATCTGTTCTTAGATGTTTTCGGGTGATATTGCCATCAAACTCCGGCCCAACACCATAAATAACGGTTGGATCAGTTTGTAGTTTCATGTCCTTTTGTAATCGTCGAACAAACACGCCAGCAATCGTCGAACGTTCGTCTGCCCTGCCCGTTTCTTTTTCAATGATCGAAGCCATTGTCAGGGCTTCGTAGGCATTTTTATAAGGCAGATCTTTCTCACGTTCTTCCCAAAGTTTTTTCGTCATTTTTTCCATCGCATCGTAAGCGCGTTTGAGAATATCCAGATCACTGGAGCCGCTTGTATAGAAATAATTGTCAGGGAAAAAAAGTCCTTCAGGATGTTCGTCCGGTTTGCCAAGCTTGCTCATGATCTCAGCATCAGTCATTCCGGTTAATTCTTTTTTTAGATCATCTTTGCTCGCTAACGATTTCAAATACTGTCTGAAGGTTAAACCTTCCACCAAAATAACGCTGTGTTGCACAACCTTCCCTTCGGTCACAAGCGTCAAAAAATCATTCACCGTCATGCCTTCAGTAATTTCGTATTCGCCAACCTTGATCTGACTATCCAGTTTACTAACTCTTGCTGTCATACGCAGGAACTCAGGATGATCGTATGCGCCGGCCTTGCTGAGACGTTTGGAAATTACTTTCATGCTATCACCAGCATTGACTGTAAACAGCATCGGGCTGTTCTTAACTATTAAAGGCTCATCCAGCGTTTTTTGCATATCGATGTACAACCAGCCCGCATAAAGTAATCCTGCAAAGACAACACTTAATAGACTTGAAAATAAAAATTTAAACATAATTATTCTTCTTTTAGTTATTGTTGTTTGGAGATAAGATTAATGAGTTTTGAAGTGACTCTTCCTGGTAGATTATAAGTCACGTTCTGATCAGACAAAATTTTATTAACCGGCCAGATCCCGATCAAACTATTGGTCAGAAACACTTCATCAGCCTGAAAAATATCCGTTGGTGTGAAGTCATCAATATACGTGCTCACGCCCAGTTTTTCTGCCAACTCCAGCACAATCTCGCGCATAATTCCTGCCACGCCAGCCTGAGTCAGAGTCGGTGTACACAGCGTATCATTTCTTACGAAGAAGACATTACTCATTGTTCCTTCGATCACCTGGCCACGGATATCAAGCATTAAGCCTTCTAACACTCCCGTATCAGACCATTCTGATCGTGCCAAAACCTGTTCGAGCCTATTCAAATGTTTGATCCCGGCCAAAGCTGGATTCGACCCGAGGCGGGTTTCACATAAGCGTATGGTAACGCCAGTCTGAGTATTTTCTTCTGGATAATCAGGCCATTCGGAAAGGCTTAAAATACGGTTTGGTTGTGATTCTTCGGGTGTCCTGTATCCACGACCGCCTTCACCGCAGGTATATAGAATCTTAAGAACGCCCTGTTCTACCAAATCAGAGAGTTGTTGAGCTTCTTTTTTAAGAACTAATAGATCAGGCGATTTGATCGATAATTGCTCACAACCTTTGATCAAACGAACCATATGCCGATCCCAGTCCTGCAATCGTCCTTGCTTGATCGCAATCGTTTCAAACAGGCCGTGACCATATTGTAGACCACGATCCTGTACCGAAAAAACTGCTGATTCCTCACCATTCACCAGAATAGTCTTTTTAAATTCAGCAGCTTGCATAAAAGTTATTATCCCTGAGCCAGAATCTCTTTCTATAGAAAAAGACCGCTATACTTTTTTGAATACGAGTGAGCCATTGGTTCCACCGAAACCAAAAGAATTTGAAAGCGCAACATCAATGTTCATTTTTCTGGCTTCATTCGGTACATAATCAAGATCACAATCCGGATCAGGTGTTGTGTAGTTGATTGTAGGTGGAGCAACTTGATCATGAATGGCCAGAGCAACAAAAACAGCCTCCATTCCACCCGCCGCACCGAGCGCATGACCGACCATAGATTTCGTTGAACTCATGGCTAGTTTATATGCATGATCACTACAAACTGATTTTACAGCCTGAGTTTCAGCGACATCACCCGCTGGCGTCGATGTTCCGTGAGCATTGATATAGTCAACCTGATCAGCATTTACACCGGCATTCCGTAGCGCGCTAACCATGCAACGTGCAGCACCTTCACCACCAATCGACGGTGCGGTCATGTGATAAGCATCGCCGCTCATACCTGATCCGGCCAGTTCAGCATAAATTTTTGCACCACGAGCTTTAGCATGTTCATATTCTTCAAGCACCATCACACCAGCGCCATCACCGAGCACAAAACCATCGCGTTCTTTATCCCATGGGCGACTGGCAGCTTCCGGATCATCATTACGTGAAGAAAGTGCACGAGCCGCAGCAAAGCCACCAAGTCCTGTCGGCGTAGTCGCCATTTCAGCACCACCGGCAACCATCACGTCAGCATCACCATATTCGATCAAACGAGCAGCATCACCGATACTGTGTGTACCCGTAGCACAGGCCGTTACGATAGCGTAATTGGGACCTTTGAGACCAAAATGTACCGACAAGTTTCCCGAGATCATATTGATAATGCTGCTGGGGATATAAAACGGAGAAATTTTCTTTGGACCACGATTTAGTACCGTATCACGACATTTCTCAATCCCGTCCAGCCCACCGATCCCTGAACCAATACAGACACCCATACGCGTCGCATTTTCTTCGTTAACCTCAAGACCTGAATCATTAAATGCCTGAATACCTGCCGCCATTCCGTAATGAATGAAGGTGTCCATTTTTCGGGCTTCTTTCTTCGATATGTATTCGGTGATATCGAAATCTTTTATGCCGCCACCGAAGCGTGTCACAAAATCAGAAACATCAAATGTGGTGATTGGAGCGATGCCACTCTTGCCTGCCTGAATCGATTCCCAGGAAGAATCCACAGTGTTCCCAACAGGAGTAATAAGACCAAGTCCGGTAACTACAACACGTTTTTTACTCATGATATTTTTTCATTGATCGCGTTTGTTCAGATCTGAATTCCATTCCAGCCAGCACAAACCTGATCAGAGGTAAGTAATAATTTTAGATCGCCTTTCCCTGACGATTCCTGTTCCGAATTTTACCAGAAAACAAAAAAGGCCGTGACATAAATATGACACGGCCTTCGTATGTCTTGCAGCGCTTCTGCCTTAGCTGGCGTGAGCGTTTATATAATCAACCGCCAGTTTAACGGTCGTGATATTTTCTGCTTCCTCATCAGGAATTTCGGTTTTGAATTCTTCTTCAAGAGCCATAACCAGTTCGACGGTGTCGAGTGAGTCCGCGCCTAAATCATCTACAAAAGAGGCTTCTGTTGTCACCTCTTCTTCCTTAACGCCAAGTTGCTCAACTACGATCTTTTTGACTCTTTCTTCTATACTACTCATTTTGGAAACTCCTCCAATTTAAAACATTACGCAATCTAAAATTACGTGCTTGTATAGTTTATTGATTTTGCACAAGGTTGCAAGCGATCAATAAACATTTTAAATCAATAACCTTTGTAATCAACAGGTTAGATCTTACGGCATATACATGCCACCGTTAACATTTAACGTTTCTCCAGTGATAAATCCGGCTTCTTTTGAGGCCAGAAAACTCACCGCTGCAGCAATATCACCTACCTCTCCCAGACGGGCAACAGGTATATTTGCGAGCATGGCTTCTTTCTGATTTTCATCCAGTTCATCGGTCATGTCAGTGGCAATAAAACCGGGAGCCACAAGATTCACCGTGATTCCACGTGATCCAATCTCCTGCGCCATGGATTTCGTAAAACCCATCATGCCTGCTTTCGCCGCACAGTAATTCGCCTGCCCGGGGTTTCCGGTCAAACCAACCACTGATCCGATGTTAATAACCCGACCATATCGAGCTTTCATCATGCCGCGCAAAAATGCTTTGCTCATACGAAAGATGGAAGTGAGGTTGGTTTCGATCACAGTGTCCCATTCGTCTTCTTTCATGCGCATTAATAAGTTGTCACGCGTGACGCCAGCGTTGTTTACTAATATGGAGGGCGATTTGTCTTTTTCAACCAGCGTTTTCACAAAGCCTGAAACAGACTCTGGATCGGCTACGTTCAGCACAAATGCTTCTCCATCATAACCATTACTCTTCAATGAGTTACTGATGGTTTCTACACCACTATCTGAAGTTGCTGTACCAATAACGTAAGCCCCGTCTTTAGCCAGTTCCAGCATGATCGCCTGACCAATACCACGTGTTGCGCCAGTGACTACTGCAACCTGATCTTTTAATTTCATGACAATGCCTTCTCAAGTGAAGCCGGATCAAAGACCGGATGACAGGTGAATCCTCGATCAATTCTTTTGCTCAGACCCGCAAGCACTTTTCCCGGCCCACTTTCGATCACCTGATCAGATTTTTCGGCCATTGCTTTCATTACATCAACCCAACGAACTGGCTGATAAAGCTGATCGATCAAAGCCTGTTTTATTTCAGCAGGATCGGAATGTGTTTTTGCATCGACATTATGAATAACAGGTATTGTCGGCGCATTGACCGTAATAGATTCGAGTCTTTTTTCCAGCGCTTCTGCCGCAGGTTTCATCAAAGCACAATGTGATGGCACGCTGACAGGCAATAAGATCGCACGTTTTGCACCTGCTTCTTTTAGTGATTCGTTCGCACTTTCTACCGAAGCTTGCTGACCCGCGATCACAATTTGTCCGGGAGAATTGTAGTTGGCGCAGGAAACAATACCTTCGATTGACTCGCAAACCTTCGCGACAATATCGTCATCTAGTCCAAGAATTGCCGCCATAGCACCTTCACCGGCTGGAACGGCTTCCTGCATATATCGTCCGCGATCAGCGACCAGTGAAATTGCATCGGTAAAACTCAGTGATCCGGCACAAACTAATGCAGTATATTCACCAAGGC
Organism: Gammaproteobacteria bacterium; assembly: GCA_965224825.1. Taxonomy (GTDB): domain Bacteria; phylum Pseudomonadota; class Gammaproteobacteria; order CAJXQU01; family CAJXQU01; genus CAJXQU01. The sequence continues at coordinate 1,188,325 of CBDDAG010000001.1, read as the reverse complement.
TATGCCCTGCCATTACTGAAGGTGTTGGAATTTTATCTTCTAAAACTCGCCAGACAGAGACGCCAGCGGCTAATAATGCGGGTTGTGTGCGTTCTGTTTTATTAAGATCTTCTGCTGGTCCATCTTTAGTCAATGTCCAGAGATCGTAACCAAGTACTTCAGACGCTTCGGCGAAAGTTTTTTCAACAAGATCATTCGCTTCAGCCAGATCAGCAAGCATTCCTACCGATTGGGAACCCTGTCCCGGAAAGATCAATCCTGTGTTCATACTTACAATCTCCCTTTTAAAATCAAATTTTAAAATTTCACCAGGGCTGAACCCCAGGTGAAACCGCCACCGAAAGCTTCGAGTAATAATAATTCGCCCGATTTGATCTGGCCATTTCTGACCGCATGATCCAGTGCAAGAGGCACCGATGCTGCCGAGGTATTGCCGTGCTCATTAACGGTCACGACAACGTGATCCATGTTCATTCCAAGCTTCTTTGCTGTCGCTTTAATAATTCGGATATTGGCCTGATGTGGAATTAACCAGTCGATGTCACTTTTTTCGAGGTTATTGGCTGCCAGTGTTTCGTCAACAATTCTGCCCAGCGTTTTAACCGCCATTCTAAAAACGTCATTGCCTTCCATCGTCAGGTATTTTTTACCGACAGGAACCTGTAACAAAGCATCATGATCACCATCAGCGTGAATATGTGTGCTCAGAATTCCGGCTTCTTCGCTGGCTTCAAGAATAACTGCCCCTGCGCCATCACCAAATAAAATACAGGTACCACGATCATTCCAGTCAACAATTTTCGACATGGTTTCAGCACCGATCACCAATGCACGTTTTGCACCACTGGTTTTGATAAAACGATTAGCAATATCAAGGGCATAGATGAATCCGGTACAAACTGCCTGAACATCAAAAGCCGGACATTCATGTATGCCGAGTTTCTTTTGCAGAAGGCAGGCGGAGCTTGGAAAAATACGATCAGGCGTGGTTGTTGCAAAAATGATCAGATCAATATCATTGGGTTCGAGATTGGCAGCTTCCAGAGCATTGCGCGCAGCAACCTCGGCCATATCCACCGTTGTTTGCCCATCAGCAACAATATGACGCTTATGGATCCCCGTTCGTTCGACGATCCAGTCATGTGTTGTATCTATGGTTTTCGCCAGCTCTTCATTAGTCAGCACTTTTTCGGGGAGGTAGCTTCCGGTGCCTGTAATTCTAGAATTGATCACGTTGATGATTTTACCAGATATGTTTCAAGTTGGCTTTTAATTTGCTCAGGCACGTTTTTATCAACTTCTTTGATTGCCGCTTCGATCGCCGTTGCAAAAGAAAGTTTGTCTGCACCGCCGTGGCTTTTGATCACAATACCTTTTAAACCTAGCATACTTGCGCCGTTATAACGTCGTGGATCAGTCCGTTTTTTGATCGCAGTTAATACAGAGCGGCTTAGTAATGCTGCAAGTTTTGTGAAAATCGTTCGGGAGAATTCTTCTTTGGCAAATGATGTCAGCATGTTTGCTGCACCTTCGCTGGATTTTAGAGCGATATTGCCCATAAAACCGTCACAGACAATAACATCGATCTCACCTGTATAGATGTCAGTGCCTTCGACAAAGCCAATGTAATTTAATTTTGTTTCAGATAATAATTGTGCAGCTTTTTTGATCCGCTCATTGCCTTTAACTTCCTCTTCACCAATGTTCAGCAAACCAATCGTTGGCGATTCAATATTTCGAACAGCACTGACAAGAATTGAACCCATGACGGCAAATTGAACTAGCTGTTCTGAACTGGAGTCAACATTTGCGCCCAGATCCAAAACATGAGAGCTGCCATTCGTGCCGGGCATTCCACTACAGATCGCAGGACGATCAATGCCGGGTAACATACGCAAAACAAAACGGGCAGTTGCCATTAATGCGCCGGTGTTACCTGCACTTACACATGCGTCTGCCTCACCTTCTTTAACAAGGTTGATAGCAACGCGCATGGAGGAATCTTTCTTTCTTTTGAGGGCTAATGATGGTGATTCATCGCTGGCGACAACTTCTGTGGCGTGCCGAACGCTGATTCGCGAATGATGTGATTCACCCGCAGCTTGCAGCGCTATATTGATGTCGCCCTCTTTCCCGACCAGAATCAATTCCAGATCGGGGTTTTCCTTGAGAACATGCAGACAGGCAGAAACGGTGACCGAAGGTCCGAAGTCTCCACCCATGGCATCAATAGAAATTTTCATTTGATTTCCGCTGGCTTCAGACAATGTTGATCAACCAACAAATGCCTGGCCAGTCTTGTATTTAGTCAACTTGAGTCAACTGAAAATTATTCTTCAGTGTTTAAAACTTTACGACCTTTGTAATAGCCATCAGGACTAATATGGTGACGCAAATGTACTTCGCCTGTGGTTGGATCCGTTGTTAACGCTTTTGCTGTCAACGCATCGTGTGAACGGCGCATGCCTCTGCGTGATGTACTTTTTTTACTTTTCTGTACTGCCATGGTCTTACTCCTGATCTTTTTTCAATTGTGCCAGCACAGCGAACGGATTCGGTCTGTCTGGATCTTCATTAGTTACCTGTAATTTCTCAGCTATAGCGTTGTCGGAACATTCGCCTTTCTTATGTATCGGTGAAAAAGGTAAAACAAGAATCACCTCATCTTCGATCAGTTCTACCAGCGACAATGAATCATTTTCCACCAACACTGTATCGTATCCTTGATCTTCAAGACGAACTAACGGTTCTTCTCCATCCTTTCCCACAACAACAAACTCAAGCTGAATTTCTCCCCCAATCGGCACATTAACCTGACTCAGACATCGCTGGCAGACCATTTTAACTTCTGCCTTAAAACTGCCAGTCGCTACTCTCGCCCGTTCTTTTCGACCGAAGGTCAGATCAAACTCGACATTACCACTGTCATTGTCCAGACTGGCGGACAGACGTTTCATCCGCTCCACCGCAACTTCACCGGATAGACTTTCGCCTAATCGGGCAAATTTGTAAGGGTCAATACGCTCTGGAAAATTGTTCACCATAAGCGGCGCAGATTATAGAGCATCATTCCCCTAAATGGTATTAAAATAACACTATGATTAAAAACAATTTATCGGGTCAACCGAGCCTACGTCTGATCCTTGGATCTTCTTCACCTTTTCGTAAGGAATTATTAGCGCGTCTTGGCGTTGATTTTACTACAGAATCACCTGAAATTGATGAGTCTCGTCAGCCAAATGAAACCGCTGATCATTTAGTTAAAAGACTGTCGATAGAAAAAGCCAAAACCATTGCGACCACATTATCCGAAAGACATGAAAACGCGCTGATTATTGGATCAGATCAAGTGTCGATCATTGATGATGAAATACTTGGTAAGCCCGGAACCATCGAAAAAGCGGAGGAACAATTACGAAAAGCCAGTGGCAAGACTGTTTCGTTTCTAACCGGACTTTGCCTATTAAATTCGCGATCAGGTGAACATCAGGTCGACATCATCCGCTATTCTGTTCAATTCCGAGATCTTACGGCAGATCAGATCAAAGCATATGTCGAAAAAGATCAGCCGTTAAATTGTGCTGGAAGTTTCAAATCGGAAGGTCTGGGAGTCGCGTTGTTCCAAAAAATGGAAGGGGAAGATCCGACCGCCTTGATCGGCCTTCCCCTGATTCGTCTTGTCAGTATGCTGCAAGAAGAAGGAATCGAGATCCTATCGTAACTGGATCGATCCTGATTGGTTCAATGACTGCTGCCCCATAAACTGATTCATTAATTGAGCACTGGCTGAAGCACCAAAACGTTTTGCCAGTTTTTCGAAGTAAGGTTCATGTGCTGTGAAATCAACGATCTCTTCTGCACCAATGATCTCTCTGGCAACATAACTGCTACTGCCTAAACCATCCACAAGCCCCATTTCAACACTCTTCTCACCAGTCCAGATCAAGCCACTGAAAGTATCTTTTTCAGACTTAAGCCGATCACCACGGCCAGCTTTTACCGTATCGATAAACTGGTTGTGAATATCGCTAAGCATGCTTCTTACATGTTCCATTTCATCATCGTTAATCGGCGTGAATGGATCAAGGAAACCTTTGTGATCACCTGCAGTGATTAGACGTCTTTCCACACCGACTTTTTCCATAAGGTCAGTAAAACCAAAGCCATTCATAAGAACGCCAATGGAACCAACGAGACTCGCTTTATCAGCATAAATTTTATCAGCAGCCGCAGCGACGTAATAACCACCCGATGCGCAGATGTCAGTGATCACAGCATACAGTGGAATTTTTGGATGCGCGGTACGCAGTCGTTTGATCTCATCATTGATATAACCTGATTGAACTGGGCTACCACCTGGACTATTGATCCGCAGGATCACACCTTTGGTACCTTCATCCTCAAAAGCCCTGCGCAAAGCCGTAATCACACGATCAGCACTTGCCTCGGTATTCGGAGCGATCACACCACTCAATTCGACCAGTGCTGTATGCGTCTCACTTGCACCGCCAGAAAGCATGTCCTTTGGGGTGTAGAGCCATAAGATGGTCAGCAAATACATAAACATTAAAAATTTAAAGAATATTCCCCAGCGGCGCGTCTTCTTTTGTTCATCGAGCGCAGAGTTGGCAAGTTTTACGATTGCCTCACGTTCCCAGTGATCATTAAGATTATTTAATTTAGGTTTTTCTAACATATGCTTTATTTATCCTATTGGATTGGTTCTTAAATTACTGTGGTTATGTTTTGAGAAAAGGTATTCGTTTCAACACAAGATCTCTTGATTTCTTATCTGCGGCGAGGAGCATTGCCGGATAAAGAATTCCTCCCGTTAGCACCTGAACAATCATTGTTGCTAATTCACCTCCCAGAGAAATCTGATCAAGAACAAAATACATGATCAGGGACAAAACCATAAATTTCAGGCTGGCAAGAAATGGAAATTTGATCGGCAATAATTTTCTGCCATAAAGTGTTTCAACAAATAACATTAAAATGTACGATAAAAGCGTTGCCATTGCAGCACCTTCAATCCCGAAATGAGGAATTAACAGAAGATTCAAAACGACATTAGCAATTGCTCCAGCAACGGTTACCCAGATCAATGCTGTCGATTTCTTTATAAAAATCCCGGCTCCTAACATCGGATGTGCGCCATGGATCATCAACCCACCAATAACATAAGGAATTACCGCAGCACCTTCAGAATATTTTCCTGCTGTCAGCAGCGAGAGTAATGCAGGTCCTACAACCGCAACACCTGCGATGACAGGAAAACAAATCATCAGGTAAAAATACAATGATTTCTCAATAAAATCTGTTGTGGCTTTTTCACCTTCTTCTGTCCAGAGTTTGAAATACATGGGTCTAATTGCCTGAAACATTGCAACAACTAGCATGATCTGGACATATTCACAGAGGTTATATGCCGCTGCGTAAATACCCAGAGGTTCCGAACCGATCTTCCATTGAATAATATAGCGATCGCCGAGACTTAAAATGATAAAAGCCAGTTCACTTCCAAGCAGTGGCACACCATAGATCAACATTGCCTTTAGCATTTCAGGTGAAACATTTTTTCGACGCAACCGAACCTTGCTTAAAACATAGTAAGCAAGAAAACTGATTGCCATAATTTGAGCAATCATCCTGGCTACGACAACGGCTTCTAATGATCGCGAGATCCAGAAAAGTGTTATTACCGTAATCAGTAAAACACCATAACGTTCAACAACGGAGAAGATACTCAGCCAGCCACTTTTCTGCATGGCCTGTAAAAAACCGGAAAGCATACTCATGGAGACTTCTGCCAGGACAAGAATAGACGTTAACAGGAAAAGAAATTTAAGCTTGGGTTCCGCCCAGATAGTTTCTGGCAAAATGTAGACTAACAATGTCCATAAAAGCATCACAACCGAGCCAATTCCCAGCATGCCAAAAACGATGGTCGAATAGTAGTTTGAAAGGCTCCACTGGCCTTTTCCAGATTCTGCATCCGAATAATATCTGACAATGGAAAACTGCAGACCAGACTTACCAAAAGCCGTTACAAAGGTGATGGTCGTGATGATCAAGCTCAACAAACCATAATCACTGACAGATAACATTCGCGTCAGGATCGGAAAAGAAACCAGTCCGGCGAACGAACCCATCAAACCCGCGAGAGAATATCGGGACACATGAACAAGAAGGTTTTTAAGCATGTTTAAAAATTATATCTCAGGAAATTAAGTATGTTACGAGAGTTTGCTGATGACGGACTTCAGTTCATCTGACAATGGAGCATCGACACTGATCCTCTCCATATTGCCGAGCATGAAACTTAAATGACTTGCGTGTAAAAATAAACGCTTTAAGCCAAAAGTTTTCATTGTTTTATTAAAACCATCATCACCATATTTATTGTCACCTGCAATTGGTGTGCCTATATGCGTAGAATGCACACGAATTTGATGTGTCCGACCGGTGTGTAAAGTTACTTCCAATAAAGATGCTTCTGAAAAGCCTTTCTGCAGGTCAAATTCGGTCTTGGCTACTTTCCCTTCGTCGCTGATCTGAACAAGTCTTTCACCACCGCGCATGGTATTTTTTAGCAAAGGAGCGTCAACGATCCGACGACCATCTTTCCATACACCTTTAACCAGAGCGAGATAACGTTTGGACATCTCATTATCCTTGATCAACTTATTCATTTCCCGTAAAACTTGCGGTTTTTTTACCAGAATCAAGCAACCAGAAGTTTCTCGATCAAGCCGGTGCGCCAGTTCAATATATCCATCTTTGTACTCGTCCATCGCACGGAAAGATTCAATCACACCAAATACACAACCTGATCCGGCATGAACAGGAATTCCGGAAGGCTTGTTAATGATCAAAAAAGCATCATCTTCATAAAGCGTGCTGGCTTTGAGTTGTTCGATAACACGATGCGGGATTAGCAATTCGGCTTTATCGTCAATAAAAACTGGCGGTATGCGAAGGTTATCGCCCAAGACCAGCTTATAGTTGGTCTTAATCCTTTTTTTATTAACCCGAACCTCACCTTTTCGGATCATCTTATAAACACGGCCTTTGGGCACACTTTTAAGAAAGTTGAACAAAAAATTATCAATACGACGACCCTCATGATCGGTATCGATGGAAATGTATTGAACCTGCTGAAAGCTAACGTCAGGAGAATTATTGTCCATATTTCGACTCATTTCCTGATCTGATTTCTGCTCGATTTTGCGATTGTTTATAATGATTTCCCGAATACTGATAGAGGATTTGTTGCCGAAGGGATCTAAGCTTGTTATTATCACACGGTTACATACGGTCGTCCATCAAGAAAACGTAGTCAAAAAGAATAGAACAGGCTGCAAAACAATACTGAGGGTATTGGTGACACCGTACAAACATAGACAATAAATGTCTGAACAAAATTTTATCGATCATTCTTAATCTGTTAGCAAGTTAATTAATAACGTAAAGAGTGATCGCAATAGCGCTCCCAAAAGAAAGAGATCTTCTCTTAAATCTGTCATTTCGAAGACACCGACAAGATCCAGAAAAGTGGTTGAGCGCCTTTAAAGGAACATACAATGAAACGCATGATAATCAACGCGACTCAGCAAGAAGAGTTGCGTGTGGCCCTTGTGGATGGCCAAAAACTCTACGACCTCGACATCGAAACTGTCGGAAAAGAACAAAAGAAATCAAATGTTTACAAGGCAAAGATAATGCGGGTTGAACCCAGCCTTGAAGCAGCATTTGTCGATTATGGCGCAGAACGTCACGGCTTCCTCCCACTCAAAGAAATCTCTCGATCCGTCTTTATAAAATCGCCGTCAGGTGGTGGTCGCGTCAAGATTAAAGAAGTGATTAAAGAAGGTCAGGAAATCATCGTTCAGGTCGAAAAAGAGGAGCGCGGCAACAAAGGTGCGGCGCTGACTACTTTCGTTAGTCTGGCCGGTCGATACCTGGTTGCGATGCCAAACAATCCTCGTGCTGGTGGAGTCTCCCGACAAATCGAAGGTTCTGATCGCGAAGAATCGAAAAAAGCAATGAACGAACTGGAGATCCCGGAAAGTATGGGACTCATTTTGCGAACCGCCGGAATTGGTAAAGCAACCGAAGAATTGCAGTGGGATCTGGATTACCTTAAACAGTTGTGGACTTCGATCGAAGATGCCGCAGAAAACAGAGATGCGCCCTTCCTGATCTATCAGGAACACGATGTCATTATTCGTGCGATCAGGGATTATCTGCGTAATGATATCGCTGAAATTCTTGTCGATAACAAAGAGTTATATGACAAAGCTGTAGAGTTTATGCAACAGGTGATGCCACACAATCTGCGTAAACTGAAACATTACACAGATACTACTCCGCTGTTCACCCGCTATCAGATCGAAAGTCAGATCGAGACAGCATTTGGCCGCGAAGTCAGATTACCTTCCGGCGGTTCCATCGTAATTGAGCCGACAGAAGCACTGACCACAATTGATATTAACTCTGCCAGAGCAACCAAAGGCAGCGATATCGAAGAAACAGCAACCAATACGAACCTTGAAGCGGCTGAGGAAGTTGCGCGACAATTACGGTTGCGTGATCTCGGTGGACTTGTGGTGATCGATTTCATTGACATGTTCGCAGCTAAAAACCAGCGTGCAGTTGAGAACAAACTGAAAGAATCTTTGAAAGTTGATCGGGCACGAGTTCAGATTGGCCGGATCTCACGCTTTGGCTTACTGGAAATGTCCCGTCAACGACTGAGCGCTTCCCTGATCGAAGGAACGCATGAAACCTGCCCACGTTGTAGTGGACTGGGAACCATTCGCGGAACAGCTTCACTGGGGCTTTATCTGCTGAGAATCATTCAGGAAGAAGCCATGAAAGATGGTGTTGGACGTGTTGTCGTTCAGCTTCCGGTCGATACCGCGACTTTCCTGTTGAACGAAAAACGAGCTGAAATTATTGCACTGGAAACAAGAGTCGGCGTAGATATTCTTCTGATCCCGAATCCAAAACTTGAAACACCGCATTATGAAATCGAAAGATTCCGTAAACAGGTTCTTGAGGCAGCAGACTGGAAAGAAGAAGCCAGCTACGATCAGGTAACACCTGACGAAGATGATCACGTATCTTCTGCAATTACCGAACAGGTAACAACAGAAAGAGCTGCTGTTCAGGAAATCAGCCGGACAACACCTAAACCCGCCGGAAAATCTACTGGAAGCGCAACAAACGAACTCGCTCTAAAACAGGAGGGTGGTTTGATCAAACGTATGTTCGGTGGTCTTTTTGCTTCGGGTGTAGCGGCTGATGTGGTCGAAGAAGAAGTTAAAAAGCCTGCTGCGAAGAAAAAGACATCCCAACGTCGTCCGGCTCGTAAGAAAACAAACAGCCGAAATGATCGGAGTCCTAATCAACAAAGATCGGCTTCTAAAAAGAAAGCCGTGTCGAAAAAAGCTGCTTCGAAGAAAAAGACGCAAAGTAGATCAAATCAAAACAACAATGATGATCAATCACAAGACTCGGCTGATCAACAAACACGATCAGATAACAGACCAAGACGTGGGCCAAGAACACGCCGCAGTAATCGTGGTCGAAAACGTGAAGATCAAACTAATCAGACAGATCAGTCAGAAGCTAATTCTGAAAAAGTAGAAACGACTAAGACAAAGCCCGTAGAAGCTAAAACAGAAACCAAGGCTGAATCCAGTTCGACGACCACGAATACAGTAGAAAAAGCCGTTGCGTCAGTAGCGGTTGCAACCGCACCTGTTGCTGCTGCTGATGTTGATGGGAATGTGGCTAAAAAGGAATCTGCTGATAATGCTGGCAGAGCTTCATCTTCGAAAGAAACTTCAACTCCGAAAGAAACTTCATCCAGCAGCCCATATTCACAAGGTCTGGATGATCTTAATAAAGAAGATTAGTTAGTAGGCGGATCGCATTCATTGCGATCCGTTATTCCAGAATTAATGTTCTCTTGTAGCGTGGAATTCGATATCTGACCAACGCTCAACAGCCAGGTCTAGGTTAACTCTGGTTGGCGCAAGGTAAGTTAAATTCTCACCGCCATCAATCGCAAGATTATCAAATGCTTTATTTTTAAATTTCTGTAGCTCAGCCTCGTTTTCACTATCGACCCAGCGCGCCGTCGCAACATTCACATTATCGAATTTACATTCAACGTTGTACTCATTTTTCAAACGCCACGCGACCACGTCAAACTGCAAAATTCCCACAGCACCCAGAACCAGATCATTATTATTCATCGGTCTAAATAATTGCGTCGCACCTTCTTCACTCAACTGGATCAAACCTTTAAGTAATGCTTTCGATTTCAATGGATCTTTCAGGATCACGCGACGAAATAATTCCGGTGCAAAGTGTGGAATACCAGTAAATTTAAGATCCTCTCCCTGAGTAAACGTATCACCGATCTGGATCGTACCGTGATTATGAATACCGATAATATCGCCTGAATAAGCTTCATCGGCATGTTCCCTTGCTCCAGCGAGAAAGGTCAAAACATTGGGAAGTTGAATATCTTTTCCGGTTCTAACCTGTCGTGTTTTCATACCTTTTTCATAAGCACCCGAGCAGATTCTCATGAAGGCAATTCGATCACGATGAGCCGGATCCATATTTGCCTGAATCTTAAAAATAAAACCGGTAAATTTTTCTTCATCGGGCTCAACGGTACGGCTAACCGCATCGCGCTTTACAGGCGACGGTGCATGATCAATAAAACAATCAAGCATCTCTTCTAACCCAAAACTATTTAAAGCAGTTCCAAAATATACTGGCGTTTGTTTTCCTGATAAAAAATCTTCTTTATCAAAACCTGTTCCGGCTCCGGCAACCAGTTCAACACCTTCACAAAGATCATCATGTAAACCATCAGTGGCTGTAATTAATTCATCATTTTGCAGCCCATCAATATATTCATTCTGACCTTCTGCTGGTTGATAAAGACGTGTTCGATCATCATTCAGATTATAAATTCCTTTGAACTGTTTACCTGATCCTATTGGCCAGGTGACAGGCGCACACTGGATCTTTAAAACACTCTCAACTTCGTCTAAAAGATCCAGCGGATCTTTACTGTCACGATCAAGTTTATTAATAAAAGTTATGATCGGCGTGTTTCGCAAACGACAAACCTCCATCAATTTGATCGTTCTTTGCTCCACACCTTTTGCAGAGTCGATCACCATCAATGCGGCATCAACAGCCGTCAAAACTCGATAAGTATCTTCCGAGAAATCCGCGTGCCCGGGTGTGTCGAGAAGGTTTATTGTGCAGCCTTTATACGGAAACTGCATGACTGATGAGGTCACCGAAATACCACGTTGTTTCTCAATTTCCATCCAGTCAGAGGTCGCATGTCGCGAACTTTTCCTGGCCTTTACAGTACCGGCAATCTGAATCGCTCCGCCGAGTAATAACAGCTTTTCGGTAACGGTGGTTTTACCTGCATCGGGATGGGAGATGATAGCGAACGTTCTTCTCTTCTTTATTTCATTGGTTAGTCTTGAATCTGACATCTATTCTTTCCGTATTGTGTACACAAATATGTACACATATTTAAACTTAATATTGCCGTACTGAGCGGCAAGAAAATCAAGCCGCACATCATACCCTAAACATACTTAATCTATAGAAAATTCTTGGAGAAGAATTTACTCGCCACAGATAACATCTGTGACGCGATTTTATTGCACTACTTTCCCTCGAACAAAAGGAAGGTAGGAAGGCTCAAAAGAACACTCCTTTTATCCATTCAATTCTGAGACAAGTGAGTTAAACAGGACCTGGCGCTCATCAAGAACTAAAACTGTGCAAATTCCAGAAACAAATCCTTAAGATCAATTACCTTTGGCCCGACATTAATCTCCTGTTGAATCTACGGCCGTTTTTCCTAGTAATCTCTTAGTTAATTGTGTACCAGTTAATAAGAAGTTTGCTGATCGACTAAAAGAAAAAAAACCATTAACAAGTATCCGTCGATCCTCCCAGAGCTTATCAATAAACGAGCCTTCTACAGAGCCGCTATCAAAATACTCTAACTGTGAGCAGTGATTTTGGATATTTTCAGTTAGTGAAATCAAATTTAAGATGCTGGGACTAAATTTGGAGTATGCTGGATCCCAACCAAGTTTATATGCGAAAGCGGCGTTACCTGAGATAAAGTTACAGGTTGATGCAATTGTTTTTCCACTCAACCTGAGTTCGGTGAACAAAGCTCGATCAGATGCTGCAAATCTCTGAACAGTATCAGTAAAAAACCGAGTATCCGCTTCATGTGATAGTAATGATGAGCCTTTATCAGATTTCCATCCCGCGTGTTCCAACTTCAAAAAGTCATCTATATGACATGAGTCAACCTGTTTTCCAACCAGACAACGCCACTCCAATTCGCCCTGCTCTCCGAGTCGACGCCTGAGTCTTCGAAGGTCAGCACGTTTTTTTGAGGAAAGTTGCCTGTTAATATAATCCTCACCAGACTCAGCTATTGGGAGGTAAGCTCGTTTTACCTCACGCAATCCCGTCCAACTACCTACCAGTGCCTTCGACTGACTCATAAGAGCAAAAATCTCACCATCACCGGGTATATCTTGAAACAGGACAGATCCCCATTGTTTAGAATGTTCCCGGAAATAGTTAAAGATGGCTTCAATAGTTACACCAGGACAACTTGAATCAATCATCAAACCACCAAGGTAGCAGTGATCTAAACAATAAAAAGATGCCTTATGTTTGCGTGGATAACTTGGACAATCTTTGTTTCCATGAACTAAAAAAATACCAAGCCCGACAAGTTTATCCTTTTCACTATTTCTGAGGTATACCGCAACAAAAATGGGGTTTTCATCAGGCATGACATGTTGCAACAGAGGAATTATGAAATGGGGAGAGTGGAACGCATTCGCTTCAAGTGCATTTTTCTCGAGCTCCAACCATTGATCTATAAACTCAGGGTCAATTTCGTCTCGACCGAATGTTCTAACGATTAATTGGCTGCTCTTTATTGCAACTTGTTCATTTACAGGCTGAACTGTCGACGAATGGTTATGCTGATCTGAATTCATTTTACCTATCAAAATTTAAGTTCTCAAAAAATTATTTTATAGAGCTTCTGATTAAATCTGGTTGAGTTTACGCTGAGATGAAAGGGTTTCAAACTTCTTTAGAAATGAGACGCAATAGTGGTTGATCTCCATGGATGGAGAGAATGCAAGAAATGCAGGAGCAATTTCTTGTCTATTGCTGAAAACTTCGAAGAAGTTTGGGGCACTTTCGGCCAGTCTAAAACAATCTGTACTTGATCAGGGACTCCTTAAGGAACCTTTAGTTATAATTTTTATCTGGAAATATCTTAACTCTTCAATCGTTGTTACGCTGCATGATATTTTTAATGCGTATCATATTTTGGGCCACCCTTCTTCCAGTTTTTGTAGTTGTGTAAATACCTGAAACAAGATCACGTTTCAATGGCCATATCTTATCTATAAATGAGCCATCTCCTGCACCACTATCCATCAAATCCAATTGATTAAACGACGATTTGCAATATTGAATAAATTTGATTTCATTCAATATTCCAGGAGATAGTTTTGCATATTCCGCATTCCACCCTATTTTGAATGCAAATCCTGTGTTGCCAGAAATAAGGTTCGAAGTTGAAGCTATAACTTCATCATTTAAGCTAAGTTCCGTAAAAAATGCTCTGCCATTTTCATGAAACCCTTTTGTCATCTCTCGAAAAAATAAAACATCATTAGAATTCGATGCCAATGACGTTCCTTCCTCTTTCTTCCAACCCATATCTTCAAGTCTGATAAAATTGTCTATAGCTTGCTCATTTAAAGTATTACGGTCCAACAGCTGCCATTTACTCTCGCCAAGTTCATCCAGCCGTCGCATACACCTTTCAAAATTTTTCCTGAATTTCTTCGGTGTATTTAATAGAGTGGACTCATCACATTGAGAGGGAATGAGCATTGCACGTTCGTGTCGACTGGTTTCTATCCAATTGATACCAAATTTTGCTGCAACAAGTTGTTCTGCTTCATCCAGCTTATCATCAGCTATTTTCGATTCATAGTTCAAAAAATGCCAATTGTTTTTTGGTGATAAAACAAACTCATATAAACAGTTTAGAACTTCTTCTATATGATCTTTGTCAACCAATAAACCGGTCAAATATGAATGGATTGATTTATAAGCAACAAGATGACGCAATGGAAAAAACCTGTAATAATCGCTCTCCTGAAAAACACCGACACCAAGCAGCTCACTAGTTCCTGCATTGGTTTTCTCAATGAGAAAAATCAAAATATTTTTATCTGCATCCAGATATTTGATAGCAGGCAAAATAAATAGTGGTGAAAGAAAAGCATTTGCCTCGACCGCACGTTCCTCAAGTTCTATCCATGCAGAAATCGTTTTGCTACTGATGTCCTGTGGAGATACAACAGAAACTTTTATTTGTGAATTATTCATAGATTTTGTTTAGTATCAAAGTTAAAAAAATTGATTCAACTCGTTTCTCTAAAGTCATTTATCCAGTCACGAATACGCTTTGCACGGGCAAACATGCCTATGACACCACGCTTATGTAGTATTGTTACTTCCCTCATCTCGATGGGATCCTTGTGTGTAGACCATGCCGTTTTATGTCGAGGACGACCTTGAGTCACTAACGTTGCGAGGGGATCATATATTGTGATGTCCGGATGGTCACAGGCGTATTCGAGCAGACCTTTCGTTGCAATTAAGCTGGGAGAAGATTTTGCATATGCTGGATCATAGGTTGTATGAGCCATGTACAAGGTGTGTTGATGATGGTACGCAATGAGACTGGAAATATCTTTTCCTTCGCTCGTCAAAAACCAGAATGAAGGTTTTCCTTCTCGGGCCAGGTGCGAAAATAATTCATGATAAAACTCAGATGCATGTGGCTTGTTACCGATGCCGACACCATCGTTTGCCTTCCATGACAAACTTTCTATATTGATAAACCGGTTTAAGTTCTCGATGGCTAATTCAATATCCGTAACGCCATAGTGAGATTCAAGTTGAAAAGGATTCGTCTGTTTTTTATTTTTGTTGATTTTCCGATTAATCTCTTTTTTTGAAGATTTAGACAGCTTGGCGAAGTACTCATCATAATCGGTCGATGTGTCACTCAGATATCGGTGTGAGTAGATATTAGAGAACAAGTGATACTCAGAGTTATTTTCAAAACCCCTCGTAAGATTGTTATCTTCCAGATCTAATTCCGAAAAAATCAGCATCTCCCATGAGCCATCCTCTTCGAGCACTTCATAAAGTTTGTTCCACAGTTGATCGTGGTCGTGCCCAATAATCCCACAACAATCACCTTCAAAGTCTCCAAGCTGCATCAGACACCGTGTCCGACGTCCCCACAAGTTTCGAGATGTCAAATATAAAGGCATTAGACCCACGAGACTTCCACTGTTGTAGAACGTCACGATTCGCAATTCATCTTCTGGAGTACAAAAATGTTCATATGACGTAAGCAAAAATTCTGGCATGTCATAAACTGAAGAGGGGCAGGATTCTACAAGTGCCTTCCACTCATCAGCTAGTTCATTGGCTTGAGCTATACTTGTTAAAACACGGTGTTCCATTTTTTAGATTTAATCCTCCCGGGGTCTAGTCGTGGCGACCAGATTTCAATGTGATGTCCCTATTTATAGAGATACTCAGGTGCCTGCATTTCGGCACAATCCTCAGCGGGGTAATAGCCATCAACTTTATAAATAATATCCTTAGCTTTTTATTGTTATAAGACATACATGTAAAGAGTACGCAATTTCAATTAAAATTATCCGTCCAAGTTTCTATGTCCATATTGTTCTTGTAAGCAATTGACTTGCCTATGATTTACTGCGAAAGACACCTTGTGCAAGTGACATCTTAAGTTCGTGAATTTTCTTTACACGTTCCAATAGTTTCGGTTTTTTTGTAAAAGTATAGTTGTCACAAAGTGGCACTTCCTGCTTTGTAAAACCTAACTTAAATCGGTTAATTGAATTGTCTGATCCTAAATCTTGCCAGAATCCTGCAAAATCATAATTTGCAAATCCTGCTGATTTTGCCCAATTGATAGCTTCCCAATGTAAACAGTGAGTAACGGGCAGCTTCTGCTCTTTTGCTTGCTCGGTTACTACCAACCAGTCAGCCAACACATGATCATCTAAAGAATAAAGAATTAAGCAGCCTAAAAAATCACCATTCATACTTGCTTTAAAAAGGTGGAATCGTTCGTTTTTAAATTGCCTGATTATGGATGCTTCCTCTTTACTAATGAAGTGTATGGGATTGGTTTCAGCGAAATCGTTATAGTGGGCGATTGCCTCTTCCCACTGTTCGTCCTGATCCGTTCGTTCAACATCAACCCCTGACTTTATTGCACGGTTCAATTGTGTTTTCAACGAACGCCTGAATGACCCTCGAATTTCTTCCATAGGTCTATCTAGGTCAAGTTGTAAGGTTGTTTTATAAGTACTTGTATTTGTAGAACCAGGCGTAAATCCTAATCGTTGAATAATTTCAATAATGTCAGTATTTGTTTGTGTGTCGGTACAATAAGGATTGATCTCTAAAGCTAAACATTTAGCCGGTAGCGATTCCGTCATCAATTTCAGGTGTGCCAAGAGACAGGCTGGCTCTGAAAAAACAGGACCGTAAGTAATACGGAAGACCTCCTTACCTGTGAAAGGTATCTTCTTTATAGTAATCACAGAATAAGCAATAACTTCTTCACCATCTGTGTAGACCATTAGTCGACAATTGTCTTTAATCGACCAATATGGAAACTGATATAAATATGCTTTATTACTTAATTGAGTAATCGATATTTTTTGTTTGTCAGTCAGGTCATCAAATACAACAAATTGATTTTCAAACTGTTGCTCTAAATCTTTCAAAGTTTCATCCCTAAGTGATCTTTCCTTTAATCTAATATTTTGCTGCCAAACCATTTGTTCTCTGCTACTTCCTATCATAAAGAACTCCGATATTATTACAATGGTTTTGCAGTGGTTATTACAGCTAAAGATTAATTTATTAGTTTTTATGAATAGTAAATATAGTAGTTCTCTGTTGTATAAAACTGTCAACTCTATTTCAAACAAACTTGCAATTTAATAGGTTTTTAGAGAAGTTGGCTTTGGATGTAAGAGTTTGATTTTGCTGGTGTTAATTTAATGAGAGATGTTCGCGAACATGTGTCGTTTGCATATTTTTCCAGATCAGACATTGAATAAATTATTTTTCTTATTTTCCTGGTCTTAATGATTATGGCGAACGCGGCCTTCCAGAGTCACAAATGCGACGACATGTTCCCGTTCGTCAGACAAGCTGACATGGTAGTGTCTGATATTTAATTGATCAGTTTCCTGTTTTGCGTGACCCGTTAAGATCAAGATCGGTCGGCCAATTTCATTATGCGAAACTTCGATTTGTTTCAGTGTTAACCCATTCGTAAAACCCGTTCCCAGTGCTTTGGAAAAAGCTTCTTTTGCAGCAAACCTTTTTGCCAGAAAGTTTACTTTTTTATTGTTGGTCAGATATTCCTGAAATTCGTTATTGCCAAGAATTTTTTTTGCAAACTTATCCCCGTGCCGATCTATCGCATCCTGAATGCGCGAGATTTGGACAATATCTACACCAATCCCAAAGATCATAAACGAGCCTCGCGCATAATGCGTTTCATTTCTCTGACAGCTTCTGGTAAACCGGTAAACATGGCACGGGCGATCAATGCATGGCCGATATTTAATTCGTTAATTTGTGGGATAGCAGCAATCACTTCAGCATTATGATAATGAAGACCATGACCTGCATTAACGATCAATCCAGCATCGATGCCCTGCTCCACTCCAAGAACAATTCGTTTGAGTTCTTTGTTCGCATCTATGTCATTTTCGCAATCTGCAAAATGTCCTGTGTGGATTTCAATCGCAGGCGCCCCAACTTCGGCTGACATTTCGATCTGTTTTTGATCCGCATCAATAAATAATGAAACTTCGATCCCGGCATCTGCCAACCGGTCACAAGCATTTTTAATTTTGTCCCGTTGTCCCACAACATCAAGACCACCTTCCGTCGTTAATTCCTCACGCTTTTCTGGAACCAGACAACAATGTGCAGGTTTGATCCGCTCGGCAATGCCGATCATTTCATCGGTTACAGCCATTTCCAGATTCATCCGCGTTTGTAGAACATCTTTCAAAATTTCCACATCACGATCCTGAATATGCCGACGATCTTCACGCAGATGAACGGTAATTCCATCTGCACCCGCCTGCTCAGCTTCAATAGCGGCCTGAACCGGATCAGGATAACGTGTGCCGCGAGCCTGCCTGACGGTTGCGATGTGATCAATATTGACGCCAAGTAAGATTGGATTTTTCATTAAATTAGATCAGTCCGAAGGAAACTGACCATTTTACTCAGGAAGGCGTGTTGGTTTCCACCCAACGTGCACCATTTGTGGTTTTTTCTTTTTTCCAGAATGGAGCCGAGTGTTTTAGATCTTCGATCATAAAGCGACTGGCCTCGAAAGCTTCTTTCCGATGAGCCGACCATGCGGCGATCAGTACAATTGGATCATCCGGTAAAATTTCACCAACACGGTGGATGATCATCGCATCAACAAGCTCCCAACGATCAATCGCTTCCTGACAGATCTTTTCAAGATGTTTTTCAGTCATTCCTGCATAGTGTTCAAGCGTCATGCCCTGAACGGTTTTATCATCATTAAAATCACGCATCGTTCCGACAAAGACATTCGTTCCACCAAATTGTCCGGACGGAAGCTGTTTTTGATGAAGAGAAATCTCATTCCAGGGATCAAAATTACTTGAAACAATAGAAACTTTCATCCCTAACCTCCTGTTACCGGAGGAAAAAATGCAACTTCATCATTGTCATTCACCGGATCATCCAGTTTTGCATATTCCAGATTGATCGCCATCAATAATTTCGCAGGCATCTCGGCATTATTCGTCGCCTGTTGCCATACCTGCTCAAGTGTTAGATTATCGGAAGGCTCGAGGAAAACATCTTCCTTACCTATTAGTTCTCGTAAACTCGCAAAAAACTTTACAGTGATCGTCATAGTTTGAATTATAATCTAACTTTGAAACTTTCGGGCGTCTTTAGTCATCATGAGCAAACTCACGCATTTCAATCAATCCGGCGATGCCCACATGGTGGATGTCGGTCAAAAAGAGATTACCCATCGGATCGCAAAAACATCTGGTCGGATTACTATGCAACCTGCAACACTTAAGCTGATCACAGAAGGTAATCACAAAAAAGGTGATGTGCTAGGGATCGCGAGAGTTGCTGGAATAATGGCGGCGAAAAAGACCGCTGATCTGATTCCACTCTGCCATCCTCTTCCTATAACTCACATCCAGCTTGATCTTGAATCTATTGATAATAATGCAATTAAATGTACGGTCATCGTAGAAACCGATGGTAAAACAGGTGTCGAAATGGAAGCGCTAACCGCGACGCAAATAGCACTTCTGACAATTTATGATATGTGCAAAGCCGTTGATCGAGGGATGATGATCGAAGGTGTTTGTCTGCTTGAAAAGTCTGGTGGAAAATCTGGAGACTGGGTGCGCAAAGAATAAGGTTGATCATGAATATCTATGATCAGCCAAAACCGGGGTAAAGCACTAACTATCTTTCTGAAAGGTTGATCTTGATTGATAAAGCGCCAATGCGCGTCTTGCTGTTGGAACACCAAAATCCAATGCCAGTTGATAGCAGTGCATCAACTCTTGTGCATCACAACTTTCAAGTGACAGAGCCGAAATATTTAGTCCGTTTTCGGTGAAGAAAGGTGATGTTTGAGTGGGTTGAGTATCTTCCATGATTGTATGAGAGTCAGGTATTTCGATTTCCTGAAGTGCTGACAATAAATCAGTCGCTTCTTTATAAGAAATACTCATTAATTCATTTCCCCTTTCGCTCTTATTGTTAGTATTAATAAACGGTGTACTAAAGATACTATATACAATTACCAGTGGTCAAGGTAGCGGCAAACCACAAGATGATGTGTGTTGTGCTGTGAATTGAAACTGTATATCCTGTGGATAAGCTGTCATTAAAACTATTATCTATCGCAATTTCATAATCTTATTTCGAGTAAGTAACAATGAACATTAACAATGAAAAATCAGCAGATCTTGTGCTTATTCAAATTACGGATTTACACATATTTACAAATGAAGAGGATGATTTTTCCGGGATCAATTCTTACAGCTCACTTCAGGCAGTTTTGAACCTGATCAAAGATGATTTTCCCAATTACGATCTTATGCTGGCAACAGGTGATCTGGTACAGGATACGGAGAAAACGGCTTACAAAAATCTTCTGGAAATTCTGGATCAAGTTGATCAGCCAATTTACTCTCTGCCAGGAAATCATGATGATCCTGAATTAATGAGAAAAATGTTTAAGAAAAACAACAATATCCATTTTGATCAGAAAGTTCAGATAGATAACTGGTCTATTCTCTTTTTAAACTCTTATAAAGCAGACACTCATAGTGGCTATCTCAATAAAAAGGAATTAGATGCTCTGAAAGAAGGGCTAGAAAAATCAAAGGACTCAAATGTATTGATCTGCCTTCACCACCACCCTGTTTCGATCAAGAGTGAATGGATGGACGGCATGATGCTGGAAAATCCGGATGATTTATTTGAGATTGTGGATCAATATGATCACGTGAAAGGAATCATCTGGGGACATATTCATCAGGAGTTTTCGCAGATCAGGAACGATGTTTTGTTGCTTGGCACACCTTCAACCTGTGCGCAGTTTTTACCCAAAGCGAAAGAATATGGAACAGATGACAAACAACCGGGTTATCGTTGGCTAAAATTAATATCCAATGGCGATATCGAAACAGGTATTAAAAGAATCAGCCCACAACATTATCACGAAGATAAACCGGACTAACCTCTTCCGCACTGACTGCTTTTCCCTGATCAAAGATTGGCCTGGCCAGATCAATAATATCAATCGCATGTGGGCAAGCTTGCGGACTGCTGGCCGAGACTTTACTTCCAAGACGGCTGGCAAGCTGATCAGCATAACTTTCCCAACCAGTTCCAGCACCATACCAACCCTCACCTTCTGGTAAAGGAAGCTGACCAGCGGCACAAATACCCTCTTCTATACTTGAAATCATCAAGCCGTTTTCCAGCTGGAAGTGCCCCCAATAAACCTCTTTCATCCGCGCATCAATCGCACTGATCACTTTTTCAGCTTTATGATCTCGCCAACAACCTTGTGCCAGTGCAGCCAAAGAAGAAACCGGAGCAACCGGCAGATCTGCTCCAAAAGCAATTCCCTGGATCACTCCCGTGGCAATTCTCACCCCGGTAAACGCGCCAGGGCCACGACCAAAAGCCAGTCCATCAAGCTGCGTAGCCGACAGATCAGCTTCTTTCATCAGATCATCAATCATCGGCAGGATCAGCTGAGTGTGCTTTCGCGGCGCAAGTTCATATCGAGAGATAACTTGATCTCCAACAGAAAGTGCGGCAGAACAAGCTTCTGTGGATGTATCGATGGCTAATATTTTCATAATGCGAAGACTATATTGATCAGTTGGTGAAACACAAGAATGTCTTGAACTTTTTCTTAAATTTGGGCACTAAGGAGACTCTGATTAAGTCTGGTTGAATTTAGGTTGAGAGGAAATTGTTCCAAACTTCTTTGAAATGAGCGGTAATAGTTGTTCTATTGCGGCGATTTTCGAAGAAGTTTGGGGCTATTTCAGCCAGCCTAAAACAATCAGCACTTGATCAGAGCCTCCTTAAGGACACCATTATAAATAAGAGTAGGTTATAATCCTCACCCATGTTTCGACCTATAGAACTCAGTATCGGCCTGAGATACACACGCGCCAAACGCCGAAATCACTTTATTTCATTCATCTCACTTTCCTCCATGCTCGGTGTCGCGCTTGGTGTGATGGCTTTGATCGTCGTCCTTTCTGTCATGAATGGATTCGAGAACGAGCTGCGTGATCGTATTCTTGGTATGACAGCTCATGCCAGCGTACAGGTGCCTGGAAAACAGCCGCTTAAAAACTGGGAATCACTTGAAGATACGCTGAGACAACAACCGCACGTACTCGGCCTTGCACCTTTTGTACAAGAACAGGCAATGCTGACAAACGGTGGCGGTGTTCAAGGTGCGCTGATCAGAGGCGTTGTTCCTGATAGAGAACCCGAAGTTTCCGTCGTCGCAGAAAAAATGGTTCAGGGAAAACTGACCGATCTGGAATCTGGCAAATATAATATCGTTTTGGGCTACGCGCTTGCGCTTACTTTGCGTGCTAATGTCGGCGATAAAGTCACCATCGTCGCACCGCAACCCAACACAACACCTGCCGGAATCGTACCAAGACTGAAACGATTTACTGTTGTCGGGATCTTCGAAGTCGGCATGAATGAATATGATTCTTCAATGGCGATTATTCATATTGACGATGCGAAAAAACTATTCAAAATCAAAGAAGGTGTCACCGGAATAAGGCTCAAACTCGATGACATGTTTAATGCGCCGACGATCAGCCGTGACATCGTCAAACAACTACCGGGCTATTACGGTGTGATCGACTGGACGCAATATCACACCAACTTCTTCAAAGCCCTGAAAACAGAACAAACGGTCATGTTTGTGATCCTGACCCTGATCGTAGCCGTCGCAGCGTTCAACATCGTTTCCACACTGGTCATGGTTGTCACCGACAAACAGGCTGATGTCGCCATTCTCCGAACACTGGGCATGACACCCGGAAGTATTATGTGGGTGTTTATCATTCAGGGGGTGATCATTGGTTTGGTTGGAACCCTGCTCGGGATCACCGGAGGTGTTCTGCTGGCGCTCAACATAAAACACATCGTGCCCTGGATTGAAGAAAAGTTTGATACGGTCTTTATGCCTGCGGATACCTATGTAATCAGCGGCGTACCATCTGATCTGCAATGGAGTGAAGTGATCAACATTGGTGTGGTTGCTTTTGTGCTCTGTCTGTTAGCAACCCTCTATCCAGCATGGCGAGCTGCTCGCACACAACCTGCCGAGGCACTTCGCTATGAATGATAATTCGAATCCGGAGACCTTACTCGCCTGTCATGATCTGACCATGTCTTTTCAAGAAGGCAAACTGCATGTTGATGTCCTGAAGGGAGTCAACCTTGATCTAAAAGCAGGCGAAAGTGTTGCCATTATCGGCACATCCGGCTCAGGTAAAAGCACACTCATGCATCTGCTTGGTGGGCTTGATCTACCAACCTCAGGCGAAGTCTTTGTTGATGGTGAAAAGATGAACGATCTGAGTGAGTCTGCAAGAGGAAAACTCCGTAATCGCAGTCTAGGATTTGTTTATCAATTCCATCATTTGCTACCTGAGTTCACTGCCGAAGAAAATGTAGCCATGCCACTTTTGATCGCAGGACAAAGCGTCAGCAAAGCAAAAGCTGAAGCAAGATCGATCCTTGAAAAAGTAGGTCTTGGAGAACGACTGGAACACAAACCAGGTGAACTTTCTGGTGGTGAAAGACAAAGAGCTGCAATTGCCCGTGCACTGATCACCAATCCAAAATGTTTACTCGCAGACGAACCTACTGGAAACCTTGATCGGAAAACTGCTGATCAGGTTTTTGATTTGATCATGGAATTAAACCGATCAATGAATTCGACCTTGTTAATCGTTACTCATGATATTGAACTGGCGAATCGCATGGACCGTGTTTTGAAGCTTGAAGATGGTTTGTTGACTACTTTTTAAGATGTATGGAAATTGCTAAATTTATAATTTGGTTATTAGCTTTTATTGGTGGCTTCGTTCTGACCGGAAAGGCTATTTATCACTTTTACCACATTATAACTAACATCACAGGCAAGTATGCAAATTTTTTAGTACCATTTATTTTTTTAATGCCAAGCCAATTTAATAAAGTAGGTAATGAACATCGTGTTAAATTTATTCCTGTTATTATTGGTCTAGCGATATGTTGGGTTATTATTCTTTTACTTGAAGAGTCTCTAAATACCTAGCACGTAGGGCGCCCTACATTACTGAGGTTACGTAAGTAGATAAAACATCTGTTTTTGTAATGGTGATAGCAAAAGCAGAATTATATTTTTCACCCTAAAGTAGAGAATGTAGCATGGATAAAGGTACAGTTAAGTGGTTCAACCCTGAAAAAGGTTTCGGCTTTATTACACCAGAAGATGATAGTAAAGACCTGTTTGTTCATCATTCAGAAATTCAGGCTGGTGGTGGTTTCGCAACATTGAATGAGGGTCAGGCCGTTGAGTTTGAAGTGGGTCAAGGTCAGAAAGGTCCCTGTGCAAACAAAGTTAAACCAGTGTAAATGACAAACACATAACAAAAAAAGCCAGCTGAAAAAGTGGTCGCTGCGATTTCTACGCAACCATTTTTCAGCTGCTTTTGGTGTTATGTTTATCGCTGCTGAAACCAATTAGGTCAGGTTCGACCGATTATTCAGTCTGGGTAATTTTAGATTTCTTTTCAGAATCAAACCCACCAAAATGAAACATAATACTCGGTAAGATCAATAAATTAAGAATAGTTGAAGAAGCCATACCACCAATAATGATCGCTGCCATTGGCCCCATAATTTCCCGTCCGGGATTATCGCTATCGATTGCTATCGGTAACATAGCAAGAGCCGTCACCAATGCTGTCATCAGGATGGATGGTAGGCGTTCTTTGGCTCCCCTGATCAAGGTTTCAATATTCCAGGGCAAGTTTTCTTCTTCCACCAGATAACGATAATGCGAGATCAGCATGATTGAGTTTCTGACAGTGATTCCGAACAGGGTGACGAAGCCGACCATTGATCCGACGGATAAGGTTGCTCCGGTTAGTAGCACCGCAATTACGCCGCCGACCAGTGAGAATGGCAGGTTGAGTAACATGATCACGACATACCGCACTCTGCCTACGGCCATGTAGATCAAAATCAGTACACCAATTGCAGCGACCAGTGAATGTAAGATCAGATCTTCTCTGGCTTTGGCCTGCTCTATCGCTGCGCCGGTGAATTCGGGATATGCCCCCGCTTCAAATTCAATTTCATTCAGGACGCGGGATTTCAGTTCTTTAACGAAACCTCCCATGTCGCGATCACGCACATTACAGGTAACGGTTTGAATTCGTTGAGCACCTTGATGGAGAATATTGTAGCGTCCGTCTACTTGTAGAATCGTAGCAACTTCTGTCAAAGGAACGGTTAAGCCATCGGGTGTTTTTAATGGTAGTTTTGCCAGATCTTCCGGGTTGTTACGCAACTCGGGCTCGATGATCACGCTGACATCATAAAGACGATTACCCTGATAACTTTTGCCAACGACTTTTCCTTCGTAGGCGATCTGGATCGCGTCCATGACTTCTACCGGTCGTAAGCCCAAACTGTTCAAGCGATCATGTTTTAATCGTACTTGCAAAACTGGCGTGCCATGTGATGATCGCATTTGTACATCGGTAGCTCCATCGATTGATCGCATGATCTCCGCTAGTGCCTGTGCTTTTCGATCAAGAAAGCCAAGTTCGTTACCATAAAGATTGACCACTACCGGCGATGTGTAGCCGGAGATGGTTTCATCGACACGTTCGATCAGAAAGGTATTCGCTTCGAATAATAATCCGGGAAATGCTTTCAGCACTTCTCTTAAACCATCGATCACTTCCTGTTGTTCGCTACCGGAGAGTGTATCCAGATCAACTTCAAATTCGCTGTAATGACTTCCATAAGTGTCGGCAGATCGCTCTGCCCTACCCGCCCATTGTGAGACTGATCGGACACCCGGTATTTTTAGGAATTCCTTGGTCAGTTTATTGCCGGCCTGAATCGATTGTTCCAGAGAAGTTCCCGGCATTGCTGTTGTATGAACGATGTAATGTCCTTCGCGTAACTCTGGCAGGAAACGTGATCCAAGACTCGGAATAATCGCGATTCCGGCTACGCAAAAAAGTAAGGTTGCTCCGATCGTCAAGGTTGGTAACCTTGCGGTTATTCTTAAAAAACCTGCATAGATCGGATGGATCAATCTGATCAACGGCGGATCATTTTCAGGTAATTTTCTATTGCCTAATAACAAATAACAAAGAGCCGGAGTGACCGTTAAAGCGACCAGCAATGAAGTCAGGATCGCCAGAATGTAGGACACGCCCAATGGCGAAAACAAACGTCCGGCAACTCCGCCAAGCGTGAGCAATGGAACAAAAACAAGAGCAACAATAAAGCTGGCATAAACAACTGATCCACGTACTTCCATCGACGCTTCATAAACCACATCTGAAATAGATTTCGGCACAGGCAGTAATCGATTTTCTCTCAGCCGTCGATAGATATTTTCCGTATCGATGATCGCATCATCGACCACCTCACCCAACGCGATCCCGAGTCCGCCGAGTACCATGATGTTTAAATTTACTCCGCTTTCCAGTAATACCAGTGCAGCACTAACCAGCGAAAGAGGAATTGCCAGTGCGGAGATAAAAGCCGTGCGAATATTGAATAGAAAAACATACAAAATGATCAAAACAAAAGCACCACCAATGAACAGATGTTCGGTGATGTTTTTCAGTGATCGTTCGATGTAGTCTGCGGGACGAAATAGGTGCGAATAGAATTCAATATCCTGCTTGTCGAATACCGCTTCCAGATCTGCCAGCACCTCTTCGACTGAGGTTGAAACATTCAGCGTGTTCGCGCCGTACTGACCAATCACCATCATGACGATTGCCGGTTTACCCATAATCGCCGCTGCTCCAATACGTGGCTCTGGCGCCATGAGCACATCAGCCACATCCGAGATCTGGATTGAGTGACCATTTTCACGTTTGATCACAACCTTGCCAATATCTTCTGGAGTCGCTGCATCACCACTAGTTTGAATGGTAAAACGTTGATTATCGTTCTCGATAAAACCAGCACCTTTGATCGCAGTGGATTGGCTCGCTGCTTCGATCACTTCCGCAATTCCAAGTCCATAACGACGTAATTTTTCCGGCTTGATCTGGATCTGTAATTGTTTGATCTCACCACCAAACACATTCACATCAGCAACACCACTGACGCTCAAAACCTGCGGCACAATCGTCCAGTCAACAATGCTTCGCAACTCCATCATGTCCATGGAATCTGATCGCACACCAATGGTCAGAACGGTGGCCGAAGACGATGCCAGTGGCACAGGAACGGGCGTACCAACACCTTCTGGCAACAGCGTTCCGACACTGGATAATCGTTCGCTAACCATCTGCCTGTTTAGATAAATATCGGTATCTTCAGCAAAAGTGGCGGTGACGATCGACAAGCCCTGAATCGATTCTGATCGCAAATAATCCAGCCCGATCAATCCGCTGATCGCGCTTTCGATCGGCTGGGTGACAAGCACCTCGACCTGCTCGGCGGAGAAACCCTGAGACTCAGTTTGAATAATGACCTGTTTAGGAGAAAACTCCGGAAAAATATCCAGACCGGCATTGGACAAACGAAATACGCCGTATGCCAGTAGCAAGATTGACAGAGCAATGACAATGCCATAGTAACGAACTGAAAATCTTACGATGATGGACAACATGAATTTTAGTCGTCGTCCTCGTCAGGGATCTGCCATCTTAATTCTTCCGAAAGTAGTAGCTGACCACCACGGATCACGATCTTTTCATCCTGTTCAAATGTGTCCGTGATAAACCAGCCGAAATCCGTTTCACGATAATCTGCAACGGGGCGGCGTGAATAAAGATCATCTTCCACCTGAACGTAAACCCACGGCTGACCACCGTACCAGATCACCGAAGCCGGCGGCACATCGACACCGGTTTCGACTTCATCGGAGACGATCACCCAGGCTGACAAATGCATACCAATACGCATATTTTCTGCAGGCGTTCTGAAGTAGTAAGTCACACCTTGCGACAATAAATTTGTATGTGAAGCTGGTGAGATCAGATAGGCTTTTCTTGAGGTGGATCGTTCGGGATGTGTGTTGATGAAAACAAAACTTGTCTCTTCAGGCAAGGTAAGATCCGGTGGCAACGTCACCATGATCAGAACATCCTGTTTTTGTAACAGGCGATCAAAATAACTACTTTGTTCTTTACCAGCTTCTTTTGATCCAAGTGCCCAGTTGCTTAATTCTTTGCCCCATTTCTGCATGGTTTCCGTGCGAATATTTTGCATAAGCTGTGCCGCTGAAACTTTCCGTGCCTTGTTTTCTGTCATACGAAAACGAGCCTCTTCAACCTGTCGCAAAGAAACATTGGCGCGCTCTTTGTGCAATACACGTAAACGTTCATAAACTCTTGCCGAAGCCTGCAAACTTTCTTCGGCAAGAATCAGATCAGATCCGGCTTTATGATAGTCGGTTCGCCTCCCGAGCAAGGGCTGAAAATCAACCACCAGTCCTGTCGCACGCGCCTCATGTAAATGTGAAACAACTTGCAGTGAGCTGGTCTGAATTCCACTGCGGGACATGATCTCGTCAGTCAACCTTACTGCGGGCAAACCTTCGTGGATTTCTACCCGTGATGGAACATCATCGTCATCTTCTTCGTCTTCATCCGAATCATCATCTTCATGCTCGGCTTCACCTTCCTGTTCCTGAAACTGATCCAGCCATTGATCAAGCGCAACGACAAATCCCTGATCACCGGAAAAAGTTCGCACGCCAACAAAAACAGCCACCACGAGAATCAGGAGCAGAATGATTTTTATTAGTGTTTTCATATTATTATTTTTCTTCTGAGAGCGTTCTCATCGCAGCATCTTCCATTCCGGCGAACTCTCTCCATGCATTTAATTCCAGCAGGAAACGTGATCGTCGAGCCGTCAAAATCTCAAGCTGACTTCTAATAATGCTTAGTCGGTCAGTATAACCATGATCATATTGCTTCTGAATTTTCTGATCACGATCTTCAAGATCACTGATCAAAGCATCGGCCTCCTGAAGTGTATCCAGAGCTGATCGATATCTGATCCGCGTTTCATGAACCTGCCCAAGCACTTCCTTCTGAAAGGCGAGAAACTCCTGAGCCTTTAATTCACGTCTGGCTTCCGCTTCTGCGATCGGTCCTTCATTTATTGCATTGATCGGTAAAGCCCATGCGCCGGCCAGCGCCCAGATATTATCATCCTGATCAAAAATAAATCCCGGAGATAACTTAAAGTCAGGATACTGGTTTTCTATTTCATGATGAAGATCAGCCTCGGCAACAACATATTCGGATAAAACACCCAACACATCTGGCCGCTCGACCAAAGCTCGCACCTGTAATAAATCAAGCTCCAGATCAATAGAATCCAGATCAGGCAATTGCATGAAATATTGATGATCCAGATCAATATTATCCAAACCATCCGCCGCTAAACCTGTCGCCAGCGCCAGTCGTGTTCTTGCTCTGATCTGATCAGCTTCAACTTCACTCAAGGACAACATCAATCGCTGCATTTCCAGCCGCGTTGAATTGATCTCGAAATCACTCACCTGCCCCAGTTCAAGACTTCGTTCCAGCAGATCCAGCGCTTCCTGCACAGTTTCCTTTTCGACAAGCAACATTTCTTTTTTCCTGATCGCCGCCATCGTATCCAGATAATTATCCATGATCCGATCACGGATCTGCCATCTGATCTCAAACTCTTTCAAACGCGCAACTTCTGTCACCGCTTTGGCATGATCAATCCTTGTCTGACGTTTTTCAGGGCGTTGATACACCCAGCTAAAAATCGATCCAAATGTCCACGGAGAAATACCATCAAACTGATCGCTATGATGTTCGGTAGAAAGATCTAATTCCGGATTTAGTTTTTGACCTGCAGTGATTTCTCCGGCTTTGGCAACGTTAACTTTAGCCTTCGCAACATCCAGATCCTTACTGAATAATTGCCCAACCAACACAAGGCTCTCAAGATCCCACTGAGATTTTGGCCAGACACTCACATCCTGATCAGACTCATCCAGCCAGCTTTTTACTTCCGGCGAATGAAGATCCTGAGATCGGTAGTCACGAGTGGTTTGCTCGACGTCAATCGGCGACTCTTCATAAGTTTGATATTCCGCACAAGACGATAAAAGTAGTAAAACTGACAACAGTGTAAAAAGCTTATTCATAGCCCTCTTGCCACAGCTCTTCATTTTGCTCCACGATGTCACCACTGCTGGCATCCACTTCGACCTTCATATCCACACCTTTATAAGTGTGAATATCAAATTCGTAGGAAGCTGCGCCATCGGGTTCTATTTCATATTCGATTTCCAGAATATCGCCAGGCCAGGCATCCATCACGATCGCTCTCGCCTGTTTTTCATCAATATGTTTTTTCGATAGGAAAAGTGGATGATTGACGCTGGGAACTTCTTGTTCGATCTCGATAATCTCATTCTTATCGGCATCACACGTCACATCCCAGTCAACGCCATCTGCCGCCCGGATATCAAACTCATAAACAGGCTGATCGTCATCAATCTTGAATTCAACCTTTAGCACCTTTCCGGCATGAACATTTAATGCAGACTTTTCACAGGCCAGATGAAATTCACTTTTATAGGCATAGCGCTCAATATCCACGCCAGCGGCAAAAGCACTCCCTGTCAGCAAAACTGACAACCATAAACTCACTCGCATTATTATTTTATTCCTTACAGTCTATTTTGAATCGTGTTGCTTGATCGACTCATCAAACGCTTTCATTTGATCAGCAGAAGCTTCTTTTTGATATTTATCTTTCCACTCACTATATGGCATGCCGTAAACGATCTCCCGAGCCTTGTCATAATCCATTTCCAGATCACGCTCTTCCGCTGCAGCAAGATACCATTTGGACAAACAATTCCGGCAAAAACCTGCCAGATTCATCAGATCAATATTCTGCACATCGGTTCTCGTATTGAAATGTTCGACCAATCGACGAAATGCAGCCGCTTCAAGTTCTATTGTTTCTTGTTTATTCATAATCTTGTTCTTTACCTTATACTTTATCAGGTTAATAATGCTGTTATTATAACGCGCAATTCCCTTGGAGAGCCTAAAAATGTCCGAAACCTCATCACCTCATAAAATTGTCATCGTTGGCGGCGGCGCCGGAGGTATTGAACTGGCTACCAGTCTGGGTAATAAGTTCGGCAAAAAGAAGAAAGCCGAGATCACACTGATCGATAGCACCCTGACACATATCTGGAAACCGCTGCTACACGAAATCGCATCGGGCACACTGGATTCACATGCTGATGATCTGGAATACCTGGCACAGGCTAACTGGCACAATTTCCGTTTTCGTCTTGGTCGCATGGATGGCCTTGATCGTGAAAAACGCGAAGTTAATCTCGCACCAACCGTTGATGACGACGGCATGGAGTTTATTCCGCGACGAAGCTTTGAATATGACACACTGATCATTGCTGTGGGAAGTACAACAAATGATTTCGGCATCAAAGGTATAGCCGAACATTGCTACTCTTTGGACAACCGTGAGCAGGCTGAAAAATTTCACTCACTGCTGCTGAAAAAATGTTACAGCGCACAGACTTCTACCACAGAATTACGTGAAGGCCAGCTACATGTAGCCATCGCAGGTGCTGGTGCCACAGGTGTAGAGCTTTCGGCAGAACTGCATGAATCTACCCGTGAACTGGTTGCTTATGGTCTGGAAAATATTAATGCTGATCGTGATCTTAAAATCTCTTTAATCGAGGCTGCTGATACTATACTTCCGGCTCTCCCTGAACGCTTATCACAAGCGACTGTCGATGCCTTACACAAGATCGATATTGATGTGAGAACCGGTGAACGAATTACCGAAGCAACTGCTGATGGTTTCCATACTGAAGCAGGTCATTTTATCGCTTCCGAAATCAAAGTCTGGGCTGCGGGTATCAAAGCACCGGATTTTCTAAAAGAAATTGATGGTCTGGAAACCAATAACATCAACCAGCTAGTCGTCAAATCAACACTACAAACCACACGCGATGATAATATCTTTGCCTTTGCTGATTGCGCCCAATGCCCAGTTGAACCGGGTTCAGAAGAAATGGTACCACCAAGAGCCCAGTCTGCTCACCAACAAGCTTCCATGTTAGTTAAGACTATGAAGCGACGTTTGAAAGGCGATCTTGATCTACCAGAATACACATATGTGGATTACGGCTCACTGGTGAACCTGAGTTCTTACACAACCGTCGGTAACATGATGGGTAATTTGCTGGGCAAGTGGAGTGGCAGCGTCATGATCGAGGGTCTGATGGCAAGATTCATTTATAAGTCACTCTACAAAATGCATCTGGTTGCACTGCATGGATATTTCGGTACATTTCTACATGCCCTTGCGAACCGTCTGACACGTAAACCTCGTAGAAGATTGAAGTTCCACTAAGTTTCGGAAGATGGATAAGGCACTGCTTGATCGAGCACATCAATTTCTGGATCGGCTGGAGCAACTGATCCCGCCGATTCCGGCCGAAACTGATTGGGAAGGACCTGTAGCTTTTCGTTGGCGACATAATGGAAGACAGGGTTATCTTCAGACCGTTCCGCGGATCTCGACAGTTAATCTTTCCGATCTTCAATGTATTGAAAATCAGAAACAACAACTGGATCAAAATACTCGCCAATTTGTATATGGACTGCCTGCAAATAATGCCCTGCTCTGGGGACCACGCGGCACCGGAAAATCTTCGCTGATCAAAGCAATCCTGAATGAATATTCTGATCAGGGATTACGACTGATCGAAGTTGAAAAACGTCATCTCGAAGAACTGCCAGACATTGCCGAACAACTTTATGATCGTCCGGAAAAGTTTATTATTTTCTGTGATGATCTTTCTTTTGAAGCGGACGACGCAAGTTACAAATCACTCAAAGTGGTCCTCGATGGATCGATCAACAGCACACCGGAAAACATCCTTGTTTACGCCAGCTCTAATCGCCGACATCTTTTACCGGAATATGAAAAAGATAATGCCGACGCACAGCTGATCGATACCGAGATCCATTATGGTGAAGCCGTAGAAGAAAAAATCTCGCTCTCGGAACGATTCGGTTTATGGCTGGCTTTTCATCCTTTCAATCAAGATGCGTATTTGAGCATTGTTGATCATTGGTTAAAAGAATTGAATGTTGATCTGGCTGATCAGAAAAGAATGCAAAAAGAAGCATTAAAGTGGGCGTTGTTACATGGATCAAGAAGTGGCCGATCAGCATGGCATTTTGCACGTGATTATTCTGGCAAACAACAACTCGGCAAAATCGAAAAATGACCGAAAACATTAAAAATGTCGAAAATAATTCCAGACAACTTTTTTCAAAAACAGATGTTGAAAAAGCGCTTGATGAAATGGCTGATCAGATCAATGAACAACTTTCTGACACCAACCCGATTATTCTCTGCACAGTTATCGGCGGCATCATTCCAACAGGATTGCTATTACCCCGCCTCAACTTTCCTCTACAGCTAGATTACATTCACGCAACCCGTTACAGAGGCGAAACAAAAGGTGGCCACCTTCACTGGATAAAACAACCAGAAATGGAATTAGCTGATCGAACTGTTCTGATTGTTGATGACATTCTCGACCAGGGTCATACACTGGAAGCGATCATTGATTACTGTGAAGCAGAAGGTGCAAAACAGATACTCACAGCAGTTCTGATCGAGAAAAACCTGCCTGAACGGCCTGGCTTACAAAAAGCCGACTTCACGGGTCTGATCGCAGACAATGAATATCTTGTTGGTTATGGCATGGACTATAAAGGTTATCTACGAAATCTTGATACAATATCTGCTATTAAAACTTAAAACACATTTTAAGTATTTGAATGCCTCTGAAAATGAGGATTGTTTCGTGAGTGCAAGGCAGCACCGCACGGAGAACCGGAATGTACAAATGTACATGAGGATTCGAGTACGGAGCTAACGCCGCAATCGCGGAAGAAGACCATTATCAGAGGTATTCAATGGTAGAACTAGCAATCATCGGCGGCACCGGCCTCAATAAACTTGAAGGCATCAACATCACAAAAAAACGTGTCATGCGTACCCCATATGGTGAACCTTCCGGACCTCTAACTTTTGGTGAACATGATGGAAAAGAAATCGTTTTCCTTCCCAGACATGGATCAGGTCACACCATTCCACCACACAAGATAAATTATTGTGCAAACATCTGGGCATTAAAAGAAATTGGCGTTAAAGAAGTGATCAGCATTGCAGCCGTCGGCGGGATCGCAAAAGAATTAACGCCTGCACGAATAGCCATTCCTGATCAGATTATCGACTACACCTGGGGACGCGAAAATACTTTTTACGAAGGCGGATCAGGGAAAGTTATTCATATCGATTTCACCCATCCCTATGATCAGACATTACGATTAAGAATTATCAATGCTGCAAAAAATGTTGGTGTCGATATTTTTGAAGGTGGAACTTACGCCGCAACTCAAGGCCCTCGTTTAGAAACCGCTGCTGAAATTGATCGGCTGGAAAAAGATGGTTGTGACATTGTTGGCATGACTGGAATGCCTGAGGCGGCTCTCGCCCGAGAGTTGGATATTGCCTATGCCTGTTGTGCCGTTGTTGCAAACCATGCAGCTGGTCGCGGTGGGAAAAATGAGATCACCATGTCTGAAATTGAGGAACATCTCAACAAAGGTATGCAACAAGTTCGAGAGCTTTTGATCGAAGTTCTTAAGAGCTAGATCAACAAATTCAGTTTAGATGTCTCTCAAAAGTCTCAGCGCGACATCTAAAGTTGATGCACCATGAACCTCAAGTCCTTTTATTTTTTGCTTAGGCAAATTGGCTTTAGGGATGATTGCTCTTTTGAATCCATGTTTTTGTGCTTCTTTTAATCGCTCTTGCCCATTCTGAACCGGACGTAATTCTCCAGTCAAACCTACTTCACCAAACACGATCAAATCCGTTGGTAGTGGCTGGCTTCTGAGGCTGGATAAAATAGCTAAAAGGACAGCTAGATCAGCTCCAGTTTCTGTAATCCGAACACCACCTACAATATTAATAAAAACATCTTGATCGTAAGTTGCGATACCTGCATGACGATGTAAAACAGCAAGCAACATTCCTAGACGATTTTGATCCATACCAACAGCGACTCGTTTTGGGTTGGATGATTTTGATTCATCAACCAGCGCTTGAACTTCAACCATCAAAGGACGTGTACCTTCGCGTGTCACCATCACGACCGATCCAGATGCATCTTCTTCATTGCGTGAAAGAAAGATCGCGGAAGGATTGTTGATGCCTTTCAAACCTGTGTCGGTCATCGCAAAAACGCCCAGTTCATTGACGGCGCCGAAACGATTTTTGATCGCTCTGATCAAACGATAGCGACTACCACTGTCACCTTCGAAATAGAGAACAGTATCGACCATGTGTTCTAACACGCGAGGGCCTGCGAGTGTTCCGTCTTTGGTAACATGCCCCACCAGCAAAATTGTTATTCCAGTTTGTTTGGCGAAACGAACAATCTTGGCGGCACTTTCTCTAACCTGGGCAACATTTCCAGGTGCGGATGTTAGTTGATCCGTGTGAATGGTTTGAATGGAGTCCACCACCATTACTTTCGGTGATTCTTTTTGTGCGATTTTTAGAATACGTTCTACATTGGTTTCTGTGAGTAGCCGAAGATCAGTGAGATCAAGTCCTAAGCGTTTGCCTCTTAATGCGATCTGTCTTGGAGATTCTTCACCGCTGACATAAAGGGTTTTCATGTTGTCTTTGGTTAGTGAAGCAAGCAGTTGTAACAATAAAGTTGATTTGCCAATGCCAGGATCACCGCCGATCAAAACAACTGAACCTGTCACAAGCCCGCCACCCATCGCCCGATCAAGTTCACTCATGTGAGTGGTATAACGAACTTCGTCAGTCAGATCCGCTTCATCAAGATTACAAATGCTCGATGTGCTGCCGCTATAATTTCCAATGCGATCGTTGGTTGCCGCAGCTGGAGCTACGATGGATTCGGTGAGCGTATTCCATTCGCCACAATCACCGCACTGCCCTGCCCACTTGTGTGTGATCGCACCGCAAGATTGGCAATTATATTGTTTCTTTTCTTTAGCCATAAATTTAAGTCAGACTATTTCTCAACAAACTGTGCACGCATTCGCATGCCGCAGAGTAATTCGTAAGGAATAGTTTCGGCACAACGGGCAATTTCTTCGATGGGTAGTTCTTTTCCCCACAAGATCACATTGTCGCCGACTTTTGCTTTGGGATATTTGCGTAGATCAACTGTCAACATATCCATTGATGGTCGTCCGATCAAATGAGCCACTTTTCCATTGATTAACATTGGTGTGCCAGGTTGAGCATGACGAGGATAGCCATCACCATAACCCATCGCTACTACACCGATAAGCATATCTTCGGGGCATTCCCAGGTGCCGCCATAACCAACCTTTTCGCCTTTCTTCGCCTGTTTGACCGAGATCAATTCAGACTGTAATGACATAACGGTTTGTAAGCCCAGATCTTGTGCAGATTGTTCGACAAAAGGTGAAACACCATAAAGCATTAAACCGGGACGAACCCAGTCGCCATGAGATTTCGGCCATTCCATAATAGCACTGGAATTTGCCAAGCAGTGTTCGCCATTTAAACCGGCACTCACATCTAAGAAATTTTTCAGTTGTGTTTCAACGGAGACAGGATCGCGTTCCTGAGCGGAGGCAAAATGTGTCATTAAGCGCACTTTATCTTTTGCGCCAATGGATTTTTGCAGTCTTGTATAAACCGATTGAACCTGATCAAGATCAAAACCGAGTCGGTGCATTCCTGTGTCGATCTTCAGCCAGACATTGACGGCTTTTTCAGCAGGAAGTTCTTCGATCATTTCCAGCTGATTCATCTGGTGAATGACGGTTTGAATGTTTAGATCAGATAATTGATTGAGTTCTTGTTTAGAAAAAAATCCTTCGAGCAGGATGATCGACTTGGTGAATCCAGCATCACGAAGTCGGATCGCTTCTTCGATACAAGCAACACCAAAAGCATCTGCTGCATCAAGTTGATTAGCGATCCGTTCCAGGCCGTGACCATAGGCATCGGCTTTGATGATCGCCATGATTTTCTGATCAGGTGCGTAACGTTTA
Source organism: Gammaproteobacteria bacterium (assembly GCA_965224825.1). Taxonomy (GTDB): domain Bacteria; phylum Pseudomonadota; class Gammaproteobacteria; order CAJXQU01; family CAJXQU01; genus CAJXQU01. The sequence continues at coordinate 1,151,123 of CBDDAG010000001.1, read as the reverse complement.
ACAGTTTGCAGGTTTGATCGGACAGCTTTCAGATCAATGACAACACGGGCGGGACGTGTCATCCAAAGTCACCGCCGCCATAAGGATCAGGAGTGTAATTCTCAAAACGGGTATATTCGCCAAGGAAAGCCAGACGACTGGTTCCGATGGGACCATTTCTTTGTTTACCGATAATGATCTCGGCAGTGCCTTTGTCGGGACTGTCTTCATTGTAAACTTCGTCACGATATATAAACACGATCACGTCCGCGTCCTGCTCGATCGCACCCGATTCACGTAAGTCTGACATAATCGGACGTTTATTTGGGCGTTGTTCAAGGCTTCGGTTGAGCTGAGACAATGCCATGACGGGAACACTTAATTCTTTGGCTAATGCTTTTAATGATCGTGATATTTCTGAAATCTCTGTGGTTCGATTCTCTGTTGAACCATGCACCTGCATTAACTGCAAATAATCGATCACGATCAATCCTAGCTCACCTTCATTCTTCTTGATCCGACGGCAACGCGCACGGATTTCATTGGGTGAGAGTGCCGGTGTATCGTCGATATAAAATCGGGCATCCTGCATGATCTGTACGGCAGAAGTCAGTCTCGGCCAATCTTCATCCGTGAGTTTTCCTGTCCGCATTCTGTGTGCATCAATGCGACCAAGAGATGATAAAAGACGCATGGCCAATTGTTCGCCCGGCATTTCCATACTGAAAACAGCAACAGGAAGATTATCTTTTATGGCAGCTGATTCGGCAATGTTCATGGCAAAAGAGGTTTTACCCATAGCAGGACGACCCGCCACAATAACCAGATCAGATTTCTGTAGACCTGATGTCATTTCATCAAAGTCATTGAAGCCAGTTGAAACACCCGTGATCGGATTATCCGACTCATAAAGAAGTTGGATGCGATCAAGTGCGCCAGCAAGCAAGTCACCAATTTTACGAAAACCCTGCCCACGGGACTGTTGATCGGCAATTGCAAAAACGTGTTTTTCTGCTTCATCCAGAAGTTGTTTTGTTGATCGGCCTTCAGTATTAAAACCGCTACCAGCAATAGTGGTTCCTATCTGGATCAACTGCCGAAGAACTGAACGTTCTCTGACGATATTAGCGTAAGCAACAGCGTTGGCCGCTGTCGGTGTATTTTCTGCGAGTGAAGCAACGTAAGCAAGACCGCCAGCCTTGTCGAGTTCGTTATTATTATCCAGCCACTCGGCAACAGTCACTACATCGGCAGGTGTGTCGTTGGCAGCGAGTGAGATCATTGCCTGAAAAATAAGGCGGTGTTCGGATCGATAGAAATCGTTTTCAAGAACCAGAGCAGAAATTTCGCTCCAGATATCTTCATCCAACATCAAACCGCCGAGCAGTGACTGCTCGGCGTCGATGGAATGCGGTGGGATCTTAAGTGCCTGTGTGGGTTCTCCAGATTCCATTTCCATTGGATATGGTTCGTTCATCTGAAGAGTATACCCTTAAATTAATATAGAAAAATAAGGCTATAGTTTTTTATTTTCTAGTTATGCTTCTTCAGCTACAACGTTAACTTTCACTGTGGTATTCACATCAACATGAAGATGCAAATCAACGTCGTATTCACCGATTTCGTGAATTGGGCCTTCTGGTAAACGAACTTCACGTTTTTCCAGTTCAACGCCTGCTTCTGTCACCGCTGCTGCAATATCAGCATTTGTCACGGAACCGAATAGTTTGCCTTCTTCACCAGCATTACGCGCAATCGTGACTGCCAGAGCAGAGATTGATTTAGCTCTTGTTTCTGCTATTGCTAATGATTCTTTTTCTGCTTTTTCGAATTCAGCACGTTTTGCTTCGAATTCAGCCAGATGTTGTTTAGTTGCAGGAACTGCTTTGTTCTGCGGGATCAGGAAATTACGGCCATAGCCTGATTTCACGTTGACCTTGTCGCCCAGTTCGCCCAGCTTGTTGACCTTTTCAAGTAATATAACTTCCATCGTATTTCCTCACTAAAATTCTATATTCATGCAGCTTTGCTGCCTAATTTTCTAACCTTTTTTTAACTTTCTAAAATCCGAAAAACTATCCGATATAGCCAGCATTGCCAAAACACTGATCACATAAACCGATGCTGCGATCAGGAAAAAATATAACCCGGCTATCCAACCGTTGCCCAATTGCTTTTCTTTTACGAAGAAATGCACAATGGCCAATCCGTGAAACATTAATGTTGCCAGGCCAATCATTAACAAATCCAGCAGCATGCCATAAGGCGGTATCGGCAATTTCACAACGGCCACCAGAATCGCACAAATCAATACTGGTGCAGCGATCAGTGCTGGTACCTGTATCTTGCGAAATTCCTCTCCAAACCCATTGGGATTGAAAAGTAATGACTGCCACCATCTCGCCAACAACACACTTAGCATAGTCATTAGCCCAAATGAAACAGCAACAAAACCGTTCATTATCACAGCCAGAACCTTGATCACGTCGGCCTGTCTTTCGGCCTTATCAACAATGGCTATTTTGCTGGCATATTTTGTCAGACTATCATGCCAAAAGGTTTCTATATCCCCGACAAAATACCGTATTCCAATCGCCAGTATCAGCGACATGATCATGACAACGATCAATACGCTTGCCTGTGAACTACTTGTTCTTAAAACCTGTGCAGCTATCCAGACTGGCAACCAGATTGCCAAAGCATTCATGATTGCCAGAACGGGTGTCCCAAATCGGATGGAAGCCACCAGTGTACAAAAAACGGTTGCTCCGATCAGAGCTAAAAGCCCTTCTCTCGCACCCTTTTTAAGTACGACAAGCGCTGCGGCCGCAGAGCTCAGCAGGAAGGAAAGTGGAAATATCCAGCCTACTGCTCCAAACAGACCGATAACTCCGGCTGCCTGAATGCGACCCCGCAATATATACGCGGCCAGCGCTTGCATGTTTCTTTTCTACTCTACTCGTGAGAGTCGCAGTATGGGATCAAAGCAAGAAAACGTGCTCGCTTGATCGCTGTTTTTAATTGTCGCTGATAACCGGCTTTCGTACCCGATACACGACTTGGCATTATTTTCCCTGATTCGGAAACATAAGCTTTAAGTGTATTCAGATCTTTATAGTCGATCTCGGTATAACCTTCAGCGGTGAATTTGCAAAAACGTTTGCGTCTAAAATAACGTGCCATAATAATTCTCCTCCGGTTTAACCCAGTTCTTCCATAATATCGAATGCGTTCTTATCTTCGAGATATTTATAAAATTCCACACGAAGATGTGGTGCGTAGTCTGCATCTGCTTTGAATTCATCCAGCAAAGTAACGAACTTCTTGCGGTTAGCTGCCGTTGATCGTTTGCCGTATTTCTTCAGAACGTAATTCAGTTCGTGATCTTCTGTAGAGATGATTTCTGCATCGGTAGGTTCTTTTGCCGGAGCCGCTTCTTTCACAGGAGTTGCTTCTGCTGCTGGAGCCTCTTCAACTTTGGCTGCCGGAGCTTCCTCAGTTGTAGCTTCCACAACAGGCGCTTCTTCAGCTGGCTTAGAAGCTTCAAGTGCTGCTTTGGCTGCTGCCGCTTCTTCTGCTGCTTTCGCACGGGCAATTGCTGCTGTTTTAGCCGCTGCTTCTTTCGCTGCGCGTTCTTCCTCTTCTTCCTTACTCTTGGCGAGGAATGAAGGTTCTGTCACAGCATCATCACGTTTCATGATCAGGTTACGGATAACCGCATCGTTAAAACGGAAAGCACTGTTCAATTCATCAAGTGCTTTTTGATCACATTCAACATTGATCATGACGTAATGCGCTTTGTGAACCTTGTTGATTGGGTAAGCCAGTAAACGACGGCCCCAGTCTTCCAGGCGGTGGATTGATCCACCATCAGCTTCAATAATTGCGCGGTAACGTTCGAGCATGGCTGGAACCTGCTCGCTCTGGTCAGGATGAACCAGAAAGACGATTTCGTAGTGTCTCACTATATTCCCTCTCGGATTGTAGCTTCCCGTTTCTATTGACGGTGAAGCAAGGGTTGAGGAGCTATCTATTCTTTCTGACAGCCCCGAAAGCGGCGTATTCTATGTTAGCAAGCGGCAGGATGCAACTAGCCGCGAGGATGGTGTTCGGCATGCAGGCTTTGCAATCTTGCCTGTGCAACATGTGTATAGATCTGAGTCGTTGAAATATCCCGATGTCCAAGCAGCATTTGAACAACCCTGAGATCAGCACCATGATTAAGCAAATGCGTTGCAAAAGCATGACGCATCGTATGCGGGGAAATAGATTTGTTAATACCTGCCCTGGCCGTCAGTTGCTTGATCCGATGCCAGAAAGCATGTCTGCCCATTGCTTTCCCTTGCCGTGCTGGAAATAGAGCGTCGGAAGTCACCCCTTTTAATATGATCGGACGCGAATCTTTAATATATCGCTCGACCCATTCAACCGCTTCTTCGCCCATCGGGACGATCCTTTCCTTGTCGCCTTTACCGGTAACACGCACGACACCGTGATTTAAGTTGATCTCCTGCATGGTCATGTTAACTAACTCTGAAACACGTAATCCAGTGGCATAAAGTAACTCAATCATAGCTTTATCACGTAAACCTAAAGCCTGTTCTATATCTGGCGCTTCTAATAATGCATCAACTTCTTCTTCTGTCAGCGATTTTGGAAGGCTGCGCCCTGCTCTTGGCGATTTAAGTTTACTAGTTGGATCAACTTCAATGATCGCTTCTCTGATCAGATACTTATAGAGACGACGTAAACTGGTCAGCCGACGGGCGCGGCTGCGAGGAGAAGCATTTTCAAAACTGTCGAGGAAATTTAAAAGATCCTGCCAGTCGGCTTTGATGATCGGCTTATTGTTGACCTGCCCCCATTTCACAAAGAACAATAGATCGGATCGATAAGAAGAGAGCGTGTTGTCGCTCAGTCCCTGCTCTGACCAGACAGTATCCAGGAACTGTTCTACCAGAACAGTATCTTTATCCGCCTTAGTCGCCAAAATAAAGATCAGGGTTCAGCTTGGGTGGCATTTGCAGATAGAAACCTTCGTCTTTTAATGACCGCATAACGGCAACAGTATCCGCACGTGCCAGTGGCCGTTGTTCTGATAATTCCAGTTCCATCACAAAAACTGGCTCTCCAAAGGTTTTTCTTAATTCATCAGGTACTTCATCGAAACCTTCTTCCTCGGATAAATAAAGATACATTTCTTCCTTGCGGCTACTTTTATAAATCCAGCAAGCTTGCAGGTCATTTTTATCAGTTTTTGATGTCACAGCTTTCTCTTTAATTTTGTTATGTCACCATTATCATATCAAAACAGTATTTAACAAAGTCTCAATTGTTATGCGTGCTCAATATCTCTGGTATTTTGTTCTAATCTTTATTGAGCCTTACGAACCAGTCTCTTTTCGCAGTGACGCAAACAAGCCATATTCCCAACGCCTGATCGCCAATACGACTGTATTTCCATGCCGGTCATCGATATGCAGTCCCGCATCGTCGTTGCTTAGCTCATTAAACTCTTGTACTAACCTTTCTAATTTACGCTGAAACACAGCATTGGAACTGTGCGAAAGCATGCCATTGATGCAGATCAGATGCTCATCATCAGCATCAAATTTTGAATTAAAAAACTCAGACTCCACATATTTTTGAAAGAACCTCAAAATCGGCCCACCAGCTCGCCAACGAAAATTGGGCGCTACCAACAACTTAACTCGATTAGCGGGCAACAGTTCTATGATTTTAAGCTGATCAAGCTTGGTCAGCATACGAATACACTCAGGTTCAGAAATATCATAATGAGAAATAATGTCTTCATACTTCCAGCGATTGAGTACGCAAACTGTGACAAAAAGCAGCAGCTGATCCCCGGCGATCTGTTCTTCCTGATCTTCACTGAGCTCTTCCAGCTGCCGTGTATTCTCGCTCATGGCTCGAACCAGATCGGTGATTTCCATTTTCATCATCTGACAAACCTGATCCAGACGTTTCAGAGAAAAACTTTTCTCGGAAAAAAGACGCTTAACACTGGCCTCGGAGAGATCCAGTATCTTGGCAACATCGGTATAAGTTTTACCGTGTGCCTTTAGCATTTTTTTCAGGGTTTCGATCAGTGCTGTTGTTTGTGCCATTATTACCTCTGAAGCTAGTTATACAGTATCGTTTAATAATACCAGTTATCATTTACAACCCAACATTAACGATAATAGTTGCGTTTATTTCTCCTTATCGCCAGTCTATATCAAAGCTTTAAGGATTCATGAACACGTTTGTGAATAAAAAAAGGAAGTCACTAGATGGGAAAACTCTTCAAAATCGTCGGATTTCTACCGTATATTCTCGTGATCTTTCTCAATGCTTTTGTCGATCTTGGCCATAAGATCATCATCCAGAATTCGATTTTCAAGACCTACAACGATCAAGAACAGATCATCCTGACGGCCATCGTCAATGCCCTGATCCTTCTACCCTTTATAATGCTGTTCACACCGGCAGGTTTTCTGGCTGACAAATATCCAAAGAATAAAGTGATCAGAGCCAGTGCTTTCATCGCAATTTGCCTGACTTGTTTGATCACACTTTCTTACTATCTTGGCCTGTTTTGGGTCGCGTTCGCGATGACGTTTTTACTGGCGGTGCAAAGTGCTATCTATTCACCATCCAAATTTGGCTTTATCCGGGAACTGGTGGGTAACGAGCAACTTTCCTCCGCCAATGGCCTGGTACAGGCAGTCACCATGACTGCGATTCTATCCGGTACATTTGCTTTTTCGGTGATGTTTGAAAGTCATCTGGATGGTGTCGCCTATGCCAACAAATCAGAACTGATCAAAACCATCGCACCGGTTGGCTGGTTTCTGATTCTTGGTTCACTGATTGAACTGGTACTGGCTTTTCGCCTGCCGCAGAAACAGGAAGAATACAAAGAGCTGCATTTCGATTTTCCTCGCTACGTGCGTGGTGGTTATCTGAAAAAGAATCTGGGTATTGTCTATCGGCATCCTGTGATCTGGCTCTCGATCATTGGTTTATCTTTTTTCTGGGCGATTTCACAGGTACTACTCGCCTCCTTCCCGGCCTTCTCAAAAGAAACCATGGGCATGCTCAATACCGTCAAAATTCAGGGCATGATGTCCTGTGCCGGGATTGGAATAATGCTGGGTTCGATCACCTCAGGTAAATTTTCAAAGAATCATATCGAAACTGGATTACTTCCCGTTGGTGCAATTGGTGTCGCAATCACATTAGCAATCATGCCAAGTCTAAATTCATTAACTGCCCACTGTATCAACTTTCTTGCGCTGGGCTTTCTTGGCGGTTTGTTTATTGTCCCACTCAATGCCTTGATCCAGTTCCACGCAAAGGAACATGAACTGGGGATTGTACTGGCAGGTAATAATTTCGTTCAGACCTCGATCATGCTTGGATTCCTGGTGCTCACAGTCCTATTCGCCTGGTCTGGAATGAGTACGACAGGGTTGCTCTCTTTATTAACCGTTGTGGCCGTTATCGGTGCAGGATATACGCTCTACAACCTGCCTCAATCTTTTGTACGCTTACTGGCCGGACGTTTGATCGCCAGCAAATATCGTCTGCAAGTCCAGGGCTTCGATAACGTTCCAGAAAGCGGCGGCGTGTTGATGCTGGGCAACCATATCAGCTTCATCGACTGGGCGATCCTGCAAATGGCCTCACCACGACCGATCCGATTTGTTATGGCGAGAAACTTCTACGAACGCTGGTATCTGAAATGGTTTCTCGATCTGTTTGGCGCGATCCCGATCTCCAGAGGCGACAGCAAATCTGCCCTGGAGATGATCACACAATTACTCAATAAAGGAGAAGTCGTCGCCCTCTTTCCGGAAGGTGCGATCAGTCGTAATGGACAATTATCAGAATTCAAACACGGTTTTGAAAAAGCAGCTGCTGGTGCAGAAGGTGTGATCCTGCCTTTCCATTTGCGTGGACTCTGGGGCAGTCGATTTTCACGTTCCAGCGCCAAACTGAAAGATGCTCCAAAATCCGGCAGTCGTCGTGATCTGATCGTGGCTTTTGGTAAACCGCTACCAATGTCTACTGGCGCGAATGAAATGAAATTACGGGTCTTTGATCTCTCTATAGAATCCTGGGAGACCTATTCACATACACTTCAAACCCTGCCCGAAGGATGGCTGGAAACGGCCAGAAGGATTGGTAGTGATATGGCGATTACCGATACGTCAGGACGAAAGGCTATTAGCAACACTCAACTGATGACTGAGAGTATTTGTCTTTCCCGCCAGATAAATCTCAACAGCACGCATGAACAAAATATCGGTCTGTTATTGCCAACTTCGACTATGGGAGTGATCGCAAACCTGGCCGTGTTATTACGTGGGAAAACCGTTGTTAACCTTAATTATAAAAACATCGAAAACTCGATCATAAAAGCTGATCTTCACAGCGTTTATACCTCACGGCAATATCTTCAAACTTTAACCGAAAAAGGTATTGATCTCTCTAAAATTCTGGACGAATCTCTGAACGAGATCAATGTTTTTTACATAGAAGATTTGAATGAACAAATTAGTTCGTTCACACAGTTCAGAACAAGACTCTCGGCCAAAATACTGCCAGCAAAACTATTACAATTTTTCTACAGCAAGTCCGTCGATCTTGAAAGTCCTGCAGCCATTCTGTTTTCGAATCGTAATGAAAGCGATCCCAAAGGCATCGTCTTAAACCACCGAAATATCATGGCCAACGTCAAACAGGTTGCCCATGTTCTAAACACCGAAGAAAGCGATGTGGTTATGGCTGCACTACCACTGTCACACGCCTTTGGTTTAACTGTCACAACTTTTCTACCGCTGATCGAGGGCATTCCGATAATCTGCCTTTCAGATCCGGCAAACGTAGAAAAAATCGCAAAAGCAATTGCCAGACACAATGTGACCGTCTTGATCACTACCTCCACCTTCCTGGACAAGTTCAACCAGAGTGAATCGATCCACCCTCTCATGCTCGAGTCATTACGCGTCGTTGTTGCTGGCGCCGAAAAGCTTGATCAAGAAGTAAGGAAAGGCTTCAAACAGAAATTCAATAAAGAAATTTACGAAGGCTACGGTGTGACAGAAACCTCCCCCGTTGCCAGCGTCAACGCGCCAGACAAACTTGATACAGGTGACTGGAGAGTGCAGCATGGTGGTAAAAATGGAACCGTCGGCATGCCGCTTCCTGGCACAAGTTTTCGAATTGTCGATCCTGAAACGATGGGAGAATTACCTATTGGTGAAGATGGCTTGATCCTGATCGGCGGACCTCAGGTGATGCTTGGGTATTTGAATGATCCCGAAAAAACAGATGCAGCGATCACAGAAATGGATGATGTTCGCTGGTTTAAAACCGGAGACATGGGCCATCTGGATCAGGATGGCTTTTTGACTATTGTTGGCCAGGATTAAATCTGGTCATCTCAAGGTAAACAGCTAAATGAACTCACTGAAACTAAATAACTTCAGCTCAGGATAACTTATCCCGAGCTGAGATTAAATATTATTAGATTATTTAGTTGCCTCTTCAAACCCACGCGTAAATTCACCAAGCGCTTTCCCTGCTTCTTCTGGCGACATGTCTTTCATGGATTCTGTCAGCTCTCCAATTTGACCCATCCTATCTTCCATATTATCCGCAGCTCGCTGAGCAGACATGTTAACGAACACACTGATCAAGGCCAGAATACCAAAGACTATCGTGGCCTTCTGTTTATCCAGGCCATGTACTTCGGTACTTGCTGTGATCATCAGAAAAGCTCCCCAAAGTGCCGGGATGATCAGACCAAGAAAAGGGATTACTGATAGCAACGCTGAGATCGGCAATATCGCCATTGAGTAGGCAACACAACGATAAGCGGTTTCATAATTATTTTCTGAGCCCATCAGTTTCCAGATCAGGAACATGATCCCTGCTGAAATAAAGCTGGCAATTGCCATCATGATCGGCATGGCGATAAGCACGCCAAGCCCCATACCGCGCCCACCGACAACAGAAAATATCATCATAATCACAGCAGCAATGGCTGCCATAACAACGACATAGATTAAAGGCTCAACGAAACCGCCCGTTTTTGGCAGGTTGCGATAAAACCCGACTGGATTGGTGATGATCGACTTTGCATCTTCGATTACTTTTGAAATATCAAATGCTGGTGTGTTTTCCATATTAATGCCCCCCAAGGCGTATATTTTTAGCTTACGTGGTAGGCCCATTCCCAATAGATCAGGAATAAACCAACAACAACTGCGGTAATAGCTTGCCATCCGAGACCACCCATCATTAAAAAACCTCCAATGACGGCCAGAGACAAACCCAGAAAATAAAGTGTTGGACCCGGAATAAGATCGTATTGTCTTCGGCGAAGTGCGGAGAGGATCAGGCTTACGCCAGCAACCAATGTACAAAAAGCCGCGACTAGCCACAATACCGAGTAGATCATAGTTGCGTAGTTATAAGGGGAGTTTGATGTGTCGATTTCAGACTGGATAATATTGAACATCTTCCAGGTCGGCATGATTCCCCATGCGCCCAACGCGATCACCAATGTACCAATGATAAAAACGAGCAGGCTTTTACCTGTTGAACTTCGATCCAGTTCTGAATGCATTTTCAACCCCTTCAGTTTATTCTTATACCTTGAATCATAAACGGAAGTGATATGGCTGACAAATCAATTAAATGTCCTGAGTGCGGTACTGAGATCGAGATTTCGACGGTGCTTTCTCAACAGATTGAGAATGATCTGAAAAAGGAGAATGAACAGAAGCTACAAAAGGCATTGGCTGCTGCTCAGAAAAAATCACAGGATCAGTTTTCTCTTGAGAAAGAAGACTTAAAACTCCAGCTTGATGATCAAAAAGAAAAACTGGAAAAAGCCAGAGAAAAAGAACTTGATCTGAAAAAACAGCAGAGAGATCTGGAAACAAAGCGTGAGCAGTTGGATGAGGAAGTTCAAACACGGCTGAAGAAACAGGAACAGGTTTTACGTGATCAGCTTGAGAAGAAAGCTAAACAGGCGGCAGCAATTGAGATCAGTGATCTGCAGGAACAAATTAAGGAAAAGGATTCGCGTGTAGAAGAGGCTCAGAAAAAGGAAATTGAGATCCGTAAGCTGGCAAGACAACTGGAAGAAAAGCAAAAGAATCTGGATCTGGAGTTTCAGCGCAAGATCGATGAAGAGCGTAAGGAAATTGAAGATAAAATCAGCAAACAGTTTTCTGATGAATCAAATCTGAAACTGAAAGAAAAAGAAAAGCAGATCAATGATCTGAGAAAGTCACTGGAAGAAGCAAAACGCAAAAGTGAACAAGGATCAATGGAAACACAGGGCGAAGTTCTGGAACTTGATCTTGAACAACGCTTACGAGCCCAGTTTATTCATGATGCCATTTCACCAGTGCCCAAAGGTATCAAAGGTGCAGATATTATTCAGGAAGTCAGAGATGCTTCGCTGAATGATTGCGGAAAGATTATCTGGGAAGCAAAGAATACTAAAAACTGGTCACCTCAATGGATCCAGAAACTGAAAGATGATCAGCGTGAAGTGGGCGCAAATATGGCTATTCTCGTCTCTGTTGCCCTGCCAGAAGGTATTAAAAGTTTTGCTATGGTTGAGGGAGTCTGGGTCAGCGATGTTCAATCTGCCCTGCCCCTGGCTTCTGCGATACGTGAGCAACTCATTCAGGTCAACTTCGCGAGAAATGTATCCAGTGGTAAAAGTGAAAAGATGGAAGTCATGTTCAACTATTTATCTGGTGATGAGTTCAGGCAACGGGTAGAAGCTATCGTTGAAACCTTCAGCAGCATGCAGGATCAACTCAATAAAGAAAAACGAGCAATGGAGCGGATCTGGAAGGAACGGGAAAAACAGATCCAGCGGATAACCACTAACACCATTGGCATGTATGGCGATGTCAGAGGCATTATTGGCTCATCTGTACAGTCTATTCCAGCTCTGGAGCTTGGAAATGACCTGGAAAATTCTGAACTTGATCAAACACTTCCGTTGATAGATAACGATTCAGATAAATAACTGTCATTTTTTTGGCTCTAAGTCATTGATGTGACACAGTTAACAAAATAACTGACATTTCTGCTAAAGGAATCCGCCCAACAGACCGATAAAGATTACAGCAGTGATTGCACACGGACATGCAGCTGCTACTAACAGGTCATGGATTGACTGGCTGAAAAGCCCGGCCATGGATGGCCACCCTTAACCTCGGATCTCTTTGAGATCCGAGATTAAGTCAATTTCCCGGCACCTTCTGCTCTACAAGTCACTCATTTGCAATAACATCCTTACTGATAAACCTTCGTAACACTCTATCTCATTGTTTTATATGGACAATATTAATACTGGCACGGTAGATGCATTATCTGATACGTAACACGTCATCCCTGACTGTTACGCTCCTCCCTTTGGGTTTACTTGAGCGCCTTTTTTAAGGCGCTTTTTTTTGCCTGTTGTTTATTGGGCTCCTAACCCAAACTATCGTCGCTATAGAATCCTGATCAGGATGTTTATACAATTAACTTCTAACTACACAGAGAGAAATAAATGTCAGCCGTTAAATTTTTAATTACAGGTGGAACCATCGACAAGATTTACGATGAAATAAATGGAAGCCTGTCATTTGATGAAACCCATATCCCAGCCATGCTGGATCAAGCTCGTTGTCATATAGAAATCTCAACCGAAACTGTCATGTTGAAAGACAGCCTGGACATGGATGATACTGATAGATCACTGATCGCTGACAAATGTGATTCATCTGATGAATCAAAGATCATCATTTCTCATGGCACCGACACCATGGTTGAAACTGCAGCGGTTCTGGCTGAAAAGATTAGTGGGAAAACGATCGTCCTGTTTGGCGCGATGATTCCTTTTACGATCAACTATTCTGACAGCCTGTTTAATCTGGGTTGTGCTATTTCAGCAGTACAATGTCTTGAGGAAGGAATTTATATCTCGATGAATGGCAAGATCTTTCCGTGGAATGATGTCAGAAAAAATAAAACTGAAGGTGTTTTTCAGGCAAAAAGTTGATCACCTGAAGTTGAGCGAATTAAGGAATCTCTGAATAAGTCTGGTTGAATTTAGGCTGAGATAAAATTATTTCAAACTTCTTCGAAGTGAACTGTAATAGTTGTTCTATTGCTGCGAACTTCGGATAAGTTTGGGATGATTTTAGCCAGCCTAAAACAATCATGACTTATTCAGAGCTTCCTCAAAGGTTCTTGTGTAATCTATGCTCTGTGACCAGCTTGCGGCCAGCCCGTGTAAGGTAACCTTCTTCATTAACATAGCCATGTTCTTTGGCCAGTTCCAGAAGCTCCGCGGAAGCACCATTCGAGACGTAAATTGATCCATCCCCAAAGTGGTTTTTTAATAGCTCCAGCATTCCAAAATGATCCAGAGTGGCTTCCAGTTCACTAACTTCTTCTGTTTCAAGTACAGGCATTTTCTACTCAACAATAAAGACTATTAATGGGTTAGCGGCAATTTCCTGTTTTTCATTAGAAAATATTCATTAGAAATTTTCATGAGCAAATAAAATTTAAAAATATGGTTTAGAAAAATTTCTCTACATCTTTAAGATCCGTCACCTGACACATCGGTGGCAAAGAGGCCAGAAAAATACGGCCATAAGGTTTTGATTTGATCCGCGGATCACAGATCATCAAAACACCGGTGTCATTCACATCACGAATCAAACGCCCCACGCCCTGTTTCAGCGTGATCACCGCTTCGGGAAGTTGATATTCCATGAATGGGTTCTTGCCCTGTTTACGCATCGCATCCAGCCGTGCCTGCATCACCGGTTCACCCATCGAGGCAAATGGTAGCTTGTCGATGATCACGCAGGATAAAGCCTCACCACGCACATCGACGCCTTCCCAAAAACTACTGGTTCCCAACAGCACCGCTGACGGCGTGTTCCTAAACTGTTCCAGTAATTCTGCTTTCGGCGCCTGTCCCTGGATCAGTAAAGTAAAATCGAGTTTTTGTGCAAATAATTCTGCCGCTTCTTTCAATGCTCTGTGGCTAGTGAAAAGAACAAATGCCCTGCCCTCGCTGGCCTGCAAAACAGGAATCGCAGCATCAACTACGGCAGCAGTATATTGTGGATGATTCGGTTCCAGTCCCAGCCCCGGAAGATATAACAAAGCCTGTTTCGGATAATCAAACGGGCTATCCCAAAGTTTGGTAGTCGCATCATCCAATCCTAAACGATCGGCAAAATAACTAAAACTTTCGCCCACGGCCAGCGTTGCCGAAGTGAAGATCCATGCGCATTGATAACTATTTCGGCGTGCCTGAAATACTTTAGAAATTTCCAGCGGCGTGACGTTCAAAATAAATGCACGTTGATAGGTTTCATACCATTGCAGAACGCCTTCAGAAGTATCATCTTCTTTTGTATTTTGATCAGTAAAACCAATCAAGCGATTGAGTATGGAATCTGTTCGTGCAAAACAGGTTTCAAGCGCACGACTTCTTTCCGCCGCCGGTTTCAGACAATCTTTTAATGTCTGCAATTTTTCAATCAGATCCGCAAGGCCAGCTTTCACTCGCGGATTATTTTTAATTTCCCGCCAGGGTGCTCTTTGTTTTGCTGGTCCAAGTGTGAGACGAAAATCCTTTGCCGATTTTTCCAGATCATTTCCGGCATCTTCGATCTCCGGCATTCCCGATGCATCATTCAAATACGCAGTAAAAACATCCCGTGACAGATCCAGCAATTGACGGCTGGTGATCGAGCTACCAAAAAAGAGCGAAGCAATATCATGCAGTTGGTGTGCTTCATCGAAGATCACCGCTTCCGCGCCTGGCAACACCTCACCAAAACCACCTTCGCGCAATGACATATCGGCCATAAACAAATGATGATTCACCACCAGAATATCCGCATCATTCGCTTCTTTACGGGCTTTATAAACATGACAATCGCTGAACTGTGGGCATTCCGTTCCAAGACAATTCTCGGCCGTGGAAGTGATCATCGGCCAGACGCTTGAGTCCTCCGGCACCGAACTCAATTCAGCCACATCACCCACCACCGTTTCTGCCGCCCAGTCACGAACCGCTGTCAACTGAACATACAGTTTCGACGTTATCGAACTGCCTTGCCCACCCGCTTCACCAATACGATTTAAACAAAGGTAATTAGCCCGGCCTTTTAATAAAGCAATGCTGATCGGCAGTTTCAAAGCATCTCTAATCACCGGCAGATCACGATGATAAAGCTGATCCTGTAAATGTTTAGTTCCGGTGGAGATGATCACCTTTTTGCCAGACATCAAAGCAGGCACAAGATAGGCAAAAGTCTTACCGGTTCCAGTTCCGGCTTCACCGATCAGGACACCATTTTTCTCCAGCGTTTCACCAATTTGATCGGCCATTTCCTGTTGCTGTGCTCGCGGCGAAAAACCTTCAATGCTATTCGCAACAGGTCCATTTCCACTTAAAACTTCTGAAGGTTTTGAAGACATGATTAAGCCAACCCAATCGGAAATGGCATCACTTCGGACAGTGCATTTTTATTCATGATCAGCATCAACAAACGATCAAAACCTAACGCAACTCCGGCACATTCCGGCATGCCTTCCGACATAGCTTTTAAAAGATGTTGATCAACTTGCATCGTTTCCATTCCCATTAATTTCCTTTGTTTATTTTCATGATTAAATCGTTCTTTTTGTTCATCCGGATCAGTCAGTTCGGTATAGCCATTTGCCAACTCGACACCGTTGATGATCAGCTCAAATCGTTCGGCAATATCGCCACAGATTTTCGCCATTGCCGCCTGATCAGCCGGATAGTCAAAAATGAATACCGCATCTTTTAAAGCCGGTAAAACTTTGGTTCCCATGATCAGATCCAGCAGATCATTTTTCGTAATTTTTCCTGAGACATGTCCGGCAATCTTTTCAAGCTGATCACGCTCAACCGAAAAAGGATCAACACCAACCGTTTGCAAAAATACATCCTGATAAGTGATCCGCTGAAAATCTTTAACGCCGATCAATTTTGAAACCAATTCTTCAACTTCATCCATCAAATTACAATAATCAAAATCTGTTCGATACCATTCGATCATCGTGAATTCAGGATTGTGCAATCGTCCCTGTTCGTCATTACGGAAGGCTTTGCAGATCTGATAAATAGATCCAGAACCCGAACATAATAATCGCTTCATCGCGAACTCTGGCGAGGTTTGAAGGTAATATTTTTTATCGTTTATTTCGGTGATCAAATTCTGCAGATGCGGATCACAAACACCAGCCTGACTTAAAATAGGCGTTTCAACTTCTAGAACATCTCTGGCAAGAAAAAATGATCTAATCTCGCCAAGCAAACGCGCCCGCTCTTTTAACAGATCATTTTTCAGCAAATCAGGATCAATCCTTCACGCGTCCAACATATTCGCCCGTTCGGGTATCGATCTTGATCACCTCGCCCTGATCAACAAACAGAGGCACTTTCACTTCTGCACCCGTTTCCATAATCGCTGGTTTGGTGCTGCCGGAAGAAGCCGTATCGCCGCGAACACCCGGATCAGATTCGGTGATTTCCAGCTCAACAAAGTTGGGAGCGACAACGGATAATGGTTCACCATTCCAGAGAGTGACATCGCAAACTTCCTGACCTTTTAACCATTGCTTTGCATCGATCATCGCCGTCTCACCAGCCTGGATCTGCTCGAAGGATTTCGGATCCATAAAATGCCAATACTCCCCGTCTGAATAGAGGTATTCCAGATCAACATTCATCACATCTGCGCCTTCCACCGATTCGCCCGATTTGTAGGTTCGTTCGATCACGCGACCACTTTTCAGGTTGCGGATTTTAATGCGGTTGAATGCCTGACCTTTTCCCGGCTTGACTATTTCATTTTCAATGATGGAATAAGGATCACCATCGATCATCAGTTTTAAACCATTTTTGAATTGATTAGTGGAGTATTTGGCCATTTTTTTGTTAATCTCTCTGAATGAAGGACAGTATAATACCCCGAACCGCTGCGATTTTTAACCAGATTAGCCACTCAAGCTGGAAAAATGAACTAGCCAACGCAATCTCCAGCCCGCTGGAATTACTGCGTATGCTGGATCTGCATGAAACACCGTTGGCACAACAACTAGACGCCATGCCAGATTTTCGTTTGCGTGTGCCGCGCGGCTTTGTGGCGAAGATGAAAAAAGGTGATCCGGATGATCCTTTATTAAGACAGGTTTTGCCGCTGGCTGATGAAAATATTGAACTACCCGGCTATCTTTCCGATCCGGTGGGTGATCTGGCTTCGGAAGTTGTGCCCGGTGTTCTGCACAAATATCAGGGACGCGCATTGCTGGTAACGACGGGCGCTTGCGGCATTCATTGTCGCTATTGTTTCCGCCGACATTTTCCGTATGGGGAATCCAATCCTTCTACCGGACAATGGCAACAGGCTCTCGATTACATTAGAAAGACATCTTCGATCAACGAAGTGATTTTAAGCGGCGGCGATCCTTTGTCATTAACTGATCAGAAACTTGCTGATCTGGTTGCTGAAATTGATCAGATCCCGCACATCAAACGATTAAGAATTCATACGCGAATGCCGGTGATCTTGCCCGAACGAATTGATCATAATTTCCTTAACTGGATAAGTTCTACACGATTAGAAACCATCATGGTGATCCATGCAAACCATGCCAATGAAATTGATAAAAAAGTCAAAATTGCGATGGCCGTTTTAAAAAGGCTCAACGTAACGCTATTAAACCAGTCTGTCTTATTACATGGCGTAAATGATTCTGCGGAAGCACTGATCACACTCAGCGAAAAGTTATTTGATGTGGGGGTTTTACCGTATTATCTGCATCTGCTAGATCCCGTTAAAGGCGCGGCACATTTTGATGTTGATCGTGATCAGGCTATCAAAATAATGAATCAAGTACGCGATCGGTTACCGGGTTATCTTGTGCCTAAATTAGTTTGGGAAAAAGCCGGTGCGGCGGCGAAACTTTCAGTTATTTAAGAGGAATTTATCATGCATCAATTTGGCTGGCCAGTACGCGTTTATCACGAAGATGTTGATACGATGGGCGTTGTTTATTACGGTAATTATTTAAAATTCTACGAACGTGCCAGAACAGAATATTTGCGTGAAGTGGGTTTTGAGCAAGATGATCTCATGCGCGAATTAAACGTCATGTTCGTGGTGAAAGCTGTGAATATGGAATATCACCTGCCAGCCCGTTATAACGATCTTTTGTGGGTCACTTCCGATGTCTGTTCTTTCAAACGATCAAGTTTTCATTTTGATCAGAAAGTTTATAAGGAAAATGAAGAGGGAGAACTGCTAAACCAGGCTACGGTAATCGTGGTTTGCGTTGATACTAAAAAAGTTCGTCCCTGCCCTATTCCCGAAGTCATTCTGGAAAAGTTACAGGCTAAACTTTGAAAACCGTCCGGGGCATGAAACACTCTCTTTCTACG
Organism: Gammaproteobacteria bacterium; assembly: GCA_965224825.1. Taxonomy (GTDB): domain Bacteria; phylum Pseudomonadota; class Gammaproteobacteria; order CAJXQU01; family CAJXQU01; genus CAJXQU01. The sequence continues at coordinate 1,132,621 of CBDDAG010000001.1, read as the reverse complement.
CACAAGTCGAACATCAATTAGACATCATTAGAGGAGAGATGCTCCTGATGGTCATCAACATAGTCCCGGTTCTTCCCCAGCTCCAGAATCACACTGTCATGGTAACGTTTTGAAATCGAAAACAGGATGATCCAGAATGCGCCCAGGCCGGCAGCATAAAGTGGAAAATTACTCACGTCAGATAATAAAAAAATCACGAAAAGGGGTAAAAGAACTGCTGTCAGAGAAAGAATATAGATGGGTAATATCGTCGCGTAGGCAGGCATAGCTCCCAATGCAATGATGAGTAACACTGTTATCACGACAAGCTGATGAAATGCTGGCCAGTGAAAGCCAAAAATAAAGGCTAATGACCCCCAGGTAATGCTGGCGAGGACAATCAGAATCACAGCGGCATCCTGCCATGATTCCAGACGATCATTTTCAGTAGTCAGCTTCCTGAAATGACGAGCCAGAACAATCCTGGCAATAGCGGTTATACAAATAAAACTTAACCATGCAACCAGCCAGAAGTGACTGGCGACCGGCCACAGAACAACCGTTACAATTATCGCTGCGATTGCACTGACAATTGAAGTTTGTGTTAACTGCCCGAAGAGTAGTTTCACCTGATAAGGCGACGCCCGTTGGAAAATAGTCGCGAAATTAAGCCTGGACATATCTATGCACCATAAAGTGGAAAGTCATCAACGCCGGAGAAAAGAAAGATCACTGAAATGGGTAAAAGTACCGCAGAGATCGACATGATATAAGCCGGTAATATTGTTGCGTAAGCAGGAATGAATCCCAATGCCAGAATGAATAAAACCGAAATGAGGGCGAATTGATGAAAAGCCGACCAGTCAAAGTTGAAGGCGAAAGCTAGTGAACCCCAGACAATTCCGGCTATCATTATCAGGGCAAATGTTGCCATGCGCCATGGTTTGAGATCAGTATCGGTGGGATTATTCTTCTTGAGAAAAGAGATCAACGCAATCCGGATCAGGATCACTGTCAGCACTAACACCACCCAGATCAACAAAGACTGATGGTTGGCAACGGGCCACAAAATGGTCGTAATGAAAACTACCGCTATCACGCTTGCAAACGAGACATGTAGCAGTTGGTGAAAAAGCAGCTTTAACTGAAACTCAGAGCAGCCGCGAGCAGTTCCCGTTAAATCCAGAGAGCTTTTATCCATTAAGATTTCTTCTTCATAGACAATGTGTGCATCTATTAAAGGCCTTGTTATTAACAAGTGTCAAGAGACTATTTCCTATAAGGATATATCTAATGGGAAATAACCAGACAGGTTCCATTGTCTGATAATATAAACCATGCTTATTAGAAATCGCCTTGATCTGGATCATGTATTATAAAAAAACAAGCTTGATCATTATTTTCCTATTATCCTGTCAAACAGGATTCAGTAAAACTCACCCCGGTGCTATGGGATATTCCGAACTGATCAAAACTGAAATCACCTCTGCTTTCAAGGAAAAAGGCAACGCCTATAAACCGCGGACACGTCATCTTGAAAATGGTCAGCCACTGTACACAAATCGTCTAATTCTCGAAGATTCTCCTTATCTGCTACAACACGCTCACAATCCTGTGAACTGGTATCCGTGGGGGAAGGAAGCTTTTGATCAGGCAAAAAAAGAAAACAAACCCGTCTTTCTATCGATCGGTTATGCCACCTGTCACTGGTGTCATGTGATGGAAGAAGAGAGTTTTGAAGACGAAGCGATCGCAAAACTATTGAATAAGAATTTTATTGCGATCAAGGTTGATCGTGAACAATATCCCGATGTTGATGAAACATACATGACGGCTGTTATGTTGATGACTGGCAGCGGAGGTTGGCCGATGTCATCTTTTCTCTTGCCTGACGGCAAACCCTTTTTTGGTGGCACCTATTTTCCACCGGCTAATTTTACTGATCTGATCACCCGAGTCGCACAATCCTGGCAAGACAAAAACGAAGATATCGTTGCACAGGCTGAAGAGTTATCGGCAGCTGTTCAGCGTGCAACTTCCGTACGTGGCGCCGTTCAGGAGTTAGGACAAAATGTTATTGAGAAAGCGGTTGATTCCATAGCATCCCGATATGATCCGATTAATGGCGGATTTGGTCAGGCACCCAAATTTCCTAATGAGCCATTACTGCATTTGTTATTACAAGCAGCCAAACCTGATCAGAAATCTGAAGCACTGGAAGGTACTTTATTAGCCATGGCTCAGGGCGGAATTTATGATCAGATCGGTGGCGGCTTCCATCGCTACTCCACCGATGATCGCTGGCTGGTTCCTCACTTTGAAAAAATGCTCTACAACCAGGCTTATCTTTCACGGATCTATGCGGAAGCCTGGCGGCAGAATGGTAATCCACTACATGCGCGTATCGCCCGTCAAACTTTGGATTATGTGCTGCGAGAAATGACCAGCAAAGATGGTGGCTTTTATTCTGCAACCGATGCGGACAGCGAAGGTGAAGAAGGAACGTTTTTTATCTGGACAGAAAAAGAGATCCAGCAATTGCTCGAAAAAGATGATGCGGATTTTATTATTCGTTTATACGGGATCACAAAAAGGGGAAACTTTGAAGGCAAAAATATTCTGCACCTGCCACAAACACTTCCGGATATTGCTCTGCAAGAAGATGTTGCATTACCTGTCCTGATAGACAAAGTTGATCGGATCAACGAAACCCTGAGAAAACATCGTGAAAAACGACTTCCACCTCTAACCGATAACAAGATCATCGTTGCCTGGAATGGAATGATGATCACCGCATTGGTAGAAGCTGGCGATATTCTCAACGATGATCAATATATAGCAGCAGCGAAACGGGCAGCAGAATTTCTCTGGAAAGAACAGCGATCTGACACAGGTGATTTGTGGAGGGTTAATCTTGATGGCAAGCCTTCGATCATTGCCAGACAGGATGATTATGCACATTTCGGTGAAGCGTTATTGGCACTTTATGATGTCACGGGCGATCCAAAATGGCTTGATCGAGCTAAGCTGATCACCGATAAAATGATCGCTAAATTTTCTGATGAAAAACCCGGCGCTTTCGTAATGGGTAATGACGAAATTCTGTTTGCTCGACCAAAGAGTAGTCATGATGCGGCAACACCTTCTGGGAACTCCATTGCCGTCAGATTGCTATCAAGACTTTCAAAACGTACTGGTGATCTTCATTACAAAGATCGGGCACAAAGTGTTTTACAAGCTTTATCAGCTTCCATTGCAGAATTCCCATCAGCTTATTCGTACATGTTGGCGCAGTTAGATGAACTATTAAATGGAGAGATAGCAGCACGACAATTCGCTGCCAGGGGCGCGATCAAGATCGTGGCCAATATAAAACAACAACAGCAGAATCATCAATATAATCTGATCGTTGATCTGGAAATTGCTGAAGGTTGGCATGTAAATGCGGAAAAACCTCTACATGATGAACTAATCCCGACGAAGATCAGTGTGGCGTTGGACGATTGGTGGGAGCTGGAAACGCCTGAATATCCGCAACCATTAATGAAAACCGTTGATTTTGAAGATCAACCGCTGGCGCTTTATCAGGATAAAATCCAGATCACATCACAATTAAAACCAAAATCGAAGTCAGATATGGGACGAGCCGCTTTTCCACTCCATGTTTCGGTACAAATTCAGGCTTGTAACAAAGAAGCCTGTCTTGCACCTGAAACCGTAAAACTATCTGTGTTCATGCCTTCTCTTCCCGCCCCTATGTAACCTTTCCCGCAACGCTACACCAGGGCTTATGAAGAGAACGACACTGATAATAAATATCCCAATAAAGATCACGATGGCCCATTCCGGAATTGAAAACCCCAGAAATGTCCAGACAACTTCAGCACAATCACCCGTACCCTTTAAGGCCGTCATCAGCGCTTCTGTCAACGGATAAGTCTCAAGCATGAAAAATAAATCAGGGCCACATTCAGGCACCTTATCGGGCGGCAAATGCTGTAACCAGATCTGCCGTCCTGCGATACCTGCACCACAAGCCGAAAACAGAGCGGTAAGAAATGCATAGATACGGGTTCCGATTCGGGGTGGGTTCTGTAGAAATGCAATTAATGCGGTCAAGCCAAGTGCCGTGAAGAATAATCGTTGCACCATACACAAAACGCAGGGTTCCAGACCTTGTACATATTGGAGGTAAAAGCCAAAGCTCATTAAGCCAGCGCAGGCCAGGAAGATAAATAGAAAAATTGATCTTGAAGTCATCATTGCATCATTCTACACAAACTGACTTCAAAAATACCGTCACTTCTCTATAAAATAATCAGCCAGGGAGATTCAACACCTTCATTCACCAACGTCATTTTCATGCTGTCTCTATCCTGACTATCAACAGGTCCAACGACAACGCGATACTTTGTATCAGCAGAAACGATATGAGAGTTCCATTGACTATATTCTGTTCGATAAGACTCAGCGCGGGATTGTTCTGAAAAACTACCGATGACCAGATAAGAATTAGACAGATTGCTTTCAGCCATATCTTTGTCTTCAACCAGATAATCCACTTTCAATGAGTCATCTATGATCTGATTACTTGTCAACAACATCATCTCAGTGGAATCGTTATAAGTACAAACTTTCTCACCCTGCACAACATTGAAAAAGTTACAATCCTGTCCTGTTGCAACCGATAAAGCATGATCGCCGAATCCTTTACCAGTAACAACCATCGTTGCCAGAGAAAGCACTTCAAAAGTTGAGCAAGCTGTTAGACTAAGACTGGCAACAAACAATGAAAGGAATAGTGTATATTTTTTCATCTGACTCTGACTGATATATTATTTTTATATCATAAACTTAGCACAGTTTTATAAAAAATACATTAAGATATTTTGAATAATTTAGTGAATAACAAATGAGCCTTCGATTTCGCCTCAATCTACTGATCACCCTGATCTTCCTCGCTATCCTGCTGGCGGGTGCCGCGCTGGTTATTCACAATGCACGTAAAGCTCTTGCCGAGGAAACGGAATCCACCGCCAAATTGACACTACAACTATTGGAGCTGGCATTTATTCAAACCTCGCCAGAAAAAGAGTTTATCCACCAGTCAAAACTCATGCGTGAAATCAAGCAGTTTGGTAAAGCCAGACATCTGCATATCGAGGTCGTACACGGTGAAGGTCTGCAACCATTTTCAAGCTCGGAAATTGAGTACAAATCTGATGCACCCGACTGGTTCGTAAAAATGGTTGAGCCCACCAGTATGGTTCTAAGGCGATCCGTTCTGGTGCCGGGAATGCCTTCAAGTGAACTGGTGATCAGACCGGATCCAGCCGATGAGATTACAGAAGCCTGGGAAGAAGCCCGATCACTGCTGGGCTTATTGTTAACTTTTTTTGTGATCGCAAATATCTTGCTATTTGTCATCATTGGCCGCTTATTAAAACCGGTCAATTCAATTATTCAGGGGCTGGATGATATTGAGCAAGGTGATTACAAATCGCGCCTACAAACAGTACAACTTCCTGAACTGGATAAAATCACTCAAAAATTCAACCGCATGGCAGGTGTGCTTGAAGAAAGTCGTGAACAAAATAGACACCTGACCAAACAAACCCTGGCCATCCAGGAGGAAGAACGTCGTCACCTTGCGCGTGAACTGCATGATGAAATGGGGCAGTCGATCAGCGCGATCAAAGCTGTGGCCGTTTCGATCGGACAGCGTAGCAACGATGAGAAAACGAAATCCAGCGTTAGTAAAATAACGGAAATTTCCAGTCAGATTTACAATGTTGTCCGTGGAATGATGAGGCGTTTACACCCCGTTATTCTTGACGAACTTGGTTTATTGCCAGCATTAAATGATGTGGTTGATGATTGGAATACGCATCATGAAAATACTTTTTGCCATTTTGAGCCGGATGGCGAGCCGATGGACGACCTATCAAGAGAAGTCTCTATAACGATCTACCGCCTCATTCAGGAATGCTTAAATAACGTCGCCAAACATGCTAATGCTGAAGATGTTTTCATTTCACTGATCAATAAGGGCGATACACTTGAATTATCCATAAAAGATAATGGTCAGGGTTTTGATCTGAAACAACGGACACTCGGTTTGGGGCTGCCAGGCATGCGTGAACGAGTTGAGGCATTGAATGGACGATATGAGATCAGCAGCGAACCGGGAAAAGGTGTCCATATTCAGGTAACATTGCCGCTGCAAAAGGAGACGCAGACTAGTGAATGACGAAAATAACAGGATAAAGGTATTACTGGTTGATGATCACGCCGTTGTACGTGAGGGTTATAAAAACCTGCTGGATAATTATCCGGATATCGAAGTTGTTGCGGAAGCCCCCAGTGGTGAAATCGCTTGCAAATACTATGTAGATTACTCGCCAGACGTCGTCATCATGGATCTGTCATTGCCTGGTATCGGTGGGCTTGAAGCCATACGACGGATTACTGCACGTGATCCGGAAGCAAAAATTCTGGTTTTTAGCATGCATGAAGATACCGTTTTTGTTGAACAGGCATTGCAGGCTGGAGCCAGAGGTTATATTTCTAAAAGTAGTGCAGCGGATGATCTAGTAGAAGCCTTACAGGAAATTGCCAGAGGAAATGATCACCTTGATCCTGAGATCGCACAGAGACTTGCTATCCAGAAGTCTCGTGGACGCGACACACCCTTTGCAAATCTATCTACTCGTGAGTTTGAAATATTCTGCCTGCTGGCCGAAGGTGCAAACGTGGCATCGATTGCTGAGCGACTGTCTCTCAGCTATAAAACCGTCGCCAACTACAGCACTCAGATCAAAAACAAACTTGAAGTTAAAACGGCTGCAGAGCTTGCTCGTCTTGCGATCCGGCATGGGCTGGTTGATGCTTGATAGAGATAAATAACCTGAAATATAATTAAACAACCCCCTTCTCAATTAAATAATCAACCACCTGTTCAGCACAGTCCTGCAAACTATGTTTATCGGTATCAACCACCACTTCTGCATTTTCAGGTTCTTCATACGGTGACGAAATACCCGTAAATTCTGCGATCTCCCCTGCTCTGGCTTTTTTGTACAAACCTTTCACATCACGTTCTTCACAAACGCTGAGATCACAGCGGCAATAGACCTCAATAAAATCACCTTCAGAAACCAGATCACGAACACGCTGACGCTCTGCCCTGAAAGGTGAAATAAAAGCCGATAATGTGATCAAACCCGCATCAACCATCAATTTAGCCACTTCACCAATCCGCCGAATATTTTCAACCCGATCTTCATCAGAAAAAGTCAGATCACCACATAATCCCTGCCGAATATTATCGCCATCGAGAACATAAGTCCGCTTGCCCTTTTTATGTAGCAAAGCCTCGACTTCATTCGCCAATGTGGACTTACCTGCCCCAGATAATCCGGTAAACCACAGGATCACACTTTTGTGATCATTCAGCTTCTCTCGATCAGCCCTGGAGACCGCACCATGGTGCCAGACAGTGTTTGTACTCTTTTTTTGCATTTACCACTCCAGTTTTTGGCCAGTTTATGGAATATTGTGTCGCTATTGTAATGAAAAGTGATAAAGGTGCGATAGTCAAATGTCATCGCTTCATATAACCGTTTTAATTATGTATTCTTCGTTTCATTAATTTAGTAAGGGAATTTGCACACTAATGACTAACTCAATTTTAGTAACCGGTGGCGCTGGCTACATCGGCAGCCATGTTGTACGCCAATTAACAACCGCTGGCCGAAAGGTTGTCGTGCTTGATAATCTTAGCACTGGATTCAAAGATGCCGTGATCGGCGCTGAGCTGATCGAAGGTGATACTGGCGATAGAGAACTGGTCAAAAAAGTACTCGCTGATCACAATGTTGATACTGTCTTACATTTTGCCGCGCATACTATCGTACCAGAATCAGTTTCTAACCCGCTCAAATACTACGGCAACAATACCTGCTGCACACGAAACCTGCTGGAATGTTGTTCTGATGCCGGTGTAAAACACTTCATCTTCTCATCCACTGCCGCTGTTTATGGCATACCCGAAGATGAAATGACTTCGGAAGAAACACCGACCGCACCGATCAACCCTTACGGCACATCAAAACTGATGAGTGAAATGATGTTGAAAGATCTCTCTTTCGCCACGCCTCTTCGTCATGTGATCTTGCGTTACTTCAATGTTGCAGGATCAAACCCGGATGGAGAAATTGGTCAATCTACAGAAAAAGCCACATTACTGATCAAAGTGGCCTGTGAAACGGCACTGGGTAAACGTGATGCAATTTACGTCTTTGGTACTGACTACGACACAAAAGATGGCACCGGTGTTCGTGATTATATCCATGTAGAAGATCTGGCCAGTGCACATATACGAGCACTGGAATATCTTGAAAAAGGTGGTGAATCTTCCACATTCAATTGCGGTTATGGGCACGGCTACAGCGTCCGTGAAGTATTGGATACGGTAGAAAAGATCAGCGGCAACAAAATGAACATCATCGAAGAGCCACGCCGTGCAGGTGATCCACCGATGCTGATCGCCAAAGCTGATCGCGTCAGGAAAATCCTCAACTGGGAACCTCAATACGATGATCTGGATATCATTGTAAAAACATCGTTAGCCTGGGAAGAACATAAGCGCTATTGAACAGATACTGTTATTTAATTTTTAATACAACATAGATCAAGGATGATCGTAAAAACACACTATGAAAGATATTTTTTTATTAATTCGTCCGCAACAATATATCAAAAACATGTTCATCTTCATGCCCATCTTCTTCATGGGGCAGATTGCAGATGGAGGACTACTTTTGCGTGCTTTACTGGCATTCATTGCTTTTTCAGCCTCAGCCAGCGCAATCTATATTCTGAATGACTATCAGGATATAGAAGAAGATCGTCTTCACCCAAAGAAAAAATATCGCCCTTTAACATCAGGAGCCATAACAAAAAAATCAGCTATCTTAATAATGGTGGTTTTGTTTGTTATTGGCATATCACTAATGGTGAGCATTTCATTAGAAGCACTGTCAATTTTATGTATTTATATTGCTTTAAACATTGCCTACAGCTTTCACCTTAAACACATCGCTATTTTAGATGTCGTTATCATTGCGATTGGATTTGTATTACGTGTCTTCGTTGGTGCAACCGTCACTGGTGCTCCAATCTCAATGTGGATCGTCATAATGACTTTTCTGCTTGCACTCTTTCTCGCTTTGGCAAAACGCCGTGACGATGTTCTTCTTTTCGAGAGCACCGGCAAACAAATGCGGAAAGTGATCGGAGGTTACAACTTACAACTCATCGATGGCGCAATGATGATCATGGGCTCCGTCGTTATCGTCTCTTATATTCTTTACACTACTTCAGCAGAAGTTATGGAAAGAATGGGTAGCAAATATATTTACCTCACGGCTCTTTTCGTTATTCTAGGTATCATGCGCTACCTGCAAATTGCCTTTGTCGAAATAGATAGCGGCTCACCTACCAAAATCGTCTTCAAAGACAGGTTCATGCAAATAACTATTATTTCCTGGTTATGTAGTTTCGCATGGATCATCTATTGAGCTCTTTCTCATGAGTCTTAGTAGTTGGGGCAACTACCCAAAAGTCAGCAATAATACGTTTAAGTTTGATCAGGAAGAAACACTAAAAAATATTATCCATGATCACAATGAACTGATCCCTTTCGGCAATGGCAGAAGCTATGGTGACAGTGCATTAAGTGAAAATATTATTACCGTAAAGCCACGTGATCTTTTTCTAAACTTTGATGAATCAAAAGGCATACTTCATATTCAGTCTGGTGTTTTACTTTCCGAAATACTTGATGCCGTAGTGCCAAGAGGATGGTTTTTAAAAGTAACTCCCGGCACAAAATTGATCACCGTTGGTGGTGCGATCGCCAGTGATGTTCATGGCAAAAATCATCACGTCGAAGGCTGCTTTAGCGAATGTGTTGAGATGTTTAATCTGATGTTACCGGATGGTGAAATCGTCAAATGCAGCAAGATAGAAAACCCTGAATTATTTCATGCAACTTGTGGCGGTATGGGACTAACAGGCGTTATTCTTGATGTGAAAATATCATTAAAAAAAATCAATTCAAAATTCATTGATCAAACGACCATAAAAACAAAAAATCTCAAAGAAACTTTTGAAGCATTTGAAAACAACAAAGATAAAACCTATTCCGTTGCCTGGATAGATTGCCTCGCCAAAGGTGACGAACTTGGGAAATGCCTGTTAATGGTCGGAGATTTTCGAGACGACGGAAAACTGGATTACAAAACAGAAATAAAAGTTAACATTCCTTTTAACTTCCCATCCTTTTCACTCAATACATTAAGTGTCAAAGCATTTAACTGGCTCTATTATGGAAAGGTTAAAGAAAGAGTGACAAAACAAAGAGTCGATATTGACGCCTTCTTTTATCCACTCGATGCCATTGGTAACTGGAGAAGGATCTACGGAAAGAAAGGCTTTACTCAATATCAATTTATCTTGCCAAAAGAAACCAGCTTCGATGGTCTGGAAAAGATACTGAAAACAATTGCAGACTCAGGCAAAGGATCGTTTTTAGCCGTACTAAAACTTTATGGAAAAGCTAATGACAACTACCTGTCATTCCCGATGGAAGGATATAGCCTGGCATTGGATTTCAAGATTGAAAAAGGATTGTTTAATCTGCTTGATCAGCTAGATAAAATTGTTGTCGATCACGGTGGCCGTATCTATCTGGCAAAAGATGCCAGAGTCAGCAAAGAAGTTTTTGAACAAGGTTATCCACAAATAGACAAGTTCAGAGAATTAAGGAAAAAATACAAAATGGATGAGAAATTTAATTCATTACAATCACGACGTGTAGGGATATAAAAATGAGTTATATATTAATAATTGGTGCAAAGAGTGATATCGCAAAATCATTAGCCAGAAAGTATGCAGAGAATGGCTATGATCTTTACCTGGCCGCAAGAAACTCCAGTGAGTTAGAAGCGTTTTCTAAAGACATCAACCTCCGCACTCAACAAGAAGCAAAGTGTATAGATCTTGATATATTAGATCTCGAATCACATGAAGCTTTTTATGCCGATCTAGATGAAAAACCACTAGGCATAATTTCGGTCGCGGGCTATCTCAGCGATCAAGATATTGCACAAAATAATTTTGATGAAACTCAAAAGATAATCAACACCAACTACACAGGCATCGTGAGTTTGATCAATATTATTGCTAATGACTTTGAAAAAAGAAAAAGTGGTTTCATCATTGGCATCAGCTCCGTCGCAGGTGATCGAGGAAGAAAAAGTAACTACATTTATGGCTCAGCAAAAGCCGCATTAACCACTTACCTTTCTGGACTCAGGAATAGACTCCACGAAGCGAACGTTCAAGTGCTAACCGTCAAACCTGGATTTGTAGCAACGAAAATGACAGAAGATATGGATCTTCCTGAAAAGCTAACAGCGCAACCTGAAGAAGTAGCCAACGATATTTACCGTGCCCAGCAAAAAGGTAAGAATGTACTCTATACCAAATGGATCTGGCGATGGGTAATGTTGATTATTAAGAACATTCCTGAGTTTCAGTTCAAGAAAATGAGTATCTAAAAATGTAAGAAATATATCTTCCTTACTAATTCCTCACAATAACTTACAGTCATATAATGAAAATTTATGGTCATCACTCATAAGATGAAAATCGTTCTCTAAGCTTTGTGCTATTAACATACGATCAAAAGGATCTTTATGATGGAATGGCATTTCTTTCAAAAATAGAGCATCTTTTGCAGTAAAATCAAGCAATTCAAACCCTGTTTTTTCAGCCATTTCCACAGGGTCAAAGTTAATATCCAATTTTCCAGTCGAAGCTTTAATCATTATTTCAGCAATGGTAACTGAACTAACATAAATAGTATTATAAAGTGCCTTCAGTTCCTTAATTTTCTCAGAACTTAACTTCTCAGGTTCGGCTAGTGACCACAAAAATATATGTGTGTCGATAATGATCTTCAACTTACTCATTATCTCCATAAAACATTTCATTAATTTCATCACTTTCGTTGATCAAATCATCAGGCACAGTGAATTCCCCTTTGAGTAACCCAAGGCTTCTTTCGCCTGAAGGCTGGTGAATAACAAGTTCTACTAAAGGTAAATTATTTTTAGCAATAACTACTTTTTCACCGTGATACACCATATCTACAAGCTTTGACAGATGGGTTTTTGCTTCAGAAATATTAATAATCATTACAGACTCCGATAAGCACTAAAAAGGAAATAAATATCGTCATTCCGGTATGTTTTAAGCCGGAATCCATAGCTTAAAATATTACTAGAAATAGAAATTATATTGACACCACCATTCCAGCAGACTCTAAAGACCATAGTAGACTAGGTTGGTCTACTTTTCAATCATAATTACTGCTCCTTTATAATTTCATCTCTTCATTTTGAGCATCAAAACCTCAGATATCAACAATCAGCTGTCACACATGGATGATCAATATTGAGGAAATAGCGTGTATAGCGCTTCTCCCCTCTTTTGGTCAAAGCCCCGTAGTTGACAAGGCTTTGTAAATCGCGTGTCACCGTGGCTCTGGATACACCACTAATGGTGATGTAATTATCAGCACTCAGTCCACCCTCAAAACCATCAAGTCCCGCTTTGAACAATCTCTCAATAACTTTTTCCTGTCGAGCATTAAGTTGACCAGCATAGCGCCTGTAGAATTTCACTTTCTCAATTAAAAAATCAATCAAACTTTGGGTGTAATCTTGTGCCTCCAAAACCATTTCGCAGAAATAAATGAGCCAGCCCTGTATATCTAACGTCTGGCTTCCACCCTGTAATGCAGTGTAATAGGCTTTTCTTTCGGAGCTTATCATCTGGGCGATAGCAATCAATGTTGGTTTACCCAAATTCTGCGATAGCGCTTTTTCCGAAATGGCACGTCCAATACGGCCGTTACCATCTTCAAAAGGATGAATACTCTCAAAATAAAGGTGAGCAATACCAGAGCGTGTTAAAGCAGGAAGCGGTTTCTTCCCTTTTTTATTACCGTCATTATACCACTGGAGAAAAGTATCCATCTCTGATTTCACACGTTTTGAGGGAGGTGCTTCGAAATGCACAACAGGTTCATACAGCTCATTTGAAACGATCTGCATAGGCGCTTTATTACATCTATAACACCCAATATTACTCAAATCACTGCGTCCACTACACAACATTTCATGCCATTTATAAACTTGATCGTGACTCTGCGGCGAGTGGTAGTCTTTATAAAGATCGAACATCATATCCGCGATACCTTGCTCGGCAGGTGATGTGTGTATTTGCTGTCCTTTTATACCAAAGTGTTTTTGAATTGAAGACTGCAATGATTCACGGCTGAGATATTCACCTTCTATTTCTGAAGTCTTTAGCGCTTCTTCGCTAAGCAGCTCAACAGTCAGACGCTCCTCAGCCTCATCACCAATATGAACTAAACTACCGTGCATCATCCCTGCCTTCTGTAAAAAAGCATCCTCATAGCAGCGCAGTACATCAGAGTTATAGATAAAATCTGGCCAGTTATTATGTTGCCAATTCCAGGTCATGAGTAATAGATCCTCTTTCTATAACTCATTATATGCGATAATAATGAGTTATAGAATCATTTTCTATAACTCATGTAAAAAGGTTGTCATCCTGAGGCACGAAGGATCTCTGACCGAAACCAAAAATCATCAAGGCTTGATCAAAACTATTAAATTACCACGGGTTTAATCTAGAACTCATTTAAGAGCATTAAGGACTTCTAAAAACGAATCTCCATAATGATCGGACGGTGATCAGAACCTTGTTTGTAACCTACGCTTGATTCAATTGATTCGACAGACTTAGTATGAAAAAAATGGTCGATTTTAACTTCAAAATCTGATCCTGGCTTTACAGAACGTGTGCCGTTAAACATTTTAGTTATTGGAAAAGCATCAACAAAAGCCCCGTGCATCAAACGCCATGCTCGTGAGAAAGGTACAGCATTAAAATCACCACCAATTACCAGGGGTGAGTTGTGTAAATCCTGAGTAACCTCAACTAAGTGTTTTGCTTGTTTTGTTCTAATATTCTTACCAAAAATCTCTTTCAATAAGAACATCGTACTTATTTTTACATTAAGATTTTCATCTCGCATATCCTTATTGGGGAAATGAACTACGCCAACATTCAATATTCGATCATTTATATTTATTTTTGCTAGACCTAATGATCGATCATCCCATTGTGGTCGTAACTTAATTTGCTGTGTATCTTCTATAGGAAACCTTGAGTAAATGGCCATCCCATGGACCAATGAAGCATCTCCATAGTTAAAAAAAACATAATGCTTTAGACCAAGTGTTTCTCTAATATCAAGATCTGAAGGCGATCCAGCAAAGTCTCTATGCTCTTGGAGAAGTAAAATGTCAGGTTCATACAAACCCATCAAGTCCAAATTATGTTCCATTGCTTTATAGTGATGACTATTTGGTCGAGCACTACTGTATTCAGTATTAGGTTGAGCAGAATATAAATAGAACTCGTTAAAAGAAACAATTTTAACGGTAGTATCACCTTCAGCATAGCCATTCTGGAAAAATATATACTTGAAAGAAATATAACCAATAAAGATAAGAACTAATAATAGAAATATTTTTTTAAACAACCTGATGTCTCCAGGAACTTACCAATAATAATACTTGTTCCATTTTTCTATGTGTTGATAATTTATTTAAAACTGAAACTTATCAAACATATTAGCTGAACTTATAGACTCTACTCTGGAATAAATTTATCCAACTTCCCTTCCAGATCCAAAGCAAATTGCTTGAGAACAGCATCACCTTCCTCCCAATCTTCATTAGGCTCAATAAATGTTGTCACTCTAACTAAAGAACCATCACTACGCTGCTTAGTCAAAGAATCCCAAAACAAATACCACTTCAATAAATACTCATTAGAGATCGAACGTCCACGCTGCTGAAACCAGTAATAAACTAATTGCTTATAATCACCCTTTGCAATCTCAACACGATTTGCAATAACTGGCTTGCCTGCCACAGAAAGACCCTCAATCGTTACCTGTTGCATATTTTCAATAATCCAACCGCCACCGGGAAGACAGGACTTAGGTGAATGTACGGATCCACCTGCTCTCTGTGACTCATAATAAGCGGCATAAAGATTCACACTTTTTCCTGCAGAGTTTTTATAGTCACTAATCACATGATCAGACAAGCCTGGCAGCCCTTTAAGAAAAACTGCATCTAGCTGCTCTCTCTTCCCTTGCCACTCACCAAGTTGTTCAGGAAAAGAAGAAAAAGAAACTCTATCAGGTATGATTTCCGTACGCTCATTGATTCCCAACGTAGCAAAAGCTGAAACCACAAGAATAAGCAAAGAAGCGATAAATGATTTAGGAATAGATCTTCTCTGAAAAACAGCACTTTTCGGTGTTGGTTCAGGAAACTCAAGCCCAAAAACTTCACGTAAAGATCTTTTATCCTTACCAAATATCTTATTCAACAACCACATCTCAAAAAATAGAATTGCCACACAAGCCATGAAGATCACCCAACCCTCAAAGTCATGTAAAAAACCTTCAGCCTGCTCAGTTCCCCAACGGTTTACGAGTACGCCGATAACACCAATACGGAAGCTATTCATTAGAATTGTGATCGGAACAGTGGATAGAAATACCAACGCACGTTGCCAAAATGGTACTTTAAATAAATATGCACAAATAAAACCAAAGCTCATTAAAGGAAATAAATACCGTAGCCCACTACAGGCATCCACAACCTGTAACTTATAATTCCCCAGGTCGATCACATTCCCTTCGAGGAAAACACTCACACCAAATAAGCGTGTGACTTCTACTCCTATTGCAGATGAAATTAATTGCAGTTTCTGTGAAAGGTTAAAATAGAAAAAAGCAGGTAAAGGAATCATGAACAGAAGGATTGCCAATGGAACAATGATCAACTTAAAACTACGCCAACCAATCATTGATAACACTAAACCGTAGAGCGCGATCAAAAATGCATACTGTAAGATGACATAAATTGTACTGAGTTGACCGATCAAACCCAGAAAGAGTCCAAGAATAAGTAAACCAACACCTAACCAGGAGTCACTTGTTTCAGATTTGAAAAATATTTCCTTAATCTGCCAAATGAAAAACAGACAAATGAATGGAATCAATGGGCCATGGCTATACTCTTCTCTATTCCACTGAGATGCCATATTAGTAAGGCCATCAAAATAATAGAGGCCTAGCAACAGTAAAGAGAGCAGGACCATGCCCCATGAGATTGGAGTTATTTTCCAATAATCTATATTATTTTTATTCATTTATTTTCTTGTCTAGTTTATACCTGACACAATGCTATAAGGCTTCTATCAACCGAGCAAGAACATACGAAGTATAATAACTATCCTTCACATTTCAGATATTAAAAGGTATTCAGATAAACGTAGGATTTCTGCTACGGTTTCATGGGCTTTAAACTAGGCGGGCCCATCAACACACTCAGTTTTGGTGCTTAGTATTTGTTTTGCAGCAGTTTCAACTGAAAAGGTTTTTCGTAACAATTTCTTTGCATTTCCACCCATTGTTTTTCTCAAGATAGCATCTTGCATTAACGTCAAAGCATGTTCAGAAAGTCCTTCATCATCACCATTGACCGTAATGAACCCTGCATTAGCATCTTCGACAACTTGCTTTAAATCATTTCCAGGGTTAACGCTTCCCAAGATAGGTTTCTCCTGCTGCATATAGCCCAATAATTTTCCAGGAAAATTGTGCGTAAGATGATCATAATGCAAACTAAAAAGCCCAATATCAAACTCAGCAAGCATTTGCGTAAATTCATCTTGTGAGACTGCTGGTAGTAGGGTCATATTTGATAAACCATCTTGCTTTATAGCATCACGAACTAACTCAACCTCATCACCATCACCTACCAAAACAAAATGAGCTTTGTCCTCAGAACGTAAGATTCTGGCCAATTGGACAATGTTCATCATGTCCTGCGCATGACCAATATTCCCACCGTAGAAATATACAATTTTATCTTCCAAACCCAATTGTCGACGATAATCACTTCCATTCTCAACGACCTCATCAGCAGCCCAGTTATACAAAAGATCTAATGACTTTCCCGTTTTAACTGTTTTTGAAAACCATTCTAGATTTTTCGGAGATTGAATAGCAATGGTATCCGCGGCATCGTAGCTTAACTGTTCAAAATATCTGAAATATTTAGTGATAGGTGACTTAGCGCTTAATAACCCGTTATCAATAACCCACTGTGGGAAAAAATCCCTCAAGATTAAGTAGCTTGGCACACCCCATAACTTTTTCAGCTTAGTGACTAAATGCCCCCAGAAAATTGTAGGGGAATAGTAAATTATCAAATCATGAGGGTTGTCTTCAAAATACTTCTTAAATGCTTTCCATGCTTGAAACGAAAGTAGTGTCTCATTAACAGCTCTTTTGACCTTGGGTGCATTTTTTATTTTTCCTGAGCGAAAACGACACACAGTGATGTTATCAACATCAACAATCTCAGATCTAGAATTCAAATCGGGAATGGGTGTTATTACCGTAACCTCATGCCCTTGGCTTACAAACTCTACGCCAAGCTCATGCATCATCTTTGCCCCAACCTTTATGCTTTGAGGTACATAGTCATCAATGATCAAACAAATTTTCATACCTGATCATGTCTCATAAAAATAATAGTCAGAATGTTCATCCATCCATTGTTTTAACTCAAGTAACATAGGTTCATACTCAAGTTCGCGATACTCAAAATCTGTTCGAGTGCACAACAGACTTTTATCAACCATATAATTTTCAAAGGGAGAAATGCTTAAACCCTTCCTCCAAACTTTTGAAAACAACCCTAACAAATCATATTTAGAAATTTTCTGATCAGGACATAACTGAAACAACCCCGTTACTTGCTGTCTAATCATTTCATTTGTAGCTTTAGCTAGTTCCAGTGTTGTAACACCAGACCAATATGCTTGTGTATATCCACTAATTTCTCCCTTTTGCTTAAAAAACCAATCAAGGAGCCCGCTACCATCTTTTTTTAATTCTGGTCCAATGATAGAAGTGCGAATGGTTAAGTCTAGACCATTTACGACTTCACCGAGTGCTTTTGTCCGTGCATAGTTATCATCCCCATCTTTGAACGCATCCTCAGTATACTGTCCAACTTTTCCTGAAAACACACAATCAGTACTAATGTGAATCAATTTATAGCCAACCTTTTTGCCTAACTCAGATAAATAATTGGGCAAATAACTATTGATCATAATAGCTGTAGATATATCGTTTTTGGATAGACTAACAAGAACCCCAATGCAGTTCACAACCACATCTGGTTTGACTTCATTCAAATAGTTTTCTAGTGCAGAAAAGTCCAGGACATCCAATACCTTGGTGACGTATTTACCATCATCTCGTGCAACCCCTATCACCTCATAATCAGAGAAACTATCTAAATATTCCGCCATGATATGTCCAGCCATACCCAACGATCCCAAAACTATAATTTTTTGCATTAATACTCTTTCCAGACTGTTCTATTAACGTAGTCAACATAACTGACAATGATCCGAACCACCTTTTTTGATACGTTATCTACATCATAGTCAGAAACAATATTAGTGACCGCATGATTCTCCTTCCATTGTTCAGTTACTATATCTATTGCATTTAAAATATCACCACTTTTCAAACCAGACATTATAAGAGTGCCTTCATCCATACCTTCAGGCCGCTCATGTGCTTGCCGTATAGTAACTGCAGGAAACCCTAAAATAGAAGATTCTTCAGTAATAGTTCCACTATCAGAAATAGCGCAAAATGCATTTTTTTGAAGTGCTACATAATCAAAAAAACCAAGTGGCTTCATAAACTCTATGAGAAGATTGAAATCTTTATAATCCAGTTCTTCCAATTTATTTTTTGTTCGTGGGTGGGTAGAAACTATTATCTTTTTATTATATTTTTCGGCGACTTTATTCAGTGAATCAAGAAGATCGGTGAAGTTCTGCTCAGAATCTACATTTTCTTCACGATGTGTACTTACAATAAAAAATTCACCTTTTATCAAACTTAAACGATCCAATATATCAGAACCATCAATCTCGCCCTTATAGTGATCAAGCACTTCTTTCATAGAAGAACCTGTTTTGATAATTGTTTCAGGACGTATACCCTCGTCAATCAAATATCGACGGGCATGTTCAGTTAACGTCATATTAATATCACTAAGCTGATCAACAATTTTTCGATTAATTTCTTCAGGAACTCGCTGATCAAAACAACGATTACCCGCCTCCATATGGAAAACAGGAATTTTTCTACGTTTTGCAGAGATCACTGAAAGGCAGCTATTAGTGTCACCATAAAGAAGAACACCATCAGGCTGAACCTCTGCTAACAACTCATCTGACTTAGCAATTACATTACCAATCGTCTGTGCTGGATTATCTCCAGCAGCATTTAAGAAATAGTCAGGCTTTTTAATACCTAACTCATTAAAAAATACTTCATTTAACTCATAATCATAATTCTGACCAGTATGAACTAAAACATGTTCGGTATACTTTTCAAGCTCTGCTAGTACACGACTCAGCTTAATAATTTCTGGACGAGTACCCACAATCGTCATAATTTTCTTCATTACAGCTAAACCTTACCGCTAAGTTCATTTTTGATGTAATACAGCGTTTTCAAAATCACAACCATCTCTTCAACGGATAAACGTTCAGTATTCTCTGATGTATAGTCTTGCTCTTGCGACAAGTTTTCCTCACCATCCTCATAGAATTGTGCGTAATTTAAATCTCTGGTATCTGCTGGAATTCTATAATAGCCACCCAAATCTTCAGCCTTTACATACTCTTCCCGACTCAACAGTGCCTCATGCTTTTTCTCACCATGCCGAGTTCCAATAATGCGGACTTCATTGTTGGCATTAAAAATTTCCTTTAAAGCATGTACCAACGTCAAAATAGTTGCCGCAGGCGCTTTTTGTACAAAAGTATCCCCTTGTTTACCATGTTCAAATGCAAATAAAACCAAATCAACGGCATCTGGCAAAGACATCATAAAACGAGTCATTTCAGGATCAGTGATTGTCAAAGGTTTGCCAGCCTTAATTTGTTCTACAAAAAGAGGAATAACAGAGCCGCGAGAAGCCATTACATTGCCATATCGAGTATTACACATTACAGGGCCAGCAGCAGTCGTATTTCGAGAAGTTGCGACAGTAACTTTCTCCATCAAAGCCTTGCTCATCCCCATAGCATTTATTGGGTAAACTGCTTTGTCAGTACTCAGAACAATTGCATTCTTCACATCATTAGCTATAGCAGCTTTTAATGTATTTTCAGTACCAAGAATATTTGTCTTAACCGCTTCGACAGGATAAAACTCACAAGAAGGAACCTGTTTTAATGCAGCAGCACTAAAGACGTAATCAACTCCTCGCATAGCTGAATTTAGACTATCAAAAGATCGGACATCTCCAATATAAAACTTCAGTTTTTCATCATTATATTTCAAACGCATATCATGCTGCTTTTTCTCATCACGAGAAAAGATACGTATTTCTTTTATATCAGAACGCAAAAAACGTCTTAATACTGCATTACCAAAGGAGCCAGTTCCTCCAGTAATTAAAAGTGTTTTATTTTTGAACATAATTTGTTTCCGATCTATTCCTACAGAATGCAGTAAGGATTCATTCCTCTTTATCATTCCTGCCTATAAAGAAACTGGTTTTAAGATAAAGCTATCACGACGACAACTTTTAATTAATAGTAAACGTCTTGCGAGTGAGACATACTCTTCTTTACCTTTTTTTGTATCAACAACTTCAAACCCTAATGATTCAAAAATTCTACTCCACTCAGCATGAGACCTAAATCGCACACCAATCCCAAAAGTATTTGCTTTTAGTGAGGGGATAATTTTAGCCACTAAATTACCAATATTAGAGAGTAAAGAATTACTTGTAATCTGATAAATAAGCCAACCAGAAAGATCCCTAATAACAAAAGATTCATATATATATTCATTAATAAATAATATACGCGCTGTTGAATGCCAAGCCGATAGCGCATGTCCTTGCATAGCATGAGTCTTTTGAGCCGATTCTCCTATAAGGTGGTGAAGGATCAAATTAAAACAGACTATATCTTCATCACCTACAATCTCTGGGTTCAACGCATCCCCTTGCTCGCACTCGATGCCTTCACTTTCACAATACTTTATAGACTCGGTATCAGAATCGATAACCTTTACTTGAAGATCAAGATGATTTTTGAGTTCCCTTGCAAAAAAACCATAACCACCACCTATATCAATGACTTTACATCCAGACTTTTTCACAAATAATCTTAAAAGAAATATAAAGTCAACAACTTGATCATCTACAAAATCCTTATGATAAAAGGCAGATATTTGTTCTTTTGATAATATTTTTTGCATAACCATCCCCTCTTTACCATAGCCCCAACCACAAACCTCTTTTGTTATATAAATGAATTATTCAATTTCTAAGTGCCTTTACTAATGTAATATTTCAAGATATTAATCACTTTCTCAAGACCAAATTGTGTTTTTGAACAGGGGTTTGAGACGATGAAGAGCTGAACACTCCCGTAAACATCCATCAAATAAACCGTCTGGTTATTGTGACATATGGCAGACACAAATGTGCTTAATGACACGTTTTATCACAAATAACTTAACACTCTTGTGCATCTACTACACAATTTTTAATCAACATAGTTAACCTATTTATTTTCGAATCCAGTGAGACGAAATAACTTATGAACATCTCTGGAGCCTCCCTTATTAAGCTACGAATGTAGTTCTTATAGTACTTCGAAACGGTGGCTCTTTTTTGACCCATCAATTTAAACATTACGTTCAATTTCTATCAGCATCCAATAAGAACTCAATTGTATTTCCAACAGTCTGCGACCAATTAAATCTTAAAGCCTGAAGGCTCGCTTTTTCACCAAGTGTTTTCATAATTCCCTGATCATTCTCAATTGTCATGACCTGTTGAACAAGCGTCTCTGGCGTGTAAGGATCAAAGTATAGGACAGCATCCCCCCCAAACTCTGGCATAGGCTGAATATTCGAGCAAAGAACTGGCTTTCCTGCAGCAAGTTTTTCAAGCAAGATATTTGGGCAGCACTCACAAGATGAGGCAAATATCAAAGCTCTAGCAGATTTGTATAAGTTTGGAAGATTTTTATAATCAACCTTTCCAAGATAAATCACTTTACCTTGGAGAGAAAGTTCATCAATCATTGCTATAACTTCTTCACCATAATTATTGTATTTTGGCCCAACTAAAACGAGAGGATAGTCGAAGCCAGTCCTACATAACTGATCCCATGCTTTAATTATTTCTTTTTGAGCCTTATAAACATCCAATATAGACACATAAAGGTAGAACTTATTTTCCTTCAGCTTTTTTGATAGTTGTTTAGTAGCTGTGGCGTTTAAAAACATGTTATCCAGTCCATGCGGGACAACTAAACTTTTTTTTTCTATATTGGGAATAAATCCTTTTATAACAGATTGAGAATATTCTGAAATAAAAACCACTTTATCGGACATCTTATATGACAGAATAAAAACATATTGAAGCAACCACAGTTTAAAACGAACATATGATGTTCGCGGAAACCTTTTACGCTCCCTTTCATCAAAAGGGAGCATGTTCTGCAGTGCGGTTACACATGTAACACCTTCGGGTGCATTTGTTATCATCACACCACCAGGAGCGTAATAAACATCAGCCTTCAGTGTTTTTAAAAAAGACGGTAATGAAAAAAATTCCCATAGTGAACGATTAATAACACTTTTTGATGCCCACTCCATTACTCTAACATCAATGCGATCAGAGCTATACTTTTCAAAGAGGCCTCTATTTTTACTGTTTACCAAAAGTGAGATCTGAAAGTCACCTTCAGGAAGGTGTTCTAAGAAATTTATGAGATAAGTTTGCCCACCACCTCTAAGAGCACTTAATGCATTTATAACAATCAACTTCATTTTTCCCTCTTGAATAATATTATTTATCTCAATAGTCCTAAAATAGAGAAGTCATAACATTGTGTTTCTTTTTCATAACTCTATATCGGAAGGAGATTTTTTTCCATATTTCACAATCATTTCATAGTGTATTTTCACTAGCTTAACGGAGTAAACTAATGTATTCCTGATGGTATGCTGTAGCCATGCTACCAGCATCATACCGCTCAGCAATCATTGCTCCTTTATCAACATTTCTGATATAGACATCTTGATTATTCAGATAGCAAATTATACCTTGTGCGATACTTTGTGAATTTAATGGGTCGACTAATATCACTGCTCCTGAATCACTTACGATATCTTTAATAGCTGGTATATTTGATGCGACTATAGGAATTTTTATTGCTAGCGCTTCCACTAAAACATTAGGCATGCCCTCGCTATTTGACGGCATAATCAATAAATCACTATCTATGATTTCAGGATAAATGTTCGATTCAAATCCATTAAATATAATTTGTTCTTCCAGCCCTAAATCAATTACTAGTTTACGCGATTGCTGCTGTAATGAACCCTCTCCAAAAATATTTAATTGCCATAATTGTTGCTTTGGAATAAGTGACAAAGCATAGATCAGGTTAATTATATTTTTTTCGTTTACGAGCCTACCAACAAATATCATTTTTATGGCAGTATCTTTCTTTATGAGATGATCTCGCTTCAAACTAATTCTAGAAAAATTCACCCCATTAGGTATAGTTTTTCCATTTTTTATTTTATACAAAAACTGATAAAGACTGGTTGATTGACTAATAAGATTGTTCGATATAACTTTCTTTCCAAACAACAAAACTATTCCAAACTCAAGAACCCCCAAAAGTCGATCAAACCGCATTCGGCTACGATAAGAAAAAATAATTGGCTTTCCTTGCCACGTTGCTGCCAGCATAGAAGGAATTGTAATTATAGGCGGCAGCCATACATGCAGCAGATCGGGCTTAAAATATTTAATAGCATCATTGCAAAAACTGTAAAGGCTCCAATCAAACTTTTTTTTACGTTTATGTATAAATACTTTCGCATTATACTCTTCCAAATTCACACCTCTAGTTTCAACACAAATAACACCATGCAAAACATTGGGTGGGGAATTTTCCAACAATAACTGCAATTGCCGCTCGGCACCACCACCAGATAACGCATAAATAACATGTAAAATTTTAATTGATTTGAGCCTATTTTTTAAATTTATCTAAAAGAATTTTTTTCTTATCGGCAGGGTTAAAGTGTTTAATTCGTAAACACTTCCCCATCACTAATTTTTCGTACTCGTCCAATGGGCAAATGATTCTTGCTGGAACACCGACCACCACCACATCGCTCGGAATATCTTTAGTGACTACCGTGCCAGCGCCAATGACCACGTTATTCCCCACATGCACACCTGGCATAATAATCGCGCCATAACCGATAAACACATTATTTCCAATAACAATTTCACCAAAAACATCAATGTCAGGTTCCGACTGTCGAAACACCCAGACGCCTCCATCGTGTGTGACAAATTGCACTTTTGCAGTCACCGTCACATGATCGCCAATTTTAATTAAATATGGTTCTGAACCAAAAGTTCCTGGTCCTGGCTTAATATTTAGTAAACGAGCATCTTTACCAATATCGACACCTAGGCTACGAGCATATGACACTGGGTTTTGTCTTACTTGATACCAGTCAAGTAGGTTGCGGAATATATTCATTAGTTTATGTTCTTGAATTATGTTTCAACTGTGGCCACACAACGTATGACATAGCGTACACGCAACCAAACAATAATAAGTTTAACAAAATACGTTAAACCTATTGCACCGGCTGCACCGAGTAACCCATAGTCATTTATCAACCACCAAGAACTGACAAGCATCACAACAATATTAACTACCGCCAATAAACTTTGAAATTTAAAATCACGCAATGCTGTTAAGCTACAACCTATAGCAGCCGAAGCATAAATCATTAATCCTGCCCACATCACCTGAACAAATAGCGAAGAATAGGTGGCTATGGTGGCCGTGTATACTTGGCGCAAAATAAATGCACCAAAATATTCGGCAATCCAAACACCGACCAGACCTACTAAAATAATTAATAAAAATATTTTTCGAGATAAACCACGAAAAGCTACAAAGTCAGTATTACTGTATTTTGCCAAGCGAGGTACAGCTGACTGCCCAATAGCATTGACCAAGGTTGATCCTGCAACGATAAAATAACTAATTGAAGCAAAAATCCCTAGCATAGCTTCACCAGAATATTCAGCGATAAAGTAACGAGGAATATTTAAATTTAAGGTGTTTGCAAATACAACGATACCTAACGGCCAGGCAATAACGAACATTTGAGAAATGGTTTTAGATTGAAGATCCTGCTCTTCATCATACTCTTGATTGAGGCGGTGATAATTTCCAGCATCAACAAAATAATAAACGGCCCAGCTTTTAATGATGGCCGCAGCCAATGCTTGAACCAAACTGTTGGTCAAATAATAAACGAAAGCTATAACCAATGCGTTGGTAATACCTCGCACCATAATAGAATTAGCTATCAGATCCATTCTTTCTTTTTTCTGTAGGTAGCCATGAACCAAATCTGATTTCGACTCAAAATATTTATAAAAAGCTAAGCACATAATAGCCAAACAAATGTCAGCATTGTTATAATACATCCCTACCGCGAGGGAGAGACAAATCAGAACTGAAATTATGGAAAACAACTGTCTAAACTGAGCATAACTGACAAAGCTGACTGAATCTTTAGCGTCAGTAGCTTGAATCGCTCTTAAATTCATATTTCCCAGTGCAAAAACAGGGCTAACGACCGCCAAAGCCAAGGCGTATATACCAAGAACCTTTTCACCCCCCATTTTTGCCAAAACAATTAGTAATGTCCATTGGGATATCGCATAAACTACGTTACCAACAAAACTAGCGCCAATATTCTTTTTAAAACTGGCCAATTAAATTTTCTTTTTAAAAGAGACTCTACTAAAAACCCACCAAACAGACAGAATTATCAAGATAAAAATCATAGGTTTAAAAAAATTAGAGCTATCATTTCGTACAGTACGTATCAGAGGCCATAACATACTTGTGCTAAATATAAGGATGTACGGACTCTGATAAATAGGTATGCTGTCTAATCTACCAAGACCGTAGCCTAATAAAACAAAGAACAAGAAAACCCCCAAAGTGCCCCCGTTGAGGAAAGGCTCAGCAACTGCCGAAAAACCAACCCCCCAGCCTTTCCTGAAGAGTTCAGGTTCAACTCGGTAAGTCAACCAATCAGCTGGCCTCAAGCTCGTAATAACATCATGGTTATAATGCTTAGTGCGTAATGCTCGTTCACGAGAAAATTCAGCATTCATTTTAAGACCCACATTAGGAATTGAGTCTGTAATTGCATATATATAACTCGTGCCGTAACGATAACCGTCTATTTTAGGTACTAACAGCAAAACATTCGCCAAAGCATGTACCGAAGCTCCCATCTTTGAAATACTTTTTTCTATACTAGCTTGTTCCAATGCTTCAGATACATCCTCAACTTCCATTTCTGAATATGTACCTAATCCACGTAGATAACCTGAGGTAGTAATTAGTATTAAGACTATGGCCGTTCCAGAAATAGCAACCGACAGAGGCAGTTTTTTACCAGACTTTACCCATATTGCCACACCAACTAAAGTTGGAAATAAAGCTGCTGAACGATAGCCTGATAACATAAATAGAAGAAATGCTAATGTAACTAAACATAAACCCATCACAAATTGTTTATTAGTTGTAGCTGAAAAAAAATAAAGTAATACGCTACCTGGAAAAATCATCATAAACACTCCAAACCCTCTAGAATCAGCACTAGATGAAAAGATTTCATGCCGAGCATAATTCAACAAATTACCATAAGAATATATGGCCATTAAAAAGAAGATCCCTGAAGCAACCATCAACCCAATAGCACTCCAACGACCGGCTTTTTTTGCACGATCTATTAGTGATTGGTCGATGTCTTTTAAGTATTTTTTTCCAGTAGAAACAGCAACTGAAAAGCCAATTCCAAAAGCTGATAATGCTAATATTATGTGCCAGCCAGAACTCTCCATCCATGGACTAAAAGAACCCTGCTCCCATGAGGTTGGAAACTTAATAGCTCCAGCTGCCCGTTGATAAAATAGACCTAAATGAAATAAAGATAATGCTATCAAATACGCTGTGGAAAAAAGATAGATGTGGTTAAAAGTGCGCCATGCCGCAATAAAATAAAAAATCATCCATATAATGCTGCAAAAAACAATAGACAAATACCATCCACTTTGACCCGCTGGTTTACTTATGATTTCTACTGCTGCATAGCCGCTCAAGAAAAAAGATATGGCCAACAACCATAAAACTGCGATATTATTTTTTCTCAAAAAATCACCCAATTATAACGTTTGATTTTAAACGATTTCGAACTCAGATAGTACTTTATCAAAAAAAGGATACCACTTGATGGTTTGTGCATTGATTGCCGTACCAAAAAAACAGTTGTTTGCTAATGCCAGTCTGAAATTCTTTTCTGCATTAGCTAAATCATTATTATCTTTCATGTAGTAATGGTACATACTAATAGTTGGCTCTGTGTGGTCTTCATAAAACGATGTTTCCTTTGAAAGTTCATTTGGACGTCCCTCATTCATTTCTCCATTTAAGCCACTCCAGTCATACCGAGTATTACCTATCAAAATAGCATTGGGTAGCGCTGTTCTAATATCTTCGACTAATTGCTGCAAGCCTTTCATTAAGGAGTCGCCAAAAAAAGGAATGTTAGAAAACCGTCCGTAGATCGTACAATTATCAAGAAATATACCATCAAACCCTTTTTCATTAATTAATAATTCACATGCTTTAACAAAATAGTGTCTAAATACAGGGTTTCTAGGATCAAATATTCTTGGCCTAAGAATATTGCCCGATGGCGTACTCAGTGTCGGAACAATACCTCCCGGCAAAGTCAACCAGCTATTTTGCAAACCCATTAATAACTCATGACCTGGCCCAGGGACAACATGTTCATCAAGCGTCATTTGATATGCCAATACCTTTTGTTGAGGGTTAAGCTCAGACAATCTCCTACGAAAAGAATCATATTTTGAACTTGCCTCTTGGGGGATAACAGCAATAGGGTACTTTGCTATTGAAGACTCTTGACCTTTATGTGGTTTATATTCAGGGTCTATATAGGCTAGGCAATATAGAGGTTTCATACCATGTGACCATCCAATTTTATTTTTCATGGCCGAGTATGAGAGTGTCCGTTGAGAAAGCGAGCTTATTAGCGTTGCACTTGTACCTTTCAAAAAAGTTCTTCGTTGCATATTTAAGTCCTCAAATCAAATAGTCAATGTGGCAATCCAAAGCCACTCTAATACCTTTGGCTATGTCTTGAACATAGTATAAGGTGATAACAGGTCACTAATTTTGTCTTCTACTTCAAGTAGAATGAGGTTCATATAAAAAAATATGACCTGAGCAGTTTAGATATTCTCAAGTAAAGCCAAATACTGACTAGCGAGTACTTTCCGATCAAAATACTCAGCAACATATTTTCGACCATTATCACCAAATTTCGTAGTAAGTTCTTTATCTCTGAATAATTTCAGCACAGTGTCAGCAAGTTGATGGCTATTTTCAGATTCAATACAAACCCCGGACTTAGCATTTTCAATGATTGTTTCAGATTCGCCAGTAACACCCAGCACTACCGGAATTTTCATCGCCATGGTTTCAAATATTTTTGAAGGGATCACAGATTTAAACAAATCTGATTTTTTTAATAGAACAAGGCTTACATCTGAGACTTGCCATATCAAAGGCATCATGTCTTTTGGTTGTTGTTCTAGCATGATCACATTTTTAAGCTGGAGTTCTTCTTTTAATGCCAACAGTCTTTTTCGTTCTGCACCCTGACCAACAAGCAGAAAGACAATATCGGGTTGATCTTTTAATATATCTGCAGCTTCCAGAATTGTTTCGAGATGATGAGCCATTCCATGCGTACCCACATAAGAGGCTACAAATTTACCCGTCAGATCGAGTTTTTTATTATCATGGAGAATAGAAAGCACTCGCTTTGTACTGGTTGAGATAGGTTGATAAAAATCCAGATCAACACCATTTTTGATGACTTCTATTTTTGACTCATCTATACCTTTGTTGATCATGTACTCTTTGAAAGAATCGGTCACAGGTATAATCCGATCTGCTTTTCGGTAGGCAAACACCTCCAGGTATTCGAGAATACTTATAATTGTTTTATTTTTGAGAGCCCCCACTGCAAGAATGGATTCTGGCCATAGATCACGTATTTCTAGCACCCACGGAACGCGCTTTAGTCGGCTAACGACGTATCCGGCTAGTCCGTTAAAAAACTGTGGCGATGTTGATAGAACAACATCTGTTTTAGGCAGGAAAGGGATCGCAAAAATAACCGCAAACATATATGAAAGATAATTTAGTGTTCGTTTTATAAACCCTTCGTTCGCTGTCACATAAGTCCACAAGCGAATGACTTTAATACCGTCCTTTTCCTCTCGTTGAAATAACCTGTTTTTATAGCCTTCGTAAATAATTCCCTGAGGATGGTTTGGTGCACAGGTGACTACTGTTACATCATGCCCTTCTTTGACCCATTGTTTGCAATGCTCGTAGGTGCGTGAGGCTGGTGCATTCACTTCTGGTGGGAAATAGTGGGAGAGGAAAAGAATTCGCATGTTTTTAGTGAAAACTATTCTGGTGAATAGTTAATGTCAAATTGGGATAATTGAAATGTGATTTTTCCATATGATTCAAACTATAGAGATCCTTCGCAACACCGGCTCAGGATGACAGTCTTTGGTTCCTTGGCTATTTTAGCAGCTTCGTTCATGAGATCTTTTGTAACATCTGCTCAGAGTGACATCTTTAAAAAACGATATGAAAAAGAAAAATCTTCTTTTCCTTGTCCTGTAATCACAACAACTTTTGCAGGAATCTTTAAACCAAACTCTGGTGAGTATTCATAGTCTTCAACAATCCAGTCTAGTCCTGCTGGAATATCTATTTTAAAATTTGTGTCTGCTCTTTTCAGTTGCAGCTGGTTATCTATTTTTGAAACTATCTCAACATCAGGATGCAAGTGAATGAAACTTCTGGCGGTATGATCGCCTTTTCCGATCACACGATCAACAATCTTTATGCAATCTTCTGTCACATGAACATCGCGTTGTTGTAATGGTTTACCTTGCAAACGTTGATATCCTGTTTGTTGCCCTGTGAAAAATATTTCATTACCTTGTTCAATCACTGAAACATTACGAGGGTAGCCTCTGCGTGCAACTCTGAAGGTAGACCAAATTTCATGTTGTTCTGCATGATCAATCTCTACGGTGTTGTGTGATCGTGTTGCTCGATAAATATTTCTTTCATCACCGGCATATTGAAAAACCCCCGCATTAACAACGATCAGGTTTCCAGCTAGTGATAGTTCATAAGACAGTGTGTCACAGTGAGCATGACCAGGAAGGTAGTCTGGCCCGATCACGCCGGCATCAATGACAAATTGCCAATGGTTTTTCTTAATAACATAAAGACCAAATTCTGGTTTTTCACTAATACGACTCTCTGTAATATGACCCGTAATATGACCCGTCTTCTTCCATTGAAGCTCTAATCTTCGAGCATAAGCAAAAAGCTGAGCAGCCGTTGAGGAAATGCTTTGTGCCGTATCATTGAATACTGGTAGAGAACCATCCGGGTGCAAAATGTCGTCAAGAAAACCTAGCATTGAAACAGCCTTTTCTATTAACAAACTCTCAAACTCGGTATCTTCAATTTCCTGTGTCGAGCGAACCAGGTTCAGGCAGTCAAGAATATCTTCAAGAATCAGAGCATGGTACATAGGTGCACGTTCGAAGTGTCCGCCATCAGACAATACCTGTTCTTTAAGTTGTTCTATCAGGATGCCCCTGCCCTTGGCATACCATTCCTTTGCTTCCGAATCTGTAAAATAATAACCAGAAAACAATAAGGCTACTGCATTTTTAAACAGGTGATTACCTAATAAATGAAACTCTAGTTGTTGTCGAAGTGAACGTGTTTGAAGATAAAGTGATCGATTGATTGTTTGCTTCGTATCGTGATCAATATCGAAGTGTTGCAGAAACTTAATCCAGTTAACAATCCGTAAAGATAGCGGATATGGCTCCCAACCATTTCCATCGCATGGAGGGTTTCCTTCTATCCACTGAGTGATCAGATCAAAACCTGTTTCTTTATTCAGATCAGCTTGTTGCAGATAGTCTGCGTAGTGGAGGTTATATATCCATAGCTTGGCCTGATCAGGATCGTTCCAGTTGATTTTCTTTTCATATACCGAAGAATGGTTGAGAAACTTAAAAACTGAGCCTTTTAAACTCACCGGACGATCATTAACAGTCGCCAGCTTGAGCTTTCTTGCGGCTGTATCCTCAAGATCTGTGTGACCAGGACATTTATTACTCAATCGCAAATAAAACCGCCAGTAAAACTGGATCGGTTTCAGATGCCGAATAGTATTGACTAACCGAATTACTTTATAGAACAAGGTAAGACTAAACCCGTTTGTCTACACATCGTTTACTTGAGCTAATTCATGACACAAATCTATGAACTTCTCATTCCATATATTCATATCATATGTTTTTGCTTTTTTCTGGGTTCCTTCTCTTAATGATTTATAAAATGATAAATCAGTAGTGATTTTTGTGATCGCCTCTAATAATTGCGCAGGGTTTTCAGGTTCAACTAATATCCCAGATGTACCATCCACTATCTCTGGAATCATTTTCCAATTGGTGGATATAACTGGTAACCCACAAGCATATGCTTCAAGAATCACACCCGGATACCCTTCTCCTTCATAATAAGTTGGAAAGACTAAAGCATCATATTTAGCAAGTGTACTTAACACCTGATCAGGCTTTAATACTCCTTTGTAGGAAACAGACTCATGTTCAAAATCAGATTCCTCTACTCCTTCTTGAATTGGCCCATAAACATCAATAGTAACAGAATCAGGTAACGACTCAGCCACTGCAATTAAATCATAGACACCCTTTGTTGGCTTTACGTGCCCTATAAAAACTAATTTTTGACATGATGTTCGCTCTATACTATCTGAATAAATATAACGACTATTTGGGTACCATACATAATTAGAATTAATGATCGAACTAAAATTCTGAATTAACTGTCTTGTCTCAAACAAAACCATATCAGCTGATAAAACACCATGCCTTAGCAGCCATTTTTTGAACAAATTTGCATTAAGGTACCAATTGTAATAATGACCACCAAAACCTCTAAACCCTAGCGGTTTATTGAATAATACACAGATGATTTTTACGATATACCCGAACTGATATGCACCTCTTAATGAAGCATGAAAAAAAACTAAATCATTACGCTTAATTTTAGAAATTATTTTATAGATTAGGTTAAATGAAAAAAGCAACCTGGTCAGCTTCCCCTTGCCCTTTGATGTTGTATTAATAATTTCACAATCTACGTTTTTTGAAGCCTTCAGGTAATTACTCAATTCATTAAACAAGACTGTCGCACCACCTATTGGCGGTGGAAGTGGCCCCAGTATTAGTACCTTCACGTATTAGCTCTCCCTATAATACTTATTCTTTGTCTATATTACTTTTGGGGCTGTCCTAGTCAATCAGCCTAATTCATTTTAAACCCATTGATTCAACTGTCTTAACTGAGCTTTTGGGTTTCTGTTGTTAAACCGCCATTCACACTCCCTCAAAAAAAGGTGGAAATGATTTTTGGGAACCCCGTTAAATTTGCGCAAATAGCGTTTCGCCTGGTGGAACTTATGCCCTTTAGGGTAGAAATTTTCTATCCCGTTAATATGATTTTGCTTATCAGCAAATAATTTACTGTGATTTATTCGATAGTGTTTAAACTCGAAGACATCCAGTGCGTTGTAACTTCTCCAAGTGTCGGTATAAACAATACTATCGGGTTTCACCTGCTGTCTAATTATTAATGAAAAGTCTACTAGTCATACACGGCATTGCAATTGGTCGTGGAACATATGTGTGAGCAAATTATCATTAAATTGCCTATACATCTCAAAGTAGCTTGCCTCTATTACTTTTTACTATTCTCGCAGACATGATTAAAGTTAAAATTTTTAAAACCATTGTTCATACCACATTTCAAATATAATAATTTTCCAAAGACTATTTGCCATATTTTGATTAAGAGGTTCAGCTAGATATGCTTCCTTAATTTTCTCAATTTCCTGGATGTTGAAAATATTTTCTTTCTCCAGGCGCCTTGGACATAAATAATAATTTAATAATTCGGTCAACTCAGACCTAAACCATTCATGCAACGGTACACCAAATCCCATTTTAGGCCTATCCATTATTGCTTTTGGAATATATTTATGAACAATATTTTTTAGAATATCTTTTTTATTACCATTATTAAGTTTATATTTTGACGGTAAAGTAGCTGAAAACTCAATTATTCGATGATCAAGTAAAGGTTCTCGTCCCTCTAAGCTTACAGACATCGTTGCTCGATCTACCTTTGTTAAAACATCATCAACCATGTATGTTTTATAATCAATACCAAGCATTTTATCTAAGCTATCATTATGATTAGAAAACTTATTATTTTCATCAAAATAAGTATATGGTTCAGTTATTTTATGGCGCAATAATTTGTTAGTGAAATCATCATCCCAATGTCGCATAATTTTTAGAATAGATTCCTGCTCCTGCTTCTTAAGTGTCGCAAGAACCCGTTCTATTGTTTTTGCTCTATCTTCACCCAGTAATTGTGATTTGATAATTAAAGGTAAACCTACCTTTAGAACATTTTGGTATGTTGAATTTTTATTTAGAAATTCAAGGTATTTAAATGAGCGAGAATACTTACCATAACCAGCAAAAGCCTCGTCACCACCATCAGCACTTAAAGCAACTGTCACCTCTTTTTTTGCGATTTGACTCACTAATATTGTTGGAATTGCTGAACTATCTGCAAAAGGTTCATCATAAATATCAGCCAAGGTTGGGATTATTGATGAAGCCTCTTTTTGTGTGCAATAGTACTCGGTATGGTCTGTCCCCAAATGGTTAGCAACTTGTTTTGCATAATGTGCTTCATTAAAACTTTTTTCATTAAAGCCAATAGTAAATGTTTTTAATTTTTCAGTTCGTTCTGATTGGAGAAGAGCTGTTACTGCTGAGCTATCATAACCCCCGCTTAAAAAAACACCGACAGGGACATCTGAGACCATCCTATATTCAAAAGATGATTTTAATAAATTTTCTAATTCATCAGACGCTTCTTCATAATCTATTGTTAACTTAGGTTTATTATAGAAATCCAGAACATCCCAGTATTTATATTCCTGTATATTTTTTGTTTTTAAATCTATATTGAGATAATGCCCTGCTTTTAATTTATATGTTTTTTCGAAAATAGTATGTGGTTGTAAAATATAACCATATTGCAAATACAAACTTAAGGCATTCATGTCTATTTGCTTTTTAAAAAAAGGGGACTTATGAAAACTTTTTAATTCACTAGCAAAAAGTAATAAATCATCTTCCCAGTACCAGTACAGAGGCTTTACTCCAGCTCTATCCCTAATTAGGATTAAACTCTCATTTTTTTTATCATAAATACTAATTGCAAACATACCATTGAATTTATCAACCGACTTAATCCCCCATTTATGGTAGGCCTTCATAATGACTTCTGTATCGGAATCAGATTCAAATTTATAATTGTATTTTTCTAGTTCTTTTTTTATCTCATTAAAGTTATAAACTTCTCCGTTATAAACTATTTCCAAACCCTCAAAGAGCATGGGTTGATGGCCATGCTTTGAAAGATCTAAAATTGATAATCTTCTATGTCCTAAGCCTATATTAGCAAATTGATTCTGATAAAATGAATAGCCACTATCATCAGGCCCTCGATGATGTAGCACATCAGTCATATCTTGTAAATTCTTTGACGTGGATTTTTTATTAAAATCAACAAAACCAGCAAGCCCACACATTTAATCAAGCCATCCATCCAGATCTTTTTTAATTAATTTACTTAGTTTTTTAATATCGTCTTTATATTCAATAATTAACTGATCTTTACTTTTCTCACTTAAAGGTGCCCTTTTTACTTTATTAGTATTTAACTTATTAACATATCCCACCACCCCTAAATGTTTCACATTAAATACTTTTTTTATAAAATTTTTAATTCTAATCACAATTTCAGGTTGATTAACAATAAACGATTTTAATCGGTAATTTTTGAGGGCTGTATTTTCATTAATGATCGGGAAGTCAGTTTTACCGTCATCCTCTAACTCTAGAAACTGCAGTGACTCCCGATATACTTTCCCGGCATCTTTTTTAAAGTCGTCAAATAATATTATTTTCACCTGAGTTTTTGGGAAATATTTGTATACCCTTTCTATCTGTTCTGTATATTTAGCAATTTCATTATAAAAAATATTTTTTGGAGACCGACAGTGCTTCGGAATATTCTCTCCTTTTTCTCGATCACCATTCAAGTTCCAGGCATCTTCAAAAAGAGAAATGTCTTCATCTGTACTATAAATATGTTGAGCATGCATAGACGGAACCATCTCGATGGGGCTTCTCAACATGACTATAATTTTTGCCTCTGGATTATATTTATGTATATTTACTATGGCTTCTGTTGAATACAAATACCATACTGATGCATCACCAATAATTTTAGTCCTGTCGGATACACCCTTAAAATATTCCAAGTATAACTTTTCATTATCTGTATACCTCATCTTAGGCATGTCTGTTGCAAAATAATGAGGCTCTTTGGGCTCTGACATAACAATGCTCGGATGATTTTTTAAATATTCACTTAATGCTGTCGTTCCACATTTTGGTGCTCCAATAATAAAAAAATTAGGCTTTCTAAGCTTGGGCATTTACAACTCCTTTAGTTGAAAATGGTAAATTTTAACTAATGAAAATCTATTAGTCATACACGGCAATAACTGTACAGTAGAATCCAATAATCTATAAGACGTGGCAACATCGGTATATTATGCTGAAAAAGCTATCAGGGAAAATGATAATAATTGTAACTTTAAACATCGATCACACGCGTTCATTATTATTTTCATCAAAACTAAGAAACAAGTTCTGGTAGTTTTTCACCATCTTTGAAATTGAATAAGATTCATTTATGATTTCCCTACCTTTCTTTCCCATTTCAATAGTAGAATCATTATTTCCAACAAGCACTTTCAATAACAAATTGGATAGCTCTTGATCATCGTTGACTGTAAATAAATACCCGTTGACACCATCATGGACCAGTCGCTTATTATCAGCAATATCTGTAGCAATGACGGCTCTTTCAGAAGCCATTGCTTCCAGTATGACGTTTGGAAAACCCTCCCATAACGAAGGAAGTACAACTACATCTGATAAAGAGTACAGCTCACTCATGTTACTTTGACGACCAGCAAATACAGTACGCCTCAGCAGATCATGTTTACTCAACTCATGGACTATTTCATCTTTAATATTTTTATCTATCTCTTCACCTGCAAATAATAACTTAGCATTTGGGATGTTGTCGGCAACCTTACAAAAAGCACACACAAGGCAAATATGATTTTTTTGTGGTTGCATTCGACCGGGCAGAAAGATTATTTTATCCGTTGTACTAAATCCAAATTCATTACGATAGTTTTCCATGACATCAGCTTCAGGAGAAGAGAATCGAGCAACATCAACCCCGTTATATATAACTTGTAATTTAGACTCTGGTATACCTACGGTTTTAATCAGCAACTCTTTTGTCGCCTCAGCATTAACAACAATTGACGAACTGAACCTATGAAGTAATTTTTCAATTAATACTCTTATTTTGGAGTGTCCTATATCAATATTGCGTTCTGAAGTGATTATATATTTAACACCTGCCAGTTTACCTGCTAACCGCGCCCATGCATTTGGCACCATTAGATACGAAAGTATAATGTGGGGGTTTATTTCGATTATTTTTCTTATGAGTGAATAAAAGAAAACCAAATCGACATAACCATTTTTTTTGATATAGTGAACAGGTATATTGGCATCTATTAACTCCTGCTCATAGTGCCTTGAGTCATAATAAATAAGTATGGAAATATCAAATTCTGTTTGATCCATATGTTTGGCCAGAAGAGTCATCTGCCGTTGTGCTCCACCAGACACTAACGAATCAATAATGAATAATATTTTTTTCTTCAAGTAAACATACCCTAATTTAGACTAAAACATGGATCTGACCCTGTGCTCTATAAAATAGACACAGACTATCGGACTATCCGGCACGGTTTATGTTTCAAACTGAGATGGTGAAACATACCTGTTCAGAATAGCTTATGGTTTCTTTTTTTCTTGTTTGCTAGATTAAAGTAGATATTATTGTCCGCTGAACCTGCACCGGACACCTCTCTAATCTGTTGATTGGTTTAACCTTCGTTGGCCATCAGTTTGGCATATTGTAATTCTGTTCTATAGTGAAGATTAACTCGTGTTTTCGGTTCATTCTGTAACTCCTGATAACTGGTTGAATTATAGGCTATAAATCCATTCAAGATTATTAGACCATTACAAGTTTCTTGAATGAACACGAAATTTACTTGATCATTACAATCTGACCTAGCTTACTTCTTTTATCCTGATATTCAAGGGAGAATCACATTAATTTACCACCGTAATATTCACAGGTACTTTCGTCGTATATTTATTCTTACGTGTTTTATAGTGAACGGTAATCTCATGACGTCCCGGTGACAAAGCCGGGTATTTCATGCTATAGGGGAATGTCGTATCACCCGCGATACGTTTGCCATCAATATAAAAAATAGCCCACCGTACACCATCGGGATCGGTTATCTCAGCTGTTACCTCAAAACCTTTTCTGGCTAAAACTCTTTGTCCTTCTACATGCGATGTTATCTTTAGCTTATGATCAACCGGCAGCTGACGATTACTACGAGGTGTCTTTGTCTTTTCATGGAGAGAATTTACCACCGTAATATTAACCGGCACTTTTGCCGTATATTTATTTTTACGTGTTTTATAGTGAACCGTAATCTCATGACGCCCCGGTGATAAAGCCGGGTATTTCATGCTATAGGGGAATGTCGTATCACCCGCGATACGTTTGCCATCAATATAAAAAATAGCCCACCGTACACCCTCCGGATCGGTGATATCGACGGTCACCTCAAAACTTTTTCGGGCTAACACTTTTTGTCCTTCAGTGTGAGAAGTGATCTTTAATGACTTATTGGTTCCACCGGTGGGAACTTGAGGCAAAGGAGTCGTTTTGGGAGAACGGCTATCTATTCCTGTGGGAACTTCTGGTAAAGAAATCGTTTTGGGTGGGATGCCAGCGGTTCCTGTAACAACCTGAGGTAATGTAATCGTTCTTGGATGATTCGTATAATTATCGGTTATAAACACTAAGTTGCTATAACCGAGGTTAGGCTTCCCAGGGTACACCGTATCACCCGAACCCGATAACTTACCGGGCAATGCCTTGTAAAATGTATTATTTGAACGGGTGGCAACATGCCCAATCAGATGCGCTGTTTTATTATGTGCATCTAAAATGGTGTTGTTGACAAAGGATATATTTTTCAATTGTTTATCAAAGACAACAAACTTCTTAAAATCTTTAGAGACATCTTTAAACAGGTTGCCATCAAACTTAATCTTACTGCTGTGACTGATGTAAAATGCCTGTTCTTTAATCTTATAAAAAATATTATTTTTAATCACGGAGTTTTGCATCGAATAGCCTGAATAAGGATCAGAGATATTCATGCCCACCGTGGAGTCAAATAAGACGTTATCCTGAATCACCGTATTTTTTACGTTGTAATGAATGGGCATCGCGGCACCCGGATCGGATAGTTGGGAACGTGTTCTATCTGATTCTCGATACCCCCACATTTTATTGTTACTGACAATAACGGGCTTATTCGCGTTCTCTGAGCCGACCTTTAAATCGATAGCATTCTCGGCATAAGCAAATTGTCCATTAGCCTTATGATGACCTTTCCCATCAGTATAGATTTTGTTGTCAATGTAGAAATGATTATTATCAATGATAGTGCCTTCAAAACTCAGCCTTGAATTACCACTCCTGCGGGTGGTTTGAAAACCATCCACAAAGTTATAGATTTC
This sequence comes from Gammaproteobacteria bacterium, assembly GCA_965224825.1. Lineage (GTDB taxonomy): Bacteria > Pseudomonadota > Gammaproteobacteria > CAJXQU01 > CAJXQU01 > CAJXQU01. The sequence goes on along the minus strand of CBDDAG010000001.1, from coordinate 1,093,199 downwards.
ATTACTCAGAATTTTATTGTTTACTATACGAACACTCCTTCGACTATGTGTCGTAATACCTATCGCAGCACTATCACGGCGAATCGAAATTTTGTTCCTTTGAATTCTACAATTTTGAATAATATTATTATCCGATCCATCTAATATGCTAATGCCTGTGCCTACATTACTCATAAAATATCGGTTCACAATATTATTGTCTGAGTTTTCCAGTACGATGGGATTTAAAATACCTGGACTCTCCCAATAAGCCATCCGGTCAATAACCCAGTTACTCGTATTTTTTAAGAGAAACCCGACCTTGGCCAGCCTGTTTTTAGAGAGTTTTCCCGGATGGGTGTTATTGCCATTGTGAAGCAAGATATATCGCTTTTTACTGGCGGAACCACTGGTTTTTAAGATGACCCTGCCACCACTGTTTCCAGCGTGACTGTAATTACCGGGTGTCACGAAAAAGAATCGAATTCTATGGTCATTGATTTTTTTCCAATCCTGATTGTTTTTTATTAGATACATTTCAGGATTATTACGGTCGTAGACAGGTAACACTATCTTTTTTTCGTAAATGCTATCGCTTGAGGTGGCGAAAGCTTCAAAATCTAGAATTGCAAAATTGATGACCAGAATGGCAAAAACGGCTTTAAATATATATTTCATGTTATTCCTTTAACATTTATAACTAGCTTTACGACTAACAGCATCGAAAACTATAAAATCGTACTGATGGCACAGCTGCTTCGTTAACACACCTGTGACAGTTCGCACATAAACCAGTTATCCTTAACTGGTAAAACACTTGCTTTAGCTACTATCGGCAGGCTACGTTGTTTTCTTTAGGAATAATGAAGCTCTTTCGAAGATCAGGGACAATTTTGTGAAATAGTTCTCATAACTTCTTTATGCGCAAGTTAAGCAGAGTTAGGAATTGAATGGGTACGACGTGTAATGACTCTTTTCTTCTGGTTGTCTAGTAATTAATAAAGAGTGGTCTTTGAATAATTTCATCAAATTCACTCTTGTCGGCAAGACGATTAGCCGGAGTGAAAAATGTATTTTCTAGCTTTAACTTACCTGACTGCTCGTTCAAGTTCAGCTTTTTTATCTGGGGGTAAATTACTTAGAGTGGATCTGGTTAGCAATAATACGCATATCGCAACTAGAATGAGTATCGTGAGTTTGCTATTAAAAACTCTTTGGTGTTTTCTTATCCAGACTTCTGGTTACTTAATTTTATTCTCTCTTGACAATAAAATTAAGTATCCAGACAGGATACTTAATAATAACCACAAAGATTTTGAATAATAACTCACGTTAGAGATATCCATAGCTATAATTACTACAAGAACGGCCAATAGCATTTTCTGCAGGGGAACAGATCCAGAACCAAGCTTAACCATTTTTTTCATTATTAGTTTGTAGAATTTGTAATAACAAAAATAGTAGATGAACAATCCAATCAATCCTACTGAAGCAAGCAACTCAAAATAATTAGAGTGTGCATAAACTCCACTAAAAACTTTAAAATTATCCAGCCCAATACCTAAAGGATATTGTAACCAGGTCTCAAATGCCGTTTCCATAAGATCCATTCGATCTGTGAGACTTCGTTCTTTTGCATTTGTTACTCCTTCTGCAAGACCAACATAAACCAATAAAATATCCATACGGCCCATAATCATGGAAAAACTTCCAGGCGAAGCTACCGTAAAACCTAACAGTACCGTTATTGTTGCTATCAGCACCGATGAAGCAAAGAACAACATGTTTTTTGGTTTTAATAATGATTTAATGCCTACACTGTAACCCGCTCCTAATAAAGACAAAATCAAACCAACAACAGCTGTTCGAGAACCACTAGCAATAACTTCTATTGTAAAGATAACAATAATAGCCAAAATTATCATTCGCACGAGTAGTCGTGTCTCTTGCAACAACAAAATCAAGGCTAGTAATACTGCTTGTACTATGGTGCAACCATAAGTATTTGCATTAACGAGTGTGCCCACATGACGCCCCAATACTTCATTCTCGTAATCAACAGGGAGAAATAAATCCATGGGCAAATAGTAACTAGCAAGACTTGCCATTAGATAAGCCCAAATCCAGGGTTTTACACTACCGCTCCACACAACAGCATTAGCCACAGCGATGTTAACCAGTCCAAGAAGCGCTATTGTGAACCATTTAAACATTGCTTGGTCTGGTTCTGGGGCGAAGACACTGGGTAATAACGTATATAATCCCCAAGCAAGATACAACAGTAATGGTGCAGGCCAATAACTTTTTTTCAAATCTCGTAAAGTGCTAAAAAGGAACCATAAAATCAGAAGAAGTGAAACTACTCTTGCAACGATATTAAGAACTGGAAGATATGAAAATAGAATGACTACAGGACATATAATCCATGCTGATATTATTGCGAATTTACTATATTCCACAGTGGGATTGGGGATTGAGCTTTTTTTCATAAAATTTTATTTTTTGCCTATGCTGGTAATAACTATCGAGACTTTCATAGCCATGATTAATTTAGATAAGTCTTTTCCAGTAGTTGCTAAATAATTTAATGTCTGAATCAAAATAATTAGCAAGATCGCTATGCAATGGGTATTGTCAAAACTGATGTTCGATAACTCAAACACCACTTTGAAGCACCAAGAATAAAGAAATTTGATTTCTCCATTTTATTAATTCTATCAATAAGTTACCTGGCAAATGGAATTATGTTGATCCCTGTAAGCCTGAAAAGTTTAACTGTCAATACCACATTAGATATAATAATACTTGTTGCTGCTGCTGCTGCTGCGCCTATAACACCGTAACCCTGTATTAAATACAAACTCAGAAATACATTAAGAATACCTGTGATAACAATTACTTTTACAAAAAATTTCTCTTGTCTTAGTAAGTTTAAGGTTAACCCAACCGGGCCAGTAAATGCATTAACAAGCTGCCCTAATGTTAAAAACAATAATGGATAGTAAGCACCAGCATAATCTTTTCCAAATGCTATAGTGAGCATCTTCTCCCCAAAAAAATAATAACAAACTGCAAACGCACATGAAAACAGAAAAGCAATTGCACATGCTTTTTTCAGAATTTCCTGAACTCCCGAAATATTATTGTCTGAGATTAATACAGATAATTTTGGCCCTATTACTAAATTAACAGCCACTAGAGTCACACCTACCAGAACCGCACATTGGCCAGATATTGTATACAATGCAACATCCTCTTCCGTACTTAAATAGCCAAGCATGAAAATGGGGACGTTAGAATTAACGACCTGAAATATTCCTAGCCAGAATAATGGAAGCATGCTGAGAGACCAGACCCGCCACTCAATAAATATTTTTTGCTGAAATAGCTTCTTTACAATAAAAAAATTAGCAAAAATGAAAATGGATAATACCGAAAGTAACGCTGCAATTAAAAGCCCGAAAAGCCCTTCTCTTGCGGTTAACTCATTAACACCTGCTATATACACCATTGCGCCTATTACAATAGTTATTAAGAGTGGCCTGACCACCTGCTCCGGAAGAATTCCAATGATGATATATCCAAAGCTTCGTAAAAATGTGCCTCCAGCACCATTAAGTATGAGAGCAAATACAATAAGTCCAAAAACATAAGGGTTTATATCTAAATTAATATCATAAAAATGATCTGCTATTTTATTTAAACTAAATGATGCTATCAACGCCATTAACAGTGCAAGCATCACAGCATAAACAATTAAGCCTTTAACAATCCCAAACTGCTCTTTCTCTACATGAACACTAGACTCCCTCACAATGAGGGTAGATAAACTGTACTGTATTGGGTTTGTGAATAACATGATTAAAGATAACAATAATGAATACAAACCAAATTGAGCTTGTCCCAAATTCCGAGTTAAAACAATACTTACAAGCAACGACAACGGTAATGTTAAAAATTTCGTCATTACCCCTGTAAGTATTTTTTTTGTATCACCAGTAAACTTTTGGCGAAGAAAATCAAACATTTTATGTGCTCATATTCATGATTAATCTATGATCGAAATATGCCCAATTATTGAATAGAGTCATGTATGTAGTTTTTATTATGTATTAATAGCTCAACCATAGCTTTTGGATCATTCAAACTTTTTTTGAGCTTCAGATTAAATTTATCATTGTTTATTTGCAACTTGGGCAGTTTGAGATCCCCTGATGCACATAAAAATCTATAATCATTAACACCTTGGGCAAAAGCTTCCCACCTTCTGCTAGATATGATATTTTTTTTACCTTCATAAACAACAGCCCAATCACCACGATTCCCATCAAAATCATCCCAGGCAGAAGTATTTGATGTGTCGCTATAAGACCAGAACCCTGTTCCAGTAGCACCTAGCGTCCAGGCTTTTAAGGCTAACGATCGATAAAAATAAGGCTCTGTTTTTTTAGCTGGGTAGGCAGGGTTGTCGTAGAACCACCAAGGCTTGTTAAGATTCTGGAATAGTGTCATTTGTTCTTGCACTAACTCAAAGTCTGGCTGAATAACATCAACTTTATTTGATAACTTCTTTAACTGCCCATAAGTAATCTTATTACTATGAACAGCAATTGGATTAGCGTAAATCCGAATATCTGGGCTTACTTTTTTGATCAAATCGATTGTCCAGAATAGCTGCTCAAGTCTTTTCGCTACAGGTTCATCGACAGGATATAACATCCATTGATCTCTACTATAACCTTCTTTACGTAAAAACTGATCAATGTATGTAACCCAGCCTGTCAGAACCTTTTCACGTTGCAATTCACTTAGTTTTTGATTCTTATCAAGCCATGGCCCGATTGCCATATATAAAAGTATCGTGGCATCTTTATCATTTTCCTTGATATTTTTAATCTGATTAAGAATTTCTTTTTTATTAATGTTTTGGACTTTTCCTACTGAATTTGGCAGTTTTAATAATGATGGATGAATGACAAGAACATTAACACCATGATTTACAAGATCTTGATAAAGATCAGTCCTGACATTCCATATAGGCTTATCTTGTTGTGGGTACGCCCAATTAACAACATTTAGATTACAAGCATCTGACTGATCAAGATTCTCTATCTGTAGATCAACTTCAACAGCTTTAACATCACTTTTCTCCGATTGTATTTCAACAGTAATCTTCTCTGAGTTAATATTTTCATCGATATCAATGCTAAACCATAAATATGTGTTCCATGAGTTAGAACACTCTAACTTATTACTGTGTAATGGAATCAACGGATCGAAAACAATACTTCCATCTAAAACCAGTTGTTTTTGTATTTCAAACACACGTATCTTTTTCTGTATTTCTGGTGACGAAGTCAATTTAACTTTATAGGACTGGTTATGTTTGCATCCACCAGCCATCCCGATAACAAAAGTCTCTTTTGTATTATTGAACCCTTTCAATATCATACTATCCGATCGCTCTTCTTGCTCCGTTAATTGTGTTGGCAAGACACCCCATGGATCGGCGAACCAAACTTCTAGCTTTTTATTTGGCTTGTTTACAGGCTTCATTCTGTCAATTAATTGATCAACCAGCCTCCGTTTACTATCTGCAAGAATTTTTTGAGAATTAATTTTTTTGAATTTTATTTCTTTTTTGCCTTCCAGATCACATTCACGTAAATCAGAAACCCAGGCAATTTCATCAATCATGGTGAACACACCACTTGAATGAATTACCATTGCGAAAGTATTCCCAATATTTTTTAATGGAATCGTAATTGTATGAGCCTGCTGGTTTGCACTACCTGCATTATCAATATTGACATACTTAATATGTTTATTGTCCCCATAAATATCAATACGCCTTGGAAGCCGAACCCCTGAAGACTTTTGTTTACTTGAATAAATTTCTAGCGTACCAGAATCACACATCTGATTTTCAGGTAAATTTAAATTGATTTCCAACAATATTGTTGAGACCGCTTTCCACCCAACGCTCTCCTTTCTTGTCCATGCGGGAAATTCATGAACAACACCATCAGCCAATTCAACTAAATCGTTTGCACTCTTTGTTAAATGATAATTAGGTTTTGGAATTGAATTACTAACTTCAAGAGCAGATAAGTTACTGGCATAAAAAACACCAAAAAATAATATTAACTCAATAATATATTTTTGTAGAAAGGAAGAAAGTTTAAATTGAGCCATATTAAGGATGAATAAAAATAAGCAAGATTAACTTATCAGTATTTTTATAATTCTTTCGGCTGCATGACCATCCCATAAATCTGGCTTTTGTTGGCTCTTAATTTTTGTTTCTAAAATAGAAGTTGCCTCGGATATGATTTTTTCCTTTGAGGCTCCTACTATTATATTTGTTCCTTCTGTAGTTGTAACAGGTCGCTCTGTGTTCTCTCTCATCGTTAAGCAAGGCACACCCAATGCTGTAGTTTCTTCCTGAAGGCCTCCACTATCTGTCAACACAATTTTTGCATCTTTAAATAAATTTAAAAATTCCATATATGGAAGTGCTTTGGTAGTAATTATTGTTTCAGGGAGTTTTAACCCAAAGCTTTCCAGGCTCTTTTCTGTTCTTGGATGTATAGGAAAAATAAGCGGTATTTTTTGGCTAATTTCTGATAATGCTTCAATAATTCCTGAAAGTAATTTTTCATCATCGACATTTGATGGTCTGTGAAGTGTAACCACTCCATACTCTGGATATTGTTTTTTTAGTTTTGTCGATAAGTCCAGCTTTTTTCCATCAAGTGTTTTCAGTTTTTCTACCTGGTAGAGAAGGTTGTCGATCATTACATGTCCAACAAAATGAATATTTTTTTCTGGCTTTCCTTCTGCTATCAAATTATCAATGCCACTTTGCTCTGTGACAAAGTAATAGTCTGTTATTGAATCAGTAATAATCCTGTTTATTTCTTCAGGCATTTCCATATCACCACTACGCAAGCCTGCTTCAACATGCGCAACTTTAATATTTAGTTTCTTAGCAACTAAGGAGCATGCCACTGTTGAGTTAACATCGCCTACCACCAATAAGATATCTGGTTTTTCTGATATACAGATCGGTTCATAGGCCATCATGATCCTTGCAGTTTGATCCGCATGGCTACCACTACCAACATTGAGATGAAAATCCGGATCAGGGATCTCTAACTCTTCAAAGAAAACATCACTCATACTGGCATCATAATGCTGCCCTGTATGGATGAGTTGAAAGTGAATAGTATCCGAATATTTTTTTAGCTCACGAATTATTGGAGCAATTTTCATGAAATTTGGACGTGCTCCAGCAATCAAGTGAACCCTAAACTTATTCAATTTTATCTCCATCTTTCAATTTAGCTTTTATAATCAGAAAATTTCTCAATTAAAGTGCAATTTCCCAAGGTATGTTGGCAAAAAACTACCTGGCCATATTAAGAACTTCTTATTAGATTATCCACATAACCTTATTCGTTTTCTACAAGCAAGCTGTAAGGAATTGATAATTGTATTTCATTTTTTGAGAAGATAAAGGTTAACCCTAACAACCTGGTTAAATAAAGATCAGCTAAGACGACTGAATTACTCAGACAAAAAAATCGTTTAGAGCTCTTATCGATCTTTTGCTGTCTGTCCATACCTGAGTTTAATAAGACTATTGAGGCTGATTTTTTAACTTCTAATACTTAGTCAATTTTGGCCTTGTATTCCTGTCCTTGTATATTTTGTAAGCTTTTACCCAGGTAATTGATTGTTCAATTTCTGTTGCAGCTGGAGACATTCTAAAATGACCACAATATCGACATAAGTCATCTAGCTCCACGCATAGAATCGTAAGCTTTTGCCGGGTCTTTCTGTCCAAGATCCAGACCAAGTATCCGATCAATACTGCCTGCAATGGCACATGGATAATAGCCATATGGCGTAATCCTACACCACATTTTTCTGTAATACTGCACCCATTAGCAAAATCCGTATACTTGTTAGATTTTGCCTGCTTGTCACCTACCCAATAGCTTTACAACAGGTCGTTGGCTACGCAAGTACAGATGACCGTATTCCAGATAATGGTAGGAGGCCTTGAAGAAATGTTGGATCGAACGATTCTTACCTAGATGAAGCTTTACAAGCACCCAGCTAAGCTAACTATTGTTTTTGTACAAGAAAGAAATTTATTAAACATTTAGTAAGCGTAAACTCTACAGTTTTTATCAACTACTTTAGTTGGGAATGGTACTCTCATTACCCGCACAGACAAAATAGAGCATTGTTAACCCTTGCAAATAATAACTTTCAGCTAAAAATGCTTACATTGGCAAGGTTTTTACTTTACTCCGCACCCACTTTGCAATTCTCCTTAATGATTCAAATAATTCAGGTGATTCTGTGTCAATTTGGCCAATTACAGGAAGATTTGTAAGATTTTTCTTCACCGCTTTTGCTTCAAATAAATGTGACGGGCTATCAGGCAACTTAGTTTCAATCCAATCGATAACCTGGTGGAAATCAAAAGAATGAACTTCCTGCTCATTCTGTGATTCATCTAACAACTCAAAAGGAGCCAAAACCCCATATTTCATTCCATTATTTATAAGCTCTTTCAGATTTTCAGATCGATCATCAATTAAAATCATCTGATCACGCGTTATATCATATTTTTTTTCAAGCCAGTTCAGGGCAAATGATTTGCTAAGACCCTTTGTAAATAACTTTACAAAACTGAAGCTTAAAAGAGCCGAACGAAACAATTCCCTGGATGAAATGCAGTCTACAAATTGACAGTTATGTTTTTCAAGATAAGAACGAATAAGATCTGCATCTCTCCGTGCCCGATGGGTCAATAAAACTACTGGCCAGTCTAATCTGTTAAGAGCTGTCGATAATTCGGGGTGAAGCAGATAGATTTCTTTGCTTAAACCATCCCTTGGACTCCCTCCATAGATGGTTACACAATCAAGATCCAGTAATAACATTCCTTTTGATAGAGCTACTCCCACTCTTGCAAGCCTCTATCTTTTAGCCACTTCTGATAATCTGTAAAATGGTTACTATTCTGTGACCAGGGGTAATGCTGGATCCTTTTCGAGATAAAAAAATCTGGTTCTACTGCACCGGGAACAGGGTTTTTGTATGCAACAGACCAGGAAATGACAGCAGTATAAATTTTCACAGCAGAATTTTGCTCAAGCTGCATTTCCATTATACGCTTTAGCGTCTGACCAGTCTCAACAGCATCATCAACAACCAGGACTGTCAGTTCTTCTTGATCACCTGACTGTTGTTTATTGTCATTCTCCTCGAGGCGATTAAACTTGTTCATTACAAATCTCAACAGATCTCGTGAGACAGGTAACTTATACATAACGGATATCAACTCGAGTAAGAAAGGCACTCTTGCTAACTTTCTTTTCATCCCACTACCTTCCCGACGAATTCTTTCCATCTCAAGTGGTAACGACATGTATTCAGCAATAACCGTGGCAGGCAAAATTGCACCATTGGCAATCCCAATAACTTTATCTACCTTAATCCCTTCAGCCATGACCATTTCTGCCAGTCCTTTGGACAAGACCTCAGCATCATGGATGGACATAAATAATTTGTCATCAATCAGTTTGTATTTTTCGAAAATTTCCTTTTCGGAATCAAGCATATTTTAATTCTCTTTGAGCAGCTTTAATGCCAAACAAGTTTTAAACACGTCCCACACAATGATATTCAAACCCCGCTTTTTCCATCTGCTCAGCTTCATATACATTTCTAAGATCGATAAACACATTACCAGCCATTTTTTCTTTGATCATATTCAGATCCATTCCACGATAAGCATTCCACTCTGTCATGAGGACAACAGCATCAGCATTCTCGATCATCTCCATGACATCTTCATGATAGCTAACACTTGTCGGCAGTAGTTCTTTTGCTTCTTCCACACCCTTCGGATCATGGGCTTTAATGATCGCTCCTTTGTCTATCAATGCAGGAAGGATCGCTAATGCCGGTGCATCACGCATATCATCGGTTTCAGGTTTGAAGGTCAAGCCGAGTACGGCGATGGTTTTACCCGCCTCACTTCCTCCCAGAGCTGTACGGATCTTTTTAATCATTCTGGCTTTCTGGGATGCATTGACTTCGATTACAGATTCTACAATTCGTGATGAAACTCCATGCTCTTGTGCAATCCGAACCAATGCCTGGGTGTCTTTAGGAAAACATGATCCGCCATAACCAGGGCCAGCATGAAGAAATTTCTTTCCAATTCGACCATCAAGTCCCATACCTTTTGCCACGGCATGCACATCTGCACCAACGGCTTCGCATAACGAAGATATCTCATTGATAAAGCTGATCTTAGTGGCAAGAAAAGCATTAGAGGCATATTTGATCAGCTCAGCACTTTCGAGATCAGTTTTCATGATCGGTGCTTCGATCAGGTTGATGGGGCGATAGAGTTCTCTTAATAAAGCTTCAGCACGCTCACTCTCAACACCGATCACAACGCGGTCAGGACGCATAAAATCTGAAATGGCAGCACCTTCTCGTAGGAATTCTGGGTTTGAAGCCACATCAAAATCAGCACCTGGATTAGTTTCACGAATGATACGTTCAACGTTTCTTGCTGTGCCAACAGGCACTGTGGATTTATCGACGATGACCGTATAACCCTTCAAGTGTTTCGCAACCTCTTCAGCCGCCGCATACACATATTTCAGATCAGCATGGCCATCACCACGACGAGTGGGTGTACCTACCGCGATAAAAACCAGATCAGCATTTCCAACATTGTCTTTGAGCTCGGTTGAGAAATGTAACCGCCCTTCCCTGACATTCTTTTCGACCAGCTCTGTCAGGCCCGGTTCGTAAATAGGAATTTCACCTTCTTTTAAGCGGGAAATTTTATCTTCATCAACATCAACACACGTAACGTTTACACCAAATTCAGCAAAGCAGGTTCCTGAAACCAGGCCGACGTAACCGGCTCCTATTATTACTACATTCATTAGCTCTTTCCCATTTCATCAATTACAAATTTCGTAGTATTCTAACCGTTCGGACTCAATATCATCAGCATAAAACTGTGACAAATTATCGATCTATGCAAACAAATGATTCTTAATCATTCCCCTAGTAGATCTAGTTTTGATTAGTATAGTAGTCTGAACTTGTCAGTTGGAATGATTCTTTCTGATTACAACTAAAAATAAAACCTACAAGGAGGTAGTATGCTTAAACATATCTTAGCAGTTCTTTTATTAACCATTTCCTCATTATCCTTTGCGGCTGATACAATTGATATCAACACAGCAGATGCAGCAACAATTGCCAGCACTATGAAAGGTGTTGGTGAAACCAAAGCTGCAGCGATCGTTACCTATCGTAATGATCACGGCGCATTCAAATCTGTTGATGATCTTGTGCTGGTTAAAGGCATTGGTGAAAAAACCGTTGAAGTTAATCGTGAAGTAATGACGGTTGATTCAGTTAAAGAATAGTACTGTCTGAATCTACCCTCCTCTGGAGTTCTGATCATGATTTCCAGAGGAGTTTTAGATTGAAACCAATTTGTAAACATCTGCTTCCAAGTCTAATAGTTACATTACAATAATTACATTACTTATTGTTATTTATAGGTTTAATACGTCCCTATACTGATGAGTCATAATATTGACGTTCAACCAACAAGTAGATATTATTTGTCAGGCATTGCACGGATGCGATGCTAACCAGAAAAATCGACGGAATGATTTTCTGGAAAATAAATAAAAGGAGTTAAAAAACTTCAAACCTTTACAAGGAATGTAGAGGAAGTAAAATTCAGGCGACTTCGGTCGCCTTTTTTTATTCTGCTTTATTTTTAGGCAGAACTTTCAATTTTAGAGATTATGCTTTTGCATGCGATAACGCATTGCCATCCGTGTCACACCCAGCAACCTTGCAGCCTCAGAAACATTGTTATCCGTTCGATCCAACGCACTCTCAAGCATGAATCTTTCTGCTTCTTCTAAAGTCAGGTTTGTTAGATCGGCAAGGCCATTTTCAGTTGATAGATGAGCACCGTCAGCATGGTTATTCAGCATTAAGATTTCAGCAGAAATATTACCATCGGTAGATAATAATACTGCTCTTTCCATCAGGTGCTTCAACTCTCGAACATTTCCTGGCCAATGATATTTTTTTAGTTCTTTTTCAGCATCTTGTGTGATCTTTATGTCATTGAGTCCATAGCGAGAGGCGGTTTGATTGGCAAAATGGTTAGCCAGTAGAACAATGTCTTTGTCGCGATCTTTTAATGGTGGCATAACCATACTTAGTACGTTTAAACGGAAAAACAGATCAGAACGCATTTCACCCTCTTCCACCATTCTTTCAGGGTTACGGTTAGTGGCTGAAATAATCCAGGCCGGTACTGATCGTTCCTGTGTACTACCAACACGTCTTAACGTCCTACGCTCCAGTACTGCGAGCAGTTTTGCCTGCAATTCTAATGGCAGTTCTCCGATCTCATCCAGAAATACCACACCATCTTCAGCAGCTTCAATAAGACCGGTTCTGGCTTCAAGCGCATTGGTAAACGCGCCCTTTTCATGCCCGAAGAGTTCAGCTTCGATCAGATCTTTGGGTAACGAAGCACAATCCACATGCACAAAAGGTTTGTCCTTGCGGGCACTGATCCCGTGCAGCATTCGTGCAGCCATATCTTTACCCGTACCCGTATCACCCAGAATGAGAATGTTCGGTGGTAAGACTTCAGGATCATTACACAATGTCCCAATGTGCTGTGCTTGTGCGATCAGATTTTTGATCTGATCACATTCTCCCAGCAATTCAACTTTATCAGCAGCAACGCTAACGCTTTCCCGTTTTCTGGAATACTCCAGCTGTCTTGAGATCTTGTCCCGGTCGAGCACCTTTTCTATGTTCAATAGAAGCTCATCAAGATCAATGGGTTTTTTAAGATAATCCGATGCCTGCAATTTCATTGCCGCGACCGCATCTTCCAGCTCACCATAAGCTGAGAGAACCAGCACAGGAACACTGGCGTTTTTCTCTTCTCTTAAACTGGTCAGAAAATCTAAACCCGATCCGTCTGGCAAACGCATGTCGAGTAAAACCAGATCAGGATTGAAACTATCAATAGAAGTATCGGCAATGGCCAGAGTCCCAGCCACTTCAGGGTGATACCCAGCAACTTCGAGGCGTTTTTTCACTGCCTTGGCGAAAAGTGCTTCATCCTCGATGATCAGGATGCGGGTTTTCTGTTTATCATTCTCCGTCATACTTCTGCATTTCCTTGTGGTGGAATTGTGATCACTACTCGTGTGCCTTTGGGTGAATTCTTTTCATAGGACATCTTCCAGCCGTGAGTGTTGCATACCTTGAAGGCGACAGGAATACCCAGGCCTGTTCCGAAACGTTTTGTCGTCCGACCCGGTGCCAGTTCGCCTGGTTTCGGATCAAACGGCATTCCGACTCCCTGATCTTCTATCGTCAACTTTAAGTCCTCAGCATCCTTATAGATCGATAAAGTCACAACACCTCCTTCTGGCGAGACATCGACAGCATTCGAAAGCAGACCATATAAAGCCTGCTCCATCAGATCTGGATCAACAGGAACCGAATGTTGTTCCTCCCATTTCCCATGATCAATCTTCACCTGTTTTTCATCCAACCGTGGTTGTAACAGATGAGAAACAGCATCTAATAAGGTTGTTAACTGCGTGATTTTCTTATGCGGTTTTAAAGGGTGTAAGTATGAAACCAACGCACTGACCCAACGACCCAGCCGATCAACTGTCTCGATCACCGCTTCTTTAATTTCCTGTTTGTCTTCAGGATCATCAACATGATCAAGCAATTGCGCGCTGGCGCGGATGCTGGCAAGTGGATTGCGAATATTATGCGCGACCACTGGTACAAGCGCTCCAAGTGCTGCCTGCTTTTCAGATTCGATCAGTGCATCCCTATTACTCGCAAGCTCGGATGCCATGTCATTGATCGTTCCGGCCAGATCAGCCATTTCAGCAACGCCTTCCTGTGGAATCGTATGATTTAACTCCCCTTTACTGATCAACGCCGCCCCCTGCTTTACCACTTCTACAGGACGCACTACTTCGCGTTGAATGCTCGAACGCGAAAAGAGAAACAAAATGCCAGCAAGCAATAACGGGATCGGAATCAACAGAGGCGCAAGACTAGTCCAATATTCCATTTTCTGATCAAGCACATGCTGTTTATTATTAAGAATATCCTCAAACTCCTTATAAGAAACCTCAAAATAATTGACCATATTGCGTTCGTAGGCCGGATTTAAAACTCGCAATCTCACCACTCGGCTGATCATATAAGGATCCGTGAAAATCTTGTTCATATCTTTTTCGATAATTCGATATGACTCTGTGATCTGCACAATGGCTTTCTTTTCAGAATCATCCACTGAAGCGGCTTTAAGCTGATTAAAATTTCTATCAATCTTCCTCGAAAAACCGGAGTAGAGTTGTAAAGCTTCCGGATCTTCTTTCAGCCGAGCCCAGGTGACTTCCTTGATCTGGCGAAAAAGATCGGTACGGATCTGCTGAGCCGCATCACTTAATTGTCCCAGTCGGACAGATTCGGCAGAAGTTTGTTGCCAGTAATAAGCCCATAATCCACCCAACGCACCCGTTACCAGCAATAACAAAAGGAATGCCAGTTCGTAGCGAAATAGTAGATGTTTGAGTTTGAGTGGTTTGTTCATCAGGCTAATGTCTTTGGGGACATGATACTATATGGCGGTATGAAAAGAATATTTCTCGTTTTTCTTTTAGCTTTCCTGTCCGGCTGTGAAAAACCACCTGAACCCGAACAGTCACAAATAAAATGCGATCCGGACAATGGTGGATTGATCCTGCCCGATGGTTTCTGTGCGCTGATCGTTGCCGATCACATTAGTTTTCTACGCCACATCACGGTCACCCGTAATGGTGATATTTATGGATCACGCCGAAGTCGCAGACTGGAATTGGGCGGCCTTGTCGGTATTCGTGATCTCGATGATGATGGGAAAGCAGATGTTGTTCAGGAATTCGGTGAGAAACCTACCCTGGGGATAGCGATCCATGAAGGTTTTCTTTATTTTGGTGAGAATGAAAGAATACTGAAACATGCTTTAAACAACGAAAGTTTAGTTCCTGATCAAGAACCACAAATCGTTGTTGACGATCTTCCTCAACAAAAAAATCATTCAGGTAAGACTTTTACCTTTGACCAACAAGGACAGATGTATATCAACGTGGGCTCACCTTCCAATGCCTGTCAGGTTGAAGAGTTGGTACCAGGTTCAAAAGGTATTGCTCCTTGCCCTCAACTGAAAACACAGGCGGCGATCTGGCGATTCAATGGAAAGCTTGTTGATCAAAACTTTCCCATGGATGGCGTTAAATATGCCTCCGGAATACGCAATGCTTATGCTATTGCCTGGAATATGGCAAACAATGCGCTTTACGCTGTGCAACATGGTCGTGATGGTCTGTTTGATTTATGGCCAGAAATTTATGAAGCCCAACAAGGGGCGGAACTGCCTGCTGAAGAGTTTTTAATGATCGAAGAAAATGATACTTTCGGTTGGCCTTATTGTTATTACGATCCGATCAAAAAATTGAAAATGCTTGCACCAGAGTATGGCGGTGATGGCAACACGACCGGCGAATGTGACAATCATAAAGATCCGGTTTTTGCTTTTCCTGCACACTTCAGTCCAAACGATTTACTGTTTTATTCTGGTGAACAATTTCCACCGCAATATCATAAAGGTGCTTTCATCGCCTTTCATGGTTCCTACAATCGTGGGCCGTTTGATCAGGTTGGATATCAGATTGTCTACGTACCATTCAAAGATGGTTTGCCAACAGGTAATAGTCAGGTCTTCGCCAGCGGATTTAGCGGTAGCGAAAATTTAAGTGCGCCTGAAGATGCTGACTATCGCCCCGTCGGTCTGGCCCAGGGACCAGAGGGTTCATTATATATAGCTGATTCCGTGCAGGGACGGATCTGGCGAGTACTTTATCAGGAGCAGGAAGACTCTGACTAGAGAGAACTTGGCTGGAAAACGATCTCAGGGCAACATCCGCTGCATGATCGTCTTCCCATTTCCCTTACGTTTATGCACGATGATCCCCGCCAGATGAACGACGATAAAGGTAAATAAGATCATGGCACTGACCTCATGAACTTCAGTAAAAATCTCATTATATTCCTCATTCTTCCAGCCCCAGTGTGGTAGAGGCAGGCCAAAGAGTTTTGTTTTGTAGCCGCTGAAAGAAGAAGATAAATAGCCACTAAGTGGTTGCAGGATCATTGAGACATAAAATAATTTGTGTATGACATCAATGAACTTTTGCTGGCCTTGGGTAATGAAATCCGGCAAAGCTGGCGGCTCATGCGTCATGCGCCAGAAAATCCTGATCAGCAATAATAGAAAAACGGTAACGCCAAGTGACTTGTGTAATTCAAACCAGGGTTTACGAACCGATGGCGTGACATCTTTCGGTAATTCGACCATATATAAACCAAGTGCAAACAAGAAGATGATCAGAATTGCGATTATCCAGTGCAGCGCAATGGCCGGGAGTGCATATTTTTTTGCAATATTTTGTGTTTTATTGTCCATTAGTTCCTTATGTGTGTAGCTTCTGAGACTACATCCGATTAAAATTTCGACCATCATTATAAATCAAAATAGATAGTCTTTTTTCCTGACCCTATGTCCAAGTTAAAAAACAGATGGTTTTTCTTCGGCCTGATTTTTATCAGCCAGTTAAGTTTTGCCGGTGATTATACGCTGGAAATTTATAAATCTGATCGTTTGTTATTGATTAAAAAAGACCATCTCCTCCAAAAAACGTTCCATATCGCTTCTGGCAGCGGCGGCGCTGGTGACAAAACAAGGCGTGGCGATAAGATCACGCCCACGGGTGTCTATAAGATCCTGCACTTTAAGGAAGACAGTCGATTCCATTTTTTTATGCAGCTTAATTACCCAAACGCAAAAGATACGCTGGATGGATTAAAAAACAAAACGATCAATAGAGATGAGTTTAGTCAGATAATCCACGATTTGAAACGAAAAACTATGCCTGATCAGAATACGGAATTGGGTGGCGCAATCGGTATTCATGGTATTGGCGACCAAACTGAAGACCGACTGATGCTTCACGAAGATGAAAACTGGACAAAAGGTTGTGTCGCAATCAAGAACGAAGAAATTGAAGAATTGCGCAATTTCGTTCATATTGGTACTTCTGTCATCATTTTTGATTAAGGAACCTCTGATCATGAGAACAATTCCATTCCTGTTAATCTGTTTGATCACATTGGGTTGCGCCGAAAAAACACCAGACAGCGAAGCACTCATTCATCGTTTCAAAACAGAAAAAAGCTTTGCAGATGTCATTCAGGAACTGGATTTTGCCATTACTGAACGCAACTTTCGTATCACGGGACGAAATACCGTCGGCAAAGGCATGCGCAATCGTGGCTATGAAAACTATCCTGAGATTGAAGTAATCCACTTTTGTTCGCTGGATGTGGCAAAAGAAGTTCTGGACATTGATCCGGGGTATGTTGCCCAGATGCCATGCCGGGTTACCATTCATGAACAGGACAATGCGGTGATCGTCAGCCTGATCCTGCTGCCCACCGATCATAAAGATCTTCGCGTGAATGATTTTGCTCGAAAAATGAATATTACCCTGCGTGGAATTGTAGACTTTGCGCTGGAAGATAATGCGGTGCCACTACAAGAATAATTCCTGTAGGCACAAGGAACGCGGATAGGTATACTTTGCTCTGATTTGAACAGATCATAATAACTATGAAAAAACACGATCATCATCTCTTCCTGAACTGGTTAATTATGACGGGTGTTATTCTCACCTGCATTATTATTGTCTGGCATCAGGGCATGTTCCACACTTTATTTGCCAGCGATAAAAGCAAGATCTCTATCGCGATTTGTTTGATCTATTTTCTTGGCACATTACATTGTGCGATCCGCTCCTGGCAGATCTCCAGCCAGCTCGAGCTCGCCGAAAAAGCAACCAGCTTGATCCAACGTTATAAAAACGTACCTGTTTATATGGAGAACTCAAGACTTAGACTGGGAAATCAGACCTCAATCCCTTCCAGTATCATGATGGATTTTCTTGTCGATACGGTTAAGGCCAGCATCACTCCAAATGAAGAACAGGATGGAATTAAAAGCCCTGCACTTGCAGAAATCTACTCGGACAAACTCAAATCCAGTCACGATTATGGCTGGTTTTTTGTTGACGCTATGATCAAACTTGGTTTGCTGGGAACCATTGTTGGGTTTATCTTAATGCTCGGTTCCGTTGCCGATACATCCAACCTTGATCTGAATGCCATGCAAAAAGTCATGCAGCAAATGAGTTCAGGAATGGGTACTGCACTTTATACAACACTGACGGGGATAACAGGCAGCTTATTGCTCGCCATGCAATACCAACTGCTTGATCGTGGAGCTGATGATCTAATGCATTCGGCAGTTCATGCGGCAGAAGTTAATATTCTTCCCAACTTTGTTTCTGGATCAACTCAGAAATAATCATGGCACTTTCCTGGAGCCAGAAAGCCAAACAACGTTACGCCTCTGATCCGTTTACTGATCTGCTGTTTAACGCCCTGCTCGGCTTCACCTTTTTATTTGTTGTCGCCATTATGTTTATGAACCCTGTGGCAAAAAAAGGCATCATCGATCCGAAAGCGGAATACATTATCACTATTACCTGGCCGGACAGTATTCCTGACGATATTGATACCTGGGTGGAAGATCCGAAAGGAAATCTTATCTGGTTCAGAAACCGGGAAGCCGGTCTTATCCATCTTGATCGGGATGATCGCGGCATTGCCAATGATACGATCACGATCAATGGTGAAGAAATCCAGAATCCATTAAACCAGGAAGTTGTCACTATCCGCGGTGTTGTTCCCGGTGAATACGTGATCAACATTCAATACTATGCTTCGGAAACCAAGAATCCTGTCGAAGTCAAAGTGAAACTGGCCAAGGTCAACCCTGCACTGGAAATCGTTTACTATGGCAGCCATATACTCGAACAGGCAGGTGATGAAAAAACGGCTGTCCGCTTCGTGATCAATTCGGATGGCAAAGTTTCTGACATCAACCATCTTTACAAACAATTAGTAATCAACAGCTAAGCCGCTGGCAATATATAAACATCAGGAGATAAATAATAATGATAACTCTAAGCATCGCCGGACTTCTTATCGCCTTTGTACTACTGGCTATGCTGTTGCTCAGCCTCAACTTGTATTCCAACTGGTCGTGGCCTGTTAAAGCGAGTGCCATCGTACTAGTTTCATTATTTTATCTGATCAGTTATTTCTCATTTCCGCCATTGCTGGGCTGGCCTACCAAGGATAACAACTTACCTGAAAGATTCCGTTTGATTGCAGCACATGTGCAGGAGCCAGACAAAATAGCCGGTACTGATGGCGCGATCTACTTATGGCTTTCGGATATGACCTCCGGGAAAAATTCAAAGGTTCCTCGCGCCTATGAACTGACTTTCAATAGTGACTTACACAAGAAAGTCGTCGAGGCTAAAGCAAAGCTGAATAAAAAACTTCCACAACTGGGTGAGATTTCTGAAGACGATGATCTGACCACTGAAGTAAAAGACAATACTCAGGGTGGGCAAGTCAGTGTGAATATCGAATTCTTTGATATGCCGGATCCACTGTTCCCTGAAAAATAACCCAAAGTTCTTTTAACGTTTTCATGGCTGTCATTCTGTATCTGCTTGTGTCAGGCCGGTCAATTTCTGTCAGATTCTAAAGAGTTCCCATAAAGCAATACCAACAGGGCTTTCATAGTTCTGCGCTATCGTGCAAAATGCGTCCAGCTAGCACAACTTACACGCTAAATGAAACTAAATCAGACATACAAAAATCAGATAACGAACCTGCTTGTTGTCCTGTCATTTTTACTCCTGCCCATGCAAAGTGGTCGGGCTGATCATGCTCAGGTTCTGACTTCTGATATTGAATTTTCCTGTGATCAAAAACAGGATGACCAGGCCGTAAAATGTGCCTATCGTTTCGTCGAACCGGATATTACAAAAAAAATCTCTGCCTCTCTGGGAACAACTGAGTTACCAATACAGGACATCAAAACCTATCCGTTTGAAGATAGCACTACCAGTATTTTACTTCTGGTGGATAGCAGTAAATCTGAAAACCCGGAACAGATCCAACAAACAAAAAGTCAGATCATTGCACTCGCTCAACAAGCTCTCCCTTCTCAGGAAATTGGACTGGCTACATTTGATGCAAACTTAAAAATAATCAAACCGCTTGGCAGTGACCCCGAAGACATTATTCAGGTTGTCGAAGATCTGACGGAAACAGAAAAGCCAACAGAGTTATATAGAAGTATTCTCGATGCACTAAATTTATTAAAAACCAGTAAAGCAGACAGAAAAGCTGTTTATGTTTTTTCAAGCGGTGTTTCAGATGATCAAGCCATCTACCATCGTGATGTGATAAAAGCAGCGCTCAAGGCCAGGGTAAAAATTATTACTGTCGCTTATCCCATCGCAAGTAATCCTATCGACACCACTCAAACACTGCGTCGCCTTTCAAATGAATCCGGGGGGATTTTCATCAAGACCTCGGAAAATGATTTTGAGCTACCAGAATCGTTTATATCTGACCCTTTTGCTGCCATTGAAAATGGTGGTGTTTTAAGTATTGATCTAAGCCCGGTACTGTCTGGCGATTTTCATGGTTTCCAACTGGCCATGTTAGTGTTCGAAACAACAAGCAAAAGAATTACGGTCAAATTACCACTGGAGCTTTCATCATCGAACCATGAAACAACGGCTCAGCTTACCGGCGATAGTTCTGCTGTCATCGATGATGGCCATGTTAATGGAGAGACTAAAGAGCATTCTCACCAGGAGAACTCTACTGCTGATCAGAAAAAAGCGGCTGTAGCTTCCCGCGCCAATGACAATACTGAGGCGAGTTCTTCCCTGATGAGTTTATGGCCAATTATTCCAATCGGCCTTCTGGTTCTTGCTTTATCATCATTCGTTCTTTCAAGAAACAAAAAGCAGGTGATCACAGAATCGCAGGTGAAGGATGTCAAACCGATCGGCTGGCTCGTTTCGCTAACGGATAAGGAACTACATTACCCAATCCATCACTCGCCGTGGAAAGTAGGACGAACCAGAGAAAATGATTTATTTCTTGAACACTCATCTGTATCCAGAAAACATGCTGAATTCAAACGTAATCGTGACGGTAGTTTCACTGTTGTTGATCTGGACTCATTAAACGGCGTCTTTGTGAATAACACGAAAGTATCAACCGGATTGATCAAAGATAATGACAAAGTCGATGTTGGTGATGTACGTTTGAAGTTTATTCTGGATATGAAAGAAAGTTAGATACTCTTCAGTTCTGATCAAAGAAAATAGTCCAACCCTTAGTTTTTTCATCTGTCACAAATTGGTCAACGACACAAAGATCAGACACCGCAACAAGCTGATCATTGCTATAAATCAATGGTATTTGATCACGTAACCAGGGTGGAATCCCCTGCTCCTGAAGATATTTTTTTAATGTTGTTGTGTGTGCATAACCAGCAGGTTTCAACGATTCACCGCCCTGCCTGAGTCGAACATCAACTGAGTCCGAATCAACATAAAATCCTTTGCCCATTATTTTTTTTACAGACAAGGTTCCTGTTGGTAATGCCAGAGCATGCTTTAAATCCCATTGATAAGTAACAGAAAGATCCTGCTTAATCTGAGAAGGCATAATCATCAACTGATCGCGATAGCGTCGAACCTCAACACCCGACCAATCCACACAGGGAGAGCGATCATCAGCTGCGGTCAAGACTGTATCTGTGATCTGTCTGAGTTTTTGCGATGATGGTAATGCAAAACCCATATCATTGATCCAGTAACGTAACAGGTTTCTGAGGTTTATATCGTTCATCTCACGAAGTTTCTGGATCGACAAACTAGAAGAATTTTTACATCGAGCGCTCTCCAGGCCATTAACCGCTGAATCATTGAGCAACACACAGGCATCGGATTGAAGTGAAATAGATCGGCTCAAACTACCCGTATAACCAGGCCATTTCTTTCTGATCAGAGGCATAATTTCATGCCGCAAATAATTCCTGTCGTAACTATGATCCTGATTGCTGGGATCTTCGATCCACTGTAACTGGTGTCCCTGCGCATAAAGCTCAAGATCCTGACGTTTCACTTCCAGTAAAGGGCGCGCCAACAAACCACCTGAAAAACTTGTGCTCACAGGCATCGCTGCCAAACCATGCGGCCCGGAGCCTCGTAACAATTGCAGAAAAAAAGTCTCGATCTGGTCATCCTGATGCTGAGCCAGCAATAGAATATCGCCCTCTTCCATCAAAGATGAAAAAGCTTTATAACGTTTTTTTCGCGCCCAGGCTTCTGGACTTTCTCCACGTGGAGGATTTGCATCAACTTTTCTGCTTAAAAAATCTATTTTCAGATCATGAGCAATGGTCGCACAATGCTTCTGCCACTGATCAGATTGAGCATGAATTGAATGATTGATATGGATTGCCACAACAGGAACGTCAAGAGCAAGTTGTGTTATTGTCGAGAGAAGAACGTGAGAATCCAACCCTCCACTAAAGCCAACGAGATAACGTTTAGCGTCAGGCAGTCGATCCAGTTGTTGTTGAAGATAATCCCTTGAGAAGATCATTTTACGGATCAGTTCGTGACGAAATGCCCTGCTCCGATAATTTTTTGATAACGCGCTGCAAGTAACTCATCTTGATTGATCGTCGTTAATTCAGACAGCGCTGCCTTTAATCGTTCTTTCAAATTCGCCGCCATCACAACATGATCTCGATGAGCACCTCCCAGCGGTTCTTTAACAACTTCATCAACCAGCCCAAGTTCAGACAAACGTTCAGATGTAATCCCCATCGCTTCTGCGGCTTTCTCAGCCTTGTCCGCACTCTTCCAGAGAATACTCGCGCAACCTTCTGGTGAGATAACAGAATAGGTACTGTACTCCAGCATCAGAGATTTGTCCGGCACACCAATAGCCAATGCACCACCGGAACCACCTTCACCAATAATCGTTGAAATAATCGGCGTTCCCAAGCGTGACATCACAAATAGATT
Source organism: Gammaproteobacteria bacterium (assembly GCA_965224825.1). Taxonomy (GTDB): domain Bacteria; phylum Pseudomonadota; class Gammaproteobacteria; order CAJXQU01; family CAJXQU01; genus CAJXQU01. The sequence goes on along the minus strand of CBDDAG010000001.1, from coordinate 1,070,019 downwards.
CCTGGCAATAGCCTCACTCTGACCACGTTCCTCAGCACCAATGCCCGGATAGGCGCCAGGGGTGTCAATAAAGGTGAGTAGAGGAATTTTAAATTTCGCGGCCATCTTCATAATTCGCAAAGCTTTGCGATAACCTTCTGGACGTGGCATACCAAAATTACGGTGAATATTTTCTTTCGTGTTTCGACCTTTCTGATGACCAATGATCGCAACAGCTTGTCCATCCAGTCTGGCTAGACCACAGATCAAGGCAGCATCATCCGCAAACTGGCGATCACCGTGCAGTTCTTCAAAATCAGTAAAAATGTGTTCTATATAATCCAGTGTATAAGGACGCTTTGGGTGGCGAGCCAACTTTGAGATCTGCACTGGCGTCAGATCAGAAAAAATAGATTCGGTCAGTTCCTTGGAATGAGCCTTTAGCTGGCTGATCTCTTCATTAATATCAATCTCAGAGTCATCACCGAGGAAACGTAATTCCTCGATCTTGGCCTCAAGATCAGCGATTGGTTGTTCAAAATCAAGAAAGTTCAGAGACATGGCCTTGTTCGCACCTTTTTTATTAGTTGTTAAATTCTATCACAGTGATCAGGGAAATCTCTGATTTAGTTCACTCTCGATCTCACTATATTTATTGAAACAATTAATATTATGTTCAGCATGCCCTGCTATAATACGGCTGATCGTTTTTCCTTTGTTAACTTAAGACTTGAAGATTGATAACTAATGCCCGGTAATACAGAACATGAGATAGATGGCGATCTTGAACTTCAGGAAGCCGAGCCTGAGCTCAAAGAACCAGCCCAGTACAAGGTCATGCTGATGAATGATGATTTCACTCCCATGGATTTTGTTGTCGATATCCTCGAACGCTTCTTTTCTAAAAACAGACAAGCAGCTACACAGATCATGGTAGAGGTTCATACAACAGGAAAAGGGCTATGTGGAACATACAGCTACGAGATCGCCGAAACAAAAGTTGACCTCGTAAACCAGTATTCTCGCGAGCATCAGCATCCTTTATTATGTACACTGGAAAAAGCTTGAGTCCTGTCACAGTTACAGCGAAGATAGCAGGTAAAGGAAAACACCGTACCGGCCGTTAATTTCAAGGAAGGAATCTAGGGCTGGTCTACAAATGGAGTCGTATTTATTGTGTTAAATAAAGAATTAGAAGCTACACTGAATCTCGCTTTCAAGGAAGCACGCGAGCAACGTCATGAATTCATGACCGTCGAACATTTATTACTCGCCCTTATTGATAACCCATCATCATCCAGAGTTCTGCGTTCCTGCGGTGCGAAAATTGATGAACTACGTACTGGACTGGAAGCTCTCGTAAAAGAGAATGCCGTTCTCTTATCTAAAGACGATGAGCGCGATACTCAACCAACTCTTGGCTTTCAGCGTGTCTTGCAACGCGCTGTATTTCATGTCCAATCATCTGGCAAGAAAGAAGTCTCCGGAGCAAATGTCCTGATCGCGATCTTTGGTGAACGTGAATCCAGAGCGGTGTATCTTCTGAACAAACAGAATATTACCCGTCTTGATGTGGTCAATTATATTTCTCACGGGGTCACAAAAAACCCGAAAGAAGTACCTGATGATGCAATTGAACCAATTCCGTCCACAGAGCAAAATCCGACAGCGCCTGATCAAAATGACAATCCGCTGGCCAATTACACAACCGATCTAAATGAACATGCTCGCAAAGGAAAAATTGATCCACTGATCGGTCGTGATCATGAAGTCGAACGTACTATTCAGATCCTCTGCCGTCGTCGTAAAAATAACCCATTATTGGTTGGTGAAGCTGGTGTTGGTAAAACGGCTATTGCTGAAGGCCTGGCGAAAAGAATTGTTGATGGTGAAGTACCCGAAATTCTTAATAACAGCGTCATCTTCTCACTGGATCTGGGCGCATTGCTCGCTGGTACAAAATACCGTGGCGACTTTGAAAAACGCTTAAAAAGTGTACTTGCACAATTAAAGAAAACACCCGATTCCGTACTCTTTATTGACGAAATCCACACAATTATCGGTGCAGGTGCAGCCTCTGGCGGTGTGATGGATGCATCGAATCTGATCAAACCAATGCTGGCTTCTGGTGAAATGAAGTGTATTGGATCAACAACTTATCAGGAATATCGTGGGATCTTTGAGAAGGATCGTGCTTTAGCTCGTCGGTTCCAGAAAATTGATGTGGTCGAACCAACCGTTGAAGAAACTTACGAAATTCTCAAAGGACTGAAATCGCGGTTTGAAGAACATCACGATATTAAATATACCAATCAGGCACTTCGAGCTTCGGCTGAACTGACTGAACGATATATCAATGATCGCCACCTGCCCGATAAGGCTATTGATATCATTGATGAAACCGGTGCCAGTCAACGATTGGTAGCTGAGGAAGATCGTAAGAAAGTCATCGATGTCATTGATATTGAAGAAATGATCGCCAAGATTGCACGCATACCATCCAAAACTGTATCCTCATCAGATAAGGATACTTTAAAGAATCTGGAACGCGATCTAAAAATGGTTGTGTTTGGTCAGGATGAAGCGATAAAAACACTTTCCTCAGCGATCAAAATGTCCCGCTCAGGTCTTGGGACGGATGAAAAACCGATTGGTTCATTCCTGTTTGCGGGCCCAACAGGTGTTGGTAAAACAGAAGTCAGTAAACAACTCTCCCAGATCATGGGAATTGAGTTAATACGTTTTGATATGTCCGAATATATGGAGCGTCATACGGTTTCAAGATTGATCGGCGCACCTCCTGGCTATGTTGGATTTGATCAGGGCGGCTTACTGACGGAAGCTGTCAACAAACAACCGCATGCGGTATTGCTATTGGATGAAATTGAAAAAGCTCATCCAGATGTCTTTAACCTGTTATTGCAGGTTATGGATCACGGTAAATTAACTGACACCAATGGTCGAGAAACTGATTTCCGTAATGTCATCATTATTATGACCACCAATGCCGGTGCCGATAAACTCAGTCGTTCATCCATAGGTTTCACCAATCAGGTTGAATCCAGTGATGCAATGGAAGATATCAAACGAATCTTCACACCGGAGTTCCGTAATCGTCTTGATTCCATTGTGCATTTCAACCCGCTTGATCCATCAACGATTATCCATGTTGTGGACAAATTTCTGGTTGATCTGGAAACTCAGCTGGACAGTAAAAATGTCACTATTGAAGTGGATGATAGTGCCAGAGAGTGGTTGGGTGTACATGGTCATGATCAGCTTATGGGTGCGCGTCCAATGGCTCGACTTATTCAGGAGAAGATCAGACGACCGCTAGCTGAAGAACTACTGTTCGGTAAGCTGGAAAATGGAGGCTCTGTTCACGTCACAGCTAAAGATGATGAGTTAGTCATTAGCATTGACGTTAAAGATCTGGAAGAAACTCAGGAAGAAATCTAAACTTCTAAAAAACTTCACCCTCATCCATTCCTGGATGAGGGTGGTTTATCATAACTTATTCTTCAATCGTAATATAACCCTCTAAGCTTTCAAAAAGCCTCATCCATTTCTGGATGGCAGGAAACACATCAAGTTCAACACCACCATCTGGCGCTAAAACAACATAGGGATAACAAGCAATATCAGCGATTGTTGGATGATCTGCGGCAAGCCAATCTTGATCACGTAGTTGTGACTCCATCACATACAAACCTGATCGACCATATTCCTGACATTGTTTCAGATCCCACGGTCGTTTGAGAATTTTGACAGCACGAGCACGCGCTAAACCAAACAACATCTCATTTTCAGACACTGCCATCCACTGCATGACTTCGGCCATCGCTTCAGGCTCAGATGGCAACCAGTTATTTCCATACTTTTTGGCAAGAAAGACAAGAATCGCCTGAGAATCCCAAACCGTCACATCGTCATCGATCAGAACAGGGATCTGTCCACGAGGATTTAGCTTAAGAAAAGTTTCTGTCTTATGTTCGCCAGCAAACAGATCAACGGGAATCAACTCATAATCTAGCTTTAGAAATGATAATAACAACCTGATTTTGTATGCATTCCCAGAAATAGGAAAGTTGTAAAGTTTGATCACTTTAACAAATTAGATCGTCTTGAAAAATACTTTAGAATTACGCTGAAGATTATAAAGCGACTGACGTTCCATAGGCAGTTCACTAATCTCTGCTTCTACAAACCCCTGCTCAAGAAACCAGTGCGATGTCTGAGTTGTCAGAACAAAAATCTTCTCAATTCCTAATTGTTTGACCTCTCTTTCAAGCTCACTCAATAATAGTTCCCCCCTGCCCGCATTCAGATACTCCTGATCCACCGCAAGACAGGCAAGTTCAGCCAAATTTTCTTTTGGATATGGGTACAAGGCACCGCAAGCAATGATCGCATGATCACGTTCCATTACGGTGAAATGCTCAATCTCTATCTCAAGTTTTTCACGTGATCGCTTAACCAGAACACCAGCGTCTTCCAATGGCGAGATCAATTCCATAATGCCACCAATATCTTCAACGGTAGCTTTATGAACCTCATCAAATGGTGCGGCACTCAATAGTGTCCCAACACCATCGCGAGTAAACAGTTCCAGCAACAAGCCGCCAGAAATAGCGCGATCAATCAAATGAACTCGCTGGACACCGTGTCTGCTGGCCGTCAAAGCACAAAGAAGTTCTGACACAGCACCGTCACTTTCAAGGCTATTTTCAACATCCAGCTGACTCATTTGACGCATAAGTTGTCCGTCCGATCCGACACCTTTTTCACCTTCTGTCAGCAAAACGAGTTTGTCTGCATCCAGAGCCACAGCCACGGATGAAGCGACATCTAGTGAACTCAGGTTAAAAACCTCACCCGTTGGAGAATAACCAACTGGAGAGATCAAGACGATTTCACCACCATCCAGACGACGTGTGATCGCCTCGGTATCGATTCGTCTAACTTCGCCCGTATGACAAAAATCGATGCCTTCGCGTATCCCCAAAGGTCTCGCGGTTACAAAGTTTCCAGAAGCGACACGGATCTGAGCTCCCGCCATTGGCGAATTTACAATACCAGTAGAAAACAGCGCTTCGATCTCAACTCGGGTTGCACCTACCGCTTCCTTAACACAACTCAATGAACCTAGATCGGTGATGCGCAAACCTTTTGCATAACTGGCACTCACGTTGTTTAGTTCAAGTCGATCCTCGATCTGTGGCCGAGCACCATGCACAACGATCAATCGCATACCCAGACTCGAGAGCAAAGCCAGATCATGGATCAGGTTCGGAAATTTGTCCGAGCCCAATGCTTCGCCGCCAAAATAGACCACGACCGTGCTGCCTCTGTGCCTGTGAATATAAGGCGAGGCTGATCGGAACCATTCGACAAATTGTTGATCAAAGTTACTCATGATAATTACTTATAACTAGTCATTCTCGTTCATACAAAATTCAAAGATCAAATTCCTCAATATCCCGATCATCGGCTCAAGCCTGTCCAAAGCAACATATTCATCTGGCTGATGCGCCTGATCAATATCTCCCGCGCCCATCACAATCGTCTCAATGCCCATCAGGTCCAAAAACGGTCCTTCCGTCGCAAATGCCACGCTGCCAGCTTTCTTGTTACTCAGCCTTTCAGACACAGTCACTATTGGAGAATTTTCAGCCGTAAACATGGGCGGCACAGCTTCCGTTAATGATCGAATTTCGTATGTTAACCCAGAATCTGCAAGAATGTCAGCAACTCGTTGATTTAATGAGCCTCTTAATGTCGAAACATCCATTCCTGGCAAGATCCTTAAATCAATCTGTAACTCACATTCACCACAGATCCGGTTCGGATTATCTCCACCGTGAATATGTCCAAGGTTCATTGTTGGAACATCCACTTCAAATAATGGTTCCTGATATTTCTCCTGTAGATCACGGCGCCAATTGAGCAATTCACCGATTACCTTATGCATCCCCTCCATTGCATTATTGCCATAAGCAGGATTACTCGAATGTCCGGATTGTCCGTGAACAATGATCGATTCCATCATCACGCCCTTATGCATTCTTATCGGCTGTAAACCCGTTGGCTCACCAATCAATGCATAACGAGCGCGTAACTGATTCTGATCGACCAAAGCACGCGCTCCGGCCATGGTACTTTCTTCATCAGCAGTAGCCAGAATAATCAAAGGCTTAGTGAGTTTATTTAGATCAAGTTCTCGAAGTGCTTCTAATACTAAAGGAAAGAATCCTTTCATATCTGACGAACCCAAACCATAAAGGCGATCACCTTTTTCTGTCAACTTAAACGGATCGCTCTGCCAAAGATTCTCATTAAACGGGACAGTATCCGTATGCCCAGCCAAGATCAGTCCGTCGTCGCCAGTACCCAGTTTAGCGATCAAGTTATACTTAATTGGTTGATCAGAAATTTCCTGCAACTCGATTTCAAAACCCAGATCAGACAACCAACCCGCCAGCAGATCGATAACCAACTTGTTACCCATATCAAATTCAGAATTCACGCTACTAACAGAAGGAGCAGCGATCAGTTGAGTAAACATATCACTCATCGTTGGAAGTTTATTTGTCATGAATCTCATACTATAGATCCATATCGACAACATCAAAATTATAGAGGCGTTTCAGATTAATTAGCTTTTGGCAGACATAAAAAAACCGGCAAAAAGCCGGTTTCTTCATTGGATGGCGTCCCCAAGGGGATTCGAACCCCTGTTGCCGCCGTGAAAGGGCAGTGTCCTAGGCCTCTAGACGATGGGGACAGTGAACTGTCATATTCAGGAACCTTTTTATAAATTCTGGTGGAGCTAGGCGGGATCGAACCGCCGACCTCTTGCATGCCATGCAAGCGCTCTCCCAGCTGAGCTATAGCCCCTGAACGAGGCGGCAAATTTACGCTAGTGAGCCTTGCTCGTCAAGAGATTTCTGGATTATTTTTGTTTTCTTTGGAAGATGGTTGGAGTAATGAGGAATTGACCAGATAAGTCCCATTTCCTGTTTGATTTTCAGGATGCGATATACCGAGTCTTCTACTCGCTTGCGGAAGCTTTCATCTTCTTTCATCCATCGTACGATGGCCTTCTTCATCAATACTGCTTTCTCTGGATAGGTGATCATCAGCATGTCATTTCCAGCGTCGAGAGCGCTTCTGGTGAGCGCTAAAACTTGTTCATCGTTGCTGATATTTCCCTGATCTTTTACCCACGATCGTAATGCTTTCCCCCAGAGATCGTCGGTCATCAAAATAGCACCCGGATGTATCTCTCTGGCCATGCCGACTATTTTCTTTGACATGACAGCCGGCGCATCACTAAATTTTTCATAATGAACACTTGAAATCATGACGCCCGTCACTTTGGATGCAAGCATTTTGAAAGGTTCCATGTTTTTTTGGACATTTTCAAAAGGTGCCTGACTGATAGCAATCTCGTGATCAGAATTAGTTTGCACATCGTAGCCGGGAAAATGTTTGCTCACGCTAGCAATCTCACCGATCCGAAACCCGATCATGTAGGAATTTGCACTATTAAAAACTTGCTCTGCACTACTTCCGAAAGAACGTTGTTTTTTAGCCATGAATGTTTTCTCGCCAAGGTAGTCGCGACCGGGATCGAGCACAGGAGCAAGATTCAGATTGATCCCAATGTTGTGTAAAACTTCTGCAATATTCAATGCATGCGCTGTGATCTTGTCGTCCGGCCATGTACTCATTTCTTTGGCTGATGGGACTTTTTTCCAGTCTGGCAATAACTTCATCCGGTTAACGCGTCCGCCTTCCTGATCGATACTGACAAGAACGCCATACTTTGACCATTTTTGCATCCTTGCCAGATCTTCTTTTAACTCATCGGGATCTTTAAGCATATTTTGCATGATCAACACACCACCAAATTCATTCTTATAGATGAATTCTGAATTGGTGAAATAAACCAGAATCAACTGAGCCGCTTTTTGTTCATCGGTCATGTCGGCCATTAGTTGATCGATTCGTGACGTTGCCCATAAAGAAGACTGGCAAAATAATAGGGTCAAAAATAAAAGTTTTTTTATCATCGATATAACCTGATCAGCTCTTCTGCACGATTTTTGCCCATGTGTCCCGCAATGTAACCGTCCGATTAAAAACCAGTTTTCCATCGCGACAAAGTTTCGAGTCCGCACAGAAATACCCTTCCCTTTCAAACTGGTAAACCGCACCGGCTTTCGCATCGGCCAGACTGGATTCAACGATACAGTCGGTTAAAGTGATCAACGACTCAGGATTTATGTGAGTCATATAATCAACGTCTTTGTCGCCATCCGGTATTGGTTGTGTGAACAGGCGATCATAAAGCCGTACTTCAGCTTTGAGGCCGTGTTCGGCAGAAACCCAGTGGATAACGCCTTTGACTTTTCGACCTTCAGGAGCAGCGCCCAGCGTTGCTTCATCATAAGTACAGCGCAATTCAATGATCTCGTCGTTGTCATCTTTGATTACTTCATCGCAACGGATCACATAAGCATTTCGGAGCCGTACTTCTTTATCCAAAACCAGTCGTTTGTATTTATTATTTGCTGACTCTTTGAAGTCAGCTTTGTCGATAACAATCTCGCGACTGAATGGCACTGTTCTTTCGCCCATGCTTTCATTTTGTGGATGAACGGGTGCGGTAATATTTTCACTTTTTCCTTCTGGATAATTCGTGATCACGATTTTCAACGGATCAAGAACCGCCATCGCGCGTGGCGCATTAGCATTCAGATCATCGCGGATACAACTTTCCAGCGTTTCCATTTCGATCGAATTATCAGACTTTGTAATACCAATCCGATCACAAAAATCACGGATCGCCGCTGCTGGATATCCGCGACGACGCATACCAGAAATCGTGGACATACGTGGATCATCCCAGCCTTCAACCGCGCCCTGCTCCACCAGCTGTGTGAGTTTTCGTTTACTGGTGATCGCATATTGTAAATTCATGCGCGAGAATTCGATCTGCTGTGGATGACTTTCGGTTTTTAATGTTTCGAGAAACCAGTTATAGAGTGGCCGGTGATCTTCAAACTCCAGCGTGCAAAGTGAATGCGTAATACCTTCGATCGCATCCGACACGCAATGCGTGTAATCGTACATCGGATAAATGCACCACTCGCTGCCAGTTTGATGATGAATGACTCCGTGGCGAATACGGTAGATCGCCGGATCACGCAGGTTGATATTGGGTGAAGCCATGTCGATCTTTGCACGCAATAATTTTGATCCATCCGGAAAATCTCCGGCTCGCATTCCTGCAAATAATTGAAGATTTTCTTCCACAGAACGATCACGGTACGGACTATTTTTTCCAGCCTCGGTCAAAGTGCCACGATACTCACGAGTTTCTTCAGCATTCAGATCACAAACATAAGCATCGCCCTGTTTGATCAATTGCACTGCATAATCATAAAGTCGCTCAAAATAATCTGAAGCGAAAAACTGCCGATCATCCCAGTCAAAACCTAACCAACGAACATCTTCTTTGATCGCTTCAACAAATTCCTCATCTTCTTTTTGTGGATTCGTGTCGTCGAATCGTAAATTACAAAGACCTTTATAATCCCGCGCCAGACCAAAATTCAGACAAATAGATTTCGCGTGACCGATATGTAAATAGCCATTCGGCTCTGGTGGAAAACGTGTGTGCACACGGCCATCGTTTTTCTCGTCTTTCAGATCTTCATCAATAATGTTACGGATAAAGTTGCTTGGTTTTGTGATTTCTTCACTCATAATTAATTATCCGTTCGGTTACCCATTGGCGATACGTTTTTCAATAAATTCCAGTGCCAATTTGATCCGATCAAGACTGGCTTTTTTACCGACGATCTGTAGCGTGACATCAATACTCGGAGAAGATGACTGCCCAACAAGAGCTACACGCAACGGCTGACCTACTTTGCCCATGTTCACTTCAAGTGCTTCCGCCACATCGACGATCGTTTTGTGCAGAGATTCTTTCGACCAGTCTTCTAATGTTTCCAGTGCATCATGGATTTTTTCCAGCGGTTCTTTTGCAACTGGACGCAATGCTTTCTTGGCGGCTTTTTCTTCAAAGCCTTCAGCAATCCAGCTACCCGCAATCATCCGATCAGCTTCTTCGTGCATTTCTTTGAAGGTTGAAACACGTTCCTGCAAAGCTTCGGCGACAATTGATCGCACATCGGTTCCGGCAGAGTTTTCATGGCTAATCGGTGACTTAATATATGACTGATAATCTTCAAATTGTTTGATCAATTCTTTGACCGAACACTTCTGAATATACTGTTGATTGATCCAACGTAATTTATCCGTATCAAAACTTGCCGCAGATTTATTTACATCTTCAACATCAAAAAGCTCGATCATTTCTTCTTTAGTAAAGAGTTCCTGATCACCATGCGACCAGCCAAGACGAACCAGATAATTCAACAAGGCTTCTGGCAAAAATCCATCTTCGCGATATTGCATTACGCTGACCGCGCCGTGTCTTTTTGAAAGCCGTGATCCATCATCACCTAGGATCATTGATAAGTGAGCAAACTTTGGAACTTCAAGATCCAGCGCATTCATCATGTTGATCTGGCGCGGTGTGTTATTAAGATGATCATCGCCGCGGATCACATGCGAAATTTTCATATCTATGTCATCCACCACCACGGTCAAATTGTAAGTTGGCGTTCCATCTGTCCGGCGAATGATCAGATCATCCAGCTCGGCATTACTGAAACTCACTTTACCTTTAACAATATCATCAACTTCCATCGAACCATCTTCAGGATTAAGAAAACGAATAACATGCGGCTGATCCGGGTCAACTTCTTTGCCATAACAAGCTCTGTCATAACGAGGCTTGATCTTGCTCGCCATCTGCTCTTCACGCAGCGCGTCCAGACGTTCGCGGGAACAATCGCAACGATAGGCTTTGCCTTTTCCCATCAATTCATCGATCACTTCGTTGTAGCGATCAAATCGTTTTGTCTGGTAGAAAGGGCCTTCATCGTAATCAAGCCCGAGCCATGCCATGCTTTCGAGAATCGCATCGACGGATTCCTGTGTGGAGCGTTCCAAATCAGTGTCTTCAATACGCAGAACAAAAGTACCGCCATGTTTCCGCGCATAAAGCCATGAGAAAAGTGCCGTGCGGGCGCCGCCCACGTGTAGATATCCTGTAGGGCTTGGAGCAAATCGTGTTCGAATGTTCATTGTCTTTAATGTGGTCTAATAATTTCAGGAGTTTAATCGGGCGCTATTGTACAACGTAACGCCCCAATTTAATTCAATTTACTGCATCTTTATAAATAAGGTGTAAACAACCACCAAAAGGCATCCCAAATCCGGACAGGGAAAGAACGATCAGCCAATTGTTCTTTAGTAATTTCAGTAGCAGATTGTTTATCTTTTTCTATTTTTTTAAAGAGTGATTTACCGAATTCAGGATCAAATATCTCGACATTCAGTTCGAAGTTAAGTCGCAGACTTCGAGAGTCAAAATTAGCTGATCCAATCTGACAATATTCCTGATCAATTACCAACAGTTTTGAATGATCAAAAGGTGGTTGTTGATAATAAACACGCACACCAAATTGTAGAAATTGCCAGAGACTGTTTCGCATCGCCCAATGAACATAAGGCAAATTATTATTCGCAGGAAGCAGCAATGTCACTTCGACACCACGAAGTGCGGCAGACTGGATGGCTACAATCAATTCTCGTGGAGGCAAAAAATAAGGCGTGACAATATAGATACTGGATTGGGCATTGCTGATCGCGCTGATCAGAATTTTTGCCAGAATATCCAGGTTGACACCAGGACCATCACTGATGACTCTACACGATGATAAACCCGGTTGTGAATCATCATATTCTTTTGCTGACAACCTTTCTCCATTTGCATAAAACCAATCCTCTTCAAACACCTCACCAATTTGTTTTAAAACAGGTCCTTGCAATCGAAACATCGTGTCTTTTGTGGCTTTTTTTGGATCAGCAGTTCTGATCAAATGAGACTGACGAATATTCATTCCGCCAGTAAATCCCTGTTGGCCATCAATCAGTAGAATCTTGCGATGATTACGCAAATTGATTGTCAACCTCGAAAGCACTCTCCCCGGAGGTAAGAAACTGACAACTTTAATGCCTTTCGTAGCAAGAATGTTTCTGGTTTTACCCCGACTATACCAGGCACCTGCACCATCAAGTAATACACGAACATCAACCCCGCGTTCCACAGCTTGAGTCAGTGCATCAATAACTTCATTACCAATACCTTTAGTTTCAAATATATAGGTTGAAAAATAGATCCAGCTTCTGGCTTTGCCAATGCTTTCAAGCATGGCGGGATATGCTTCTTCCCCATCAACAAGTATCTCGACAAGATTACCTTCAACCAGTGGCAATTCAGTCAATGCTGTTCCAAGTAATCGATGTGGAGAGTATTGATCACTGTCTTGCTGATCAAGCTTCAACACTGGAGCTTCACTTAAAGAAGTCTCCGGAACGGCCCCTAATTGCTCAACTTTGTTATGGGCACGATTAATCCCGAAAAGTAGATAGAAAACGGGCCCGGCACAAGGAATAGACAAACAAACTATGATCCACAACAGAGATGAACGGGGATCACGCTTATGGGTAAGCGCATGCAACGCCGTCACGATAGATAGAATCAATAATAATATTGTCAGCAACCAGTGCATGGTCGCCCAGGAAATAAGCATATTCCCCCCATCTGTTATTGACTAAGTTTCTATCTTATACGAATTTTATTTGCTATAAGTCAAAACTGCACGAATATCATTAACACGATTAAAAACTGTGCTTGGTGTAGTTTTTCCTGTTCTATTATTTAATTGAACAGGTTTCTTCTGCGTCATTAACGAATTCGACTGGGTCAGGTAGGTCAACTCAGCAAGAATAAGGTTTGCCAAATCAATAACGTCTGAAGGCTCTATTTCCCGATCAATTTCTACAATTTCGATCTGTAATATTTCTTTTGTGAATTCATCGCGAGCATATTCAGTCAACAAGCCGTACAAAGATACCAAATTATAAAAAACATCCCGTGGGGTTTTGTCTGTATATTGAGCTTTATTAATGATCTCAGTATTTATATAAGTACCACCTTTTAACGAGTTTTGCTTTATTTCAATGGCAAGATCAAATGCTTCATCAATAACTTCCAATACATCTGATGGCTTAATTTTGTTCGTATTCAGGTTAGATAACATCCTGGCATTTTCCAACAGCATATTATAAACATCTGAAGGTGTTGCATTCGTAACAATTTCTTCTTTACACAGGGTCTCTATTTCATTTGCCTGTTTAACAAACTGTATTGAAATCATAGACTGATTTAGTAACCGAAAAACATTGATCGGTTGGTCATGGAATAGTTTCGATTTTGGTGTGTGGCCACCCAGTTTTTTTGTATAAGAAAAGCTTAGTCGCTGAGCTTTATTTAACACGGACTTCGCGATGAAGTTGACTTCATAAGGCTGGGCATTTGTTACCTTGTATGCAGGAACAGTATTTTTAATAGTAAGTTTATTATCGACATCTAATAATGTGATTTCCTCGTTTAACCATACTGCCCTCGCATATACATCTCGAGGCTGAATATCATTATGTATTCGTCCGCTTACGGCTCCAGGAACTGAATATTCATAAGCGGAAGACATGCCTGCATTAAAAAATAGCAGGCATGTATATATGGCTAATTTGAAAAACATATATCCTTCTTGGGCAGTCTATTTTTCAAGAACATAAGTTCCGGGTGCATCCTCTAATACAGAATGCGTTTTACCACCCAATACTGGCGGTTTTTGTTTTTTACCACATTGCGGAGACAACCATGCTGTCCAGTCTTCCCACCATGATCCAGGTACGTTTTCTGTTTTATCAAACCAGCTATCAACCTTCGTTCCCTGCTTAACTTCAGAAACCCGATAATTTCGTTTAGGTGGTTCAACCGGAGGACTAACAATACCCAAAATATGACCCGAAGAAGCCAGGGCATATCGAACTGGCGCACTGATCAGATCAATCGTTTTGAATGATTCTTTCCATGGCACGATATGATCCTGATCAGCTCCCACTGAATACAATGGTTGTTTAATACGACCCAGATCTATTGGTAAACCACCCACTTCAACACCATCTTTCTGTGCCAGATTATTATTCAGATAAAGTTCACGCAGATAAAACTGGTGCATTGCTTCCGGCATACGCGTGGTGTCCATGTTCCAGAACAATACGTCAAATACATCTGGCTCCTGGCCGCAGAGATAATTATTCGCGAAGTAATGCCAGATTAAGCTGTCCGATCGTAATAATCGGAATGACATCGCCATGTCCTTGCCATCAAGGTAACCTTTTTCGACCATCAGTTTTTCGACTGCTGTGATCGCATCTTCACTGATAAACACATCAATTTCGCCGGGGTTAGAAAAGTCCGTCAGTGATGCCATCAACGTCCAGCTCTTCACCGGGAAGTCTTTACCTTTGTAGCCACTTTTCGGATGATTCAACCATGCCATCAACGCACTAACGATCGTGCCGCCGATGCAGTAACCGCCAAGGTGAACTTGTGGCGCATTACAAATTTCACGCGCCGCATTAACTGCTTCAAGCGTGCCCTTGAGCATATAATCATCAAGTTTGGTTTCGCGCATTTCCGACGTAGGATTTTTCCAGCTGGTGATGAAAACGGTGTAGCCCTGATCAACCAGATGTTTGACCATGCTTTTCTTTTCATTCAAATCGAAAATGTAATATTTATTGATCCACGGCGTGACGATCACAATCGGGATCGCATGAACTGTTTTAGTCGTCGCTTTATATTGAATCAGTTCCAGCAATTCATTACGGAAAACCACCGCACCTTCCGTCGTTGCCAGATCCTTCCCCACTTCAAAAGCATCTTCTCGAACCATGCTGATCGAACCACGTTCCTTATCTATCTGCATATTCTTCATGCCATCGATCAAACTCTGGCCATTGGTTTCCATTGCTTTTGCGATCGCATCAGGATTAGTCCAGAAAAAGTTGTTCGGTGACATAGCATTCGACATCTGCCGTGTCCAGAAAGCTGCTTTACGCTTTTCGTCATCCCCAAGATCCGGTGCATTTTTGATCGAATCTTCCAGCCACTGGCTGTAAACACGATGACTTTCTTTCATCATATCGAACCATGGATTGTTCTCCAAAAGTTGAGATGGAGATTGTTGCGCTTGTGGATCAAAATCTGCCGATCCGACATTGGTCATTTTTTTCCATTCATCTAAAGACCAGATATCAACAGCCAGCTTTTTCAGCTGCTCAGACAACGCTGCAGGGTTATTAAACCATGCCTGTTGTACGGCTTTACTAGAGGAAAAAATATCATAAGGATCAAGATTTTCTGTCTGACCCATAGCCACTTGTGCTTTCTTCGAACTTTTTACTGCCTTAACCATATGTCTACTCTCCAATTTATTGCGGTGCAGCATAACACTCTTTTGCCCAAGATGATTTCTAATTCTTAAAAATTATGTGTTATATACAAGCAAGAGTGCGGCCAATTCTGGATTTTTAACAGATTGTAAGTTGGATTCCTCACCTTAAGGAGGCTCTGAATTAAGAAATCTATCTCTCTCTATCTTTGATCAGATTCATCCAACATTCGTGAAATTTCATCCTCACCCAGCGGTTGTTTATGTTTAACACTCAAACTCTCTGACCATTCCCTGGCAAAATCCCTTTGCAAAACGCTGTTGATCGCAGCGGTAAACGACATGGCGATCAAAGCACCAAGACTAGCCAACGCCATATCCTTATGCGCATCCCAGACATCGCCCTGAGTGCCAAGATATGCCATACCTAACCCGCCACCAAAAAGAATTGCGACAGCCCATTCCACCAGTTCATAGAGCATTGATGTAGACATCGTCAGATCCAGCGGCAGGAAATAACCCCAGAAACCTTTGACATTAACGACACGTATAAACATTTCCCGAATTGGATAAGCCAGCAATAATCCATAAGAAAAATGCACGAGACGATCAAAATGGTTTCTTTCCCAGCCCATCTTTTCATTTAAGGAAAAACCAAAAATATTTTGACACCGCAGATCGTAAGGAACTTCTGCATAAGAGTAATGAGCACCTACTGCATGCAAGCAGAGAAAAATAAAAATTAACGTATAAGAAACTCTGGAAAGCGGGAAGCTTTTAAATGTAGTGACAATAAAAATAACAGCGGCAAGAACCAGAACATTTTCCAGCAACCAGTCCTTAAAATGCCAGGGAGAAATAGCCATAAAGATCCATTCAATGGCAAATAATATGGCAAGAATGATCAGGTAGTTTTTATGGTCTATTTTCATAATTCTTGTGCTTTATCAATCTAAGTTTGATGTTCAGGAGTAATATAATCACATTATGCATGAAACCAGCTATTTACAGCAGATCTTGATTCTGCTGGCAGCAGCAGTTATTGCTGTGCCAATTTTTCAGCGTCTGGGAATGGGAACTGTTCTCGGCTATCTCATCGCCGGTGCGATCATTGGCCCCTGGGGACTCGAGTTTATTACTGAAGTAGAGGATATACGTCATATCGCCGAATTCGGCGTGATCTTCTTGCTGTTTTTAATCGGTATCGAACTGAAACCATCGCGTTTATGGTCAATGCGGAGAATGGTTTTCGGTCTTGGTTCTGCCCAGGTTCTCATCACCGGGCTGGTTCTTGCCGGGCTGATGCTACTGTTTGGTTTTGATGGAAAAATTGCCATTATTGTAGGGTTTGGTCTGGCTCTCTCTTCAACTGCTTTTGGACTGCAGATCCTGACTGAGCGTAGGCAATTGAATACTGATTCTGGACGTGCGACCTTGTCCATACTTTTATTACAGGATCTGGCCGTTGTGCCATTGCTGACGCTGGTTTCATTGCTAGCTGAAGATTTTTCACTAACGAAAGGTGTGGAGTACGCACTTTTAGAGGCAGTACTTGCGATCGTAGTTGTACTCCTCGTCGGCCGATATTTACTGACTCCCATTTTGCATCTGGTGGCGAGTAGTCGTACCTCAGAAGTTTTTATTGCCGCAGCGGTACTTGCCGTATTGGGTATTTCATGGCTGATGGATAAAGCCGGCCTGTCGATGGCACTGGGAGCCTTTCTTGCCGGTTTGATGTTGGCAGAATCACATTACAGGCATCAGATCGTCGCTGACATTCTGCCCTTCCGTGCCATTTTGCTGGGTCTGTTTTTCATGTCAGTGGGAATGTCGATTAATTTCGGTTTGCTCATTGATCAGACGCTGTTGATAGCTGGTTTGGTACTGGCATTATTAGCAATCAAGATCGTTCTGCTGTTGGGTCTGTGTCATATTTTTGGGCTCAATAAAAGTGATAATACGAGAGTTTCATTCCTGCTCGCACAAAGCGGAGAGTTCGCATTTATCCTTTTTGGGCTGGCCACCATAAAAGGTGTACTGACGACAGATTTGTTTCAATTACTGATGCTGATCGTGGCACTGACAATGGCTGCGACACCTCTGCTGGTCAGTTTCGCAAATTACCTTGATCGTCGATTTATCAGCAAAACTGATCAACATCCTCTCAAAAACCTGGAGTTTGAATCAGATCAGCACCGCGTCATTATTGCCGGATTTGGTCGGGTTGGACGACGAATAGCAAAACTGCTGGATTCCAGCCAGACATCCTATATGGCCCTCGATAATAAACCCGATCGTGTGGC
Organism: Gammaproteobacteria bacterium; assembly: GCA_965224825.1. GTDB lineage: Bacteria > Pseudomonadota > Gammaproteobacteria > CAJXQU01 > CAJXQU01 > CAJXQU01. Next base: position 1,052,288 of record CBDDAG010000001.1, on the reverse strand, counting down.
TCGACTTCACGCGGAAGGGATTCCAGTATTTTTCGGCGATGCCAGCCGGATTGATGTTTTGGAAGCTGCCGGAGCTTATCAGGCGAGTGTGCTGGTGATAACCCTGGTTGACCCGGATGCCGCTGAGCGTCTGGTTCATGTCGTTCACCAACATTATCCTGAACTTTTGATTTATGCTCGCGCACATGATCACGAACACTGTCAGGCGCTGCTAAAAGCGGGTGCAACCATCGCAATTTCTGAGACCATGGAAACCAGTTTGCAGCTGGGTAATCTGGCACTTGAGGCCAGTGGTGTGCCTGAAGATGAGATAGATCAACTGCTCGAAGCCTATCGTCTGGGATACTACGCAGATATTGAGGACAAGTAATCACAGAACGTCAATCTTCAGGTAGAGACAAAGCTCTGGTGCTGACTATTGAGTGGCTCGCCATTGTGTCAGATAATTTAAAAAAAACTGATCCTGATCAATATTTCTCATACTAATTAGTAGCAAACTGGGGTTATGAATCTTTTCTGAACTAGAGGAGTTCCAATGAAAACCCAACTTGCGAAAAACCTTTTAACAGCAGCACTAATACTCACCTATCCTCTCATCAATGCCGAGGAAGAAAAGCCCTACACTATCACCGATGACAAGGTGGATATTTATACTCATGTGGGATGGAAAGTGTTCAACATGAGTTGCTACAGCTGTCATGGTGTCGATGCTGTGAAGACAGATATTGCTCCTGATCTGTTGGAATCCCTCAAAGACATGACTAAAAATCAGTTCATAACAAAAGTGCTTACAAGCTATCGAATTACGGTTGGATCAAACCAGATTAGAGGGGAAGATCAAACTGCCCTGAGAGATGCAATGATGGCAGAAGTGATGAAAAAAGATCGTGCTGAACAAGGTGAAATTATTATGCCTGCCTGGTCACGAAGTCCTTATGTTGAACCTCATGTTGAGGATCTTTATTCGTATTTAAAAGCACGATCTGATGGTGTTATCGATGCGGGCGAACCAGAGGTAGCAGAAAAATAATTTCTGCTTAAATGAATCTATTCTCTGTAATGAAGCCCTGAATTGATCACCAAGTTTTCAATTTAACTATATGTTATCTGTCCAATCAGTAACAGCAACGAACCGATTGCGCCACAGACAGGAATCCAGATCGGGTAAGTTCGAGTATTTACCTGCACAGGTCGTTGTTTGATTCGTAACAGGGCAAGGTTGACTAGCATAAAAACGATCAGGATCAGAAAACTGCTGTAAGTGGCGAGTTTGATCAGCGGAAACCATGAGGCGAGTGCAAAAATAATCAGACCGACAAGAATAGTAGAAACAATTGGAGTTTTAGTTTTTGGGTGAATATAGCTGAGAATATCCGGTAACCAGTTACGGTTGCTCATACCATAAAAGATCCTTGTCGCCATGATGATCTGGATCAGCGCACCATTAATCACTGCACCTAGGCTAATAGCCGTAATCAACACGGGTGATTTCCCGGTAGCGATTTGAAATACATCTGCCAATGGTGCTTCACTCGCAGAAAGTTGTTCTGGTGACATGATCAACATCGCAGAGATGGCCACAAATGCATAGAATATTGTCGCGATCAGCAAGGCAAAGATAATCGCCCGTGGCATATTTTTTTCAGGATTTTTCGTTTCCTCAGAAAGATTAACCATGTCCTCAAAACCAAGGAAAGCATAAAACGCGAGAAAAGCTCCCATAACGATACCCGGCCAAATCTCTCCATCAGTGATCGGAGGAAGAGAGCTGATGATTTCAGGGATCTTGTCCAGGTGAGCTGATCCAAGTTTGATGATGATCAACAAACCTACGATTTCCAACAAAGTCAGAAATGCAGCGGTCATAACGGACTCGGCTACACCCCAGATCGCGATCAATACCAAAATTGCCAGAACAACTCCGATGATCAGTTCACCTGGAAAGGTCAAAAAAACCTGTGCATATCCAGCAAAGCCTTTGACGATCGTTGCGGCCGACAACATCCCTGCCAACGCAATCGTTAATCCTGCGATCACAGAAAGCCAGACTTTCCCAAAACCTTCCTGTAAATACACAGCGACACCGGCAGCAACGGGAAATCGTGATGACAATTCAGCATAGGTAAATGCGGTAAAGCTCGCCACAAGACCCGCTATGAAAAATGAGATGAGAGTGAAGTAACCTGCATGACCGGCAACCTTACCAACCAACACATAAATTCCAGCACCCAGAATATTACCCAGACCATAAAAACAAAGTAACCAGAAACCGATCTCGCGGCTGAGTGACTTTTCTTGTGGATTTTTTTGATCTGGCATTATTCAGTGAGCTATGATTTTCTGTTCCAGAATTTCTGCATTTCAAGAAACATGAATGAGGCCGTCCATGTGATCAGGACAAAGCCTGTCAATCCTTCAAGACCCACCAGAAAACGAATATGACCCAGTGGTTCGATATCTCCCAACCCTAAAGAAGTATAGGTCGTAAAAGAAAAATACCCACAGTCTATAAGGGTGTTGTTGAAGTTGCCGATCAAGCTACCATAGCCTTCCATATTGACCATGTAATAATAACCAAGCGCAAACAACCAGACTTCTATAATGTGTGCCAGCATTGCACCGAACAAACCAATGACAACGCGAAAACGATACTTGATCGTCAGTTTGGGAATAATATTTGATAGCCGGTACAGCATTTCATAATGAATAAGAATTGCTACAGCGACTAATAAACAATTGATTATAAATGCACTGATCATTTTTTATTAGAAATATGTCAATCCTGTTGGTTATCAATCTTTTTCACATCCAATCATGCCCAATGTTGACAGATAAAACCTCGCATTTCGCATGATTAATCACACCATTAGTAGTTGATCCAATCAACTTTGAAAACCCACTACGGCCATGTGACCCCATGACGATCAGATCAACTTTTTGCGCCTCTGCATACGCAAGAATTGTCGTCTTCGGTGTACCCCAGAGAACCTCACTGTTGACATCTTGCAGCCCTAATTTCTTTTTTAATTCATCCAGGCGCTTTTCTGAATTTTCAAATAAATTTTGTTCCGTCTCATTATATTGACCAAGAGGTACTAATAAGAAATCATTACTATAATAATTACCAAGGTGCTCAAGGATATGGACAATTGATAGTTTTGCATTATATTCTTTTGCTAATTCCTGCGCACGTCTAAGTGCTTTTTCTGAATGGGGAGAATAGTCCGTCGTTACCAGAATATGCTGATACGGCTCAATTTTTTCATCACGAACAGACTGTTGATCTTCTTCAGCTTCCCGTAACCAGTCCCATGCTGCCGATGCATCCTGATCAAAATAACGTAATTCTGTTTTAGTAAAGGTATTACCCAGAACCGTCATCCAATGTTCCCAGCGCTTATCTCCAACAATCGCAATTTTTATGAAATCCTTATCATGAGCAATACCGAACTCGTAATCCTCCCGTATTGCTTTACCTTCCATTCCATGAAAATCCTCCAACTCAAACAGCATGGAGATCGGGCCATACTTATGAATTATGGTGGTTAACTTTGGTAGGAATTCCTGATAATCCTTCTCGGTTAATTTACCTGTCACTTTATAAGCGAATATGTTTTCTTCAAAAACGGGAATTGATTGAAACATAACCATCCTCCTGTGATTTCAATAGAAATATTTCGGAAGTGATCTCCTGATTGTCAGGGACAAACCATCACTATGTGTAAAATCTTATCATTTGTGACTTTGTTAGCTTTGATCAAGATCAATTTTATGGTGCAGAAAAACCAGAACATTTATGAGGTAAAACTATCTAAGGCAAACTCGGGGTCGTCCGTTTTTCGTAAGTCTTCAGAGGCTTTTTTTATCCAGAGTTGCAATCGCTTTTTGCATGTCTCGCAATTGAGCTTTATACGCATCCGCATCACCATAATCTACAAATTTCTCAACGTGTCGATGAGGATCTGGCGTACGTGATGCATGTTTAATCGGGCACCAGTATTGCTCGGTTTGCGCGGCAACTTCACGGGTATATTCGATCAAACCGTTACCATACCCACAATAAACACAGTTAAGTTTTTCAATGATATTAAGGTAAGCAAGATGTTGTCGATCAACAATAAAATAATCAGCTCGCGGCACTCGCGGAATACCATAAACACGAAAACAGACATGCTGGTAAAACGTCACCATGAGATCCAGCAAAACAAAAGGAATTAACAAACTATAGACGACCGGTGCAGTGCGCAGATGACCCAATCGAGCCTTACGAAGATAATTCCAGATATCCTCTTTGTGCTGACTTTGCAGTATATGCATACCCTGTTCAAACCGAACTTTCCCACGCTCGAGGGTATAACGGAAATGCTCACGTTTTTCACTTAACAGGTGGTCAATTTCACTTTCCAGTTCCATCTGCAGTTCATGTAAACGGTCTAGAATGTCATCTATAGAAGAACTATGCATAAGTTAATCCTCTAAAAGTTGTATGATAATTATTCAGTGCTGGCGCTTAAATTTTTGCACAGGAACAATACCAGTATACTTAACTAAACCATCAGAGCATAAGAAATTAATGTCATCATCACTGTCCGAAACTTATAACCGAACCATACTGGGTCATCCGATCATCACCCTGATCGCAACTGCTCTTATCGTAATCGCTTTGGCTTATCATGCACCTGATTTCAGACTGGATGCTTCGGCCGACACACTTGTTCTGGAGAATGATCAGTCACTTAAATACTATCGTTCGATCAAAGCACTTTATGGTTCTGATGACAGCCTGATCATTACTTACACTCCCAATGCTGAAATCTTTTCTGATGAGGTTTTGCAAGATCTAAAACAGCTACGTGACAAGCTCACAAAGATAGGTCGAGTCGAGTCTGTGACGACCTTGCTGGATGTTCCATTGATCAAAAGTCCACCCGTGACTCTTTCTGAATTGAGCAAAGAGATCATGACACTTGAGAACCCAAAGACTGATCGCAAACTCGCTCAAAAAGAATTTCTCTCCAGCCCCCTCTATAAAGAACTCCTGATCAGCACCGATGGTAAAACCACCGCGCTACAACTTTTATTCAAACGTGATGAAACATGGAAGCGTTTGCTAAAACAAAGAAACACACTGAGTGCGAAACGTCTGGAAAGTGAACTCTCACAACAGGAAAAAGATTCCCTGTTAAAAATATCAAAAGAATTTGATGCCTATAACGCCTCAATTCAGGAACAACTTGCTAAGGATATCGCAAAGGTTCGAAGCATTATGAATGAACACAGAGAATCAGCCAGCCTATTCCTTGGCGGCGTACCAATGATCGCCAGTGATTCAATAAATTTTGTGCGTAAAGATCTGATGATTTTTGGTGTTGGTGTGTTTACCTTTTTGGTGATCATTCTCACCGTTATCTTCCATCGTCCCCGTTGGGTATTTCTATCTATGACTACCTGTGCCGTTGCCGGTATCAGCATGATCGGTATGCTTGGATTACTGGACTGGCCAGTAACTGTTGTCTCTTCCAACTTTATTTCGCTATTGCTAATCCTCACTCTTTCGCTACTCGTACACCTGATCGTGCGATACAGAGAATTACTAAAAAACCAGCCTGCTTATGATCAACGAGAATTAATTTTTGAAACCGTCAAAAGCAAATTCACCCCTTGTCTTTATACATCGATCACAACCATGGTGGCATTTGGATCATTGCTGATAAGTGGTATTCGTCCAGTCATTGATTTCGGCTGGATGATGGTGATCGGCATAGTCATCGCACAGATCATTGCCTTTACATTATTCCCTGCAGCATTGGTCTTACTTAAAAAAGAAAAAGCAGTTAACGATCATGATTTCACCACAACGATCACCCGATTTTTTTCACACACGGATGAGCAATTTGGCAACGTGATTTTGATCCTGTTTTTTATTCTCGCATTACTAAGCGGTTTGGGGATTTCAAAGCTGACCGTCGAAAACCGGTTCATTGATTATTACAAAGACTCCACCGAAATTTATCGGGGCATGGAATTGATCGATCGAAAACTGGGTGGCACGACACCTCTTGATGTTGTGATCGATGCTCCCGCTGACTTTTTTCTTGAAGAGGAAGATGACGAAGAATTTTATGAAGAAGATGATCTTTTTGCGGATGAATTTGAAGATGAAGATTCCGCTGGTATAACCGCTACAAGTTACTGGTTTAAAAGTTTTATGCTGGAGGAGATCGCAGATATACACGACTATCTCGATAGCCTGAAAGAAACAGGGAAAGTGATTTCCCTGGCGACCACAATCCGCATGTTAGAAAGTCTCAACAAAGAGATTCTCGCCAATGATTTTGAGCTGGCCATCCTCTACAAACAACTACCGCAAGAGATAAAAAAATCACTCATCGATCCTTATATGTCTGAGGACGGTAATCAATTACGGTTCAGTATTCGGGTATTTGAATCCGATGCTTCTCTCCAGCGCGAAGCACTCATTACAAAAATTCGAAAAGACCTAACACACGATCTGGGCCTTGAAGATGAGCAGGTGAATATCACAGGCATGGTCGTGCTATATAACAACATGCTGCAAAGTTTATTTCATTCACAAATCATGACACTGGGGGTTGTTTTTATTGCGATCATGTTTATGTTTGCAGTGCTATTTAAAAACCTTCCTCTGGCTATGCTTGCCATCATCCCAAACATGATCGCAGCAGGAATGGTTCTGGGGTTGATGGGCTGGATAAGAATCCCGCTGGACATGATGACGATCACCATAGCCGCTATCTGCATTGGAATTGCAGTAGATGACACCATCCATTTTGTACACCGATTCAAAGATGAGTATGACAATAGTCACGACTATTTGATCGCTGCCCGGCGAAGCCACAACACGATTGGTCGAGCTATGTTTTATACCTCTCTCACGATCACGCTCGGCTTTTCGATCCTGGCTTTTTCCAACTTCATACCCACCATCTATTTTGGTTTGCTAACCGGCTTTTCAATGGTCGTTGCTCTGCTTGCTAATATGACTCTCCTGCCATTGCTGATCATTCGCTTTAAACCATTGTGAGTTGATTATTTTCAATAAAGTTCCACCAGCTTCCTGATCAAGATCAACATATCACCAGGATATTTGTAGTAGATTTATTATGTGTCAAGATAAAGAAGGAACATCATGGATATTCAAATATTCACAACGTTTTTCATGTGGTGCACCATCATCAATGGCGGCATCCTGATCCTGTGGTTAGTTTTTATCGCCCTCGCCCCGGATTGCATATATCACATACAAACAAAATGGTTTCCTGTCTCGAAAGAAACATTCAACGTGGCGATGTATTCGTTCTTTGGACTATTTAAAATTATTTTTTTATTTCTCAATGTCGTCCCATATGTAGCTCTCTTGATCATCGGGTGATCATGGAGAAATCAAAATGGAATAAACCAGATAAATAATCTAGATGACTGTGATGGTTAAATTGATTTAGAACATTGCGTAACGTAGTTCTACGAGTATAGTCACTCCTGACTTATCAATTTGATCATCACAAGCCATCACTATGAAAAAAATATTCCAGAAAGCATTCATTCTCCCTTTGATTATTGCAATTTCGATCGCGGCGGTGGTTTATAAAGTTAAATCCCGTGCACCTCTTGAACATGTAGACAACCAGTTTCCTGAAAAAGTCGTAGAAGTGATCACGGTTAAGAAGCTTCCCTTCCGATCACGCGCGACCGCTTATGGTCATGTTGAACCATCTGTATTGCTGAAATACAAAGCCGAAGTTAGCGGCAAGATCAGTTACATTCACCCGGAATTAAAACAGGGTGGAAGTTTGCCGGCGGGGACGGTTGTTTTGCGGATCGAACCGACCACTTTCGAGTTCTCTCTTGATCAAAGTGAAGCAGGTCTTGCGAGCACGAGATCATCTCTGGAACAACTGGAAGTAGAAGAAAAAAGCATCCGTCGACAATTGGGAATTGCTCAAAGAAATTTAAGTGTCGGTCAAAAAGAACTGGATCGAATAAATACGATTTGGGAGAAAAGGTTGATCGCGCGATCAGCGCTTGATGCTGAAGAACAGAAGGTACTAAGTCTGCGTCAACAGGTTGCAGATCTGCAAGGTAAGTTATCTATGTTTGCCAGTCGAAAAGCCGCGACGTCAGCTCAGATTAAACAATCAGAAACTCAGGTTGATGAGAAAAAAGATACTCTGGGAAGAACGGAAGTAAGTTTACCTTTTGATGCCCGAGTAGGGGTAGTTGATGTTGAACAAGATGAATTTATTACAGCGGGCAATCAATTGTTTGAAGCATCAGGAACTCAGTCTGTTGAGATCAATGCACAACTACCGGTTAAACATTTTCGACCGTTGATCAGTACGATGAATCTTGGGTCACCTGACCTGCAAGATCCTTCCAATTTCCAGAAAATTCTTAGTGGTTGGGACTTGGAAGCAAGGGTACGTTTAGTCGGCGACACCACGACAGGAGATAACGGTTTATGGCATGGCACACTGGCACGGATCAGTGAATCGATCGACCCAGTACGCGATACCGTCGGTCTGGTTGTGATTGTTGATAAGCCATACGAAGGAGTGATCCCGGGCGAGCGGCCTCCCCTGTTGAAAGGAATGTACACGTCTATAGAATTTCTGGCTGCTGCAGCACCGGCATTGATCATTCCCCGTAACGCCATCCATCAGGGACGAGTTTATGTGGTGTCTGCAGAAAATAAACTAACCATTCGCCCTATCAATACCAGTTCTGAACAAGGCCAGTTAGCCGTCGTAGAAAGTGGGCTGAAGGAAGGTGATCAGATCATTATTACTGACGTTGTTCCCGTGATCGAAGGTCTGCCGCTGAAACTCATTCAGGCAATGGATTATGAAGAGGAATTACGTATTCTGGCTGCTGGTGAAGAATAGATCATGATCCGTTATTTCGCATCGCACCCCACTGCCGCCAACATCCTCATGCTGGCGATTATTGCCGTCGGCCTGGCCGCCCTTCCCGCCCTGAATAAAGAGTCATTTCCCATCATCGACATGCATCAGGTGCAGGTCAGAGTTGTCTATCCCGGCGCAAGCGCCACCGATGTTGAAGATGCGATCTGTAATCGTCTCGAAGATGCTACCGACGGTATTAGCTTCGTAAAAGAACAGACTTGTGACGCCAGCGATAATGTTGGCAGCTTGACGATGGAAATGCAGGAAGAAGGCGATATGACCTTGTTCGTGGATGACATAAAAACCGCGATGGACGGGATTCAGGATTTCCCCGACGAAGCTGAAGATCCGATCATAAAAACACTGGGCCGCACAAACCCGGTGATCAGCGTAGCTCTGACAGCCGATAAACTGACACGTTCTGAATTAAAAGCATTGGCAGAATATTACCGTGATCGTTTACTGGCAATTCCCGACGTACCGATTGTCACTATTGACGGTTTTTCGACGCATGAGTTGAGCGTACTGGTACGAAAAGAATCCATGCTGAAATATCATCTCAGCATTCAGGATGTCGCTAACCTGATCCAACAACAGGCCATAGATTTACCCGCCGGTGTTCTGGAAGCAGAACATACTTCTTACCAGATCCGTTTTGAAAACGCGCGCAAGACTGCTGAAGAACTCGCTGATCTGGTGATCCTCACCAATGACAAAGGTGGTGAAATTCGGCTCGGTGATATTGCCCGTATTGAAGACAAATTTGATCGACAGGAAGATCGAATAGAGATCAACGGAAAACCCGCCGCCATTTTACAAGTAACAAAAAACACCATTGATGATTCGCTGACCGTACTCGATGCGGTGACAAAATTTGTTGAAGAGGAAAATGTTCGTCTACCGGAAAGTACACACTTAATCCTCACGCAGGATCGGGCCTCCATCGTCAAAGAACGTCTGAAATTATTAGTCACAAATGGCTGGCAGGGTTTGCTGCTGGCAGCGCTGGCATTGCTGGCCTTTTTCAACTGGCGTTACACATTCTGGGTCGCGCTGGGCTTGCCGATTTCGTTCCTTGGTGGCCTTGCGATCATGAGTAGTCTTGGCTACAGCATCAACATGATCTCCATGGTTGCCCTGCTCATGTCGATCGGTATTTTGATGGACGATGCCATCGTGCTGTCGGAAAGTATCGATCACGATTACAAAAAAGGTAAAACGCCACTTGAGTCAGCCATCGACGGAACAAAGCGTGTTGCGCCGGGTGTATTTTCCTCATTCCTGACATCTGTTTTATTGTTCGGCAGTCTGCTGTTTATGAAAGGTGATCTGGGACAAGTGCTGGGCGTATTACCGGTGGTTCTGATCGCTGTTCTGAGCATCAGTTTAATTGAAGCCTTTCTGGTATTACCCCATCATTTAAAACATTCGCTGGAACATTTTCATCACCGCGAACTTCCTGAATGGCGACAAAAATTTGAGGCCGGATTTGATCGACTTCGTGAACGCGTCGGCAAGGCAGCCGAGTTTGCGATCCGCTATCGATATGTCACCGTCGGTTTAGCGTTTGCCCTGCTGATCCTGTCCATTGGTTTGCTGGCAACGGGTACACTTAAATTCAAAGCCTTTCCTGATCTTGAAGGTGACTCACTGGAAGCGCGGATTCTTTTACCACAAGGCACACCACTGCAAACAACAGAATCAGTCGTCCAACAACTGCTGGATGGACTGGAAAAAACCAATAAAAAACTTGGCGAACAAGAGTCAGAACCACTGATCACAAATATCCAGGTTGCCTATAGTCAAAACAAAGATGCGTCAGAAGAAGGCGCACATCTGGCGACGATCAGTATTGATCTTTTAAGCGCCGAAAAACGTCAAACTACACTGGCTGAATTTGTACCTTTGTGGCGTAAAAATTCTGGAGACATTCCAGATGTGATCAGTATCCAATATAAAGAACCCGTTGTCGGCCCCGCCGGACGCGCCATTGAAATTCGTATCATCGGCAATGATCTGGATCAGCTTTCAAAAGCATCATGGGAATTGCAAAACTGGCTGCGTGGTTATGACGGCGTGAGCAACCTGCTGGATGATCTACGTCCCGGCAAGCCGCAATTTACCGTCGAACTTCAACCCGGTGCTTTGGCCGCTGGCATCAACTCACAAATCGTCGCTGCCCAATTGCGCGCCGCTTATCAGGGCATCACGGTGATGATATTTATCAGGGTCGCGAAGCCTACGAGATCAACGTAAAACTTGATAGCCCGCTACACGGGGCATTGAATGATTTTGATGATCTGGAAATCTTCCCACAGTCGGGAGATAGCATCCCCTTATCCAGTATTGCCAACATAAAAGAACAAAGAGACTTTGCGCGGATCGGCCATGTTGATCACCAGCGAGTAGTAAATATTTTTGGTGACATTGACGCAGCGATCGCCAACACATCCGAAGTATTGAAAGACACAAAAACACGCTTCTTCCCTACTCTGACAGAACGCTATCCGGACTTAAAGATCAGCCTCAAAGGTGAAGTCGAAAGTGGTGCAGAAACCAATCAATCGATCCTGACCGGATTTGCATTAGGACTGCTCGGTGTCTTCCTGTTATTGAGCCTGCAATTCAAAAATTATCGCGAACCTTTGATCGTCATGCTCAACATCCCACTGGCACTGATCGGCGCGATCTGGGGACACATGATCATGGGTCTGGACTTCACCATGCCCAGCATGATCGGCTTCGTCTCCCTCGCCGGAGTCGTCGTCAACGACTCCATTCTTTTAGTCGTGTTTGTAAAACATCACGCCAGCGAAGGCATGCACCTGCACGACGCCGCCAGCCAGGCCGTACGCGATCGCTTCCGCGCCATCTTCCTCACCTCCGCCACCACCGTAGCTGGCATGACACCACTCCTGTTTGAAACCAGTATGCAAGCGCAAATACTTGTGCCGATTGTTACCAGTGTCGTGTTTCGTATGCTCGCTTCAACCCTGCTGATTATGCTCGTCTTGCCATCTATGTATGCAATTATGGAAGATGTTGGGTTTGTTGAGATTGAGGGTGAGGTTGCTTGATTTTTTGATGGTGTAATTCTCCGATCCATTTATTGGGATATAATTACAAAATGATGACTACTGAACGATGTTTTAACAGGAATTAAAGGTGATTAGATCCCAGTTTCGAGGTGTTTCCTCGTGTTGTTATGCCCCACTTTTGGGGTATATTTGTAGTTATGCTCTAAAACGGAATCTATGAAGCATGCCAAAATTTTCTGAACTATTTGAAATCAATAAGAGTCAGGCCGAGCTAGATTTCGTAGATATATCAGTTGAAACTGACACTCCACTTTATGTTGACCCTTATGCATTAACAACTAGAGATGACAATTGGTCAATACAATGTCATGAACAAGTTGTTTCGTTTTTTCAATCCGTATTAACTGCAGTCAAAAACAAAGACAGCCGTACAGGCATTAAACTTTTATCTCATCTGAATGAACCAGAGGAAACACACCTTGGAGTTTCAAAAGAAGGTAATACTGGCAGAGGTATTGGCGGGCGACAAGCATCAGAGTTATATAATTCCCTTTCAAGAAGCAAAGCGGCAAGCACTGGTCTTTTAGAAGATATATCTGATTTTGCATTATTTATTCCAGGTATTGGTAGAGATAAAATATCTGACATCACCACTAATGTTATTCGTAAATCATTAATAGAATACACCCAAGCACAATGTGATTTGTATGATGTTCCAATGCGTTCAGTAGGGTCAGGGTTCTATTGGGATGTGTCAAAAACCTCATGGGAGCAGGGCTACGTAGAGTTACCCGTATATGATTTAGAAAAAATTCTACTTGTTCCTAAATACATGGTGAGATACCAAGTTGGCGTTGACCACTCGCGTTACCGGAAAATGTTCGTTTTAGAGTTCTTAAAAGACGAACATCTAAGAGCTGATGATTCATTAGTAACTACGTTGCGAGATAAAAAAACTGGGGATATAACGAAAAAAATTGTTTATAAAAAAACAGTTGACGATCATTACCCAACAGATAAAGACTTTTTGACTGATTTCTCAATAGCTCATCCAGATATAATTGATAAATATCGAGACACCTTAAAAGATAGTGCATCAAGAATACCAGATATTAATGGTGAAAATTATAAAGAAGCGTTATTAGCAAGAAAGCTTAAAGATGAATTAAGAGCTATACCAACAGGCACGAAAGACGCAAACAATTACCATGATTACTGTTTAAGTGTAATAAGCTTTTTGTTTTTCCCAAATTTAATATATCCAAAAAAAGAACACCCAATAAATGCCGGAAGAAAACGAATAGATATTACGTATACAAATGGGAAAATTAGCGGCCTATTTTATCGTATTGCTATTGACCAGCATATCAAGGGTAATACGATTCATGTTGAGTGTAAAAATTATACTAAAGATATAAAAAACCCTGAGCTAGACCAATTAATTGGTAGGTTTGACCATAATCGTGGCCGGTTTGGGATGCTCTTTTTTAGAAGTGCAGAGAATATGGGTAAAATAATATCTAGTTGTAAAGATACCGCTAGTCAATCATTAGGTGTCATTTTACCTATAGATGATAAGTTTATAGTCAGGTGTCTCGAATATATTGAAAACAATGAGAGAAGAAAAATTGATTCAATATTAGATAGGCTTTTTCAAGATGTTATTAGTTAACCTAAAAAAGCATAACAAGGCGCTCCAGCGGACAAATTTACAGCACACTTCGTTTGGCTACGCCAAGCCTCGTAACAATCAGGATCAGAGTAAAATAAAATATTAGCCGCAGTGTTAATTTTCAGCATCAGGCAAATACACAAGAATATCTCCAGGCTGGCAGTTCAAGGCATCGCAAATCTTTTCCAGTGTTGAAAACCGAACACCTTTCACTTTGCCAGTACGTAATAGCGACAGGTTTTGTTCGGTGATCCCGATTTGAGCGGCCAGGTCCTTGCCCTTAATTTTACGTATTGCGATCATGACATCCAGGTTTACTTGAATAGGCATAATAGGAAAGACCTCTAAACAAATTGCCGATTTTCAGATTGCAGCCTGCAACCTGCTACCAAAACATCGCTTACTACCCAAAGTATCATTGCTAAAGCGAGCATGGTGAGTTCCTGGCTACCAAAGGTCAGCGCGAATACCTTCTCACCCGCTGGATGATTGAGTGAGAGAAGCACACTGGCGAACGAAAAATAGACAGGCTTTGCCGCTGCTTGTACAAACAACAAAATTGAGAAACGCCTGATATTCAAGCTATTGGTTAAGTTAAAGAGTTCTCCAGCGGCGATTTTCTTAAAGGCTCGGTGTAAGAAATATAAACCAAATAAACCGGTGGCTAGAAAAGCGGCAGTTGAGACCCAGAGCAGATACCACTGCCATTGCTCTACCGTCGTCCAGTAGATAGGTAGCCTAAGATTGCTTTGTGCCAGCTCTGCAAACCCGGCAATATCAATCAAAAAGACAAATAGGGTGATGACTATCAACACAATAGTCGCGATGCAACCCCGGGAAATCAGATGTGAAAATATTTTACTCATGGTTAATATTCCGTTGACATAGTTATAAGACATGTATAAATTATCGTTTTACAGTAATTTAGTCAAGGAGTATTTTAAATGAGATCAAACTATTTGCCTGTAATAGGCTTGCTGACAGCGACTCTACTTTTATCCGGCCAGGCGTCAGCACTGACAATGTCAGAATTTAAAGCAATTTGTGAATCGTCATCTGTGGAGTGTAAAGATCACCCGATTTTACAAGCTTATGTCGGCGGGGCCCTGGACGTTGTGGCTGTGTTGGCCGAAGAAACCCGATATCTGGATAAACTCTATTGTGAGAATCCTTCGACTTTGTTTGACGTTAAGCGAATTATTCCTTTTATGGAGCAGCACCAGGAAGAATATGCACCCAGGAACGCGATGTTAGTGTTAATTAGATACCTGGAAGAGCACGGCGGTTGCTGATATGTCCGATACAAAACCAGCCTCAAACCTCAAATTGTAGAGAGTACTTGTATGAAAAATAATACAATATCGCTAATGCTAATTGCTGTTGTTATTAGCGGCTGTAGTAGCAAATGGATTTACGACAATATTCAACAAGATTTCCAGCGTGAATGCCAAAAATCACCTCCATCAACATACCAAAAGTGTATGGATCGCTACTCAGAAAGTTTTGAACCGTATACTCAAAAACGTGAAGATCTTTTGAAATAATTAAAGGCAATTAAAGAGGCCGGTGTGATCTTACCCCGTAAAAATGAGCGCTCATCTTATTTCAAAAAGAATCGTATACCGCATATAGATATTGTTGCGGTATAACTAATCATAAAACCTTCAATATTTTAGTCATTCATAGTATATTTATTATCAATAACTCTTTTAAATACGTCCACTTACACTTATACCGCAAGTACTGTACACTTGCGGTATAAGTGGGTGTTGATTATGGCAAAAATACAAAGATTACCGGATACAGTTGCATTGCAATACAGCGAGCTTATGCAGCAGTGCATCCATCCTGCACCGGATGGCGCTAACATTTCTTTTAAGTCAAAAAAGGTAGCTGGCAAGCGTTACTGGTATTTGTATATCAGCCTTGGCACACGTCGCAGTGAACATTATCTTGGTGAAGAATCGACTGAATTACTGGATAAAATCGATGAAGAACGCGGCTTGTGGGAATCTACCAAAGATGATCGTGCAATGCGGGAGCGTCTGGTTGCGATGCTTGTTGCTGGTGGAGCGACAGCCACGCCTGTTAATGAGGGAAAAGTTATCGCCTTGTTGGAACGTTCTGGTGTGTTTCTCGCTGGCGGCATTGTAATTGGGACACTTGCGTTTCGAGCTTATGCCAATATGCTTGGTGTCAGTTGGCATAGTGAGTTGCAAACGCGTGACATTGATCTTGCCAGTGACTATGAGTTCCCTATTGTAATTCCACGTAGTAAAAAACCCATTAATTTATCGAATATTTTACTGGATAGCGGCATGGGTTTTCTGGAGGTTCCCGCACTCAGCCGAAAATCGCCATCGACAAATTTCAAGATTCGTGGACAGGAGCTGGCCGTTGAGTTGTTAACACCGATGCGTGGCAGAGATTCCGCAAAACCAATTAAGATCGCAGGACTTGGTGCTTTTGCCGAGCCACTTCGATTTCTGGGTTACTTATTGGAAGATATTCAACCCGCAACATTGCTTTTTAAACATGGTGTATTAATTAATGTACCTGCGCCAGCTCGTTTTGCATTTTATAAACTGGTTGTCAGTCAGAGAAGAAGAGCGGGAGATGTTGAAAAAATAAAGAGGGATCTGGCTCAGGCAGAACAGTTGTTCCGAGTACTTATTGAAGGACGGCCTGGTGATCTTATTCTTGCGTATGAAGCAGCAGAAAATATGGGAGAGAAATTTCTTCGGCAACTTGCTTTGGGTATGGAATCTGTTGATCCTGAAGTCAGTGAAAGCGTAAGACAAATTACAGCTAACAATTCATAGGGAGATTTAGGATCAGGTCTTTCTTTATCACATCAACATAATAATCAGAACCAGGAGCGTGATAGGAAATAAAGGAACCTCTCCAGGCTGTTCATATCTAATGAGGTTACTTCCCTCCTCTTTTAACCCAAATCAAAGTTTCACTTTGTAATACAGATTATGTAATTTCAGCTTTTATTCCACAACAATATTCAACCTTTTGGTTGACAATAATATCTTTCTCACTATACTGAACCATATGGTTGAACATGCAAAAGATAAAATTCTTTCTGAATTACTGAAAGCAGTAAGTGATACAACTCGCCGCTCTCTTTTAACGCAGCTCTGCCAGCAAGGCCCAAGTCGAGTTACTGACCTGGCCAATGATTATGATATGTCCCTGAATGCTGTATCCAAGCATATAAAGATTCTTGAAAAAGCCGGACTTGTTACGCGCAAGAAGTCCGGTAAAACTCATTGGATTGAAGTAAATATAAAACAGGTTCGTGTCATTGATGGTTGGTCAAAAGAACTCAAATCGATCTGGGAATTACGTCTGGAAAAACTAGATGAAATATTAAATGATGGAGATAGTAAAAATGACTGATCTAATTTTAGAAGTAACTAAAACAATTAATGCCCCAATCGAAAAAGTATTTGATGCGTGGTTAGACCCGAAGATGCTGTCAATGTTTATGATGCCTATGCCAGGCATGCCGGAGTCTGATGTGGAAAATGATCCTCGTAAAGGTGGTGAATTCGTAATTACGATGCATGCTGGTGACGATTTACTGCCGCATACTGGTGAGTATTTAGAAATCAATCGCCCTGACAAACTGGTCTTCACCTGGACATCTCACTGCTCTGTTGATGACAGTACGGTTACTTTAGATTTCACAAAGATAGATGATGGTACAACTAATGTTTCGTTATCCCATGTTAAGTTTATTGATGAAAAAACACGTTCTGATCACGAAGGTGGTTGGAGTAATATTCTTGAGAAATTAAACGAAATTTTAGATTAAATATCACCCTTCTCTTTACTAACTATTTTGGATATCTATCTGGGTAGATGTGAGCTAATAACATGAAAGTAAATATATTTACTATATTTCCTCTGCTTTTTCTTTTAAGCCCATCAGCTCATGCAGCCAGATGGGGACTTTCTGGGGATGGTGCATTCGGCCTGTCTCTTGTGGTACTCGCTATAATCCTGATGAATCACTTTATCGTTGTTCTCACAAAATGGAGACATTCTTTCCGGAAACGTAATGTTGTTCTTGTATCAAATTTTGTGACTGGTTTAGTTATTATTTTATGTGGTTTTGCTTTTTTTGTGATTCTTTTTTTCTTTAACTATACAAGCAATGAGGAATACAGGTTCTACTGGTTATTTGGAACCTTACTTATAGTCTTTATAGCAACGATTTTAGCCCATATCAGCTTTAATATTCCCAAAAAACAATTTAGAGATCATGAAAGCCGAGAATGAATAGTTATTGCTGATATTAAAGAAAAAGATGACAAAGAACCCACATTTCTCAAGTGGATACGTTGTTACAAAACTGTATTACCTGTCACTCGGGACATAAAAGTAGTGACTTCGAACCTGAGCCACCTAAATTTTAAAGTTCCCCCGCAGGCCCCGGAGCTTGATCAAACAGGTTACGGAAGATGTTGAGATCAGTAAAACTGACCCGTCCACTGCCATCTAAATCAGCATCCAGATCAGTACTATCGAAACGTGCACGGAACAGGCTCAGATCAGCAAAGCTGACAAAGCCGTCATTATTTAAATCACCATCGCATAAATTACCAAAACCATCTCCATTAGTATCACGCTGATCGGAGTTGGCGATTAAAGTACAGTTGTCATCAATATCCTGTACTCCGTCGGCGTCAGTATCCTGATCGTTTTCATTTCTTACACACTCATATGTTTCAGCAATTCTTTGGCCTGTGTCTATGACAGCAAAATCTTCAACTTCTACTTCTCTTGCTCCCGACGTTGAATGAAATATATGCGAATCGATTCCGAGATCTGACCATTTCGTTTGCGTGTATTGATCAGACTCTGCCGTTAATGCAACTCTTCCTCCATCGGCCAGAACTATGCCGTAACGCTTCATGGTATTGATCACAACTCTGGCCGCAGCGTTGTAACCATCCACTGGGAAGTCAGATCTGAGTTTAAGTCTCGCACCATAAGCAACCGTATTTCGAGGGCCGCGTGGACCGCCGGCATGGGTGGCCGGACG
This sequence comes from Gammaproteobacteria bacterium, assembly GCA_965224825.1. Classification (GTDB taxonomy): domain Bacteria; phylum Pseudomonadota; class Gammaproteobacteria; order CAJXQU01; family CAJXQU01; genus CAJXQU01. The sequence continues at coordinate 1,033,577 of CBDDAG010000001.1, read as the reverse complement.
AACATATAACCTGCCACTTGATCCGCCCAAACTCGTATCCGTTGCGATTCTATCATTGGGTAAAATAAACCGAATGGCATGACCCAAATCACCATCGCCAGAAGAGTCTATAACTAACGATGCCTGTATTTCATCAGCATTCCATAACAAAGGCTGGATTGGAAAACCTGCGGCATCGGCGCTGGTACAATGTTCTCCTCGACCGGAATCCGGTAGCTTTTTACTTAGATCCCAAATCGCCAAAAGTCTTCCCTGTAATACTCCATTGCTTAAATTTGCCTGATAAACTTCATAAAGTATGTTCCCCAGTTTTGCAATATAGTGACAATCACTACCGCTACAGGACATATTATTTGAACCTTCTATGCTTGCTCCGGCCGGGATAGGAATAAGGCTACCAGCAGGTTCCGAATCAGGTAAGGTAAGATCATCTCCGGGCAAGGTGGTCAATGGAACAGTGATATCACTATTTGTTGATCGATTTACTTTTAGTGAAAAATCTATTTGCATCCTCCCGAAACCAAAACCTCCAAGTCCAGCAAGCGTTGAAATCTGAAGATTTGAATCCGGGTGAAGCGGCGAATTGTTTACTCTTTCTTGCCACCAGTTAGTGACTCCTGTTGTTGCCTGTGCAGCTAACGCAGCTGATGCTGCTGGCGTAAACACACCCTCTGAATTATCCAACTTATTCAACACCCAACTCAGCACTCCAACATTTTTATATTGCCAGCTATATTTACGTGGTGGTGCCAAACGAAAAACAGGTCGGCCAGGATAGTCACGCGTCCAATATTGAATTAAAAAATCATGCGTTTTGATCAAATCCCGAACAGTGTCGAGCAATGCCGTCTGTTGATCTAAATCTGTTGTGAAATATGCTCCCAATGCAATCGGTAGAGCAACGTCTAATGAATGTTCGATAGAAGAATATGGATCAAAATCTAAATCCTTTTTTTCACCATAACTTTGAGCAATATAGAAAGGGAAGATCATGTTGGCAAAGCCACCAGGTTCAGAAGCAAAAACATCTGTGTGAGATAATCCTCGATCAACTTCACATTGCGCCAAATCAACCAGCATCCCAGGAATACGATTATCTCCTGTTGCCTGATAAGTTCTCAACAATGCATTGGCCAATAAGCTCGACATCCAGGGTGAGAAACTTGCTATGTCGCCGCCCTCAGGTGAGTAATTAAAACACCCATTAACGATAGTTCCTTCCAGTGCTGTTTGTTGTCTTTGATACAAATTATTTATCGCATCCGTGATATAAGGAAGCAAGGTCGGATCATTCGTTAATTCATATTGCATGACTGTGGTTAATAACGCATTTGCGCGATGACGTTCTGTATCATTAGTGGAACTGAATCGTACTGTCCTTGTGACGGCGATGGTCGGTAATGGAATCGTGTCCAAATAACTACTGTTCCCTGTCAGCAAATATGCGGTCACTAAATTTTCATTATATGAATACTTGGAATCTTTCCAGCTGCTATCGATGTCAGTATTTTTCTTACTGAAAAAACCTGCGCAAGAAAAGTTTTGAGGTAAGTGAGCGCAATCATCGTCGGTATAAATTCTATATTTATAATCTTCCGTGGCACGCAACCCTTCGCGTAACTGATCAACATTCCCACTTCGCAAATACGCATTCAAAAATGTTTGAGGACGATCATATAACCAATATGCAGCGGTGTTTCCTGCAAAATCAATCATATGATCTGGCTCATAAACATCCCGGCCAAAAAACTCCTGTATTGCTGTGTAAAAGAAATCATGCTGAGCCTGATCTGCATAAGCCAGATCAGGGCTTCGATTAATCTCACCACTGAGTGTTGTCAGATTAGTACAAGATAAATACTCAGGTTCTATAACGGTTAAAACTTTAGGCTCATAAATCTGTAAATCAAGATTATGATCGGTATACGATCCATCATTCACCTCTCGTAATGTTGTCTGAGTTTCAACTTCGGAATCTATATTTAACTGTCGTGATCGGTTTAAAACCACCCTGAAGTTTTTTACATCATTTGTAGAAAATTGATTTTCAAACTGGATCAGAACACTTCGAATCCCCGGATTACCACTACTCTGATAGGTCTCACAAAGAAGTGATTTTGGAGGCATGTTATTCCAGGCTGCCAGGCTACGAACGAAAGCAGGAATTTCCTGATCATTGTCATCGAGTACGACGACATTATTAGTATTAACCAGAACGCCCGGAGGAAGAGGAAGGCCGAAAGAAATCATTTGAGAACCTTGCCTTACGACTTCTACATCAGGATGCAACTGAATTTTTATGTCATGCTCGAAACTATTGCTAGCAGAACCATTGCCTTCAAGATTATTTCGAATATCCAGAGGAAGAGATGTATTCGCCTCTGTCATCTGGCATAAACTCAAGAATAGAATTACATGACTGATCTTCAGAAAAATTTTTGCTTTTTTAAAATAGAATGATCGTAGTTTATTACCATATTTATAGTTTCTTGAACTCATATTCCCTACCCTTTAGATCGTTTGCTATCAAATATTGATGAACGTTATAATTTGATAAAAGAGTATATTTATGATCAGAGATAAGATCCGATAACGAGTTCTCATTTTTAGAAAGGAATGTTCTATAAATAAGGAAGTGTGATCTGGTAAAACAAGAACAAATAATTGCCTGTGAAAAACAGGTGACTATTGGAAGAGAGTAAAACGGTAACGTAAGATGAAACTGTAAGAGTTAACCCCAGGGATCAGTATCAACCAGCTTAATAACTTCAGCATTTTTCAGATCCATAATCGCGGTAATAAATTTATTTCCGGTATTAACAGGCAGATACCCAACAGTGGATTCGTCATAACCTTTCTTTTTTGCGTTTAAAACTATTTTTGTTTTAAATGTTGATCTGAATTCAGGGAGATCATCCAGAGATTTAATTCTTTTAAGAACTGCTTCCGTTGATTCTGAATATGACACATAGTGCTGAGGCATGCCTTGTAGATCAGACCCGCCCTCCAGAGCAGAAAAAAGAATTCTCTGACGTTCTTCTGTGTCTTCTGGCATAATTGCAGAAACCAATTTTGGACCTGTAAAGGAAAGTGATTTAAATTTTTCATTGGTTACTTTTTTTAACTCTTCCACATCCATATCTTTTGCTGAAACCACTTCAAACCGATCAACTGTAAAAACCAGATAAACCGGTCTTGCATCAAATAATACGGATGTTCCATAAAACAATGCTGCAAGCTGTACGAATGCAATTATTCCAAGATCATATTTAAGACTTTTCTTTTTTTCATTATAAATAATCAATGTAATCAGTGGGCCCAGTGTCAGATCAACACCCAGTAAAATGATCAATAATCTCTTTCCTCCCATTGCTTCGAAATAGGGTTGTGGATACCAGACAAGAAGCATAATCACGACGACTGTCAATGCGATCATTCCACTAATTAGAAGATGTATTCCTGATGCTTTAAAGCGTGTCATTCTTTATTACCTTTTCGCTGTGATAGTTCGTCAGCTTCAAATTGTTCTCTGTATTCAATCGTTTGTTGTTCTTCTTTTTGATAACGATCTTTTATTCCGGTCAGTGCATTTGTTTTGTTGTGTAATTTCATCCATTGATTTTTCTGGTGTTCGCTGGCCATTGTTCGTTCACTGAACTGCAGTTCGAGCTGCTGGATCGCAACATCAAGTTGCTGAATGAATGTTCGCAAACCCAGCATTTCAGATGCTGTTTTTGGAATCGAACTGGTGCCGTTTAACTGCGCTGCATAATCAATTCTGGCGCTTTTCATATCCGCCAGCTGTTTTTCACTTTGTTCCAACAATTGCTGACTTTCGGCCAGTTTTCTTGCCGCATTATCTTTTTCATTGTTAGTTAGACCAATAATGGTATTCATGCGGCCAGAGCGTGTCATTCAATCATCTCCTGTCCATTCTGATCTGTTGACAATATTTCTGATTCTATAATCGTTGTAAGTTGATCAAGGCTTTCCTGTAAGGTTACTTTCTCATCGATTCCCTGACGTAAGAAACCTTGCAGATAAGGTTGTAACTGAATGGCACGATCAAGATCAGGATTACTTCCAGCTTTATAAGCACCGACATTAAGTAGATCTTTATTCTTTTCATAAAGAGAAAAATAATGTCGGAAATCTCTTGAGGATTTTTGATGATCTGGTGTGGTCACCTGATTCATAGCACGGCTGATCGATGCTTCAATATCAATCGCCGGAAAATGTCCTGACTCTGCAAGGTCACGTGATAAAACGATATGACCATCCAGAATTGCACGGGCAGATTCTGCAACAGGATCACTATTGCCATCACCCTCCATTAGAACAGTATAAAAAGCAGTGATCGAACCACCACCTTCTTCACCGTTTCCTGCACGTTCTACGAGGTTTGGTAATTGGGCAAATACTGATGGTGGAAAACCTCTTGTTGCCGGAGGCTCACCAATCGCTAATGCAATTTCACGATGCGCTTGTGCGTAACGTGTTAGCGAATCCATGAGTAATAAAACATGCTTACCCTGATCACGAAAATACTCCGCAATACTGGTTGCCGTTGCCGCTCCATGCATTCGCATTAATGGTGGCATATCGGCAGGTGTTGCGACCACGACAGATCGTGCTCGCGCTTCGTCATCGAGAATATGATCAATAAATTCTTTTACTTCACGACCACGTTCTCCGATCAATCCGACGACGATCACATCGGCGCTGGTGAAACGTGTCATCATTCCCATCAACACACTTTTACCAACACCACTAGGTGCGAATAAACCTAATCGCTGACCACCGCCGACAGAAAGTAATGTGTTGATCGCACGTACACCGACATCAAGCGGTTCATGAATCGGGTGGCGATCTAATGGGTTAATTGTTCGTCCATGCAATGGGAAAGTTTCATCAACTTTCAGTGGGCCACGACCGTCTAATGGACGACCTGATCCATCAAGTACACGACCTAATAAACCATAACCAACAGGAACATCACCTGCCCTGCCAATCGGTATTACGCGTGATCCGGGTGCCAGGCCACTGATGGAACCAATCGGCATAAGGAAAAGTTTTTCACCTTCAAATCCAACAACTTCTGCTTCGATAGAACCACCGTTTTTAGCTTTGATCAAACACCGATCGCCGACAGCGGCTTCACAACCTTCGGCTTCCAGTGTCAGTCCGGCCATACGTGTAAGTTTGCCTTCTACAACGACGGGAGAAGCTGTTTGTAAACGTTTTTCATAACCAGACAAACGCTGTTTCCAGATCGGGTTGCGATTGGTCTGTATCATGTCAATCTTGCTCGACCTGATCACTTTGACGTTCACTACCGAACATTTGTGAAATTTGTGCGGCCATTCTTCCTTCGACCGTAGCATCTATAAATGAAGATTGTGATTCCACCAGACAACCACCACGACTGATCAGTGGATCAGGTTCAAGTCGCCATGACTCTTCTTCATCACCGATTGCCAGCGCATTTTTAACCAGTTCCAGATCATCAGGATGTAAATGAATTCTTGGATGCCGAGTCGAGATGGGTAATTGCCCCATGACATGTCGAACAACACCGATGATCTCACCTTCATTGGTTTTCAGTTCACGACGAACCAGATGTTTTGCCAGTAGCGCAACCATGTCCGTGATCGTTTGTTCTACTTCATCATCTAACTGACTCAATGGATCAGCCATCAAGTTTAAAATACTTCTCAATGTTTCAGTTCGTTCCTGATGTTCCTGCTCAACACGTTGCTGACTTTCTTTATAACCACGTGCTCGACCCTCTTTTCGCCCAAGATTAAAACCTTCCTCATAAGCCTCTTTATGCAGTTGTTCGATTTCTTCAGCAGTGGGCGGTCGGGATGTCAGTATTTCATCAACAGAAGGCATGATCGCACCTTCAACTGAAGGTGGACTCCAACGTTTTAAGTCATCTGGTTTTGAATTCTTGATCAGACTGGACATGCTGGGTTAAACCATTTCTTCGCCACCAGCTGCGGCACCTAATGCGATCTGTCCTTCATCAGCAAGACGTCTGGCAACAACCAGTAACTCTTTCTGGGCTTCTTCAACTTCACTGAGTTTAACCGGTCCTTTGGTTTCCAGATCATCTTTCAACATGTCAGCTGCACGAGAGGACATATTGGTAAATATTTTTTGCTGCAGATCGTTTTCAGCACCCTTGAGCGCAAGCACCAGTTGGTCCGTTTGTACTTCACGAAGAATCGTCTGGATACCCCGATCATCAACTTCGATCAGATCAGCAAATACAAACATTAGATCTTCGATTTCCAATCCCAGATCTTCATCAGCTTCCTTAACCGATTCCATAATCGCAGCACTACTTGTTCCGTCAATAAAGTTAAGAATATTTGCCGCAATTTTAACGCCATTCAAACCTGAAGCCTTCACATTCGATCCACCCTTGAGCTGGCTTTCAAGAACTTCATTCAATTCACTCATTGCAATCGGTAAAACACCTTCAACACTGGCAATTCTCATCAATACATCAGTACGAACCTTATCCGAATACTCTGCCAAAACTGAAGCGGCCTGATCGCTATCAAGAAAAGAAAGAACGACGGCTATAATTTGAGGATGCTCATTTCGGATCAATTCTGCGACTTGTTTTGGTTCCATCCATTTAAGTGATTCAAGTCCTTTTGTATTACCACCCAACAAGATCCGATCAATCATGCCGCCGGCTTTATCTTCACCCAGTGCATTAACCAAAATACTTCTGACATATTCATCTGAACCAAGACCTAGTCCCGTTTCTGTCTGAATTTCCTGTACAAACTGATTAATAGTTGATGCAACAAGGTCTTTAGAAATACTGTCCAGCTCGGTCATAGCAAGACCAACCTGTTGCACTTCTTTAGGCCCCATGTGTTTGAGTATTTCTGATGCGATAGATTCACCCAGCGCCATCAACAATACGGCAACTTTTTGGGTGCCATTTAAGTCTTCTAATTCTTCTGCCATTTCAGTCGTCCCTGATTATTCCTCTGCAACCCAGTTTTTGACCACCGAGGCAGCCATTTTAGGCTCATCCTTCACATAATCCCGTACAGAAGCCAGACTAGTTTCATAACTTGATCCTTTTCCAAGCTCGGATATAGGAACACTTATTGTGGTATCTGCCACCGTATTATCCTGTATTTCTCGCACAGGTTGGCCATCAACTCCAAGCATTACATAGTTTGAAGGATCGGGTGCTGGAGGCTTTTCCATCATTTTTTTCATCGTCGGTCGAAGTACGCCAAACAATAGATACAATACAAAGATTGCACCCAGTGCCTGCTTAGCCACATCCATCACCCAGGGTTGTTGCCAGATAGCAACTTCAGGTAGAGGTTCTGCAGCAGGTCCAACAAAGAAATCTGTTGCTATCACACTGACGGTATCGCCACGAGCTACGTTAAAACCAACCGAGTTTTTGACCAGTGTTTTAAATCGATCAATCTCCTCTGGTGTATATTGTGTTTGAGAAACTTTGCCTTCGGCATCTGTCGTCGATGGGTTATTCAGCACGACAGCAATCGATAATTTTTCCAGTGATCCGACGGCTTTTTGCGTGTGGCTTATCGTCTTATCAAGTTCATAATTTCGTACTTCTTTTTTACGTAATTGCTGTTGTTCTTTTGCAGAACTCTGACCATTGGCGCCGTCACCATTTGCAACTTCGGGTACCGTTGCATTTCCCGGAGGCTGGTTAGTCAAAGCACCAGGGACACCCGCCGGACTTGCACCACCAGATCGTTGTTCTTCCGTTAGTTGTTCACTACGAATGGCTGGCAGATCAGGGTTAAAAGTTTCACTGGTTTGTTCCGTAGAAGTAAAATCAAGATCAGCGGTTACCTGTGCACGAACATCATCAAACCCCACAATAGGTTGAAGAATACTTTCTATTCTTTTCACATAAGAATTTTCGACACGTTTTGTATAATCAAATCGTTCAGAACTGATCGCCAGTTCACTCGCACCACCAGCACGGGTCAGCAAACGACCACTTTGATCAACCACCGTTACACCTGAAATCATCAGGTTAGGAACACTGGCAGCGACCATGTGAGCAATGGCAGCAACCTGTCCATCATCAAGTCGTCGTCCTGCATAGAGATCTAGCAATACCGATGCACTTGGATCTTTTTTATCTCGTGCGAATACTGAAGCCTTTGGCAAAGCAAGATGCACGCGAGCACTTTTGACATTAGCTACTTTTGCAATTGATCGGGAAAGTTCTCCTTCGAGCGCGCGTTGATAACGAGCTTTTTCAATAAACTGACTGGTACCGAAGCCCTGCTCTTCCTGCAACATTTCAAAACCCATGCTGCTACTTTTTGGCAAGCCTGCAGCAGCGAGTTTCATTCGTGCTTCATGTAGTTTAGCTGTCGGAATCATAATCCCGCCAGAAGCTTCATCAACTTTATATTCGATACCAGAACCTTGTAGAGATTCGATAACTGCACTGGCATCACGATCCGATAAATTACCAAATAAAAGACTGTAGTTTGGTGTCTGTGACCACATCACCACAGCGACACCTAAAGCGACACTCGCAGCAATACCGATCAACAGACCAGCTTGTCTCAAGACATGGCCCGTCTGACTCGGTGCCTGCACCAAACTTGGTTGTACAGGATTACCGTTATTCGCAACTGCTACTTGATTCTCTGCCATTTTATTTCTTTATATTCCTTTTTAAATTGATCGTTAGATCGGCATATTCATAATTTGTTGATAGGCTTCAACCATCTTGTTTCTAACCTGGACGGTTGCCTGAAATTCTATATTCGCTTTTTGAAGTGAAACCATAACGTCAGCGATCTCAACATCCTGACCTGACTCATAAGCTTTGGTCATTTCACCGGCAGCCTTTTGTGTTGCGCTCACATGATCAACCGCGGACTTCATCATCGTGGTGAAATCACCCGATGGTTTCTGTATTGCCGGACTTGCCTGAAAACCTTCAGCTCTGGCCTGCATTGCCCGCATCTGGGCGAGCACTGATTGCATTGCGATATCTGTCATTTCCCGTTCCCCAATTAAGCCGGTATGGCTATCCCTTGATCACGCATTTTTGCTAACTTATAACGTAATGTGCGTGGACTAATTCCCAGTTTTTCTGCAGCATCTTTTCGACTACCATCACATTCTTCCAGAGCCTCAATAATCAATTGTTGTTCTTGATCTTTTAAGTTGTCGCCAAGCTTATTTTCAATACTTTGGCCTTCTTTTTCTTCTACAGAATAATCGTCTTCTAAAGCTTCAAAGATCAAATCTTCTGAGGTGATCTCATTTCCATTCTGCATAATCAAAGCACGTTGCATGACGTTATCAAGCTCTCGTACATTACCTGGCCATGAATGTCCTTCCAGTTTTTCTGCAGCAAATTCTGTGAGTTCAGGAATATAATTACTGCTGGATTTTACAGCACGAGATAATAAAAATTCGGCCAAAGGAACAATGTCTTTCGGACGCTTTCTCAGTGCAGGCATTTTGATCGGGAACACGTTCAATCTGTAAAAAAGATCTTCACGGAAACGTCCTTCTTTAACTTCTGTTTTCAGATCACGATTCGATGTGGCAACGATACGAACATCCAGATCAATAACTTTACTGCCACCTAATCGTTCAACCTGTTTTTCTTGTAATACACGTAAAATTTTTGCCTGCAATCCCAACTCCATTTCAGAAACTTCGTCGAGTAACAACGTGCTTCCCTGAGCTTGTTCGAACTTTCCTGGGCTAGCTTTGTAAGCACCCGTAAATGCACCTTTTTCGTATCCAAATAAAACCGCTTCCAGCATATTGTCCGGAATAGCTGCACAGTTGATCGCAATAGCATCTTTTTTGGATCGTTCTGAATGATTGTGTAGATAGCGAAATAGAACTTCTTTACCCGTTCCACTTTCACCGGTGATCATGACCGTTGCATCACTTTTCGCAACACGCCGAGCGATACCAAGAATATCTTTCATGACTTTATCTTCGGCAATCACACCATCTTCCATCGCCAGAATTTGAGGCATGATCTGAGCAACCTTGCTCACCAGAACTGCAGCATCAAAAGGCTTCACCAGATAATCAACCGCACCATCCTGCATCGCTTTGATCGCATTTTCGATCGTGCCATAAGCTGTCATCAACAAAACGGGTAAATCGGTTCTTCTGGTTTTAATATTCTTCAGCAGCGTATGACCGTCCATTTGATCCATTTGTACGTCACTGACCACTAGATCAACATGTTCCTGATCAACAATCATCAATGCTTTCTGTCCATTTTCTGCAGACAACGTTTCGTAACCACCCAATTCGAGGGTGTCACAAATGGCCTCTCTGAGATCCATATCATCTTCTACTACCAGTACAACGGGTTTCATTTAATAGCCCCAATAATTGGTAAAGTCATATCAAATATTGTTCCTTGTGGTTCAGCATCTCGTACTGAAATACCACCGCCGTGTGATCGAACAACGGCTTGCACAACTGATAAACCCAACCCAGTTCCATTTGCTCGACTGGTTACAAAGGGTTCAAACAGCGTTGCACGAATATTCTCCGGAATACCCGATCCATTATCAGCAAGCGAAATTCGTACCACTTTTTCGTTATTTTGGGCAATAATTTTTGCTGTTAGATAAATTGTCCCATCTTCATTAGAAGCTTGAATTGCATTGACGATCAGGTTCTCGAGAATACTGATCATTGCTTCCGGGTTGATCATGATCGAACAATCAACAATCTCTGGATCGATGATAAAATTTATGCCACTTTCTTCAATTTGTGTTTCAGTTTGTTGATTCAACATTTCCACTAACTTCAATAGCGAAAATTCCTGCATTTCAAAACTTCCACCACGAGCAAACAGCAACATATCTTCGATCAGTTTTTCCAGATAATTCAAACGTGCCAGAGATTTGGTCGTAAATTTTTCTCTGGATGCTTGATCAAGTTTTTTATGTGATAAGTTTGAGAGATAAAGAATGGCTGATGATAAAGGTGTACGAATTTGGTGCGCTAATGCCGCTGCCATTTCACCTTTTGCTGATAAACGTTTTGCGCGATTCAGTTGTTCTTGTAATTGTCGAGTTTCGGTGACATCTTTGATCAACAGGATCTGGCCTGGCTCATCGATCATTGGTTGTGTGGAAATATTTACCACACGACCATTCACTAATGAAATATCATGTCCATCATCCCACCGAGGTGAAAAAGCACGATCAACTACATCACGCCAGTGTTCATTTTCCAAAGGCTCGCCCAATAAATCATTTGCAGCAGGATTACACTGCACAACACGGCCTTCGCCATCGAGCATGACAACTGCGCCGGGTAATGCCTGAAAAAGATTATTTAATCGACGAACAAGGGTTGAGTTTTTTTCAGAATTTAGAGATTGATCAGTACGTGATCCAGCATCGACAGAAACAACACTCAGGTTGTTTTCCGATTGGTTTTGATTCTGACCTGTTAGATGGTCTGCCACTAATACTTGCTCACTCTGATACATAAATCAGAAGGAGCAAGTAGTGTGCCAGATATATTAGTGTTTATCTTACAATAGCTTAGAGACTTTCTGCTATTTTAAAGGGTGTTCACGTCAAGCTGATGACGCTTCATCCTGACGTTGCATATTATATTTACGCATCTTCTCAACCAAGGTTGTACGGCCAAGCTGTAAGCGTTTTGCTGCATGAGCAACTACCCAGTTTGACTCATCTAGCGCCTGCTTGATCATGCTGTATTCAAGGTTGGTAAGATGTTCTTTCAAATCGATTCCACCATGTGGCAACCGTGGCATGATGCCATTATCTTCCATACCTTCTTCTTCCAGTTCAACTAAATCACTGTTTTCAAGCACTTCTGCTGATTGATATTTTTCAGGAAGATCAGCGACATTAACCGTGCCATTCGGATAAAGAATAGACAGCCTTTCGATCAGATTCGCCAGCTCACGAACATTTCCGGGCCAGCCGTATTTACTCATTGACTGAATCGCTGAGGGCGATAAATGGATACTACCGTTACCTTCATGTTCAAGACGTTCTGTCAGATCGTTGATCAATAATGGAAGATCTTCGATTCGATCTCTTAATGGTGGCGTTTCGATTGGGAATACGTTCAACCTGTAAAACAGATCTTCACGGAAATCCCCTCCTTCAATCGCTTCTTCAAGATTCACATGGGTTGCGGCAATAATTCTTACGTCAGCTTTGATGGGTTTATTACTACCCACTCTTTCAAAAATACGTTCTTGTAAAACACGCAATAACTTGACCTGCATCGACTGACTCATATCGCCAATTTCATCGAGGAATAATGTACCACCTTCGGCAATTTCAAAACGCCCCTGACGAGTGGTTATCGCACCAGTGAAAGCACCTTTCTCATGACCAAATAATTCGCTTTCCATCAGCTCAGCAGGAATCGCACCACAATTGATCGGGACGAAAGGTTTATTTTTTCGAGGTGAATGATAATGAATATGGCGGGCGATAACTTCTTTACCCGAACCTGACTCACCTGTGATCAAAACATTGGCATCCGATGGAGCAACCATTTCGATCATGCGTCGCACACGTTGAATGCCTTTACTACTACCGACCAGTGATCGGAATAGTTCAAGTGAGCGTGGTGCTCCGTCTTCGTGTCGATTCTCTCTATAAGTATCGACCTTCTCTAAGACAACAGAGAGTTGTTTTTTTCTAAGTGGTAAATTGGCTTTAGCAATAATGCCGGTCTCGAGTTCAAAGTTAGCTTTGTTTCGATCACCGTCACTTAATAATACGATAGGTAAATATGGATCTTCTTTTTTTATTTTTCTGAACACATCCATTAGATGTTTTGTTTCGCCACATCCTCCGAGTAGCAAAATCTGAGCGCCATCTTTTCCGCCCAAGTGTTGTTCCCAGTTTTCATGATCTACAGCATAGACTGGAGCGTATTCGAGAAATTCCAGCACTGATTTGATATGAGCCCGTTGTTCTTTATCGTCTTCTACGATTAGTACACTGCCATTGGCCATCTTCGTAATCCTTTTTTTATTAGACTTAAGTAAATATTAAGCAGAGGCTGTCTTGTCCTGAACAATAATATTGCTCTTGAAGCCAAAACATTTCTTTGCAATCTTCTATTACAAATTAAATTCCTCCCTTAACGCACTCTAAGTAAAGCACTTTATTAAACATCGGTCAAAAATCTGTCGTCGAGTTTATGATTGTTAACTTTGCGTCCTTTTCAGGGCAATTTGCCGTCGGTGATAAAGAAAAACTAATCGGGTCAGATCATCGATCACCTTCTCATCGGTCAGTAAAGTTTTAGCCTCAATCATCATATCGATAGAATCTTGAGGATGAGTATTAATAACTTCCACAGGTAGTTCTAACGGCGTTGGATACTTCGGGCTAAGATGGATTGACAACAGGCAAAAGTCACCAGGACTTAAGGAAACTTCTGGACTCCAGACAACACGTTCCGCACTCATTTTTATTACTTTTTTCAAAGGAAGGCTTTGTTGTGACTGTATAACTTTGACTAATAATTCTGTAATGAAATCAACCTTTTGCTCTAATTTCTGAACTTCTGATGACGTACCTTTTTTATCAGGATCAACAGGTTCATAACTCATTTGATCAAGTGATATTAATGCGCTCAACACATCAGCAGCAGACTGGTTTAGATCATGGATTTGATCATCAGAAAATGGTGTTTCAGACTTCGTTTCACTAACAGGGAATCGACCTTCAAAGGCAAGAACAGATGGTGGATTTGTATCTATCATAGATTCACTTTCCCATGGTTTTTATTATCGTTTTATCATCTGACACAACAAGAATTGAATGTCATCGTTGCTGATCATGATACTAAAAACATCAAAATTCATCTTTTCAAGGTTTGGTTTCTGCTCTCTGATCTTATCAATACAAGCTCAAATATCACAAACAAGATAAAGAGTTATTATTATTATAAATCAGTCTGTTACAGACCATTTGATCTATGATTCCCTTATAAAATCAACCTGCAATTTCTCAATCGTTAAAAAATGATAAATCTGCTCGAAGCAGATTAAGAAAGTGCGATAACCTTCTAATTTAATGAAAGGTTTTATTGTTTAAGGAATCTCTAATTAAGTCTGGTTGAATTTAGACTGAGATGAAATTGTTTCAAACTTCTTTGAAATAAGCGGTAATAGTTGTTCTATTGCGGCGATTTTCGGAGAAGTTTGAAACAATTTCAGCCAGCCTAAAACAATCACGACTTAATTAGAGCTTCCTTAAGCTAAAGATAGTCTCTCGTGGCCGAAACATGTGTTTAAAGATCAGGCTGGATCAAGTTCAGGTTGGCTTTCAACAACTGTGTTAAGACCTGCAGCAATATTCTGATTGATATTGATCAACACAGATACTTTTTCGCGGTCAGGCGTTGTCATCAAATCAAACGTTCGACGATCAATAAAGACACTCAGAGAAAGAATATCTTCACGCAATTTTTTTGGCAATGGACATTCTTCATCCGCCAGATCAGCCTGGAAAACAGTCCATAATTTCTGGTTATATTTCAATGCTTCATCAAGCTTTCTTTCAGAATCCGGTGCGTCCCAGTTATCCTGCACAGCCTTTAACATCGCCGCAGATCGATTCAGAATTGCCGCCTCCAGTTGTCGCGGCGACATTGATGCCTTGTTAACTGTGTTATACGCATTCGCTGCTGATTTCTGCATTCTTTATGACCTCTGTTTCCTTGTCGATTAATTTTTTGGCAATTTTTAATGCCTTGTAATAATTGTCCACCAAAATGAGTTCGCTGATCTCGGTTAGCAACTCTCTAAAACTCGGCGCAGCTTCCATAACATCATAGACCTCTGCCCAATAATTTTTATGGTGCTCTGTCAGATTCTCGTCCCCATCCATATACATTAACTGAATGGTTAAATAGATACGCCGACAGGGTGACGTTGCCGTCTCTTCTGTCAAAATATCTTTTTCACGCAGTATGGTGGTTGTGTTCAAAACCGTGAATTCGCTATGACTATCGCCATTACTGATCACCGCTCCACCGATATACAATTTCTCTTTTGGCTTTAACGCTATCTTTAGCGGCATTTATCTATATAACTCCACCATTAAGGATTCAAAAAATTTTCGCCCCTGTTCATTACCGAGGCTTTCACCAGGCAACGCGACTAAATCTTTTTTCACCTCTTCACTTTTCTGCGACGCATCCTGATCGCTTTCAAGCATCTCTTTTCCTATGCTTTTTTCATTGACTGAAATCTCACGGGAAATCGTTTTTGCATCCTCTGCCAGCCCTGCTCTTCTGGAGTCCAGCGTCTGACTTGCCGTAGCAAGATCACGACCAAACTGTTTGATCTCAGAATCAGTAGCATTTGAATTGACAGATGCAATGTTCAGGCCAGTTTCTCCGCTGTGAACTTCCTGAGAACTAACCGGAAAGTCTAACGTCTTGCGCTCTGATGATTGATCTTGCTCTTCAGAAATAATCGAAGCCAACTCCTTGTTATCCTTGACCAGTGTTAAAGCATCAACCTGTTTCTTAAGTGCGGCGATAGAATTCAAAAACTCGACTTTTTCCGAACTCTGGTTTTGAAAAGGTGGGTATTGTTTTTCGTATTGAATAACCTCCTCACGCTTTTCACCGATTAGCTTAGCGACATCATCCATAACTTTGTTTGCCGCACGAATCGTCGTTGCGGTCGTCGTCAGGTGATCATTACGAGTTTGTGACGTTGCAAAACCAATACCAGCAGAAGGTAATGAAACAACATTAGCGGAAGTCGTATTTTTTGGGGATCCGGAAAGCGGCGTACTGACAGTCTGAACAGGCTGTTCAGTCTTACTAACAACAGAAGAAGCCGCAAAACGTCCCCCTTCATTAATTTCAATCATAGCCATCTCCTCCTTGAGATAAGCCTTCAAAACAGGACGGGGCAGTCGCCTGCCCCATCCCTTTTACCTTTTAGTTAAAATGATCAACCTCACGACTGTTCGTTTTAACCGGACTTACTATTTTTAGAACAACCTCAGTACAGCCTGATTAGACTGATTAGCCAGACTCAATGAAATCGTGCCCAACTGTTGTCTCGTTTGCAGAGCCAGCATGTTAGCACCTTCTTCATTATTATCAGCCAAAGTCAGTTTACCAGCACCTTCCTGCAGGGTATTGATCATCGCACTCGTGAACTCCTGACGAGCATTAATAATACCCAGGTTACCAGAAAGACCCGTTGATTTAGCCTCAAGCGTTAGCTTGGCTGCATCAAGTTTGGTAACCGCAGCGGTGATTTTTGTAGCATCCGCAATATCAGCCGTTGTCGCAACGGTTGTTGAAGTTCCATCAAGGCTCAAACCGGTAGCCGTACCATCAAAACCTTTAATATCCAGCTTGTTAGATGCATCTTCATTAAAGTTAACCGTTAATGTTGTTGCACTTTTCAGCAAGTTTGAACCCTGATAACCAGAGTCATCAACAATCTTGTCAATCTGCGATATAATCTCGTTATATTGTGCAATAAGTGCGGTGTCATCTGCTGTTTGGGCTGCAGTAGTACCAACAGTACCTGCAGCTGTTTGCAGAATACCTTTCGCCTGATCAATTAATGAATTGATTGCCGAAATACCATTATCAGCTGCCTTAACTGTTGATACTGCCTGTCCCATACCATCTTTTCTTGCATCAAGTGCACTCGCCCGATTGTTGTTTGCAGCAGCAGCAAAGAATGATTGTGCGTTATCCAGTGCACTGTTTACTTTGTTACCTGTAGCAAGACGGTTCTGAGTTCGTGTTAACAGAGAGTCTGTTTGTTGAAGTGTCAGCAAGTTTGCACGCATTCCTGCGCTGATAGATATATTCATAGCCATAGTCCTTTCTCCTTTTCTAGGTTGGCAAACATCAGGCGATTCTTGCCTGATGGTTTGTTTATTACTCCTTTAACACACTCCATCATGGAGTGTCCCACACTCCAATATGGAATGCGTCAGATACTGTAACGGCGACGATTAAAAAAACTTTAGGATTATTTTTAGCTGGTTGAATTGATCTGAATCTGATCAGTTTTTATCTTGTTGTTAAACAGATAACCAATCGAGCAACACATGATACTAAGTGCTATACAAAAAAATGGAGCAGTCACCCGCCCCATCTTTAATTACTTCTGCTTAAAAACCAACCTATATAAAGGCCAGTTCTTTCAACTATTCAAAGTTAGAATAATCTCAGTACAGCCTGATTAGACTGATTAGCCAGACTCAATGAAATCGTACCCAACTGTTGTCTCGTTTGCAGAGCCAGCATGTTAGCACCTTCTTCATTGTTATCAGCCAAAGTCAGTTTACCAGCACCTTCCTGCAGGGTATTGATCATCGCACTCGTGAACTCCTGACGAGCATTAATGATACCCAGGTTACCAGAAAGACCCGTTGATTTAGCTTGAAGCGTTAGCTTGGCTGCATCAAGTTTGGTAACCGCAGCGGTGATTTTTGTAGCACTCGCAATATCAGCCGTTGTCGCAACAGTTGTTGAAGTTCCATCAAGGCTCAAACCGGTAGCCGAGGCATCAAAACCTGAAATGGACATTTTATTAGATGCATCTTCATTAAAGTTAACCGTCAATGTTGTTGCACTTTCCAACAAGTTTGTGCCTTGGTAACCAGAGTCAGCAACAATGTTGTCAATCTGTGAAATGATCTCGTTATATTGTGCAATAAGTGCGGTGTCATCTGCTGTTTGGGCTGCAGTAGTACCAACAGTACCTGCAGCTGTTTGCAGAATACCTTTCGCCTGATCAATTAATGAATTGATCGCAGTAATACCAACATCAGCCGCCTTAACAGCGGATACTGCCTGTCCCATACCATCTTTCCTTGCATCAAGCGCACTCGCCCGATTTTCGTTTGCAGAGGCAGCAAAGAATGATTGTGCGTTATCCAGTGCACTATTTACTTTCTTACCTGTAGCAAGACGATTCTGGGTTCGTGTTAACAGAGAATCTGTTTGTTGAAGTGTCAGCAAGTTAGATCGCATACCTGCTGTTAATGAAATATTAGAAATAGCCATAGTCCGTTCTCCTTTTCTAGGTTGGACAACTCAGACAATTCTTGTCCGAGATATTAAATAAAATAAAGCATCCGCACGCCTTCTTGGCTTGCGTTGAAAACTGTAGCGGAAGTTATTGAAAAAACTTTAGGTAATTTATTTATCCAGTTTCTGCCGAGCCAGACATGGCACATAAAATGCCTTGATTTTATGCATCTGTAATAAGGGCTCAATAATGAATGCTGTCACCAGGAAAACCAGGGGTAGAAAATCTTCCCATACAAAACCTACTAGAGGATCAAAAAAAAGAACCCTCAGAAAACATCTGTCAATTGAAAATGTTATAGAAAAGCATGTCGCTGGAAAAATTGATTCTGCAAAAGAAGGTTATCAGTATCTGATCGATAACAATTATCAGGGTGCTTTGCCATACAGCAATCTGGCAGGTATATGTATCATTGAAGGTAAGCTGGAAATTGCTCTGGAACTTGCAAAAAAGGCCATTGCTATCGATCCTGAATTTGCTGATGCCTATATAAAACTTGGTTGCATACTTGAATTATTAAATCAGGAATCTGATGAGATCATCCATAGTTATGAAAAAGCTATCAAGCTTGACCCGGAAAATGCTTTAGTTCATTTTTCTCTGGGAAACACGTTAGTAGACCAGGGGGAAATCGAACAAGGTATGGATAGCCTGCAAAATGCGATTAGAATAAAACCGGATTACGCGCATGCTCTTCTGAACCTTGGCAACCTGCAAACTGGAAGTGCCCAATACGACAAAGCAGCACAAAATTTTATTAAGGCAGTAACTGCTGATAACTCACTGAGAGGCGCTCTCGCTACTCATTGGCATATGCGTATGCGAATGTGCGACTGGTCTGAATACTCGAGTATGCAGATTGTGCTCGATGCCGCTATCAGAGAGTCAGAAGACCCAGCCAAAACACCGGATGTCATAAATACCATCCCTCCTTTCACTTTATTTAATATAAAAGACGATCCTGCATTGCATCTTAAAGCATCAGAAATTTATGCACGAACCAGCATGGGTTCAATTTCACAGAATACAAAGCCACTTTATAAAGAACGAATTAAAAATCAGGGTAACCGGATCAAGATAGCATTACTATCATCTGATTATCATAATCACGCAACAGCCTATCTGATCGCTGAATTGTTCGAGTTACTAGATACTGAAAGATTTGAAATTCACGCGATATCTTTCGGTGAAAAAGGTCACGACTCAGCCATGCGAAAACGCATTCAGTCTGCCTGTTGTTACTTTCATGATGTCGTAAACCAGACAGATGAAGAAATTGCGCAACTTATAACTGATCAGGAAATCGATATTGCCGTTGACCTTAAAGGTTTTACTACCAACAGTAGACCCGCAATCCTGGCTTATAGACCCGCTCCGATACAAGTCAACTACCTCGGCTATCCGGGTAGCATGGGAGCAGACTTTATTGACTATATTATTGCTGATCCATTTGTTATCCCGGAAGAAGAACAAACTTATTACCGCGAAAAGATTGCTTATCTACCGGACAGTTATCAAGTCAATGATCGCCTTCGTCCCATACAGGATGAAATTCCTTCTCGTGAGTCCTGCGGCTTACCTGAAGAAGGTTTTGTTTTTTGTAGTTTTAACAATAACTACAAAATAACACCGGAGGTCTTTGATGTCTGGATGGATCTACTCAGAGAAACACCAGATAGTGTCATATGGCTACTGGAAAGTAATCAATGGGCAAATGAGAATCTAAAAAAAGAAGCTGCTTCCCGCGGCATTGATCCATCAAGACTTGTGTTTGCTGATCTACTTCGTCTGGACTACCACCTGGCAAGACTCCCGAACGCAAATTTATTTCTGGATACCTTGCCGTGTAATGCTCATACCACAGCAAGCGATGCTCTGTGGGCAGGACTGCCTTTGATCACCTGTAGTGGACGTAGTTTTGCTGCACGTGTTGCAGGCAGTTTATTGACAGCTATTGATCTGCCAGAACTCATTACCAGTGATCTGGATTCCTATAAATCCTTAGCTCTTGAACTTGCCCATGATTCCGGGAAGCTCAACAAAATCAAAGAAAAATTGAAAAAGAGTCGTGATGCCTGCGTCCTTTTTGACACTGTCCACTATAAAGACAACCTGCAAAGAATATTTGAGCACATGACTGAGTTGCAGCAAGCAGGATCCTCTCCCGAGACATTTTATGTCTCTGAATTGAAGAATAGACCTCAACGTCAACCTGTCAATTTAACAAAGGCTCAATCACGTAAATTCAATTTTGAAGACACACCGGGATCACAGGAAATAACGCTGGAAGATGTGATAAAAAAACACATTGCCGGAGATATAGGCTTTGCAAAAAAAGGCTATCAGGCTTTCATTGATGCAAAACACCCTGACATCACCTCATATTCGAACCTGGCCAGTATTTATTTTCAGGAAAATAATATTGAAAAAGCTATTGAACTTTTAAGAGGCGGTCTGGAAATCAATCCTGATTATGTTGATGCCTGGATGAAACTGGGTTCTTTACTGGAAGTACAAAAGAAGGGTGATTATCAACACGAAGTCATTAACTGCTACAAAAAAGCCATACAGTTAAAACCGGATCACGCGATCGCACACTTTTCTCTGGGCAATGTCCTGGCGGAACAAAAGCAGATCGAACAGGCTATTTCCAGTCTTCAAAATGCTATCTCACTTCAACCTGACTACGCACTCGCTCACTTCAACCTGGGTGGAATATTGAGTAAACAAGGAACCCTGGACGAAGCCGCCCGGGCTTTTTTTGAAGCATCACAAATTGATCACACGTTTAAAAGTGCTGTTGGCAAATTTTGGCATGCGCGGATGCACATGTGCGACTGGTCAGAATATGACGGTATACTATCTTCAATACAATCAGAATCATCAAGTATCAATCTAACATCTGATATCAGTAAGGTGACATCGCCATTCACCTTGCTAAATATTTTTGATAATCCGGCTTTACACCTTAAAACATCAAAAGAATATCTCCGGGCCCGACTTGCCACAATTCAGTTTCCGGAACCACTGTGCGCAGGATACAGAAAAGAAGCTGGCAATCCGATTAAGATTGCATTTCTTTCTGCTGATTTTCATAATCATGCAACAGCTATCCTGATGGCAGGTTTGCTAGAATTATTTGACAAAGATCAATTTGAGATTTATGCAGTTTCATTTAGTCAGAATGACAATTCCGGTATGCAAAAACGTATTCATTCCGCCTTTGATCATTTCTACGAGGTCATTGATAAATCTGACAAAGAAGTTGCAGAGATCATCGCCAGCCAGGGTATCGATATTGCTGTTGATCTAAAAGGTTTTACTCAGGACTCCAGACCAGCCATTCTGGCCTATCGCCCTGCTCCCATTCAAGTTAACTATCTGGGCTACCCCGGCAGTATGGGTGCAAACTTTATTGACTATATTATTGCTGATCCTTTTGTTATTCCCGAGAAAGAACAATCACATTACTCCGAGAATATTATTTACTTACCGGATAGTTATCAGGTTAACGATCATCATCGTGAGACACATCCGGATCAACCTTCGCGTGAATCGTGTGGGTTACCCACTGATGGTTTTATCTTTTGTTGTTTTAATCAAAGCTACAAGATCACACCTGACGTTTTTGATGTCTGGATGGAATTACTCAAAGAAACACCGGGCAGTGTTTTATGGTTGCTTGATAGCAATCAATGGGCTAACGAGAACCTGAAAAGAGAAGCAGACTCCCGGGGAGTGAACCCCTCACGATTGATCTTCGCCGGGCAACTTCCCGTGGATCAACATCTCGCCCGCATACAAAATGCTGATCTATTTCTTGATACCTTCCCCTGTAATGCACATACAACGGCAAGTGATGCTTTATGGGTCGGGTTGCCATTAATAACATGCAGTGGTCGTGGTTTTGCAACAAGGGTCGCTGGCAGCTTATTAAAAGCTGTTGATCTTGAAGAACTGATCACGACGGATCCGGAGTCTTATAAAACACTAGCAATAGAGCTTTCTCACAACCCCGAAAAGATCAATCAAATTAAAACAAAGCTAAAAGAAAATCACGAAACATGGTCTTTATTTAATACAGAAGAATATACAAAAAACCTGCAAAAAGGGTTTAGCAAAATAATAGACTTACATTTGAAAGGTTGTGACACAAAAACTTTCCATGTCCGAGAATTGTCCAGTGAGCTAGTTGAAGATCAGTTATCAGAATCAAACGTAGAAGAACTTCCCATACAAGAAAATAGTAATACACCCATTATAAATATCGTTCTCATCCGTCCACAAAACTATATTCACTCCAGTGCTTTTAATGAAATAGCCGAAACACTTTATTATTCATTTAAAGAGATTGGTTTTGTCGCTCATGTTACAGAAAACACCTTCATTGAAGATGGAATTAATATTATTCTTTGTGCTCATTTATTAAATATATCTGACTACGACATTATCCCTAACAGTAGTATTCTTTATAATCTTGAATTGATAACCGAAGATTCCACATCACCATGGATGACTCCGGAATATTTTGATCTTTTTAATAAGCTTGTAGTCTGGGACATTAACAAAAAGAACCTGCCCATCCTGAAGAAAAAAGGTGTTTCAAAAAAAGTTCATCATGTTCCTCTGGGATATTATCCTGGCCTCACACGTATCTCCAAACCAGTCCTTCAGGATATCGATGTCCTATTTTATGGCTCCGTAAACCAGAGACGGCAGGATATTTTAAATGGCTTAATAGAAGCAGGACTAAAAGTTGAAGTATTCTCCGGTCTTTTTGGCAAACAACGCGACGACTATATTTCGCGTGCAAAAGTAGTTGTTCATATCCATTATTTTGAAGGAAATATTTTCGATCAGGCACGGATCTTTTATCTGTTAGCCAACAAAAAGGCTGTTGTAAGCGAATGGGGAGACACATCGGATCTGGGCAAAGACCTGGAAGAAGCAGTTGCACTTGTACCTTATGATCAGATTATTGAAAAATGTTGCGAGCTAGTTAAATCAGAGAGTCTAAGGTGTAAATTAGAAGACAAGGGTTTTTCAATCATGGAAAAAAGGGATTCCACCGGAATTATTACCAATGCACTTAATGCTCTGGGAAGCAATAGTGAAGAGGTTCTTTAACAATGATGACACCATTACAATTTCATCGGGATTCACGAGGCAATCATGTTTAAAAATAAAACATTAATGATCACCGGTGGTACAGGATCTTTTGGTAATGCTGTACTAGAAAGGTTTCTAATATCAAATATAAAAGAGATTCGCATTTTTAGCCGTGATGAGAAGAAACAGGAGGATATGCGTCTCAAATATAAAAATGATAAATTGAATTTTATTGTTGGAGATGTTCGGGATTTTGAAAATATTAACAATGCCATGATAGGTGTTGATTATCTATTTCATGCCGCGGCATTAAAACAGGTTCCCTCTTGTGAGTTTTATCCCATGCAAACTATCAAAACTAATTTGTTAGGTGCCGAGAATGTTCTGGAAGCGGCGGCAGTGAATAATGTTAAAAAAACCGTTGTACTGAGTACCGACAAAGCCGTATATCCAATCAACACGATGGGGCTATCTAAAGCCATGATGGAAAAGCTGGCTATTTCCAAAGCAAGAGATCGAAGGGTTCAGGAGTCCGAAGGTGTCATCTGTGTAACCAGATATGGCAATGTAATGGCCTCCAGAGGTTCGATAATACCTTTGTTTATAAAACAGATAAAAGAAGGAAAACCACTTACAATAACAAATTCACACATGACCCGTTTTATGATGTCTTTAGATGACTCTGTGAACCTGGTGATTTTTGCATTTTCAAATGCTCACCCTGGCGATACTTTTGTTCAAAAATCCCCTGCCACAACAATTTCAACTCTGGCGACTGCATTAGTTGAGCTATTTGAAGCTGACAACAAAATTTCTATTATTGGTGCAAGACACAGTGAAAAAATGTGTGAAACTTTATGTGGAAAAGAAGAAATGTCCAAAGCTGAAGATATGGGAGATTTTTACAGGATCCCTGCAGACTTCAGAGATTTAAATTATACAAGCTATGTCCAGAAAGATGCTCCTGAATTACAGAATCTGGAATATAACTCTGACAATACTGAAAGACTCAATGTCGAAAAACTAAAGCAGCTTCTCCTGTCATTAGAGTATGTTCGACATGAATTAAACCTACCATCATAAATATGATTCCTTTAATAAAAACTTTACTCCCTGAAAAAGAGATTCTTCTTCCGAGACTGGAAGAAGCTCTCTATTCTGGTTACATTGCACAAGGGGAAGTTGTAGACAATTTTGAAAAAGAGTTTTCTAAATTTATAGGTGTTAAAAATTGTTTGTCTGTAAACAGTGGATCCTCTGCTCTACACATCGCTTTGATCCTGGCAGGTGTTCAGCCCGGTGATGAAGTTATATCTACCGTAATAACCGCTGAGCCTACCAATACCGTTATTTCTCAAACAGGTGCAAAAATCGTCTGGGCTGATATTGATTTAGATACCGGTAATTTATGCCCTGATGATGTCGAACGGAAAATTACAAAAAAAACAAAAGCTATCATGGCTGTTGATTATGCAGGGACTCCTATCGATATAAATAAGTTCCGGATAATTGAAAAGAAATATGGAATTCCTGTTATTCAGGACTCCGCTCACGCACTTGGTGCCACATTCATGAATGAAAAGTTAGGGAGGCATTTTAGTTATACCACCTTTTCATTTCAGGCAATAAAACATATGACCACCGTCGATGGTGGAATGATCTGCATTAAAAATGATAAAGCATTCGAAAAAGCAAAATTAATTCGCTGGTTTGGCATAAATAAAGAAATGAGTCGTCTGGAAAGTGATATCCAGTTACAAGGTTACAAGTATCATATGAATAATATAAATGCCACGATTGGACTGGCTCAACTGGAAAATATTGATCAAACTATTTCCACATACATTGAAAATGGAAAATATTTTGATGAAGCGCTAAAAGGAATCGATGGTGTTGAGTTGATGCAATATTATCCGGGCACACAGCCTTCCTACTGGCTATACACCCTTAAAGTAGATCGTAGATCTGATTTTATAAAAATGTTGGCTATTAACGGGATCATGGCTTCAGAGTTGCACAAAAGAAATGATGTCCATTCGATCTTTTCTTCATCAAAATGTAAATTGCCAAATGTAGATACATTTGAGAAAAAATGGGTACATATCCCTTGTGGTTGGTGGGTTACACCTCAAGATAGAAAGTTAATAATTGACGTAATAAAAAAAGGATGGTGAGTAGCATCATAAACAAACCTTATGATTCCAATATTTAAACCATACATGCCTGATGGACTAACTCCGGAACTGGAAGCAGTTTTACATTCCGGGGAGTTAGCATATGGGAAAAAAGGAAAAGAATTTGAGCAAAACTTATCTGACTATATTGGCAATAAAAATGTATTAACAGTAAGTTCATACAACCACGCTCTTCTAATCGTACTATCAACGTTAGGTTTAAAAGCTGGTGATGAGGTTATCGCATCTCCCGTCAGTTGTCTGGCATCAAATCAACCATTTGTAGTTAAAGGGTTAAAGATAGTCTGGACAGATGTAGAACCTGATTCCGGAGCTTTATCCGTGGATGATGTAAGAAAAAAAATAACAACAAAAACAAAAGCTATTTTTCATAACCACCATTGTGGGTATTTAGGAAATATCAATGAAATAAACGCTCTGGGAAAAGAGTTTGGTATTCCGGTAGTTGATGATTGTATTGAAGCTTTCGGATCTGAACTAAATGGCAAAAAAACGGGAGATCTTGGAACAGATATTACCGTTTTTTCATTCCAGACAGTTCGGTTGCCAAACACAGTTGATGGTGGTTCTATCGTTTTCAAAGATAAAAAAATGTATGAAAAAGCAAAACTGATTCGTGACTATGGCATTGAAAGAACAGGATTTAGAGATGAATTAAATGAAATCAATCCCTCTTGTGATATAAAAGTTGAGGGATATGGGGCATTGATGAGTGAAATAAACTCATTAATTGGTGTTCATCAAATGTTAAACATACAGAATCTCATTGAAAAGCAAAGATCAAATTCGGCAAGATGGGATACTATTCTTGATAAAGAAAAAGATATAAAAAAACTTTCTATCACCCCGGGAACATTACCAAACAACTGGGTTTATGGACTCCTTGCCAAAGACAAGGTTGCCACCATCAAAAAATTTAGAGCGCAAAGATTTTATGCTTCAGGCGTACATATCAACAACAATATTTATTCTGTTTTTAATGATAATACTCACTTAAAGGGAAGTGCTAAATTTATAAAACATTTTGTTGCTCTTCCCTGCGGGTGGTGGGTCAACGAATAGAGGTGTCGTATGAATAACTCAAACACAATCGATTCAACAGCAAAGATTCACCCCAATATAAATATTGGTGATTTTAATGTGATTGGTAAAAATGTCGTGATTGATATTGTTGGTGATAACCCGGAGCGTGCAAAAGCTAGTATTGGCGACAATAATATTATCAATGACAATACACGGATAATAATCAGTGGAGAACTGCAGGTCGGTGACTGGAATGTCTTCCATAACGATATGCTAATCATGGCAGATAAGCACCTGCGAATTGGGCATAACTGCTGGTTTGGACAAAATACTATTCTGGATGGAACGGGTGGACTGGTTATAGGAAATGGTGTGAGAGTTGGAATGTATAGCCAGCTCTGGACACATGTAGCAAGCGGGGAAAGAATTGAGGGATGTACATTGTTTTCCAAAAACGAAACTATTATTAATAATGATGTCTGGCTAGTTGGTAGTTGTGTTGTTAGTTCAGGTATCGAACTAGGCGAAAAGTCGATCGCTTTTATAAACTCTGTAATCACAAAAGATACGCTTCCCTATAAAACCTATAGTGGAACACCAGCAAAGGTCATCGAAGGCTTGGAATTTTATAAACCTGTTTCATTGAATGAAAAATTTCTGATGTTAAAAACATGGTTACTGGAATTTTGTGAAAAAAATAATTTTATCCTGGAAGAAAATAAAGATGATCTGGTTATAGTTGACCATTCAAAAAACGAGAAGGTAGTTTTCACTAAGGCAGAGAATAAAAGAAGATCAGGAAGTACTTTTTTCCTGTTTGACAAAACATATAACAAAACGAACATTAACCTTGAAAGACTTGTTTATAAGTACATCTACAATAACAAAGCCAGGTTTATTTCAAACTAGCATGATGTAAGTATTTTATTTTTTAGATGTAGTTAAACAAACTCAACTCCTGCGTCTTCACAAAAGTCTGTTGTGCAGCCTGCAAACTGGTCTGCAGCTGATTTAATTTCATCGCGATTTCAGCCAGATCAACATCATTTAATTCCGAACGTTGATCAATCAATGTTTCGTTCATTTGTTTCGCAATACCCTCCTCAGTTGTGATCATTCCCATGCGGCTGGCGATGCTGTTTCTGACCAGTTCCAGCTTGTCTTTTGCTGATGTCAGATCAGGTGCTGCAGTATTGATAACTGCACTTATCGATGCCGGAGTTGCTGCACCACTTTCAAGTTCTGCAATCACCGATTCAACAATTGAAAAGGCTGATCGACCCGCTCCGGTATCTACAAAAATTTCCTGACCAGAATTGCCATCGGCAACTCGTCTATCGGCAGCGATTTGGATATTTCTTTTTTCAGTAGCATCACCACCGTTGTACACAACATTCGCGCCAGAATCATCGAATGGTTTTGTATCTGTTCTAAAACCAGCATATAAATAATCACCATTACCATCTCTGGTATTGGCCAGATCGACAATAATCGATAACTCGTCCTTTAGCTGATTAACTAATTGCGGCCGGGTTTTCGTGTCCTGTCCCATTCCGCTAAAGATCAATCCTTCTACACGATTCAATGCTGAACCGACCGCATCCAGTGTCGTTTCGGATTGATTCAGCCGGTTAAAAGCAAAGTCACCATTGATTTTAAATTGTTCATTACGATCAATCATTCTATTGAGATCAACAATACGAGTCGCCGCAGCAGGATCATCCGCTGGTGTCTGAATTTTTGTACCACTGGCCAGTTGATTTTGAACCTTTGCCAGCTCTGCATTCTGCCGGTTAATCCCTGCGAGGTTTGATGCATAAAGTTGTGAAGTTGAAACTCTCATAATTGATCTCCTTATCTACCTAATAGCCTGTAATAATGTTCCGAATAACTCATTACCCACCGAAATAACTTTTGCTGCCGCCTGATATGCCTGCTGGAATTTAAGTAGATCAGCGGCTTCTTCATCAAGATTGACACCCGAGACACTGTCGCGTGCTGCGATGGCGCTTTGTTCGACAGCTTCCATCGCTTCAAGACCGGTTTTAGCCTGTCTTGCCTTGGTACCCACATCACCGATCAACTGACTGTAAGCATCATTAAAACTGGCCTTACCACCTTCCAGTATGTTGTCTAGTTGCAGGTCAGCCATCTTTAGTGCATTGGTGTTGTCCCCTACTCCAGCAAATGGATCAGCTGCGGCAGCAATTTTTTTCGGATCAGAAATCGCAACCTTTATTTCTCCAGCGAGATCTTTCATGGGCTGGATTATGAAGCTATCGTTCGCAGCTGCCGGTGTGGTGACGGTGATATTTAATCCATCAATAGTTAAAGCCGGGCCAGCCCCAAGGTTAGTCTGAGTATTATCCGAAAGACGTGTCGCGGTATAAACCGCACCATCAAAACTTATTCGGTAATCGGATGTTGTGAATTCATCAACTTTCGTAGCATCAAATGCGACAGTCATTGCACCAGTGACCGTTCCTTCACCAAAGGCAGAAAGTGATGGAATTGAAAACAGAGGGTCACCCAACACACCATCCAGATCTGTTCCGCCCGCCTGTAAGCTATTAAATTCCAGTGCAACACCTGCGGCAAGACGACCAAGTGAGTTTCGAGCCTTGTCCAAAACTTCTTCACGCACTTTTAACAAGCCACCGATTTCGCCCGTTAGTGTGTTTGCTGCAATCGCAATACTGTTGGAACCCACTTGATAAGTAACTTCCAGCTGTGATGGGTTCATGGGATCCAACTGTGTACCCAATTCATAGTTATTTCCGCCGCTAACCAGAACCTGGCCACCACTGGTCATGATATTGAGACCACCACTCCCCTGTTTATTAGTTGTTATGCCGATCAGTTTTGATAACTCGTTTACGGCCTGACCCAATTGATCATTAAGGCTATTTGAACCCGCATCACCTCTGCCATTAAC
Source organism: Gammaproteobacteria bacterium (assembly GCA_965224825.1). Taxonomy (GTDB): domain Bacteria; phylum Pseudomonadota; class Gammaproteobacteria; order CAJXQU01; family CAJXQU01; genus CAJXQU01. The sequence goes on along the minus strand of CBDDAG010000001.1, from coordinate 1,004,206 downwards.
AAGGGTCAGTTTTCCGTTTATATCAGCAATCTGTGCCGTGAGTGAATTGATCTGAGTGACATTCGATCGCAGCTCCTGATTCACACCAGCATCCAGCTGATCAAGTTGTCTATCCAGACTATGAAATTTGGCCGCTAAGGATTCTGCAGAACCTAACATTGTTTGTCGTGTTGGAATCGAGGATGGATCATCTGCCAGCGCATTCACAGAATCAAAAAAATCCTGCATGCTGGGTGATAAACCGATCACATTATCGGCGAGCAATTTATCCACCTGTGTTGAGTAGGTATTGTAACTGGCCATGGTGCCTACATTTGTCGCACTGGTCTGGACATTAGTATTCAGAAACTCGTTTACAACTCGCGAAACTCTTTCAATATTAACGCCCTTGCCGATCGCCAACCCACCCAGGATTTGATCCTGACGTGGTGCAAAATCCACCCGCTGACGTGAGTAACCCGGTGTGTTTACGTTGGTGATATTATTGCCAGTTGTCGACAATGCTCGCTGTGCAGCTTGCAGTCCTGAAACACCAATTTTTAATATATCGCCCATCTTATTTAATCTCCTTAACTATGCCTTAAGCATTTCCTTTCCATGCAGATTGCAAACTCTTTCTTTGTAAAATATTCATGATCTTATTGGCATAATTCGGATCAGTGGCATAACCTGCTGTTTGTAATCCTTTGATATATGCCTTGCTATTGCCAGCCTGTTCTACCGCGCCATCGTAACGTGATTGATTCTTAATGAAGTCCACATAATCTTTAAAACTTTCTGTAAATGAATCATAAGAGCGGAAGGCTGAAACTTCTTTTTTAGCCACACCATTTCTATATTCCAGTGATCCAACTTTTACCGAATCACCATCCCATGCACGGCTGGCTTTAATACCGAAAAGGTTGTGACTATTCGTACCATCACTATTTCTGATCACCTTTTTACCCCAGCCAGTTTCCAGTGCTGCTTGTGCGATCAGCAACTCAGGATCAACACCAATTTCTTTCGCCGCACGTTCTGCATGAGGACGCATGGTTTCGATAAACTCTTCTGGTGACTTAAAGGTTGTTCTCTCAATTTGTTGTTTAGTGACCGCCGTTGTTCGCAGTTCCGTCCGATCAGGAATCAATGGGCTACCCTGCCCCAGATCAATAAATGGTTTCGGTTGCATTGGTCGTCGTTGTGGCATCTTCAGATTGTGAGTCTGAATATCATTCTGAACAGTTTTTTGCTTATGCAAACTATTAAGATTAAATATGTTCTGAGTTGAAGGACCAAACCCAGGAACAATCGCCTCACCTGTTGGCTTTTGATCAACTTTGCCTTTACCTTTCGTTAACTGCGCCTCGATCACCTGCGCAACGCCAAAATCACCACGCTCAGAAATATCCACCGCGATCTGTTTATCAAACATATCCTGATACATGCGTGAACCATCACTTTCCATAATGCCATCACCGCTGCTCGCATCACGTAAGCTCTTCAACATCATCTCGACAAACGATGCCTCAAACTCCTTTGCGACAGCCTTAACGGCTTCCGGTGATTCTGCCCGAGCGGATACCTTCAGTTTCTGCAAACCTGAAAAATCGGTATAGATCCGTGAACCTGCTGATTGTGGTGTCATAATATTCCTAAACGTTTTATTCCATTAACATTGATATGGCTTATGCATGAGCCGTGCCAGATTATTTATTACTTATAATCAATAGCTTAGGATGTTTAGTCCTGCCTGTATGGGCAAGATATTGCCGGACGGCAAAGTGATCCGGCGATGAAAGGCACACGACTTACAATTCAGGACATAAGCATCTAAACTCAACGCTACAAATACCAGCACCCTTCTCGAACAAGGATCAAAATGGAAGACGAGTTTTTATTAAAAAGATCTACCTATCAATGGTCGGTTCGACTCTTCAGTCGTCTCGAAAAAATGCTTGGTTTACGAATCCAGTTACATCAGGAGGACAATAGCGTAGAAGATGGTGATATTTTTCTGTTCAACCATTTCGCCCGTTTCGAAACCTTTATCCCGCAATATCTGATCCATAAACAAACCGGTGCTTATTGTCGATCAATTGCAGCCTCCGAGTTTTTCAAACCTGATGACGCTTTTTCCAATTACATAATTAAGCTGGGTGGTGTTCCGAATAATCGTCCAGATCTTCTACCTTTTCTGGCACGTGAAATATTACGTGGCCGCAAAATCGTTCTGTTTCCTGAAGGTGGGATGGTTAAAGATAAATCAGTGGTCGATGAACAAGGTCAGTACGGTATGTATTCACGCACGGCTAAACTACGTCGAAAACATCATACTGGTGCAGCATTGCTGGCGATGGCACTGGAAGGTTTTAAAACACGGATCAAACTGGCCGAACAACAGGGCGATATTGAACAGCTTGAAGACTGGAAAAACTCACTGGGACTGGAGAGTATTGAAGCACTGCTCACCGCCGCGAACAAACCCACTAATATTATTCCAGCACATATTACTTTTTACCCGATCCATATAGATGACAATTTTCTGCGCCGTAGCGTCGAAGTTATCAACCGGAAAAAACTCAGCCCGCGCACGGCAGAAGAGATCATCATCGAAACAAATCTGGTGATGAAAAATACCGACATGGATATCCGTATGGGTAGTCCGATTTCTCCGCGCGATACCTGGCGCTGGTGGGATCGATGTTTGCTGAATTCCATGAACAAACGATCCATCGCCATTGAAGATTACTTCACTTTTACACCGATCAAACATCCTTTGCTACACAAACTGATCAACCGCATCAGTCGTAAGACCATTGGTGATTTACGCGATCAATACATGAAATCCATGTATGAACTCACCACGATCAATTTGAGCCATCTTGCCTCGGTGGCTATTTTTGATCTGATCGAGATTGGCATGGTCAGTATTGAGGAAAAAGATTTTTATCGAACACTTTATCTGTGTATTAAAAATGCCCAGAAAAATGATGACATCTTCATTCATAGAAGCCTGAATGATCCGGCATATTATGAAAAGATCATCGAAGGTAAATCCAGAGGCATCCTGACTTTTTTGAACAGTGCCTTCTCTTCCGGATTGATCGAAAAGCAGGGCAGCCGTTTAGTCTTTACCGAAAAATTACGTCATGAACACGACTTTGATCAGATCCGCCTCAACAACCTGATCGCGGTTTATGCAAACGAAGCCATGCCGGTAAAAGGACTTTCCGAACTGGTTTCAGACGCCATCGCACAGGCACCGAAGATTTCTGATCAGGAATGGGCGCAGCTGCGTTTTCATGATGAACACGTCAGTTATAACTGGCATAAAGACTATTATTCAAAACCGCATCACGAAGTGATCAACGAACAACAAACCGCCACACATTCCGGCGAACCTTATCTGTTGTTGCCCCAGAATGAGAATAATAAAAAACTTGGGATTGTGTTGGTACATGGCCTGCCAGCCTCACCTGCTGAACTTAAAGCCTTTGGTGAACAGCTGGAACAACAAGGTTATCCCGTGATCGGTGTTCGACTCGCCGGGCATGGAACCTCACCCTGGGATCTGAAAGAAAGAAACTGGCCGGAATGGATCGAATCTGTAAAACGCAGCTACGATATACTGTTTCCGTTTTGTGATCAGATCTGTCTGATCGGATTTTCTACCGGCGGTGTAGCTGCGTTGCTCGCTGCCGCCGATCAACCGGAAAAACTAGCCGGAGTCGTAACCGTCGCTGCACCAATTAAGTTTAGTAATAAAAGTATCGTTTTTGTGCCGCTGCTTTACGGCTTTAGCAAACTGGTGGGTTTGGTCAAGTCAGAAGAAAACACCAACCCATTTCGGCTAAATAACTCTGATCACCCAGAGATCAATTATCGACATATTCCGCTCAAAGCAATTTACGAATTACGTCTGATGATCGACTCGATGAAAAAACGTCTACCAGAAGTGAAGTGCCCGTCACTAATTATGCATGCCGATGGCGATCCGGTTATCGAGGTCAGCAGCGCAAAAATTATCGAAGACAATATCGGCTCGAAAGACTTGTCCGTCAGCATACTTTCCTCAGAAAGACATGGCCTGATCCTCGAAGATATTGGCGATTGTCAGGATCGGATCATGGCCTTCTTGACAAAACTTGATGAAACGGAACAAGATGAGCTTAAACACAATTCTGATGTGGATTAACATGGCCGCATAATATTAAGCGAAGGGGATAATAATGTTGCTGTTTATAGTAGGTTTTCTTGTCTTATTAACGGCTCTTGCGTTCGTCAGAGCCAGCCTGAAAACATGGACGATCGGCATTGTAGCCTTTTTACTTCTTTGCACGATTTTCTCCTGTGCACCGTCAATGTTATTAGCACTCAGCTGGATCGTCTCACTGCTCATTCTAATCCCGCTAAATATGGATGGCGTCAGAAAAGAATATCTAACCAAACCTGCGCTAGGATTTTTCAGAAAAGTTTTACCACCTTTATCTTCCACCGAAAAAGAAGCCATGGAATCCGGCGATGTCTGGTGGGATGGCGATCTGTTCAGTGGTAATCCGGACTGGAACAAACTCCTCAGCAATCCAATACCGACATTATCCGAAGAAGAACAAGCCTTCATCGATGGACCGGTCGAAACTGTCTGTAATATGATCGACGACTGGCAGCTCACACATAAAGACAAAAACCTGCCGAAAGAAGTCTGGGATTTTCTAAAGAAAGAAAAATTCTTCGGCATGATCATTACCAAAGAAAATGATGGCCTTGGTTTCAGTGCTTTAGGTCATTCGTCCGTGGTCATGAAAATAGCTACTCGCAGCATTACTGTTGCCGTGACTGTCATGGTTCCAAACTCTCTTGGGCCAGGCGCACTCTTACAGATCTACGGCACACAAGAACAAAAGGATCACTATTTGCCACGACTGGCTAATGGTAAAGAAATCCCCTGCTTCGCACTCACAGGACCAAATGCTGGCAGCGACGCTGGTGCGATGCCTGATTTCGGTATTGTCTGCAAACAAGATTTTGATGGTAAGAAAGATGTTCTCGGTGTCCGAATTACATGGGAAAAACGTTATATCACGCTGGGTCCTGTGGCGACATTGCTGGGGCTGGCTTTCAAACTTTATGATCCGGATCAGCTGATCGGTGACGTAGAAGATATTGGTATTACGCTGGCCTTGATCCCCACGGATCACGAAGGCGTAGAAATTGGCCGTCGTCACATTCCGGTCGATGTACCTTTTCAGAATGGTCCAAACTCCGGCACCGATGTTTTCGTGCCGATGGACTGGCTGATCGGTGGTCAGGAATACGCGGGCAAAGGCTGGGTGATGTTGATGGAATGTCTGGCCGAAGGTCGTGGTGTTTCTTTACCAGCTTTAAGCGCAGGCGCTGGTAAGCTGGCCAGTCAGACTACCGGCTCTTATTCGTTCGTGCGCAAACAGTTCAACATGTCCATCGGCCAATTTGAAGGCGTTCAAGAATCACTGGGACGTATCGCCGGTCTGACTTATATGATCGACGCGGCACGCACCATGACATTGGGCGCATTGGATCAACATATCCATCCTTCGGTTGTCACTGCAATCGTCAAATATCATCTGACCGAAAGCATGCGTACCTTGATCGATGATGCTATGGATATTCATGGCGGCAAAGGCATCATCCTCGGGCCATCAAATTATCTTGGCCGAATTTATCAATCCATCCCTGTCAGTATCACAGTGGAAGGCGCAAATATCCTGACGCGAAATATGATGATCTTTGGTCAAGGTGCGACGCGTTGTCATCCTTATGTATTAAAAGAAATGCTGGCCGCAGGTGAAACTGATGATGCGGTTGCACTGGAACAATTCGACGGTGTGTTCTTTAAACACATTGCCTTCGCGATCAGTAATAAAGCACGATCATTTGTACTCGGACTCACCAACGGTCACTTGAGTTCTTCACCAAATAACGGTGCTGGAAAAAGATATTACCAACAACTTGGTCGCATGAGCGCTGGTCTGGCTTTCAGTTCTGACGTGGCGATGGGCGTACTCGGCGGTGATCTAAAGCGTCGCGAATATATATCAGCCCGACTGGGTGATGTATTAAGTTATCTCTATCTTGGATCAGCAATCCTGAAACGCTTTGAAGATCAGAGTCGTCCTCGTGATGATGAACCACTGATGCAATGGGCAAGTGAATATTGCCTGTATAAATTACAGGAAAGTTTCTACGGCCTGTTCGATAATTTCCCCAATAGACTGATCGGTAAGTCTTTAAGACTGGTGATCTTCCCGTGGGGTCGAAACTTCAAATATCCATCGGATAAACTAACTTCACAGGTTGCCGCTATTCTGGCCGCGCCATCTGAAGCCAAAGATCGTTTGACCGAAGGTGTCTTTATGCCGGAAGATGAATCCGATCCGGTTGCACAGTTAGAAAAAGCGGTTGAGCTGATGCTCGGCGTGAAAGACATCGAAAAGAAACTTTACAAGGCCAGAAAAGCCGGAGAAATTTCGGAAGTGCCTGGTGAAATGATGTACAAAACAGCGCTGACCGCTGGCGTGATCAGCGAAGAAGAAGCGCAACAAATGGAAGCCATGACACAGGCACAAAGAAATGTGATCATGGTCGATGATTTTGATCCGAAAGATGTATAAGGAGGCTCTGACTCAGTCATGAAAAAAATGCCAGGTCGAACGGTTTATGTCGTAGACGGCAGCCGTTCACCCTATCTAAAATCAACCAGCCCGACCAAAGCCATGATCGCCTCCGATCTGGCGATCAAGTCCGCCTATCCATTATTAGCCAGACAACCTTTCTCACCAGAAGAACTCGATGAAGTCATCCTCGGCTGCACCATGTCGGGGCCAGACGAAGCCAATATTGCCAGAGTCGTTTCTCTCCGCCTCGGTTGCGGAAAAAGTGTTCCTGCATGGACGGTGCAACGAAACTGCGGATCAGGTATGCAGGCTCTCGATTGCGCCGCAAGAAATGTTGCCAGCGGGCGCGCTGATCTGATCATGGCTGGTGGCGCAGAATCCATGAGCCACGGCCCACTATTATTCCCGCCGGAAATGGCTAACTGGTTAGGTGATCTTGCGAAAGCGAAAACACCGCAGGCCAAAGCTAAAATGATGGCGAAATTCAAACCGGCTAATTTGAAACCAATCATCGGCTTACTTCGCGGCCTGACTGATCCAACCATCGGCCTTAACATGGGGCATACCGCAGAAATTCTGGCCGACAGGTTCAATATCTCCCGACTGGAAATGGACGAATATGCTGTTAGCAGTCACCAAAAATTACTCGCCGCTCATGAGGCAGGTCGCCTCAGTGAAATAGAAACTATCTACGACTGGGAAGGTCATGTTTATGATCATGATGAAGGCGCTCGCCCAGACTCGTCAGTGGAAAATCTGGCCAAACTGAAACCGGCCTTCGATAAAAAATTCGGCAAGGTCACTCCGGGCAATAGTTCGCAGATCACTGATGGCGCAGCCTGGTTAATACTCGCCAGTGAAGATGCTGTAAAAAAACACCAGCTTCCTGTCATGGGTCGTATTGTTGACGCAACATGGGCTGGCAATGAACCGCGAGAAATGGGGCTGGGGCCAATCCATGCCAGCACACCTTTACTACAACGCCACAAACTAAATCTCGATAAAATTGATTTTCTGGAACTCAATGAAGCCTTCGCCGCACAGGTAATCGGTTGCTGTCGCGCATGGGCAGATAAAGATTATTGTAAAAATGAACTGGGACTAAAGTCAGCTTTTGGCGAAGTTGATCCGGACAAACTCAATGTTGATGGCGGTGCGATCAGTCTTGGTCATCCTGTTGGCTCCAGTGGCGCACGAATTGTTTTGCATTTACTCCACACACTGGAACAAAGAAACGCAACTCGCGGTCTAGCCTCCCTATGTATCGGCGGTGGTCAGGGTGGCGCGATGCTGGTTGAGAGGGATTGATCATGGCTAATTATAAAAACTGGCAGCTCAAAACTGATGAAGCAGGAATTGCCTGGCTGACGATCGATAAAGCGGATGCAACAACCAATGTATTGTCTTCCGAAGTTATGGAAGAACTTGATCAGATCCTGATTGAGGTTGATCAGGCAAAGCCGAAGGGACTGCTGATACTGTCTGCCAAACCGAGTGGTTTTATCGCTGGTGCGGATGTATCCGAATTCGGCGATATCGAAAGCCGTGATCAGGCACTAGAATTCATCAAACGCGGTCAAAGTATTCTTGATCGACTGGAAGCACTGCCCTTCCCTACAGTTTGTCTGATCGACGGATTTTGTGTTGGCGGTGGACTGGAGCTCGCATTGGCTTGTCGCTATCGGATCGCAACTGATGAACGTGGAACAAGACTCGGCTTACCTGAAGTATTACTGGGCATTCATCCGGGCTTCGGCGGCACTATGCGGCTGAACCGTTTGATCGGTGCTTTGTCGGCAATGGACCTCATGTTAACCGGTCGTACAGTTGATTCACGCAAAGCCAATAAAATGGGCATTGTCGATCACGTCGTTCCAAAACGTCACCTGCACTCGGCTGGTGTAAGAACGATCAATGAACAACCAGCACCACAGGAACTCAGCACGGCCAAAGCACTGGCCAGCAATACCTCACTGGCACGTTCACTGCTTGCCAAGCAGTTTAAAAAGCAGGTTCGAAAACAAGCTAAACCCGAACATTATCCAGCACCTTATGCACTGATCGATCTCTGGAAAGAACATGCTGGTTCTGATCAGAATATGCTGGATGCAGAAGCTGAATCTGTCGCTGATCTGGTTACCGGTGAAACATCACAAAACCTGGTCCGCGTGTTCTTCTTACAAGAACGCATGAAGGCTCTTGGTACAGAAAAAGATTATCAGCCTAAACACGTCCACGTGATCGGAGCCGGTGTTATGGGCGGTGATATTGCGGCATGGTGTGCGGTGCAAGGCTTTACTGTCACTTTGCAGGATCAAAACCCCCAATTTATCGCACCGGCTTTGAAGCGCGCCAGAAAATTATTCAAACGTCGTTTTAAACAGAAACATCTATTGATGAATGCGCAGGATCGTCTACATCCCGATCACAATGGCGTGGGTATAGAACAAGCAGATATTATTATTGAGGCGATTGTAGAAAATCTTGAGATCAAACAGGCTCTTTATAAAGAGCTCGAACCGAGAATGAAAGCCGATGCTATTCTGGCTACCAATACTTCCAGTATTGAACTGGAAACTCTCAGCACTTGTCTGAAAAATCCAAAACGACTGGTGGGGATTCACTTTTTTAATCCGGTACCAAAAATGCAACTGGTTGAAGTTGTTGCCGGCAAAAATACTGACAAAAAAACAATCGCACAAGCAACAACTTTTGTCCGCAAGATCGATCGATTACCGCTACCAGTGAAAAGTTCGCCGGGCTTTCTGGTTAACCGAATTTTGATGCCTTATTTGCTGGAAGCTGTTGAATTATTGTCGGAAGGCAATTCGCCAGAAGTCATTGATCAGGCCGCGACTGATTTTGGTATGCCCATGGGGCCGATCACACTTGCTGATACAGTTGGACTGGATATCTGCTTATCCGTTGCGTCTATACTGGGCGAAAAAATGGGCCTGGAAGTTCCGGAGAAGCTCAAAAAAATGGTTGATAAAGATCGACTGGGTAGAAAGAACGGAAAAGGTTTTTACGACTACGACGAAAAAGGAAAACCGGTAAAAACACCCGAGAACTCGAAAGATCGACCGACGGCTTTGCTGGCTGATAGACTGGTATTGCGGATCATCAACGAATCTATGGCCTGCCTGCGGGAAGGTGTTGTTGAAGATGCTGACCTACTGGATGCCGGCATGATCTTCGGAACAGGTTTTGCCCCATTCACAGGTGGCCCAATGAACTATCTCGATAACCGTGGCCGTGAAGCAACATTACAACGACTGAAAGATCTCGAAGAAAGTCATGGAGAACGATTCAAACCTGATATTGGCTGGCAGTCTTAACAAATTTGTTTGGTAAGGACTATACTTGAGAAAAGGTTCCGAGAAATAACAACTATAAATAAAGGATGGCACTATGAAAACTGACACTATTCCAGTAACAGATTCTTCCACACTTCCCGGCCTTTTCAGAGAGCGCGCCCATCGTTCACCCGATACAGCAGCCTATCGACAATTTGATGAGTCATCACAGACATGGGTTGATCGTAGCTGGAAGCAAACCGCTGCTGATGTCGCCCATTGGCAAGCAGCCATTTCAAAACATAATCTTGAAAGCGGTGATCGAGTTGGCATTATGGTTCACAACAGCTATGAGTGGGTTCTGTTTGAACAGGCTGCTCTGGGGTTAGGGCTGGTTATCGTTCCGCTTTATATCAATGACAGCGCCGACAATGTTGCCTATATCCTTACTAATGCCGGAGCAAGATTATTGTTCATTGATGGTAATGAGCAATGGGAAGAAATCTCTAAAGAAGCAGATAAACTCGAAACCATAGAATCAATTATTTCATTCAAACCGACCAGCGGAAAACCTGATCAAAGACTGATCACTGTCAACGACTGGCTACCCGAAGGGTCTTTTGAACTTCAGGAAAAAGATGGCGAACCTTTGGCGCTGGCAACAATCGTCTATACATCAGGCACCACTGGTAAACCAAAAGGTGTCATGCTCAATCATCAGAATATACTGACCAATGCTCATGCAGCTCTGGAATGTATTGACGTCAATACCACTGATTTATTCTTATCATTCCTGCCGCTCTCACATATGTTTGAACGAACCGTTGGCTATTATTTACCCATGATGGCTGGTGCAACCATTGCCTTTTCAAGAGGTATTCCTGTGCTGGGTGAAGATCTGATGACGATTAAACCAACCTGCCTGATCTCGGTTCCAAGGATCTACGAAAAGATTTATGGAAAAATCATGGATGGGCTGGAAGAAAAATCACCCATCGCAAGAGCGTTGTTCCATAAAGCAGTCGATGTCGGCTGGCATCGTTTTGAAGTTCAACAGGGTCGCGCATCATGGCACCCAAAACTTTTACTCTGGCCTATACTTGAAAAACTCGTTGCTGGAAAAGTCATGGAAAAACTCGGAGGTCGCATCAAGCTGGCAGCCACAGGCGGAGCCGCGATCTCACCCAAGGTTTCTCAACTATTTATAGGCCTTGGCGTGCCGCTCATTCAAGGTTACGGACTGACCGAAACCAGCCCCATACTCAGCCTTTGTCGCGTTGATAATAACGATCCTACCAGCGTGGGCTTACCGCTGCCGGGCGTTGAAATCCGTAAGACAGAAGAAGGTGAGCTGATCGCCAAAGGGCCATGCATTATGATGGGCTACTGGAAAAATCAGGAAGCAACCGATGACGTTCTTGATAAAGATGGCTGGTTCCATACTGGCGACAAAATGGAGCTCAGAGAAGAACGTGTTCACATTGTCGGACGAATCAAAGACATCATCGTCCTGTCCAACGGTGAAAAAATGCCTCCGGGCGATATGGAAATGGCGGCAGCGCTGCATCCCTGTTTTGAACAGGTTATGGTTATCGGTGAATCCCGTCCATATCCAACAGCTTTGATCGTCCTTGAACCCGAACAGTGGGCAAAACAATCTAAAGCTGCAGGTCTGGAAGGCGTTCCGCTTGAAGACGAAAGAGTAGAGAAGTACCTGACGGAAAGACTGGCAGATCTGCTTAAAGATTTTCCGGGCTATGCAAGGGTTCGAAGAGCCGCATGTTCGCTTGATGCCTGGACGGTGGAAAATGGCATGATCACGCCTACTCTGAAAACCAAACGTAAGGTTATTTCTGAGAAATTTGCTAAAACAATCGAGAGACTCTACGAGGGACACTAAAAGTAATTACGAATAAAATCTTGCATATTCATTTTTACTATTTGGTTATTCGATTTTAGTATTATACGTGCAGGCTAATAGAACTTAAGTTGCTCCGGTTCATAAATAAAAAGAACCGGAGTTCTTAATTAAATGGCCAATAAAAATAATCAAAAAATATTATTGCAGCATGGATTGATCACTATCGCCCTGCTGAGTATTTTCTCTTCAAACACTTTTGCGACAACCGGCTATTTCGGCCTGGGCTATGGCCCTAAATCAACAGGCATGGCTGGCACAGTTATGGCCGTTCCTCAAGATGCCATGATCGCCAGTAAAAATCCGGCAGGTATAGGTCTCGTTGGTGAACGTGGCGATTTTTCCGTACGTTTATTTCGACCGATTCGTGAGGCTGAACTTCATACTTCTGTCGTTGGTGCCGGCTTTGACGTACATAGCCAAAGTGAACGAAATTTCTTTGTGGTTCCAAATTTTGGCATAACAAAACAGATAAACAAAAATGTCTGGGCTGGCCTTACTGTTTATGCCAACGGTGGTATGAATACCAGTTACGATACCAATGTATATGATCAAGCTTCCGCTGTGCTCGGTGCATTTTCAGTAGGTGGTCCAGCTGCCGCAGCAACCGTCCCTGCAGGAACAACGACAGGTATGCCAGACACAGGTACTCTTGGTGTCGATCTGGCTCAGCTGATCATTGCCCCGACACTCACCTTCCAAATACAACCAAAACATACTATCGGTGTTTCACTGCTGATCGGCGTACAACGATTTGAAGCTTATGGCATGGGTAACTTTCAATGCTTCACTCCAACAGGTGCAATGAATAATCCTGCCGCCTGTTCTCCGGGCGCAGGTGGACCACTAACTCCGGGCTTTATCCCTTCGGAAAAACTCACTAATAATGGTCATGAATGGTCATACGGTGCCGGCATAAGAGTTGGCTGGGTTGGCCAGATTCACCCAAGAGTAACGTTAGGTGCAGCAGCGGCCAGCAAGATCTACATGACAGAATTCGATGACTACAGTGAACTCTTCGCCGGACAGGGTGATTTTGATATTCCTGCCAATATATCCCTCGGAATGGCTTTCCACGCGACACAGGAACTGACCGTTGCTTTCGACTACGAGCGCATTTTTTATAGTAGTGTAAATTCCGTTGGTAATGCTGGCGCTATCCCGACACCTTTCGGTCCTGGATTTCCTCCGGGAGCAGGCTTGCTTGGCCAGGATAATGGACTCGGTTTCGGCTGGAAAGATATCAGCATCTATCGACTGGGAATGAAATACGACATCAAGCCCAACTGGACTATCCGTGCAGGCTATAGCTATAACGAAAGTCCTATTCCCGATGATCAGATCCTGTTCAACGTGATCGCTCCGGCAATCAACAAACAACATGCGACCGTCGGTTTTACCTACGCACCATCAAATAATAGCGAATGGACGTTTGCGTATATTCATGCTTTTGAAGAAAAGCAGAGTACATCACGATCGCCATTCGGAATTCCGGCTTCGATTGGCATGTATCAGGATTCTATTGAGCTTGGATATTCCTGGAAATTTTAATTGCAGACAAGCCGTTAAGTAACGATAATCTGTTGTAACTTTTAACGGAGATCACATGGACACTCTTTTCCCACTGGGCATGTCGCATTATATTGTTGGCGGTTTACTGATCGGTCTCGGCGTTAGTTTGTTGTTTCTTTTCACCGGACTCGTTGGCGGCATGAGCAGCGTTTATTCGACAGTATGGTCTTACTTCTCAAAAGTAAGTTTTTTCCAGCAGGAAAAGCATACATCATCACGCAACTGGCGTTTAGTTTATGCGATCGGTGTTCTTCTCGGCGGCATAATCTGGTTAATGCTTCCCGGTACAGAAGTCACCATGACAACGATTCCCTGGTGGCAATTAGCCATCGGTGGTTTCATCGCAGGCTTCGGTGCTCGCTATGGAAATGGCTGCACATCTGGTCATGGAATTTGTGGCATGGCGTCTTTTAGCATTCCATCTATTCTGGCCGTGATTGTTTTTCTTTCTGTCGCAATAATCACAGCACAACTTGTTGCTTCATTAGGATAATAGATTATGAAAAGACCTTTATACTGGCTTAGTATTTTAGTGTGCGGGATTCTATTTGGGTTAGGCCTTTCTGTCTCAAGCATGATCCAGCCCGAAGTTGTTTTAAGCTTTCTACGCTTCGAAGATTTTGGTCTTTTGCTGGTGCTTGCCAGCGCGACAGGTTTAACTATGCTTTTTTACCAACTGGCTCCCCGTCTGATCAACAAACCATTCTGGGCAGATAAATTTGGTGTGAAGCCGATGGAGACCATGAAACGAACACTGATCGGCGCAGTACTTTTTGGTATTGGTTGGGGAATATGCGGCGTGTGTCCTGGCCCTGCGATCGCAGGCATTGGCGCAGGAAACTGGCCGATCATTACAGCATTAATTGCCATGTTTGCCGGAGCTTATGTTCAGGGACGTTGGTTTTCCGGTGATTAAAATATAATCCCGGAGAGCTTCAACCTAAATCCAGACTCTCCAGCAATTTCCTCAAATCCTTCCCTTCCATATCTGGAAAGTATTTTTTGATCAAAACATTAAGCTCAGTTTCGAAATCAGAAATCTGCCCCATGGAGCTGACCTGTTGAGCTTCTGAATTTGCCACGGCCTCAGTGATCATGCCCGCGCCAATCGTCACATTCGTCAGGCGATCAATAATGATAAATGATCCAGTATTATGATTACGTTTATAAGCATCAAACACCACCGGCTTATTCAATGAAAATTCGCAATGACCAATCTCGTTCAATTGCAGTTCGGTGGCTTCATTTTCCGCCAAGGTATTGATATCAATCTGGCTATCAATCGCCGTCAAAACACCCGTGCTATCACTAACGCCGATCTTAAATCTGTATTGCTTTCCACGTATAAATGGCTTTTCAGTCATCCAGACAACCGTTGCTTTGAAATGACTGGCAACGTGAGGTTGCTGATCACGACGTACGATCATGTCTCCGCGACTGATATCGATCTCATCTTCCAGTGTAACTGTGATCGCTTCACCGGGAGAAGCTTCCTCGAGATCTCCATCATATGTGACTAATGCTTTAACGCGACTCTCGTTGCCGGATGGCAATGCAACAATTTCATCACCTGGCTTGAGAATTCCTGAAACAAGCGTTCCACAATAACCACGAAAATTCAGGTTCGGTCGATTGACATATTGCACCGGAAAACGCACATCATCGAGATTCGCATCGGATGATAGTTCGATGTTTTCCAGTAAATCCATCAGTGTTGCGCCTTTGTACCAGGGCATGTTCTCGCTGTTGTTCACAACGTTATCAC
Source organism: Gammaproteobacteria bacterium (assembly GCA_965224825.1). Classification (GTDB taxonomy): domain Bacteria; phylum Pseudomonadota; class Gammaproteobacteria; order CAJXQU01; family CAJXQU01; genus CAJXQU01. The sequence continues at coordinate 989,020 of CBDDAG010000001.1, read as the reverse complement.
CAACAAGTGCCGACAGCGGCACAAAATGCACATCTTCCATTTCCAGCTCACGTGCAAACTCGCTGAACTCTTTGCGAATATCGTTGAAAACCTGCTCGCTATAATCTTTGATATCCATTTTATTAATGGCAACAATGATATGTTTAATGCCGAGTAAAGAAGCAATAAAACTATGCCGACGTGTTTGTGTTTGCACACCGTAACGGGCATCGATCAGAATAACCGCCAGCTGGCAATTAGACGCGCCGGTCGCCATGTTACGCGTGTATTGTTCGTGTCCTGGCGTATCGGCAATAATGAATTTACGTTTTGTTGTAGAGAAATACCGATAGGCAACATCAATGGTAATACCCTGCTCGCGCTCAGCCTGCAAACCATCGACCAGTAAAGCCAGATCAACCGCTTCGCCTGTTGTACCGGACTTAACGCTGTCTTTAGTGACAGCTTCCAGTTGATCTTCATAGATCATTTTTGAGTCATGTAATAGACGGCCGATCAGCGTACTTTTTCCATCATCAACATTTCCGCAAGTCAGGAAGCGCAGAATTTCTTTGTTTTCATGTTGCTTAAGATACGCTTCGATATCAGTTGCGATTAGATCTGACTGATATGAATTTTCGTTATCCTTATTTAGAGTAGTCATCAGAAATAACCCTCCTGTTTTTTCTTCTCCATCGAGCCAGACTCATCGTGATCAATCGCACGCCCTTGTCGTTCTGATGTAGTGGTCAACAACATTTCCTGAATGATCTCCGGCAAGGTTTGAGCAGATGATTCCACCGCACCGGTTAACGGATAACAACCCAGCGTTCTAAATCGCACCATTTCCATTTTTGGCTCTTCGCCTTCTTTCATTGGCATACGATCATCATCGACCATGATCTTCAAACCATTACGTTCTACCACCGGACGTTTTGCCGCATAATAAAGAGGAACAATAGGAATGCTTTCAAGATAAATATATTGCCAGATATCCAGCTCTGTCCAGTTTGATAATGGAAAAACACGAATGCTTTCGCCCTGATTTACTTTACTGTTATAAATATTCCACAACTCTGGACGTTGTTGTTTTGGATCCCAACGATGATTCTTATCACGGAATGAATACACACGTTCTTTAGCCCGCGATTTTTCTTCATCACGACGAGCACCGCCAAAAGCTGCATCAAAACCGTATTTGTCCAACGCCTGTTTCAAAGCATCGGTTTTCATAATGTCCGTATAGCGAGCATGATCAAAAGGATTGATACCTTCATCAATTCCTTCCTGATTACTATGAACCAGTAATTCCAGTCCCAACTCTTTCACACGTTGATCACGGAACCGAATCATCTCCTGAAACTTCCAGGTAGTATTAACATGCAACAATGGAAATGGTGGTTTCCCCGGCGCAAAAGCTTTCATTGCCAGGTGCAACATCACAGCAGAGTCCTTACCGACGGAATACATCATCACCGGATTATCAAATTCCGCGGCAACTTCGCGCATGATATGAATGCTTTCTGCTTCCAGTTGTTGCAGATGTGTTAATTGTTTTTGAACCATATAGTTAATTCTCTAATTTAATAGCTTGATATGTAGGCCATCTTTTTTGATTCAGGATCTTCTCATATTAAGAGTAATAGAGGTATAAATTGTGTTAAATCAATCGGTTCTAAACTTATTCATCTTTTTAGAGAAGAACAGCAAAACATTTGCGCTTACAGTTTTTGTAGCCAACGCTTTTGTACCCTTAAATAAAACCGTTATATAGAGTCGATCAGACAAATCGCATAGGTGGCAATACCTTCTTCTCTGCCGGTAAAACCCATTTTTTCTGTTGTTGTGCCTTTGATATTTATATCGTCAATTGTAAGCTGTAGATCTGAAGACAATACTTTCCTCATTTCTGGAATATGTGGAGAAATCTTTGGTTTTTGAGCAACAACGGTAGCATCGACATTGATGATCCTGAGTCTCTTTTCATCCAGCAACTCTGCAACTTTTCGTAGTAGAACCCGGCTATCAATTCCTTTTAAATCTGGATCAGTGTCTGGAAAATGCATTCCAATATCACCCAATGCTGCTGCACCCAAAAGCGCATCACAGATCGCATGAATCAGGACATCGCCATCCGAATGTGCGGCCATACCTTTATCGAAAGGAATTTTCACACCGCCAAGTACAATGAATTCCCCCTCTTTAAATTTATGCGCGTCGTAACCTTGTCCAACTCTCATAAACAAATCCTCATTGAGTCATCCTCATTCTATACTTTCAAGATAATGGGTGCCTAGCTCCAGATCCTGCGGTCTGGTGATCTTGATATTATCCACATGTCCTTCGATCAACAGCGGCATTTTGCTCATTGATTCCATCGCCTGCGCTTCATCGGTGACCACAAGTCCTTTATCCAATGTATTTTCCAATGCCGATCTCAGATCAGATAAGCGGAACATCTGCGGTGTTAAAGCATGCCATAATCCGGTTCTTTCTATTGTTTCTGTTATCACATTATCAACGCCACGTTTCATCGTATCCCTGACAGGAGCCGCCAGTAAACCACCCACTTTGTGATCAGCAACTTCGTTGATCAGCTTATCAATATCTTCACTTCGCAAACAGGGACGCGCTGCATCGTGAACCAGAACCCAGTCTTGTTGATCGGCATGATCTTCTAATGTTTGTAATGCAGAAAGAACGGAGTGACATCTTTCCGCACCACCTTGAGCCATTATCAATGGTTTATCAGAAGTAACATTGAGTTGTTCCCAATATTGATCATCGGGTGAGATGGCAAGTACAACGCCAGCGATCTTTGAATGATCAAAAAATCTATTCAGCGTATGTTCGAGAATAGTTTTTCCTGCAATTTCAAGATATTGCTTGGGGATTTCGGAGGCCATTCTTGAGCCAGTTCCAGCAGCAGGAATTACCGCCCAGTATTTCATTCCAGCTTATCCTGATCGGGTTGTAGTTGAACGGGATCAACTATCTGATAAAATATTTCGTCCTTCTTGATCATACCCATTTCACTTCGGGCCAGTTCCTCGATCGCTTCCAGACCTGCTTTGAGATCTTTAACTTCGGCAGCGAGTGATTCGTTGCGTTCTTTTATCTGATCGTTTTCTTCCTTCTGGGACTCGATAGCATTTCTGAGTTCCCGAACTTCGGTCAGGCTGCCCTTCCCCACCCACAGTTGATACTGCAACCAGAATAATAGGATGATCAACAGGATCAAAATAAAGCGCATTATTACTTCTCTGAAACAGAGACGACTTGCATCGCCCCTGAATTGTTCAGAAGTTTTTTTACCTTACAGATTGTAGAAAGTATCCATTCCCGGATATGAAGCTTTGCTTCCGAGGATTTCTTCGATCACGATCAGGCGATTATATTTCGCAACACGATCAGAACGGGATAATGAACCTGTTTTGATTTGACCCGCAGAAGTGGCAACCGCCAAATCAGCAATGGTTGTATCTTCTGTTTCACCGGAACGATGAGAAACTACCGCTGTGTAATTGGCTTTTTTCGCCATTTCGATTGCAGCTAATGTTTCAGTCAATGTACCGATCTGATTAACCTTGATCAGGATAGAGTTGGCGATATTTTTGTCGATGCCTTCCTTGAAGATTTTTGTATTGGTCACGAATAGATCATCACCAACCAGTTGAACTTTTTTACCGATCTTGTCAGTCAGCACTTTCCAGCCATCCCAATCATTTTCATCCATACCATCTTCAATCGTGATGATCGGATATTTACCAACCCATTCTGTCAGCATGTCGGCAAATTCTTCTGAAGTCAGTTTGCGATTTTCTGACGCGAGGTTATACATTCCATCTTCGTAAAATTCTGAACTGGCAACATCCAGGCCAAGAAGAATGTCTTTACCTGCAGTGAAACCTGCCGCATCAATAGCTTCAAGAACCACTTCTACAGCAGCTTCATTTGAAGGTAGATCAGGAGCAAAACCACCTTCATCACCAACAGCCGTGTTCAAACCTTTCTTTCTTAAAACGCTTTTCAGATTATGGAAAACTTCAGCACCATAACGTACTGCTTCACTCAGACTTGGAGCGCCCACAGGAAGAATCATATATTCCTGAAAATCGACACTATTATCTGCATGTGATCCACCATTGATGATGTTCATCATCGGAACCGGCATGACCAAAGGTCCATCTCCACCGAGGTATTGAAACAGTGGAATTCTTTGTTCATTCGCAGCAGCGTGAGCGACAGCCATAGAAACACCGAGTAAAGCATTCGCACCCAGATTAGCTTTGGTATCAGTGCCATCCATTTCCAGCATCAGGTTATCAATGCCTTCCTGATCAGTAATATCTTTGCCCTTCAAACCTTTCTGGATCGTTGTGTTTACATTTTCTACCGCTTTCAGAACACCCTGGCCGAGATAACGATTTTGATCGCCATCACGCAATTCAATCGCTTCACGTTCACCAGTAGAAGCGCCAGATGGAACGGCTGCTGTTCCCATTACACCTGTTGCAGTTATAACATCAACTTGTACCGTTGGATTTCCGCGTGAATCAACAATTTCACGTCCACGTATTTCTTTTATTTCTGACATCTTTAATTTCCTCTTTTTAAACCTACTCTCATCGTCTAGGCTTGTTTAACAATTTCGTCGATTGATTTTAGTGTTTTCAGTAACGACCCAATTTCTGCCAGCGGCCATGAATTTGGACCATCACTTAATGCTTTCTCCGGATCCGGATGTGTTTCCATAAATATTCCGGCAATTCCTGCTGCCATTGCTGCCCGAGCCAACACTGGAACAAACTCGCGCTGCCCACCTGAACTACCGCCCTGCCCGCCGGGCATTTGTACAGAATGCGTTGCATCGAAAACTACCGGACAACCCGTTTCGGCCATGATCGGCATCGCCCGCATATCCGAGACCAGGTAATTGTACCCAAAACTGGTGCCGCGATCACAAACCATGATCTGATTATTGCCCGTCGCTTTGGCCTTTTCGACCACATATTGCATATCTCCCGGCGCCATGAACTGGCCTTTTTTGATATTGACAGGGATTCCGGCGCTGCATGCAGCCTGAATAAAATCCGTTTGTCGGGACAAAAAAGCGGGTGTTTGCATGACATCGACTACCGATGCGATCTCATTAAACGGTGATGTTTCATGCACGTCGGTTAATACCGGAACATTGATCTGCTGTTTTACTTTTTCAAGAATTGCCAGACCTTTTTCCAGGCCAGGACCTCGAAAACTAGTATGCGAAGTGCGGTTTGCCTTGTCGTAGGACGATTTATAAATGAAAGGAATACCTAATTCAGTCGTGATCTCTTTCAACTGGCCTGCCGTATCCAGCGCCAACGCCTCGCTTTCAATAACACATGGACCTGCGATCAGGAAAAAGGGTTGCTTGTCGCCGACTTCAAAATCACACAGCTTCATGAGACTCCGGCATTCTTATTCGCTAACGCGGCCTCGATGTAACTTGAGAATAAAGGATGCCCATCTCTTGGTGTCGAAGTAAATTCCGGATGAAACTGACAGGCGAAGAACCAGGGATGATCAGGTAGTTCGACGATCTCTACTAATTCGCCATCGGCTGAACGACCAGAAAAAATCATTCCGGCATCGCTCAACACTTCCAGATAATTATTGTTGAACTCAAACCGGTGACGATGACGCTCGGTGATCACATCCTGTCCATAAATTTCATACGCTTTCGTACCGCGCTCTAACTGACATTCCTGCGCACCGAGACGCATTGTGCCGCCCAGATCAGAATCTTTGTCCCGACGTTGTACCGAACCATCTTCCTGCACCCATTCAGTCACAAGCGCGATCACTGGCATTGCAGTGTAGGGCTGGAATTCTGTGCTGTGTGCTTCCGGTAAGCTGGCTTTGGATCGTGCATATTCGATCACAGCAACCTGCATTCCGAGACAAATCCCCAGATAAGGGATCTTGTTTTCACGAGCGTATGTAACCGTCTGGATCTTTCCTTCAATTCCACGTTCACCAAAACCACCAGGAACCAGTATCGCATCCATATCTTTCAACGTATCTGTGCCATTTTTTTCGACTAATTCAGAATCCATATAGTGGATATTGACCTTAACGCCGACTCGCATTCCCGCATGGAAAAGAGATTCGCTGAGTGATTTATAGGAATCCGTCAGTTCCATATATTTCCCCACCATCGCAACATTCACTTCTTCTTTCGCATTAATGATTGAGTCGTAAACCTTCTGCCATTCCGTAAGATCAGCTTCTTTCAGATCAAGTCCGAATTTTTTCACAACAATCTCATCCAGACCTTGTTCGTGGAGCAATAAAGGAATTTGGTAAATCGTGTCTGCATCTACCGCAGAGATGACAGCTTTTTCTTCTACGTTGGTAAACAGAGCAATCTTACGCCGTTCGGTATCAGGTAATGGGTGTTCGGAACGACAGATCAAAATATCTGGCTGAATACCGATGGATCGTAACTCTTTGACCGAGTGTTGGGTTGGCTTGGTTTTCAGTTCTCCAGCGGTTGCTATGTAGGGAACCAGTGTCAGGTGTAGAAACATGGCATTTTCAGCGCCAACTTCAACCCGCATCTGTCTGATCGCTTCGAGAAATGGCAATGATTCAATATCGCCCACTGTTCCACCGATTTCGACAAGTGCGATATCTGCACCTTCTGATCCCGACTTTATACAACGTTTTATTTCATCGGTGATATGTGGAATGACCTGAACAGTCGCACCCAGATAATCACCACGGCGTTCTTTTGCGATCACCGTTTCGTAAATTTTGCCGCAAGTGTAGTTGCTGCGTTTGCTTGTACGAGTGCGGATAAAACGCTCGTAATGCCCGAGATCGAGATCAGTTTCTGCACCATCATCGGTCACATAGACTTCACCGTGCTGGAATGGGCTCATAGTACCCGGATCAACATTGATGTACGGATCCAGTTTTAACATGGTCACTTTAAGGCCACGTGCTTCAAGAATAGCGCCTAATGAAGCCGCTGCAATCCCTTTTCCCAGGGAAGAAACAACACCACCAGTCACAAAGATATATCGAGTCATGCAAAAGTCCCAGGGAGAATCCCATGAAGAAGAATCATGGGGTAAGTATGTTATCAAATAAGGAAGATATTCTCTATGAAATCCGAGTAGAATCTGCACCTTCTTTTTACAGGGCAATGATCATGACAGAAACAAACATCGTTCGCGGTGCGTTATGTTCGATTCTGTCTGCTTTCCTGTTTGCGTTGATGAGTGCCGGAGTGAAATATTCATCTCAGTTTATTTCTAGCGAAACGGTGGTTTTCCTGCGAAATGCTTTTGGATTTTTGTTTTTATTACCCTGGATCCACAATGCCGGAATCGACACGCTCAAAACCGAACGTTTTGGAGCACATCTGGTTCGCACGGTAACAGGTCTGACCGCTATGTATTGTTTCTTCTATGCCATCGCGCACTTGCGGCTTGGAGAAGCGGTCTTACTAAATTACAGCTCACCGCTGTTTATCGCCATAATTGCCATGATCTGGTTAAAAGAACCTGCGTCGAAATTTGTTATCGGAGCAATCATTATTGGTTTCATAGGTGTGATATTGATCCTCAAACCCGGTTTTGGTGTATTAGCTCCCGCCGCTTTAGTGGGAATTGCTTCAGGTTTTTTTGTTGCATTTGCTATGGTTAGTATTCGTAATCTATCCAGTACCGAACCGACGATTCGGATCGTGTTTTATTTTAGCCTGCTGAGTACCATCATTTCATCGATACCTTTGATCTGGAGCTGGGAGATGCCGAGCCTGAAAGTCTGGGGAGTTATGCTGGGAGCTGGTTTTATAGCAACCAAAGCCCAGTTATTGATGACTTACGCTTATCGACTGGCACCTGCTGCTAAAATTGGCGCATTTGCTTATACGAATGTTATCTTTGCAGGGATCTTTGGATGGTTGATGTGGAAAGAAACCTTTGATTCGGTTTCGATTATCGGGGCATGTTTGATCTGTCTTTCTGGCCTGATCACGACCATGAAGAAAAAAACTTCCTGAGATCTGATCTTCCCGATCAGATCTCGGCTTAGATTCTGTTAATCGAAATCAACACCTGCATAAACGAGTGTTTCTACAACCATTGGTTCTGTGCTATCCGCTTCTTTTTTGTTGGCAGGAATAATCGTCCGAATTTCATAGAGCATTCCCGGAACATCTTCGGAAACAGTGATCTCATAAACCTTGTCGGCAAAATCCTCAAACATCTTTCTTTTGGGATCATTTTCATAAGGCTTAATCGTCACTTTTTTTGCACTGATATCTTTGCCATCAACTTTAATAGTGACAGATTCAATGTTGGCATCATCAGATAAAGCAAACTTGATCCGTCTGTGAAAATATCGCCAGCTACCTTCTGTCAGCCGGTTCATTTCATAAACATCACCCTGAAGATAGACGCCTAATACAGGATTACCATTGGTACTATCATTGGGAGCAACATCCTGGTTACGATCACCACTAAAGAAGATCACTGCGGCAGATTTCATTCCATCTTCTTTAATATCGGTAATATTCAGTTCAACAGAATCCGTGAAACCTTCATCCATTGAGCCTTTACGTTCAAACTCATAACGAATAGTGCCCGTTTTATCGATATTCGATAGCTGATCCGTTTCCCACAGAAGTACTTCAGCCTCAGAGAGCGTAATATCTTCACGGTTTTGATGTGGATCATCGCTCAAACCACCGATAGAAACACCCTGGCGCTCAAGTTTCTCCAGCACTGTTTCTTCTTCCTCTTCGGAGAAAGCATTTTGAGCATATCCAGTGACGAGTAATGCCAGAACAGTTAGATTTAATAATGCATTTTTCTTCATAATTTAATTTTCTAGTTTTATAATTTTAATAGTGGAACACCATATTCAGTGAGGATTTTATCGATCTCCTCCTGGTGTTTGTCAATTAATTTGTTGATTTGTTCCTTACGGGCTTTATCACCAAATCTTACAGCCATGGCTATTTTGTAGCTAAAACGGATACCGCTCTCAGATTTCATCGGGATCACGACCACTTCATGATCGGTTATTTTATTAGCAAAATAACCGGCAATCGGCCCCCAGACAAAGGTCATATTAATTTTATCATCAACCAGATCGTTTTCAATAATCTGGCCAGGATAAGATCGCGCATCACCCATCATAATTTGATAAGGTGTTGCTGTTTCCATCAGATCATACTGGAACAACCAGTCCGCAGCAGGACTTCGATCAAAAAGACCTATTCGGAGCTTCTCTTTTACTTCCGGAGAAACATTCATCAGATCTTCTTGTGATTTGATGCTATCAAGTCCTCTTCCCTTAACATAAACCATGGCCCAGGTTGAATGCATATAAGGTTTTGTAGTGGCAGCCATCTCAAAATTTTCAACTACGCCCATGACAATATCGCACTTGTACGTCCCGTCTGGTGTTTCATCGTTTCTTAAGGTATTGCGAATAAACCCGATTCTCTGCGGAAACCATTCAAATTCCAATGGAACTCCAAGATCATCGGCAAACAACCTAGCAATCTTATTTTCATAGCCAGGTTCATCCCGACTTGAGCTGGGCAAACTGAATGGATCAGCACAAACCTTAAATCGCTGCGGTTTATCAGCAGCTTCAGCTATAGTCTGTGTCTCAACCACTTCTTCAGGCTGAGCAGCTTCGGCTGCAGTCTGTGTCTCAACCACTTCTTCAGGCTGAGCAGCTTCGGCTGCAGTCTGTGTCTCAACCACTTCTTCAGGCTGAGCAGCTTCGGCTGCAGTCTGTGCCTCAACCACTTCTTCAGGCTGGGCAGCTTCTTCGGCTGTTTTTTCTGTCCGTGAAAAAAGAAAAAATAAGACTACAATTAAAACTAGTATCGCTATGAGTTTTTTCATATCTGCATCATCACTCTAATCAATTTATTTTGTAGGGTTCTACAAGGGTACGATAACTATACACCATGCGATCTGCACGTGGAATGCGATAAAGAGGATTCAGGAAAATATCCGATCAGGTTCTTTATCATACAAATAAAAAAGGCAGTATTACTTCTGTAATACTGCCTTTGGACAAAACAATTAATTCAAATTAATTAAGACTTATTTTGCCAGTTCTTTCTCAACTTTTCTGATCACTCTTTTAACCATTCCTTTTGGCTCACCGCTGGCATCTACGCCTGCTTTAATTGATTCCAGATTATCAGTATTCCCACCGACAACGATTGCTCCCATCATGCCCATTGAAGAGTGTGGTGTACATTTGTAGAGATAAATACCTTCCTTTTCAACAGTAATACTAAAGATTTCACCCATTTTTGACTGCCATGCTTCTGCTCCTTCCGGAAGCATACCTTTCATATTTGTTGTATCGTGACCAGCCATGTTCTGCCATACAATGGTATCGCCCGGTTGAGCATTGACTACCAATGGTCGAAATGCTGTTACTGCAGCTTTAATGACATGCTCTTCTGCACTGACATTTGTTGAAAACGCTGTGACTAACGCGCCAAGACCTAAAAATATTTGTTTTCTCATTTGACTCTCCTAAATATTATTTTCAATTACGGGATTCTGGATCCGTATTTCCATTTTAAATGCATCAGCCTTTCCATGTGCCATACACAACATCTTCGTGTATGACGGCACCCACGGAAATCTAACATCCAATAAGTTTGTCGGGCAATAGTGTATCTTTCAATGCCGCTGTGTCAAGAAATCGACTCAGAAGTAAAGTTAAGAATTCACCATAGCATTCAGAATACCCTTATGCCTATGAATGAAGGCTGAACAATATAACTGATTGATTACTATCTCTTATCCAATGCCTGAGTCATTTTCCTGATCGCTCTTTTAATCATTCCTTTGTTATCAGGATGACTGGTGATTTGCTCAAGATTTACTGGATCTCCATCACCCACGATAATTGCGCCAAGCATACCTAAAGATACATGCGGTGTGCATTTGTAGACATAAGCACCTTCTTTATCAAACGTGACACTAAATACTTCGCCCATTTTAGACTGCCATTTTTCAGCACCTTCCGGGATCATCCCGTCGAGAGATGTTGTGTCATGTCCCGCCATATTTGTCCAGGTGACAGTGTCACCTGGATTGATAAAGAGCACCATGGGTAAAAATTTAGTTACGGCAGCTTTCACAGTGTGATTCTGAGGTTCCGTAGTTATTGTCTGAGTCTCTTCAACAGGCTCTTCCTTCATCGTGGCATCTTCCGAAGACATCGACTCAACAGTTGGCGTTGCCACTTCTTCTACAACCTCCGTCACCTTTTCAGCCTGTTGTTCTATTGTTTTTTCAACCTGATCTACGGTTGGCGCAGTAACATTGTCTACGAGTTGTTTTGCCTGTTCAGGCTTATCATCTGAACAACCGGATAATACCAGTCCTGCAAACACTATAGACAAGAACAAGTTACGATCCATTTTTCTGTTTAACAATCCAGACTTCATATTTCTCATTGTACTACCTCTTTAGTTTTCATCATTTCAAAAATTCGTCTGCTATTTAATGGTTTATCACCTAACAGAGGTGCTAATAAATATCGCATCAGACGTTTAGCCTCATTGCGGCTTTCTTTATTTTCAAGCTCAAGTTCTGACAATAGTAATAAAAGTGTCTCACCTTTCACTTTCACTCCATCAGCCTTAACCTTCACTGAACTCAACAAAACAGGTCCATTACCAGCAACATAATCATAAACACCCTCAGGAATAATTTCTTTTCCTGTATTAACGTCATGATCCAGGATCAGTCCATAGCCAAGTTCATCGAGTAATTTTTTTTCAAATATGCGCAATCTGGATTCCAGTTCCCTGGTTTCGAGTAACTGTCCAAGTATCTGTCGATAGATCTGAAAAAGACCCGGATGAGGATCATGCCTATGTAATAACCGGATCAGTACTTCGTTAATATAATACCCACTAAATAATTTATCACCCGTTAACAATAGCGGCATCCCATCTGGCTCTGCATTCGTCAGGCTCCCTAACTCTCCACGACCTGACCAGGAGATTTGTAATGGGGTAAATGACTGTAAGTTTCGGTTTAATGATTTTTTGACTGCAGCACCTTTTGCAACCAGTCCAACCCGGCCATGATTTTCCGAGAAGACTTCAAGCAACAAACTCGTTTCCCGATAGGCTCTTTTATGTAGCAAAAAGCAGGAATGTAACTCAACGCGCATTATGCTTATTCAGTATTCAGGCCAAGTTGACTTAAGGCATTAACATTATCGGACCATTTTTCTTTTACCTTGACCCAGGTTTCAAGAAATACTTTTTGATCGAGCATTTTTTGCATGTCAAAACGGGCATCTTCTCCGACTGCTTTTAATAATGCTCCTTTATGCCCAATAACAATTTTCTTCTGCCCTTTTGTTTCTACCCAAATCGTGGCGTGAATATGAACCAGATTTTCTTCTTCTTTAAATTGTTCGATCGTAACACTCAGACGATAAGGTAATTCATCGCCCAGCTTTCTTGTCAATTTTTCCCTGATCATTTCTGCTGCCAGAAAACGTACACTGCGATCCGTGATCTGATCTTCTGCAAACCAGGGTTCGGAAACCGGCAATAGTTTTATGATCGCATCTTCAACAATAGAAATATTGTCTCCTTTCAAAGCGGCAATAGGAACCACTTCGACAAAATCCATTTTCTCGGTAAGTTTTTGCATAAAAGGAAGTAGCTTTACCTTATCTTTGATCTTGTCAGACTTATTGATCACCAAAATAGTTTTCGCTTCGGATCGTTTGATCAGAACCAGTGCATTTTCATCAGCTTCCGTCCACTTCCCCGCTTCAACCATAAAAATAACAACATCAACTTCTTTCGCAGCACGAACTACTTCCTTGTTCATCCCTCTGTTCAAAGCACGATCAGGTTTCACCTGAAAACCAGGTGTATCAACATAAACAATTTGTGAGTTATCTAATGTCTTAATTCCCAGAATTTGATGACGGGTTGTTTGTGGCTTTCTAGAAGTAATACTGATCTTCTGGCCAATAGAATGATTTAGATAGGTAGATTTACCTACATTTGGTCTACCGATAATTGCAACAGATCCACAAACAAATTGTTCAGAAATTTCTGTCATTTATTTACTCTGGAGCATTTCAAGCACCTGTTGCGCAGCAGCCTGCTCAGCTTTGCGACGGCTGGGACCTTGCGCCTGAACTGCTGCTGGTAATTCATCACAAGTACAACTTACCGTGAAAATTTGTTGATGAGATTTTCCGGTTGTTGATAACACTTCATAAATAGGAACGGGCATTTTTCGGGACTGTAAATATTCCTGTAATTTTGTTTTAGGATCTTTTTGAATATCATCAAGGGAAATAGAAGTGAGCAAGTTTTTAAAAATGTTCTGAACAAACAACTGACAATGATTAAAATCACTGTCGAGATAGACCGCACCAATGATTGACTCAAGTGTGTTTTCCAGAATAGAAGCTCTACGCCAACCACCTGTTTTAAGCTCACCTTCACCCAGTTTCAGGTAGCTGCCTAAGTCAAGTTCACGGGCAAGGTTTGCCAGTGTTTCTTTTTTTACTAATGATGATCGAAGGCGGGTTAGTTGTCCTTCATCCCCTTCAGGGAATTTGACATATAACTCATTAGCGATGATCGCACCCAACACAGCGTCACCTAAAAACTCAAGCCGCTCGTTATTAGGATTACCAGCACTCCGATGTGTTAAGGCAGTCTCAAGAAGACTGCTTTCGTTAAATTCATAGCATAATGCTGCCTGAATTTTAGTAAACGGCAAATTTATTCGCCTGTGCCTTCAATGATAATACTTTTATTATATTTATAAATAACGTCCAGTTTTTCACCAATAATAGGGCGGCGAATTTCGTAAGCCATTTGCATCAGACGTTTTTTCTTACCTTTGATTTTTTGTATGGTGAAAATATCTTTTAAATCACTCATTCTTTCAAATTGATCAACATCTTCTACTTCAAAATGTCTGAGCATATATGTTCCCAATTTAGTCCGACTTGAGGTCGCAACATCTTCACGGGCAGCAAGGTTTTCCATCGACTGATCGACTTTCATTTTTTCATTTAAAATTGGCCAAAGACGCATGCCTAAATAGGCAAAAAATATCACCAGTGCGCAGACCATTAAAAAGCCTATAAATGTAATACCATTCTGTTTTTTTCTATCTTGCATCAGTATTCCCCACAATCATTATTGAATTTTACTACCTACACGACCCCAGTCCATACCCTTGCTTTTTGAATCCCAGTACATCCAGATCCGAAAAGCTCGTCCGATAATATTTTCATCTGGGACTGTTCCCCAGAAACGACTATCCAGACTATTATCACGATTATCCCCCATAACAAAATATTCATCTTCGGGAACAACAAAATCTTTTATTTCTTTTGATCTTCTATCCGGCGAGGTCAATATATCATGTGTAACTGTCACCAGATCTTCCTGCAAAATATTCGCACCGGTCATAACCGTTCCAGAGCCAACACCCTGATAAACACCAATTTTATCCAGATCAATTTTATTACCATTTATAGTTAATGTCTTATCAGTATAGGTAACAGTATCACCAGGGACACCTACGACCCTTTTTATAAAGGGTGTCTTATCATCTTCAGGGAATCTGAACACCATAATATCACCTCGCTCAGGATCACCAATTGGAAATATCTTTTTATTGATCACCGGCAGACGAATCCCAAAATCATATTTATTCACCAGAATAAAATCCCCTGTTAACAACGTCGGCATCATGGAGTTGGAGGGAATACGGAATGGCTCAACCAGAAATGATCGCAACAACAATACGATCAGAAATATCGGAAAAAAGGATCGTGCATATTCTACTAGCACAGGTTGTCTTGTTATCGACTCAGCCAGTTCATCATCAATATCCGAACCTGGAGCAGCCAACATCTCCTTTCTACGTGGTAGTAAGAAAATATGATCGAGTAGCCAGATAAGACCGCTCACAAAAGTCAGCAAGACTAATAATGCTGAAAAATCCATTGTCATATTATGATTTTCCTGTGGACAATACGGCCATAAAGGCTTCCTGAGGGATCTCGATTGATCCAAATTGTTTCATTCGTTTTTTACCGGCTTTCTGTTTTTCCAGCAACTTACGTTTACGCGAAATATCTCCGCCATAACATTTTGCCGTCACATTTTTCCGCATCGCTTTAACGGTTTCCCGCGCAATAATCTTTGATCCAATAGTCGCCTGTATAGCCACGTCATACATCTGACGCGGAATGATCTCTCGCATTTTAGCAGCAAGATCCTTGCCACGACGTTGTGAGTTCTCAAGGTGTACGATCACGGAAAGCGCATCAACCGGCTCACTATTGATCATGACATCAAGCTTAACCATTTTAGCTGGGTTGTAGCGTGTGAAATGATAATCCAGTGAAGCATAGCCTCGCGTAACAGATTTCAGCCGATCAAAAAAATCCAGTACCATCTCGCTCATTGGTAATTCATAAGCGATTGCCACCTGCTTACCAAGATATTGAAGACTTGTTTGAGTGCCTCGTTTTTCGATACAAAGCGTGATCACATTGCCAACATATTCCTGTGGAACGAGAATATCCACGTTGATCATCGGTTCTCTAATTTCTTCGATCTTGTTTACGGGTGGTAGTTTTGCAGGGTTATCGATCAGAATTTCTTCACCGGTTGTGGTCAAAACCTGATACACCACTGTTGGTGCTGTCGTGATCAGATCCATATCATATTCACGTTCGAGCCTTTCCTGAATGATCTCCATGTGCAACATGCCAAGGAAACCACAGCGGAAGCCAAAACCCAGCGCCTCAGATACTTCTGGCTCATAAAACAGGGCTGCATCATTCAGTCTTAATTTGGCCAATGCTTCTCGAAAATCTTCATATTGCCCGGAATCGATCGGATATAACCCTGCGAAAACATTAGGCTTTATTGTCTGGAAACCAGATAGCGGCTTATCAGCAGGCTTGCCCGCATCTGTGATCGTATCTCCCACCGGCGCACCATCAATTTCTTTTATCCCGGCAACCACCCAGCCTACCTGCCCAGTTTTTAATTCTGTCGTATCTGTACGTTTCGGTGTAAAGACCCCCAGTCGATCAGTGCCCCAGTCTCGTCCAGTAGACATCATCTTGATCTTCATATTCTTACGCAGAGAACCATCAACTACCCGCACCAGAGAGATTACGCCCAAATAATTATCAAACCATGAATCTATGATCAACGCTTTCAGTGGCGCTTCCGGATCACCTATTGGTGCAGGAACCTTATCGACGATCATTTCCAGCAAATCATCAATCCCTATACCTGATTTGGCACTCACTTGTAGAGCATCGGACGCATCAATCCCGATCACATCTTCTATTTCTTGCGCTGCACGATCAGGATCGGCGGCTGGCAAATCAATCTTGTTTAAAACGGGAACAACTTCCAATCCCTGATCAACCGCCGTATGGCAATTAGCAACACTCTGCGCTTCTACACCTTGCGCCGCATCCACAACCAGCAAAGCCCCTTCACAAGCCGCAAGTGATCGTGATACTTCATAAGTAAAATCAACATGTCCCGGCGTATCGATAAAGTTAAATTCGTAGGTTTCGCCATCTTTAGCTTTATAGTTCAGCGTCACAGACTGCGCCTTGATAGTAATACCTCGTTCACGCTCAATATCCATCGAATCAAGCACCTGAGCTTCCATCTCGCGATCACTCAAGCCTCCACAGGTCTGAATAAAACGATCGGCCAGAGTGGATTTACCATGATCAATATGGGCAATGATGGAAAAATTACGGATATTCTTCATAAAGGAAGTATTTGATTAGAAAAGATAAAAGGCACCAAAATCAATGCGCCACGGATTGTAGCGGAATAACGGCTCGACTGGAATAGACAAGCTTTAAGGATTGGTTATTACATTACATGTTTACAGTTAGCTAGTCTCACTTCTGTTCAATCTTATCTCTTATTCCACTGAAAAAAGGCCTATCAGAATTCCAACTAGTGCTATAGCCAAACCTGCGTTGAATAAATATCCTACCAAATCAACTTTCCCATACAAATCTGATATCAATACAGATACTGCTATTAGCCCAAACCCAATTAGCATAAAAGGTTTGCAAAGTAATTTTAAGTTTTTCATCATCTTACTCGCTTCATTCATCTAATCATTTCCAGAAATGTTTCCTCATCCAGCACAGGAATAGACAAATCATTTGCCTTATCAGCCTTTGATCCCGGATTCAGTACCAACAATCACATAATCCGTTTTTTTGGGAAAAGGGCTAGCTATAAGGAGCCTGTAATTAAGTTACTATTCTGACATACCATTATTCTCAAGCGCTTTAACCGCCCGACTCACAGTCGCATAACTCACCCCAAAATGGCCTCCCACCTGTTGCAACGTATAATGACCACCCCGATAAGCTTCAGCCATTGCTCGATTTCGTTCCGAATATTTGCCCTGATAATAGCTCAAAGGTTTGGGTGGTGATTGTTTCTGCGGTTTTGGAATATCTTCCAATGATTGATCGGGATCCATCTTGCATTGCATATCCACCACAAATTGATCAGAACCAAGATAAATCTGATTCCTTAATAACATCCACGGAGAAGGCTGGCCTTTCCCTTCCTGAACAAATTGTCGATAGATCGTTTGTGCCCGTTTCTTTTGCTTGCCAAAACCAGATAAGACCCAATCTGTCGTCAGACAAGGACGGGGATCTCTAAAGCCTGCCGTCGCTCGATAACTACTCCACGGCCAATCTTTGGCCGATCGCACCATTTGTGCCCTGACCGGGTTCAAAACGATGTAACGGGCAAGTTCCAGTAAATAAGGATCACTTTCTATCAGAATACTTTTATACCTGCCCTGAAACACATGACCTACCCGTTGATGCCGTCGGTTAAATCGTTGGGTGTAGAGGCCATTAATATATTTCATGCCTTTGGATAGGGTTGGTTGATTTGTTTCGATCAATAAATGGTAGTGGTTGGACATTAAACAATAGGCATGGCATTGCCAGTGATAGCGGTCACAGGCTCGTGCGATTAATTCAAGAAAGTCATTTCGATCGTCATCGTTGAGGTAAATGTCTTGCTGGGCATTGCCTCGGGCGGTGAGGTGATAGAGGGCACCGGCGAATTCTATGCGGAGGGGGCGTGCCATGATGTTTCACTACATTTTATCTAAAATAATGAAACTGAAATTAGCTTAATCGTTGAAGAGTGTCAAATGTAAGGCCTGACCCCTTTCTTCTTTCTTTCACGCTCAATATCCATCGAATCGAGCACTTGGGCTTCCATCTCGCGATCACTCAAACCTCCACAAGTCTGAATAAAACGATCGGCCAATGTAGATTTGCCATGATCAATATGGGCAATAATGGAAAAATTACGGATATTCTTCATAAAGGAAGTATTTGATTAGAAAAGATAAAAAGAGATCTCATAGCACCAAAATCAATGCGCCACGGATTGTAGCGGAATAAAGGCGCTACTGGAATAGACAAGCCTTAATGAGTGGTTATTACATTACATGTTTACAGTTAGATATTTAACCATGCATCAAACGTGATAGTTTTTTCTTCAGCTTCTTCAAATCTTTTTTGATCTTTTCCGACATTAACTCTTTTTCACTGATCTCTTGTAAAACTAGCTCAAGCTCACTACCACTCAGCCAAGTTCCAACAATTTGTATATCTTTCTCATTTTCGCTAACTATACTTTTACTTTCACCAGCTAGAATCTCAATCCTGTGTTTACAATAAAGACCATGATTCCCAGCCTGACAGTTACAAAGTGCATTTAACTTTTCATCCTCATAAATA
Source organism: Gammaproteobacteria bacterium (assembly GCA_965224825.1). GTDB lineage: Bacteria > Pseudomonadota > Gammaproteobacteria > CAJXQU01 > CAJXQU01 > CAJXQU01. The sequence goes on along the minus strand of CBDDAG010000001.1, from coordinate 970,174 downwards.
AATACAACTTCATAAGGATCTTCAGAAGAACCTTTAACTTTAAAAGTAATCTCCATTTCGGTGACTCCAGTGTCCACGTCCAATAAATCTATTGAAAGTATTTATTCAAACTTCTATGCCAGCCAATATCTTTTCTAAACCTTCCTCACTAAAAACTTTAACACCAAGTTTCGCAGCCTTTTCTAACTTGGATCCTGCCTTCTCACCAGCAATAACCCCCGTCGTTTTTTTAGAAACACTGCCAGAGACTTTAGCACCCATTTGTTGTAACTGTTCTTTAGCACTCTCGCGAGTCATTGATTTTAAGGTTCCCGTTAACACATATGTCTTCCCTGCTAAGGGTAAGTCACTTTTTTCGACTGAAACTTGATCCCATACAATCCCTGCATTGAGAAGATTATTGATGACACTCAGGTTATGTTCCTTCTGGAAGAATTCCACAATACTCTCTGCCAGTTTTTCTCCAACACCAGGTATTGTTGCTTTCTTTTTATTTTCGAGTTGTTCTACTGGAGCTTTTATTAATTCTTGTAGTGACTTAAATTTTATCGCCAAAGTATCAGCATTTTTTTCTGTTAATTTTGGAATCCTTAACTCATAAATATATAAACCTAATTGATCGCCAGCATATGATAAATTTCTATGTTCATTAAAATAATCAAAAATATTTTTTGCTATAGTTTTACCAATGCCTTTTATCCCCAAATCCTTTGTATAGTATTCTTTTTTCTTAGAGCTTAAATCTTCAATATCATCAAAATGCATGGCTAATGATCGAGCAACTTCTTCTCCTACACCGGGAATACCCAAACTAAACAGAAATCTGCCAAACGTCGTTTTCTTACTGGCTCCTATCGCTTCGATTAACTGAGTGGAGGATTTCTCAGCCATACCTTCCAGACTGGCGACACTCTTAATATCAAGTTTATAAATATCATCAATATGATTAACAAAGTTGGACTCAACTAATTGTTTAGCTATCTCATCGCCTAAACCTTCAATATCCATTGCTCGTCTTGATGCGAAATGGAGAATTGAGCCAATTTGCTGAGCGGGACAAAATAAGGCTCCTGTGCATTTTGCTACGGCTTCATCTTTAAGCCGAACCACTTTTGACCCACATACCGGACATTCTGTAGGCATCTTAAACCTGGGAACATCATTAGAAGTTCGTCGCTCTTTCAGAACACGGACAACTTTCGGGATCACATCACCTGCCCTACTAATGATTACCGTGTCGCCAATTCGAATGTCCTTACGATCAATTTCGTCCTGATTATGTAGCGTTGCATTGGTGACGGTTACGCCACCGACAAAAACTGGTTCCAGCCTTGCAACGGGCGTAAGTGCTCCTGTCCTGCCAACCTGAACATCAATATCACGGATAATCGTGATCTCTTCTTCAGGTGCAAATTTATGCGCGATCGCCCAGCGGGGAGCGCGGGAAACGAAACCCAGCTCATATTGCTGTTGTAGGTTATTTACTTTGTAAACAACGCCATCGATCTCATAGGGTAAGCTTTGACGTTTTTTCTCAATCTCTTTGTAATAAGCAAGACATCCTGCAGGAGCTTTTACGACTTTGACTTCAGTTGAAACAGGCAGTCCGAAATCTTTCAGTTGCATGAGAACATCGAAATGTTTTTCTGGCAACTCCAAACCTTCAACTTTTCCAACACTGTAACAATAGATCGCCAATGGTCGTGTTGCGGTAATTTTTGGATCAAGTTGGCGCAAACTTCCTGCCGCTGCATTTCGTGGATTAGCAAAAACTTTTTCATCGGCTTTTTCCTGCCGCTGATTGAGTTTTTGAAAACCTTTTTTATCCATGTAAATTTCGCCACGGACTTCCAGAACTGGAGGAAGGTTTTCTCCCCGCAGATGCAATGGGATGGCTTTAATTGTTCTTATGTTTGAGGTGACATCTTCGCCTCGTGTGCCATCACCTCGGGTTGCTGCTCTGATCAGTTTTCCATTTTCATACATCAGGCTGATCGCCAGACCATCGAGCTTGGGTTCTGCAACATATTCGATATCATTGGCAATACTTTCTACATCAAGACGCTCACGAACCCTGCGATCAAAATTCGTAACTTCCTCATCATCAAAAGCATTCCCCAACGAAAGCATCGGAATCTCGTGAGTAACTTCAGAAAAAGCACCGGAGGGTTCGGCACCCACTCGCTGGGTTGGAGAGTCTGCTGTGATCAGATCAGGATGAGAAAGTTCAAGCGCCTGAAGCTCGCGCATAAGCCGATCATATTCGGCATCAGGTACGTTGGGATCATCCAGAACATAGTAACGATAATTGTGCTCGTTTATTTGTTCCCGGAGCGAGGAGATTTTTTTACTCATGTCTTCAGACATGATCAGAGGTTCCACTTAGGCATGAAAACCTGCGACGTAGCTCCGTAATAACTCTATTGCGTCAGCCTTTAAGTGCTCACGTCTTTCATCACGCACATGACCTTTCAGAACGTCAGCCAGTCGTTGCGCGGTACTGAGCATATGTTCAAATGCCACGGCAGAATCTATGGGTGCTGGGATTTCCATAAACATAACCAGACCATCCGTTTGTAACTCATCCATATTTTTCAGATCAAAGGTGCCGGGTTCGAGCATGTTTGCCACAGAAAAAATACTTTCTTTCGTCACCGACTGACCAACACCATGATGATGAAAAATCTGCATCTCACCATAGGTCATACCCGCCGCATAAAGCGCATCCCGGATCATTGCACCGCTAAAACTAAAACCTGAAGGTGATGTTACATAGAGAACAACAACGCCAGTTTTTTTTGTATTTTGTTGCGCTTCATCAGGTAGATCAGCATCCTCGTCTCGCAGCAATCCTCCCTGCCGACGAAAAACATCGGTGTAATCGATCTCTTCTTCGCGGGGTTTTATGACGGGAGTCTCAAGAACAGGTTCCTGACGATTTTTATTTTGGCGTTTGTTTAATTTACGAGCTGCCTTGCGGTGATCAAAACCAACGCCCCACAAATAGATCCCGGCGATAATCAATATCCCCAGAATCATTAGCAGTATGCGTAAATTGTCCATTACCCTGTCGCCACCATATCGACCGCTTCTTCCATATCCACCGATACCAGCCTGGAGACACCGGCTTCCTGCATGGTTACGCCGATCAATTGCTGTGCGATTTCCATGGTGATCTTGTTATGTGTAACAAACAGAAACTGCACATGTTCCGACATCTCTTTCAGCATGTCACACAGCCGAACAACATTAGAGTCATCCAGCGGTGCATCCACTTCGTCAAGCAAACAAAAAGGTGCGGGGTTCAACTGGAAGATCGAGAAAACCAGCGCAACAGCCGTCAACGCTTTTTCACCACCAGACAACAACTGGATCGAACTATTTCGTTTGCCTGGAGGTTGTGCGATCACTGCGATACCCGTCTCCAGCAAATCATCTCCGGTCAATTCAAGATGAGCCTGACCACCGCCAAACAATCTTGGGAACATGGTTTGGAATCCGGCATTCACCTGATCATAAATGTCTTTGAAACGACCACGCGTTTCTTTATCAATCTTCCTGATCGCACTTTCCAGTGTGTCCAAAGCTTCGGTGAGATCATCGTTCTGCGTATCCAGAAATACTTTTCTTTCCGATAACTCCTGACATTCATCAATAGCCGCAAGATTGATCGGGCCAAGACGCGAGATTTTACGATCCAGTGATTCAATATTTTCCTGCCAGGCTGATTCAGAAGCATCTTCCGGCATTTCTTCCAGCAGTTTTTCAGCTTCAAATCCAGCTTCATCCAATTGCTCGACAAGCCCTTGAAGACGAACACTGACCGTTTGAGCTTCCATCCGGCTTTGCTCAAGTTTTTCTCTGGCCGCCTGTAAAACCTGTTCATTCTGCTGACGTTTTTGTTCGCCATCTTTGAGCTTTTGTTCTACGGATTGCAACGATTCACGAGCGGTTGTTAACCCTGCCTCAACTGTCAGACGTTTGCTCAATGTCGCTTCCAGTGTTTGCTGGATCTCGATCACGGGAGCCTGACCTTTTTCCATTTCAGCGGATAGATCTTCAACTCGTTTTTGTAACTGTTCCTGCTGCATTTGATAACGTTGCAGAGATTGCTCAAGCGCATTTTTTCGTGATCGCAATGACTCACCGCGTAATGCCAGTTCATGAGTCAGATCGCGATTCTTTCGCCATTCCTGTCTTAATGTGGAAATACTGGCATTGCGATCTTCACGCTGACTGGTGAGTAAATCCTGTTGTTGTTTGAGTTCCTGACCCGTCGATCCCAATCCTGAGACTCGTTCTTTCGTTAAATCCAGTTCCGCATTTTCAGTCTCACGGGTTTTCGTCAGCTCATCCAGTTCCTGCTCAATATGAGAAACCCTTGATCGCGCCTGTTCAAAACGTGCCTGGCTTGCGGCCAGTTCAGAACCCAGCGTTGCTCTTGATTGTTGTGCCTCATCTACTTCACGATTCAGATCTACCGCTTCATTTTCCAGACCACCGCGGAGTGATCTATTCACTTCCAGACTCCGGGTTAATTGCTCGATTTCAGTTTCCAGAGAACTCGATTTTTGAACCAGATCACGAATTTCGCGTTCACGTTCAAGCACACCCGACTTTTCTTTCTGTACACGTTTAAGACGCATCCATGCTGGTCCAATGCGATCACCATTTTTTGTGACGATTGACTCATGTGCATTCAATCTGGATCGCAAACTCATGGCCTGATTCACTGAATCCACGACATAAACGCCTGACATCAATGTTTCCAGCGGCAGATCAGATGAGACTTTATCCAGCAGCCGATCAGTAATATTTGAAGCGCCAGCAATCGATGCACTTGTAGACTTCTGCTCAATGCCGCCAACAATCCCTTCCGTCAAACCATCAACCTGATCACTAAACTGACCAAGCTCATCTATACACAAAGAATCCAGATGTTCGCCCAATACAACTTCCAACGCAGTTTCCCAACCAGACTCAACAGAGACTTCCTGTGCCAATTTTGAATTTTTACTCAAACCTTTTTGCTGTAGCAGATCATGTACCTGGCTCTGATCCTGTCCCAGCGCAGATTGTTGTAAAGCTTCCAATGAAGCCAGACGACCTTTGAGCGTTTGGTATTCGTGACGCAATTCATCCAGCTTTGAAGATGATCCCTGTACTTTTTCACGTGCTCCCTGAATTTGCTCCTGAAGACTGCCGCGTTTTGTTTCTAATGTGACACATAGATCTTCTGCACCCGTCAGCCCCGTTTGCATATCGGTCAGGTTGAAGCCCAACTGTTCAGGAATAATCCCTACCTTTTCTGAATTCAAGCGCTCAATTCGCTGCTCAGTACTGGCAAGCGTTCTTTCCAGATGGCTAGCCTTGCTCGCTTCGGTTTGCTCATTACGCGCATGTTCTGAATGACGTTGCTGGAAAGTGTCCCACTCAGTCTGTTGTAGCTGCGCAGCCTTCTCGGATTCTTCCAGCTTCTCACCTGCCTGTTTTTCGGTATTGATCAACTCAGCCTGTTGCGGCTCAAGTTCTGTCAGTTCAGTATTCGTTTGCTCAAGCTGTTGTTGATCATTGGTGTTCTGATCCTGCACTTCAACCAGCTCGTTTTTTACTCGCTCCAGATCTCGCTCGTTCGTTTCTCGTCGTTCATTCGCGTGCTGAATAGCTTGCTCAAGACTGGTGATCTCCGCACCCAAACCATAAAACTTTCCCTGAATATCATTAAACTGATCATTAGCAGCGATTTGATCCTGATGTTCTTTTTCGATACCAGCTTCAACAGTTCTCACATCTGCGATTGCTGATTCCACATTTGTCTCACCTTGCGTGATCAGTTTTGTATGATCAGCAGACTGTCCATGAAGTTCCTTCCATGACAATGCTGTCAATTCAGCTTTGGCTTGTCGCTCTTCTGTTTTAAGTCCTTTATAACGCTCAGCAGCTTTTGCCTGTCTTTCCAGACGACTCAACTGCTTACCGAGTTCATCTCGAATATCGGTCAGACGTTCGAGGTTTTCTTTGGTATGTCTAATACGGTTTTCAGTTTCGCGGCGACGTTCTTTATATTTGGAAATCCCTGCAGCTTCTTCGAGAAACACGCGAAGCTCTTCCGGCTTGGATTCGATGACGCGCGAGATCATACCCTGCTCGATCACCGAGTAGCTACGCGGCCCGATTCCCGTGCCGAGAAAAAGGTTAGTAATGTCTTTCCGGCGACAACGATTACCATTCAGGTTGTAAACAGAAACACCATCACGGCCTAAATTACGTTTGATCGAAACCTCATTGTAGCTCGCATACTCGCCACTGATCTTGCCATCAGAGTTATCAAAGATAATTTCCACCGATGCTTGACCAACAGGTTTGCGGGCGTTTGATCCACTAAAAATTATGTCGGACATGGAATCACCACGCAGATGTTTGGCTGAACTTTCACCCATAACCCATTGCACAGCATCGATCACATTAGACTTGCCGCAACCATTCGGACCGACAACGCCGGTTAGTTGGTGGGGTAATGTCAGGGTAGTTGGATCAACGAAAGACTTAAAACCGGCGACCTTTATTTTATTTATTCTCATTGCCGCTAAGATACATTAAAAAGAGGATTATTCAAAACAGTTTTTCAAATATATCTGGCTCTGAAACAACAATGTAACTGATTGTTTTTACTGACTATATTTATTTTCCTCAAGCTAACTACAATCCTTCAAAAACTACCTTTAAAATCATAATTCATGGTATGGTGTACAGCTTGTTTTCAAACTAATTTATGAAGAATATGAGCCAACCCAGTGAAGACCTTGAACTTTTTGACAACCCGAATCCTGAAAAAGATTTCACGATCACTATAAGCATTCCAGAATTCACCTGCCTGTGTCCTAAAACCGGCCAGCCAGATTTCGCAACACTGGAACTCGCCTACGTGCCTGATCAACACTGCGTCGAATTGAAGGCTCTGAAGATGTACATATGGTCATTTCGAGACAAAGGCGCATTTCATGAAGCCGTAACAAACAAGATCGTCGATGATCTGGTTGCCGCCTGTCAGCCACGTTATTTAAGATTGACATCCGATTTCAACGTCCGTGGTGGGATCTATACCAAGGTTGTTTCCGACTATCGTAAGCCAGGCTGGGAAGCTCCAGAACCTGTTACGTTGCCTTAAATCTAATATGAGCAATTCGTTTATCGGAGGTGCAAAATACGCACTATCTGGCTTCAAGATGATTTTCAAGCCACGACTCCGCCGCTTTGTCATTATTCCCTTTCTGATCAACCTCGTTCTTTTTTCAGCTGCACTCTGGTTTGGATCAAACTGGATTGACTCTTACATAGCCAACTTGCTTCCTGGCTGGCTGGAATGGCTAAAATTCCTCATCTGGCCATTATTAGCTCTTGCAGCACTGGCGATCATCTTTTCAACCTTCACGATGATCGCAAACCTTCTAGCCGCACCATTTAACAGCATGCTCGCAGAAGCTGTTGAGGCGCGTCTATCCGGTCAGGAGCTCGTGAATAGCTCGAATAGCCTGATGAAAGATGCTTTGATCTCATTTAAATCAGAAGCCGTAAAGCTTGTATTCTTCGCTGTTCGCGCACTACCTCTGCTCATACTCTTCATTATTCCAGGCCTCAATATTGCAGCGCCTGTTCTCTGGTTCCTTTTTGCTGCATGGATGCTGGTACATCAATACATGGATTATCCCATGGGTAACAATGGTCTTCCTTTTTCACAGCAAAGACCTTTGTTAAAGACGAAGCGCACGATGATTTTTGGTTTTGGCGTTACGGTCATGATCATGACAATGATCCCTGTTCTCAACTTCTTCGCTATGCCTGTCGCCGTTGCTGGCGCTACTTTCATGTGGCATGAACAATTCAACGGACACTCTGATACTTAAATAATCGTCAATCTCGTTGCACTAATAGATAGATTCTGGTAAAAATGCGCGCTTCATTCCGTTTAGGAGGTTTTTTCGGTGGCAGTTACGAAAAAAAAGGTCGCTAAGAAAAAGGCCGTTACAAGTAAAAAGGCAAGCAAGAAAAAGGTTATTGGCAAAAAGAAAGTTGTCAGTAAGAAGAAGCCTGTTGCGAAGAAAAAAGTGGTAACGGCAAAAAAGAAGGTTGCGGCAGCTAAGAAAACGGCGAGTAAAAAGAAAGTTGTTACTAAGAAAAAAGTAGCGGCTAAGAAAACAGTGGCGAAAAAGAAAGTTGTAGCCAGGAAAAAAGTGGCCGCTAAAAAAACTGTGGCTAAGAAGAAGGTCGTTACCAAGAAAAAAGTAGCGGCAGTAAAGAAAAGTATTCCTAAGAAGAAAATTGTGATTAAAAAGAAAGTATCCCGTAAAAAAACAGCTCCAACCAGAAACACAGAATTCCCGACCAGCTTCGATGATTTCAAGCCCTATAAAGAAAAGAAGGGTGAGGAATACATGAATGGTGATCAGGCAGAGCATTTCAAACACCTGCTGCTGGCCTGGTTAAAAGATCTGCAGGAAGAAGTTGATCGTACTGTTGATCACATGCAGTCAGATGCTTCCAGCTTCTCTGATCCGAATGATCGTGCCACACAGGAAGAAGAGTTCGCTCTGGAGCTTCGTACTCGTGACAGAGAACGCAAATTAACCAAAAAGATCCGTGTTTCCCTTGCTGATATTGAAAGTGGTGATTATGGCTTCTGTGAAGTCTGTGGTATTGAAATTGGTATTCGCCGACTTGAAGCTCGCCCGACAGCCAATCTTTGTATTGACTGTAAAACCCTTGACGAGATCAAGGAAAAACAAATGGGTTAACCGTGTCTGAGGTCAGGGGACGTTTTGCCCCCACACCTTCCGGCCCATTACATTTCGGTTCCTTAATCGCTGCTCTCGGCAGCTATCTCCATTCCAAATCCCGTGGTGGTCAATGGTTCGTCAGAATTGATGATCTGGATACTGATCGCACCATTCCCGGTATTGATACAGAAATCCTCAAAACACTGGAAACATTCGGGCTACATTGGGATGGTGAGGTTTTATATCAAAGCAGCAGAATTGCCGCTTACAATGAAGCCATCGAACAATTATCTAAAAAAGATCTGATCTACCCATGCTCTTGTTCCAGAAAAGTAATTGGCGATCAGCCCTACCCTGGCACCTGCCGAAAAGGACTTTCAAACGACAAAAATAATCCTTCGATCAGACTTCTCACAGATAATAAACCCGTTGAATTTCATGATCTTAAACAAGGACTCTTCAAGCAAAACATAGAAACTGAGATTGGTGATTTTGTGATCAAACGAGCCGATGGTTATATCGCCTACCATCTTGCAACCGTGGTTGATGATGAATGGCAAAAGATCACAGAAGTTGTTCGCGGAGCAGACTTGCTGGACTCAACACCAAGGCAAATTTATATCCAGAGATTGCTTGGATTTCCACAAACTGAGTTTCTTCACTTATCTGTTGCTATGGATGAGAATGGTCAAAAACTGAATAAATCGAATGGCGCTCTTAGCATTGATCAAAATAATTTAGATCCGGGCGCGCTGATCTACAAAGCACTAAATTTTCTTGATCAAAATCCACCTGAAAACCTTCAACATGAAACTGTTGATGATTGTATTAAATGGGGACTTGATCATTGGGACATTAATTCAGTTCCAGAAGAGTAAGGTCATCATTAAAAATATGTCCACTATCACGATATTTTAACGATCCGGTAAGTTATTGTGTTAACTGGAAAATCAGGAGAACTTTTGATCTTGTGAAAACTAGAGGACACTTCTGATCAGGATATAAAAATAGCAAAGTAGACACTCTGGATAAATAACCACTATAATCAAAATCCATCATATCTTATTGATAAAAGAGATTTTTTTGCTATGTCCACATTAATAATCTATAACGGTATATTGGACAATGTGTCCACTAAACCCTAGTTATGTGTAAAACCAAAAGAAGGATGCTGTTCACTCTGTGCTACTGGAAAGGACAACATGGCTTAGCATAAAGTGCTCTTGGGCATAATTAAGCAGCGCAGCATCAAGGTGTTGTGATGTTGTTGAAAATGATGGCATGTTCGTTCATGGCGAAATTAAGTCAGCAAGTGTATTGTTGTTTGAATAGCGGCGCTTTTCTACCGGAAAGCTGGGCAAGGTTATAATCAATATTGGGTGTATATTCCAAATGAGGAACAGCTTTCCAGGTAAGGCGAAAAACAACCAGTGCAAAGTTCAGAGATTTAATCAAGGGAGTGGCAACGCATGAAAGCAGCACATAACCATCACATCCAGCTGACCGCGAAACCTGTCACTTCTTTTGCAAAAGAACCTGCAAAACAAGCGCCATGTTCCGCGGCAGCTGATGTAAGCCGTTAGATGCAAATATGAATAATAGAGATGAGATGTACAGACAAGTTGGCGAGGCGCTACACCTTGGTCAAGTGCTTGAGATTCAAATTCACGCCCTCATTTCATTATTAAATAAGAATTTTGGTTCTGATATAAACCAAACAGGTTTAATTCTCTTTGAAGATAAAAAAACATTAGGTAGTTTAATACAAGAGCTAAAAAAACACTCTAATCTTGACGACAAGGGCAGCCAAGCATTAAAAAAAGCTTTAGAAAAAAGAAACTATATAGCTCATGAGTTTTTTAATAAAAATATTAATGCTTTTTCTAATGATGAAGCATATAAAAACACTATGATAAAACTTGTTGCAGACACAAAGACTATTGCCATTGCAACAGCAATGACTCAAGCATTTATGTGTGGTTTTAGTGAAGCCCTAAACATAGATATAAATGATATACACATTAAGCAAAGCATCTAACAAGCGCATGCAGTGGATGGCAAAAAAGCGCCGCTCCTTCGTCGCTATGCTTTTTTGCCACCACTGATGCGAGACGTTAGAAACAAACCTTATTCTCTTACCTGTCCAACAACAATGACATTTCCTGATCAGTAAACCATTCAGAGAACTGCTGCTTCGGAAACAATTCTATAAACCCTTGATAGACAGATCTTGCTTCCTCTATTTTATCCTGTTGGATCAATGATTTGATTTGTTTTGATAAGGCCTCTGGTGATGCTTGATCCGATGTGATTGAATCATTCGCCAACTGACGTTTAGCTACTCCTGCTTCCATTTCCACCGCTTCCAGTGGTGCCATACCTGATGAAATTTCGGAATCATCTTCCAGACGATCTTGCTGCACTTTCTGTTTCATATCACTTTGATAAGCAGGAGCCGAGGCTGGTTCAGACATTCTTTCTTTAACTCGGCTTTCATTGATTTCAGCTTCTTTTATTGGTTCTGTTTTTAGAAGTTCTTTTTTCTCAGAAAAAGATTCTTCACGACTACGCGCCATCACATCTGGTTTTGATGTTTCGATCGCAGCTGCAGGGCTGATCTTGTTGATTGTTTTTTGTTCTGTTTGTTGTTGAATAAACTGATCAGCTTCATCTGTGATCACAGGTAAAGATTCTGGAATCATTTCATCGGATGTTTCCAACAGGATTTCATCCTGCGGAACAAGAAGCACCAGACTGACACAAAGTACGACCACTGCAGCCATTGCCAGAGGAGAATCCAGTCTTGATGTGAGCAGTGATTTTTTTATTTTAGTGACATTATCTGGAATATTTTTAATATCGTTTCTGGCTTGTTCAAGAATGACGTTATCAAGATCGGATGTAGGTTCTTCTTCGCTCAGTTTTCCATAGGCACGACTGAGATCGGAATCTCCTTGTAAGTAATTATCGAATTCTTCTTGATCAATTTTATTCATGATCTTTCCTCATACCGGCACGCAGTTTTTTGACTGCGTATCTCAATCGACTTTTTACTGTTTCTTTATTCGTTCCTGTCACTTCTGCAATCTCTTCTAACGTCATGCCGCTCTCTTCTTTCAATAAAAACACCTCACGTTGTGCCTCGGGTAGCTTTTCAAGAAGTATAATTAAGTCATTAATTTTTCTTGTTATTTCGGCCTGTTTATCCGGTTGGTTGATCTCGTTTGCTTCCAGCAGATCCGGATCATGATCGTCCTGATAAGACACCGGGATCGCACTTTTTTTACTACGGTAATAATCGATCAGCCGATTATGAGCAATCCGAAATAAGTAGGTCGAAAACTTTGCTTTATGTTCATAACGTTCGCGAGCCTTGATCAGGTTTATCCAGATCTCCTGAAATAGATCATCGGCAACCGTGTGATCGCTGGTTTGACGGAAAAGATAACGATACAACGGGCCTTTGTGACGTGCGTATAGCTGCTCGAAGGCTTGAGCGTCGCCGACACGGTATTGCATCATTAGGGTTTCGTCGTTTGTCATTGTGACTAATTAAACCATACTTGGCTGAGAGAGGTTGTTCTCTCTTAACTCAACCGCTGACTGATAGTTTGTTGGCTTCGTTCTGAGATCCTTCACTCACGTTCAGGATGACAACATCTTATGGAAGATAGATTGTCATCCTGAGGTACGAAGGATCTCATGAACGGAGCCTTGAAAAGTTTCGCATTCGATCACCTTTAAGACTTTATATCAAATATTCTGCGATCTCGTATAAAAAAGAAGCAAAAAAAAGGGGCTAAAAGCCCCTTTCTTCAATAACTTAAAACTAAACCTTACTCGCCGTCCTGAACTTCTTTCATGCTTAAACGAATACGACCTTGCTTGTCTACTTCCAGCACCTTCACTCGAACAGTCTCGCCTTCTGTCAGTTTGTCGCTGACGTTTTCGACACGTTCTTCCGAGATCTGGGAAATATGAACCAAGCCATCTTTGCCTGGCAGGATATTCACGAATGCACCAAAGTCCATAATCTTGGCAACCTTACCTTCGTAAATCGTACCGACTTCAACTTCAGCAGTGATTCTTTCTACCCATTTCAATGCCGCCTGACCCGCCGCATGATCGACAGAAGCGATCTTCACTGTGCCGTCGTCGTCGAGGTCAATTGATGCACCGGTTTCTTCAGTGATCTGACGAATCGTCGCACCACCTTTACCGATAACATCACGGATTTTGTCCGGGTTGATTTTGATGGTCATGATTCTTGGCGCATGCTCTGACATTTCTTCTCGTGTATCAGAAATGACCTTGGCCATTTCACCAAGAATGTGTAGACGACCCGCTTTTGCTTGCTCAAGTGCGGCTTCCATGATGTCTTTCGTAATACCGTCGATCTTGATATCCATTTGCAGCGCGTTGATACCGTTTTCTGTACCGGCTACTTTGAAATCCATATCGCCAAGATGATCTTCGTCACCGAGGATGTCTGAAAGAACTACGAAGTTGTCGCCTTCTTTAACCAGACCCATCGCGATACCGGCTACAGGAGCCTTGATCGGTACGCCAGCATCCATCAGAGACAGGCTGGTGCCACAAACAGAGGCCATTGAACTTGAACCATTTGATTCTGTGATTTCTGAAACGACGCGGATCACATACGGGAATTCTTCAATCGTTGGCAAGATTCTGATAATACTACGTTTTGCCAGACGGCCATGACCGATCTCGCGGCGTTTTGGTGTACCAACACGCCCTGTTTCACCTACGCAGTATGGAGGGAAGTTGTAATGCAGCATGAAGTTGTCTCTGTAAGAACCTTCCAGTGCATCAATGATTTGTGCATCCCGCTGTGTGCCCAGAGATACTGTAACGATCGCCTGAGTTTCTCCACGTGTGAATAATGCAGAGCCATGTGTTCTTGGCAATACGCCCACACGAACGGCGATGTCACGAATGTCTGCTCTCTGACGACCATCGATTCGGTTTTCGCCAGCAATGATCGCGCTACGAACAACTTCGTGTTCTAAATGCTCAATCGCGTTACCAACTTCACCTTCAGAAAACTTCCCATCTGCTTCCTCACCAATCAGTGCTTCTTTTGCTTCTGATCGAACGGCAGAAAGAACATCACGGCGTTCCATCTTGTCATTGATTCCATAGGCATCTTTAACCTTGCTCTGGAAACCAGATGCTAGTTGTGAAGCCAAATCTTTGTTTTCTTCCGGTGCTTGCCAGTCCCATGCTTCTGTACCAACTTCTGCAGCAAGAGCCGAGATGTTTTCAATCACTGTCTGGAATTGCTCATGACCAAACATGACTGCGCCGAGCATGATTTCTTCAGAAAGTTGTTGTGCTTCCGATTCAACCATCAATACGGATGTTGATGTACCGGCGACAACCAGATTAAGTTCTGAATCATCCAGATCAGAGAATGAAGGGTTAAGAATGTATCCACCATCTTTATAGCCAACTCGCGCTGCGCCTATAGGACCGCTGAAAGGAATACCGGTGATTGCCAGTGCAGCCGATGCGCCGATTAAAGCAACAATGTCCGGATCAACAGTCGGGTCAAGTGACATGACCGAGGCAACGATTTGAACTTCATTTACAAAACCATTTGGAAATAAAGGACGTAATGGACGATCGATTAAACGACAGGTCAGTGTTTCTTTTTCTGTTGGACGACCTTCACGTTTGAAGAACCCACCAGGAATCTTACCAGCGGCATAAGCCTTTTCCTGATAATCAACCGTCAGTGGAAAGAAGTCTCGACCGTGATCAGCATTCTTCTTGCCTACTACTGAAACGAAGACGACTGTGTCGCCCATGCTGGCCATGATTGAGCCAGTTGCTTGTCTTGCGATCTCCCCTGTTTCCAGAGTCATTGTTTTATCGCCGTATTGGAATGTTCTTTTAATTGCAGCCATATGAAGTCACTTTTATATTAATTAAGTTTTTTGAGGATTCAGAACGACACTACCCGGAAGAATCCGGGTAGTGTTGTTTCTATATTTTTTCGAGATTACTGTCTCTGCCTTATTTTCTTAGGCCAAGGCTCGTGATCAGTGTTCGATAGCGTTCGATATCGACACCTCTGAGATAGTCCAGCAATTTGCGACGCTGGTTAACCATTCTCAGCAAACCCTGACGTGAATGGTTATCTTTCTTATGTTCTTTGAAATGATCAGCCAGATCCTTGATACGTGTGGTCAACAGGGCAACCTGAACTTCAGGGGAACCTGTGTCGCTGTCTGTGCGTTGATATTCTTTTACTACTTCGCTTTTATCTGTAGCCGTTAGTGCCATTTTAAATGGGCTCCATTTACTTTGATTTACATACTTTTTAGGTGGCGTATTGTAACCGTGAGTTATTGATTGGACAAGGAAATATTGATGTAAATATCAATAAAATGCCGATCTGTTCATTTATCCCGCTTTACCGCTGCAATTTTACACGAAAATAGCCTTTATTAACCTGATCAAGACCTGATTTCGATATTACAGGCATAAAAATTGCGGGGGAGTATTCAATACTTTACAGGATTGATAAATGAAAGACCCTGAACGCAGAAATCTTCTGGCGCCGACAAGATCGCTTCTCAAGCGGATCGATATTGGTTTATTTACAGGTATGATCGCAGTCTTACTTGCTTTTCTGACGATCACGATGGAGAAAGAAACTCAGAAAGCCAGCGTCTTGCCGATCATTCAAATCGACATGGGTTATCAATATAAAACCGCTCCTTACTCATACGAAATCACCCTGACCAATTCCGGCCCCGGCATTGCCTATGTGCAAAATGTTCAGCCGCTGATCAAAGGTGATCTTGTGACGGATTATAAGCAACTCCATGACGTTCTGATGAATGGCCGGATGTATGCCAATTCAACTTTCAAAGAACAGGCTGCAGCTGGTTTTCTAAGTCCCGGTAATTCTGTAACACCCTGGAGTTTTAGCTGGGGAAAAAGTCATCGTGGCGAGATCGAGGCATATTTACGCGGTGCATATGGGCCTCCGATGGAAGGCGTTGATCTGAAGGTTTGTTATTGCTCGGTGTTTGATGATTGCTGGATAGTGCTTGCTTCGGATATGAAAAAACCAAAACCGGTTAAGCTTTGTGGTCGAAATGATCAACAAGATGATTTTTTCCAGACGACTATGGCTGCGCGCGGCTAAAATGCTGAAAGCAGAATAATATTAGAGATCAGTTCCGGTAGCTATCAAGCGTCGAGGTGCAATTCGTCCATCACCAACAGCATCAGCAAGACCAAGAAATCGACGGCCTTCTTCATAAACCCGAACCATGCCTTCTTTTGGTGCTGATGGAACCATGACGGCCTGGCCATTGAGAAAATAGAATGCGACATCTTCTGATAAATCTAGTTGCGGTAGATCGGTCAGACCAGCATCGACCGGGAGCAGCAACTGATCAAGTTGATCAAAACCTTCTGCAGATTCAGCCAGCTCTTCCAGCTGTTCAAGTGTGTAAGCATTATCAAGATCAAAACAGCCAACGCCTGTCCGTCGCAAAGTCTGAACATGTGCGCCGCAACCCAGCTCTTCACCAATATCTTCAGCTAGTGTCCTGATATAGGTTCCTTTTGAACAATCGACTTCAATCGTGAAACCATCTTCGGTCAGATCATTGGCTTCCAGACGATAGATTTCTTGTACGCGTTCTTTTCGTTCTACTTCCACGCCTTGCTGTGCGAGTTTATAAAGTCGTTCGCCATCATGTTTTAAAGCAGAATACATGGGTGGAACCTGTGTGATCGTACCTCTAAATTTTTCGAGGATCTTTTCGAGATCATCTGCTGTGAATTTTGGTACGGGACGTGTTTTTAAGATCTCACCAGTGGCATCAAGCGTGGAGGTATTGATCCCCAGCTTCACATCTGATCGATAGGATTTATTTGAATCTAATAAGAAAGTAGACATTTTGGTAGCTTCACCAAAACAAAGTGGAAGTAGTCCTGTGGCTGGACCATCGAGGTTTCCAGTATGACCGGCTTTTTGTGCCTGAAAGAGTCGTTTTACTTTTTGCAGTGCCTGATTACTGCTGAACCCAGCCGGTTTATCGAGTAGCAAAATACCATCGATAACTCTACCTTTACGCCTTCTTGCCACCGTTACTTTTTAAATCAGTCTGAAGAATCTTGCTTAGAAACTTCGTCCAGTAACGCTTCCATTTTATTGCCTCTTTCGATGGAGACATCATAGTAGAAACGAAGATTCGGGACGGAGCGAAGTGTCATGATTTTTGAAAGACAATGACGAAGATGTGGCGCGGCTTCGTTCATCACTTTTGTGCCTTGTTTTTCATCCAGATCAGAAGCCAGTAAGGTGAAGTACACTTTTGCCAATGATAGATCAGAAGCGAGATCAACTGCCGTGAATGTCACCATGCCTAAATCGGCCACATCCACTTCTCGGCTGACCATTGAAGCCAGTTCACGTTTAATCTGTTCTTCTACCCGACGGGCACGGCTGAATTCTTTAGGCATTAGATCTTTTTAAAGACTTCGGGCGACTTCGATTCTTTCAAAGACTTCGATTTGATCGCCAGGATTAATATCGTTGTAGTTTTTAACGCCGATACCGCATTCCGTACCTGACTTAACTTCGTTGACATCATCTTTGAATCGCCGCAATGATTCCAGTTCGCCTTCGTAGATCACAACATTGTCACGTAGAACCCGGATTGGACAACTGCGTTTAACGGTTCCGGAGGAAACAATACAACCGGCGATTGAACCCAGTGCAGATGATCGGAAGACATCTTTCACCTCGGCAATACCGACAATTTCTTCTGTCACTTCTGGTTTGAGCATGCCACTGAGCGCAGCTTTAACATCGTCGATCACATTATAAATTATGCTGTAGTAACGAAGATCAAGCTCTTCTTCTTCGATCAGTTTTCGTGCAGTTCCATCGGCTCGAACATTGAAACCGATAATGACAGCGTCAGAAGCCATCGCCAATGTTGCATCAGATTCGTTAATACCACCGACGCCTGCACTAACAACATTCACTCTAACTTCTTCAGTATTCAGTTTGGTTAAAGATTCACTTAATGCTTCCGCCGAACCATGTACATCGGCCTTGATCAAAACGTTAAGCGTAAAGACTTCACCCTCTTCCATCTTCGAGAACATCTGTTCGAGTTTGGCTGCTTGCTGTCTTGCAAGTTTTGCTTCACGTGTTTTATGTTCACGGTGATCAGCCAGTTCTCTGGCCTGACGTTCATCTTTAACGACCATTGCTTCATCGCCAGCAACCGCCACACCCGACAAACCAAGTACTTCGACAGGAATTGAAGGTCCAGCAGTTTTTAGTTGATTACCATGATCATCGATCAATGCGCGAACACGTCCGTACTGCTCACCCGCCAACAGAATATCGCCTTTTTTGATCGTACCAGCCTGCACCAATACGGTTGCAACTGATCCACGTCCTTTATCAAGACGAGACTCGATCACAACACCACGACCACTTCCTTCGACAGGAGCTTTGAGTTCAAGCAATTCTGCCTGAAGCAAAATAGCATCCAGTAATTTTTCAACGCCGTCACCGGTCTTGGCAGAGACAGGAATGAATTGCGTATCGCCGCCCCAATCTTCCGGAACAACTTCATGGGCGGAGAGTTCGTTTTTCACACGATCAGGATCAGTCCCTTCTTTATCCATTTTGTTAACGGCAACAATCATCGGCACGCCTGCGGCCTTTGTATGTTGAACAACTTCGATCGTTTGCGGCATCACACCGTCATCACCAGCGACAACTAATACGACAATATCCGTCGCATTCGCACCACGTGATCGCATGGCACTAAATGCAGCATGTCCTGGAGTATCCAGAAAAGTAATTTCACCATGAGAAGATTTCACATGGTATGCACCAATGTGCTGCGTGATTCCGCCAGCTTCTCCTTCGGCAACATCAGCCTTTCGAATGTAATCCAGTAATGAGGTTTTACCATGATCAACATGACCCATGATCGTGACAACCGGTGATCGTGGAAGTTGTTCGCCTTCGGGTTGGGTTTCGATCTGAACTTCTTCTTCCAGCGCATTTTCACTGACTGCTGACGCATTGTGACCCAACTCTTCAACAACGAGTATGGCAGTATCTTGATCAAGCACCTGATTGATCGTCGCCATCGTACCGAGATTCATCAGAACCTTAAGCACCTCGGCAGACTTCACAGTCATTTTCTTGGCCAGTTCGCCCACCGAAATATTTTCCGGCACTTCTACATCATGAACGATATCTAATGTTGGTTTTTCAAAGCCATGCTTCGCTTCACCAACAGAAATTGCAGCACGTCTTCTGGATGGCTTATTACGACGTCTGCCTGTTTTATTACCAGCAACATGTAACTGGCTACGACCGGCAAAAGGCTTTTTCTTTTTATCTTCTTTACCACGCTTAGCTTTTGAGTCAGTTGTAGATTTCGCTTTTTCTGTCGCTTTTACTTCTTCGGCTCTCGCTTCATCTACTGCCTTTTTACTGGCTACTTTTGCATCATCTTCAGACTGTTTACGAGCATCATCTTCTGCTTTTACTTTTGCTTCGGCATCTGCTTTGGCTTTATCTTTTTCTTCCTGTTTCAGGCGAATGGCATCTTCTGCAGCACGTTTTTCAGCTTCGATCGCATCACGTTTTGCCTGCTCTTCGTCGGCTTTCTTTTGTTCAGCCTCTTCAATGACACTACGTTTCACATAAGTGCGTTTTTTCCGGACTTCGATACTGACAGTTCTGCTCGCCGCTCTGGTGCGTGTTGTCGTTCTGGCACCGGGAACACTTAATTCACTGACAGATTTTCGATTTAAGGTTACTTTTCTTGGCTCGGAAGCCGCACCAGCATCCTCATCTTTACCGTGTTTTTTCCGCAGGTGTGCGAGCAATGTCGTTTTTTCGTCATCACTGATCATGCCATCTGCTACTATTCCGGACACACCTGAATCTTTCAGTTGATCCAATAATCGATCGACTGAAATACCAACTACACCGGCGAAATCTTTAACGCTTACATCTGCCATTTTATTATTCCGAGACTGTTAGAATCATTATCCTTAAAAACTTAAAGATAAGCTCTATGCATCGTCCTCATTCTCAAACCACGGTTTACGTGCTGTCATGATCAACTCACCTGCACGTTTTTCATCAATGCCTTCAATATCCATCAGCTCATCCGTTGCCTGTTCTGCCAGATCTTCCATTGTTACAATGCCACGACCGGCCAGAACATAAGCCAAAGATTCATCCATGCCTTCCATTGTCAGCAGATCTTCTGCTGGTTTCGCATCACCAATTTCTTCTTCACTGGCGATTGCTCTGGTCAGCAATAAATCTTTTGCCCGTCCACGGATCTCTTTAACCAGATCTTCATCGAACTCATCGATATCAAGCATTTCATCTTCAGGTACATAGGCAATTTCTTCGATGGAAGTAAAACCTTCCTGAACAAGAATGTTGGCGATCTCTTCGTCCACATCGAGAAAGCCCGTGAACGTATCGAGAATTTTCTTCGCTTCGCCTTCACTTTTCTCAGCCGCTTCAGTTTCGGTCATGACATTGATCTGCCATCCCGTTAACTGACTGGCCAAGCGAACATTCTGCCCACCACGACCAATCGCCTGAGACAATTGATCTTCAACCACGGCGACATCCATGCTGTGTGATTCTTCATCAACAACGATCGAAACAACTTCTGCCGGAGCCATTGCATTGATCACGAATTGTGCAGAATTATCATTCCAGAGAATAATGTCCACACGTTCGCCACTCAGTTCATTCGAGACAGCCTGCACTCTGGAACCTCGCATACCAACACAAGCACCGACGGGATCAGTTCGAGGATCTTCGGATCGAACCGCAATTTTTGCTCGTAAGCCCGGATCACGTGAAGCGCCAAGTATTTCGATCAGACCTTCACCAATTTCAGGTACTTCAAGTTTGAACAGCTCGATCAATAATTCGCTCGCTGTACGACTGACAAATAATTGTGGGCCTCTTTTTTCGAAACGAACTTCTTTCAAATAACCACGTAGTCGATCGCCCGATCGGGCAGTCTCACGCATGATGACATCTTCACGTGGGATAAATGCTTCGGCATTGCCACCCAGATCAAGAATAATATTACCGCGATCAACTCGCTTGACCGTACCCATGATCAGTTCGCCAACTCTGTCTTTGTAAGCTTCAACGACCTGTGCCCGTTCTGCTTCTCTGACTTTCTGGACAATAACCTGTTTTGCAGTTTGTGCAGCGATCCGACCAAATTCAGCCGCTTCGATTGGCTCTTCTATAAAGTCACCAATGTTTAATTCTGGTTTTTCTTTAACGATATCTTCGTGGAAGACTTCACGATCAGGCACGAACTCATCGACTTCGCCTTCTTCATCGATCACAGGCGCATCACCGTCGATCACTTCCCAGCGACGAAAAGCTTCGTATTCACCCGTTTCACGATCAATATGAACTCTGACGGCAATATCTTCGTCATGAGCCTTTCGAGTAGATGTCGCTAACGCTTCTTCCAGCGCCTCAAAAATAATTTCCTGGGGCACACCTTTTTCGTTAGAAACCACATCAACAACTGTCAGAATTTCTTTACTCATATCATTACTCTTGTTGTCACTTATTAAATATCTTCTGGTATTAAATATTTTCCGGAACCAGCCTTCCTGTATCGATCATATTAAACGGAATGTTTATCTCTTGCGTCTCATCTTCGTGGCCTGTTGGCCCTGCAAGCATAATGATAACATCCTGATCGTTAATTCCACGTAATTCACCTTTAAATTTACGTCGACCATCCAGCATTCTGCTCAGTTTTATTTTTACTTCTGAGCCGGCAAATTTTTCATAATGTTCTAATTTGAACAAGGGTCTGTCCAGACCCGGAGAAGACACTTCGAGAAAATATTGTCCCCTCACCAGATCTTCCACATCCAGAACACCGCTGATGTGGCGACTAACAACTCCACAGTCATCCACCACAATACCATTTTCATGGTCAATATAGATCCGTAAAACCGATCCACCAGCATCCTGTACCTGCTCAAACCCCAACAATTCGTAGCCTAACCCAGTGATGCTGGAATCAAGCATTTTATGCAGTGGCGAACTGTCGTTATACATCCTTTCAAATCCCACATAGTAAAAAGCCCCGAATCCGGGGCCTTTCTTTGATTGGTAGCGGGGGCAGGATTTGAACCTGCGACCTTCGGGTTATGAGCCCGACGAGCTGCCAGACTGCTCCACCCCGCACTTGTCAGGCGCGAGATACTACCCTCAACCAACCATTTATTCAAGCAAAATAACTGAATTTTCTTTATCCCTGACGATATAAAATAAACCGGTGATTCAAGGATCAAGTCCTTTGTGCCGATAAAGCTTGCTGGAATGCCTGTTTCAGACTTTTGCACGCACCAGACTTATGCAATCTGAACAGCTTATGCAGAAAAATATGGACATTACGAGCAACTATTCAATTCCCAATCACAAGTTGATCAAACGGATCTCTCGAACCGGCATGTCCTCTGTTTTTCTGGCTGAATCTTCTGAGCGACAGGAGCCTGTGATCGTCAAGATTCTGGATTTTGATCCGGATGATAAAGAAGATATTCGTTCTATCAAACGTTTTGTCATGGAATATAAACTTCTGAAGCACCTTAATCACCCGAATGTTGCCAATATTTATGGTAGGCATATTGATAGAGATCACTCGTGCATCATTATGGAATATTTCCAGACGGGTGATCTATCGAAACAGATTTCAGCTGGGATCAGCACTGCTCAGGCTGTCAACTATGCTCGTCAGATTGCTTTTGGTCTACAGGATGTTCATGCAAGAAATATTGTCCACCGAGATATAAAACCAAGAAACATCTTAATTCGAGAAGATAATACCCTGGCTATTTCTGATTTCGGGATTGCCAGAGTGATGGGGAAATCTTATGGACTGACGCTACAGGGCGTGATTCTTGGATCGCCTTATTATATGAGTCCTGAGCAAATTGATAATACGACGATTGATCATCGTTCTGATCTGTATAGTCTGGGTGCAGTGTTTTACGAAATGTTGGCCGGTAAAAAACCCTTTCGTGGCGATTCATTGATGAAGATTTTTTATTCACACTTAAACGATCCCATTCCAAAACTACCTGCGCTGCTGCAGGAGTATCAACCTATTATCGATCGCTTAATGGCCAAGAAGGCAGAAGATAGATTTCAAACAGCCAGTGAGTTATTAGAAAACCTGAAGGGAATCGCAAGTTCTCAAACCCGATCATTAGAACTGATCATGGCATAAAAGCTTCACTCTATAAAAACACCATCCAATAAAAAAGGGTCTCTGCATTTCAACAGAGACCCTTTTTTTCTAGCTACGATAAAGAAATGATGATCACATAGATCCTAAAGCACCTGCAGTGGAAAGAATATCATCCCATGGAATTGGTTGGTCAATCATTCCACCCAACATATCCAGAACAGGCATTGGCTCACCGTTAACTTTGAGCTCACCACTGGCAAGATCTGCCACAGACTCATAAGCACCATCTTTCTCGACAGCAAAGCCCATCGCTACAGGCATGCCTATCGCTTCTTCTGCAGGGGTTCCAGCAATCATACTTTTATCAATACTAATTTTAAGCTGACCATTAAGCGCCATGATCACTTCTCTAATCGTTTTAAGATCAAGCAGTTTTTTAGTATCTACATAGTTCAAACCAAAGTTCACGGCTGATTTACCCGTGTCATTACTTAGCTCAAGATCCGTCATGATTTCAACACCGGGTTTAATCATTTCGATGAGCGCTACGTAATAACTGCCGGCCGAACCCACCATTGATTCCATTGTTGTATCATCAAGCTCATTACCGCTCATGGTATTGCCTATCAACTTCATTTGAGCTGAATTTATTTCCTGTTCCAGATCAACAAGCTTAATAATGCTTTCTCGATCGAAACCTTTCAGACCAAATTTAAGATGAATCTTAGACTCTGGAAATTCAACTGGCATCTCGGGTGATTTGATCAGCAACTTATCAATGTCAATTATTCCATATCCACCAAACAGACCATTTTCTTCTTCAGCTGTCGAAACAACCTTAAAGCCTTTCATGGTGACTTCAGTACCTTCTGCAGTGAATAAGATTTCTGGGAACGTCATCTCAAAAGTTCCGTCAAGAATGGTTCCCTTGTAGAGCTCATCAATATCAAACTCAGCAACAGAGGCTGTATTGACCATGTGAATAGCTTCACCATCATCAATACCTTTCACTTCCATAGCGCCCAAGTTGAAAGCACCTTTCAAACTCGTGCCTTCTTTATTTGTCGTGAAATGTCCTGTCATACCTGCGAAAGAAATATCAACATCATCAGAACTCGGATCGTCTTCACCCGTTAATGCCAAAAATTTCTCGTTATTAAAAGACATTGGTGCAATTTCCATATCAATTTCAATATCGCCACCAGCATCCATTAGCATGCCTGAAGTCATTGGCTCTTTGCCATCAAAAACCAACTTGATTATCTTTTTAACTTCTTCTGGAAGTGATTCCTGATCCATCGTTGTCATAATATAACTGCTGCCAGTTTTTGTGCCGTTAGGCGTCATCATCACAGGACCGTGATAAATCTTATGATTCATGGTCAACGTAATCGGCTCATCGCCAGGCGCATCAAATAACCCCATGAATTCTTCATTCAATGTAATCTCAGATTTTGCCGTACTACTAGTAAAACCTTTTTCAAAAGATTTTTTCTTCATTGTAATAAACGGAAATTCTTCAGCCATCTTTTTATTGGCTTCGGTGATATTTTCGTCAAACACTGCTTCTGTTTTGTTCGACGCGAACCATGTCAGGCCAGCCCAAAGCACCGGGATAATTAAAACAGCGCTTAATAATATTTTTTTCATTTATTTAATCCTATTGATTTTTGAATTGTGAAACCTTAGAAATCATCGGCATTTTGACAGAAAACTTTAATGTTTGGCAGAACCATCTACGAGAATTCTACAATCGATATCCTTTCTGAATTGCCTCTTGATCGATGATGCCATATATCCGATCAACCAAAGGCGCAACCGGACGACGAACAAAGAGTGCTTCCGCCTGAGATTCTTCCATGATGACTTTCGCTTCCTGTAAAGTTGCCCTTAAATGGACGGACGCCAATTGTTGTCGTTGTGACGGGATCTCCATGAGATCAATTTCTTCTGATTCATCTTCTTCCAGAAAACGTGCCAGATCAGCTGCAGGCATGCGTAGCTTATTGTCTTCCCGTTCGATAATTAACCAGTGTGGTTCTTCTTTCAGTAGTTCTCTTGCCTGTTCCCGATCAATCATTTGAGGTGTCGTGACAAACTCGCGATCCATCACCGAAGCAACAGCCAGACGACGTAACGATTGTGCGATGGGATCATTTCGATAATCAAGACCAAAGGCGCGCATTTGCGAGATGAAAACTGAATCTTTTTTGAAAAGTTCTTTAGCCGTCAGGTTCGCACTAACTATCGCCAGCATTCCGGGCAGGATAATATGTGGGTTCGCGGTAAGCTCCAGCAATGTCACCAATGCCGCGAGTGGCGCCTGTAAACATGCACCCATCATCGCACCCATTCCCAACATGGCATAAAATCCCGGATGGGAAACATCCATCGGAATATAACCTGTCAGCAAACCAACAACGCCTCCGGCCGTCGCACCCATAAATAAGGTTGGTCCGATCAAACCACCCGGAACACCCAAACCAATGCTGAGCGATGTTGCGATCACTTTAAACAGTACGATAATCAACAAAGCACTCAGCGCCATATGACCATGAAAAGCATCGTTTACCGTGTCATAACCTATACCCATTACTTCAGGAACAAACATGCCGCAAAGACCAACACCTGCCCCGGCAAGGATCATTCTTCGCCAGACGGGAAGGCCACTATTATTTTCAGTGATCCAATGCAACAGGCTGATAAAGCCCGCGGCAAGAGCGCCAAGTGCAATTCCCATGATCAGGATGACAGGCAATTCCATCATTGAATACATTTCGAGTGGCGGAACAGAAAAAATCGGCTCTGATCCATAAACCCAGCGTGTCAGAGCGGTTGCACTGACGGCGGCAAGAATCACTGGCGTAAATCCGGCGATGGTGTATTCCATCATCACGACTTCCATCGAAAAGATCACGCCCGCCAATGGTGTGTTAAATGAGGCGGCGATCGCAGCAGCTGTTCCACAGGCAACCAAAGTTCGAATGCTGTTATGTGGTAGTTGCAGATAATTCCCCATCAGGCTGGAACCCGCAGCGCCAAGATGTGCGCTGGGTCCCTCCCGACCAATAGACTGACCTGAGACTAAAGCGATCGCCGCACCAAAAAATTGCAGTACAGCATTTCGTAAAGGCATGATCCCTTCAAAATAGGCCAGACGTTCCATGATATGAACTACACCAAATCGATACGTTGGTTTGGAAAACAAATACAGGATCAGGGCCAGGACTATCCCACCTGAAAATGGGAGCAGAAAACGCCAGAGCATAGACAACACTTCAAAATCTTCTGTTGTTTCACCCCATGACTGTCCGGAGAAAACTCCTGACTGAGCAACTTCAACCAGCTTTCGAAACAAAATAATGATCGCACCTGACAACAAGCCACTGATCAGTCCCAGTAAGGCAAGCAAGGGTTGGGCATTAAATCCGGCCAGACGAAGTCGGAGTCGATCAAGAAAGTCAACCATAGTTACAGTAAACGCACAGAATTAGTGATTTATTAATTATCGCGATAGAATACCATGCTCTGTCCTGAGCGTCAGACGCTTTTGACAAAAATATTATAGATTCAAATCGCGCTATAAATAACATTAAAAATGCGAGTTTTTGAATATTTTTCATAGTTTTATTAGCCATAGCTCAAAATGATGAGAGGAGCAATGTCATGTCAGATATAGAAATAGCACAACAAGCAAAAATGGAACCAATTATCGATCTCGCCGGAGAAAAGTTCGGCATCGATGCAAAACACCTTGATCCATACGGTCATTATAAAGCCAAACTTTCACTGGATTATGTAGATAGCCTGAAAGATCAAAAAGATGGTCACCTGATCCTGGTAACAGCGGTCAGCCCAACGCCAGCAGGCGAAGGTAAAACAACGACAACGGTTGGACTTGGTGATGCTCTGAACCGCATCGGTAAAAAAACCATCATGTGCCTGCGTGAACCTTCACTGGGTCCATGTTTTGGTATGAAAGGTGGTGCTGCAGGTGGTGGTTATTCACAAGTCGTCCCGATGGAAGATATCAACTTACATTTTACTGGTGACTTCCATGCTATCGGTGTAGCTCACGCACTTTTATCTGCGATGATCGACAACCATATCAGTCATGGTAATGAACTCGGAATCGACCCACGTCGTATTCAATGGAAACGTGTTGTTGATATGAATGATCGTGCTTTGCGTAAGATCACTGTCGGACAGGGCGGACCTGCTAATGGTTATGTTCGTGAAGATGGTTTCGATATTGTCGTCGCGTCTGAAATCATGGCTATTCTTTGTCTTGCTACCGGTCGTGCTGATCTGAAAGAAAGACTGGGTCGAATTGTTATTGGTTATAAACGTGATAATAAAACACCTATTTATGCACGTGATCTGAATGCTCAAGGTTCTATGGCTGCATTGCTGAAAGATGCGATCAAACCAAACCTTGTTCAAACACTGGAAAATAATATTGCGATTATCCACGGTGGCCCATTTGCGAATATTGCACATGGTTGTAATACAGTAACGGCGACTAAAACAGGCTTGAAACTAGCTGACTATGTGATCACCGAAGGTGGTTTTGGTGCGGATCTCGGTGCAGAGAAGTTCATCGATATCAAAGCGCGCATGGCAGGTTTAAATCCGGAAGCAGTCGTACTGGTTGCGACCGTTCGAGCACTTAAATTCCACGGTGGCGTCGCTAAAGATGAGCTGACCAATGAAAATCTTGATGCACTTGCTAAAGGCATGATCAATATGGAACGTCATATTGAAAACATTCAGGATGTTTATGGCCTGCCTTGTGTTGTTTGTGTAAATCACTTCAGCCTGGATACTGATGCCGAAGTTGCAATGTTAGAAAAACGTTGTGAAGAGCTTGGCGTTAAATGTGTTGTTTCTAAACATTGGGCTGATGGTGGCGCAGGTGCTGAAGGTTTGGCAAAAGCGGTTGTCGATGTAGTTGAAAACAACCCTGGGAAACATACTTTTGTTTACGAAGATGACATGTCTTTGTGGGACAAAATTGAAGCTATTGCGACGAAAGTCTATCGTGCAGCCAGTATTTCTGCCGATCCTAAAGTGAAAAAACAACTTGAAGACTGGAATGAAGATTATGGTTCCTATCCAATTTGTATGGCAAAAACGCAAATGTCATTCTCTACGGATCCAACCGCTAAAGGCGCTCCAACGGGTCACAATGTCCATATTACCGAAGCACGTTTGAATAATGGTGCAGGTTTTATTGTCGCCATTGCCGGTAGCATGATGACCATGCCTGGTCTGCCAAAAGTTCCGGCGGCAGAACGGATCGATATTGATGATGATGGAAATATTACTGGCTTGTTCTAAAGAAAGCTTGATCAGGTAAAACTAAAAAGGCCGGTAAATTACCGGCCTTTTTTATATCTGTCTTTTCTTAATAACGGCGGCTTAGTAATGAATTAAGGAATGAACACGATAACCCGATATCTTGTCCCTGCCCTTCAGATCATCAAGCTCAACCACAAATGCACAGGCAGCCACTTCTGCACCCAGCTTTTCGATCAGCTCACAACTTGCTGCTACCGTTCCCCCGGTTGCGATCAGATCATCAATCAACAAAACACGATCATCTTTTGTCAGTGCATCGACATGTACTTCAAGAGTGTTTGATCCATACTCAAGATCATAAGAAGCTGATTCAGTATCGTGCGGTAATTTTCCGAGCTTTCGTAATGGAACAAATCCCACGCCCAACTCCCAGGCTACCAGAGAACCAAAAATAAACCCCCGCGCTTCCATTCCCGCAACGGCTGTTATATTTTCACCCAGAAAAGGATGCATCAATTGATGTACCGCCAGTTTCAATGCTGCAGGATCCTTAACCAGAGGCGTAATATCTTTAAATTGAATACCTGGCTCTGGAAAATCGGGAATGTTTCGTATTTTATCTTTTAATCTTTTCAAGCTTATTTCCCTTCATTTTCATTAAGTTACAATAATATTGTAATGAATGACTATTGACAATAATCTTTATTTATTAGAAAGTAACACAAATTTACTTTTGGGAGAGTAGTCATTATGTTCAAAGTACTGATCGCAGCCATTTTAGGTGGAATTATTTTCTTCGCATGGAACAGTGTTTCATGGATGGTTTTGCCGTGGCATCAGCAAACCATCAATCATTTCGATAATGATCAAGCCGTCATGGAAGCATTGAGTGCGAATGCCAATGCAGAAAAAGGGGGGGGCATTTATCTATTACCAAAAATGGAACACAAAGCAAAAAATTCAAATTCTGATGAGATGCCAGCTGAAAGTGCTGACTCACAAGTAAGTCAGGAACCCTTCGCTTTTATATCATATAAACCTCAGGGTTCGGGAAGAAGCATGGAGGATTCCATGAAATTTGCCTTAATAAACAGTATCTTGGTGAGTATTTTGATAGTAATTCTACTTTCTGGTACGTCGGATCTAGGTTATATGGCCAGAGTCTTTTACGTTGTAATGATTGGTTTTGTTGGAGCTTTGCTTGGACATGTTCCAAACTGGATCTGGTGGGGTTTTGATGGTGGCTATACGCTTGTCATGGTTGCAGATACCTTGATCGGTTGGTTCCTTGCCGGATTAATAATTGCGGCTTTCATTGGGCGTGAACCTGACTACTCATCCCCAAGTTAAGATGTCCACTCATCCCAGTAAGGGATAGGCTGAAAACGCTCCAAAAGAAAGTCGACGAAAGTTCGTACTTTTGCTGAAAGATGTCTGCGATGCAAGTACATCAGATAAATAGGTCTTTCTGCTGGTTCGTATTCTTCAAGCACGACCTGGAGCCTGCCTAACTTAATATCCTGACCAACCATGTAGGTTGGTTGCTGGATCAAACCAAGTCCCTTGATGCTACCAACTCTAAGCGTATCCCCAACATTCGACTTCATACAGCCCGACACTTTGACAGTAAAGTCTTCTCCATCACGATTGAAGTGCCACTCATTTGCTGGAAAACGGGGTGTGAAAAGTAAACATGTATGATCAACAAGATCCTCTGGCGTTTCAGGAACACCATGTTTTTCAAGATATTCAGGTGATGCACAAACCACCATTCTTGCAGAGGCAATCTTTCGAGCGATCAAGCTTGAGTCACTTAACTCTCCAACATGGAAGGAAAGATCCAAGCCCTCTTCGGCTAAATCAGCCTCGCGATCGCTCAATATCAATTCAACATTAATATCAGGATATTCATCCATAAAATCAGCCGCTGCGCGTGAAAGATGGAAGGCGCCAAAAGATGTTGGAGCCATCATCTTCAAAGTGCCTCTCGGTTCTGTATTGAGTTGCGAGACTGAAAGTTCTGTCTCCTCTATTTCAGCAAGAATAAGCTTAACCCGCTCACGATAAGCTGCACCAACTTCCGTTAAGCTAATTTTTCTTGTGGTGCGGTTCAGTAAACGAACGCCAAGCGTATTCTCTAAAGCAGTAATATGTTTGGAAGCCATCGCTTTAGAGATACCAAGATCTTCAGCTGCCGCAGAAAAACTACCTAACTTTGCAACGCGGGCAAAGACTTTCATGCTGATCAGTTTATCCATAACGTTCTTATTTTCTTAAAAAGAAACAATATATTAACTAAAATGCCTATTGAAATGCAAATGGAAAGGTAATACTCTATGTTGCATCGCAGTAATGTTGAGTGGACTAGTAGGAGATTAGCCGTTCTATTACGAAATATAATCGAACTATTATCTATTATCAGTGTCTATGATAGTTGCCAATACTGATAGAGAAGATTTAAAGAATTGATTTTGTACCAAACAGCAATTTATATCATGACCTCCTCTAGATAATTGCTGATTTTTTGTACACAACGCAAGTTGTGTACTTTTTTATTCCAAAAGCCTGCTGATAAAAATTTATCTGCAGGCTTTTTTATTTCACTATACTTCCAGTTTTTTCCAGACTAACCCGTCCAGCCTAATCCAGAAGCAATACAATTGATGGACAAAAGAAGTGGTACCAGTTCCTTCTGTTTTTCTGCACCGGTTTTATTTGATCCACGGAATTGCTTGATTAAAGCAACTTGTTCTCTTCCGATTTGATCGATCGTAGCAAGACGTCTGTTGAGTTTGCGTTGAAACCTTGGAAACCTTTCTGCTAAAGACTTTCCGCCAGAAACACGCAGTACTTGTTGAACAGTTCGTTCATATTCTGTCTTGATCATTGAAAAAACTTGTTCACGAAGTTCCTCATCCTGCACAAGATCAGCATATTCTCTGGCTATTTCCATATCAACCTGAACCAATGTTTTTTCTGCTTCATCAATAACAAGTCTGAATAACCGTGATTCCTCAAACATCTTTCTTAAAAGTTTTGCTCCATCAGCACCATTCTGGCTCAGGTAATTTTCAAGAGCAGTTCCCAACCCATACCATCCCGGTACGAGATGACGGTTTTGTGTCCAGGCAAATACCCACGGAATTGCTCTTAGATCAGATAAAGAACTGGCACCGAAACGTCTTGCCGGTCGTGATCCAATATTCAGTAATGCTAACTCCTCAACAGGACTAGCAGCTTCATAATAACCAACGAGATTAGGTGTTTCGACTAATTTTCTGTAAGCCTGATATGACTCAGCAGATAAAGAGGCTAATGCTTCTTCAAATTCTGGCTGAGGAGACAATGCTTCTTCTTTTGGGGACATCAACGAGTGTGCGATCACGCTTTCAGCTAACAGCTCCATGTTGTAATGTGCTGTGCCTTTGTTAGCAAATTTAGAAGAAACAACTTCACCCTGTTCTGTGATTCTTAGCTGTCCATGAACTGATCTTGCAGGCTGTGCTGCTATAGCAAGCCCCGTTGGTGCACCGCCACGACTAACTGATCCACCACGTCCGTGGAAAAATGAAATCGGGATTCCGGTTTCTTCACCAACTTCTGTAAGTTGTTTCTGTCCCAGAGTTAATTCCCAATTTGAGGTTAAATAACCACCATCTTTATTGGAATCAGAATATCCGACCATTACTTCCTGAAACCCACCACATTCAGCAACTGATCGTTTGACTACGGGTGTAGAAAACAATTCACGCATGATATCAGGAGCGGCTCTTAGATCCTCAATGGTCTCAAATAATGGAACAATTGCAATTGTGCAGGCCTTAACCCCTTTCGAGTCTTTAAACAAACCACCATATTTTGCCAGTAGGTAAATCCCCAGAATATCTGCTGCGCTTCGTGTCATACTCAGGATGAAACAACCAATCGCTTCCGTATCCATCTTGGTTCTTGTTTCAGTGACAAGTTGCATTAACTCAATCGTTTCCTGCGCCTGTTCGGGTAAATCACGGAAACGTATATCGTAATTTAATGGTCGGGCAAGTTCTGACAACAACCATTTTTTCCATTTTTCAGAATCTTGCTCCGGACATTTTGAAACATTTAGTCCGGTTAAAGATGACCATATTGCTTGAAGCGTAGAATTTGTAGTCGTTGAGTTTTGACGTAAATCCATGCTAACCGTTTTAAAACGAAATGCCTCCACTTCACGATGTAGCGGCTGAAGCATAACTTTAGCTAGCTGCGAACTACTGGATTCATTTAATGCTTTTTCCATCAATTTCAAATCACTGATCAATTCATCTGCTGTGTGATAAGCAAAATCAGTACTTGCCGGAATATCATCCTGTTCGGCTTTTTTTATTGTTTCTTCCAGCTTTAATGTCATACAAACTGAAAACTGACGAAATACTTCACCGGGATTTCTTTCTGTAATTTCTTTCGACTGTCCGGAAGCACGTAATTCTTTATTCAGCTTATTCTGAAAAGACTTTGGAATAATAAGAGAGTGCTTTGCTATACTTAATTTGCCAGCAAAGTTTTTTAATTGATCTCTATAACGATAAAGACTGGCTCTACGGTATCTGAATAATGTCTTACGAGTTACATTATTGGTAACAAACGGGTTTCCGTCCCGATCGCCTCCGATCCATGAACCGAACTGGAAAAATGGCGGAAGATCAAAAGTATCTTCAGGATAGCCTTCCTGCAGAGCAGTTTCGAATTTTTCCAGAAGCTCAGGAATGCGATCAAACAATGATTCTTTAAAGAAATGTAATCCCCAGGCAACTTCCTGTTCAACACTCGGCTTTTCAAGACGTAGCTCGCCAGTTAACCAGAGCAAATCAATTTCATTTCTTAAATCATTGACATGGGATTTTCGTTCTCTTGGTGTCCAGCGTTCTGTATCAATCTGGATTAACAAAAGATAAATCCGACGATGAATTTCGAGAACGGTAACGCGTTTTGCTTCTGTCGGGTGAGCTGTAATGACCGGACGTATCCGAGCTGTATCGAGCAATGACTGAAATTCTTCACCAGTCACGCCAGCTTTTTTTGCTGTTGCAACAATACTGGCAAATGAGCCCGCCAACTCTGAGCCACCACGTTCCGTTTCTATCAAACGTCTTCGGCGCATGCCTGCACTTTCTTCAGCTATGTTTAATAACTGAAACCAGATACCTTGTGCTTGAAGAACAGACAGTAAATAATCTTCACTGGCAGAAACCTCACGTTCACCCTTGATAACATCTACTATTTCTGGCTGACGATTTTCAAGAACTTCCAGTAAAGTATTAAATAATAAGTCAACGGTATTATTCGCATAATCCGCCACTCTTTCTGCGATTGTTTGTTTCGATGTAGCCATGCTGTACTCCTACAATAGTCCCAGCATAAAATTTTTATTCTTATGCAAATTCCGTAAAATTCATCCGTGGATCTTTACAGAGATGAAAATCAAAAAATGCGATCTTTTATTCTCTTCCTTTGATAAAAGTTCAGGGAAATCAAAGTTTATTATACAACTCGATCTCCTGGTGGTTCTCCAGCAAAAAATGCATTGAGGTTTTCAACCACACGCATTCCCATCGCAATACGTGTATCGAGTGTTGCGCTACCAAGGTGAGGCAACAATACGACATTATCCATACCAAGTAGCTCTTCGGTCACTTGTGGTTCTTTTGCAAAAACATCAAGACCAGCAGCTTTAATTGCACCTGTTTTGAGTGCTTCAACAAGCGCAGGTTCATCAACAACATCGCCACGAGCAGTGTTGATCAGAATGGCGTGGTCTTGCATGATCGCAAATCTTTCTGCATTCATGAGGTTTGTATTTGATCCGCCACCCGGACAATGCAGGGTTACGAAATCAACCTGACTCAGCACTTCTTCAACCGTGTCACATTTGATCGCACCAAATTTATTGATAACTTCATCACTTGGTGGGTAAGGATCATAAAAATAGATCTTCATACCAAAACCAAAATGTGACTTATGAGCCATCGCCTGTGCAATACGACCAAAGCCGATCAAGCCAAGTTTCTTGCCAGTCACTTTAGTTCCCATCATGTGAGTTGGGCGCCAGCCAGTCCAGTCTTTTTGACGGACATGTCTTTCACCTTCACCTGCACGACGAGCGGTCATAAGCATCAATGTCATTGCTGTATCGGCAGTACAATCTGTCAATACTGCTGGAGTATTAGTGACGACCAGATTTTTTGCTTTAGCCGCATCAACATCAATATGATTAAAACCAACACCAAAGTTACCAATCACTCTGGTTTTCATATTCTCGACATCCATCACATCAGCACCGATCTTGTCTGACACAGTAGGACAAACAGCATCGGCAGTCTGAAACGCTTCTCTTAGTTGATCAGCATTCATAGGAACGTCATCAACATTCAATTGCACATCAAACAACTCTTTCATGTGATTTTCGACAGCTTCAGGCCATCGACGGGTTACGACAACTTTGGGTTTACTCATTTCTCACTTAACTCCTATAACCAATAACCACGAATAACTGCTTAGATTGCCCCTACGATTCGTTAGATCGAGGCAGAAAATGTGATTTTACAGAGGCAGATGACTGCTCCTGCAACATCTGCACTTCCCACATCCTTGTGGGTCGTAAATGAACATTTTCTAACGCCGAAATAACGGATTGCAGGGGGTTAGCTAAGTAGTTATTACATTTTTTCCATTAATTTTGCGACCGTCGGACCGAAGTCAGAAGGGGTTGGAACAATTGTCACACCCATATCCAGAAGTAGCTCCACTTTCTCAGCAGCACTATCACCAACAGCAGAAATAATCGCACCAGCATGGCCCATGCGAGTACCCTCAGGTGCAGTCAGGCCAGCAATGTAGGCAACAACAGGTTTTTTCATATTCTCTTTAGCGAACATGCCTGCTTCAACTTCTTGTGGACCACCGATTTCGCCGATCATGACGATCAATTTTGTTTCATCATCTTCTTCGAAGAATTCAAAATGATCTTTGAAAGCACTACCATTGATAGGATCACCACCAATACCAATACTGGTTGAGATGCCAATGTTCAGCTCTTTCATCTGGGCTGCAGCTTCATAACCCAGTGTTCCGGAACGACCAACAACACCAACATTACCAGGCATATAAATATGTCCGGGCATGATACCCATCATGCATTTTCCGGGACTGATTGATCCGGCACAGTTAGGACCGGTCAGGGTCATGCGATCCGCTTTCTGATAGCGGCGCATATAACGCTTAACACGGATCATGTCATGTGCAGGAATACCATCGGTAATTGCCACACAAAATTTGATACCACCATCAGCGGCTTCCATAATACCATCAGCAGCATAAGGAGGTGGGACAAACACGATACTCGCATTTGCACCAGTTTCTTTTACTGCATCTTTAACCGTATCAAAAACCGGTCGTCCAAGGTGAGTTGTTCCACCTTTACCAGGTGTTACACCACCAACAATATTTGTACCATATTCGATCATTTCCTCAGCATGGAAAGTACCGATCTGGCCGGTGAATCCTTGTACGATCACCTTTGAATTTTCGTCTAATAAAATTGCCATTTTCGTTATCCTCGTCTCTTATGACTTTCCAGTGTGTTCCTTCCAGGCCGCAACCGCTTTATCAGCTGCTTCCTTCAGAGTATCTGCCATGATGATATCCAGGCCGCTGTCTTTGATGATCTTTCGACCTTCTTCAACATTGGTTCCCGACAGTCGTACGACCAACGGTACATTGATATCGATATCCTTAACTGCCTGAACAACACCTTCGGCGATCCAGTCACAACGGTTAATACCCGCAAAGATATTCACGAGGATAGTTTCAACATTTTCATCGGCCAGAACCAGTCGAAATGCTTTTGCCGTACGTTCAGCTGAAGCACCACCACCAATATCGAGGAAGTTAGCAGGTTCACCACCAGCATGCTGAATCATATCCATGGACGCCATGGCCAGACCTGCACCATTGATGATGTTACCAATATTCCCATTCAGACCAACATAGCTCAGACCACGATCTGCAGCCTGCATTTCACGAGGATCTTCCTGTGATTTATCACGAAGCTCTGCCAATTTAGGATGACGGAACATCGCGTTATCATCAAATGACATCTTGCCATCTAACGCTAATAAACGGCCATCACCTGTTACTACTAGTGGGTTGATTTCAACCATGGTTCCATCCAGATCACGCATCGCACGATATGCTCCCTGGAAAGTAGTGACAGCCTGACTCATCATCGATGCTGGCAAGCCAAGCGCAAAAGCTAATTCACGAGCCTGGAAATCCTGTAAACCAACAGCAGGTTCGATATGGATTTTGATAATAGCTTCCGGCTTTTCTTCAGCCAGTTGTTCTATTTCCACACCGCCTTCGGAAGAGGCGACAACGGTAACTCGCTCAGCAGCTCTATCAAGAACGAAAGCCAGATAGATTTCACGTTTAATGTCACAACCCTGTTCAATGTAAAGTCGATGTACAACTTTACCTTGTGGGCCTGTTTGATGTGTTACCAGACGTTTGCCGAGCATTTCATCGGCAGCGGCCCAGATTTCGTCATCAGTTTTACAAATTTTGATACCACCCGCTTTGCCGCGAGCACCAGAATGAATCTGCGCCTTAACAGCCCAGACTTCACCACCGATTTCCTTAGCACGATAAACGGCTTGCTCAGGACTGTAGGCTAATCCGCCTGGTCCAACGCCAACGCCAAAACCTGCCAGGAGTTCTTTTGCTTGATATTCATGGATTTCCACTTTGCTTCTCCTTTATTATTTTGCAGCGATTTGATCCGCTTGAGCAATTAGATTCTGAGCCATTTTTTCTGACGCAATATCAATCATCTTGCCATCAAGTTGTGCCGCACCTGCGCCTGCCTTAGCCGCTTCGGCTAAAGCTTCAAGTACACGACGTGCATGAGTCACAGCTTTCTCCGGTGGAGACATCACTTCATTCGCTAATGCAATTTGCTTAGGGTGAATTGCCCACTTGCCGTCGTAACCGAGCGCAGCAACACGACGTGCCGCTGCTTTATAAGCTTCAGGATCACTGAAATCACCAAAAGGACCATCAATGGCACGTAAACCAAAAGCACGACATGCGGTTAGCATTTGTACCTGTGAAGTATGCCATTGATCATTTATCGCACCTTCACAAACATAATCCGGATTTAAGCCGCCGATAATGGTGGTACGTGAATGCATGCTTGCCGCGTAATCACCAACACCAAAATGGAATGCTTCAAGACGCTTACTTGATGTTGCAATAGACATGACATTGGCGCCACCAAGCGCAGTTTCGATTAAACAATCAAAACCGATTCTTTTCTCCATGCCCATCGCATCTTCAACCTGCGTCACCAACATATCTACAGCGTAGACATCTGCTGCGGTACCGACTTTAGGAATCAAAAAGGTATCGAGCTTTTCACCCGCTTGTTCGATGACATCGACAACGTCACGATACATATAATGCGTATCCAGGCCATTAATACGCACGCATACTGTTTTACCACTCCAATCAAGATCATTTAATACTTCAATTACATTTTTACGGGCTTGTGGTTTATCAGCAGGTACAACGGCATCTTCTAAATCAAGAAAGACGTAATCCGCGTCACTCTTTGCTGCTCCTTCCATCATTCCTGTGTCTGAAGCCGGGACTGCTAGCTCACTACGCTGTAAGCGTGGGGTTGCTGGTTCGTATGATGTAAAACTCATAGTATTCATCCTCCTAAGTTTTAATATTCAATTTAATGAATTATAGATTTTTACCATCCGCCACCCGGCAAATGGTACTTAACCAAGAACCGATTAAATTCGGTCTTTAGCTGTAGAACTAAAGATATTCCTGCGAAGCAGCTAACCACTACCCAGTTCAATCGCATACCCTGGATCCTTCATAGCCACTTCTGCGCCAATTAAAGGAACCATAAGCATCCGTTCATTCATATCTCTGGTATTCTTACTGTAGTAAGGGGTATCAGGACTTACTTTTATATCATCGATATTCTTTATAGTTATTTTTTGCCACCTCACTTCGGAACGCACTATTTGAGAGCTACGATCAGAGCTTCGTGATGATGCACTGCACCACCAAATCCTTACATGGATCGCGTCAGGCAGACCTTAGATACTATACGGGGTAACTGTTGAAATCAAACAGATTCCAAAGAAACAGGAAATTATTTTAAGAGTCTTTGAAATCGTAATACGGTAGCTACTCCAATATTTTTCTTCATCAGAATAATTACGAGCCTAAAAATCAATTCATATCAGACTCTGAGGAATCCTCACTTTTCTCTTAAGGTCAGCGATGATAACATCGTAAGGAGAAAGGCCGTGCTCAAAAACACTGCAGAAGACAGAGCAACATTAATTATGCCTATCCACATAGGCTATAAAAACAGTATAGCTCGTCTTCTGGTTGGTTTGTTTGTCTCGAGCTTTTGTTAAGGAAGCTCTGATCAAGTGATAATGTTTAGACTTAGATCAGATGCTCCTTAAAGGAAGCTCTGATCAAGTGATGATTGTTTAGACTTAATCAGAGCTCCTTAATTATCAGAAACGTAAATGTGTAAATACTTAGGGTACTTAAAAATGACAAATGAATTAATCTCTCCACTTTCCGGACTTAGACGTCTTATCGAAACAGATCAGGTTGGACCAAATGAAAACAGTTTTCTTGATGATAAAGCTCCTGTTTGGTCTCCTCATAACAAGGTCATCAACGTAACACCGGGTCCTGCCTGGGGCTCTGATCTGGTGGATCAATTTTCATCAACCCAGACACGAGGTATGCGTGGTCCAGACGTCGCGAAGTTTTTTACAAGTGTTCGCGAAGATTACGGCAGAATGGTCGGTATGCAAGAAGGCGGCAGGGCATTGTTCTTCACCGGTTCGGGTACCACTGCCACAGAATCGGCTGCAGGCTCATGTCGTTTTCCTGGCGAGGCTGACTCTGATACTCCGGCAGTCATTACCATGGAGATCGGTGCGTTTAGTACTGCAATGGGTAACTGCGTTGAAAACCTGGGTAGAAACGTGCTTCGTCTGCAAAGTGAGATTGGTGAAGACCTGCCTTACGATAGATGTAAAGAAGTTCTGGAAAAAGACACAGAACATAAGATCCAGTTAGTGATGGCGCCGCTCAACGAAACAGGTTCAGGTGTGACGACTGATCCTAAGAAGATACGCGCCATACTGGATGGGCTAAATCATCCTGCGCTGCTGGTTATCGACGGTATTTCTGCTATCGGCAGTATGCCAGCCAACATGACTGAAATGGGTATCGATATGCTGGTTGGCTGTAGTCAAAAAGGTATGATGGGTACGCCCGGTATCGGTATGCTTTCCCTTAGCGCTAAAGCGGTTGAGAAAGCTTATGAGGCCGATAAAGCGCTTGCAGATGCCGGTATTAAAAAAGGCCAACATTATCTTCACATGACCAAGATGATTGATACGATGGATGCCACGGGCCTACACCTTGAAACGCCAGGAAATTATGCTCAATTCGCTGTGGCATTAGATACGTTAGCCATTGAAGGTATTGATCGCGTATGTGAGCGTCATCAAGAGTGTTCTGAAATCTACCGTGCCGCCGTACTGGCAGCAGGCTTTGAGTTGATCGCAAAAGAAGAACATACGAGATCAAATGCAGTGACAGCCGTTAAAACACCAGAAGGTTTTGGTGTGAAAAAAGTGATGGAAGTACTTAACATCATGTTTTCAAAACACGCTGTAGAAGCGGCCGGAATTCCAGGCGCACCTGAATTGGGCTGGCGTCTATGTGCGACTGGCGGTATACAACCACAACACGCTATGGCTGCTTCTATTGCTTTCTTGATGGCATGTGACGAAGCGGGAATACCTGTAGATCTTGATGCTGGTATTACAGCTGCGACTAAGAAATATATTGAAGTTGTTAAGTATCATCGACCACTTCCTGGTGTTGATGCCTACGGACGTTAAGTCAGTCAAAAATATTGATGAAGCTGGAGGAAGGACGGAAATCCTTCCTTCAGCTATAACGTCAATATCAGTGTTTGGTAATCGTAAGGATATTTCTTCGCAGGATCTGTCACATTAGAAACGACTTAATTTGAAAGGTCATTTTTTAGATCATCAACATCTTCAAGGCCAACTGATAACCTGATCAGACTATCGGTGATCCCCGCTTCTTTTCTTTCACTCTCTGTCAACTTCCAATGTGTCGTTGTTCCTGGATGGGTGACCGTGCTTTTTGTATCGCCAAGATTTGCCGTAATCGAAAAAACGTTTGTACTATCGATCAGTTTCCAGGCAGCTTCTTTCCCACCTTTTACTTCAAACGACACGACACCACCAAAGCCGGACTGCTGCTCTGATGCCAGCTTGTGCTGTGGATGATCTTCTAATCCCGGATAATAAACATGTTTGACGAAAGACTGATCCTGCAACCAATGAGCCATCTCGGATGCATTCTCACAATGAGCCTTCATTCTGATCGAAAGTGTTTCCAGTCCTTTTAGAAAGACCCAGGCATTGAACGGACTCATGGTTGTTCCGCCAGTCCGTAAAATGCCGAAAACAGATTCGCCGATTAGTTCTTCGCTACTGACGATCGCTCCACCGATACAACGCCCCTGCCCGTCCAGATATTTCGTTGCCGAATGAATCACGATGTCTGCACCAAACTCAAACGGTCGTTGTAATACCGGTGTGCAAAAACAATTATCAACAACCAGCAAGCATCCGCGTGAATGAGCAAGATCGGCAAGTGCTTTTAGATCAGCAATTTCTGTTAACGGGTTGGAAGGTGTTTCCAGAAACAAGATTTTTGTTTCAGGTCGAATGGCGGCTTCCCATGCAGAGAGATCGGTTAAAGAAACGAATGTTGTTTCAATACCAAACTTTGCCAGAATGCCATTGAACAAGCCGACAGTTGTACCAAAAATACTGCGTGATGAAACAATGTGATCACCCTGTTTTAAAAGACCCAGACAGGTACTTAAAATCGCACTCATGCCAGAAGATGTTGCAATACACCGTTCAGCTCCTTCTAATGCTGCAAGCCGTTCTTCAAAAATTCTTACGGTCGGGTTTGTAAATCGTGAGTAAATATTACCCTTCTCTTTATCTGAAAAACGCGCAGCTGCCTGAGCCGCATTTTGAAAAACAAAACTGGAGGTTGGGAAAATCGGTTCGCTATGTTCTGATTCGGCAGTTCTCTGATGCCCGGATCTAATCGCCAGTGTTTGCAAACCATATTCTTCTTGCTTATCTTTTTTAGACACTTGAATACCTGAATTGTTTTTCAATTTCACATCGGCCCAAAACGAAAAAACCCGCATTTAGCGAAAGCTAAAGCAGGCCGGACGCTTTAGCAAAATTTATTACGCGCCTGCAAGCTGAAGTTAATCAAATCGGCGCAATGACAAGGTTAGGATATACCTGTTGTTCTGTCAATAAAGAATCTAGGCGGTCATTGAAACCTCATCATCATCTTCGTCGTCATCATCAGAATTTCTTTTTTGTTTTGCCTTATCTGATCGCGCCTTTTCCAGACTATGTAAATAATCTGAACTGATATCACCTGTCACATATTCACCGGTAAAACAGGATATATCGAATTCAGTGATTTCCGGATTACCTACACGTGCAGATTCGATCAGATCATCCAGTTCCTGATAGATCATGCGATCGGCTCCGATCAGATCACAAACTTCCTGTTCAGTTCTATTATGCGCGATCAGTTCTTCTGCCGAAGGCATATCGATACCATAAACATTCTGGTATCGAACCGGTGGCGCAGCAGAAGCGAAGTAGACATTTTTAGCACCAGCATCTCTCGCCATCTGGATGATCTGTCCAGAGGTGGTTCCTCGAACAATGGAATCATCTACCAGCAAAACATTTTTATCTTTGAACTCAAGTTCGATTGCATTGAGTTTCTGTCGTACTGATTTTTTGCGTTTGCTCTGGCCTGGCATGATAAAGGTTCGGGCAATATATCGGTTCTTAATAAAACCTTCTCTGTAGATCACATCCATTTCTTTGGCCATTTCCATCGCAGCCGTTCGACTAGTATCCGGGATCGGAATGATCACATCAATATCATGATCGGCCCAGTCGCGCTGGATCTTTCTGGCCAGAAGTTCACCCATACGCATGCGAGATCTAACAACGGAAATATCATCGATGATCGAATCGGGACGGGCGAAATAAACATACTCAAAAATACACGGATTCTGTTTGGCTTCGGGAACGCACTGACAGGTGTGAAGCTTACCTTTTTTATCGACAAAAACCGCTTCGCCCGGATGGATGTCGCGGATCCGTTCAAAATCCAGAGAGTCTATAGCGACGCTTTCAGAAGCAAAAAGATATTCCGTGCCTTTTTTTGTTTCACGTTTACCGAACACAATCGGGCGGATACCGTTTGGATCTCTGAATCCGACAACACCAACACCATTGATCATGGCGACAGCAGCGTAACCACCACGGCAGCGTTTAAAAACACCTTTCATTGCAGAAAAAATATCATCGGCATTGATCCGGAATTTGCCCATTTTCTGCAGTTCATCAGCAAAAACATTGAGCAGAACTTCTGAATCAGATTCGGTATTGATGTGCCTTAACCCATCTCTGAACAACTCACGTTTCAGTTCTTTCACATTGGTCAGATTGCCGTTATGTGCGAGAGAGATGCCATAAGGAGAATTGACAAAGAATGGCTGGGCTTCGGCGGATGAGGAACATCCGGCTGTCGGATAGCGAACATGTCCAATTCCCATATCACCTTGCAGATTTAACATATGTCGCGTGTGAAAAACTCTATCGACAAGGCCATTCGATTTACGAAGTTTCAGCTTTCCTTTCTGGTAGGTCGCAATTCCAGCCGCATCCTGTCCTCGATGTTGAAGTACGGTCAGGCCATCATAGATCGTCTGATTAACTGCACTCTTTGCTACAATGCCTATAATGCCGCACATTGGCTAATCAGTCTCGGCCTGTTTCACTGGTTCGGCCTGCTCTACTTCATCTATCAACTTATCTATTTCATCTACAGGTTTTTCTGTTGTCGAAGAACCACCGGTGATCACGGGAACATCCAGATATTTCGCAAAATCTTCAGGCAGATATCCTTTGACCCATTGTCCGGCATGCTGAAAATGTGGAATCAAGTTTGATTTGTGCCAGGGCTTGCTGTCCGGAAAAGGGGTCAACCCGGCCAGAACTACCAGGGCCAGAACAATCGCTGCACCACGTACAACACCGAAGATGACCCCCAGCAAACGATCAGTCCCGGTTAAACCCGTACTGTCCACCAGTTTAGCAACCACATAGTTGAATAAAGAAAAGCCAATCAATACGATGAAAAAGACGCCAAGGAAAGCAGCGCCATTTCGTAAAGATTCAGGCTGGATAGAAGATAAATGAGTAGCTAGTTCTCCATGAAATCTAAAGGCTATATAAAAGGCTGCTACCCAGGCTACCAACGACAAGACTTCTCTCACCAGACCACGAAAAATTCCTATCAGCGCTGACAGAAAAATAAGAACTACTATACCAATATCAATCATGCCCATTTTCTAATGACTCCCAGTTAATTCATCATGTTATTATTATTTGCATGGTGCGATATTATCAGAGCGATTGTTGCTTCGCTACTTGATCTGCAGTTCCTTAATGTAATGTCACAATCAGCGTTTTTAACTTCTCTTTCTGATCAAGTTTCTGTTTCATTTTTTCTGTCTTTATTTTTGAATTAAATGGCCCAACTCTGACCCGGTAAA
The DNA here is from genome assembly GCA_965224825.1 of Gammaproteobacteria bacterium. Lineage (GTDB taxonomy): Bacteria > Pseudomonadota > Gammaproteobacteria > CAJXQU01 > CAJXQU01 > CAJXQU01. The sequence goes on along the minus strand of CBDDAG010000001.1, from coordinate 926,018 downwards.
TCACTTTCCCATTGCTGTCCACATCTTCAAAATAGGCAAGAAATTTTTGTGCTTTTAATCGCTTAACTAAACGGTCTGCATTTTCTTTACTGGAAAAACTGCCCATTTGCACAGCCCATTGCATACTGCCTTCTGTTTTTTTTGGTGGTTCCACGGGCCTGATCTCGGGCTTAATCTCTGGAACAGGTACTTTCTCTTTTTCCTGACTTACCACTGCGGGTTTCTGTGCAGGCTTTTGTTTGGTTGGTTCAGAAGCTTGCGGTTTCTCTTCTGGCTGCTCATATCTCGCAATGACTTCTTCGGGAATCGTTTGTGTTTGTTCAGGCTTTTCTTCTACTCTGGAATATGGCAATTCGATATTCGTTACTTCTGGCTCAGGCTCTAAAGACACGGGTTTATCCAGAATCATCGGCAAAACAATAATGCCAAGAACAATTAGCACTGTCGCACCAACCAACCTTTGTTTCAGATGCTGGTTCAAGGTTCCTGTTCCATGGTCTTCATAACGGCAGAAACCGTCAGAAAAGATCCTGCTACCAGAACCCGATCACCTGGCTGGGAAATCTTCTGCAATGCTGCATAGGCAGCGGCCACCGAATCATAAGAAAAAACCGGATCATCAACACCAGCGTCTTTCAATTGTCTGACCAGTCGCTCACTTCCCGTTCCACGTGAGCCGCCCAGGCCTGCGACATGCCAGTCATCAACATAAGATCCAACTTCATCAATCACACCACTGGCATCTTTATCTTTGAGCATTCCGATCAAAATATGATTCTTGCCTTTGACAGGGTTCGCCTTCAAAAAGTTGGCCAGTATTTTTGCCGCGTGAGGATTGTGTGCAACATCCAGCACATATTCGACATCGCCCGGAATGACCTGAAATCGTCCGGCTAATTTTGTCTGCTGCAATCCATTACGGATATCGTCTTCGGAAACTTTGTACCGATCAGGTAGACACTGGATTACTTTCAAAACACCGGCAGCATTCATCAGCTGGAAATCTCCGCGCAGACTTGGTCGTGGTAGATCTTTATAGATAGTTTTGTTATCACTCCACGTCCAGTTATCGGCAGAAAATTCATACTGGAAATCTGAGCCTGTAAGATACAGATCAACCTTGTTGTCTTTGGCAAATTCCACGAGCGCTTCCGGCACATCAGGATCAGAACAAACTGCCGAATGACCTGATCGCATAATACCGGCTTTTTCCAGCGAAATAGCATTGCGGTTATCACCTAACCAGTCCACATGATCAATGGCAATCGACGTGACCAATGCTACATCTGCATCCATCATATTGACCGCATCCAGTCTTCCACCCAGCCCCACCTCAAACACGGCAAAATCTACGTTTAGTTTCTCGAAAAGGTAAAAGGCAGCGAGTGTGCCAAATTCAAAATAGGTTAGTAGAGTATCGCCACGCGCCTGATCAATACTTTCAAACGCCTCGCACAAAAGTTCGTCGGAAATATTCTCGCCATCAATACGAATTCGTTCGTTGTAGTCGATCAGGTGTGGTGATGTATAGATACCGGTTTTATAACCAGCCTGTCGCATGATCGTGCTAAGCATGGCGACACTGGAACCTTTGCCATTGGTGCCGGAGACGCTGACAAAGCCATATTTCGGCTGTCCAAGATCCATTCGATCGGCAACGGATTGACAACGATCCAGTCCCAGCTCAATTTCATTCAGACTCAGGGTTTCCTGCCACGCTAACCAGTCTGCCAGATTATCAAAACGCATAGTGAGATCAGGCAGCGTTCTGGTGCGTCATCATCGACAGCAAATTACTAATGCGATCACGCATTTCTCGCCGATCAACAATCATATCGATCGCCCCATGCTCCAGCAGAAACTCACTCCGTTGAAATCCTTCCGGCAATGTTTGTCCTACTGTTTGTTCGATCACGCGAGGTCCGGCGAAACCGATCAATGCTTCCGGTTCACCAATATTGATATCGCCCAACATGGCAAGACTGGCAGAAACACCACCCATGGTTGGATCGGTCATCACTGAAATATAAGGAATACCCTTTTCGCTCAGCTTAGCCAACACAGCACTGGTTTTGGCCATTTGCATGAGCGAAACCAAAGCTTCCTGCATTCTCGCACCACCACTGGCAGAAAAACAAACCAATGGTATTTCATGTTCAAGACAGGTATTTGCTGCCTGAAAAAATCGTTCGCCAACAACGGAACCCATCGTCCCGCCAATAAACTCGAACTCAAATGCACAGGCGACTAGTGGAATGGATTTGACTTCGCCTTTCATGACGATCAGTGCATCGGTTTCATCGGTAGTTTTCTGTGCAGCGATCAATCGATCTTTGTATCGTTTCAGATCTTTAAACTTGAGAAAATCTTCCGGTGTTACATTCGCGCCAATTTCAGTCCGTCCTTCTGGATCAAGAAAATGCTCTAGTCTTTTCCGGGCACGGATCCGCATGTGATGTCCACACTTCAAACAAACATCCTGATTTCGCTCCAGCTCGGAACGATACAAAACTTCCTTACAGGAATTACAACTTGTCCAAAGTCCTTCGGGAATCGATTTCTTCGTCGTACTGTCGTTACGAATAACCGCCGGTAATAATTGTGTAAACCAGTTCATTAAGAGGCTCCTTTAATTATCAATTGCTGATCGTAATTCTGCCATGAAACGCTGCACTTCATCAGCTATTTTTTCAGGTTTATTTTGTAATGCTTCCATTTTCGAAACCAGAGCACTACCGACCACGACGGCATCGCTAACTTTAGCCACACTTGCGGCAGTCTCGCCATCTTTGATCCCGAACCCAACACCAACCGGTAAGTCAGTATGTTTACGGATCAGATCCAGTTTTGACGCGATACCGGAAGTATCCAGTTCGCTGCTACCAGTCACACCTTTCAATGCTACATAATAAACGAAACCGGTGGCTGAACTACAGATAGTTTTAATCCGATCTTCGGTCGAAGTTGGTGCGATCAAAAAGACCGGATCGACTCCCAGTGAATTCAATTGAGCATTAAACGAGACGGACTCTTCCGGCGGAAGATCCACTGTGAGAATGCCATCAACACCTGCTTCCGCTGATTCTTTCGCTACCTTGTCATAACCCATGATCTCAATCGGATTACAGTAGCCCATCAAAATCACCGGCGTGGTCTGATTATCTTTTCTGAATTCCCCAACCATCGCCATCACATCAGCCAGCGAGACATTATATTTTAAAGCACGTTCACTAGAATGCTGGATCACAGGGCCATCGGCCATAGGATCAGAAAAAGGCACGCCCAGTTCGAGAATATCCGCACCGCCTTCAACCAGTGCATGCATAAATGAAACGGTGTGATCAGGATGTGGATCACCAGCGGTGATAAACGGGATCAGAGCTGTTTTATTATCCGCAGCCAGTTTTTCAAATGTTTGTTTTATTCGACTCATTAGAATGAAATTCCCTGACGTGCAGCAACCGTATGCATATCTTTATCACCACGACCGGACAAATTCACGATCACGATTTTATCCTTATCCAGTTCCTTCGCCAGCTTTGCGCCATAAGCCAGTGCATGGCTGGATTCCAGCGCAGGAATAATCCCTTCTATTCTGGTTAGATCATGAAATGCAGCCAACGCTTCATCATCCGTAATCGGCACGTATTCCGCCCGACCAATATCCTTCAACCAGGCGTGTTCGGGCCCAACACCAGGATAATCCAGACCAGCGGAAACAGAATGTGTTTCAATAATCTGACCATTCTCATCTTCGATCAGATAAGTTCGATTACCGTGCAGCACACCAGGTTTTCCCGCACAAAGTGAGGCCGCATGACGACCCGTTTCAATGCCATCGCCTGCCGCTTCGACACCGTACATCACAACAGATTCATCACCAATAAACGGATAAAACAAACCAATCGCATTTGATCCACCGCCAACGCAAGCAACGACAGCATCCGGTAACCGACCTTCGGCTTCCATACATTGTTCTTTTGCTTCGCGACCAATGATCGCCTGAAAATCTCTCACCATTGCCGGATATGGATGTGGTCCTGCGACCGTGCCAATGATGTAAAAAGTATCATCCACATTGGCCACCCAGTCACGCATCGCTTCATTGAGCGCGTCCTTGAGCGTTTTAGATCCGGACTCAACCGACACCACTTTTGCACCCAACAACTTCATACGATAAACATTCTGCGTCTGCCGCTCGATATCGACTGCACCCATATAAACGACACATTCAATACCCAGTCTTGCAGCAATCGTGGCCGTCGCAACACCATGTTGACCAGCACCTGTTTCAGCAATAATTCGTGTCTTGCCCATACGTTTTGCCAGTAATGCCTGACCAATCGTGTTGTTGATCTTATGCGCGCCGGTGTGATTAAGATCTTCACGTTTTAGATAAAGCTTCGCGCCACCAACATGATCGGTCCAGCGTTCGGCCAGATATAAAGGTGAAGGACGACCAACATAATGTTTAAGGTCGTGATCGAACTCGCGTAGGAAGTCTGGATCAACAATATATTTTTCGTAAGCTTCCTGAAGTTCCGTCACCGCCTCCATCAAGGTCTCGGCAACAAAGCGACCACCGTAATCTCCAAAGTGACCGTTCTCGTCAGGTAATGTTTGAGATTTAACTTCTGACACTATTTATTCCTCTCATAAAAGCATTCATTTTTTCAATGTCCTTAATTCCTTTGCTCGCCTCGATCCCGCCGCTGACATCCACCGCATAAGGATGAACATCGTTGATCGCCTGCCCGACATTTTCCGGATTTAAACCACCGGCAAGAATGATCGGTAATGATCGCTGATCAGGAATCATCGACCAGTCAAATGATTTTCCTGTGCCACCAAACATGTTTTTATCATAGGCATCGAGCAGTAAACCACTGGCATTTTGAAACTCGCCGGAAAGCTGATCAAGATCCAGATTCTCACGCATCCTGATCGCCTTGATATAAGGTCGATCAAAGCGCTCACATTCCGCAGCAGATTCATCGCCATGAAATTGTAAAAGATCCAGATTCACAGCTTGTGCGATTCTTTCAACATCCGCCGGATTTGCATTCACAAATAAACCCACTGTCGTCACAAACGCAGGCAAACTTTCCACGATCAACTTTGCCTGATCAACAGACACAGATCGAGGACTTTTATCATAAAAAACCAGGCCAATCGCATCCACACCGATAGCCGCTGCATGCAGCGCATCTTCGACGCGAGTAAGTCCGCAATATTTAACTCTGGTTCTGGTTGGCTGAGTGTTCTGATCCATAGTCACGACAATGTGATTTAAGCAAGGCGGGATTGTACATCAAAAAACAGAGAAAATTAGTGGGAAATTTGATCTTTTCCAGATATGGAATACAACTTATTTAGTAATGTAGGGCGCACTCGCCTGCAGTGCGCCGCATTGAAATGCATAAGATTTTGTAACGGCACACTGCAAGCGAGTGCGCCCTGTATCTACTTGCTGATAATAATTATCGGTGGCGCTATGCGCCACACGCGCCTAAAAGGCGCGCCAAAACCCTAAAACAAAAGAACCAAATGACACGAATAACCAAAACATCAAGATGTTCCCGCTCGTTTTCGGCTAAACCCTGCCAGTCCCGCCAACGCCGAACCCATCAACCACACCGCCGCCGGTACGGGAACCGCGGCAACATTGCCGGGGGCAACCGCCCACACGAAGGCATTACCAGACTTATGGAAATCGCCCTAGCGGCCACTGTCGGTATTGAAGCGGAAAGCGCTGGACGAACCTGACACTTCTTCGGTATCCGTCCAATACAAATTATTTAATATATTGCTGAATAAAGCCAAATTTGCGCCATTGGTGGCATCGTCTACGCCGTAAACAGAGCTTGGTTGGCTACCGCTAAAGGTAGTTCCAGTGCCATAAAAAGCACCTACTCCACCCAGGTTGTTATAGTAGTGATAGGCCAGTTCGCTGCCGGTAAAACCTTCACTTTGGCCATTAGGGTTGAAGGTCACATGCATCGGGGCGCTGAGTTGGAAGCCACTGTCTGTACTACCATCATAAGTAAAGGTGGTATTAAAGCTGGTACCGTTGAACGGACTGACTTCGGGTTGGCGCCAGGTCTTGACACCCAGGTAGCCGTTGGTGCCATCGTTGTTCATGGCAGTTATCCATTCGTTGGCTTTGTGCCAATTCATGCTACCGCTGGTGTTTATACCGCTGACACCAAAATCCATATCGTCAGCGAGGTTGGCGTTGGCCAGCCAGGTGATGTTGAGAATATCGTCATAGACTGCATTATTAGTACCGCCGCCGATGCTGACGGCCATTAAGGTCGCGTGGGCGGTGCTGGTCAGGCACAACGTTAAAATAAGTGTGCTGAGAGTTTTAGTTGTGATGTTTCTCATGTTTGCTCCTGTTTTTTTGTTTTTCCCTTGGGTTTTTATTGTTGATTGTCCTATAGACAGGGCAAGTATTGTGCCCGACACACATTTTCATATTTTTCAATGGGTTAGTGAAGGTCGATGGTTGCTGACTGGCGCTTTTAGCTAAATTGTGTCGCCTGTGGACGACAGATTTGGGTAACTGTCCTGAGATTGGGATAAGAAACATAACCTGTTTCTCGTCATTCCCGCATGATTCTGGCGAGAATCCAGCACTTAAAAAGCTATGGATTCCGGCTCAAGCTTGTGCCTAGCTCGACTGGGTATACATACCGGAATGACGATGTTTCTTATAACTTCTTAAGTTGAGACTCTGGAAACTAAACTATCATTTAGCAGCGAGGCGTGTTCCCGGCGGTGCGTATTCGGAGAAATATCGCTTGATACCACTGTGAATGGCATTGACGAGTTTATTTTGTTGTTTCGGATTCAACAACTTGCGCTCTTCACTCGGGTTGGTAATGAAACCAGTCTCGATCAGAATCGAAGGAATATCCGGTGATTTCAGAACTACGAAACCGGCATGCTGAACATTAGGCTTATGAACCTTACCAACACGTTTCAAACCACCTAGAACCTGACCTGCAATATTGGTGCTGGCATCCAGTACAGCATTCTGCGAAAGATCGATCAGAACCTCTTTAAGCACCGGATCTTCGGTAGGCATCGTCACGCCACCGATAAAATCTGCCGAGTTTTCTTTTTCCGCCAACCATCTTGCAGCCTCACTACTGGCACCATTTTGGGACAAGACATAGACCGAAGAACCCTGCACCTTGTGATTTTTGAAAGCATCCGCATGGATGGAAATAAACAGATCGGCATTGTTCGCACGGGCAACGTCAATTCGTTCCCTTAATGCTAGATACTTATCCGTTTTACGCGTTAGGACAGCTCGCATGCCTTGCGTGCTATTGATTTTTGCAGCCAGCTTTTTAGCAATAGACAAGACGACATCTTTTTCTTGTGTGCCACGTTTGCCAGTTGCACCCGGATCCTTACCGCCATGACCAGCATCTACTGCAACAACCAGATCACGATAAGTTGGCTTAACAATCGTTTTTTTCTGATCAGGTTCTGATGGAGTCTGTTTTGCAATAACAGATTGTGATTTTTGAAGAGCCTTCGGATCCAGCAGATCAACCACTAGACGATGACCACGACCATTTGCTGGTACCAGCAGAAAACTCTTGATCTTAACGTTATGACGTAGATCAAGAACCACACGGAAAGCATTATTCTGTTTTTCGGCTGATCGGATCTTTCTCAGAAGTTTGTTTTTGCTGACCGGAGAAATAAGCTGACTGTGTGATCGACTATTTTTAAAATCAATCACGACACGGGTCGGATTTTTAACAATGAAAGCCTTGTAGTCTACCGTCTCGCTCAGATCAAAAACCACACGGGTTTTATCCGGTGCAGGCCAGACGCGCAGTCCTTCAATTTCTGCAGAAAAGCTCGCCTCTCCTAAACAGAAGAGTGTCAAAAAAGACAAAAATAGAATGGAACCCCTCATCACCACCAAAAACCCTTTACCCGAAATTATGTTAATAATGCAGCAGTTAGGCCACTAATTACAAGCCCTGTTTAATAAAAGTTTACTATCTGAATGATTTTAATAGATTATATCAGTTTTTTCCACCTAATTTTTCAATCGTTTTGTGACCAGTTTCACTAACTGGCTCTAATATAATCTTCCGTCCTTTCCCTTCATAATCCAGTTTTATACGAATATCGGGTGTTGGTAACAGGCCAGCTCCTTTTTCCGGCCACTCGAGAAGACAGATCGCCTCGCCATCGAAATAGTCACGAATACCGAGTGCTTCTAATTCTTCATGGTCAGAAATGCGATAGAGATCAAAATGATACAGCGTGAATTGATCGGTTTGATAGGGTTGGACAATATTATAAGTAGGACTTTTCACCGCGCCAGCAACCCCTAGTTCTCTGAGAAAGCCGCGTGCAAAGGTAGTTTTTCCTGCACCCAAATCACCTTCCAGATGGATGATCATGCCTTTTTCGATAATTGAAGCTAGTTTCCCTGCTATGGATTCGGTTTGTTCATCACTGTCAGTAAAAAGTGTGGGAGCAATGATCACGGATTAACCAGTGATCTGATTTCCGTCATCAAATCCATCGCCAGCATTCCACGTTGTCCATTTTCAGCAGCTCGATCACCCGCCTTCGCATGCACACAAACGCCTGTTTGAGCAGCCGTCAGTAGATCAAGTCCTTGTGCGATCAATCCAGCAATTATACCGGTGAGAACATCACCCATCCCGCCAGTAGCCATGCCTGGATTACCCTGATCACATAAGGAAATATGGCTTTCATGAGTCAGCTCAGAAGCGATCAGTGTTCCTGCTCCTTTTAAAACGATCACACCACCATATTGCTTCTGAAGTTTTGTCGCGGCAGCAAAACGATCCTGCTGGATTTCAGCCGTCGAGCATCCCAGTAATCTCGCGGCTTCTCCAGGATGTGGAGTCAAAACCCAGTTGTCACAATGAACAGGTTCCTGTGCGATCAGATTCAACCCATCGGCATCGATCACTTTTGGAAGAGAAGTTTCAAGAACAGCAGCGAGCATTTTTTGTCCCCATTTACCCTGCCCCAGTCCGGGACCTACGGCAACGACAGACGCTCGTTTTAACAAGCTGGAGAGTTCACCGGTTTTTTCAGAACCATGCGCCATAATCTCGGGCCGACACATTACAATCTGAGTCGCATGTTGTTCGCGAGTTGCCAGACTAACCAATCCTGCACCGGAACGTCCCGCAGCTTCGGCAGCCATTCGTGCGGCTCCGGCAAAACCTTTATCTCCACCGACGATCAGCGTATGGCCAAAATTACCTTTGTGATCACTCGCTCTACGTTGGAAAAGATGTTGTTTCTGACTGGCTAAATCTATTCGGCAAGATGTGGCAGAAACAGTTTCATAAACCTCATCAGGAACATCCAGATCATTGAAATAAACATTTCCACTGTAAGCCGGGCCATCACCCGTTAATAGTCCCTGTTTGACGCCGATAAAACTGATCGTCGCCTGCGCTTCGATTGCTGCTCCCATAACCTGACCAGTGTCTGCGTTGAGACCCGAAGGAATGTCTATTGAGAGGACAGGTGCTTTAGCCTGATTGATCGCCGTAATCGCATCCAGATATTGGCCTTTAACATCCCGATCAAGTCCCGTGCCCAACATGGCATCAATGATCAGATCGGCTTTATCTAAAAACGAAGCAGAGAAAGGATCGTGAGTGACGCCAGCATCCAGTGACATCTCCGCACAGGTTTTTGCATCACCCTGCAGATTGTCATGATCGCCAACCTGTAATAAAACCACCTTCTTATCATTATGTTGTGCAAGTCTGGCTATTACATAACCATCACCTCCATTATTTCCGGTACCGCAAACAATCACGATTCGCCAGGAATCTGGCCAGACTTTTTGTATTATTTCACAGGCCGCAGATCCAGCTCTTTCCATCAACTCCAGTCCCGGTATTCCGTGTTCTTCGATCGTTTGTCGATCCAGTTCACGAACCTGGCTGGCGGTGTATAATTTTTTTGGCAGATTGCTCATGATTTATTTTCGAACTTAGATCTTAAAAACATTTTCACGGAAATATTTCAGCTCTTCGATGGAGTCTATAATGTCATCCATGGCCAGATGATTTCCCGACTTCAGGTACTTAGGCAGATCAGGTGCCCAACGTTCAGCCAGCTCTTTGATCGTACTGACATCAAGATGTCGATAATGAAAAAAGCGTTCCAACTCAGGCATCAGTCGATGCATAAAACGGCGATCCTGGCAGATAGTATTTCCGCACATTGGTGAAGCGCCTTCTGGCACATATTGCTTCAGGAATTCCAGCGTTGCCTGCTCAGCCTGTTCCACCGTATAGGCCGATTGTTGCACGCGTTCAGTGAGACCGGAATTTCCATGCTGATTTGTATTCCACTCGTCCATCGCCTCCAGAATATCATTCGGCTGGTGAATCGCGATCATCGGCCCTTCGGCAAGAATATTCAGATCCTGATCAGTAATGATCGTGGCTATTTCAATGATATAATCACGGTCAGTATCTAAGCCGGTCATTTCAAGATCTATCCAGATCAGGTTTTTTTCGGAAATAGTCATGCAGTCGTCCTTTTAATTATTATGGAATGTAAATGAATAATTTTACCACTTTGTTTATTGTAGCGATCATCGTCAATATTGGCATACATCTCTGGTTATCGCGACGTCATATTCAACATATTCTGGCGCACCGTGGACAAGTTCCCGCAGCATTTACAGACTCTATTCCACTCGACGCACATCAGAAAGCAGCAGATTATACCGTTGCTGGTCAACGTTTTGGAATCTTTGAGCTATTTCTTGGAACGATATTTTTATTGCTCTGGACAATAGGCGGCGGTTTCGATCTGCTGGATGGTTTCTGGCGCGACTTTGAATGGAGTCCGATCACAACCGGTGTTGCCGTATTACTTTCAGCATTCGCGATCATGGCGATTCTGGATATTCCTTCGTCGCTATATCGAACCTTTGTTCTCGAAGAACGTTTTGGTTTTAATCGAACAAAGATCAAAACCTTTGTCACTGACATGATCAAACAAACACTACTGATGTTTGCCATTGGTGCACCGATGATCTGGCTGGTGTTATGGCTGATGGAAAATGCCGGTGATCTCTGGTGGCTAACTGTCTGGCTGGTTTGGATGGGTTTCAGCCTGTTAATGATGTGGGCCTTCCCTACTTTTATCGCACCACTATTTAACAAATTTGAGCCATTAGCTGATGAGACTTTACGATCACGGATCGAAGCATTGCTGGAACGAAATGGTTTTTCCAGTCAGGGAATTTTTGTGGTTGATGGATCAACACGTTCTTCTCACGGCAATGCCTACTTCACCGGCTTCGGTGCGAATAAACGTATCGTCTTTTATGACACGCTGATCGACGATCTGGATGCCGATGAAATTGAAGCGGTACTGGCTCACGAGCTGGGACATTTTAAACGTAAACACATTATCAAACAGGTTGGTTTTATGTCGGTGATCAGCCTGACCGGACTGGCAATACTGGGCTGGTTGATCAAACAGGACTGGTTCTATAACGGACTCGGCATTTCAGAACCATCGATCTATATGGCGCTGATTCTATTCCTGATGGTGTCGCCGATATTCAGTTTTTTCCTTGGCCCATTGATGGCAAAACTGTCGAGAAAATTCGAGTTTGAAGCCGATCAATATGCCTCTGAAAATGCGGACTCAAGCAAGCTGATCAGCGCGCTGGTTAAGCTATATAAAGAGAATGCGAATACGCTAACACCTGATCCGCTTTATTCGGCATTCCACGATTCACATCCACCAGCACCGGTGAGAATTGCGCACCTTGAAGGGTTATAGTCTCTAATGATTTAAAGGTGAAGAATAAATTAGGAGGGATCTAAGGCAGGCAAGGAAGGGAGGTGCACCAAAGCTAAAGCTCAGTGCCTCGTCGGCCAAAGATCCCAATGTAATAATGCTCGTCATCTATTTCAAAGAGCATCATTGACGAGAATCATAGCGAATCACTCAGGTATTGAATATCCCCCAAAAGGGGGATATTTTTAACGATAAAATGATAAAAAATGCTGGAAGAGAAATTGATGAAAAGCTGATCGTTGATGAGGCGGTACGTTTTTTTTACGATAACCTTAATGAAGTAAGCTGGTTACAAACCGTCTTTCCAGTTGTTATCGCCTGGATTTTCATGGATGTCGTAGACAAAATCCACCTCTCGATCTGGCTGACATTAACACTGTCAGTCTACCTGGGCAGAATTGTCCTTACCCGAAAATACCAGAAAGCTACTCCGACTCCAGATCAAGCTCCTCGATGGGGATGGTACCTGACATCAACCACTTTTTTTTCAGGCCTCTTATGGGGCTATGCGATTCTTAATTTTCACGATCCGGATCAGGTTTACCATGATGCCTTGATCTACCTGGTAGTCATTGGTTTTGCAGCCGGATCGTTGATGCTCACCACTTACTGGCTTTCGGCCTTTTATGCTTATGCAGTTCCCGCTCTGGGATGCGCAATCATTGATCAATTAATTCATTCAGCCACGCAAGGCTACACGCTGGCATTTCTACTATTCATTTTTCTGATCATGCTTTTTCGAATCGCTCATAGCAGTAACAAAATTGCCTATGATGCTCTTCGAATGGGTTATAAAAATACCGAGCTAATCGACAGGCTCGAACAGGAAAAAGAAAAAGCCGAGGTCGCCAGCCATGCGAAAACACGTTTTCTGGCTTCTGCCAACCACGATCTTCGGCAACCTGTTCACGCACTTTCCTTACTGGTTCATGGCCTGAAAAAAGAGCTAACATCCGCACAGGGAAAATTACTTTTCCTGCGTCTTGAACGTAGTGTGGACAATCTTGGAAATCTCCTCGAATCTTTACTTGATCTTTCACGACTGGATGCAGATGCGGTTAAAGTTAATCCAACAAAGTTTTCTATCGCCTCAATTTCTTCTCAAATGCTCACCGAATTTCTTCCCATCGCCAGAGAAAAAGGACTCCGGTTTAGCGTGCGCCCCAGCGATAAAATACTCTACACAGATAAAACTTTGCTCATCCGTCTGTTAAGAAATTTATTAAACAATGCCTTCAGCTATACAAATCATGGCGGCGTTCAACTAGGTTATCGGAAACGTGGAAATGAAATCGTATTTGAAGTCTGGGATTCCGGGATAGGAATTGCAGAACATGAAAAAGATAAGATCTTCAACGAGTTTTATCAGTCTGAAAATACTGAGCGCGATCGATCAAAAGGACTGGGGCTTGGACTCTCTATTTGTCAGCGAATAGCAACCTTGCTGGATACAGAATTATCTTACCGTTCCCGAGAAGGCAAAGGCTCTGTTTTTCGTTTTAGACTGCCTGTCACTTATGGAGAACTAAATGAAGTTGAGTCAGAAAAAATAGAACAAACATTCACAAATCTGACTGGAAAAATCTTACTTGTCGTCGATGATGATCTGGAAGTGCTGCAGGCCATGATCCATCTGATCAAGAACTGGGACATGATTCCGATCACAGCCAGAAATAGTTTTGAGGCATTTGGAGCACTGGAAAATCAGCACCTGACTCCTGATTTGATTATTTGTGACCATCGCTTGAGTGATGATGAAACAGGTCTTGATGTGATCAAAAGAATACAACACAGATTCGATATTCCTGCATTGATGATCACCGGAGATACAGCACCAGAAAATCTGAATGCTATCAAACAATCTGGTTTCCCTGTGCTACATAAACCCGTTTCACCAGATGCTCTTTATGAAACACTGTGTGAATTATTGACCGAATGATTATCCAAATAAACCGAGCTGGCGAGCTGTTTTGACGCAGCCACTTCGGGTGCGAGCACCCAGGGCGGCATAGAGCGCTTTGATATGTGACTTCACAGTGCCTTCAGAAATATGCATGACTTCTGCAATCTCTTTGTTTTGCAAACCATCATCCAGATAATTAAGCACCTCCAGTTGTCTTGGCGTAATACCAAAATATTTGGCCATGTTGATGATTTTTTCATCAGTGGGTAATGTTTTTGATGTAATATTAACCGGCCAATATTCCCCTCCCTCTAACAAAGTGTCGACAGCTTCCAGTAATATTTTCGGGCTTTGAGATTTATGATAAAACCCTTTCGCACCCATAGATTTTGCAGTTCTGATGATCTCTGATTCGTTTTCCTTACCCGTAATCACCAGCACGGGAGGATAATGATTATGTGTTTGAAAAAAGTGTAACAAGGATCGTCCATCACCATCCGGCAAGCCCATATCTAGCAAAACGATATCGAAATCATTTTCTTCTTTGATCAGCTGGATCGCCTGCTTACAGTCAGTTGCGGTAGAAAAATCCATTGTCCTTTCCAGCAACAATTGCAGGCTTTCAGCAACGTAGAGATGATCTTCAACAAGCAGTAGTTTCATTAAATCATTCCAGAACTATTTTTCAAGATCTTAAAGAAAACCCCTTGTTTTATGGGTATATCTAAGTATAGCAGATCCGTTCTGAATTAAATTTCCTGTCGTGATGCGAGTGCATGAGATAAGGTTCCGCCATCAACCAGATCCAGCTCACCACCCAAAGGTACGCCGTGTGCAATCCGTGTTATTTTTATTTGTGAGGCAGAAAATATTTGGCTTATGTAGTGAGCAGTCGCTTCACCCTCGATCGTCGTTCCTGTTGCCAGGATAATCTCTTTGATCTCACTTTGATCGACAACCGATTTTAATTTATCCAGCCCAATCTCTTCAGGGCCGATACCATCCAGTGGCGACAAATTTCCCATCAGCACAAAGTAACGACCAAAAAAACTACTGGTCTGTTCGATGGAAACAACATTGGCAGGATTCTCAACAATGCACAGTGAAGTTGCATCACGTTTTGGACTGGAACAGATTGTACAAATAGGCGTTTCACTAAAATTACGACAACGTTCACAATGACCAACACCATCCATTGCCTTATTAAGCGCATCGGCAAGTTCTCTCGCTCCCTGACGATTACGTTCTAGCATCTCAAACGCGATCCGTTGAGCAGACTTTGGTCCGATCCCTGACTGACAACGCAATGCTTCTATCAGTTGATCAATGAGTGGCGTGTATTTCAATTTCTTTTAATCTATTTTTGACGAAACTAAAACGGCATTTTAAATCCGGCTG
Organism: Gammaproteobacteria bacterium; assembly: GCA_965224825.1. Lineage (GTDB taxonomy): Bacteria > Pseudomonadota > Gammaproteobacteria > CAJXQU01 > CAJXQU01 > CAJXQU01. Next base: position 910,864 of record CBDDAG010000001.1, on the reverse strand, counting down.
GCAGATCCATTCCGGCTGTCATGCCGCCCATTTTTTCCTGAGTGGCCGTTTCGACTCGACGATTAGCATCGTTAACTGCGGCAGCGATCAAATCTTCCAGCATTTCTTTATCTTCAGCTAATAAAGCCGGATCAATCGTAACGCGTTTTACATCGTGCTTTCCGGTCATCACAATTTTCACCATACCCGCACCGGATTCGCCATCCACTTCCATATTGGCGATCTCTTCCTGCGCCTTCTGCATCTTTTCCTGCATCTGCTGGGCTTGCTTCATAATGTTTCCCAAACCACCTTTCATATCATTTTTCTCCTTTTGTTGGCTGGATACTATCTTCAATAACTGTTGCATCAAATGCGTCACAAATTGCCTGAATATCCGGATCAGATTTTATTACCTGCTTTGCCTCATCCATAAGCTCTTCATCTTCTCTCGACTGTTTTGCACGGGGTGTTTCTTTTCCTTCCAGTTCATTTTCCAAAAGAACCAACTTTAAATTTTTGTCTATCTTATTTCGCAAAGCCTGCTCAAGTTGATCTTCCATACGGCTGGTACGCATGGAACCGGGAGTCATGGATAAGTGGAAATGATTATTTTCATATTTTTCCATTGCGCAGCTGATCGCCAGTTGCTTTGGGAGGCCATCAAGTTCAAGTTCTTCAATTATATTGTGCCAGTTACCGGAATGTATTTCTGATTTATCTAAAACCTTTTCTACTGACTTTTTAATTTCCTCAATTTTTTGATCGTTATTAAAAACCTGATCACTAACAATTTCAGAACTAATTATTGGCTTTTTTTTTACCGGTATTGAACCCGCTTCAGTGTTCACATTTTGAAAAGCCAACATCCGTAACAGAATCATCTCAAAACCACTTTGTGGTTCAGGGTGAAAAGGTAAATCTCGTTGCCCGATCAATGCGATCTGATAATACAACTGGCATTCTTCTGGCGTAAGTATTGCGGCAATTTTTTCAAGACGTTCATTATCACGATGATCTTGACGCGCATCCGGCACCAGTTGTTTTACCGCGACAGCCTGTAACTGAATCAATAACTCGGCAAGGATTACCTGATAATCAGGACCAAGCTCACCAAGTTGTTCAGTTTTTTCGAGAACCGCAGCAGCATCTTTGTTGGCCAGTAATTCCAGCAAGCCCAATACCTGATCTTTGTCGATCGTACCAAGCATGCCCGCCACGTCATCAGCTTTAAGTTCTCCACCACCAAATGAAATTGCCTGATCAAGCAAACTCAAGGCATCACGCAAACTACCATCGGCAGCGAAGGCGATCATTTCCAATGAACGATCATCCGAATTAATCTTTTCCTGTTCAAGAATATGTTTGAGTTGTTGTTCGATCTGATCCGGCGTAATGCGTTTCAGATTAAATTGCAAACAACGGGAAAGAATCGTTGGGGGGATCTTTTTTGGATCAGTTGTCGCCAATAAAAATTTAATATGTGGTGGCGGTTCTTCCAGTGTTTTTAGCAGCGCATTAAAACTGCTTTTGGAAAACATGTGAACCTCATCGATCAGATAAACTTTATATCGTCCCCGTGTCGGTGCGTACTGAACATTATCCAACAGATCACGAGTGTCATCGACGCCGGTTCTGGAAGCGGCATCGACTTCTATCAGATCAACAAATCGACCTTCGTCAACTTCGATACAGGAACTGCATTCCCCACAAGGCGTGGAGCTCACACCCTTTTCACAATTCAGGCTTTTAGCAAAAATTCTCGCAATCGTTGTCTTACCGACACCACGTGTTCCGGTGAATAAATAAGCATGATGTAGACGATCACTGTCCAGCGCATTGGTCAAAGCCTGTAGCACATGACGTTGGCCGACCATACTTTCAAAACTGTGAGGACGCCACTTTCGGGCAAGAACTTGATAACTCATGGCAATATTATAAATCAGATGACGCTAGAAATGAGGATTTTTTTGATAAAATTTAGGTGGCGGCCACACCCGCCACACCCCGGCACCCGCATCCGCTGCTGTCGCTGCTCCCTTCCAGGCCTGACGAGGTTCACAACTTCGCGTCGCGGGGGGACTGATGCAGCCACCATTGAAACGAAGCGCATTCTAGCACATCATTTCATCTGATCGTAACTATAAAGAGGACATCATGATCAAAATTTATGGCATGCCCAATACGCGCAGCGACAGAGTTATCTGGTCCCTGGAGGAAGCTGGTGCCGATTACCAGTTTATTAAAGTCGAGCTTGGAAAAGGTGAAGGAAAACTGGAGCCTTATTTGAAGCTTAATCCATCAGGCAAAGTACCAACCCTGGTTCATGACAATCTAATCCTGACAGAATCCGTAGCGATCTGTACTTACATTGGAGATTTGTATCCTCAATCAAATCTAACACCTGCTTATGGCACACCAGATCGTGCCACTTATAATCAATGGTGCTTTTTTGCAATGACGGAACTCGAGCAGCCGCTCTGGAGTATGGCGAAACATCGATTTGCTTTACCCAAAGAATATAGAATTCGAGACATGTTGATCACAGCAAATTATGAGTTTGAAAAAGTGCTGGATGTTTTTAGTCAACGTCTTGGTGATCGTGAATTTTTAGTTTCTGATCAATTTACCTGTGCAGATTTAATCAGTGCCAGTATTCTAAACTGGGCTCAAAGAGGTGGTAAGCGAGCGATACCTTTACGTCACGAAAATATTGAAAATTATCTGGAAAGAATGCTTTCACGAGATGGATTTCTTCGCATGCAAAAACGTGAGGGTGAAATTTAGCAACCTCTGATCAATTCATAAATAAAAATTGAGTTAACTGGTTTCAGTATCTATTTTCATGGAAAGATAAACCGATCATTTCGACAGATATTTCAATGGATCAACCGACTTCCCGTCTTTGCGTATTTCAAAATGCAACTTAACCATATTCGTTCCACTATTGCCCATTTCTGCGATCGGTTGCCCTACACTTACTTTTGTACCTTCGCCCACCAGCAAACGACTATTGTGCGCATAAGCACTTAAAAATGTTTTATTGTGTTTGATAATGATCAGGTTTCCATATCCAACCAGACCACTTCCACTATAGACAACATTCCCTGCCGCCGCCGCTTTTACGGTTTGCCCCATTTTACCTTTTATGTCAATACCATTGCGCGATGACACGGTATTAGATGAGATCAATTTCCCTTTTGCTGGCCATTGCCAACTACTAATTCTTGACGACAGTTTTGATGTTGGTTTTATAGGAACTTGTTTGACCACTGTTGGAGGTTTACCTTCTGGTTTAGGTACAGGTTTCTTTTCGACAGGAGGCTGGTTAGGATATGGTCCCGGATTTTTAACTTTAGCAGCAACTTGAATCGGCTTTTCTGGTGGTGGTGTTAACCGCAGTTTTTTACCTACATGAATAACATACGGTGCACGGATCGCATTCCATCTCGCCAATTTTTTATAATCAAGTTTATAACGCCAGGCAATTGAATATAGCGTGTCACCACTAATGACCTTATAAAAATCCTTACGCATTATCGGATCAGTTATTCCTGATGATCCGGGGATTATTTTTTCTGCTACTGGTTTTTTTTCAACGGGAGCAGATTGTTGATCCCCACGACTATATACCGGCGCACGTCCACCGCCCATACAAGATGTCAGACCAAACAAAAGGATGATCAACAAACAGGTGAAGCTTTGTCGTTGTGTCGACAACATATTAGCTCACACCAGAACGCATCGGAACGAAGCTAACCGCGTCCAGTTTTTGTTCGTTATAAGTCTCTTCATCTTCACGCATGATCAACAATAAATCCTGATGTCCACCTTCGCCGCCAACAGGGATAACCAAACGTCCACCTATTTTTAATTGCTCGAGCAATTTTGGCGGGACCACAACAGGAGCCGCAGCACACAGGATCGCATCATAAGGTCCGTTATCTTCCCATCCCTGCATGCCATCACCATGTTTTACGAGGATGTTCCTGATACGTAATTGCTGGATCCTTTCGCGCAATTTAATCGCTAGTGGAGCGATTCTTTCAACCGCATAAACTTGATCAGCAAACTGGGAAAGAATGACACTTTGATAACCACAACCCGCTCCAATTTCCAGAACTTTTCCCAGAGGCCCACCGAGTAATAACTCCGTCATTTTGGCAACAATATAAGGTTGAGAAATTGTCTGACCGTGACCGATAGGTAAAGCGGTATTTTCATAGGCTCGAGTCGCCAGACCTTCATCAACGAAAAGATGTCTTGGAGTTGTCTGAATCGCGTTTAATACTTGTGGATTAGTGATGCCCATGTCTTTGAGCTGTTTGACCAACCGGATCCGGGTCCGTTCAGAAGTCATGCCTATTCCACGGTGTTCACTCATCTTTTATGCTCAAATTTCCCAGCCACCCAGAAACCATATCCAGCGAATCATAATGAGTCAAATCGACTTGCAATGGCGTGATCGAAACATAACCATTTCTAACCGCGTGAAAGTCCGTTCCTTCTCCTCCATCTTGTTCCGCACCGGGAGGGCCGATCCAATAGATTGGTCTACCACGAGGATCCTTTTCTTTGATCACAGGTTCAGATTTGTGTCGCTGCCCGAGTCGTGTCACCTCAGTTCCTTTTATTTGATCAAGAGGAAGGTCGGGCACGTTGATATTCAAAATAGTGTCAGCCGTGAGTGGGTTCTTTTGCAGATTTTTGATCAGCTTTTTGATCACTGCCGCTGCAGTTTCATAATGAGTCGGATCATCACCAACCAGAGAAATCGCCATCGCTGGCAAACCCATAAAACGTCCTTCCATCGCTGCAGCGACCGTTCCAGAATAGAGAACATCATCGCCCAGATTACCACCAGAATTGATTCCGGAAACGACCATGTCAGGATTCTTTTTTAGCAAGCCGGTAATGGCGATATGAACGCAATCGGTGGGAGTACCATTTACAAAGAAATGATCTTCTCCATATTCATGAACCTGTAAAGGACTATCGAGCGTTAATGAATTACTGGCTCCGCTGCGATTACGATCGGGTGCAACGACAGCGACTGTTCCAAGAGAAGTTAATGCTTCTTCCAGAGATTTTATCCCGGGTGCACGATAACCATCATCATTACTTATCAGAAAAAACATAATTAACCCGTATAATTCATAAAGGATTTGGAGTTTATGGGAAATGTGGCTAAGCAGCTTGAACGATCTCCCGCAGATTCATAGCAATAGCTATGGATTAAGGGGAATCGTTTAAGATGCGACGCCAGATTTTTCATAAAGCCAAATAGGATTTGATTATAGTTCTCGTAAAAATTCATAGTACGTTGTCCGCCTTTATGAAATATACGGGTCACGCCATTAAGAATTCAAGGAGGGCTTTTTGAGCATGTAAACGATTTCCTGCCTCATCCCAGACTACGCTTTGTTCACTGTCCATCACTTCTGCAGTGACTTCTTCACCTCGATGCGCAGGCAGACAATGCATGAATAATGCATCCTGTTTTGCCAGTGACATTAACTCACTATTGACCTGATAACCTGCAAAAGTTTTAGCACGTTCATCAGCTTCCTCTTCCTGTCCCATGCTTGCCCAAACATCTGTCGTGATCAGATCAACATCTTGCGATGCTTCTTTTGCAGAGGAAAAAACTTTGACGCGATCACCAGCCTTAGCAACAATGTCCGCATCCGGTAGATAACCATCTGGACTGGCAATATTCAAGTTGAAATCAAGCAACATGGCAGCATTGATGTACGAATGGCACATATTGTTTCCATCACCAATATAAGTCACTGTGCGTCCTTCTATAGTTCCACGATGTTCCTGATACGTTTGCATATCGGCCAGTAACTGACAAGGATGGTATGTATCCGTCAGTCCGTTAATCACCGGAATACTGGAGTATTCAGCAAACAGTTCAACCTTCTCATGTTCAAAAGTCCGCACCATAATTCCATCAACCATACCGGAAAGTACGCGTGCCGTATCTGCGATCTCTTCGCCTCGTCCAACTTGTGAATGCTGTGGTGAAAGGAATATTGCATTGCCACCGAACTGGATCATGCCAGCCTCAAAAGAAACACGTGTTCGCGTTGATGATTTTTCAAAAATCATTCCAAGAACTTTATTTTTCAGAGGTTCGAAAATTTGTCCTGCGTTGTGATCTTTTTTTAATTCGATGGCGCGATCAAGTAACTGTCGAAATTCGTCACCACTGAGATCCTGTAAGGTTAAAAAATGTCTGATTGTCATAATATAAAATACTATTTTTGTAAAAATGATTTGATTAATGGTGTAAGAATTTCAACAACCTGATCACACTCTTCCTTGCTGATGATCAAAGGAGGAAGTAAACGGATCGTATTCATTGCGGTCACATTAATTAGTAATTTTTGATCAAGTGCTTGCTGCACCAGATCACCACAAGCTTGCTCAAGTTCAATCCCGATCATCATTCCCTTGCCGCGAATATCAACGACACCAGAAATATTTTTTAAAGAGTGCTGAAACTGTTCAAGCAAATAATTTCCCTGTGTTTCGGCCTGCTCGATCAGATTATTCTTTTCCAGCGTTTCAATCACCGCCAAACCTGCGCGACTGGCCAGTGGATTTCCACCGAAGGTTGATCCGTGGCTGCCCGGCGCAAATAAATCAGCGGCTTTTCCTCGTGCAAGACAAGCGCCGATAGGAACGCCATTTCCAAGCGCTTTCGCTAAGGTCATCACATCGGGAAGTACATTTTCATGCTGGCAGGCAAACCATTTTCCGGTTCTACCTATCCCTGTTTGAATCTCATCTAACATCATTAACCAGTCATTCTGATCACAAACTTCTCTGATTTGACTCAGGAAATCATCAGCAGGAATGTTGACGCCGCCTTCACCCTGAACCGGCTCGCACAAGACTGCAACAACATTTTTGTTTGCAATCGCTTTAAGCGCGGCAATGTCGTCATAAGGAATATGAATAAAGTCCTGAACCAATGGTTCGAAACCTGCACGCACTTTTGGATTACCCGTCGCGCTTAACGTGGCCATTGTTCTACCGTGGAAACTGCCTTCCATAACAATGATCGTCGGAATTTCGATACTTTTATTTCGCCCGTGTAAACGGGCTAATTTGATCGCCGCTTCGTTTGCTTCTGCACCCGAGTTTCCAAAAAATACTTTTTCCATTGAGGACAGTTCACACAAACGATCAGCCAGTTTTTCCTGTAAATCAATTCGATAAACATTTGAAGTATGAATGAGTTTATTTGCCTGATCAGAAATTGCCGCAGCAACTTCAGGATGGGCATGACCAAGACCGCACACAGCAATCCCACCCAATGCATCGAGATAACGATCACCTTTTTCATCTTCCAGCCAGACGCCTTGACCTTTTACAAAGCTAACAGGAAGTGGGGCGTAATTTGTCATTAAATGTGATGTTGTCATTATTTAATTCAGGCTATAAAAAAGAAAACGCAGCACGGGGATCCGTACTGCGAATTTTTAGCGTCTATATTCCGTGATCTATTTAGAGATTGCTTGCAGCAAAATCCCAGTTCACAAGAGACCAGTACGCTTTCAAATAATCTGGACGTACATTTCTGTAATCGATGTAGTAAGCATGCTCCCAAAGATCACAAGTTAGTAGTGGTGTTGCTCCATCTGTCAAAGGACATGCTGCATTGCTTGTGTTCACAATCGCGAGGCTACCGTCAGAATTTTTCACTAGCCATGTCCAGCTTGATCCAAAGTTGTTGACTGCAGAATCTGTAAATTGTTCTTTGAATACTTCGACACTTCCGAAAGCTTTGTTGATAGCTTCAAGTAGATCTCCAGAAGGTTCACCACCACCATTTGGACTCAGGGAGTTCCAGTAAAAAGTATGGTTCCAGATTTGTGCAGCGTTGTTGAAAACAGGACCGGCAGAAGCTTTTGTAACGATTTCTTCGAGTGAAGAATCAGAAAACTCAGTGCCTTCGATCAAACCGTTCAGTTTAACCACATAAGTTGCATGGTGTTTGCCATAATGGAAATCCAGCGTTTCGCTAGAAATATGTGGCTCAAGTGCATCCTTTGCATATGGTAATTCTGGTAATACGTGTTCCATAGAAACCCTCTCAACATGTTGTTAATTATGACTTTTATTTAATAATTTCCTGAAATATCAAGCCTTGATCGAAAAATCAGCAATGGAAGATTATAACACAGCATATATGGATAAATGCTAGCCCAATCAATCGCTAAAGTAATTTGAGATATAACCGATAACTTATTTGTCAGGACGGATTCCCCTCCCCTCCCTTATCCGTTCTGCCCTGGGCCGGAGCGTAAGCTCCGGCCTCTTTTTTTATTATTCATTATTCGACTTTCATTCCTGAAACGTTCTGGAAACCTCTGGGTAATTTATTTCCACGTCTTCCACGTTCTCCGATATAAGCTTCGAGATCACGAGATTTAATAGTCAGATGTCGTTGGCCAGAAAAAATCACAAGATTTGAATCTATCGGTAAAGCCAGAGTAGCGACAAGGAACTCTTCTCGTGATACAACTTTAGCTGAAGGGATTTGCATTATTTTCAGACCTTTTCCTTTTGGTAATTCTGGCAGTTCTTTTAAATCAAAGATCAGCAAACGTCCCTGATTAGACAGAGCAACAACTCGATCCGTCTTATAATCTCCAACCGGAGATGGCTGCATCACTTCTGCACCTTTAGGTAATCGTAGGATCGCTTTACCAGCTTTATTCTTACTGTAGAGATCACCCAGTTTCACGACATAACCATAACCAGCATCTGAGGAAATCAGATATTGTGTATCTGGTAATCCACACAAAACACTGACAAATTCTGATCCATCAGGAGGAGAAAGTTTGCCTGACAATGGTTCACCCAAGCCTCTGGCAGACGGTAAACCATGTGAAGCTAATGAATAACTTCGTCCCGTTGAATCCAGAAAGACGGAAAGTTGATTACTTTTTCCCATCGCTGATGATCGATAAGCATCACCGGTGCGGTAGTTGAGTTCTTCGGCAACGATCTCGTGCCCTTTCGCGGCTTTGATCCAGCCTTTTTCAGACAAAATAATCGTTACTGGATCAGATGGAATCAAGGCTGTTTGATCCAGCGCCTGTGCTTGTTGACGTTCAATTATTGGAGATCGTCGATCATCACCAAAGTTTTCTACATCTTCTTCAATTTCTTTGCGAATCAAAGTTTTAAGACGACGTGCTGATCCTAATGTTAATTCTAACTTGCCACGTTCTTCTGCGAGTTCGTCAAGTTCTCCACGAATCTTCATTTCTTCCAGACGTGCTAAATGACGAAGTTTTAATTCCAGTATTGCTTCTGCCTGTTCATCAGTAATACTGAAACGCTGCATCAAAACAGGTTTGGGTTTGTCTTCTTCACGGATAATCGCGATCACTTCGTCGATATTCAAAAATGCAATTAATTGACCTTCAAGGATATGAATGCGTTTGCTAACTTTTTCCAGTCGGTATTCAAGACGTCTTCTGACAGTAGAGGTTCTGAATTCAATCCACTCTTTTAAAAGTACCCTGAGATTTTTTACCTGAGGTCTACCATCTATTCCGATCATATTCAGGTTAACGCGATAACTCTTTTCCAGATCGGTGGTTGCAAAAAGATGATCCATTAATTGTTTTATGTCTACACGGTTTGATCTTGGAAAGAGAACCAGTCTTGTTGGTGTTTCGTGATCTGATTCATCACGTAGGTTGTCAAGCATAGGTAATTTCTTAGCTTCAATTTGAGCAGCGATCTGCTGTTGAATTTTTGTACCTGAACTTTGATAAGGTAATGCAGTGATCACGATATCACCATTTTCTATCTCGTAAACAGCGCGCATACGAACCGAACCTATACCCGTTTTATAAATGTTCAGTAATTCATCCTGTGAAGAAATAATTTCAGCATCTGTTGGATAATCTGGCCCTTTAACATGCTCAAAAAGTTCTTCTACTGTAGATTTGGGTGACTCCAGCAGCCTGATAGTTGCACTGGCTACTTCACGTAAATTATGTGGCGGGATATCCGTCGCCATACCTACGGCGATTCCTGATCCACCATTTAATAATATATTCGGTAATCTCGCTGGCAATAACTTTGGTTCATCCAAGGTTCCATCAAAATTTGGAACCCAGTCAACTGTGCCTTCGCCCAATTCCTTGAGCAACAAATCTGCATAAGCTGTCAGTTTTGATTCGGTATATCGCATTGCTGCAAAAGATTTCGGATCATCCATCGATCCCCAGTTGCCCTGTCCATCGATTAATGGATAACGATAAGCGAAATTCTGCGCCATCAAGACCATGGCTTCATAACAGGCAGAATCACCATGCGGATGAAACTTACCAATTACATCACCGACTGTTCTGGCTGATTTTTTAAATTTGGATCCAGCTTTTAGACCTAGTTCAGACATGGCGTAAACAATACGTCTTTGTACAGGTTTTAAACCATCGCCAATATTCGGAAGTGCACGATCCAGAATAACGTACATGGAATATTCCAGGTAGGCCTGTTCTGTAAATTCATGGAGAGGTTGTTGTTCAGAAAACTCTAGAGGTTGATTCATATGTCTTCAAAAAGTGATATTTAATAGTTGAGTAATTTAACACATCAAAAGATTAAGACAGAATGGTTTTTAAAATTTCTTATAAAAACTTCTCGATCTCCAATCATAAAAAAACCCCGACTCCTCAAAGAGAAATCGGGGTTAACTATTGCTAGTTTTTCAGACTAATTACTTAGCCTAAATTTCTACTGCTTATGGCAGACTGAAAACGCTCAACACACCGCCTAGACGAGTGTAATCGTTCAGGCCTTTGTAAGCACCTACAGCGCCAAGACCGTCAGTATCATTGATAAGGCCAGCAGCCATACCGATACCAGCCCAGCCACCAACACCTGACAATACACCTACGTATTGCTTGCCTTTGTGAGCCCAAGTGTTTGTGTTACCGATGATGCCCGATGGAGTTTTGAATTTCCAAAGGAGCTTACCGCTCTTAGCATCAATAGCTTTCAGATAACCTGCAAGGTCGCCGTAGAATACTACGTCGCCAGCAGTCGCCAGAGCACCTGACCATACTGAGAAGCGTTCCGGGATTGACCATACAACTTTACCAGCGTTTGCATCCCAGGCAATAAAGTTACCCAGGTTGTTGTCTTCGGCATTGTTGTTAGGACAGTCAGGACATACACGACCCGCTGGGAACATGTTCAACACAGCGTTTACATATGGTTGACCAGCTACATATTCACCACCAGATACTGGCTCATAATCCATACAAACGTGGTTTGTAGGAACGTAGAACAGGTTAGTACGTGGTGAGTAAGCTGAAGGCTGCATATCTTTAGTACCAAGAGCCGCAGGACAGATGTTAGTTGAGTTCACATCTTCACCGTTTTGGTGAGTTGAGTAACGTGCAACTACCGCTGGACGACCAGTCTTCATGTCAACGTGAGTTGCCCAGTTAACTGCTGCGTCGTATTTTTCAGCGACAAGCAATTCACCAGTAACTCGATCCATAGTATATCCGAAGCCATTACGGTCAAAATGTACCAGACCTTTATGTTTCTTACCTTTGACAGTAACGTCAGTCAGGATCATTTCATTGATACCATCATAATCCCACTCATCATGTGGAGTCATTTGGTATACCCATTTGGCTACACCAGTGTCAACATCACGAGCAAACATAGTCATAGACCATTTGTTATCACCAGGACGTACAACTGGGTTCCATGTAGATGGATTACCATTTCCGTAGTACATCAGGTTCAGGTCAGGATCATACGGCCACCAACCCCATGTAGAACCACCACCGATTTTCCATTGATCACCTTTCCAGGTTTTCAGTGAAGAATCTTTACCTACTGGTTTACCCAGTTCAGTAGTGTTTACAGGATCGATCAACATATCAGCATCAGGGCCCATAGAGTATGCTCTCCAGGCCATGCTACCATCGCTAAGATTGTAAGCATTCATCCAGCATCGAACGCCGAACTCAGCGCCTGACATACCAGTAAATACTTTGTCTTTGATGACGTGAGGTGCGTTAGTATTGGTTTGACCCTTCTTAGGATCACCATTTTTAACGTCCCATACTTTCTCACCAGTTTTAGCATTGATTGCTACCAGCCATGTATCAGCCTGTTGTAGCAAGATTTTGCCATCACCATAAGCAAGACCACGGTTAACCGTGTCACAGCACATTACAGGAACAGTTTCATCATAGTCCTGTACCGGCACGTATTCCCAGACGATTTCCAGCGTATCTAGATCGATAGCGAAAACATTGTTAGGGAAAGCAGCATGGATATACAGAGTATCTCCACCCAGACCAGTTGCGCTTGAAGGTAATACTAATGGTCCACCTTCGTGTCCACGTAGAACACCTGTTGAAAATGTCCAGGCAGCTTGAATCTGGTGAGCATTGCCGTTGTTGATTTGTTTCAACTCCGAATAACGCCAGCCAGCATAGTTACCACTAGGCATTACCCAGTAGTTTGGATCTTGTTGTAACTTTAGTAGTTCTTCGTTAGCCATCGCTGATGCTGACATAGTTAATGCTGCACCTGCTAGAAGCCATCGATTTAACGATGATTTTCTCATGACCTCCTCCTTATATATAATTTACTGTTAACAGTTCGGTCTCTGTTCTTTTTTTATAACCCAATGGAAGCCCGAGACCGGAAAGATACCATTGAGTGGAAAACTCGTGTTGTTAAAACACCATTGAGAAACTTGAATTAGATTTTTTATCTGTATCGACGATTTGATCAGTACGGGCATGTGATGAATCACATGTTCGGCTCAGGAACGAATGCCGATATTCTGGTTGAAAGTTTTGTGGCAAAATTTTCATTTATTACTTTTAATCTGTCCTCAATTTTCATCTAAACCCGTTTATTTCCGGGCGGCGAAGTTTCTAACAGTTAGGAAAGATTATAACTAAAAAACGGGAACTATCAATATTTTTTTCGGGAAAATTTCATATTGATTATTAAAATATGAAGAAGAATAAAAAAAAACCTCTATCTTGTTGATTGTAATAATTATTTATATACTGCAATGCACAATAAAAATGTCAAAAACATTATGGCAGTTAAGCGTAACCAACCCGAATTTCTGGCTGGCGGAAGTATTCGGGTTGGTTATAAAGACCGTTATGCAGGCTTTCTTAATTAATGAATGCTGCAGAGAGAACGTAACTTTCTAAACCTAACTTTGCATCATTTATCTGCTTTTGCTCTTATGTGTCGAACGCTAATAAAGCAACGTTTTTCAGCTTCTGTATTGGCCGCATCAAGTTTCGGCACGATATCATCAGCGCGTTCTGAATCTCGGAAAAGACCACCTTTCTCACCAGGTAAACGTTTAGCCGCTTTGTAAGTTTGTGCTTCCTCCCAAATATCAAAAGGAATCTTGCTGGCAACAACATCAATTTTACAAGAGCAAGCATGAAGGTTTTCTAGTGTTTGGCCACCGTGCCCTTTCATACAGATCAGAACGCTATTAACACGTTCCAGCGTCGGGTAGTCATTGCCATTCTCTGCATAGGCAGAAAATGTAGCCATTGCCAAAAGAAGTGGGGTGATTTTTACAAGTTTCATAATGTATCTCCATCTATGTTCTCCATATCGAATGGAGTCTTAAAAATAATTCTATTCAAATATTTGTACTATATTATCGACTTTCCCCTGAAAATAAAGTTCAGTGAAACGCCTAAACTATAGTCATTATATCCTGATCTTCTAAAGGATATTTTCCTTAAACAACATCACGAGCTTTCAACCGCTTCGTGAGTCAACGGTGTATTCAATGCAATACCTTGCTCCAGAGACATTTCATAAGCCGCACGATTGATCGCAAACTGCGCATCGAACAGGCCGTAAATATTCTTCACCCAATAAGCCAGCCGCCAGACAACCGCATGATCACCATTATCAATCACTACGATCTTCGCCTGCTTTTCCTGGTTCAACGATTTTTCATTTTCACAAGCTTGCGTCCAGACATTCGTCAGAAAAGTTTCCACCTCTTCTGCAGGTAAACCATAGCCGATCTTAAAATCAACGAATTGCATCAGACCAGAGGCGGGGCCTTTGCTCAAAACCTCAACCTTTGCATTTCTGACTTTGGAATTGGGTATAACAATAATATGACGTGATCGCAGATCGCGAAACTTGGTTTGTGTCAGCGTCGTTTCAATAGTCACAGCGATCAAATCATATTCTTTGATCTGAATAATACTGCCCGGCTCAACATCGCCATTATAAAGAAGCATCAACCCATTAATATTATCCGGAGCCCAATAATCCTTAGTTGAAAACAAGATGATCAATAATCCACCCAGGACACTCGTGGTCTTAAACCAGTCTGTCATGCCCCAGATGTTGATCACAATGATCAGGACAATAATAAAAGATGTGACTAATACTAATAGATTAAATATTTCTGACTGATAAGTTTCAACGTGATACTCCGTTCCGTCGATCTCTTTCTCCCGCCCATACTTTTTGAGAATAAGAAGATGTAGAAAATTGACTACCAGATAAGCAATCAACAAAGTCAGGCCAGTGCGAGATAATTGTGCTGTCCAGCCACCGACAAAGAACTCAAGAAAGTAGATCCCGAACAAAACAAGATTGATCAAACGTAATGTCCAAACTTTGGTTTTCACCGATGCCGAATCTTTATCCGGTCTGAAGGCCGTGACGATCTGTCGTGTAAAAATAAACAGCAGGAGATTGATCCCAAGTGCGATGAGATCGATTGAAGAGAAAGCGCCAAGAACAGGTGCGTCGGACATACTTATTATTGTCAGTGATTATAAAGTTCGACTATGCTGCCTGACTGTCACTCATGTCGCAACTAAAATTCATGAAAAAAATATTCTTCTTTAGCCTTACACTTCTGATCGTGATCATCAGTATCTTTTTCCTGAACTTTAATAATGACCATCGTCCATTAACTGATCAGGAAATAAAAGAATTACAAAGTGTGTTTTATAAGGATGTTAATTATTCGGAAGTGATAATCAGCACAGCCAATCTTCCACCGACAATGGCAGCCTTTGTTTTCGGCAATCACATTATCTTTCGGGAGGAATATTCTGTTGAAGACTACAGCCAGCATTATTTGAAAATGGCAAGACTGGTTCATGAGATCGGGCATGTGTGGGCTAATCAGACCAAAGGAATTCAATCCTCATTGATCGCGATCAAAGAACACCTTCTATATAAAGAACAAGTTTATGCGCATGATGCTTTGTCTGGAAACAAAGCCTTAGGTGATTTTCGTTATGAACAACAGTGCAGGATTCTGAGTGACTATTATATTAACCGTCATCTTGAATTCGACATATCGGCGTATGAAAAGACGATTTATAAAACGATCAATTTTATTAGATGAACGCGTCCACCAAACCAACACCGGCGCGCATCACTTTCACCTGAAGATCAGATCCTTCCTCTTCAACATCAACATCAAGATCACTACCTGAAAACTGATCTTTCGTCGTTTCGGAAGTTTCGAAAAAACCCTGATGATCAGCAGAATGTTGCGACACATCAGCATCAGCCAGCATCATTCCTGATTGCTCCAGCATCTCCCGCAAGCGCGGAATAGCCTCTTCGATCGCATCACGCACCGAACCATGTTGTGCGACGAATTGCACATGTGCCTGATCGTCAATAATGCTGATCTTCACCTGCAAAGGACCAAGCTCTCGTGGATTAAGGCTAATCTTTGCTTCCTGAATATCCTGTCCAATTTGCCACTTAACACGGGAGACCAGCTCATCACCCCAACTCTGACTACCTAATTGGTTGGTGATCGCTGCAAATCCAGTTCCAACTTGCGCACCTTTTCCACGCAAAGACGAACTACCAATTTCCTTCATTAAAGACTGGGCAAATGAATCTTCCTCACCCTTTCCCTGAATCGCATCAAGCAAATTTTGACCTTCACTGCCAAGGTTAGAAAACAACTTATTATCCATCAATTGTTTCGCACCATCTGCAGATAGAAATTCGGAAAATAATGGCCGCTGTGGCAATCCCTGTGGAAAGAGTTTGCCGTCCAGACCAGTGCCCGCCAGCTTACCTTTTAACAGATTAAAATCTGCTGTCGCCGAACTAACCTGCGTTGTGAACAAAGCCAGAAAACCCAACCCTGAAGCCATGTCCGCACCTAATTCGGATGTTAGATCTGATGTGCTACCTGCCTCTGTTGAGGCGAGTGATAAACCAACTGAACCTGATATTGCCTGCATCCTTTCATCTCCAATTAATAAACTTTCCAGAGTGATTGCAAGCGATGTGCCACCATTTCAAATCTTTCAATTATCAACAACTAAAATGCCTTGATCGAATAAATATCGTAACGTGTATTAGGACTACTGATCGACGAATTCGGTTGTTGTCCATCGATTGGATCAGCCTGTTTCGGTCTTTTCACAACCGCGCGATGTTTTGCTTTTTTTAATGCGGCTTCTAGTAATTTATGACTATCCTGATCAGCTCCGACCAACATTTGTAATGCACGCATATCCTTTTTGACCGCAGCAGATTTTCGTTTCTCCGGATACATTGGATCAAGGTAAATCACATCTTCCATTTGTACGTTGGCAAGATAACCACTGGCATCCGCGCAGATCACGGAAAGCCGGTCAGCGATCTCACAAACATCAACATCTTGCCGGGCACGATCAAGTGCGTCTTGTAAAAGTGCAGCAATGACGGGTGATCGTTCGATCATCTGAACCTTACAACCCAGCGAAGCAAGCACAAAACTATCGCGTCCCATTCCTGCAGTGGCGTCGATCACATTGGGAATTTTTTTACTGGAAAGCCCGATCGCACGAGCAAGTGGTTGTTTTTTTCCACCGCCGAACTGTCGCCGGTGGGCGAGTTTTCCTTCGACGAAATCTATAAAGACAGGGCCAGAATCTTCCGGGAATAGAGAAAGTTTTTCTTCGTGCCAGCCTAGCAGTAGATCTGGCTTTTCAGTAAGATCAGTTTCCCGAGGAATGTTTAGTTTTTCGGATAACTTTTCAGCCCGGCTATTTTCCTGATCAGATTTAATCGCTATCATGATCGCATTATATCTTTTACAGGAAAAACTTCAGAATGAGCTGGCTAGATAGTATTCCATTACCACTGATCATAATTGTCTGTCTTACATTGGGACTGGCTCCATTTACTCCCGAACCACATATCTGGGAAAAGTTAAAAATGCTGTTTGCAGGAAATCTGATCAAACCGATCGATATTTTTGATTTCCTGCTGCATGGAACACCTTTTATTTTGTTGATCTTAAAACTGATCAGGACCTTTTCTATCAAGTCTTGAAAGATCTAATTAATCAGTGAGACTTTCCCCATAATTGCTCAACACGTTTATCGCGTCCACAACCATGACGATAATAACGATAACGAATCGGGTTTTTCTTATAGTAATCCTGATGATATTCTTCAGCCGCATAAAATGTTGAAGCTTCAATAAGCTCTACTTTTATCGGATCAGAAAATGGTTTGTTTTTTTCGATATGTTCTTTCGAGGCAATCGTCAGATCTTTTTGATCTTCAGTATAAAAAATGGCTGGCCGGTATGACGGACCATTATCACAAAACTGCCCATCGTCACGAGTCGGATCAATATGCTTCCAGAAGTAATCCAGAATCTGTGAATAGTTGATCACTTTCGGATCATAAATAACCTCCACAACTTCTATATGACCTGTTCCACCGGCAGAAACCTGTTTATAAGTCGGGTTCTCTGTATGCCCACCCGCAAAACCGGAAATTGCTTCCTTCACACCTTCGAGCTTTTCAAAATCAGCTTCGATACACCAGTAACAACCTCCTGCCAGTAGCGCAGTTTCAGTTTGATCTGATGTAGCTTTAGCTTGATCAGGTTCGCTAAATGCCGATAAAGAAAACATAGCTAGCAGCAGGGAGAAAATCGTTATCCATTTCATAATAGTTATCCAGGTTATTAATCGTCAGAGATATAGAAACTAATTTGCCGAAAAGGTTCAACGATACATTACAAATTTACATTATTGAAAAATCGTCTACCAGAACAATCTCACAAGCACCGCCACCAGAATCCTTTCGGGTCAAAGAGCTTTGCCAATACCAACCGGAATCCATATCGACTCTGACAAGATAACCTTTGAATTTCACCTTTTGCCCGGCTTTTACATCTTTCAATCTTTTCTCAACTTCTGGAGAGGTCGGAATTAGATGCATGTTGGCAGTATTTGAGATCACGTCTTGCTTAGGGATTGGGAAGTGATCCGTCCGCCAGTAAAAAAACCGGTTGGATTGTCTGATCGAAAATTGTTCGATGATTTCCGGTTCGGACATCGGTCCCCAGCCTAACGCCAGATCAACTGGCGATAATTCAGATTCCTTACCACGATTGTAATGTTTGCTACTCAAAACTCTGGCTGCAACCTGAAATTCAGCCAGTGGCGTGATCATAAAATCATTATATTGATAAGTGTTCTTTTTATAATTGATTTTTTTCTGAAAAGGTTCGTCAGTGACAGAAAGCTCACTCCCATAACTTATAGGAAAAGCCGTG
Organism: Gammaproteobacteria bacterium; assembly: GCA_965224825.1. Classification (GTDB taxonomy): domain Bacteria; phylum Pseudomonadota; class Gammaproteobacteria; order CAJXQU01; family CAJXQU01; genus CAJXQU01. Next base: position 892,276 of record CBDDAG010000001.1, on the reverse strand, counting down.
GGAATATCTGTATCCACGATCACAGGGTTGTTGCTACTCCAGGATGAATAAGCGCCCCATAAGCAGATCGAAATGAAAATTCCTTTTTTCATCATTGTTTTTTACCGTTACATTTTATCTACAATATAGCGGAAAATTTGCTGAAAACTTGATCTGTTTTTTATAAAGACTCCACTTCATAGCAAACAGACAGTCGGTGTTCATCACCCGGTTCAATCATGATCACATCATCAGCGGCGTTGGTTGTTTCTACACAGATCATATTCTTATAACCATCCCTGCCCATATCACCCATTCTTTCTGATTTATCGATCCACGGATTCCAGACAACGGTTGAATGACTTCCCTGCTTGCTAATTCTGATCCTGCGTTTAAAACCTGTATCAACGATAATGCAGTCATTTTCCGGAGTATCCAGATAAATACGATCAATTTCAGAATTGATCGTAATCGGATCAGTTTCTTTTTTCCGTTGCCATTTATCCAACGCATCGATGAATGTCTGGTTCTCTAAACCATTGATGGTTACATTTTGAATATCACTGACATTGAAATATGTGTGTAATGCGCCACCAATCGTGATCACTTCGTCACTGGAATTCCTGGTGATCAAGGCCATTTCAAGTTTTTCACCCACCGTCACCTGAAGTTCAAGCTCGACATCAGCTATGAGATATTCCTGCAGTACACTTTCCTGAGAAAGTTGTAGAGCCATAAAAGTGCTTCCGCCGGATATGACTTCTGTTTTTACCACCTTCCAGTTCAGCGTTCGTGCGTAACCATGTGCTGGAAACGAATTATTCAGAGAATGCGCCCCAAACCAGGGCCAGCAGATAGGAACACCGCCCCGTATTGATTTTCCCTCTGAAAAGACAGCATCCTGTGAAAGCCAGATCACACTTTCTTTACCTTTCGGCCCCCACGACAACAAATGGCCTCCCTGTAATGAAAGCCTGGCTTTTGCATGTTGATTATTAATATTCACAACCATTAGGCCACTTTCAACAGATTCAAAAATTAGCTGATCCGTATGGCCAAATTGAGCGTTTAAAGTGGAGATATCAATCATTTTAAAATATATCCTTTATTTTCGGATTAGTTTTCAGAGGTTTACAAATTACGTCACAGTATAAGAGTTTTTTTTGGAGTACACTTACATCGTTGGAGAGTCGATAAAATGACAACCACCCTACAAATGTTATAAAATGTTAAATATTGGGTGGACGTTTTATCTGGGAAGAAGGGAGAGTGGGAAATCTGATGTCTCAATCAGAAGATACAATAACAACTGAAGAACCTGTGAAAAAAGGGGCTACTGGGCTCACTATTCTCTGGCTTCTGCTTGTTGTGTGCCTCATCGTCGCTGCCAGCCTGGTGGTGGATGTCTCGGCTCAATTCTGGCTCGCAGGTAGTCTAATCGCTTTTCTGATCATCGCTCGCAAGAAATGTGAACACGGTTTTTTGCGTATTGTTTACCTTGGCGTAATCGGCTTTCTAAGTATTCGTTATATTTCCTGGCGTACCGTTGACACGCTGAGTTGGGGAAGTCCAATGGACTTCATTCCAATGATGCTTCTGTATCTTGCTGAATTCTATGCCGTTGTTTTGGGATTGCTAGGCATGTTCGTCTGTATTGAACCCATCAGCAGACCGACCGTTCCAATGAACACGGATCCGGAAAAACTACCCACCGTCAATATTTTTATAACCACTTACAATGAACCTTATGAAATGATCGAGGTTACCCTGCAGGCGGCCAAGCAAGTTCGTTATCCCGAAGGACATATTTCCATCTATTTGCTTGATGACGGGGGTACTCAGGACAAGCTAGATAGCAAAGATCCAGAAATCGCCATAACAGCACGAATCCGCAGTATGAGCATGAGGAAATTGTGTCAGCGGATGAAGGTTGGTTATCTGTCCAGAGAAAATAACGATGATCATAAGGCTGGGAATATCAATGCAGCCCTGGCTCGTACGAATGGAGAACTGGTGGTCATTCTGGATGCCGATCATGTCCCAACAACTGACTTTCTGGAAAAAACTGTTGGTCACTTTGAACACGATCCTAAATTGTTCCTGGTTCAAACACCTCATTTCTTCATTAACCCTGATCCGATTGAAAAAAACCTCGAAATTTTTACCCGGATGCCCAGCGAAAATGAAGTTTTCTACCGCATGATGCAAAAAGGGCTGGACTACTGGAATGGTTCCCTGTTTGCCGGATCAGCAGCGTTACTTCGACGATCATGTCTTGATGAAATCGGAGGGTTTTCAACCACATCTGTCACAGAGGATGCTGAAACAGCACTTGATCTTCATAGTAAAGGTTTTAATAGCCTGTACGTCAGCGAACCATTGATCTCAGGACTGGCCACAGAAAGTTTTTCTGCCTTCATCACGCAACGATTACGCTGGGGCACAGGAATGGTACAGATCATGATGCTCAAAAATCCTGTCTTTCGCCCCGGGCTGACTTTTTCACAACGGATTTGTTATCTCTCAAACTGCTTATACTGGTTTTTCCCTTTCGCACGCGTGATCTTTTTTATCGCACCGATGATGTATTTGTTGTTTGGCCTGCATATCTACAATGCCAACACCACAGAAATCCTTGCCTACACCCTGCCTCACTATTGGGCTTCATTACATCTCTCCAGCTTTCTTTTCCGACGAGTGCGATGGCCGTTTGTTTCTTTGCTTTACGAAACACTTCAATCCATTTTCAGCCTGCAGGGTTTGATCAAAACAATCTCAAACCCCAGAGCACCAAAATTCGTCGTGACACCGAAAGGAATGCATCTTGATGAAGATTTTATTTCTCCGCTGGCAACACCTTTTTATTATTTCTTTGTGATACAGATCATTGCAATGGCATTTGGTGTCTATCGCTTTATTAATTTCCCTGAGGAGCAAACTTTAGTGTTGCTGGTAGGTTTCTGGCACATAATTAACTTGCTACTCATGTTGGCTTCATTTGGTGTGCTCGCCGAACTCCGTCAACGAAGAGCAATGCCTCGCGTTGAGGCATCAGCTTCTGAAACAGCAATATTGAAAGTTCATAAATCAAGAGTCCCATGTACAATTGAAAACCTTTCGACGGGCGGTGTTTCTATATTTACCAGCAACCTTATTAACAGAATGTTGATTAGCGGCACCAATGGAATATTAGAAGTTGAAAACAAAGCACTGAAAAAAACCAGTAGTCTGGTAGTCGAAATCAAGTCTGTTAAAAGAGAAGATAATGGAAGACATCTTGGTCTTGAATTTGTATCAACCAGCGCTTCACAAAGAGCTGAAATTGTTAGCCTTGTTCATGGCAGCAGTGAACGCTGGGCAAACTACTGGGATGATCGACCTAAAGAAGTTGGAAAACTTGAAGGGATCTTCCTGTTAGTCTATTGGGGAATGAAACACTCAAAAATGCATTTCGACCATCTAATCAAAAAAATATGGCTCTTCATACGAAAACCATTTGTTGCCACAATGGTAAAACAAAATGAAGTCTGAAAATTTTCCTATAATAATTGAAACAAACCTCTGAGGGGAGGAATAATGAATACAAAACTTATGCTAACAACTCATTTCAAACCAGCCAGTCTAAAAACTGTTTTTGGCTTACTTGTTCTTTGCATATCTGCTTCGGTATTTTCCGCAGAAGAAAAGCCTCCAGTCTCATCAGAGAAAGTTGAAAGGCTGGGGTTACCGACTCTTCCCACAGATAAAGCTCCATTTTCAGATACACTTGAGAGTAAAGAAACCGGGGTCAACATAAAGACTTATAATTTCCCATTAATGGACTTTATGCCTCATCCAAAACCGATCGTTTTGCGTAAGGCTAATGATCAGCATGCACTATACTTTCCAGTTTCTAACAGAATAGATGTGACTTATGCAGAACTTAGGCTTAAGTTCACAAATTCGATTTCACTGCTTCAGGATCGTTCACAACTACGCATCAAACTAAACGATATAACCGTCGCACAGTTACCTTTGCGTGCCGATCAACCGCAAGTTGATGTTGTTGTAGAACTGCCTGCAGAACTTATCACCTCAGGATTCAACAATCTGACTATCTGGGTTGCTCAACATTACACTCTGGAATGTGAAGATCCTGCCGCTCCAGAACTGTGGACAGAGATTGATACCTTCAATTCTGAACTAAAACTAACAGGTCAATTACAACCCATCGACATCATGTTGTCCGAACTTGACCAGGTTATGGGGCCGGCCATTGGTAACCCTCAAAGCTATCGTATCCTGATGCCTGAGCAGTTTGACGAAAACCATGTTGCTACTGGCGCACTGATCGCTGAAAGTATTGGCTTACGTCATTTTTATCGCTCTCCTCTGTTCATGAGTGGTACCGCTCAAACAGCACCCGTCGCAGATTTTGATTCAACCATATCAAATGAATTTTCTGGTCTGGATCAAGATGCTTTATCTGGATCGGATAATGTTCTTTTTGGAACGCGTGATGAACTAAAACCTTATTTGTCCAGCGATGTTTTAAGTGAAATAAAAGATGCATTTATTGGAATATTCCCACTTCCATCTGATCCTAAATATTTCGTATTGGTTGTCTCCGGTACAACGAAAGAAGAATTAAAACGTGCAGCAACGGCATTAAACTTTTCGAATTTTCCTTACACAGATGCAAAAACATCTTTAATAAAAGCAACCGATATTCCTGCTAACTCCAGGTTTGGTCGAAAACAATTTATCAAAACTGATCGTCTTTATACACTGGAAGAACTTGGACTGGAAACAAGCACAGTACAAGGATCTGGTTATCACGAATTTGATCTAACCTTCGATCTTCCTGCCGACTTTTATGCCGCTGAAGATGCAACTGTAAACCTCAAACTTGATTTCTCATACGGCGCAAGAATGCGTGATGACTCCATTTTGAATGTTAAGCTCAATAATGCCTTTGAACGTGTTATTGCTCTTAGAGATCCAAATGGTGCAGTCTTCAAAGGATACGAAATAACTATTCCGTTACGCGCATTTAATCCTGGCAGAAATCAGATCCGTTTTGAGCCAGCTCTGATTCCAAGCGTAGGCGGTGAATGTATCGCAGTGAATGATCGCAACCTGCAATTTACACTCTATGGTTCATCCATCATAAAGTTTCCGTTCGCAACAACCTATGTTGGGCTTCCTGATCTAAACCTGTTTTCCAATACCGTGTTCCCATATAGACGACATGGCCAAGCTGAACCGATGACAGTTTCTGTTTTGTCGAATGATCACGACACCATTGCCGCAACCTGGACGCTGATGGCAAAATTTGCACAGGTTGCTGATGGCCCGGTAATGAATGCAGAATTTCTTTATTCTTTACCCGAAGATGATCGGGAAATAATTGTTGTTTCACCTTTTGATAAACTCGATGAAAAAATGATGAAAGCAGCTCCCATCCAGCTAAATGGTTCAGGCAGCTACTCTTATCCAGTTTCAGAAACATTGGAAGGACGGAAAGTAGAAAAAGGTTTTCTTGCACAACTTCCAAATCTATTTGGAAATAAAAAAGAGGAACCGGAAACTCTTCCTTTGAAGGCTCGTATTAAACAAAACATTAATCCACAAGCACATGGTGTTGCCATGGCCTTCCAATCACCTTATAGCAAGGAAAGATCGATCACCGTTTTCACGGCTGAAACAGGTGAAAAATTACATCGCTACATGGAAGCCATCGTGCAACCTAACTTGTGGTCTAAATTGTCTGGTGATGTTGCCCTCTGGACAGATGAATCAAAATCAGTAAACACACAATCTATCGGCAAAAAATTCTATATTGGTGATGCTGGTCTTCGGGATAAAACCCGCTACCAGATTTCGGATAACCCATGGTGGTGGATCATTGGTGTATTTCTGCTGATCTTCCTGCTGGCATGGATTACTCGTGCATTATTGCATCGCCGCTTCGTCAATCGACATGGAAGAAATGTCAGAATCGAGGATTAGACTCCGGAGCCGTCTGATCATGTTCGCAGCTGCCATAGGCATTATCGGCTTAGTCGTTGTCCAGTTTGGCCCTCTCGACCAGGACTTCTGGAAAGAGGAAGATCCAGACTGGCAACGCTATAAAACATTATTCATCAGCGACGATGGACGTGTTATTGATACCGGTAACCAGAACAACTCCCACTCTGAAGGACAGGGTTGGGGGATGTTGTTTGCTGTCAAAAATAATGATCAGTCCAGCTTTGAAAAACTATGGCAATGGACTCAAAATAATTTACAGATCAGACAAGACCCTCTTTTTGCCTGGCGCTGGGAAGCGAATCAGACTGACAACCATACTCCAGACACCAACAACGCCACCGATGGTGATCTCTATATTGCCTGGGCCTTAAAACGTGCGGGACAACGATGGGGGAAATCTGAATACACGATCGCAGCAAAAGAAATCCTTCAACACACTCGTGAAAAAATGATTCGTCAGTATGCCGACATGACTGTACTTCTTCCGGGAGGTGAAGGCTTTGAGAAAGATGATCACCTAATACTGAATTTGTCTTACTGGATTTTTCCAGCACTGAATGAATTTGATCAAATTGATCCCAGCCCTGCCTGGCATGAATTACATGAGAGCGGAATTAAGTTGATCAGTCAGGCTCAATTTGGACAATGGAACCTGCCTCCAGACTGGATCACACTATCTCCAACAGGTGAAATAAAACTCACTGTCGATTTTCCACCACGCTTTAGTTACGACGCAATCCGCGTACCCTTATCACTCTTGTGGGCAAACGTAACTGATCAGGAATTGCTTGAACCTTATCAAAACCTGTCAGATCATTTTTCAGAACTGGATACAACAGCCGCCTGGATTGATCTTGAAAATGACCACGTTGCACCTTATCAGGCCTCGGATGGTTTCAATGGCATTATGACCCTTACGAAAACTATTTTTGATGAAGAAGCCATTCCCCATATAACACAAGATCAAGATTACTACAGCGCATCTTTGCTGATGCTCGCCCGTCAGGCGATCGCTGAGACAAAGACAAAATGAACAAACTGATCTACAGACAAAAACTGATCGTCATCGTAAGTATGACTATTTTGCCACTGGCCTTTAATGCGCTAAATCCACGAGCTGAAGACGAACGCTTGATCGCTGATTATGATGCAAAAACCTATGACAATATCAGCTATCCAGGAATAAAAACTCCTCCAGTCTCAGATAATGCACTCGGCATTGATGAACGAAGTTTATGGAAACTTTTAGCCAATAAAAAATATGATCAGCTCAATGTGATGATCAAACGTTTCAGAAGAACGTATCCTGACTGGCAACCACCAGAGGAGCTGATGGCGGCAAAAATTAAAGGAGAGATCAAGGAAGCAATTATTACCGAAGATCCTGGGCGAATTATCAAGATTGCAAAAAATTATCCTTCTGAATTTACCTGTGAAGAAGTCGATCACATGTGGTCATTAGGTAATGCTCTACATACAAAAGGAAAGACTGAAAAGTTGTTCTCTCTCTATCAAAAGATACTAGCGGACTGTGCTGATCCAGATCATCGGCTGATAACATTACAAAGAGCTTCAACTCAACTATCTTACGGAGCCACCGTTGATCTGATCAACATAGAAATGGATAAATCTCACTCAGCATTTGAACAAACAAATATTGACCAGTTTCGTTATGATTTTTTCACGGGCTGGTTCACCGATGCCTGGGATAGAAAAAATATGGCTGAGTCAGAAATCCCCGCCATGCATTTACAAAAACCTGTTGTTGATCGTGAAGATGCAAAGATGGCTTCTTTGCTCGGCTGGTGGGAATTGCAACGTAAACAACCGGCACTGGCTCGAAACTGGTTCAGCCACTCTCTTGAATGGGAGGAAGATTCGGATACCGCATACGGCCTTGCGCTTGCGCTCAGAGATACTCAGCAGGTAGATGAATCTATGACAATTGCGGCAAACTGGAAAGATCGCGAGCCCAGAATGTCGACACTGTTTGCTGCCCCGATGATCAGTGTTCCAGCGACGACCTCCTCCAGAGTTAGTCTTATCCCACCAAGACGCAGCGCCAGTGAAATTGCTCTGGAAAAAACGATCAGAAAATATAACAAAGGTGACTATCAGGGAAGCCTCAACCTTTCCCAAAATGCTTTAAGGAGAATTTCTGGCAAAAGTCGTAACCTGAGCCATAAAAAGAATATTCGATCATTAAAAATATTTGAAGCCTGGAGCCTCTATAACTTATCTCGAAACAGAGAAGCAGCCGATCGTTTTGAATCACTTTATCTACAACAAACGGAAATCGATAGCGCTCGTGGGCTGGTATTAAGTTCTATTGAAAATAATGAATTTGAAAAAGTTCGCACACTTGGCGCTACAGATTGTGGGCCACTTTCTTTCCTGAGTTCAACACGCATTCCAACCGATCAGCCGAATGTTAGAAATGAAATTTCTGATCTGTATTATCTTTTTTATAAGAACTGGATCAGTGAAGAATTAAATAATAAAGATTTTCGATCGGTCGAATTAAAAGTGCTACGAATCTCCGATAGAATTATTGAACTTGAAGATTGTAATATGGCTGCGGCGGCTGGCTGGGCCTATCTGGAAAAAGGTGATCTCGGTTCTTCGTTGTTCTGGTTTGAAAGATCAATGTCCTGGTGTCCTTCGCTTGATACTGCCTACAGTCTTGCCTTGATCAAACATAAAATGGGCGATACGAAAGGTGCTCTAAAACTCACATCTGAGTGGCGTCAAAAATCCAGTAATCTTTCCCATGAAGTTAATTCGATCAATAAACTTCACAGCGAAATTTTACTTGAACGAGCAGCCCATGAATACGAATTACAGAATTATACTCAAAGCTTAGCGCTTGCTCAGGAAAGTTCTGAATTAAATCTCAGCCCTGAAGCGGACAAACTGATCGCATGGAATAAGTATCAACTGGGCGATGTTCAGGAAGCTGCTAAAGATTTTGAAAAGCTCTATCGAAATAACCCGGATCAACAAAGCGCCGATGGTTTATTTACTACGCTGACTGCCCGAGGTGATGTGGGTGATGAGAAGCATCTGGAAGAACTTGCGAATGAACTTGGTGGTCCATTAAATGATCATATTTCTGATCTGCATGCCGTCCAGTATTATCATCAGGATCAGTTTGTAACCGCAGAACAAACCCGCGTGAATGTCCTGCCCGAATTGAAAAATGTCGATACAGCAGCCGTATCATTAATGCCTTATGCCCGACATCGGAGTGGTGATAATGGTCTTGGACAACTAGATATGATCGGTGCAGAACTGGCTGGGCGTGCCTTTGCTGGAAACCATCATTTTTATGCCAGTCTGGACTTTATGAATCTTGATAGTGGTTCACCTGTGGATAATGCTCAGCTTGGCAGCAATGTGAACCAATTATTTAACACCTTCACAACCACACCTACTGAAGAAGAATCACTGTTGATCGAACCAAGTATCAGCTATCGATATGAAGCTGCTATTTCGCCTCATTTTTCTATTGGAACTACACCATTAGGTGGTGAAGTTAGTGGTGCATTGACTGGCGAAATTGGTGTGGACTGGCGACATGGCCCGCATGGAATGAATCAATACAGCCTGAAATTATTTGCGAAAAACAAACAGGAATCGATCCTTTCTATCTCTGGGATTGTTGATCCAGTCACGGGAAACAAATGGGGTCGCGTCGTTGAAACGGGCATTCAGGGTGATCTACGCTTCCAGATCAAAGAAGCCTGGACGCTAACTGCAGGCGGCATGTTCGGAAACCTGGATGGTCATTCCGTGGCAGATAATGATCATTTCGGACTCTGGACTTCTCTCGGTTACAACCTTGATCGTAATGGATTCAAATATCTAACGGTTGGCCCTGCGTATCGCTTTGAACATTTTGATGAAAACCGTCGCTTTTTCACCTTTGGTCACGGTGGTTACTTTAGCCCGGATGCTTTCCACAGACTTGGAGGTGAGGTCAATTTCCAGACTGAAGAAGCAAAACAGTTCATCGTTAAAGGGCGTGCTGCGCTGGGTTATCAATATACTTCTGAAGATGATGCCTTCGCCTTTCCATTATCAAACACAGGTCCAATCCTGAATGGTGATGACAGCGATGGGGTTGCCTTTGACTCCCAGCTTTCCGCCGTCTACCGAGTTACCCCCTGGGTTCAGGTTGGCGCTTTTTTGAACGTCACCCAGTCACCTGATTTTGATGACTTTGGTGGTGGACTGATGCTACGTATCAATCTTTTCGACAGACCCGCAGTATTCAGCATGGATCTCCCTGTCCAGCCATGGAATGAATAAGAAAGTCGGATCGATTCTTATTCGGAAATGATCAGAAATGAATGATCTTATAGCCAGCTAAGACTTTCTTCAGTAGAACCTGAGGGTGTGTATTCAGCACCTGTCCAACCATTAAAAGCAGAATCATCAATCGCTTTAAACACTGCGTTGAAATCGATCCCACCCGTTCCTGGCTGACCACGACCTGGCGCATCAGCAAACTGAACGTGCCCAATAATATGACCATGTTCAAATATATTTTCACAAACATGTTCACCCATTTGAGTCATGTGATAAACATCATATTGCAACATCACATCAGGGTGCTGAACTTCTTCCAGAATCTCGATCTGTTCACGAAGGTTATGCACCAGAAAACCTGGCATATCTTCAGTATTGACTGCCTCAAATACGGTGGCAATTCCCATTCTGTCGAGTGCCTCTGCAGTATGGCGAAGATTTGAGACAAAGGTTCGGTGACAGTCATGATGTTTTTCAGAATCCTCTTCACGACCAGCAAGAACGTTGACGCAACGCGGCTCTAAAACTTCTGCGTAACTAACGCACAGATCCAGTGCCTGTTGATATTCCTGTTCCTTTCCCGGTATTCCGGCCAAACCCTTTCCACCCTCTAACAGATCGGCAGCAGGAACATTGATCAAAGCAAACTCGACGCCTGCTTCATCAGCCGCTGCTTTTAGTTCTTGTGCTTTTTCATCATAGGGGAACTGGATCTCGACGGCTTTGAATCCACTATTTGCGGCAGCCTGAAAACGATCAAGCAATGCATGTTCGGTAAATAAAACTGATAAATTTGCACTAAAATTTGGCATATTTTTTCCTTATTCTCTATATAATTTTATAAGTGTTGCCGGATCTTTTTCCAGAAAACCATTATTGGAATGTTGTCGCATTAATTGTGCACCTAATGTTGACATGGGTATAGCACTGGCTTCATTTTTTGATAATAAAACAGCAGTATCCAGATCTTTAAGTAAGGTGCGGACATGCCATTTAATGGGTTCAAAAGTGTCGGTTGCCATTTGTGGCCCGAGGATCTGTAAGGGTTTTGAATCGGCAAAACCACCAGCTAATGCTTCAGGAATTTTTTCTGCGTCTATTCCGGCTTTCCTTGCAAGAGCAATCACCTCAGCAATTACCAGAGCATTACAACTAACGATCATCTGATTACAAACTTTTGTGATCTGCCCGGCTCCTGTTTCTCCCATGTGAGTGAACCGCTGTGAAAGTGTTGGCATGATTGAAGAAACACGTTCAAAACTCTGTCTGGTTCCACCCGCCATGATCGCAAGTGTCCCATGCTCAGCTCCTGCTACTCCACCAGAAACTGGAGCATCCAGCCAGTCCATGCCAGATTCTTGTTGAAGACGATCAGCAAATTGTCGTGTCGCTTCTGGTTCAATACTAGAGAGATCCACCAACAATTTACCCTTGCTCCCACCTTGAGAAATCCCATCATTATCAAAAACGATCTGTTCGACGACAGAGGTGTCTGCCAGTGAAAGAAAAAGGATATCAGCTTGTTCTGCTACGTCTTGAGGTGTGTTGGCTTTGTGAGCACCTTGCTCGAGTACAGGTTGGAGTTTTTCAGCGGTACGGTTCCAGACGGTGACATGATAGCCTGCGTCCAGCAGACGTAATGTCATCGGCGTTCCCATCAAACCAATGCCAAGAAAACCCAGCTTCGGCTTTTGATTTTTCATCCCCAGACTCCAGTATTATTTTGGGGAGCTTCTGATTAATTCTGGGCAAGTCTTGTGAAGCGGAAAAATTATTCAGATTGAGGCACGAATCGTGGCAAATAGTGGTTCTATTTGCAAGGTTCGTAACGAAAAGCTGAATAATTTCACCCTTCACAAACTTGTTCATGAATTGATCAGAAGCTCCTTAACTCTGACAATACTGAAAGACTGATGATTACTCAAGTTCGATTAGAGAATAAATCAGAATGGTGGATCTTCAATCGTACTTTCCAGATCATCAATAGAAAACTCATCCAGAAGAGCGTCAGAACTTTCAAAAGTAGATTTTTTCTTTATTGATTGATTTGTTATCTTTTTATCTGATCCGTCCTGGTTTTGTCTTAATGAATGAATACGCTGTTTTTGCTGCTGTAGCCACTGTCCAATCTCTTCATCCATTTCATCATCTGTCTGGATATTCCCAGCTTCGATCAAAGCTTGATCGATGGTGATTTGATCAGATACCAGAGGAAGATTGTTATCTTCTAATGAGGCTTCCAGATTATCTTCCACAGCAATGAGCTCAATTTCTTCCTCACTCGCTGTATTCTCAACTAACTCGATCGTCTCTTCTTCGATCGTCTCTTCTAATGTCTTTTCTGGTATTACATTTTCCGGGTTGTTTAGTTCAACTTCATCAACAACTGTTTTTGTAATCCCAAGTTTTTTTTGTCGTTTTGCAACAAGTGCATCAATAACACCTTCAACAAGCGATCCTGAAAAATCATGATCAGAAAAACTATTGTTCATTTCACGAACGATATTCAAAACATCTTGTTCTACAATCTCATGTGACTCATTTAAACAGGCAGCCTGAAGTACTTTTCCACAAAGCATGTTTATTTTTGCGGGGATCCCAGAAGTTTGTTCATAAATGGCTATAAAAGCACCGGGAGATAGATCAGGATCACCAATCCATCCAACCGTTCTTAGTCGCTGGGTGATATAGGCTTTTGTTTCTTCCTCATCAAGTTTTTCCAGATGATAAGACGTCACAATTCTTTGACGTAGTGGTTCAAAAGCTTCTGTATACAACTTCTCCTGCAAGCTGGTCTGACCGAGTAAAACGAACTCAAGTAGTGGTTCATTACCAACCACAAGATTCATTAACATTCTCAACTCTTCTACCGCTGATTTGGATAAGTTTTGTGCTTCATCAACAATTACAACGATACGCTTACCTTTGGATCGGCAATCTTCCAGAAAGGATTCGACAGATTTCAAGAGACTGACTTTAGATAGCTCTTCAAAAGGTAAGCCCAATTCTGCCGCCACATAGCGCAGCATCTCTTCACTTTGTAATTGAGTATTGATTATTCGGGCAGTGATAATATTGGTTTTTGTCAGCATGTGCATCAAAGCGGACATCACCGTTGTTTTGCCCGTTCCTGTATCGCCGGTGATTACGACAAAACCCTGCCCCTGCCCCAGGCCATAACCCAGACAGGAGAGTGCTCTCTTATGCGTATGGCTATTGAAGAAAAATTTAGGATCGGGGTTTAGACCAAAGGGTTTTCCATTAAACTTGTAATACTTTACGTACATATCCTTGTTCGTAGCCTGACGGCACTCCGCTATAGTCTGAATTTATACTCAGTATTGCGGCAAATCTAGAAATGACTTTAATCTAATTGTAAGAAATTCATTCGGGTAAACACTCACCCACCGATCCTTTTGCACAATAACGACCATCCAGCCAAATGGCTTTATCAAGAATAGCCTGACTCAGATCAACATTATCTAATTTGGCGCCTCTGAGATCGGCATGACTAAGATCAGCCTGCTTCAGTGAAGCAGATGATAAATTTGCTGATTGCAGGTTTACGCCTTTTAAGATGGCCTTATCCAGATTGGCATTTTTAAAATTGCCTCCAGATAAATCCGTATAGGAAAAGTTACTTTCAACTAATATTCCATTTTGTAGATTGACTCTGCTCAACACCGCATTCCTGATCGATGCCCGGGAAAGATCCTGTCCCTTCAAAATCAACTTATCAAAGCTGCAATTATCCCAGTTAACCTCTGGTGCCGCTGGAGTTCCACAATCTGTTAATGCTGATCTATCGGATGATTTAAGCACGAAACCTAGCAGCAGGATCAGAAAAAGTGAAATAAAAATAGCCTTGAAAGGAAAATGATCTTCTTCACGATTTTCCTTAATCGTTTCTAATAATTTTGTACGGCCTCTCCTACGAGCGATTTCTTCTTCGGATTCAGGTTTACGTCGTTCTTTCCCTTGTCGTTTTTGCTTTTCATCCTCAGAGGCAGAATCATTATCACGACGGTCTAAGCCGCTGCGTTCATCATCTTTCAGTAACAGACCTTCATCAGATTCTTTAAAAAGCCCCGGGAAATCACCTGCAGACATCCAGTTTTCACTATCATGACTCAGATCATCGCTTTGTTTCAGACGACCTGCTCTTGCCAGCTTTTCCAGCACGGAATAAGGATAGGGACCACGGATCTGTCCGGATCGTCGTACTTGCCATTTTTTACTCTCAACCATGCTCAATAAACATTCAAGTTTTATGCCGGTTTGCCGCTAATTGTAAGATGATCAGTCCCGCAAAAATCAGCCAGACAGTCCAGGTTAGTAATACTGCTACACCCAACACGGCCAAAGCACCATTACAGACTGATAATCTCACGCCTGCACAGATCAAAAACTGGGTGGCGGGGCAAATTCTGAAAGCCAGCGTTTTAGAACAATTATCGAATACTACGCTGTTATTGAAGATCGGCAATACACAACTAACGGCAAAGACTGATTTATCACTACCACCGGGTACTGAACTTCAATTGAAAGTGATCAAAAAAGGTGGGCAACCTTTATTGCAGGTCATTAGTCATCAAAGCTCAAAAGCAGAGGCTAGTCTCACAGCACTCAGACAAGCCATTCCAAAACAGGCTCCACTTTCCGATCTATTTCCTGCTTTAAAGCTAGTTGATCAACGTCTTCCCCAAGTTCTTCAACAAGCAGTTCAGACATTACAGGCAGGGCTAACATCACGAATGGATTTGCTTAATCCGGAAGGTGTAAAGAAAGCATTGGCTGAGAGCGGCACCTTTCTTGAATCTAATTTAAAAGATCCAAAATCAACAACGGCTTTGCAAGGAGATCTGAAAGGTAAGCTATTACAGTTGTCAGATCTATTGTCGAGTGATAATAAAAACCAAAACGCTGCTAAAAATAATCTCCTATCGCTTCTGGCGGACAATAAAGCGATGCCTGAATTACAACGTCATGTTGAATCAGCACTGGCAAGAATTCAGTTGAATCAACTGAACTCTTTACCCAATGGCGAACAACATTCACAGGCATTTCTGCTCGAGTTACCTGTAAAAGAAAATGAAAACATTGATGTTTTTTCTTTAAAAATAAAGGAGGAAGATCAGCAAAAATCTGATCAGGAATCATCGAAACGTTGGTCGATCAACCTGTCATTTGATCTGAATGGACTGGGTAATATCCACGCCAAACTCACACTGGGTGGTGAGCAGATCCAGGCCAGTCTTTGGGCAGAGCAAGAAACCACTTTCGATCTTATCCAGAACAATCTTGCTCAGTTGCGTGAACGATTAACGGACGTCGAGTTTATTGATCCTGATGTGAGTTGCTACAAAGGAAAACCCGAAGTGGAAGCATCGCTTCATTCTGAATACAACGAATTAATCGATGTAGAAATTTAAAAGTCTGAAATATGAAAGCCGATATCGCCATTGCACTAAACTATGATGAAACCTCTGCTCCCAGAGTGACCGCCAAAGGTCGTGGGCTGGTGGCAGAAGAAATCCTCAAACTGGCTGCTGAAAATGATATTCCGATCAAAGAAGAACCTGAAATTATAGAATTGTTGGCAACGGTTGAACTGGGTGATCAGATCCCTGAAGCACTGTATGTGGCTGTTGCAGAAGTGATCGCTTTTGCTTATAGTTTAAAAAATATTTGACTTACTCTTTACCAAGATAAACATCAGAATTTTTCTTAGCAACAGCTGCCTCTTCATGACTCCCAGCACCCTCCAGTGCCAACGAGATGACTAACCAGTTTCCACCAATCAAACGCTGATTACCATTTGCCAATGCAATCGATCGGTTTGCTAATTCAATAGCTTGTCCCCAATTCTTTTGTTGCATACGTAACACCGCCAGACGATGCCATAACCAGGGGTTTGCCGGTTCTATTTTGATCGCCCTTTCCAACGTGGCCGCCGCCAGATCGCCCTGTCCGGCCTCCGCTTGTTGTCTGGCTATTTCAAGTAATTCTAATGCTGAGGCTCCGGCGGTTGGGGCTTGATCAGGCTTTTTACTTTCTACGGGCGGTTTTGCTGTTCCATTCTTTGTTTCACGATCAGCTTGTGTATTAACTGAACTTGTCGTGCTACATGCGGATAATCCGATCAGACATCCCATGAATAAAACTTTCAATAATCGTTTTATGATCAATTTAACCATCCATTAAATATTTTTTTATGCCAACTTCCACCAGCTTTATCAGAATTCTTATGACAACTTTCTCGTTCATCCGGAACTGTGCCTGTCTTAAATGGCAGTGGCATCGAACCCGCACAATCTTTATCTGTGATCTTACCTGATTGCTGGTTTACCCAATACCATTCAATTTTTTCTGGCGGTGACAAATCAATCGGATTTGTCGGGAGAGTTTTCATCAAATCGATCCAGACACGCAATGCCCCGGATGATCCAGTCAAACCCGCCGGTTTATTATCATCTCTTCCCAACCAGACAACACTCAAGGTATTTTCATCAAACCCTGCAAACCAGCTATCTCTGAGATTATCCGTTGTACCCGTTTTACCTGCCAGAGGTAAGGCATCTGCTAATCCGACTGATGCAGCTTTAGCCGTTCCAGCTCGTACAACTTCCGTCATGGCGTATTTAATAAGATACGCAGGCTCAGGCTCAATCACTCTACCAATGCGTAACTCATAGCGTTGTAGCGGCTTATTATCCTGCGTTAAAACTGCACGTATGGTTCTGGGTGGAATACTGAAACCATCATTGGCTAATGCTTGATAAACACGGCTTACTTCAAATGGAGAGAGCTCAACCGCCCCAAGCAGCAATGAAGGATAGGCCGGAATGGATCTTTCCAGTCCCAAAGACTTTAAACGATCAACAATCGATGCTGGCCCTAACTCCCGCCCCAACCAAACCGTGGCCGCATTATAGGAATTCTGCAAAGCCGTGATCATTGGAACTTCCCCATGAAAAACCTTATCGTAATTTTCAGGTCGCCAGACTCTTTTTTTCTCATCTTCCCAGGCGATGGCTTCATCTTTAAGCAGAGACGCCAGTGTCCGCCCTTTTTCCAGAGCCTTCAGATAGACAACCGGTTTGATCAGCGAACCGATATGACGCGAAGTATTGATCGCTCTATTAAAGTTACTCTTACGCGGGTCACGCCCACCGACAACAGCTTGTATCTCACCACTGCTAACATCCGTAATTATTAAGGCACCTTGCAGCTGACCACTCGGCAGTTTTTTCTGCTTTTCCAGATTAGCAATTCTATTCTTAAGAACTTTTTCAGCCTTGTCCTGCACAATGGGATCAAGCGTAGTAAAGATCCGTAGTCCCGAACTTCGCAGATCCTGATCATCATAATTTTTAACCAGCTGCTGTCTAACCAGATCAGTAAAAGCGGGATAACGTGATCGGCTTAAGGAACGGCGCGGTTGAATATCCAGATCGGCGGTCAGTGCATTTTTACTTTGAGCTGCATCGATCAACTTAAGATCCGTCATACTTTTAAGCACAATATTTCTTCGCTTCTTAGCCCGATCAGGATGACGACGCGGCTCATAATAAGAAGGGCCTTTTACCATTCCAACCAACAGTGCTAATTGATCTGATCGCAATTCATTTAAAGGTGCCGAAAAATAATATTCCGCCGCAAGACCAAATCCATGAATTGCACGCTTATTATCCTGCCCTAAAAATACCTCGTTCAAATAAGCTTCCAGAATGTCATTCTTTTCATACCGCGCCTCTAACAACAAAGCCATCACCAGTTCATTCAACTTACGCCAGTATGTACGCTCATGAGTGAGGAAGAAATTTTTGATCAACTGCTGCGTTAAAGTACTGGCTCCCTGTTTGATCTTCATGGCCTTCAGGTTTGTCAAAAAAGCACGAAGAATGCCTTTTGGATCGATGCCATGATGTTGATAAAAACGTCGATCTTCCGTAGCTAGCAAAGCTGTGATCAAAAAAGGAGGTACATCTTCAAGCTTTACAATAACTCGATCTTCATGATGAGCCGGAAATATTTTGGCAATTTCAACCGGCTCCAGCCTGGCTAAAGTAACAGCATTACCCGTATTGATATTTTTCAAAGACTGAATTTCATTGCGGGAAAAATTTAGAGATAGTTTACGTGGTGCTTCTTTTCCATCGATAAAAGAAAAACCACGAGTATAAAAATTAATTACGTGATCACTGGCAGAAAATTCACCCTGATTCTTTGGAGATTGAACCCGACGATACCCCAGAATCTGCAATTCTTTTTGCATATCGATCAATGCAATTTTTTTACCGGGAAAAATTTCCAATGGTCGCCCAAAAACTCGTGCTGGCAAAGCCCAACGATGGCCTTCAAACTGTTGTTGGATTGAGTGATCCAGCCACAATACCCAGGCGGTCAGAATCAATAAAATAATCACCGCAATATGAAAAAACCAGCTTAGCCTCCACCGCCGTGTAGTTTTCTTTCGCCTGCTTTTATTCTTGCTTTTACGAGATGATCGCTTTGAAACCGTGCGATTAACCTTAGCGGATGTTTTTCGTTTTTTACGGGTTGTTGGTTTGGCCACGATTAGTAAATTCTACTCTAAAGAAGGAATGACTATCCATAAAAAAACCCCGTCATAATGGCGGGGTTTCTTCATTTAAGACTTCAACCTGTTACACAGGCTTTGTCATACCAGCTTATTTGCGTTTTGCTGCAGCTCTTCTGGTTTTTGCTCGTTCACGTGCATTTTTCAGCTTGGCACGCGCACTATCTCTCAACTTCTTGGCATAATCCTTTTCAAACTTATTCTTGAATGCCACAAGCGCTTTCTGATAAGAAGCTTTTAGCTTTTTCTCAGCTAGTCGTGCCTGTTTTTTAATCAATGCTTCAGCCTTAGCCGCGCGTTGTTTAGCTGTTAGTGATTTTCCTCTACCTGATGCCTTCTTTTTAGATGCCTTCTTTTTAGAAACCTTCTTTTTAGCTACAGTTTTTTTCTTACCAACTACTTTCTTTTTAGCTACTCTCTTTTTAGAAATCTTCTTTTTAGAAGCAGTTTTCTTCTTAGCAACTATTTTCTTTTTAGCTACAATTTTTTTCTTAGCTAAAGATTTCTTTTTAGATACTTTCTTTTTTGCCAATGCCATTAGAACACCTCTTTTGCGATCACGGATTTTGAATAGGAAACCAGAGTACTATAACATATTCATTTGGTTCGTAAAATATCAAATATTTATTTTAATTATTATTAATAATAATTTTCTATTTTTTTATTTTAACTGTGAAAACATTCTGTTTTTTATTTCTTCTACATCGCCAATTCCATCAATGAAAAAATACTTCAAAGTTGGGTTTTCTTTCGCATAATCTGAATAGAAATCGACAAGTGGTTTAGTTTGCTGATGATAAATCTCCAATCTTTTTCTCACAGTCACTTCCTTATCATCATCCCGCTGAACAAGTGATTCGCCTGTAGCATCATCCTTACCTTCAACCTTTGGTGGATTGAATACAACGTGATAAGTTCGACCGGATCCTTCATGCACACGACGACCTGACATACGTTTTACAATCTCATCATCATCTACCCGAATCTCGGCAACATAGTCAATACCAACACCGATCTCTTCAAGACCTTCCGCCTGCGGAATGGTTCTTGGGAAACCATCTAGCAAAAAACCATTCTCACAATCAGCTTCAGCAACCCTTTCTGTAATAAGCCCAAGAATGATTTTGTCAGAGACCAGCCCACCGGCATCCATGACAACCTTAGCTTCTTTACCCAGTTCTGTTCCGGCTTTCACAGCAGCTCGCAACATATTACCGGTCGAAATCATCGGAATATTATATTTTTCACTGATAAACTCTGCCTGTGTTCCTTTGCCTGCACCAGGCCCACCTAAAAGTATTATTTTCATAGTTTTTCTCGCTGAAATTGTTCGTAATGTATGAGTCTTAAAAGGTAAACTGTTATCTTACTGCCACTCAGGTAAAAGTACACTAATGAAACTCGAAAAAAACCACGATGATTCGGTATATGTGATCCGTAGCTATAACGATGAAGGTATAAAAGTTAACGATAGTATATTGACTCAAAGTTTCATCATCATGCCTGATCAACTTATTCAAAACTGGCATCCAGCACACTTCTCAGATCTTTGCTCGAATGATCTTGAACAGATCGTGGTTCTTGATCCTGAAATTATTATTCTGGGCACAGGAAAAACTTTGTCTTTTCCTGACCAATCTTTGCTAGCTTCAATAAGGTTAAAAAATATTGGCTTTGAAGTGATGGATACTTATGCAGCATGTCGCTGCTATAGCATTCTTGTTTCAGAGGGACGAAATGTTGCTGCGGGGATGATTCTGGAAAAATAAAACCAAAATCTTTTCACAAGCAGGAGTTTTGTTTTCTGGCCAATTTAAAAGCGCACGGAATGAGAGAGTTTATGCTAATAAATGACCGATTGAGTACACTTTTAAATTGGTCAGAGAACAAAAAAACAATTGTGCAATGTTTTTGCTATTCTTCCGGACAGAGAGTTTCGATCGACAAGCCTTCCCTTTCCAAATGCTTCCGCAATCGTTTCAATGCTTCCAATTGAATCTGCCTGACCCTTTCACGAGTAACGCCGATCAGTTTTCCAACTTCTTCAAGCGTACTCACATCATGTCCATGTAGACCAAAACGATATTCCACCACTGCACGTTGTTTTTCGTTCAAAGTTTTCAACCAGGTATCCAGATGCATTTGAATATCATCATCCTGGAGCTTAATAGCGGGATCACACTTATGTTCATCAGGAACATTGTCAATTAGCGATCGATCTGAATCTCCAGAAACTGGTGAGTTCACTGAAATAACCCGTTCATTCAGACTCAACATTTTCTCAACATCTTCAACCGGACAATCAAGAAATCCAGCAATATCTTCCGGAGTAGGTTCTCTGTCTAATGTCTGTGCAAGTTTATAGTGGGCGCGAAGGTAAGTGTTTAGTTCTTTTACAACATGAATAGGTAATCGAATTGTTCGTGTCTGATTCATGATGCCGCGTTCGATTGTCTGTCGAATCCACCAGGTGGCATAAGTAGAAAAACGAAAGCCTCGTTCCGGATCAAACTTTTCAACAGCACGAATTAAACCCAGATTCCCTTCTTCGATCAGATCAAGCAGTGCTAATCCACGATTCAAATATCGCCGGGCAATTTTAACCACCAGACGAAGATTACTTTCGATCATTCTATTTTTCGCCGCAGCATCACCCTGTTGTACTTTACGAGCAAAAAAGACTTCTTCTTCAGCGGTTAATAATGGGGAGAAACCAATTTCATTTAGATAAAGACGGGTTGGATCAAGATCGCTACTACTCAGGTTATCGGCAAGCGTGCGGGTTTTATCTGGGATAACCATTTTATCGCCAACGGTTTCAGAAGAGGGCTTACCCATCACAACTTGAGCTTCTTCAGGCAATCTTGATTCTGAATTTTCTTCAATTTTGCTCATGGTATAGACATTATCAGTCATTTTACCGACCACAGCAAAGAAAGGATGATAACTATCGCAATTTCTCATTATCAATATAATGTTAACAATTAGCTTTTCCAGATCATCAAGGCAAAACAACTGTTGTCTTATTTAGATTCAAATGCCAGAATTACTATTGAAGCCCAAGAAGAGGTACACGTCATGAATACAGCACAGCAATTATTAGCCAGTCGACACAATAATCGAATGTGGTCCGTCACCCCTGACATCATGGTTTTTGATGCCATCAAAGAAATGGATAAGCATGGCGTGGGAGCATTACTGGTTCTGGAAGAAGAAAAGTTAGCTGGAGTAATTTCTGAAAGAGATTACACACGAAGTATCGCATTGAAAGACAAATCATCTCACTCAACCAAAGTCTCCGAGATCATGACCCGAGAGGTCTTTACCGTACAAAAAGAAGAGTCCATTGATAGCTGTATGAGATATATGCATGACAAGGGCTTCAGACATTTACCGATCATGGATGGTGAAGAAGTTATTGGCATGCTCTCTATCAAAGACGTATTAGGTGCAATGCTTTCAGAAAAAGATGAACTCATTAATCAATTGGAACACTATATCAGCGGCTAAGAAGTCAGATCAGACACCAGACATAATCTATCAATGACACTTACAAAAACACCTGCCTGGCTCGCACTTCAAGAGCACTACCAAACTTTCAGACATGTACAAATGTCCGAACAGTTTTCTAATGATAGTAGACGATTCAAACGTTTTTCGATCAAGACTGATGATCTATTTCTCGATTATTCAAAAAACCGAATTGATCAAACGACAATGGAGCTCCTTGTTCAGCTTGCGGAGGACAGTGATCTAAATATCATCAGGGAAGCCATGTTCAATGGCGACAAAATCAACTTCACGGAACAACGCGCAGTCATGCATACCGCGCTACGTAATCAATCCAGGAAACCTGTGCTTGTCGATGGGAAAAATATTAAACCAAAGATCAAGGATGTTCTGAAACGAATTGAACATTTCTCGGAGAAAGTTCGTAATAAAAAATGGTTGGGGTATTCGGGTAAACCGATAAAAAACATTGTTAATATCGGTATTGGTGGCTCACACCTTGGCCCGGTATTAATCTCCGATGCATTGGCTCAATATAGCAATCTGGATATGCAGGGCTGGTTTGTTTCCAGTTCGGATATAAATTCTTTGCTTGATATTATTGATCCTGAAACCAGTTTATTCATTATTGTATCGAAATCTTTTTCTACAAAAGAAACCATAGCAAATGCAGAAATTGCCAAATCCTGGTTAATTGAAGCTGCTGGTGATAAAAAAGCGGTAACAAATCACTTTGTTTCTGTTTCTGCCAACATTGAAGCTGCTATCTCTTTCGGCATTGACAAAGAAAATGTTTTTGAATTCTGGGATTGGGTAGGTGGTCGTTATTCAATATGGAGTGCTGTCGGACTATCATCCATTTTATTGATTGGCATGGACAATTTTAAAGAGATGTTGGGTGGTGCCTGGCGGATGGATGAACATTTCCGCAACGCTCCTCTTGATCAGAACATGCCTGTCATCATGGCGTTGCTGGGGATCTGGTACCACAACTTTTTTGGTGCTCAAAGCCAGGCGATAATTCCTTATGATGATCGTTTAAAACAATTTCCATTACACTTGCAACAACTGGATATGGAAAGCAACGGTAAGTCTGTCACCAGTTCTGGAGCTACCACCGACTATACAACAGGACCGATCATTTTCGGTTCGCCAGGAACGGACTGTCAACACGCCTATTTCGAATCGATACATCAGGGTACACATCTGATTCCTGTCGATTTTATCGCTACACTGAATAATCCAGTATCATCAGAAAAACAACACGAAGTATTACTTGCAAACTGTTTAGCTCAATCAGAAGCAATGGTTCGTGGAAGATCAGAGCAGGAAATAAGGGCAGTCCTCAAGGCCGCTGGCCATGATGCTGGAGAAATAGAATTACTGGCGCCTCACAAAGTCATAGCAGGCAACAAACCCAGTAACACCATACTGTTTAATGAGCTTTCCCCTACAACACTTGGTGCCCTGCTCGCGCTTTATGAACACAAGATTTTTGTGCAGGGAGTAATCTGGAAAATTAATTCTTTCGATCAGTGGGGTGTAGAACTTGGCAAACAACTGGCTGATCAAATACAACTGGATTTATATCGGAAAAATCCGGGCCATCATGATTGTTCTACGGAAGGTTTGATGGAAAAAGTTAGATCAGGAAAGCTCTGATATTGATGACTCAAGGTTGACCGAATTTAATTTTCGGGCCAGCGTCTCCGCCAATTCTTTATAAAGTGTCAACTGACATTCCGCAGACAATTGTTCCATCAAGTTTTTATTGATGTGTAAAGCGGCAACTTTACTGGAGGCTGTAACAGACAACTGATGTGCATCTCCAGACAAATAAGCTTCCTCACCAAAACTTTCACCGACCTTTATACTTTTAATGGAAAGCTCACCTTCGACAAGCACATAAAAACCTTCGTCGCGTTCATTTTTCTGGATAACCTGATCGTCTTCTTTAAAATCTAACCAGAGACAATTTTCACTGATCATTTCCAGATCAGTCTTATCAAAATCCTCAAAAAAACTCAGTGACTTTATCTTTTCCTGTTTTTTCTTTGAAAGCTCTGATCCAGACTCTTTCTGATTATTGTCTTCTACAAGTTGAGGCATTTTTTGTTCAGCGGCCACATATACACGCTTGAGATATTTGATCATCTCAGATGCGGACTGAAAGCGTTTGGCAGGATCCTTTATCAAAGCATGCTGCATATACATTGCAAGCTTTTCTGGAAGTCCGGGTTTTACACTTAAAGGATCCGGAGGATCTTCATTCACAACCTTATAGATCAATCGTGAAAAACTTTCAGCTTCAAAAGGATGTTTACCGGTCAATAACTCATACATCACTACGCCAAGAGAATACAGATCAGTTTGCTCGGTGATCACATCTTCCTGCACTTGTTCCGGTGACATATATCGCGGCGATCCAACAAACCCGGTTGGCATGGTCATATCCAGATCAGGATGCGTTACGAAAGCGATACTAAAATCAGCAATTTTAATCTGCATATCTTCCGTAACAAGAATATTCGCAGGTTTCACATCACGATGGATCACACCCTGAACATGCGCATACTTCAGTCCTTCGGCACACTGTATGATCAGATCAAGCGCTTGTTCCGATGTCAGTAATTCTTCTTTAGAAATATAATCTTTAATCGTTCTCGCGTGTTTGACCAACTCCATGACGATATAGTGTCGGCCTTCATCAATTCCAGCATCGAACACTTCCATAATATTTGGATGATGTAACAGGCTGGCTGTTTTAGCTTCTCGAACAAACAGTTCGTTAAAGCGACGTGCCTGCTGTTTATCTTTTATATGTTCAGAAAGTGATACCTTGATAGCAACAGGTCGATCAGCAACCGGATCATAGCCTTCGTAAACCACGCCCATACTGCCCGTCGCAAGTTTTTCGATAACCTGATATTTACCGAGTTTTTTCGGGATTGTTTTCGTTTTAATATCCAAAATATTAATTGCCTAAACAGCAAGTTCCTTTTCATGTCCTTCGTGATCGAGAGTCGTTTGGTGATGGGAATGATCTTCGATTGTGAAAGAAAAAACACTGCCTTTATTAACTTCCGACTCCACCATGATCTGACCGCCCATTAACTCAACCAGTTCTTTACTAATCCCCAGCCCTAATCCTGTACCACCAAATTCTCTTGTGGTTGAAACATCCGCCTGAGCAAAGGCATCAAAAACATGATCTTGTCGATCTTTCGCGATACCGACACCGCTATCTTCTATCTCAAATAATACATGTTCATTATCATTCTTTAAAAGACGGATCTGCACATGACCTTCATGCGTAAACTTGATCGCATTACCAACCAGGTTGATCAAAATCTGTCGCAAACGACTAGGGTCCGTTACAATAGATTTGAGCGTACTATCTTCTATCAAATAATCAAATGAAATGTTTTTTTCGTTGGCCGATTCTAAAAGCAGCTTTACGATGTCTTTTAATATTTCTTCAGGATCAAAACTGATCAGTTCAAGCTGTACGGCATTCGCACCCAATTTAGAAAAATCCAGCACATTATCAATCATTTTTAATAAGGATTCTGCCGATCGTTTTGCAACATCGATATATTCAAGTTGATCTTCTGTCGGATCAGACATCTTTAAAATATTAAGCACTCCCATGATCCCATTCATCGGCGTTCTGAGTTCATGACTCATATTGCCAAGAAATTCTGATTTCACTCTGGCCGCTTCAATCGCTTCTTCAGATGCTTTTTTTGCTTCAATCTCGGCCAGTTTTCTACGGGAGATCATCTGATTTATTCCAACCACACGTAATGCATTTCCATCTTTATCACGCGCAGCAACCCTGCCCTTATCATGAACCCAGATCCATTCACCGGATGCTTTTTGTAATCTGTATTCACAATCAAAATTAGTACTGAGTCCTTCAAGGTGTTGTTTCATTTTATGATCAACATCCGGCCAGTCATCCGAATGCACCAGACTCTGCCAGTTATCTACATTGTTTTCATAGGCCGTCTTATATCCCAGCATCTTCATCATACGAGCTTGAGGAGCTTGTCCTGTTACGATATTCCAGTCCCACATCCACATCTCACCACTATCAAGCGACAGCTCAAGACCATCATTACTTTCCCGCAGTGCACGTTCGGACTCTTCCAGCTCGGACAGGTCCCGAACAATACCGATGATCTGGTTTTCACCGGCGACTTTTGTCGTCGTCAGATTCAGGTTAACCGGGATAATTTCACCATCTTTACGTTTTGCCTCCATCATCCTCCACTCGCCTGCCTGCATTAAACCACCATGTCGGGCAAACTTTTTGATGAAAGAAGGGATCTGTTCGGCATAAGCCGGTGAAAAAAACTGTGTAACACCCTGGTGTTGTATTTCTTCCTGTGTACAACCAAATATTTGTTCGGCACGAAGATTCACTGACTCGATCAATCCCTGGTCATTCACCATCACCACGCCATCACCAGAACTATCGACAATGGCCTTTGTTCTGCTTTCACTCTCGGAAAGCTCTGTCACCAGCTGAGAGAGATCGCGGGAATGTTTACGTAATTGACCTTCCCGTCTTACTGCCGATCCAATGTCAGTAATCTGAATGAGGCAATGGAATTCTCTTTGCGATTCAATTTTTAATGGCTGAATTTCTATCGCCTGCTCGACTTTAACTCCGGACACATCAAATAAAGGCAATGGCGAATGATGAATTGACTGGGCCAATACAGATGCACTACCATTTTTTACGGCTTGATCGACTGCAGAATAAAAACGAATACTTTCCAGATCAGGTAAAATGGATCTTATTGATTTCCCGATAACCCTGCTTTTTTCCTGACCAGTATATTTTTCCATCCAGCGATTCCACTGAACAATCGATTGATTCTGATCAAGAACAATAATGCCGACATTAACAACATTGACGGTTATCTCATCCACCCGCTTGATATTTTGATCCGAAAAGTGATGACTTCCCATTGTTCAGGCTTCCATTTCCATACCGAAAATATGAGCAACCTTGCGTCTAAACGTATCCATTTCTTCCAGATCCATCAGAAAAGTCACATGGCCCTGTATATCTTTGTCCCGGACTCTAAACAATATTTTCGTTTTAAGAAATAAAAGAGTACTTCCTTTCTTCTTCGTATCCTCACCTCTTAATAAAGCAGCCGCTTCACCATGAGAAAATTCGGGCACTTCATTGGTGATTTCTTCTTTAAGCACATCGGCAATGGTTGACAAACAACCTGTCAGAATAATATTTCCAACCTCAGTCAATGCTTCCTGCTCCATTTCTGTCAACACATCTAATGGCAAATCCTGCCCTAATAAAAGCCGGACTAGTTCGAGACTACTTTCTTCGGGAAAGAAAAGAAAAGCATCGCCTTTAAACGAACCGGCAAACTGTTCTTTTACGCCGGTAAGAGAACTGTTCTCTTCCCCCGCAAGCGTCAGCACAGCCAGATCACGATCCATAATTTCTACAACCGGGATCGATAATTTAATTTCCTGACCAATCATCTGGCTTAAAGACGCGGCAGCATGACCCACACCAATATTCAGTATTTCTGCAAAAGCATCTTTTTCAAGTTCTGATAATGGAATCGGACTCATGACTACGCTCCTTCTTCTTCCAGAAAACTCACAACTTTTTCTTCTGTCACAGGTTTGCCAATAAAACCAATGCCTGCAGCATCCGCTTTCTCACGAACAGCTTCCTGAACATTGGCTGTTAACATCGACAACCTGGCATCCGGATATAATTTTCTTAACTCTACACCCAGCGTCAGACCATCCATGCCGGGCATATTCATATCCAGCGTTGCAATATCAATATCCAGCGACTCGCAAACTTTTAAAGCCGCATCACCGCTGTCAGCTTCATGAATTTCCCAGTCAGGAAAGGTGTCTTTTATAATTGCGGTGATCATCATTCGTGATAACCGACTGTCGTCTACTACTAATATTTTTTTACTCATTGCTCTTCCTCTTGCCAGATATAGTCAACTTCGACCGTTTTACCAAAATCTTCATAATCTAATCTTTGTGTTAATGACTCGACCAGTTTTATTCCACGCCCATGCTGTGTTTCATTTTCATCAAAAGCTTCTAATAACGACTGGGTTGCTTCAAAATCAAATCCATCCCCATCATGACTGATCCGGATGGTTAGCTTCCCGCCTTTTAAATAGGGTTCATGTTTCAGGTTAAACGTGATCGAACCATCACTCAGACTTTTCAGTCCTTTTGCGCGCTTCTCATAATATTCTTCGAAACCTTCCGGAGAGCTTTTCAACATTGAATCCAGATCCAACAGACCATGCTCCAGTGCATTTGAATAGAGTTCTGTGAGGATCAGATAGAGAGGTTTTTGAAAATGGAGCAAACCCTGAACATCAACTATCATCTGAACAAGATATGGGATGATTTCTGTCTCCCTGATCGCGTCAGCATCTACGGTATAATCCATAGACCAGTTCACTGCTGGCAACATTGCTTTTTTAACAGACTGTTGTTCTTTGCTACCCGTCCTTGCCGGATCACAAAATATTTCAAGAAGAGAAAGATCATCTCTTGGGGGGCAAGTGCCACAAAACCTGGAAATATTTTTTAAAATGGCCGGGAAAATTTTATCCGGATTATTTTCGCTTATACAAAATTCAAGTTTATCGTTTCCGAAAAAATCACCTTCATTATTTTCGGCTTCGATGACACCATCCGAGTAAACAAAGAACTGATCATTATGACTAATTTTTATAGTATCGGGCTTAAGCTTAAGATCGTGACTATCAAGCACACCTAATGGCAAATGTGTTGATGGGAAGTTAATGATTGCCCCTGTCTGGTTTCTACGCAAATAAATATCCGGCAAACCGCCATTCCAGACAGAAGCAACGGTATGCTCGGCATCCAGCTCAACCAGACCTGCTGCGAGGAAACGACCTGTCGGTAATACTTCTCTTAGTTTCCGGTTGATCTCGGAAATGATCCGGGTAATGGAAAACCCTTTTGTCGCCATTGTTTTGAAAACATCGAAAACAATCATCCCACCAATTGCAGCACCCAGGCCATGCCCGGTAAAGTCACCCAGCAAATATATCTGCCCACCATCAGGCTTGTGCGCGACAATAATGATGTCGCCATTAAGTTGTTCCATTGGTGACAGATAATATTTAATATTCGTAACATCAAAAGTTTCATCTTTTGTTATCTTCGACAAAACCCGTTCGGCGATGTCAAGATCTCTTGCAACCTCTTCTTCGCGAATACTTAGAATTTCATTCTGCTGCAGTTTTTCAATGTAAAGATTTCTGGCTCTCAGTAATGCATCAATTCTGGCTTTCAATATGATCGGGCTATAAGGTTTTGAAAGAAAATCATCACCTCCCGACTCCACACATTTAGCTAATGCTTCATCGTCTGTTATCGCTGTTAAAAACATGACAGGAACAAAGTCTGTTCCCGATTCCTGTTTGATTATTTCAACTGCTTCGTAGCCATTCATTCCCGGCATCATGACGTCCATCAAAATCAGGTGAGGTTTTTCTCTCCTGAATATTTCTACAGACTCAAGACCATCTTCCGCAACAAGAACATCGAAGCCGTATTTGAGCAGCATACCTTTGAGAACAATCCGGTTCACCGAATCATCATCAACTATGAGTATTTTGACATCATTATTCTGATCACTTTCACCAGGCGCTAATGAGCTGGCAATTGGACCTGTAACGATCTCGTCTTCAGTGACTAACTGCATTTCGATAATTCCTTAAGCTTCAACCGTCATCAACTTATCAAAATTTGCGATCCGTAATATTTCCTGAATATTTGAATCTGCATTTGAAATTGTTACAGCATCTCTACCACCGCCCGCATGCTCACGTAGCTGTAGCAACATACCTAGAGCAGAACTATCCATATACGATGCATCTTTCAGATCAACGATGTAGTTAGTACTAGATTCGTTATCTTTATAAACGTTACGCAAATCTTTATGAATATTAAAATCAAAACGATCCGTAATCTGGATCTTCATTGTGGAACCATTTCCAACTGCCTGTGCTGAAACTGACATAAGTATTACTCCTTTATTACTTACTTAAAATAATTCGATGCCACCTTCTGACATCGATTCCTGATCGGCCGGACCTTTTGGTGCGACTAATGATTTTTCACCGAGCGTTTGTAAGTTTGCTCTGATATTTGCAAGCGCTTCTGTAGAATTCGAGATAGCTACAGCTTCCAGATCCTGATCTACCTGCTGTATAAATTGTTCTATTTCACTGACACGTAATTCGGCATGTTCACTCACCTGCCGGACAATATCTTCAAATTGTAATGAACGAACCGCACTGGCCGTTCGTTCACCAATAGCATCTGAAACCTGCGATGCATCCATCACCAGACCTTCAACCACTTTCTCCATCGTCTGTAACTCGGCCATCATCTGATCAACCCGTTTTTTACCCTTAATAATGGCTGTCAGATCAGCCGATGCGGTCTTGCCGACAATCTCTCTTGTGATGCCATTCGCTTTTTGTGCAGCTTCTATTTGCTGCCGTATTTGATCATTGAACTGATTTGATCGAACCGATAAATTTCGAACCTCATCTGCAACAACTGCAAAACCACGTCCTGCCTCTCCGGCTCTGGCGGCCTCTATCGCGGCATTCAAAGCCAGTAAATTTGTTTGATCGGCAATAGACTTAACATCAGTCAATAACTGAAATATTCCTTCGATGTGATCAGTCATTTCATCAATTCCGGTCACTGTATCAATACTGCTTTTACTACTGCTCACCATAAACTCAATAAAATAATCCATCACTTCAGAAGTATCATTGACAAACTGATCCAGACTAACCCCTGTCTTCTGATCATCTTCTTTGTCAGAATCATTTTGTTTCGTATTGCCCATATTCTCGATTAGTGCATGCATCAGGTTACTTTGTGTCTGGCTGTCATTGTGTAAGCCATTAAAACTTTCACCAAGCGTGCCAACCGCTTCCTGAACCAGTTGCCTGATCTGCTGCAAATACCCCTGCTGATCTGATAACTCCTTAACAAGATGCAGGTTAACCTCACCAACAACTGAATAAATTTCTGAGTTATCTGACAACAGTTGATCAGCCTCATTCTTGTGACTGGAATCACTACTGTTATGATCTTCTCTACGCCCAGCAGTCAATCCCCATGCCAGCATCGACACAGCCAATAACAAACTGGCCAGAAGCTCTGTACCATTCCAGTTCAGGATTCCTATTGAGAATCCACTCACCAAAATTGCAAGACTATTTTTCAGCAAAAAATCTTTCATTTAAATCACCCTTCAACTCAATTACCCTTCATAATTGATCTATAGAGCTTTATCGGTAAATCTATAGAAATCTTTAGTGATTTTGAGCTACAACGTAATATTTAATAAAAATTATGATAGGGATGGCTATCCTTTATGGTTCTCTTCAATTTTCGGGTTTAGAGACTTCGATTATGACTATTGTTGGTGGGGTAATGATTTTGGAGTAGTCTACATGTCAACTAGAGGAACAGACGTCGTTTGAACTTTGAATTATGCGGTTTCAGCTAAAAGTTCAAAAGCTACTTTCAATGTCTTTTTAGCCACTTTAGTTAATGGCAATATTTCATCAGCAGCACCAAGTTTGACGGCTTCGCCAGGCATTCCCCAGACAACACTGGTTCTTTCATCCTGTGCAAAAGTTGGTGATCCGACATCCTGCATTTCTTTCAATCCTTGTGCACCATCATTTCCCATGCCTGTCAGAATCACACCAACAGCGTTGGCTCCAATATTTTGCGCAACTGATCGAAACATAACATCAACAGAAGGTTTATGACGGTTTACTGGTGGGCCATCATTCAAACGACAAACAAAACGTGCCCCATCTCGCTCAACTATAAGATGTTGATCACCTGGCGCAACATAAGCATGACCACGTAGAATTTGTTCACCATCAACCGCCTGTTTCACAGTCATGGCACACATCGAATCAAGTCTCTTCGCGAAAGGCTCACTAAATGCGGCAGGAATATGTTGCGTGATCACCGTACCCGGTGCATCAGCAGGAAAATCTACCAACACTTGTTTGATCGCCTCGGTTCCCCCGGTCGATGCACCAATGGCGATCAGTTTATCGGTGGTTTTGAAAGGTCTTCTTGCCGCCGTCTTTCCAAGCACTGCATCGGCAGAGTTAGCAGGGTCAACATGGGGAAGATTATCAAGTGGGGATTTTTTTATTCGTAAAGGATCGTATGCCTGGACTCTTGCAATCGAAGCTGTTTTTACTTTTGTGATCAGCTCTTCGGAATAACTTTCAATTGTGTTGGCAAAATCAGTTTTAGGTTTGGTAATAAAATCAACGGCACCATATTCCATTGCCTCAAATGTAACATCCGCACCCTGTTCGGTTAAGGTCGAAACCATCACAACCGGCATGGGACGTAATCGCATAAGATTACCTAAAAAAGTAACACCATCCATCTCCGGCATTTCTACATCAAGGGTCAGAACATCCGGCTTTAATGATTTAATTTTACTGCGAGCAATATTTGGATTGGCCGCTGTACCAACCACTTCAATATCAGGATCAGCATTCAACATTTCTGACAACATATTCCGAACCAGTGCAGAATCATCAACAATTAAAACTTTAATCTTGCTCACAAATAAATTCCTCTAAAAAAGTTCAACTTCACCAGTCACTGGTTTATCTTCGATCTGATGTTGATATTCTTCTTCACGCTTAACGATTGTTTCATTATGCAATGTTCGCAATTTTTTAACTTTTACTTTGCCGGTCATCGGGTCATACATCACTTTTCGCGGATAAATATCACCCACGTCTTCACCTACCAGTTCCAGATTTTCAACCTGTAAATACTCTTTGGCAAAAGCAATATTACGTGCACCGACATCAGACATATTTTTCAGAATCTGTCCGCCACCAACCAGTTTCACTTCCAGATGATTACGGCTCGCACCCTGTTTGAGAATGTCATTGATCATATGCTCCATCGCATAGTTACCGTATCGGGTTGCTTCACTCGTATCCCCATCTACCATCCAGCCATCATTGCCGTCTTCACGGCTCATCGGCAGCATAAAATGATTCATGCCACCAATACCAAAAGCTTTACAACGAATACAGGCCGAAATACAGGAACCAAGCACCGTTGTGATCACTTCATTTTCCATGGTGACGTAGTATTCACCCGGCAGAATTTTTGCAGTTACTTTTTTACTGTGTTTATCAACATAACGGTTGATAGTCTCAAAACCCGGTAATACTCCCTGCATTTCTGGCAGGATCACTTTTGCAGCTAATGACATTATTCTTTTCCCTTCAAATCAGAATCAAGCACATTTTTTGTAAATTGTATGTCCCAGAAGCTCAAAGTCTTCGGATACGTTATATAAAGTTTCCGAATGTCCGATGTACATTTGCCCATGAGCTGGCAACACATTCGAAAATTTCTCAAATAATATTTTCTGTGTTGGTTTATCAAAATAGATCACAACATTTCGACAAAACAATACATCGAAAGGCCCTTTAACCGGCCATTCTTTTAGCAAATTTAATTGTTTAAAAGAGATCAGAGATTGCAACTCCGGAGCGACACGTACAAAACCTTCCTGCTTACCTTTGCCACGTTTGAACCATTGTTTGACAGTTTCATCAGAAAGACCTTCCACCCGATCTTCTCTATAGACACCAGTACTAGCTTTGGCTAAAACATCCGAATCTATATCTGTTGCCAGAATTTTTATATCCCAGGTATGAATATCCGGAATTGATTCCATCAAAGTCATGGCAATTGAATAAGGTTCTTCGCCTGTCGAACAACCAGCTGACCAGATACGGATCTTTTTATTGCCTGCATTCTGTTCCAGCAATCTCGGAATCACTTCAGACTTCAGATGATCAAAATGGTGTGACTCTC
Organism: Gammaproteobacteria bacterium; assembly: GCA_965224825.1. Taxonomy (GTDB): domain Bacteria; phylum Pseudomonadota; class Gammaproteobacteria; order CAJXQU01; family CAJXQU01; genus CAJXQU01. The sequence continues at coordinate 857,901 of CBDDAG010000001.1, read as the reverse complement.
TGTAAAACGAAGTCAGGTTGGTTGTCACCACATTGATAAAATTTTCCAGCTCTTCACTGTCCCCATTGGCAATCAGATGATAATAATCATCAAAGTTGGTCAAGTTTAGTTTTCTTAACCTTCTTGTCAGACGACCATATATCAGTTCTTCTTTTTCATCAGAGATCACAATACTGGTGTGTTCCATGATCATCGTCTGGAAGGCTTTGAATTGTTTCGTTGTAAATTCGTATTCTCGTTGCTGATTCATTTTCTGGCTCATTTTCTGATTAGTTAAAATAACTCGATCTCACCAATATCCTGATCAACCTTTTTAACTTTAAAGTTTTCCAGGACTTCTGCTACCGTTGCGCCACTGACGATCATGTCAAACATTTCGACTTCTTCGGGCATGGTGTATCGATCACGCATTGCCTTTTGTAGATTCAGCCATTCTTCAGATTCATAAAGTTTTGAGTCATCACCGATCAGTTCGCCTAGAGCATCAAGACTTTCGTTAACATGCGACAAGTTCTGAGTGAATCGATCATAAAATTGGAATGCAATAATGGCACTTTGAACATTGTTTGATAACATCTGGCACTTTTGATCGATTGAAGCCAGAACATTATTTTCCAGAATATTACCAGGCGTTTCTACATCACCAATATTATCCCGAATTTCTGTGATCGCACCGGCCATCGATGTGAACGACTCTGTCAATTCGGCAACAGATTCATCACCGTTAATCAAAGATCCACTAACCTGGGCAATGGCAAGGTTCAACATCTTTATGGTTTCTTTTACCTGAGACCAGTCAAGATCATCTGTATTGCCACTATCTATTTGTTCACTCATATCCTTTCCCTGATTATGTCGTGTGAGCTTACATCTTGAACTCATCTTTCAGACCCATCATCAGAACAGTTGACTGTAATGACTCGGATGGTTCTTTCCAGATCAGTTTATTGTCCTGTTTCTCTGCTTCGTTGATAAATGCCATTAACAATTGTAACGCTGCCGCATCCACACCTTCGACTTCAGAACAATCAATTTCCAGATCATTTCCTTCTGCAAGATAGGTTTTAAATTCTGCATGTAGTTCGGCAACATCAGCAATACTGATCGGGCCTTCCAGTTTGTAACTACCGTCTTTCTGTTTCATTTCCATATCCGTCACCTCTTCTTCCTTAGTTTTCTGATCAATTACTTCTGGCTCTGCAATCTCCACAATTTTTTCATCATCAACGTTGTCAACAATTTCAGGTTCTATTTCAATAGCCTGCTCAGTTTCAGTCACTTCTGCTGCAACAGAAACCTCATCATTTTCAACCGTCTCTTCATTCATCCACGCTAATGGATCAATACCGATCAAGGATTTTTTTTTGGTACGCTTTGTACCCGTTAAATGTTGATCAGTTTCACCAGTCATTTATTTCACCTTCTGGTATAGTTTCCGGAGCCAGTGTCCGATCAAACATCAGATCTTCTGCCAGCGCTTTATAATCGATCGCACCATTGTTAGTTGATCGATATTCAAAAATCGTTTTACCCATTCCGGGGCATTCTGCTAATGCGGCAGTTTCCCGAACATGTGTAGCAAAAATTTTGTCCGGAAAATATTCCAGAATTTTTGCCAGTATTTCTTTCGGCAATCTTCGTCGCGAGTGATACCGTGTCAGGACAATTCTTTCTTTCAGTTTGTGTCCAAGTTTTTGCTCGAAGTTCTTAATCGTCGCCATCAAAAATGACAAACCTTCCAGCGAAAGATAATCACCCGTCACCGGAATCAGAACTTCGTTACTGGCCAATAAGGCATTCACTGCCAGCAAACCAGATGCAGGAGGACAGTCGAATAAAATATAGTTCTGATCCTGCAACTGTCCTTCCAAAGCCTGCTTTAAGCGTGCGCCTTTTTTTGCTCCACCTTCGGTCAGATGTTCAATCTGTCCCAGATCAGCTCCCGCTGGAACCAGATGCAAATTTTCACGTACCTTGATCATCGAGCCTGTGATCGGCATATCATCCAGCAGCACTTCATCCATGCCCGCATACTCGCGACCATTAACGCCAAGACTGCTAGCCAGATGCGACTGTGGATCAAGATCCATCACCGTTACTTTGTTCCCGGCCAACGCCAATGCGTGTGCAAGATTCGCCGTTGTGGTTGTCTTTCCTACCCCACCTTTCTGATTTATGACAGAGATAATTCTCATTCACCAGCCCCTCAGCCTTTAATATTTTTTAGAACAAATCCTTAAAATTCGTCCCACTCATCGCTGTCCATGTTGGCACTTGCTGCAGCAACTTTCGGTGTTGATACGGGTGCAGATGGCGCTTTAGTAGCGGTTTCTGTTTCTGGTGTCCACGGACGCTCTTCAACAGTGCGTCGCTCTTGCGGTGCAGCTACCTGAATATTTCCTGTGTTGAAAAAGTCCATTTGTTCCAGCAACCCTCTGGACTGCTCATCCATAGATTCACTGGCTGCAGCCGCTTCTTCAACCAGCGCCGCATTTTGTTGCGTACCCTGATCCATTTGCGTGACCGCTTTATTAACCTGTTCAATACCAATGGATTGTTCCTGAGACGCTGCGGCAATTTCAGCAATAATGTCACTGACTTTTTTCGCAGAATCTGTAATATCACCCAGCATCTGACCAGACTCATCAACCAGTCTTGATCCTTCCTCAACCTTCTGAACACTGTCGTTGATCAGGTTTTTAATTTCTTTCGCCGCACCGGCTGATCGTTGTGCGAGGTTACGAACTTCCGATGCAACCACTGCGAAACCACGACCTTGTTCACCGGCTCTTGCCGCTTCAACCGCCGCGTTCAGTGCGAGTAAGTTAGTCTGGAATGCAATCTCGTCGATAACCCCGATGATGTCTGAAATCTTACGACTGGAAGCATTGATTTCTGACATCGCAGAAACAGCATTTCCAACCACGTCGCTACCTTTTTCCGCCAAATCTCTTGAACTAGCAGACAGTTGATTTGCCTGTCGCGCATTGTCAGCTGTTTGTCGAACCGTGCCAGTAATTTCTTCCATACTGGAAGCTGTTTCTTCAAGTGAAGATGCTTGTTGTTCGGTTCGATTACTTAGATCAAGATTACCCTGAGAAATTTCACTGGCCGACGTTTGCAGATTCGCAGATGCTTCACGAATCTCACCAACCATGTTGCGGAGGTTTGTAATACTGTCGTTGACAGAATCTGTCATCTGACCAAATTCGCCCATGAATTCGCCTTCAACCGTTTTGGTTAAATCACCTTCAGACAAGGCATGAATAACGGCTGAAGTTTCTCTAACAGGTGCAACGATGTTATCCATCAAACTATTAATACCATCTGCTATTGCTTTAACAAAACCTTCATATTTATCCGTATCAGGAATTCGTGCATCAAGCTCACCGGCCATGGCTGATCCGATCAACGATTCAATTTCACGTTCGGCAGCTTTCTGATCCGTGATGTCGCGCCACTCAACCATGTTGCCCATGTAGTTGCCATCGGCATCAGTAATAGCTGTTGCATTAAGTCCAAATTCAAGATGTGCAACTTTAATTTCGGAACTGAAAGGAAGCTGATCAACATTAGCCAGCAGCCCTCGTTGATGCGCTTTATGCTTATGGAATTGATCAATATTAGTGCCCACTAAATTCTTCGTGCTGAAACTCGGGAAAAGTGATTTCAAATCTTCTTCTCTTGTTTCCAGCATTTTCACAACAGCTGGATTTGCATAAGTGATATTCAAATCTTCATCACAAAGCATCAGGTTAGCCTGAGCACCATCAACTGCTGACTGTAAACGTGCTATTTCGATCTCTTTCTGACGTGCTTCGGTTACTTCATCCCATTCCAGCGTATTACCAATGTAGTTACCTTCAACATCCATTTGTGCGGTCACGTTCAACGCGAAAGTCAGGTTACCAACCTTGATATCTGTCTGGTATGGCAGGTTATTCGGATCACCTAATAACTTGCGCTGGTGTTCCGGGTGTTTATGGAAATCATCAATGCAGGTACCAAGGATCTTGTCGACATCAAAGCCTGGATAGACGCTTCGTAATTCGTCAGCTGCGCCTGTCAGAAGTTCGATGGTTGCTGGATTCGCATAGGTGATCACCAGATCACGATCAACCATCATCATCGGTGTTGTTGAACCGGTTACGGCAGATTGTAAGGCTGCCACTTCATTTTCTTTTTTACGTGCTTCAGTAACTTCATTCCATTCCAGCGTATTACCAATGTAGTTACCGTCAGCATCCATTTGTGCTGTCACATTAAGAAAGAATGTCAGATTACCGACTTGTATATCTGTCTGATATGGCAGGTTATTCGGATCACTTAATAGCTTACGCTGATGTTCCGGCTTTTTATGGAAGTCATCAATGCAGGTACCAATGATCTTGTCGACATCAAACCCGGGGAAGACTGTGCGTAATTCATCGGAAGCACCCGTTAGCAGATCAATCGTCGCCGGGTTGGCATAGGTGATCACCAGTTCACGATCAACCATCATCATCGGTGTCGTTGAGCCGGTTACCGCTGAACGTAATCGTGTTAATTCCACATTGTCCTGATTGTTGCTAGTTTTAGATTTACGGGTAGTTGCCATTGGTTTTTCCTCTGTCTCTTCGTATGCTTCTATCATGGTTGATGCTACAAAATTTAATGCCTGAGTCCAGGCTTCTTCAACGTCATCTGTCCATAGATCGCCCGCTAATTCTTCCATTACACCCAGCAGTGTTTCTGCAACTGCCGGATAATGAGCTTCCAGTGCACCATATTGCTGATGCTTTTTACCCATCTGATGTAATGCTTTTTCAAGTTTTTTCGGTTCACGTAAACTATTAACGACAAGTTTTAGTGAAGCCAGCAATTTCTTTTGTTGTGCTTTTGGATCTGTATTTTTAAACAGTGGTTTTACCGCAGGATACTGACTAAATAATTCTTCATAAAATCGTTCAACCAATTTATCGGCCTGTGGTTCCAGTGCTGAAAAAGTTGTTTCCAGTAATTCAATATTCATAATTATTTTTCCGTAATGATCTTCTTAACCATTCCAGGCCATGTTGGAAAAGATCTCTAAGAGAGAGCTGTCCATCTGACCATCTTTACGTTTTCCTGAATATTTCCTTATAATTCTGGATAACAATGTTTTTTCTTTATTTCTATTTTTACTAAGCATGATCTGTTCCATGTCATTCTTCCTTTAATGCAGGCTCTGACTTTCTGTTTCTTTGTCTTCATCCATCAAATGATCAATATCCAGCAACACAACCATGTTGTTGTTGATGGATGTCAGACCTTTGACAAAATCAAGATCAATCGAGTCACCTAATTCTGGCGGCGCTTGCAGCAGATCATTTTCGATGCTGTAAACTTCCGAGACGGCATCGACAACAAAACCAACTGTTCTTTCACCTTTGCCATCTTCCACCTGTAAAACAATCACAACCGTTGTTGGGGTAAATTTGATAGGAGCAAGCCCAAAACGAATTCGTAGATCAACGACAGGAACAATAATTCCACGAAGGTTGATGACACCTTTCAGATAATCTGGTGAATTAGGAACTTCTGTTGCGCTTTCCCAACATTTGATTTCTGTGACTCGTAAAATATCAACCCCATATTCTTCACCGTCGAGGAAAAAACTGAGAAATTGCTCAGCATTCATATCCGGATCAGAGAACATTGTGGAGAGAGTATCTATTTGATTATCGGTTTCCATATGACTTCCTGGTGGCTTATGCCACAGCTTCCTCTAGCAATGTTTGTGATTTTAATACAGGTTTTCTTTGTGATAATGCAACAAGCCCAGGCAAATCAAGAATCATCGCAACCGTTCCATCACCAAGAATGGTTGCACCGGAAATACCGTCAACTTTCTGATAGTTAGTTTCCAGACTCTTGATAACAACCTGTTGCTGCGCCATTAGATCGTCAACAAACAAACCAACCTTCTGTCCTTCTGATTCCGCAACAACCAGCAAACCTTTTCCAAGATCGGTACTGTCTGGCGAGATACCAAATAACTTATGCAGACGCATGACTGAAATATATTCTTCACGTAATTGATAAAGCTCAGCCTTGCCAGCAACGGAATTACATTTGTCAGACTCGATCTGTAATGATTCAATAATTGAAATGAGCGGGATGATATAAACATGTCCACCAACTCGAATGAGTTGTCCATCAAGAATAGCCAGCGTTAGTGGTAAGCGAATAGTAAACGTTGATCCAACACCTTCTTCGGATTTGATTTCGACAACACCACCGAGATCACGGATGTTTCTCATCACGACATCCATACCAACACCACGGCCGGATACATCGGTAACTTCAGCAGCAGTAGAAAATCCGGGAGCAAAAATCAGTTCATTAATCTTGTCATCTGATAATTCTTCATCTTCACCCACCAGGCCATTTTCACGTGCCTTACTTAAAATTCTTTCTTTGTTCAGACCGGCACCGTCATCAATGATCTCTATAACAATGTTGCCGCCCTGATGGAATGCATTCAGTTGTAGCGTACCGATTTCTGGCTTGCCTGCCGCTTTTCTGACATCCGGCATTTCGATACCATGATCCAGTGAATTTCTGACCAGATGAACTAAGGGATCACCTATTTTTTCCATCACTGTTTTATCTAATTCAGTCTGCTCACCTGACATCTTCAGCTCAATATCTTTACCGAGTTTCGATGCCATATCTCTAACCAGTCGCGGGAAACGATTGAATGAAAAACTGATCGGCAGCATACGGATCTGCATGACATTTTCTTGTAACTCACGTGTATTACGTTCGAGTTCATCAATGCCATCACGTAATCTTTCCAGATCATCTTCTTTAAAATTTTCACCAATCTGGCTAAGCATAGACTGAGTGATAACCAACTCGCCAACCATGTTGATCAACGTATCTATTTTGTCTGTTCCAACTCGAATAGATGAACTTTCATTACCCGCACCTTTAGTCGATTTTTTCTTTGCTATCGGTTTTTTAGGACTGTCTTTTTCAGGCTCGGCCTTTGCAACCACCTCAACAACAGCTTCTGCTTGTTGTACTTCTTCTTTCGCTTCTACCGACGCGGTTAATTTAGTGATAGTCAGATCACATTCTTCATCAACCCAGGAGAATACTTCTTCAATTTCAGCTTCTGAACATTCACCACGCAACTCCATTTCCCAGGTCATATAAGACTCTTCTGGATCAAAATCTGAAAATGGTGGTATTTTTGATGTATCAACCGTTGAAGTCAGGTCTCCCAGAATTTCCAGTTCACGGAACATTCTGACGGGATCATTACCTGTTTTGAAAAGATCAGGATGAGGAGAAAATGTTATTTTCCAAACGCCTTCTGAGACAACTTCTTCATCTGCCGTATCTGCTGCTGAAGTTGCTTCGGAAGTTGAACCTTCCTCACTATTTGCAAGCATGATCTCAAGATCTTTTTGCAATTTTTCTTTTTGCTCTAAATCAAGTTCTTCACCAGCATCAGTCGCAGATAACATTTCACGCAAACAATCCGCGCTGACTAATAACAGGTCAACCGCAGGACGCGTAACTTCACGCGAACCATCACGCATTTCATCCAATAACGTTTCCATGACGTGCGTCAAACTGGCCACATCAGAAAAACCGAATGTTCCGGCTCCACCTTTAATAGAATGAGCCGCGCGAAAAATAGTATTTATTTCCTCGTCATCGGCCGCTCCCAGATCAAGCTCCATCAAACCCGTTTCCATAATATCAAGCCCTTCGAAACTCTCTTCGAAAAAGACCTGATGAAACTGGGACATATCAATGGACATAAATCACCCCTCTAAATACCGGTAAAGATACTGATAAATTATTAACAAAAATATTGATAGGAAAAGTGATCGTATTAACCGATTACTTTCTTAATCGTTCCAAGCAATTGCTCAGGGTTGAATGGTTTTACCAACCAACCAGTTGCGCCTGCAGATTTACCTTCCGTTTTTTTATCCATTGATGATTCTGTTGTCAGCATCAGCATTGGCGTAAATTTATAGTTAGGCAGTTTTCGTAATTCTCTGATCAGCGTAATACCATCCATATTCGGCATGTTTACATCTGTCAAAACCATGCTGACGCTTTTGCCTTTTGCCTTGTTTAAAGCATCAACACCGTCAACAGCTTCGATCACGTCATAGCCTGCGCCTTTTAAAGTGAACACCACCATCTGACGCATGGATGCTGAATCATCAACTGCTAAAATACTTGCCATGAGAAATTTCTCCTTTTGTAATCTCAAAAAAGCCGCCATTACGACGGTTACAGATTTATTATCGACATATCAGGGAGTTACTTTAATCCGAAGTTTTAATCTTCATAAAAAGAATATGTACCATTTCCTATACACATTTCAGGCCAGATCTCTCCTTTTAAAAGTGACTTGCTTACAGGTTTTATAGTTTTGAGTGAAACAGTGGTTAGATCAGAATGAGAAAAGAATTTTTCTCATAAAAAAAGGGCGCTTTGAGCGCCCTTTCATTATTAGCAGAAAATATTATTATTAGTGTTATCCGGCAATATCAAATGCTTCTGTCCATTCACCACCTTTAGAATCAGAAACAGTTGCTGTTACTGTACCTTTTCCATCTGGTTTAAAGAAAAAACGGAAGCTTGGATCAGCACTGACAGAAAACCCAACTTTTGCAGTCAAAATTGGTTTGTCATTATAAGCAATCGCAATTTCCTTCACGTAGTGAGCCGGTGTTATCAAACGAGTACGTTGATCAAGCTGCATACCCGTAATATTCGGATGACTGACCATGAACTGACTCAGGTTATTACCTTCAGCACTTTCTTCGATAGTACGGAATTTCATTTTACCCATTCGTTCCATCGCAGCAGCCAGATCAGCACCTAATGGAGCGGAACAACCACCCTGCGCTTTCACAAAGTTATGCACCATGTGATGTTCACCACTGTTCAATACAGCTACCGCACGAACATTTGTGTATTCATTAACACGTACACGCATGGCCAGATCAGCTTTACCCATTTCTGGTGTCAGCGTAAATTCACCCACCAGAGGTTCCGGATTTTTATCAACGAAAAGATAAATCTTCTCGATATACACATCCTTAGTTTGCGGGATCTGTGCTGTAATACTGACAGGCGTTACTGCAGAATCTTCTGCACGATAAGGCGTGGTCAGATCGATCACTGTTTTATCTTCTATAAGCTCAATATCTTTGAAGTACTTATCTTTCAAAAATGTTTCCCAGATACCCGCTTCAGACTTCTCCTCAGCAAATGCAACCGATGAGGAAGCAACTGTAAACAACGCCAGCATCATAATTTTTACCGTTCGTACCATTGAATTTCTCATAATTTATCTCCTACTTTATAAAAGTGTTTACCCAACACTTAATTGACTCACACAGTTTGATACTAGTTTTGTGAAAAAGTTTCTTTTTATTTTCTTACATTAACCATCGACAACATAAAGTCTGCCGTATCTTCCAATCTTGTTCGATCATCAAATGCTTTCGCGACAACCATGGCACCTTCTAATGATGACACCATCATTCTTGATAAAAGCTGAACAGACTCAATCAACTCCAGATCACCTGATTCCTGACCTTCTTCAAGCAGATTCTGTACCCATTCTTCGCCTTTCGACCAGAATGCTCGCACTTCATCCTGCACTTCATCCGGAATTGTTTTCTGCGTAGTGGCGATCATACAAAAAGGGCAAAGTCGTCCATCATCTCCATAAGTATCGAGAAAAATTCCCGTAAACTTACGCAGTCTGGTTTTAACATCGCCTCCTTCCGCATCAATCTCTTCAAGCGCACCTTCAAACATTCCACGAATTCTTTCCAGCAAAGCTTTTGCCAGATCCGGTTTCGAAGGATAATAATAATGGATACTGGCCGTTTTAATACCGATCCGTTCAGAAATATCACGGTAACTAAACGCGTGATAACCACGTGTCTGCACCATCTCCTGAGCGACATCCATAATCCTTTCAGCTGTATTTATATCTCTTACCATTTGACTACCTTCCAGTAGGTTAGTTATCTACTAGAAGGTAGATTATACCTACCTGTAGATAGATGCAAGGACTAATTTAATAAATTCTAAGAACTAATTTTAATATTCCATATTTGCATAAGAGTATCTTCAGACAAAAACTTGAAGCGTTTCCTGAATTGATTATGATTGACCTATGAATATTCGCATCTTCTCAATAATCTTGCTGATCATCGTAACTGGTAGTTTTTTGTTGTTAAAAAATCAAAGTCCTCACGAATCGATCACCCCCGTTCAAACAAATACGAATCAACCCCTGGTTAATCAAGAAAAGATGATTCAGGGAACTCATTATTTATTTGATCTTATTGATCACGAACCCGAACAATTAAAACGTTTGCTGGAACGAGCTGAATCATTGTCAAAAACAGCAACTGATGGGAATGAAAAAAGCCGGATCGCAATGGTCATTCACGGCCCTGATGTTGAAATATTTGAAAAAAAGAATTACAACAAAAATAAAGAGCTTATTGATCTGGCAGCCAAACTTGATGCATCTGATATTATTGATTTCAAAGTTTGTCAGGTAACAGCAGATTCTCGTGGTATTAATGAATCCAGTTTTCCATCCTTTATGGAAATGGTTCCCTTTGCACCGGACGAGATTGATCGGCTGGAAGATGAAGGATATGTTGAACTATAAAAATTAATAAATAAGGTATAACTAATGGCAAAACAGGACAAATCACTTTATATGACCGTACTTATGACACCCGACATGGCAAATTTTGCGGGCGTGGTACATGGCGGCGCTTTATTAAAATTGCTCGATCAGGTCGCTTACTCCTGTGCCGCACGCTACTCAAAAAGTTATGTCGTCACCCTGTTCCTTGATCAGGTTTATTTCAAGCAACCTATTTACGTTGGTGAGCTGGTAACTTTTCAGGCGAACGTTAATTATGTCGGTACGAAATCAATGGAAGTTGGCGTCAGAGTCCTCGCCGAAAATCTGCAAACACAGGATTCACGTCACACCAACTCCTGCTATTTCACCATGGTTGCCAAGGATGAAGATGGTAAAACAAGAATCCTGCCTCCATTGCAGGTAGAAACCGAAGTAGAACAAAAGTTATTTGAAGCTGCCAGAATGCGTAAGGAAATGCGTAAGGAAATTATGGAACGAAATGACAAGCTGCATGTTGAAGGGCTGGATGAAGAACGTCCGTGGTTGTGATCAGCAGAGTTTAAAACATACCGCTGGATGATCTTATTAGGATGTGCTGAGGCACGAAGCGCATCGATCGCGCGACAGATGCGCTTCCTCTCACTAAAAGCTAAAAATGATCCGGGGAATAAACCCCGGATCAAGATCTAACAGGAACAAAAGTTAAACGGTTGTTGGTTTGCGACGTGAGAAGCCGAACAAACCTACTATCGCAGAACCCATCAGCCAGACAGCAGCAGGGACAGGAACGGCGGAAACTGCATTAGCTTCCAGACGTGCCCAGTGACCAGGAGAACCTGGACCTGTAGCTGAGATGTAAGTGGAAACAAGCTGAAGAGTTGCTGCATGTGCCGGATCAAACGCACCTGTTCCAGATAACGTAACCGAACCGGATACTGGCGTTCCTGCTGTCAATATAGTAGAGACGGGAGATACAGTACTAAAAAAAGTATCTGCCCAAGGAAGGCTATCAGTAGTTACCACAAAATGATTTAAAGAATGAGTTCCAATTGTCAGTGTATTACTTGTTATGAATACTGCATCAGAAAACAGCTCCGTATGCACACCAACATTATTGGACCAGTCATTCTTGATTGCAAGATAGCCTGGGCTTGCACTTGCAGCACCACCACCAATCGTATCCGCATCAAACGTCCCACTGATGGTAAATGACAACTCATCGGTTGTGTAATTATCAATGACCAGCATCAGGGTTGCATTCGCAGAGTTTGAGCAAACTAATAAAAATAACATTGCGCCGATTAAATTATGTGTTTTTAAGTATTTCATGAAATTTTCCTTTTATTTTTTATTGGTTATTGATCGATGTCCTTATCGTCTTGTTTGTTCCCTTTGGTTAGCAGGATTTTATAGCCTGTCTAACTACTGACATTGCACAAGACATGCCACTTTTGTTTTGTTTATCAATAAGTTATGTTTTTGACCTGCGTGTCAAATCCTAGTTTTTGGCTAATTGTGTCGCCGGGAGACGACAGATTTGGTTAGATCTAAGGATAAATAGAATGACAAACTGCACGTTGATGAAGAACATCCATGGTTGTGATCAACAAAGTTTAAAACATATCGTTGGATGATCTTATAGGATGTGCTGAGGTACGAAGCGCATCGATCGCGCGACAGATGCGCTTCCTGACGTCAGCACATCCTATGAAGAATCACATGAATCTCTCGTTCCCATGGTCTTCCGTGGGAATGCATACTAAACGGTGAGTCCGGTATGGATTCCCACGCTGGAGCATGGGAACCAGACAAAAACGACGGATCCGCTGGGTCTATTCGCGGATGCAATCCGCTCCTACAGAATGCGATTAGAAGTGCTGGTAGCCGGCCAAACCTTCAAGATCAACTTCCGATCCATCTCTGGATAAGCAGCGCAATCCAGAATCCATTTCTATCTCGCCGATCAAGGAGATCTGATCAGACAATGCCAGTTTTTTGATCTGATCACTTTTATTTGCGGGCACGGTAAAACACAGCTCGTAATCATCGCCTCCCGTCAATGCAAGTTCTCTGGCATTTTCAGGTTCGATGACACCACACAGAGCAAGTGAAAACGGCAAGGATTCCATGTTTATTCTGGCGCCAACATTGCTGGCTTTCAGAATATGCCCGAGATCAGCAACCAGTCCATCTGAAATATCGATGGCGCTGGTGGCAATATTTCTTAATGCGATACCTACTTCAATCCGCGGTGTTGGTCGGGCGAGTCTGTTTTTAAGCCACGAGTAAGACTGATCAGACTCGTTCCAGAATTTAAGACCAGCAGCGGCATCACCCAATGTTCCAGTGACAAAGATCTGGTCACCAGGCTGAGCATCTGATCGTGATAATCGCTTACCTTTTGGCAGAAATCCATGAACCTGGACTGTAATACTCAATTTTCCTCGCGTTGTATCACCACCGATTAGCTGTAGGTTATATTGATTAGCCAATCCAAAGAAACCGGAGGCAAAGGCTTTTAACCAGGTTTCGTTCGATTCTGGCAGAGTTAAAGCCAATGTAACCCAGGCGGGTTCGGCTCCCATCGCAGCAAGATCACTCAGGTTTACAGCGAGTGCGCGATAGCCAATGTCTTTTGGTTTCATGTCTGCAGGAAAGTGAACACCTTCGATCATGGTGTCCATCGAAATGGCCAGCTCATAACCTTCCGGAACTTCAACAACTGCCGCATCATCACCCATGCCAAGATGGACGTCCGGACGATCAGTTTTTTGTTGCTGAAAAACTTGCTGGATTATTTCGAACTCGGATAGAGCCATAGGTATTTTAAGGAAGCTCTGATTAAGAGGATTCGATCTCTGTTTTTCGGAGATCTCTGGCCAGCTTATCGAGCGAGCCGTTGATAAATTTATAACTATCCGTCGCACCAAACATTTTGGCTAGTTCGATGCCTTCGTTCACAACTACACGCCACGGAATTTCCGGGCAGTGCGCTAATTCATAACTTCCAATCATCAAAACCGAGAACTCAACCGGATCAAGTTCTTCGATCTTCTTTTCCACAACAGTACCAAGATGTGTTTTTAATTCTTCAACATGAGCCGGAATTTCGATGGTCAGCTGTCTGAAATAATCCATATCGACTTTGATCAATTCACGTTCGGCGATGAATTCGGAAAGAATGTCTTTTGGATTTTGTCCGGCAAGCTGCCATTGATAAAGTGCCTGAACAGCGCAACGTCTGGCCCGGACACGGCCTCGGATACTGGAATGTTTATTCGCCATTAGCTGAGTTTTCTAAACAGGGAAACCATTTCGATCGCAGCTTGTGCCGCATCTGCACCCTTGTTACCAGCTTTGGTTCCGGCGCGTTCGATCGCTTGTTCAATCGTGTCGGTGGTCAACACGCCGAAAATCACTGGAAGTTCATGACGTGTACTTGCGGCTGCAATACCCTTCGCACATTCACCGGAAACATAATCAAAATGAGGTGTCGCACCACGGATGACTGCACCTAATGCAATGATCGCGTCGAAGTTTCCTGTACTGGCCATTCTTTCTGCGATCACAGGCAGTTCAAATGCGCCGGGGGCTTTTACGACCGTAATATCTGCAGGTTTTACACCATAGCGTTGCAATGTATCCACACAACCGCTTAATAATGCTTCCACAATAAAACCATTAAAACGCGTTGCAATAATACCAAACCGCGCTTTTGCTGGTGGCTGCAAACCGCCTTCGATCAATCGATAATCTTCCATTTTCTTCTCTTGTTAAATTACTTGAATTTCTAATTCTAACCCTATGAGACGTAATCGACAATTTCCAGACCAAAACCGGAAATCGAATGAATACGTTTTGGTGCGCTGAGTACACGCATTTTTCTCACACCAACATCGGCAAGAATCTGTGATCCCAGCCCTATCACGCGCAGATCTTCTGTTTCTGTTTTCGCTCTAACGACCTTCTCTTCAGCCGCACGTTGTCGATTTTCAATCTGGTTAATCATGTCGTCAGTTGAAACCTTATTCCGCAGGATCACGACAACGCCGCTGTCTTCACTAGCAACGCGTTGCAAAGCATCACGCAAAGGCCAACCACATTCAGATCCAGAATTACCGATCAGATCACACAATGGGTTTTCGATGTGTACACGAACCAATGTTGGATTATCTGCAACAACATCACCTTTGACTAAGGCCATGTGAAAACTACCATCGATAGAATCCTTGTAAGTAGTGAGTTGAAACGGACCAAACTCCGTTTCCATTGAACATTCGGCCACACGCTCAACCGTTTTTTCGTTCTGCGCACGAAACTGGATCAGATCAGCAATCGTGCCCAGTTTTAAACCATGCTTTTCAGCCAGTATTTCAAGATCAGGTCGACGAGCCATACTACCATCTTCCTTCAGAATCTCGACGATCACTGCCGCAGGTTCAAAGCCAGCAAGCTTAGCCAGATCACAACCCGCCTCGGTATGTCCGGCCCGGGTCAAAACGCCACCAGGCTGCGCCATAAGAGGAAAAATATGTCCCGGTTGATGAATATCTGATGGTTGCGCATCCGGCTTCACAGCCGCCGCAACAGTTGTTGCACGATCAGCTGCTGAAATTCCGGTAGTCACACCTTCTGCTGCCTCGATCGAAAGCGTGAAATTTGTGCCCTGCCCCGAATAATTATCCCGAACCATCAATGGCAATTTCAACTGTTCACAACGATCCTGATCCAGCGTCAAACAAATCAGTCCACGACCATGTGTTGCCATGAAATTAATATGTTCGGCCTGAACACAACTGGCTGCCATAACAAAATCACCTTCGTTCTCACGTTCTTCGTCATCGACAATAATAACCATCCGTCCCTGACGAAGTTCTTCAATAATCTCTTCTGTTCTTGCAAATGCCATATTCGTATTTTTTTATCAAACCTTAATCGCGACCCAGTCGACGATTATAACCGACATGACTGCTTTAGGGCACACCTATTAGTTCTGGGTGAAGTAAGTTGAGATTCAAGTTTTCCTGGCAAATACGCCCTTTATGTGAACCCTTTCACAATTCCACACATAACCACGCAACATCATAAAACTAACCTGAAACACCTCTGTCAGATAACGCATCAGAACCATTAATTGAAAAGGAGGCATACATGTTTAAAAAAACCACAATACTATCCGGCGTTATTTTGCTCTCGCTTACAGGCTGTGGACACACACAATTTGATCGGGGAATGGGCGGCGCTATGGTTGGATCAGCAGCAGGCGCTACCGTTGGAGCTCTTACTGGAATGACGATTGCGCAAGGTGCGATCCTCGGTGCTGCTGGCGGTGCTGTTGTCGGGCTTGCGACAAATTCCAACACAATTAATCTTGGTAGACCATTCTGGAAAAAAGATGCTTCCACAACATTATATAAACCAGCAAGCCAGCAATATAGTTCGGTCAGTACCATTCAATCCGGGCTCGCTTCCAAAGGCTATAACCCGGGGCCTGCGGATGGTGTAGCAGGGAATAGAACTCGTAGAGCGATTCGTGCGTATCAAAGGGATAATGGTTTGTTGGTAAATGGTCAGGCAAGTAATCAACTCGCTTCACATATTCGGAGTCACTAACCGTCTAACCCTCCACTCAAAAGAACCCGCTTTATGCGGGTTTTTTTATTTATTAAAGCCCTGATCGACATCCAGTGTAATTATATGATCTTCCACATCATCCACTTCGTCTTCTGGAATCGCCCAACCACCGATTGAAATACCTGCCTTTCTGACGCTTTCCGGATCACCACTGACCAGCGGATGCCAGTTGGGAAGATCTTTTCCTTCGGACAATAAACGATACGCACAAGTTGGTGGAAACCATGAAAACACCTCAGGATTATCCGGCGACATGGTGATGCAATCCGGCACAAGGGTTGATCGATTTTTGTAATCTGTGCATTGGCAGGTTTTGTGATCAAGTAACTTGCAGGCAACTTGCGTATAAAACAGCTCGTTGGTGTCTTCGTCTTCCAGCTTGAACAAACAACAACGTGCGCAGCCGTCGCACAGCGATTCCCATTCCTGCATATTCATTTCGGGGAGTTTTTTTGTTTTCCAGAAAGGTTGATCAGACATTCTAAAAACCAGCTTTGATTAGTTGTTCCATTGTTACGCCGGAAGGTTTGTCATCCTTCATTAAAAGTCGTTCGAGGTATCGGGCGATAATATCGACTTCGATATTCACATCATCGCCAACACTATAATCACTGAAAATCGTTTCCTGCAAAGTGTGTGGAATGATCTGTAAACTGAATTCGTTATTATTGACTTCATTCACTGTCAGGCTGACACCATCGATACAGACCGATCCTTTGTGAGCAATATATTTCGCCAGATCATTGGGGACGCGGATCCCAAACTTGATTGATCGACCTTCGGTAATTCGCTGCGTGATCTGGCCAACGCCATCCACATGGCCAGAAACCAGATGACCACCTAACCGATCAGATAATCGCATTGCTCGTTCGAGATTCACGGCGGATCCTGTTCCCAATCGTCCCAGTGTTGTCATCGCCAGTGACTCTCTGGAGACATCGGCCGAGAAGCTATTTTCATCAAACGCTACAACCGTCATACAAGCACCATTGATGCTGATGCTTTCACCCATTTCTACGTCATTAAAAGCCATGCTGCCAACATCAACACTCAAACGGGTATCCACGCTACCGGGCGTGATCGAAATAATTTTCCCTATGGACTGGATAATGCCTGTGAACATGTTTAGTTTTCTCTAATGCTAGCAACAATACGAATATCTTCGCCGATTCTTTTCAAGCTTTTGATCTCTAATTCTACACAATCAGACAGCTTTTCCAGCCTCGGCAAATCAACCAGAGCTCTTGCCGATCCACCCAATAATTTTGGTGCCTGATAAATGATCAACTCATCCACAAGTCCTGCCTGAATATATGATCCGGATAACGTTGATCCGGCTTCCACCAACACTTCGTTGATCTCTTTTTCTTTCGCCAGATAACGCATGGCTTTTTCGAGATCAACGCGATCATCTGATCCGGTTGCAATTTTTACTGTATCTGGCTGATCAGTTTCCCGCGTCGTCATGATCAGATTCTCACCCGGAATTGATCGCATCTTTGCCTGAACAGGAAATCGAAGGTTTGAATCGAAAATAACCCGCAATGGCTGACGACCAGCAGTGTCATAATCCGGATCACGAACATTCATCGAAGGATCATCGGCTAATACGGTTTCAATACCTGTGACAACGGCTGAACTCATCGCCCGCCATTTCTGTACATCTTTACGTGACTCTTCACCCGTGATCCACTGACTTTCACCAGAAGCCATTGCGGTTCTTCCATCCAGACTCGCACCGATCTTCACACGAATAAATGGCAAGCCAGTTTTCATCCGTTTAATAAAACCCGGGTTCAAACCTTCGGCTTGTTCCCTACAAACTCCCACCGTCACTTTAATTCCTGCTTGCTCTAATGCAGCAATGCCCTGCCCGGCCACCAGAGGATTCGGATCTTCCATCGCGACGATCACTTCACGAACACCAGCCTTGATCAAAGCTTCAGTACAAGGAGGTGTTTTCCCATGATGACAACAGGGTTCCAGCGTCACATAACAGATCGCATCTTTTGCCGCGTCGCCAGCCTGTTTGAGCGCATTAACTTCGGCATGTCCTTCACCGGCTTTGTAATGGAAACCTTCGCCTACGATCTGATCGTCTTTCACCAGCACACATCCAACACGTGGATTGGGATGCGTCGTGAATAAACCTTTTCTCGCCAATTGAATGGCTCGGTTCATCATTTTGTTATGGATATTCTGACTCACAGATGCAGTTTGCGTTTAGTTTTGAGAAGGGTCAAGCAAAGAACGTGGTTTGTTATTTGCGTTTCTTTTTATCTTTTTCTGGCGGAATGAGCTCAAGCTGATCTTTTTTTACTTCGGGTGGAAGTTCGTGTTCGAGCCGTTCGATTTCATCAAGGAATGCACGCACATCCTCAAAGCTACGATAGACGGAGGCAAAACGAACATAGGCAACCTGATCAAGACCACGTAGTTGTTCCATGACCCAGTCGCCAACTTTTTGTGAACTGATTTCTCGTTCACCTGTTTCACGTAGATGTCGTTTGATCCGTTCAACAGAAACTTCCACAGCATCCATTTCCACCGGACGCTTTTCCAGTGCCCGCATTAAACCGGCGCGGAGTTTTCCTTCCTGAAAAGTTTCCCGACGACCATCTGATTTGACGATACGTGGGAAGTTCAGTTCTGCGGATTCATAGGTAGTGAAGCGTTCTTTACAAGTGGTGCATTCACGCCGACGGCGGATCTGATCACCTTCGCTGGCATCACGCGAGTCGATGACGCGGGTATCGGGTTCACTACAGAATGGACAGCGCATTGGTTTTTCCGTATTTCAGATAGAAAAAAACCGCAAGGACACATAAGCATCCTTGCGGCTAATTCAGATCAATCGATTAATTGTTATACAAAGGTAACTTCTTACAAAGAGCAAGAACTTCGCCTTTAACGCGTGCAATCGTTGCGTCATCACCCATGTTATCCATGATGTCACAGATCCATGTTGCTACCTGTTTGGATTCTGCTTCTTTGAAGCCACGAGTAGTGATCGAAGGTGTACCGATTCGAATACCACTGGTCACGAAAGGTGATTGTGGATCGTTAGGAACAGCATTCTTGTTGACGGTAATATTGGCGCTGCTTAAAGCCGCATCCACTTCTTTACCCGTCAGACCTTTTTCGATCATGTCCACGAGGAACAGGTGATTGTCAGTACCGCCAGAAACGATTTTCAAACCACGCTCCAGGAAGACATCAACCATTGCATTGGCATTCTTTTTAACTTGTTGAATGTATTGTTTGAACTCAGGTTCCATACATTCTTTGAATGCTACCGCTTTACCAGCGATTGTGTGCATGTGTGGACCACCTTGATAGGCAGGGAAAACCATGAAGTTGATTTTCTTCTGAATCTCTTCGTTGGCTTTACCCATAATGATGCCTGAACGTGGGCCACGCAGTGTTTTATGCGTTGTTGACGTTGTGATGTCAGCAATGCCAATTGGACTTGGGTATTCACCCGTTGCAACTAAACCGGCAACGTGAGCAATATCAGCCACCATGATCGCGCCAACTTTGTCGCAGATTTCACGGAAACGTGCCCAGTCCCACTCACGTGAGTAAGCAGAGAAACCTGTCCAGATCATTTTTGGTTTGTGCTCCAGAGCCAGCGCTTCAGCCTGGTCATAATCAATCACGCCGTTGTCATCCAGGCCATACTGGATTGCGTTGAATACGCGGCCAGAAACGTTAACGTGTGCACCGTGAGTCAAATGACCACCGTGTGCCAGGCTCAAACCCATGATGGTGTCGCCAGCTTCTAACAGTGCCAGATAAACCGCACCGTTTGCTTGTGATCCAGAATGTGGCTGAACGTTCGCCCAATCTGCACCAAACAATTCGCAAGCACGATCGATGGCCAGTTGCTCGACAACATCGACGTATTCACAGCCACCATAGTAGCGTTTGCCCGGATAACCTTCGGCATATTTGTTAGTCAGTACTGAACCCTGGCATTCCATTACGCGTGGGCTAGTCATGTTTTCTGATGCGATCAGTTCAATATCTTCTTCCTGACGCACTCGTTCCCCTTCCATCGCTGCGAACAACTCCGGATCGAAACCTTCCACTTTCATATCTTTTGTATACATTGGGTATTGTCTCCCGTTTTAAATAAATAAATTGCCATGTAAATAGCAAATAGTTTTTGTCTGTCTATTACCTAATAAACCAGACAACAGCTTTCTCATCATCGGCAAAACTGCTGAATGACCAGCTCATCTTCTATGAACCAGCCGAGAATTCCTTATAGAACCGCTAAGAATACCAAATATTGCAGCTTTATTATAGATATATTGTTGATACCAGCGTTAATTTTTATGATTACTTAGAGAGTCCCTAAGACTCAAGGTTTTATAGGGGATGCCGCTACAAAAGGTATGTCCGAAGAAGTGATAGAAAGTCAGCCCAATAACGGGGAAGTAAAGACTGGCTCGCCATTAGATCGTTTTCTTGCCATCAATGAAGGCAGGATCACGCGTGTGCAGGCATCTCTCGGGCAAAGGAAACAGTCTTTTCTGGATGCGTTGCCCTTTCTGTTTCATATAAATGACCGCGCTCTGCCAGGCTTCATCTCAGACAAGACCCCGTTTGGAATTGCCGACTACTCCCCATCTGGTCAAGCTTTGTTTGAAGCACGAAAGATTGCAAAAGATACAAAAATAGGCCGAAAAGCACCGCATAAGTTCGATCTTCTGGGGCTCTATTTCATGGGCAGCTCCGGCACGATTGCCTACAATGGTGAGAGTGATTTTGATATCTGGGTGTTTGTTGATTCGGACATTGAAGAAGAACGACTCGCTGAGCTAAAACAAAAAACTATCTTGATCGAAGAATGGGCAGCTAAGTCGGATATTGAAGTTCATTTTTTCATTATCAACCCTGAACGATTCCGATTGGGCGAAATGTTGCCCATGTCATCAGAAAGTAGTGGCAGTTCTCAACAAGGATTACTGTTGGATGAGTTTTATCGATCCAGTATCAAAATCGCTGGCCTGCCACTGACCTGGTGGTTGGTGCCGCTGGAATATGAAACAAAATATGATGACTATCTTTACAGTCAACGGAATGTTGTCAATGCCGATCATCCCCCGCTTGATCAATGTATCAATCTCGGACCGCTAACAGAAATTGCACCTGAAGAATTTTTTGGTGCGGCAGTCTGGCAACTTAACAAAAGCATAAAGTCACCTTATAAATCTGTCTTGAAATTATTATTGATGGAAGTCTATGCCAACGACGAAAGTGGTATAAGTCTGATCAGTCATCAATTCAAGAAACATGTTTATGATGGGATCACAGATATTAGTTTGCTTGATCCGTGGATGTTGATGTTTGAACAGGTTGAGGAATATTTAAAAGAAAAAAGTGATGGTTTGCGATTAAAAATCTTACGTCGTAGTTTCTATCTCAAGATCAATGAAAAGCTCAGCGAAAGGAATTTTGAAAACTGGAAACAGGAACTAATCCTCGATCTGGTAAAAAACTGGAACTGGGATGAAGAACAAATTCAGGAACTAGATTCAAGAGAAACCTGGAAACTGGAAACAGTCACTCGTGAACGAGCTGATCTGGTTAATACGTTAACAAAATGTTTTCGTGTACTTTCGCGGTATGCAAAAGAACAAGCCGGAAATCCACAGATCACCCAGTCGGATCTACAACTTCTAAACAGAAGATTGTTTTCTGCATTTGAAAGAAAAGCAGGGAAAGTTGAAATTATCAATCGTGGAATTTCTCCCGATATAAGTGAAGGTACTGTTTCATTACACCTGATGAAACCGACACCAGAATCGTCCTGGAGCTTGTCAGATACCCAACCTCAAACACCTCCGTCATGGGTACTTTATCGTGGCATTGTTACGCCACAAGATCTTGGTGACTCAACACATTTAAAACGCACATCCAGCCTGATCGAAATGCTTACCTGGTGTTATTTTAATCAGGTTCTGAATAAAGACAGTAAAATTATGTTGTATTTACCAGCTGATACTAATATCACTCAGCAGGAAATCAAAACAATTCTGGAAGCTTTTTCAAAACAGTTTTCTCTGGATCAAAATATTAATGATCAGGCTCTGTCAGAACCTGTAAAAATCACATCGGGAGCGGTGTTTGTTAATACCGGACTTCCACCAAAAATCGATACAGCATCAAGTGATGATCTTATTTCCAGTGAACGAAGTAATGCACTGAGCTATGGTGGGCTACATGAGAATCTGACCAAAACTTTTGATCTGGTTTTGACGACATCATGGGGTGAGACTTACATAAAACATTATTCCGGTTCCGATGCCCTGATCGATTGTATTTCCGAATACATTTCATGGGCACCTCCGTCACTAAAAAAAGCACCCGAAATTCTTGATGTCTATTGCTACTCACCTGGCTATGGTGCTCAGATCAGAAAAACACTCAACACACTATTTCACGATATTGTTGATCATTTTTATGCTGAAAATGGATCTGAAGAAGGTCGATATATTCTGGAAATAAAAGATGGTTTCCAAAGCATTGAAATCAACAACGATGTGATCACGCATACTATGCTCAATAGTGAAGCTAGTTTAATGAAATATCTGGCAAAACCAGCAGTCAGTTATTCTCAGGTATATTTTGGTCCTTATGCTTGCTCAGATACCTTGTATCCATCTATTTATTCCATCAACAAACCTGATTTTGTACAACTGTTTTTTCATCTGAAAAATGATCATGCGAACATCTATGTACTCGATGAAAAAGGATCTCTTTTCATCCAGACGAGCCCTTTTGTAAACAAACACAGTCTTTTTGGACATTACAAAATATTTTCAGATTCGATCATAGAACGTATCGTTCATAGCGATCTGAGTAACCTTCTGCATGAAACAGAAACGATCACTGAAATGTACGAAATCGAACATTACCGTCTTAATGGGAAAAATGAGTTTGAAATAGAACCTCTTTCATTGATGGCGGATCGTTCTGATAATTATCTCAGCCTGCAAGTGCTTTGTGATCGTGATCAAAACCACTCCGAACAATATACAATTTATTGTGAAGATCAGGAATTTTCTTCATTACACTTTGGGGAAAGTCTTTTTGATGCCGTTGCAAAACAGGTGATGAAATACAGAGGTAGCCGACAAGCATATCCTGTTCACATTACTGATATTGATCTATCTCAATCCATGCTAAATGATCAAAGCAGGAACAAGTTCCAGTCAAATCAGTTCTTCCGATATAAAAAACATATCGAATCCAAACTAACCAAAGCGTTGGAAAAATTATAAGGCTTTCGTATACTGCATCCTCAAAAACAGGATGCATTTTTTACATGAATTTTTCTAATTTCGGCCAGAAGTTTACCGACAAATCTGGCATTCTCCAATTGATGGATGATCTGGGTCAGGCCATGTCAGGAAACTCTGACATGCTGATGCTCGGTGGAGGAAATCCTGGGCATATTCCAGAAGTACAAAAAGTTTTCCGCCAGCGTATGAAACAGATCCTTGACGATCAGAATACTTTTGAAAAACTCATTGGCAACTATGATCCACCACAAGGTGATCAGGCTTTTACAACAGCATTGGCAGATCTATTACGAGAAACTTTTGATTGGGATATCAAACCTGAAAACATTGCCCTGACTCTGGGCAGTCAATCGAGCTTTTTTATATTATTCAATCTCTTTGCTGGTGAACTCCCGAATGGTAAAAAGAAAAAAATTCTTTTCCCTTTAGCACCGGAATATATCGGTTATTCTGATCTCGGATTATCGGATGATTTTTTTATCGCCCAACGACCTTCGATCGAACACATTGATGAACATACTTTTAAATATCATGTTGATTTCGAAGCGCTTGAGATCACGGATGAAATAGGCGCAATCTGTGTATCCCGTCCAACCAATCCAACAGGTAATGTTTTAACCGACGAAGAAATTGATCATCTTGTGAGCCTGTCCGAACAGCATCAAATTCCTTTGATCATTGATAATGCCTACGGCCTGCCCTTCCCGAATATTATTTTCACCGAAGCCGAACCCGTCTGGAGTGACAATACAATTCTATGCATGAGCTTGTCGAAACTCGGCCTGCCGGGAACTCGCACAGGTATTGTAATCGCTAATACAGAAGTCATTGAAGCGATCACCGGATCAAATGCAATTTTTAATTTGGCCACCAGTGGCTTTGGCCCTCAACTTGCTCTGGAGTTGGTTAAAAGTGGAGAAATTATTCCGCTTAGCAAGAATCTGATCACGCCTTATTATCAACAAAAAGCTGAGCAAGCGATTAACTGGCTGTCGGAATCATTACAAGGTTATGACTTCCATCTTCACAAAGCTGAAGGGGCTTTATTTTTATGGCTATGGCTGCGAGATCTGCCGATCACGAATGAAGTGCTCTATAAAAGAATAAAAGATCGCGGTGTGTTAGTTGTTTCCGGACACTACTTTTTCCCTGGGCTGGAAGATGACTGGCAACACAAACATGAGTGTATTCGAATTACTTATTCGCAGGATGATGAGACTGTTAAAAATGGATTGGCCATTATTGCAGAAGAAGTTAAACGTGCTTACGATTCTGTTTGATCACCGACCATAAACCACGCACATTTGATCGCGGTTCTGATAACAGAAAAGTAATTATTATTTCTTCCATTGCCGCACACACACATAAAATTGCGGCTAGTCGAAAGACCCAGCCCGGACCTCCCAAAAATAAAAGTATCGATGCAATCGCCATCGATCCCGCGGCCAGTTTTGTCAGCCATGTATGATAGCTTGGGTATTTTCCAAACTTTAAAATGCCGAACAAAACAGGTAATAAAATACTGCACACAACCGCAATTACAAAAACCATTTCCTGACGGATAACTTCTGGCCATAACAACCATGCACAAATAGGGATTGCCATATATACTGCAAAATCTGCCAGGCTATCCAACCTGGCCCCCAGTTCAGTTTGTTGATCAAAAGTGCGAGCAACAAATCCATCAAGTGCATCGGTAAAAAATGAGAATGCCAATAAGCCCAGAAAAATCGTCGGAAATCCTTTCCAGGAAACGAACACCAGCACAGGTACGATACATAATCTGATCAGCGTTAAAATATTAGGAACATTCGCTACACTTGTCATTTGCGAGTCCCTCCATTCCTCCAGTTTCCTGCTCTGTTGGCGACATCTTTAGTTTTTTCTTTCATCACCTTCAACCAATGTCGTGCCCAGGCAAATTCAATTCCAAGAATACCTAAACCGATCGGGATCACAATAATTGCAGGTCCCGGCGTCACAAACATGATAATACCGATGAGAACAACTGACATACCAACAATAAAGATGGTTATTCGTCGAATCAGTTTATACGTCAAATGTAGCGTGTGTCGCATGATTTTATTATCGTTATAATTATTTTTTCGGTAAGCTAAACTCAGCATGCAACGCAGCATGATCAGACAACTTACGCCACATTTTTGAGTCCAGAATGCCACAACTTTCCGGTTTAAGCTTCCGGTAATATATTCTATCCACCGGTAATACTGGCCACCAGATGGGAAAAGTTTTTGCACGTGCCCCTGTCATTGTTTTGAACACTTCCGAAAGTCCGAGCCGTTGACTAATGCTTTTCTCCGCCTGCCCTAACCAGTCATTAAAATCACCAGCAATGATCAAAGGACATTCTGCCGGCACATGAGACTCAATCCGGCGTGAAAGTACCTGTAGCTGACGGCGACGCTCATAGGCACGTAAATCGAGATGAATACAGAAAACATGAAGATACTCTTTTGAACCCGGGACATTGATCACGGCATGTAACAAACTTCGGCTGGCGCGTTTACTACTCGAAACGTTGATGTTTTCCCAATGGACGATTGGATATTTGCTTAATATGGCATTGCCGTGATGGCCTGAGAAATAGACCGCATTCTTGCCATAGGCATAATGAGGCCACATTTTATCTGCGAGGAATTCAAACTGAGAAAGTGAAGGCCAATCATTTATCTGAAGTTTTTTCTTTCGATGTTCGCCCTGAATTTCCTGCAAAAAAACCAGATCAACATCTACGGTTTCTATTGCTTCACGAATCTGGTGCAAAACAAATCGAAAGTTGCCGGTGCTAAAGCCCTTGTGAATATTATAAGTCAGAACTTTAAATTGACTGGATTTACTCATTTATTTTACAGCTCTTTGATTACAGTTCTTTTCCGCCCAACTGTTCTTTGAGATCTTCTCCTTTTCCAGTACCTTCTTCGCCATGCTCTACCAGAAAATCCACCCAATCCTTAACCTGTTCTCCCACTTCCTTTTCCTGTTCCTGTTCTTTCTTCTCGGGGACATTTACTTCTTCGATCACAACAACTTTTGGTTCTGTCGATTCAGTATCAGATGAGCTGCTATTTTTTGGTGGAACCGGATTGACATTCGTAATGTACGGATTCTTAAAATCACTATTACCTTGAATCGGATATGGACTTACTTCATTGCGCTCGATCACAGATTCATTATCAAGAATAATCTCTTGATTAGTAATTTCTTCCTGAGGTAGATCTTCAAAAAGAAGCTCATCTCCAGTAAGAATATCAAGCTGCTCACCTTCATCAGTTATGACATTCAACGAATCATTGTTTCCAACTTCATCAACAATAATAATTTTACCTTCAGCCTGTAATTCTGCAGCTGCCTGTTCATCGAGCACCTGCGGAGAGGTTTCTGTTATTACCTCAGGTTCTTTGATCTTAACAACGGGCTTATCTTTTTCTGGTTCAATCCTGGCTGGTTCAACCGTCGTAGATTCGACGATTGCTGGCTCGACTTCGACTGGCTCTGTCTGAATAATTTCTTCTTCCTGAATCATCTCCACAGGCTCGTCACTGATAATATCCTGTGGCACAAAACCCGGGCTGACAACCTGTTGGATTTTCTGATAGTTACCAATAAATAATCCACTAACAATCAGTGTCAGTAACGCCAGCGCTACTTTGAGGCCATGTTGAAACCCCTGTTTATGCGCCATCTCAACAGAAGCAGAATTGTCCTTATCCCAATAATCCGCCAGATCAGAATCATCATGAATGCGCGTGACGGTTTGCGTCAAAGATTCTTTTACGAGGGAAACCACCTGACTGGAAGCATGTCCTGATAAAATGGTACTCGAAGGTTCGCCCGTTCTGGCTAATGGCAAAAACTCCTCTTTCCATTCATCGATAGTTTGTGGCCTGTCCCGTGTCAGGAATTCCAGTCCATGTTCGATTGCCGCAATAAAATGATCGGAATAACGTTTGTCAGCCAGTTCACGACAACTGATCAAATTATCCTCACCATTTCCGGTCAGAGATTCGCCTCGCGTGATCGCATCATTAGGAGGAACACCGGTAACCGTCCGGTATAAAGTTGCCGCCATACCATAAATATCTGACCAGGGTCCCTGCTTGTCGCTTTTGCTGACATATTGTTCGATCGGTGCATAACCGGGCGAAACCAGACTGGTCAATGTATGGGTTTCTTTTTCTAATGACTGACGCGCTGATCCAAAATCAAGCAAAACAGGTGTGCCATCGGTGCGGATAAAAATATTGGCTGGCTTAATATCGCGGTGAATAAAACCTGCCTCATGGATCTCTTCAAGCCCATCGAGAATGGGAAATAAAATATTCAGCAGATCAGATTCATCAAGAAATTTCTGTCGGATCAGGATCTCTTTCAGGCTGACTCCCTGTTCATAACGCATGACCATGTAAGCCGTGTTGTTGGCCTCGAAAATGTTCATAACCCGAACAATGTTGGGATGCTCAAACTGATCAAGAATACGGGCTTCTTCAATAAAACGTCGCAAGCCCCAGCTAAATTTTTCCTCAAGATCTTCTGAAACAGGCCTGACAGTTTCATTACCATCACGCATGGCGTACTGTCCCGGCAGGAATTCCTTGATCGCCACCAGACGATTCAGGTTGATATCCTGAGCCAGATAAGTGATCCCAAATGCCCCTTGTCCTAAAACGGATTTAACCTTATACCAAAGCAATTCATAGCCTGGTTGAAGGGCATTACGTGGGTTTGAATTATTCTCCTGCATAGTAATTTATTACCTGATTCCTTCCAGTTTCTTTTGCTCGATAGACAGCCTGATCAGCTGCCTCCACAAGCTTGTGTGCGATTTCTCCAATATCATCAGACGAGTCAATCTGTTTCGTTGTGGCAACACCCACAGAAACAGACACCTGCATATCAATTTCTTCTGAATCATACTCCCATTGTTCGATACTTTTTCTGATCCGCTCCGCAATTTCCATAGAAAGATCGATGTCTGCCTGAGCCAGCAAAACAGCAAATTCCTCACCACCATAGCGTGCGACGACATCGATCGTTCGCAATTGTTCGCGGATCAACTGCGCAACATGACGTAGCACTTCATCACCCACCTGATGTCCAAAAGAGTCATTAACCTTCTTAAAATGATCCAGATCGATGAATAAACAACCCAATGAAACACGATCACGGCGTGCTCGTTCAAGTTCTTCATGTAAACGTTGGTCAAAAAATCGTCTGTTATTAACACCCGTGAGGCCATCTGTCAGGCCGATAAAACGTAATCTTTCACGAATTTCCGCCGCTTCCAGACAAACAGAAACTACTGCTGCCAGATGTTCCATAAAATCTGTGGCACTTTCTTCCTGAAATTTGTCCCGGTTATAACTGGCAAGATTCAGTGATCCGATCAGCCTCCGATTCCTGATCAGAGGTAGCACCGCAACGCTACCAGGGCGCTGCTCTGGTTTTGGGAAAATTGCAGTATGAACACGGGCACGATAAGAACCCAATGTTGGCCTTCTACCATGTTCAAACAAGCTATCAATATGACTGAGATCTTCACAAAGTAATAGCTCGGGGAAATCTGTTCGCGGAGTGCTGGTCGAATCCAGCAAACGATGGATCTCATATTCCGGATCACTCAAAGTCAAGGTGATCAGATCCCAGCCAAATCCAGCACGATAATCATAAAGCATCGTGCGCAACACCTCAGGCAAAGATCCACTGCGCATCAGATCCAGTTCCAGAGACTGGAACCGACGCCAACGTTCATCATTGCGGCGTCCCTCAAGCAACAAGGTATCGAACCGTCGCTGTAAAGAAGAGTTTGTCGGGCTACGAATAGTTTTGTTCTCGATCAGATTTATTTAACCAGGCTTAAACCAGGTTAGCGATCACAGTGTCAGCAAATTCTGCGGTCGTCGCCGTTCCACCCAGATCGCCGGTCAATCCTTTCTTTTCATTCATCAACTTCATCAGTGTCTTTCTGATCCGATTCGCTTTGTCCTGTTCATTAACATGATCCAGCATCATCGCCGCACCCAGCAAAAGTGCTGTAGGATTAGCAATCCCTTTACCAGCAATATCCGGTGCCGATCCATGAACCGCTTCAAACAATGCGGCTTTATGACCAATATTCCCACCGGGCGCCATACCGAGTCCACCCACGAGACCAGCAATCTCATCCGAAAGGATGTCACCAAACATATTGGTTGTCAGGATCACATCAAATTGAGTCGGATCAAGCACCAACTGCATCGCTGTGTTATCAACAATCTTGTCATCAATTTCTAGTTGATCTGAATACTTTTCTCCCACTTCCAGACACGTTTCCAGAAACAATCCTGTCAGTGCTTTCAAAATATTCGCTTTATGCACAATCGTGACTTTCTTACGGCCATTTCGCACGGCATAATCAAATGCATATTCGGCAATTCGCCGACAACCACTTCGAGTAATAAAACTGGATGACTCCGCAACCGCATGTGGATCATCATCAACCGGCACGAAATGCTCAGCACCGACATACATCCCTTCAAGATTTTCTCTGATCAGAACCAGATCAATATCGGTATATCGGCCATCTGGTAAAAAAGTCTTTGCAGGTCGTACGTTAGCGAAGAGCTTAAATGCCTCTCTCAATCGCACATTAACCGAGCGAAAACCACCTCCGATCGGCGTAGTCAAAGGCCCTTTTAAAGCCAATTTAGTTTTTGCGATGGATTCCAGAACCGCATCAGGGATCGGATCACCACCCTCATCCATCGCCGTCATTCCTGCAACTTGCTCATCCCACTCAAACGGCGCATCCACTGCATCAAGCACGCGCACTGTGGCTTTCACAATCTCAGGACCGATCCCATCTCCATGAATTAGAGTGGCAGGAATACGTTTTGCTGAAGCGGATTGAGTCATCGTTTAGGATCCATTAGGTTAAATAGGTAGATTTTATACGAAACTGACAGCTAAGTGCTGAAAAAGTGTTACATGATTATTAAAGTGCTAAGAGGAACACATTATCCGTTTACTTAATAAGTCTGTTAGAATCTCATCCGCCTGATGAAAAAAGGTTTTAAATTACAGAGAAGGGCAACGGTTGAATGAGGGCTCAACCATTAGACAAAGCCCACTTCACGAAGTCACTAATAAAAAAGGATCACGAATGAACATTTACGTTGGAAATTTACCTTACAGCACAGAAAAAGAAGAACTAGAAGAATTATTTGAAGAATTTGGAGACGTTGAATCAGTAGACATTATCGTTGATCGCCGCTCAGGACGATCACGTGGATATGGCTTTGTCTCAATGACCGATGAAAGCGCAGCAAAAGAAGCGGTAGAAGCACTAAACGGCGAAGAGTTGGGCGGAAGAAACCTCCGAGTGGATATTTCCCGTCCGAAACAGCCTGGTGATTCACAAAATCGCCGGCCATCAGGGCAACGAAACAATCAGGGACAACAAAAAAGACCTGCGCAACAGGAAGCAGCTTCGGCACAAAAAACGGGTGGCCTACTGGCGAAGATTAAAGGTTTTTTCAGCTAAAAATTTTATAGTCGCTCAAGAACCTGCCTTAACGCAGGGCCATCGACATAGGCCGATGCGCCCTGCACAACTACCTCACGCCTGGCGACACCACCAAACCCGATCACATAAACACCCGCTTGAGCGGCCTCAAGATCGGTAATGCCATCTCCGATCAGAGCTGCGCTTTTACTATCAGGCGTGATCACTTTCCGGCAAACTTCTGCTTTCCCTCCTGCTCTGGCTAATGGCGATTGTTGATCAAAACCTGCGTAGTGTCCTTTTTCATCAAAGAAAATATCAACGGCATGAATCTGGTCATCCGGAATTTCCAGCAATTTGCCAACGCTTAAAACAGCCTGCCGAAGACCACCGCTGATAATATGTACTTCCTTTCCTTGCTTGATCAATTCACTCACAACCTCGACAGCGTCTTCGACCATTTGATCAAGATAACGTTGGCTCACCCATTCGAGTGCCTCGCGATCCGGTTTGATCAGATCAAGTCTTCTCTGATAGATCTCTTCCAGCGGCATTTTTCCATCCATTGCTGCGTTTGTTAGTGGCACAAGTTCATCTGCTACACCCGCTCTGATCGCTAATTCATCAATACCTTCGATTCTGGATAAGGTACTGTCACAATCAAAAAATACCACATCGAAATTCCGATCAGCAGAAAACTTCTTATTCATAAACCAACCTGCCAAACGCGCTGGATCATCGAAATTTCTTCCACCAGTGACAACTGATCTTCAGTCAATGGAGATGAAACGCCGATCACAGCGATTGCTGTTCCATCCTGTGTGGAATTTCCAACATGCATTCTTGAAATATTGACTTTGGCTTTTCCCAGAACATCACCCAACGCACCCACAACACCAGGCTTGTCATCATGTCGGGTAATTAACAACACGCCTTCCGGCACGGCTTCCACTTCGTATTCATCGATCTGAACCAGTCTAGGATGACGCTCGCCCAAAAGTGTTCCAATGACTTTTATAGATTTGCCATTGTAATAACCCTCAACCGTGACCAACGAAACATAATCGTGAGCAGCTTCGTCTCTGGTTTCGACCAATGAAATCCCTTGTCGTTTTGCCAGATGACAGGCATTCACGGAATTCACAGGTTGTGATAACTGTCCTTGAAGCAATCCAACCAATGCTTCAACAGCGACCGGATGTGGATCAACCTCAGCAGCCTTACCACTCAATGTTACTTCCAGACGTTCGAGTGGATCAGAAGCCAGTGCAGAGATCAGATGACCCAATTTCAAGGCCAGTTTCTGAAAAGGCTTAACCTTGATCAATTCTTCACTGGGAACAAAAGGCACATTCAATGCATTGATCGCTTCTCCATCGATTAAATAGGTTGCAACCTGCTTTGAGATCTCGACGCCAACAGCGACCTGAGCTTCTTCTGTCGATGCACCCAGATGTGGTGTGAATACCAGTTTTTCCTGATCAAGTAACGGTGATCCAGTTGGTGGTTCATTTTCATAAACATCCAATGCAGCACCAGCCAGACGACCTTCGTTGAGTGCTTCCACTAAGGCTGCTTCATCGATCAACCCACCACGAGCACAGTTAATAATGCGTGCTTCCGGTTTCATTTTCGCCATACGATCAGCATTGATCAGATTTCTGGTTTTTTCGATCAACGGACAATGCAAGGTGATGTAATCAACTTCCGGCATCATCTCATCAATATCCATTGGCTCAACACCATCTGCCTCAAAAACCTCTTTTGTAACAAATGGATCATAAGCGAGAACTCGCATTTTCAAGCCCAGACAACGCGATGCGACAATCCTGCCGATCGTGCCATAACCAATGACACCAATCGTTTTACCGGTGATCTCGGCACCCATAAAAGCTGATCGTTCCCACTTTCCTGATCGGACAGAATTATCTGCTGCTGGCAGGTTTCTACTCAGAGAAAATAAATGAGCGATTGCTAATTCAGCAGTAGTCGTGGCATTCGCATCCGGTGTATTCAGAACTACGACACCCTGCTCTGTTGCTGCATTAACATCAATATTATCGACACCAATTCCAGCACGTCCGATCACTTTCAACTTTGGTGCTGCGGCAAGAACCTTTGGCGTTACGGTTACAGCACTTCTGATGATCAGACCTTCTACATCTAAGATCTCCTGACAGACTTCATCCTCGGACAAGCCTGTTTTGAAAATAACTTCTAAACCTTCTTGCTGTTTTAGATACTCAACACCTTCTGGTGCGATCTTGTCGGCAACTAATACTTTCATTCTCACTTTTCCTTTTTCATTTCCTGGTTTTAATTTTGGAGTATGCCCATTCAATCCACGGCATTAACAATTCCACGTCGCTGGATTCTACTGTCGCCCCACACCAGATCCTTAATCCGGGAGGCGCATCCGAATATGATCCAAAATCAAACCCGGCACCTTCTTTTTCCACCAGAGCAACCATCTTTTTAGTTGCCTCAGCCTGTTGATCAGCAGACATCTGCGTAAACCACGGATCAGTAATCTTTAAACACACTGAAGTACTTGATCGCGTCTCCGATTTTTCTGCCAGAAAATTTATCCAACTTGTTTTATCAACCCAGTTTTCGATGACCTTGAGGCTTCTTTGTGATCGTCCAATGATTCCGGGTAATCCACCTTCGCTTTCTACCCATTTCAACGCGTCCAGATAATCTTCAACACAGAGCATTGATGGCGTATTAATCGTAGCGCCTTTGAAAATCCCCTCGTTCAACTTTCCACCTTTGGTTAGACGAAACAGTTTGGGCATTGGCCAGGGAGGCGTCCATGATTCCAGTCTTTCGACAGCTCTTGGACTCAGGATCAGCATGCCATGTGCGGCCTCACCTCCCAGTACCTTTTGCCAGGAGTAAGTCACGACATCGAGCTTTTCCCAGGGTAATTCCATCGCAAAAGCAGCCGAGGTGGCATCGCAAATGGTCAGACCTTTTCGATCATCACTGATCCAGTCACCATCAGGAACCTTCACGCCAGAGGTTGTTCCATTCCAGAGAAATACCAGATCATGATCAGAGTTAACCTTGTTCAAATCAGGCAACTGTCCATAATCCGCTTCCAGACGTGTAACATCCTTCAATTGAAGTTGGTTGACTACATCATTGATCCAGCCAGATCCAAAACTTTCCCACGCTAATAGATCAACGCCACGCTCACCCAGCAACGACCACATGGCAATTTCCATCGCACCGGTATCTGAAGCTGGAACTATCCCGATCCGGTAATCTTCCGGTATCTGCAAGACATCACGAGTGCGATCAATCGCTTCTGCTAATTTCTGTTTACCGGGTTTAGATCGATGTGATCGTCCTAATAAAGCCTTATCTAACTGATCAAGAGACCAGCCAGGTCGCTTCGGACAAGGGCCTGATGAAAAGAATGGGTTTTCAGGTTTGTTTGTTGGTTTCAATGGCGTCCCCTTCTGATAACCAATATAAAAATTGTTGTGGCGCAACAAAGTTACGCAGCGGGCGATTTAAACCCAGTTGGATGTTAATTCAAGGGTTATTTAGGATAACCAAACTGATCATTCTCAATGATCAGTTTGGTTAAACACTCTACTGAATGTTCCGGAAAAGATTCAGACAGTTCCTTGGCCACTCAGCCATTCAAAGATGCCAGAGCACTATCATAATCAGGCTCATCGGCAATCTCACCCACCAGTTGTGTGTAACTTACCTTGTCATTTTCATCTACCACCACAATGGCACGAGCAGTTATACCCGCCAGTGGCCCATCAATAATCGTGACACCATAATCATCTGAAAAATCAGATCGCATGGTTGATAATGGGATCACATCTTTCAGACCCTCAGCTTCACAAAAACGTCCCTGTGCAAAAGGTAGATCTGCTGACACGATCAGAACAACCGTATTATCCAGCTTACTCGCCTGCTCGTTAAACTTTCGCGTAGATGTAGCACAGGTTGGTGTATCCAGGCTGGGGACAATATTCAGGATCTTTTTCTTTCCAGAATAATCTGCAAGACTGACATCTTCCAATTTTCCATTAGTCAGTGTGAAATCTGGTGCTGAGCTGCCGATTGCTGGTAAATCGCCGCATGTGTTAATTGGGTTTCCACTTAAAGTAATACTGGCCATTACTCTCCTCCTGATCAGAAATGATCTTTATTATAAATTGAACACTCTGACTATCAGAGTTCAGATACTCAAACCAGCATTATAACTGATCTGCCTGTCTATAAGTCAGGGTTATTCGTAAGCACTCATTGGAGTACAGGTACAAACAAGATTCTTATCACCGACCTTATTAGCTACCCTGGACTATTTACACATCAAAATCATTCACAGATTTATTTAGCCACTGACTGACTTTTCTCGTGTTCCGGCATTGGAAACAATTCGATAACTGTTGTCCTCAAGAAAATAAACGATCAGATCATCAATAACACCACCTTTGTCATTGAGCATACAAGAGTAAAGCGCCCAGCCAGGTGTAGTTAATTTAATGACATCATTTGCTAGCAATTTTCTTAAAAATGGCTGCGCATCCTGACCCTGAATATCGGTGATCATCATGTGTGAAACATCAAATAAACCGGCTGCTTTCCGAACAATATGATGTTCTTCTATTTGCGATCCATAATTCAACGGCATTTCCCAGCCAGCGAATTCCACCATACGAGCGCCAGAACCCTGGTGAATGTCAAAAAGTGCTGTTCTCTGCAATGTTGGTCTCCTCATTTATCCTTGCTACATTAATCATATCTGCGTAATCCATTTCTGACTACATCAACAGGATTGTATGTCATAATTTCAATTTGAATATTCATGCTTAAAAGGAGAGTTGTCCTCAATGCTCAATATAGGTTTTATGGCTTCTTACAATGCCAGCGGCATGGTGTCGGTTCTTGAGGCAATAGAAAGTGATGGCTTGAGGATCAAGCCAACAGTTTTGATCTGTAACAACAAGGATGCGAATGCTCTGAAAAATGCGAAAAAGTATGACTTAGCCACTTACCACCTTAGTCAAAAAACACACGAAAATAGCGATGATCTTGATGAGGCTATTTGTGCTGTGTTGGAAAAACATAATGTTGATCTCTTACTCCTGTCTGGCTACATGAAAAAACTGGGCTCAAAAACCCTGTCCAAATTTCATTACAAAATTCTGAATATTCATCCTTCGCTACTACCAAAATTTGGTGGTAAAGGCATGTACGGTGATCATGTTCATG
This sequence comes from Gammaproteobacteria bacterium, assembly GCA_965224825.1. Classification (GTDB taxonomy): domain Bacteria; phylum Pseudomonadota; class Gammaproteobacteria; order CAJXQU01; family CAJXQU01; genus CAJXQU01. The sequence goes on along the minus strand of CBDDAG010000001.1, from coordinate 821,534 downwards.
CGGCAGTGTTAGAAAATAAAGAAAAGGAAACCGGTGCGACAGTTCATATTGTGACGAAGGAATATGATCAGGGGCCGATAATTAATCAGAAAAAAGTATCGTTGACGGATCATGAAACCGTTGAAAGCATCCGTATAAAAGTACAACAGATCGAAGCACCTCTTTATGTCGATACTCTGAAAGGAATTATTTCAAAAAATATAGCCATGCCAATAATTCCTGCTCTTCAGATACCCAAAAATAATGTGCCTATCCCCGGATCAGATACTTGATAAACAATATGTTATAGTGCTTATCAAGATTTAGGGAAAAGAAGTATCAGTTCATGGGTTCCATTTTTGCACACAATACGCTAGCGGTGGATCGGCCAGTATCTGACGAATATCCATTCGATCCTAATCTCCTGCCTGCCATTAAAAAGTTACTCCCGGAGTTCGAGACTGAGGAAAAAAAGAGTGCTTACGCAGAGTATCTGGCCAGAAAAATCAAACGTAACCCGAGAGATCTGCGTTCACACACTCAGCGTATTTATCTTCATTACATCTTAAAAAATGAAGACGCCTATTTCGGTGCACTTATTGATCTATTTATTGTCCTTGGCCCCAAAGGTCTGGCACTGAAAAAATCAATACTTCGACCGACTAACTTTTTACTTGAAAATGAACATGCGAGTTTTATACGAAAACACTTGCACTCAGGGATTAATGCGGCCCAGGCAATTCCGACCAACGAATCTCGTTTATCCAAAGGTATTTCCTCTACAACAAATATTGTCGACAGGAAATTGTCTGATGGAAAAACCTACAGTTCCTTATCATCGGCTAAAGAAAAGCTATCTCTGGGCGAAATAAAATCTGCCCGGACACTCCTTGAAAATGCGCTTGAAGAAGATCCTGCTGATATTGAGATCGCTTATGAACTTCTTGAACTTTATCGCAATCATAAAATGCAAAAAGAATTTACAACCATGACCACCCGGCTCACTGGCAAAACATTGGCTTCACAAGAAAAGTGGTCAGAAACTGAAAAATATTTTTCTCAAAATTGATCCGATCCGATGGCCGATTATAAATTCGCAAATAATGTCTATATTGCTCCGACACCTGCCGGATCATTTTATGCTGTGTCCAGTCCAGCCGAAGATCCTCTTAGAAATCTGTTGCTTGGACTCCTACAACAGGAAGAAACACCTATACCTGTGATCGGACAACTAACCGACTGGACGGGTGCAGGAAATGTCGAAGACACACTTTCTATTCTTCAACAGGCACAGGATCTGGCCTGGATTGAAGGCCTTGAAGAACCGCTCCTGTTACCGAGTTCTGGTTTTGGTAGCATGATCGAAATTCTGCTGGCTTCTTTATCAACTTCTGGAAAAGCTTTATTAGTCGATGATGCAGGCTGCTCGGTAGCCCGAAGTGGGTTTGATGCTGAAACAGCCGACATGCTCTCTGCCCTGAGTGCTGATCTCGTCGCCATTCAGGATCGCCATGAAAAACGTCTGGAAAAACATTTCGGTTTAACAATTCATGGCTGGGGTGCGATGGATTCTGCGGGCTCAAGCCGAATTGGAACATGGCCTCTTTATATCGCAGGGAAAAGATTGTTGATCGTTATTCTGGGTGAACCCAGGTTTAACTGCCCTGAATTTACGCTACTGATCTGGAGTCTGATCAGACGATTTTCCCGGCCTTCCTAGCCGCTTCTAATTTGTCCCAATCGAATGCTGATCCTGGATCCGTTTTTCGTCCGGGTGCGATGTCACAATGCCCTACGATATTATCAGAATTGATCCGAGGCCAAACTTTTTGCAACAACTTTATGAGCTTGATCAGACAAGAATATTGCGCGTCTTCATAAGGCTGATCATCACAACCTTCCAGTTCGATTCCAATTGAAAAATCATTACAACTATCACGTCCTTTAAACTCCGAAACACCTGCATGCCATGCGCGTTTTGTTAGCGGAACATATTGAATAATTTCTCCGGTTCTTCGGATCAATAAATGCGAAGACACACGTAAATCTTTTATTTTCTTAAAATAAGGGTGCTCATCAGGATCAAGTGAGTTGGTGAACAATTGGTCAATGTGATCACCTCCATATTGTACGGGAGGCAGACTAATTCCATGAACCACCAACAGATCAATTTCCGTATCTTCCGGACGATCATCATGATTCGGCGATAAACAGTGATCGATACCACTGATCCATCCTGTCCTTTTGTTATATCTCATGGTGCAGAGACTACCACCTGTCACCAAATTACGGCAAACTAAGATCCATGGAAGAACACAATAATTCGAATATCGGCAAAGTCATGCTGATCTTGTCCTTAATCATGGCACTGGGAATGATGACCTGGTTTTTCAGCGATGTCCTGGATAAGCAACGAAACCCAAACCAGCAAGTGATGGCAGCCACCAGTAGCGAAGGCTTTCCGGAAGTTACTCTGCAACAAAACCGTCATGGACATTATGTAGCGACGGGTTCAATTAATGGTTATACCGTTGATTATCTCCTCGACACTGGTGCTACAGATGTGGCCATTCCCGGTGATTTGGCAAAAGCGATGAACTTAAAACTCGGTCCTGAGATCAAAGTTCACACCGCGAACGGAACTGTAATGGCCAGACTGACACGACTGGATCGTGTTGATCTGGGTGCTATTTCACTGAGGAATGTTGCCGCGACGATCAATCCTTCTATGGATGAAGATGATGAGATTTTACTAGGGATGAGTTTTTTAAGAAAACTGGAAATGATCCAACGTGGCGAAACCTTAATACTTAGACAATACGAGTAAACAAATCATGTTAGAAAAACTCACCGAATACAGCGGCACACTTTCCGGTCTACTCTGGAACAACATCATTACGCTTGGTGTATTACTCGGTGTGGGAGCCTATTTAACCATCCGTATGGGCTTCATCCAGTTTCGTGGTTTTAAACATTCGATCAATCTGGTTCGTGGCAAATATGATAAGCCTGAAGATATCGGTGAAGTCTCACATTTCCAAGCTTTGTCCACCGCGCTTTCAGCGACCGTCGGAACAGGAAATATTGCCGGTGTCGCAACCGCGATCACGCTCGGTGGCCCCGGTGCATTATTCTGGATGTGGGTAACAGCCTTTTTTGGCATGGCAACAAAATTTGCCGAATGCACTCTATCAGTCAAATTCAGAGAAGTTGCGCCAGATGGTGTGGTTTCCGGTGGGCCAATGTACACCTTGCTAAATGGTTTGAACATGCGACCACTTGCGATCATCTTTGCTGTTTTTGCTCTGATCGCATCCTTCGGAATTGGCAATATGGTACAGGCCAATTCTGTTGTTGATGGCCTGGCATTCATAAACCCGGACATTAAAGAACACCGATGGTTACTAGGTGGCATCATGGCAATCATGGTTGGTTTAGTGATTATTGGTGGGGTAAAAAGGATCGCAAAAGTTGCCAGTATTATTGTGCCATTCATGGCGGTTATTTATGTCGGTGCAGCGTTGATCGTTCTGTTCAAAAATTACACAGCCATTCCACATGCCTTCGGCCTGATCTTCAACAACGCGCTCAATGTTTGGGCTGTTGGTGGTGCCGCGGTTGGCGAAGCGATCCGCTGGGGTGTGGCTCGTGGACTGTTCTCCAACGAAGCAGGACTAGGATCATCACCAATGGCACACGCCGCAGCGAAAACTAACGAACCTGTACGTGAAGGTCTCGTCGCCATGCTTGAACCCTTCATCGATACCCTAATCATCTGCACACTCACTGGCCTTGTAATTTTGGTCACCAATTCGTATGACACTCGACCAGACGAACTGACCGGCGCAGCATTTACCGCTTATGCTTTTGATCAATCTTTGGGAGGGATCGGATCAAAAGTTGTTGGATTTGGCTTGATGTTATTCGCTTTTTCTACCACGATCGCATGGTCATATTACGGTGATCGATCCGCAAAGTTTCTTTTCGGCGAAAAAGCTGTTCTCCCCTACCGGATTATTTATTCAATACTCGTCATGGTCGGCGCGGCAATTCCATTGCAACTGGTCTGGAACCTGGCGGACATCACCAATATTCTGATGGCGATCCCCAACCTGCTTGGATTGGTTTTATTGGCTGGATTGGTGAAGAAGATGAAATCGAATTACTTTTCGTAATCCAAACTAGTTCTATGTTTTGCTTTCCGTAGATTCTTTTTTAACCAGTTTGCAACGAACGATAGATGAGCCAAATTCTCGAAACAACCTGGACTTGAAAAGGGATATGCCTTTAATGGGAACGGTCTCGAGCATCTCAATTCTGCATGAACTTTCTTCAACAATTTGCTCAAACTGCTTGATCGTTATCTGATTCAGGCCTCCTTCAATTTCCGAGAACTTTGTTGCACCATCTGATTTGAAATCTGCCCTCCATCGGATCAGCGCCTTCTCAGAAAAGATCAAATGCGCCCACGGAAATACAGAAAACAAATGTCCGCCAAGCGGATGTAGCCAGGTTGGTCCAAATGAAATTTCGATCTGACCGTCAGGTTTCAACAAGTCCGTCATTAAATCCAGAATTTTTTCTGGATCTTCGAAATGCTCAAAAGCGTCTTTACTGATAATTATGTCGGCCAGTTCATCAGTCTTCGTTACGAAGGTACAACGATCGGCGACAGTGCTTTTCTCAGCTTCTTCACGTCCAATGGAAAGTACTCTCTCCCGTATATCAAGACCAATTACTTTACTCGCGCCCATCTTCGCCAACTGAATGGTGTCATATCCTGAACCGCAGCCAAAATCTATCACTGTCTTATCTTTAATTCGATCACTCAGGTCTTTTCCAAAAAACTGTTCAAGCTTTTCGCTGGTCTCTTCAAAATTTGCATAATATGAATCTGAGGACGACGATGATGGATCTCGAACTCCTATTAATTTCAGAATTTTATAAGCAGGTGTTCCACCGATTATCGACATACAATTACTTCCTGTATCATTTTTTCGTCCATTCATAAGCACCAATATCTGGCGCTTTCGTGCGTGTATTACCTTCGATATCTTTTGTTATAGACTTTGACTTCGTTCCTGCATTGATGGCCGGGCTGTCTGGCTCCAGGTGTCCGTCAAAATTTTCAAGACTCTCATTAACCAGACCCGGCTTTTCATTGCAGAGCATATCATCACCAGGGCAAGATTGATTTTTCACATCCCTAACCAGGCTGTGGCTCATCGAAAATGGATCTGTGACCAAGCCATCGCCATACCAGTATAAACAAGTCTGATCACCTGAACGCCAGTCTTTATGTCCCAGAAAGAGAGAGTTTTCAATCTCTACCTTCTCTGTGCCGTCGCACGACTCGTCCTTGCAGGAAGCATCTATCAAACAATCACCTTCTCCAGTCAGCGTATTGTGTGACATATGCACTTTGCTGTTTGCAAACAGTGAAATTGAGAGTGTGTTTCCCTGAGCACGACACAGATCGCCGTCTGTCATCAGCGGTGCTTTCATGGAAGCACAATCACTGATCAAAACACTGTTTTCAATTTCCGCATTTCCGGAGATCTTCAACTGATTTCCGGCATTTGAATAAGCTTTGAGACCAGATACTTCTACCTTTGCTGTATTATCAAGATACAAAAGATCGATACCATCAGAACTATTATGATGTACTTTTACCTGATCAAAGCGCCAGGTTCCTCCGGATTTGGCTAATCCAATGCCATCACCATAGCCTCCTGCCTCCTGCCCCCAACAACTTTCAGGGATGGGTTTGCCAGTTTGCCAGTCTTCAGGACAACCATTCCATGCAATTTCTGAATTCCTAAATGTGATCGTTCCTGAGTTGGCGGAAGGGCCAGCTAAATCACCATCCCAACCTGCCATACCATTCGCCAGAATCTGGGTATTATTAATCTCCCAGTTCGAGAGTCTGCCTGCATGAACTCCCTGACTGGACAGTCCATGAATACGGAGATGATTCAGTGTGATATTGTTTGAATCTTCTGCATAAATTCCTGTATATGACCAATTACCATAGGGAAACTGATCGCGCTTACAAGCTTTAACACAGTCATCACAAGGCATATTGCCCGGATTGAAGAATTCAATACAATTATCCCTGTCAGTAATATCGAGACAGGATAGTTCCACATTTGAAGACCCATTCAGGTTAATGATTGTGTATGACCTTTCGGTACCCCACAATACTGGTGGGTTCGTGCACTGTTTGTTTGTCATTTCACCCATAATGCGGGTTGGATTTGACTTATCCTTTCCCGAAGGTATGGCAGCCATAAAACAATCCCAAGGATACTCTTTAGCACAATTTCCAGTGCCCGGTGCACCGTGGCCCATACGGTAGTCACCACTGCCAATATTTAAAGTATCACCGGCCTTGATCTTCGGCGTTCCTCCTGGTGGTAAGGCAAGGAAAGGATGGCTCCAGGCACAATTCTGTTTTTTTCCTTTTCCCGGATAGCCCTTATTAGCGAGTCCATTGCATTGACTGAGTGATCCGCCATCAGAACGAACATAATAGCTTTCAGCAAAACAAGCCGAAGAAAAAACCGATCCGATTAATAGAAAAAGTAATGTAGTGAAAAATGTCCAGTTTTTAGTAGCCAAATGATGTCCTTATGATCTTATTGAAGATAGATTATGATAAACAGTTGCTACTTTTATACCAGTAAATATTTGTTTTATTTACTCAATTTAACCGAATAGCAAAGGGCGTGAATTTAATAGAAACCATGTACTGCACAGTAATATCGACCTGGTCCTGATTACCAAGTTCCCATATGGAGTTCAATTAATACCTTAGGGTTATTTGGATCAACCGAGAAATTTCAGTATTTCTTTCTCAATATTTTCCTTATCGATCACCATCGTCTGGGCGATTTCTTTTTCAAATAAATCATTCACGACAGCAGGGATTTTGATATTTGCTTTGTTTGCAATTGCTTGCAGGGCATCAAGATCATGGGTATCAATTTCACCTGTCAGGGCATTCGCAATCGTAGGAGAGAACTTTGTCCATTCGGCTGTGGAATAGATGATCGTTTTGAGTGGCTTCTCACTGCAAGATTCGTAAGCTTTGAAACAGGTTGCTGTATGTGGATCCATTAAATAACCATCTTCGAAAGTCTGTCGAATGACTTCCTTGCCTTCATCATCAGAGCAGAAGTCGGCAGAAAAAACCTGTTGTATCTGATCAAGTTCGTCATTCGTTAACTGGTAATAATTTTCTTGATCGAGTTGTTCCATCAATTCTTTGGTTCTTTCTGCACCGAAGAAATCATACAAAATCCGTTCAACATTCGATGACTTGAGGATATCCATTGCTGGTGAAGTTGTCGGGATCACAGATGAATCTCTGAGATCGTATTTGCCTTCTTTGATCAACTTCGTCAAAACATTATTCTGGTTGGAAGCAATGAAGATCTTTTCAACCGGTAAGCCCATTTTCATAGCGTAATATCCGCCGAGGGCATTACCAAAGTTACCGCTTGGAACATCCAGATAGACGCTTTCGCTCATGCTGATCGCATCCACTCGCAGCAGTTCTAAATAACTATGGATATGGTAGATAATCTGAAATATGATCCGACCAAAGTTAACCGAGTTTGCTGCTGAAAGTGAAATACTTTTTTCTTTTAATTTCTGATTGAAACTGTCAGAACTCAATAGCGATTTCAGTGCATTTTGTGCGTCATCAAAATCACCATGAATCCCGATCACTTTCAGGTTTGGAGCATCTTCAGTAACCATCTGTAATCGCTGAACATCTGATGTGCCACCGACAGGATACAGACAGGCCACCTGTACATTTTTTCTATTTCTAAAAGTATCCAGAGCTGCGGGGCCAGTATCGCCACTGGTTGCCGCAAGGACCAGATATTTTTCATTACGTTTTTCAGCCAATGAAGAAAGGATCGCACCGAATGGTTGCAGGGCCATATCCTTAAACGCGCGGGTTGGACCGTGGTAAAGCTCGCTGACATAGAGATCGTCTTTTATTTTTACCAATGGAGCCGGATCAGAAGGATCGTCAAAATGATCGTATAAATTTAATGCTTCTTCGACCTCGGATTGATCAATATCAATCTCGAAAGATGCTAGTACATCTCGCGCCAAATCTTTATAACTGGTTGTTAAATGTTTTTCTAAAAAAGACGCGTCAAACGAAGGAAAAGATTCCGGCACGTAGATGCCACCGAAAGAACACATTGGTGAAAGGATCGCTTCGGAAAAACTGACCTGATCAGGACTGACACTATCATTGCCACGGGTTTCAATAAAATTCATGTTGTTTAAAACCCTAGCCGAGATGTTCGACACGGATTCTGGTCACAGTGCCACTGACTGACTCCAGTGCTTCAATACGCTTGATCGCATCATTCATGGCTTGTTCTTTGACGATATGTGTCAGGAAAACGATCGGAACATAACTCGCTCCTTCGACCGGTTCCTGCTGCCTGATTGCTTCAATACTAATATCTCCATCGGCAAAAATGCCTGTCACTTCTGCTAACACACCTGCACGTTCAGCTACATCCATGCGCAAATAATAAGCAGTTTCTATATCACCCATTGCCGCAATTGGTGTTTCAGAAAGTGAGTCTGCCTGGAATGCCAGATGTGGTACACGATTTTCCGGATCGGAAGTCATGACGCGAACAACATCAACAATATCAGCAACAACTGCCGAGGCCGTTGGATCAGCGCCAGCACCGGCTCCGTATTGTAAGGTCGGTCCAACCGCATCACCTTTGACCAGAACAGCATTCATCACGCCATCAACATTGGCGATCAAACGACGTTCGGGGATCAGTGTTGGATGTACGCGTAATTCGATGCCAGCATCGGTATCTTTAGCGATACCCAGATGTTTGATCCGGTAACCAAACTGTTCTGCATAAAAAACATCGTCACGTGTAATCTTTTCAATACCTTCTTTATAAACTTTTTCGTACTGCAGTGGGATACCGAACGCAATCGATGCAAGAATAGTTAACTTGTGAGCAGCATCGGTTCCATCAACATCAAAAGCCGGATCGGCTTCGGCATAACCCAGCGCCTGCGCTTCTTTTAATACATCAGCAAAATCACGTCCCTTGTCACGCATTTCTGTGAGAATGAAGTTACCTGTTCCGTTAATAATTCCAGCCAGCCATTCGATGCGATTGGCGCTTAAACCTTCACGCAAGGTTTTTATAATCGGGATGCCACCAGCAACCGCCGCTTCAAAAGCCACCATGACACCTTTTTTCTGGGCGGCTTCAAAGATTTCATTGCCGTGAATGGCGATCAGCGCTTTATTCGCTGTGACTATATGCTTGCCATTTTCAATCGCGGTAAGTACCAGCTCTCGCGAAAGATCCACACCACCTATAAGTTCGGCGATAATATCAATTTCAGGATTATTGACCAGCGATTCTGCATCAGATGAAAGAGAAATATCACCTAATTCACAAATACGCGCTTTATCAAGCCTTCGGGTTACTGCATGTGTAACTAGAATTTCTCTACCCGCACGACGTGAGATCTCAGATGCATTTCGTTGCAGCACATTAACAACACCGCCACCGACAGTGCCCAATCCCAATATACCAACTTTGACCGGTTCCATTAAATCCCTACCCTTTATTCAACATTTCTTTGATGCCACGAATGGCCTGACGTGTTCGTTGTTCATTTTCGATCAGTGCAAAGCGGACATAATCATCACCATAGGCACCAAAACCGACACCCGGCGAGACAGCAACCTTTGCTTCTTGTAACAACAACTTCGTAAATTCTAATGATTTTAATTCTTTATATTGCTCCGGTATTTTTGCCCAGACAAACATGGTCGCTTTAGGTGGTGTAACAGCCCAACCTGCCTCGTTTAGCCCATTGCATAAAACATCACGTCGTCGCCAGTACATATTTCTGATCTCGGCCACACATTGTTGTGATCCTTCAAGTGCTGTGATCGCAGCGACCTGAATCGGCGTAAACATTCCGTAATCAAGATAAGACTTCATTCGTGCTAACGCATTCACCAATGTTGGATTTCCCACCATAAAACCAACACGCCAACCGGGCATGTTGTAGCTTTTAGACATGGAAAAAAATTCTACGGCAATATCTTTCGCGCCGGGTACTTGTAAAATCGACGGTGCGGTATATCCATCAAAAACAATATCTGCGTAAGCCAAATCCTGAACAACCCAAATCTCGTGTTCCTTAGCGATCTCAATAACTCTTTCGAAAAATTCCAGTTCAACACATTCTGTGGTTGGATTACCTGGAAAATTTAACAACAACATTTTGGGCTTAGGCCAGGCATTGACGATCGCCTTCTCCAGTTCTTCAAAGAAGCAAACATCCGGCCCCGTAGGAACATGTCGGACATCAGCACCCGCGATCACGAAACCAAACGGATGGATCGGATAAGCCGGATTTGGAACCAGAACGGCATCACCTTTATCCATGACAGCCATCGCCAAATGTGCCAGACCTTCTTTGGAACCTATGGTGACAATGGCTTCGGTTTCTGGATCGAGTTCGACGTCATAACGGGTTTCATACCAGTTACAAATCGCCCTACGTAATCGAGGGATCCCTCTGGAAACCGAGTATCGGTGTGTGTCATTCCGCTGGGAAACTTCAATCAGCTTATCGACGATGTGCTGAGGCGTAGGCTGATCGGGATTGCCCATACCAAAATCGATAATGTCTTCACCGCGGTGGCGCGCTGCCATTTTGAGCTCGCCAACGGTGTTAAAGACGTAAGGGGGTAAGCGTTCTATCCTGTCAAAATCTGTTTTCAATTGGGTGAAACCGTTCTTTATTATGTGGTGGATTATGTAATGTTCAATATTAACTTATAATCACAATCGTTGCAGCCCGATCTGACCAACTCTCACCTTATCCAGTCAAAGACTGAATAAACCATTCATAAACTGCATTGGTTGTTATTATTCCGTCAGCATCGATCAATTCAACCGTGACAGAAATATTCCCCCTGCCCTTTTGCTGAAACTGTCGGGAGAATGTTTCCAGTGATTCTTCATCTGCCGAAGCAACCGCTTTTAGATCAGACGTAGCCGGTTTTTTATATTTTGCTTCGGCTTTTCTGAGAACAGGAACCACCTTGCCAACCAGTTCGGGGAATTGTTGTTGAAGAAATTGTCCACTGGCCGTTTCCATTAGCGAAAATTGTGCGCCAGCATGAAAAGTACCCAGATGATTTTTAACATGATCAGCAAAAGGCAGGATCAGCTTTCCTTCATCATCAGAATACTTGATCCCTATATGTTTTGAAAAAGGAACCTGTGTAATGTCCAACTCTTAAAGACCCAGAGGATTTTCAGGATCAACATGATCCATAAATGGCAGACGCCGATCACTATTGGTCGTCTGATAGATCTTGCCAACCCAGTTGTTGATCACGGCCTCTGCTGTATCGTGCCAGGTATTATCCAGCAGCGGGAGAACGAGATGCTCCGGAAACTCAGGAGCCGCATCATCTTTCTCAAGCGAGAACAAAACATGCTCCTGATATTCATCCAGCACAGCCTGAACTTTCAAAGAGAAATAATTTTCCGGAAAAGGAGGATATTCTTCAACTTCCCCACGAATAAAATTCCCTACTTCACGCTTATACTCTTTCAACAAACTGATCGCATCGTACTCAGGATGTCCTTGAAAAAAAACCTGCCTGAAACCGTCTTCACTCACCGCAAGATGAACACCCGCGATGTCACTTTCCGCCAGAATTTTCAGACCAGCATCCACAAACTGATCACGAAAAACTTCATTGAACCGTGAATGCGGAACATCAAAACGCGTGTTCACTCCGGCTACCAGAGGATGTTTTTGATTCATTACTCGATGCGAATAAACACCCCAACGTTTTTTCGGAAAACCCGTTCTTTTTTGATCATACTGATACTGTAAAACCGCATGGCTTGCCAGGCAGGAACAAAGTGTCGATGTGACATTGCTATATGCCCAGTCGACAACTTCACCCAGAGGCTCCCAGAAAATTTCATCCGCAAGGTTTTTTTCAGCAACATTTGCACCCGTGATGATCAATGCATCCAGCCCCTGTTCTTTTATCTGATCAAATGTTGAATAATATTTCGCAACATGATCCCTGCCTTCCGGACTACGCTCAATCGCATTCAGTGTAAAAGGGTGCACATAAAACTGGGCAATCTGGTTACTACCACCGATCAGACGAAAAAACTGCCGCTCGGTTGCCTGTAGTGCCTTATCCGGCATCATGTTCAGTAAGCCGATATGCAACTCGCGGATCTCTTGCTCAAGTGCAAAATCAGCAGGCAATATAGTTTCGCCACCTTGTTTCAGGCGTTCAAAAGTCGGCAGTTTTGTATTCGCAACTAAAGGCATTTTTTACAATTTATTCTCGATTAAATTTAAAAATTCTCTTTCATTTTTCACATGTAATAACTCGTCAGAAGTCACGGTATATCCATACTGATCGGCAATCGCTTCATAGCGTGGAATTCGTGCATAAAAAAGTCGCGGAAAAACCCAACGTACAAAATCATCCGGATCGATCAAAGCCACATATTCCAGATCACGATCCTGCATATAAGCTGACAACTGCTCATCCAGAAATTCTTCACGATAATAAAGTGGTTTAGGACTGACCTCGGCACGATGGATCAGTTCCTTTTCATTCTCTTTAGTTGCCTGGATATAAAGGATCAAAGTGTGTTCTGCCAACAACTCTATGGTGTCATCATCATCCAGCTCGCACAGACTGCCACCAGCATCATTTATAAAATGATCATATCCATAAATATCATGTGCCTTACGAATGAAGTCCGGTACATCACGCATGGTGGAAAGCTCAGCTTCATGATGCAGAGCCTGTCTTCGTTTGAACTCTTTCAGACCAAGACCACCCAACTCCGGATTACCCAGCTTGCCAAGAAAAGTTGATACAGGTTTCAGATCATCTACCGTCAGGTTATTACTTATCTGAATCGAGTCTGAGCGAAGCAGATCTCTCAGAAAAGGGATCTGCATAACTTCTTTTTTAATATTATCCAAAATCGGCTCATCCAGATAACGGGTTCCTATCCGATAATCACCCGAATAATGGAACCAGTTACGCTCACGCAATATATTCGACAGGCGAGTCTTGCCAACGCCGGACATACCCAGGAAGGTGATGGATTTGTTATTCCAGTTTCTGAAATCTTCTGCTGATAGCTTCACTTTGCTAATCCTAAATTTGATCCAAAAAATAAATTAGCGTGATCCTACCTCAAATAGGTAAAAAGAGAAGGAAATAACAATAATCATTTGATGGATCCATTGGAGGCAATGTAGATAGGCAATGCTCTTGATGCTCTTTAGTAATGAGATCGGGTACATTCAAAAGATTGCTTGAAACGTTAACAAGTTTACATCAAAGTGGGAATCATTAACTTTACTGCAACCTCACAAACGGAGTAAACACATGAACATAGATTTTATTATTACCTCTCTCATCGTTGTGCTGATTCCCGGTACGGGAGTCATTTTTACAATATCAACAGGGTTATTTCAGGGATCGAAGGCCAGTATCTTTGCCGCTTTGGGTTGTACTGTTGGCATTGTTCCCCACTTACTAGCAAGTATTTTTGGTCTGGCAACAATCCTTCATATGAGTGCGGTTACATTTCAGGCAATCAAGTTTATCGGTGTTGCATATTTACTCTATCTTGCATGGTCTATGTGGAAAGAAACCACTTCGTTTGATCTGGAAGAAAAGAATCAGGGAATAAATTATTGGGGAATCTGTCTGAAAGCAATTTTGCTCAACATTTTAAATCCAAAACTGTCGCTATTCTTTCTTGCTTTTTTACCACAATTTATTCCTGCAGGATCAGAATCACCGGCGTTCGATATGCTTTTATTAAGCAGCGTATTTATGGCAATGACATTTTTTATTTTCATACTCTATGGTTTGTTTGCAAATAAAGTTAGCACTTATGTCATCCACTCCTCAAAAGTTATAAAGAATACCCAGAAAACTTTTGCTGTATTTTTTGCATTACTTGCAGCGAAGCTAGCGATAACAGAACGTTAATTGAAGTTTATGAAAGAAGTTTTTTAACTATTCTTCTGGCTGTTAATGGTATCTAAAGACAAACGACCTCTAAATGATGAGGGAAGATGGACTCTGGTCTCCGTTCGAAATTCACCTGTTCAGCTATTTTTATAGTCTTCATTACCACGAAGAAAATCAAACTCTTTTGCTTTTTCAGTAATAGCATTTTTTATCGCATAAGCCATCAACAACCTTCCGGAGCTATAATTTTACCATTCAGGATCATAGCCGGATTGATAGAATAAAATCGTACCCTTGTACCGGAAGCAATAGAGCACAGCAATGATCGTATCTTTGATGCTTAAGGAATAGAGTCTCAAGTTATCCGCCTCAAGTGCGTGCTTACTCATTTCATTATTAAATTTCTCAACATCCATGTTCCTGAAAATACTTTTTTCTTTTTTATTTGAATGAAGTAGATACAGTTTTGGCATAATGCTGGCCAGTTCACTTTGTGTTTCTACAATTTGATAAGAAACAGATTCAGGATGAGCTTTTTCTAGTTTCCGTTCATATCGCCCGAGGTTGTAACGTAGGTTCTTTCCAAGCGTCTGTTTCAATGAAGGCCAGGACTCTTTGTAAATAAGACCATGATAAGAATACGAAAGTAATTTTTGAAAGACTCTGGAAGAAGAAACTAAACCATCAAAAAAGATCTTGTCCCATCTATTTTTTTGTTGATGAATATTTTTTGCAAAAGCTTCTGATATTTCACTTTCATAATTTTTATTGATAATGAAATCAAGATGATCGATCTCTAATAATCCATTACCTAAAAAACTCAATTCTCTATGAGCCAGGCCTGAGGTATTTCGTTTTTCTCCAATAACAAGTGGTGCGACACCTATTAGTTCGCCGGTTTCTTTCTCTCTGCGATTAAGATAAAGGGTTTTGATTCTGAACAAAAATGTTTGATCCAGATCGATATCCACTCATAAGTTAAAAAATAATTATCAGTGTTGGAGTTTGAGAGTAATTGATTCCATTCAGGAGCAAGTGCATGAAACTCTTGCCAGTCCGAAATTTCGTCTATACTGAATGCTTGTTGGGAGTCATCACTGATCATTTAGACAAGTTTATAAGATCGGCATCAATTTGATACCGATCTTATAATTATTTATTAAACTATTTTTTAGTTTTTGCTGCTATCTTTTTACGAATCAGATCTTTCTGATCAAAATCATCCACATTGATAACTGACATCAACTTGTCATTAAAGTTGATCAATTGATCAGCTTCTTCACCACTTAAAACACTCGCTTCTTTCGCTGCTTCGATCAAAGCCATGCCTTGTAACTTCGGCAATGTTTTAGCTTTTATCGCCGCTCTCATCTTGTCATTCAACGGTTGCAAAGCAAGGCTTTCGAGGAAGACTTCGTTCACATGTGCCAGCGGATTATTTTCACCCGCTTCCATGTGAATTCCCGAAGTCAGACGATCACGTGTTGCTGTGTCGTTCGTAATGGTGCCGATCAGTTCTTTCTCAAGATTATCACTCGGTGCTTTAAAGTGCATACCGATTGGGAAAACGACAAACTTCAACAAATAAGCCAGCGGACGACTCGGATAGTTGTCGACAATTTCACGGAAAGCTTCCTGATAATCATGCATCAGGTATTCCAGCGACCATTGAACGACAGCAAAATCTTCTTCAGGACAACCATCATTTTCATAGTTTTTCAGCACCATACTCGCCATATAAATATCGCTAAGTAGATCGCCAAGTCTGGCTGACAGCATTTCCATAAATTTCAGTTTCGCCTGCAAAGACAGCATCGACAGATCAGCAATGAAAGCAAAAGCTGAACTCATACGATTCAAATGCGCATAGTAGCGAGCCAGTTTCGGATGCCCCGGATTCGACTCAAGACGTGAACTGGTCAATGCCATAATAAATGACCGCGCGCCCATGTTGATCGTGTAACCAACATGCTTGAACAACACATCATCATACTGATCGATAACTGCGTCAGACGTTTCCTGTGCCGCCAATTCCATTTCCGTCAACACATAAGGATGACTTCGCGTTGCACCCTGTCCAAAGATCATCAGGTTACGCGTGAGGATATTCGCACCCTCTACGGTGATCGCAACCGGAATAGATTCATAAGTGCTGGCGATATAATTTTTCGGACCTTTCATGATCGCTTTCCCACCATGAATATCCATCGCATCGATCGTGCATTGACGCGCCATTTCAGTACAGTGATATTTCAAAATTGCTGAAGGTACTGCAGGTTTTTCACCCGCATCAATCGACTGCACTGTGTGTTCACGCGAAGCATTGACGATGTAAGTAAAACCAGCCATTCGTGCCATTGGTTTTTGTATGCCTTCAAAGTTTTTGATCTGCATACCGAACTGTTTTCTTAACGAAGCGTAAGCCGTCGTTCCCAGCAAAGTACGTTTTGCATAAGCTGATCCGCCAGATGGCAACGTGATACAACGACCCACCGACAAACAGCTAACCAACATACGCCAGCCTTTACCCGCCATGTCAGGACCGCCGATGATGTAATCCAGCGGTACAAATATATCTTTTCCTTCGATCGGACCATTCAGGAATGCATCGCCGATCGGTAAATGGCGACGACCGATGTCCATGCCTTTCGTATCGCGTGGCAACAGGGCACAGGTAATTCCGTATTCATCAACATCGCCGATCAAATGATCAGGATCGTTTAATTTGAATGCCAAACCAACCAACGTCGCGATCGGTGCGAGCGTGATATAACGCTTATTGAAATTCAGTCGCATACCGATAATTTCTTTGCCTTCCCACTTGCCTTTACAAACGACACCTGTGTCAGGAATTGAAGTCGCATCAGAACCAGCGAGAGGTGCGGTCAATGCAAAACAAGGGACTTCTTTACCTTCCGCCAGACGTGGCAGGTAATAATTTTTTTGATCTTCCGTACCGTATTTGATCAAAAGCTCACCTGGTCCAAGCGAGTTAGGAACAGCTACCAGATACGTGATCGCCGCACCGGTATTCGAAACCTTGATCAGAACTTCCGACTGGGCAACGGCAGACAACTCCAGACCACCGTATTCTTTCGGAATGATCATGGAGAGGAAACCATTGTTCCGCACAAATTCGATGATGTCGTCAGGGATCACATTCCAGTCGTGATTGATCTTCCATGAATCGGACATACGACATAATTCTGCAACTGGCCCATCAAGAAATTCTTTTTCGTGATCAGCTAATTCTGCTTTTTTGATACTAATAAGAGACTGCCAGTTAGGCTTACCGGAAAAGATTTCACCATCCCACCAGACGGTTCCCGCATCGATTGCTTCCTGCTCTGTTTGTGAGAGTGGCGGTAGCATTTTTTTGAATACTTCAAAGAATGGTTTTGAAATAAATGGCTTTCTGATCGATGGAATACAAAGTGCAATAGAAGCTGCAGCCTGCAGACCAAGCACTGTGCTGAACAAACCACAGGTAGAAAAGATCAGGCTCAAAACAAAGCCTACGCCAGCAACACCAGCAAAGGTTGTGAGTGATGATCCTATATATAGAAGCCCTATTAAGACTAACGGGATAATGTAAATCAATACTGTACTCATTTGAAACTCTCCTCTACTTAATCTATGCCTATTTATTATTTAAGAGCGAACGCTCGCTTTCTATGTCGGCAATGTTAGTCTAAACTGTAGGTATATGTCCAGATTTATTTTCCCTCTAACTAAATTGAGTATAGCTGATTCAAATGAGTTTTATTGATTACAAAAGAGACTTCTCTTACAAAGGTAAATCGATCTACAAAGCTTTGTTTGATCTGCATACTCAAAACATTAAAACAAAAAAAGAAAAGTTTGCCGTCAACAATCTGGAAAAGATCTTCAAAGCAACCTTTAAAATATCAGCAAAAATTGGCTTTCATGAAATGTCGTTGCGCGATCTCTGTCGGGAAACAGGTTTGAGTATGGGAGGAATCTATTCCTGTATCGCATCGAAAGACATCATTGCAATCATGATCAAAGATATGGTGAAACAGATCTCGACAGAGATTATTGATCACGCGCAAAAGAACAAAAATAAGGAGGAAGGTTTAAGAGAGATCATTACTCACATGATCTACACTACAGAGATTTTGCAACCGTGGTTTTATTTTCTTTATTTCGAAACCCGCTCCCTGCCCGCTCACGAACAGAAAGATTCCAAAGAAATCGAAACATTGATCGTCAGCTCGTTGGAAAAGTTACTAAAAGAAATTCATGGTAATAAAATCGAAGATCATCACATCATCGCCACCATGATTTTGGCGATGGTTCAGGAGCGATACTTGAAACCGTGGAAATACAAACAATCCGATCTCACTATTGACGACTATGCCAACAAGATCTTAAATATGGCTTACCCAGTCTAATCAGAAATTTCTAAACCTTAAAACTCTCAACCGAAACATTCATCTCGGCAGCCAGTTCAGAAAGCCTGTTAGCTGCGCCAGAGGTCTCTTCTATACTATCAACTGTTTCAGTATTGATTGATCTAATCGTATTGATACTATTATTGATCTCACCAGCCATTGCATTTTGATCCCTGGCAGCATCGGCAATTCGATTATTCATTTCGGAAATTGCACTAACAGTGTCAACAATTTTTTCCAGCGACTCACTTGCGCGTGTTGCAGTATCAACCGTTGTTTCGCCTTGTTCCTGCCCGTGCTTCATCGTTGCCACCGCTTTACTGGTACCGCTTTGAAGCTTGAGAATAATTTGCTCAATTTCCTGAGTTGCTTCATGAGAACGCTGTGCCAGAGTTCGGACTTCATCTGCAACCACTGCGAAACCACGACCTTGTTCGCCTGCACGCGCTGCTTCGATCGCGGCATTCAATGCCAGTAAATTCGTCTGTTCTGCAATACCACGAATCACTTCCAGAACCGAACCAATCGTGTTGCTATCTTCTTCGACTTCATTCATCGTGCTCGCAGAATTCTCCAGCTCACCCGCCAGCGCACGAATTGTGTTCATTGATTCCGACATCACTTGTCGGCTTTCCGCCGCCAACTGATCAGCTTCTTTGGTGCGGTCAGCTGCCGAAACCGCGCTACTGGTGATTTCCTCAACTGAAACAACCATATTATCTATTGATGATGCTAATAGATCAGCACCATTTTGTTGTGCATGCACACCATCCTGGCTTTTATTAGTAATCCCTTGTAACTGGGCTGATGCTTCTGTGATATTGGCTGCAGAACCCGAGATCTGAACCACCACATCTTTGAAGCCACTAACCATGCCATTAATTCTCGCTCCCAGAGCACGAATTTCATTTTTTGAATCGCTCTGCTTAGGTGAAACCTTATAACCGGCAATATCAATTGACTGAGTCAGATCACCTTCTCCGATCAATGCCAGTTTTTGCATAATTGATTGCAAAGGTTTCAACTGATATTTCAGAACAGAAACAATCAGAAGAAGTAATATGCCACAAGCTAATAAACTCAAACCAATCATTTTATTTCGTAACGAAATAGCTTCGCTTGTTAATTCGTTAACATTAGCACCTGCTGCCACGACCCAATTCCAGTTTTCAAAAGTCTCGAAAGCAACCAGCTTATCTTTAACACCTGCGCCTTCTGACCATGGGTAACGAACAACACCATTTTTCTGATCGATCATTTCTTTGAAAATTGGAGTCCCGTTTGCATCATTGAAATCAACCACTTTTTTACCCAAATCCGAAGGATGAAGTGCAAGTTCTCCTTTCTTCGAATCAATGATAAATGCATAACCAGTTTCACCAAACTTCAGTTTACTAATAGACTCTTTCAGCGATGCCAGGCCCGTCGTAAAATCAAAACCAACGAACATCACGGCAACAACATCTCCTGCTCGTGTTTTCACAGGAATATAAAGCGTCATATAATCTTTTCCGAACAGATTAGCCTTGCCGAAATATCGTTCCCCTTTGAGGAAGCCCTGATAACCAGGATGACCTGTGCCCAATAAGGTGCCTATCGCACGATCACCATTTTCTTTTTTCAAAGAAGTAGTCACGCGGAGAAAATCATCTTCATATCGAGCAAAGACAGTTGCGACTCCGCCGGTCATTTTTGTAAATTGATCAACGGTTTCAAAATTAAGGTTGACGGTTTCTCCTGAGTGATGAAGAAGTGGAGCCTCATACTTACCGACTGTTACTGTTTCGCTGGTATCGATGGATAATTCGTAAGGATAAAGTGAGAAGAATAAATCGCCGAGATTTTCTGTATTCTGCTTGAGTATCTGATCATAAAAACTCAGCATCCCTTCCAGTAATTTGACTTCTTTATCCAGCGATTCCTCTGCCTGCGAAAGTAATGCACTGTTAGAACTCCAGGCAACAAACGCTGTGAAAAAGGTGAACACCAACAATGTCCCGATCAATAGCATGACTGATGTCTGGTGAACGATAGATAACTGACGTAATTTATTTAGCATAATTGTCTACGTAGACAAATTTTCCTGTTTGAGTATTATTTATACCCGCTGTAAATGTAAGGTTTAATTTCCATAGCGACCGAGCCGAAGATCTCTTTAATGATCTGATAGTCTTTAGGCAATATGATTGCATGCCTAAACCTCCCCCTTTTCCAGCCACGAATTGACCATTTTCAGATCAGTCGGCACCAATAATCCCGTCGCTTTTTGTAATCGTAAAATACTCAAAATGTAATCATATCGAGCACTGGAATAATCACGTCGTGCACGAAACAACTCGCGTTCTGCAGCCACAACATCCACCGTTGTTCTTGTTCCTGCTTCAAACCCGGCCAGCGTTGCTTTCTGGGCACTAATAGATGATTCCACAGAAATTGCCAATGCTTTGACCCGACTAATACCAGACTTTATGCCAAGAAAAGCATCCCTGGTTTCTCTAAAAACGGCACGCTTTTGTTGCTCGTACAGACTTTGTGTCTGTTGATGTCGGTATGTTGCTTCGTTAGTTTTAGAACTCACCAGACCACCTGTATAAAGAGGGATCGTCAACTGTAACCCTGCCGAAGTGGCATCTGTATCAGTGCTGCCAAAACGTCCGCCCTGAATATCCCGACCTGTGGTTGCCACCAGATCAAGGCTGGGTAAATGCTTTGATTTTTGAATACCGATCTCTTCACCAGAAATGGTGATGTCTGTTTGTGCCATGATCAATTCTGGATTACTCTCCAGCGCAAAGGTCGTCCATTCTGTGACATCAGAAGGATTTGGATTGATCAAAGAAATTTCTTTTTTTACGCCATCTAATTCTCCATCATAAGCACCAATAATTTCTCTCAATGCTTCACGTGCATTCTCCAGATCGTTCTCCGCAAGAATTTCCTGAGCCATTGAGTTATTGTAAGCAGCCTTCGCTTCTTGAACATCGGTTTCTGCAATAAACCCGGCATCGTAACGTAAACTGGTTTGATCAAACTGTCGTTTAAGCGCAATCTTCTCCGCCCGTGAAAAACCCAGATTATCTCTGGCGGTCAGCACGCCAAAATAGCGTTCAGCAACACGCAGAATTAATTGTTGATAGGCCGCCTCAAGTTCAGCTTCTGATCGGCTGATCCGATGTTCAGACTGTTTGAGCGTCAACCATCGGTCATATCGAAACAGTGGCTGTTTCATTTTTAGATGATAACCACGGCTATTGAAATCCACATCGCCCGTCACACCAAAACCAGATTCCGTATCAATATCCTGACTGTTATAAGTGGTATTGGCATCAAAACTTATGTCGGGAAGTAAGCCTGCTCTCGCCTGAATTCGCTTCTCACGGATCGCCATAACAGAGGCTGAAACGGCGGCAAACTGCGGATCATTCTGTTCTGCAATCTTATAAATTTCGATCAGATCTTCGGCATTGGCCGTATGATTCTGGCCAATCAAAACTCCACAGATCAAAACTGTCTGAATTATCTTTCCAAAACGGATCACACACTTTCCTCAAAATATTATCTAAATAGTAATCTCCTCAAAGCAATAACCAGACCATCTTTAATAATTTGTGGAATACATTTTGCTTTGTATACCCATTAATAGTTAATGACTTGGTTTTAGGACTACAAAAACATGCATGCACTCGCCCAGGCGTGGCTTTCTCTACAATGCAAAATGATCTCGGGAGTTTCTCAGGGCATCGTGATCCTTGGATCTCGTCTCGCCGAGCCATTGGCGCCGACGGCTACCTGGCCAATAGGATCAAAACAACATCCGGGTCTTTCTGCTGCTGCAAAGATTGCGGCAACAAATGGCAAAGGGGTTGCCCATTCATACGATGAAAACAAGGATATTATTGCCTGTCCGATTCTGATAAATAATGAAGTCCTCGGCGTTGTTGCGATTGAAACCAGTAACAGAAATGAAGCCGGGCAACAGGCTTTGTTACAAATGCTGCAATTAGGAGCGCTATGGCTGACTTTTATTCTGGATAAAGAAAAAGCCTCACAAAAAGATCGACTCATCTCGGTGGTCGAATTGATCGCAACTTCACTTGATGAACATAATTTACAGGCTGCCATAACCTCAACGGCCAGTGATCTGGCAACCCGACTTTCCTGTGATCGTGTCAGTATTGGTTTTAAACAAGGTCAGAACATTCAGGTTTCGGCACTCTCAAAAATGGCTCGGTTTGATAAAAAATCCCGCATCATTCGTGACATTGGATTGATGATGGATGAAACCTGTGATCAGGATCAATTACTTGTTCTTCCGGAAATTGATCAGCGCCCTTATCAGATCACAATCGCTCATAATGAATTTATAAAAAATCAGGGTGGTCGATCGATCTGTACAATCCCTCTGGTTAACGATAACAAGATCATCGGTGCCATCTGTTTTGAACGATCTAGTGATTTACCTTTCAGTTCTGAAACCATCGAACTGATCGAACATATTGCACAGTTTATTGGTCCCATTTTTGAGCTAAAACAAAAGAATGAACGCGGCCTGTTGAAAAGATCTATAGATTCAGGAAAAACCTTTATCTCACAAATAATTGGACAAGAATATTTGAAAACAAAAACGGCTCTGATCATTCTCGCCGGACTAGCTTTTGTATTATCTACCGCCACATCAAACTATCGAGTAACTGCAAATGCCAGCTTAACCGGTATTACTCAGCGAGCGATCGTTGCACCGGTTGAAGGCTATATAGAATCGGCTAATTTCAGAGCCGGTGATATTGTTCATAAAGATGATCTGTTGGTTAAGTTATCGGATAAAGATCTGAAGCTGGAAAAAGTGAAGTGGTTAAGCCAGCGACAACAATTTCAAAAAGAATACCGTACTGAACTGGCCAGACATGATCGGGCAAAAATTGGAATTTTGAATGCCAAAATAAAACAGGCCGATGCACGGATTGCATTACTTGATCAGCAGCTGACACATACAGAAATCCGATCACCTTTTGACGGAATCATCGTCAATGGTGATCTGAGCAACAACCTTGGATCACCTGTCGAAAAAGGTCAGGTGCTTTTTGAATTAGCACCACAAAATAATTATCGAATCTTTCTCGAAGTAGATGAAACCGAGATCGCTGCGATCAAAAAACAACAGGAAGGCCAATTAATTCTTTCCGCCCTGCCTGGCGAGCAACTTTCTTTTTCGATCAGTAAAGTTACACCCGTCGCAAAAGCTGAAGATGGGAAAAATTATTTTCGCGTAGAAGCATTGCTGAATAAAAATGCGACAAAGAATCTAAGACCCGGAATGCAGGGCATTGGTAAAATCAATATTGAAGAACGTAAGCTGATCTGGATCTGGACACACAAACTGACAGACTGGTTCAAGATGTGGCTCTGGTCGTGGCAGGCTTAATGAATAATCCTACGTTTAGCTCATTATGGTATCGGGTCGCTGATCTGAAACCAAAGCTACGCGAACAGATCAAAATACATCGTCAGTATTACCGAGGACGAACCTGGTATGTACTTCAGGATCAGACAAATGATCAACATCACAGATTTAACGCCATTACATATCAACTGATCGCATCGATGGATGGTGATCATACTGTTCAACAGATCTGGGAATCTCTGAATGAGCGTTATGATGACGGTGCACCTACTCAGGATGAAACCATTCAGATTATTGGGCAGCTGCATGCAGCCGATGCCATTCAATGTGAGATTTCTCCGGACAGTGCTGAATTACTCGAACGCTTTCAGAAAAATAAATCATCATGGAAACGTGCTTTTTTAAATCCTTTATCTTTAAAAATACCTCTGATTGATCCTGACAGATTTTTGGATCGTTTAGCCCCAGCTATAAAACCACTTTTTACTAAAACAGCCTTTTTCCTTTGGCTGATTACAATCATTTCAGCAACAACACTTGCGGTCAGCCACTGGTCTGAACTGACCGAAAACATCAGTGATCGGGTATTGGGTGCTAACAACCTTTTACTACTTGCTTTGCTCTATCCAGCGATCAAAATTCTGCATGAACTAGGACATGCTTTTGCAGTAAAAGTCCGGAGTGGAGAAGTTCATGAAATGGGGTTTATGTTTCTCGCACTTATTCCAAACCCCTATGTGAACACAAGCTCCGCCTGGTCTTTTCCTGATAAAAACAGTCGGATCATTATTAGTGCCGCAGGCATGATGGTTGAATTATTTCTGGCATCTCTGGCATTATTTTTATGGCTGAATATTGAACCAGGAATTGTACGAGCACTGGCATTTAATACGATGATCATTGCCAGCATCACCACACTGATTTTTAATGCTAATCCATTGCTGCGTTTTGATGGTTATTTCATTCTGTCAGATCTGATCGAAATACCAAATCTTGCCTCTCGATCAAATAAATATATTGGTTACCTGATCCAGCATTATCTGTTTGGCCTGAAACAAATCAAATCAACCACAACGGATAACGGTGAACGGATCTGGTTTATTGTCTATGGTGTTGCAGCTTTCATTTATCGACTTTTTATTCTTGCTGTGATCTCACTTTTTATCGCTGGAAAATTCTTTTTTATCGGTATTCTATTGGCAGCATGGGCACTATTAACACAAATTATTTTTCCAATATTAAAACACAGTAATTTTATTCTTACGCTGCACAACAAACGTCAACGTGCCATATTTGTTTCCCTGCTTATTCTTCTGGTGTTGACTGGCAGTATTTTTCTGATTCCTGTTTCGCAAAACACCATGGCGGAAGGCACTATCTGGTTACCTGATCAGGCAGAAATCAGAAGTAAGTCTTCTGGCTTCATAAAACAGGTTCTGGTTAAAGATGGAAGCACCGTTAAGGTCGGTACACCCTTAGTTGCAAGCTATGATCCTTTGCTGATTGCAGAAGAAAATGTTCAGCTAGCTCATCTTGAAGAACTTCAACAGAAGCTTGCTTCGGAAAGAAGAGAAGATCCAGCTCAATCTGCAATAACGAAAGATGAAATTAATAGTATTACCGCAACGCTTGCCAGAATAGATGAACAGAAAGCATCACTGCTTATTCATAGCAAAATGGATGGGAAGTTTGTGCTATCCGCCGATCATGATCTGACAGGTCGTTATCTGAAAAAAGGTGAGTTGATTGCATATGTGATCAAATCTTCGATAATAATTGCGCGTGTTGTCGTTAAGCAGAAAGATATCGGAATGATCCGGAAAGAAACAAACAATGTCGAGATCAAATTAAGCAGCAATCTTTCCAGAATAATTCCAGCAACAATACAACGCGAAGTTCCGGCTGCATCCAACCAACTACCCAGTCGTGCTTTGGGCAGCATGGGCGGCGGATCACTCGCTGTCAGCCCAGATGATCCGGATGGACTTCATACGCTGGAAAAAGTATTTCAGTTCGATATTCGTTTAGAAGAAACTCCGGAGGATAATTTTATTGGTGGTAGAGTCTATGCAAAATTTAATCACGGCAAACAACCTTTAGCACATCATTTCTATCGTTCGTTACGGCAATTGTTCCTGCGCAAATTTGATGTCTGATCTCACATTATCTCGTCCGGGCATTGCTCGTGGTTATTATCCCGAACAAAAGATAATTCACAAAAATGGGATCGATCAATTTCTTTCTCATGGATCAAGAATCAAACAGCAACATTTACTATTTCGTCATAAGAACTTGCAGTCATTTGTTGATCAGGTCAATCGACATCAGGATCGCCTGAATAAAATTGATGATAAAAAACTCACTAAGATCATTGAACTAATCAAAAAAAAATTAATTCTTGACTTTGAAAATGAAAAAATTATCGCGCTGACTTTTGCTGTCATAAAAGAAATTTCTGATCGCAAATTAAATATGCCTCATTACGATGTGCAATTAATGGGTGGCTGGGCCATGCTCAAAGGCATGCTTGCCGAGATGCAAACGGGAGAAGGTAAAACGCTAACTGCCACCCTTCCTGCTTGTACTGCGGCTCTTGCTGGCATTCCGGTGCACATTATTTCTGTCAATGATTATCTGGTGACACGTGATGCTGAGCTGATGCAACCTGTTTATAAATCATTAGGTTTGACTGTTGGCACAATCACCGGAGAGATGGATGTCGAAGCAAGACAGGCGGCCTATCGCTGTGACATTACTTATTGCACCAGTAAACAATTAATATTTGACTACCTTAAAGATCGACTGATACTAAAACAGAAAAGTAATAATTTTAATCATCTGTATCTTGAACGACTTTATTCCGATCAATCACGATCTGAAAAGTTACTACTACGCGGTCTATGTTTTGCGATCGTTGATGAAGCTGACAGTGTTCTGATCGATGAAGCACGCACACCTTTGATTCTTTCAAAACAAGGAAAAGGTGCTTATAAAGAAACTATTTATCGTCAGGCTTTGCAACTGGCTGAACAACTTAGTATTAAAAATGATTTTTTGATCGATCAACATAAACGTAACATTGAGATAACACTCAATGGTCATCAAAAGCTCTCTGATCTGAGTGCCACACTTTCAAATTTCTGGAAAGGAAAACGACGCAGATCAGAACTGGTTATTCAGGCGCTTAGCGCACAAAACCTTTTCCTTCGTGATCAACATTACCTGCTTCGTGATGATCAAGTCGAAATCATTGATGAGCACACAGGCCGATCAATGCCGGATCGAAAATGGGAAGGTGGTTTGCATCAAATGATCGAAATTAAAGAAGGTTGTGAGATCACTGATCAAAATGAAACACTTGCTCGGATCAGCAATCAAAGTTTTTATCGACGCTATCTTCGTCTGTCCGGTATGACAGGTACGGCAAAAGAAGTTGCTGACGAATTATGGTCTAACTATCGGCTGGGTGTTGTTCCCATACCCACTCATAAGTCCTCCAAAAGGATCACTAAACCAGTAAGATTATTTGCTCATTCGGAAGAAAAGTGGGCTGCAGTATTAACCAGTGTTCAACAGGCGTATAACAAAGGACAACCTGTACTGGTTGCTACAGGATCAGTAAAAACTTCCGATATTCTAAGCAAAATATTACAAAACAAAAACCTTTCACATCAGGTACTTAATGCTCGTCAGGATGAAGAAGAAGCAAAGATTATTTCCAGAGCAGGACAAACGAGACAAATTACTGTCGCCACGAATATGGCTGGACGCGGTACAGATATAAAACTGGCAGAAGGCGTTGCGGATGTGGGCGGCTTACACGTGATCTTATGTGAACCAAATGCATCTGGCCGTATTGATAGACAGGTTATCGGGCGATGTGGCCGACAGGGAGATCCGGGTAGCGTTGAGTGTTTTTACTCACAGGATGATGAGATTATTCAGATCTATCGGTCAAATCGATTACTAGATCCAATCCTCAAAAAGTCACTTCCAAAACGTGCGCAACGATCGATTGAAAAACAGCATAAATCACTCCGTCAGGCACTGCTGAAATCTGAACAACGAATTGGTACGTTACTTGCATTTTCTGGTTCATCGGAATAGCCAGATAAAATATAGTGAAACTAGAACTTAATAGACATTGTTATGAAAAGACGCTGATCACATTGATCAGTATTTTCTTTTCACTATCGACGCAGGCAGAGCCCGCGGAATTTGATTGCGTCATCGAACCGCATGAAATTGTTAAGCTTAGTAGCCCTGTTCCGGGCATTCTTGAAGACATTTCTGTTGATCGAAGTGATATTATTGAGAAAGATCAAATAGTTGCACAACTTCAATCCAGTGTTGAAAAAGCCAATGTCGAACTGGCGAAAGCCAAAGCTGACTTCAATGGCGATATAGAATCCAGAAAAGCCAGCTACAATTATGCCAGCAGTAAATACAAACGTACTGCAGAATTATTTTCCAAAAAAGCAATTTCTTTTGATCTGAAAGACGAAGCCGCAACGGAAGCTCGTGTCGCAAAAATGGCGCTTCATCAAGCCAGAGAAAATAAGAAGATCGCTCGACTGGAACTGAAACGCGCAGAAGAATTACTCAAGCTTCGCACCATTCGTAGTCCGATTGATGGCATTGTCATGGATCGCACAATCTCGGCGGGGGCTTATGTTAAAACACAGCCTATTCTACAAATCGCAAAGGTTGATCCGCTACGTGTAGAAACTTATGTGCCGACGGCATTATTCAACAAAATTAAAATTGGAATGCAGGCTGAAATTATTCCTGAAGCACCTTCCGAAGGTGTCTTCCCTGCTGTGGTCACAATTGTCGATAAAGTGATCGATGCCGCCAGTGGAACATTCAGTATTAGACTTGAATTACCGAACAAGGAAAACAAAATTCCTGCAGGTCTGAAATGCAAAGTTCGCTTCATTGTCAGTAAGGAAAATAAAGTCGCATCTTCGTAAATAAGTTTTCACTGATCTGATCGCTTTCTTTCCTTAAAAAACATTAAGTTAATCATTTTTCTGCCGATATAGAAGGTATTGAAAAATTGTCATAAAAAATGCTGAAAGATCTTATAAAACGCCCTGAACAATCAGATGATGATCCTGATCAAGGATTTGTGTTTGAAGCACTCGAGCCTAGGGTATTGCTTTCAGCTGATCTCGCCGGTGTTTTAGCACAAGCTGTTTTAGCCGAAGAACAGGCTTCTGCCGCTGCTGCAGAAGAGCTTGTGATTCATGAGCATGAAAAAACGCTGCTCACTTCACCTCTTGATTCTACTTCTGAGACTCAATCAGATTCTATTCTCAGGCATGAAATTGCCTTTGTTGATACAGGTGCCAAAGATTATCAATTACTGGTTGATGATCTCTTAACCAATCAACACGACGACAAAAAGATTGAAGTTATTTTACTGGATAGTAACCGAAATGGGATCGAACAGATCACAGAAGCACTGTCTGAATATCAGAACATCGATGCCGTCCACATCATTTCTCATGGTTCTAACGGCAATATACAACTGGGTAATACGAGGCTAAATGCTGGGACACTGACAGAAAATAATTTAGCCATTGCTTTATGGTCAGAATCGTTTGCTGAATCTGGTGATATTCTGTTCTACGGCTGTAATCTGGCGGCTACTGAGAACGGTCAAAGTCTGATGGAGTCCTTAAGTCTTTTAACCAATACTGATATAGCCGCATCGGACGACTTAACAGGACAAGCCGAGCTAGGTGGTGATTGGGAATTAGAATACACGGTTGGAACTATTGATACCGATGTCGCTATAAGTACAGACCTTCAAGCGTCTTATCAAGGCGTTTTAGGCGTCCCTCCCATTGCGCATTGGACTTTCGATACCGACACAACCGATTCCAGTGGGAATAATTACGATGGCGCTTTACCTTTACCCAATGATGCAACCATTGACACCACATCTGCTACCAATAAAGTTGGCGGAGGTAAGTTGTCTTTAGATGGTACAGATGACCAGGTTGATCTCTCAGCTCACATTGCAAGCTTAAGTACCTTAACAGAAGGTTCAATCAGTGCGTGGTTTAATACCACCGATGCAGGCTTTAATCCTATTTTTAGTGTCACTGATTCAAACAGTCCTGATGACTACGCTTATTTAGAGATGCAAAGTGGTCGGTTGTTGTTTGAGGTAAGAAGTGGAGGTGCTACTGCTGATTATACGATGCAATATGGTACACCACTTAACGATGGTAACTGGCATCATGTATCAATAACAGTAGATAGCGGTGGCAATCATTTTTATGTCGATGGCGTTGAGATACTCGCAGGAGGAGGTCTCACTTATGCTCCTGGTTCAACCGCTAACACCCAGTTTTTTGATGATGTTAATAATGTAAATACCATCAGTATAGGTGCATTTGCCAGCTCTTTTAGTAGTACTGGTCGTTTCACTGGCCTGCTTGATGATGTTCAAATACATGATTACGCTTTAACATCTGACCAAGTAGCGCTACTTGCTACGGTTAACGACGCCCCCAGCTTCCACACCCCAAGTTTCACCCCCCACACCATCAGCACAGATGCTAATGGCGCGCGCACTGTGGTCACAGCAGACATGGACGGCGATGGGGATCTGGATTTGCTATCCGCATCGACAGTTGACGACAAGATTGCCTGGTATGAGAACGATGGTAGCCAGAATTTTACCGAGCACGTCATCTCCACAGTAGCTGATGGTGCTGAATCGGTGACCACGGCGGATGTGGATGGTGATGGGGACATGGACATACTTTCAGCATCGTTCGGTGACGACAAGGTTGCCTGGTATGAGAACGATGGCAGTGAGAATTTTACCGAGCGCGTTATCACTACAGGAGCCAATGGTGTTAGATCAGTGACCACGGCAGATGTGGACGGTGATGGGGACATGGACGTGCTCTCAGCATCACAAAATGATAATAAGATTGCCTGGTATAAAAACGACGGCAGTGGAAACTTTACCGAACACGTCATCTCCACAGGAGCCAATGGCACTTACTCAGTGACCACAGCAGATGTGGACGGTGACGGGGACATAGACGTACTTTCGGCATCGTCCAGTGACAACAAGATTGCCTGGTATGAGAATGATGGTAGCGAGAGCTTCACCGAGCGCGTCATCTCTACAAACGCTGCTACTGCAGTATCGGTTACCACGGCGGATGTGGATGGTGATGGGGACATGGACGTACTTTCAGCATCGTTCAGTGACGACAAGATTGCCTGGTATGAGAATGATGGTAGCGAGAGCTTCACCGAGCGCGTCATCTCCACAGGAGCCAATGGCGCTTACTCAGTGACCACGACCGATGTGGACGGTGATGGGGACATGGACGTGCTCTCAGCCTCTGTCCATGACGATAAACTTTCCTTGTATGAGAACGACGGCAGCCAGAATTTCACCGAACACGTCATCACTACCGGAGCTAATAGTGCTAGATCAGTGACCACGGCAGACGTGGACGGTGATGGTGACGTGGACGTGCTTTCAGCCTCATCTTCTGACAATAAAATCGCCTGGTATGAGAACGTAGCTACCGCGCTTGATGGAAACCCCACCTTCATCGAAGACGGCGCAGCAGTGGTACTGGATGCCGATGTTGATCTCAGCGATCCCGAACTCGATGCCTTGAACGGTGGGCTGGGTGATTATGACGGTACGAGTCTGACCTTGGTACGCAACGGCGGTGCTTCCACCGAAGATATATTAAGCTTCAATGACGGCAATGGTATTACGTTGGTCGGCGCTAACCTAATCAAAAATAGCCAGACAATCGCTACATTTGACATTACCACCACGCCCGGTCAACTGGTGATTACCTTCACCAATGCCAACGGCGAAACACCCACCTCCACCGATGTCGATAACATCCTGCACCAGATCACCTATGCCAACAGCAGCGATACACCGCCGGCATCGGCTCAGATCGACTGGATATTTAATGATGGCAATACCGGTGCTCAGGGAACAGGCGGTGCTTTAACTATTAGTGGCAGTACAACCGTGTCGATCACGGCAGTGAATGATGTGCCGGTTAATACCGTGCCTAACGCTCAGTCTGTTGATGAGGATACAGTGCTCGCGATTGGTGGCATCAGCGTCAATGATGTTGATGGCAATCTATCGACAGTTCAGCTCACCGTTTCAAGCGGTGTTTTGAATGTCACTTTGAGTGGTGCTGCTTCTGTTTCTGCGGGAACCAATGGCACGACGGATCTGACACTCTCCGGTACTCAAACTGATATCAACGCGACCCTAGCTTCACTGACTTATCAGGGCACGCTGAACTTTAATGGTTCGGATACATTGACGGTACTTTCTACTGATGGCGATGCTACAACCGATTCCGATACGGTGGCGATTACGGTCAATGCGGTTAATGATGCACCGACAAATACAATACCCCCATCAATAACGGTTACTGAGGATGTGGCTACTGCACTGACTGGCATTTCTATTACAGATGTCGATGCTGCGGGGACATCTGTATTGGTGACACTATCTGTTCCTGCAGGTTCTCTCACCGCTACCACAGGTGCAGGTGTCACGGTCGGTGGCTCGGCTTCTGCTCTGACCTTGACGGGTTCAGTTTCTAACATCAATGCTTTTATTGCTACCAGTAGTGTCTCTTACACCACCGCAGCTCATGCCAATGGATCGGTCACTCTGACGGTTTTGACTTCTGATCAGGGCAATACGGGCTCTGGTGGTGCTTTGACGGACTCTGATACGGTCACGCTGAATATTACCGCCGTGAATGATAGCCCAATAGTGGCCACCAATACCGGTGCTTCGGTTGCTGAAGGCTCTTCGGTTGCGATTACCAATGCGCATTTAAACGAAGACGATGTGGATGACAGTGATATTGGACTCACCTATTCGGTGACCGCAGGGCTAGCCAATGGTCAGCTGGAGCTGACCACCAATGCGGGTGTTGCCGTTACTTCGTTTACTCAGGATGACATTGATAACAATCGGCTGATCTATGTTCATAATGGTTCTCAGACCAGCAGCGATAGCTTTGATTTCTCTCTCGCCGATGGCGGCGAAAATGGTGCAGTTGCGACAACCGGAACCTTTAACTTCACTGTTTCCAATGTCAATGATGTGCCGGTTAATACCGTGCCTAACGCTCAGTCTGTTGATGAGGATACAGTGCTCGCGATTGGTGGCATCAGCGTCAATGATGTTGATGGCAATCTATCGACAGTTCAGCTCACCGTTTCAAGCGGTGTTTTGAATGTCACTTTGAGTGGTGCTGCTTCTGTTTCTGCGGGAACCAATGGCACGACGGATCTGACACTCTCCGGTACTCAAACTGATATCAACGCGACCCTAGCTTCACTGACTTATCAGGGCACGCTGAACTTTAATGGTTCGGATACATTGACGGTACTTTCTACTGATGGCGATGCTACAACCGATTCCGATACGGTGGCGATTACGGTCAATGCGGTCAATGATGCGCCCAAATTCGGCACCCCAAGTTTCACCCCCCACACCATCACAACAGGGGCTAATAACGCTCAATCGGTGGTCACGGCAGACGTGGACGGTGATGGCGACATGGATGTGCTCTCCGCATCGTTCGATGACGACAAGATCGCCTGGTATGAAAACGATGGTAGCGAAAACTTCACCGAACACGTCATATCCACAGGAGCTGATGGCGCTTTCTCAGTGACCACGGCAGACGTTGATGGCGATGGGGATATGGATGTGCTCTCGGCATCGGACCGCGATAACAAGATTGCCTGGTATGAAAACGATGGTGGCGAGATCTTCACTGAACACGTTATCACTACTGTAGCTAATGACGCTCGCTCAGTGACCACGGCGGATGTAGACGGTGATGGTGACCTGGATGTCCTCTCAGCATCCAGAGGTGACAACAAGATCGCATGGTATGAGAACGACGGCAGTGAAAATTTCTCCCCACACACTATCACCGGAAGTGCTTTAGGAGCCATTTCAGTGACCACGGCGGATGTGGATGATGATGGTGACATGGACGTACTATCCGCATCGTACGTGCACGACAAGATTGCCTGGTATGAGAACGACGGCAGTGAGGACTTCACTGAACATGTCATCACCACAGACGCTGATGACACTTCATCAGTCACCACAGCGGATGTGGATGGCGATGGCGACATAGACGTGCTCTCAGCCTCAGGGCTTGACGATAAGGTTGCCTGGTATGAAAACGAGGGCAGTGGAAACTTCACCGAACACGTCATATCCACAGGGGCTGATAGCGCTAGGGCAGTGACCACGGCAGACGTGGATGGCGATGGTGACATGGATGTGCTCTCTGCCTCAGCGTATGACGACAAAATCACTTGGTATGAGAATGACGGCAGCGAGAACTTCACCGAACACGTCATCACCACCGAAGCTGACTTCGCTCTCTCAGTAACCACGGCAGACGTAGATGGTGATGGGGATATCGACGTGCTCTCAGCATCGCAATTTGACGATAAGATCGCCTGGTATGAGAACTCACCGATTAATGCCCTTGACGCAACCCCCACCTTCATCGAAGACGGCACAGCAGTGGTACTGGATGCCGATGTTGATCTCAGCGACAGCGAACTCGACGCCTTGAACGGTGGGCTGGGTGACTATGACGGTGCGAGTCTGACGTTGGTACGCAACGGCGGTGTTTCCACCGAAGATATATTAAGTTTCAATGACGGCAATGGTATTACGTTGGTCGGCTCTAACCTAATCAAAAACAGCCAGACTATCGCTACATTTGACATTACCACCACGCCCGGTCAATTGGTGATTACCTTCACCAATGTCAACGGCGAAACCCCCACGTCCACTGATGTCGATAATATTCTGCACCAGATCACTTATGCCAACAGCAGCGATACACCTCCGGCATCGGCTCAGATCGACTGGACGTTTAATGATGGCAATACGGGCGATCAGGGAGCAGGCAATGCACTTGAGGTGATTGGAAGCACTACGGTTTCGATCGCTGCAGTTAATGATGTTCCCGTCATCACAAATTCGGCTGGAACCATCTCATACACAGAGCAAAATTCAGCTGTTGCTATAGATTCTGGTCTAACCATTGCTGACCCCGACGGTAAAAATGGGTCGATCAATGCGCCAGACTTTTCTGCTGTAGTAATAATATCAACCAACTTTGATCCTAATGATGTATTAAGCTTTTCGAACACAGCAAACATTCAGGGCAACCTCGTTGGTAATACACTCACATTAACCGTTGTCCCGGCACAAACCGCGACGGTGGCAGACTTTGAAGCGGCATTACGATCAGTTACTTTTTTTAATGGCAATGATGATCCGGGCATCCTTGACCGCACCGTTAGCTTTTCCTTCAATGACGGCCTTGCGAATTCAAATACTGATACTAGGACAATTCAGTTCACTGCGGTTAATGATTCCCCTGCCCTCGCTACAAACACAGGCACAACGGTTTCCGAAGGTACCGCAGGTAACATCATCACAACGACGATGTTAAATGAAGGCGATCCGGATGATGCTGGAACAGGTCTGACCTATACCGTCACGATTCCAGCCAATGGCACTTTGCGTCTAAGTGGTGTGGCGCTGTTCAATGGCAATACCTTCACGCAGGATGATATTGATAATAACCGTATTACTTATGATCACGATGGATCAGAAACCATCTCAGACAGCCTTGTCTTTGACCTCGCTGATGGTGGTGAGGACGGGGCGACGGCACTGACGGGACAAACTTTTAGTATTACGATCACCCCGGCTAACGATGCACCCAGTTTTACAGGCATTTTGGGCGGCTATGGCGTACCAGAAAACGCCATCGTTCATCCATTTGAAACCGGTATCTCTATTGTTGATGCGGACAATCTGGACTTCGATAGCGGTATATTGACAATCCGTAGTGGCACTCCAGGCCTTGCGACCGACCAACTATCGCTATTGCAGCAGGATGGCCTGACACTGTCCGGCAACAATGTGCTGAACAACGGTGTTACTATCGGCACCTGGGTTGGCGGTGCAAATGGTGCCGATCTGACCGTCACCTTTAACGCAAATGCCTATCATGCAGATGTCAATCTGGTCTTCTCTCATATCGAATATGTCAGCACACATCAGAACCCAACCAGTTCACCGGCTATTTCTGCAACAATCTCAGATGGAGATGGCGGCAGTAGTGGCAACCTAAACGGATCTGTCATACTGGTTGCTGTCAATGATGCTCCGGATGGAAGCGATAGCACCATCACCATTAACGAGGGCACGACCTTAACTCTGGCGCAGGGTCACTTCGGTTTCAGCGATGTGGAGAATCACTTTCTGAAAGCTGTCTGGGTTACCTCCTTGCCTGCCAATGGTGTGCTACAACTCAACGGTACAAACGTCAATTCCGGAGACTCGATTTCAGCCAGCGATATTGACTCCAACCTGTTGACTTATACCCCGGCGGCCAATGCCAACGGAAATAACTATGCGAGTTTCACATTTGAAGTTCAGGATACTGGATTTACTGCCTTTGGTGGTATTGATCGTGACCAAAGCGCTAATACCATCACATTTGATGTAACACCAGTCAACGACAATGCACCAGTCTTTACCAGTCCGACGACCGCCAGTATTGCTGAGAACACCACCGCAATACATCAAGTCACTGTCACCGATAGTGACTTGCCAGGTGATACTTTCACTTATTCCATCGCAGGTTCTGGGGCAGATGATGCACGATTTAGTATTGATGGGGCCGGTAATTTAAGATTCATAGCTGCACCGGATTTTGAAACACCAACCGATGCCAATATAGATAACGACTATATCGTCGACGTACAGGTCTTTGATGGTGTAAATACCACCACTCAGACGATCACGGTGACTGTCTTCAACGGTAATGAAATGCCAACCACTTCTGGCCTGGCTAATATTACGGTCAATGAGGATACCGTCAGTTCTGTGAAAAACTTATTTGCAGCGTTTGATGATATTGAAGATCTTGATCCAGCGTTAACCTACACCATTTCCAATAACACAAATAATGCTCTTTTCTCTTCGACCGTTATCAATCATATTGCCGGATCACTGACTCTAAATTATGCACCTGATCAAAACGGTACAGCAGACATTATCATTCGAGCGACTGACACTGGAGGCTTGTATGTTGAAACAACTTTCACTGTAACAGTGAATCCAGTTAATGATGCTCCCATTGCAAATAACGATCTCGCAAACGTAAATGAAGGCGGTAGTGTTGTCATTGATCTCGGCGCAAATGATTCTGATGTTGATAACAGCCTTGATCTGAACAGTCTGACGA
This sequence comes from Gammaproteobacteria bacterium, assembly GCA_965224825.1. Classification (GTDB taxonomy): domain Bacteria; phylum Pseudomonadota; class Gammaproteobacteria; order CAJXQU01; family CAJXQU01; genus CAJXQU01. Next base: position 784,334 of record CBDDAG010000001.1, on the reverse strand, counting down.
TCATCTCAGGCCCAACGAATGGTTCGCTTGTGAGCAATGGAGATGGCACCGTCACTTATACTCATAATGATTCTGAAACTCTGACAGATTCATTTAGCTACACGATCAAAGATAGCACTGGTGCAACGTCAAATATCGCGACTGTTAACCTGACTGTAACGCCAGTCAACGATGCACCTGTTCAGACTACGCCACCTGATCAGGTAATCGATATCAATACTGATCTGGTTTTCTCGAATGCTAATGGCAACCCGATTTCGATCAGTGATATCGATGCGGGAAATAATCCATTACAAGTGACGCTGACGGTTGCCAATGGTGTTCTTAATCTGGCTAGCACCACTAGCCTGTTGTTTACGGCTGGTGATGGTATTGCGGATAGCACGCTTACTTTCACGGGAACTCTGGCCGATATAAATACCGCACTTGATGGTCTGATCTTCCATCCTGATGATGGTTCTACCGGAGCATCTAATTTACAGATTATCGTAAATGATCTTGGTTCAGGTTCAGGCAATGCTCAGCTTACAACTAACAATGTTGCTATTGAAATCAACTCTGGATTTATCCTTGAACCACCACCTGTTGATCCAACTCCTGATCCTGAAGTACCTGATCCGGTAACACCAGATGAGCCCATTACTAATAATCCTGAAGATCCTGAAGATGAAGATCCTGAAGATGAAGATGAAGATGAAGTCCTGAAGATTAATCCAATTACAGATCAACCAGGCAATCCTCAGCCTGATGAGATAGCGATAGATCTTGATCCAGTAATTGGAAATACGGATCCCTATTTTGAGGTTGAACCCGAACAAGCTGAAGATCTTGTTGATGTAAATTTGGAGAAGAATCAACAAGCTCAAACAAAAACCACAACAACACCTATATCGGGAAAAGCACAACTTCTACAAGCGGCAAGAATTCAGCAACAAAAAATAGCTACACCTGAAAAACAAATATACACAATTGATCCTGGTTTACTGCATGAACTTGATCGTCTGGAAAAGGAAATTTCTGAAGTCGCTGACCAGCAAACAAAAGAAGAACTGATTATCAAACGCACAACAGAGGTTGGTAGCGTTGTGCTATTTGTAGGCTTTGTTAAATGGATATTGCAAGCCAGCTCCCTTTTTGCAAGCGTATTAGGAACACTTCCTGCATGGCGATGGGTAGATCCTATACCTGTATTAACCAGAAGTCGTGACGAGAAAGAAAAAAATCAGGCCAAGAAAAGCAGAGATCTAACGACAACTTTAAAAGCAATGATAAATAAATTTAGACTAAACAAATCAGACAAGACAAAGGTCATTAATAAACCATGAAATTCATGACCCCGGCCTTCCGAGTAAGTATTGGATTAATCTTCCTTATGATCAGCGTTCTATTGGCTGCCGATCTATTGGGGATCATGCCTGATACATCTAAAGCAGAACTTGAAAACCGTAAAAAGTTTATCGAGACTTTAGCGATCCAGATTTCTTTTTCTGCAGAAAATAATGGCATCGAAAGTGTCTCGGAATTAATTAGTGCTATTCAGGCTCGTTATGACAATGTCAACTCTGTCGCTCTACGAAAGGTAAATGGAAACATACTCTCCAGTGCTGGTGATCATGAGTCATTCTGGATTTTGCCTGAAGGTAATAAATCATCAGCAACTCAGGTTCGAGTTCCTCTTTACGAGGAGAGTTCAAAATGGGGCGCTGTCGAAATGAGCTTTGTTCCTTTGCAAAAAAATAACCGCTTTGGTTTTGCCATAAGTCCTGTTTATGAAATGGTTCTGTTTGTTGCATTCGTTGGTTTTATTGTTTTCTTTTTGTTTATGAAAAGAACGCTACAACATCTAGATCCATCATCCGTCATTCCTGAACGTGTTAAGTCTGCCTTTGATACCCTGACAGAAGGGCTGGTGTTAATGGATGAAAATGAACAAATTGTCTTAGCTAATAGTGCTTTTTCCAAAAAAGTAGGTAAGTCAGTTAGTGAGTTATTAGGTAAAAAAGTTTCTGAATTAGATTGGTCATTGAGTCGAAAAAATGATGCCGGTTTTATATTCCCCTGGCAAGAATCTTTGCGAGACTCAACTCAAAACACGGGTAAAGCATTAAAATATAAAACACCTGATGGTCTACGATCTTTAATGATCAACAGTTCTCCTATTCTTGATGCTAAAGGTGGTCAACGTGGAGCTCTGGCTACTTTTGATGATGTAACCACTCTGGAACAAAAAAATAACCAGCTCAAACGGGCCATGTATGATCTCAAAATTTCCAAACTTGAAATAGAAAAAAATAACGAGCAACTAACGTTACTGGCAACAACAGACTCATTAACCGGTTGTCTAAACCGTCGTGCATTTTTTGAGGTTTTTACTAAAACATTTGAAGATGCAAAAACAAACGGTGAAGAAATCTGCAGTATCATGGCCGACATTGATCATTTCAAAACTGTGAATGATCAATTTGGGCATGGTGCAGGTGATGTCGTTATTCAAAAAATGGCTGAGGCCTTACTCACCTCTGTAAGAGAGGAAGATATTGTTTGCCGCTATGGAGGTGAGGAATTTTGTATTCTCATGCCAGGAATTTCGATTTCTGATGCGGCACAAATTGCCGAACGGATCAGAGAAAATGTAACATCTCTGATCAGAGAAGAAGTCGATGTTATTCCGGGCAGAATCATCACAGCCAGCCTTGGACTTTCCTCATCTTACTTTGGTGCTGAAGATCCAACCTTGCTGGTTGACCAGGCCGATTTGGCACTCTATGCGTCAAAAGAAAATGGCCGAAATAAAGTTTCACGTTATGATGAAATGGAATATGAGTCTGATCCCGTCACAGCTTAGAAGGAAATATTAAATCTTAATAATTTTTATCCTTGAACAACCTTTAATATCTTAAGCTATTAAAATAAATCAAAAGTAGAACCTTCGTATCTCAGGATGACAAACGAAGAGTTTCTAGCTTGTCACTTTCCAAGTGCAACTTCCAACGCATCTTCCACTGATTCAAGAATAACAAACTTCAGTTTTTTTCTGGCTGACTCTGGGATCTCTTCAATATCACGTTCGTTACGTTTCGGGATCATCACAGTTTTAATGCCAGCTCTCGCCGCAGCAATACATTTTTCTTTCAGCCCACCGATTGGCAAAACCAGACCACGCAGACTAATCTCGCCCGTCATTGCCACATCTTTTTTGATCTTCCGATTAGTCAATAATGAAACCAGCGCGAGATACATAGCGACACCGGCACTGGGGCCATCTTTTGGAATCGCCCCGGCTGGAACATGCACATGAACATCCGATTTCTCAAACAATTCTTTTTCAATGCCCAATGATTCATGCCGAGACTTAACCAGCGTAAAAGCAGCCTGAGCACTTTCTTTCATGACATCACCCAACTGACCTGTCAGGATCAGATTTCCTTTGCCCGGTGTTCTGGTCGCCTCAACAAATAAAATATCACCACCGACCGGAGTCCAGGCAAGACCTGTCGCAACACCGGGAACTCCTGTACGCATCGCCAGTTCATTTTCAAACTTATGCGCACCAAGAATGCCATGTAGATCATCTGCATCGATCTTAATTTTTTTCTTTTCACCTTCGGCAATACGAACCGCAGCATTTCGGAAAACCGCACCAATTTCCCTTTCGAGATTTCGGACACCCGCTTCTCGTGTATAACCTTCGATGATTGCCTTTAAAGCTTTCGCTGTCAGTGTTACCTGACTGGCTTTCAGGCCATTGTGTTTCATCTGACGTTTAATCAGATATTTTTTTGCAATATTATATTTTTCTTCGTCGGTGTAACCGTTCAGCTCAATGATTTCCATTCGATCACGCAACGGCCCAGGAATCTCATGGATCACATTCGCGGTGCTGATGAACAAAACTTTACTCAGATCGAACGGTACGCCAAGATAATTATCTTCAAAGGTTTTGTTTTGTTCCGGATCAAGCACTTCCAGTAATGCCGCTGATGGATCGCCGTGAAAACTGGAAGAAAGTTTATCCATTTCATCGAGCATAAAGATCGGATTTCGCGTACCCGCTTTTTTCAGGCTCTGAATAATCTTACCTGGCATCGCACCAATATAAGTACGTCGATGACCACGGATCTCTGCTTCGTCATGCACGCCACCAAGACTGGAGCGAATAAATTCCAAACCAATAGCACGAGCAATACTTTTTCCAAGCGAAGTCTTACCAACACCGGGAGGACCAACAAAACACAGGATAGGACTTCGACCTTCGGGATTCAATTTACGCACAGCAAGATATTCAAGAATGCGTTTCTTGATCTTCTCCAGACCATAATGATCTTCGTCAAGGATTTTGCGAGCCTTCTCAATATCGATCTGTTCTTCGCTAAGTTTATTCCAGGGAAGATCCGTCAGCCAGTCAAGATAGGTACGACTGATAGAGTATTCCGATGAAGTTTCCTGCATTCTCTCCAGGCGACGTAACTCTTTCAGCGCCTGCTCTTCAACTGGCTCCGGCATTTCAGCATTTACGATCGCTTCGGCAACTTCTTCGATTTCCGATCCATCGTCTTCACCCAGTTCTTTTCTGATCTCTTCCATCTGCTCACGCAGCATAAATTCGCGTTGCCGATCATCAATTTTTTCCTGAGTTTTTACGTGGATCTTGTTTGAGATCCGTAAGACTTCCACGCGATGACTAACATGCGTAATCACCTTGTCCATTCTGGCTTTTAGATCGGTTGTTTCCAGAACATCCTGTTTTTCTTCCGGTTCGATATCAATAAAACTGGCGACAATATCTGTCAGATCAGACGGAGAAGTAATACTCTGGATCGCGTTCGCCAATTCCATTGGTGCATGTGGAAGCAGCTCCAGTCCCTCAAGCGCCAGAGTTTGCAGTCGATGCATACGTGCTTCGATCGCAGTATTTACCTCATCTTTATCACGTAGAAAAGCTACCCGCGCCAACATGAAGGGATTGCCTTCGATAAACTCAAGAATCCTGAAACGTTGCTCGCCCTGCGAGATCACATGATGCACATCTTCCTGCGGGTTATTACCATAACGAAGTATCGTTGCAGAAGTACCAACCCGATAAAGATCTTCCGGCCCGGGTTTTTCAACATCCGGATCACGTTGCATCAGCAAACCAATACGTCGCTTACTCTCAAAGGCTTCCTCAATCCCTGCAATCGAAAATTCACGTCCAACCTGCATCGGCATCATCACACCGGGAAACATCACCAGATTCCGTACAGGAACGATGATCAGAATATCTTCGGGGACAGCGGGCAGTAATGTCGATGTTTTGTCAGAGGGCATTATTATTTCATCGTTGCTCAATTTGAGATCCTTTGTTCTTGTGACTTTAGATATGTATGACTTTATATATGGACATTAATATTAAAAATCAAGTCCAGCTATAACAACAGTTATTCGTTCTTTTTCACTTCCTGATCAAGCCGTTCATAAACAACAAAACTATAATCATGATCATTTTTTTCATTGGCTAAAAAAGATGTTCTTGAAAGCTCTTGCCACTGTTCCGGATCAATCTCCGGAAACCAGGTATCGCCCTGCACTTCTGCATGAACTTCGGTCATGTAGAGCTGATCTGCCACAGGTAACGTATCGAGATATAAAGAAGCACCACCGATCATCATTGCTTCCGGTTCATCGGCAATCAATTCCAAAGCCGCGTCCAATGAAGTAACAACATCACAGCCCTCAGCCTCGAAGGACTTATTTCGGGTAACCACAATATTTCTTCGTCCCGGCAAAGGTCGCCCGATAGATTCATGCGTTTTACGACCCATGATGATCGGCTTGCCCATTGTAATATCGCGGAAATATTTTAGATCAGAAGATAAATGCCACGGCAGACCGCCATCAATACCGATGACTCTATTTTTATCCATAGCGACAACGAGAGATAGTTTCATATTATTTATATTGCAATCGGAGCAGAAATAGAAGGATGGCTTTGATAGTTGATCAGCTCAAAATCGTCATAACTGAAATCAAAAATCGATGATACATCCGGATTTATTTTCATCTCCGGCAGTGGTAACGAATCACGACTTAATTGAGTATCAACCTGATCAAAATGATTCATATATATATGTGCGTCACCCAACGTGTGTACAAACTCACCAACTTGCAAACCCGTCACCTGTGCGATCATCATGGTGAGTAATGCGTAGGAAGAAATATTGAACGGCACGCCGAGAAAAATATCAGCACTGCGTTGATAAAGTTGACAGGATAATTTTCCATCAGCCACATAAAACTGGAAAAATGCATGACACGGTGCCAACGCCATTTTATCCAATTCACCGACATTCCACGCGCTGACGATCAAACGACGCGAATTCGGATCATTATTAATCTGTTCAATTAGCTGCGTGATCTGATCAATCGACTGACCATCTGGCGTTGGCCACGAACGCCATTGCGACCCATAAACAGGACCAAGATCGCCTTTATCATCTGCCCACTCATCCCAGATCGTGACTTCATTTTCCTGCAAGCTACGAACATTCGTTTCGCCCTGCAAAAACCACAGAAGCTCATAAATGATCGATTTAAAATGGATTTTTTTTGTTGTAACCGCTGGAAAGCCTCGTGCCAGATCAAAACGCATCTGATAACCGAAAACACTCTTTGTGCCCGTTCCAGTACGATCACCTTTTTCTACACCGTGATCTTTAACATGACTTAATAGATCGAGATATTGCTGCACTTATAAAACCTCTTTTTTTCGATAGGCCAGGATGATCAATAACAGGCCGATCACGATCATTGGTAATGAATAAACTTGTCCCAGGGTCACCCAGTCAAAAGCCACATAACCCACATGCGCATCTGGCTCACGAACGAATTCCACCAGGAAACGGAAGCAGCCATAAAACAACATAAATAATCCGGAAACTGCCCTGAGCGGTCTTTCTGATCGTGAGAAAAACCACAGGATCAGAAATAACAATAATCCTTCGAGTGCCGCTTCATATAATTGGGATGGATGCCTCGGAACACCGCCAGCAGCATATCCGGGGAAAATAACACCCCAGGGCTGATCCGTAGGTGCGCCCCATAATTCAGCATTAATAAAATTTGCGATCCGACCAAAAAATAATCCAACAGGAACAACCGGGGCGGCAAAATCTGCGATCTGAAAAAACGATTTATCCGTTTTCCTGGAAAACAAAGTGAACGCGATCAACACCCCGATCAGACCACCATGAAAAGACATTCCACCTTCCCAAACCTTTAAAATAGATAAGGGATCAGACGCATACGCTGATAGCTTATACAAAAGAATATAACCAATTCGGCCACCAAGCACCGCTCCAAGCGCAGCCATTACCACCAGATCGGCGACCTGATCACCGTCCCAATTCTCTTTATTTCGCGCTCGCCAACTTAGTAACAACCAGGCCAGACCAATACCCACAAGATAGCTGATCCCGTACCAGCGGATCGCCAGTGGGCCTAGTTGAATAGCGATGGGATCGATAGTTGGGAATTGAATCATTGCGAACGGAATTCTAGCATGTCTGAGCGAGTTTACACTCGGAAACTATTTATTGGCCTGATACGTGCTATAGTGTCAATAAATTGACTATCTGAAGCAAATTATTCCAGTTTTAAGTCAATCATAATAATTACGGACAATTTAAGAGGGATATCATGGACAGACTACTTCAACCCAATTTACTCCGCAGGTTTACCACTCTCAGTGCAATTTTGATGATGGCATTAACCTTCAACGCAAGCGCTAATAACATAAGAATCCATGTACACGATGCCAACAAGGAAACAGCCTTAAGAGGTGTTTCGGTCTGCTTGGGCACTGCCGGAAACCTGAGTCAGTTTGGTGCAGCACGTACCGATTCAAGAGGTAATGTGAACTTCTCTTCTGCGTTACCAAGAACACCTTTACTGCTAACCGTTTCTGGTCCGCAACACAAAGGAATCCAACGTGTACTACCGACTGGTTTAGCGACGAGTAATACTGATCTGATCAGAACAATTGACCTGCCACTGGGTGGACTTGGCCCAGTTTGTGATGCACCAGCATCTATTATTGAAATAAAACCTTACAAGCAACCAGCACAAAGTCGATTACAAATAGCCAGCGTAAACCTTGATCAGGGCGAAAACACAACAAGAAGCCGTAGCGTTGTTTTATCTTCAAACATTCAAGGGGAGCCAACCCATTACCGTATCAGTGAAGATCCGAAGTTTGCAGGCTCTGACTGGCTCGAATACAAAAAAACACCGCTATTCACTCTCAGCAATGGTGAGGGTCAAAAACGAGTGTATTATCAGGTAAGAAAAGTTGTTGAAAAAGATACTGGTTCGATCCAGGTAACATCGAATGTCACAAGTGACAGGATCACGTTGAAAAGCAGGTAATCCGTGCGCGATCATGTGCCACCTGCTCATCAGGGAGGGTGGCACACATTGCCCAGAATAAAATCAGAAATTCCTTAACATTGACAGTATAATCTGCCGATGAATTCTCCCTCACAAAAACTCATTATCATCCTGCTGGCGCTCACAGCTCTTGCGGCAGGTGTTTTACTTTCTCAATCGCTTAAGAAACCAGATAATGTTGCCAATAATTCTCTGGCACAAACTAAAATTCCGGGCTTGTTGTGGCCAAACCCAAAGCAGATCACGCCTTTTCAGCTCATTGATCAGAATGCTAAAACCTTCGACCTTGACAGTTTAAAAGATCAATGGTCAATGATATTTTTTGGTTATACACATTGCCCCGATATCTGCCCGACAACGATGACATTGATGAATTCGATCGTGAATGAATTATCTGAGGAGAAACAACCTACACCTCAAATCATTTTTGTTACTGTTGATCCTGAACGAGATACACAAAAACACCTTGCAGAATATGTCACCTATTTCAATCCCGCCTTTTTCGGCCTGACAGGATCCGAAGAAAACATTGCAGCTATGACAAAACAAATCGGCATACTATCCATGAAGATTCCCAACAAGGATTCTACTGATGAATCAGAATATCTCATGGATCATTCTGCCTCTATATTATTGATCGGCCCAAAAGCGAGACTGATCGGAATTTTTTCTGCACCGCACAGCAAAGCTGATATAAAACAACGCTATCTGGCGATGCGCAGCTTTATCGACAACCAATAAATATTAATGAAAAAATTACTTACTTTTTTCCTGGTTCTTTTCAATTCCTTTTCAGTGCATGCTGATCAAACACTTGTTATTGAAAATATCTGGATCAGAGAAGCACCACCTACCGTAAAAGTATTAGCTGCATACATGACGCTGAAGAATCCAACTGATCAGGACATCACTTTGATCTGTGCTGAAAGCCCAACTTTTACAGATGTGATGTTTCATAAGACAGAGATCAGCGATGGTATCGCTAAAATGCGACATGCAGAAGAAATCGTTATACCTGCACATTCCAGCTTTGAACTCACTCCCGGCAATTATCACATGATGCTGATGGGCAGAAAGAATCCGCTCAAAGAAGGTGATAACGTTAAGCTCACGTTGATCTTTAAAAACATAGATAACCAGGACGTTACTGCCTTAGTCAAAAAAACGATCACTGAGTAATCTATACCTATTATGAAAATTACTGATCAGCTTTTTATTCTGCTACAGCGGATAATCCCTCAACATTGGCTTTCCATGCAGATGCATAAGTTGATGCGCTGTGAAATTGTTTTTGTTAAAAATTTCCTGATCAAACTGATCATCAAACTTTATAACGTTGATATGAGTATTGCGGTCGAACAAAACCCTGAAAACTATATTAGTTTCAACGATTTTTTTGTGCGTGTATTGCAAACCGAAGCAAGACCCATTTCTTCAGAAAAGAATTCAATCGCATCGCCTGTTGATGGTGCTGTCAGTCAAATAGGATTGATCGACGACACACAATTATTTCAGGCGAAAGGAAAAACCTTCTCCCTGTCTTCTCTTCTTGTTAATGATCAGGCATTGGCAGGGAAGTTTAATGATGGATATTTTTCGACTCTATATTTGTCACCCAGAGACTATCACCGAATTCATATGCCGATTGATGGCACACTGAAAAAAATGATCTATGTTCCAGGTGATTTATTCGCCGTCAACCAACGCACCGTTCATAATGTAGCAGAACTATTTGCTCGAAATGAACGCACGATTGTTTATTTTGAAACGAAAGCCGGGCCGATGGTCATGATCCTGGTAGGTGCAATTTTTGTTGGAAGCATGGAAACCGTCTGGCATGAAGGAATGATCACACCGCCTTATGGCAAAGCAATAAAAGCCTGGGACTATGATAATGATCTGACGTTGAAAAAAGGTGAAGAAATGGGTCGCTTTAATATGGGCTCAACCGTGATCCTTTTGTTTGGAAAAGATCAGATAAGTTGGGCTGAAGAATTACAAAGAGATTCTACGCTTCAGATGGGGCAGTTGATCGGCCAGGTGATCGAAAAAACAAATTAAATCGCGTAATGTAATCCACATTCCCGATCAGAAAGTACCTTGGTCGGATCAAAATAATCTACTTCCGTTGGCAGATCATTTTCATATAGATAACCTTCCAGATCGATTTCTGTCCAGTTAAAGAGCGGAGCGACTTTGTAAATCCCTCTCTTCGTCAACGTCACAATATCCAGTGATTCACGAAAAGCTGTTTGATCTTTCCGGATCCCGGTCAACCAGAGATCCGGTTGTAATTCATCAAATGCCCGACCAAATGGTTCCAGTTTTACCTGACGAGTAAATTCTTCGTGTAACTCATCTCCAATATCAGGAACACCTCCCATCAATGCATCGCGTCGAGCAGATGTCACCTCAGGTGTGTAAATCTTCATGTTAAGAGCCATTTGTTTAATCAGCTTGTCAGCAAAAAGATAGGTTTGTTTTGTATTGTATCCATGATCAGCCCACAATACGGGCGTGTCTGGTTTCTGCTGTGTGACAAGATGCAATAAAGCAGCGGAATGTGGGCCAAACTTGGTGGTCACAATCAACTTGCGATTTTGCTCGATCGCCCACTGGATAATTTCCACGGGTGTCTTATGCTGCAGTTCGGCATTGGCCTGGTCAAGATCAATAGTCACTGGTTTCATGGGTAAAATTTTATTTGCTAATAACATTTAGATATATATAGCGTAATTGATATGCCTATAATTTCATATTTTTTGCTTTCGATAAAGTTATATATCGGCTAGATTCCCTTTTTTATAGGATTATTTAAGAATATAGATATGCCACAAGATCTTAAGAAACAAACATTAGAGTTCAATAAACTGCATAAACGCCTGCGTAGAAACGTCGGACAGGCGATCGCCGATTACAACATGATCGAAGATGGCGACAGGATCATGGTTTGTCTCTCCGGCGGAAAAGATTCCTATACGATGTTGGATATTCTTTTACATCTGCAACGTACTGCCCCGATCAAGTTCGATCTTGTCGCGGTCAACCTTGATCAGAAACAACCCGGCTTTCCCGAACATATCCTGCCGGAATATCTTGAAAGTATTGGCGTTGATTATCACATCATCGAAGAAGACACCTACAGCATAGTCAAACGTGTGATTCCCGAAGGGAAAACTACCTGTGGGCTTTGTTCACGCTTACGTCGTGGAAACCTTTATACTTACGCCGAAGAAAAAGGTTTTACAAAAATTGCACTGGGACATCATCGCGATGATATTATCGAAACCTTATTTTTGAATATGTTCCACGGTGGAACTTTGAAAGCCATGCCACCAAAATTAAAAAGTGACAATGGCAAACATATTGTGATCAGACCAATGTCTTATTGTAGCGAGAAAGAGATCATCGCTTATTCGGAGATCAAAGATTTTCCGATCATTCCCTGTAACCTTTGTGGATCGCAAGATCATCTACAACGCGTCGCAATCAAAGGCATGCTCACAGAATGGTCAAAAGTACCGGGACGCATCGAAAATATTTTTCGTAGCCTGCAAAACGTCAAACCGTCACAACTGATGGATACGGATCTGCATCCTTTTACATCACTGGTTCAGAGCGATCCGGAAGAAGCAGAAATTTCACCTTCTCCTGTGAGTGAAAAAATCATCAAGTTAAGTTTGAACAGAAAACCTAACCTTTAACGTCCCGCACGGTTTTTCAGCCGCTCAAGACCCTTCTTTCTGACCGGTTCTTTATTCCATTGTTCTTTGAGCCAGCCAATAGGATCATTTTCCGGATCAATCCCTTCTGAAGTTTGTGGAGAATTTTTAGCTTCCTGCAGTTCTGCTTCAAGATTTGAAAATGTTATGTCACATGCGGCAATAGCAGCCTGCCTTGCGATCTTGATCTCACGGTCGGTCATGTCCGGATAATCGCCACTACTTCTCATCTCGGCTACGATTCCGCCTGCATTTGCACGACAAGCTTCTGTTTCGGCCTGCACACCTGATGTGCACATCATCAAAAAACAACTGTAAAACATCCAGTCCGATATATTATATTTCATCTAGATTTGCCTCATACTTTTTAGCCAGTTTGACATGACTATCAAAAAATGAAAAACACTCTCTATTATGTTCTCGACCCAATGTGCTCATGGTGCTGGGGATTTCGTCCGGTTTTTGAATCTTTGCTCGATCATATTTCTACAAATTTACCTGATCAAATAAATATTCAATATGTCATGGGTGGTCTTGCACCGGACTCGGATCAACCAATGCCAGAAGAAACCTGTCTCTATATTCAAAAACAATGGTCGGCTGTAGAGACAACACTTGGCGCTAAATTCAATTGGGATTTCTGGTCGGAGTGTCAGCCACGCCGTTCTACTTATCCTGCCTGTCGTGCAGTGATCGCAGTGGGACAACAGGGTGAAAAGAATATTCCGGCAATGATTATTGCGATCCAGAAAGCTTATTATCTTCAGGCTCGTAATCCTTCCGATCTTGAAACGCTAATCGAACTGGTAGAAGAAATCGATCTCAATGTTGATCAATTTAAATATGACGTGTCTTCTCCACAAACGGAACAACTACTACGGACGGATTTTGAAACACGCCGCAAGCTCGGTGTAAACAGCTTTCCTACTGTGTTACTGGAAACTGCGAATGGTGTGCATTTTCTGGCTCGTAGTGATGATTCACTTAATAATATTCTTGATCGATTATGAGCCAGATCCGGGCATGTTCCTTGCTTTAGATACTTCAATACAAACATCAAAAATAAAATGGGAACAACAAATGAGTCTTGAAATTAGTGATCTTTCTATTCTGCTCGTTGAGCCATCAGGTTCGCAATTGAAGATGATCCAGAAGCACCTGAAAGCTGATGGTGTCAATAAAATAACAGGCGCTTCTTCCGGCGAAGATGCGCTTGGCGAAATGAAAAAGTTTGAACCTGATCTGGTGATCAGCAGCATGTATCTTCCCGACATGACGGCAATCGATCTAGTGACGACTATGCGGGATGATGGGACACTTGATCATATTCCTTTCATGTTGATCTCTAGCGAAACTCGTTTTGAGCACACGGATCCTATCCGACAAGCTGGCGTTGTTGCGATTCTACCAAAACCCTTTAACCATGAAGATCTCAGTCTGGCCTTGAACGCTTCGCTGGAACACATCGAACCGGATCAGATCGTTCTTGATAATTATGATGTGGAAGATTTGAACGTGCTAGTTGTCGATGACAGCGCTACCGCACGACGTCACATTTCACGCATTCTAAATAACCTTGGCATCGAAAACCTTGTGACGGCAGAAAATGGAAAAGATGCTATCGAAAAATTATCCGAACAGAAGTTTGATCTGGTTGTAACGGATTTCAATATGCCAGAAATGGATGGACAGGAACTGGTTGAATATATCCGCAAAGATCTGGGCGATACCTATATGCCGATCCTAATGGTCACCAGTGAAGCTGATGAAGCGCGACTGGCCAGTGTTCAAAAATCCGGCGTGTCAGCTATTTTCGACAAACCTTTTGATCCCGCCAGTATCAAAGAAATTCTTTACAAGATGCTGGAAGAAGTGGCCTAATCAGATCGTCAACAATTTGATCCTGTCCCAACCATAACTCATTTTTTTACCTATACTCCATGGAAGGCTAGTATTTTCAGTTTTTAAGGGGAGAGTTCTATGGCTCAATCAGATACAGATATCGATCCACAGGAAACGCAGGAGTGGGTTGAGGCACTAGAAGCTGTACTTGAACAGGAAGGCGTAGAACGTGCGCATTTTCTGCTCGAACAACTCATCGACAAGGCGCGCCGCTCCGGTGCATATCTACCCTATTCCGCCAATACCGCTTACCTGAATACGATTCCCGTTAGCAAAGAAGAGAAGTCTCCCGGTGATCCGGCCATGGAATGGCGTCTGCGATCATTAGTTCGCTGGAATGCCATGACGATGGTCGTTCAGGCTAACCGGAAAAATGGTGAACTTGGTGGACACATTGCCAGCTTTGCCTCCGCTGCAACGTTATACGATGTTGGCTTTAATCATTTTTTCCATGCACCAACCGATGATCACGGTGGCGATCTGGTTTTTATTCAGGGTCATTCTGCCCCCGGAATTTATGCACGATCTTATCTTTATGGCCGCCTCACCGAAGAACAACTTACCAACTTTCGGCAGGATGTTGATGGCAAAGGTCTAACCTCTTATCCACATCCGTGGCTGATGCCGGACTACTGGCAATTCCCGACCGTTTCCATGGGACTCGGTCCGATCATGTCGATCTATCAGGCGCGATTTATGCGCTACATGCAACATCGGGAATTGATCGACAACAGCAAACGAAAAGTCTGGGCATTTATGGGCGACGGTGAAATGGATGAGCCGGAATCCCGTGGTGCGATTGGTCTGGCTGCGCGTGAAAAGCTGGATAATTTAATCTTCGTGATCAACTGCAATCTGCAACGACTGGATGGCCCGGTGCGTGGCAATGGCAAGATCATTCAGGAACTGGAAGCCGAATTCCGTGGCGCTGGCTGGAATGTGATCAAGGTCATCTGGGGATCTTACTGGGATCAATTGATCGCGCAGGATACAACCGGACTTCTGCTAAAACGTATGGAAGAAGTCGTCGATGGTGAATATCAAACCTACAAAGCCAACGATGGCGCTTATGTTCGGAAACATTTCTTTGGTAAGTATCCCGAATTAAAAGCCATGGTCGCCAACATGACCGATGAAGATATTAACCGACTGAATCGTGGTGGACATGATCCACATAAAGTCTTCGCCGCCTATGCTGCCGCGATGAAACATAAAGATCAGCCAACGGTCATTCTGGTAAAAACCGTCAAAGGTTATGGCATGGGTAATGCTGGTGAAGGCATGAACATTACTCATCAACAAAAGAAAATGGGCGAGGATGCACTGAAGGAATTTCGTGATCGATTTAACCTGCCAATTTCTGATGATGAAATTAAAAATGCACCTTTTTTTAAACCCGCTGAAAACAGTCCTGAAATTCAATATTTAAAAGAAAGACGAGAAGCATTAGGTGGTGATTTTTTCAAACCCAAAAGAAAGGCTCCAGCATTAAAAATTCCCACTCTGGATACATTTGATGCCTTGCTAAAAGGTAGCGGCGATCGAAGCATGTCCACAACGATGGCATTTGTTCGGATCTTGAATCTTCTGATGAAAGATAAAAATATGGGCGAACGTGTTGTTCCTATCGTCGCTGACGAAGCGCGTACTTTCGGCATGGAAGGCATGTTCCGTCAATATGGAATCTACTCTTCGATGGGTCAGCTTTATGAACCGCAGGATCGTGATCAGGTCATGTATTACCGCGAAGACATAAAAGGTCAGGTGATCGAAGATGGCTTAAACGAAGCGGGAGCAATGTCCTCATGGATCGCCGCAGCAACAGCTTATCGCCACCACAGCACCGCCATGGTTCCTTTTTATACTTACTATTCAATGTTTGGATTCCAGCGCGTTGGCGATCTGATCTGGGCCGCTGGTGACAGTCGGGCCCGTGGATTTTTGATGGGTGGGACTGCCGGGCGAACGACGCTTGCTGGTGAAGGTTTACAACATCAGGATGGGCATAGTCATTTGCAGGCCTCTATGATCCCTAACTGTATTTCTTATGATCCAGCCTTTGCTTATGAACTCGCAGTAATCATTCAGGATGGCTTAAAACGCATGTATGCTGATCAGGAAGATGTTTTTTATTACCTGACGATTATGAATGAAAACTACCAGCAACCGGCAATGCCCAAAAATGTTGAGGAAGGAATTCTGCAGGGTATGTATTTGTTTAAGAAAACTAAAAAAAGCAAACTCAAAGTACAATTGCTTGGCTCAGGAACGATATTAAATGAAGTGATCGCAGCTGCAGAAATGCTGGCTGAAGACTTTGGCGTAGCGGCAGATATATGGAGTGTCACCAGCTTTACAGAACTCCGACGTGAAGGACTGGATTGCACCCGTTGGAACAGACTCCATCCTGAAGAAAAACCACGGATCAGCTATGTTGAACAATGTCTATCTGATCGCGAAGGTCCTTTCATCGTTTCGACTGATTATATGAAACTTCAGGCTGATCAGATCAGAGAGTTTGTGCCGGGAAATTATAATGTGCTGGGTACGGATGGTTTTGGTCGCAGTGATGGGCGAAAACAACTACGAAAATTCTTTGAAGTTGATCGCTATCATGTCGTGATCGCTGCACTGGAAAGTTTGCATCAGGAAGGTTTGATTCCTGCGAAAAAAATATCAGAAGCAATTAAAAAATATAAAATCGATCAAGACAAACCCAACCCGGTGACGGTATAAGATTATGGCTGAACTGCAAGAAATCATACTGCCAGACATTGGTGACTTTGATGAAATCGATGTGATCGAAATACTGGTCAATGTTGGTGATTCAATCAATCAGGAAGATCCATTGATCACTCTTGAGAGTGACAAAGCAACAATGGAGATCCCTTCACCGGCTTCCGGTATGGTAAAAGAAATAAATATTAAAGTAGGTGATAAGATCGCCGAAGGACACGTCATTTTGCTAATAGAGTCTGGATCAGAATCAACAAAAGAGATCAGCAAAGAAGAACCTGAACCGGTTGAGGAAAAGGTTACTGAAAACGTGACAGAAAAAGAAATGCCCGTACCGCTTGAATTAACACAACCCATGCCTGCTCCAGTGATCCCAAAAACAGCAGAAACAGTCCGCGGAAGTCGATCATCAAAAGCACTGGCAAGTCCCGCAGTCAGAAAACTAGCCCGTGAATTAGGTGTTGATCTTGGTCTTGTTACAGGTAGCGCTGCCAAAGGAAGAGTATTAAAAGAAGATGTAAAAGATTATACAAAATCTGTAATTGAAGGATCGAACAAAAATGCAGGTTTTTCATTACCCGAAATCCCGGCTGTCGATTTTTCAAAGTTTGGCGAGACTCAGTTACAAACTTTATCGAAAATAAAAAAACTCACCGGGCAACACATGCAACGTGCCTGGCTGACCATTCCACAAGTCACTCAATTTGAAGAAGCCGACATTACTGATCTGGAAGAATTCCGACAATCTAAAAAGGATGAAGCAAAAGGAAAAGGTACAAACCTGACGCTGATCACTTTTCTCATAAAAGCAGTCGTTGTCGCTTTGAAGAAATATCCTGAATTTAATTCATCACTGACATCTGATGGAGAATCGCTGGTTTTAAAAAATTATTTTCATATTGGGTTAGCAGTCAATACCGATAATGGTCTGGTTGTACCTGTGATCAGAAATGCTGATCAGAAAGGTTTGTTTGATATTGCTTTGGAAATTACCGAGCTGAGTGAGAAGGCGCGTCTTGGAATTCTTAAACCTGATGAAATGCAAGGGGGCTGTTTTACTATTTCCAGCCTGGGCAGTATTGGTGGGACAGGCTTCACACCGATTGTTAATGCGCCTGAGGTCGCCATTCTTGGAGTATCAAAAGCAACGACACAACCAGTCTATGCAAATGATCAACTTGTACCCAGACTCATATTACCCTTTGGTGTTAGTTATGATCATCGTGTTATTGATGGTGTTGCTGCCGCTAAATTTACGGGGTTTCTGAAAGAAATATTATCAGACATTCGCCAGATATTATTGTGATTAAACTTTCTTGCTAATATTCGATATTAATGAATGAATAAGTTTGGAAGCTTTAGACTCTGTATGTTCAACCTTTGACTCTATGGTTGTGTCACCTGCACTCTCAGAAAGTGGAGCCTGCTTGACTACATTTCTTTCTACAAGGTGAATTGACTGGCACATATTACTGAAATCAATAACGTCTTTAAGATCAACATCGGTATTCACAGCAATATCGTGAACTGTATCCGAAGATGTCGCCATATAGTCAGCCAAAACGATGTGTTCTTTGGTATGCGACACATAGTCGAATTCAGGTTTCTTAGTAAGGCTCAGTCGATCGGTTGCCTGTAATGGGCTGAGTAATTTTCCTTCCGTTCCAAACATGGTTGCCGTATAAACCAGCTCCCATAAAGATTTAGGAAAAGTTCCACCAAATGCCTGCTTCCTAATCTCATCTCCCCTGTTTTCAAAACTGAATTCGCCGACATCGACACAAAACATCGCAGTATGTTTATTCAGATCTTCAGAAAATATAAACCAGTCTTTTTCGGCACAAATATCTATTGTTGGGAAATCAGGATGTGTGATTTCAATAGATTTTTTTTGTTCAACTATTTTATTGATCAAACGGAATAATCTGTTCTGTGGTTCTCCAGTCGCAATGAGTAATCCTATAGACTGACATGCATTACAAAAATCGATGACTGTCGATAGTTCAATCTCAAGATTGTTTGCAACATCCACCGCTGTGGCAGAATGACTGATCATATAATCTGCAATCGCTATATGTTGTTCACTATGAGGAGCCTTTTCAAATTCAGGAAGCTCGATTAGATGTAGCTGATCTTCAGACTTTAAAGGATCAAGGAGCTCACCTTCTGTACCGGATAATGTTGCGGTATAAATCAACTCCCAGAGAGCTTTGGGAAAAGAGCCACTAAAAGCCTGTTTACGAATTTCATCACCTTTTTCTTCTACGGTAAACTCACTCACACTTGTTCGGAAAAGATCTGTTTGTTTATCCAGATCACCAGAAAATATAAACCAGTGCTTTTCAGTACAAATTTTTATAGAAGGGAAGTTGGGATGACTGATTTCTACAGATTTATTTTCGCCGATAATTTCTTTAATAATATGATGAAGTTTAGAACCGTCCTGGATCTGATCTTTACCTATTGAAACAACGTCTGAAACTTCCGGAATTTTTTGCTCCGATTCATTTTTATTTTTAGGTTTAAGCGTAAGCTTAGTTCTGGCCTGAACCTTTACCTTGTTCTGATCCTTCCTGTCATGTGCTGCCCCCTCATCATCCGTAGGATCTTTTACCAACCGATCTATCTGCCTCAGGGTCGCTAAAATATTATTGTAGATCAGTGGCGGCTCAATCATAAACGGAAGGACTGCTTGCTTCTTCGAGTCCGAATTTGTAACGCCCACTAATAAGGGAGCATCATTTTTCTCATCATAACTTTTTATTATTGTTTGTCCTGATTTACTATTTGGATCAAGAATAATGGCCTGAGCTACAGATAGTTCACCTGTAAATTCCCAAGGGCCAGTTTCAAACCCGGAAGCCGTTTCAATGGCAGCTTTCAGGATAATTCTCTCCTTATTATCCAGCCCTGTTGTAGTAATTTTTCGTACAGACACTTTTTCACCCACTCGTTATATATGATAAGGACTCCGTGTCCATATCGCGTGTATAGATCTATAGCATGTTGACCAATATGTACTCAAACAAACATTGTTAACATCTGACATGTAACTGTGAAATAATCTTTCATAAATGTGTGCTTATGAAAGAATCAAACTCAAGTAACCACCCCGATATACGCTATACTTAAGGCAACTCCAAAGTATTTCAGTAGCAATATTATTTAGATTCAATGACTTAACCAACCTGACCTCTCCAGAGACAGATAAGATAAACTTAAGAACAGATAATCGAGGACTACGATCTTGACTCATCCAAATACACCAGCTCAAGGCAGCAAAATTACTATCTCAAACGGTCAATTAAATGTACCCGATGAGCCGATCATCCCCTTTATAGAAGGTGATGGGATCGGCCCTGATGTCTGGCGAGCTGCCGTTCGGGTACTGGATGCTGCAGTCGAAAAATCATACGGTGGAAAACGAAGAATCCACTGGATGGAAGTTCTCGCTGGTGAAAAAGCCAATATGGAAACTGGAAGCTGGTTGCCAGAAGAAACATTGGATGCCTGCCGTGAATATCTGGTTGCGATCAAAGGTCCGCTGACGACACCTATCGGTGGAGGCATTCGATCACTCAATGTCGCACTACGACAGATTCTGGATCTGTATGTCTGTCTACGTCCGGTTCGCTGGTACAAAGGTGTTCCTTCTCCGGTAAAAAAACCTGAACTGATCGACATGGTTATCTTCCGCGAAAATACCGAAGATATTTATGCTGGAATTGAGTTTGAAAATGGATCGGATGATAACAAACGTTTTATGGAAATAATGAAAAATGAATT
Source organism: Gammaproteobacteria bacterium (assembly GCA_965224825.1). GTDB lineage: Bacteria > Pseudomonadota > Gammaproteobacteria > CAJXQU01 > CAJXQU01 > CAJXQU01. The sequence goes on along the minus strand of CBDDAG010000001.1, from coordinate 763,764 downwards.
TCCAAATTATTACCAGAATATCCGTTTCCCTGAAACTTCCGGGATCGGCATAAAACCGATCTCGCAAGAAGGCACGGAAAGATTGATCAGGGCGGCGATAAAATATGCTGTCGAAAATGATCGAAAAAGCCTGACAATTGTGCACAAAGGCAACATCATGAAATTCACAGAAGGTGCATTCAGAAACTGGGGATACCAACTCGCAGAAACTGAATTTTCTGATCAGACTTACACCTGGGATCAGTGGGAACGAACCAAAGCCGACAAAGGTGGAGAAGCAGCTAATGAAGAACAGGGAGCCGCACTTGCTTCAGGAAAAGTACTGGTGAAAGATGCGATCGCAGATATTACTTTACAACAAGTTTTAACGCGCCCAACCGACTTCGATGTGATCGCTACTATGAATCTCAATGGCGATTACTTATCGGATGCACTCGCAGCACAAGTAGGCGGAATTGGAATAGCGCCGGGTGGAAATATTAACTACGACACCGGACATGCGATCTTCGAAGCCACACATGGAACCGCCCCAAAATACACTGGCCAGGATAAAGTGAATCCTGGATCATTACTCCTGTCTGGCGAAATGATGCTACGTTATCTGGGTTGGAATGAAGCCGCAGATGCGATCATCAGTGCTATGGACAAAACAATTGCAGACAAAACGGTCACTTATGACTTTGCACGTTTAATGGATGGTGCGACAGAAATTAAATGTAGTGAGTTTGGTGATGCGTTAATCGCAAACTTATCTTGATCAAATATTTGTAAGTTCAATCATGTCAGATCATTTTGATAATGAAGTAATTGTCGCTGAATGTTCGCAAGTTATTTACAGCGGCTTTCAGCGTTACAATAAAAATTTTCATCGGATAACTGATCGTGCGCATGTTCGGTTCAAGCAGAGAGACTGGAAAGGCCATCAACAGGATATCGCTGATCGAATAGAGCTCTACGAAAAGTCGGCCACTCGTATTGCGGAGTCGATCAAGAAAGTTCTGGAAGAAAATACAGACGATCATAAATTATGGAACGAAGTTCGTTCTTATCTTGGTGAACGTCTGGAAAATATCCCGGACTCCGCCTTCATAAAAACATTCTTCAACTCCATCACCCGTCGAGTCTTTGAAACGGTCGGAAATGATCCAAAACTGGAGTATGTTTTTTCCAGTATGGATGAAGGCACAGATCGAATTTCCTCACTAAACCTTCGCCGCTACCCATACTGGGGCTCACTTCAAACCATCTTTAATAAAGTTTTGAAAGACATCAACTTTGGCGTTAAATATGCTGATCCAACTGACAGTATCAAAATCATCACCGAAAAGGTTTCCAGTTTCTGTGAGGCACATTTTCAAGATGAAGATGAATTTATTCGATTTGAATTTATCGTATCTTTGTTTTACCAATCAGCACGAGCTTATCTGGTTGGAAGAATCATAAAACGAAACAGAATTGTGCCCATTGTGATCGCCTTCGAAAATACAGATAAAGGTATTGCTATTGATGCTGTATTAATGAGCGACGATGAAGTGAGTATTGTGTTTGGTTATACCCGATCCTACTATTTTGCTGATCCAAACTCTGTCGAAGCTGCCGTTCATTTTCTACATTCCATTCTGCCAAACAAACCTGTCGATGAACTCTTCACAGTTCTAGGTCGAGTACGTCAGGGGAAAACTGAACGATACAGAACATTCGCCAAACACCTGAGCAAAACGAACGATAAATTTGTGCATGCCGATGGTGATAAAGGACTGGTGATGATCGTTTTTGATCTGCCCTCCTACGATCTGGTTTTCAAAGTCATGCGTGATCGTTTCGGCTACCCAAAAACAATTTCCAAACAAGGTGTCATTGATAAATATCAGCTAGTATCAAAACATGATCGTGCTGGAAGACTGATCGACACCCAGGCTTTTTTTAATATCGAATTTCCTGCACAACGTTTTTCTGATGAACTACTGGAAGATTTATTGAAAAGTGCAAAAGATGCTGTGAGCCTGAAAAATGATCGGTTAATTATTAATCGTGTATTTGTTGAACGTCGGGTAAGACCGCTTAATCTGTTTATCAAAGAAGTTGATACAGAAAAAGCTGAGTTAGCAATTCTGGATTATGGACAAGCTTTGAAAGACCTTGCTCAGACTAATATTTTTCCGGGTGATTTATTACTGAAAAACTTTGGTGTGACACAACATAATCGCGTCATATTTTATGATTATGATGAAGTGGCTCTGATCACTGAATGTAATTTCAGAGCGATTCCAGAGGCTAGTGATCACGATGACGAAATGCGTGCTGGCACCTGGTATCACGTCAATGAAAATGATATTTTTCCAGAAGAACATTTGAAATTTTTAGCCATGAATAAAGAGCTACGATCACTGTTTATGAAAGTACACAGCGATCTTCTGGCGGTAGATTATTGGCGTGATGTCAAAGCTCGACACCTTGCAGGAGAAGTGTCAGCGGTCATCCCCTACTCTCAACCATCCGTACCACGTACCACTCGACCATTAACAGGAACCAAACATGGAACACGTCGCAATACTTGGAGCCAGCAACAACTCATCTCGCTATTCTTATAAAGCGCAAAATAAACTCGTAGAAAATGGACATGTTGTCTATCCAATTTCACTTAAAGAAAATGAAGTTCTGGGTGTGAAAAGCTTTTCTTCATTGAAGGAAATTGATCACCAAATTGATACGATCACTGTCTACATAAACCCAGCTCATTTCGACAAAGTCGTCGATGACATCATTGCTTTAAAACCTCGACGAGCTATTTTCAATCCCGGATCAGAATCACCAGAAGGAATGGAATTACTGGAAAAAGCAGGGATCAGTACAGAAGCCGCCTGCACATTGGTGTTACTGGCTACAAATCAGTTTGAAGATTAGCGTTACTTAAGTTATACGATAGGGTTTCTTATGAAATAAAACAGCCATGATGAAAGAAAATAAAATCAATGGTAAAGGCATCGGTGCTGGAACAGATGTGGAGTCCGGTGAAGAAGTCACTTCAAACCATGCTGAACTGCTATCAAAAATAAAATCAAACAATCCACCAGAGACCAAATCAGGAAAAATAATTTGATCAAATAATCCTGTTACATTCCCAGCCTGTAAAAAAGTAAAACTATCACCGACATCTGGTATAAAAGAATCTAGAAAACTAAATTCAAGCGTTCCGCCAAGCACGGCACTATTTGCTATATCGAGAATACCGTTACCTTCATCGCTTAAAACAATACTCAAAATTCCATCCAGCTCCAGATCATGAGCCGTTAGTTTACCTATTCCCAGGTTGAGTGTTCCTGCGCTACTAACCCGTGCTGTATTGGTAACATCAACCGTTCCTTGATCATCAATAGTTAAACTGGCCGAACCCAACTGACCGACAAATAAATCTGTATCGTTATTCCAGTTTGATCCCGCTCCGGTTACTTTAGCTGACCCCTGACTCCCGGCCTGGTCACCAATTTTCCCATTCGTATTTGTCACTGATCCACCATCTTGAATAACAAGATCACCCGTACCAAACGAACCAACAAATAACTCAGTTGAATTATTCCATGAAGAATCTGATCCACTGACTAAGACAGAGCCAAAACTACCAGCCTGATCGCCAATCTTTCCGTTGGTATTTAAAACTGTTCCACCATTATGAATGACCAGATTACCCGTGCCTGCGGAGCCAACAAAAAGTTCAGCATTATTGGCCCAGGACGAACCAACTCCTTCAACGTTCACAGCGCCACTACTTCCAATTTGATCGCCAACTTTTCCATTGGTACTGGAAACTGATCCACCATTCTGAATGGTCAGATTACCCGTACCAAATGAACCAACAAATAATTCTGCATTATTGACCCAATTTGATCCCGAACCCGTTACATTTGCCACACCAAGGCTGCCAACCTGATCACCAACACGTCCATTCGTATTAGTTTGCGAACTTCCACCATTAATCGTGAAATTTCCGGTTCCAAAACTACCAACGAAAAAATCTGCTGATGGATTAACGGGTACTGGTAAGACATCCCCCGATTGCAGAATTGCTGCGGAAACCGAAGTATTGTGAAGACAAAGCGCAAGGCCTGAAATTAGTATTGTTCTTGAAAATGATCGCATAGCTGCATTCCCCATGAGTGAACGTTAGATATTACTCTTGACGATATAACACATTTGATGTGAATGTTCTTTTACAATGTAAATCCTTGTGAAATAGTGGCCATATTATCTCTAAGCTTGTTAAAACTAAAAGGTGTAAGATCGCTACCTAAGTTCAACCGTTATGGAATCGCATACTATGGATCGCTCCGAAGCAACACCAAAAACTATCTACCTGAAAGATTACCAACCATCTGATTATTTGATCAAAACAGTTGATCTGAAATTTATCCTCAATGAAGAAAAAACACGGGTTATTTCAAAACTACAATGTCAGAGAAATTCTGATCAGCCTGTTGCTTTGACGCTTGATGGTGAAGAGCTAAAACTAATATCGATTCAACTGGATGGAATAACTCTCACGAACGATCAATTTTCAACCGATGATCATTCATTAACCATCGAAAATGTTCCTGATCGATTTGAACTGATCATTGAAACGGAAATTGATCCGGCAGCAAACACATCGCTGGAAGGCTTATACCAATCTAGTGGTAATTACTGCACGCAATGCGAAGCCGAAGGTTTTCGTAAGATCACTTATTATCTTGATCGCCCTGATGTCATGGCTGAATTCACCACCACCATCGAAGCGGATAAAACGAAATACCCGATCATGTTATCCAACGGTAACCTCATCGACAAAGGTGATCTTGATAATAAAAGACATTTTGTAAAATGGCATGATCCACATATAAAACCCTGCTACCTTTTTGCGCTGGTCGCTGGCGATCTGGCATTAACCGCTGGCAGTTACACCACCACATCCGGCCGCAAAGTAGCGCTTGAAATTTTCACCGAACATCACAACGTCGACAAAACCGATCACGCCATGGAATCTTTAAAACGATCCATGAAGTGGGATGAAGATACTTTTGGTCTTGAATACGATCTGGACATTTATATGATCGTCGCCGTCGATGATTTCAATATGGGCGCGATGGAAAATAAGGGATTGAATATTTTCAATTCTAAATATGTTTTAGCCACACCAGAAACCGCAACGGATGATGATTATATCGGTATCGAAGCCGTGATCGGCCATGAATATTTTCACAACTGGACAGGCAACCGCATCACCTGCCGTGACTGGTTTCAGTTAAGTCTTAAAGAAGGTCTGACGGTTTTCCGTGATGAATCTTTTACCGCCGATCTAAACTCTCCAGCGGTAAAACGTATCGACGATGTACGTGTCTTACGCGCCCATCAGTTCCCCGAAGATGCTGGCCCGATGGCACATCCGATCAGACCGCAGTCATACATGGAGATCAATAATTTCTACACCATGACCATTTATAACAAAGGTGCGGAAGTAGTTCGTATGTATCAAACCTTACTGGGAAAAGATGGTTTCCGTAAAGGTATGGATCTGTACTTCCAACGCCACGATGGACAAGCGGTAACCACTGATGATTTCCGTCAGGCAATGGCCGATGCAAATAAGTCGGATCTCTCACAATTTCAGAACTGGTACGATCAGGCTGGCACGCCAGAACTTTTCGTCACCGAGCAATGGGATGAAGTCACCGGAAAATATTATTTAAACTTCCGGCAGGAATGTCCACCAACACCAGAACAGGAAGAGAAAAAACCTTTCGTCATTCCTGTACGAACTGATCTGCTTGATCCCGATGGAAAATCCATGATCAAAGAAACCGTTTTGATCATGAGCGAAGAAGAACAGCGGTTTGAATTTAACGGTTTATCCCGACAACCAATCCCTTCCCTACTCCGTGATTTTTCTGCGCCAGTGAAATTACATTTTGATTATAGCGATGATCAACTTACGTTCCTGATGGCGAATGAAACGGATGAATTTAATCAATGGGAAGCCGGACAAAGACTGGCGATGCGAGTGCTGCTTGAACTGGTAGAAAAGATCAAAAGTAATAATGCGCTAACGCTCGATAAAACTTTTGTTGAAGCCTTCCAGAAAACCTTGCTCAGCGATAATGATCCCGCACTGATCGCAGAAGCTCTAACCCTGCCATCCGAAAGCGACATTGCACAACAAATGGAAGTCGTCGATCCGGAAGCGATCTATCAGGCCAGATCTTTTGTTCGCCAAACACTGGCAAAAAATCTACAAAATGATTTGCAGAATGTCTATGAAAAGAACAGACAAAAAGGTGAATACAAAATTGATCCGGCCAGCATGGCAAAACGACGGCTACAAAACTGCACACTCGCTTACCTTGCCTGTCTCGACAATAACGACACCCGACAACGGGCTATGCAACAATTCACAGAATCAAAAAACATGACCGACATGCTCGGCGCACTGCATTCATTAGTCGGACAGGAATCAGAAGAAAGAACACAAGCACTAGCAGAATTCTATGATCGCTTCAAAGATGATCAACTGGTGATCAACAGCTGGTTCGGCATACAGGCCAGCACCAGTTTTCCGAACACATTGGACACCGTAAAAGCATTACTCGATCATCCGAAATTCAGCATCAAAAACCCAAACAAAGTCCGATCATTGATCGGTGCTTTTGCACAAATGAATCAACGTTGTTTTCATTGGGAAGACGGATCAGGTTATCGCTTCATCGCCGATCAGATCATCAAACTCGACCCCATGAATCCACAGGTCGCCTCAAGGCTGGTTCGCGTATTCACCCGCTGGAAACGCTTCGATGACAACCGACAGGCATTGATGAAAACTGAACTGGAAAGAATTAAGGATCAGCCGGATCTTTCTAAAGATGTTTTTGAGATTGTTGAGAAGAGTTTGGGATAAGAAGATAACCACAAAAAGACTGTCATCCTGAGCCTAAGCGAAGGATCTCTGACCGAAACCGACAAATTGTCAGGTAACATATTGAATTATTAGAGAATACTGTGTTTACTTATCCCAAGCTCAGGTTAAATTGCTTATCTAAAGCTCAAACAATATGACATCATCAAACGTAGCCATCGGCTTAATAAATCCCAAAAGTCCGGATAACGTAAACGCGGTCATGCGCGCAGCGGGCAACTATCAAGTAGCTAAAGTTTTTTATACCGGCACACGTTATAAGCGTGCCTTAAATAACCAAAAGCGCATTGTAAATATAAGCCGAAAAGTAAGTAAAAATGTTTCCATATCCGGTATGAACAATCTATTGGATGCGGTAGAAAAAGGAATGACAATTGTCTGTGTTGAATTAGTAATCAATGCAACTCCATTACCTGAATATCACCATCCGGAAAATGCCTTTTATATTTTCGGACCAGAAGATGGATCAATTAGTCAGGACATTATTGATAAAGCAGATGCTGTGATTTATATACCAACAATTGGCTGTATGAACCTTGTATCGACAGTCAATGTACTACTCTATGACCGATTGGCAAAAAATAAATTCAGTGATGCTGGAAATGATCGTATTATCCAAAACCGAGACAGGAATAATAAATTGAAAATCTAAAAACACAGAAAGAACTAAGCGATTACTTTGGAAGGCATTACACTACTATTCGCAGGATTGTTAAGCTAAATGATTATAATGTGATGTGGGTCAGAGTCTGGGGTATCCCCACGAAACAACGAATAAAAACAAAAAGTTAGCGCAAAAAGAGGAACTTTCACAGCGTTAGATGATCTGATCAATAACGACAAATCACAGGTCAGGAAACGCCATGAAAGTAGATGCTATTTTGCAACAATTCCTTCACGAACTCACGCCCACCATGCACGTAACCAGAAGACAGGCATTATATGTTTGTGTTTCCAGTCTGCTGCATGGCAATGCAGCCACTGTGACGGGCATAGGGCGAGGCATCAACAGCAAAGCTAAAGAAAAACACAATATCAAACGTGCCGATAGATTGTGCTCAAACCCACATTTTCAACAGGAGTTGAAAGGCTTATACAACACCCTTTGTGGTGATTGGACAGCACCTTTATCACAACCGGTTATTCTCGTTGACTGGTCAGATTTAGATGAATACAAACGGCATTTTCTATTACGTGCCTCATTAGTTGTCAGTGGAAGACCTGTCACACTTTACGAAGAAGTGCATGACATCACGACCAAAGAAAAACCAGCCACCCATCATCAGTTTCTGAAACAACTGGCCATCGCTCTGAACAAAGATTGCAAACCCATTATCGTCACCGATGCGGGGTTCAAGACTCCCTGGTTTCGGACGGTGTTAGCTTTGGGTTGGGATTTTGTCGGACGCACACGACAACCCAACTTCTATCGACTCGAACAACAAACACACTGGCAATGTATTACCGAACTGTATCAGGTGGCGAACAGCCGGCCCAAAGTCTTGTCGGGACAAATAACACGCAACAATCCGCTGGATTGTCGTCTGGTACTTTTCAAACAAACAAGTCGGGGACGACATCGCCTGAACCGTTCGGGTGTCCCTAAACGTTCCAGGCATTCACAAGTCCACGCCAAAGGTGCAAAGACACCGTGGTTATTAAGTACCTCATTACCATTGGACTCAACACTGGCTCGACGTGTTGTGAATATTTATCGCACCAGAATGCAGATAGAGGAAGGTTTCAGGGATATGAAAAGCCGACAGTACGGGTTGGGGTTTGAGCAAAATAAAAGCCAATCACTCCGACGTTTGTCGGTGCTTATTTTGCTGACGACACTTGCCAACATGGTTTTAACCTTAACCGGTATTGCCGTCACCTTGGCAAAAAAACATCGGGATTATCAGGCTAACTCAATCAAAAACAAGCGAGTCATCTCCTTCCAGTTTTTAGGGTTAAGGGCTATCGCTGACCGGCGGTTGAAAATACCGATTGCTCTGTTTCGACAGGCAAGGGAAAAGTTGAATGACTATGCGTTGGAGGCGCAGTATCATGGAAGCTAAATTCGTGGGGATCTCTCAGGGTCAGACTCGATTGATTAGAAAAGTTTAGGGTAAATGTTTTGCTTACTTGTTTTAATAAAATGAAAACGAACCGCTCGTTCTTACGAGCAGTCCATATTTCCATTTAACAAGTCGTCAATTTCCTAACTAAAATTTTGCACCTAGAATAAGCCAAAATTTCGTGGTATCTGTGGCGAAATCTTCTGCATCATAATCAGCATAAATAAACGTCGCTGAGTAATGATCTTTGAATTTCTTTGAAATCTTAATATCGATCTCATTACCGTAATTGGCACTGCCTTCGTTAGCATCAAAATCATGATATCTAAAGTCGAACTTCATTCCATTTAAGAAGCTGCCCGTATCCGACTTTATTGTATAAGATGCTTTTAAGTGTGTATCTTCTATTCCTGTTGATGGAACAGATACAAACTTGTCAGCCCAACCATGGAACCCATGACCTGTACCTAATGGCGCAGTGAAACGACCTTTTGTACCATCCGCCTCGAGTTCTTCATAACCCAGTTTGACACTCCAGTTACTTCCTCCTAGACCTAATTCAGCTAACAAATAGTCAGCGTCATAGTCTGCAGGGTTATCAGCATGATCCGATTGTGTTGCATACTCTGCTGTATATAAAACATTTAAACCATCGTTTAGTGGTGCTTTACCTATAAAACGCAATCCATAAGTTCTTGATGAATTACCTTGAAAAGCCATTTCTTCAAAATCTAATACATAATTATAAGCAGTAAATGCACCATATTTCCAGCCGCTATATTTGGCATTAAACAGGTGTAGGTTGGTTTCGATATCACCCAGAGGATGATCGCTGCCCACTGAACGATTCAGGTTTGATACATAAACATAATTAATGACCGTATCTGTGAGTGATTTATTCAACACTGAAATCGAATCATAAGATTGATGATGCTGACGCCAGTTATTGGTGTTCACAAAACGGATATTATCGAAGTTAAAGTGTTTACGGCCAACCGTCACATCTGTATCAGGAAGTCCACTATAAGTTAAATAAGCCTGGTTTACTGCCGTGATTTCCGGATCAGCAACTGTGGGATAGAGTGTTTTACCATTAAGCGTATCATTGAAATTATCATTGCCTATATGAGCAATATTCTGAAACTCTAATGTGGCAGAGAAATTATTTATGAGGCCGGTTTTATAATTGAGTGTTGTACGCAAAGTAGATGCTGTTGCATCTTTTGAAAAACCATCTTGATCCACATTTTCTAAACGATAACGAAATGCTATTCCGACTTTAGCATCATCAACAAAAAATGTTTTTAGCGCATCGCCACTTTCTGCAAGTGCTGGCAAAGAAAATAAGCACGTTATGGCGCTTACTGATAAAATTTTTTTATACATTGGTTTATTCCTGAAATTTAGAGTTAAAGGTTCACTAAAAATATAATGCATGATCTATGCCAAGGTAGAAGCTAGACTGAGCTACCCCTTTTTAGGAATAGTCTGGCAACAATAAATCTATTGTTAGCCTTTAACTCCGCAGAAATAAAAAAATTGTCTACCTACGGAGGAATGGGATCGTTTACAGATATCATCATTGGCAATGGTTCAAAGAATGGCTATGGCGAAATAAACCAACAATTAGATCATCTGCATGGCGAGGTTTGGAACCTTGCTATTGAAATAAAGAGTAACCATCAGAGTAGGTAAACACTTTCGATCATTCATACCAGCATTTTAACGCTATAATCTCCACTCTAATGAATTGAGGTGAGTCATGAAAGTCTGTGGTGTTGAAATAAAAAGTAACGAAGCGAATATTTGTCTTCTTACATTAAACAGTGGATTGATCGAACTTCCCGATTGTAGGGTACGCCGGATCACTTTACTAAATATCAACAGCACTGAAGAAATAAGAAAGTTTCAATTTACCTTTGCTAAATTGATGGCTGATTATCAGGTAGAAAAAGTCATCATTCGCCAACGTCCACCGAAGGGGAAATTCTCTGGTGGCGCGATTGGTTTTAAGATGGAAGCGGCTATTCAGCTGATCGAAGAAATCGAGGTTGATCTTATTTCTTCGCAGGAGATCAAAAGTATTCTGCAAAAAAATCCGATACCTGTCGACTTCAAAGAAACAGGATTAAAAGCTTTTCAGGAAGCACCTTTTACCACAGCATTTGCCAATGTTATGGGCTAAAAAACTTATTAGACAATCTTTCGATGTTCCGCTTCTGCTTCAACAAAGATCCGTTTCACTTCAGGATAATCTTCTTTGATCTGAACGCTAACAGCCTCAATCGCTTCTTCAATGTCAGATGCTTTTGCTGAATCGACAAAGGTTGCACTGATGTTGAGCAAAATAAAATCTGGCCCCATGTGCATGGTGAGTACTTCATTAACATGATCAATTTCTGGTCTGGCTGTAACGATTTCTCTGATTCCAGCAACGACTCCTCGCCCTGCCCGTTCACCGATCAATAAACCTTTGGTTTCGACCGCCAACCAGAAAGCAGTGGCTCCTAATATCAAGCCAATGATCACGGAGGCAATACCATCGAACTCAAGAATGCCGGTGGTTTGTGAAAGAAAAATTCCGAGTGCTGCGACCACTAATCCAAGCGTTGCCGCAAAGTCTTCGAACAAAACGACAAATAATGAAGGATCTTTTCCACGTTTTACTGCTTCAAAAAATCCCCATTCACCTCTAACTTTATTGAATTCTTTTAGAGCAACGAGAAAAACAGCACCTTCAAAAAGAAAAGCCAGGGCGAGAACAATATAGTTCACCATGACGCTCTCCATCGGCTCCGGATGAATAATATGATGGATACCTCCATATATCGACATGCCCGCTCCGACCGCAAAGATCAGGATTGCAACTACGAAACTCCAGAAATAGATTTCTTTCCCATGCCCAAACGGAAAGTCTTCATCGGCTGGCTTCTCGGCTTTTTTAATGCCATAAAGTAATAAGCCCTGATTTCCTGTGTCGATCACAGAGTGAATACCTTCGGAAAACATTGCAGAACTTCCGGTAATACTGGCTGCGACGAACTTTGTAACGGCCACCAAAGCATTGCCTGCTAGTGCTGCGAAAATTGCTGTTTTTGAACCTGATGCTGACATGATCGTTCCTTTCTCTGAATTTCTTAAGAAGTGTACCAATTTGCCGCTATAGTGACCATGTCAAAATTATCTGAAAATCGATTCCTGGAGCTAAAAGCCACTGGAGATCTACCCTCTCCTACTGGAGTCGCGCTGAATGTTCTGGAACATCTTCAAAACCGGCAGGTTTCAAATGCCGATATCACTAGCACTATTCAGGCTGATCCCGCATTAGCTGGTCGTTTGATCAAACTGGCAAATTCATTCAGCGATAATAATGACAACTCAAGACCGACGGTTTCCTTGTCAGAAACAATTTCACGAGTTGGTCCTGGGGTAACGCGCCATATCACGTTGGGTTTGTCTGTTTTATCAACCAATATGGAAGGCGAATGCCTGGCCTTTGATTATCAGAACTTCTGGTCTTTTTCACTGGCGATGGGGATCAGTACAGAATTACTGAGCGAAAGAGAGAGACTGTTTCCCAGAGATGAAGCATTTACCGTAGGACTTTTAAGTAATGTGGGTCGCCTTGGTTTTGCCAATGTTTACCCAGATCAATACAGTGAAATTCTTGAATCTTATGGCGACAAGCCGATCAATGAACTTCTGATGGCAGAGCAAAAAGAGTTTTACACTGATCATCTGGAAATGGCTCGCGCGATGCTGAAAGACTGGGGCTTGCCAGAAGTTCATTATGATTCGATCTATGGAATGTATGAATCAGATAAACTGACCAGCAAAAATCCGAGAACAAGATCGCTTGCACAATATCTAAATTTTTCAGCCAGAATCGCTACGTTCTGTATTGAGGGTTCTTCAAATGATCATCCGCTTTATCGTTCGCTCGAAAAAGAAACTATCAAAGCAGGTATCGGTTCCGATGAACTGGAAGAAATTTTTGAGAATACATTAAGTATCTGGAAAGATTGGAGCCAATTATTAGAAGTGCCTGTACACGAATCAGCGGATTATAAAAAGGCCAGCCAGGAATTCGACATCAGGCCTGAACTGATTGATCTGGATCAAACCCAGGAGATCGGGTTAGACGTTTTGATCGTGGATGATGATCTAGATACATCAGCTCTGCTTTATAAACAATTATCCGATGCAGGGCATAAGGTTACGATTGCTAAGAATGGCAAAGAAGCCTTACAAATTGCGCTGGAAAGCACCCCCCAATTGCTGATCACAGATCTACTGATGCCCGGAATGGATGGCCTTGAATTATGTCGTGCACTACGAAAAACTCGTATAGGCCAGAAAATGTACATCATCGTTCTCACGGCAAAAACCAATGAAGAATCACTGATAAAAACATTCAAAGCTGGCGCTGATGATTATATCGAAAAACCTGTTCGTCCAAATATCGTCAAAGCAAGAATTCGTGGTGGTCAACGCATTTTCCAATTGCAGCAAACCATCAAAGAGGAGCGTCATGAGAACCGCCGGATCCTTGCTGAATTGGCAATAGCCAATAAACATCTTGAGCAAGCAGCATTAACAGATTCGCTAACAAACATTCCTAATCGTCGTTATGCAACCAGTCGTCTGGAACAGGAATGGGCAGCTTCTGATCGTGTTCAAACGACACTTAGCTGCATGTTAATAGACATTGATTTATTTAAAAATATCAACGATCAATATGGGCACGATGCAGGTGATTCTGTTCTCTATGAAATAGCTCAACGACTACGAAATGCAGCGCGAGTTGATGATGAAGTCTGTCGTATTGGTGGTGAAGAGTTTCTGGTGATCTGTGCAAATACAGACATGATTGCAGCAGAATCTACTGCTGAACGATTACGTTTGGCCGTAGAAGATTTACCTGTTCTAGTTCGTGACAATGAAATAAAAGTAACTATCAGTATCGGTCTGGCCACACGCTGTGATCAAGATCTTAATTATCACGATTTACTTAAAGCTGCTGATATTGGTGTCTATGAAGCCAAGTCAAAAGGTCGTAATCAAGTGTGTTCTATTGTTACTCGATCAGAAAAAACTAATCCAGGAAACGCGACCATTCCAGTCGCACCCCAACCTTTTGGTGTAGATTCATTGTCTTGATCTCAGGAACCCATTTTATTTTTTATAGCATGACCGGCAAGGTTTTTACCTAAGTCCCAGATTGATCCGGGAACCTGATGTGTATCTCCGATCGCTTTATCAAAAGAGTCGACAATCCAATCGTAGTCTTTTTGAGTCAGGTTCAACGGCGGCAAAAGTTTTACTACGTTCATACCATGACCGGCAACCTGGGTTAAAACACGATGATCTTTGAATAAAGGGATGGTCACCATCTGGCAGAAAAGCCCTTTGTTTGCGGCCTCTAACATCTTCCATGCCGCCTTTAGTTTCAAACTTTTCGGCGGCTGAAATTCAACAGCGATCATCAGTCCTTTACCACGAGCTTCTTTCAAAAATTCGTATTTACTCGCCATAGCATTAATGGAGTTGACTATGTCATCACCAATTTTTGCAGAATTTTCTACCAGGTTTTCATCTTCCATAACCTGCAGGGTTGCGAGTCCTGCGGCCATCGCCATATTGTTTTTGGAAAAAGTCGATCCATGCACAACCGCTCGATCCATTCGATTAAAAACGGTATCCATAATCTTCTTAGTCATCGCCACCGCACCGACCGGAATGAATCCACCAGACAATGCTTTTGCCATTAAGATCATGTCCGGGTTTACGCCCCAATGATCAATCGCCCAAAATTTTCCTGTACGACCTAGTCCAGTTTGAATTTCATCAGCAACGAATAAGGTGCCATATTTTTTACATAGACGTTCTACTTCATGAAAATAATTTTCATCTGGAATGTAAACACCTTTTCCCTGAACAGGTTCGACAATAAATGCAGCGACATCTGATCCGCTTAATGATTTTTCAAGAGCTTCCAGATCATTAAAAGGAATTGCATCACAGTTCGGCAATAAAGATCCAAAACCTTCTTTAAATATTTCCTCACCATTTAAAGATAATGCTCCTAGGGTTAAGCCATGAAAACTATGTTCACAGTGAACAATTCGATCACGTTTAGTGGTGTATCGAGCAAACTTGATCGCAGCTTCTACGGCTTCGGTTCCTGAGTTACAGAAAAACATTTTTGTTAAATGATCAGGCGTAGTAGCGAGAAGTTTTTCTGCTAATAAACCACTTAGTAATGACACATCCATCTGTACCAAATTGGGAAGTTCCAGTGTCAGCGTTTCCTGTAATGCGCTGATCACCGTTGGGTGGTTTCGTCCAATGGCGAAAACACCAAAACCACTGAGCAGATCTAAATATTCATTATTATTTTCATCATATAAATATTGTCCTTGTGCTTTTTTATAATTCCGATCATAACCAATGGTTCTTAGAACCCTGACCATCTGGTTATTAAGGTGCTGCTCATGCAGATCGAATTTATCATCAAAATGTTGAGCAAAAAGTTCGGCAATACTGAACGACATAAAAGACCTCTATTTATGATTTCATTCTATCTGAATTATCCGTCAGAGTGAGCAATGCGGGCAAAACGATCAACGTTACAAACAAGGTCAAAATCAAACCAAGCGTCAATAATACTCCCATACTGGCAGTACCCCGATGAGGTGAAATAGCCAGGTTACCGAAGCTACAGGTTGTCGTCAGAGCACTGAACAACACAGCTCGGGCAGTACTGGTGTTTAATAATGAGTCACTTTCAGGCAATGCTGATCGATAACGATGTAAAATATGTATCGAACTATCGACACCGATCCCCAGCAGCAATGGCAGAGCAATAACGTTAGCAAAGTTGAATTGAATCCCCAGTAAAACACTAACAGCACAGGTCATTAATCCAGCCAGGATCAATGTTGCCAATATTAGAAAGCTATCACTTTTTTTATCTAGCAATAACCACAACAAAATTATAATCACGACAAGAGCAAGACCTAGGGCCTGCTGAAATGCTCTGACCACGGCGCTACTTGCATCCACATTAATGATGGGTACGCCAATGGCATCAGGTGCAATCTTGCGAACATCATTGACGAATGATTCCAGGATTTTATTGTCATTCAGATCGTTTTTAGAAAAGACTTCGATGCGATAGTTTTCATTAGATTGCCAACGATCACGTAAATCAGAAGGGAGTGATCCTTTGGAGATCTCTTCCGCATTGAGGCTTTCGTCAAGATTGCGTAAGCGACCGGGTAATGAGGCGATCAACTTTTGATCCAAAAAATGCAGTTTTTTTGTATTTTGGCTAAGCAACTTCTCCAATGTTTTATTAAGTTTCTGATCTGGTTTTCTGGTTTTTAGAATTTCAGAAAACTCGTTGATCGCCAATAAACGATCCTGATCTGAAATAGTTTTTTGATCAGGATCGCTTATTGGCATACTCATAACGAGTGAAAGATCTTCAATAATGGCCAGTTTATTTTTTTGATCTGATGGAATAAAACTATTTATAGTGATCACTTCATCAACTGAACCTAGTGCTTCAAGCTGTTCCGGGAGATCGCCGATTTCTGTTTCAACAAGATTAATCGAAAGTGGTGATCGTGAACTTTCTGCAAGCAGATCCTTATAGGTCTGTACGGATTCAGTTTCCGGATCCATTAGATGCACAGGGTTATGATCAAACTTAATTTTTGGCAATGTGACGATACTGAGCAAGCCAATAATGGTTGACACAAGTATGATCGTTTTTGCATGTGTAAAAGGAAGGTTTTGAATACCGCTGAACCAATTCGAGGAGTTATCGGATCGTATTCTGGATTTATAAGGTAATAATGTGAGCAATGCGGGCAACACGGTCAAGCTAAGAAACAAACTAATAAACATGCCGGTACCTGAGATCAACCCTAGTTCTGCAACGCCAGAATAAGCCGTCGGTAAAAAGGCATAAAAACCAATCGCTGTGGTGAAGGCACAAAGTAGTAGCGATACTCCGATATGTTTTCCACTTTCTTTTACAGCCAACTCTTGATCCAGATCCTGCCTCTGTTCTCTGTACCGCAGGCAAAGGTGAACGGCAAAATCACCACCGAGACCGATATAGAGCACCATGAAGGCGATGGAGATCATGTTCAATTCACCTATCGCAACGGTCGCAAATGCGGCAGTCCAGATCAGGCCAATAATCAGGGTGGTTAATGTGGCAAAAACCAAAGACAATGATCGGAGTCCTACGATCAGAACGATGGCAACGGCAAACAAGGCAATCAGTCCGCCTGCTTGTGCACCACGCGCGACACTATCGAGTTCTTCGTAGGCAAGCGCCACGTCACCAGTGAGCCGAATTTGTACATCACCATAATCTTCCTCTACCCTGATGCTTTTGATGATTGATCGCAACATTCTGACCGCAGGTTCACCAGGCAACAATTCTGAATAATCGAGTTTCGGTTGTACAGTGATCACAGAACGTCGATCATCCATCGTGCTCTCCCGGCCACTCATCAATTCGTGCCACGACATGCGTTGGCTCCTCCCTTGCAGATGTGCTGAAATTGTTTGATCGATGGCTGTAAAAATATGATCCAGATCGACTTCTTGATCTTGTTCTTTTAGTGCCTGAGTCAGAACAGAAAACAGGCCACGAATATTTTGATCTTGTTGAAGCTTGCCCAGAAAAGGTTGCACTGCGGCTAAATTATCAGCAAGTTCTTCCAGTTCATCTGTGTCTAGATAGAGCAAACTATTTTGACGGAAAAATTTTGAGTTTTTGATCTGAAAAACAGAAGGGAAAAATTGTTGTTCTTTTTCTAATCGTTCGGTTAATGCTATCGTTACATCTTGAGTTTGATCGGGTGTTTCTGATTCTATGACGATCGCTATATTATCTGAAAATTGCGGAAAGGATTTTCTAAACTGAATATCTTTTTTACGCCAATCCAGCTTCTCTGACAGCATATCAGTGGTGTCAGTATTAATGCCTAGATTGTCTTTGATATAAATGACATTAAAGACTGTAAAGATCAGTGCAAACAACAAAAATAACCAGGCATGTTTCTGCACATTTTTCAGCCAGATCCCGAGTAGTTTTTCGATAGTTTTTGTTGAGCTTAATGCCATGTTTCCTGATGTCTCTAATACAAAACTAATACACAAAAAAAAGCCTGCAGGTTTCCCGGCAGGCCTTTCATTGTAACTGATGCTTTAGATCATAATCTGAATTAATTCACCGTTTGCCAACGTCCATCGTATTGCCGACAAGCCGTTCCATAAATCGTTTCCCGATGACCATCAATCGTGGCATTGGTACGATATTCACGACATGGGCCTGAAGAAGTTTCGTATGTCTGAGTGGGTGTTACTGCATATTGAACTCCGCTATCTGGATTTTGCCAGCTGGAAGTCGCTCCTGTACGAGTACGTTCCAGTGTTCGGTTAGTTTTCATTAAATCCAGCTCGTCCATACTGGAGCCGATAGAACCACCGATCAGGGCTCCGGCCAATGTTCCGGCAGCCGTTGCTGCCAACTGCCCCCTACCGTCACCGATCGTACTACCAAGAAGTCCACCAAGAGCAGCACCTGTGCCGGTACCAATTTGTTGTTTGTTACATCCGCCCAGGAAAACCAGGGTGGAGACGAGAGCTAATGTGATTAGTTTTTTCATGAGCTAGTCCTCTACTTTGTTTGTTGAAAGAATTTTCAATCTGGTGAAAATTCTTACATGGTGAGCCTGAATGCATCCTTAATGTTCTTAAGGATTGGACATAGGCTCAAAGGACTAGTTCATGATTATTCAATGATCAACTGATCTTCAGGAATTCCACCATTAATTTCTTCGAATTCTTCATCGTCAAAAAAATCTTCCAGATCTTCAACGGGTGGATCGCCGTCATAAATCAAGGAGGTTCTGTGTTGACGATAAGCCTCGCGGGTGAAGGCGTAAGGATCGAGCGCGGCTTCATCTCTGAATTTTGAAGCATCAAGTAAATTTGCACGTTTATTAACCAGACCGACAGCTGATACAGGAGCCGCGATCGCGGTGGCGAAATAGGTGATGGGATTCAACAAAGTACTGGTGACAATATCCGGTGCATCTCTGGTTGAGTTGGGACCTACAAGTGGGAGGTTTAAATAAGTCCCTTCTCCAGCACCCCAGGTTCCAAATGTCTGCCCAAGATCTTCCTTGTGCTTAACCAATCCTCCCGAACTGGCAGGATCAAATATTCCACCAATACCAACAGTGCTATTGATAAAGAAACGAGCAGAGTCGTCGATGGCTTGATGAAATTTCCCCTGCAAGATGTCATTAATAATAACATTCAGGTATGTCAGGTTATCAAAAAAGTTCGTCACGCCGGTTCTAACTGGTTTAGGAGTTACCGCCACATAACCTTTGGCGATGGGTTTCAAAATGTACCTGTCAAGTCCATCATTAAATTCGTATATTGGCCGGTTTATTCCTTCGAGCGGATCCGATTCTTCTCCTGCGGCACTAAAAGGGCTGACCGTAAACAAAAATAAGATACTCAGAAAAGTAAGAACGTTTGGTATTTTTCTATTCATGAAGCGCCTCTGACTTCTGTAGTTATACTTGTTTCATCAAGATTCACTGCCTGACGATGATTTAATTTTTTCTTGCAGTTTACTGATCAATCCATCAAACCCATCTGACTTCATGATCGCCGCATAATCCGATCTTTTCAGGGAGAGATCACTCACCCCATCTGCAATGACGTTGATTATACGCCATCTATCCTGAAGAGGATGCAAAACGTAGTTAAAAGGTACGACACGATCGTTGGTTACGAATTTTGTTTTCACCAGGATCCGACCTTTTTTCATTTCTTCATCTTCGAGATATTCAAAATTCTCACCCGAAAAACTATCAAATTGTGTCGCGTAGCTTGCAATACTCAATCGGGAAAAAACATCAATGAATTCAGCTTTTTGCTGATCATCCAGTTTTCTCCAGTAGCGCCCCATAACAATTCTGGCAATGGTTTCGAAATCAAAACTATCTCTAACGACAGGTTCCAACACCTTATATCGACCGTCATAGTCGAGAGCTTTAGACTCTTTCATAATCTGAATAAGAGTTTGGTGCAGCTTGCCAACAACCGACTCCGGCGTTGCGTCAGCATGACTAATCTGGAACACCTGAAAACCTGACAACAACAAGATCAATGCAAGTTTTGAGAGAATAATTTTTTTCATGAGATCGCTCTAAATAGAAAGAACCAGTATCCTCTCAACGAAAGCATTAACCTTTCATGACTGATCAATAGAACGCTAAGCGACTCGATCCTCTTTTTCATCATTAATCGGTACTAGGTACGGCTGAGACATTTCCGGTTCTTCATAAAGAATCGGTAGTTCCGGCGCCATTGGCCCTTCTGTACGCGGCCCATTCAAAAAGACTTTCAACGCTTTCAGAGGATGACTAAAAGTATCGTTGACAGCTGTCGGTTCATAACCACAATGCACCATACAGTCAGCACATTTTGGGTTTTTGCCCGTACCGTATTTTTCCCAACTGGTATCGTTGATCAATTCTTTAAACGTCTGTACATAACCATCATCGACCAACAGGTAACAAGGTTTTTGCCAACCAAAAATATTCCGGGTTGGGTTGCCCCAGGGTGTGCATTCGTAAGTTTGATTGCCTGCCAGAAAATCCAGATAAAGTGATGATTGGTTAAAACGCCATTTACGGCCTTTCGCCAGTTTGAAGAGATTCCGGAATAACTGTTTACTCCCAAGACGCTTCAGGAACACGTCCTGTTGCGGTGCATGTTGATAGCTGTATCCCGGTGAAATAGTAACACCTTCGACGCCCAGCGCCATCATAGTATCCATAAACTCAGCAACTTCTTCAGCGGTTTCATTCTGGAACAAGGTGCAATTTACAGTGACGCGAAAACCTTGATCAACGGCCTGCTTAATGATTTTCACGACATTTTTGTAAACACCATCACGACAAACAGAATGGTCATGTCGTTTTTCATTGCCATCAAGATGAATGGAAAGCGTCAGATAAGGTGACGGCGTGTAGTCTTTGATCCGTTTTTCCAGTAATAATGCATTGGTACAAAGATAGATGAACTTTTTCTTTTCGATCAACGTTTCAACAATGCGTGGCATTTCTTTATGGATCAAAGGTTCACCACCAGCGATCGATACCATTGGAGCTCCACACTCATCAACAGCTGCAATGCAGTCCTCATAACTTAACCGCTTACTGAGAATGTCATCCTCATAATCAATTTTGCCACAACCCGAACAAGCCAGATTGCACTGAAACAAAGGCTCCAGCATCAATACAAGTGGGTATCGTTCGACACGTTTGAGCTTTTGCGTGATCAGATATCGTGCGACTCGATATTGCTGAATTAATGGGACTGCCATGCTTTAATCTTCCTGATTTTATCTATGTAATTGATCTGACCATTATATAGCAATAAGTTCCTTACTTCCTTGCATCCTGAGTGCTCACTCTCCATAATTACACAATTAATTTAATGTGATTTTGACAACGAATGAACAATGCTCAATACCCGTTACTTTCAGAGATAGATTCGCCAGAAGATCTGCGAAAGCTGACTGAAACTCAATTGCTGGAGGTGGTCAAAGAGCTGCGAGCTTTTCTGGTAGATATTGCCAGTCAAAGTGGTGGGCATTTTGCGGCGGGCATGGGCACGGTCGAATTAACAATCGCATTGCATTACCTGTTTAATACACCCGATGATCGTCTGGTCTGGGATGTGGGACATCAGGCTTATCCGCATAAAATATTGACTGGACGTCGAGATCGAATGACCACTATTCGTCAGAAAGACGGAGTTTCTCCTTTCCCAAAACGAGCAGAAAGTGAATACGACTCCTTTGGTGTTGGTCATTCAAGCACCTCGATCAGCGCAGCATTAGGAATGCAAATCGCTGCCGATCATGCTGGCCTTGATCGTAAATGTGTCGCGATCATCGGCGATGGAGGCATGACAGCTGGCTTACCATTTGAAGCGATGAATCATGCTGGAGACGTGGGATCTGATCTACTGGTTGTCTATAACGATAACAATATGGCGATCTCTCCCAACGTAGGCGCACTTTCCAACCATTTTGCAAAAGCCATCTCCGGCAAAGTTTATTCATCCGTTCGAGAAGGTAGCAAAAAAGTACTTTCCAATATGCCATCGGTGAAGGAACTTGCTCATAGGCTTGAAGAACACGCTAAAGGCTTGATTGTCCCCGGAACACTTTTTGAAGAGTTGGGATTCAATTATATCGGCCCAATTGATGGGCATGATCTACCTGTTTTGATGTCGACTCTGCGAAATATCAAAAAACTCAAAGGCCCACAATTACTGCATATTGTCACCAAAAAAGGCAAAGGTTATGAGCTGGCTGAGGAAGACCCGGTCAAATATCATGGCGTATCACCTTTTGATCCTGAAAAGGGTATTGTTCCATCTGGTAAACCGTCACAAACAACCTACACAAATATCTTTAGCGACTGGATCAGCGACATGGCCGCAGAAGATGATCGACTGGTAGCGATCACACCCGCTATGCGAGAAGGTTCTGGACTGGTTAAGTTTGAGCAAGATTACCCCGATCGCTATTTTGATGTGGGGATTGCCGAACAACATGCAGTTAATGTTGCCGCAGGCATGGCCTGTGATGGATTGAAACCAGTGGTAGCGATCTATTCGACCTTTCTACAACGAGGTTATGATCAACTATTACACGATGTTGCTTTGCAAAATCTTCCGGTACTTTTTGCCATTGATCGAGCTGGTTTCGTCGGAGCAGATGGCCCGACCCATAATGGAATCTACGATTATTCCTTCATGCGTTGCCTGCCGAATATGGTGATCATGGCACCTGCGGATGAAAATGAGTGCCGGCAGATGCTTTATACCGGTATGCAGCTCGATCAACCTTCTTCGGTCAGATATCCAAGAGGTGGTGGTCCCGGAGTGCAAGTCCAGAAGGAAATGACTGCGCTACCTGTTGGTAAAGCAGAAATACGTCGCCAGAGTAAGAACAAAAATGTAGCGCTTCTCGCCTTCGGCACTATGGTCACACCAGCGATGGAGATTGGTGATCAACTTGATGCAACCGTTGTGAATATGCGCTTTGTTAAGCCTTTAGATACAGAATTGATAATGAAACTTGCAGAAGATCATGATCATTTGATCACGATTGAAGAAAACGTCATCGAAGGTGGTGCCGGGTCCGCAGTTTCCGAGGTTCTGGCGGCTGCAGGTGTTGTCGTTAATTTGCGACACATTGGTATTCCAGATCGTCTTATTCATCACGGCTCACAAACAGACATGTTGGAAGACAGCGGACTAACGGCCCCACAGATACTCAAAACCATTCAAAGCTACCTGGATCAAGGACATCAGCAATCTCCTGTCGATATTGCTACCGGATAATACTCATAAAAATAGTTTTTCTACCCTTGCTTCTACACCTTAAGTCCAAAAGAGTCTGTTTTACTCTAAAAAGCGTCGCCTACAGGAGACGCTTTTTCAGTAAAAATGGCTCCTTTCATAAGATGCAAAACCTTATCCCTTTGTTTTTACTGGTTATTTTATATTGGCATGCATTATGCATTGTAGATTGAGAATGACAAGTAACACCAAAACATCTAACAGAAGGAAAAGGAGATAAATGATGAGAAAATCAAAAATGCTCGCTCTAACCGTCGCATTCGCTGCCAGCACAACTTTTAGTGCTGTATCTTCAGCCAATGCAGTTGACGTTAATGATCAAGCAATTTGGAGTACAGCTACTGCAGGTATGACCAGTGACCTGACAAATGATCTTGCGTCAATTGTCGCAAATCGTTCAACTAGCTCAGGTTCCTCTTTCCCAGTACCGCCAGCATTCTGGTTGTTGGGAACGGCGATGGTTTTTCTTTTCAGAAAGCCTCATTCAAGTTAACTGATCCAATAACCTATATTACCAAAAAGCCTCATTTCGATGAGGCTTTTTTATTTATTGAGTCGTTCCATTGCATAAGAAAGATCAAAGAAATCTGACTAAACTCTATCTACTGAAAAACCTTTCCACTCTGTTCTTTTTTAGCCACGACAAGCGGTTCAACGACAGGTTCTTCCCAACGCCCTTTTAAGGTGTATTGTCTTTCAAGAACCTTATCAATAGCTTCCGGTAATACCGGTAATACTTTTTCTGCAATATAAATCGCAGCACCTACACCGGCACCGATCGGGCCGAACAAGACACTAGCAACAGGCAAGCTATCAGCTACAGAAGGTGTAACGGTTATTAGTTGATCATAATCCTGATCTGAAAGTCCTACCCGACCAGTGATATCAATCTTGGCAGATGTCCCAAAGATATTCAGATTGTTTGTATAAGCATTACCACTCTCGATATCAAAAGTGGCAGAGATTTTATCGAAGGTAAATCCTTCTTTGAACAGATCATTAAAATCCAGAGAGAGTCGTCTGCCTAATGATTGAATACTCAGCAAGCCAAAAACTTTCCCCACTCTGTTTTTTATTTCAGTAAATCGTCCATTTCCGACATCAAGACTCAAACTTCCTTTTAATTTTGCAAGCTCAAAATCAGCAGGCGAACCTTGCCACGCAGCATCAATTACGATACTTGTTTCTCCACCTTCTATTCCACTGGAATCAAAACCAAATTGTCCCAGCATCGGGCTCAGTGCCTGTCCATTTGCCAGGATGTTAAATTTCGATTGCTGTGTTTTATAGCCTGTCCAATCACCTTTAACATCAATATTGACCGCCGGTACGGATAAAACCAGTTTTTCAACACTTAGACCATTTTCCTTAGGTTTGGTATGCAACTGCAATGATCCAAGTTGCAGATCATTATATTTAAACTGCTGGCTTGTCAGCATTACTTCGGGAATTTTTTTTGGCTGAATAAATTCGCTGTCTTCTTCATGATCAGAAGAGACAATTCTTAGCCGCTCAAAATCAGCTTTCACAGCTTGCCCGGACAGCTGATACGGAATACTGATCATGCCACTATTGTCATGATCCTCAACCTGAAGTTCCCATGTATTCTTACTGCTTCTACCCAGCACATGACTTTTCTTGAAGCTTTGTCCAAAAGCTTTCAAGTGACCAATAGTGAGATCGAATTTCAAAAAGTTTTCATCAGGTTCTGATTGCTTATTATTACGGCCGAAGTGTTTATCGAAAAATGCTATCCATGCAGAAAGATCCAGATTTTTTATATTTCCATTGGCTGTGATCAGGTGCTTGTTATTTTTTGTATTTGACAACTGACCATTACCAAAATGGAAAACAATATTTTTCAAACTGGTTTTTTCATTCTCAGCCTCGAGTTTAATTTCCCCCTTAATATTGCCGTACTCAAAACTAACCTGACGATCTAATTTTTTAGATAAAGTTGTCGATATTTTTAAAGCCCTTTCTTCACTAGAAAGTTTTCCTTGGGGGGCCGGTGCACGAACATTTAAACCTTTCAGCATGGAAGTGATCACCAATCCAGTTTCTCCATCAGGATCGCCAATGCCTGGGGGCAGAGAGAGTTGAGCCATCCAGTGAGTAGTACCACTGATCGAATCAAGCACCTTCAAATTCTCACGCTTC
Organism: Gammaproteobacteria bacterium; assembly: GCA_965224825.1. GTDB lineage: Bacteria > Pseudomonadota > Gammaproteobacteria > CAJXQU01 > CAJXQU01 > CAJXQU01. Next base: position 738,117 of record CBDDAG010000001.1, on the reverse strand, counting down.
ATGCCCAACTGAATCATTCTATTTGTAATATAATTTTTGTCTGCAAGACCTGTAATCCTTACATCAGATTTGGGCTTGTTTTTGCTTTTATTAATATCAAGATTAATGTTGATCGCACTCTCATAAAGCCTGGCCTTCAGATCTTTTGCCTGCCATCTATCTTGATCAAATATAAAATCTCCAGCCAGCGATTTTATGTTGATATCCAATGATTCAAGCAACAAAGTATTTTTTCTTAAATGTACTTTGCCCTGTATTTTTGTTCTGTCTGGATTTGACAGAGGTATGTCGATATCCAGATCAAGATTCAGATTGCCACTTATTTTAAGATGATCAAGTTGTTTTCCAACCGAAGACTTTAGAGGGCTATTATTAATATATTGCAAGCCTTGCTTCATATCGCCTTTAGCATTTCCTGTGATCACCAGATGATGCTTTTGAGTAACAAGCTCAGGTATTTTGACAGTTACATTTGACACATCAGCACCATTTATTTTTGCGCTGGGTGACGTGACGATAATCTCATGACTATTAAAAATAACTTCAGCAGTAATTTCTTCAACTAATGGCCAGCCTTCAAAATAATCCACAATGCCATCTTCTGCATTCAAACGAATTTCAAAAATTTCTTGCTGACTATTTTTATCAAAAGGAAACTTATCCAATGCCCCTTGAAAGGATAGGTTACCACCTGTAACGCGGCCTCCAATTAACGCACTATCAAGCCATTCTTTTACTTTATGATGGATTAAGTTAGAGGGGATATGTTTAACAACCGGTTCTATATTTCCTCGAAAAAAAGTTCCTTGCACCTCAAGATGAGGGGAGTTAATCGTGTCATTTTTTAAAATGCCTGTGAGCTGAAATTCAATATCAGGATTTGATATCGTGAGCTGTGGTGTCGAAACAACCCAACCTTGATCAAGCCTTCTCCAGTTGATCTCTCCAATAAGGCTGTCGAGTTTAATAGGAGGATCTAATTCGCCAGATTCAGAAAGGTTATTCACAATAAGATTGTGGCTATTAAAATCTATCAATAATGCTTCCATGTTGCTTTGAAATTTTCCGGAAAGATTTTTAAAGCCCGGAATCTTTTCATAAGCTAATGTTTCAAGATCAGAAAACTCACCGTCAAAAATTAATGGCCTTTGACTATTTTTTTGATCGTATTGGATTCGTAGATCATTCAATTCTCCACGAGGCTGAAAATTGATCACACTTTTTTTGATCGACTCCGGTACCAGAGTGATCAAATCTTCAACGTTAAGATTGTTGATCGCTACATCTATTGATGGATTGTCTTGTGAAAAATTTTCAGGGATCAGGAGTCCTAGCGAGAACGGTTGCCATTGGTGATCCTGAGCAGCGATGGTTAAATCTGGGGCAGTCAACAACCAATTTTTAGCCGGTGTTTTCTCTGCGGTAAATTTACCACTAATAGAATAAATCGGGGTCGTACTTTTAAGAAAGAATTCACCATCAACATCGGAGATCTCTGCCTTTTTCCAGTTAATGTGTGTTGTGGAATTCAAACTGGAATGATCAATTGAGATTGTATTGATCTGTAAAGAAGCCTGAATTTTTTCATTTATATCTGCAGGCAAATAATTGGAAAACTTAAACTCCTCTGTCGTTAGATCCAGATCAGCATCCCAGTCTTGGCTCAGCGGGTCACCCGTCACATTAAGTTGAAACTCAATACTGCCCGCATTGTTAGCAAGGCTGGTTGAACCAGAGAGTTGATGTGTGTTCGCTAATGATTGATTTGTCAGCTCCAGATCAACATCAGATAATTTGATCGGCTTAATCTGTCGTTCCTGCTCGTGCCAGACTATCTGTGAATCACTTATTTTTAGATGAGGTTGCTCTAATAACCACTGAGTAAATTCATCACCGCTGGAAGCCTGTTCCGTTAAACCAAGCAAAGAAATCGTGCCATCTTTCTTGTGCACAAGTTCAACATTCAGCCCTGAGAGTTCCAGGTGACCAATGGTTGCTTTCCAGTTCACCAGAGAGTGATAGAGGTCAACACTGAGGCTGGCTTGATCCAGGTGAGTAAGACTCTCATGAGTATTCCGATCAAGCACTTCGATATCGGAAAGTTTTAAATGCGGGATAATGCCACGCCATTCGATAGCCAGATTATCGACTTCTATGGGTTGTCCTGTCGTCGTATGAACCCACTCAAGAATGTTGGGTCGAAGGTCATCAATGCTTGAACTGGTCAACCAGATCAGGCTAACCAACAAGGTTGTAATAACAATCGTGGAAACCAGTAAGAACCAGCTGAAATGGATGACAGCGCGTGAGATGCGTTTATGCATTAATTTATAAAGTCCTTTTTTAGTTCCGGTAATCTACAACAACACCACATCATATTGTTCCTGACCATACATAGGTTCAGCCTGGAAAGTGATCGGGATCTTAATGAACTCTTCCAGCTCAGCCACGCCGATTGATTCCTCATCCAGCAACATATCCACCACAGCCTGAGAGGCCACGACCAATAATTTTCGTGCTTCAAATTGTCTGGCTTCACGTAGGATCTCTCTAAAAATTTCATAGCAAGTTGTTTCGACCGTTTTGATCGAACCACTGCCCTTACATATTGGACAAGGTTCACACAGGATATGTTCCAAACTTTCGCGAGTTCTTTTTCGTGTGATCTGAACCAGACCCAAAGATGTGATCTCACTGATCGCAACTTTCGAGTGATCGTGGGACAGACTTTTTTCCAGTGCACGAAGAACCTGACGCTGGTGTTCGGGATCAGTCATATCAATAAAATCGACAATAATAATCCCGCCAAGATTACGTAATCGTAATTGTCTGGACAGTGCCTGAGCAGCCTCCAGATTTGTCTTAAAGATTGTTTCTTCCAAATTGCGATGTCCAACAAAAGTACCTGTGTTGACATCGATCGTCGTCATCGCCTCAGTTTGATCAAGCACCAGATGGCCACCAGATTTGAGATTCACTTTGCGTTCCAGTGCTTTCTGAATTTCATCCTCGACCGCATAAAGATCCATGATCGGACGCTCGCCCGGATAGTGCTCCAGCTTCGGAATTAGATCAGGCACAAACTCCTCAGTAAATAAAACCGCATTATCATAAGTTTCTTTTGAATCAATACGAATTTTTTCTATGGTCGTATCATCCAATGATCGCACCATTCGTAATAACATTGGTAGATCTTCATAAACAATACTGGGGGCAGCGCTAACACTCGTGGATTTTTCTTTTATCGATCGCCACAAATGCTTCAGAAACTTCATGTCATCCAATAATTGTTTATCGGAGATCCCCTCGGCTGCCGTTCGTAAAATAAATCCATAAGTTTCTGCTTTTTTATCCTCTTCCCCAGATGCTTCAGCTTCATCGATCGACTGCTTGCAAGAAAGAATTAAAGCCCTCAAACGTTCTCTTTCACCGCTGTCTTCAATACGCTGAGAAACACCAACCGTCGACTCGTCCGGAATCATCACAAGATAACGGGAAGGAATGCTCAAATGCGTTGTCAGCCGAGCACCTTTACTCCCAAGAGGATCTTTGGTCACCTGCACCAAAACTTTCTGGCCTTCCCTCAGAATTTGTTCGATCGCAACTTCTGGTTCTGGAGATTCTTCATCGGTTTTAGAACGGCCATTTTTGTGACCAACCATATCGAACACATGCAGAAAAGCCGTGCGATCTATACCGATCTCAATGAAAGCAGCCTGCATCCCGGGTAACACGCGGGAAACAGTACCCATGTAGATATTTCCAACCAGACCGCGTTTGGCAGTGCGCTCAACAATAATTTCCTGCAGCACGCCATTTTCAACAACGGCCACACGAGTTTCCTGTGGTGTAACATTAACTAGAATTTCTTCGCTCATGGGTGTAATTTTGCCTGTAAAGGGTGTTTGTTGCTACTTTAATACGCCATAAATCGGCAAGAATAGTGAGTACCGGATCAAATATGGAAAATAAAGAAAGCTTTTTAGCAAGCTGTCGTCAGATTTTGCCGCATGAATCAGTGATCACAGATGCTGAATCCCAGCGTCCTTATGAGTGCGATGCGCTGTCTGCACACCGTAGCTTGCCTCTGGTCGTATTAATGCCCGAAAACGTTGATCAAGTTCAAGCGCTTCTGAGACTTTGTCATAAACACGAAGTTCCAGTCGTTGCGCGTGGAGCAGGAACAGGACTGTCTGGCGGCGCTCGTCCGAATCCGGATGCGGCACTATTAAGCTTGGCTAAATTCACACGAATTCTTGAAGTTGATCCGATCAACCGCACAGCAAAAGTTGAACCTGGTGTACGAAATATTGTGATCTCAGAAACGGTTGCAGAACACGGCCTTTTTTATGCGCCCGATCCTTCCTCACAGATCGCCTGCACGATCGGAGGCAACGTCGCGGAAAATTCCGGTGGTGTGCATTGTCTGAAATACGGTCTGACAGTACACAATATTCAATCGATCACGATGTTGAGTATGGAAGGAGAATTTCTGGAGATCGGAGGCGATACGTTGGACACACCGGGATTTGACCTATTGGCATTAGCAACAGGATCAGAAGGTTTGCTCGGAGTCATCGTCGCCGTCACGGTAAAATTATTACCTATCCCAAAAACGGTTCAAGTGATCCTGACTTCTTTCGATGATGTCAAAAATGCGGGTAACGCAGTCGCAGCAATAATTGCTGAAGGGATTATTCCAGCCGGACTTGAAATGATGGATAAGCTAACGATCAAAGCCGCAGAGGATTTTATCCATGCAGGTTATCCCTCTAACGCGGAAGCGATCTTGCTGTGTGAACTAGACGGAACTCGTGAGGAAGTTGAAACGCAGATCGAACGTGTGACCGCGATCATGATGAACAACGGGGCAATAGATTCACGCGTGGCAAAAGATGACGCCGAACGACAAAAATTCTGGGCTGGTCGCAAAGCATCATTTCCGGCCGTTGGTCGCCTCGCACCGGATTATTATTGTGTAGATGGCACGATCCCACGCAAACATCTGGCCTCTGTTTTACAAAGGATCAATGACATCGCCACTGATCATGGATTACTGGTCGCTAATGTTTTTCATGCCGGTGATGGAAACCTTCATCCATTAATTCTTTATGATGCCAACAAAGAAGGAGATCTGGATCACGCCGAAGCAGTCGGCACAGAAATTCTCGAACACTGCGTCGAAGTCGGTGGAACCGTAACCGGTGAACACGGAGTCGGCACGGAAAAATTAAAACCCATGTGCGTACAGTTTAGCGCCCCTGAACTTGAACAATTTCATGCAGTCAAAGCAGCTTTTGATCCAGATGGTTTATTAAACCCCGGCAAAGCCGTTCCCACATTGCAACGTTGCGCTGAACTTGGTGCAATGCATGTTCATCATGGTGAGACTCCATTTCCAGATCTGGAAAGGTTTTAATGTCGGATCAGCTTAGTGATCTGATCAAAAAACTTTCTGATGGATCAAAGTCAATTCTGGTACTTGGAGAGAATATTGATCAGGTGTTCTGGTAAACAAAGATCCAATTCATCTTTCAGAAAAAACTTTGGATCAGTTATCAGAACACAACATGTTTGATTTTGTTTTGATCAAAGATTTGCTCGAAACACTGGATCATGAAAAAGCTGAACATGTGATCGCTCAAGTAAGAGATATTCATGCCAGAGAAGTATTACTGATCCTTTCAAACAATTCAGAATGGAAAACAACCGACTTGATCGGACTAGGGTTGCGACAAATTGCAGAAACTGAACAGCAGAATGAAACATTTCATGCCTGGTACTTTGCACGAGATAACTATAAAAAAGTACCCGACTGGTTGAACAATCGATATTGGGCAAACCCAGAAAAGTTTGGAAAGTATCGCTGGTAATTTGAATGTCAAAAAAAACAATTTTAATCCTCGGCGGCTATGGCAACTTCGGAAAACGTATAGTTGAAAACTTGCTTGATCTTCCAGATACGATCTTATTGATCGCGGGACGAAATAAAAATAAAGCTGAACAGCTCATCGAACAATTAAAAAAGGGATCACAAGCCGATCTCAAAGCGATTGAAATAGACATTAACAAACCTGATCTAGAGTCGCGTTTAAAAGATCTTTCACCAGATATTGTCATCCACACCAGCGGACCTTTTCAGGGTCAGAACTATCGCGTGCCAGAAGCCTGCATCAAAGTTGGTGCGCACTATGTTGATCTGGCCGATGATCGTCGCTTTGTTTGTGATATTAATAAACTGGATGATCTTGCTCGTAAAAATAATGTACTGATCGTCAGTGGTGCGAGTTCTGTTCCTGGCTTATCTTCAACCGTTGTTGATTATTATCATTATTACCTGAATAGAATAGAGGATATCGACATTGCCATCGTTCCCGGAAACAAAGCCGAAAGAGGCGCGGCAACCGTTCGAGGAATTCTTTCTTATACCGGCCATCCTTTCTCTGTGTTTTATGATGGTCAATGGCAAAAAATCTACGGCTGGATGGACGCCCGTAAGGTGGACTTTGGAGGCATTGTCGGGAAGCGTTGGTTAGCCAATGTTGACCTGCCTGATCTGGAACTATTTCCTGAACGATACGCAGTTAAGCGATCAGTTCGATTCCAGGCAGGATTAGAGTTACCTGTTTTGCATCTGAGCATGGTTACGATGGCTTTTCTTGCCAAGATTAAACTGGTAAAGAATTGGTCTCCACTAACAAAACTAATCGTGAAAACCAGCGATCTATTTTCACCCTTCGGAACAGATGTTGGCTGTATGCAGGTGAAAATATCTGGCATTGATTACGATGGTAAAAGGAACAAAATAAAATGGACACTTTATGCGCCGAATGGCGTTGGCCCATACATTCCGACCCTCTCAACGATCATCATTACAAAAAAGCTACTCTCCGGAGAATTGGGAAGTGATATGGAAACGACAGGAGCCTTCCCATGCCAGGTTTTTTATACTCTGAAAGAATTCGAACCCTATGCTGAAAAGTTTGGACTCACGATTAAACATGAGATCAAGACCTGGTAATGGACAGTTATCTTCTGCTAAAGCTGATCCACATCTTATCAGCCGTCGTGATCACAGGCACAGGAGCAGGCATCGCTTTCTTCATGTTTATGGCCAACCGATCAAACAACCCGCAGGCGATTTATACAACAACAAAACATGTTGTCCTCGCAGATTGGATTTTCACTGCACCCGCTGTTCTCACACAACTGATCACCGGAATCATGCTGATGAAAAAACTCAACTATTCATTTTCATCCGAATGGTTTATTTGGGTGATCGGTCTGTTTATTCTGATCGGAATTTGCTGGCTACCCGTCGTTCGCATCCAATATCGCTTGCGTGATCTAGCAAAGGATTCTGTCGATAACAATGAAGTCAGTCCTGAATTCAAAAGGCTCATGCGTATCTGGACACTGCTAGGCATTCCCGCATTCACCGCCATCCTGATCATATTCTGGCTGATGGTTTTCAAACCTTTCCCGGTCGTATGAATAATTTTATTTTACTGGCCAAATTAGCATTATCCGGCCTATGGATCTTCACAGGGATCACATCATTATTTCTTGCGCCCGAACTGGGTTACGAAATCCTAGCGAAGGCAGACATTACTGGAAACATGTCAACGGGATTGATCATCGTAGGAACCCTCGCAGATATTATTTTGGGGATCTGGCTACTCTCTTCAAGATGGATCAAAACCTGTTGCTTGATCCAGATCATCATTATTATTTCCTACACGATAATTCTGACAATCATTAGTCCTGAGTTCTGGCTACATCCTTTTGGTCCGTTAACTAAGAATATTCCTATTCTTGTTTTGATCTTGATTGTATATTACGAAGAAAGTACTGGTATTAAATAGTAATTTTCCTTCCTCCCACCTGGTCATAGTTATGCAATATCATACTTGATATGCCATATAACATAATTTAAACTGCTTTATATGATCAAAAGACACATAGAATCAGAATTCCACAAACAACTGGATGAATATCCTGTTGTTACTCTTTTAGGCCCCAGGCAAGCTGGGAAAACGACATTGGCAAAAATGGCATTACCATCTTACCAATACAGCAACCTTGAAAATCCCGAAACACGCCAGTTTGCTACTGATGATCCAAAAGCATTTCTGGCTCAGTTCAAGTCAAACGTCATATTAGATGAAATTCAACGAGTTCCTGATCTAATAAGTTACATCCAGACAATTGTTGATGAGCAGCAAACGAATGGACAATTTGTACTCACAGGCTCTCACCAACTGGAATTACGAGAAGCCATCACCCAGTCTTTGGCTGGCAGAACAAGTATTCTTAACTTGTTACCCTTTTCAATTGCAGAGTTAACCGAAGCTAATATCGAATTTGAACAACCTCAGGATTATATTTATCAAGGCTTCCTGCCGCGCATTTATGATCAAAACCAACGACCAACTCAGGCCTATTCAAACTATTATCAAACATATGTAGAAAGAGATGTTCGGCAGCTCATCAACCTGAAAGATTTTTCATTATTTGAAAAATTTATGAACTTACTGGCCGGGCGGATTGGACAGCTAATGGACTATACATCGTTGGCAAATGATGTCGGTGTTTCTGCAAAAACGATTAAAAGCTGGCTCTCAATTCTGGAAGCCTCCTTTGTGATCTATAGATTAAACCCTTATTTCGAAAATTTTGGTAAGCGTGTGATCAAATCACCCAAATATTATTTTATGGATGTTGGTTTACTCTCCTTTTTATTAGGGATAGAAACCCCTGCGCAAGTATCAAGAGATCCTTTAGTGGGTAATCTATTCGAAAACTTGATTATCATAGAATGCTTAAAAACACAGCTCAACAAAGGTAGATTACCGAAGTTGTATTTCTACAGAGACAGCAATGGCAATGAAGCCGACATACTCTATCAACAAGGAAGAAAACTTGTGGCAATAGAAATAAAGTCCAGCTCGACCTATAAATCATCTTTGCTAAAAGGACTAAAAAGAATTGTCGAGCTTTCGCCGAAAATAGCAGAAGCCTACCTTGTCTACTCGGGTGATGGATTTAAGTTTGATGATGGGATTACATCATTGAAATACAACCAGGTTGCTAACATTTTCAAAGGAAAAGAATAGCGCCCCATTCTCTCCGGAGGATATAACAAGGATTCCACTACGTTTCATCCAAGCTACAGTGCCACTCGATATTTTCTTCTGTTATTATCCCCGTGCCTCACATTTTGTGATGGCTCCTCGCTTTAAAAGCGATCAGGATTTTGTATCTATTATTACTAACAATGTAGGGAAGTTATGCCAGAAATTATTATTGAAAAAAACTTAAGTGAAGCACGTTTACAAGAATTAGGCGTTTCAGGTTGGAATATTTGGGACTGCCCGGTCTCTGAGTTTCGTCTTGATTTTGACGACAAAAGCGAACGCTCATACATCTTAGAGGGTGAAATTGTTGTCACTCCAGATGGTGGTGAGCCAGTAACTATCGTACCCGGTGATTATGTTATCTTCCCTGACGGCTTAAAAAGCGTCTGGCAAGTAACTAAAACATTGAAAAAGCACTACATGCACTTCTAAATGGATTAAGGCATCTTCGGATGCCTTTTTTTATGCCTGAACTCTAGGCGCGTCCCCTTTTCCATATCAAATTAGTTTGATGGCACCATAAATACTTGATACATTGATGTCGGCTTATGGGCAGATTTTGGGTCGCGCATCGCGATCAGTGAAAAAAAAGTCCGACTGGATTGCCATTATGCTAGTGTTACGTTTCAGCGTTTAGCGTGCGTATTGCGTAAGAGTGCCCATAAGCCACTTCAATTGATAGATTTAATTTAGCTATATGAATAAGTTAGATGCGCTAAAAAAAGTTACTACTAAATCAGCATTAGCTAAATTACTAGGAGTAAAACCTTCAGCTCTTACTTATACCCTCTACATATTAAAACCTGCTGACAAATATGTTCAGTTTGAAATTCCAAAGCGAAATGGAAATAAACGCATAATATGCGCTCCCACAGGTCAGCTTAAAAGTTTACAGTCAAGACTTTCTAATTTATTACTAGATTGTATTGATGAAATTAACCGAGTTAAATACCCAAACCCCAAAATCAAGAGATCAACTTTAGCACATGGTTTTGTTCGAGAACGTTCAATTTTTACCAATGCAATGATGCACTTGAATAAAAGTAACGTACTTAACATTGACCTTAACAATTTCTTTGATAGTTTTAATTTTGGTCGGGTCAGGGGCTTCTTTATAAAAAATAAGAATTTTGAACTCAGTCCTGATATTGCTACAGTTATCGCTCAAATTGCTTGCTATGATAACAAGCTTCCACAGGGCAGCCCTTGCTCGCCTGTCATAACAAATCTAATTACTCATTCACTTGATATACGGCTTGCATCATTAGCTAAAAAGTATTCGTGTACTTATTCAAGATATGCAGACGATATAACCTTTTCTACCCGTGAGTCTATTTTCCCTCCTCCAATCATGCGACAAGAGGGCGGTGAATATATTGCGGGTAAAAAACTAAAAAACGAAATAATACGAGCTGGTTTTTCTATAAATAATAACAAAACACGTATTCAGTACAAAGATTCCAGACAAGATGTAACAGGCCTAATTGTAAATAAAAAACCCAATGTAAAAAAAGAATATTGGCGCACAGCTAAATCACAATGCCATTCTTTATTTCATACAGGTGCATTTATCAAGAAAGCTGCCGATGATCAAATGGATGGCAATATTAACGAACTAGAAGGTCAATTAAACTTTATCGACCAAGTGGATCTATTTAATCGTTTACGACAAAAGCCACCGCTGAACCCTGTATATGCTTTAGCGAAACATGGAAAGGATACAATTCCTTTACTAAGCGGCAGAGAAAAAACTTTTAGCAAGTTTTTATACTACCGATTTTTCTATGGAAATATCACGCCAACAATCCTAACTGAAGGAAAAACTGATAATATTTATCTGAAATCTGCAATTAGTGAGTTAGCAAAAGATTATCCAAAACTCGCTGACGCTAAAACTAAAGATAGTGCTTATAAACTGCTAATCCGTTTTGTTGAGTATTCAAAGCGCACGAAATTTTTATTACAACTTCATGGTGGTACATCATATCTTTATAGTTTCATTGATAAGTTTGATAAACATTACGTTTTCTATAAAGCACCAAAACCTCAATATCCAGTTATTATCGTGTTAGATCATGATTCAGGTTTCTCAGATGCCATAGCTAATAAACTTAAAAAAAATGACTCAACATACTGTGTACCCACTACTCTAAAGAAAGATGATTTTCACAACGCAGATTTTATTCATGTAATACATAATTTGTATATTGTTTTATCTCCATTAAGCCCAACAGGTGATGAGACTGACATAGAATGTCTATTTGATAACGCAACACAGTTAATTAAGCACAATGGAAAATGCTTTAATACAGTTGATAAACGAAATGATGAAACCGATTTGAGTAAGATCACATTTGCAAAACATGTTATTAAAGCACAGAAAAGCTCTATTAATTTTAATGGACTAAAGCCTCTCTTAGACCGTATTTCTGCCGCCATTACACATTACGATTCAGTTAAATAAATTTCATGTAAATAAAAAAAGCTCCTACATCTTATAAAGATAATCACTATTTATTGGCGACGACAAGGTTTTTCTTTGTCACAACCAGCCCAACTCATCTACGATTCTCCCCAAAAATCCTCTATAATAGAGAGTTCACTTTTATAACAATATAATATCAATTGGCAGCAAGGATGTTGCCGACAAACTCTGGAGAAAATTATCGTGCTTGAAGCTTATCGCAAACATGTCGAAGAACGGGCTGCTGAAGGGGTTGTTCCTCAGCCGCTTTCGCCTGAACAAACCGCTGATCTGGTTGAATTACTGAAGAATCCACCGAAGGGTGAGGAAGATTTCATTCTTGATCTGCTGACTAATCGTATTCCCGCTGGTGTTGATCAGGCCGCTTATGTGAAGGCTGGCTTTTTGGCTGCGATCACGAAAGGGGACGCAAGTTCTCCTTTGATCGACAAGGTTAAAGCGACTGAATTGCTGGGCACGATGCTCGGTGGTTATAACATCGAGCCGCTGGTTGATGCATTGGATGATGATGAAATCGCTCCGACTGCTGTTACAGCGCTGACGCACACCTTGCTGATGTTTGATGCTTTCCATGATGTGAAAGAAAAAATGGATGCCGGAAATGATTATGCGAAGCAGATCGTCACTTCATGGGCTGAAGGCGAATGGTTCACCAGCAAACCTGAATTGGCTGAAAAGATCACCGTTACGGTGTTCAAAGTCACTGGCGAAACAAATACCGATGATCTCTCCCCTGCTCCGGATGCATGGTCGCGACCGGATATTCCTCTGCATGCGCTGGCAATGTTGAAGATGGAACGCGATGGTATTACACCCGATAAGCAAGGTGAGATTGGTCCGATCAAACTGATCGAAACATTGAAAGAAAAAGGTCATCCGCTGGCTTATGTGGGTGACGTAGTAGGTACGGGTTCTTCGCGTAAATCGGCGGTTAACTCTGTGCTGTGGCACATGGGTGACGATATTCCGTTCATTCCAAACAAGCGCGCTGGTGGTTATTGCATCGGTGCGAAAATCGCTCCGATCTTCTTTAATACACTGGAAGATGCTGGCGCATTACCGATCGAATGTGATGTAGATAAGCTGAACATGGGTGATGTGATCGACATCTATCCTTTTGAAGGCCTGGTGAAGAATGCTGACAGTGGCGAAACGATCTGTGAGTTTGGTCTGAAAACAGACGTAATTCTCGACGAAGCGCGTGCCGGTGGTCGTATCCCTCTGATCATTGGTCGAGGCCTGACAACGCGTGCTCGCGAAGCGCTGGGCTTGTCTGAATCTGATCTGTTCCGTAAACCGGTTCCTGCTGTAGATACGGGCAAAGGTTTCACGCTGGCACAGAAAATGGTCGGCAAAGCTTGTGGCGTAGATGGCATTCGTCCGGGTACTTATTGTGAGCCTAAAATGACAACGGTTGGATCGCAAGATACTACCGGCCCGATGACGCGTGATGAGCTGAAAGATCTGGCCTGTCTTGGTTTCTCGGCTGATCTGACGATGCAGTCTTTCTGTCACACGGCTGCTTATCCAAAACCTATCGACGTGAACACGCATCACACATTGCCTGATTTCATCATGACGCGGGGCGGCGTTGCCCTGCGTCCGGGCGATGGTGTTATCCATTCATGGCTAAACCGCATGTTGCTGCCTGATACTGTCGGTACGGGTGGTGATTCGCATACACGTTTCCCAATCGGTATTTCTTTCCCTGCGGGTTCTGGTCTGGTGGCATTTGCTGCTGCGACTGGCGTTATGCCACTGGATATGCCGGAATCTGTTCTGGTTCGTTTCAGTGGTGAAATGCAGCCGGGTATTACGCTGCGTGATCTGGTGAATGCAATTCCATTGAAAGCGATCGAAATGGGTCTGCTGACGGTTGAGAAACAGGGCAAGAAAAATGTCTTCTCTGGCCGTGTTCTAGAAATCGAAGGCCTGCCTGATCTGAAAGTTGAGCAAGCGTTTGAATTATCCGATGCTTCTGCCGAACGATCAGCCGCTGGTTGCTCGATCAAACTGAACAAAGAACCGATCATTGAATATCTGGAATCAAACATCATCATGCTCCGTTGGATGATCGCGAATGATTACGGTGATCCACGTACGCTGGAACGTCGTGCAGCAGCAATGGAAGAATGGCTGAAAGATCCACAATTGATGGAAGCCGATGCCGATGCTGAATACCACACGGTGATCGAAATCGACGTCAGCGAAATCAAGGAACCGATTCTGTGCTGCCCGAATGATCCGGATGATGTGAAAACGCTGGCTGATGTTGCTGGTACGAAGATCGACGAAGTATTCCTCGGTTCATGTATGACGAACATTGGTCATTTCCGTGCGGCGGGTAAATTGCTCGAAGCTTATGGCAAGACAATTCCAACACGTCTCTGGGTCGCTCCTCCAACGAAAATGGATGAAGCTCAATTGACTGCGGAAGGCTACTACAGCATCTACGGTAAAGCCGGTGCACGAACTGAAATGCCGGGTTGTTCACTGTGCATGGGTAATCAGGCGCGTGTTGAAGCCAAATCGACGGTTGTTTCAACCTCGACTCGTAACTTCCCGAATCGTCTTGGTGATGGTGCAGATGTTTACCTGTCTTCAGCTGAACTCGCTGCTGTGGCCTCAATCCTCGGTAAAATTCCGACGCGTGAAGAGTATATGGAATACGCTAGCCAAATCGATCCGATGGCAGATGATATCTATCGCTACCTGAATTTCGATGAAGTTCCGGAATATACTGAAAAAGCAGCTGAAGCTCCGGCGAAATTGGCCGCTATAGGTTAACAGTGGCTACGAAGAGTTAATTAACTTTCAAAAAAGGCGGGCCATCTGGTTCGCCTTTTTTTACGCCCCAATATTGCCAATGGATAACTATTTTACGAGAGCTTTAAAGAATGCAGAAGTCGAGATTATTTTTATTACTGATCACATTGTTTCTATCAATGAGCTTCATCCCTGCTCATGCCGGCGATGATGAAGACGAGGAAGAAGAAAAAGCACCTGAAGTGATGTACGTCGATATGTCACCTGCATTTATCGTCAACCTGGGCAATAATGTCGCGGCATCAAACTATCTCAAAGCTGAAGTGCAGCTAGTTGTAGATGGTGAAGATGAGGCTGACAAAATCAGATACCACGTCGCACCGATCAGACACGAACTCGTCATGCTGCTTTCCAGCAAAACAAAAGAAGAATTGAAATCACCCGAAGCCCGCGAAGCGCTACAGACGCAGGCATTGGAAAATATGAATAAACATCTTGATCTGATGGAAAAAAACCTGAAGATTGAAGAGGTTCTGTTCACGACGTTTATTGTTCAATAATCTTTGATCATTTCCTTCTGCTAATAAAGTAGAATGAAAAATATCCTGCAAACAGTTTTCGTATATGGTTTTGGTCTTTTTGCCATACTCGCCGTTCTGGCTATCCCCGTAGGTGGACTCTACGAATCTGGGCGTTCCATTTTTTATCTCACAAAGTACGAACACAGCACTGGAAGAGTTACCCATTGTGAAAGTAGACGGTTCAAAAAAAGAACTAAATATGCACCGGTGGTTGTAGCGGAATCTGGACTTCGGATCAAAGCCAGATGGTATGGAAGCAAAGAAAGTTGCAGAGAAAATATTGGTCAGAACATTTCTGTTTTGATTGATCCGGAAAACCCTGATCATGGTGTTTTAAATACTTTTGTGGAGCGCTGGATGTTAGCGTCGATCTTGTTGGGGATCACCAGCTTGTTTTTCTTTGGGTATCTCAGAAAAAAGTCTGCCTGACCTGAAATCGGGTTAAAAACACATACTATTTTCGTCATTCCCGCATGGGGCTAGCGGGAATCCAGTTCTTATAAATATAATGGACTCCGGCTCAAAGACATACCGGAATGACGATGATAATTTCTAATCCTAGACAGGTTTTTTTATGACTCGTTTTTCTTACGCAACAATTCCAGCTGTAAATCTCTAAACATGTCTTCAACCTCGGCAACTAATTTGATCGTCACTTCAGATTTTATTTCATCTGAAAGCTGCTCCATCTTTTCACGCCGTCCAAAAGTCGTGGTCATTTCACTTTTATCAAGCGATGCTTCTGCTGTTCCATACGGATAACCCTGAATAACATCGATCAACATAGCATTGGCAAACCCTTCCGTCGTCACTGCTTTTGATGGCAATAAGTAGGCTCCAATAATGGTCAGGTTTCCGATCGAGAGTAAATTACTATCACTATTTTCACGGCTATAAACCTCATAGATCAAAACCGCATCCAGATGTTGTCGGGCAGCACCTAAACGGATTTCGTTCATAACATTCGTAATTCTGTGATCATAGCCTGTGTGGGCTTCATAATTAGTTGATGCCGTCACCATACTCACGATCATCGGACTGACAGGAATAAACTCACCAAAGCGATTGTCAAAACTTTGGCCCAACCTCTGACGACTTTTTTCCCATGCCTCGACTTCTGTATCCGGAATTGAAGTCAAATACCCAGCATCAATTCGTGCAATTCCGATCCTTGCTGGAAATCGTAAAGTCGGTTCAACCGCTGCGGCCTGTCTGATCAACTGGTTTATACCCTGCGACTTCTGATCAGATTGTTCTTGCTCCCGTCCGGTATAAGGAGTGATGTGATCATATCTTTCCAGATAAGCGCGGCCGGAAGTTGTTTGTACATGCTGAGTACAGCCGGTTATTAGAATGAAAGCTGAGATGATTGCTACTAGCGAAGTTTTATTCATTTTGTTTCTCCTTTTATTACTTTATAACTACACTTTTCAATATTGGGATTATTTTCCCACTTATATCTATTGGGAATAATAGCCCATTATTTTGATAAATCAAGCCCAATCTATTAGAATTTAACTTATGAATGATTCTTCACTGGTTCTGACACAGGCAACAGCAAAGATTCTGAAACCGCTAGTTCGCGTGCTATTGCGTAATGGAATCGCATTTGATGCTTTAAGTGAGTTGCTGAAAAAGCTCTATGTGGATGTGGCTGAGAAAGAGTTTGTTATTCCCGGGAAAAAGCAGTCTGTGTCGCGGATATCTACCCTGACAGGACTTAACCGGAAAGAAGTTGCACGTGCAAGATCACTGGAAACGGTCGATCTATCTGCGATGACTCAACAATATAATCGTGCTGCCCGTGTTATTTCCGGTTGGATCAGAGATCAGGATTTTCAGAAAATTAATGGAGAGCCTGCCGAACTTACACTCGATGATGAGAAAAATAGTTTTAAAGCATTAGTTAAACGTTATAGCGGCGATATTCCTTCGGGCGCAATTGCTGATGAATTACTTCGTGTTGGTGCGATCGAACATTCTGAAAATGGCAAGATCAGGCTGGTTCAAAGTGCTTATATTCCGGAGCATAATCTGGATGAAAAGATCCGCATTCTTGGTACGGATGTCAGTGATCTGATCGCGACCATTGATCACAATATTTTTACTGATCCGGAAGAACCTTACTTTCAAAGAAAGGTTGCATACAACGCCATTCATGAAAACTCGATCCCTTTTCTGCGTAAGAAAATGCAACTAACGGCACAAGAATGTCTGGAAGATCTGGATCAATTATTAGCCAATTACGACAGCGATAGTAACCCTGAAATAACCGAGAAAGGAACACATCGGGTTGGTGTTGGGATATATTATTTTGAGGAGAAGAATCAGGATGAACCGAATTAGATTATTATTTATTTCACTATTATTTGTATTGCTGGCAGGCTGTAACTCAGCATCGGTTATGGAAGAAGGTGGTATCGGCGGAACCGGACATGCCGAAGAATGTGAAGAAAATAATGAAGACTGCAATGATCAATAGAGTAATAATATTTTTATTGATCACACTTACTTTTTTTACTGTAAAAGTAAATGCTGAAACTGAATGTGATAAGGACGGCATCTGGCTGCAAGTCCTCGGATCAGGTGGCCCGGAAGTTCAGGATAAACGTGCATCGAGTAGTTATTTGATCTGGGTTGATGGTAAAGCCAGAATAATGGTTGATGCTGGAGGTGGCGCTGGTTTACGCTTTGGCGAAAGTGGCGCGGCATTTAAAGATCTTTACGCGATTCTTTTCACACACATGCACGTTGATCACACCGCCGCCCTACCCGCGCTGATCAAATCTGCCTTTTTTGAAAATCGCACCAACGATTTGATCATTCAAGGACCGGCAGGAAATGATCGAATGCCTCCCACTTCCGAATTTCTTGCTTCCATGTTTGATTCTGATCAGGGTGCTTATCGCTATCTCGGGAATCATTTAAACAAAGAAGATAATGGTGACTGGAAAATTATCAGCAGCGATCTTGATCCTGCTCCAACCAAGACTAATGCATGGAAACATGGCCCATCGTTTGATAACAAAATTGAAACCCGATCAATTCCAGTAAACCATGGCCCAATTCCAGCCATCGCCTGGTGTGTTTACGTTGACGGTGTTTCGATCACATTTAGTGGCGACACTAGCAATCAATGGAGTATGCTCGAAAAACTGGCAAAAGATACTGATATTCTGGTGGCACATAACGCGATTCCTGAAGGGACAACGGGCTTCGGGCGAAAGCTACACATGCCACCTTCCGAGATCGGAAAAATTGCAGATAAAGCCAGCGTAAAACATCTAGTCCTCTCGCACCGAATGCTGCGTACTTTGGGCAAAGAAAAAGAAACTCTTTCATTCATAAAAGAGTCTTATGAAGGTAAGGTCACTTTCGCCAATGATCTCGATTGCTTTAAACCCTGACCGGAGAATAAACCTGAGGTAATATATCCCTGTAATTCATCAAGAATAATAAAAAAGGGATTTGAAATGGAAAACACGGGTAAGGCTCTGCCTTCCACAGCAGCAGATTCGCGCTACCGACCAGATATAGATGGCCTTAGAGCGGTCGCTGTATTGAGTGTGTTGTTTTATCACGCGAGATTTGATCTGTTTGCTGGTGGCTTCGTCGGTGTCGATGTTTTCTTTGTTATCAGCGGTTTTCTGATTACACGTCTGATCATTAACCAAGTTGATAAAGGTACGTTTTCTTTTTCCACTTTCTACATCCGACGAGTTCGACGTTTATTTCCAACCTTGTTAGTTGTCGTTGCCTCGACGCTGATCGCCGGCCTGATCATATTCCCTCCGGAGTATCTCCAGCGATTTGCCGGTGCTGCTATTTACGCACTGACATCAATCTCAAACTTCTACTTCATGAGTGAAGTAAATTATTTTGAAGCTGTCAGTGAGCTCAAGCCGTTACTTCACACCTGGTCACTAAGTGTTGAAGAACAATTTTATCTGATCTGGCCGATATGTCTGGTATTTCTGGCAACAAGATTTCCTCGCTGGACTGTTCCTTTGGTGCTGATCATTGTTGCAATTATCAGTCTGGTTCTGGCAGAGATCTTTGCTGATCTGAGAGCACTTTTCTTTTTTACCGGCTTCAGAATATTTGAGCTGGCGATCGGTGCATTGATGGTCTGGGTTGTTGATGTTGAGCTTCGATCAAACTGGCTCAAAGAAGCGCTGCTCGTAATTGGGCTGGCACTAATAGCATGGTCAGTTTTTGCGCTCGACCAAAATACACCCTGGCCAGGATTGATCTCATTGATTCCCTGTATCGGTGCAGCATTGGTGATCTATGCTGGTACTGCTCCGATCGTAGGAAAACTTCTTTCTAATCCTGTTTCAGTTTTTATTGGTCTGATCAGCTATTCACTCTATCTCGTACACTGGCCGTTGATCGTGTTCTACGCTTTCACTCGTTTGGCTCCGATCACGCAAACTGAGAAGTGGGGACTTGTAGCCATATCCATCATCTTGTCTTATGTTCTTTACGCTCTGGTTGAAACACCTTTTCGACATGGTTACAAGAAACCGAATGGTTGGAAGCCTGCCAAATTTGGTTTGACTTGCGCCATGCTTGCCCTGGCGATCATCATCCCGGCATCACATATTTATGCGAATGATGGTTGGAAATTTCGTATAAATAATACCGATATCGAAACGCTTCTTCATAACAACGAGGAAATGGAATTTCGAAGCGTGAATAATTTTGACTCATTGCACCAGACAGTTTTTGACTCTAATCAAACTAAGAACATCCTGGTCATTGGCGATTCACACTCAGAAGACATATTCAATGCGCTAACATCCAATATTGAGTCTTTGCCAAACACTCAAATTGCCTGGCAACGGTTTGATGATCGATGCTTCCTTAATCTTGCCCAACCACTATTCCGCGATAAATTACTTGGCCGCGCTTCAACTTGTCAGCATGAGCGTGATGAATTGCTAGGCTCAGGAAAACTTCAGAAAGCCGATATGATTTTGATCTCAAATCGTTGGGCACTTCGCTATCTGGATGGTGTTGAAAATGGGCTTGAGTTTCTGGAAAAAAACAGTCAGGCAAACATCCTGATCCTTGGTAATAAAGCAGAATTCCCTTTCCTGTTAAAAGCAACTTACAAACTCGGCCCAAGCAAGGAACTCGAAACGGTAAGTTTTGAAACACGATCAGATGAGTATATTGAAATAGCCAAAAAACTAAATGAAGTTAGCCAGACACGCGATCATGTCTTTATTAATCTTCACGATCTAGTTTGTGATATTGAAGATAAACGATGCAAAGTTATCAGCGAGAATGAAGAACTTTTATATTTTGATGAAAGCCACTGGTCATGGGCAGGAGAAAAGAAATTCGGACAAAGTATTATTGCCTTACCGCAATTTCGGTCAGCCATTCAATAAAAAACAGGCATTTCACCATGTAATTGATTATTTCTTAATAACCCTAATTACAAGGGTTATTTGATTTTTTTTGATTTAGGACTACAATACAAGGATCGGAAGGTTTTTCCACTCCACAAGTTGCAGTGACAACTTTCTGATATTTGTTTGATTGCTAGTTGTTTGTAATAAGATTCAGAAGTTACCAGAAGGCACCTCCTGTGTATTACCTCAATGGCAGTTGAGTTTTTTTAGTTTTAAAAAGAGGTATGCTACATGGCTACTGGTACAATTAAATGGTTTAACGACTCTAAAGGCTTCGGCTTTATTTCTCCTACTGATGGCAGCACTGATGTATTCGTACATTTCTCTGCAATCCAGGGTGATGGCTTCAAAAGCCTTGCTGAAGGCGAAGAAGTAACTTATGACGTTGAAGATGGACCTAAAGGCCCACAAGCTAGTAACGTTGTAAAAGGTTAATCTTAGATTAACTAACAACTTCAAGATTGCTTGAAGGAAAGCCCGATAATTTATTATCGGGCTTTTTTATTGCCTGTAGTTTTTGATCGATTATTTTATTCTGATACTTTTCCTCGAGAAAAAATATTCCCGATGAATATACCCATATTATGAAAGATCAGATAGAAACAGGGTAAAGCCACCAAAATCACAACCGTGGTAAAAAGCAAACCAAAACCAAGACTCACCGCCATCGGTGCCAGGAATTTAGTCTGACCTGTGGCAAAAAAGATCAACGGAGAAACACCCAGGAACGTTGTGATCGAAGTCAAAATGATTGGACGTGATCGCACTTCTCCCGCCTGCAAAACAGCTTCCTCGATCGCAACACCACGCGCACGTAGTTTGTTAATAAAATCCACCAGGATTAATGAGTCATTAACAACAATTCCTGACAGCGCAAGAAAACCAACCATTGATAAAAACTGCAGGTTATATCCAAACAATGCATGCCCGATCACGACACCAATAAATCCGAAAGGAATGACAAACATCACGATCAACGGATCAAAAATTGAATTAAACAAAGCCGCCAGAATAAAAAAGATCACTGCCAATGCAATAATTCCCGCAGACTTCATTCCCTTCATTGATTCATCCGTCTCATGTTTCTGGCCTAGAAATATTAATTCCAACCCTTGATCTGAAACATATTTAGAAAACTTTTTCTCAATTCTCTGACTCACTTCTATGGGCGTCATAACATGAGAATCTACATCCGCAGAGATCGTCACCAGTCGTTGCGAATCCCGGCGGCGAATACTGGTGACACCGCGACCCACATGAAAATCAGCCACTTCATGAAAATAAACACTACGACCATCAGCAAGCACAATCGGTAAGTTAAGCAGGCTTTCTGATCGCTCGCGCATTTCTTTAGGAAAGATCACGCGTACCGGCAAGCGTTTTTCTTTCCACGTCACATGCACAACTTCACGGCCAAGAAATCCGCTGCGAACCACATCAGCCAGTTGTGATTGTGTCAGCCCCAGCAAACGCCCACGATCATTCAACTCGTACTGATATTCTAGTTTTCCTTCTTCCAGATCCTGCTGAACATCATGCACGCCGGGCATTCTTTTTATGTAGCTTTTTAGCTCATCTGCCAGCGTCGTCAATTTCTCAATATCCTTGCCGACAATCCCAACTTCCAGATCCATTCCCGCCGGCCCACCCTGCGTCCTGAGAATGCTCATGTGCTTAACACCCGAAATTCTTTCCACAGCTTTTCGAACATCCTTGATGATTTCATCGGTGGATCTTTCTCGCTGACCTTGCGGATCAAAATTCAAACTCACTATCGGCGATATCCAATTTTCAATAAAACCTTTCGGCTCCGGTTGCTCAAGGTCAATAACCAACTGAATCAGGTTACTGCCAAAACTCATGTGACTGAAATCCATAAAACTGATCCCGACATTGGTCAGCATGGAAGCCAGTTCATTCTCCTGCATCACGGCCAGCACTTCTTTTTCGACACGCATCGCCAGCTCTTCGCTGTCTTCCAGAGAAGAAGTAATTGGAGCTTCAACATTAACAAAAAACTGGCCAATTTCGACATCTCCAAATTGTTCATAAGGCAAACGTGTTTCTGCATATTTCACACTCACTGCCAGCAGTCCAATCACGAAAGCACAGATCAGAAGTTTATGCCGTAGACACCACCTCATGAACCTGCGATAAAACTTACGCCACTTATTCCAGCCAGATTGTTGATCAACATTTTTCTTCACATGAAGAAACTGTGCCGCATGCGCTGGCAAAACTGTAAACGCTTCCCATAATGATCCAAGCAATGCCGCACAAACCACAAAGGGAATAATTTTTATGAACTCTCCCATCTCGCCAGTAACAGCCAGCATTGGTGAAAATGCTGCGATAGTCGTAGCCGTCGATGCCATCACCGGCCAGAAAACCTCTTTCGCCCCAACCTCTGCTGCAGACTCGGGAGGTTCACCCAACTCCATATGCCGATAAACATTTTCCGTTACGATAATTGCATCATCGACGATCATTCCCAGCGCGATCAGAAAAGCAAACAGGGAGACCATGTTGATCGTATAACCAAAGACAAACATCAAAATAATGGCAAGTAAAAAGGAAACCGGAATTCCCAATGCGGTGATCGCGGCAACTCGGAAATTCAAAAATACATAAAGAGAGATCAGTACTAAAACAAGGCCCACAAGACCTGATGATTTGACCGTATTAAGACGTGTTTTCAGATAAACAGAAGTGTCGGTATGCAATCCAATCTTGATCGAAGATGGCAGTGTTTTTTCAAGTTCATCTACCAGTTCGTGAACCTGTTCTGACAACCAGATACTGGAAGCCTCTGCGGTTTTTGTGACGGTAAGGTTGACAGTTGGTTTGCCGTTATACCGTGCTAATGTTTCAGCTTCTTCAAAACGACGAGAGATTTTGGCGACATCGCCTAACTTCAAACTGCCGCCCGTTGCATTGGTGCGTAATACAATACCTGCCATGGTGTCCGGATCAGGATCAGCACCTTTACCACGCAGCAGAATATCGCCTTCGCTGGATCGAATCGAACCGCCCGGTTGATCGACCATATTCTGTCGAAGAGCTTTGATGATCGTGTTCAGTGAAATACCCAGTGCAGACAAACGATGCGGATCAACCTCGACCCAGATTTCCCATTCCCGATCACCCGCTACACCGACGTTGGCAATACCGGGGATCTGCATCAACTGGCGTTTAACATCCTCCGCCAGATCGTACATATACGATTTTCCAACTTCACCATAAAGCGTCATTGTGATCACCGGAAAACGTGCTTTCAGGCGCATCATTTCTGGTCGCTCTGCGGTATCGGGTAGATCAGTAATACGATCCAGCGAAGTTTGGGCCTCGCGAATAAAATCGTCTACATCCGTACCCTGCTTGAGTTTGATGTTGATCTCGGAATGCCCTTCGCGACTGGTGGATGTCATGACATCAATATCCGACATGCCATCAAATTCCTCTTCAATCACCAGTGAGACCTGGGCCTCAACTTCTTCTGGAGAAGCTCCCTGAAATTCGGTTGAGATCTTGACTTTATCGAGATCAAAGACCGGGAACATTTCCTGCGGCAATAAACGCCAGGATAGAACACCCATGATGATGATCAGCAACAGGCTGAGATTGATGATCAGCGGATTGCGAATCGAATAGCGGATTAATCCCATTTATTCTACAACCACTTTTTGTCCATCTTCCAGCGACGAGACATCTCGTGCAACGATCTGATCACTGGCTTCCACTCCGGAAATTATTAACTGGTCTTCATTTCGTCCTTCTACTGCAATGACAACTCTGCTGACATGATTCTCATTATTATTCTGATCAAGTTTGAACAAATAGTTCTCACCACCTTCTCTTAACACAGCCGTGATCGGGACAACTAATACACCTTTCATCGCCTGACCTGTGAGCTGTACTTCGCCTAGCTGACCGGGAAACAGCCCTTCACCATCAAGACGAATTTTTAAGGCATGAGTATGTGTCACTGGATCAGGATCATATTGAAATGAAGAAAGCTTGCCTGCGTATTTTTTGCCATCGATGATCACGTCCACAGGCTGGTTCAGTTTCAAAGCCGCTACATCTTTTCCTGACGCATCTACACGAAGCTCAAGCTCATCGAGCTGAACCAGTTCAATCACCGCCTGTCCCGGTGAAACATAATCGCCCACCGATACATCAATGGAATTAATCGTGGCATTCACCGGAGCTTTCAAAACTGTGCGTTGCATATTTCGTTGCGCTTTATGCACAGCAACCTCACGCATTTTTAATCGGCTTTCGGCGGTTTGCACACTATGCTGTAACTGCGCCTGTTCTGATCGCTTACTTAAATATTGCCGGTTTATTTCGTCGATTTTTGTTTGTGCGATCAGAGATTGTTTCCTGAGTTTTTCCAGTCGGTTTACTTCTCGTCGCAACAAATTGGTTTGACGATTCGCCAGATTCAGCAATTTATGATCACGTTCGATCATCAGTTTCTCCTGATCAAGCTGGATCTGCATTTCCGTCTGCACATCTTCAAAATCACCGGTATCAATACGGATCAACTCTGCACCGGTATTAACCTTTTGACCCGGCTCTACCAACCGATCCATCACCTGCCCGGAAACTTCAAAACGTAATTTCGTTCGTCGCACAGGAACCAGTCGGCCAGTAATTTTTGTCAACGGTAAAATATCTTCTCTGGCAACCTTTGTGATCTCAACTCGTGTCGCTGGAATTTCCCGTAACTCCGCCTGCACTTCCGGACGATTTTCCTCCAGCCAGACCCAGCCAGAAACCATAAAAGCTGTCAGTATTAAAAAAATAATAAATGATTTCACTTGTGTCAGATCCTTAAGTTTGCATTTTGATCAAATTACGTTAATTTTATTGTAGCAGCTTAGGCACTATCAAACCTTTTAGCGATTAAAAGGGGTTTCAACAAATGAGAGTCATCGATCACGAACCTCGGTTCTGGTATTTATTTGAAGATGAAAATGAACGTCTGATCCTGGATGTGAATTGTGAATACAGTTTTGTGAGTTACGATTTTATGATGTTTCTTTCTGCTGAGGAAATGTCAGACTATAAAAAAGTAGGTCGATCATTTCTGGGAAAACTCGCGAATGTCATCAACAGTTCCGCACCGATTGCCAAAATAAGTCAATCAAAATATAAAGAGCGCAAGATTTCAAATGAATCTTCAGAAGAAATACTGGAAGCCATCCACAGGTGGCGTGAAGAAAACAGTGCCTAGTACAATCTAAATAAAGTTAATGAAAAATCAACTCCTGCCGATATTTACATTACACAAGTTGGGAGCTTGAACACTAATGTCTTTTCTACAAAAAAATCGTCTCTTTTTGATGCTATCACTGCTGCTCGCGCTGACCGCGAGTATTTTCTATGCGATCTCTTATTTCCAGTTAAAAGAACGTTTGCACACTGAAGAACAAGAAATCGCGAAAGGGCATTTTTCAGCCTTCAATATTTCCTATCAGGCAACACAAGAAAAAATGCTGCAAATTGCCAATATCTTTGCGCATACGCCGAAATATCAAGAATTATTCTTCAAAGGAAAACAGGCCGTTGAAAATGAAGGCGGTGGCGCTGGTGGTGAAGCGGCTAACAATGCTAGAGAAGAACTATACGACGCGGTATCGACCAGTTGGGAAGAATTACGTGAGATGTCCAAAACCCGAGTTCTTCAATTTCATCTTGGGCCGGGATCAACTTCTTTCTTACGTGTGCATAAACCACATAAATTTGGCGACAATATGGATATGGTTCGACACACAATTGTCGACACCAACAAATACCAACGTGCACTCACCGGGTTTGAAACCGGACGAGTTTATTCTGGCATCCGTGGAACCAGCCCTGTTTCTGTTTTAAACGATGCTGGTGTTTTAGAGCATGTAGGTACGGTTGAGGCTGGCGCATCATTCTCGCTGGTTCTCGACAACTTACTCTCTGAGTTTGATGTCAATGCAGCAGTTTTACTTTCCGAAGCGCATTTACAGCAAAGTGTCTGGCCCGATATTTTAAAAGAGATGATCGAAAAATCACCACTTATTGATGGTTTGTATATTGATCAAACCACCAGCGAGCAGGTTAAACAGTTGGCCGTTTTAAAAACTGATCATCATCATCCTGAAGCTGGCGACTCCGACATTGATGTGAAAATAATATCGATGGATGATCGCAGCTATCTGTATGCAACTCAGACTATGAGAGACTATCTTGGCAGTACAGATGGCAATCAGATTGATGCGGGGAAAGTTGTCATCTGGCAGGATGTCACAGAGATGTATGCTGCTTTCAACAGCGATCTTCTGGCCAGTCTTTGCTATGCACTGGCGGCATTTCTAATCATTGAAGCACTACTTTTCTGGGCTATTCAATCTGTCAGTAATCGATTGAACAACGTTATTGATCAACAAAAAGAGCACCAACAGGAGTTAGAGCAGATTGCGCACTACGATCCACTCACTAATTTGCCAAATCGTACCTTATTCAGGGATCGTTTTAATCATGCCATTGCTCACAGTAAACGTACCAACACATTGCTTGCCGTTTGCTTCCTCGATCTGGATCATTTTAAACCGATCAACGATAATTTCGGACACGACATTGGTGATAAGATTCTTCTTAAAGTAGCGAAACGTATACAGGCTTCTCTTCGAGAAGAAGACACGGTCTCTCGCCAGGGTGGTGATGAATTTGCCATTCTTCTTTCAGATCTCGGGTCAAGCTCACAATGCATACAATTATTAAAACGCATTCATAACTCACTAGCTCAACCCTATATTATCGACGGACAGTCTCATCTGATTAGTGCATCGAGCGGTACTACTTTATACCCTATTGATAACTCTGATCTGGATACGCTCCTTCGCCATGCAGATCAGGCGATGTATCAATCAAAACTGGTGGGCAGAAATACCTTTCACCTGTTTGATGCTTCAGATGATCAGAAAATTATTCAACAACAAATTCAATTACAGGAAATTGATCTGGCTCTGAAACGTGATGAATTTCAGTTGTACTACCAACCAAAAGTGAACATGAGAACAGGCGATGTGTTTGGTGCTGAAGCATTAATTCGCTGGATTCATCCGGAGAAAGGCCTCATTCCACCGTTGGATTTTTTACCGGTTATTGAAGGCACAGAACTGGAAATAAAAATTGGCGGCTGGGTTATCGAGCATGCATTAACTCAACTCAACATCTGGAACCAACAACGTATCAATCTTGAAATCAGCGTGAACATTTCATCTTTCCATCTGCAATCTTCTCCTTTTGTACACAATCTGGAAAAAGCCTTAGCTCGCCACCCTGATGTTGATTCTCAATCTTTCCAACTTGAAATACTGGAAAGCAGTGCGTTGGGCGATCTGCAAACGATCAGCA
Source organism: Gammaproteobacteria bacterium (assembly GCA_965224825.1). GTDB lineage: Bacteria > Pseudomonadota > Gammaproteobacteria > CAJXQU01 > CAJXQU01 > CAJXQU01. Next base: position 710,327 of record CBDDAG010000001.1, on the reverse strand, counting down.
AGATCATCAAAACTTGTCAGCAAGATCTCGGTGTTCATATTGCTCTGGATGATTTTGGTACGGGCTATTCTTCTTTGACGCATTTAAGAAACTTAAATGCCAATACGATCAAGGTAGACCAAAGTTTCGTCAGAGACATGCTGGACGATCCAAATGATTTTTCTATTATTGATGGTTTGATTGGCCTGGCAGACGCGTTTAATCGTGACGTTATTGCCGAAGGTGTTGAAACAACTAAACACGGACTGATGCTGTTACTAATGGGTTGTGAGAATGCTCAGGGTTATGGCATTGCCCGTCCTATGCCGGCGGATGATCTACCAGAATGGTTAGCTGATTATGTTCCTAACCAGGAATGGCTGGATCATTCAAAGACAAAACTGTCGATCAAGGAAAATAAAATTGCTCTGGTTAAATTAACTACTTTTTACTGGTGGGAAAAATTCAACCGCAAACTCAAAGAGGCTCAGGAATCGGGATCAAAAGAATGGGCATATCTTAGTCATACAAAATGTCATCATGGCGCATGGATTAAGCGTGCTAAAAAAGAACGTCTTTTTGAAGACAGTTGGCTGGAATCACTTGAGCATGATCACGAAGCCATGCACGCAATCGCTGAAAAATTGATCCATAAACATCAGGCAAGTGAAATCGATATCACGCCTAACGATGTTGCTCAAGTACGTTTTGCCTTTGATAGAATGATCTTTGCACTGGAAGATTATGAAATAAACCTGCCCACCAAAGAACTTGATCTGATCAATTAAAAAAGTTTGTGAAGGACAACGTCAGCAAATCAGGCTGTCTGTCCGCCACTCTTACTGATTGATCGTTCTGGTTACAGGTTTCAAAAAGCTGAAAATATAAGATCATCTTATCTGAATATCATAGCTTTATAGTATGTGTCTCAAAGGGTAGAATATGACGTTCTACTTACTCTTAACGGCGACAGTTGCCAACATACTTCTTGAAAACATCGATCACGTCAAAAAATCTCCATAGAACTACGATCTGTCTCACTTTCGTTGTCCTGTTTATATGCAGATCGACAATGGCTGGAGATGTTGCTAATCGTGAGCTGTGGAAACTATGCGGTGAAGAGTCTGCCGATGCTGCATGGCGACTGAAGAAAACTGAAAGTGTTCTTGAACTGGATGCAACATCAATCGATGCAAATGAGATGGAGGTCACTCAGGAAGGCGTTACAACACTTTCCGGAAATGTTGAGGTTCGACATAATGCCAACACTATCTTTGCCCAACATGCGATTTATGATGAATCGAAAGCCAACCTGAATGTTGAAGGTGATGTGAAATTCTGGACAGAAGGACTTTACTGGCATGGTGAAGAGGCAACCATTGATCGTGATCAAGATGTTTCTACCTTTGGAAAAGGTGATTACCGTCTGTTGGATAGACGTGGTCATGGCAAGGCTGAAAGAATTGTTGATCAACCGGGGCCAAATATTACCCGAATGAAGAATGTCGAATACACCACCTGCCCCGGCGGCCCTGATGATGAAGCTCCCTGGCGTTTAAAAGCCAAAAACCTGAAGCTTGATCACGATGCCAACTTTGGACGTGCACTGCACACCGTTTTAAAAATTAAAGATGTTCCGGTCTTTTATATCCCATATATCAGCTTCCCGCTGACCGAAGAACGAATGTCCGGATTTCTACCGATGACGATCGGCACAACAAAAGATTCTGGCTTTGATATTCGCACACCTTATTACTGGAATATTTCTGGAAATAAAGATGCGACGATCACGCCCAGAATTCTTGGTGATCGAGGTGTCATGTTGGGCACGCAGTTTCGTTATCTTCAACCAACCGGTAAAGGCACGTTAGAATTAGAATACATGCCATCTGATAGTCGTTTCGAAGATGATGATCGATATTTATTTGATGCGGAAATAGAAAAATCTTTTGCTACTGGTCGTGGCCGTTTATTTATCGATTTCAATCAGGTTTCTGACAAAGAGTATTTCGAAGATCTGAGTACCAGTATCAATATAACCAGTCAGCGTCTACTGGATCGGCGCGCTGACGTTACCTGGAACGGCGGTTGGTGGAGCATGTTGAGCCGACTCCAGAGTTATCAAAACGTAGATAACAGTCTGTTAGATGAGCAACAACCTTATGATCGATTACCACAGTTTCTTTTCCGCACACATTTTCCACAGAAAAATAAACAGCTAAATTATAAGATTAGCAGCGAGGCCGTTTATTTTGATCGCACAAATAGTATCAACGGTGGACGATTTGATCTGATGCCGGAAGTTAGTTTCCCGATCAGAAATGTTGGATCATTCATCGTTCCACGCCTGAAATTACGTCATACACAATATTTCCTTGATCGTGATGATGGGGTTACTGACTCTCCTGATCGAACCTTACCGATCTTGAGTCTTGATAGTGGCTTATTCTTTGAAGGCGATCTGGCCTTCGGCGAATCGCAATATCTACATACTTTGGAACCACGACTGTTTTATTTATATATTCCTGAATCTGATCAGGCAGATATTCCAATTTTTGATACCGGTGCATTTGATACCTCTTTTGCACAATTGTTCAGGGATGATCGTTTTAATGCCGCTGATCGTGTTGGTGATGCGAACCAACTCACTATCGCCCTGACCAGCCGTTTGATTGATAAAGTTTCCGGTCGGGAAAAGATCAGCGTTAGCGTTGGTCAAATTCAATACTTCAGAGATCGCGAAGTAACCATACCAGGACAATTGGTCGAAACAACAAATTCATCCGATATTGTTACCCAGGCAACTTTAAGCCTGAGTGACCACTGGACAACACGCTATGACCTACAATGGAACCCTCATGATAACCGAACCGAATTGTCATCATTAAACATGCGTTATCAACCTCGTAGAGATACTGTTTTTAATGCTGCCTACCGCATGCGCAAAGACATTGTTGATATCGAACAAGTTGATTTTTCTATGCGCTGGCCGGTGAACCCAAACTGGAGTGTTGTCGGACGCTTCAATTATTCACTGCAAAATGATCGAACTATCGAAAGTTTGTTAGGTCTTGAATATAATAGTTGCTGTTGGGCAACGAGGATCGTCGGCAGACACTTTTTACGTAATACAGAAGGCGACTTTGATAATGCCATTTTCTTACAATTTGAAATGAAGGGACTGGCCGGATTTGGTCGCAAAACAAGAGACTTTTTAGAGCTGAATATTCCTGGCTATCATTACGAGTTTTAACTCTTCCTGAACTTTACCCAGATATAAACCAGAACTTACAATACATTTATGACTTCAACTACTAATCTTAAAAAAATAATTTTTCCTCTACTGGCAGGATTAATTTTCTTTCACAATAATGCCATTTCAGAACCATTGGACACCATTGTCGCTGTCGTTGATGACGATGTGATCATGGCCAGTGAACTGGAACGTAAAGTTAAACAGATAGCTGGTGAAGCCACAGCGCGGGGCGCACAACTTCCTCCTCGTGCCGACCTGGAAAAACAGGTTCTGGAAAGATTGATCATGATGAATATTCAGCTACAGACAGCTGATCGTATCGGAATAACCGTCGATGACAGCATGCTCAATCGTGCCGTTAGTAATATTGCTGCTGAAAATAAAATTTCTCTGGAACAATTTCGTGAAACGATTGAGAAAGAAGGATTTGATTTTGCCCAATTTCGTGAAGATATTCGTGATGAGATCACTCTGACTCGTCTGCGTCAACGACAGGTTGATAACAGAGTTTTTGTCTCTGATCGTGAAGTTAAAAACTATCTTGCGACACAATCTCAGCAAGGTAATGATATAGAAGAATATCGTATTCAACATATCCTGATCTCAATCCCTGATGATGCGGATGAAAAACAAAAAGAAGAAATAAAATTTGAAGCCGAAAGCGTACTCGAAAAACTGAAATCTGGTGCGGACTTTGCGACGACAGCCACTGAAGTTTCCGACGCAGGGAATGCGGTTGACGGTGGAGACATGGGCTGGAAAGAAGCCAGCAAGATCCCATCAATATTCGGTTCCGTCTTATCGGAACTTAATAAAGGTGACCTAAGTGACTTAATCGAAAACAGTAGCGGTTATCACATCATCAAACTAACCGACAAACGATCTTCAGATCTACAGATGATTGATCAAACCCATGCTCGACATATCCTGATCCGAACCAATGAACTCACAACTGATAAAAATGCACAAACTCGACTCAAACAACTCAGACAACGTATTGAAGCAGGTGCAGATTTCGGTGAACTCGCGCGTTCCAACTCTGATGACAGTGCCTCTGCTGTTGATGGTGGCGATCTGGGTTGGAGCAGTCCCGGTAACATGGTTCCAGTATTCGAAAAACAAATGGGCCAATTGTCGGATGGTGAGATCAGCGAACCTTTCAAAACCCAGTTTGGCTGGCATATGGTTCAGGTTCTTGAGCATCGTCAACATGATGGAACTGAGGAACTGGTTCTGGCCAAAGCTCGGGCAGCAGTCAAAAAACGTAAGGTCGAAGAAGAACGTCAATCATGGCTGATCCGTCTGCGAGACGAAGCCTATATTGAGTATCGTTAATAAGTTAGCCTGGCTATCATCTAACTTCTGGCATTAACTTTTGACCACTCCTGTTCGTATCGTTATTACCTCCGGTGAACCCGCTGGAATTGGTCCCGATCTTTGTGCCATGATCGCACAAAAAGAATTTGATGCTGACATAGTTGCTATCGGCGATCCAGATGTTATTCAAGCGCGTGCTGACCAGCGAAACTTACCATTGGTGATCAAGACTTTTGATCCTGCCTCTGAAGAAAAATATCAGATCGGTAGCCTGAAAGTTTTACCTTTACCTGTTCTCAATAAAGTCATTCCAGGCGAGCTGGATCAGGCTAATGCTCAATATGTGATCAGCACGCTCGATACCGCCTGTTACGGTTGCGTAAACGGATTGTTTGATGCGATGGTCACCGCACCTTTACATAAAGGCGTGATCAACGACTCAGGGCTTTCTTTCACCGGCCATACAGAATACCTGGCCGAAAAGTCGGGTGGCGATCATCCTGTCATGATGCTTGCCACACCAACCTTACGCGTCGCACTGGTCACCACTCACGCACCGCTTTCGGCGATTCCGGGAATGATCACGGAAGATATAATTATTCAGGTCACACGAATTCTTGATCATGATCTACGCACAAGATTCAATCTCGAAAACCCACGCATCGCTGTTTGCGGACTCAACCCACATGCTGGCGAAGGCGGACATCTTGGTATGGAAGAAATCGACACGATCATTCCGGCGCTGGAAAAACTTGTCGCCGAAGGAGTCAACGTTCGTGGCCCCCTGCCCGCCGACACTGCATTCACACCACATCAACTTGAGCAGACTGATGTGGTGCTCGCCATGTATCATGATCAGGGACTTCCTGTACTCAAACATCAGGGCTTTGGTGATGCAGTGAATGTAACGCTTGGGCTGCCCATCATCCGTACCTCGGTTGATCACGGCACCGCTTTAGATCTGGCTGGCTCAGGTGATATTGATGAAGGAAGTCTTTGTGCTGCGATCGAAATGGCTATTGAAATGGCCTCTGAAATACCTGCTAAAAATAACACATGAGTAGAGACCAACCAAAGCATCGCCCACGAAAACGTTTCGGACAACATTTCCTGACCGATCAACACGTCATTGATCAGATCATTTCAGCCGTTGCTCCGCAAAAAAACGAACACATTGTCGAAATAGGACCCGGCACTGGTGTTCTCACCAGACCACTACTGGCACAAATTGATTCACTGGATGTGATCGAACTTGATCGTGATCTGGCAGCAAACCTTCGGCGTGAATTTAGTCCCGACGTTCTTCGTATTCATGAGATCGACGTATTAAACTTTTCATTTAAATCTCTCGTAGAAAAACAAGAAAAAATCCGTCTGATCGGGAACTTGCCCTACAATATTTCAACGCCTCTGATCTTCCTTGTGCTCGATGAATCCGACGTCATTTCCGACATGACTTTTATGCTACAAAAAGAAGTTGCCGATCGAATGGCAGCCGAAGCGGGTTCAAAACAATACGGACGTCTTTCCGTGATGTTGCAATATCAATGTGACACCGAATTTTTATTTGACGTGCCACCGAAAGCATTTGATCCACCACCGAAAGTCATGTCCAGCATTATTCATTTAACGCCAAAAAAACAGCCTTTACATCTAAAAGACAAACAGCTCTTTAGCAAACTGGTCAAACAGGCTTTTAGCCAACGACGTAAAACACTGCATAATGTATTGAAAGATTTTGTTGATGATCAGGATCTTGAAGCAGTCGGACTCTCACCCAAAGTCCGATCAGATACGATTACGATGCCAGAGTACGTGAAACTGGCCAACCACATGGCTGACAGGCTCGACGACCAGACAGCTTGAAAAAGGTTCAATTAGGCGCAAAAGTATGTGAGGATCATTACCAAGATCAGCTAACTCATTGACCTGTAAACGATAAATATTTTATGCACAGAATCTGTGGATAACTCTGTGAACAAACTGCGACCAAAGCCCTGAAAGCCTTATGATTATTACAACTCTGTTAAAACGAACAAAAAATAAACATTCTCTATTTATCATTATTAATCATATGGTTAAGATGTTTTCTTTATTTTTCACACTTAAAATATCTGCCAAGTTTAACTTTGTAACAATTCAAAATACCTTTGTGCATAAGTCAACAACTTTTTTAATTAAAACGGGATAAAGTTCTCTTGACATTAAGCCTTCAATCACTTGTCAAAACCATCAATAGGATCAGTGAAAACCTTGGGAAACTGACTGCATGGCTGGTTGTGATCATGGTTTTATTGATCAGCTATGACGTTGCCATGCGCTACATATTTAAGAGCGGATCGATAGCATTACAGGAACTGGAGTGGCATTTATTCTCACTAATATTTTTACTCGGTGCAGCTTATACAATGAAACATGATGATCATGTCAGAGTTGATCTGATCTACCGAAGTGAACGATTAAGTGATCATTATCGAGCGTGGGTTAATATTTTCGGCGGCCTGTTTTTCCTTATCCCTTTTTGCTTATTGGTGATCATCAACTCATCGCCTTTTGTTGAGAATTCTTTTTTACTCAATGAGACATCACCTGATCCGGGCGGTCTGCCCTATCGCTGGATTTTAAAAGCCATGATCCCTTTCGGATTTTCTTTACTCATGTTGCAGGGTCTCGCCGATATTCTGAAAAATATAAATCTCATAAGACAAGGAAAACAGACATGATGCTTTCAATGGAAGTCTGGGCATTGATCATGTTTGCCGTCGCCATGCTCGCTTTGATGATCGGTTACCCCGTCGCCTTCACACTCGGATCGATCGCCGCTCTGTTTGGGACTATCTTTTTAGGCTTCGATTTCTTTCAACTATTGCCCTTACGGATCTGGGGCGTGATGACCAATTTTACTTTATTAGCGGTTCCATTATTTATTTTTATGGGAATCGTTTTAGAAAAATCTGGCCTGGCAGAAGATCTACTTGAGACGATGGCATTACTGTTCGGAAAAGTTCGCGGTGGTCTGGCATTATCAGTCGTGATCGTCGGCGCTTTACTCGCAGCGACCACCGGTGTTGTTGGAGCCACTGTCGTGACAATGGGCGTGATCGCATTACCCGCAATGTTAAAACATAATTATTCGCCAGAGCTGGCAACCGGTACCATAGCTGCCTCTGGGACACTTGGGCAGATTATTCCTCCCAGCATTGTTCTAATCTTATTGGCCGATGTGATCGGAGTTCCGGTGGGACGATTGTTCGTCGGTGCCGTCGTTCCGGGTCTGTTACTGATCCTGCTTTTCATTCTCTATATTAGCTATGTTGCCTGGCGGAATCCTGAAGCGGCTCCTGCGATCAAATCCTCTTCGACGGACAAGATGACAAGCCGGGTAATTAAGAGCCTCCTGCCTCCACTGCTTCTAATTATTGCGGTACTCGGATCGATCTTCTTCGGTATCGCTTCACCCACAGAATCAGCAGCGATTGGATCACTCGGCGCATTGATTTTAGCAGCGCTGCATAAACGATTATCTTTAAGCAATTTATTAGAAGCCTCACGGCATACAACTCGACTGACCAGTATGGTTTTTCTGATCCTGATCGGTGCAACAACTTTCGGTCTGGTGTTCAGAGGAATGGGTGGCGATCAGCTGGTTGAAAATTTATTCACCAGTCTACCCGGCGGAACCTGGGGATTTATTATTCTCAGCATGGCGTTGATCTTCTTTCTGGGATTCTTTCTGGATTTTCTGGAAATCTGTTTTATCGTCGTGCCTATTCTTGCACCAATTGCCAGCCAGATGGGAATCGACTTGCTCTGGTTTGCCATCCTGATCGCAGTGAACCTACAAACCTCATTCCTGACCCCACCCTTCGGCTTTTCCCTGTTTTACCTGAAAGCTGTTGCACCAAAGGAGATCAGGATCCAGCAAATTTACCGCGGAATTATCCCCTTTGTCATGATCCAGATCGCAGCCATCTTACTGATTGCATTTTTCCCAAAACTGATCCTCTGGTTGCCCGACACGATGGATGCATTACAACGATAACTTAGTTGTAATTTATGTGAACTCCATCACATAAATAAGCTAAGTCATTGTCTTTAATAACTTAAAAATCTTACCCACAAAATCTGTGGATAACTCTGTGAATAAGCTGCGTCAAAACCCCGTCAACCACCGTCAATATTACAGTGTTATTAAAACGGTTACTTTTTAACCAGCCATTATATTTATCATAAATCAATAACTTACGTTACTTTTCAATGTATCCACAGGAGGATGAAGAGATAAGCCTTGAGAACGAGGCTTATTGATGAAAATGTGAATAAGTCAAGCCCTGAGCGAAGAAATAATTGAATTTGTCTCTGGTCTGACACCACGCCAGATGAAAAATGACTCTGCAGCTTGTTCTATCAACATTCCCAGGCCATCCACGGATAATGTTGCCCCACAATTCTGCCCCCATTTTACGAAGGCCGTGGGTGTTTTTGAATACATCATGTCGTAACAAACTCCATTTTTGACAAGAAGATTATCCGGCAAAGGGGGGAGTTCTCCCTGGAGGCTGGCTGAGGTGCCATTGATGATCATATCGAAGCTCGAACCTTTTAGATCAGAATAGCTGGCCGAAGAAATATTGCCCAGATCAGAAAACAAATCAGCAAGTTCTTCAGCGCGAGAAACGGTACGGTTAGCAACCACACAAGATTCAGGCTTTTCATTCATCAAAGGTTCCAGCACTCCACGAACTGCGCCACCAGCACCCAGGATCAAAATTCGTTTTCCACGGATCATTTGATCATGGTTGATCATAATATCCCGAACCAGACCTCGACCATCCGTATTATCAGACTGGATCAAATCTTGATCATCGAACCAGATCGTATTCACTGCACCGGCACGTTCGGCAACTTCGGTTCGCTGATCGGAGATTTCCCAGGCTTGCTGTTTGAAAGGTACGGTGACATTAAGACCACGACCACCAGCTGATCGAAATTGCTCAACTATTTCTGAAAATTTTTCCAACGGTGATTCGATCGCCTGATAGATCAAATTCTGATCCGTCTGTTCGGCAAACTGTTTATGGATTTGCGGGGAAAGACTGTGCGAGATCGGATTACCCATCACGGCATAATGATCGCTTCCCGGTTTGAGTTTAATTTCTGGAAGAGCTGAAGACATATAATCTGTACCTTGCCTGATATCAGGCAAAAACTGATTATAACGGATTACTAACCCATAACGCTGCTCATATCCCACATCGGCAGGAAGATACCCAGTGCCAGGATCAAAACCATCACACCTATAACTGAGATCAGAACTGGTTCGATGGTTGAACTAAGATTTTTCACATCATACTCAACTTCACGTTCATAAAACCCGGCCACTTCCTGCATCATTTCATCAACCACGCCTGTTTCTTCACCAACGTTCAACATCTGAATCACCAATGGCGTGAACATGTCGGTTTCTGAAGCTGCGTGCGTAAGCGTACTACCTCGCTCGACTGCATTTTGAATATCCTTCACATGAGAACCGACAAAACGATTATCGACCGCTTTCGCTACGACAGATAATGCCTGCGTTAAAGGCACACCAGCTCCAATCGACATGGCGAAGGAACGAGCAAAACGTCCCAGTGTGGCACGCTTAATAATGTTACCAACCAGCGGTAGTCTGAGTTTCATCTTATCCCATGTGTAACGTCCAGAATCTGTCTGAACCCAGGCTCTTACGGATCCAATGATCACAACTAACGTGATCAACATAAAGTGCCAGTAATTGACAAACATATTCGAGGTCATCATCAGGACTTGTGTCGCTAATGGTAATTCGGCGTTGGCATTTTCAAAGATTTTAGCAAAGGCAGGAATGACGAAAATATTGATCACAGCAACCGCTACCGAGATCGCAATCATGACAAAGCTCGGGTAACGCAATGCACTTTTTATACGTTGCCGTGTTTCCTTGTCATACTCCATATAATGCGAGATCTGTAAAAAGGCTTCATCAAGCCGCCCCGTATTTTCACCAACACTAATCATAGCGACAAACAAATCTGAAAATATTCGTGGATGTTGTTTCAGGCTGGCACTCATTTCCTGACCAGACTCAAGATCACTTTGGATCTCGTGTAGAACTTCGGCGAAATATTCATTCTTGATCGATCGCTGAATTCCACCAATCGCCTGATTAACAGGAATACCTGTTCTTAACAGTGCATACATCTGACGGGAGAACATCACCATTTCAGAAATATCAGGTGGCTTTTTATTCTTGAAAATATCGCCAAAATCGTTGAATAGATCTTTCTTCTCAACTTTTTCATGAATATTGACCGGAGTAATCCCGGTGCTTAATAAATGTGTCGCGATCGCAGCAGAAGAAACACCTTCCATATCGCCAGTGATCAAACCACCACTATTATCACGTCCTTTATATTCGAAGATCGCCATTCCTGATTATCAATCTTCTATCGTTGTCAGCGACAATTTACTATCATTGAACTCAAAAGTTCGTTCCATTAGGCTCTCTTCATCAGCCGTTACGGGTGTCTGAACCGGGATTAAATTTGATAGTTCTTCATCTACAGAGCTACTATTTTCCACATCATTAGAATGAACATTCTGCGACTCAGTATCCAAATCAATCTCAGCAGAAATACGCATCACTTCTTCAAGCGTTGTGATTCCCTGTTGAGCAAATTCCAGAGCAACCAAACCTAGAGGTTTATAATTATCTGAATGTTTTGCAGTACGAATAAATTCAGCTGTATCACCTGATGCCAAGGCCAGAGAAAGATCCTCATCAATGGTCAATAGTTCCTGCACCGCAATTCGCCCAGAATATCCTGTTTGATGACATTTTTGACAGCCTGATCCGGCATGATATTCATAACCATATTGATCCGACTTTCTTAACCAGCTTTTTTCTGCAGCATCCGGTTCATGAACCATTGAACAACCATCACAGATTCGTCGGATCAGACGCTGCGCAATAATCGCCCGAAGCGAGGTTGCCAGAAGATAACCCGGTGCACCCATATCCAATAGACGTGTTGCAGTACTAACCGCATCGTTTGTGTGCAAAGTCGAAAGCACCATGTGACCTGTCATCGCAGCACGAAGACCGATCTGAACAGTTTCTGCATCACGCATTTCGCCGATCAAAACCACATCTGGATCCTGTCGAAGAATTGTTCTTAACACTCGCGCAAAGGTTAATTCTATTTCAGTATTAACCTGCACCTGGTTGATCCTTGGCATGCGATACTCAACAGGATCTTCCACCGTAATAATTTTAACTTCAGGCTTGTTTAATAATTTAAGTGTGCTGTATAAAGTCGTCGTTTTACCACTACCGGTCGGCCCCGTAACCAATACCATTCCATTCGGTGCCCTGACGGATGCTTCAAAACGATCACGAATTTCATCCGGCATTCCCAAGGCACTCAGATCAGGAATTCCATCCGTCTGGTCAAGCAAACGCATGACCACAGATTCGCCATGATAGATCGGCATAGTTGAGATTCGAATATCAACATTATGCTTGTGAACTTTAATACTGAAACGACCGTCCTGAGGCAGACGTTTTTCTGAAATATCCATTCCAGCCATCAACTTCAGCTTCACAACAAGCGCGTTGGCCACACGTTTTTCTTTGATAATTTGCTCTTGTAAAACACCATCCACTCGCTGACGAATTCTCAACACAGTTTCATCTGGTTCGATATGAATATCTGATGCTCGTGAACGGATCGCATCTTCCAACAATGACTGCAGTAATTTAACGACGGGAGCATCGGAATGATCGACATTCTCAGCCAGATCATTCAGATAATTATCATTTTCAGACAGCTCATCATCCAACTCTTCTGCAAAACCAGAAATCTGTTCTGTCTGACGATAAGCTGTGTCTAATGATTGTAGAAGATCAGACTCACGAACCACCGCCACGATCAGATCCTTTTTCAGAATACGAGCCAGTTCATCGAAAGCAAAAATATTCGTTGGATCAGCCATGCCAACCAGCACAGAGTCATCTTCATTACTCAGAGCCAACACTCGAAAACGTCGCGCATGGATTTCCGGAATTAATTTAACAACTTCTGGTTTTAGCGGATATTGAGTCAGATCAATCAGAGGCACTTTTAATTGTGCAGATAAAAACCGCAGCATTTCATCTTCAGAAACATAACCGCCTTCAGTCAGCACGCGACCCAGTTTTAATCCACTGGTCTTTTGCTTCTCCAACGCATCTTCTAATTGCTGTTGAGAAATAACATTATTTTCTACCAGCAGATCACCCAGCCGAATTCGCTTACGTTGCATTATGAGTTTCCTCTGTTTTCTGATCGAGAATCCTTCAGATCGAGAATTCTTTGACTCGCAAACTGTTTCAATGCTGATGAAATCCGTTCATCATGCAAAGATGACTCGAAGGCAATAAGTGCCTCTTTATTTCTGGCTTCGGCCATTAATGAAATACCCAGTCCCAACCACCATTTACCGTTCTCTGGCTGGCTTTTCAGAATTTGTTGATAGATTGTGATCGCTTTTCCATGCCTGCCAGTTTGCTGTTGCAAAGAGGCTATAAATGAATGGTAGTCTGGATCAGTTTTTGTAGATGGTGCTGCTTGTTGCAAAACCTGTAATGATTGATCAATCTTGCCTCTTTCAACTAACAGGTGAGCCAGAGGCTTGGCCAGACGAGACTCTCCGGGAGTAATTAACAAGCCTTTTTTATAAACCTTGATCGCTTCAGGAGCTCGTCCTTGATCAATCAGTTTTGCTGTCAGCAATAAACGCACTTCAAGATGACGATCATCCAGAATCAAAACTTGTTTCAATTCCGTGATCGCAGAAGCGACTTCGCCCTGTTGTATTAATTGTTGTGCGTGCTCGAATTGTGTCTCAATTTTAATTTGTGTCTGATCAGTTGATACATTTTTATTGAAAACAATTTTGTCGCTTGTCAGATCCAGCACTTGCTCAACTTTTTGATCAGACTTAACTAATGCACGGGAAGACTTTTGGATTGGCTGTTGTAACTGGGGTTTAGGTTTCTCCAGTATTTTTTCAGCACTGACTTCCTGCACAAAATGCTTTTCCTCTGGATCAGATTTTTCTTCAACTACAACGATGGTTTCATTCTCAACCGTTTCCTGAATAAAGGTTGGTTTCAAAATGGGAAGATCCAGTTTTTCTGTATAAGAGTATTTAGTATTGTTACTCGTATTAGAATAACTTTTACTGACAGGAAGTTGATCAATAAAGTTAATCGCTATCGTTAAAACGATCAATGCCAGCAGAAAATTTAACCAATATTTCTTTTTTAACCTGGCGCTGTCATGGATCGGCGAAAAATCAGCATCTCGAAAGACTGAAGAGTCTTCAAATAAGATGAGGTCTTTTCTGTCTGCTTCTTCAGCCAGGACATCATTCACGAAACTCATTTTATCAGCGCCATTACATCCGGTGAGTTCAAACCAAAGACAACCAGGCTGATCAGAGCAAATGTTCCAAACGTACCATAGGCCCAACGCATAACCCGATCTCTTTTTCGTGCTGATTTTTCATGCCAACGACGTGCATCATCTGTGTCTTCGATCGACACACGCATGTGCTTACGAGTCACAATCAGATCACCAACACCATAGGCTACGATCATCGCTTTGTGCGCAAGAATATTAACCAACCTTGGAATACCACGACTGGCAACATAGAGTAATTCAAGCGAATCCTGATCAAACATATCACCATCCATATAGCCTGCTATGCTAAGACGATGATCAAGATATCGTTTCATCCCATCACGATTTAATGGTGCCAGTTTGTAGGAAAAAGTAATACGTTGACGAAGTTGTCGAATAGAAGGTTCTGCCAACACATCATCCAGCTCTGGTTGTCCAAATAACACCACCTGGATCAATTTACGCTTTTCAGTTTCGAGGTTAGTCAGAAGGCGAAGTGTTTCCAGTGTTTCGATCGGCATTGCTTGCGCTTCATCAAGACATAGCACAACCCGCTTACCATCTTTACGCATTTTCAATAAGGACCAAGTAATGCGTTTCAGCAAGGCGTGCTGCTTGATATTCGGCATATAACGAATACCTAATTCGTCAGCAATGGTCAGGAATAATGATTCTGGTGTCAGGTAAGGATTGGGGACATAAGCGGTCACATATTCGTCACCGAGATTATTGATCAGCGCCCGGCATAATAATGTTTTCCCGGTTCCGACTTCACCGGTAACCTTGAGAAATCCCTCACCCATATCCAATGCCACTTTCATGACATTGAGCGCATCCCGATAACCGGAACGATTCATAAAAAATGAAGTATCTGGTGTGATACCAAAAGGTAATTCTGTTAAACGAAAATGTTGTAAATACATGATCTGCCCTCCTCCAGGTTTTCATGAGTATGTTTACTCATGCATTACTCGTGCCTGATTTGGATAGACCAGAATTGTTCAATCAGAGGATGTGCTGAGGACGAAGCGCATCAATCGCAAAAGATGCGCTTCCTGTCGTCAGCACATCCCATATAGAGCTCTCTACGATTTATTGAGGAGTCCCAGGCTGTTTCCAATCCATAACACCCTGACGTATTTCGCCAACATTATGACGAGAATCATTGATCGCTTCAGCCCAGCGTCGAGGGCTATCGACCACAATCGGACGGAGCAGAATGATCAACTCACTTTTAGTTTTTGATCGTGCTTTGTGCTTGAATAAGTTCCCAAACAAAGGAACGTCACCGGCACCCGGAGTCTTCGCATCACGATCATCAATCGTGTCTTGCATCAGTCCACCGATCACAACAATCTGACCACTTTGTGCACGGATAATGCTGTCAGACTCTCTGATGGTACTTCGTGCCAACGGCAGGCTCTGATCCTGACCATTAACTTGTAATATTTTCTGTTGCTCTCTTACACGACTAACAGAAGGGTGAATGTGCAAAGTCACTTCATTATCTTCACTGATCTGCGGTGTGACATCTAAAGCGATACCGGAGAAAAAGGGGGTTAACTCAATATCAGCCGTCTGGTTAGTACCCGCGCCACCTGTGGCAGACTCAGAAGAAACATCTGTTACAAAAAATTCATCCTGCCCAACTTTGATCACCGCTTTTTGATTATTCATGGTCGAAATTCGTGGGCTGGATAAAACCTGCACACTACCCTGAGTTTCTAGTAGTTCTACCAGCGCGCTAAATTTACTACCATTGATCGCCAAAGAGAAAATACCACCAAAACTGGACGGGGGAATAAACTGACCCTTTGCTGGAATAAAACCACGTGTATTACTGAAACCAGCATCGCTTTCTAAAGACGTACCACCACCGGCAACACCAGCTGAGAAAGAACCTGCCAAAGCCGACCAGTTTACGCCACTACGAAATTCATCTTTAAGTTCAACTTCCAGAATTTTGGCTTCCAGAATTACTTGGCGTTGGGAAATATGTTCAGCCGCTATTAAAAACTTTTCAACATCTCTTAACTCATTAGGGATCGCTCGAACTACTACCAAACCTGATTGAGGATTGATGATCACACTACGTCCATCTTCATTGCCAATGATCGATTTAATAGACAGATCCAGTTCTTGCCAGAAGCTTGTAAGCGGTTGTTGTGTAGTGACCTGTGTTCCGGTATTGCTCGATCCACTGGAGCCAGAACTTCCACTTGAGTTACTGCCAGAACTATCTGAACTCGATTGCAATGTGCCAGAGCTAACAGACGTCGATGACACACCTGAACGTTCTACATTCAAGTAATCCACCTGAAATATTCTTGTTTCCATCGCATTTGGCAAAACACGCAGACCATAACCCGTGCGTTCAAATTCATAACCATAAACATCACGTACTGCATCCATCACTTCCGTAATCGTGACATTTTTAAGATTCAAAGATATTGTTCCTTTTAGATCAGGATGAACCACAATATTGTAATTTGTACCTTCCACCAGACTCATATAAAACTGATCAGCGGGGACATTACTGACAGAAATATCAAAGCGTTGCTTATCATTTTTGATTGTCTGACCCGAGTCCGCAGGAGGTGGATCCATTTTCATCGAAGGCATCAATGCTCTACTCACTTCGTCAGCGGTCATTGTCTTTTCAAGCTCCTTCGCAGGAACATGATTAGCGCCTTCGGCCAGAATCTGATCCATCTCATCGATTGTCTCGACACGCGGTGCCGTACTTTCACAAGCTGAAATCATGATCAATGAAATGATCAACAATAATCGTTTTAATTTAAATGTTTTCATCTTACTTTCCATTATTTTGATGAACGTGTCTTGATCGAACCAGGGAGTAAAGAAACAGTAATTGCTTTACCGTTAACATCCATCACGACTGAATCTGAATTAATTTTTACTAACTTCGCAACACCAACTTTCTGACCTGGCGATACTGTTTCACCATTAATAATTGCCATTCGAGATGAACGGCCAATTTTGATTGCATTGAGTCTGTAATCTGGTATCGGCTCAGATTTCTCCTGACTTTCAGTTCCATCTTTTTGATCGCTTTTATTCTGAACGGCAGCTTCATTTACTGCTGCCTCGACAAGATTGGCTGGACGCGTCGGATCAACTAATCCTGTTGTGGCATTTGTAAGACCTGCCATGATGAGCATCAGGCTCATAATGATTAAATTCGTTAATGGTTTCATACGTCAATCCACTCTTCTTCAAGACTCAATGTATAAACTTTTATTGCAGTGTTCACATTCGGATATTCATCAACTTCCAGCTCGACACTGTCCCAGTAAAATTTCCAGTTAAGTTCTTCCAGTGACTTCAAATATTTCATCGTATCAAGATAACTACCACTGAACTCAAGTCGTAAACCGTGCTCCCAGGCTGTTGGCATTTCTACTTCAATTTCTTCATTGATGACTTCTTTACCTACTGAATTCTTTACGAGTTCCTGATCTGTTTTTTCTACTTTCTCAGGGAATGGTTTTGCACCCAGACCATGCAATCGTCGAATCGTTAATCCTTCTGACTGCACCAATAATGTTTCCAGAACTTTGGCCATTTGATCCGGCGCGATTAAACTTGAAGTAATCTCAAGTAATCTCTGATCCGTTAGTTCCAGTTGACCTATCACATTTTCTAAACGTTGACGGTTCTTTTTAAATTGTGGACTTTGGTCTGAATCAACCAGATTTTGCACCTGATCAGATAAGGTCATAATTAACTGGCCTTTTTGATCCAGGCTGCTATTGAGCATGGCTTCCTTTTCAAGCATCGGCTGCATAAAAGTGAAATCCCAGATGCCATAGATCACTACGCTGATCGCCAGAAAAATTCCGACCCTTTCTTTTAGTGTCAGTGTTTTTACACGATTATTAAGCGCATCAAGATTCATTCTCAACTTCCTCAACCTGTGTCACATCGTTATTGTCTGTGCGGAATATAAAATCGATCTGATCAGAACTATTTAATGTTCCATCGTCAGACTTTACATCCTGCCGGCTCAGCTCCATCACACCAAATGTTTTCCCGGAGAATACTTTTTCATTAGACAGGCTTTGTAGATAAACAGGTGCCAGCTCCGGCTTCAGAGAACTACCCGCAATCGCCAGCTTTGTTCCACCTTGTTGTACTGAAAGGCCAGTAATCCAGGCTCCATTAACATGCTGTCGTGAAAGCGCCAACAAATAATCTGAAAAACCTTCTGTGCTTCCATGTTTCCCACCCGTCAGGGTGCTCAACAATTCTCGACGAGCTTTTAGCTCTTCTTCCTTACCAATAATGTCTGTTTCTTTAACGGCTGTTTTTTGATTGTTATTACTTTCTGCAGCCAATTTTGATAATTGAGCCAGCATAGTTTGATGTTGTTTTTCCTGTTGTGATATTTGTTGTTCTATTTGTTTCAGCTGATCAATTTTCAACCAGCTAAAACCAGCAAAAGTAATGCTAACAAGAAGTAACACGATCAAACAATGAGCCAACGTGAATCGTTCTTTTTCTGGCTGGAACTGACTTTGGTAGAGGTTGACTTGCTGTGTGATCTGGCTCATGAACCGACCTCATTCATGTCCAGGGCCGCACCGATTGCGGGAAGACATAAAGCGACTTTATCGAGATCAAGATCTTCATTTATTTCAAAAAGATTGTTCAACTCAAGATAGCGAACATTCACTCCTAGCTGACTGGATAAATATTCGGTAAGTCCTTCTATGGGCTTGATCAAGGGAACCAGAACTACACCTGACGCCGGTGGTTGTTGGTACTGACTTTCATAAAAATCCAATGTACGCTGAAGCTCAATCACAACCGTATCCAACCAACCTTCCATTTCTTCTGTCACACTCTCCGAGTACAGAGCACCAAATAATTTTTCTGATCCAGAAAGATGACGGGTGAAGTAAAGTGTATTTGCCCTGGTTAAGGTAATAGAACCGCTATGCAGACCTAACCAGACCATCGCCACACCCCGTTCATTTTCAGGCAACAGGCTAGCAACATTTCTCATTGCGAGTTCCATAATGTCGATTGACGACAGATCAAAGCCTGCGTCCAACATCAACTTAACTCGTTTAGCGACCACTTCAGATTTCGCCACAACAACATACATCATGTCGCCACTGGATTTTTGATCGGGTATATCAAAAACTTCGATCACTGCTTTTTCAACAGGAAAATCGATCATGTCTTTAACACGCCAGCGCATCGCTTCTTGCAGTTCTGCTTCAACAACATCTGGTGCTTCAACCATCAATAATTGATACGCTTCTGAACTCATCAGACTGACGCAACGATGTTTAGAAAGATTATTGGAGTCGAGGATTTTCTTTAAAACTCCCGACTGTTCTGATCGGTTTTTGATCGGATGATATTCGCAAGCTTCGAGATAAGGTAAACCTTTTCTCTGTTGCTTAACCACAGCAGTTGCCACAGCATGATCTGTCGGCCAGACAGAGACGCTTGCGCTATTTGCCATACTTGACTTAAAACGATCTAACATTTGATTTTCCATATGGAATTCATACGGAGTAATATGCAAAAGGCAGGCCAGAAAAAATTAGCTTATTTTCTAGTTATTTAAGGGACTCCACTGCTTACCCAAGGGCACATGGTTTTTGAAAACTCTTTCAATATCGTCACCTTCATCTTTCAACGTAGTATCAATATTTCTGATTTTTCTTTTATCTGATCGTTCTTGTGGATAAGAGCTACGCTGCCCTGCTTTAATGATTCGTGGAGTAATCATAACAATGGTTTCTGTGTTAGTGACATTATCTTCCTGATTTCTAAAAGCATAACCGACCACAGGAATGTCACTAAGAATAGGAACACCTTTACGGGCGTTCGTTGAGTTATTTTTGATCAAGCCACCGATGAAAATTGTTTCCCCATCCGCTGCCAACAATTGCGTTGTTACTTCAGTAGTTTGCAAAGATGGAATGCCATCCGTCACCGTTGCATTACTCACTTCCGGGTGAATTTGCATCATGATTTTTCCGCTGCGATCAACAAATGGAGTCACTCGTAATATCACACCGGAATCAAGAAATTTAATTGTTTCAGTTTGTTGATTTCCATTTCCACTGGTAGTCAGTTCCTTGTAACCAATTCGATCACCAATGATAACTTCAGCTTCCTGATGTTCCAGAGCCATTAATTTTGGTGTCGATAATGTTCGTACACGACCTTTTTTACTCAACGCTCCCAATGCGAATTCAACACTTGGGTTCACAACAGAATAAAAGAAGCCTGACGCTGGTGCTGCGAGTCCGGCAGTTCCAGCCTGCCCCGTTCCACCACCGGGTGTAAATAATTTTTTCCAGTCAACACCATAAACTTCCGATCGTTCTAACTTAACCTCAAGGATCTGTGCTTCGATCATGATCTGAACTGGTTGACTATCAAGCTCTTCCAGCAGCGTTTCTATGCGTTGCATAAATTCTGGAATATCTTCTACGACAATAAGGCGACGTTCTGGTAATGCTGTGATCTTGCCATAACGTGAGAGGTGTCCACTGAGGATCGTTGAGACAACATTTGGATCGCTGTATTGCACTTTGAATGATTTAACTTGTGTCAGACCGCCAACAATTTCCTTACCAGCATCATCACGAGTGACTACAAAATATGTATTTCCTGATTTCTCAACCGCAAATCCTGCAGCGATAGCGACGGCCTTGATTGCTTCGTGTAAATCTATTTCATAAAGATTGATCGAAACTTCACCAGACACTCCATTGGCCAGCAAAATATTCACCCTGCCATGTTTGGATATCATTTCGAAGACTTCTGCCAGATCGGCATGTCGCACTGAAATGGAGACTGTTTTAGATAAATGCTCAGCTCTGGATTTAGAGATCGGCTGATCTACGGTCTGATCTTTTGCCTGAATTTGTTGAACTGAAAAACTTAGAAATATTGACAGAAAAAAGACACTAAAAATTCTCGCCTTAAAGCGTGCCTTCATCCTCATCTGTATCGCCCAGTACTGGGTCCAATGACACAGGATATTGTTTTCCATTTTTTTCAAAAACAACTGATTGTCCTTTAACTTTAATGAGGCGGTAGCCTTCATATTTTCCACCCAGCTCGATCATTTCACCACCGACATTTACAAAAGCACTAAGCTCATCTCCATCGTGAGTGAGAATAATACCCCTTATTTCCGGCTGAAATAAAAAAGACGTTCTGGCTGCCTTTCCCACTGTTGGTGCGATCCCTGTTGAAACATTTTCAACACCTTTTTCTGGCTCGATCGGCACTGTTGTCAGTGGATTTATAAAGGGATCAATATGCAATTCAGGTGCCACATTTTCATCAGCAAGAGAAACGGTATTGAACAGCAATAAGTTGATAGAGAAAACAAGATAGATTCTTTTCATTATCCTAGGGAGCCTCTGATCAATTCTGAGCGAGCCTTGTGAAGTGGAAAAATTATTCAGATTGAGGCACGAATTGCGGCAAATAGTGGTTCTATTTGCAAAATTCGTAACGAAAAGCTGGATAATTTTAACCTTCACAAGATTGTTCATGAATTGATCAGAGGCTCCCTAGCCTTCTCCCTGAAGTGGTTGGATCAAACCAACGGTTAACTGCATCCTTCTCTTTTCAGTACCCGACTCAGGCATCATAGAAAACTCTTTAATAAACAAGGGACTATTTGAATGCTCCAGTGCATAAACCCATTTAAACAATTGTCCATAGTCACCTGATAGCTCAACATGAAATGGGACTTCAGTATAAAGTGTTCCTGTAATTGCCTTCTCTGGTTTTATACCAACCATCTTCACATTGTGCTGTTTTGCATAAGCGCCGAGGCTGGAGATCACGGACAAAGGCTTAGTCCCTTTTAACACTTCTCGTCCGATCTCTGTCAGCTGGGTATTCAGGTTATCAATCTCATTGCGTAAACTATGAGAAACCTTTTCGACTGAAGCCTGATCAGAAGGTTTGCTTTGCATCGTTTCAAAACGACTCTGTAATTGCTTATGTTCCTTGATCGAATTTTTGAACCACATCGAATATCCCGTTGAAGCGATCAATACAGAACCCGCCAATAGCAATAAAAAAAGCATTCGTGGATTCAGGTTTTTTGTGAGTTCGTCCAGCATCAGATAATTTCCATGTAGAACGTAACGGTTGAACTTTCTGCATCTACCATCGATGTATCTTTCACCTGCACATCGGTGATCTCTGGTTGTGAAACAAGGTCTCTCACAAATGATGATAAAGCCTCGTGATCGAGAGCTTTGCCTCGAATAGTCACCGAGATATGTTCATCATTTTTCTTATCAGTATTCTTTTCCACCTGAAGATTTGCAGCCGTGTATTTCCAGGATTCCATCCAGACATTATTCTTTTCATGCTGTAATACTCGATCAAAAACCAGAAATATCTGACCTGCTCCACCACCTTTCTGGATCATTTTCACAAAAGCTAGTTGATTGTGAACCGCTGTTTTTTTTATTTGTAGCTCATCATTTATTTTTTGTTGCCCTGCCAGGGTCTCCTGTTGTTTTTCTAATGTTTCGATCTGCTGCTTAACGTTTGTAATTCTGGAATCCTGGAAAAACTTGCCGGCTACTAATGCAATAATGATCACCACATAAAGCACACCAAAACCGATCAACAGTCGGCGCATGTTTTGATCACGGCGATAATCTTCGGGGATTAGATCCATCTCACGCATCGGACTTATTTCCCTCTTTAATATCAAAACCTGAAAGTGCCAAGCCTGTGGCCACAGCAATCCCTCGCAATGAAGATGGATCTTCAATTTTGGCGGCTTGTTTACAAGTCGCGAGCCCATAAAAAGGCTGTGTTTTTTTCAAAGGTATTCCGATCATTTCCGAAAGCACTCGATCGACACCCGGCCAGCCGGAAATACTTCCCAGAACATAGGCTTCATAAACTGATCGACCACGGGTTCTTGATGCGACATAAAGCATCAAACGTTTTATTTCATTCGCAAGTTGTTGTAAGAATGGTTTCAAAATATCCGTGATCGTTTCTTCGATACTTGGCTCTTCATAATCCATCCCTGCTATAACTTTACTCGTAGCCTGAACACCATGCCGGGTCAGTAATTGGCTGGCTTCCTGTTCTGAAACTTCCAATGCTTGTGAGAGTTGTTGAACACCTGTATCCAGACCGAAAGACAATTCCCGATCGAGCAATAATCGTCGTCCCCACAAAACCGTCGCATAGGATTTTTGTAAGCCGAAATTGATCGCCAGAATAATCTTGTCACGTTCAGATGGATTTATTGCGCTGATCAATCGATTGATCGCAACCGGGCCAATCTCAAGTCGATCAACTGTTAGTCCGGCCTTGCGTAAATATTCCAGAAATGAAACAACAGAATTTTTTTCTGCAATCGCAACCAGAGCGGTACGATCAAGCTGGTCTTTATGTTCAGGACGAATATGTAGAAAGTCGATCACGGAGTTTCTAATCTGATCACCGAAACGTTCCTTGATCGCTTCGATCACAGCAACATCCGGTTCCGTTCCAGAAGCACATTTATATTCGAGGGACACAAACTGGATTTTTTCTGGCGGCATTGAGACAACAGTGCGTGATCCCTGAAAAGCACCCTGAGTCCGTGCTTCGCTGATCAACTTTTTCAAATCAGCTGATGACTCAAACAGATCAGCTTTTTCCATGGGATAAGACAAATTAATAGCCGAACGGATCACCGGGCTGCCTTTCACAAAGTCAGCCTGCACCATCTTCAGATTATCTGATCCAAAATCCAGCCCGATGGGCCCGGTACGGGTTATCCCTAACATGTCTATTCCGATTTATTACTTTCCAATTAGTATTATCGGCAAAAAATAGAATTTCTTAACCTGATTTAAGGACAGGGGACTCCACATTCGCACTGATATGCAATAATAAGTTTAGGTCGATTTAATGGATCTCCACTCTCCACCTCTGCAAAATCATGTGTCTCCTGAAGACCCTCGTTCCATTCACCAACCATGATCATTCCGTAATTATCGTCATTTCCATTCACCCATTTTTTCACCAGAGTGAGAACATCCCAAAGATAAGAACCTCCAGCCCTGAGATCGGTGATCGTACTTGCCACTACCGTTGGTGAAAAATCACCACCACCATCACTCCAATGTTGCGTTTGATTTCGCTTTTTCCAACTCACTTTCGCACTGTCCCAACTCGCGGTAACTTGATGCACATTGACAGTTATTTTGTTTTCACCAAAACCACTACTTTGAAACAGTAAAAGCTTCCATAAACGCTGAAGAAATAATCTGCACTGCCTGTTAGAGAAGACAACGGTGACAAATCAAACCGTTAAGCAAACTACGCCGGTCATTACGAAAGTCGCCACACTTTATTTGGATACTTATCGTTAACACCTCCGGAATTGTAAGTTAAACTGAGGGAGTTGTACTCTAGGAGTGAATATAGGTATCAGCCTACCGCCGTTAAGCACCTGTTCTGTTACTGGAGCTGTGTACATTTTTATGAGCTGCCTGGTAAATTGTCTGAGTAGACTCCACCTCCAATATCAAGACCAACATCTCAAGTAACAGGTGATCCACTGGTGGTGGAAAGTTCAACATTATAATCATTTTTACTAAACCGACCCGTTGCTTGAGTCGAGTGCATAGTCTATACAATCGTCATTTCTGTTTTAACTCCCAGACTGATTTTTGCATGAATTGCTTCGGCGGTATAACGAACCTGTTCGCTGTCAATGCTATTTTTAGCCTGCTTTGAATCCACCAGACCTTTTTGCGTCATCATCAATGCTATCAGCAGCGATCACCGCTAACAACAAGATCACTGGGAGTAGTGTAAATCCTGTCTGCCTGATCATGTTCCTGGCCCTGATCACAAAGCACCGCCTACTCGAATTTTTGCTGATCGGGTAAGAGTCTCACCATCCTTTCCAGAGAGTTCCAGATTAACCTCAAGCAAATCAAATCGCTTTGCTGGATCCTCAGTCAAGCCTCCACTGAAACCAGTAACATTATCCGCTATTGTGTAAAAACGCTTATCAAGCGCATCAAACCCTGTTGGTCCATTAACATCAAGTGGGAAAGGATCTTCTTCAATTAACCGTTGAGTACTCGGGGCAACATTAAAACGAACTAAATCATCCCAATCTTCACTGATCGGACCTTCATCTATTTCACCATCAGCATCGTTATCTGCATCTGGAATACCATTCAGATCGGTGTCACGTTCAGGATCCAGTCTGGCCGAGATCAATAAATCTACTGCACCCATACCCGGCACATCTATTACCGTTACTTCTTCTGAACGGCTGACAACAGCAATGATACGATCCATGATAAAAGAGGCTTCACGGTTCAGATCATTCTGTGACTTTGTAACCTCATTAGCGTTCAAAGCCCCACCAACAATATTACTCAGCGAGACCATTAACATGCCTGAAATTGCTACGACGATAAGAACTTCTATGAGTGTGAAACCATGGAGTTTCTGGAGTGATGACATTTGAATTTTCATGGTGCTACCAGTGACTCAAACACCAACCCAGAATCAATCAGCTGAGTTCTTACCCAGATCATCTCATCAGTTCCGGTAAAAACATCACCATCAGCATCCGCATTATCTGCATCATAACGCGCTAAAAAAACATTGAGATTGTTACCTGAATCAGAATAAGTAGAAGGATTGTCCGGAGAGGCAGCTACCGTCGCAGCGAGATCAAGATCAGCAAAAGACTCCGCCAGAACCTCCTCCATCTTGCTCATCAGATGATAATGCTGATCCTGAAAATCCTGATGAATTTCCGTGCTTTTTATACCTGTGCGTAGAGCATTCATTGCGGGTACTAATGCAATACCTAAAATAACGGTTGCGAGCAGAACTTCTATCAAAGAAAAACCGGCAGATGATTTCTTCACTGAATAACCACCCACCCGCCGGCTTCAACTTTAATTATTTTTTCCTGATCATTATATTCAACTCTAAGGTGGCCAGATTCATAAACTCTATACTTTGGAGAAAAACTATTATCGTATATAAAGGGTTTACCTTCCTTATCAAAAAAAATCCGTTCATCATTATAAAAACCTGAACCAGGATTATCATAGCTAAAGTTTTGTAACTGGCTATTAATGATTACTCCATCCATTTGATCATAAAAATTGTATTCAAATGGATGTTTGCTGATTGGATGATATAAGAGAAATGAAGAGTCAAACTGAGCTGGATCAGCCATATTGAGCTTGTATATTCTGACACGTTTATTTTCAACTGCAGTTCCTGGTCTTATAAGGTCGAATGCATGCGGTTCACCTGTCCGCACAGATTCATCCCGCGCATAACGCAAACCCATCGCCAGCTCTTCGGCGGCGCGATCTAATTTATAGGAATTTGATCCGGAGAGATCAGGTAAAGCAACACTGGCGATGATGCCCAGAATGAACATCACCACCAGTGTTTCGAGAAGAGTAAATCCGCGTGCCATTATTTTTCATTAAAATGGCTTGTTGTGATCAATGACTGCTCTTAAAGCGTATCGTGACCATCAGTAGTATCGTCAGCAATAAACTTACCAATCGTATAATCAAACTGCCAGCCCGTAGTGTTCCTACCGTTCATCACAAGATTACCATCGTTCTCCATAGTGACCGTATTAACTGCTACAAAAGGATTATCAGGGAGACCATTCGCACCTGGTGCTGAAGCTTTAAGGTAAGGACCAAATTTATAAATGCTGTTAGTCGTGCTGCAAGCCTTACCAGCGATATCTGTATACATGGTTAACTGTGAAGCAAAGGCTGCAGCTTCAGTTGTTGCACCTGTACCAGGTGTGCCACTATTTGGACATGCTGTCCCTACCGCTGTTCCTACACCCGGGAAATCATTATGTTGTTGCTTATATAAATCAATAGCTGATCTGATATTTGATAAATTAGATTTCAGTGACTCAAGCTTTGCATCATCTGTTACACCACTCAATTGTGGAACAACCACCGCTGCCAATATTCCGAGAATGACTACTACAATCAATAATTCTATTAAAGTGAAGCCTTTCTGTATGGATTTTGTGATTTGTCTTCTCATGTTCGTAATAAACTCATAGTATTGTGAATGTATTGAGTGTATCGGCGCTGGGAGGATTAACTTTAGATAATACAGAAAACCCGTAATGAACCTCATTTGTCTGTAACTTTTTATTACAGATGGGTATGAAAGCTTCATATACAAACCACCTTGAATCCTGATATAGTAATAAGTTACAAGTACTTATCTGACTTTATTACAGAGTTCAGCCAAAAAAGTGGCCAGAAACGTGTATATTGACAATTATGAAACATCAGAACTTTATCAAGGAGAGATTCATGAGCTACCAGCGAACACAGCAACAAACATCCTTCACAACGAAAATCTTTGCAGTCTTTCTTTTGATGTTTGGGTTAGCTTTATCTACATCGGCTAATGCGTTGCTTATCAGTGTGGATGCAGATGCTAAAGTTCGTTTCGGATCATCATCACTTAGTACCACTAATTTTGGCTCATCTGCAAACCTTACAGCAGATCAATCTGGTGGAAGCTTTTCGTCACTTTCATTCATACGCTTTGATCTGGCAAGCCTTCTTGATAATGCGTTGACAAGCTCACTCTCATTATTTGGATTCAACAACTCCCCGGCAGCGAATGTTGCGATTTACGGTTTGAATGACGGAGATTCTTTTGAAAGTTGGACAGAGTCTGTTATTACCGGGAGCAGCGCACAGACGGCTGGTGTCATATTATCAAATGCTGAGGTGAACACAGGTCGAGTAAACTTTCTTGGAAATATTATTACAGATAACCCCACAATTTCGGATAAGGAATACATATTTTCTTCCTCAATTCTCACAGATTTCATTAACAACGATACAGATAACCTGATCACACTGATCCTTCTGGATACTAGCACTACTGCTGCTATTGGCGGAACGACATTTCATAGTAAAGAATCAAATAATGCCTCTTTTGCTCCTGCCCTAACTGTTGCTCCAGTACCATTACCTGCCGCCGTCTGGTTACTCGGAAGTGGTTTACTTGGCTTGGTTACTTTCAGAAGAAAACAAAAAGTATAAGGAAGTTTTTTAAAATCTGTCGTCCACTTTAAAGCAAATGACAGACTTTTTTATAGGAAGAAAATCTAGGGACACGATACTTATTTTATTGAATCGTAAGGTTTGTTAACTTCGGTAAAGTTCAAGATCCTTCGCAAAGTTTATGCAGAGCGGTAGCGTGGCACTCAGGATGACAAGCGTTTGTAATTATCTCACCTAATGCATCGTACTCGATAATTTAAAGATCGGCAGAATAAGCGCGCTGACAATCACCGCCACAAACACCCCCATCAACAATAACATTGCCGGCTCGATGATCTTCGAAAGCATAGCAAGTTTCTTAGCCAGTTCTTTCTGATAATAGTCAGCAATTCGACCTGTCACCAAAGGTAATTTTCCAGACTCTTCACCCGTCTGAATCATCTGCTTGATCAATTGTGGGATAAATTTCGCTTCTCTGAAACCAACACCTAAACCCTTTACCTTCGCTGACATTAGTTACCAGCTTTTCGACAAACTTCTGGAATGTTCGATTGCCGCTGGCATCTTTACAAATCGTCAGTGCATCGATCAATGATACGCCATTTGCTAAAGATAAACTCAATAAACGCATCATGTGAGTCAGGTAGAGTCTTGTAAATAAAGCGCCTGCTATCGGAGCTGTCAATAATCGATCATCAATCCATGATCGAAATCCTGGCTGGCTTAAAAGCACTTTCACGTAAGCTCCCAGCATCACGATCGCTATCAATAAAGCCCACCAGTAAGCGATCAGAAAATCACTGGCTTTCATCAAAGCCAACGTAATCCCCGGCAATGCAGCACCCGAAGAAGAAAATAGTACGGTAAATTTAGGGAAGATCGAAGTTAAGACAAACACAACAACTCCCAGTGAAAATACGGTAAGAATTATTGGATAAGTAAAAGCCGACACAACCATTGACCGCAGCTCTTCACGCTTCTCTTCCATCTCCAACAAGTGACCCAGCACTGTGGCCAGATAACCGCCCTGCTCACCGGCATCAACCAATGTTATATAGGTTTGTGAAAATAGGTTTTTGTGTTGACTAAGTGCTTTGGAAAAAGTTTTACCTTTAAGCACCTGATCATGCAGATCATTGATCATGGCTTTTAATTCGGCATGATCTGTATGCGATTCGAGCACCTGCAAACTGCCGTGTAAGGTGTTTCCAGTTTCGATCAAAAGTGCTAATTGCTCGGTAAAAAATTTTCGATGGTTAGCTGTCAGTTTCCCGTCCGAAAACAACTTAAAGGAGCTGGATACCCCTTCCGATTTCTTTTCGGTTTTTGTAGCTTTGTCTGAAAAATCTATCGCCATCTTGATTCTCGCAGCTAATCAGCCGACACGATTCGTTTAATTTCTTCAATCGTGGTCGAACCTTCACGCGCCCTTTCCATTCCATCATCGTACAAAGTAACAATGCCAGCCTGCTCGATATAATCACTCAGATCATCTCGACTGGGATTTGTCATCATCAGGTTTTGTAACGATGAATCTGTCTTTACAATTTCATGCACCGCCATTCGTCCTTTGTAACCGGAGTCATAGCAAGTCGTACAACCCGCTCCTTTTGCAAGATGAATATGTTCACCTTCTGGCCAGCCAAATTCTTTCATCAGTTCAGGTGGTGCGACGAAGGTAGTTCTACAATCGGGACAAACGGTTCTAACCAGTCGTTGCGCAACTGATCCAACCAATGCAGAGGATAAAAGATAAGGTTCCACGCCCATATCTAAGTAAACGTGTCACTGCTCCGATCGCATCGGTGGTGTGTAATGTTGATAAAACTAAGTGTCCGGTCAATGCAGCCTGAATAGCAATCTCTGCCGTTTCATGATCACGGATCTCACCAACCATAATAATGTCTGGATCTTGTCGAAGAACGTGTTTCAGCAATTTGGCAAAAGTCAGCCCAACCTTATCCCGAACCTGATTCTGGTTAATAATATCAAGCTGATACTCAACCGGATCCTCAATCGTAACAATACTTCTTTCAGTATCATTAAGATGTTCAATAGCAGAATAAAGTGTTGTCGTTTTACCACTACCCGTTGGCCCGGTAACCAGCATCAAGCCATGTGATCGGGTCAGTAAATTGCTAAACAGGTTCGTGTTGTGTTCACTCATTCCAAGCTTATCAAGTGGAAGAATACTTCGACTTTTATCTAACACACGCAGAACAATTTTTTCACCATGAACACCGGGCAAAGAACTGAAACGCAGATCAACCACGTTGCCTCGTGTGCTCACCTGAATACGTCCATCCTGTGGCAAGCGTCGTTCAGCAATATCTAAATTAGCCATGACTTTTAATCGAGAGACCAGTGCCGGATGCATTTCCTGACCAGCCGTCATGACTTCATATAAGATGCCATCAACTCTTAATCTGATGCGGGTTTTATTGCGCGAAGGTTCAATATGAATATCACTGGCACCATCCCGGATCGCACGCTGGATAACAGCATTCACCAGATTGATAACCGGGCTGCCATTTGCGATCTCGTCAATGCTATCAAAATCATTGGCGAGCTCCTGATCGATCAGCTCAAAATCTTCTTCCAGATCACCCACGTAGGCATCGATCTCAACCGCGCCTTCATAGGCTTCGTTAATGCAGTGTTCGATCTCCTGACTTCTTGCCAGAACCGGCTGAACAGTTAATCCAGTATGACGTTCGATTTCATCAAAACTGGGAATACTTTGTGGATCAGAAGTGGCTAAAGTCAACACGCCACGAATGCTAAACAGAGGCAAAACTTTCAATCGCGATGCTAAAGCATGATCAACCAGTTTGGTGGAATTCAGATCATAAACACCCGCACGAAGATAAGTATAGGGAACATCAAGTTGTTGGCTTAAAACTTTAAGCATTTCCGTTTCAGAAACCCACTCACGTTCAACCATGATCTCGCCCATACGTTTGCCCGTTTCAGACTGAAGTCGTATGGCTTCTTCTACTCGATCTTCTGTAATGAGACCAGCTTCGATCAATAAATCACCCAACCTTAGATTTTGTAGATCAGCACCTGATCCATAAACAAAAACTTGATCATTGCTGGCTGCATTCAGAACATCAACATAATCATTCACGCCAGTGATCCGTAGCACATCCTGATTAATGCTATTCACATTGGTCAGCGTTAAACCACCGCCGCGACGAGCCAGCTCATCCTGGGAATCGAGCAACATCTCAAGTGCCGGGCTGTTTAATGTCGGGACATTAGATAGATCAATAATAAGAAGATTTTCACGCTGAGTGAGACAAGCTGAGACAGCAGACTTTATAGCTTCCAGTGAAGCCTGATCAGAAACCCCTTCGCTGGGTAGCAGACGGGTGGCAACACCGACTCGATCCGTGAGTACTTTTTGCATGACTTATGTCGTCAGAACCTGATTTTTTCCAGTGATTTTTTCCAAAAATGGACTGGGTTTATCAATGCCATATCCCTGACCATAATCAATACCCAGTTCGGTGACAACATCGATAATATCCTGATTTTCAACAAATTCTGCAATGGTTTTCAAACCCATCGCACGTGCTACATAATGAATCGATTTCACCATCACTCGGTCAACCGGATCATCAATAATATTTTTTATAAAGATTCCATCCAGTTTTAGATAATCCACTGGCAGGTTTTTCAGGTACCCAAAGGAACTCATGCCACTACCAAAATCATCCAGTGCAAATCGGCAACCAAAGTTTCGTAAAGTTTCTATAAATTTTAATGCGCTGGCCAGATTACCTACCGCCGCCGTTTCTGTTATTTCCAGACAAATTCTGGTGGGATCAATTCTGCTTTCTGCAATTGTTGTTACAGCATATTTAAGGAAATCTTCTTCACAGAGCGACTGTCCTGAAATATTGATTGAAACTGAAATATCTGATGGCAAACCATTTTCTTCAACTACGTTGAGTATTCGCAAAGTTTCTTTTAATACCCAACGATCTAGTGATGGCATCAGACTATAACGCTCAGCAGCGGGAATAAATCGTCCAGGCGCAACCAGATCTCCATTGTCTTCTCTCAACCTGACGAGAATCTCATAATGACTAGGTTCTCCATGCGGATCAGATAAAGGGGTGATTGCCTGTCCAAATATTTCAAACTGATCATCAGCAAGAGATGTTTTGATACGGCTGGCCCAATACATCTGATCGTGATGTTCAGCCATTTCTGAATCCGTTGGCTGGAATATTCGCACGGCATTTTTGCCTGTTTCTTTAACCAGATGGCAAGCTATATCTGCAGCACTCATGACATCGATAACATTTTCTGTTTCCGGATCAATTTCAGCAATACCGAAACTACAAGAGATGTCGAAAGCCTGTCCATTGGAAACAAAAGATATTTCTCCAATTGATCGACGTAATCCTTCAGCAATACCTTCCGCCACATCAGCTGAAGTATCTTCAAGTAAAATAGCAAACTCATCACCACCAAAACGTGACATGGTCGTTGTCTTTCCAAGTTTAGTGCGCAGCAACGCAGCTACCTGTGTGAGCAAACGATCACCTTCAGCATGCCCCCAGTTATCATTAACAATCTGGAAACGATCGATATCAAAATAGATCAAAGAGTGATAAGAATCATCCGGGTTAGACACGACTCGATTCAATTCATCCTCAAAACTTTCCCGGTTCAAAAGTCCGGTCACAGCATCACGCTTTGACTGATAAACTTTCGCCGTTTCTCTTGCCAGTAATTCGCATAACTTACGATCGGTATTGGTGTAGTGAGGTCGATCCATTTTATTGGCGAACACAACAATTCCAGCAACTTTATAATCCTGCTTAATAATGCTGGATACGATTAACTTATATGGAATGGTTGGTTCATGATGCGTATCTTCAGAATATGAATCTCGATTTACAACCAGCGATTTTTGGGCTGCTTCATAAAAAATAGAAGAATTATTGCCTAACTTTTCGAGTGTAGCTTCTATCTCCGCCACATCTTTTTCATTTGTTTTATATAGACAAATTTCTTCTCCCGGAAGAATAATTGCCATGATATCAACCGGCATAAATTCCAGGCACATATCCAGCAACTTATCGTAAGATGTCTGTTCGTTATGTTTATGACTATCTTTCCAGATATCGTTCAATCCGTAGACCATATTGATCTCTTCATAGCGTGATGCAAGCTCACTGGAAAGACCGGTTATAGCCATTTGATTGACATGATCATCTGTCAGGTAATGTGCAATATCCACAAGGATCAGTTTCAGGCGATCCTCAATTACTGAGCGCAGTTTTTCACCACTGTCATTCATTGATAACTTCAACCAGAATGGTTTGTATTCTGCCCCCAAAAACAATGCTGAAGCCCAAACTGTTTTCCCTTGATCAGAAGACATTTTCTGCGCTTTATAACACAGGCTATCCCAATCAATATTATTATCTGAAGTCACTTCCATGATCAGTTCCTGACCAAAAGCATTTCCCTGCTGGTCAAGTAACTCAAGACTACATTCAAACCCTGTCAAATGTTCAAACAAGGGGATATATCTATCAAGATCAAGTTGTACCAAATTATCCATCCTAGACAACACACTCCATTTCTTCGAAATACTCATCCAGACGAGTAACAAGTTTTCTTGGGCTTAATGGCTTTTCAAGAAACTCGACATTCTCCAATGATCCTGCTTTTTCCCGAAACTCACGCTCAGTTCTGGATGTCATAATAATGACCAGAGAATCACTTTCTGGATAATCTGATCGAAGTCGTTCACAAAATTCCAGCCCGGTCATTCTTGGCATCTGGATATCGGATACAATGACATCCGGCATTAGCTTTCCAACTTTTTCCAATGCCATAAGCCCATTAGTTGCTGTATCAACAACATAGCCAGACTTCATTAAAAAGTGTTTTATTACAGATGTAACATGTGGTTCATCATCAACTAATAAAACTTTTTTAGTTTCCATGTTTATACCGCTTCCTTAAGTAAGGTTGATGTTTTTCCAAGCTCAAGAATAAATGTCGTTCCTTTGCCTTTTTCACTTTCCACAGTCAAACTTCCACTGTGTAAACCAATTATTTCATTTGCTAATGCCAGGCCAAGTCCATGACCATCTCGGCTGATCACATCGTCATCTTCTGACCGATAAAATTTCTCAAATATTTTCTTCTGATCTTCTGGAAAAATTCCAATACCTGTATCGGTGATCCGCAGAATAATAGAATCATTTCTTTCCTCAGCTTCCAGAGTGACCAGACCACCTGGTTTATTATATTTAATCGCATTCGATAAAATATTATTCAACGCAATTCGGAAGAGATCTTTGTCGATAGAAAGATGACTCAATGATTGCGGCAGATTAAGACTGAACTGAATATTATTTTCTTCACCAGTTCGTTGCATTTTTTCAAAAACGTCAGTAATAAAATCTTTAAACCGAATTCGTTTTCGACTGATGCTGACATTGCCAACTTCAAATCGAGTGATATTCAATAGATCGGTAATCATGTTCGACACACGATCAACTTCATCATTGATCACGTTAATACTGCTAATTCGAATTTGCGGATCATCACCGGCATCCAGTAATAATTCACCATGCATTTTGATCACATTTAGTGGCGACTTAAGTTCGTGTGACACATGTGCAACGAAATCATCACGCGAACGTTTTGCCATGGATTCTGCTGTTACATCACGGAACAGGATCAAGATTCCAATCGTAACTTCTGGTTTTGATGGCAAAGAAATGGGAGACACGGTTACAGCGATTGTTTTGTCTTCTTGATCATTTGGAGAAAATTCCACCGTTTCTGATCGACGCAAACGAGTAACATTCCCTTCATAACGTACCAGCAAACTTAATACTTTTTCATTCGTACACCAGTCATGTGGTTGGTTTCCAACAACATCGCTTGTGGAAATCCCCATCAAGGATTGTATTTTTTCATTCGCAAAAGTCGCCATACCTGCTTGATCAAGGATCACAACACCTTCCGGAAAAACTTCGAGAACTGATCTCAGTTTCTTATGGTGATAGGTAATGGATTTATTTTCTGTCTCAGCATCCTGCCGAAGATTTTTTGATTCCTGGATTTTTTGTCTGACGTGCGTAACTAACAAGCTTAGTGATTGTGAGATATTCGCTTTTTGTTTTTGTTGTTCGGCAGGTAACAAAGCCGTGATCACTTTCTTAGCTTTTGCTAACTGGGCATATTGCCAACAACAAGCTGCAAAGCTAACCACAGCAAGGACTGCCAGTATCATGATCAGAGGGTTTGTAAATAATTCTTGCATCATTTACTAATAGATCGACGGCTTACCGAGAGGTATTGCCATGATTCTGAGTTCCCTTTTATGCGCGCATTAATTTCCATATCAGGATAGATAGCGGCATCAGTTGGGGATTCT
This sequence comes from Gammaproteobacteria bacterium, assembly GCA_965224825.1. Classification (GTDB taxonomy): domain Bacteria; phylum Pseudomonadota; class Gammaproteobacteria; order CAJXQU01; family CAJXQU01; genus CAJXQU01. The sequence continues at coordinate 674,819 of CBDDAG010000001.1, read as the reverse complement.
TGAGCTTAAATCAGGTTAAAACTTAGATAATTTTCATACTGAACAAGGCTACGATCTTCGAGACACATGAGAATAAAGCATTTCTGACAACAGGAATATCTAAGTTGTTGAAATATATGGCTAACTGGAAAATCTGGCTTCCATTTCCTTGATCGCATGGGCTAACAACAAAATCCGATGTGCACCTTCAACATGCAGGTTCTCAATCAAACGACCATCAAGCACCACTACGCCCTCACCTTTAGCAACAGCTTCATCATGCGCAACAATAATTTTCTTAGCCATTTCGATTTCGTTTTCAGAAGGAGCAAAGACCTTATTCGCAGTGGCAACCGTTTTTGGGTGGATTAAAGTCTTACCATCAAAACCCAGCTCTAGCCCCTGGTAGCAACAATCTTCAAAACCTTCTTCATCGGCCAGATCCAGCTGCACACCATCGACAATTGCAACATCCGCAGCGCGAGCAGACAACAGACACAATCCAAGGCTGGTCATAAATGGAAGACGATCTTTCGTATGGCTAGCCCCCAGATCCTTGGCCAGATCAGAAGTCCCCATCACCAGTGCCCTAATCCGTTTACTGGCCGTTGAGATTTCTTCGGCATGCAACATACCTCGCGGCGTTTCCATCATGCACCAGATTTCCATTTCCTCGGCGCCGAACTCATCCAGGATATTCTCCGTCTGTCGCACCATGTCGCCACTTTCCACTTTGGGGATCAGCACCGCTGTAGCGCCACTTCTCGCCGCATAAACGAGATCACCATAACCCCATGACGAGGCCAGCGAATTCACACGGATCACCACCTGCCTATTTCCAAAGTCGCTCTTTTTCACGAACTCACAAACCCGTTCACGTGCTTCCAGTTTCGCACCCGGCGCGACAGCATCTTCCAGATCAAAAATTATTCCATCTGACGGAATGTTTAATGTTTTCTCTATCGCTCGCTCATTGGAACCGGGCACATAAAGGACGCTACGCAAGGCAAGGAAGGTTCTAGGCATGATTTACTCCATATAGATCTGTTCAAGAATTATTCGCCTATTGTGCACTGCAACAAGTCTGTTTTCAATCCTTGCGGTTAAACTCACTCATAATCAATGAGCTTAAACTCACTTGTAACCGGATCAAGACGATGTAGCTCCCCTTTTGCAACACCGAAATACCAGCCATGTAGTTGCAAAGTGTCGGCGATCACACGTTCTCTGATCCAATCAAAAGTCATCAGATTTCGCAAACTCAAGCGCACGGTTTCATATTCAAGCGCCAATTGTAAATCCACTTTTTCATCCCGGTTACCGATACTTATAATATGATCACATGCTTCAGTCGCTGTCTCCATCCAGGGGGTCAAAAAGTCATCCTCTACTTCTTTTCCTGCAGACTCCAATAGAAACTTTACGCCGCCACATTGTGCATGCCCCATGACGATAATATGTTCAACTTCCAGGTTTCTTACCGCAAACTCAATCGCCGCACTCGTGCCATGTTTATTTCCATCGGGTGTGTATTTGGGAACCAGGTTCGCAACATTACGCACCATAAATAACTCGCCCGGACTCGCATCCGTAATCACCGAAGGATCACAACGACTATCACAACATGCTATGAACAACACGCCTGGAGACTGTCCTTCTTTTTCCAGTTTTAAAAAAAGTTCGCGCTGATTCTGGTACTCATTTTTTTTGAAGCGGCCATAGCCTTCAAGTAGTGATTTAATGCCCATTGTTATTCTCTCTTATTATTCATCCTTTCCAGTTGCTAAGTTTATAATCCCCAGAAGCTTTTATAATCCGAATATTCATAATGCCGGATCAGTTCCGTTTCTCCATTATCCTTTTTAAGGTAAACATCTGGCAAGTTAATTCCATTGAAACGATTCGCTTTAACCAGTGAATAAGCGCCTACGCCCATCAAAGTAATTCGTGATCCAATCTGAAGTGATTCGTTAAAACGATATTCGCCAAACAGATCACCGCTCTTACAACTCGATCCAACCAGAACACAACTCCATTCTCCATCAGTTGCTTCTTTGATCACAGGTGATCGCTGATATTCGAAAATCTCTGGGTGGTGCGAAACAGATGTATCCAAAACCGCGATCATTTTTCCATCACTTTCAAAAAGATCGATCACTTCTGTCACCAGCTCTCCGGCATCACCAATAATGCCTTTGCCCGGTTCAAAAAAGACCGTCAGATCATAGCGATCTGATAGATTACAAATCATATTCTCAAATTCGGAAAATGAATCCTGATCATTAAAAACATAACCACCACCAATATTGATCCAATCTAATTGATGTAAAAGATCGGCCAGTTTTGTTTCAATTTTTTCAATTGTTTTTCGTAATGGTTCAACGCTATCTGATCCAAACATCGTATGAAAATGTAAGCCTGACATTCCTTCAAAACCTTCAACTTGATCAATCGCCACACCCAATTTTGAAAACTGACGGCAAGGATCATAACGATCATCATCGAGAAAAGAGAGTTGCGGATTGACTCGAATCCCGGCATTGATCGTTCCACGCAAACGATCAGAAAAACGTTGCCACTGATTCAAAGAATTCACGCTCAGGTAATCGCACATATTGATCAACTCTGCTAATTCATCCTCCCGAAAACCGGGCGTTGTAATATGAATACTCTTCTGATCGGCTTCTAGATCGACAATCACTTCTCGCGCCAGCTTAGCTTCAAACAACGAACTGGCAGAAAAACCATCCACATAGGGCAGCATCTTTTCCAGCACCGCAGGAAGCGGTAAAGCCTTGATCGAATAAAGTAATTTAAACCGTGTTTTTTGTCGTAGATCAGAAAATTGTTCTAGTCTCGCGGTAAACTTGGATTGATCAAAAATATAAGCAGGCGTTTTCATACCACTATTCTAACCTGAGCTTTAGATAATGTAGGAGCGGATTGCATCCGCGAAAAATTGCACAACGAAGCAGAACAACTTTTCACACAGGTCATTACCTTCGAGGATCACGTTTCTTTTTGATAAGTTGCTCCAGATCTCTTCGCGGATGCAATCCGCTCCTACAGAAAATGCAGTTCATATTTACGTCCAAACCTTGATAATTTAGAAATTGGCCTCATCATAGAGTCATCGAAAAAATTAAAGGAGAGTTGCAATGCGACCCGACAAAATGACTACAAAATTCCAGCTGGCTCTAGCCGATGCGCAGAGTCTGGCACTGGGACGTGATCACCAGTTCATTGAACCATTACACCTGATGACCGCCCTGCTTGATCAGGAAGGCGGCACTGTGCGGCATTTGCTCGCGCAATCCGGCGTTAATGTGAATGGCCTGCGATCCAAACTTGGTGAAGCACTGGATCACATGGCCAGTGTTGAAGGTGCTGGTGGCGATGTTCATCTGTCCCGAGATCTGGATCGTCTGTTAAACCTGAGCGATAAGATCTCGCAAAAACGTAAGGATCAATATGTCTCCAGTGAGCTGTTTGTACTCGCTGTTCTGGATGATGGAAAAAATAATCTCGCGCCAATTCTGATCGAAGCTGGTGCAAATAAAGCAGCACTGGAACAATCTATCGACACGATTCGCGGCGGTGAAACTGTGAATGATCCGAACGCCGAAGAGAACCGACAGGCACTGGAAAAATATACGGTAGATGTCACTGAACGCGCCGAACAGGGCAAACTCGATCCGGTTATTGGGCGTGACGATGAGATCCGTCGAACTATTCAAGTCTTACAGCGACGCACGAAAAACAATCCGGTTTTGATCGGAGAACCCGGTGTGGGTAAAACTGCGATTGTCGAAGGTCTGGCTCAACGGATCGTCAATGGTGAAGTGCCGGAAGGATTAAAAAACAAACGTCTACTTTCGCTGGACATGGGTGCGCTGATCGCTGGTGCGAAATTCCGTGGTGAATTCGAAGAACGTCTAAAAGCGGTGATCAATGATCTATCTAAACAGGAAGGCCAGATCATTTTATTTATCGATGAATTACATACGATGGTTGGCGCCGGTAAAGCCGAAGGCGCGATGGATGCGGGCAACATGCTCAAGCCTGCGCTGGCTCGTGGTGAACTACATTGCGTCGGCGCGACTACACTGGATGAATATCGTCAGTACATCGAAAAAGATGCAGCGCTGGAACGTCGTTTCCAGAAGGTTCAAGTTGACGAACCTTCGGTGGAAGACACCATCGCGATCCTGCGTGGTTTAAAAGAACGCTACGAAGTTCATCACGGTGTAGATATCACTGATCCGGCGATTGTCGCCGCGGCTACTTTGTCACATCGTTATATTTCTGATCGACAACTACCCGATAAAGCGATTGATCTGATCGACGAAGCCGGTAGTCGTATCCGTATGGAAATCGATTCCAAACCTGAATCTATGGACAAACTCGAGCGACGTTTGATCCAGCTCAAGATCGAACGCGAAGCCTTGAAAAAGGAAGAGGATGAAGCTTCCAAACTTCGGCTTGCAACACTCGAAGAAGAGATCGAAAAACTCGAACGTGAATATTCTGATCTGGAAGAAATCTGGAAATCAGAGAAAGCAGCTTTGCACGGTTCTCAACAGATCAAAGAAGAGCTGGAACGTGCACGGCTGGATTTTGAAAATGCCAATCGTGCGGGTGATCTGAGCCGCATGTCCGAACTGCAATACGGCACGATTCCGGAACTGGAAAAACAACTGGACATGGCCGCACAAGCAGAAATGCAGGACATGCAATTGCTGCGAAATAAAGTCGGCGAAGAAGAGATCGCGGAAGTGGTTTCCAAGTGGACAGGCATTCCCGTTTCCAAAATGATCGAAGGCGAACGCGATAAATTATTACGTATGGAAGAAGCGCTGCACAAACGTGTCGTTGGTCAGGACGAAGCAGTGAAAGCAGTAGCGGATGCAATCCGTCGATCACGCGCGGGGCTTTCTGATCCAGATCGTCCGAACGGTTCTTTCCTGTTCCTCGGGCCAACCGGCGTGGGTAAAACCGAGCTATGCAAAGCATTAGCAGAATTTATGTTCGATACGGAAGACGCAATGGTGCGGATCGATATGTCCGAGTTCATGGAAAAACATTCCGTGGCAAGACTCGTTGGTGCGCCTCCGGGTTATGTGGGTTATGAAGAAGGTGGTTATCTGACCGAAGCGATTCGTCGTAAACCTTACTCCGTGATCCTGATGGATGAAGTGGAAAAAGCGCATCCCGATGTATTCAATATTCTGCTGCAAGTTCTGGATGATGGTCGCTTGACTGACGGGCAAGGTCGTACTGTGGATTTCAAAAATACCGTGATCGTCATGACTTCAAATCTTGGATCAGAAAAGATTCAGGAAATGGCTGGAGAAGAAAATGCTGAAGAGAATTACGACGAAATGGTGAAAGCCGTGATGGAAACTGTGTCACAACATTTTCGTCCGGAATTCATCAATAGGATCGATGAAACAGTTGTGTTCCACTCTTTGCAAAAAGAACAAATTAGATCGATTGCCGAAGTTCAGATCGAACTTCTTCGAGGACGATTACAGGAACAGAATCTTGATCTCGAAATCACCAAAGCGGCACTGGATAAACTCGGTGAAGCGGGCTTTGATCCGGTCTACGGCGCACGTCCTTTGAAACGAGCGATCCAGCGATATCTGGAGACTCCATTATCCAGAGACTTGTTGGCTGGTAATTTTAAACCGGGTCAGACCATTAAGGTTGATATAAAAGACGGTGAGTTGATCTTCAATTAAAACAAACCCCTTCCCTCTTTTTAGAGGGAAGGTTTTGAATGGAAATTCGATACTTCGCAATTCTTTGTTCGTACGTTTAGTATCCTAATACAAAGAATATGGTTCCGTATATAAGCGTATAATATCGAGAATTATCATTCTCATTATTAACAAGTTAGATTTTAAAATCAATAAGGATTAATCAACAAAGTGGGAATTGAAAAAGAAAAATATGAAGCAGGCTATAGCTCTTGTAGTGGAACGGTATGTTCAGATTGTTTTGAAGATTCTGCTATAAAACAATTTATTGAAGATTATTCAAATTCAAATCAATGCTCATATTGTGACTCAAAAAAACCTAACACTAAAGCATGTGACTTTGAGAAAGTAGTAGTACATGTTCTTAACTCAATTAAATGTGAGTGGGGAGAAGCTTCGGACGAAGGAGTTGGTTGGGAGTCTAGAGAAGGTGGTTGGCTAGGAGCAAGCGTCTATAACACATATGATCTACTATATGATGAATTAGCACTTGAGGTAGAACATGAAGATATATTATCCGATTTAAATTCATCTATTATTATGGGGCCATGGTGTAAGAGAGACCCCTATGGTTTAGATGAAAATGAAATGCTTATAAATGCATGGGGCAAGTTTTCCGAACTTGTAAAACATAACGCGAGGTATGTATTTTTTAAAAAAGAAAATAATAAATCGCCATATGAAGATATGGATCCCGTAGAGATACTAAACTCTTTAGGAAATATTATTTTACGTTTAGGTCTTATAAAAACAATTGATAAAAATAAAGAAATATTTCGAGTAAGAATTACCGATATCGGTAGTACTATTAATTCAGCAAAAGAATTAGGTTCTCCACCTAAAGAAAAAGCTTTAATTGCCAATCGAATGAGTCCCGCAGGAATTTCAATGTTCTATGGGGCTTTTGACATTGAAACCGCCATATCTGAAACTTATGAGCCTGAAGAAAATATAACTAAACAGGCTGTTTTCGGAGTTTTTAATCCAATTCGGGAACTAACAGTAATAGATTTATCTGAAAAAATAGAAATACCTAGTCTGTTTGATGAAGAAAATAGAGAAGATAGGTTTTTATTAAAGTTTTTACAGGACTTTATCAGAGATTTTACAAAACCAATAAAAAGAGTAGATAGCGCTCATATTAATTATGTGCCAACGCAAATTGTTACAGAATACTTTAAGCATTTATTTCCACAAACAGAGTTTGGGAGAAAAATAGATGGAGTGGTCTATCCTAGCTCAAAAGCAAGCAGAGCAAAGTGTATTGTTATTTTTGCCGAATCAAGTCAATGTGTAGAAACAGGCAACAATAATAAAAAAGGAATGCTTGTTTTAAGCAAGGTTGATGTAAAAAAAATCTAACAAATAGCTCCAGCAGACAATCTAAAGCGTCACTTTTTTTGCTTACGCAAAAACGTGCCACTTTAAATTGCCGCTGAGCAAAGCGTTAGACTGACATAGGAAAATTCAATATGGATCTTCGCGAAAAACTGTTTTTATTAATAGAAACAGAATCGAATGAGTGGAATAAACTAACTCAAAACGGAAATCGTTTTGAAGGTGTTCCAGGAACGTTTGAAGACCTGCGAGTAGCTAACGCAGAAGAGTTAGACAAAATCATCAAGGAGCATGGGTGGCCAGGATACTCTCTTGTCGGAAAAGACGGTTCGAGTGCGGCGTTTAGAATAGCTAAATCCTCCATAGATAAACCCGAATTAATGAAAAGGTTTCTTGTGGCTATCAAAGATGCTGTTTCTAAAGGTGAGGCGAGCGAAGTTCAGGAAGCTATATTGGAAGACTGCATTCTAAATCATCAAAGAAAACCTCAATTTTGTGGCATTTTTTTTGACTGGGATGAATTTGGTGACATCACTGTAAACGTGGATGATTTCGCTCTGGCGAATAAAAAAAGAAAGAAGCTTGGGTTGGCAACTATCGAAGAAGATATGGCTAAACACAAAAGTGAGGTGGCAAAAGAGTCCGGAACTAAACCGCAAGATATCAAAGATCGTAAACGGCAAGAAAATGATTGGGCAAAGAGAGTTGGCTGGCTACAAGCCTAACAATAGCTTCCAGCGGACTGCCGTTATATGTAATACATGAATCAACCTGTATTAAAAGGGTCAGACTCAATCGATTTTGAGTAAGCTTCCAGATCGTGGCTCTTTCAATCAAGTTTCAGATTATTCAGACCTTTCAGTTACACTCACCCCTCCTTAATTACTTTGAATAAATAATGAAAAAATTCCTGATCATTTCTATCGCAATCACATTGGTTTTTCTGATTGTTCTAGCTCTGCTTTACCAGAAGACAGCGGAAAAAAATCAGTCAGTCGAAAAGATAACGGATCTACCCTGGATGGTCACGATTAATTCCGATAGAAGCTCAACTATTTTCAATCAAACGCTGGGGAAAAGTACACTCGGGGATTTTCAGGCTTATGTAAAGAGGCAACCCGAGGTCAGTCTGTTCCGTGATCAGGATACTTCATTTACCGTAGAAGCTTTATTTGAAAAAATAAATCTTGGTGGGTTGATCAGTCATGTGATCCTTGAGTTAGATATCTCAAAAGAGGAGTTGGCTGAACTGGAAAAAAATAGCCTGAAAAAAACCGTTATGCCTTCTGGTGCTTATAAACTAAAACTTTCGACAGAAACCATCAACACACTGGCAAATAAAACCATCACCAATCTGACTTATTCACCGACATCTGTGCGACTGGATGCCGAAATGATCAAACTACGTTTCGGTGAGCCAGGTGAGGTTATTACTGTTGATGAAAAGATCAGTCACTTTCTTTATCCGGCGATCGGCCTCGATATTATTTTGAATTTAAACAAAAGAGCTAAGGATGTTTTTCAATACGTTAATCCTGATGACTTTGATCGACTTCGGGAAAAACTGTATTCTGACTCCCAAAACGACTACCAATAAAAAGAGAGAACTATGAAAATCACTAAAGATGTTGTTGCTGTAATCGACTACACACTGACTGACAATGACGGTACTGTTATTGATCAATCATCCGAAGGAAACTTTGCTTATCTGCATAATGGGATGAATATTATCCCTGGTCTTGAAGCTGCTCTATTAGACAAAGAAGCTGGTGATCAATTTAAAGTAACCGTTGAGCCTGATCAGGCTTATGGCGAAAAAGATCTGGCAGCCATCCAGCAGATCCCTCGCAATATGTTTCCACCAGAAGCCGATATTCAACCAGGTATGCAATTTCAGGGCGAGTCTCCTGAAGGTCAGACAAGTGTCGTGACGGTTACGGCAATTGATGGCGATACGGTTGTTGTCGATGGCAACCATCCACTGGCCGGACTGACTTTAACTTTTGATGTCACCGTTGTTGATGTTCGTGAAGCATCTGCAGAAGAAATTGAACATGGCCATGTGCATGGTGCTGGTGGACACGATCACTAGTTAAGGAAGCCCTGATCAGAGATTCCTTTAATGTACTCCCCCGGTGCAGTTTTCTACTGCACCGGTTCCTTAAAACTTCTGCATCTGTTGAACATGGAGTTCTTTAAAAATGCGATCACTCCTTTTATTCCTGACTCTCTCTGTTTTTACCATTTCCAGTTTTGGTCTGGCAAGGCAATTCGAGATCGTGAAAGATCCGGAAACAGGCAAAGACAAACAGGTTTATATCACCGGCCTGAAAACTAAAAAACGTGATGACGGCAGTGTTTTATACATCATGTCATTGAAAAATGGTTATCAGGATGGTCCTATGATCCATTATTCTGCCGATGGGAAAATTGATGAGGAATCTTTTTATCGAGATGATCGGCTTGAGGGTGACTACAAACGTTATTTTCCAAATGGCCAGTTACGTCTGATCAGCAGTTATGAAAAAGGTCTGAAACACGGCGAACAGATTGCCTATTATAAAAGTGAATCTGACAAACAATTTCCTCAGTTTAAAAGATTTTTTGATCAAGGACTGATGTCTGGCGAACAACAGTTTTTTAATGAAAAAGGAATCCTCACCCACTCCATTTCCTACCGACCAAATTTTGAAAATAATAATGAAATGAAGCATGGGGTGGAGATCTACTACCATGACAATGAACAGATCAGTAAACGACAATTTTATGTGGATGATCGCCTCCACGGACTGGTTCAGTCGTTCCATGAAAATGGTCAACTTGAAAGTGAGAGTTGTTATCAGACAGGTCGAAAACAAAAAGGGTTAAATAGCTGTAAAGGTAGCAAAGGAAAAGAAGTGATCCAGATCTTTTTTGCTGATGGTCGCGTGAAACATGAGTATGAAGTTAAGAATGGAAAGCTGAATGGTTTTGATAAAACCTATTCTGAAAATGGTCAACTTACCTTGTTAAAACATTATGAAAATGATCGGCAAAATGGCGAAGAACAGCAATATGATCAGGATGGTGTTTTGCGTGTTTCATACAACTGGAAAAATAGCCTGAAACACGGTTTCGCCAAATGGTATTTCGATAATGGTCAGCTGAGTAACGAATTGAATTATTTAAAAGGAAGAATACATGGTGAAGGTTTTAAATATCACCCGAATGGTAACCTTTATATTTCTGCTTTTTTTATTTCCGGCAAGAAAGATGGCCACTTTAAATCTTACACAACTGACAATGTTCTCGTCCGTGATCTAAACTATAAAGATGATTCTCTTCATGGGATCAGTAAGTTTTATTCGGAAGGAAATCTGACCGAAGAATGTAAGTTTGAAGAAGGCTCTTTCGTTGGCTGTAAAGATATTGAGCTACTGATCAGTCTTTAAGGCAATAACTTCGGCTCACCTTTTTTGAAAACTGCACAATCCAGATGTCTCCAGATCTGACCGGTTGGATTAACACTTAATCTTCCAGTTTCACCGGGAACTTCACTACCCGGCGACATGGTAAGACTATGAAGCTGGTTAACCAGTAAGTAGGCATCTTCACCCAAAGATGACAATCGATTCTTACCAACATCGCCAGACAAACGATTTGGCATATCACAAAATACCAGTCCATCCAGATCTTTATCCATGATCGGATCAGGCCGACTATATACTCGTGCCGATGTATACACCGGAAGATCAAAAGCTCGATGCAACTGGACAAGTGGTCTTACGATTCTTGAATCTCTTGGCGAAGCGGTAAAAAAGATCATGTCTATCTGCTGTTGATCATTAGAAGTCCGATCCGTTCCCTTCCGAACATCTTCCCACAGAGGATTAGAACTCTCGGCGCGCAACAATTGCTTCATATTCTGGCTGATGGTGTTCGATTTTGGCTCAAAGGTATCGTAGGAAACGACCCGTCCACCTTCTTGCTCATAAGCGGCCATAAATGCATTGGCAATTCGTTCGCCGATAGCATCTTCAGAGGCCAGCACCACCGTTCGGTATCGCCCATCGATGATCGCTCTTCTCGCGACTTCTGCCGCTTCATTTTCTGGACTTAATCCAAACTGAAATAGTCCTTCTACACCAGCTTCTCCATCTGGAAGTGTATTCAATGCCAGGATCGGAACACCAAGATCACCCGCAGATAATAAATTCGATAACACTGATTTTTGTAATGGACCAATGATCATTTCAGCACCATCCATCACAGCCTGGTTCGCAATTTCACCTAAGGAATGTGATATATCTGCGGAGTCATAGACCTTGTAATTTACATTTCCGGTAAATGAATTATTGGCTGCATTCCTGAACCCGCTAAGTACAGACTGTCCTGCATTGGCGTAACTTCCAGACAAAGGTAACAGTAAAGCAACATTTCTGGGTGTGTTTTCCAACGCGGTTCCACTGTATAAACCATCCGATACTCCAGATGCTGAAGGATCACTTTCAATGAAAAATAGAATGTCTTCTGTCGCCGGATGTCCAGGATATGTTTGCTTCCAAACGTCCAGCTCACTAGCGCCACCGCCAGATTTTTGAGAAGTACCTTTTTTAACGATCGCAGCTAAAGACCACCAACCGGCATCATCTTGCGTCATTCCAGAAGGTGGTGAAAAGACATCCTGGCGAGGCATTTTCTGTAACTGATTCCAGATCCATTGATGATTCAATGTTCTTTCTTCAGGAACGGTTATAAATGGATCAATATCGATACGTTCCAGCACAGCATCTGTGTAGCGCTTCAAACCCAGCCATGCATCTGCGCGAACGGTTCCAAGACGCACTTGCGTATCTAAACTCGCCCCATTTGCATCTCTGGGCAACATGCCAAATGCATCACGAGATCGGGCTTCATTGATCGCGATCTGTGCTTCGACAATTTTATACAGAAGTCTTCCTTCATTATCTAAAGACCCTGACTTAATTCTTTTCAGTTCTTTATGGGCGAGTTTATCGTTCCCGGCTCTGGCATAAGCATCGGCTGCACGTACGCGAAAATCCTGGTTGCTATCATCTGATCCGGCCTGATCCGCTAACTCGCGATAAAGAGAAGCTGCTTCAGAATATTCACCGCGTGAATATTTTTCATCCGCGTGGACTGATGGCGCATTACTCCCTACCAGTTCGCCAGCCGTTCTGTCTTCTATGCCGACATCTTTTCCCGAATCCTTAACCGATGGTGAAGTGCAAGCTGTGAGAGTTACAGCAATTATGATCGTAAAAATGTACTGGAGAATTTGTTTTCTATTCATATTTTTTTTAAGGAATCTCTGATTAAGTCTGGTTGAATTTATGCTGAGCTTCCTCTCACTTATCCAAATTTTGGTAAAGCATACACCAATGCGAGGGGAATTGAGATCAGGGAAAAGGCATTTGCGATCAAAACAATGGCAGCAACTCTCGCAGGTTCTTGATCATAATGTTCTGCAAACATGAAGTTCATTACCGCCGGTGGCAAAGCACCAAACATAAATAAAACACCTTGTTGTGTTTTTGTCATTTCAAAGAATGGGAGCACCATCAAAACAATGAGTATTCCGATCACGGGAGCAAGTATTGCTGAAAACAAACCCAGTCGCCACTCAGAAAGATCGATATCAACCAATCTCACACCTAACGAAAACAACATCAAAGGAATGGCTATCTGACCGATCATTTCAACGGGTTTCATAATAACTTCATTGATCTGTAATTCTGACAGACTGACCACGATTGCAAGAATCACCGCGATCATCATCGGTGACATTAATACCTGTAATAAATGAGATCGATGATCCAGCAAATAACTTCCCAGTGAAATATGCAGAAAATTACCCACCAGAAACACGACGACCGCCGCAGGAAAGGCCTCTTCTCCAAATGCCATGACCATTAACGGCAAACCAATATTTCCGGCATTACAAAACATCATCGGTGGACACAGCGTTTTTGGATCAATCTTTCTTAATTTGGCAATTGGCCATGCGATCAAACCTGATCCAATAACCACCAGCGTGGCAGCCAATGCAAGATCCAGATAAAGCCCTGCATGTTCAGCCTGACGAGTGAGCACCGCGAATAATAAGGCTGGGATAAACACGTCCATGTTCAAACGATTTGGCAAAGTCATGTCTGGCAAAAATCGCTTGCCGTAGATCAGCCCGATCAGAACAATCGCAAATATAGGGAATATTACTTCGAGAATACGCAAAATCATGCCGCGGGTATTGTGGCGATATTAACGACTCACGACAAGCATTAACCTGCTGTTTTCGCTATCATAACCAACATGAATACACCTTTCGTAAAAATGCATGGCCTGGGCAACGATTTTGTCCTGTTCGATGCTATGACTGATCCGATCAATCTTAATGCTGATCAGATCCGTTTTATTGCTGATCGACATTTCGGAATTGGCTGCGATCAATTGCTTCTGCTTGAACCAGCGAAAGGTGATCAGGCCGATGTAAATTACCGGATCTTTAACGCTGATGGTGGTGAAGTCGAACAATGTGGAAATGGTGCTCGATGTGCGGCAGTCTATTTAAGAGACAGTGGCCGGGTAACTAAAGATGAAATCATTGCCGAAACGTCTAGCGGTTTGATCAAACTTGTTTGTCAGCCCGATGGACAAGTAACGGTTGATATGGGCGTGCCAAGATTTGAACCCAGGTGAGATCCCAATTCTCGCTGATCAACGTGCGAGCCAATATCAATTAACTGTCGATGGTAGCGAGTTTGAATTTTCAGCACTCTCCATAGGGAACCCACATGCGGTTCTTTTGATCGACAATGTTGATTCAGCGCCAGTTAAATCCCAGGGGCCAATTCTGGAATCTCATCAGTTTTTCCCGGAACGAGTTAATGTTGGATTCATGCAAATCATTGATCGTGATCATATTCGGCTGCGCGTTTTTGAGCGCGGTGCTGGTGAAACGCTAGCTTGCGGAACAGGTGCTTGCGCAGCAGTTGTCGCGGGAAGATTACAAGATATACTGGATGAGACTGTCACGGTTGATCTGCCCGGGGGACAATTAAGTATTAGTTGGGGCGGAGAAGGCAAGCCTGTAATGATGACGGGGCCAGCAACCAGCGTTTTTGAGGGAGTGATCGAACTATGACTAGCAACATTATAACAATAACAGATAGTCCCGAAGGCACCGAAGCGGTGATCGCTTTCTTGCGAGCACATCCAAATCTGCTGGTGGAATACCCTGATCTGCTTTCCGAGATCACCATTCCTCATGCCTCTGGCGCAGCCACTTCATTGGTAGAACGCCAGGTTTCTGTTTTACGCGAACAAGTGCGTCAACATAAAAACCAGCTAAAAGAATTGATTGAGATCGCCACAGAAAATGGACAACTCAGTGAACGTTTGCATGTTCTGGCAGGTAAGTTGATCAAAGCAACTGATACTGAATCGATAATTTCAACTATAAAAAAATCACTCATTTCAGATTTCAAAGCCGACAAGATCGTACTTCGATTTCTGGCCGAACAAGATCAGGATGAAAAACTTCCTGAGTTTGTGGGTGACGACTGGTCAGATAAATCACTTTTTGAAGATGCCATCAATAATAAACAACCGATCTGTGGTCGCCTGAATGAAGAACAACATCGATCCATGTTTGGCGATGAATTACCAGAATATGGCTCATCGGTACTGGTACCTCTTTTTGGAAAAGACTGGGCAGGCCTTTTGGCGATCGGTAGTCAAAGTCCTGATCGTTATCAGAAAGATATGGGCACAGAAATACTCTCACAGATGGCGGACATTGTTACTCTTGCCATTGATCCGCACATAAAAAGTAAAGCATAAAAATAAAACTGTGGATCTCGATTCCCAAATAAAAACTTTTTTATCTCAACTTTCCGATCTATCAGAAAACACGCGCTCTTCTTACAAACGCGATCTGGATACACTTGTAAGCTTCCTCAAAAACCGTGAAATAAAAACATGGCAAGAAGTTGGGATTCCAGAAATCAGAACCTATATTGCTTCGCGTCATCGCCAGGGGATCGGGGGACGTACTCTGCAACGATCATTGTCTTCCATTCGTCGTTTTTTTAATTTTTTGATCGATGAAGGTTTGCACACAACGAATCCCGCTGACGTGATCAAAGCACCAAAATCACCCCGGAAATTACCCAAAGTTTTAAACACCGATGAAGCAAATGATCTACTGGAAATTCAGTCTGATAACCCATTGGCAGACGACCCACTGGCGAAACGTGATTTTGCCATGATGGAGTTGATGTATTCTTGCGGCTTGCGTGTTTCTGAACTGGCAGGATTAGACATGGACGATCTAGATCTGCATGCCAAACAAGCGCATGTCATGGGCAAAGGTAGTAAGCAACGCATTGTCCCAATTGGCACAAAGGCAATTACTGCGATCAGGCGTTGGCTACCACTTCGACAAGATTATTTGAAAGATGAAAATCAGGCCATCTTTTTAAGCCGCAACGGAAAAAGAATTTCAGTACGATCGATTCAGCAACGTTTTCGTCATTGGGGTGCAAAACAAAATCTAAACGGAACGCTAAATCCACACATGCTACGGCATTCTTTCGCCAGCCACTTGCTGGAATCTTCAGGTGATCTACGTGCCGTTCAGGAATTGTTGGGACATTCAGACATCAGCACAACTCAGGTTTATACTCATCTTGATTTTCAACGACTGGCTCAGGTCTATGATCAAGCTCATCCGCGTGCCAGGAAAAAGAAAGGCTAACTTTCCGATTTCAACTCAAACGTTCTATCAGTTTTCGAGGCATTTTGTTATAGAGTTTTTTTACTTGGGTTCTTAATTTCGCATTAAAAAGTGGCTTGAAAAGTTTCCCCTTAGCGTTAATGGAACAAAGAAAATTTTCCACTTTGATCTCTGAGTTTGTCCAACTCGTTTTATACTCATCATAGGGCGGCATAAAATCAAAATATCGATAACCATTTTCAAATGCCCAACGAATTGAATCCTCCGTCTGGATCCTGCCGACTCCGAACCGACGATATTGAACATCATAAGCACCGATCTGAGCCATCAACTCTCGGCCATTTATAAGGGCAAACTGACCCGCGACGATCTGACCATTTAAACGCAATATAGTCAGATTTAACTTCCCTTCCACTTGTGCCTTCAAAGCAATATTAATTAGCCACTCAACAGTTTCGGCACGTTCACTGACTCTTCCATAAACGCCAATGTCTGCAAACCATTCACGCTTGATCCGCAATAAGTCAGTAATTACATCAGGGATATCAGCTTGATTATCAACAACCTCAAAACTTAACTCTCCAAGCTCTGCAAATTGTTTCAACATACGTCTTTGTCTTTTTCTGAAGTTTTTGCTGCGGGTCAACATATAAGAATCCCAGGACTCTACTCCTTCAAAATCGACCCAATACGTTGACTCGGAATCCCCATTTACCTGCCCCTTCTTTTTAAGAAAAGGATAAATCTTCGCATCTTCTCTTACTTGCGAAAATTTTAGTAAGTCTATTCCTGATTTTTGAAGTTGAGTCCAGGCCGCTTCCAGACAGTTTTCAAGCTCTGCATTTTCAGCAACCAGAACATCTCCATATTGACCCATATCCTGACATGGCCACAACCCGGCACGGCAAACTCCATATTGCTTTACAACCAAAGGCCAGACCAATTGCAACTGTCCGTCACCAGCAGCTCTGACCGAAATTATCGCTAACTTATAGCCGTCAGATTCTCCAAAAAACTGCCACCATGAATAAATCCAATCATAACTTTGAAAATATAAGTTTGTGTCGTTACTTTCAAAAAGCTGCTGCCACTCGGTTTTAAGTTTATTTAACTGCTCTGTTGAATTAGCTAACTCACAGGACAAATCCTCTTTCGGAGGTATGTTCACGTCACTTTGAGTTTGTGCAGAATGTAATGGCATGTCTGTTTTTTCCTTTTTAACGACCTTGTCCTTTTTGTACTGAAAATAATTGAGCGGCTCACAGAATTGACACTCTTGGAACTATCTCTTTTTTCGTGACATAATATTGACATTATACACTTAGAACAGGCTTTTGGATCTCAATAAAAGCCCAGAAAAAATAAACTTTCGAGCAACCTGGCAGACACAAATCTTACAGTGCCAGTGTCGTATCAGTACAGGAGGACAGATCGATGACACAGAAAATATTCCCCAATTGGCAAGAAAAAACCTCAGCGCTTTTCAGCAAACACAATATTAGTGAACAGCACAGCCTTCATGAGCATGAGCTTTTCAGTAATGAAGCTTTGGCAAGGTTGATAGAAAAGACACCCCGCTCAAATTACCACGTAAATACGCATGATCTAAGTTTTATTGATAAATCTACATGGCGTGATGGAGAGTTTGGAAACTTAAGCGGTGAGGAAGTTTTAAAGGCTGTTGAGGATGGACATATCTGGATCAACCTGCAGCGTCCCTGGGAAGTAGATCCGGCTTATGGTGAAGTTCTTGATCAGATGTTTGATGAGATGGAAAGCAACGTGCCCAGCTTCAACACTATGCGTGATAAAAATAAGATGACCATCTTGATCTCTTCACCCAAGATTAAAATATTTTATCATTGCGATATTCCCGGTCAGGCTCTCTGGCAAATTCGTGGAAAAAAACGTGTTTATATTTATCCCAATAGTGAACCATTTTTGAAAGACGATGAAATGGAAAACATCATTCTTGGGCGTAAAGATGAGCATGATATTACCTATGAAGAATGGTATGACGAACATGCTGAAATAATAGATCTGGAACCTGGTACGATGTGGCATTGGCCCATTAACGGCCCACACCGTATTGAGAATTTAGGTGTGATGAATGTGTCTTTGACAACCGAACATTGGACAAAAGAGTTGCGTAATCATTATGCAGTACGCTATGCGAATGGCCTTGTCCGCAATACTTTCGGTATTCAACATCTCGAGAAACCAGAAGCTGGTTTCGGTCTTTACTGGCGGCTTGCCTTGGCAGGTTTTCATAAAGCAAGCGGCCTCAGGAAGCTTACCAAGATGAAATATAATGTTGATTTTCGGGTAGATCCAAAAGAAGAACTTGGTTATAAAGATATTGATTCTTATCTGTTGGGAAAATAATGATCTCGTCACAAGATCATTAATCTATTACCAACCGTTGAAACTTATTCGAAAAAGCAAACGGTACGCCGCTTAGAAATAACCGAACATACTTTTGTGACTGATAGTCGCCATTAAGTGAAACTCTGGGAATAGCCTGGAGATGATCAACATGCTCCGAAAATAAAACTCCTTTCCTTGTGGTTACGGATGTTCTGAAACCAAGATCCTGCATGATTTTGAATTCACGAATGGCCGCTGATCCGACATCTCCATAAGGATAAGCAAAATGCTCTGGTTCCTCACCAAGATGCTGAGCGATTATTTCCCGCCCTTGATCGACTTCTTCACGAACCTGATCAGAATCCAGTTTTCGCAATGCGTAATGGTTAACTGCATGTGCGCCAACTGTCACTAAATGATGTTCGTTAAGTTTACGAACCTGATCCCAGGTCATGGAACATGATCGACATAAGGCTTGCCAGTCGAAATCATATTGATCAGCTATTTTCTCAGCTTCTGAATATTGTTTTTTATGTGGAAGCTTTCTCAAAGTCCAGTAAATAGCATCAAATGCAGCATATTTTTCTTTTGTGCTTTTTGTTGCAAAATCAAAAACCTGATCATCTATCGTGATAGAAATATGATCGTTATTTTTAATAATTTGATCGATGATCTCCCACCATAAAAGTACCTCACCATCTGGAAATCCGGTACAAACATAAACAGCAAAAGGAACATCGTTTTTTTCAAAAACAGGCAGTGCATGAGTATAGTTATCAAGGTAACCATCATCTAAAGTGAAGGCAGCAAATTTGCGATCAAATTTTTTATTAACTAATCGATTCTCAACTTCATCCATTGAAATTATTTCGTAGCCAGCCTCACGTACCTGCTTGATCGTTGCATCAAGAAATTCGGGAGTAATATCCAGAATACGGTTGGGTGAGAATCCTGCTCCCTCGCCTTGGGGACGAACATGATGGAGTGTAAAAATGATACCGACACCGCTCCATTTCGGTTCCAGTAGCCGATAAATTTTTGAGTAATACAGCGCATCGAGTGCCATGCACATCAACTGTTTTTTTAATGGTGTCATAACGTCCTGTTATTTAAGTTTTTGTTGTTTACTGGCTAGTATTTTCTAGCCTTCCCAATATTTCATCATAATACAATTTCACCTCATCCAACATCTTTTGTATCCCAAACTGGGATTTTATAAAGCCCTGTCTTTGAGTTGATCTTAACGCTAACCGATCAGGATTTTCCATCGCAGAAATCAACGCTTCCGCAAGTGCCGAAACATCACCTGCAGCGATAAGATCATTTTTATATGGCCCAAAGATTTCAGGAATTCCGCCAACATTGGTAGTAATTAACGGGCAGCCGGCTGCAAGCGCCTCCAATACAATATATGGAAATGATTCAGCCAGGGATGGCATCACGACACACTGCCCGAGATTAAAAGCATCTGTTGCTGGAAAGATCGGAGGTGAAATTTCAACGATCGTATTAAGTCCGAGGCTTTCTATTTGTTTTCTGAAATATGCTTCATCGGGACCGGCACCAACGATCAGAATTTTAACTGGATGAGTTTTCTCAATTTTTGCGACCGCCTGAAGCAAAACATCGATTCCTTTCAACATCCTCAACTCACCAACAAAAACGAAATCATACACAGCGTTGTCAACCGACCAGCGATCAAATTCTGTCTCCTTCAATCCATTATGGATAACCTTGTGATCGCAAGGAAATTGTCCCAGCTTTTGTCGATATATATCAGCACTGTACTGGCTTTCAAAAATTAGACCGTGAGTCTTTTTCTTTAATAATCTCTCAAGACCAAGGTAGGTCATTCCCGCAGGTGTAGTCGCCACATAATGTAAAGAACCACCATGCGGCGTATAAACCGTTTTCGTAGCAGATCGGGAGCCAACTAATCGTGCATAAGCACCACCTTTGGCACCGTGTCCATGAATGATATCAGGTTGTACTTTTCTGCAAAATTCAGTGATCTGTTTCAAGCTGACCAGATCCGAGTATTTTAATGTCCGGCTCATTGGAACCCGCGTTATTCCTAATGCGCATAAGGAAGACAACTCTTCGAACATCTGTTTCGCATGATCATCTTCCATCGAAGAATCATAGATTACACCCACTGAAAACCCCTGAGAGTATTGTCCCTGCACCAGATCACACACATGCCGGAACAATCCTCCAACAGGTGCTCTAAGGACATGAATAACCTTTATCGAAATGCTCTCTTGCGTCATATTATTGGCTTTGCCATATTTAATATCATTTAACAGTCAATTTTTTTATGTTATGATTACCCAATCATAATAAGTAATCGTTGAACGATACGCTAGTGAGAGAAAAGGGCTTTCACCGTGATAATCCTCGTAGAAGGAAATCTGAGGTGTAAAAATGGGTGCGGAAAAGGCTGCTACAGCTAACAAACAAAAATCAGGGAAAAGCATCGCTTTCTCTTCCAGCATTATGTCTGGAACAATTGGATTAATCGATGCTCTGATCATCTTCGGATCAGGGATCCTGATCTTCTTTGTTTATTTACCAGAAGACGCCTTGGCAATCTTCTCTTTTTATCTCGGTGCGATGGCTATCAGCGCCGTCATGACCGTAGTTTGTTTTTATAATCTCGGTTTATACGACTTTCGATCACTCACCCGACCACAAGCAAGAGTAGGAAAAATAGTCTTGTTTGAAACCATGCTATTCAGTTTTATGCTGACACTGGCCTTCGTCTTCAAAATCACCGATGAATTCTCACGTGTCTGGACAGTAAGCTGGTTCATCAGCTCGCTTGTTCTGATGGTCTTTGTCAGGTTCTACTATTACACCCTGTTACAAAAATGGGGGCGGGAAGGTAAACTCTCCAGGAACATCGCCATTATAGGCGCCGAACGTCATGGTGTGCGATTGCATGAAGTTATCGATCAACAAAAAGAACCCTGGATGCATGTCATCGGTGTTTTTGAAGACCGTTTTTCTCGTGTTCCGACAAAGATAGGTAATAGTCCTGTACTGGGAACAGTAAACGATCTGATCCACTACGTTAAAGAAAATCGAGTAGATGATGTGATCATTGCCCTGCCCTGGTCGGCGGAAGAACGCATGCAGGAAATTATTTCAAAATTGGAAGTATTACCTGTCGATCTTCGCCTGTCTCCCGATATGGTTGGTTACAGTTTGTTGGATTATTCTTTCTCAGAATATTGTGGCCTCCCCGTTCTGAATATTTCAGACAAACCCATTTCTGGTTGGCATTACATCGTCAAGATGCTTCTCGATAAAATACTGTCAGCACTAATCCTTTTGATGATCTCACCTGTGATGATTCTGATCGCACTGGGGATTAAGCTGGATAGTCCGGGACCAGTATTCTTTAAACAGAAACGTTATGGTTTCAACAGTCAGTTGATCGAAGTCCTGAAATTTCGTTCCATGCGTACCGATATGCAGGATGAAAATGCGGAGAAACTCACCACTAAAAATGATCCTCGTGTAACTCGCTTTGGTGCTTTCCTCAGACGAACTAGCCTTGATGAACTGCCGCAGTTCATTAACGTACTCAAGGGTGATATGTCCATCGTTGGGCCAAGGCCTCACGCAACCATGGCAAAAGCTGCTGGCAAGCTCTATCAGGATCAGGTTGCAAAATATGCTGTGCGTCATAAAGTGACACCCGGAATTACTGGTTGGGCACAAATTAATGGCTGGCGCGGAGAGACTGATACAGAAGAGAAGATCCAGAAACGTGTTGAGTACGATATTTTTTATATCAACAACTGGTCGATTCTTCTGGATATACGAATTATTTTTAGAACCTTACTCGTGTTTCTGAATCAGAAAAACGCCTACTGATCTGGTTCCTGACTACGTTGCTGCTTTTTAGCTTTTGATCGTTTAATCGCAGCTAATATTTCTGATTGCAGATCTTCTTTATCCGGCGTTGTGGAAGTTTTTTTCTTCCGTGTTTTCTTTGTTTCTTTCTCCCGTTCAAGACGCGAATTTCTGGTTAAAAAACGGGTTTTGCTTTGCTCTGCTCGTTGTCTCGCTTCATCCTGATCATTGATCTCCGCTTTAGCTTTCTGGAAAGTCTGCGCCAGAGGAATATGACTTGGGCATACCTGATCACAGCAAGCACATTCAGTACAATCAAATATCCGATAATCTTTAAGTGATTCCAGAGCCAATTGTTTCGCCAAAGAAACCAGCATCTGAGGCTGAAGCCCTTCTGGACAAACATCAATACAATCACCACAACGAATACAGCTGACTTCTTCTATCGGTAATCTCTGCGGCTGAACCAGAACACAACTGGTTTTCTTTAAAACAGGAACCTGATCAGACTCGATCACTTTCCCCATCATCGTTCCTCCGAAAATGATTTGCTGATTATCCTTCACATCGTCCTGAAAATGTTGCAGTAACTCACCCACCGGCGTCCCATTAAGAACTTCAATATTCTGTGATCTGACTCCCGATCCGATCACTTTCACAACAACAGTAACAATACGAGAAATAAGTGGTTCCCCTTTAACAACAGCTCGATAAACCGCAGCGACAGTAGCAACATTATGAACCAGCACACCTAGCTGAATCGGCAAACCATGAGATGGAACCCACTTTCCTGTCAGTGTTCTGATCAATTGATTTTCACCACCAGCTGGATAAATAGCCGGGACTTTTACGATGGTTTGATTTTCATCGGCAACCTGCATAAGTGCTTCATATGCTTCGGGCATATCATCTTCGGTAGCAATAAAACATTCCTTCGCACCGACAATTTTTTGTAGGATTTTTGCCCCCGAAATAATTTCCTCAGCCCTCTCCCGGATCAGACGATCATCACAGGTGATATAAGGTTCGCACTCGACACCATTGATGATCAGAGTCTCAACATTTTCATCAGCGCCTTCGATCACCTTAACGTGCGAAGGAAAACCAGCTCCGCCCATTCCAATAATTCCGGCATCTGTGATCCGTTTCTCAAGAGTCTCTGCTGATACATTCTGATAATCCAACGAAGGCATTTTTTCATCCCGCAGATCCTTGCCATCCGTTTTAATGACAATACATTCATCTGTCGATCCATTGGCAACTGGATATTGACCAATATCTTCGACCACACCAGAACTGGAAGCATGGATTGCACTACTGACATAAGAACCAGGACTTGCGATCAATTGTCCTTTCAAAACCTGATCACCAACCTTTACGGCAGGTATAGGTTTTGTACCGATATGTTGTGTTAAAGGAAAAACCAGACGCTCAGGAATGATCATTGGCAGCGTTTCGAGATCACATGTTAATTGCTTGAATCCTTCAAGCTTTAAACCACCGGGAAATTTATGCAGCGTTTGCATGATCTTTTTGTATTTCTTCTGACCGCAACATATCAATACAATCAACTGGGCAAGGCGGGATACAAAGTTCACAACCCGTGCAGTGATCAGTAATCACTGTGTGCATCAGTTTTGTTGCACCGAGGATCGCATCAACGGGACAGGCCTGAATACATTTTGTACAGCCGATGCATTCATCCTCATCGATCACAGCGAGGCGAAAAGGCCGGTGAGTTCCATGATCAGGATTTAAGGGAATGGCTTCTCGCCCGAGCAGTTGTGCCAACTGATCAATCGTCGCTTCACCACCCGGCGGGCACTGGTTGATCGTAGCCTCATCTGAGCTAATCGCTTCGGCATAAGGTCGGCAACCATCGTAATTGCATTCACCACATTGGGTTTGGGGTAGCAGCTGATCAATAGATTCAGCAAGCGTGGATTCACTACGGATGGAATCGTTTTCTACTCTCAACAAAAATCCGGCAACAATGGCAAAGACCAGACCGACGAGTAATGAAACCAGCATCAGAAACCGGAAAAAGCCATTGATAGAATACCGAGTGTGACCAATGTGATCGGAATTCCTTTGAAGGATTGTGGTGTGTCGATCAGCTCCAGTCGTTCACGCAAGCCAGCCAAGATGATCAGGATCAGACCAAAGCCAACAGAAGTTCCAAGACTAAAAACGAAGGCCGTTCCAAAAGAATTGACGTTTTCCAACATTAATAAAACAACCGCCAGCACCGAACAGTTCAGCATCAAAAGTGGAATAAAAACACCATATTTCTCATGCAAATCTGGCCAACGTGTTTGCAATAACCATTGTGCCGCCTGCATCAAAACCACCAGTGTAAAAACTAGAATCAGCAGGGATAAATAGGTCAGATCCAGTGGTTGTAAAACATGATGATAGATCAGAAAGCTGATCAAGGAACTTATCGTCATGATAACGATACTCACTGCCGCCATACCGGTAGCGACATCGACCCGGCGTGAGCTGGCGAAAAGTGGACAGAGCGCCAGCTGCCATTCGAGCACCAGATTATTGACCAGAACAGCGCTGAGAAAAATAATCCCCGAACTCTGTTCTAGTCCATTTGCGATCATTTCACACGCATACCCGGTTCTGCGCCTTCGTCCGGATGCAGAACAAACAGATCTTTTCCACCCGGCCCGGCAGCCAGCACCATGCCTTCGGAAAGTCCAAAACGCATTTTACGTGGCGCAAGATTAGCAACCATCACCGTCAACTTGCCTTCAAGATCTTCCGGTTGATAAGCCGATTTAATCCCTGCAAGAACATTTCGTTCTTCACCAATATCCAGTGTCAGTCGTAAGAGTTTATCGGCACCTTCCACATGTTCGGCTTTAACGATTTTTGCGATCCGCAGATCAATTTTTGCAAAATCATCAAAGGTAATTTCATCGGCGATCGGATCTTTTTGTAACACAGCCGAAACTGGTTTTTGCTGTGAACTTTCCATTGTCTGTTTGCTGTCTTCGATCATGGCATTAACCGCTTTTTCTTCCACACGCGTCATCAATGGTTTGAATTTATTGATCTCATGATCCAGCAATAGTTGATCGACACTGTTCCACGTCATGGGATCAATTTTCAGAAAAGCCTCGGCTTTTTCTGCCATAACTGGCAACACCGGTTTCAGGTAAGACAATAAAATACGGAAGCAATTCAATCCTGTTGTACAAATCGCTTGTAGTTCGGCTTCCGCACCTTCCTGCTTAGCCACCACCCAGGGTTTTCTATCATCGATATATTGATTGACCTGATCCGCCAGCGCCATGATCTCGCGCATCGCCCGCGAAAATTCCCGGTCTTCATAAGCTTTACCGATACTTTCCGCAGCGTCTGTCATTGTCTCAATCAGTACAGGGTTCTCTGTATCGGTTCCCAGTTTCCCATCAAACCGCTTGGTAATAAATCCGGCACAACGACTGGCGATATTGACCACTTTACCCACCAGATCAGAATTCACCCGCAGCTGAAAATCTTCCATGCTGAGATCAAGATCATCAATTCCGCTACTCAGTTTTCCGGCAAAGTAATAACGTAGATATTCCGGATCAAGATGCTCAAGATAAGTTTCGGCTTTGATAAACGTGCCGCGTGATTTGGACATTTTCGCGCCGTTTACGGTCAGGAATCCATGCGCGAAGATCGCCGTCGGTGTTCTCATTCCTGCGCCCGATAACAATGCTGGCCAGTATAATCCATGAAAACGAATAATATCTTTACCAATAAAATGATAAAGCTCGGCATCACTATCCACCGCAAGATATTCATCAAAGTTAATGTCCGTTTTATCACAGAGATTTTTGAAGCTGGCGAAATATCCGATCGGTGCTTCCAACCAGACATAAAAATATTTACCCGGTGCATCGGGGATCTCGAAACCAAAATACGGTTTGTCGCGGGAAATATCCCAGTCGTTCAAACCGATCTCGAACCATTCTTCCAACTTGTTGGCGATCGCTGGTTGTAAATGTCCAGCCTTCATCCAGTCTTTTAACATGTCTTCAAAAGCCGTGACCTTGAGGAAAAAATGTTCGGAATCTTTTTTTACCGGCGTTGCGCCACTGACAACAGAAACCGGATTTTTCAGCTCCAGCGGATCATACGTTGCACCACAGGCATCACAATTATCGCCAGCTTGATCAACTGCGCCACACTTTGGACAATCTCCGCGAACATAACGATCCGGCAGGAACATTTCTTTTTCCGGATCATAAGCCTGGCTGATCACGCGAGTAACAATATGACCCGCATCACGCAGCTTCAGATATATAGACTCTGCAAGTTCTTTATTTTCAGGTGAGTGCGTGCTGTGGTAATTATCAAATCCCACGGAAAAACCGGCAAAGTCTCGTTGATGCTCTTCACTAACTCGCTCGATCAATTGCTCCGGCGTAATGCCTTCCTGATCAGCGCGTAGCATGATCGCCGTTCCATGTGCATCATCGGCACAAACGTAATAACAGGTATGTCCGCACATTTTCTGATAACGCACCCAGATATCGGTCTGAATATATTCCACCAGATGTCCGAGATGGATCGGGCCATTGGCATAAGGTAAGGCGCTGGTAACCAGGATTTTTCGTTGTTGTTTTGTCATTATTTTAGCTGTAAGAATATTTGTGCATAAGGTAACACGACATCGCTCTATCATGAAGGTAAATGGTGTAGAATATTGCGCTTAATTTTAACCTGAAGAAATACTAACGAATGACTGAAATCACAAAAGAACTTATTGAGTCTGTGCTGGCTGACTTCACTTTACCGTATCTTGAAACCGATCCAGTTTCTGGCCGTATGGTTAAAGATATCTCGATCAATGGTGATCTTATTAAGGTTGAACTGGAACTTGGTATGCCGATCGCCGGTATTCACCATGCTATTTCTGAAGAACTTGTCGATAAAATAAAGTATCAAACAAGTGCTGCAGATGTGCTGGTAAACATCACTTCAAAAATTAGTAGCCATGCTGTACAGAAAAATATCCCAGCTTTAAAAGGCGTTAAAAATGTCATTGCCGTTGGTTCTGGTAAAGGTGGCGTAGGAAAATCCACAATTGCAGTTAATCTGGCGCTTGCTCTCAAAGAAGAAGGTGCAAATGTTGGGATTATGGATGCTGATATTTATGGTCCAAGCCAGCCAACGATGCTTGGTTGTCATGGTAAAGCAGCGTCCAAAGATGGAAAGTCGCTAGAACCTATGGAAGCGCATGGCATTCAATGTATTTCGATGGGCCATATGCTGGACTCAGACGATTCACCAGTGATCTGGCGTGGACCGATGGCTACCTCAGCTCTAACCCAATTACTCAATGATTCGAACTGGGGTGATCTTGACTATCTGGTTATCGATCTGCCACCGGGAACTGGTGATATCCAGCTCACGCTTTGCCAGAACATCCCTGTTACAGGTGCTGTTATTGTTACGACTCCGCAGGATATTTCGCTGATCGATGCCAATAAGGCTTTAAAAATGTTTGAAAAAGTATCCGTCGCAATATTAGGCGTAGTTGAAAATATGAGCACACATATTTGTTCTAATTGCGGTCATGAAGAAGCAGTTTTTGGCAGCGGTGGGGGCGAAACAATGTCCGATCGCTACGGTATTCCGCTTCTGGGACAGATTCCACTGGCGGTTGAAATCAGAGAAGGTGTTGATCAAGGCATGCCAACTGTCAGCTCCGATCCAGGATCACCAGTTTCTGATACATTCAGAGAGATAGCACGACAGGTAACAGCGGGGATTTCAATTAAGCCAAAGAACTTTTCAGCCAAAATGCCAAAAATCGTTATTGAAAATAAATAAGCATTTCTAAATATAAGAGTTTACTAAAATGAGTATTAAATCCGACACATGGATCCGCCGAATGGTGAAAGAACAGAACATGATCGAACCATTCGAGACCGGACAGATCCGAGAGAGCGAGAATGGCCGCGTGATTTCTTATGGCACATCCAGCTACGGATATGACATCCGTTGCTCCGATGAATTCAAGATCTTCACCAATATAAATTCTGCCGTAGTTGATCCAAAAGCATTTGATCCGAATAGCTTCGTCGACATTAAATCCGATGTCTGCATTATTCCACCCAACTCTTTCGCCCTCGCTAGAACAGTCGAATATTTCCGGATACCCAGAGATGTGTTGACGATCTGTCTTGGCAAGTCAACTTACGCTCGGTGTGGTATCATTGTGAATGTTACGCCGCTTGAACCTGAGTGGGAGGGACACGTGACCTTGGAGTTCTCCAATACCACGCCACTTCCCGCAAAAATTTATGCCAATGAAGGTGTCGCACAGGTCTTATTCCTGGGCGCTGATGAAGTTTGCGAGACGTCTTACAAAGACAGAAATGGAAAATATCAGGGTCAAACTGGTGTGACTGTCCCAAAATTATAATTCAACTTGAATTTAATTAAGGACAGTAAACTACTTTACTTACTATAACTTCTCTCAAAGGGGGATACATGAAAAAATTTATCTACTTACTGCTTATGACTGCAACACTTACGATCACGGGTTGTGACAAAGCTAAAGAAGCTGCTGATAGTGCTGCTGATAGTGCAAAAGATGCTGCTTCTAGCGCGGTTGATGGTGCTAAAGACGCTGCTTCAGGCATGGTTGAAGGTGCTAAAGATGCTGCTTCAGGCGCTGTTGATGCGACTAAAGAAGCTGCTTCAGATATGGTTGAAGGCGCTAAAGACAAAGCTGCTGACGCTGCTGATGCCGTTAAAGATGCTGCTGCTGGCGAAGGTTAATATCCAGTATATTTATCTACGGTAATTATTTTCCAGGTGTAAACAACTTGTTTACACCTGGAGATTCTTAGATAAGACAATTCTGATCTAGGCAATGACTCCCAGATCAACTTCCCCGGTCTCATGTATTTCTCTTTGTTCTTTTAGTTCATCACCCTGTTTCTTCAGAATATGGGCGATCATGAATTCTCTATCCGTTTCTCTCAGATAAATAAAATCAACAGCAACTCGATATTTCTTATCAGTATCGAACTCAACGGTTTCATCAGTTTCCCGACAATCGACTACTCGACCGATTGCTTTAATATTGTAATACTCTGGAAGTAAGGAACATTCTATTTCCATTGTTTCTCCATGGGAAAAACCTGTCGGTGAAAAGAAGGCAAGGCCGCTTCCACTCATATTAACCTCATGAGTTTCTACAGCAGCTCTTGAATCCGCTTTCAATCCTAATGCAGATTCAGTATCGGCACTATCCAACTGGCTTAAGATGCTAATTTTTCGGTTGATAATTTTCAGCGCTTCAGCGATCTCAGGAAGAGGCTCTGTAATCTCGTCCAATAAAAAATCCAGCCTGAGTTCGAGGCTACCCAAAGAATTCTGTAGTAGTTTATGTTGAGAATTCAACATTTCCAGGCGCGAAATAGTCTCATCCATTTTCTCTTCAGGAAAAGGCTGGTAATTTAATATGACGCTGTCATCAATCCGGTAAAATCTTCTTCTTTCTTCCATAATTTTTATCCTCAACCAAATGTTAGCTCATCCAATGGATCGGGTTCAGATGGTGTCTGAACGGGCTCCGGGACTTCCTGATCAATCGCAGGATCTATTACGTCCATATCTGTTTCAATATTTGCGTCATTAGCCTGAACAATTGTCAGCTCAACTCTACGATTTTTTGCTCGACTCTCTCTAGAGTCGTTGTCAGTAATCGGGTGTGCATCACCATGACCTTCCACAATGAATCTTTCCCGCGGAAGAACCTCTTCAGCAAGCAATTCGTGTACCACCGACACTGCTCTTGAAGCTGATAATTCCCAATTCGATCTAAATCTGGCAGTTTTTATCGGCCGATCATCCGTATGACCTGCCACAACAACACTGCCCTCAACTTCTGAGAGCGCTCCGCGAAGCTTCTCTAATACTGGAATAAAACCATTTCTGATCTTGGCAGCACCCGAAGGAAATGATGCTTTTTCGCTGATCCGAATAATGATCGCACCGGGCTGTGTTTCGATCTCAACCAGACCTTTACTTATTTCTTCTGCCAAAGCAGCTTGAAGTTTCAAACTATCTTCAGCTGTTTTTTCACTAATTTTGTCGGCTTCCTGCCCCTTCTCCTGACCTTGTTCGCCTTCATTTTTTGAGTCTTCCAACGCGTCAGTAAATTCCAGTGTTTGTTTCGTATCATCCGTTGTCACCTGACGGACTTCATTGATCAAAGTACGATCTGGTGCTGCAGAACTGAATTCATCCGCGATCAAACTGGTTCCTTTAGGCGTTTCACTGGCATCAACTTGTCGTTGCACACCAAACGCTTCATTCATTGAACCTTTTACCTGTTTGAATTTTTGGATATCCATTTCGGCAAATGACAACAGCAAAACGAA
Organism: Gammaproteobacteria bacterium; assembly: GCA_965224825.1. GTDB lineage: Bacteria > Pseudomonadota > Gammaproteobacteria > CAJXQU01 > CAJXQU01 > CAJXQU01. Next base: position 644,373 of record CBDDAG010000001.1, on the reverse strand, counting down.
GAAGCACATTAGCAGCGACATCAGATCCGCAAACGTCATTACCCAAGCAGGCACACCTGCCGGACAGTCGTGTTTTACGTCATCATCATCTTCCATTAACGATTCCCCTGCTTATCCAGAATCCAGATCAACTTACTCTGAACCTTCATCCTCTTTAGGGCGTTTTGATCCATGTTGATAGGTTCTCAAAAGCTCTTCGATGACACGAGGGTTACGTCCTTCCTGAATGCCGGAAACAGAATCAATGATCATAGATTTGATCATGACTTCTTCATCTTTACGCAAAGACAGCTTTCCAGCTAAAGGAATAGCAAAAACATTTGCAATCAAGGCTCCATAGAGAGTGGTCAACAAGGCAACCGCCATTGATGGCCCGATCGATGCGGGATCACTCATATTTCCCAGCATAAGAACCAGGCCAACGAGTGTTCCTATCATGCCCATCGCTGGTGCCATATCGCCAATCGTGGTGAAAATATTGACACCGGCCTCATGTCGTTCTGCGGCCTTGTTCATTTCGGCTTTCAGCGTTTGACGAACAACTGCGGGTTCATGACCATCAACCATTAACTGGATGCCTTTGGCTAAAAAATCATTCTCAGTTTCTTTACCTTCCAGTGCGAGCAAACCACCTGTTCGTGCTTCGTTGGCCATTTCAACAACGGTTTCGATCAAATCTTCCGGCTTATCAATTTTGAACATCAATGCCTTCAAAGCGACTTTGACAGCACCCAAGAATTGACCCAGTGTGAAGTTCATCATCACCGCACCCAAAGTACCGCCACCAACAACCAGCATCGAAGGCACATCAATGAAGGGACCAATGCCTCCACCCATAATCATGGCCGCGAGAATGATACCCACTGCTAAAACAAATCCGATCAGCGTCGCTAAATCCACTTAAAATTCCTCAATATAAAAACACTACAATTCGTGAGTTAGTGAAAGCTATAGCGGTCAAATCGGGCGAAACTTTAGATCTCGAGAGCCAGATTTACTCTTTCCTAACAGGTACAATACTAAGCAATGAACGCGCCAAATTTACCCGTTTTTCTAAAGCTCAAAAACCAGCCTTGCCTGATCATCGGTGGTGGCGAGGTTGCACTGCGAAAAATTCGATCATTATTGAAAGCTGATGCAAAAGTTACTGTGATATCACCAGAAATATGCAATGAACTCAAAGAGTTAGAGGAAGAAGAGAAGATCATTCATTCTCAGACTGTTTTTTCTGATCAGGATCTGGTGGATTGCAAACTGGTGATCGCCGCCACGGATAATCGAAAACTCAACAAACAAGTTTCGCAATTAGCTCAGCAACGTAACATTCCAGTCAATGTTGTTGACGATCCTGAACTGTGCAGTTTTATTATGCCTTCTGTGGTCGAACGGCTGCCCGTGCAGATCGCCATTTCAACCGGTGGTAATTCACCCGTGCTGGCTCGCCTGTTACGGGCAAAACTGGAAACCCTGATCCCATCATCTTATGGCAGATTAGCTGATTTGATGGGGCGATTTCGTGATCGAGCAAAACAACAAATTCCAGACTTTCATCAACGTCGTCATTTCTGGGAAAATGTTTTACAAGGTTCTATTGCTGAATTACTTTTTTCCGGACAGGAAAAAGCGGCAGAGAATAAGCTGGAAAGTTTCTTCAATAATCCTGATCAGCCTCTGACAAAAACAGGAAATGTTGCATTGATCGGCTGCGGCCCAGGTGATCCTGATCTGCTTACTTTCAGAGCATTACGCCTGATGCAGCAAGCGGATGTGGTTCTTTACGATCGTCTCGTCGCACCAGAGATCGTAGATCTGGCAAGAAAGGATGCTGAGCGAATCTATGTGGGAAAAAAACGTAACCAACATACGCTGCAACAGGAAAGCATCAATGATCTATTAGTCAGATTGGCCAAAGATGGCAAACGAGTCGTCCGCTTAAAAGGTGGTGATCCGTTTATTTTTGGTCGTGGTGGTGAGGAGATCCAGTCACTTGCATCTGAAGGAATTTCGTTTCAGATTGTTCCCGGGATCACTGCAGCTTCAGGTTGTGCCAGTTATGCCGGCATTCCTCTAACACACAGAGATTATGCGCAATCCTGCCAGTTTGTTACCGGACATCTAAAAGATGGTAGCGTTGATCTGGATTGGGAATCACTGGTGCATAAAAACCAAACCGTTGTTATTTATATGGGTTTAGTGGGCTTGAGAAATATTTGTGAAAAATTGATCGTTCACGGAATGTCAGAAAATATGCCTGTTGCATTGATCCAGCAAGGAACAACAATTGATCAAGAAGTTCTTATAGGAACACTCGAAACATTGCCTGATCTTGCTGAAAACGAAACCATAAAACCACCCACACTGATCATCATCGGAGAAGTTGTCGCATTACACGACACGCTCAGCTGGTTTAAGCCTCGGCGGGTGCAGCAGTCATCTGGCTCTGAAATGCCGTAGGTTCAGAAGCAAGATCATTAACAACATCTCGAACCGAATCAACATCGAGTAACTGACGTTCTTCCAGACTACCTAATAACAACACACGATCACAGAGGACATTGATCTTCCTGGGGATCCCATTTGTGTGTTTATGAATTTCATAGCAGGCTTCTTTAGTAAATATTTCATATCCAGTAAAACCAGCATATTTTAGACGATGATAGATATAGTCATAAACCTCATCTTTATCTAAAGGCTTAAGATGATAAGAAGCGATCACTCGTTGTCTCAATTGCTCCATCCCCGGACCAGAGACAGTATCCCTGAACTCTTCCTGACCCAACAAGAATGTTTGTAATAATGGTGCGTTATCAACCATAAAATTCGATAACATTCTTAGTTCTTCAATCGTCTTAACCGGAAGATTCTGAGCCTCGTCCACCAATAAAAGCACACGTCGGCCACTGTCATGACAAGCCATTAAAAATTGCTGGATCATCTTTAACAAGATCGGTTTAGATGTTTTTTCGCTATAAGGAAGACCAAACACGTTACAAACCAGCCCTAAAATTCCGGCAGGTCCAACACTGGTAGAGACTAACTGACCAGCCACAATTTCATCTGAACTTAATTCAGAAAGCAAAGCACCTGCAAGCGTTGTTTTTCCAACACCAACACCGCCAGTAATAATTATAAATCCATCTCCCCGGCTTACACCAAAACGCAGATAAGAAAGTGCGCGTTTATGGCCTGTACTGTCAAAGAAAAAATCAGGGTTAGGGCTTAGTTTGAAAGGGCTAGTGTGCAAATTGTAAAAGTGTTCGTACATTTAAAAATACCGATCCCGTATTGTTTATTGTCATCAATGAACAAATTATCGGCGGGATATTACAAACCTTTAACACCGAGTTGTTAGTATTGAACCTAGTCTTTCTTCAGATCAAGTGCAGTAGAATTTATGCAATAGCGAAGCTTCGTTGGTGCAGGCCCATCATTAAAAACATGCCCAAGATGGGCATCGCAAGATGAGCAAATCACTTCTTTTCGTATCATCCCATGACTAATATCATTTCGTTCCCTGACCTGATCAACCTCCATGGGTTCTGAGAAGCTCGGCCACCCACAGCCAGAATCAAATTTTGATTCCGATTCAAATAAAGGTTCACCACAACAGGTACAGCAATAAATGCCCTGATCATTACATCGCGTATATTCCCCGGAAAAAGGCCTTTCGGTACCGTGATTACGGCAGACCTCATATTGCTCGTCACTTAGCGTTTCACGCCACTCATCATCCGTTTTTATGATCCTCTTTGGAATCTTCTGCCCCATGATCTACTCCTTGATTCATCATTTGTTACAGATTGTAAACTACCTCATTATAAAGTTCCTGTCATTTCAGCCGCTATAAGCTAGAATTAGATAGTAGAATAATTTGTAACATTTGGTAAAATAATGCATTATTAGCGAATCTTACAGGGGAAAAGACATGAGAGTAGCATTACTAGAAGACGATATTGATCACGCTAATCTGCTTATTCAATGGCTAACAACAGCCGGCCACCGTGTTGAACATTTTGACAATAGTCGTAAGTTTATTCGTCAGATCAAGAATGATAGCTACGATATACTCATTCTCGACTGGTTAGTACCCGAAATGAGTGGCATCGAAGTGCTTAAATGGATCCGTGAAAATATTGACTGGCCCGTGCCAATTATGTTTGTTACAGCAATGGATCGTGAAGATGATATCGTCAGCGGCTTACAGGCAGGTGCTGATGATTATATGATCAAACCCATCAAGCAACGTGAACTGCTGGCTCGTATGAAAGCGGTAGAAAGACGTTCGCTCTCAATCAGCGATGATGAAGAAATTATTGATCTTGATCCTTTCCAGATCGACAAAACAAATCGAGCTATCAAACGTGATGGCCAGGCTATTGAACTGACTCAGAAAGAATACGAACTGGCATTATTCCTGTTTCGTAACCAGGGTCGTGTCATGTCCCGCGCCCATATCCTTGAAAATGTCTGGGGTCGTAACCCGATTATTAACACACGAACCGTTGATACGCATGTCAGTCGGATCCGTGGGAAACTAGGTATCTCTCCTGAAGAAGGCTGGCGCCTGACATCGATTTATCAACATGGATATCGTCTTGAACGTGTTGCTGAAAGTACAGAAACTGTAAAACACTAAGCTTTTTCAGCTATCTGACAATCTCTGAGAGAAATTCTGGGCAAAAAAATACCCGGATGCTCATCAAGGGGGGAGGAAGATAGAGCAACTCCGGGATATAACGTACAACAGAGGAGAGGTAATACTTGTTATAGAGTCTATCTCCTCTGATTACAATATTATGTGAAGTACGTCACACAGTCTGTTAATGATTGTGAATCTTCTCTCCTAGCCATGCCGCTCCTCTAACACCACTCGCATCACCATATTTCGCAGCAACTAAACGCGTAACCACACTGTCAGAAAATACATGGTCTTTCCATAACACTGGAACATTTGAATAAAGTCGTTTTATATTCGACAGACCACCGCCCAGAACAATCACATCTGGATCGATAATATTGATCACTGAAGCTAGTGCTTTAGCGAGCCGTCTCTCATAATGCTCAAGTGCTTCAACTGCTAATTCATCACCCTGCTCTGCCAGACCAACTATTGTTTGTGGGGAACATCTTTGATCTGACAGGTAATGAAAAGTTCTGGACAAACCTTCTCCACAAAGCCATGTTTCGATACAACTCCGCCTTCCACAATAGCAAATCGCAGCTTCCACAACTTCTTGTTCGTCTGTCCAGGGCAATGGGTTATGTCCCCACTCACCGGAAATGGCATTTGGACCGCTGACCAACTTTCCATTAATCACCAGACCACCACCAACTCCGGTTCCAAGGATCACACCAAACACAACATTCTCTCCGGCAGCAGCACCATCCATCGCTTCAGAAAGTGTAAAACAATTTGCATCGTTTTCTATTTTTACCGTTCGCTTCAATACAGACTCAAGATCCTGTTTAAAAGGTTTGCCATTCAAGCAAGTAGAATTTGAATTTTTAACCATTTTTGTTACTGGAGAAATAGCACCAGGCATTCCTATACCAACAGATGCACTGAGCCCATTTTCATTTTCAAAATCCAGGACTAGTCTGGCAACGGCTCTGATCGTTCCTTCGTAGTCACCTGCCGGAGTAGGTATTCTCTGCAGTGCAAGAATATCCCCCTCACGATCAAGCGCGATCATCTCTATTTTTGTCCCGCCCAGATCGATCCCAATCCTGATCGGTTCATTTTTTGATCTATTCATTCTGTATTATTTCTTCGCTCTTTCATTTTTTCTCTAAACCGCTACCTTTGTTCCGGACTCATTTCCTTAAAACGTTGGCGCAGTTTTGCCCGTTGCTCTAATGTCATTTTTTTCCAGCGTTCGCGTAATTGTTTTCGACGTTCCGGTGGCAACTGCTTAAACCATTCTCGTTGTTGTCGTAATTGTCGCTTTTGCTCCGGAGATAGATTTTTGAACCTTTCAAATTGCCTTCTCAATTTTGCTTTTTCTTCGGGAGATTTGTCTTTCCAGCGCTGAAGTTTCTGTTTTGCCTGCTGACGTTGTTCTGGTGTCATGTTATTCCAGCGATCAGCTCCCTTTAATAAACGCTGCTGTCGTTGAGCAGGAATCTGATCCCATTTATCCTGTTTCTTCTTCAGAACTGATTGTTGATCAGGCGTCAACTGTTCCCACTGCACAGACTCTACTGCCGCAACACCCGGACTCATAACAAGACTCACGACAAGGTTCATTGCCGTGATCAGCAATAATTTACTCAGTCGTTTTTTCATCTTCTTTATCCTCATTCTCATTCTCTTTCTCTTCGAACTGGTTCGGGTCAATCCACTCACCTTCATCCGTTTCCCATTCACCCAGAAATTCCAGTAACTCCAGATCAACCTCTTCTGCAAATGCAGGTGAGTGAAAAAGACTCACTAAAATGACTAGTTTTCTAACCTTGTTGCCCATCATCTTGCAAATCCAGCCATTCATAAAAGTCCAGCTCTTCGAGTAATTCAAAACTTTCATTTGATGAAAGCAGTTCCAGATCTTCCATCATTGACGGATTCTCCAGTTCACTATTATTCGACCAAATCGTAAAAATCAACATAACTGCAACGAATGAAGCATATGCTGCTCCGGCAGGCACTCGCCCGGAAAACCAAGTCCTTTTCTTATCCCTTTTTGCCAAAGCCTGATAACGCGCTGTGGTCAATCGTGATCGGGTTGTGGCATCAAGATTCTCAGTCGACTCATCCAAAACTGTTTTTATCGATTTGATGAGTTCTTCGTCTGTTTTCTTCATCTTCATTACCTCAAATAAAATCGCCCAGATGCTCACGCAACGCAACCATCGCACGTGAACAATGTGTCTTCACACTGCCTTGTGAACAGCCCATAATTTTTGCTGTCTGCGCCACTGACAATTCTTCCCAATAACGTAAAAGAAAAGCCTGCTGTTGGCGTAACGGTAATGTTTTGACGGCTATTTCCAGATGGTCCACCGCCTGCTCTCCTTTCAGTTTTCTAGGCGGATCAAAGGCAACTGGATCAGGCGCAGTTTGGATCGGATCTTCATCGTCATCATTTCTACCAAAGAAAAAACCAAATTTTTTTCTTATAGTGTTTCTTCTGTGCCAGTCATTGATCCGGCTTTGCAGGATGGTATGGAACAAAGGCCCCCATTCGCTTTCCTGGCGATCACTGTATTTTTCAACCAGCTTAAACATGGCATCCTGCACAATATCCAGCGCCTCGTCCGAATGACCAGTGGCAAATTTTGCCATACGATAGGCACGTTTTTCGACACTGGCAAGAAACTGTTCCATCGATAATACTCACTCCGGACTCCTGAAAAATAGCCGAGGTTGATGGCAACCCCGACCCTGTCTATTCAATACCTGGAAAATCGACCAAAAGAATCAGTGGCTCCCGTGGCGATTCCCAGCCTTATCCAATCGTCGATCAACTCGATTGCCTTTACGATCCAAGTGCTGATCTATTCTGTCGCCCCTTCTATCCAGTCTTTTATTGACACGATCGCCTTTTCGATCAAGACGATCATTAATTCGATCACCTTTATTATTTAGACGATCAGCCGCCTTGTCATGACCATGAGCTTCAGCCCAATCAGCTTTTCTTTCAAAGCGGTTTTCTATGCGATCACCACGTCGATCCAGTTTCGTATCAATTCTGTCACCGCGATTATCCAATCGTTGATCAATACGATCACCTCTTTTATCCAATCGATCTTCAACATCCGCAAAGACAGGTGATGACATTAATACTGCGAGGATTAGTGTAGAAAAAATTGTTTGTGTTTTCGTTTTCAGTTCTCCGTTTGGTTTAACTTACAATCCTATTAACGGATGAGAACTGAATCGGTTGACACCATCAACTTATATTTATTTTTGTCCCTACAGAAACCTGATCATACAAATCAACAAGATCTTCATTACGCAGTCGCACACAACCATGTGATCCCAGCTGACCCATTTCAACATCATCCGGTGTACCGTGAATGTAAATTAGACGATCATGGCTATCATACTGACCACCTTTATTTCTACCAGGTTCACAACCGCTGAGCCGAAGGATCCGGGTCAATATCCAGTCACGATCAGGATATTTCTTTCTTAATTCTTGCGTGTACATTTCTCCGGTAAGCTGTCGCCCGACAAAAACCGAATTGATCGGTTCATCAGTACCGACCATTTCTTCTATTTCATGTAAACCTCGTGGTGTACATTCACTGCCCATCATTTCCCCAGCACCATTTTTTGCCGTTGATACAGAGAATTCATGAAGGAGCTGATCATCATCTTTCAACCAGAGTTTTTGTTCGTCCAGACTAATCTCAATATGTTTTGTCATTTTTCAAAACCTTCAATAACCCGTCATAATTCCCATCTGTAGCCAACTCATAACCTTCCAGGTTTTTCCTCTGAACCAGAACATTATCTTCATACCATAAAGGTACATAGGGAAGCTGATCAAGTAATAGCTCCTGTATCTTTCGATAATATTCAGCTTGCTGAGATTGATCAGGCTCGGCTTCTGCCATTTCAATCAAACTATCAATCTGTTGATCTGAATATCGTCCACGGTTAGCACCTTCTGGTGGAACTGAATCACTATGAAAAACATAACGAAAAATATCCGGTAGTTTTAACCCAACCCAGGACAAACTATACATCTGAAAATGACCCGATTTAATATCTCCATAAAATGTTCCCCAGTCATAACTTTGGATCTCCAATTCAATCCCAACCTCTTTCAATTGATACTGAATCACTGTAGCCAGCCGAATACGAAAAGGATTATTAGACGTTTTATAAATAATTTTTAAAGGATTCTTTTTATCGTAGCCAAGTTCAAACAACCATTTTTTTGCCTGATCAAGATTACGTCTAATTCCCGATAATTCTGGAGCGCCAGCCCAATGCTCTGGTGAGAGAGTTGCATTTGCTTCACGTGCTGCATTTTTAAAAACAAATTTTATGATCGCTTTTTTGTCTAAAGCATAAGCAATCGCCTGACGTACTTTTAATTGGCCAACAACCGGATCCTGCATGTTAAAACCAAGATAGGAAAAAGTATTTCCTGTACCACGAATTATTTTTGCTTCCGGTTGTTTTTCTAACCAGCCCAGCATTTCCTGTGGAATATCTCCCTGAAAAAGATCCAGTTCTCCACGGATCAATTTCAACACACGCACAGTTGGATCTTTCACGGTAATAAATTCAACAATCTGTTGATCACGAATTCTTTCCAATAAGAGATCACCGCTTTGAGGCCAGGCGAGAAATTTCATCTTTCCGCTACCAACAGGTGATTTGTTAAATGGGTGATCTTTTTTTAACAGGTTAGCTGGAACAATTCCTAAAGTGAGTCTGCCTGGAAACTGTGGATCAGACTTGTTGAGATGAAAGTCTATGATTTCGGTATCCAGTAATTCAATACTATCGATCATGTTCAGGGAACTACGGTGTGGTGAGGCTGTTGTTGAATCAAGTACAGATTCATAACTTGCCTTAATATCCTCCGAAGTTAGTTTTGTGCCATCATGAAAAAACCTATCACGATCTCCTAAAGTAAAGCGATAATGTTTTGGAGTGATCTTTTCCCAGGAAGCCAGGACAGGAATGACTTGATAATTTTGATCAAAATCAACCAGCCTTGAATAAAGAAGACGATTGATGTGATCAGAAACAGCATCAGTAGCAAAACGTGGATCTAAAGTTACCGGGTCGGTCGTGAGACCAAAGCGGATTTTTCCGGATTGCTCCTGATCAGCACAGCCGGAAATAACAAAAATAAAGAATAAACTTACTGCAAGTTTATAGAAATTATGCACGCTCAAAAACTGCGATAGATTCCACATGTGTAGTATGCGGGAACATGTCCATGATCCCGGCTTTGATCATTTTGTATCCTTTTCCTTTCACTAATATTCCTGCATCCCGAGCCAACGTTGCCGGATTACAGGAAACATAGATCACCTGATCAACACCAGCAAAACTCATTTTCTCGATGATCTCCTGCGCGCCACTACGTGCAGGATCTAATAAAACTTTATTAAATTTTCCGGCCTCAATCGTTTGTACCTGACCATCTTCGGTCAGATCAGCACAAATAAATTCGGCATTTTCCAACTGATTCCTTTGTGCGTTTTCCTGCGCCCGCTGCACAAGCCCAGCTTCACCTTCTACGCCCAGAACATAGCCCGCACGTTTTGCCATCGGCAGAGAAAAATTACCCAGTCCACAAAATAGATCGAGCACACGATCATCCTTGTCGAGTTGCATGAAGCCCAGTACACGGGCGATCATGTCTTTATTGATACTTGCATTTACCTGGGTAAAATCTGTGGGAAGAAAATGTAAAACAGGTTCGTCTTCACCTGCCTGATAAAACAGATCAACAACCTCTTCAGGATAGATCTGATGAACTGTATCTGGGCCTTTAGGTTGCAGATAGATCACAAACTGATATTTTTCACCGAAGGCTTTTAGCGTTTCTAGATCGTCTTCTGTAAACGGTTCAAGATGACGAAAGACTAAACCTTGATCCTGATCACCAACAGCAACTTCAATTTGTGGCAACCGATCTTTAATCGACAAATTGTCGATCAGTTCCCGCAGATCCATCAACCGATGTCCTACCGTCGGATCAAGAATTTCGCATTGCGTAATATCGGCAATATATGGGCTGGCTTTCTCGCGGAACCCAACCAGCACACCACCTTTTTTCGGCACATGTTTTGCGCCCAGCCTTGCTTTACGACGATAACCCCAGATTGGTGATGTCAGAGGTGGCAGGACCTCTTCTGGTTGTACACCGCCGATATGTTCAAATTGCTCCAGCAAAACAGACTGTTTATGTTTGATCTGATCTTCCGAACTCAGATGTTGCAAACTACAACCGCCACAAAGACCGTAATGCGCGCACTTTGCCTGAATGCGATCAGGAGACGCCTCCAACACTTCAACAAGCTTTCCTTCATCGAAAGTTTTACGACGATTGGTTAATTGAAAAGTTACTCGTTCTCCGGGCAAAGCACCATCAACAAACACCACCTTGCCATCTTGGTTAGCAATACCACGGCCTTCGTGGGAGAGAGAGTCGATCACAACTTCAATTGGATCGCGGGATAATCGTCTACGTCTTCGTGCCATATAATTTATGAATGCCTAAAATAAAAAAAGACGGTGAAGGAACATCGTCCAACACCGTCTTATATAATAACTAATCTGATCAGAAACTACTTCTGTTTCCAACCACCATTATCGTACCACCAACCACCTGGCGCATTTGCGATCCAACGTCGAGCAAAAAGGTTACGGATTTCGCTTTCCCATTCAGGATGCTTGTTGGCAACAGCGATCTCTTTATAAAGCTGATTACGATCACGGTTTTCTTCTGCCACGATCTGCTTCACAGCATTTCTCTGTTTCAGAGGAACCGCCTTGGCATCACGAACAACAAGCAACGCATTACCCGTCATACCTACCGCACCGCTGCTATAAAAAGGCACAAGTTTTTGGTGTCTGGAAGTCATTGATGCCTTCAACTTGTTTGTCGCAGGTGTAGAAATATCAATATTCGGTTGAGCCGCTTGTGCTGCCGGAATGACAAAATTAAGCACATTCATAACCAGGCTATATTCTGCAGTCTCGACAGGTTTCCAGCTAGATGATGAATCTTCCGGATAATCTCCTTCCTCTGGCTCTGAGTCTTCAATTGGCAGATCATCTTCAATCTCGCCATAAACATCCTTAACAAATTTATCGACCGCTTTCTCTGCTGCCGCTGCAGGGAAATAGACATTAACGGTCACACAGGCCGCCAAAAACAAACAAAAGCTCAGTAATGAGGTCTGTTTACCCATTCTCATAATATTCATATATTTTCACCTTTTCAGAAATTATAGTGTCTATTTTCCTGCTTACTCATAAACAAGAACTTAATGGCAATATTTTATACTCTACTGACAATTCTTGCAGAATTGTTCGGTAAGCTCTTGTATCATTATGAACCAATGAATAAAAATCACGAAAAAGATCTAAATACCAACCATCGGTTAATCAGGAACGCCACCATTGCCTCGGTGAGTGTCGCCTGTTTTTTGATCGTAATAAAACTTGCCGCTTTTTTACTGACCAACTCTATCGCCCTGCTCGCAACACTGGTCGACTCATTACTCGACGCAGCCGCATCCATTATTAATTTAATCGCAGTACGACATTCACTCAGCCCTGCTGATCATGAACACCGTTTTGGTCATGGTAAAGCAGAAGCTCTGGCAGGCCTTGGACAAGCGGCTTTTATTTCTGGATCAGCTTTTTTCCTTATTTTTGAGGCCGGTGGTCGGTTATTAAGCCCTCAGCCCGTCACTCATTCTTCCGTTGGTATTATCGTTATGATAATTTCCATCCTCTGCACGTTCGGTCTGGTTAAATATCAACGCCATGTTGTGAAGAAAACAGGTTCGGTTGCGATCACTGCTGACTCGTTGCATTACCTGAGTGATATTCTGGTCAATCTATTCGTTATTTTTGCATTGGTTTTAAATGCACAGTTTGGCTGGGTTCAGGCCGATCCCATCTTTGGTTTAGGCGTTTCATTATTCGTACTTTACAGCGCCTGGCAAATCGTCCAGCAATCCATGCATCATTTAATGGATCATGAACTATCTGATGAAGATCGTGAAAAAATTATTTCTATCGTTGCTGCTCACCCTGAGGTCATCAACATGCATGACTTGAGAACTCGCAGTTCAGGTCAGGATGTTTTTATCCAGATGCATCTTGAACTGGATGGTTCTTTGTCATTAAAAGAAGCGCACAGAATCTCGGAAGAGGTGGAAAGCCAAATAAAAGAGGCTTTTCCAAATGCAGAAGTTCTAATCCACGAAGATCCGGATGATGTCGTTGAAGAACGTAAAGAAACGCCTTCGCTGATCGAATAATCTATTCTCTGGAACTATTCCTTAATCGTTATTTGTCGAACTTCTACAATGCCGGAATGTTTAGGGAAGTTTTTTTCCAGAACACGCAAAGCGTCATCGGATAAATCCACCATACCCAAAACCTTGTAAGCCTTAGCCATAATGGTTAGTGCATCAGGAATCGCTGGCGACTGCTGATAATTTTCTACCGCATAACGGGCACGATTTGCCGCAGCAACAAATGCATTTCTACGCATGTAATATTCCGCGACATTCACTTCATGCCGAGCCAGACCGTTACGCAAATACACCATGCGTTGACGTGCGTCCGGCACATATTCACTATTCGGATAACGTTTTATCAGATCAGAAAATTCTCTGAATGATCCCAGAGCTGCTCCCGGATCACGCTGCGATGCATCTTTTGGAATATAACGCTCAACCAGACCTTTGCCCTGATTAAACAAAACCAGCCCTTTCAGATAATAGGCGTAATCGGCTCTTGGGTGTGTAGGATATAGTTTTAGAAAACGATTACAGGCAGCGATCGCGGCGGCACTCTCATCCTGCTTATAATAAGAATAAGCCAGATCAAGTTGTGCCTGTTTTGAAAACTTACCAAACGGATGTCTGGCCTGTAGCTTTTTATAGTACTTAACCGCCTGAACGTGATAACCGGAATCCAGTGAATCCTTCGCCTCATAATAAAGCCGTTCAGCCGACCAGTTTTCTGTCGCGTCATCGCTTGCTTTGTCCGGAAACAGGGAGCAACCAGAGAACGTCAGAATAAGGGCGAGTATTAATACTTTTTTCATATTTTTATTTATCATTAGATTCATCGCGCTATTTTAGCGCAGAACGACCGCTTCCTGATACACTCTCTTGCGATTATGACTGATCCAATTTATCTGACCGCTATTATCCCGGAAAATTTCGATGGCTGGCGACTTGATCGCACATTGGCGGAAGTTTTTCCGGATTATTCCCGATCCAGCCTGAAGAACTGGATCCTCGAAGGCAAAGTACAAGTTGATCATAAGACAGTTCGCCCACGATTCACCGTCGAGGGTGGTGAGCTGGTTGAACTTACGGTCGAGCCAGAACAGAAAATCGAATGGAAACCACAGGAAATCCCACTGGATATCGTTCATGAAGATGAAGATATTATCGTCATCAACAAACCGGCCGGTCTAGTTGTTCATCCCGGCACGGGTAATCCAGATCGAACACTAGTTAACGCATTGCTTCACTATGATCAGGATCTTGAAAACCTGCCACGCGCAGGCATTGTTCATCGTCTGGACAAAGATACCACCGGTATTATGGTCGTCGCCCGATCATTAAGAGCGCACACTTCGTTGATCAACCAACTTCAAAGCCGCAGTCTGAAACGTGAATATCAGGCAGTAGTTTATGGTCTTGTCACTTCAGGAGGCCTGGTTGATGCACCGATCGGAAGACATCCGACACAACGCGTTCGCATGGCCGTGGTAGAAAATGGCAAACCTGCGATCACACATTATCGCGTGGGAACAAGATTTCAGGCACATACACATCTCCGCCTGCAACTCGAATCTGGAAGAACACATCAGATCCGCGTACATATGGCTCACATCCGTTTACCCATCGTTGGTGATCAGGTCTACGGTGGTCGGTTGAAGCTGCCAAAAGAAGCCAGCGAATCGTTGATCGAAACATTACGCAATTTTAAACGACAGGCATTACACTCCACACAATTAACACTGGAACATCCGGGCACAGGTGAAACGCTCAGCTGGATCGTGCCTTTACCCGATGATATGCAAAAACTGATTGAAGAATTAAATGACTGATCTGATCGAACAAGAACAACCCGCATGGATCGATTCCAGATGGCCAGCGCCGACAACGTTGCACGCGGGAACTAGCACGCGCTTATATGGTATTAGTCAGAATGATTACGACAGCATGAATCTGGGCGATCACGTTGGTGACGATCACGAAGCCGTGATCGCAAACCGTCATCACCTCGTTGATCTTCACAGCCTGCCATCCGAACCTTTCTGGTTACAACAGGAACATGGAAATCACATTATCAATCTGGATAATTATGATCCGAAAAATGGAAATATCGCTGACGGCGTATTCACCACCACACCTGATGTTGTCTGCGGGATCCTCACAGCAGATTGCCTGCCTATTTTGATCAGCAATGAGGCCGGCACGGAAATCGCCGCGTTACATGCTGGCTGGCGCGGACTTGCTTCGGGCATTCTCGAAAAAGCATTACCTATGTTTTCCAGCTCTCCAGAAACGCTCATGGTCTGGATGGGCCCGGCGATCAGCGCACGAAATTATGAGATCGGAGAAGAAATGAAATCCTCATTCGATCACCTCGAACAGGTTCTCCAAAACGATACTTTCATTCCTACAAGTCGTAATCACTGGCTGGTCAGCCTCTATCGGATCGCCATGTTGATTCTGAAAGATCTGGGCGTAGAAAGAATCCACGGCGGACAATATTGCACCTACCGCGATGCCGATCTTTTTTATTCACACCGCCGCGACGAAGGAAAAACCGGACGCATGGCCAGCCTGATCTGGATGGAGCCACAACAAGAATGAACCACTCATCAAACAAGACAGCCGATCAATTTTACCGACAGGCCACCTACGCAGAAAGTGCGCACACACTGAAACAGCTAACCGCCGATACCGGAATTGAAGTCGCCTTTGCCGGACGCTCGAATGCCGGGAAATCCAGCGCGATCAACACACTAACCGATCAGAAAAGCCTCGCCCGGACCAGTAAAACACCCGGTCGCACACAACAGATCGTCATGTTTAATCTTGATGAGAAATCCCGCATCGCTGATCTGCCCGGTTATGGCTTTGCTAAAACCGGAAAGAAACTCAGAGAACACTGGCAACAAATGCTCCCCGCCTATCTCAAATCACGAAAATCACTGCGCGGAGTCGTGCTACTCATGGACATCCGCCACCCGATGAAAGAGTTTGATCTATCCATGCTCGACTGGTGTGATCATATCGAATTGCCAGTGCATATCCTGCTAACCAAAGCCGACAAACTCAGTCGCAATGAAGGCAAGAAAACACTTTTTAAAGTCCAGTCTATGATCAGTGAGATTCATAGCCTGCAGCTTTTTTCTGCAACTAAACGGATTGGGCTTGATGAGTTGTATGTCTTGCTTGATGAATGGTATGAGCGGATAGAATAGTAATCTGAAATATTTAAGATCTTCTGGAGAAGATAGCCCCCTCCAGTTCAAGATGAAAAGTTGTACGGTCAAAGAATACACTTTTTAAATTTATCATTTGACAATAGTTATCCATAGTAAGTCTTGTTTAATTTTTCACCTGGGCATAAAGTCATTACTCGAATGGAATCGAATGAAATCTAAAATGGAGAATAAAATGAAAAAGATAGTATTTATGTACCTTCTTATCTGGGTTGGTTCAGTAAATGCCACAGTGATAGAAGTTAGTAACTCTGACTCTGGCTGGTACGACAGCACAGGCCGCCATATCTCAATCAACGGAAACTATATTGCTGGAAACTTATCTGGCCGCACCTATCACAATTTTTTTGTTTTCGACATAAGTGGTGTTAGCGACACAGTAACCTCTGCAACATTAAAGCTATTTACTCACAAAGTCACAGCATCAGCTACATACAATTTGTTTGATGTAACAACACCAATATCATCTCTTGTAACAGGTGGTTTGGGACTTGTGAGTACGTACAATGATTTGGGTAATGGCTCATCATACGGATCACTTGATTTACTTTCCTCTCAAGATAGGCAGTTTGTTCAAATTAACCTAAATAGCAATGCGATTTCAGCTATAAATTTGGCGGGTGGATTGTTTGCAATTGGAGGAACCTATTCGCCGAATAACAGATCTCAATATGCATTCGGCAACTCTTACTTTAATCCTAATAACAAACTCATTTTAAATACGGCTGCTACATCTGTTCCAGAACCTGCAGGCCTTGCTTTATCAAGCCTTGGTTTGCTTGCTTCTATAGGATTTTCACGAAGAAAAAAGGTAGCTCTTCTACCCTGATAAATAAGCAGCTTAGTAGTCTGAAAGGTTGTGGAGTTTAACCACAATTTTGTTAAAATAATCTGCGGCAGACTCGTAATAATTCACCACGATAGTGAGCTTTCGAGTCTGCCCTCTGATCTTCTAACTCATAAAACCCAGGTCATGCACAGCAAACTGATCAAGGTTCGGGAAAATAGCATTCATATCACTACCCGTGACTCCCATCCAGTTGGCTAAAGTTGCGCCATATTGATCGGTCGAATATGCAGGAATAAAACGTCCTGAACCTACATCTTGCGGCCCGAACAGATTCTCTCCTCTATGATTACCTTCTACTACATCCGAATACTCAATCTGATCACCATGAACCTGCCCTCCAGCAACCGCACCACCCATAACCATATAGTCAGAGGCCCAGGCATGATCGGTTCCAGTTCCATTACTGGTTAAAGTACGTCCAAATTCGGAGGCAGTGAAAGTTGTTACGCTGTCCTCAATACCCATATCTGCGATGGTTTGCTGGAAACTGGACAGTGCACCGTTTAGCACACCCAGTAATCGGGCATGAGTACCGATTTGATCGCCATGCGTATCGAAACCTCCCAGCCTGACATAAAATGTCTGTCGCCTTAGACCCAGTTCCTCTCGAATAGCGATCATTTCTGCAACGGCACGTAACTGTGTTGCCAGCCCGTTTCTGTTTGGATAAGGCGTAGTAATTTCAGGAGCCTGTTCCAAAGCATCGCGCAAAAGATTTGTACGACGACGTGTGCCAAGGAATGCGGCGGCGGCATGAGCCTGAAGCGGATCAGTGCGCGGTAAGTTTAAGATATCCTCCCAGGCCACAGATCGACCGGGTCTCTGCGGATCATGATAATTTGTCTGCCCACTGAAATGCTGGAACCGATCAAGCGCTATTGGTGCTCTGGCCTCAAGACTAAAAGCACGACTGCCTTCAATCTCGCTGGCTTGCCAGGGGTTATTTCCTGCAACGGTTATCGCTGGCGGCACATCGGGACTAGTATTGGCCGAAGAAAGTAGATCGGTCATACGTCCACCCCAACCAGGGTGAACCGTTCCCACTTCGGGAGCCAGGCTGGTTTGCCATGTTTCCTGTTGATGATCGTGTGCGAACAGATCAGGAGGAACATTCAAGCTGCCATTATTGTCCGAATAGTTGAAATATTCATCACGAGTTATCGGTTGGAATAAATTACCAACATTCCGGATCACAGCCAGCCTGTTACTGTCATAAAGATCTCGCAGACCCGGCAAAGCCGGATGAAAACCATAGCTTCCATCGGCTATGGTTTGTAGATCACCACGATCAACAGCCATGTTCTGACGCACCGAAGCATATCTTTGATATTCTGCGCTGGTATTCGGAATAAACGTGTTGAACGCGTCATTACCACCGGGGAGAAAAACACAAACGAGGCTTTTATAATCATTTAATCCCACATAATCTTCGGGTACTGCAGCCGCCGACTGGATCAGTTGTAGACCTCCATAGCTGGAAAGCAAAGCTGAACTGCCTGCAACCGTCGCCATGTTGTGTAAAAAAGATCGTCGCTTAAGGTTAATTTTAGTTTTCATTGTCTGGTCACCTATTTCTGGATCAAATATTCGGGAGAGTTTACGATTAATGCGATAGCACTTCTTACCATTGTTCGTAGCTCCTCTTCTTCGGAAAATCGATCAACATCAAAGCCTGGATCGTCAAGATGAGTTCGGATAATCGTTCGTAACTCGTTCGACATATCACCACTCATCAACATGAGGTTTAGATGTTCCAGCAACGCATCCGGATCGGTAGCAAGGCTGGTTTCGTTATCAAGATCCAAGATGGACCACCGTGGATCTGGATCACGGAAAATTATCGTATTAAGAATATTGGTCATTGCCATATTGCTGTTTTCAGTCACGATCTGAAATTCCGGCGCAACCAGACCACCTTCACGTACAACACCGGGAGGCGAGTAGTTAGGCTGGTAAAAGTTGAACACGGAAGGCGAACGCATAATTCTCTGACCAACACGATTATCAAGGCTTGTTTGACTAAAGCCTATCGCGTATACAGAGGTTCCTTCTGGAATGATCCAGTCCCAATAAGCATCCTCGGTCTGGGAAGCATCAAAGGTACGCAAGAGATGTGTGATTCGCAATAATGGCTCTCTCAACTTTCCGAAACCATTGATATTTTCATGGCCATTTCTCGCTTCGGGATCCAGCAATATCTCTTTGACGACAGCGCCCATATCTCCTCGTAACCCTTGCCCATTATCATTAAATCTACTGGCAACACGAGAAACATATTCAGGCGTAGGATTACTAGTCACTAATCGTTGAATCAACAACTTGCCAATAAAAGGTCCTACGTTTGGATGGTTAAAAATGTTATCCAGTGCTGCATCAAGATCCTGTTGAGCAGTCTGGCCCGCAGGTATTGGTTCACCATCGAGAAGCACTTTTGCATCTGTATCGTGATACTCTTCATGAGCTTCCATTGGCAAGGTGTTATCGGCTCCACCATGTCCCCTTGTCCAGCTTACTCCGGCGAAATTCCAGCCAGTAAACACCCGTGCAAACTCCTGCACTTCAAACTGTCCATAAGTCGGCTCAGGTCTTCCATCAGTTCCTAATATCGGTGTTCCATCAAGATTCAACCTGTGCAGTCCAATACTGAACAATTGCAGCACTTCACGAGCATAATTTTCATCCGGTCGAATATTACGATCAGGATCAGCCCTTTCATTTTTGACATGACCCAGATACATACCCATAACTGCGTGCAGGCTGACATCTTCAAGCAGATCTCTAAAGTTACCAAAAGCGTTTTCGGTCAGCGTGTCATAATAGTCGGCCAGTGCAAACTGCGAGCGATGCAAATCTGTAGGCCTGTTTGAAACGACCATGATCTGACTGAGCGCAAAAGCTACGCGTTGGCGAAGTTGATCGTCAGCATCAATGGCGTTATCCCACCAGACAAAATGGTGCTGTATTGATTCAGTATCAAAGATATTGTCTGCACCCGCTGTAGTAACTTCTTCCAGACTTACGCAACTTCCTGATGACTGAGCTATACATTCATCATATTGAGCCTGGAAGATTGCCTGAGTGCCGGGTGTTAACAAGGTGGGGGCTGAAGCTATCTGATCATCAATCCAGCCTTCATAACTGCCCTGACTAATTAGCTGATCAATACCCTCTGCTGTTGGACCAAAGGTTGCCTGCGTTAAAAAACGTGCGGCACTGGCTTCTGTCAGATCTCCTCCGCCTCCACCACCATCTCCTGCCGGACCTGGTGGTCTATCAAATAAGGCTCTAAACATAGTGAGATCACCAAAACTCACTAAGCCACTACCATCAAGATCAGCATCGGCATCATTAGTATCGAAGGCTGCTCTAAATAAACTGAGATCACCAAAACTGACCATTCCATTATTATCCAGATCAGCATCGCAAACATTTCCGAAACCATCGCCGTTACTATCGCGCTGGTCTGAATTTGCAATCTCGATGCAGTTGTCAACGGCATCATCGTGGCCGTCGGCATCGCTATCTACTGCTGCACTCGTCGTTGGAAATAACACCAACATGACCAGCAAAGATGTCAAAAATCGACTGATTTTTTTGATGTGCTGATATAGCCTTACACGTGGTATGTTCAAGGGGTGTTCATGAATCATGACATGTTTCCTCTCTCTTTTTAAAGTATTAGCTCTTTTTATTGTTTTAAAAAGTCCAAACTAAATTCTTAAATTATAATGATGTTTTTGATCAATAAAAGATCAACTAGAAAATAGCAAATAGCTATTTTTTAAGTGGAAGGTTTGCGTCGAGATACCAGACCAAGACCTGAGATACCACTCAGTAGTAACCATGCCGCTGCAGGAAGTGGTACAGGAGCGACCTGAACTCGTGCGTCAATATAACTGACTCCTTCATTGAAAGAATCATGCCCCACTAATGGAGCAGCCAGGGTGAAATCAAAGTTACCTTCCTGTCTGGATTGAAATAACAATGTCCCCACCCTGCCTGAGTTTTCGATTCCTGGGAAATTGCCAAATCCCAGATTGAAGGAATTGTTATTAACTGCTGAAGGAGATACACGAAAAAATGGATCATCCGGTAAAGCACTATCAAAACTGAAGGAGTCGAAATCAAAAGCACTATTATCAAAATTTACGGAAAAAGAACCACCTACTGTACTATCTCCTTCCGTATCGTACATAACATCAAGGCTCACGTTCTCTCCCACCCGCACACTTGGTGAAGTTGGGGTCAGCGATATACTCACAGCTTTAGCGTTAAAGACCGAAGCCAGAAGTAAAGTAGTTACTATGGGTTTTACTAGTTGTTTCATTTTATGATTCTCCCTTTTCAAAAATATTTTTTTAGAGTTCTACCACAATAGTGGTTATGTAATCTGACCGGGAGTTGAAATTGAAGTTCTTCCACTTTGTGTGAGTTTGGTCACAAAAAATTGATCTTGGCGGGAGAACCTAGAACAGAAAATTTTACAAATTGGACTTACATAAAAAAGCCCCGGTTCCAGGTATTACCAAGTTCCGGGGCCAAGTGCAGTTTGGCTTGGGGAAACCAAACTGTTTTCCCGTCCAGGGAGGTTAGGACGGGAGCGTTCTGTCAGTTATAGAACGTACTAGATATGACTGACGGTTTTAAAAAAGGTTCAAAAAAATATTATATTTTTTTATTTTACCATCTTAACCATCTGTCCTACTTTGATCTCTCCTGTTGGAAAAATCCCATTCAATAACCTTAACCTTTCTTCAGCATGATCTGTAAAAGGAGTTTGTCTGGCCAGCTTCGCGATCGTCATTCCAGGTTTTACTTTGATCATATGTAAACGTAATGGTTTGGCGATTTCTTTTTCTTTATTCGTTATACGATGAAAGCTTTTTGCCGAAGTGAGAAATGCCTGATCATAAGATTGGATCTGATTTTGATCTTTTACCACACCAGCCAAAATAAACGCTCTGTCACCCAGATAGATCACATTGAACCTTGCATCACGCGTTCCAAAACTAGTCTTGATCGGCGCGACCGCACTGTGCCCTTCCAGACCATCAGGAGTGATCCGTCCTTCTGCTTTGAGGTTCTGCAGTTTCAATCTTGTTTGCATAAATTCGCGAGGAGAAATTCGTTTGTTAATATCTTCAGCACCCATTTGCAAAATTGCCCCACCGCCTGGTGCAGTTGCTACAACGCGATCAGGTAAGTTTTGTATCTTCCAGCCTTTTGGAAAAGCCAGAGAAAAACCCATGCCTGCATGATAGAAATTGTTTCCACGAGTAATGCCTTCTTTCGCACTTTCGCCGATGACAAGATTTTCCATCAATGCCAGATACTCATTTTTATTACGGATCTCTGTGCCGGTAACTTTGTATTGATTTGCTGCCAGGATAACTTGTTGAAGACGAGTATCATTGTCGGGATGCGAGGCAAAAACGCCGTGATATTTTCGTGGCTCACGGCCTTCAGCTTTGGCCAGTGTCTCATCAAAAACCTGTTGGTTTTTCAATACGCCGATCACATCCAGCATCGCCTGCGGATCATATCCGGTACGGGCAAGATATTCTGCGCCGAGACGATCTGATTCCAATTCATGTTCACGACCATAACCACTGAGTAATGCTTGCCCTGCGGCACTCACCATCTGTTGACCGGCCTGAGTTCGCATTTGCGGGAGAAAGATCGCACCGATAGTTGCGCCTATTCCAGCCATTTGTGCGGCACTTGCCTGTCGAACACTATGACGTGCTGTCACATGTCCAATCTCGTGTCCAAGTACTGCTGCAAATTCTGCTTCGGAATTTAAGTAGGACATTAATCCGCGAGTAATATAGATGTAGCCACCCGGCAATGCGAAGGCATTGATCTCGGTACTATCTAAAACATGGAAGCGATAGATCAGACCTGATCGGTGACTTTTTGCCGCCAGTTGCCTGCCCACTCTTTCGACATAATCCTGTAGTTCTTTGTTCTCATAAAGTGAGTAGCGTTTCATCACATCACCGTGGCCTTTACGACCCATGGCAATTTCCTGATCTTCGGAGATCATGACGAAATCTTTGTCGCCAGTCACCGGATTGGTTGCACAACCTGTGCTTAGCAAGCTTGCCAGAATTAAACCTGAAATTAAAAATAGTTTTTTCATAGTGCACCTGTTCATAATTATTATGAGCAACATACTTTAAAGATCCTTAATGATCCCTTAATCGTTTTGCTGCCATCCCCCTCCAAAATTTGGTTGCCACCGTCGAGAGAAAAAATACAACTCCCGCGACCAGAATAATGGTGGCACCGGATGGCAAGTCCTTTTCATAGGAAATCGCCAGCCCACTGATCGTCAATATACTGCCTATTATAATAGATATACACATTATTCTGAATAAAGTTCCGGAATATTGTCGTGCGATCGCTGCCGGTAGCGTTAAAAGTGCGATCACTAAAATGAGGCCAACTACTCTGATCAATAAGACTACCGTTAGCGCCACCAGACACAATAACAATAAGTAATAAATTTCCGCATGCACGCCACGTAGACGAGCAAACTCTTCATCAAAAGTAACGGCCTGAAATTGTTTATAAAACAGAACGACACATATTAGAATCACAAGATCGAGGGCCACCATCAACATCAAATCAGAACTGGAAACCAGTAAAATATTACCGAATAAATAACTCATCAGATCAGCGTTGTAACCGGGCGTTCGAGAAATAAAAATAATCCCAACTGCCATACCGACGGCCCACAAAGCACCGATCAAACTATCTTCGGTTTGCTTCCAACGCAGGCTAACCCAGCCGACTAATAATGCGGCAAGTAATGCCGTGATGATCGCACCACCCAACGGCGGTTGCCCGAGAAAATACGCAATGCCCATTCCGCCAAGAACTGCGTGAGCTATTCCTCCAGCGAGGTAGCCAATATTACGCACGACCACATAAGTACCAACCACACCGCAGCCAACGCTTGCCAGCAGTCCTGCGATCAAGGCATAGCGTAGAAAGTTTTGATCAGAAAGAGCAGCGAAGAATTCCATCAATGATTATGCTCGATCATGCTGACGTGACTGCCGTATAAATGTTCGATGGATTCGCCGGTTAATTCAGAGGTTTCATGGCAAACCAGTGTTCGATTCAGGCAGGCAACGCGGGTGACATATCCAGAAATAAATCCGATGTCATGGGACACAACAATGATCGTCATTCGCTCATTAAACTGTTTTAATAATTGAAAAATATCGACCTCAACACGCTGATCAATATTGGCAGTTGGTTCGTCAAGAATTAAAACTTCTGGTTCACAGGCCAATGCCCTTGCGATCAAAACTCTTTGTAACTGACCGCCGGATAATTCCGAAATATTTTTTGATCTTATGGACTCAACCTCAGTTGATCGCATCGCTGACAAAGCGATCTCGCGATCCTGTTTTGAGTAGCCACCGATCACACGCGCTTTACCCAGTCGTCCAAGCAAAACAACCTCTTCTACCGTGATCGGATAATTCCTCGAAAACTGCGTGTATTGCGGACAGTATCCAACTTTGACACGTCCTGCTGCGGGCGACTTTCCAAATAAAGTAACGCGCCCGCGTGAAGGTTTGATCAAACCCAACATCAGCTTCAACAAGGTACTTTTTCCACCAGCATTGGGGCCGACTATTCCAAGAAATTCTCCTTGTTCAATGTCCAGATCAATATCCTGCACGACGGTCGCGCCACCATAACTAAAGGATACGTTTTCAAGTTTGATCAATGTTGTCATTTATTATTTTTCTTCTGTGATCGAGCTAGAAAAAGAGTCTGCTATTTCCATTGCAACCTTACGTAAATTTTCAATATAATTTTCGGCCAGTGGATCAAGTCTCACCACTCTACCATCAATTGCCGAAGCAACCGTTTCTGCCATGCGGCTACTGTGTTGATCCTGAATAAACACAACGTTGATCTTCTCATCTTCAGCACGCGTGATCAGCTTATGTAATGACTTCGCACCGGGACTTTTGCCTTCATGTTCGATTGCGATCTGTTCCAGTCCATAAGTCTTCGCAAAAAATCCCCATGCCGGATGCATCACCAAAAAACTTTTTCCTGCCTGATCATGCTCCAAAAATATTTGTCGGATTTCCTGATCAAGATCATCCAAATCCTTTTCCAGCTTGTGAAAGTTTTTCTGATAAATAATCGCGTTGTCCGGATCAATTTGCACCAATGTTTCCATGATCTGTTCCGCGCTTAATTTCGCCAGAACCGGACTGACCCAGATATGTGGATCTTCCAATGTATGCTCATCAATACTGTGATCGCCATTGTAATAGGCAATCGCCCGCGTCGAAAGATCAACAACCTCTAAATGTTCATTGACACTATTCATGTGCGGCATCCACACTTTTTCAAAAGGAACGCCGATGGAAAAATAAACCTGTGCGCTAGAAAGTTTGATCAACTGTTTTGGAGACGGCTCATAAGTTTCAGGACTCTGACCGGGGCCGACCATCACTTCTACATACGCATGATCACCAGCGATTCTTTCGACGAAAAACTTCTGCGGCAGAACACTAACAAACACCTGCACTGGATCGGTGGCTGCCAAACAATTTACTGTCAGCAATACCGAACCCAATAGCAATAACAACTGCCGAACTACAAATTTCATCAAAATTTTCCCATTATTGTTTCGTCATATCCTTGTGCAAAGAGCTTATTATCTCTAAAACTTCCCTCGATTATATGTTATGTTGCTCCGTTAACCATAAGCACTATCAATAAAAACTTTTACGAACACGAAAATTATGACTATACAAACAGACGATTTACGCATTGATGAAATTCGCGAAGTGGTATCTCCGGCGAAACTGATCGAAGACATGCCCGTAACCGACACTGCGGCTAAAACGGTAATAAACGCCCGTAAAACTATCCAGAATATCATGCAGGGAGCAGATGATCGTTTATTGATGGTCACAGGGCCCTGTTCGATACACGATGTTGATGCAGCGCTGGAATATGCGGATCGCTTGCAAGATTTGATCGAGAAAACTAAAGATGATCTTTTCGTCGTGATGCGCGTCTATTTTGAAAAGCCTCGTACGACCGTTGGCTGGAAAGGCTTGATCAATGATCCAAATCTGGATGATAGTTATGAGATCAATAAAGGACTTCGTACGGCCAGAAACTTATTACTGACCCTGGCGGACAAAGGCATCCCGGCCGGAACAGAATTCCTCGATCCGATCAGCCCACAATATGTGACTGATCTGATTTCATGGGGCGCAATTGGTGCTAGAACAACCGAAAGTCAGGTACATAGAGAACTGGCTTCCGGCCTGTCTTGTCCGATTGGTTTCAAGAACGCAACGGATGGTGGTTTGCAGATAGCGGTTGATGCGATCTTGTCATCTTCGCAACCACATCGTTTCCTCGGCACAACTAAACAAGGTCATTCGGCAATTATTGCGACCACCGGAAATCCTGATTGCCATGTGATCCTTCGTGGCGGCAGTGATAAACCAAATTACGATACCGCAAACATTGATGCCGCTGCTACATTACTGGAAAAAGGTGGATTATCCAACCGTCTGATCGTCGATTGCAGCCATGCAAACAGTTTCAAAGATCATGATAAACAAGTTGATGTTGGTAAAGAAGTTGCAGCTCAAATTGCCAATGGTGAAGATCGGATCTTTGGTGTGATGCTGGAAAGTAACCTGATCGCCGGACGACAAAACCTGGTTGACGGAAAAGCTGAAACTTACGGACAAAGTGTCACGGATGCCTGCATGGGTTGGGATGATACGGTGTCGGTCATTGAGAGTTTTGCAGAAGCTGTAAAGAAGAATAACGCCTGAAGAAGTTTAAATAAACATCGTTATTCCGGTATGTCTTTGAGCCGGAATCCATAATGCCAGATCTGGATTCCCGCTGAAACATGCGGGAATGACGAAAAATAGTTTGTGTTCCTTAACCTGATTTCAAATTAAATAATTCTTTCACCGCGCTGATCAACTCATCCTGACGATCTGTCGTCGCCTCTTTGAGTTTTACACTTGGAACGTGCGTAAATTTCTGGCTGAGTGCTTTAGCCAAAGCTTCGATCACCTGCTCAGGATCTTCCCCTTTCGCCAGACGTTGTTTCGCCTTGCTGACCAGCTCCTCCTGTGGAACCAACATACATTCCCTCAAAGCCTGAATCGTCGAAACCGCGTCCAGCGATTGTGTCCAGTCCATAAAATGACGGGTTTCCGTTAGTACTATCTCCTCGGCCTGAAGAGCGGCTGTCTGCCGGGAACGCTGGTTTTCCTCGATCACACTTTGCAGATCATCTACGGTGTAAAGATACACATCATCCAGTTTGCTGATCTCGGGTTCGATATCTCTGGGCACGGCAATATCAACCATAAAGATCGGTTTTCGTTTACGCTGCACCAGTGCTCTTTCAACTGCTCCTTTGCCGAGGATCGGTAACTGGCTGGCAGTAGACGAGATCAAAATATCGGCATCGGCAAGATGATCAGGCAGTTCTTTTAACGGGATCGCATAGCCATTAAAACGTGAAGCCAATACTTGTGCACGCTCAACAGATCTATTCGCGACGATCATTCTGCCCAGCTTGTTATCGTGAAGATGTTGTGAGGCTAGCTCAATCGTATCTCCGGCGCCGATCATCAAAGCCGTTTTGTCGCTCAGATCACCGAACACCTGTTGTGCCAACCGAACCGCAGCAAAAGCTACGGAAACGGGGCTTGATCCGATCGCGGTATCTGTTCGTACTTGTTTGGCGACCGAGAAAGAATGTTGCAGCAATTTGTTGAGCATCTTTCCAACGGTGCCGCTATCGCAGGCAGATCGATATGCGTCTTTTAACTGGCCTAAAATTTGAGGCTCGCCCAGAACCATAGAATCCAGTCCACAAGCAACGCGCAATAGATGCCTGACAGCATCGGCTTCCTGCAATGCAAACTGATATGGCCGGAGATCTTTTTCATCCAGATCAAAATATTTGTGTAACCAGTTATCAGTAACGGTTTGATCCTGATCACAATGACAATAAATTTCTGTACGGTTGCAGGTTGAAAGAACCACCGCTTCTTCAATGCCATCCTGTTCAAGCAAACTCTTTAAGGTATGGTTCAGTTTTTCGGGATCAACGGCGACCTTCTCACGAATCGAGACGGGGGCAGTGTTATGATTGACTCCGAAAACAGACAGCGACATAAAAATGGGTAATTATTGAGAACTAAATAAGGTATATGTTTTGCATGTGAGAATAATAGTTGAACTTAATTAACCTCCTTGCAATCCATATTAGATAGTTTACCTTGTCACTAATAGATATTACACACATATTAAAGAGCAAATGATTTTTCAAATTCAAAAACCTGTTAAGAGACTGATCACAGTCTCATCGTTTTCCTTCCTGCTTATGCTTTCTGGTTGCAGCAGTCTGCAAACAGTGGATGAAGTAGAATCTCCGGCGGCAACTACACCAGTAGAAAAATCAGAATCGGTGACGAAATACCTGCCCGAAGAACAACCAGGTAAATCTACCAAATCAACTCTGACAGGCGATATGCTTTATAAACTACTGGTCGCTGAAATTGCTGGTCAGCGGGGCGAGCTGGATTTATCCATTAATAATTACATGGAACTGGCTCAACAGAATAAAGATCCAGCATTGGCCGAACGCGCAACACGGATCATGATCTATGCACGTAAGGACAAAGAAGCGCTTGAAGCAGCCAATCTGTGGGTGGAATATGCGCCGGAGAACATGGAAGCCCGTCAGGTTTTAGCGGCCATGTATATCCGCAACAACAAAGCGGATGAGGCTCTACAACAACTGGAATATTTTCTGGGAAAACACCCTGAAGATACGGGGAAGGCCATGCAGATGTTGTCCAATTTTCTGAATCGACCGGAAGATAAGGGCACGGCGTTTCGTGTTATGGAACAATTGATGGTCAGTCGCCAGGATAATGCTGAAGCGATGTTTGCTTATGGGTTATTAACGTTGCGTGCTGGCGATACGGCTAAGGCCAAAGAGATCGTAGAAAAAGTAACCCAACTCGCCCCGGAAGAACCAAACTATAAACTGGTCTATCTCAGCATTCTCGAAAAAGAGGGTGATAAGCAAGCTGCACTTCAGTATCTGGAAAAACTACTGGAGACTCAGCCGGATAATTTCGATTTTAGAATTGCCCATGCCAGAATGCTGGCCGATATTGGACGTTATGACGAAGCGCGTGATGAATTCAAAGCATTAACTGTTTCGCATCCGGACAATATGGATTCCCATTACGCGTTAGGACTTTTAAATCTTCAGACAAATCATTCCAAAGAAGCGAAAGAAGAATTCAAATACCTGATCAGTAAACAGGTTCTTGTCAATGAATCCAGTTATTACCTGGGTCAGATTGCTGAGTTTGAAAAAGATTTCGAAGAGGCGATTCGCTGGCATGAGGCAATCGATAACAGCAGCATTCATTATTTTGATGCGCAAGTTAAGATCGCAGTCGCCAAAGCACGCTTAGGAAAGCTTGAGGAATCAAGAGCCACGCTTGCAAAAATTCAACCTCAAAATCGTACGCAGGAATTACAACTGGTACGCGTTGAAGCTGAGATCCTGATCGAGGAAGGAAAGCTTGCGGAAGCGAAAGCAGTTTACGATAAAGCAATCGGTGATGGCCATGATCCGGATCTTTTATATAGTCGCGCGATGCTGGCCGAGAAAATGGGCCGAATGGACTTGC
Organism: Gammaproteobacteria bacterium; assembly: GCA_965224825.1. GTDB lineage: Bacteria > Pseudomonadota > Gammaproteobacteria > CAJXQU01 > CAJXQU01 > CAJXQU01. The sequence continues at coordinate 614,599 of CBDDAG010000001.1, read as the reverse complement.
TGGAAGCGGATCTCAAGACAGTGATCAAACATGATCCCACGAATGCAGATGTGTTGAACGCGCTTGGTTATACACTCGCCGATCGGACAGAGCGATATCAGGAAGCACATGACTATATTAAAAGAGCTTTGGATCTGAGTCCTGATAATTTTTATATATTGGATAGTATGGGCTGGGTTCTATACCGAATGGGTCGCCTGGAAGAATCTGTTCAATATCTGAGACGAGCAAAAGCTCTAAACGATGATCCAGAAGTCTCTGCGCATCTCAGCGAAGTTTTATGGGTTAAAGGTGACAAGAAAGAAGCGCGTGAAGTTTTGGACAGTGCCTTGAAAACAACACCTGAAGATGAAAAATTGCTTGAAGTATTGAAACGCCTGAACCCCTAATCAAGAACCCCCTGGACAAGAACCATTAAACACAACCAATGAAATTACTTTTTCTGATCTTGCCCTTAATGATCTTGTCGGGTTGCACGACCTTATCTCCCTCTTCTCAACCATCTTCCGATTTTGAACAATGGGAAGCGCATAAAGCCCAATTGTCTGACCTTAAACACTGGCAGATGGATAGTCGGATTTTTATACAAACAAAAGACGATGGCTTTAGTTCAAGTATTCGCTGGGAGCAGCAAGATCAGTCTTATCAACTCCGTTTCAGCGCGCCATTTAATTCCGGTATCTATCATCTAACAGGCAATCCAGAAAAGGTCTCTATTCTTTTACCCGACAATACTGAACAAACTGCAGACGATCCCGAAACTCTGATGAAAAAAGCATTAGGATTCAAACTTCCGGTAAGTGGATTAAGTTACTGGCTGCGAGGATTACCTTATCCTGACGATCCAGATCGGGACATCATATTGGACACGAATGAACGTTTATCAGAATTGAACCAGGCTGGCTGGGAGATAAAGATTTCCAGATACCTGCATAAAGACGGATATTATCTGCCCACAAAATTGACGATGGAAAACCGCCACCTGAAGATGAAAATGGTTGTTAAAGAGTGGAACGTATCAGCACAGCCTGAGTAATCCGACTGAAAACATGATCGACTCCCCCTGGCCTGCCCCGGCAAAAATCAATCTCTTCCTGCACATAACCAACCAACGGGAAGATGGCTATCACGAATTACAAACCCTCTTCCAGTTTCTCGATCTATGTGACGATCTCTGGTTTGATGTTCGCAATGACAACAAAATAAGACGCTGCACTAAAATTTCCGGAGTTGATGAAGCCGATGATCTTGTGATCAAAGCGGCCAATCGATTACGTGAAGTGACAGACTCAAACCATGGCGTTGATATATCTATCGACAAGAAACTGCCCATGGGCGGTGGCATCGGCGGTGGTAGTTCTGATGCCGCAACTACATTGGTCGCATTGAATAAACTCTGGGGCTTGAACTTGCCGAAGAAAGATCTGGCAACAATCGGTCTGGAACTTGGTGCCGATGTACCTTTTTTTATTCATGGTCACACCGCCTGGGCAGAAGGAATTGGCGAAAAATTACAATCATTTTCGGCCGGGGAATCATGGCAAGAACCGTGGTATTTACTGGTTCATCCGGGCATTCATATCTCCACAGCTGAAATCTTTTCAAATTCGCAATTGACACGAGATACGACACCCATCAGAATGCACACCTTTATTGCCGGAGACGGCCATAATGACTGCGAATCAGTGGTTCGCAACAACTATCCTGAAGTCGAAAAAGTCTTTGACTGGTTTGGCGCAGATAGTCAGGCAAGACTCACTGGAACCGGTGCATGTGTATTCTGCCCGTATCCTGATGAAAGTACCGCGCGGGAAATGGCGCGATCATTGCCTGAACACTGGTCAGGGTATGTTGTAAAAGGGTTAAATCGATCGCCTTTACTGGATCGGTTAGACAAAGAACCTGAAGGATAAGGTATAAGGTTCGCTAAAAATAATTGGGGCGTCGGCAAGCGGTAAGCCACCAGGTTTTGATCCTGGCATTCGTAGGTTCGAATCCTGCCGCCCCAGCCATTTTTTTATTTCAAAAAACCTTTGCACAAGCAGGGATTTTGTTCACTGGCAAGGCAAAACGCACGGAGTGAGGGAGTTTATGCTAATAAATGACCGAATGAGTACGTTTTTAACGCCGCCCGAGGACAAAAGAACAATTGTGCAAAGGTCTTTTTCGCGAGGAAAGCTGTGTCACTCTCATCAATGATGGTATTTTCGGGGAATGCAAACCCGAAACTTTCACAGGCAATTGCCACTCATCTAAAAATCCCCATGGGCAAAGCCACCGTTGATAAATTCAGTGACGGCGAAATCATGGTGGAAATTGGTGACAACGTCCGCGGTCGCGATGTTTATGTGATTCAGCCAACCTGTGCACCAACCAATGACAATCTCATGGAATTAATCGTCATGGTCGATGCACTACGACGGGCTTCTGCACAACGGATTACTGCTGTCATTCCTTACATGGGTTATGCCAGACAGGATCGCCGTCCTCGTTCTGCGCGAGTACCGATTACGGCGAAAGTAGTCGCAAATATGATTGGAGCAGTAGGTACAGATCGCGTTTTAACCGTCGATCTACATGCTGATCAGATTCAGGGCTTTTTCGATATGCCACTGGATAATGTTTATTCCTCACCGGTATTACTGGGCGATGTCTGGAAACATAAATACCCCAATCTGATGGTGGTTTCACCGGATGTTGGTGGTGTTGTTCGAGCCAGAGCGCTGGCAAAAAGACTCGATGATGCTGATCTCGCCATCATCGACAAACGGCGTCCAAAAGCCAATGTTGCTGAGATCATGAATATTATCGGTGATGTTGAAGGTCGAACCTGCATCATCATAGATGACATGGTCGATACTGCCGGAACACTCTGTCAGGCAGCAGGTGCTTTAAAAGGTTATGGCGCACAAAAAGTCGTCGCTTACTGTACGCATGCAGTCCTGTCAGGTAATGCAATGGACAATATAGAGAGTTCAAAGCTGGACGAACTCGTCGTAACAGATACAATACCGCTCTCGGAACGTGCCGAAAATTGTGATCGTATCAGACAATTAAGCATTTCCGGGTTGCTTGCTGAGAGTATTAGCCGTATTAGTTCGGGCGAATCGCTTAGCTCGATGTTTGTTGATTAACTAATTTTTGTAAGCGCACAAACCTGGTCGCGGATTTGTGCTTTTTTTAATGTAGTACTTTTATAAGTAGTGGAGTTTCACATGAGTGATTTTAATATTGTTGCTGAAAAGCGTGATGATCTGGGGAAAGGTGCGAGCCGCCGCCTGCGTCATGCTGGCCTGGTTCCAGGCATTGTTTACGGAACAGGACAAGATCCTGTTTCTTTCCAGTTGAAACATACTGAAATAGAAAAAAAGCTTCTGAACGAAGCATTTTATTCTTCCATCCTGACCCTGACTATAGATGGAAATGAAGAAAGTGTTGTATTGAAAGACATGCAACGTCACCCTGCAAAAAGCAGGATCATGCATCTTGATTTACTGCGCATCGATAAAACACACAAACTGACGATGAATATTCCTCTTCATTACACCAATGAAGAAACTTGTCTTGGTGTGAAAGATGGTGGTTCTATCAACCATCACATGAATGATCTTGAAGTCACTTGTCTTGCTTCTGATCTTCCAGAATTCATTGAAATTGACATGGCCAACATCGAACTAGATGCAACCATTCATCTTTCTGATCTAACAATGCCTGCTGGCGTTGAAATCAGTTCACTGATCCATGGTGGTGATGATTCTCTTCCAGTTGCATCTGTACATGTTCGTAAAGCTGCTCCGATTGAAGAAGATCTGCCTGTCGCTGAAGGCGAAGAAGGCGAAGAAGGCGAAGCTGGTACTGAAGCTGATGACAATGCTGAGGGTGAAGGAGAATAAAACCTCCTTCGGTATCGTCTAGATGCCTTCTCGCATTGATCTAATCGTTGGGCTAGGAAATACTGGCTCTGAATACGCTCAAACCCGACATAATGTCGGGTTTTGGCTTTTAGATGAGTTGGCAAAAAGCTCGAATATCACTTTTCAGGCTCAATCCAAATTCTTTGGTGAAACAGCTAAAATCAAAATGGATGATCATGATTGCTGGTTATTAAAACCTTCAACCTTCATGAATAGAAGTGGACAAAGTGTTGGTGCTGTCGCTAATTTTTACCGGATCCCGATCGAAAGAATTCTGGTCATACATGACGAACTTGATCTGGAAGCCGGCACTGTTCGGCTGAAAGAAAGTGGCGGTCATGGTGGTCATAATGGGCTCAGAGATATTACGACTCGCTTCGGCTCTGATAAATATTTGCGACTACGGATCGGCATTGATCATCCGGGAGCCGGATCAGATGTCAGTAAATACGTGCTAAATCGGCCGACAGCTTCGGAAGAGATGGAAATTCAAAATGCAATTGCCCGCTCGCTGGAACACATGCCTGAAATTCTCTCCGGCAACTTACAAAAAGTAATGAACGAACTACACAAAAAACAGGATTAAAACATGGGATTCAAATGTGGCATTGTCGGCCTTCCAAACGTCGGCAAATCAACCTTATTCAACGCACTCACCTGTGCCGGAATTGATGCAGAAAATTACCCTTTTTGTACAATCGATCCAAATGTAGGCATTGTTGAAGTACCTGATCCAAGAGTTGATAAGCTCGCTTCGATTGTCAATCCACAAAAGATTATTCAAACAACAATGGAGTTTGTTGATATTGCCGGACTGGTTGCCGGAGCATCAAAAGGCGAAGGTTTAGGCAATCAGTTTCTCTCGCACATACGTGAAACAAATGCGATCGCACATGTTGTCCGATGTTTTGAAGATGAAAATGTTATCCATGTCGATGGCAAGATCAATCCCGTTTCTGACATAGAAACCATCAACACAGAACTCGCACTGGCTGATCTGGAATCGGTGCAAAACAGTATCACCAGACTGAACAAAAAAGCTCGTAGCGGTGATAAAGAATCAAAAGCTCAGATGGAGTTTTTGGAAACTATGGAAGCCTGGTTAGGAGAAGGTAGTCCTGTTCGTGCAATGGATCTCAACGATGATCAGAAAGAAATTCTAAAAAGTTATCATCTGATCACAGCGAAGCCAATGTTCTACGTTGCAAATATTGCTGAAGACGGCGCTGAAAATAATCCTTTACTTGATCAACTGACTGAATTTGCAAATGCTGAAGGCGCTTCAGTCGTCTCTGTTTGTGCTTCTATCGAATCTGAAATTGCTGATCTTGATGACGAAGATAAACAGGAGTTTCTCGACGATCTTGGACTAGAAGAACCCGGCCTGAATCGAATAATTCGTGCAGGATACTCTCTGCTGAATCTACAGACTTATTTTACCGCTGGCGTGAAGGAAATCCGTGCATGGACAGTAAAGGTTGGCGCAACGGCACCACAAGCTGCAGGTGTCATACATACAGACTTTGAACGCGGATTTATCCGGGCAGAATTAATCGCCTATGACGATTTCATTAGTTGTAACGGCGAAAATGGTGCAAAAGAAGCTGGAAAATGGCGACTGGAAGGAAAGGAATATATTGTTCAGGATGGTGATGTGATCCACTTCAGATTTAACGTCTAACAGGTTGCCAGGTAGATCAACGAGACGCCCTCCAAAGTACCGTCGCAGATCATGGGCTTGAACCATGGGTTCAATTGAGGAACTTCCCCGGGTAAATCAGGCTTACCACTCAAGGTGGTCCTGCACAACATTACCCATCCAGTTCAGTTCCGATAAATAAGAGTATCGGCTCAAGAATATCTGAACTGCTGACGAATACTACAGAGAACGTCTGATTAAAAGCATAGACCTAAATTGCGCAGGAAGATAGGAGATAAATGCGAGGTGTGTCACAAATTTACCTCTATTGAGCTTTTATATGATCCAGCTCAAAAGAAGTATCAATTTCTCATTTACTACAGATAACGAAATTTAACTGCTTATCCTTCAAGTGCATTTGAAATCTTGTCATGAACACGTTGGAGAGTGTCCTGAGCATCTTCTGAAACTCCTGGGTTACTCTTATTCTCAAGAAACTCATGGACAATATTTAGTGCGGCCATCACAACAATTCGCTCGCTACCAACGACCTTGCCACTGCTTCTGACTTCTTTCATCTTTCCGTTTAAAAAATCAACCGAGTTGTGCAGAGATTCACTTTCATCATCAGTACAGGCAACCGTATACTCCTTATCCAGAATAGTCACTGTGACAGGTTTTTGTTCTTCACTCATTAGCGGGATTCCATTGATTTAAGACGAGAGATCATAGCTTCGACCCGGGTACGTGCAAGCTCTGTTTTTTCTATTAGATCGGCTCTTTCGACAGCGAGAGATCCCTGTTGCTGACGTAATGCATCATTTTCAGCAGTCAGGCTCGTCACCGTTTCGATGAGTTGATCAACTTTGGACTCCAGAGTTAAAAGATCTACTGACTCATTATTATTATCGTTATTCTTGCTTTTCTTGGCCATTTGCCTCTATTCCACATTGCGTGAGTGACAAATATAGAGCTACACAACAAAATGGTCAAGATATATCGGGTCAATTTCTATTAACAACAGCATCTTACCAACTAAACCAACTCCAAAAACAATAGTCTTCACTTCCCACTTTCTGCTACAGTTCGCACTTAAGGAGACTCTGAACACTTATTACAAACATCCATAGAAAAAATCATGACTGACGCACTGTACTACCAACTCGAAACCACGCTTGAAAACTCAGGCTCAACGATCTCCCCATCCGAAGCTCAGGGTGCGCTGTGTGGCATGCTTTGTCTCGCACCACAACTGGACGTGAATGCATGGATGGATTTCATTCTTGATCAATCTCAGTCAGACACGCAATCGAGCTATCGCACCAGCCTTGACGCGGATCTGGCCGAAGTTCAGGAACTAACCGAAACAGGTTTTGATCAGGATTCCGGCGGCATGACCATGCTATTACCATTGGACGATGCGCCCTTAGAAGAACGGCTGGAAGCGCTCTCAAGATGGTGTGAAGGATTTCTTTATGGCGTAGGCGTTAGCGATGGAGCGGGTAGCCTCAGTGATCGCAGTCGGTCAAAAGCAACACCTGAAAGTGCCGAAGAGTTTATTACGGATGTTCGCGAAATCAGCCGCCTGGATACGGAATCCGACGATGAAGATGCCGAACATTACTATATGGAGCTGGTAGAATATGTCCGTGTAGGCGTGCTGGTTTTTCGGGAGGAAATGCTTCCGCCCCTCACGTCCACTAAAGCCGCTCCCAACAACGAGACAGAGCATTAATGGAAAGAAAAGAGTTTACAAGACGACGCAAACGTCTGATGGACATAATGAACATCGGAAGCATCGCGATCCTGCCCGCGTCACAGGTACGCAGCCGCAATAATGATGTGGAATATCAATATCGCCCCGACAGTGATTTTTATTATTTGTCTGGCTTTCCAGAACCCGAAGCGGTCGCCGTTCTGATCCCTGATCGACAGCATGGCGAATTTATTCTTTTCTGCCGCGAGAAAGATCCGGAAATGGAAACATGGCACGGTCGTCGATCCGGACTTGAAAAAGCCATTAAATATTACGGCGCTGACGATGCCTTTCCGATCACAGACATAGACGAAATCCTGCCCGGCCTGATCGAAAATAAAGATCGTGTTTTCTACAACATGGGAACTGATCATGATTTTGATCAGCGTGTTCAGGGCTGGGTCAATCAGGTTCGTGGCAAAGCTCGTACAGGTGTAACCGCACCGGAAGAATTTATCTCACTGGGACATGCTCTGCACGAATTGCGGCTGTTCAAAAGCCGTGGCGAGATCAAGGCCATGCGCCGGGCTGCGAAGATCTCTGCCAAAGCACACGCCCGCACCATGAAACAATGTCGTCCGGGCATGAAGGAATATGAGATCGAAGCCGAACTGCTTCACGAATTTATGCAACAAGGTTGCCGATCATCAGCTTATCCATCCATCGTCGGCGGTGGAGCAAACGGCTGCATTCTGCATTACACAGAAAATTCCGATGTACTAAACGACGGTGATCTATTACTGATCGATGCCGGCGCCGAACATGAAAACTACGCCAGTGACATCACCCGAACATTCCCGATCAACGGCGCATTCAGCAAAGAGCAAAAAATCCTCTACGAAATCGTTCTTAAAGCACAGGAAGCCGCGATCAAAAAAGTCCAACCCGGAAATTACTGGAATGATCCTCATGTTGCCGCCGTTCGCGAGTTGACCATTGGACTAAAAGAGATTGGAATTCTCAAAGGCCGCCTGCCAACGCTGATCAAAAATGAAGCCTACAAACCTTATTATATGCACCGAACCGGACACTGGCTGGGCATGGATGTTCACGACGTAGGCGACTATAAAGTTGATGGCGACTGGCGCATGCTGGAAGCTGGAATGGTGTTGACGGTAGAGCCGGGGCTTTACATTAACGAGCATTCCCGTGGCGTTGCGAAAAAATGGTGGAATACCGGGATCCGTATTGAAGACGATGTTCTAGTGACGAAATCCGGCAATGATATCCTCAGCAAAGATGCACCAAAAACGGTGACAGAGATCGAAGCTGTCATGGCGAAAAATGCAAATTGATTTCGATTGCCTGATCGTCGGCGGCGGCCTGGTCGGTGCTGGCCTTGCTCGCGCACTCCATGATCAGCCGATAAAAATTGGGGTGATCGAAGCCGTTCCAACCACTGCCGATGTGCAGCCCAGTTATGATGATCGGGGACTCGGTGTAGCTCCGGCTTCTCAACGGATCCTGCAAGGTATTGGCCTATGGGACGATCTCAAAGCAGAAGCCACACCGATCAAAAATATCCACATTACTGATCGCGGACATTTTGGAGCGACACGCATTTCTGCTGAAAAACTCGGCATTGAACAACTGGGTCATATCGTGATCGGACGTGCATTAGGTGAAGTGCTACAAAAATCAGTCACCACCGCAGCTAATACCGAATTCATTTGTCCGGCTTCGATCTCATCTGTTGAAAATCATCCTGATCACATCAAGGTTGAAATAAAAGAAAAAGACAACATTCGAACTGTAACCACCCGTTTACTGATCGCCGCAGATGGTGGATTTTCACAAGTTCGCGAATTGCTCGGTGTAGGCACTGAAACCAAAGAATATGATCAGACAGCCATCGTCACGAATGTCAGTCCGGAAATTCCACACAACAACACTGCCTTTGAACGATTCACTTCAACCGGCCCACTGGCGCTACTACCCTCTTCCGATCAACGTTGCGTTGTCGTCTGGACTACAAAAACTGATCAGGCCAACGAAATCATGCAGCTAGATGAAGAAGAATTTCTGCAACAATTAGGCAAACGCTTCGGCCACCGACTTGGCAAATTTGTCAAAATGGGACAACGCAGAAGTTACCCGATGCGCCTGATCAAAGCGAAAAAGCTCACCGGATCACGTTTCGCCATTCTCGGAAATGCCGCTCATACCATTCACCCGAATGCGGCGCAAGGTTTGAATCTTGGCTTACGCGATGTCGCACAAATGGCCGAGCTGATCGTTGATGCGATCCGCAATAACAGAGATATTGCATCGCCCGAACTACTGGATAGCTACGCTGAATCCCGAACAAGAGATCATCAACAGGTGATCCGCTTCAGTGATGGGCTGACAAAACTTTTCTATAACGACAATCCTTTGCTGATCACCTTTCGAAATCTTGCCATGCTAGGAATCGATAGCTTCCCACCAGCAAAACGTGCATTGAGCAGACGAGCAATGGGACTGGCCGGAGAACCGCCGCGTCTAGTCAGGGGCTTACCCTTATGAAAATTGATTACGATCTGATCATCGTTGGCGGTGCGGTCTCAGGTGGCGTCATGGCAGCTTTATTAGGCCAGTCAGATCTCAAGATCGGCATTGTAGAATCCAGAGTTCACGACCCGGAAAAACCTGATCCAAGAGTATTTGCGATCACACGCGCCTCCGAACAAATCTTTCGCTCAGCCGGGATCTGGGATGAACTGGCAACCGAACCCATGGGACATTTTCGGGAAATGGAAGTCTGCGATGCCAACGGTTCTGGAACAATCCATTTCGATAGCAAAGAATTATGCGAGCGGACGCTGGGTTACATAATCGGTAATCAGCCGATTCAGAATGTGCTTGTTAAACAGATCGATAAACTGGAAAACGTCAGTTGGCTTTGTCCGGAAAAAGTCGATCAGATCGAAATTCATACTGATCATGCAGACGTTTTCCTCGACTCTGGAAAACGACTAAAAACAAAACTGATCGTAGGAGCCGATGGTGCAAACTCACGCATCCGTGATCTCGTAGGCATAGACAGCAAACTCCATGACTATCAGCAAACCGCCGTCGTCTGTTCGGTCAAGTCTCAGACCGCACATAATGATGTTGCCCGACAAAGATTTCTGACCACCGGCCCACTGGCTTTTCTACCACTGTCTGATCCACATCTCTGCTCAATTGTCTGGTCAACAACGCCTGATCACGCGCAAACTTTACTCGACAGTTCTTCAGAAGATTTTTACAAAGAACTGGAACAAGCCTTCGACTCAAAACTTGGCGCAGTTTTGGAAACCAGCCAGCGATTCAGCTTCCCGCTCAACCGTGCCCACGCAAAAAACTATGTTTCAAACAGAGTTGCTCTGATCGGCGATGCAGCACATCGGGTTCATCCACTAGCCGGACAAGGTGCAAACTTGGGCATTCTCGATGCAGCAACGCTGGCCGAAATTATTCTAAAAAATCCCGACACAGATATAGGCCGTTATTCTCTGTTGCGAAAATACGAACGCCAACGCAAAGGTGAAAACCTCAGCGTGATTGCCGCCATGGATGGTTTCAAACATCTATTTGGATCGACACTGGAACCTGTTCAATGGCTACGAAATTTTGGTATGGATCTGACCAACTCATGCCCACCAGCAAAAAGTTTGATCATGCGAAAAGCGATGGGGCTTTCAGGTGATCTGCCAGAACTTGCCCGAACGCCTAATTTTTTGTAACAATGTGTTTATCTAAAATAAATAGCTTAAACTTTTATTATTAACTGATAATTGGATGGCTTCGTTCATGAGATCCTTCGTACCTCAGGATGACAAACTCCAGGTTTTCTGACTAACTCTTGACTGTCATCCTGAGTGGTAGCGAAGGATCTCTGAACGAAGCTAAAAAACCTTCTCGGTATTTAATGACTTTAAGGTTTATTATCAGTCAAGAATTTAAACTAAAAAACTGTAAACAATAAAGAGAACAATAATGCGGACCGATCCTTTCGGCAGAACTCGTTACAGAAACAATCCCGGTAGACGCCGTCGAAGCGGCCTGTTCAGACTCTGGCCAATCGGTATCTTTGCACTCTTTCTGGCTTATTACTGGTTTTCAAACCAGGAAACTGTGCCCATGACAGGTCGCGGTCAACTTGTTGATCTAACCCGTGAAGAAGAAGCTGCGCTTGGCTATCAATCCTACCAACAGGTTTTGAGTCAGGAAAATGTGATCCACAGTGGCGAAGTTGTTGATCAGGTCAGAGAGATTGGAATGCGTCTGGCAAAAGCGGCAGCGGATGTTGATCCTGGCTTTGAATGGGAATTCAATGTCATCGATTCCGAACAGGCAAACGCCTTTGCATTACCGGGGGGGAAAGTTGCGGTTTATACCGGGATTCTGGAAGTCGCTAAAAACAAAGATGGACTCAGCGCAGTGATGGGACACGAAATCGCCCACGCGATCGCCCGACATGGTGCAGAACGCATGGCTTACCAAAAACTGATTCAGTGGGGAACCATGGCCGTATCCGTTGCAGTCGGAGACATGGGCTACAGCACCCAGCGCATGGTTCAGGGTGCTCTCGGAATGGGATCAAAATACGGCGTTCTTTTACCCTTCTCACGCAACCACGAATCAGAAGCCGACTACATGGGACTGATCTTCGCCGCCCGTGCCTGCTACGATCCACGTGAAGCACCAAAACTCTGGGAACGCATGGGTGAAAACAGCAAAGGCCAACCACAGGAATTTACCTCTACACATCCTAGCCATGAAACACGGATCAAGAAACTCAATGAGTGGATGCCTGAAGCTTTGGAGGTTTATGAGGAAAATTGTGGTGGGGAGTTTTGAGAAAGTCGAACAGGAGTGTCAAATGTAAGGTCTGCCTCCCTTTCTTTTTTGTTCCAAAGAATGGATATTGAAATAATAGTTGAAAGGCTTGCGGTAGCATCGCTTATACCAAGCTTTGGATTGCTGCTGATAACAATGTTTGTTTTTCAAAGCTACGGTTTAAAGGATGAGAAGTTGAGAGGGTGGCTCAACTTTTGGCCGTTTTATAAAGTGTGGAAGGAAGCCCACCCTGTAGGTAGTCAATGGGCAAGGATGCTGACTTATATCGCTATAGTTCTTTGTCTGCCCTGGGTTCTTTGGAAAATGATGGGAGTTTGATATGGCTGCATGAAACATAACAAATCACTCCACCAGTCAGTAACGTAGCCCAGATGCAACGTAGTGGAATCCGAGTTTCTATCTCCCTTATCACTTGATTAAACGATCATACTCTTCATGGGTTCCAATCCAGACCCAGATAAAACCTCCATCATCTTCTATCGCGAGAGCACGATAATGAATGCCAACTCTTGCAGACCAGAACTGGCCAACTTTCTTAAAGTGTAATGAAGGGTGTTTAGGGTTATCTTTGATCAGCTCGTAATTTTTACGTGCAGTTTTTTGAGTTGCTTCGGGAAGTTTGTTGAAACACGACCAAAATCGGGCGGTAGCTAGATGCAACTCTACAATTCCTGAAGTGTTTTCTTTTTCTTTTCTTCCAGTGCTTCATCAGCCAGAAAATCGAGCTTTCCTGATGCTACATCTGCTTCTAGTTGCTTATCCCACTCAGCCCAGTCCTGATCGTGAATCCAGCTCAAGAGCTGCATGTACTCTTCATGTGGAAGAGTTCCGATTGCTGATTTAATTTCTTGTATGGTAGTCATAATGGAGGATTCTAGCACTTATTAGTTATTTGAGTAATATGCTGACAACTGTAACGTAGCCCGGATGCAACGCAGTGGAATCCGGGAGATAAATCCCCGGATTACGCAAAGCTTCATCTGGGCTACAGATCTAAACTATTCCAAAGCTGCCCTTCGTTTAACTTCCTGCAAATTCTTTTGGGCCTCTGGAAAATGAGCCGGTGATAGTCTGATCGCTTCCTCAAAATAGATTTGAGCACGTCCGTATCTCCCTTCAGTCATACAAAGATAGCCGACATTATTAACTGCTTTAGCTCGATTCATAATCTTCTGAAAAGATTTGATCGCGTTTTCATATTTTTCCTGTTTTACAAAAAGCAGCCCAAGGTTTGACCATGCTTTTCGATATCCCGGATCAATGGTTAGCGCTTTATGATAGTACGATTCTGCCTGACTATAATTTCCTGACTTGTAATTTGAAAACCCGAGATTGGTCAGAATTATTGGTGAATTTGGTTTTGATCGAAGTGCTGTCTGAAAGAATTTTTCTGCACCCACATGATTCTTTTCCTGGTCAGCTATAATGCCTAAACCAACATTTGTCTTCCAAAGATCAGGTTCCTGTTGTAAGGCTGATCGAAGATATTTTTTAGCGTCGGAGTAGGATTCTTTTCGGATCAATAACAATCCCAAACCTTCCAACGCACCAACATGTTTTTGATCTACTTTTATTGCCTGACGAAAAGCTCTTTCTGCCGAGATGTGATTATTTTTTGAGTTTTGGATCGATCCTATTTTATACAAGGCTTCAACATTCTGATCATCATATTCAAGTGCAGAAAGATACCCTGCCAATGCTTGATCCACATTGCCAGCAAGGTAGTCATCTTCAGCCTGAGCAACGGCATAATTTGCCTTGGTTCCATCAATACCTTCTGGAACAGCTACTCTATTTTCCGGAGTGACTGAGGCACAACCGGAAATGATCAGACTTAAAAGAATGAAGAAATAGCTATTTTTTAGAAACATAACAATCCATAGGAAAAGAGAATCAGGATATTATCCCTTTAATGCTTTCATAACACCAAGTATTGCAGGTCCAATTGCTACAATAAAGAAGGCTGGGAACATGCAAAAAACTAATGGGAAGATCATTTTTGTTGCGATTTTGGCTGCTTCTTCCTCAGCCCTTTGTGCGCGTTTATCTCTGAATTCTTCGGAATAGATTCGTAATGTTTGAGCGATACTGGTTCCGAATCGTAGACTTTGGGTTAGTAATGTCACCAAGCCTCGGATTTCTTCGATCCCGGTTCGATCGGCCAAGCCTCTTAGTGCAACAATGCGATCAACACCAATCCGAATCTCGGCATTGACCATTTCAAGTTCTTCCATCAATTCTGGATAACTGACACCGAGTTCATCAGCAACACGTTGAAGTGCTGCGTTTAATCCGAGACCTGCTTCGGTACAGATCACAAGCAGATCAAGTGCATCCGGGAATCCATTCATGATCGCTAAATGACGTTTTTCTATTTTGCTTTTGAGGACAACATTCGGCAATGTAATACCAATAAAACTTGCCGCCAGAACCCCATACACAACCTCCATTACAGAGAATTTTGGGAACAATGTTGCGATCAACAAAGCTATCCCACCGAAGACCAGCACAAGAATTAATTTCGTTCCATAGAAAGTTGCCACTGCATTATTAGCTCGGTAGCCAGCTTGTAGCAATTTGGCTTCCATCCTGGATTTTTCTTCTGCTTTTCCAGGGAGGACAAGTGACTGTACTGGTTCGACTGCTTTCGCAATAGCACTGGATTCTTTTTTGGAAATACTTTTTTTTGTTGGCTCTCCAATCGAATCCAGACGCTTTTTCATTGGATTTTTCATGCCGGAAAAAATAAAAAATACACCTATAAAAAAGAGCACCAACGCGATACCAAAAACAGCCGCCAGAAGTAATCGAGCATTTTCTTTCTCGCCCATTATCCTTATGGCAATTTCTAATAAATATTCCATGCCTAACCCATAATTCTCAACAGGATTTCGGAGTCAGGTGCGCCTGTGGTGCTCAAGAGTGCTTGTCTGGACTGAACAAGGTAGTCATAACTACCTTGTGAGGGAAGATAAGTGCTATTGAGTACTGCAGGCGTGCATGAACCGGAATAACATTCTGAAAATCTACTAAACATAAAATTCTTTCTCTCTTTTAATTCCTTTTTAAATTCCATTAGTGCCCTGTTGAAAATATGGGTTATACCTTTATCCGAATCAATTTACGCATCCAGAAAACACCCGTAATAATTGAACCAAAACCGATCATGATCAGTTGTCGTCCTTGTGGATCATTTTTCAACATCGGCAAATACTCCGGTGAAGCGATCATCATCATGGCTGCCAATGCAAAGGGAATAAGCGCGAGGATCCAGGCAGAGAGTCTAGCTTCTGCAGAAAGAGATAAAACTTTTCTCTGAAATTTGAATCGCTCACGAATGACTCCAGCAATTTTGGTCAGAACTTCAGACAGGTTACCGCCCGTTTCACGTTGTATCAGGATTGCTGTGACTAATGCCATCAGGCTGACGCTAGGAACACGATCAAGCATGTTATAAAACGCTTTTTTTGGTGCCATGCCGTAGTTCATATCAGAATATGTAGTACGGAATTCCATTGCGATCGGATCTTTCATTTCTTCAGCAACCAGGTTCATCGCATCTGAAAAAGGATGTCCTGCCTGTAGTGCACGACCCATGACATCGATCGCATCTGGTAACTGTTCTTCAAACTGTTCCAGCCGTTTATCGCGTTCACCTTTTAATTTTCCGATGGGTAGCATTGCCGAGATCACAACAGCACCCAATGTTCCCCAGATCCCTGCCTGTCCGTACCAGGCAATACTGCCTGTCACGGCGGCCAAAGCAATGGACAACAATATGACCTTGTAAGCAGGTGTTTCTTTGCCCGCCTGAAGCAGAATACGTTCGAGCGACTCCATGCCAGGTAATTTATCCAGCAATAATTCAAGCCCGGACTTTTCACGCGAGTGCTTGTCCCGCAGCAAAGATTGCGCATCAGAATCAGCTGATTCGACAACATCTTTTACCCGTTTGCGGAGCATCTTGGCGGCACGAGCTTCTGTACCGAAAGTGGGAACCATCAAAGCTCTGGATAACAGGAAAACTGCCAGGAAAACCATTCCCAGAAAGATTGTGTTATCGCTGGACATTAAACTAGTCATCAGACAGTCTCATAACCCGTAAACTCAGGATCAAATAAAGCAAAGTCGAGTTCCATTCCTCTTTGACGCAGATGTTCCTGGAATTTTGGCACCATGCCTGTGGCTCTGATCTCACCTAGAACATTTCCATCGGCATCCAGACCTTGTCGTTCAAATTTATACAGCTCCATCATGGTGATCACATCACCTTCCATACCCTGAATTTCTTGAACACTCACGACACGCCGTTTACCATCCTCCATTCGTTCGACCTGAATGACGACGTCAACCGCCGAGGCAATTTGTGCTCGCATAGCTTTGATCGGCATGGCAAGACCCGCCATCATGACCATGGTTTCGAGTCGGGTTAACGAGTCTCGAGGATTATTCGCATGCAGGGTCGCCAGTGATCCATCATGACCGGTATTCATCGCCTGCAACATATCCAATGCTTCACCGCCACGCACTTCACCAATCACCACACGATCAGGACGCATACGCAAACTATTCTTAACCAGATCACGCTGATTTATTTCACCCTTGCCTTCAATGTTTGCCGGACGTGTTTCCAGTCTTAAGACATGCGGTTGCTGGAGCTGTAATTCTGCGGAATCTTCAATGGTGATAATGCGATCAGTGCTTGGGATAAAACTTGAAAGAATATTCAGCATGGTCGTTTTACCACTACCCGTACCGCCCGAGATAATGACATTGAGACGACCTTGAATGATCGCTCTGAGAACATCGACCATCATCGGCGTGATACTGCCAACTCGAACCAAATCTTCCGCTCCCAATTTTTCGACCGTAAAGCGTCGAATTGACATGGATGGACCGTCGATTGCCAGTGGTGGAATGATTGCATTCACACGTGATCCATCTTTCAGGCGCGCATCGACCATTGGAGAAGATTCATCAATACGCCTTCCGACATTTGAAACAATCCGATCGATGATATTCATTAAATGTGCATCGTCTCTGAAACGAACGGCTGTCCGCTCCATTTTTCCTGCACGCTCTACATATACAGAATCACTTCTGTTGACGAGAATATCGGCGACACTCGGATCGGCAAGTAATGGTTCCAGAGGACCAAGCCCGAGAATCTCATCTTCAACCTGTTTGATAACGCGCTGTCGAGAACTGGCCGGAAGGGGAACCGACTCTTCGTTCATTAGACGTTGTGAAATTTCCTGGATCTCTTTACGCGCTTGAGATTCTTCAAGATCACTGATCAAAGAAAGATCAACAACCTTCAGCAGCTTTTCATGGATCTTATCGCGCCACTCTTGCTCCTGCGCGATCTGATCATCTTGTATCGCTTTTTCTTTCTGTGCAAAGATGGCACTGATGTCCGGCTCAGCTTCGACCTTCGGCTCAGGCTTTATTTCTTCGGTTCTCTTTTTAAATACTTCCATGTATTTTTTCCAGATTATCTATTTGGCAATAATTATGTCGGCAGTAGAGAAAAGGCTTTTTTGAAAAAACCTTTTTTCTTCGCCTCTTCCCGTCCTGCAAATCGCTCAGCAATCTCGATCAAAGCATTTGTGATCGGTGTATTTTTTGCAGTTTGTAAAAGTGGAACACCCAGGTTCACCGTTTCAAGAACTCGTTCATAGTCATTCGGAATAATAAAAACAGAATCCATTTCCAGCGCTTCACTGACATCTTCAACTAATAAGGGAATTTTCTTATCAAATCGATTCATCACCAGATGGATTCTCTCGATGGGTACTGCCAGTTCCTGAGTAATAATTTTAAGCATTCTTTTTGCACTATGAATGTGAGTAATTCTCTGTTCAAGAACGATCAGCACATTGTCAGCTTCTTCAAGAATAGTGTTCGTGAATGGATCAATCACACGCGGCAGATCAACCACTATCTGATCATACGATTCTCTAACCAGTTTCAATAATCGTGATAAATCTGGCGTGGAAACTGTCCATGGTTGTGGCATATGGTCAAACCTTGATGCAAACAAATGCAAGCCGCTGGGGTGTTTAGCCATATAGCCTTCAAGCATCAAAGCATCCATTTCATTAACCTTACTCAAGGCATCAACAATGCTTTCTCTTGGATCAAGGTTCAGATGCGATGACAACGAACCAAACTGTAGATCCATATCGAGCAATGCTACATTTCTACCCAGATGTGTCGCCATGATATGTGCCAGATTGCTCGATATGAGCGAAGCACCTGATCCACCGTTGGCATTGATCACCGCGGTCATTGATCCATCAACTGTTTGCTTAACAACCTGGCTTACTGGCTTGACCTGACTGGTTTTACCGATTCTTTGAATACAGGATAAAAATTCATCTTCAGGAATGGGATGGGAGAAAAAATCTCTGACACCAGCCTGCATCGCCATCCGCATCATTTGAGGATTTTCTTCGTGGCCGACAACAATTATCTGCGTGGTCTCATCGACTGGCCGCGCATAAATAACTTCAAGATCCTGTTCCCAGGATTCACTCAACGTTAAAATGAGAATGTCTGGTAACGGGCTTAATCCAAAAAGTGGATCAGGAATTCCACCGGACATCAGCCTGACCTTAACATCCAGACCTTCCCGTCCAGCCAGACTTTGTCCAACTAAATCAATACCATCCCGGTCTCTCCCGGAGACTAATACATATAAACTATCTTCCATACCCGATATATCGGCAGGAGAAAGTAATCTATGAGATCTTTCTACCGAAACTGTGAACTAGATCCCAAAACACTGTCTTGCTCCAAGATCAGGGATATATCCAAGACTCTCAGCCGGGATCGTCGTACTAAACTCAGGTACGGTTATCGACATACTAAAAAATGGGATCAGTAAATTATGTTGATAATTACTAACTCCTACACGTACTGATTTTATCTCCGTAAAAACGTTCGTCACATTTCCACCATCATCAAGATATTCCAGGTTGATATTTGAATCTGTCAGACCACGAAACAACTCGCTTTCTGTTCCTCCATCCGGCGCATTAAACATTGAGACTTTAGAGATCGAACCATGGTTAACTGGGCAAACAGCCGCAAGACGAGCTCCTCTTCGTGTTGCTTCTCCTATGCTGTTCCAGACTAAAAAAGCTCGTCCGAACTCCATGACTCCAAATATCAACACAAACAAAACAAAAGCAAGAATCGCAAATTCAACAGTTGTTGTGCCCTTCTGATTATTTTTCATAACGCTCTCACAGTGGTTGATGATTGAAAGGTGTAATTTGTATCCCATGTCTGAGAGTCGGCACCAAAGGATGGTATTCCTGCGGCGATGATCGGTGTGTAAGAAAAACTCGCTGAAACTTTTAAATGTTTGTTATCGATCGTTGTGATTGTAATATCGCTAGTCGAGAATCCATCCAGCAATGCATCGCCACTTCCAGCACTATTTCCAAACACGATCAAATTCTTAACTGTTGTTGACGTCGATCCGCCAAGCTCAATTACTCCAGCACCATTTAATGAATTATCAGATAAGTATCGTGCACCATCACGGATCGATTTGGTTAAGGTATTGTATTGATAAAACGCACGACCAAATTCTGCTGTTGCTAACAGTAGAACCATTAAAACTGGAAGTATAAGAGCGAACTCAATGACAGCGATTCCCTTTTGAGATTTTGTTTGAACTCTGTTTCTCATGATCAAGATGCCACTGAGTCTGGATCTTTATACAGGATCACTTTAAATAAATGAGGGCCTTCGCCGGGACCAGGAGGATTTTCTCCAACCGTTCCTTTAGCGCTGCAGTCCTCTATAAACTGCCCGTATATTTTCTGTGTTCTACCACTATGGCTGGCTTTTCGTGTCATATAAAAACAACCAAAGCCAAGCACGGGGACTTCGCCTCTTCCCTTTGTCGTCCCGGTACAGTCACCAATTGGGACAGTCATAATACGCCGTTTGGGCACACCGATACCGCCATCTGAAATTAAAGCCTCATTGAAGATTCCATTTTGTTGTCGATAAATATAATCATCGTACCAAACTTCACAACCAGCATGACCTGAGGCTGTGACAGTATCTGCTGGATATTCATCCGATGACATACCGCCCCGATATTGACCAAATCGGGTATTAAAACCCTGAGCAACAGGCCCCACATTATTGCCCGGTTTTGTTGCCACGGTATCACCCTGCGTTGCACATCCCGTGTAACCTCCTGCAAGTTCTTCACGAAGACAAGCACCCCCTGGTCCACAATCTAGTTCAAGCAACTGGAAATTACCTGGGCCTACCTGCCATCCGTTTCGTTTATTTCCTGCATGTGTCTTCAGAACAATTTCTTCTTCTGCACCAATTTCATATCCATAACAAGTTCCATCGCTACAATCTGTATCTGATGGATCTCCACACATCAGTAAAGGTGCGATATCACAAATTTCACCACCACCTATCCCCAACGGTGGGCTTGGACCGGCTACCGCTGTTCCGTTGATATTCTGATTATTTCCAACACCAGGAAGTACGCGAGACAATCCGGTTTTTGTCTGAAGATTATTGATCTTCACACGCACATATTTAGCTTCTGATTCGACCGCACCGGGAGTAAATGGCACCAATGTTCCTGAAAACTCAAATACAGGAGAAAGGTTAGCGGTTGCAAATTCACCTTCAAGATGTGCGTTAAATGTACTCAACGCATCAGCTCTTGCCTGTGCAATACTCGAAGCATCATTGATCGTTTTGGCTCCACTTAAAGCAGAAGCATCAAGCGCATTTTGTAGACGGGTTTTATTAAGATAGACATGCCCCATGTCCATAGCGACACCAGCCATTCCGAGGATTACAACGGCACCAGCCATGAACAGTACCTGGACGGCACCTCGCTGGTTTTTCCTTAAGCTTAATTTTTTCATTTCAGCATTCCTTTGCCAGATCTAACGTTTAGTTAATTTTTAACACTCTTTTAATTACTGTCTATTTGCATGTCGATTGGCTGATTTACAGCTTCGGCATTCGTCTCCATCGTTCGATGATCATGAAGTACCCTTTCTGCCCTGACACCATCCATTCCGATCACAGGTTCTGCGTATGCTGCATTAGCTGCGTCGTGATCAATGATTTGTGCATCGACCATGTTCCTCACTGAATTACCAAAGTCCGCTTCAACACGAACCGGATCCGTCGATGCTGTACTACATCCTGAAATCATTCCAGTTAGAAGAATGACTCCCGGAATGAAACGATTAAGTTTTATTAAATTCATTTCGCCTCCTTTATAAATCATGGCCAAAATCACCAAGCAATCCACCATGCGTATTTTTCTGTTTTTCATTCAGATTAGAAATCGGTGCTTCCATTCTTCCTTTAAGAAAGAAATCAGTATCACTTGCTGGCGTAAAACTGTCGGTGGGTAAAACAACACGTCCCGGTGAGATTGGCTTGGCTAAATGTGGTGTGACAAAAATAACCAACTCTGTCTGACCTGATCGAAAATCCTGACTTCGGAACAAGGTTCCCAGCATTGGCACATCACCAAGACCTGGATATTTGTCCACAGACTCACGAACATTGTCACTGATCAATCCAGCAATCCCGATGGTCTGACCATTGCCCAGTTCGACGGTACTCATAGTGCTTCTTTTAGTTAACGACGGGATTGAGAATGAACTTGATGAGCCTGCAACATCCAACAAGACAGGCACATCTGCTGATAGCTCTGTGACACTTATATTTAGCTTCATGTTTATACGACCAGAGTCCAGCACCACCGGCAAAAATTTCACTCCAACACCAAACTCTTTGAACTCAATTGTTACCTGACCAAGATCCTGGGCAACAGGTATTGGAAACTCTCCACCTGAAAGAAACTCAGCCTCCTGACCTGATAAAGTTGTCAGCACTGGCTCCGCAAGTATTTTAGCCAGGCCTTTTTGCCTAGAAGCTTCAATGACAGATTGAATAAGAAAGTCACCCGCAAGAAAACTGAATAGCATGCCGGTTGTATTGATCCCCGGAATTGAAGGCTGAATTTTCTGAATCGCCGGACCAATGAGCTGACCTTCAGCCAATGATCCTAATGATGGCGTTTCCAACCCATCAGCATTCAATGCATTTGGAAGTGTTGCACCTCCACTGATTACGCCACCCTGTCCTGTATTTCCAATGTTCAAAATATTGGTATCAGAACCCAGTCGCTTCAAAACTGATCGGGATATCTCTGCAACCTTAATTTGCAACATCACTTGTTGAGAACCCCCAACCTGCATTAAATTGATAATGCAGGAATAAGAATCGGCACTCTGATTTGCATTACAGTCAGGAGCAAAACTGGAAGCTAATTCCAGGGCAGCACTCATCTTCGTAACATTCGAAACTTCACCACTCAAGACAAGCTTCTGTTGTGATGAATAGACCTTGATTTTTTCATTGGGTAATAATTGATAAAGCTTGTACTTCAGAGCTTCAAGATCATGAGTCACTTCAATATTAAAAGAATCAAAAACCTGATCTCTTTTATTCCAGACAACAACATTTGTTGTTCCCGGTGATTTACCAACGACATACAATTGCCGACTTTCAAAAATTAAAATATCAGCAATCTCTGGATTTCCAACAGAGACCTGCTTTGCTTTTTGCAGTAATGGAATAATTCCAGACTTGTGTAAAGCAACCTGAATACTTCCATTATCTCCTCGAGTCAGCAAGGAGTTCTGATCAGTTCGTGGCGCAGCCATAGATGCAGGCACGTTGAAATTTATGATCGCGATCATCATAAATAGAGTTTTCCAGCTGAACTTTTTCAAGTACTCACTCAAAGAAAAAACGTTACGACTCGGATAATGCATTACATTTACCTGGTTAAATTTCGGCATTATTTTTCAGTATAGCACATAATTAATGTAATACTGCATAATTAACATATAACTTATTGATAATAATAGTTTTTATCCTGTTAAATTTTCGTATTTGACTTCTCAACAGAAGAACCACGAACGATTGAAACTGTTTTGATCACTTTTTCCTTTGATTTCACGGGTACTTCAACCACTTTTTCCACCTCTTTTTCGACCAGAGGTTCAAGCGGTATAAAATTCAGATCCGAGAAAAGATTCATTACAGGTTCCGACTCTGGCACAGGCTCTTCAATTTTTGGTTCTTCTTTTACAATCCGCGAGTCATCTCTTGGATTACGCAAAACAAGCTGAACTGATCCTTCTTCCGAGGCGCGTACCAATTGTTCGGCTTCTTTTGGATCGGCTTCCACTGTCACGGTTCGAACAACGATCGGTTTGTCTTCTTCCGTTGAAGCCATCTGATCCACTGCAAGCACTTTCAGATCTTCAAGAATCGTTTCTGTTTGATGGCGCTCATTATTTTCCTGGCGGGTTGCAAGAATATCCACACGATTTCCTGGTAACAAGAATCCTGCCACACCAAGTACATCATTTACCCTGACTGTTACTGCTCTTTTATTAGGACTCACAATTGCGGCTAAAACGCTGCCACCCACTTCATCGACAATACGACTATTGATCACCATTTCATTCTGCATAATTTTTGTATTCGCGATCTTACCAACAATGGCAGCCGGATCATTAAAAACACCTTCAGGCATGGTTGCTTCTGGCCAGTTAATCGCCTTGAGATGAGAGGCTTCAATCTTCTGCCCAAAAGGAATTTCCAGAGCTGCCACAATCACCGGCGTTGTAATTAAAGTTGCTTCAGCAATAGGTTCTGCTGTGCTATTGATCAACCATTCATTGGCATACCAGGTAGCACCAAGCCCCAGTGAAATTGCTGAAACAAATAAGCTAACTGTTCTTAATTTACTCATAAAAAACTCCTTGTATAAAATTATGCCGCTTCTGGATCAACATCCAGGCTGACAAAATAATTACTCCAGGCTTTCGCCATCATCTCTTCCGTAATGTGATGATCACCTTGTTGATATTTAGCTTGATCTAAAGCCATGCCTAAAAGATCTCTGGGATGACAAGGCAACATGGAAACTTTTTTCGATTGATGTAGCGATTGTGTGTAACGTAAAATAGCGGGATCAAACTCAACATCACGTTCCTTACAGACCATTTTCCAGATGATTTCATATTCATCATTCTGTAAATAAGTAAACTGGATCTTGTGACCAATCCGGCGAAGAAAAGCATCATCGGCCAGATCTTTAGGGTTGAGGTTGGTAGAAAAGATCAGCGCTACATCGAATGGCACCGGGAATCTTTTTCCGGAAGCCAGCCCAAGATAATCCTGCTTGCTTTCCATCGGTACGATCCAGCGATTGAATAGATCAACTGTATCCACACGTTGCCTCCCGAGATCGTCGATCATATAAATGCCGTTCATGGCTTTCATCTGCAACGGAGCCTGATGCAATCCTGTTCCCGGATCATAACTAACTTCAAGCATATCCAGCGTCAGCTCACCACCGGTGATCACCGCCGGACGCTGACAAAGTTTAAAACGTGGATCATATCCACGCTCAAGTAACAGACCAGATGATTCAGAATTCTTGACCGGTTGATGAATAACCGGATCAAAAAGTGTGACTGCTGTGTCGTCTATGGCGACGGCATGGGGAATAAGAATCGGATCGCCAATGACACGAGCCAAACGCTGACAGACAAATGTTTTACCACTTCCTGCCGGGCCATAAACAAAGATCGCCCGTCCGGAATTCATCGCCGCACCGACTTCATCGAGTAGCGTGTCTTTCATGACAACATCATGAAATGCTGCGTGCATTTGATCGCGGGTAATTAAATTATTGTAGACCGTTTGTGCTTTGACGACTTCGACATATTTACTGAGAGGAACGGGTGCAGGACCAAGATAGCCACTGCGGTTTAAAGCTTCGATCGCTGATAATCTTCCTCTGTCTGTCAGGGCATAACGCAAGACACCAGAACCGGTTGTTGTACCACGAATTTCGATTCGAGCATCGTCACGAAGAATACTTAAAACTTCATCAATCACAGGGCCTGCCAACGCAGTACGTGACGATAAATCCTGAATAGGCATCACACCACCATCGTAGAGATGTTTAAGAATTAGATCTTCCAGAAAGTTCTGGCTAAGACCTGTTTCTTCAACATCACGTGGCCGTGGAGCCAACGTTGAATGATTGTTTATTGACGAAGTTTCAGAAACTTCGGTAACAGATTGTAGGGCAAAAGCATCCATGCTCGTTCCTTATAATTCCTTTTAAAATTAAGTGACCCAAATTGTCCCTATCGTTCCCAAAGCTATTGCTGGAGCATATGGAAAACTTACAACATTTTTACTATTTTGTTTCTCCTGATCTTCTTTAACAAGATCAGATCGATATTTGTGGTGAATAAAAACACATGCAGCGATCAGTGCACCAATAACCAAAGTCATTGCGACAGCGTATAAGGTTGCGAATGGCCCAAGAAAAGCCCCGACTGCTGCAAAAAACTTCACATCCCCTGCTCCCATTCCACCGAGGATATAAAAAGGTAGTAATGCAAAAAAACCAGTTGCTGAACCTGCCAGGACAAACCCAAAAATACCAACCAGCCCGGAACTCACTAAGTGAAACCCCAAGCCAGAAACGAATGTGATTAAGACAAGATTATTTGAAATTCGATGATTTCTAATGTCTTCGATCATAGCGGTTATCAGGATGACTGATAAAACCAGCAGGTTTATTGTAGAAAGATTCAGCATGATTATTAAATATCGTATAACTCAGGCTACAAGTCAGGGTTGCCAGCTTGACTGGACAACCCTGCTCTTCTTATCCCCACAGGGACGAATATGTAGTCTTACATCAATGATATTTTCAGATCTGGTTAACCACCATTAAGAGCAGTATCGATACCAGTAATTTGAGTTCCAACTGTTCCACCCAAAGTCGTAAATGCACCAATTACTGCTGCACCGATCAGTCCACCAGCGATCGCATATTCGACAACGGTCAAACCTTTTTCTTCGCGGATGAATTTTTCTGTTTGAAGGGAAACGTAGATTTTAGTGATTAGGTCTTTCATGATTATTCAATCTCCTTATTGATTTAATCTCAAGTTATGCTTAACGCAAAAGAAGTATCGATCATGATTTTATTTATTGCACTAGTGATAATGAAAAAGTGTGACAGGATTAACATTTGGTTTCCACAGAATGTGACGGGGTTATCAGTCTGCCCCAAAATACAGGTGAATTTTATTAAAAGTTTTATGTCAGCCGATAAATTTATGGATGGTTTTCTACGATCAATTGAACTATTGATCCAAATTTGTATCTTTATAGTTACAACATCAATGAAGAAATTAAAGATGATCAAAATAATACTTTCCTTACTGTTCTTATTAGCAACATCCTTTTCTGTGAATGCTGACTTTTCACTTAAAGGATCAGATGGCGAACAACACCAACTTTCGGAATATGTTGGGAAAGATAAATGGGTAGTGGTTAATGTCTGGAGCACCGCCTGTAAATTTTGCCGACATGAGTTACCTGATCTGGTGGACTTTCACGAAGCTCATGCAAATGAAAATGCAACGGTGCTCGGTATCGTGATTGATCTGGAGACCTTTGGTTATCCGGATGAAGCTACCGTCAAAACGTTCCTGCAAGATTTCTTTATTGATTACCCGAACCTTTATGCCAGTGCTGATCAGGCAGCAGAAATGCTCGGTGCGCCGATCACATCGATACCGATGTCATTCTTTTTCAATCCGCAGGGTAAAATGATGGGGCACTGGAACGGGATCATCAGTCGTGATCAGCTGGAAAAAATAATCGCTAACACTTCTTCTGATCAAGGTACTTTAGGATCGGGTGAAAAATCCAGACGACAGCCACATGAAGATTGATCTATTCTTTACTTTCTGCACAAACAATACATAGCTGTGTAGATGGATCAAACTCCAGCCGTCCACTGGAAATTTCCTCATCACAATTCCGGCAATATCCATAATCACCAGATTCAACCCTTGCAAGCGCAACTGAGATTCTTTGCAACTCCAGTTCACGCCGACGTTTTAATTCCTGCGACATAGCCTGAGCCTGCATCGCATCCATTCGTGACAATCGACCAACACGAGACTGATCAAGCTCAACCGTTTTAGTCGCATCTTCACCGGATTCAGTATCATCGAGTAACTCTTCACGCCGGATAAGCAGTTTTTTCTTTATCAGTTTATGATCTGGCATTGTCATGTTTAATGTATTAGATCAATGTAGAGAATCGGGTGTCTCTATTTCCTGAGCCAAAATCCACGGAGCAACAACCACCGCCCAGAACAAAGGATCTTCCTTCCCCCAGCGCACGGCATCTTCCTCCATCGCTCGCTCTAGCTCACCGCTAGTCAACCATTTCTCGATAGGCTCCTTGTTATCTTCGGCAAAACAAATAGCCACCTCAACCAGATCAAGATCCGACGACACTTTTACAACAACACCGCGTGCATAATGTTTTTCCAGCTCCTGCCAGACTAACTTTCCCGTCTCGGCATTGAGTTTTGCTTTCATTTCTTCATTTTGATCGGTCATCGTAAATTCCAGTGCTATAATTTTCTCGATCATAACATTCAGAGGACATCATGGATCGTTTTAACCGGATCTACCGTTTACATCTTTTACTCAAAAATCGACATAAACCGATCGCAAAACAAGAGCTGGAAAAACGACTCGATTGCTCATCCACCACGCTGAAACGAATTATTCAGGAAGCCCGGCTCTATTTAAGCGCACCAATAATCTATGATCGAAAACAGAAAGGTTATTGCTACGAACCTTCTCAACAGCAATCCTTCGAATTACCTTCATTATGGTTCAACTCATCCGAACTGCTCGCCTTATTAACCAGTTACAAGATGCTCGAAGATGTACAACCGGGAATGATGGAACCGCAGATCGCTCCGCTGAAAGAAAAAATACGGTCCATTCTCGGCAAACAGAAAAACGGTCACAAAGAAATTGCGGCACGGATCAGAATTCTACAAAGCTCCACACGCATCACTAATGCAGAAATCTTCCAGAAAGTAGCCAGCGGAGTTGTTTCCAGAGAACAATTAAAGATTCTCTATCATGGCCGTGATCGTGATGCGATCACCGAACGCTGGATCTCGCCACAACGACTGGTTTTTTATAAAGATAACTGGTACCTCGATGCCTGGTGTCATTTACGAAAAGGATTAAGAAGTTTCTCACTGGATCGCATTCATGTCATCGCAAATGGTGACAAAGCAAAGGATGTTAGTGAGAAAAAACTAGATGATCATTTTGGTGATTCTTACGGGATCTTTTCTGGCAAATCAAAACATAAAGCGGTACTAAGATTCACCAGCGATGCCGCCCGTTGGGTTGCCGATGAAATATGGCATCCTGATCAAAAAACCAAAGTGCTAAAAGATGGTAGCGTCGAACTAACTATTCCCTACTCCGATCCACGTGAGTTGATGATGGATATTTTGAAATATGGTGACGAAGTAGAAATTCTTTCACCAAAATCACTACGTAAAAATATTATCCACATACTAAAAAATGCTATGCAAACATATGAGTAGTCTCCCATTTCTTTGTATCGCTTATTTCAGATTTTGCTATGCTTAAAACATAACAACAATGAAAAAAATAAGATGATCGAAATTCCCAGCCTCAGACCTGAAAGCCGATACGGTATGCCTCCTGCCGATCAGTTACTTTATAATCGTGAATACATCGTCGGTTATTCCTATCTTTTCCGGCAACCGCGCTGGGCAATGGAGGTGATTGATCCGGAGAACAAACGGGTTGAGGTTGATCGACTTGATAGCTTTCGACCGGATCTACGTGTACCAGAAAAATTTCGAGCCGGGCTGGATGATTATTCTGGATCGGGACACGACCGTGGTCATCTGATCGCCAGTGCTGATCGCCGTGCGACTCACATAAAAAACAGTGAGACATTTTTGTTAACTAATATGAGTCCTCAAGTGCCCGCATTTAACCGGGGTGTCTGGAAACGTCTTGAAGTAGCCATTCGCGATCTATCGAAACGCTATGTTGAAGTGTATGTGATCTGTGGGCCTTTGTTTGATGTGGGGAAAAAGATTTCTATTATTGGTGATGATTTTGATCGTGCCGACGATGTGATTATCCCGATCCCACATTCCTATTTTAAATCTGTTCTGGCAGAGGATCTTAGAGGTAATTTAAAACTCTGGTCGTTTATTCTTCCAAATGAAAAATCGAGTCTATCGCTGGAAGCTTATCTCTGTAAAACGATCGAAATCGAAATGCGGGGAGGTATTCCTTTGTGGGATCGATTGCGTGGTGAATCTGTTGATAAATTAAGAGAGCAAAAGGGCCGGATGTGGAAGCAGTAATCTATGCATAAAAAACATAAATGCAAACATTGTCAGAGAACCCGTTGGGTTTTAGGAGCGATGATTCTGATCATCATTCTTGCGGTTACTTTGCTCGGGATGGAAGCCAGTACTTTTGAAAAGTTCTTTTAAATACAACTCGGCGGCTTAGGCAACCCGGCTATTCGTGCTGATTGTTTGATCGGTACATCCGGAAATAACTTATAAAGATAATGGCTTTTTCCTTTACCTTTCCCCAACTTTTTTCCGATCGCCTTCCCCAGAATTCGCATGATCGGTGTGATGCTGTATTCCTTATAATATTCCTGCACGAAGTGAACGATTTCCCAATGTTCTTCGGTGAGTTCTATGCCTTCTTCTCTGGCGATCACTTCTGCTATTTCTACTGTCCAGTCTTCTTTGTTGATCAGGAATCCGTCTTTTGTTAACTCCATGTTTGCACACCGTTGTATTTCACGGTCAGCTTTACGAAGCCGTTGTAATCAACGGGTTCTATTCCCTGAATAAGTTGATCAGGTTTTATACCTCTGGCTTTTAGATCCGGTTCGAGTACAAAAATATTCATAGTATTCTTGATCAGTGTTTCTGTATGACCATCTTTTTTTGCTGCGATCACCGCATCTTCGATCAGAATTATTGCATCATTGTTTTGTATTACACGTAAACAACTTTGCAATGATGATCGCATCGTTGGTGATCGGTTGATGATGTGAAGTGTCGGCATGATCAGTCGTTAAAAATAAAATCCTGTTCCCCGATCAACTTGCCCAGTTTTTCTGATTCAATAATTTCTGCTTCGATCAATAGATCAGACTGCTTCATTCCCCGCAT
Source organism: Gammaproteobacteria bacterium (assembly GCA_965224825.1). Lineage (GTDB taxonomy): Bacteria > Pseudomonadota > Gammaproteobacteria > CAJXQU01 > CAJXQU01 > CAJXQU01. The sequence goes on along the minus strand of CBDDAG010000001.1, from coordinate 584,284 downwards.
TTCCAGCGATTCTTTTTCTACATAAATGTGTTCTATTTCGTAATCTTCCCAGGCTCGAAATGTGGGGGAAATATTTTTCATTCCAATGTCCGAAGGATCCTGATCACGTATAATTTGTAGTACGCCATCGTCCATAAAGATCAGGCTGACTTTGTGTTCGAAAGCTGAGAGAACAAAAGCCATGTCCAGTGCTTCCTGTGCATGAGAGCTACCATAAGGTGATCGGCGATTGATGAAAAAGCAGGTTTTATTCTGACTCATTATCATGCACCACCAAACGTAATAACTCGATCAGAAGTTGTTACGGCCTCGCTCAATCGCCCCAGTGTGTCAATTTTAAATCCCGCTGCAATGGAAGATGAATCAATGCCTCTTCTTTTGGCGGCGGTTGAACAGATGATCAGATCAAGATCATATTCCTGTGCCAGTTGCGACCAGTTTTCGATCACATGACGATCATCCTGCGGTGGTTCGGCATCGTTCAGCGCATTAAACACGCCATCAAAATAAAAAAACACCTGCACCAGATCATGTCCTTCGCTGATCAATGCATGCGCGAACTTGCAGGCCGTGTCCGAAGACTGTGATTGATAGGGTGCGTTATTAACAATGATAGTGAATTTCATGGGGTATAATATGTTCAAATGTTAGCGTCGATTAAAACCCTGTTTACTTCGTTTATGGAGATTTGTCTGTTCCGGCTTGGCCCACAGGATCTTCCGGCTTCAAATATTTTCCTGGCAATTGTTCTTGTCATTTCTATTCTGCTTGCTTTGCTACTCAACCTGATCAACCTGTCGTTTCAGCATGCTGTACTTGCATCGATCATAAACATGGCCGTCGTGATCATTATCACCCAGTTAATTCTCAGACTCTATAATAAACCAATGCGGCTTGTTCAGACACTGACAGCACAATTTGGTACAGGCCTTATAATTTCTGTTGTCGCTGCACCGGTACTTATCATGCTGGTTTATGCAGAAGAACATGACGTTGATATGACCGCTGCGGTTGTTCTCTGGCTAGGACTTTTTATCTGGGAAATGGCCGTCACTGCACATATCCTGCGGCATGCACTTTCTACTACTTTTTTGCAGGGGTTTTTAATGGCAATATTATATCCTCTGATTTATTTTCAGTTAATTGATTTCTTAATTCCGGCCGCCTGATCATAAACAATCATAAAAAAACAATGACAAAAAAAATACATATTCTCGGAATCTGTGGCACCTTCATGGGCGGGCTGGCGATGATCGCTCGTGAGCTTGGTTATGAAGTGAGCGGAACAGATGCCAATGTTTATCCACCGATGAGCACTCAGCTGGAAGAAAGTGGCATCACTTTATTTCAGGGCTACAAAGCAGAGCATCTTGATCCTGAACCTGATCTGGTAATTATTGGCAACGCCATGTCACGTGGAAACCCGATGGTTGAATACATTCTTGATCGAGGTATTCCTTATACTTCTGGCCCACAATGGCTGGCGGATAATGCTTTGCAGGATCGCTGGGTACTGGGTGTTGCTGGTACGCATGGCAAGACAACAACGACGAGTATGCTGGCCTGGATTCTAGAAGATGCGGGACTGAATCCGGGATTTTTGATCGGTGGTGTTGCCGAGAATTTTGGAATATCTGCACGATTAGGAGAACATCTTTTTTTCGTTATCGAAGCGGATGAATATGACACGGCTTTTTTTGATAAGCGATCCAAGTTTGTTCACTACCGTCCCAATACTGCGATCCTGAATAACCTTGAATTTGATCATGCAGATATTTTTGATAATCTGGATGCGATCAAAAAACAATTTCATCACCTGATCAGAACGATTCCGGGCAAAGGTTTGATCATCTATCCAAAGGCTGATGACAATATTCAGGATGTACTTGATCAAGGTTGCTGGTCTCCGACTCAGACTATCGGTGAACAAAATGATCAGAGTGACTGGTCGATAAAACCGATCACGCCAGATTATGGGAAATTTTCAGTTTTGCTGGATGATAAATCATACGAAGTAAACTGGCCTTTGATCGGACAATATAATGCCATGAATGCCGTTGCTGCGATCGCGGCAGCACGACATGCTGGCGTCACACCGGAGATTGCTTGTGAGGCTCTAAGCAAATTCAAAAGTGTAAAACGTCGCATGGAGTGTCTGGGCGTGATCAATAACATTACGGTTTACGATGATTTTGCTCACCACCCGACGGCAATAGAAAAAACACTGGAAGCTTTGCGGCAACATGTTGGCAAGTCGAGGATCATTAGTATTCTTGAACCAAGATCAAACACCATGAGGATGGGCGTGCATAAATCATCGTTGGGAGAATCATTAACTCAATCTGATCTGTGTTTTATTTTAGAGCCAGATGATCTGGACTGGGATCTAAAGTCTGTCATTGATACCAAAGATGGCAAGTCGCAAATCTTTTCTGATATTGAATCTATCATCCAGTCGGTGGTCGAAATAGCACAAGCAGGCGATCATATTTTGATCATGAGCAATGGTGGTTTTGGTGGTATTCATTCCAAATTGATCGATGCACTCAAAGCAAAATAGAATATGCCGCTATACTTAATAATGAACCCATTAAAAAGCAGGAGTTGTTCCAATGACCAAACCAAGAATTTCTGATGATCCATTATTTGCACTGTTACGCACAGGACAAATTTCGCAATTCAATGCATTAATTGCTTCTGGATCAACATGTGACCTGACGGGTTGTGATTTAAGTCGAACTGATCTTCGGGGACTTGTTGCAGATGGCCTTGATTTCAGTGATTGTTACTTTCGTATGGCCGACCTGCGCGGTATTGATTTCAGAAATGCAAAATTGGAAGGCGCGAGTTTTGCTGATGCAAACCTTTCCGGTACTTTTTTTCCTAAAGAACTTTCAGCAGAAGAGATTAATATGGCGCTGGCACATGGGACGCGGGTTCGGTATAGCTGATCATTAATACAAAACCGTATCTTTCGGTTCATCGATCACAGGATTTGCGATCATGCCTATATTTTCGATCTCAATCCGGCAAACCTGCCCTGCTTTCATATAACCTCGCGGCTTCATTTTTACACCAACACCTGCTCCTGTTCCAGTTGAGATAATATCACCGGGCATGAGTGTGAACGCGGTTGAGAGCGTTTCGATCATTTCGTAACAATCGAAGATCATTTCACTGGTATTAATCGACTGACGTTTTTCATCATCAACCCAAACATTGATATTCAGATTATGTGGATCTTCGATTTCATCTGACGTCACGATCCATGGGCCAATCGGGCCATGCGTATCAAAGGATTTTCCCAAGGTCATGGTCTGTGCCCAGAACTGCCAATCACGCACTGAAACATCATTGCAGATCATAAAGCCTGCAATTACCTCATGAGCTTTTTCTTTTGGCACATGGCGACATCGTTTGCCGATCACAAAAGCCAGCTCACCTTCGTAATCCAGTTTTTCAGATACACGCGGAAGATGGATTGGATCAAAAGGGCCGTTAACACAACTGGATTGTTTGTTGAAAAAAGTAGGGAACTCCGGTTTATCCATTCCAGTTTCGGCTATATGTTTTCCATAATTCAAACCGATCGCGAGAAATTTTTGTGGATTTTGAATGGGTGCTTGCAGATGAACTTCTTCCAATGGAATTCGACCAGCACCCGTATCGATCAAGGTTTGAAGTTTTTCTTTTGCACTCTGACCGTCGACCAAAAAAGAAATCATATCGTCAGGCAAATCATCTAGTTGTGATGCATCAACTATTTCATCATCAACGACTGCACCGATTTTCATTTGATCATTATGGGAAAAAGTTACCAGTCTCATTTTTATTTCCTGTTAAATTATTATTATATTTTGGCAAGTATCGCTTGTAGCATTCTATCCGGCAACACCCTTTTTAGAAAAGCAAAAAAATGTGTTGGCGCAGTTAAAAAATAATGGTTCTTTGGACGCGAGCTTTCTAGTGCATGGATGACTTTTTTCAACACTGATTCTGCTGGTAAGGTAAAAGGAACGATCGGCCCTTCTTTTTCTAACCGCTCTATTGTTACTTTATATCTTTCTCGATGAATACTATTTTCCATATCAATATTCCGTCGAAAGGCAAGCAAAGCATTTTTCCGAAACTTGCTTTCCACAGGCCCAGGTTCGATCAAAGAAACAAAAATGCCACTGTCTTTCAATTCCAGTCTCATGGTGTGACTCAAGCCTTCCAGCGCAAATTTACTGGCGTTATAAGCACCACGATGGGCTAAAGCAACCAAGCCTAGCATCGAACTGTTTTGAATGATCCGACCTTCCTTTTGATCACGCATCACAGGAATAATGAGGTTGGTCAATTCATGTGTGCCAAAGAGATTAACCTCAAACTGTTCTCGAAGTGTATCTCTCGAAAGATCTTCCACCGCACCCGGTTGTCCATAAGCTGCGTTATTAAACAGGCCATATAACTGACCACCTGTTTTCTCCAAAGTCTGACGGATACAATCCTGAATTGAGCTGGTACTGGCAAGATCCAGCATGACGACATCCAATCCTTCATTTTGAAGCCTCTCGCGATCGGCTTCCTTTCGTACCGTTGCGATCACCTGATAACCTCTTTCTTGCAAGCCATGCGCGACACTGTATCCCATGCCAGAAGATGCACCGGTGACCAATACCGATTTTTGCTGTTTATCTTTATGGGGCGACATATTATTATTCCATAATTACTCGGCGTGCATTATTCGATTTTTGATCACATGAAAAAGATTTTTCTTATATTTCTACTGACAACTTCTTTTTCCTGTCAGGCAGATCTGTTCAGTCCTGATTATTTTAATTATGGTCAAAGGATACCATTACAACAGCGACTAGGATCAAGTGAGCTCGCTGTGATCATTAATGCGTCTGATCCTTTAAGTGTCACTTTGGGCGAATACTACGTCGCCAAACGAAAGATCCCTCGAGAAAATGTGATCACCATTAGTTTTCCACCGGGCGACAAAGTCATGTCGAAAGAAGATTTTGCTGTCATCAAAAGACAGGTGGATGAATTAACACCACTTAATGTCCAAGCTTATGCTTTGACCTGGGTGGCACCTTTCCGCGTTGAATGTATGTCGATCACGACTGCTTTTGCGATGGGCTTTGATCCTGAATTTTGTGCGAAGGGTTGCAAGCCAACTCGTGAGAATCCATATTTCAATTCTCGCAGTCACCGTCCCTGGGCCGACTTTGGAATTCGTCCAACGATGTCGATTGCAGCAACAACATTACAAGATGGTATTGATCTGATCAAAAAAGGCGTTGATGCAGATTTTTCGTATCCTGCTGGAACGGCTTATCTCGTCAGCACCAACGACAAAAATCGAAACGTGCGATCACATTTTTATCCTGATCTGATGAAACAACTTGATCCAATTTTCACGATCAAAGAAGTCAAAACAAATGCTTTAAAAAATATAGACGATGTTCTTTTTTATATTACCGGGCTGAAAAAAATTGATCATCTGGATACATTAAACTTTCTTCCTGGAGCCGTAGCCGATCATCTGACTTCGACAGGTGGTGTTCTAACTGGGAGTAGTCAGATGAGTGCTTTACGCTGGCTGGAAGCTGGCGCGACAGGTAGTTATGGTGCCGTTGTTGAACCTTGTAATTTTCCACAAAAATTCCCTCACCCCACCGTTCTAATGCAGCATTACCTTAATGGCGATACTTTGATCGAAGCTTATTGGAAAAGCGTTGCCTGGCCGGGTCAGGGAATTTTTATTGGTGAACCATTGGCTAAACCATTTAGTCTTTTCTGATTAAGTCCTGAATGGCATGCATTCTGCTTGTAATAACCTACTTTTTCAAAAACACGACGTATTACTATGGCCATTAAAACTCAAATCGATCTGCTTAATCAGCGACGCACAAAAATTATCGCAACATTAGGTCCTTCTTCAGATACCGAATATACCATTCGCCACCTTATGGAGGCGGGCGTTGATGTTATCCGCCTTAACATGTCGCATGGAACGCATAAAGATCATCAGGCGACCTATAAACTTGTCCGCAAAATCTCTGCCGAACTCAATCGTCCTGTTGCCGTTTTTGCTGATCTGTGTGGCCCGAAAATCCGTACGGGTAAATTCAAGAATGATCAGATCGAATTAGTTAACGGTGAAGAAGTGACGATGACAACTCGTGATGTCGTTGGCAAGCCTGGCCTGATTCCATCTCAATACAAATCACTCGCTAAAGATGTCATGGTGAACGATCCGATTTTGATGGACGATGGTAAAATGGAGTTAAGGGTCGAAGCTGTTGCTGGTGAAGATATTCAATGTCGCGTGATCCAGGGTGGTATTCTTAAAAATCATAAAGGCATTAACTTGCCCGGCGTGAATGTGTCTGCTCCTTCGCTGACTGAAAAAGATAAAAAAGATGCGCTGTTTGCATTGAAGATGGGGGTTGATTTTTTGGCTCTATCTTTTGTCCGTAAGTCTGCTGATATTCATGATCTTCGTCAGCTCATGAAGGACAATAATCTTGAAGCAGGCATTATTGCCAAATTCGAAAAACCGGAAGCGCTGGAAAATGCATCGGCGATTATAAAATCGGTTAATGCGATTATGGTGGCTCGCGGTGATTTGGGTGTGGAACTCAGTCCGGAAGAAGTTCCCATTGCACAGCGTAAACTGATCAGCATGGCACGAGATATGAACTGTCCGGTGATCGTTGCGACACAGATGCTGGAATCCATGATGGACACCGCTCAACCAACGCGTGCTGAAGTTTCAGATATTTCTCAGGCTGTAATCACGGGCGCTGATGCCGTTATGTTGTCAGGTGAAACTGCAGCCGGGGAACACCCTATCCAGACGGTTAGAATGATGTCACGAATTATTCATCAGACAGAAGCCTACATGTGGCAGGAAAATAATTTCTCGGCACTGGAACGCGATCTTGATGATTATGACGATTCACCTTTTGGCCATGCTGTCGCTCATATCGCGGCGGAGCTAGCTCAAAAAATTAATGTTCGTGCCATCTTAACGCTATCACAAGCTGGTATGTCTGCAGCGACAATCAGTGCAGCCAGACCCGCAGCTCACATGGTTGCAATCTCTTCTGATGAGCACACTTACCGTCGTACGAACCTGTTATGGGGAACCTTACCTATTCTTGCTGACGATGCGGGAACGAAGCATCCAAACCAGCTTGCACGCCGGATAGCCAAAGAAACTGGTTGCGCTGAAGAAGGTGATTTTATAGTCCTGATCCGCGGTTTTCATGCAGAGACAGAAATGAACACGCCATCGGTGACTTTGCTGACGGTATAAACATTCAAGAAGGATTCAGCTTGAGTGCTGTATAATCGTCCCCTAAGGAGACTCTGAACAAATCATGATTGTTTTATGCTGGCTGAAATCGCCTCAAACTTATCCGAAGTTCGCCACAATAGAACCACTATTGGCGCTCACTTCGGATAAGTTTGAAACAATTTCATCTTAGCCTAAATTCAACCAGACTTGTTCAGAGTCTCCTAATGATTGAAATACATTAGGGGGAAACAATCATGCGAATTCTGTTATTTCTTGGTACTAATCTGGCGGTCATGCTAGTTCTGTCAATTGCCATGCGACTTTTAGGCATTGACCGGATGATGGCAGGCAATGGCATTCCATATCAGGGCTTGCTGGTGATGGCCGCTGTGATCGGTTTCGTTGGTGCTTTCATCTCGCTGGCGATGTCTAAATCAATGGCAAAACGATCCGTCGGCGCACGGGTTATTGAACAACCTTCCAACGAAATTGAGAGTTGGCTATTGTCGATTGTTGAAAGGCAGGCAAATGATGCAGGGATCGATATGCCGGAAGTAGCTATTTTCGATTCACCAACACCCAACGCCTTCGCCACCGGTATGAACAAGAACAAAGCGCTGGTTGCCGTCAGCACAGGTTTGCTGGAAGGCATGACCCGCGATGAAGCTGAAGCCGTTATGGGGCATGAGATTTCGCATGTGGCCAATGGCGATATGGTGACGATGGCCCTGATCCAGGGTGTTGTGAATACCTTTGTGATCTTTCTTGCCAGAGTGGCGGGGTATGTGGTCGATGGCATGCTTTCGAAAGGCGAAGGACGTCACCGCCCGGGCATTGGTTATTATCTGTCGAGCATGGTCTTTGAAATGCTTTTCGGTGTGCTGGCGACCATGATCACCATGTGGTTCAGTCGAAAACGTGAGTTCCGTGCAGACATTGGTGGTGCAGATCTGGCTGGCCGACAGAAAATGATCGCCGCTTTGCAGAGACTACAATCTTTACAGAACCCCGAACCCCTGCCTGAACAACTAACTGCTTCGGGATTTATTGGTGGTAAATTTGGTAAGTTTTTCACCAGCCACCCACCGCTTGAAGTGCGCATTGCAGCACTGCAGGCTGTCAACGAGCCTGTTAGCCGGATGTAAGCTGATATTGTGGGAGTTGATGTCATAAATGCTCTCACAATAATCAAAGGAATATCTGGACGAAATCCTCAACAAAAGGCAGAATAATCGCTTTTAGCTAATCCAATTTCGGGAAGCAATCTTACATGTCACAAAATTCGATCAAAAAAGTCGTACTCGCCTATTCCGGCGGTCTTGATACCTCGGTCATTCTAAAATGGCTGGAAGATGAATATCAATGTGAGGTCGTGACTTTCACGGCTGATCTCGGTCAGGGAGAGGAAGTCGAACCCGCTCGTGAAAAAGCCAAGCTCATGGGTATTAAGGAAATCTATATTGATGATCTGAAAGAAGAGTTCATCCGTGACTTTGTTTATCCGATGTTTCGTGCGAATACGATCTATGAAGGTGAATATCTACTCGGTACGTCGATCGCCCGACCGTTGATCTCAAAACGTTTGATCGAGATCGCAAAAGAAACCGGAGCCGATGCTGTCTCACATGGTGCGACAGGTAAAGGTAATGATCAGGTTCGTTTTGAACTCGGTGCTTATGCGCTGAACCCTGACATTAAAATTATTGCTCCGTGGCGAGAGTGGGATTTGTTGTCCCGTGAAAAATTGATGACTTATGCTGAGAAACACGGCATTCCTGTGGAAATGAAACAGGGTAAAAAATCCCCCTATTCCATGGATGCCAATCTGCTGCATATTTCTTACGAAGGTGGCGTTCTGGAAGATCCGTGGAACGAGCCGGAAGAGTCTATGTGGCGTTGGTCAGTTTCTCCGGAAAATGCACCGGACAAAGCGCAGTATATAGAACTGACTTATGCCAAAGGTGACATCACGGAAATCGATGGCAAGGCAATGACTCCAGCAACCGTGCTGGCTGAATTAAATCGTATCGGTGGCGAACATGGTATTGGCCGTCTCGATATTGTTGAGAACCGTTTTGTTGGTATGAAGTCTCGCGGCTGTTACGAAACACCGGGTGGTACGATCATGTTAAAAGCTCATCGCGCTATTGAGTCGATCACACTTGATCGCGAAGTCGCGCATCTTAAAGATGATCTCATGCCACGCTATGCGAAGTTGATCTACAACGGTTACTGGTGGAGCCCTGAACGTGAAATGATGCAACAAATGATCGATGCTTCGCAGACGGTTGTGAATGGCGTTGTTCGGATGAAACTTTATAAGGGAAATGTCGACATTGTTGGTCGAAAATCTGATGACAGTTTGTTCGACGAAAGCATTGCGACTTTTGAAGATGATGACGGCGCTTATGATCAGAAAGATGCAGAAGGATTTATTAAATTGAATGCATTACGCCTGCGAATAGCGGGTAAAAAAGGTCGGAGTTTAGGCTAAAACCTGATAACTAAATCATTGAAAATGGCTGACATGATAGAAAATGGAACCGTTCGTGACTTCGATGGCAAACCCTGTATCCATTATGATGGCTATTGGCTTCGCTATTACATCACGCCTGAAGATTCACTGGCTACCAAACATCTATTGATCAAAGCCTTAACCCGCCGTGCTTTTCATCTGACTGAAAAAGGTATCAACACGCCGGGAGTAAAACTTGATGAAGCTCGCCGGGCATATGAAGAAGAAACCGATCCGGACAAGAAACGTATTAATGGCGCGATGTTAGCGGGTGCGTTATTCAATCGAGCCAGCGATATTTTTACCGTGAGTGTCGAGCTGGCCGAAAAAGGTGTCGAAATTGGATCAGATAATACATTACTAAAACTCTCTTCCGATTATTTCACCGAAGCACTGGAATTTGGAAAATATGTGAAGCATTACAGTGGCGCTGAAGGTCTTGACGAGGTCTGGGGTGAACCTCTTAAGGCATTTGCTCAACCTGTTAACGAATTCTATAAAAGTCGTTATATAAAAATCGCCAGTGCCATGCGATCCATTGACGAGATCACGATCAAACTGAAGGAGACTCTGGAGCAATGTATAAATTGTAAAGAGATTACTCCTCTGATCGATGATTATGCAGAGGTTGCAAAACTGGTCTCGGAAACGATGAAAAGAGACAATGCAATTTTCACAATATGGCCACGGTTTATTGCCAGTAAAGAAAAACTTCTAAGCTTTGAACCTGATCTTTCCGGTGACGAAAATGAGAAAAATAATGTTGGTGAGTTTACAAAAATAGCACTCAGGGATCTTCTTGAAAAAGGCATCAAATTAATCAAATATATCACCGATGCCAGAGTCCCAATGATAAAAAGTCAGAACGATTTCTTTGCAGATTGTGATCGAATCATCGAGTTAAATCGCCAGGAACAAGCTCGCTAGGAAAGTACTGGTAAATACTCCGAAAGAACAACCTGATTACGTCCCTGCTCTTTAGCCAGATACATTGCGATATCTGCTCTTTTCAATAATTCAGAAAAAGTTTCCCCTTCAGCATTTAATTGAGCAACACCAATACTGAGCGTTACCTTAATGCCTTCAGGCATAGATGCTTCAATCTTCTGACGAATGATCTCTGCCTTGGCTTTCGCATTAGCCGCATCACAATGATCAAGCACGACAACAAATTCTTCACCACCAAATCGTGCCGTAATATCTTCCAGTCGATTTTCTTCTTCCAACAACTTTGCGACCGTTTGCAAAACTGCATCACCAGCAGGATGTCCATGTTGATCATTGATCGTTTTAAAGTGATCAATATCCATCATCAGCAAACTAAAATCGTGCTTATGTCGCATCGACAGCGCCACTTTATGATTAGCTTCTTCCAGTAAATAGTATCTATTATAAAGACCGGTAAGCTGATCGTGTAATGCCATTTTTTCCAGTGCATCACGTTGTTGTTTCAGAGTGATATGTGTTTTAACACGAGCTTGTACAATCGCAGGGCTGACAGGTTTGGTAATGTAATCTACCGCGCCAAGACTCAGACCTTTTTCTTCATCACCTTCACCATCTCTTGCGGTAACAAAAATCACTGGAGTAGATTCGGTTTCAGAAAAATTCTTCAGACATTTGCAGACGGTATAACCGTTCATTTCCGGCATTTCTATATCAAGCAAAATGAGATCAGGATCAAGGTTGCTTCGGATCAGTCCCAGACAATGCTCACCGGAAGTTGCAACCTTAATGTCGTACTTATCTTTCAGACAGGCGGCAAGAATCTGAATATTGGCCGGCTCATCATCGACGATAAGAATTGTTGGTTTGTCTGTCATTCTGATATTTCTTCTGTTTGTTTAAACTTTATTATTTTTGCAATCTGGTCAAGCGTTTTTAGTGCAGATGCATTATCAAACTGACTGACCTTTTCAAGTAATTGATTAAGCAATTCCTGTGCCGCTGTATCCAGATCAGTATGCCTCAGTGGCTCAAGCTCCCCCGGATCAATATAATCACTTTTCTTTAATCTGACTTCCAGTTCCTGAAGTCTGGTGATCAATTCTTCATCACTGATCGCAGATGACTGATCAGACTCCTGATCAGATGAATCTTGTTCCAATCTATAATCCTTAAAACAATCTATAAGCTGCTGTTGTGCTTTCTGAAGATCTGGCAGCAAAGCAAAAAGCTGATCGAGGTCTTCTTCTTTTGCAGCATCTTCTAGAAGATCAGCCTGCTGCTGTAGGGATAAACCACCAAGATTTCCGGCGACACCTTTTATGCTATGAGCTGATCGACCAGCCTGATCATAATCACCCTCATCCAATGCTTTTTGTAGCTCACCCAGTCTTGCTGGCATATCGCTCGCAAATGCATCAAGCACTGTCTTCAATAAAACTTCATCGCCCATTAATCGTTTCAACGCAGCTTCTTTATCCCAAACAAGAAGTTCCTGTTTGGTGATTTCGGTATCAGTTTCTTCGGTGACTTTTAGGGTAGCTTTACCCAACAACCACTCCTGTAATTTGGCTGACAAGAGCTCCGGTTCTATGGGTTTAGCCAGATAATCGCTCATACCCACTGCGGTGCATTTTTGACGAATACCCTGCATAACATTTGCAGTCATGGCAATAATAGGGATCTCTTTATATTGATTACCAGCATTACCCGATCGGATTTCACGAGTCGCCTCATAACCATCCATCACTGGCATTTCACAATCCATCAGGATCAGATCGTATGTGTTCGGGGTGTCTGCATGACTAAGCATGTCTACCGCTTCAGCACCATTGGAAGCAACTTCGTTCTGCAAACCGAATCCTTTTAAAAGTCCTTTCGCGACAAGTTGGTTGATCTGATTATCTTCCACCAATAATACGCGAGTGTTGGCTGGCCATCGTACTCGACCTAAGGTCGACTCAAATCTGTCTTCATCTATCTGGTCATATTTCTGATCAATTCCCTGGTCATCTTGACCTTCTCGCAATGACTTCAAATAATGACATGTCACCAACGGTTGCGCCTGTTCCAGTGCTTCGCCACCTTCTGCAACCACAGCCAGCGCATCAAATAAATCAGCTGTTGTCGCAGGTTTGGGGAAATAGGCACTAAAACCAATTTCAGCAAAACGTTTTGCATCACCCTGACTTGCTATAGAAGTCATCATCACCAATTTCATATCACTGAAACGATCATCTTCTTTGAATACCCGGCCAAGTTCAGCACCATCTATTTCTGGCATTTTCATGTCCAGCAGGGCTATATCAAAAAATGCTGAATCCGGTTGTTGGATTCGATCTTCACAGATTTCTAATGCCTCTTTCCCGCTTTCAGCTTCAACGACATTGGTGCCCCATTGCTCAAATTGAGTACGAAGCACTTCACGGTTAGTCGCGTTGTCATCCACCACCAGTAAATTCAACGACTGCATATCGATCTGTGGCACAACTTGTTGTGACTGACTGCTTTTCTCGATCAACACATGCATCTCAAAACAACTACCTTTGCCCGGTTCACTACTCGCTTTGACCTGGCCTCCCATGAGTGCGCTCAATTTTTTGACAATGGAAAGACCCAGGCCAGTACCACCATATTTTCGGGTTGTTGATGCATCGACCTGACTGAAGGAATCAAATAATGTTTCAAGTTTATCTTCAGGTATACCAACTCCAGTGTCGGTGATCGTAGAAAATAATCGCCAGTGTTGATCATCAACTTCCTGTAATTCAACACGGATAACGACCTCACCTTCTACAGTAAACTTAATCGCATTGCTGACGAGGTTGGTGAATATCTGGCGTAATCGACCCGGATCACCTTTCACCATTGTTTGATTCACTCCAGTTAGGTCAAGAATCAGTTCCAGCCCTTTACTTTGCGCCTGTAGGGCCATTGCCTCAGAAAAATCACCCAACATATCGTGCAATTTGAAATCAATTATTTCCAGATCCAGCTTCCCGGCTTCTACTTTAGAAAAGTCCAGAATATCGTTGATCAATGTCAACAAAGATTGCGCACTGCTCTGTGCTATTTTTGCCTTATGATGCTGATCGTGATCCAGATTAGTGTTAAGCAATAAACCCAACATACCCAAAACACCATTCATCGGTGTACGAATTTCATGACTCATACTGGCAAGGAATTCACCTTTTGCCAGAACAGCTGCTTCGGCTTCAAACTTGGCCTCGATCAAATCGTCTTCCGTCCGTTTACGCTCAGTAATATCCGTACGTATGGCAATGTAACTTTCAGGCCCATTGTCACCTATAAAAGGTACGATAGTTGTATCTACCCAGTAGAGACTCCCATCTTTTGCCTTATTGCAAACTTCTGAATTCCACACTTTCCCACTGGAAATCACATTGAACATTTCTGTGAAAAATTCTGTATCGTGATAACCAGAATTAAGCAGGCGATGATTTTGGCCAATTAAGTCTTCACGACTATAACCACTGACCTCGGAAAACTTATCATTGGCAAAGGTGATTGTTCCGCCTGCATCAGTAATGGCTACAATCGCATGTTGATCCAACGCGAATTTTTGTTGATTCAGATCTGCAAATGCCTTGTCAGCTTCAACCTTCGCCTCACTCAGAGCGTTTTCAGTATTCTTGCGTTCGGTAATATCTGCCCGGATTGCGATATAACTTTCTGGCTTTCCGTTATCGTCCATAAAGGGCACGATGGTTGTATCTACCCAGTAGAGACTCCCATCTTTTGCCTTATTGCAAACTTCTGAATTCCACACTTTCCCACTGGAAATCACATTGAACATTTCTGTGAAAAATTCTGTATCGTGATAACCAGAATTAAGCAGGCGATGATTTTGGCCAATTAAGTCTTCACGACTATAACCACTGACCTCGGAAAACTTATCATTGGCAAAGGTGATTGTTCCGCCTGCATCAGTAATGGCTACAATCGCATGTTGATCCAACGCGAATTTTTGTTGATTCAGATCTGCAAATGCCTTGTCAGCTTCAACCTTCGCCTCACTCAGAGCGTTTTCAGTATTCTTGCGTTCGGTAATATCTGCCCGGATTGCGATATAACTTTCTGGCTTTCCGTTATCGTCCATAAAGGGCACGATGGTTGTATCTACCCAGTAGAGACTCCCATCTTTTGCCTTATTGCAAACTTCTGAATTCCACACTTTCCCACTGGAAATCACATTGAACATTTCTGTGAAAAATTCTGTATCGTGATAACCAGAATTAAGCAGGCGATGATTTTGGCCAATTAAGTCTTCACGACTATAACCACTGACCTCGGAAAACTTATCATTGGCAAAGGTGATTGTTCCGCCTGCATCAGTAATGGCTACAATCGCATGTTGATCCAACGCGAATTTTTGGTCGGCCAACGCATCGAGTGAGTTTTGTGCTTCTCGTGCACTCTGTCTCAATGCTTCTTCATGAGACTGACGCATTTCCAACATGTGATTAAACGACTCAGCCAACTGACCGATCTCGTTATTCGATCCCACCTCAACCTGCTGATCAATCTCACCTTCTGCAACCTTCATGCTGGCATCAGCCAACGAAATGATTGGTCGAGTTATACGGCGTGCCAGATAAACAGCCAGGATAGTCAGAACGATTGCCATAAGTGCAACCAACAAAGTGATCAGATTTTTTAGCCTGTGAGCCGATGCCAACGCTTCATCACGATTTGTTTCTGTGATCAGTACCCAGTTTATATTTGCCAGCTTCATCATATGGTGAATGCCAAATACTTTTTTGCCCGAGGGACCAATGTACTCTGTGATCATTGCTTCAGCATCAGTCGCCTGTTCACCAAGTTCACCAAGTTCACCAAGTTCACAAGTTCACTATGTAAAAGCTTGACTTGTTCCGTGTCAATCACTTTATTCAGCACACCACTCCAGTCATCATCACCGGCAGGGGTTTGTAAACGACCATCTTTATCAACCAGGTAATGTACCAGAGTGCTATCATCTGACTTTGAGGAATGCAGTAGATCGAAAATCCGATCAAATCGTAATTGGATTGCAAACACACCAATCCTGCTCCCCCATTCATCCAGAACTGGAGCCGTTATAAATCCGGCAAAGGTATAGTTGGAAGGCACATAACGTTCAAGTCCGGAAAAGCTTACTTCTCCAGTTTCAAGCGTGTTTTTTACAGCACTGGAAAATCGTGTTTCGGCATAAGGGCCATCTAAAAGGCTGGTGCCCAGATCAGACTCATGCGCCACTGTGTAAAGAATATTGCCATCGTCATCGATCAGAAAAAGATCAGAAATATAATCATAACGACGACTAAATGAAACGAGATCATTTTTCGCATCATCTACCCTCTTAGTCCAGTCATAACTTTTGACATAATTACCAGGCGTTGTATAACTTTTCTTCAGCCCGGCTTTAAGCTGCTCCAGCAGATGGGCATTGTTGTGAGACTCCGCCTGGGAATTGAGATCCATCAATCGATACTCAAACCAATTACGGATAAATCGAGTGCTTAATTCGGAGGAATTTTTCAGATCTTCTTCTGCATCCTGGATGAGATTCACATGCGCCTGCTGATAGCCAAACCAGGACACCAGGCCCAATGGTACCAATCCCATGAGCAGGAACCACATGATCATGTTTCGACCGAGGGAACGGAAGTTGGTCTTAGGAGCCAGGAGCGACTCCTTGTCCGGTCTTATCTCATTCATGTGAGGCTACTGCTTGTTTTTCTGATTGATGATCTTGATCAAAACTTACGTCAGCAAAGTCATCAATATTCACTGCCTGTTTCAGTATTCCACCTTCCACCGCCAGATCCATAATCTGCTTCAAACCCGCTTTGTCGACGTTCAAGTTCTGATAGTTGATCACTCTCAGCTCCGGATCCAGACTGGCAATAATTGCCTCCCTGTTGTGCGCGGGAATATGTTTACGCACGATCTCGACAATCGCCTCAAGCTTGTCACCACCTTCATTCCGGGCCAGTTCAATATCCTCCCCGGCTTTCCGGATATAGCTCATCACTTCATTGACAGCATCGGACTTTTCGGCAATCGCCTTGTCGGTGGCCAGTGCAATACATTCAACATGACCATCTGGCCACGGCATCACATCTTTCGAATACCAGGCTACTTTGCCAAAACCACCCGTTTCCACCACATCGGCCCAGGGCAGAGATTGTTCAAATGCTGCGGCTTGGGCGCGATTACTTTTAGCTTTTATAAAAGCCGGAGATTTGGGCGGCGGTACAGCGATAGCCAACACCTCGGCATCAGTATTGGGCTGCAGACTCAAACGCAAGCCATGTTCTTTAAGATAGCGATAAAGCACCACCGTATGTGTCGCCAACAAATGAGGCATACCAATTTGTGTAGAACGACCGGTTTGCTGGTAAACCTTTTTCAGTACCATCGCCACATTTTCATCGGGTTTGCGATCCAGACGTTGTGTCGGTAATTGCAGCTGCTGATTGATCAGATCATTGATCGCCAGCGCGTTTCCATCACGATGCATTAACCCTATCCAGCGAAAATTCTGATTCTCGTTAAACATATCCATCGCCAACGGGCTCATGACATAAGCCATATCAACCTCACCCGACTGAAAATATGCACGTAGTAGATCCCAGCTTTTCATCTGCTCAATCTGAAAATCAGCATGCTTCATCTGATCACGATAACGTTCAAAAGCTACCAGTGCTGCATAATGATCAGCCAGCGGAATATATAGTGCTTTGATTTCCTGCTTGCCATTCGCAGAGGGTTCGGCGTAGACAAGTGCCCCGCTAACTGTCAGAGCAACCACTAGTATTGTTTTAAGCACACCTCTGATGTACTTACCTGAAGAAACAAAATTTATTTTTCTCACATTAACTCCTTGAATAACCCTATATCAGCTTTATATCGGCCGATTAGTCTTTTTCTTAACGGAGCTTTATTCATAATTTTGATGCGCATTAAATATGCCTGATTTAACTATGTCTCATCACCAGAATTTCTTCTGGCATAGTTCATGCGTTTTTAAAATATTAAAGTTTTAAGGAGTATCGCAAGCTAACCTTGTTAGATGTTTTTCATCACCCTTAAGAAAGCTCTGAACAAGTGCTGATTGTTTTAGGCTGGCCGAAAGTGCCCAAAAATTATCCGAAGTTCGCAACAATAGAACCACTATTGCTCCTCACTTCGAAGAAGTTTGGAACCCTTTCTTCTCAGCCTAAATTCAACCAGACTTGATCAGAGCTTCCTTAACCAGGAGGTTGTTTTATGACCTGTTTGACTATTAAGCACTTCTCCTTTGCGGAACGTTATTTTTACAGCTCTGCAAAGACCTTCTTTTTGCCCCTTTTCCTGATCTCAATCCTGCAAAATAACGTTTTCGCCGATGTTTTAGCCAATGAAAACCCGCCTGATGAACTGGCTCAACCAACGGGTGAAATGATCAACATTGGTACCCATTCCATGCATCTCTTTTGTGCAGGAAAAGGAGGGCCAACGGTTGTACTGAATGCCGGACTTGGTGGACTGTCACTTGAATGGATACGCGTACAAAACGAACTCGCAAAACACACCAGAGTCTGTGCCTATGATCGATCGGGTTATGGCTGGAGTGAACCCAGTCCCTACCCCCGTACCAGCAACATTATTACCAGTGAATTATTCAAGTTATTAAAATCAGCCCGTGTTCCAGGCCCATATATTCTGGTGGGTCATTCCTTTGGAGGTTATACGGCGCAATTATTTGCCAGTCGCTATCAAGAAGAAACCGCAGGAATGGTACTGGTGGATGCCTCTCACCCGGAGCAGGTAGAGCGTTTCAGAGCCATTGGCCTAAATACAGTCCCGGTAAAACGGGTCACACATGTAAGATATTCAAGCCCTCGTCTACCAGAAAATTTACCCGCAGAAGTTAGAAATATTACTTTAAAACATCTCCTCGAAGGCGATACGATGGCGACGGTTGCAGAAGAGTACATCAACTTTTATACCAGTGCTCAACAGGTTGCTGAAGCACTGGATATTCCCGAAATTCCGATCATGGTATTAACCAGAGGACAGTCGGGCTGGAAGAATAATCCAAACAGGGAAAGCTATGAAGGACTCTGGCAGCAACTACAATCGGAATTGGCTCATATGAGCCCGACATCAGCACATTTGTGGGCGAATCAAAGTGGTCACCATATTCATCTTGATCAACCAATGGTGACAACCAGTGCGATCATGATGGTATTGGAACGAGCACGTCGTGATAATCGCCTGGAAATGAAACCTGTGGATCTTGTCAGACGTGATCACAAACTAAACTGGAAAGCTTTCACCAGTGTCACCTGGCAGTTAAACCATATCAGAAAACGCATGTTCAGCTGGCCTGTCAGTCATAAAGAGGCTTACGCTATCAGATAGAATTCAGGCGTACTTTCGAATGATTCGTGGCATTACTTCATTAGCTCTCTCTATTGTTACGGAATTTTTTAGCGATCCAGTGATCCAGACTGAAATACTTTCCGGCACCGATAAAGAATAAAGCCAGCAACATAATAAAATAAGTCGTCGCCCATTCAATACCGTTATTTAATGAAACAATACTGCCGTGTTCGGTCAACCAATCGTAATTACCATGTTCTTTAAGAATATCTTTGGCTCTACCAAGGCGTTCCAGTGCTTCGCCAGCATTCTCTGATGGAAATGGACTTTTCAGATCGTTCAACGCTTGCCAACCATGACTCCAATGTACAGTCGTTGCAGCGACGATCATGGTGAACATCAGCGGAATACTGATCCAGCGAACGGCCAATCCTAAAACCAGCAGGATCGCACCAAAATATTCCGTGCCCCAGGCCATATGTGCCATCACTTCAGAAAAAGGTAAACCGAGCCCCCACTCCTTATTACCAAACCACTGGATCACAGAATCAAGCGAACTTTCACTATCAAAAGGATTCCATTTATTATTCGCCGCCACCCAGAAAACCGGAGCCAGATAAAGCCTTAATGCTAACGGGCCCAGAAAATCAAAAGTACGGAATTTATCGAGAATGTTCTGAAACCAGTTAAGTACACATATAAAAAAATTATTATTATTCATGATCGTCTCTCTCTGCCATTGTTAGTTTTAGAACCATACCTCCATCTATACAATAAAACATGGAAATAGCGGTATAACTTTA
Organism: Gammaproteobacteria bacterium; assembly: GCA_965224825.1. Taxonomy (GTDB): domain Bacteria; phylum Pseudomonadota; class Gammaproteobacteria; order CAJXQU01; family CAJXQU01; genus CAJXQU01. The sequence goes on along the minus strand of CBDDAG010000001.1, from coordinate 564,351 downwards.
TTGACCTCTAAAAATTCAAATGGTTGCCGACAAACTTGATGATGGGAGAGGATCCCGGATTTTGTATAAGGTGAATAATTTAGAAAAAATTACTTGAGATGAGCAAAAGAAACTCCAAGTTTCTACCAGGGAATATTGTTTCAATGAACCAGAGTTTAAAAATTCTGGTTCATTGAAATCATTATTATTACAAACGAATGGAAAGATGTAGGATTCTTAAAACTTAAAGCCTGCCACCCCACTTTGCAGATGGCTTGCTAAAGAAGCCAGATCATTACTAGCCGTAGATGACTGCTGCGCAGATTCTGCATTTTGCTCGGTAATTTCACTGATCTTAACCATATTACGGCTAATTTCTTCAGCGACGACTCCCTGCTGTTCTGCTGCTGCCGCTGTCTGGGTAGAGACATTATTTATCTCCGTGACATATCCGGCCATTGCAGAGAAAGCTTCACCAGCTTCCTGGGCGAGTACATCACAACTTTCAACCTGTTGGCGACCATTTTCCATGACACCCACAGCCTGTTTTGTGCGGCCTTGTAACTTGGTGATAATCGACTGTATCTCCTCTGTGGATTCCTGGGTACGACTAGCCAGCGTACGCACCTCATCGGCAACGACAGCAAAACCTCGTCCTTGTTCACCGGCGCGTGCAGCTTCGATGGCGGCATTCAAAGCCAGCAGGTTTGTTTGTTCGGCAATCCCCTGAATGACATCCAGAACAGAACCAATATTTACACTATCCTTTTCCAACTCATCCATCACCTGTGAAGTGTCCTGAATATTGCGGGAAAGCGATCCAATTTCCTGAATTGTTTTTTGAATTGTCTGAACACCTTCAGAAGTTTGTTCATCCGCTCTTTGCGCAACATTTGCACCACTTGAAGCATTTCTGGCAACTTCCTGTGCCGATGCGGACATTTCGACAACGGCGGTGGCAACCTGTTCTGTTTCTGCGCGTTGTCCCTGAATACTTTCACGAGTCGTAAGAGCAATGGAAGACATTTCTTCGGAAGAAGAAGCTACCTGCATCGAAGAACTGGAAACACCACTAATAATACCGGCAAATGCTCCGATCATGACATTCACACCCACGGCAAAACGAGCAATGATCGGATTTGAACTATTTTCCGGCATTTGTTTGGTCAAATCACAGGTACCATCTAAAATTTCCTGTGCAATAAGACGAACTCTCTCAACGGCAGAATCAATCAGACCGATAATTGATCGGGAAAATAGTAGCCCAATAAAACCTGACAAAGCTGCAATGATCGCCAGACAGGTCAGGCTCCAGAAAATAATTTTTTCTTTTAGCATTTTTACGCCAGCATAAGCTTCTTCCACGTCAACTTCGCTCAGTATTGCCCAGTTAAGTCCGGGAATATTTAATGGTGTGTAGGCCGACAACACCGGTATACCACGATAGTCGTCGAAGGTTGAGAATCCAGTTTCCCCATTGAGAGATTGCTTTGCTCCGGGAGACTCTACCGGCTGTAATCCTATTGTGGATTCTTTGATGCTTATTTCACTCATCTGATCAGCAGACATGCCTGACTGTGCCAGAACATCCAGATAACCCTGTTTGTCTTCAACAATAAAACGCCCCATGCTGCGCATTTTATGATCCGATCCAACAAGATAGGTTTCACCAGAATCGCCCATACCAACATTTTTCCAGTTTTCTGCGTAGGTCATAATGCTATTGATCCGATCAATCGGCATCTGGAAGATCAATACGCCAACCTTCCTGTTTCCATCAAAAATAGGTGAAGCTATGAAAGCCGCCTGTCCTTCATAAGAAGGTGTGTATGGTGCGAAATCACTAACAGCGACAAACGAAGGATCATTACTGGCATTTGCCTGATTATAAACCTGAGCAATACCTGACTCGGCATAAGGCCCGTCGATTAAAGAAGTCGTGTAATCCAGTTCTTTGAAAACGGAATAGATAATATCACCCGATTCCGGATCGACGAGAAAGATGTCGTAATATTCAAATTTTTGTAAATAATCACGAATATGTGGATGAAATTTATTATGCAAGCTCGAGTATTCAGTTCCATCATTCGCCGCCATTAATGCATCCTTTTCCCCTAAAGGATTCGGATTAGCCGAAATATACTGGTATTGAAGTGCAAGCGAGTCCGCGTCAAGAGAATGTAATAATGATTTGGCATCAACGGTAGATGCCGTATTCAGAGTTTTATACTTCGCACCAAATTGCTGCGTGTAGTAAGACTCTAAATTCTTTATGCGTTGTTCTGGATCAATAAATGCCTGCTCGTCTTTGAAAGCGGTGAATGCCTGACCAAGCTCATTCATCGCTCCGATGATCATTCGATCATTTGAAAATGTCTGAACCTGTTTTGTTAGCGTGTCGAAATAGGCTTCAATTTCAGATTTTTTTGTATCACGTTGTGAAATAAGTTTATCCGCGACCTGGGTCTCAACGGCAGTTTGCCCTGAGCTTATTCCCAGCCAGCCAATGATGGCAACCAAAATAATTCCTGGTACAACACCCAATAAAACCGCGCCAAGTGTTAGTTTTGTATTAAATGTGATTTTCATTTTATTTCTCGTATTTAAGTATTTAAGTATTTAACGACAAAACAGGTAAATTCTTTAATCAAATGAAAAATTAAAAAAATTGCTAGACAGGTTTTTTCAGCGAGACTATCTCGGGATGAAGTTCATTCAAAGGTGTAGAAAGACCATTCGGCATCACGATACGTGCATGATGTCGTCTCAATTGTCGTGGAGCCTTAACACCACAGGCATGTGCAAGGACACAGACTTCATGCACCATATTGGTTGCATAGTTCATCACGCGGATAGCCTTGTCTGCAGGAACAAGCCCACGTTGCAACTTTTTATCATGCGTTGTTACGCCCGTTGGACAAGTGTTTTTATTACATTGAAGTGCTTGAATACAACCCAGCGCAAACATAAACCCACGCGCAGAAGTTATAAAATCAGCTCCTGCACATAATGCCCAGGCAACATCTGCAGGTGTGATCAGTTTGCCAGAGGCGACGACTTTGATCTGATCGCGCAAAGCATAATCGTTTAATTTATCGACCAGCAATGGAAGAGATTCTTTTAACGGCATTCCCATATCATCGATCAAGGGTAAAGGTGCAGCCCCAGTTCCGCCTTCTGCACCATCAACGGTTATAAAGTCGGGAGCAGAATCTACACCACGTTGTCTGATTTTTGTAAACAAAGAATCAAGCCAAGCGGCTTCGCCCATCACCGCTTTAAAACCAACAGGCTTGCCTGTTACTTTTCTGATCCGCTCAATCATATCGAGCAGCTCATCATCGTTTCGTATATCAGGATGGCGGTTGGGACTGATCGCATCTTCACCTTCTTTAATCCCTCTGATTTCTGCGATCTGACGACTGACTTTTGCACCCGGTAAAATACCACCTTTGCCGGGTTTTGCTCCCTGACTGAGCTTAATCTCAAACATTTTTACCTGTTCATTGGCAGCGACTTCACGTAATTTTTCATCACTCAAATTGCCATCCAGATCACGAACGCCGTTCTTGGCTGTTCCGATCTGAAAAACGATATCTGCTCCACCTTCAAGAAGATATGGCGACAAACCACCTTCACCCGTATTCATCCAACACCCTGCACCATGAGCACCTTTTGAAAGTGCTAATACCGCCGGTTTTGAAAGTGCGCCATAACTCATTCCAGATATATTAAATAATGAAGCAGTAGCATAAGGCTGTTTACAATTCTGGCCAATCGTTACCATTTCAGGTTCAACCGCATCCTCTTTTAATGTTGGATATGGACAATTCACAAACAGCGCTGTACCCGGTTTATGTAGATCACGCGATGAACCAAATGCAACGGTCGTATCAATATTCTTTGCCGCTTGATAACACCAGGATCGTTGTGTGCGGTTAAAGGGCATTTCTTCACGATCCATGGAGAAAAAATATTGCCGGAAAAACTCTCCCATGTGTTCAAAGAAATACCGGAAACGGCCAACAACCGGATAATTACGTCTGATTGTTTGTTTAGTTTGGGTGACGTCAGCGACATACATGACGATCACGGAAACGATCACAAACAGGATCAAGAATAGAACCAGACCAACCGCAATCTGGATGATTGTATTTATCAGTTCCATAATAATTCCTCTATAGTTTTGCTGATCGAATTACCATCATTTTTTTGATCTGCATATCATGCATGGTGTGTGGAATGCCGCCGACTCCCAGACCAGATTGTTTTAACCCTGCAAATGGCATCCAGTCAACGCGAAAGGCAGTGTGATCATTAACCATGACTGCAGAAGCATCGAGACGTGAATAAGCCTCTAGTGCAGTGTCGAGATTTTTGGTAAAAACGGAAGCCTGAAAAGCAACGGGTAATGAGTTCGCGCGATCAATAGCATCATCAATATTTGAATAAGAATAAACACAAACTACCGGCCCGAAAATTTCAGCCGATGAAACTCGTACATGTTCTGGTGGATCAACTAATACGGTTGGCGCATAACAGGTGTCGGATAATTTTTCACCGCCACACAATAATTTCGCACCCGCTTGTACGGCTTCTGTGACCCATTCATGGACGCGATCAACTTCGTTCGGCCTGATCAGTGGGCCAATATCTGTCTCAGCTAATAATGGATCACCAACTGTCATTTTTTCTGCTTCGGCTACAAGACTATCGGCGACTTTTTCTGCAAGCGATGTATGAGCAAAAATTCTTTGTACTGACACACACACTTGTCCAGCATGATAAAAACCACCTTTTGCCATCAACGGAATTCCATCTTCCAGATCAGCATCTTCTGCCACAATCACAGGAGCCGCACCACCATGTTCCAACGCACATCGAGTACCCGGAGCAAGTTGTGATCGCAACATCCAGCCAACGCGAGCGCTGCCTATAAAACTAAAAAATCCAACACGATCATCGGTCACTAATTTAGTCGCGACATTCAGATCTTTCACCGTCAAAGCCTGACACCATTCATCCGGTAGTCCGGCTTCACGAAGGATTTCTACAAAACGGAAACAGGAGATCGGCGTATCTTCCGCAGGTTTTACGATCACAGGACAACCTGTGGCAATCGCCGGAGCAACCTGATGCACGATCAGGTTCAACGGATGATTAAATGCACTAACCGCAACCACAACACCGATCGGTTCTGATCGTGTAAAAGCCATTCGCCCCATCGATGCTGCATTTAAACCCATAGGAATTTCTTCCCCGGCCTCTGTACGCAATGTTTCAACACAAAGCTTTATTCCATCAATCGCACGTGTGACTTCTACTTTAGAATCGTTCAATGGCTTGCCACCTTCGCGCGCTGCTTCAATCACCAGATCGTCAAATCGTTGCTGCATGATCTCTGCCGTTCGCTCAAGAATTTCAATTCTTTTGGGTACAGTTAACCAACCTTTTCGATCACGAAATAATGAATCTGCTGTTGCCAGTGCTTTCTCCACGGCAGCAGCATCTGCAGTATCTGTGGTTGCGATCAAAGAACGATCAAAAGGTGCAAAGATTTCCAACGATCCATCATTGGTACTAACTCCAGGAATCATTAATGGGAAATGGTTTGTCATTGGTTGCCTCGTGTTTTGTTTTTAAAAATAAAGCAATGACTGTGCCTTAAACGTATTATAAACTTACTTCTGATCGATTCTGAGTATACGTTAGCACTATTGCCAATAATAAAGATATTAAAATGTCAGGCTATTGACGAGCCCTCTTCTTAACCAGTAAAAGTGTCAGAAACCCATTGATTTTATTAGTAATTATATCTAGCGCAACGTAAATTTCTGATGTAAGCTTAAGCCTACTTCTCATCAATCCGTTGGAATCTAAAAATAATGAAAGAAGGGCTCGCATCCAGTATTCATTCTTGGCTAACAAGCCTGACTGCGATCGTTATTCTTGCTATCTTCATTCTTCCAATCAGCCTGATACTCAGCTTGAAATGGATCAATCCACCCATCAGTTCTTTCATGCTGGGTTATGAAATTTCCAATGACCACAACCCGATAAACTACGAATGGAAAGACTGGGATGAAATTGCTGCAAGTGCATCGCTCGCAGTGATCGCTGCCGAAGATCAACTCTTCTCCCAACGCTCTCGTTTTAACTTCAAACAATTTCAACAAGCCCTGGATAAATTTCCTCAAGGTTCACAAAAACAAAACTCCAACAGCATTACCCGGCAAACTGCAAAAAATTTGTTCCTCTGGCCAGATCAAAATTCTTTGGGCAAGGGACTAGAGTCCTGGTTAACACTGTTGATGGAAACCAGCCTTGATAAACAACGTATCCTTGAAATATATCTGAATGTTGTGGAATTTAGTCCCGGCATCTATGGCATAGAAGCAGCCAGTCAGCATTTTTTCTATAAACCGGCAAAGAATTTAACAGACAATGAATCTGCATTACTCGCTGCGGTTCTTACCGATCCAGAACATTACAAAGCAGATTCTCCCTCTGCTGTTGTTGAGCAACTCCAACGTAAGATCATGAGTGAAATGAAAACAATAGATCTATCTGCTTTATTAACACTTGCGAATAATTATTAAGAACTTTTTCTTATCACTCTAAAGTGATTTAGCCAGCGTAACCCGTCCTTCGATACTGTCTGGAATTTCTTCCATCGCTTCCACTTTTTCAAGACGTTTAAGTAATCCGCATCGGTTGGCGATCTGAATACTGAGACCTGGGCGTGCATTCATTTCCAGCATCAGTGGACCATGATCGCGATCAAGAACAATATCAACACCGGTATAACCAAGCCCTGCCAGATCATAGCACTGGGCGGTTAGCTTAAGGATTTCATCCCAGTCAGGAATTTGTAAACCAATAATCGAAGCACCTGTATCTGGATGTTGTTCGACGATTTGTTCATGCCAGACTCCGGAAAAAGTCTTGCCTGTTTTTAGATCAATCCCGACTCCAATAGCACCTTGGTGCAAGTTTGCTTTGCCATCCGACATACGTGTAGGTAGTCTGATCATTGCCATGACCGGTACACCGCGGAAAACAATCGTACGCACATCGGGGACGCCTTGATAACTAACGTCGGCAAAGAACGGATCAAATTCTACTCGTTGCTCGATCAAAGCAGTATCTGGCAAGCCACCCAGGCTGTACATGCCACTCAAAATATTTGAGATGTGATATCCAAGTTCCTGTTCAGACATGATCTGACCGTTACTCTTACGATAACCGTTCATAGCACGACCGATGATCACCAAAATCCCTTCTCCACCACTTCCATGTGATGGTTTTACAACAAAGTCATTATATTGTTCCAGTTTTTTGGAAACACCACTGATCTGTTTTTCGATCTCGACGACGGCATAGAGCTTTGGTACGGCAACGCCAGCAGTTTCGGCAAGATGTTTGGTTTTAACTTTATCATCGACTAGCGGGTAGAGAGAACGTTTGTTGTACCTGGCAATAAAATCACCATTGCGTTTGTTCATTCCCATAATTCCCTGGGCTTTCATACTACGCCAGGGAAAAAGTCGATCGATAACTGACACTGAAGAATTACTGGTCATTGAGTGTTGCACGGAATCGCCACAATTCGGTCAGACGGTAACCGGTATAGCGACCTAATAATAATGTCGCCGCAAGAATAAGCAAAAGCATTTCTGGAAATACAAAAATCATGTGCTCCAATGTATCGTTACTCATCACCAGAAAACCAAGTGCTGCGACGGCCAGGCTACCAATGCCTTGTTGTAGTGCTTCCCCTGCACCATGTTCTTCCCAGACCAGTGACATACGTTCAATGGTCATGGCCAGGATCACCATCGGGAATAATGCCACCGACAGACCATGTTCAAAGCCTAATTTGTAACTAAGAATCGTAACGATCGTCATCAGAATGATCACGATGATCAGCACTGCCGCAAGTCTGGGTACGAGCAATAGCTGTAGATATTCCAGATAAAATCGCAAGAGTAAACCGAGTGCAACGATCAGAGTAAACAGAGCTATTCCCCAAAGTAGATCTGTTTCACGGAATGCGAGTGCGATCAAAATTGGCATAAATGTACCGAAGGTTTTGATACCAATAATATTACGCAATAATACGATCAGGAAGGCACCCAGAGGTACCATTAATAATATCCGATAAACATTCTGGGTCTGTACTGGTAGGCTAAAAAGTGAAAACTCCATCGCTCGTGAACCCAATTTTCGTGCACGTTGTTCTGCCAGTCTTATGGGTTCCTGAGTATGCCGGCTGATGGAGAAATCTAGCGATGCTTTCTTGCCACCATCAATATTAAAAATGGGATCATCTCCCACTTGCCAGATCACCGAATTAGCGGGCATCTCACGATCGCTATTTTCAGGATTAAATGACAACCATTCTTCTTCATTATGCACCTGTAGCCAGGGAGTGAGGCTACCATGACGCATACCTTCACGAAGCTGCAATACATGAACTGTACGTGTAGGAATTCTTGCACCCGCCAGCACATCACGAATTAACATGACACGTTCTTTATCCGATTTAACTTCGCTCAAAAGTAACTGCACATTTTCATCGGGCATTTCTGAATTAAATCGGAGCAGCAGTTCACGCGTGAAAGTTTTTATATCCGCTGATTTAAGTCGTACTTCTTCCAACAAGGCATCGACAGCTGTTGCCATACCTTCTGAATATTCTGGCACTTCTGGAAACTCAATTTTTTCCTTACTTTTTTTCTGATCGGTACTGCTTTCTTCGATCAGATTTTCAGAATCATCTCGCGCTAATTGTAAATGGTAATAAAGAACCTGTTCACCTTTCGCTCTTCGGATCGCCCATTCAGCCACACGATTTTTTTCATCATCTTCTACAGCAAGACCATACTTTCCAGAAACATAATTCTCATCGGCGATGACATAACCAGCGGGTAATTTTGGCAGTGTGAGCTGTGCTTTAATCGGCCCATCTTTTGGTTTAAAAGCCAGACGCGCCTCGACACTCCAAACCTCAATTTCCTCACTTGGAAGTAATGGCAGGCCCAGTTTTGTGACTTTAAAAAAGATCAGACCAGAGGCAAACACGATCAATGCAAGTGCCAGTAGTCTTACGTGAAGGTTTCTCAATCGTGTTTCCCCGGAGGCCTTTTGTTATTCAGACGATTCTTCAGAATCTTTTTCTTGCTGAGTTTTTTTAGCAACTTCTGCTTCCATTAACTTTCTGCAAGACTTTCTATTTATCTTCAGAGTGAAAGTAGAAGCAGGGTCGACAAGTATACCTTGTTGTAACACCCTTCGCCCCAGCAACACCTGATAATTAAATCGGCTACGATCTGTAAGACTGAACTCACTGGTATAAATCTGTCCATCAAGGCAAAACGTCATCTCGACGACAGGGCGTGTTTGAGGTTTCTGCTTGTGTCTTTTAATTTTAACATCGCGGATCAACGGTGCTTCAACCGTTTTTAATGGATTTTTTTCATCCGGATCGGTTGTATGAAAACGCACCCACTCCACACCATCGCGCTCAAAACGCTCTATGTCTTCAGCATGTAATGAAGAAGTTTTTGCACCCGTATCCAGTTTTGCCCGCAGTTTAATATTCCACGGTTGCAAAATAATACTTTCCAACCAGCCCGCAACTAATATTTCTAGCTCTTCCTTTTCTTTGTCAGACTTAGCAAAAGTCAAACAGGGATTAAAGATTGAGGTCAGGCTTATTATGAGGGTTAAAAGGAATAAAAAAGAAGGTTGTCGCTTGTTAGATCTCTGCATTGTTGATTAATTCTTGTCCATTTTTAATATTAAGTGATCATACCGCAATTAGAAGCATGTCTTAGACAATTAGTTCCTTTTTTACACAATTTTTTTCTAAATCTGATGACAGGTTCACAAATCTGTTCATTTTGCCGAGTATCGAATTTGAGGTAAAAATAATGATTAACTTTTGATACCAAGAACAATATCGCGCTGCTGCATTTGCTGTAGAACATCCAGGCCACCTTTAATCACGACTTCCGGCTGTGGATGCTGAAGTTCTTCAGCGATTGCCTGCAAATGTTCTTGCCCAGTTTGATCAAACCTTTCACTCAGCCTTTCCAGCAGTCTCGCTGTCACAGGATTCAATTCCATGAAACCAACCTTGTCATTATGATCACGGTAAACCACCAGGTAGGTTTGCTGATCAGGTTTTCTCTCGGGTAAATAATCCGGCCCAATCCGATGTACAGGGTAATCATAAGCCAATCGCCAGATCAGCTTACTGGCTACGGGAACACCTTCAAGCAGATCGCCATCCGGATCAACACCTGAAAGATCAATCTCCCGATTGTCCATCGCCATAGCAGACTCTACCCATTCATAGTGAGCGAGTTCCAGCAAGAAAGGATAATCACTCTGCTGATCATGTTCTTTTTCCAGAAACTGCAAAAATTCGGCAGGCAGTTTTGGGAACAGCGGTGTGCTTGCTTTATGGTTAGCAAAGTATTTTCGGATCAATTTATGCCATTGATCGTCGGACATGATCTCGCGAATAACCGGGAAGTTATTCGCCATAAAACCTTCGATGTTGTTGTAAAGCAATTTACGATAAACACCCATGCGCCGATCTTCAATATTTGCTGGCGCAGGATTATTTTCCGGATCACGACAGTGCTGGGTAAATTCGATTTGCTTTCGAATAAATTCAGGCGTGTTGCTGGACATTTTCTTTAGTTTCAGACTTCAGGAAACGTTGTTGAATTGTAGTGATTTGATCCACTTCTTTTAGCAATTCCTCAAGTGGAGGAATATTAAAATCTCGTTCCAATAAGGTTGGAAAAACACCGAAGTGATCATAAGCCACTTCCAATAGTTTCCAGACTGGATCAATAATGTCTGCACCATGTGTGTCGATAATCAAATCTTCATCTTCATTGTAATGCCCGGCGATATGCCCGTAAGCGATCCGTTCACCCGGCAATAATTTCATAAACTCTTCAGCATCATAACGATGATTGATGCTATTAACGTAAATATTATTTATATCGATCAGTAACTGACAATCTGCTTCTTTCAAGACGGCATTAATAAAATCAATTTCCGACATCTCGTTTGAAGGCGCTGCATAGTAAGACGCATTTTCGATCACGAATGGACGTTCGATAATTTCTTCAACCCGTCGAATGCGTTTGACCACATGTTGAACGGCTTCTTCTGTGAAAGGAATTGGCATCAGATCATAAAGATGACCATCATCCGCACAGTAAGTCAGATGATCGCTATAGACACTAATATTATATTGGTCGAGAAACTTTTTGATTTGTTGCAGAAAAACTTCGTCCAGTGGTGCAGATCCACCAATGTTTAATGACAATCCGTGTGCTGTGATCGGAACCTGATCAGCGATCGAGCTAAACTTTCGTCCTGCCGCTCCACCAACATCGATCCAGTTTTCAGGAGCCACTTCCATGAAACCTGCATTTTCGGGGATCTGATCCTCCAGCGAGTCTAAAAGAACTCGCCGGAGACCCAGACCGGCACCATGATCCTGATACAAATTACTCTCCATGTAAGTGCCGGTATTACTACTAAACTAACTATTATTTAAGATGAGCAACACTGCATTTCGCAGCAGAGAAAGTTCCGCAAACAGCCGGATCTTTTACACCTGTAGCCAACTTGCCATCAGCATACTTGGCCATGTTATCGCCACCAAATCGGAAGTTTCCAAGTTCAACGACATTACCTTGCATATCTACACCCTTGCCGCCGCATTTACCTTCACCACACTTGCCTTCGGCTTTCATACTATCGCCACACTTAGCATCACCACCACACTTGCCTTCGGCTTTCATGCTGTCACCGCACTTGGCTTCACCGCATTTACCTTCTTTCATGCTGTCGCCACACTTACCTTCATGGCCGTCTGCAACCATGAATCCTGCAGAAGAATCAACCTGTGTAAATGGGTTTGATTCAGCATTTGTTATTGATGATAACCCCATTAAAATAACAAAAAGCGCTCCAGTTATTCCTGCAAAATATTTTTTCTTAGTCATTTTTATAGCCTCCTCGGCGAATAATTATTAACAGGCGTAAGTTGCAATAATAAAAACGAACCCACCCTGATTTCAGCATAGTCATCCTCTCGCTACAAAGCAACAATCATGAAGATCCATACTACTTTTATGACCACCAAAAAACCTCTTAGTTTCTGCCAGATCAAAAAAAAAATGGGTGAATCTTTCAGATCCACCCATTTTGCATAATTATGAGGAAGTTTTATGACTCCTCATTATTTAATCTTTATTACTTGTCGCCACCACACTTTCCTTCGCCGCATTTACCTTCGGCTTTCTTTTCCATACCCTCACCACATTTACCTTCAGCAGCTTTGTCCATGCCTTCACCACACTTTCCTTCATGTGATTTTTCCATACCCTCACCGCATGTACCTTCAGCTTTTTTCTCCATGCCTTCACCACACTTTCCTTCGCCGCATTTACCTTCGGCTTTCTTTTCCATACCTTCACCACATTTACCTTCAGCATCAGCAACCATGTATCCACTAGATAATTCTGTCATACCAAATGGATTTTCTGCTGCGCCTGCGATCGGCGAAGCTGCCAGTGAAACTGCGAAAGCTGTGCCCAAAATTGCTGAAATTGGTTTAAGTGAGTTCTTTTTTGACATTATAAATTCCTCTTTCTGTTTTAGTTAGCCGAAATAAAAAATATTTCGATGATTGTATTTCCTTGCTACAGGCATATGGACTGGAACAATCAGAAAAAGTTCTCAACGAATGTTAGCTGATGTTAATTTTCAAAAGTTCTTACTACCAAAAAATGGCATAACCCTTGCTTTCTTATTCGCATACGCCTGCTTTGAACTATGGCGAAACTAACGGGAATAAAAAAATGCTAAATATTCATCCTTACCAGGAATCACAAAAACTGATCCGCTGCCGTGTGTCTTCAGAATCAAATCCACCGAGCACTCGCTACATCGAATTGGAAAACTACAAGATGTGGGAATATATGGTGACAACCAAACATGGCCTGGTCGTCGATACAGATCTATCTCTGTGTCTCTGGGTACATGAAGAAGAATATCTGCGCAATTCTGATGTGTACAGCCGAGCAGGTGTAGTCTCTCCTGTAAACAGACTTTTAATCCTGATCAATGATGAAAGTCATGGTTATTACTACTCTGCCAGTCGTTATGTTCCATTAGAAGAAACTGACAAAGTGAAGAAAATTCTTCTGTCGCATACTTCAAGAAGTCAACGGGACGACGAATTCACAAATATCGAAGCCGTTCCTGGTTATACCATCGAGCAAAAATCTCATACCGAAGAAGATCCTCTGGTTCTAGGACTCCAAACTGGCCCACTTGAAGAATATCGTGCGGCTTATGAACTGGAAATGGAAAAAGAAAGTACTGACTAATTAGTCAACCTTCGGCCGCATATGCGGGAACAATAAAACATCCCTGATCGAAGGTGAGTCTGTCAGAAACATGACGAGCCGATCGATTCCAATGCCTTCGCCAGCCGTTGGTGGCAGACCATGTTCAAGGGCACGAATATAGTCCGCATCAAAATGCATGGCTTCATCATCACCGGCTTCCATTTCTTCGACCTGTTTTTTGAATCGTTCAACCTGATCTTCCGCATCATTTAATTCCGAAAACCCATTGGCGATCTCACGACCTGAGAGGAAAAATTCAAAACGATCGGTGACAAATGGATCATCATCATTGCGACGAGCCAAAGGTGAAACTTCAGTCGGATAAGCGGTGATAAAAGTTGGATCATCAAGATTTGCTTCTACAGTTTTTTCGAAGATCTCAATCTGGATTTTTCCGAGACCGTAACTCTCTTTGATCGGGATCCCAAGATCTTCGGCAATCTGTTTTGCAGAATCCAGCGACTCAAGTTGATCAGCTTTCAGATCTGGATTATGTGAAAGAATCGATTCTTTCACGGTCATACGTTTAAAAGGTTGAGACAGATCGTAATCCTTTTCTTCGTAAGTCACTGTTGTTGATCCGAGCACGTCTTTCGCGATTGATCGCAGCATGTCTTCCGTTAGATCCATCAAATCATGGTAGTCAGAATAAGCCTGATACCATTCCAGCATGGTGAATTCCGGATTATGTCGCGTCGATAAACCTTCATTTCGGAAATTACGATTGATCTCGAAAACCTTTTCAAAGCCACCGACAACTAACCGTTTCAGATAAAGCTCCGGCGCAATTCGCAAATAAAGCTGCATGTCCAGCGCGTTGTGATGCGTGGTAAATGGCTTCGCCGTTGCGCCGCCGGGGATGACCTGCATCATCGGCGTTTCAACTTCCATGAAATCTTTGTCCATCAAATAGCGACGAATATAATCGACAATCGCTGATCGTTTTTTGAAGGTTTTGCGCGCATCTTCATTCATGATCAGATCAAGATAACGCTGACGATATCGGGTTTCCTGATCGGTCAAACCATGGAATTTTTCCGGCAAAGGATGCAACGCTTTGGTAAGAATATGGATGTCATCCAGCATCACCGAAAGCTCGCCTTTATTAGTTTTAAACATCACACCTTCGGCACCCAGAATGTCACCCAGATCCCAGCGCTTGAATTCTGCATAACGACCTTCCGGCAGATCATCACGTTTGACATAAAGCTGGATCTGACCCGACATGTCTTGCAAGTTTGCAAACGAAGCTTTTCCCATCACTCGACGCGTCATCATTCGACCCGCAATTTTTACCCGTACAGGATCTTCGGCCAACTCTTCCTTAGTCTTCTCACCGTAGCGTGCGATCAACTCAACGGATAATGAATCACGACGAAAATCGTTGCGAAAAGCATTTCCATTCTCACGCATCTCGGCCAGCTTCGCGCGTCGTTGTGCAATCTGATCACTGGTGCTTATTTTGTTTTCGTTGTTGTCTTTATTTTTATTGTCTTTTTGGTTTTCGTCGCTCATTTTTCTATAATCCGCTCTTTAAACTTGCTTCAATAAATTTATCCAGATCGCCGTCCAGCACCGCCTGAGTATTGCCTGTTTCCACACCCGTTCGCAAATCTTTGATCCGCGATTGATCCAACACATACGATCGGATCTGACTGCCCCAGCCAATATCAGATTTGCCTTCTTCCAGCACTGCTTGATCATCGTTACGTTTCTGAATTTCCAGCTCATAAAGTTTCGACTTGAGCTGTTTCATGGCATTGGCGCGATTCTTATGTTGCGAACGATCATTCTGACATTGTACGACCGTTCCAGTGGGTTCATGAGTAATTCTGATCGCAGAATCGGTTTTGTTTACATGCTGACCACCCGCGCCACTGGCTCGATAAGTATCTATGCGCAGATCAGCCGGGTTGATTTCGATCTCAATTTCGTCGTCGATCTCTGGCGAAACAAACACCGAGGCAAAAGAAGTATGTCGGCGATTGCCAGAGTCAAACGGTGACTTTCTTACCAGACGATGCACGCCGGTTTCCGTTCGTAACCAGCCATAGGCATATTCGCCTTCGTAGTGAATCGTCGCACTTTTGATACCGGCCACGTCGCCTGCCGAAGCTTCGATCAACTCCGTTTTGAAGCCATGTCGCTCGCCCCAACGCAGAAACATTCGTAAGATCATTTCCGCCCAGTCCTGTGCTTCCGTGCCGCCTGACCCCGCCTGTATGTCTAAAAAAGCACTGCACTCATCCGTTTCGCCCGAGAACATTCGACGAAATTCCAGATCAGCCAAGCCTGCTTCCATTTGATCAAGATCGCTAACAACTTCATCCGCCGTATCCTGATCGTTTTCCTCTTTAGCTAATACCAGAAACTCAATACCGTCGCTCAAACCACTATCAAGATCTTTTACCGTGTTGACGATCTTTTCCAGCGCGGCTCTTTCTTTACCCAACGCCTGTGCGCGTTCCTGATTATTCCAGATTTCGGGATCTTCTAACTCACGTTCGACTTCCGTCAGCTTTTCGCATTTGAGATCATAGTCAAAGATACCCCCTGAGAGCATCGACGCGCTCTTGCATCTCTTTGATGCGGGTGAAGATGGCGTTAACTTCTAACATGAACAATAATCCTATAATTCTGTGCGTAAAAAGTTGCCAGATTCTACTATATTTGCGCTTTAAAAACGATCTAAATCACACGGGTGAAATATGCTGGATCATCAACTGTGCGGTACGACTTCCACGAAAATCATTCACATCCAACCGATAAGCGATCTCAACTTTTGTCACATTCTCCGTCCAGTTTTCATTCGTCACATTAAAAGCAATCGCATCGATCCGAGTTTGTGTACCAGGTATCCGCAAGACCATTTTCAAATGTTTTTCAGCCAACACTCTTAAGTTTTCCAACTCGAAAATACCATCGAAAGTCGGCTCGGGAAACTGTTGTCCCCACGGCCCTGAGTAACGAATTTGTTCCGCAAGCTCTAACGATAGATCGCCCTCAGTTAATTCACCATCAGAAATGATCACACCTTGTAGATCTTCAACACTGAGATATTTACGAACTTCCTGATCAAAAGCCGCTTTAAAATCGTTATATCGATCTGCTGAAAAAGATAACCCCGCTGCCATCGCATGACCGCCAAATTTATTGATCAAACCGGGATTTTTTGTCGCAACCGTATCCAGCACATCACGAATATGAACACCTTTCACAGAACGTGCTGATCCTTTTATTTCTCCATCGTCGGCATCAGCAAAAACAATCACCGGACGGAAATGTTGCTCCTTGATCCGCGAAGCCAGAATCCCGACTACGCCCTGATGCCAGTTGGGATCATAAAGACACAGACCGTAAGGCATTTCATTGCTTTCAAAATCCAGTGAGTCCAGAATTTTCGTCGCCTCATCGAGCATCAGATCACCGATCTGTCGTCGCTCCTGATTTAGCAGATCCAGTTCAGAAGCCAATCGTAATGCTTCCGTCTCATCATCACAAAGCAGGCAATCAATCCCCAACGACATGTCATCCAAACGACCGGCGGCATTCAATCTGGGGCCAATAGCGAAACCGAGATCGGTTGATGAAATATTACGAAAATCTCGCTTCGCCACCTGACCTATGGCCCTGATCCCGGCACAACCAACACCTTTTCTGATCCGTGCCAGACCTTGTGAAACCATGATTCGATTATTCCGATCCAGCGGCACGACATCAGCAACTGTTCCCAGCGCAACCAAATCCAGTAGCTCTGCAAGATTCGGCACTTTGATTCCCTGCTGATCAAACCAGTCGATCTCCCGCAACTTTGATCGTAATGCCATCAACACGTAAAACATCACACCGACACCTGCCAGCGATTTACTTGGGAAAATATCATCTGGTTGATTTGGGTTCACGATCGCATCTGCATCGGGCAATCGACTACCGGGCAAATGATGATCCGTCACCAATACCTGAATGCCCATTTTTTTTGCCAGTGCGACACCTTCATAACTGGCGATCCCATTGTCCACCGTAATGATCATATCCGGCTCTTCTCTGGCGGCAACTTCGACAATTTCTGGCGTCAAACCATAACCAAACTCAAAGCGATTCGGCACCACAAAACGAACATCTTTTGCACCCATCGCATTCAATCCACGAACGGCTACCGCACAACTTGTCGCGCCATCTGCATCAAAATCTGCAACGATCAATATGCGTTTTTGTTCTTTGATTGCAGCAACCAACAGATCAACTGCCGCATCAATGCCGATCAATTCTTTATAGCTCAGCAATCCGATCAGCGAACAATCCAGTTCAGATTCACAACTGACTTCACGTGCCGCGTAAACCCTCTGTAACACAGGATGCAGTGAACCAAGAGAAACATCTTTTTCACTATTTTCGCGGCGTTGTATTTTTATGGTCATGTTTTTTCTTTGCGCCAGAATCGATATAAGTGAGATCGTTTTACAATGCAATGTTGATCGTCTGTAATGATTTCCAGTTTCTTAATCCTGCCTTTTTTCAGACCCATTAAAAGATAGTCAAAAATTAGCCATTCTTCCTGATCTTCAGTTTCTGATAATGCCAGATCGCCTTGTGAAAGCACGATCAAAATATTCTGACTTTTTTCCTGTTTGCTCAGGAATTGATCAATATTTTCAGGAATAGTTTCATGTGGAATACCAGAATGAATTGCCAACCCTTTTGCATTAACATCATTAGAAATAATCTGTTCAAACTTACAATTCATTTGACCGGGTAGCTTTCCAGCCCCCCAGAACCAGACACTGTTGATCGGCACTTGACCCCGTTGCTTTCGCTCCTTATTAATCGAACAATCATGCAGCAATATTTGTATCTCGTTTGCCAGCCTGATCCAGAAATCTCGATCTTTTCCTTCTGGCAAAAATGGTCGGATATCATGACCATTAACGATGCCTGCAGGTGTTGTTGTCATTGATGGGTTATTCTCTAACTTGAGATACCAGCGCGAAGGATCAGCTCCACAAACCAGATGCAAACCATCCTCTTCGAGGAGAGGATTAATTGTCGAAAAAATTCTAATCGTTTCCTCTTTTGTCAGAGAAAAACTCCGGCTATCAAAAAGTAATAAGGATGTCAGATCAGCATGCAAGAAAACCGGATCAGTACGCATCCATATTTTACCTTCTGAATTTTCCAGATCAGTTAATGCGGAGGTAGCCGCGACAGGTAATTCTTCTGTTTCGAAATAATCATGTCCAAACTGATCAAACAAATTTTCTATAGAAGAATTGTTTTTGGATTTTAACATATTCCCCCGAACAAGAAACTGTTCTAAAGAAGAATTGCTGGAGCTCTGGCCAGACATGATGATGGTTATATCCACGCCTTAGCTGCTGTCCTTTCTTCGTATCAGATCAGCAATAATGTCACTCGAAGCCGGAGCAAGCGCTACTCCATTTCTGAAATGTCCACTATTAATAAAAAGTCCTTCAACTTCTTTAGATTCTTCGATCACTGGGATCCCTTGATCAGTTCCCGGTCTTAGCCCCGCCCATTGTTGACTCACAGAAAAGTTACTCAAAGAAGGGAGAATTTTAATTGCAGCAGTATAAAGTTTATCAGCCATTTCTTTGGTTACACTTTTATCAAAACCGACATATTCTAATGACGATCCGATCAACAGTTGCCCAACCTGCCGGGGAATAAGGTAGATATCATTCTTCAACAAAATTCTTTCAAGAAATCCAACAGGAACTTCCATTCGCAACATCTGACCACGCACAGGTTTTATGGCCGACTTATCTTTAAGAAATTTTCCGGTCCAGGCACCAGCCGCCACAACTACAAACTTACAATTGATCTTATCTTTAGAAGTTTCAACACTTTCCACTTTTCCTTTTATCTGATTGATCGAAGTAACTTCTACACCTTCACTTATTTGAACATTACTCTGCACTAATGATTTTTTTAGTGCTTTTAACAAGCGTGGATTTCTGATCTGGGAAATCTCGGGCAACCAGATGGCAGATTCAAATTTCCCATCAAGTGCAGGTTCAATTTCTGCGATCTGGACTGAATCCAGCTTGCTATAACTTGATCCCGTTTTTTCTGCCCAACGATCTAGTTTTTCATTATCTATTTGTTCAAGGTTTAACAAGCCAGATCGGATCAACTGTGGATCAACGCCTGTTTCATCCAACAAATCTACACACAAACCTGGGTACTCTTTTTGGCTATTTGTGATCAGTGGCCAGATTTCTTCAGGTGCATCCCAGGGATAAAGTGGTGAGAGAATGCCACCACCCGCCCACGAGGATTCCTGTCCAAGCTCTCCTTTTTCGAGAATCTGAACCTTAAGACCTTCCTTTGATAACTTCCGGGCGGTCATCATGCCAATAATGCCACCACCGATGATTACGCAATCAATTGTCAAATAACTCTCCCATTCTGGGTTAAAACCATTCTTTTAACGGTTATATGTCACATTTATCAATTAATTGCATGACAATATCAAGAACTCATGAGTAAATATCGATTATATCCAATAGATGGCACGGCAGATGCTTATCTATGTTTAATTCTACTTAAGCGGTACCAGTTTTATGAACAAATTTTTGCACAAAAAGAGAGCGTCGGGTTTCACACTTATTGAGCTTATGATCACTGTAACGATCATTGGAATCGTGGCAGCCATTGCCTACCCTTCCTACAACCAGCATATTCAAAAAACGCATAGATTCGAAGGTAAGGACTTGCTTGCTCAGGCCGTTATGAATCAGGAACGATTCTTCTCAAATAACAACTCTTATACTGCAATCATTGGTGCTGGTGGCCTTGGCTACGCAGGAGCGCCACCAGAATCTGAACATGGCTACTATTCAATTGCTATTGATGCAGCGACCGTCGCATGTCCAATCGCAACTTGCTATTCGATGACAATAACGGCTATTGGTGTTCAGGCTGCGGATGGACAATGTGCGACATTGACACAAACATCTACGGGGAGAAAATCAGCAACTAATGCTGATTGCTGGTAGCCTTTCTATTTCTTCTCTACAACCTTGACAAGTTCTTTAGGCAAACTAAAAACGATCGTTTCATGTACGCCATCAAGTTCCTCAGGAGCAACACCTCCCCAGGCTTTTAATTGTTCAACGACAGCTGTCACCAGAATCTCTGGAGCAGATGCTCCAGCTGTCACACCGACAGTATTCACACCGTCTAACCACTCTTTCTTAATCTCATCTGCACCATCGATCAGATATGCAGAAATTCCCTGCTTTTCCGCAATCTCTTTCAGGCGTGTTGAGTTAGAACTGGTTTGTGATCCGACAACCAATACCAGATCTGATCGTTCAACCAGATCTTTCACAGCATCTTGCCGATTCTGTGTTGCGTAGCAAATATCTTCTTTTTTCGGTCCGGCAATACTCGGAAAGTGTTCACCTAAGGCATCGATCACTTCCGCCGTGTCATCCATGGAAAGTGTTGTTTGAGTAACGAAGGCCAGAAAATCAGGATCTTTCACTTCAAGATTTTTAGCATCTTCTACAGATTCCACAAGATACATTCCACCAACACCATCTTTGCGATTATATTGTCCCAAGGTTCCTTCAACTTCCGGGTGACCGGCATGACCGATCAAGATACACTCACGGCCTTCGTCCTGATAACGACTTACTTCCATGTGCACTTTAGTCACCAACGGACAGATCGCATCAAACACGCGCACGTTGCGATTAGCGGCTTCTTCGCGCACTGATTTTGCAACACCATGTGCACTAAAAATAACCGTCGTATCATCTGGAACCTGATCAAGTTCTTCAACAAAAACCGCACCTTTCTTTCTCAGGTTCTCGACAACATACTTGTTATGTACAACCTCGTGCCGCACATAAACTGGCGCACCAAATAATTCCAGTGCACGATCGACAATACCAATAGCACGATCAACACCGGCACAAAAACCTCTTGGGTTAGCGAGAATGATTTTCATAATATTAAGTAACGTTTCTGTTCATAGTAACTGCTCAGATTGCCTATGAAATTCGTCAGATCAAGACAGAAAATATGAGTTTACACGCGTAAATGAATATTTTCTAACGCAGAAATGGCGGATTTCATAGGTTAGCTGAGTTGTTACTAAAAAGTACTACCAAACTCTTTCTCATAACGAGCTTTAAATTCTGGTTTTGTAAATGTATGGTTTTGAGTACCATGCTGTTCAATCTTGATCGCACCGATCAACGAAGCGATACGTCCGGTAATTTCCCAATCCAGATTATTTTTCAGGCCATATAAAAGACCTGCACGATACGCATCACCACAACCAGTCGGATCATTAATTTCAGATGGTTTCGCTGATGGAATTTCAATCGTTTTACCATGACAGTGGATAGAAGATCCCTCACCGCCTTTCGTCACGATCAGCGCTTCTACACGTTCCGTCACATCTTCGACCGACCAGCCAGTACTTTCCTTCATCATTTCCCACTCGTAATCATTCACCGTCACCCAGGTTGCCTGTTCGATGAATTTCTTCAAATCATCGCCATCAAACATCGGCATTCCCTGACCTGGATCAAAGATAAATGGAACTTCATCTTTCGCAAGTTGTTCCGCATGTTGGATCATGCCATCACGACCATCTGGCGAAATGATTCCTAAAACAATATCACCTGCATCTTCAACACGATTGACGTGCGACATGTTCATGGCACCGGGATGAAAAGCGGTGATCTGATTATCGTCCATATCTGTCGTGATAAAAGCCTGAGCCGTAAATTGATCATCAATAACCGTAATATTCTCACGACGAATCCCACACTCATCCATCCATTCTGCATACGGTGCAAAATCATTTCCGGCTGTGGCCATCAGATGAGGTGTTTCTCCAAGCAGGTTGAGGTTATAAGCAATATTACCAGCACAACCACCTAACTCCCGACGCATCTCCGGAACGAAAAAAGACACATTCAACATGTGGATCTTATCCGGTAATATGTGGTTCTTAAACTTGTCTGGAAAGACCATAATGTTGTCGTAGGCTAATGACCCACAAATTAGTACTGACATATTAAATTCCTAATAAAATTTTCTATAATTAAATTCTGGTTGGAGAGTATCGCAAAAATGGTGCTGAAACGACAATACTTATTCTCCGGAATACGATACCCGCCAGATTTTTCCAGCGGCATCATCTGTGATCAGGATTGATCCGTCCTGTAATTGCAATAATCCGACCGGTTTCCCCCAGACTTTTGACGAATCGGGTGACAACATCCAGCCAGTGACAAAATCTTCTGCTCCTGCCATTGGCTTACCATCTTTGAATGGAATAAAAGCGATCTGATAACCGGTTCGTTCTGATCGATTCCATGATCCGTGGAAAGCGATAAAACAACCATCCCGATATTTTTCTGGAAACTGATCACCTGTATAAAAAATGAAATCCATCGCGCCAACATGTGATCCCAACAAAACATCTGGGTAACGAGTTTTCGCGACCATTTCTGGCGCAACACCGACATGTCGTGGATCTTCATGTGGCCCTATATAAGCAAAAGGCCAGCCGAAAAAATCATCTTTGTTCACGCTACTCAGATAGTCTGGAACGAGATCATCACCCAACGCATCGCGCTCATGTGACGACACCCAGAGTTGGTCATTATGCACATGTAAACCAACACCATTTCTGATCCCGCTGGCGAAGATTTCAAGACCACTGCCATCCGGACTGAACCGACTGATTGCAGCACTCATCGCAGGTTCACCTGCATCAACATTAGAGGCTGATCCGACACTCAGATAAAACTTTTCGGACTTACTATCGAAAACAATTGATCGGGTGATATGTCCCCGGTTAAATTCCGACAGATCAACAATCTTTTCACCTTCTGGTGTTACGGTAAGTGTTTCCGGATCATACTTATAGCGTCTAACGGACGTTGTTTCTGCCACATATAACCAGTCCTTATAAAAGGCCAGACCATAAGGATTGTTCAAATCTCTGATCAGCAGTTTTTTGGTTTTATCTTTGATCACGTACACTTTTCCAACAAAAGTATCCGATAATAAAATCTCGTCTTTTTTTCCTGCGATCATAAAACGCGGGCTGACAAAACCGGACATGTATTCTTCGATCACAAAACCGTCCGGTACTTTTAATTCGACACCTTCTGGTTGAGCAATTACTTTTGCCCCATTGCTAACGGAGGAAGTCGCATAAGGATCTGGGAGACCATTTTCAGGCCAGTTGATCGGTTTTGAAGATTCAGCGTGACTGAGGTTTACAGATAAAAACAACGCGAAAAAAAGGAATGTCTGTTTGATCATTTCACCAACCTCTTTTTTATCACAACATCGGCCTATAACATGGGCAACAGATATTTCGCAGTATGTGATTTCTTATTCTTAGCAACATCTTCCGGCGAACCAGCCACCAAAATCTCACCACCACCATCACCACCTTCCGGCCCCAGATCAACAATCCAGTCGGCCGTCTTGATCACGTCCAGATTATGCTCGATCACGATCACCGTATTGCCATGATCACGCAGGCGATGCAGAACATGCAATAACTGTTCAGTATCATAAAAGTGTAAACCCGTTGTCGGTTCATCGAGAATATACAAGGTATTCCCCGTATCCCGTTTCGACAACTCACGCGATAGTTTTACACGCTGGGCTTCACCACCAGAAAGCGTTGTCGCATTCTGCCCGAGCTTGATATACGTCAGACCAACATCCATCAACGTTTGTAATTTGACCTTGATCATCGGCACCGGATCGAAAAACTCCCGTGCTTCTTCGACGGTCATATCCAGCACGTCGCTGATACTTTTTCCTTTGTATTTAACTTCTAGCGTTTCGCGGTTATAGCGTTTGCCCTTACAGACATCGCAAGGCACATAGACATCCGGCAGAAAATGCATTTCAACCTTGATCACACCATCACCCTGGCAAGCTTCGCAACGACCACCTTTGACATTGAAACTGAAACGACCAGGTTTATAACCTCGTGATCGTGATTCATGCGTTGCGGCAAACAGCTCGCGCACCGGTGTAAAAATACCTGTGTAAGTTGCAGGGTTTGATCGCGGTGTACGACCAATCGGACTCTGATCAATATCGACAACCTTATCAAACAGATCCAGACCTTCGATTTTTTCATGCACAGCCGGTTCGGTATTCGCCCGATTCAGTTCATGTGCGGCGACCTTATATAAGGTATCGTTGATCAGAGTAGATTTACCTGATCCGGAAACGCCCGTAATACAAGTCATCAAACCGATGGGGATTTCCAATGTCACGTTCTTCAGATTATTTCCCGTCGCACCAACAACTCGCAGTATGCGATCAGGATCCATCGGATTTCTCTTTTCCGGAATCTCGATCTTCCGCTTGCCGAAAAGATATTCTCCCGTCAGCGATCGTTTGCTGGCCTTTATATCTTTCATCGTGCCACTCGCCACGATCTCGCCGCCGTGCACACCCGCTTTCGGACCAATATCGATCACATAATCCGCAGCACGGATTGCTTCTTCATCATGCTCAACCACGATCACCGTATTGCCCAGATCGCGCAAATGATAAAGCGTATCTAACAAACGCTGATTATCACGCTGATGCAAACCAATCGACGGTTCATCCAGCACATACATCACGCCAACCAAACCAGCACCGATCTGGCTGGCCAGTCTGATCCGCTGCGCTTCGCCGCCGGAAAGCGTTTCAGCAGAACGTGACAAAGTCAGATAATCCAGCCCAACATTGACCAGAAAACTCAATCGTTGGGAAACTTCTTTCAGGATTTTTTCGGCAATCTCACCGCGTTGCCCTTCCAGCTTCAATCCATCAAAAAACGTTTGTGCTATCCCAACTGACATGTCCGAAATCTCGGGCAGGTTTTTCTTTTCAACAAACACATTTCGAGCAGCCACACCGAGGCGTTGCCCATTACAGGAAGAACAAGGTTTTGAAACAAGAAATTTTGCCAGCTCATCACGGATCGAACTGGAATCAGTTTCCCGATAGCGGCGTTGCAAATTATTCACCACACCTTCAAATGGATGCTTGCGTTTACGCGTTCCACCTTTTGAATCGATATACTCAAAACTGATCTCGGTTTCGCCACTACCGTAAAGAATCACCGCCTGAATTTCTTTCGACAGATCCTGAAATGGAATATCAACATCAAATTTATAATGTTTGGCCAGCGCACAGATCAATTGAAAATAATAAACTGTTCGCCGATCCCAACCACGGATCGCACCGCCGGGCATCGACAATTCTGGATGCTGTACAACACGATCAGGATCAAAAAACTGCATCATGCCGAGGCCGTCACAATCGGGGCAAGCACCAGCCGGATTATTAAACGAGAAAATCCGCGGCTCCAGTTCACTGATGCTGTAACCACAATGTGGGCAGGCAAATAATGCCGAAAAGATCAGATCCGGTTTGTCGTCATCCATCCACGCAACTTTGGCAATACCTTCGGTTAAAGTCAGTGCCGTTTCGAATGATTCAGCCAATCGCAATTTCAGATCATCACGCACTTTGAACCGATCAACTACTGCTTCAATATCGTGTTTTTTGTATAAGTCCAGTTCCGGCGCATCATCCAGATTAACCACTTCACCATTGATCCGCGCGCGGATATAACCTTCGCGGCGCAGGCTTTCCAACAACTGAACATGCTCGCCTTTACGCCCCTGAACCAGCGGCGCGAGCAACATCATTTTGCTGCCTTCCGGCAATTCCATAACTTGATCAACCATCTGGCTGACCGTTTGTGCTTGTAGAATCTGATCGTGATCAGGGCAACGCGGCTCACCCACACGGGCGAACAATAGCCGCAAATAATCGTAGATCTCGGTGATGGTTCCAACGGTGGATCGTGGATTATGCGAGGTGGCTTTTTGTTCGATAGAAATCGCTGGCGACAAACCTTCGATCAGATCAACATCGGGCTTTTCCATGATCGACAAAAACTGCCGTGCATAAGAAGAAAGTGATTCTACATAACGCCGCTGTCCTTCCGCGTAAATCGTATCGAAAGCCAGCGAAGACTTGCCCGATCCGGAAAGTCCGGTAATCACGATCAATTTATTTCGGGGAAGATCCAGATCGACACTCTTGAGATTGTGAGTGCGCGCGCCGCGGATTGTAATTTTATCCATATTTCCTTAGGTCGAATGATGAGCAACCTGTTAATATACGCGATTTTCCGCACGGATGTTTCCCGATAACACCTCATAATAAAAATATGGCCACAGACACACAAAAAATGACATCCTTCGAATTGCGATCAGCCGGATCACTGGCGTTGATCTTTTTCCTGCGGATGTTCGGACTGTTTATGATCCTGCCGGTTTTGTCTCTCTATACCGGCGATATGGTTGGTGCAACACCGATCTTGATCGGACTCGCCATCGGCATCTATGGATTGACGCAAGCGATGTTACAAATTCCGTTTGGTATGTTCTCTGATCGCATCGGACGCAAACCTGTGATCGCAATGGGCTTACTACTTTTCGTGATCGGCAGCGTGATCGCGGCATTATCTGACAACAATATTTATATCTTAATTCTTGGCCGGGCATTACAGGGTGCAGGCGCAATCGCCGCTTCGATCATGGCACTAGCCGCCGATCTAACCCGCGAAAGTCAGCGCACAAAAACCATGGCGATTATCGGTATCACGATTGGCATGGCTTTCACGATCGCTTTTATCGGTGGGCCGGTTCTCAATATCTGGCTCGGCCTCAGCGCATTATTCTGGGTTGGCGCAGCGCTCGGCCTGCTGGCCATTGTGGTGCTGTTTACATGGGTTCCTAATGTTAGTGACGTGGAACATGACGAAGCGCCTGAAGCCAAAAAGGAAAGCCGGAATTTTATCGATGTGCTGAAAAATGCAGATCTATTAAGACTCGATGCCAGCATTATGATCCTGCATCTGATCATGACCGCCACGTTTGTTGTGCTGCCATTGGCTTTACGCGATCACGCCAACCTGACATCAGAACATCATTGGAAAGTCTATCTGCCGGTGATGCTGCTTTCGATCATCTTTATGATGCCATTTATTCGCATGGCTGAATCACAAAAAACAGGAAAAAATATCGGCAAGCAGATCTTCATGGGTTCAGTGATCCTGCTGGCATTGTCAGAATTGGGACTCTGGCAAGGTTATTCATCTACGATCTGGTTAGCCGCAATGATGCTGGCATTTTTCACCGCCTTCAACTATCTCGAAGCCGCCCTGCCCTCGCTGGTTTCCAGAACCGCACCGGGCGATCACAGAGGCGCGGCTCTCGGCGTTTATTCAACGTCACAGTTTCTGGGTGCATTCATCGGCGGCACAATGGGTGGGTGGCTATATGGTAAGAGCGGCGTTGGTAGTGTATTTCTGGTCAACGCGATCTTTATCCTGATCTGGCTGGTAATCACCATTCCCATGAAAATCGAAGCAAGCAAAAGATAACGTTTTATATTTACTGTGAAAAACTGTATCGTTAGAAAATAATTAATTACACAACTTACAAAAAATCAAAGTGCATTAAGAGGAAAACATCATGGCATCCAGAGGACTCAACAAAGTAATGATCATCGGCAATCTCGGAGCCGAACCAGAAATTCGCTTCACCGCAGGCGGTAGCCCGATCGCAAACTTCAGCATCGCAACCAGCGAAACATGGCGCGACAAACAAAGCGGCGAGCAACAGGAAAAAACAGAATGGCATCGCGTGGTGATCTTCGGCAAGCTGGCTGAGATTGTTCAGCAATACGTGCACAAAGGCTCGAAGATCTACATCGAAGGACGACTGCAAACCAACAAATGGCAGGATAAAAGTGGACAGGATCGTTACACCACAGAAATCATCGCCAACGAAATGCAGATGCTCGATAGCAGAGGCGGCGGTTCATCAGCCAGCTTCGAACCTGCACAACAAGCCTCGCCACAGGCAGCTCCGGCGAAGCCTGCACCAACATCATCAGCACCGCAGATTGATGACTTTGATGATGATATTCCTTTCTGATACTTACCTTAGAGCTTGTTTGTAAAGTTATTTGATTTAATCAATAATGAATCTATGAAAACAAAAATATTTCTCAAAGCCTTTTTTATTATAGTTCTTGGGCAGGGTATATCCGGCTGTGTTTCTAATCCTCCCCTGGCATCTGAAACTGAATATGTAACCACTACAGGAGCTCAGTTTTTGATTGATACTAATGAAGGTACTGTAAAGTATGGAATGAACTATCATCTCAATAAGGATATTGGAAACATCCCATCTTACATTGCAATATTTGAGAATCCGGAACCCAGTGGGGAAAGTTTAATAGTTAAGAAAAGTATTCCTCCCGGAGAAAAAGATCTCATCATTCAGTCACCGATATTATCAGGCATAGAAAATAATCGGGATTATAATGTGATCTTAAAATTACTCTCAAATGGAAAAATGGTAACTGAACATCAACAGAAAGTTCAGTTTAGCCTTCCACAAAATATTTTAAAACAAACAAATATCACCGTTTATTAACACATCGGTAACGTAGCCCGGATGAAATGTAATGGAATCTGGGAACGAATTCCCCGGATTACGCAAAGCTTCATCCAGGCTACAAACCTCACTTTTAAATAGTTCACTTTATTCACAAAGCCATAACCTCTATCCAACTTAAGAACCAACCCTTCCCGCCGCTATAACTTGAACTGGTATAAGAGCTGATCCAGGCTCTTATTAAAGCCGTTAAACTTGGTTAATATCACTCAAGCTTGTTTGAGATATGTTAACTTGTGCAGATGTGATCGCGTTCAATAGAGAACAATAAATGAAAAAAAGTAAGTTAAAGATCGGCCTGTTGATCGAAGGTTATCATCTTTCCGCATGGACTCATAAGATGATTGAAGACATCATGGCGAGCGATTATGCGAGTATTGATCTGGTAGTTGCTGGTGAAGACCCGAATGATGAAGAAGAACCTCAACAAAAATCTGTTGCAGAAAAAATAAAAGATAATTCTGGTCAGATCACACACTTGCTGATCAAGAAACTTCTACTAACTTCGTATGAAAAATTGATCGATAGACAAACCTTTTTACCGGATGCTTTTGAGTCCATTAATTGTGAAGAAAAGTTTTCAAACATCCCCACCATTAATGTTAAAACCAGAAAAACAAAATGGTCTGATTATTTCCATGAGAATGATGTTAAAGAAATAAAAGATCACGATATCGATATTTTTATTCGCTGTGGTTTCGGGATCTTAAGAGGCGGTATTTTAAGTTCTGCAAAATATGGGATCTGGTCTTATCATCATGGCGATAATAATGTGAACCGTGGTGGGCCTGCTGGTTATTGGGAAAGCATGCAGAGCTGGCCGGAAACTGGATCTGTCTTACAAATACTCTCTGAAGATCTGGATAACGGGCAAGTTTTATATCGATCATTTTCGAATACGGACACGATGTCTCTGCGCGATAACCGGAGTAATTTTTTCTGGAAAACATTATCTTTTATGCCGAGGAAGATGGCGGAGTTGCATCGGCTGGGAGAGGAAAATTTCTTTGCCAAAGTTGAGCATGAAAATCGGCATCCAATTTTTTATTCTGATCGACTCTACACTGAACCGTCGAATGCCGAACTCGCCAAACTCACATTTAATAAATTAAAAGAAAAAGTAAAACTTGTTTTTGATAATAAATTCCGTTTAGAACAATGGATTTTAATGTTCCATCTCAAAGATGAATTTTCCTCATCCTTGTGGCGCTATAAAAAAATCATTCCACCCAAAGACAGATTTTGGGCTGATCCGCATATTATCTATCGAGATAATACCTATTATATTTTCCTCGAAGAGCTTCCCTATAGCACGGGTAAGGGACATATCTCTTTGATCACGATGGATGAGAAAGGTAACTATTCTGAGCCTGAGTTGATTCTTGATAAACCTTATCACTTGTCATACCCGTTCATTTTTGAACATGAAAATGAGTTATATATGATCCCGGAATCCGTCGCCAATAGAACGGTGGAGTTGTATAAGTGTGTTGATTTTCCGCTTAAATGGGAATTCCAGATGAACCTGATGGAAGATGTTCGTGCCGTTGATGCCACGCTTTTATTCCACAATAATAAGTGGTGGATGTTCACCAATATGGTCGAAAATGATGGTGCTTCCAGCTGGGATGAGTTGTTTTTGTTTAGCTCGGAAAACTTACTCAGCCAGGACTGGCAACCGCACCCAATGAACCCGGTTATCTCAGATGTTAAATCTTCACGTCCTGCTGGAAAGATCTTTATTGAAGATGGTCGGATCTATCGTCCATCACAGAACTGCAGTGTTCGCTATGGCTATGGTTTCAATATCAATGAGATCACAGTATTGGATGATGAAAATTACTCTGAAACGATAGTCTCAAAAGTAGAGCCTAACTGGGATAAAAATATTATTGGAACGCATACTTTTAATCGTGTGAATGCCCTACACATCATTGATGCGATCTATAAACGAAAGAAATAATTACCGCAAACTTTCTCTAAAGCACTGAAACTTACTGCCGCTATAACAAGGACAGTAATAAATATGTTCTGGAGAGAAAACATGAGTGAAGAAAATTTTAGACTGGTAACAAGAAGTGATTTTGACGGACTGGTCTGCGCGGTACTGTTAAAAGAAGTGGGTATTATTGATGACATCAAGTTTGTACATCCAAAAGATATGCAGGATGGCAAAATTGATATTACGGATAATGACATCACCACCAATCTTCCTTATGTCGAAGGCGTTCATATCGCATTTGATCATCACCTGAGCGAGACGGTTCGTAACGGTAAGAAAGACAATCATATTATTGATCCTGATGCTCCTTCAGCAGCCCGAGTGGTTTATGACTACTACGGCGGCGATGATCGTTTCCCGGCTGGCTGGAAAGAAATGATGGATGCTGTGGACAAAGGCGATGCCGCTCAATTCAGCAAAGATGAAATTCTTAATCCTGAAGGCTGGCCTCTTTTGAACTTCCTGATGGATGCGCGAACAGGTCTTGGTCGATTCCGTGAATTCCGTATTTCTAACTATCAATTGATGATGGATCTGATCGAAGAATGCAAGAATCTTTCGATTGATGAAATCATTGCACTTCCGGATGTTCAGGAACGTGTGATACTTTTCAAAGAGCATGAAGAAAAAGCCAAAGAACAGATCCTGCGTTGTTCTACTGTACACAAAAATCTGGTGGTGCTTGATCTGCTTAACGAAGAAACAATTTATGCAGTTAATCGTTTTATGATTTATGCACTGTTCCCAGACACGAATATTTCTATCCACAAAATGTGGGGATTGAAACAACAGAATACTGTTTTTGCGATTGGTAAATCGATCACGAACCGCAGTTCAAATACGAATGTTGGTGAGCTTTGTCTTGCTTATGAAGGCGGCGGTCATTTGAATGCTGGAACATGTCAGATTGAGAATGATCAGGCTGATGAAAAACTGCAAGAGATTATTGCGAAGATTAATGCTGATGGCTAATCTTTAAAAGCTGGTAAAGTTACATAAAAAAACGCATCCTTGTGATGCGTTTTTTTATGTCTGCTATTTTGATTCTGGTGTTACAATTTCAACATGGAAATCGTAACGACACTTCTCGACTGGTATCACGCACTAGGCCAGAAAGAAAAAATATTTCTCATGATCGCGTTATGTGCGTGGATATTTTTACTTTATAAACTCGCCAGATCAGAGGATATTGATGAGTCTGGCAGAGTCGTTGTGACTTATCATTCGCCACTGATATGGTTAAAAAGATTTAACACTCAAGTCGCAGAAAATCGTGCGGGATATTCAGATAAACAAAAAGGTTTTCTTTCTAAAATGTGGATCAGTGGCAGATATCTCAGTTCGATACCACCATTTATTTTAAGCTCAATTTTATTTTTGATGGCCTTTCTTCTTTATGGAGAAGAATATTTTTGGCGCGTCCTTATTGCAGCAGTGTTTTTCCTACTGGTTTTTATTTCACAGTTTCGATCTGCTCGGAGTGATGAAAATCCTTTTAAGGATGATTAGGAAAATGTTTATCAGCTTCGGCATGAGATCCTTCACTATCGTTCAAGATGACAATCTATTTTATCGAAGCAGTTATCCTGGAGGATCTCCCGACGAAGCTGCACAACTACTTGTTAGAAGCTAATTCCAATAAACGTTGATGAAAAAGAATCCAGTCAAGCGGATCATCAGACCAGCTCGCGCTTCCCTTTCCTTCTGATAATGCCGCTGGGATCAGCTTTCTCAACATCTGATCAATTTCTTTTTCATGTCCCGCTTTTTGTGCAAGAAAAATCAATTCAGCATCTTGTAAACCACGTCGCCAAGCCTTCAAGCGCATAGTAGGTATCGGACCAGGAACGGCTTGCATTCCGATCGTGTCGAGTTTATTTCCAGGATAAACCATTGTCCCATTGCCAAAGCGATCATCTTCTTTTTTATATGATGGATAACGATAAGGTTCATCCTCATCACCCAGATTCAACGCCCACATAAAATGACCATCAAAGTTATAACGTGCTGTGATCACACCCCAACTGCGCATTTCTATACCTGATGCATTGATCGAGTGGATTCCTACCGATGGATGGCCACTGTGATAGAACCAGATCCGATCACCTTCTTTTTTACGATCAGACAAGTATGTTGTGTTGGCACCACTCGCGTTAGGTATCCAGAAGCGGATCGTATCTTTGAGATCCTCACCGGGAATTCCTTGCCATTTTTGAGGATCAGCATGGCTAGTCCAAATCAGATCAACGGACTTGTTGTTCGTCCCTCGATCAATAGCTTTCTGTACCCGATCCATTTGCTCATGCACCATTGTGACGTAATCTTTACCAACATCACCCAGCTCATCCTCATCGGTCGCACCGTCAACCTCATCAAAAATATAAGCAAAATAATGAGTTTGATCCCAGTTATTTTGATCAACATTTTTCTGCCATTCTCTCGCCATTGATTCATAATTTTTGATCTGTTTATCCGTTAATGGCTCTTCAATTCTGGCGTTAAACTCCTGAGGCCAGGGCGTACGCCACACAGATACAGGTATATTCTCTCCGGGTCCCCTATAATCGTAATCCATGTCACCACTGAATAATTGACCATTAAGAATCGGTGAATAAACTTCATTGTATACATCCAGAGGCCTGTCTGTTTTACGCCAATGTCGTTCGATAAAGACCATCCGATGTCTGTGTGCCATCTGTTGATAACAGTGAGCCATATCCTGCCAGGTTGCCGAAGTTAAATCTTTACCAACACCTTCTTGCTCATAACTGCTATACAACTCTCCTACAGCATCAATTGAGTTTTTATCCGGTAAAGTGACATCCCATATTTTCACCATCAACGGAATGGTATTGATCGTATCTTCAGCCAGAATTTTTATTTGCGTCTTATATTCTCCGGCAGGTTGATCTTTAGGAATATAAATATCAACCCAGACTGATTGATTCTCTTTTTTATTTTCCGGAACAGGAAATGTCTCGTAGATCGAAATCTTTTCTCTTTTATATAATTGGTTGGGGCACTCCATTGATTGTGGGATCAACGCATCAGGATAATCGTCCGGCCAGTCCAGTACTTCACTCTTCGTACCCCAGGTATAACCACCACGTTCTACCAGATGATAATGAGCTTTGAAAAGACGAATATTTTTATCTGCTTTAATTGCCTGATGATCAGATTCCTGTAGATCATCAAAACTTATTTTTACTTCCTTTGGTGCATTGGAATTGTTTGATTTTAAGAAGAGCTGGAAGGCTATCGTTTCATTACGAGCAGCATTGAGAACTAACCTTCCTTTTGAAAGATCGAAGGCTGGATCTTCTAAAGGTATTTTGCCCGTTTTTGTGATCTTTGCCATGTCACTGGCAGCACAGACTTTCAAGCCATTTTCAAAATCTAAACAAGATTTGAGGCTGAATATTCCAGAGCCTGAAAAGATCAATGACAGGCAAAGAATGAAACCAATAATGTATATGCTTTTCAGGATTGGAGTCATTTTGCCCTTGTTCAAATGAAACGCGATCAGAATGACAGACTATCTGCACCCACAAATTTAACATCCGAACTATCACAACAATGATCAGCCAGTGCCATTTTCAATCCGTCGCTATTAAACATAATAGTTGCTACAGGATCACTTTCAGCCGCGTTAACCCGCATAAAACTGAAAGTGATCACACTGGCAACCAGAAACAATGTTGCAAATAGCGTTAGCCGCATTTTGAATCACCACAATTCAGACAGGTCAAACAATTATCCATCTGGATCATGGCTTTGGTGCTACATTTCCCACACAGCGTTGCACTGGTGGGAAACTCTCCCTCATCGTCACTCTTTTGTGACTTTTCAAATTCTGCCCTTTTTTCTGCGATCAATTTTTGCTGATGTTTATCTGGCCCGGCTTCTTTGATCAAACCGATCTCTTTCATGTGTGTTTCTAACACGTCACCAATTTCAGCCACCAGTGATGGCATGAACTTGCCACCTTTTTTGAAGTAACCACCACTTGGATCAAATACTGATCGAAGTTCTTCCACCAGAAATGTGACGTCGCCACCTTTGCGGAAAACCGCCGAGATGATTCTTGTCAATGCTACGATCCATTGAAAGTGATCCATGCTTTTTGAGTTGATGAAAACTTCAAATGGACGACGTAATTCGTGCTCCGTTCCCGGGTTCAAAATAATATCGTTCACCGTGATGTACAACGCATGTTCGCTCAATGGTGTTTTGATCTTGTAGGTTGATCCCTTGAGCATTTCATCACGTTCAACTTTTTCATGCATGTGCACGATGTTGTCTTCTTTTTTCGCGACTTCTTCTACCGCAGGTTCGTCATCTTTAATAACCTTGTAGCCAACAATTTTTTTATCAATTTTAATAGTCATCAGAATTTACCGTAATAGCCTTCTTTGAGTGCATCGAACAGGTTGGCAGCAGTATGCATTTCACCATCATATTCGATCTCTTCGTTACCTTTTACTTCAACCACATCACCGTTATCCAGTGAGAAACGATACAGGGTATTTTCCAGATCTTTTTCTTTCACCAATACACCCTGGAATACTTCCGGATTGAAGCGGAAAGTGGTGCATCCTTTCAAACCTTTGTCATAAGCATACTCATAAATATCCTTGAATTCTTCGAATGGAAAATCCGTCGGGACATTCGCCGTTTTCGAGATTGAAGAATCGATCCATTTTTGTGAAGCCGCCTGAATATCCACATGCTGCTTCGGTACAACGGCATCCGCACTGATGAAATAATCCGGCAATTGCTCTTCCGGATTTTCAGAGAACGGCATTGCAGCTGGATTGATCAGTGCACGATAAGCCAGCAATTCATAAGAAAAAACATCAACCTTTTCTTTGGTCTTTTTACCTTCGCGGATCACGTTTCGTGCATAGTGATGAGCAAAACTTGGTTCGATGCCATTACTGGCATTGTTCGCCAGTGATAGTGAGATCGTACCCGTTGGTGCAATTGAACTGTGATGTGTAAAACGTGCACCGATCTCAGCGAGCCTTGCTACCAATTCCGGATCTTCACCAGCAACCTGTTGCATATAACGACTGTATTTCGCATGCAGGATCTTGCCTTTAACTTTGTCGCCGACCTTGTAACCATCGTCGAGCATTTCAGGACGGTGACTGAGCATTTCTGTGGTTACTTCAAATTCTTCTTCCATCACGGGAGCAGGACCTTTTTCTTTGGCTAATGCCAGCGCTTCTTCCCAACCGGCCATCGCCAGTTCACGGCTGACACGTTCGGTGAATTCTACCGATTCATCGCTGCCGTATTTTTGTTGCATCATGGTCAAGGTCGATCCAAGTCCAAGATAGCCCATGCCGTGACGACGTTTACGCACAATTTCGTCACGCTGTTTTTCCAGTGGCAGACCGTTGATCTCGACTACGTTATCCAGCATTCGCGTAAAGACACGGATCACTGAATGGAATTCTTCCCAGTCGAATTCTGCTTTTTCGGTGAAAGGATCTTTGACAAACATCGTCAGATTAATTGATCCAAGCAGGCAGGCTCCATAAGGAGGCAAACCTTGTTCACCACATGGATTGGTCGCACGAATATTTTCGCAGAACCAATTGTTGTTCATTTCATTGTATTTATCGATCAGGATGAAACCCGGCTCGGCATAGTCATAAGTCGATGACATGATCGCATCCCAGAGACGTTTGGCCGGAAGTGTCTTATAGATCTTGCAAGCAACCTTGCCAGTCTCGTCAACGATATAACCTTTGTGAGTTGGCCATTCGCGCCAGATCACATTGTCTGTATTTTGTAAATTGATTTCTTCCTGCTCAACTTCTTTTGCATCCAGTGGGAATGCCAGTCTCCATTGAGAGTCACTTTTTACTGCCTGCATAAACTCATCGGTGATCAATAATGACAAATTGAATTGACGTAAGCGACCGTCTTCACGTTTGGCACGAATGAAGTCCAACACGTCAGGATGGCCAACATCGAAAGTTGCCATTTGCGCGCCACGACGGCCACCGGCTGATGAAACGGTAAAACACATCTTGTCGAAAATATCCATGAAAGACAGCGGGCCAGAAGTGTAAGCACCCGCGCCAGAAACGTAAGCACCTTTTGGACGTAGCGTAGAAAATTCGTAACCAATGCCGCAACCGGCTTTTAATGTCAGCCCAGCTTCGTGCACCTTATTAAGAATGTCATCCATGGAATCGTGAACCACACCAGAAACGGTACAGTTGATCGTTGAGGTTGCAGGTTTGTAGGCCTGGGCACCGGCATTGGAAGTGATCCGGCCAGCAGGAATTGCGCCGTGTCGTAAAGCCCAGAGAAATTTCTTGTGCCAGAATTCCTGTTTTTCAGGTGTCACCTCTACATCTGAAAGTGCTTTAGCTACTCGTTGGTAGGTCGCATCAATATCCTGATCAACAGACTCCCCTTCTTTGGTTTTCAAACGATATTTTTTATCCCAGATGTCCATTGAGGCCGGTTGTAGCTCGATGCCTCTTTCTTCATCGGGAACGATAGCGACAGATACTGATTTCATTCCTGGTTTTCCCCTATTCATTTTAGTTAGTATATACCCGTAACTCACTCAAAGATGCAGGTTTTCTAGTATCCCTATTGAATGTGCTATCGGCGTTATATTGTCGAGCAATAGAACCACTATTACTTCGACAATATACCTTGCTAGCCCATCCACTATGAACACTATAAAACAGCATTTTGAGTGGCCACGGTTAACGACGTTCCCCTGCTGAACAGCATTTTTTGAAGGAAGTTCGTTAAAACAGCGAAAACACAATATATTGTGTTTCCAGGAAATGATCAACACATATATTGTGTTTTTACAGTATTACACCATTCGGGAAAATCGAGGGGTTTCTTTCTGCTGACGGTTGTAGATATCGAACACAGAACAGATATTTCTGATCAACAGACGGCCAGACGGCAGTACATCAAGGCTGTCACTATTTATACGCAACATTCCATCGTCCTGCATCTCTTTTAAGGCATCCATTTCTTCGGCAAAATATTCATTAAAATTAATATTATGTTTTTTAGAAATCGCAGAACAGTCCAGCGTAAAGTTACAAATCAGACGTGTGATCACTTCCCGTCGCAGAACATCATCCAGATCCAGCTGCACACCTCTGAAGATCGGTAGCTCATCATTGTCGATACTTTTAAAATACGCCTCGGTATCACGATGATTTTGACTATAGGTAAAGCCGACTTTACTGATCGACGACACGCCCATGGCGACCAGATCACAACCAGAATGCGTCGAGTATCCCTGAAAGTTGCGGTACAAGGATCCATTTTTCTGCGCGATGGTCAGTTCATCGTCGAGCTTGGCAAAGTGATCCATACCGATATAAACATAACCCGCTTCTGTCATCCGATCGATCGCGTGATGCAGGATCTCCAGCTTTTCATTCGCCGAAGGTAGATCGGCTTCATTGATCTGACGTTGAACTTTAAACATGGAAGGCATGTGAGCATAGTTATAAATGGCCAGTCGATCTGGCGACATCTTGATCACTTCGTCCAGCGTTTTACTAAAAGACTCGACCGTCTGTAGTGGAAGTCCGTAGATCAGATCCATACTTATTGAATGGAAACCTTCCTGTCTCGCTGATGTTAAAACAGCTTCAGTAATATCCTGTGGCTGAATTCGGTTGACTGCTTTCTGGACATCTTCATTCAGATCCTGAACACCCAGACTGATCCGATTAAAACCCAGTTCACGAAGTAGCGGTAAGGTTTCTTTTTTAACTTCTCTGGGATCAAGTTCTATGGAATATTCTCCAGTATCGTCATCCCGCAGCTGGAAATGTTTTGCCGTTTCGGTCATTAAGTCACGTATCTGATCCGGAGAAATAAATGTTGGCGTCCCACCACCCCAATGCAGTTGATCAACTTTTCGATCTTCATCATAAAGCGCTGCATGCATGGTAATTTCTTTATGCAAACGTTCCAGATAAGGTTCTGCACGTTTACGATTGTTGGTGATTATTTTGTTACAGCCACAATAAAAACAGACCGTCGCACAAAATGGTAGATGGAAGTAAAGCGACAACGGTCGAGGGATTGGATCT
The DNA here is from genome assembly GCA_965224825.1 of Gammaproteobacteria bacterium. Taxonomy (GTDB): domain Bacteria; phylum Pseudomonadota; class Gammaproteobacteria; order CAJXQU01; family CAJXQU01; genus CAJXQU01. The sequence goes on along the minus strand of CBDDAG010000001.1, from coordinate 525,278 downwards.
TCATTAGAAAGTCTGGCAACTTCCTGATATTCATTAGACTGAAACTTATCGTGAAACTGTACCGCCGTCGGATAGGAAGTATATCTGGGGCCAGATTTATCATAACGCCGGATAAGTTCTACATTGAATTGATAGCTTTGATCGATTTCCTGATCCATTGAGCTGATCCTGTATTTTTGATACGTAACTCTAGTCTTATTCAAGACAGTGTTTTTTGATCCAGATCAATGAAAATCCTATTGTGACTAACTCTGGCCTCTATTGTAGAGACGGAAACCATCTTTCAATGAGTTCTTAAAATCTGCTTCTGAGATCGGTTTGCTCAAATACTTAAAAATTGCACCCGTATTTACCGCCGTAATAATCGTGTCACGATCAGCCGTCGCGCTGAGCAACATACGTGTGGTTTTTGGATACAGGTTTTTGATCTTCTCAAGCAATTCGCTGCCACATATACCCGGCATCACTTCGTCAGACACCACAACACCAACAGAATGTCTGGCAAGCAGATTTAAAGCTTCCTCACCGCTTGAAGCCATCAGGATCCGGTAACCTTCATCACGCAGCATGATTCCCAGCTGACTCAACATTTCATTATCATCATCAACCAGTAATAAAGTTGTCGCAGCATTGTCCTGTACTTCATCCATTTCCAGGCGACGTTTTTCATGCAGCATACTGGTCATTTCATCTGCAGGGAGAGGTTTCGAGAAGAAATAACCCTGCAGTTCATCACAGCCTTTGCCACGCAGGAAGTTAAACTGCGCTTCAGTTTCCACACCTTCTGCAACGACTCGCAGATTAAGGCTATGAGCCATACTGATCACGGCCAGTGTGATCGCAGCATGATCCGGTTCAGTTGTAATATCCTTGGTGAAAACCTTATCAATTTTCAGAATGTCCACCGGGAAATTTTTCAGATAACTCAAAGATGAGTAACCCGTTCCAAAATCATCAATCGAAACGGTTCCGCCAACTTCCCTGAATTCTTTGAGAATTTCGATACAACGATCAGCGTCTCTTACCAATGTATTTTCAGTGATTTCCAATTCCAGAAAACGCGGTTCCAAATCTGTTTTGTCCAGAACTCTGGTAATGGTATCGAGCAGATCATGCTGCATAAATTGCCGTGGTGATAAATTGATCGCCATCCGCGGCTGCATGAGATTCGCTTTTTCCCAGGCTTTGGCCTGGTTGCAGGCTGTTTGTAAAACCCAGGCTCCGATTTCTGTAATCAAACCACTACGTTCAGCCAATGGAATGAAACTGGTGGGTAATATCAAACCCTCTCCAGGACGACGCCAACGAATCAGGGCTTCAACAGCAACGATCTGCCCAGTAGTAAAATCAACCCGAGGTTGATAAAAAAGTTCGAAGTTCTCCTCGGTCAGAGCGGTACGCAAATCCTTTTCTGACAACAGGCGATCCAGCGCCCACTTGTTCATTTTTTGTGAATAAAAACGGAAACGAGGAATATCATGCCGACGACTTTTCTTCGCACGTTTCATTGCCGTATAAGCATTATTCTTCAGAGTTTCAGCATCCATACCATCTTTTGGATAAACACTAATACCAATACTGGCTTCAATAATGACTTCATGATCGTCAAGCTTAAAAGGCTCTTTGATCACGTCCAGCAAGGAAGTGGCTACCGAAGCCACCGGATCCGTATCTTCCAGATTTTCCAGAACCACTACAAACTCATCTTCCCCCACCCGAGCGATGGTATCTCCAATACGTCCTCGTGAACTAAGCCGTGCAGCAATTTCTTTTAATGCTGCATCGCCGCTTTCATTACCAAATGCATCGTTAACCTTATTAAAATCATTCAGATCGATATACAAAACAGAGACCAGACGCTTGGTACGATTGGCATTTGAAATAGCATGTCCCAACCTGTCGAGCAGTAACGAAAGCCTTGGCAAACGAGTTAATTCATCAATAACGCTTGCTGTTGTTTTCGGCTCATTAGTTTTTTGTTCATCAAACGCGACAATAACACCGGTGATCTCATCTTTATTATCAATAAAAGGTTTGGCACTCGCACGCAACGGCATCATGTGGCCATTCCGTTGTTTCAAAAAATGATTTTCAGGTAATTCAATTTTTGAATTTATTGCCTGACTTTTCGTGACCAGATCGATCGGATAAGGCATTCCTTTCGCATCTTGCACAGTCATAATTTCGGCTAATGGTTGTCCACGAACGTTCTTTAACAAATGGCCGGTCAGTGCCTCCGCATTTGGGTTCATAAACTCAATACGGCCAGATTTATCTGTAATGACGACAGCATCGTTCACTGTATTCATAGCCACTTCTGCCTGCTCTTTTTCTTTTGATAATGAAGCAATAAAAGCGGCCAGTTGCTGTCGGTGTAACAAGATATAGCCAAGGAATAAAGTGATCAGTGCAGGGCCTGGACGGAACCAGTAATGTTCTCCGGAAAAACCAACTCTGGATAATGCAAAACCAAATAAGAAAATTGCAAGCAGTGGCAGAAAAGTTGCTAACCAGGTTCTCTCCGATCGGAATAAGTTAAAGAGCAGGAGAAGTGCAATGATAAATGGAACGGTAAACAACAAGTTGCGATGATCATCCAATGGCTCAATGCTGAGATCGTTCAGTAAAATATCCAGCACCTGTGCTTCAAACTCAACCCCTGACATAGGCAGGTTGGATCGTGAAACAGGTGTCGGAATCCGATCACCGAGACCAACCGCATCCATGCCCACCAGAACCCATTTACCTTTAAATAAAGATGGATCAAATCTACGATCAATCGCATCTACATATGATATTTTCTGGAAATGGTTTGATCCATTCGCAAACGGCAATAGAACTTTGTGATCCCTCACCCAGACATTTTCACCAGCACCCAAAACGGGATTATTATTTCTCTCACCAGCAAGTTCAAACTCTTGATTCAGTTCAAGCATAGCTAATGGCAATGCCTTTCTTTCAGGTCGATCCATGCCTGCTTTCAGAAAAATGCTACGGCTGAGCCCATCACTATCAAGTTCAACATCAACATGTCCCTGATCAGCCGCAACCTGAGAAAACAGAGGCAATGAAGATAGTTCATAAAGCTCGTCGGATGCTGCTCCTGTTGAAGTTATGGCTGGCGAAACCGGCAGGACTACCCGACCATGTCTTTCTATCGCGCTGGCCAGAAGTCGATCACCTTCTGGGTCACTAATGTCAGATTCAGCAAAAATAATATCCAGCCCAACCACTTTGCTATCCTTTAGAACATCAAGTAGTTTTGCGTGGAACCGGCGTGGCCAGGGCCATCGCCCCATTTGCCCAAGACTGCGATCATCAATGGTTACCAGAACAATATTTTCAGAGACAGCACGTGACCACATTCCAAGATGAGCATCATAGACTGCATTATCCAGCCGCTGCGTAAGGTGCCCATAATTGAGCACGGCTGCAATAATGATCAGCAACAATCCGAGGAGGATTTTTTCAGTTAACGGTAAATTAGACTTCATGTCTTTTTACTCTTATGTAAAGTTAAAGTAGAAAAATAAGAAAAGGTACACCGCCCATCATCCAGAATGGTCGCTCATCTGGTATTTCCAGGTTTTGAGGTGAACTCCAGGAACCCTCGAATCCATCCGGATCGATCAGTTTTGTGCGCATGTAGATATTTCCCGGTTCTGTGGGTCGCGGCATTATGTATTCACTTTCTGTCAGCAACTCATCGACGATGATAACTGGCGTTTCAAAAGTATCATCTCTTGCAACCTGGATCTGAAATTTATCGCCTTCTTCTCCAGCTGGCCAACGGAATGCAATTTCCGTATCACTCATCGCCGGAGCTTCTGCTTCTGGACCTGGCTTCATCACCCGAAAGCTATAAGCTTCACCGAATGGTCCTGAACCTTCCGCCGAATCAATTGCCGCCACTCGCCAGAACCATTCACCCGGCTCCAGTGATTCAGTAATGTTTGCAATTGCTCCTTTGTTAGCTGGAATATCGACAACCGCCTGAGCGAACTCTGCATTATTTGCCAATTGAAAATGGTAACTGGAAATGCCTTCACTTTTCGACCATGAGAACTCACTATATCCAACAGGTACTGCACCTTCTGGTTGAGGCAAAACAGGGAAAGGAGCTTCTGGTTTCGCATTCAAAACGAAGGTATGCAAAGTATCAAAGCCTTCCAGATCCTGATCATCAATACCACGTACTTTCATCAAATATTTCCCATCAGGAAGCTCGGCAATTTTGGCTGAAGGTGTTGGCGTAATCCCATCATAATCCAGAGACTGGAAAGTAGAATCCTTTGTGATCTGTATTCGATAAGAACTGGCATTCTCGATCTCTGGCAGCTTAAACCTGAGCGGCAATCGTTCGATCAGATCAGACACTTCTGACAAATTAGGTGCTGGCAATAAAACAACCGGAGGTGTTGGCGGCGAGTCCAGTTTTGCAACCGTTCCAAAACCACCCTTGGCCTGAGTCTTGCCACTGTCATTTGTAACATCTACCTTGCCTTCTAACACTTCGGCATTTGTCGTAGTCTGGTTCGGAACGGCAACCCTGAAAACGGTTCCTCGAACAGCAGCAGTGGCTGAAGGTGTATAGATTTCGAATCTGGAGCCAGGTTTTTTAAAAGGATTTACCTTATTGTCAGTCCGACCTCGATTAAGTTTTATCTGAGAATTAAAAACATCTTCATCGCCATATGATTCCAATGTTTCCAATTTCAGATCACTGTTTTCTCGTATAACAAGGATTGATCCATCACCAAATTCCAGGGTTGCAGATGATTCTGATTCCGTCAGAATTTGATCACCTGCTTTTAACTTCACTCCTGACGACACTTTTTTATTATCACCAGAACCGGCAACTATCACAGACACATCGCCCGATACATTTTTTACGGTAGCTTCCGAAGACTGAATCCGCGTCCACTCAAGAGGAATTCGTATTTTTGATCCGGGCGGCATGTGAGTTGCGTCCGTCACACTGTTCAATTTTTGCAGCCTGCGCCAATAACGCACATCCACCAGATAATCTTCCGCGAGATTCCAGAAGTTATCGCCCTGTTTTACGGTATAGATCCAATCATCACTTGCGACTGACGCCAGTGAAGTGAAAAGTAAAAATGTGATTAGTACTGATTTAAGAGTAAGTCTGTTTAACATAGTCATCCACCATTCCTTTGAATTCTTCCGCGATATTATCCCCTCGTAACGTTACCGCTTTTTCTCCATTAATATAGACCGGCGCAACCGGTGCTTCACCCGTTCCCGGTAAGCTTATTCCTATATTGGCCATTTTACTTTCACCCGGGCCATTCACAACACAGCCCATAACCGCCAGGCTCATATCTTCCACACCGACATATTGTTCACTCCAGATCGGCATCTGTGTTCTGACATAAGTCTGGATACTGTCAGCCAGTTCCTGAAAATAAGTACTGGTGGTTCGACCACAACCGGGACAAGCTGTCACCAGTGGTGTAAATGATCGAATCCCTATTGTTTGCAAAATCTCCTGTGCGACGATCACTTCTTTAGTTCGATCACCATTCGGTTCCGGCGTCAGCGAAACACGAATCGTATCGCCAATCCCCTGCTGCAATAAAATCCCCATCGCTGCAGTCGAAGCAACGATCCCTTTAGATCCCATTCCAGCCTCAGTCAGGCCAAGATGCAAAGCATAATCACAACGTCCGGCAATTTCTGAATAAAGTGAGATCAATTCCTGAACGCCGCTGACTTTGCAGGACAGCACAATTTTATCTCTGCCAAGACCAATATTTTCAGCTAAGGCAGCACTATCCAATGCAGAAGCGATCAATGCTTGTTGTGTCACATATTCAGGTGAATGCGGCTCGGGTAATTTTGCATTGTCATCCATCATTTTCGTGATCAAAGCACTGTCGAGACTTCCCCAGTTAACACCGACCCGAACTGGTTTATCATATTCGATCGCCGTTTCGATCATCGCCGTAAACTGTGAATCACGTTTTTTACCAAAGCCGACATTACCGGGATTGATCCGATACTTGGCCAACGCTTCAGCGCATTCAGGATATTTGGTCAGAAGTTTGTGACCGATATAATGGAAATCACCCACCAGAGGAACTGCACAACCAGCCGCATCAAGCATGTCGCGAATCTTGCCGACCTGTTTTGCCGCGTCTTCATTATTAACCGTGATCCGAACCAGCTCTGATCCAGCAGTGGCCAATTGTTGAATCTGCTTAACCGTGCCCAACGCATCCGCTGTATCAGTGTTAGTCATAGATTGCACCACGACAGGTGCATCACCACCGATCGTAATGTCGCCCACTTTTACAGCGACGCTATTACGCCGGATCCTTGTCTCATTTTCCTGATACAACTCAGATGGGAGCGCGTCCTTGTTCACTGCTTGTTGCATAAAACATTGCCCGTAAAAATTATTATTATTCTTATTCTATCTTATATGCTCATTATAGACGCAAAAAATGTTACATTTTGTAATATGCTGCAAATATTCCAAATAGATTATTGGCTTGAAGCACCTTCGATTCAACGAACCATGCTGATCGTATGTCTGGCACTGGCTCCGGGGATTCTGATCAGCATTATAATTTTTGGATCGGGTATTTTCTTCAACCTGTTATTGGCAATAATCTTCGGTCTGGTATTAGAGCTGGTCTTACATGCTTTCACAGGGCGATCAGTAACAGACTTTCCATTCGATGCCAGCGGTGCAGTCATGGCGATCATTTTTGCCCTGTCACTTCCGCCATCGCTTCCCTGGTGGATACTTTTGATCGGTATTTCCTTTTCAATAGCTATCGGGAAATATGCCTACGGAGGCACCGGCAACAATCTCTTTAACCCAGCAATGGTTGGAATCGCAGCTTTATTGATCAGCTTCCCGGTGGAAATGAATCAATGGTCAATCATGGTCGATGGACAAAGTAGCGCAACACCACTGGACAGTTTACAAACCAGTCTGCGTCTTTCGCACATGCTCTCAGAAATTCAGGGGACAGGAATATCTGGCCTTTTTGGTGCAGCCGGACACGAATGGATCAACCTCGCTTTCCTCTGCGGCGGCCTGTTTATAATTTATAAAAAGATCATCCGCTGGCATATTCCGGTCGGCGTTCTCTGCGGCCTGTTTCTAATCACGGTATTGTTCCACTGGATTGATGCCGATCATTATTCCGGAATCATGTTCAACCTGTTCGGTGGCGCGACCATGCTTTGTGCCTTTTTTGTCGCCACCGATCCCGTCACATCTCCGATCACCGCAAAAGGACGATTTATTTATGGTCTACTGATCGGCATGATGATTTATGGCATTCGCACCTGGGGAAGTTATCCGGAAGGTGTCGCCTTCGCTGTTTTAATGATGAACGCCACCGCACCTTTGTTTGATCATTATTTTCGGCCGGAAAGATCCCAAAACAAATCAATATGAACTTTTCCAGAATGTCATTAACCCTGCCACTGCTGATCACAATGTTATCGGGCATCTTGATCATAAATTACTTTGTTTCCACAACCCGCGATCCTATCAACCAGATCAAAATAAAAAAACATGCCGAACTAATACAGAAATTGGTACCCACAGCTTATGATAATGATCTCTTAAAAGATAAGGTTGAAATTACTGCTCTGGGAGATTTGGGCACCAGCGATCCCGTTACAATCTATCGTGCGCGAAAAAATAATAAACCCGTAGGAATGATCATTCAGCCGAGGGCTCCCGATGGTTATAATGGAATGATCAAACTGGCAGTAAGTCTCGACTATGAAGGAAAAATACTAATCATTAACATTCTTGATCACAACGAGACACCCGAATTTGGAGATGTAATTCATCAGAATAATTCGGACTGGCTTGAAAGTTTTAACGGAAAAATTTCTACTGATATTGCAGGTATTGATCAGATCTCCGGTGCTAGCGTCAGTTCAATTGCAGTCACCACAGCGGTCATAAAAAGTCTGGCGTTTTATCAAAGAGAAAAAGATCGATTATGGAAATAAATCAAAACCCGACTACGATCATAAGAGATCAATATCTGGATACCGTGTTCCGAAAAAATCCATTGTTGACTCGCTTGATCGGATTGAGTCCATTGTTGGCAATTTCCTATTCCCTGACCCTGAGCTTCGCTATGGGCGTAGTATTTTTTATCGTCTTCACACTGACTTCGTTACTGGTCTCCGCAACCCGTTATTTGATCCCACCACCAGCCGCCCTCGCCTGCTATGTGTTGATCACAGCAACGGTTGTCACGGTCATCGACCTGCTAATGCAAGCCTGGTATCCAGATCTACGATCAGCTCTGGGACTCTACTTGCCGATTGTTGCCGCCAATTGTCTGATCATCGATCGTACAACCGTATTCGCCTCGCAAAACACCATAATGAGTTCATTAAAAGATGCTATTTTTCACAGCCTTGCCGTCTTATTGGTGCTGATCTTGCTTGGGTCTTTCAGAGAATTAATTGGCTATGGAAGTTTATTAAAAGACATGCATTTATTGACAGGTGAAACGGGTAAAGATCTTGCGATCCACTTTACTCAGAACAACAAAGGATTTTCATTAGCGGCACTACCGGCGGGTGCTTTTATTGGCTTAGGTTTATTGATTGCATCAGGCGATTATCTCAGTACAAAACTGTCCTCAAAACCACGTCGGTAGTTCTCTAATGCTGGCAAAACAAACTTTCTTTTTTATTATATTTTTGTGCCTGAGTGTTGGCTTTCCAGCGGTCGCCGATCCAGCAATGACTGAAGAACAGATCACTATCATTGTTGAGGGTGTCGAAGGAGAGGCTCTGGAAAATATTCTTTCTTCACTCAGCCTACAAAAACAGAAAGATCACCCTCGTCTTTCAGAAAGTCGAATCAAGACGCTCCATAAGAAAGCCAACAATGAAATAAAACGTGCATTGCAAGCGTTGGGTTATTACAAACCGAAAATCACAACAGAATTAAAGCAGACTGATCAGGCTTGGGTGGCAAATTATCTTGTTGATGTTGGTCAGGCATTAATTATCGGCAAAATGGACCTGGTGATCAGCGGTGATGCTGAACATGATGAATCATTCAGCAAGCTTTTTGACACCTTACAAGTACAGCAAGGAAAAAGATTTCATCACGGCCAATATGAATCCAGCAAAAAAGATTTGCAACGTCTGGCAGCAACACGCGGATATCTTGAGGCTGAATTTGTCGAGAGCAAAGTTGAAGTCGATCTGGAAGCCTATACCGCGACCATCACGATTCATTTCGAGACAGGCACACGCTATCGTTTTGGTCGGGTAGAGTTTTCAGAATCACCCATTCGTCTTGATAAACTTGCACAATATCAAACCTTCGAGGAAGGTGATCCATACCAGAATGGTCAGTTGATCAAGTTTCAACAAAAACTGTCCAATACAGATTTTTTTGATGACATTGAAGTCCGGCCACTTTTCGATGAAAAGAAAGATCATACGATTCCGATCAAAGTGACGCTAACGCCACGAAAACGAAACCGCTATACCGCAGGCGCCGGTTTTGGAACCGATACAGGACCGCGACTGAAACTGGGTTGGAACAATCGTTTCAATAGTCAGGGACATCGTATGGGAGCAGATGCGAAAATCTCCCCCATCCTGAGTACACTTTCCGCTCATTATACGATCCCGCATTTTCGAGACAGAGATGCCGAGCTGGGTTTCAATGTCATCACATCGCATGAAAATACTGACACCAGTAAAAGCGACTCGATCAATTTTGGACTCAATCATCGCCACAAACGCTGGGGCTGGGATGAGACAGCCTCTCTGAATTATCTGTATGAAAACTTTGAGATCAGCGATGAAGAAGAAACCTCTAAATCACTAATCCCCGGTATTGGCTGGACGAAAACTAAAACTGACAACCCTGCTTATACAACCAATGGATTCCGCTTAGGATTTAATATTCGCGGATCAATTGAAAGTTTTGTTTCTGACATCACCTTTGTACAAGCCAGCCTGAATGGAAAATTCATCCGATCTTTCTGGGACAACGGACGCATCATCGTTCGTGGAAACCTTGGACTGACCGAAGTAAATAGCTTTGAAGAATTACCGACATCACTGCGATATTTCGCTGGTGGTGATAACAGTATTCGCGGTTTTGATTATGAAGATCTCGGCCCCCGAGACGACAAAGGAAATGTTGTTGGTGGACGATATTTAATGGTCGGCAGTGTTGAGTATGAGCATCGCATCAAAGAAAAGTGGGCGATAGCCGGATTCGTCGATGCGGGAAATTCCTTCAATAAATTTGGTGGTGAAATCGAGGTTGGAACGGGCTTTGGTGTGCGGTGGTTATCGCCCGTCGGTCTGGTTCGCGTCGATCTGGCCATGGGTATTTCAGAACCTGATCATCCGATTCGTCTACACATCGTCATCGGCCCTGATCTGTGATCATTCGGCGACTATTTCTTTTTATTCTCTTTACACTGATCTTGATCGGAGCGGCCATATTTTATATGGGGACAGAAAGTGGAACACGGATGGTCTGGAATATTTTGTCTGACAAATTTCCTGATCAAATATCGGCAGGAAATATCGAAGGCCGTCTGGGTAGTGAAATAGAAATTACTGATCTAAAAGTAAACATTGATGATCTTAATCTTACCGCTGATCAATTTGAATTTAGCTGGCAACCCGCAAAATTATTTCAAAAAGAATTACTGATTGATCAGATCAAAATTCATGGTTTGTTGATCGACGACAAACGACCAGCAAAAACTGAAACTGATCCGATAAAATTATCTGACATAGAACTACCTTTACAGATCAAGATAAAAAGTTTTCTGTTAACGCAAGCAGAGTATCGTTCACCATCGCTCGAAAAAGCATTGCAGCTAGATCATTTATCATTTGCTTTCGATGCAGATAAAAACCGGATGAAGCTCGATCAACTTCAGGCAAAAATGATGGATGCCGAACTGGAAATATCCGGAGAACTTCAACCTCGAGAAAACTACCCGCTGGATTTTTCTATTAGCTGGAAAGCCAACCTGCCCGATCTACCCAAACTGGAAGGCTCGGGAAAAATACATGGCGATCTTGAAAGCCTGATCATTGATCAACAACTAGATCAACCAGCCAACATTTATTTTAATGCTGATCTGAAAAAACCTTTAACGGATTTAAACTGGTCAGCATCATTATTTTTCGATGATCTAAATCTGCAAAACATCAAAGCTGATCTACCTTCAATGATGGTTAGTTTACGAACCCTTGGGTATGGCCAGAAAACGCAACAAATACATCTCACCAACGATTACACGATCACATCGGAAGAGTATGGGACCTGGGATGGCGCTCTATTAATTGATCAAACCATCGATCAAACCAAGGATCAAAAAACACCGGCAGAGATTGATATAAAAGCCTTTACTCTCAGATCACGTGACACTGATGCTCATGCGGACTTAAAAGGTTTAATTAAATTAAACGAGTCACCCGAAATTGCACTACAAGGCAACTGGTATAGCTTGCGCTGGCCTCTCACCGGTGAAGCGATCGCATCCACGGATCAAGGTGAGTTTCAACTGACTGGCAAGCCCGATGATTATCAGCTTCAACTTAAAGCCAATGTTAACCAGGCTCAGGTTGGTGATGTTGTTCTCGATCTTGATGGGCATGGTGATTCACAGCATTTTGTGATTAAAAAACTGATCAGCGATCTACTCTCTGGTCAATTCAAAACTCAGGGAGAAGTAAATTGGGGAACAACACCGTTAACTTTCGATTTAAGTGGTGACTGGAAGGATATAATCTGGCAACAGCCAGATGTAGAAAACTCTCAACAGATCAAAAGTCCACAAGGTGATTTCAAACTTAAAGGGCAGCCTGATCAATATACTGTCAATCTTGAAACAGCACTTGACGGTGATCAAATCCCCACAGGAAACTGGATCATTGCAGGCTCCGGTTCAAGTACAACATTTGATCTGGAATCACTACACGGCGATGTGCTTGATGGCATGATCGATCTAGCCGGAAAAGTTGGCTGGGGTGAAAAACTAACATGGAATTTAAAGCTGGATGGCAAAAACATCAACCCTGAATTATTACAAAAAGACTGGTCGGGAAAACTTGATCTATCAACAAAAATATCGGGTGAACAAGCTGAGGATAATTTGAGTGCATCTGTCGAAAACACATTGATCAAAGGTCAGTTACGAGGCTATCCATTTAGTGTTCAAACTGATCTAAAAATAATCAACAACGCATTGGATATAAAACAGTTACATCTTTCCTCGGGTAAATCCGTCCTGAAAGCATCAGGCCATGCTGGAGAAAATCTGGATCTGAACTGGACATTGGAATCACCTGATCTGGCCGAACTATACCCGGAGGCTGGCGGCCAACTTTCTGCACAAGGAACAATCAAAGGATCACAAGAGCAACCATCGATCAATACAACTTTGAAAGGCAAAAATGTCGTGGCTCCGAGCATAAAATTCGGCAAGCTGGATTCCACCGTGAAACTGGATCTGACTCAAGGTGAAAAATTCGACATCCAGTTAAATTCCTCACAGATTACGTTGGGTGAAAATATCATCGACAAACTTGACCTGACTGGAACAGGAAAACTTTCCGCACACACGATCAAAGCCAACATGATTTCAGCTCAAGGTGATCTGCACTTTCTAAGCAAAGGTGGACTAAAAAATGATCGCTGGAGCGGCATCATTCAGGAACTGACACTGGAAGAGAAAAAGATCGGACGCTGGCAACTAGTCAAACCAGAAAAACTGATCGCCTCTAAACAAAAAGTGGATCTGGAAAAACTCTGCCTGACACAAAAAGAAGCAAGCTTATGTCTGGAGGCCCACTGGAAATCTTCAGGAACATGGCAGGTTAATTCGGATATTGATCAACTACCACTCTCCATTCTCGATCCATTTCTACCTGCCAATATGGTGCTCGACAGCACAGTCTCGTCAAAGCTTACCGCTTCTGGAACGGGGAATAAGAACATACGTGCAAAGCTGGATCTCAATGCCCCGGCTGGAACAATTCAACTACAGAACGCAGACGATCGGCCGCAGTTTAAGTACGACAAAGCCGCTCTTAATATTGTCATGAATGATCAAGGTGCAAAAGCCTCTTTATTATTCGATCTGGTGCAACCAACTGATAGCCCGATCAAAGCAACGTTGGAAACACCACCCTTTAATCCTTCCACGGTTGATTTCAACAAACTACCTTTGAAGGGGCGACTGACGACCAAAATTGATGATCTGGGTTTCATCCAGACGTTTACTCATGAACTGGAAGAATTAAAAGGTAATCTGGATGTGGATCTGCGTATCGCCGGAACCGTAAGCAAACCAAAAATTGAAGGTCATACAAAACTGGTAGCAGATTTTTTTCTTCCGGCCGCCGGCATACATTTGCAAGATGTAAAAATTGATGCGATCAGTCGTGACGCAAAACCACTCGCATTTAATGGACAGGCACGTTCAGGTGAAGGCAAGCTCGATCTGAAAGGGTCGATAGGTTTAGCTGAAGATGGCTTTCCCATAAATGCTGAAATAAATGGTGATCGATTCGAACTCGTTAACCTGCCCGAAGCCTGGATACTGGCCTCACCAAAACTCTATATCAGCCAACAAAATAATCAACTCAATATTAAAGGCGAAGTCACTATTCCCGAAGCAAAACTCGAACCTCAAGGGATCGCCAGTTCCGTGCCACTTTCTGATGATGTCACGATCATCAATGATCCTGAGACTGTGAAAGAGAAAAAACAGAAATTGCAGATCACAACAAACGTTAAGGTCATTCTGGATAATAAGATTTCAATTTCCGCCTCCGGCTTCACAGGATCACTCAAAGGTGATCTGCTTGTCACAGGAAAACCAAAAAAACCAGTTATGGGAACAGGAGAAATTATTATTTATGATGGACTTTTTTCTGCTTATGGTCAGGAACTTGATATCAACAAAGGTCGGATTATTTTTGCTGGCGGCCCAATCGACTCACCCACGCTTGATCTAAAAGCTATTCGTAAAATTAAAAGTGTCACTGCGGGTGTACATGTGACAGGAGCTGCGACGTCACCAGAACTGACATTATTTTCCAAACCAAGTATGAATCAGGACAATATACTTTCTTACTTGATGATCGGAAAACCACTAAGCGAAGCCACCTCTGGCGATGGTGATATTCTTATCGGAGCAGCTCGGTCTCTGGGTTTCAAAGGTGGTGCAATGTTGACGGATACCATTGGGCAATCTCTCGGACTGGATGAATTCTCCATCGGTGGTGATGGTGCCGAAGATACCTCATTACAAATCGGTAAATACCTGACACCCAGGCTTTACATCAGTTATGGTGTTGGACTATTTGAACCAGTCACCCAGCTAAAAATGCGATATGATTTCTCAAAACGCTGGTCGATGGAAGCCGAATCCGGCACTAACTCTGGTATGGATTTTTTATATAAGATAGAAAAATGAATAAAGAAAAAAGAAGGGAAATTTTTGAGCGATTTCGTGCACAAAACCCAAACCCGGAAACAGAGCTGATCTACAAAACACCCTTTGAATTATTGATCGCGGTTGTGCTCTCGGCGCAGGCAACTGATGTTAGTGTAAACAAAGCAACCATCGAACTTTATAAAGTTGCCAACACGCCAGAAACGATCCTCAAACTAGATGTTGATGGTCTGAAAACCTACATCAAATCAATTGGACTCTATAACACCAAAGCTGAAAATATTATAAAAACCTGCCGGCAATTGATCGAACTTCATGATAGCGAAGTACCACGTGATCGAGCCTCGCTGGAAGCCCTGCCCGGTGTCGGTAGAAAAACGGCTAATGTTATTCTCAACACCGCTTTCGGCGAACCGACAATGGCCGTCGATACACACATCTTTCGCATCTCTAACCGGATAAAGCTTGCTCCCGGAAAGAATGTTGTGGAGGTCGAAAAAAAGCTATTAAAAGTTATTCCTGATGAATTCAAACTAGACGCGCACCACTGGTTGATCTTGCACGGTCGTTATACTTGTATCGCCAGAAAACCAAAATGTGATCAGTGCTGTATTTTTGATTTGTGTGAGTGGAAAGACAAGATGGAGAGTAAGTAATAAAGAAACAATAGACCTTGCCGCTAATGGATTCATGGATAAAGATTTTGATCTTTTCAAAAAACGTCTAACGATACACCTTGCAGTAATAGCTATAGCTACTTGTATTGGATATTTCTTTATCTTCGCTTCTTTCAGGATTGGAGGTGCCGATTTTCACATAGCAAGGTTTCATGCCTCTGCTGGGATTGTTCTATTAGTTATTGGAGGAGGAGTAACACTCGGGTTGGGGTCAAGGATTCTCCAACGACTTATTTGTGGAGAAGATATGAATAAAGAAAAAACTATTTCAGAATTATACGATCTTATTTTTTGTTCATTTTACATTCCCGTTGGAGTTATATTATGTTGGTTAGCAATAGATGCATATATTGATAACTTAGTCTGAAAAAGTAACAATACAAGGATAGATCTTGACTTCAGACATACTAAAATAAATGTTTGTATAAATTCAGGCTGTTTATAAGTTTGGCTGTATCCCTAACAATAACGCAACACTCAAAACCGACCCACTTCCAGCTAAACAACCGGCCATTTTTCCTAATGCCGTAGTCACACTTTCCCGTGATTCTTCTATACCTTTTCCACGTAGCCATTCGGCAATTGATCCTTCAAAAAAGCCAGCGATCCCATCACTGAGCGCATCACCTATCACACCACCAGCAATCGCTCCGGCAACACCAAATGTCATGCCACCGATCAGTGCTGGAATGGTGAGTAAGCCTGTATCAATCGCTCCAAATATTAGATCGGGAATGGCTCCTTTGATCGAGCGCTTTGCAATCAGCAATCCTAGTACCGGAATGATCGTCATAGCTAAAACCATTGGCCCCATTGGGAGGTGATTTTTAAGTATAAGTATACCGATCGCTGCAACTGGCAAACTGACAGCTATAACGAATAAAGCTTTTGTCGTTAAGTTTTTGTCTATAAAGTTTTCATTCATTTTCTTTTAGGCCTGAAATAATTCTGGTTATTATAAAATTCTTCCTGATCGTTTTCGTGCCACCAGTCCGGAACACCGAGCATGGGTAGCGGTGTCAGATCTCGTGGATTTTCCAAACTGTTTTCTATTTGTAATTTTTTCGAGATAGTCTGATCAAGTTCTTTTATTTGAGCTTGTCGATCCTGATCAAAAAAGTGATCGTTAACCTGCAAAGTCAAAGCATTCGCTGTCATTCCGATATAAGGTGAAAGTGCTTTTTCATATAATCCATGACCGAAGATATAGACTGAAATTGATCGCCACCATTTACATTTCCTTTGCCAGAACAATTCCTTCCATTGGTGATCATTTAATGCTTCGATAACCTGCTCATCACTGCTAACAAAGATCACTCCCGATTCATCAAAAAGTGTCAGTGCATCACGTTTTCTGGTTCTGTTTTTTTTATTTTCCTGCTGATCAATTTCTTTTACATGCATAGCATTGATCACAGACTTTATTTTTGGAAATTGCAACCAGACCATGGCATTAAAATAGTCATGCCAATTCCTATCACGAGTTGGTATTTCACCATTGGAAAAAATATGTTCTTCATAGTAACTTGCATCTTCCGCCAATGACGATTGTGGAAAAAACCGGGTGAGATGTCCCGATAAGGTTTTGTTCCCTTCTGGCATCAAACGGTTAAGTTCATTACAATCTGGCCATGTTTGCCAGCCTTTGTTTTCGATCAGTTGTTGTTGATCAGAAAACATGGCAGAACTTTTCCAGTATTCAGAAATCCAGAGATCACTCTGACTCATATAATGACTCGCGACAATATTTATACTAAACCACTTCACGAAATTTCAGGCTTTGCCTTTGATGATCGTGTGGTCAATGTTTTTCCGGACATGATCGAGCGATCGGTTCCGGGTTATCAGACCATTATATCTGCAATTGGCCTGTTGGCGGACAAGTTTGCTCAACCCGGCAGTCATTGTTATGACCTTGGTTGTTCGCTGGGTGCGGCGACGCTTTCCATGCGTCATCATATTCAGCATGATGATTGTCGGATTATTGCGGTGGATAATTCCGAAGCGATGATCGAAGGTTTTCAAAAGATTCTTGATCAGGATGAACGTTCCCTGCCGGTTGATCTGATCTGTGCAGACATTCGTGATGTGAAAATTTCCAATGCCTCGGTGGTTGTGTTGAATTTCACTTTACAGTTTATTCCGCCTGAAGATCGTGAGTCCTTTTTGAAAAAGATTTTTGATGGAATGTTGCCCGGTGGAATTTTGATTCTGTCAGAAAAGCTCGATTATCAGGATCCTGATCAGCATGAATTACATATTCAAATGCATGAGCTTTTTAAGAAAGACAATGGCTATTCTGATCTGGAGATCAGCCAGAAACGAACCTCGCTGGAAAATGTGTTGATTCCAGAAACGTTGGAAACACATAAACAACGTCTGGAATTAGCCGGTTTCAAAAGTGCGGAAGTCTGGTTTCAGTATTTCAACTTTGCCTCTTTGATCGTGATGAAATAATTCATGTATCAATCTTTTTACAAATACCTCGAAGAAGCTGCCGAAGAAAATATCTTAAAAAGCTGGTTGGAAACGCTGCCAGATCTGATCGATCAGAAACTTGATCCATCGACACATGGCAAGCTTCCAGGTTGGCTGGAAACATTGGATCAGTTACCCAACATTGAACCATCGAAGGTTGATCTAAACATCGGAAAAATCCAGATTGGATCATCTGATCAAACACAAAGCATTGAGTCTTTATTACGCAACTTCGAGCCGTGGCGCAAAGGCCCTTATGATCTATTTGGAACGCATATCGATACTGAATGGCGTTCAGACTGGAAATGGGATCGCGTCGCTCCACATATTCAACCATTGAAATATCGGCGGGTTCTGGATATCGGTTGCGGCAATGGTTATCACTGTTTTCGCATGTTGGGTGCTGGCGCTGAACGCGTGATCGGCATTGATCCGGGTATTTTGAGCGTGATGCAGTTTCAGGCGATCAAACATTTTATCCCGGATCAGCCTATTGATGTTTTGCCATTGGGTATCGAAGAAATCCCGCAACGATCAAAAGCCTTCGACACCGTTTTTTCCATGGGCGTTTTGTATCACCGCCGCTCACCGATTGATCATCTTCAGGAACTGGCCGGATGTTTGAAACCGGGTGGCGAGCTGGTATTGGAAACCTTAATCATCGATGGTGAAGAAGGACAGGTTCTGCTGCCGAAAGATCGTTATGCGCAGATGCGTAATGTCTGGTTTCTACCCAGTTGCCCAACTTTACAAGCCTGGTTAAAACGATGCGGCTTCACCGACATCAAACTGGTTGATGTCACTCAAACAACTATCGAAGAACAACGAACTACCGGCTGGATGCAGCATTATTCTCTATCAGAATTTCTTGATCCACTTGATCAGAATAAAACCTGTGAAGGATTGCCAGCACCTAAGCGGGCTATTTTTGTGGCGACGCTGGTGTGATGAATTTTCCTGAGGAACCTCACTGGATGATAACTGTCTTAATTAACCTGAAGTCGAGCGTTTAGAAATTATCGTCACTAGATTTCCGCTAAAACCATGCGGGAATGACGAGAAGTAGTTAAACATTCTTATTCATTAACAGTTCAGATGCTCCGGGATATTATCCTTAATTATAATTGTCCATTGTACATAATCCACCTGATTGACTATGATCCACCCATGAAAAATAAATCAAAATTTATTAATACAATATTCCTGCTCATTGGTTTCTTGCCGTTCGCAGTCTTTAGTGCACCCTGTAATGAATTGGCTGCAGCAGGGAGCAGTACCGTAGAACAATCTCCGGAAGATTATCTCGAGTTTGAATCCGTGCTGGATGGAAAGTGCCAGATTTTAAGCAAAGGTGGCAAGCTCAGAACAGTCATCAACAACCATCCTGACAAGTCGATCAAATACCGTTTTACCCGTATGTTTGCCGGAAAACGGCAGGCTAGCATGGCGGCTGGAACTATAGAGCCGGGTGAGAAACCCGTAAAACTAGGCTGCACAGAAGTCGATGGCTATGAGCAAACCTGGGAAATTAAAGTCGTAAAATTTGTCGAATAATCTCGAAAAAAATAAGGTATAAAAACTATGAAATCATTAATCATCCTTCTTTCTCTTTTTAGCCTTCAGGCAATGGCTGTCGAGGAACCAGCAGCGACTCCGGAAGAGCCAACCTATCGCTACCCTGGCGATCTTTCTGAGGAAGAGCATTTACATATGATCATGAGTCGGGGTAAATACGATACATGTCTTAATAAAGAAGCCAAAGAGAATTTAGACAAGCACGAAGACTTTCGAAAAGTGGCTGATGTTGCGATGGAAAACTGCAAACCTACATTGGCTGAGATTGATGGTGATCTGGAAAAAATGAATCTTGATCCGGATTTCAGACGTTACTTTCTACGCAAAGCTTCACAGAAAAGTGCTCAAAAATTGTTACCTGAATTGATGATGATGAAGTCTAAATAAGTATTGTATTCTGGTAGGATTTTGTACCTGATTCCACGACTTGAAAACTGGGTTCCTGCTAAGAACGTGCAGGAATGACGTGAGATGGTTTTAACTCAATAACCAGATTTCAGCTTCTGGCTTTTGACTCCGGCAACACAAGTGGTGCCAACTCTGTCAAAGCTTTTCGGTAAACATTCTTTTTGAACGAAACGATTTTATCCAGTGGATGCCAGTAATCAACCCACTGCCACTCGTCAAATTCTGGTTTTCTAGCCAAACCCAAGTCAACATTAGTTTCTTCGGTGATCAGTTTGAGGACAAACCAGATCTGTTTCTGACCAATGCATAAGGGTTTTTGATGATGTCTAACAAATCGTTTGGGAAGTCTGTAGCGTAGCCAACTTCTGGTACAACCAACTAGATCAACATGTTCGGGGTTTAATCCAACTTCTTCATTAAGCTCGCGATACATGGCCATTTCAGGGGTTTCATCACGTTTGATTCCACCCTGAGGAAATTGCCAGGCATCAGCGCCACCAACACGGCGCGCCCAGAAGACATCTGCGTTATCATTTGTCAGAATAATACCGACATTTGCTCTGAATCCATCACGATCTATCATGGGAAGGATTCTTTCAAAATTCCTGACAATAGGCAATACAAACAGGCAACATAGACACAAATAGAGACTAAAAATTACTAATGACACTCGCAATATTTGATCTGGACAACACTTTAATCGGTGGCGACAGCGACACTTCCTGGGGAGATTTCCTCTGTGAGAAGGGTTATGTCGATACTGAGGAACACACTCGCCGGCATGCTGACTACTATCAGGACTATCTTGATGGCACTTTGGATATTATGGAATTCCTGAGTTTTCAACTGGAGATTCTCGGACAAAACGATATGGAGACCCTGAATGCCTGGCGGCAGGATTATCTTGTCCAGATGATTGAACCACTTTTACTTCCCAAAGCGTTGGCACTGGTTGATCACCATCGTCAGCAAGGTCACCAATTGTTGATCATCACCGCCACCAATCGTTTCATCACCGAACCTATTGCGAAAATGTTTGGTATTGATGAGCTAATCGCGACTGATCCTGAAATCATCGATGGTCGATATACGGGTAATGTGGCGGGGACTCCTTCGTTTGCGGAAGGCAAAGTCACACGGCTTGAGGAATGGCTGGCTGATCGAGATCATTCGCTGGAAGGCAGCTGGTTTTATAGTGATTCGCGCAATGATATTCCACTGCTGGAACAGGTTGATAATCCCGTCGCGGTTGATGCCGATGATCACTTAAAGGAAGAAGCGGAAAAACGTGGCTGGGAGATCATGAGCCTCAGGGACCAGGGCCTTTAGATCAATTATAAATGACTGCCTCTATAGCCTGGATGAAACGCAGTGGAATCCAGGAAAACGAAGCCACTATCTTCCCGGATTCTGCAAGCTCCATCCGGGCTACTTTTGTATTTATTAGCACCCGTATGCATTCCCACAGAGAACCGTGGGACGAGTCCAAAATAACCCCATAAAAAGTAAAAGGTTTTTCCACCTCTGCCGATAAGTTCTTCATGAATACACTCAACAAACTAAAAATCAGTCAAAAACTCTATGTAATCGGCGCTTTATTTGTGGCATCTCTTTTTGTCATGGCGATCACTTTTTATCTAACACAAACACTTTCTGACAAATCTGCCAGTGAGAATGAGCTTCATGAGACTATCATAGACTCTGAGCACAAGATCTCTATTGGTGTATTAGAGGCTCGTCGAAGCGAGAAGGATTTCCTGCTACGTCACGATATGAAATATGCTGAAAAGCACGCTGAGATTATTCGTTCTGTTGATCAAGAACTGGAAAAACTGACAGCCTTATCTGGAGATCAAACTCTATCTGATTTGACCAAACAGGTTCACTCAAAGTTAACCGCCTACAACACCATGTTTGATGAGGTGGTTCGAGTACAAACCAATGATGGCCTGGATCATAAACATGGCTTGCAGGGTGCGCTTCGTGGCGCCGTACACAAAATGGAAGAAGTTGTGAATCTGCATGACGAATTTGAACTCTCTAATGCGATGTTGATGATGCGTCGTTATGAAAAAGATTTCATTGCCTGGGAAGACGAAATCTATGTTGGCAAAATGAAGTCCGAATACCAGCACTTTTTAACCTTACTCGATCAATCTTCACTCTCTTCAATAGAAAACGATCAGGTTCATAAACTGGGCACAGATTATCAGACAAAGTTTTTCGCGCTCGCAGCTGGCGTTAAAACTATTAATGAAACAATCGAATTGTTCCGTACCGAGGTACATGCGATCGATCCATTATTACAAAAACTGGAAGACCACACCCAGCTACTGTGGTCAGAACAAAAACAGGCTCACACTCAAAACGAAGCCCTTGTCGCGAAAGTCTATTATGGAATGATCGCCCTTCTGATCATGTTGTTGACTCCGCTGCTTTTACTTCTCATCCGCAGCATTAATCAATCAACACAGCATGTTGTCGAATTACTCGATGAAATCTCCAGTGGTGAAGCGGACATAAACTCCCGCCTTGAGGTTACTGGCAATGATGAGATGACAGAACTTTCCGTAGAATTTAATCAGTTCATGGACAAGCTGCAGGTAACACTTGAAGAAGTGAATGATCATGCCAATTATCTGGCTGAGATCTCTGTAAAAGCACAGGATGCCAAGAATGAAACCATGGGAGCAATTTATTCGCAGGTTCAGGAAATTGATCTAATTTCCAACTCGGTTGAAACGATCACAGTTTCTATTGAAGAGGTGGCAGAAAGTGCCCGAATCGCTTCGGAAAAAGCCAATGAAGCAAACGTCTCTGCCAGTGAAGGTAATCGTGAAGTCAATGAAGTTATCGCAACCATTCAGCAACTGGCCATCAATGTAGAAAATGCCGCTGGAGCCGTTGGCCAGATTGATGGTCTCAGTAGCAATATTGATTCTGTCGTGGCAATGATCAACGGGATTGCGGAACAGACTAATTTATTGGCATTGAACGCCGCTATTGAAGCTGCCAGAGCCGGTGAGGCTGGTCGAGGTTTTGCCGTTGTTGCAGATGAAGTTCGAACGCTATCCCAACGCACAACTGAGTCCACTGAAGAGATCAAAAATACTATCATGCAGCTGCAACAAGGCACCAGCCAGGCTGTTGAGATCATGAACCAGAGCCAGGAAGAAGCGGTTAATAGTGTTGCGCAAGCTCAACAAGCTGGCGAATCTATCAACACGATCACGCAATCTATCGCTTCGATTGCAGAAATTAATTCACTGATACACTCATCGTCGTCTGAACAAAGTGTTTCTGCCAGAAACATTCATACTAATATTTCTGAAATCAATGCAGCAACCAGCCAACTAGTTGAATCAGCTCAGCAAAGTATGTCTGATACCGGTGATGTTTCCCAGACAGCTTCAATGTTACAAGTAGCATCGAACCAGTTTGGGCGTACCGGTGGTGAGGCTCCACAGATTTCTGATGGACTTGAATCTGATATTGAGCTTTTTTAAAAAGAAGTTAGATAAAAATTCGGAAGGTTGAAGAGGGACTTCAACCTTCCTGATCAAACAAAAATCTATTCAGATTTATAAACGCTACAAACTTTTCACAGCATCAAGTTCTTCTTCCAGTTCTGTCTGTGTAGTATCCATTCGAGCCTGACTGAAGTCATCGATCTCAAGACCCTGAACGATTTCATAATCACCACCTTTGCAACGCACAGGGAATGAGTACATCAGACCTTCAGGAATACCATAGCTGCCGTCACTTGGCACAGCCATGCTGGTCCAGTCATCATCAGCCGTTCCCATCACCCAGTCATGAATATGCTCGATCGCACCATTCGCAGCAGAGGCGGCACTTGAAGCGCCACGGGCAGCAATAATTTCTGCACCACGTTTAGCAACGCGTGGAATGTAGTCATCGGCATACCAATTAGCATCAACCAGATCTTTCGCTGCTTTTCCGCCAACTGTTGCCTGGCTGATATCAGGATATTGTGTTGTGGAATGGTTACCCCAGATGATCATTTTTTTGATTTCACGAGTGCTCACACCAGTCTTTTCTGACAATTGAGCTAATGCACGATTGTGATCAAGTCGTGTTAGTGCAGTGAAGTTGCGCGAGTTCAGATCGGGTGCAAAACGCATTGCCGTGTGAGCATTAGTGTTGGCAGGATTACCGACAACAACTACTTTCACATCACCATTGGCGCTTGAGTTCAGTGCTTCGCCCTGAACTTTAAAAATACCACCGTTGGCTTCAAGCAGATCAGAACGTTCCATACCTGGTCCACGAGGTTTAGCACCAACTAGCATCGCAACATCGACACCTTTAAAAGCTTCAGCAGGATCGTCTGTTAAGACCATGCTATCAACCAGTGGAAATGCACAATCGTCGATCTCCATGGCGACACCTTCCAGTGCCTGCATCGCTGGCGTGATTTCGAGACATCTCAGCACAACTGGCTGATCTGGCCCCAGCATTTCGCCAGCAGCAATACGGAATAAAATAGAATATGCAATTTGACCGGCGGCGCCAGTGATTGCTACATGTACGGGTGTTTTCATCATCAACCTTCCCATTTTTAGAGTTTTATAATTTAAAAAAAAGGCGCCTCACCAATGTGGGACGCCCTATGCTTATAACACAGACAACGTATCAACAATGAATGTTGAACGTCCTGCCATTATTTAACCACGTTTATCCAGCGGTACATAGTCACGTTTTGCAGAACCTATATACAACTGGCGCGGACGACCGATTCGGAAATCAGGATCTTCCATCATTTCTAACCAGTTTGCGATCCAGCCCGCAGAACGTGCCATCGCGAAGAACACGGTGAACATGTTAGTCGGAATACCTAGCGCACGCAGAATAATACCGGAGTAGAAATCTACGTTTGGATAAAGCTTACGCTCGATGAAGTATTCATCTTCCAGCGCGATCTTCTCAAGTTCCATCGCAATTTCCATCAACGGACGCAATTCTGAATTTGGATCCATGTCTTCCAGCACTTCGTGACATGCTTTACTGATAATCGTCGCACGTGGATCAAAGTTTTTGTAAACACGATGACCAAAGCCCATCAGGCGATAGTTATCATTTTTGTCTTTCGCACGATCAACAAACTTCTGAACATTTTTCGGATCGCCGATTTCTTCCAGCATTTCCAGCACTGCTTCGTTCGCACCACCATGCGCTTTACCCCAAAGTGTAGAGATACCCGCAGAGATGGCAGCCAGAGGATTCGCTTCCGAGCTACCTGCCAGACGTACTGTTGAAGTACTGGCATTCTGTTCATGATCAGCATGCAGGATCATCAATTGATCCAGCGCTTTAACTGCCTGAGGATGAAGTTCATAAGGCTGTGAAGGAATCGCGAACATCATATTCATGAGATTTTCGATGTAGCCCAGAGAGTTATCCGGATAGATAAATGGCTCGCCAACGCCATGTTTGTATACTTTAGAACCGATATTCGGCATCTTGGCAATCAGACGATGCGCAATCCTCATTCGGTCATCAGGATTTTTCACATCAAAATTTTCGTGGTAGAAAGATGCCATTGCACCTGTAACACCCACCATGAGCGACATCGGATGTGCGTCATAACGATAACCATTAAAGAAACGCATCAGATGCTCATGTACCATGTTGTACGTCTTGATCTGGGCTTCATAATCAGCGAGTTCTGTTGTATTCGGTAATTCGCCGTGCAGGAGTAAGTAAGAAACTTCGAGGAACGAGCTTTCGTTAGCGAGTTGCTCTATAGGATAACCGCGATGCAAAAGAATGCCCTGCTCACCATCAAGATAAGTAATCGCACTACGGCAACTTGCGGTTGTGGTAAAACCCGGGTCAAGTGTGAACATACCCAGATCTTTATATAGAGTCGCGGTATCGATAACCGGCGCACCATACGTTCCTTTAAGTATTGGACATTCAGTTGTCTTCCCTGTCGAATTGTCCGTTATAGTTACTGTTTCAGATTTCATTAATCACTCCAGTGAATATATAGTTGTTTAGTGGTTTCACCCACCGTGGTATTGCTGTAAAACGGTGCATAATAACATATTGTTTTAGATTGTCGCATCGCAACAAGTAAATTTTTTAACTTTGGGGATCAGATTAGATGGGAACAGGTCTTAATAATGACAATGCAGACTATATTGAAGCCCTGTATGAGACATTTCTGGACAATCCTGATTCGCTCAGCGCTTATTGGAAGAACTATTTTGAAGATCTGGAGCAAAATTCTCACGAACCTCTACATGCTGCCAACGCGAATCTACATACACTGAGATCATCAACCCCTTCGTCAGATGTGTCTGATGAGGCTCTGGCTAGCCACGCCAGCAAACAGGTCTCAGTGCTACAGCTGATCAACGCCTATCGTTTCCGTGGACACCGTCGCGCGAATCTTGATCCCTTACAACAGCATGAACGCCCAGATGTCGCCGAACTTGATCCGGCTTATCACAAACTGTCCGATGCTGATCTGGATACGGTCTTTAATACCGGCTCATTGCAGGGTTCTAAGCAGGCAACATTGCGGGAAATTCTCGACATTGTGCAAAACACTTATTGCCAGACAATGGGTGTGGAATACATGCACATCAACGAAACAGCGCAGAAACGCTGGATCCAGAGCCGACTTGAGCCTGTTCGTGGCAATCCCGGATTCACGTTTGAGAAAAAACGCCAGATCCTCGAACGGATCGTCGCTGCCAGCGCGCTGGAAGAATATCTTCACACCCGCTATGTGGGACAAAAACGTTTCTCGCTGGAAGGTGGAGAAAGTCTGATCCCGCTACTCGATTGCCTGATCCAGCATGCGACCAAAGACAGCGTAAAAGAAATGATCATCGGCATGGCTCATCGCGGTCGGATTAACGTTCTGGTGAACACGCTGGGTAAACAGCCTTCTGATCTTTTTGATGAGTTTGAGGGAAAAAAAGAAAATAAATATGGTACTGGTGACGTGAAATATCATCAGGGTTTTTCTTCCGACATAGAAACACCCGACGGCCCTTTACATCTGACACTGGGATTTAATCCATCACATCTTGAGATCATCAACCCGGTTATTGAAGGTTCTGTTCGTGCTCGACAGGATCGACGCCACGACATCGCCCGCGATCAGGTGATGCCGATCTTGATCCATGGTGACGCTGCTTTTGCTGGTCAGGGTGTGGTCATGGAAACTTTTAATCTTTCGCAAACTCGTGGCTATACAACCGGCGGCACCATTCACATCGTCATCAATAATCAGATCGGTTTCACCACCAGTGATCCACTGGATTCTCGATCAACATTGTATTGCACCGATGTTGCCAAGTTGATCCAGGCACCGATCTTTCACGTCAACGGTGATGATCCCGAAGCGGTTGTTCATGCTGCCATGTTGGCATTGGCCTATCGACAAGAATTCAACAAAGATATTGTTATCGATCTGATCTGCTATCGAAAACACGGCCACAGCGAAGCCGACGAACCCATGATCACGCAGCCATTGATGTATCAGAAGATCAAAGGCCATCCTAGTGTCCGTGAACTCTATGCGGAAAAGTTGATTCAGGCAGAGATCATTACAGAAGATCAGCTTCAGGGCATGAATGAAAATTACATTGGATCACTGGAAAATAATGAAACCGTTGCCCGACCGACCATCTGTGTTTTGGATGATGAATTCAAAACAGATTTTCAATCTTTTCATGACACTCACTGGCGTGATGAAGTCGCGACCACGATCGGTGAATCTCATATCGAACTACTGGCGCAAAAACTCACCACCTTACCGACCGGATTCTCAATGCATCGCGGCGTTAAAAAGATCCTCGAAAATCGCCGCATGATGGCTGCCGGAGAAATTTCCATGGATTGGGGTTTTGCCGAAAGTCTGGCTTATGCCAGTTTAGTTGAAGCTGGACATCCGATCAGATTATCCGGTCAGGACAGCGAACGCGGTACTTTTGCGCATCGCCATGCCGTGATCCACGATATGAACACTGGCGACACCTTCACTCCATTGCAACATATCAAACCTGATCAGGCTCAGTTCCGCGTCATCAACTCCATTCTGTCCGAAGAAGCGATACTCGGATATGAATTCGGTTACAGCAGTTCTGAACCGGATACGCTGGTGATCTGGGAAGCCCAATTCGGTGATTTTGCTAACGGCGCACAAGTAGTTATCGACCAGTTTATTTCTTCCAGCGAAGCTAAATGGGGACGTTATTGCGGGCTGACCATGTTCCTGCCACATGGCTACGATGGTCAGGGGCCGGAACATTCTTCGGCTCGACTGGAGCGTTATTTACAACTTTGTTCCGAAGAAAATATGCAGGTCTGCATGCCAAGTACTCCGTCACAAATTTTCCATATGATCCGACGTCAGATCCTGCGTCCTTATCGAAAACCACTGATCGTCATGACACCTAAAAGTTTATTACGCCACAAATTAGCCGTGTCGGAAATTACGGACATCACACAAGGTCGGTTTGAATATGTTCTAGATGAAGTCGATGATCTGAAAAAAGATAAAGTGACACGACTGCTTTTCTGCAGTGGTAAAGTTTATTTTGATCTACTGGAAAGCAGACGATCACATTCGATCGAAGACATCGCAATTATAAGAATTGAACAGCTTTACCCTTTCCCAAAACCGGAAGTGGAAGCACTGATCAGCACTTATCCGAACGCTGAAGAAATAATCTGGGTTCAGGAAGAACCGGTTAATCAGGGTAGCTGGTTTTATCTGCTGGGACGATCACACTTGCCCGGTTGTCTGGAAAGTCATCACCAGCTTACACGGATAGCCAGACCTTATTCGGCCTCACCCGCCGTCGGTTATCTGGCCAAACATATCAAACAGCAGGAAGCTATAATTAAAGAAGCACTTAGACTGACATAAATTAGACTGGATCAATAAACATGCTCGTAGAAATAAAAGTCCCCGCTCTGGCCGAATCCGTTGCCGATGCTACGTTGCTCGAATGGCAAAAATCCGTTGGTGATTTTGTCAAACGCGGTGAGAACCTGATCGATCTAGAAACAGATAAAGTCACGCTGGAAGTGGCTGCGCAAAATGACGGCATTGTGAAAGAACTTCTGCGAGATGTCGGAGATGTCGTGGTGCCTGGAGATGTGCTGGCGATTATTGATACCGATGCTGAAATACCAGAATCTGATCAAAAAGCAGCTATCGAAATTCTTGGCGAAGAAACTCCCGAACAAACAACGGAAGTAAAATCTTCCCAAGCTTCGGGTCCAGCTGCTCGAAAACTGATCAAAGAACAGGGACTGGAAACTGGCGAGATTCAAGGTAGCGGCAAGGATGGACGAATAACAAAAACAGATGTTCAGGATCATTTGAATAATAAACCAGCCGCCAAAGGGGCGACTCCAAAATCGGCCAATGATGCTGAAGTGAATACAACTGATCGACAGGAACGCCGTGTTCCAATGAGCCGTTTACGATTACGCGCAGCAGAACGTTTACTTTCTGCACAGCAAGATAATGCACTGCTCACGACATTCAACGAGATCAACTTATATGCTGTAAAACGCCTCCGCGCAAAACTGCAACCAACATTTGAAGAGAAATATGGTTATCGTTTAGGCTTCATGCCATTTTTTGTGCAGGCAACGGTTAATGCCTTGAAAGAATTTCCGCTGGTGAATGCTTCCATCGAAGATCAGGAAATTGTCTATCATGATTATTACGACATTGGTGTGGCTGTCAGTTCTCCAAGAGGTCTTGTCGTACCCGTTATGCGCGATGCTGATCAACTCAGTTTTTCTGGCATCGAAGGCAAGATCCGCGAGCTGGGCGACAAGTCCAGAAATTCAACTTTAACCATGGATGATCTCACTGGTGGTACTTTTACGATCACCAATGGAGGGACGTTTGGATCAATGTTATCAACGCCGATCATCAATCCACCACAAAGCGCGATCCTGGGCATGCACGCGATTGAAGACCGCCCCGTCGTTGTCGATAATCAGATCGTGATCAGACCTGTCATGTATGTTGCATTGTCTTATGATCACCGGATTATTGACGGCCGTGAAGCGGTATCATTTCTGGTGTCGATTAAAAAACAGCTGGAAGATCCAGCCTTACTCTTTTTTGAAATATAGCAAAACTCTTTCGGAGAATTAAACAACGATGGAAAATTATGATGTAGTCGTGATCGGCGGTGGCCCCGGAGGTTACATTGCTGCTATTCGTTGCGCTCAACTCGGCATGAAAACCGCCTGCGTAGAATCGTGGCAGGATGGCAAAGGCAAAACCGTTCTCGGTGGAACCTGTCTCAATGTTGGCTGTATTCCTTCCAAAGCATTGCTGGATTCCTCACATCATTTTGAGAACATTACGAAACATGCAAAAGATCACGGCATCACTGTGGAAAATGCGCAAATGGATGTTGGCAAGATGCTCAAACGGAAAGATAAGATCGTAAAAATTCTGACAATGGGTGTGGCAGGTTTATTCAAAAAACATAATATTACTTTGCTGGAAGGAACCGGTAGCCTGAAATCCGGCAATGAAATTCAGATCACATCAGCTGGTGGCGAAAACCAGACCGTTTCAGCAAAGAAGATCATCATTGCAACCGGATCAGTTCCGGCCAACTTACCTCCTGCACCAGTCGACAATAATCTGATCGTCGATTCAACCGGCGCATTATCATTCTCTGAAACTCCGGAAACTCTGGGCGTAATCGGCGCAGGTGTGATCGGTTTAGAACTTGGTAGCGTCTGGCGCAGGCTGGGTTCAAAAGTGACGGTGATCGAGGCAATGGATGAATTCATGCCAGCAGCTGATCAGGATATCGCCACAGCAGCGCAGAAAGATCTGATTAAACAGGGAATGGATATTCAACTTGGCGCGAAGATGACAAATTGTGAAACGAAAGGTAATAAGGTCAAAGTTCAATACGAACAAAATGGTGAGTCGCACGATCTGGAAGTAAACAAACTAATCGTCGCCATTGGTCGCAAACCAAATACCGATGGACTCGGTGCTGATCAGATTGGCTTAAAACTGGATGATCGTGGATTCATCGAAACTGATGATCAATGCCGCACAAATCTCGAAAATGTTTTCGCCATTGGTGATGTTATTCAAGGCCCAATGTTAGCGCACAAAGCGATGGAAGAAGGTGTTGCCGTAGCCGAATTGATCGACGGACAAAAACCAGATTTTAGCCACGTCAATATCCCCTGGGTGGTTTACACATGGCCGGAGATCGCATGGGTCGGCAAAACCGAACAACAACTAAAAGACGAAGGCCGAAACATTCGCGTCGGTAGCTTTCCTTTCATGGCCACCGGACGTGCGCGTGCCATGAATGAAACGTCGGGAATGATCAAAATGATCGGAGATGCAGAAACGGATGAATTACTGGGTGTACATATTTACGGACCAAATGCTTCCGAGTTGATCAGCGAAGCAGTATTAGCAAGATCATTTGAAGCGAGCACAGAAGATATCGCCCGAACAATACATGCTCATCCTACACTTTCAGAAGCGATGCACGAGGCAGCTTTGAGTGTTGATGGGCGGACATTACATCTTTAGAAGAAAAAGCCTTAACTATTAGATCAAATTAATTTCACTTAATAAACAAAAATCTCAGACAGACACAACACAGTTTTTCCCTTTCTGCTTTGCTTGATAAAGTGCTCGATCAGCTCTTTGGAGCATCTTGTTGAAAGAATCATTATCTGACTCGCTCTTATACTCAGTCACACCAAAACTTGATGTCATCTTATGCACGTATGAAAACGGAGCATTTTCGATCGCTTTACGAAGTCGTTCTGCCGTGATTATTGCATCTTCTAATGAAGTGCCCGGCATCAAAACAAGAAATTCTTCCCCGCCCCATCGTGCGTAAATATCCGAGCCACGCTGATTATTCCGGAGGACCGCCGCCAACTCCTTCAAAACAACATCACCAGCATTATGACCATGCCCATCATTGACGCGCTTGAAATCATCTATATCCAGAATGATCAAAGAAAGAGCCTGGCCATAACGATTACTGGTTTCAACTTCCTGTCTGAAAATTTCATTAAAATGTCGCCGTCCCCAGAGGTTGGTTAACGGATCATGAGCAGCTTCTGCCAACTCCTGATGTAAAACAAAAATTCTTGCGAGTAGAAAACCAAAAAAGCTCCCCACCAGGACTGGTATAATAAAGTCGATCCAGCGCATGGGAAGATGCATCAAAAAGGTATATTGGACATACGCACACAGACAGACTGTCAGGCAACTGACAAGCATATATTTCGCGTACACTTTATTTTCGATGGAGATCGCTGATATTTTTATTTTTGTTGCAGGCACACCCTTTCCCGCTGTATTGTTATTATCATTATTGTCGGTTCATTATAGTTAACTTTTGTTGGGAATTCCTCCTGTGCTATAAGGTTATACAGTACAAATATATTTAAAGGTATTAGCTGAAAAATGAGTTCAATGGAAAGAAAAGAACGCTTTATCCCATTCCGAAAAACAGACATTGTCGCCATGTGCTGCGAGGATGATCATCTGTCACAAAATGATGTCCTGAAATTCCAGGATGTTTGCAAACTGCTGACCAGCATTTTTCATTTCAGGTTTCACAAGAGTCTTGAAACGTTGAAAGACAGCTATGCGCCGGTCAATCCAGATTCCGATACGAAACATGTCTATCCAAAGACAGATGAAGAAAAAGTTCAAATGGAAGCTGTTCTGATCACTGAGTTAAAACAACTGCTGGATGCAGCGAATTTTGAGGTGATCACAAAAGAAGATCTTGACCGTGCTTTGCAGGAGGAATCGCTTTTTAAAATTCGTTTAAATGTCGATTTTGATGATTTTGATGAGGTGCTTTTTTTCCGGCGCGGAGAATCTAAAAAAGAAGAAACGGTCATCAGCTTTTTTGGTCTGCGTAAAAAAGAAATAAGCTTTATCAATTATGATCGCGTTGTGATCTATGTGAAATATAAAGGTGAAGAATATTTTGATCAGGAAAAAAGAAAAGAACTTTTTTTCACGCCAGGATCAACCATCATAAAACTCTTTCAGAATATCCCACGTTCCGATCTTGAAATGCTGTTTCCCAATACTGAAGTCAAAATGAAAACTATCGATAAGCTGATCATCGGTGTGCCCGCAGCTGTCGGTGGCATTATTATGCTGGCGACAAAACTGGGAGCCACCCTCCTTTTGACTGGCACATTATTTTCTTTCTGGTTGGGCATGCATGATGAACCTGTTGTTCTTGATCAAAAAGCCCTGCTGGGATTAGCCGTTGGCTTCGGTACGCTCGGTGCATTTTTATGGAAGCAGTTTAGTAATTTTAAAAATCGCAAAATTCAATTTATGAAGACCTTGGCGGATAATCTTTATTTCAAAAATTTAGATAATAATACGGGTGTTTTTCACCGACTGATCGATGCTGCTGAGGAAGAAGAATGTAAGGAGTCGATCCTTGCTTATTATTTTTTATTACGATCTGGTAAGCCAGTCAATATGGAAGAACTTGATCGCGCTATCGAACAATGGTTTCAGGAAAATTATCAACATGATCTTGATTTCGAAATCCGTGATGCGCTTGAAAAACTCGAAGAACTGGGACTTACCGAAACTCACGGTGATCAAATCACAGCCATACCGCTTGATGATGCAAGAATCAAACTGGATGCAATCTGGGATAGTTATTTCGAATTCAACTATACTTGATGCACGTCTCTGAGAAATTATCATAACTGTTCAGGGATAATTAATAACAATAACTGTGTATTTAAACTAGAGGAGTTCCACCATGCGTAAATTTTTAACTTTAATTACATTTGCATTTCTGTTCGCACCCATGTCAACGATGGCTGTTGAAAAAGGCGGGATCACTATGCCCGACACACTTCAGGCTGGTGGTGATTCACTCGCACTGAACGGTGCAGGCATTCGTAGTAAATTTGTATTTGACCTTTATGTTGCAGGTCTTTACCTGAAAAATAAAAGCAGTGATGCGGCTGCGATCATAAAATCTTCTGATCCAATGGCGATTCGTCTGCACATTATTTCTGGCAAGATTACATCTGAAAAAATGTCCAAAGGAACGCGGGAAGGTTTTGATAAATCAACTGGTGGGAACACTTCAGGTATTTCTGCTGAAATCGACGAGTTCATTGGTGCTTTCAGTGATCCGATCAAAGAAGGTGATGTATTTGAATTTGTCAGCACTACCGATGGTGTCAATGTGACTAAGAATGGTTCAGATAAAGCTACAATTTCTTCACCTGAATTCAAACAAGCTCTGTTTGGGATCTGGTTATCAGATCATCCTGTGCAGGGAAAACTGAAGAATGGAATGCTAGGAAAGTAAACCTTCTTCCTTTCTAGATAGAACAAGAAAGCCGGATCATGCTTTGCATAATCCGGCTTTTTTATGTCTGATCAGGATTCAACAAAGGCGCCACTTTAGCCGCAGCTTTCAATTGTTTAGACGACATAGATTCCTTGATCGTCCTTAAAGCTTCATCCGCTCCTTCAGCATTATTTTTCATCGCAGCCTCACACCAAACATGTGCAATAACAACATCGACGGGAACACCGCGACCCAGCGAATAAGATAAACACAAAAGATATTGAGCATCAGGAACCTGCTGTTTTGCCGCACGCTTATACCAGAACACAGCTTGTTCATAATCCTGCTTTACTCGCTTTCCTTGCCCATAGAGATAACCCAGTTGATATTGTGCCTTCCTGTCTCCAGCTTCGGCAGATTCACGCAAAAGTCGAATGCCCTCCTGCTGTTTCTCTTCGTCATCAAGATAAAGCATCGCCAGACTTAGTCCAGCTTCAGGATTTTCATCCTTTACTTTTTCATACCAGTGCACAGCTTTGGTTTTATCTTGATCAACTCCCTGTCCTTGCTCGTAAGATTTCGCAACCTTGATCTGTGCCTTCGATGACCCATTTTCTGCTGCCTTTAAATACCATTTGAAAGCTTCATATGGTTTTTTCTCTCCAGGCAATCCATGTTCTAGTGAATAAGCCAGGTTGTATTGCGCGGGTGGAAAATCCAGGTTTGCTGCCAACCGAAAACGTCGTACCGCTTCTTTATAATCAACCGTCATTCCCCGGCCATTAAAAAACATATTGCCAATGTTGTAATGTGCTCTGGCAATACCCTGCTCGCCGGCTTTGATATACCAGAATAAAGCTTGCGGATAGTCCTGCTTTATTCCTGATCCTTTTTCATACAACACACCCAGATAAAATTGCGACATAGGATCGCCTTCTTCGGCGAAAACCTTCCAGATATTATAGGCAGTTTTGTAATCACCTTTAGATGCATGTAAAGCACCTGTTTCCGCATCAATGGCTGATGCGTGATAACTAATAAGCAGGAAGCAAATTAATAATATTTTTTTCACTATAGTTTTCCGCTTGCTGTTGATCGATGAACGCAGTAATCTTTTTTTATGAAGTCTACAACTCTGCTGGTTATGCGTCACGCGAAATCCGACTGGAATGTGAGTCATGGATCTGATTTTGATCGGATTTTGTCCGGCCGGGGAATTACTGATGCACCTCGTATGGGTCAATGGATCGCTAATCAGGATTATGTACCTGATCAGCTTATTTGCTCTCCAGCTCAGCGGGTTCGGGAAACAATTCTTGCAGCGAGCAAAGCGTGGGAACAGGACGAAGATCTGATCAAATGGGATCATGACATATACAATGCTGGCCTGAGTCAATTGCTGGCAATTATTGCGGGTGATCTTGCTGAAGGAAAAATCAACCTAATCACTGGCCATAACCCCGGCGTAAGTGAACTGATTCTTTATCTGAGCGGTAATCGGGTTCCTGATCGAGCTGATGCTAACCTGATGCCGACGGCTGCCATCACAGTTTTGCAGCAAATAGATAATTCAGATAATAATGTCGAATACGGCAGCTGGCAGATCATCGATTACATGAAGCCACGCCTACTCCCCTTAAGCCCCTGATTTTCGTAGGAAAGCTTGTAGTTATCCACATTTAGTCCTACTATTGAGCCACTCCAGTCATTTTTTTGACACTGGATAACTATATAGTTTTTTCTCATAAACATACTCTAAAGGGGGGTATATATCATGAGCTTTAATCTTATCGATCTTGTTAAAGATCAACTCAGCGACCAGGTTATGGGTCAACTCGGCGGCGTTCTTGGTGGATCAGCTGATCAAAACAGTTCTGCAATCAGTAGCGCACTTCCAGGGCTTTTAAGCAGTTTGACGAATGCAAGCGGAGCCTCCGATGCAGGAGCCACTGCACTCTTAGGTGCAATCAACGATCAGGATGACAGCATTCTGGATAACCTCGGTGGTCTGCTGAGCGGTAGTGGCCAAAGTTCTATGATGAATGCTGGCTCAAGTATTCTTGGATCACTGCTTGGCGGTGGTGGTATTGGTAGTCTGATCAGCGCGGTTGCAGGTTTCAGTGGACTGGGCAAAGGACCAGCCAAAGGTTTGATGGGATTACTTGCACCGATCATTTTCGGTGTGATCAAACGTAAATTACTCGGTGGTGGTGGCCTGAATATTGGCAGCCTGATGGGTATGCTCAATGGCCAGAAAGATAATGTTGCTGCAGCTATGCCATCTGGGTTCGATCAACATTTTAATACGGCCGGTATTACTGAAAGTGTTACTGGCGCTGCTCAAAATGTTGCGAACGAAGGCAAATCACTTCTTGGAAGATTGTTACCAATCGCCCTGATCGTAGGCGCTTTGTTATTTGCCTATAATATGTTTTTCAAAGGTGGTATGAACGACGCGGCAGATGCCACTAAAGAAGCAGTATCTGCAAATATGAATGTTGGTGAACAGGTGACTGGCGTCATGGGTTCTGTTACAGACTCACTGGGTGGTATTACAGATGTTGAGTCTGCTGAAGCAGCCTTGCCTCAACTGGGTGAAGCGGCCAATAAACTTGGTAGCCTGGCCGGATTGATGGAAAAACTTCCTGAAGCTGCCAGAGGACCTGTTATGCAGATCGTTTCTAATGGCCTGCCACAGATTACGGCTTTGATCGATAAACTATCAGCAATGCCTCTCGTAGGCCCAATCATCAAGAAAAGTACTGACGGCTTACTGCAACAACTGGCTTTATTTAAATAAGTCATTCGTTTTACCCATCCGCAGTGCCGTAAGATAAGGCACTGCGGGATGGTCTTCAGGATCTTCCTTCCACCAACGGCATTTCTCTCCCGCTTCTCATTCAAAAATACCCAGTGGTCTGATACGATCACCGTTCTATAATAAATTATCATTACCCATAGGAGAGAACAAAATGAGTGAACGAATAGTTATGCGTACAGGTGAAGCACTGGTAGCTGGTGGCCCTCCGGGCACTGCAGCAGAACCTGAAGTTATTATCGGTGAACTTGATGGGCCAGTAGGAACGGCACTGGCATCATTAACCGGTGGACAGGTTGCAGGCCATACGCGTGTTTTTGCCATTATGAATACTGATATTCAGGTGCGCCCTGTCACTTTGATGGTGAGTAAAGTAACTGTTACTGGCACACGTTATACAAATATCCTGATGGGCACAGTTCAAGGTGCAATCTCTAATGGTGTTCTTGATGCTGTTCGTGAGGGTTATATCCCTAAAGAAAAGGCAAATGATCTGGGGATAATTGTCTCAGTCTGGTTACATCCATCTGTAGCAACTAATGACGAACTTGATCACAAAGCTTTATTCGATATTCATCGCAAAGCAACAACTGAGGCGATCAGAAAAGCAATGAATAATGAGCCCTCTATTGACTGGTTATTAGAAAACCAAGACAAGATCACTCATAAGTATTATCAAATGGGTCTTGATGGAAAAATATAAGAATTTGCTAAAGTAAAATGCTCGCCTGCCGTTATCTATCTCAGGCGGGCATGACAGCAGGATGCAGGTCTTCCAAGGACGGCCCTTGACAGGACGTCATCTAGCCACGGATGGCACCCGCCGCTTTTATCAAAAATCCTAAAGGTAGATCACGGCAGGAAAAATCAGAATTGCCAGTAAGATCACCACCCATTCAAGATCACGTTTAGCCAACCAACCAGTAAAATGTGCGACCAGAATCATGATCGCCAGAATATAAAAAATGAAGAACAACATAGACTTATCCACCTCCCCGCGGAAAGTTGAATTGTAAAACATTGTGACAACCCTTGCTATCACTCTGGACTATTTTTGGAACTATTTCACGCTTCTCCCTTGGAAGCATGAGCCTAAGTTATTTTAATTGCCAAGCTATCATCTGATCCTGAAACCAGAACAGTTCTCATTTTATTCTATGAGTTCATAAAAAAGGCGCATAAAATGCGCCTTTTTTATTTTCTTCTATCCCTTGCTATAGCCAGTAAACGAAAATAAATAATCCTAACCAGACTACGTCTACAAAATGCCAATACCAGGCGACTGCCTCAAAAGCAAAGTGATTTTCATGAGTGAAATGACCTTTCATTGCTCTGAACATGATCACTGCCAACATCACTGTTCCCATTGTTACGTGAAAACCATGAAAACCTGTGAGCATGAAGAACGTAGACCCATAAATACCTGAAGTCATTTTCAGATTCAGTTCTGAATAGGCTTCATGATATTCAGTAGCTTGTAAAAATATAAATAGAATGCCCAGGCAAACGGTAATAAACAACCATTTAACCAGACCTTTTTGATTATCCTTCTTAAGTGCCCAATGCGCTAATGTTACGGTCACGCCACTGGTTAGTAGAATAATAGTATTTATAGCAGGAACACCCCAAGCATGTATTGTTTCTTCATAAACTGAAGAAGCAAACTTACTGAAGTTAGGAACAACATCCATTGGCCATGAAGGGGCAAAGTCAGGCCATAAAACCTGATTTGTTAGAAGGCCAGCACCTTCACCACCTAACCATGGAACTGATAGCATCCGCGCATAATATAGTGCTCCAAAAAACGCAGCAAAAAACATAACTTCAGAGAAAATAAACCAGGCCATACCCCAACGGAAACTGATATCAACCTGTGAGTTATAACTTCCTGCTAGACTC
The DNA here is from genome assembly GCA_965224825.1 of Gammaproteobacteria bacterium. Classification (GTDB taxonomy): domain Bacteria; phylum Pseudomonadota; class Gammaproteobacteria; order CAJXQU01; family CAJXQU01; genus CAJXQU01. The sequence goes on along the minus strand of CBDDAG010000001.1, from coordinate 486,607 downwards.
TCATCAATTACATCAGAAAACCAACCGGCGAACATGTATATAATTGCCGCAATACCCAGACCTAAAATAAACGATCCAAATACTGATGCAGAACCATTCAATAACAATGATCCTCCAACAAAAGCCATGAACAGGGCTAACGATCCAACTACAGGCCAACGGCTTGGCTCTGGAATAAAATAATTTGAATCAGACATGATTTTTCCTCTATTAATTACTTTTTATTATCGTTTAAAATATTTTGAATCACTTTTTTGTTTCATTATAATTTTGTAACTTCGTCCTTACCCGTAGCAAGAAAAAATGTATAAGAAAGCGTCATTGTTTCAATTTTTTCAGGTAATTTCGTATCAACAACAAAACGAACTAGCATTTCACGTTCTTCATGAGCTTCCAACGTTTGCTCAGTAAAACAAAAACATTCTGTTTTATTGAAGAACAACGACGCTTGTGAAGGAGCTACACTAGGGATCGCCTGTCCAATGATGGTTCGATCCGTCTTGTTTTTTACAACAAATATTGCTTGCGAAACCTCACCAGGATGAACTCTCAGTTTGTATTCCTTCGCCTTAAAACTCCAGGGAAGTGCATCATTCGTGTTTGTATCAAACTCAACCGTCACCAGACGATCCTTATCAACCTTTAAGGTGCTTGCCTCATCAGATGCCAGTACCCCGGTTTTGCCATTCAAACCTGTTACATCACACAGGACATCATAGATAGGAACCATCGCAAAACCGAAACCAAACATAAAAAGCACGAGTAAATAAAGTTTTTTCGTCGTTACTTTGATGTCTTTCTCTGCCATGTAAAACTATCTCGTCCTGCTATAAAAAATGGTAAAGAATATAGCCGGTATAAACAGCCGCTACGAGAAATCCCAGCACTATGGCTAGACGGGTATTGGCAGCACCACGTGCTGCCAGTTCATCTTTGCTTAATTGTTGAGGTTGTTGTTCAGCCATCATTTATTCCCGTTACGAGTGAGCTGTTTCTTCAGTCACTGTCGGTGGTGTAGTAAACGAATGGAAAGGAGGAGGTGAAGACAATGTCCACTCCAGACCATGAGCACCTTCCCAAACCTGGTCAGTTGCTTTTTCACCACCTCGGATACATTTAATAACAACGACTACAAAAATCAGCTGGCTCAGACCAAATGCAAAACCACCGATACTTGAGATCATATTCCAGTCAGCAAATTGCACGGCATAATCAGGAATACGTCTTGGCATGCCTGCCAGGCCGAGGAAATGTTGTGGGAAAAATAAAATATTTACAGTTATTGTCGATATCCAGAAATGGAGCTTGCCTAGCTTCTCGTCGTACATGTGCCCGGTCCATTTTGGCAACCAGTAATAAGCCGCAGCCATTAACGCATATATTGCGCCAGTCACCAGTACATAATGGAAATGAGCAACAACGAAATAAGTATCGTGATACTGGAAATCCACTGGCGTAACACCCAGCATCAAGCCAGAGAACCCACCTATGGTGAATAGAATGACGAAAGCCAGAGAGAATAGCATCGGAGTCTCAAAGGTCATTGACCCTTTCCACATCGTTGCCACCCAGTTAAAGATCTTCACCCCCGTCGGCACGGCAATCGCCATCGTCGCGTACATGAAGAACAATTCACCTGCGAGCGGCATACCTACCGTAAACATATGGTGTGCCCATACGAAGAAAGACAGGAACGCAATTGCTGCCGTGGCGTAAACCATTGAGGCATATCCAAACAGTGGCTTACGCGCAAAGGTCGGAATAATCTGAGAAACAATACCAAAAGCAGGAAGGATAAGAATATACACTTCCGGATGTCCGAAGAACCAGAACAAATGCTGGAACATTACCGGATCACCACCACCGGCAGCATCAAAGAAACTGGTACCGAAGTATTTATCCGTCAACAGCATGGTTACAGCACCTGCAAAAACTGGCAGTGAAGCAATTAACAGGAATGCGGTAATAATCCAGGTCCAGACGAAAAGTGGCAACCTCATGAATGACATGCCAGGTGCGCGCATGTTGAACACCGTTGCGATGATATTAATCGCACCCATTATCGACGAAATCCCGAGGATATGTACCGTGAATATCAGGAATGGAAAAGCATTACCGGTTTGTAAAACCAGAGGAGGATACATAGTCCAACCACCAGCTGGTGCACCGCCATCCATAAAGAATGTAGACAGCAACAGAGTAAAACCGAATGGCAGAATCCAGAAGCTCATGTTGTTCATTCTTGGTAGAGCCATATCTGGCGCTCCAATCATGATTGGAATCAACCAGTTTGCCAAACCAACACCTGCCGGCATAACAACACCGAAAATCATCACTAGCGCATGTACTGTGGTCAGGGAGTTGAAAAACTGAGGATCAACAAACTGTAGACCGGGCTGAAAAAGTTCGGCGCGGATAACCATCGCCATAGCACCACCTACAAAAAACATTACCAGTGAAAAGATCAGGTACATAGTACCGATATCTTTATGATTTGTTGAAAACAACCAACGTCCTATCCCTGTTGGTTTATGATCATGATGATCGTCGTGGTGGGCTGTTGCTTCACTCATCTTTTTTATCCTCTATCGAATACTTTATTTTTTTAGAAATTCTTATCTGGCGGCTTTAACTGCAGAAGGTTGCACTATATCGCCGGAGTCATTGCCCCATGCATTTCTTTCATAGGTAATAATCGCTGCCAGATCTATATCATTCAACTGAGGCCCAAAGGCTGCCATCGCAGAACCGGCTTTACCGTTCATTACGATATCCATATGACCTTCAACCCCACCTGTTACGATTGGACTACCAACAAGCGAAGGAAATGCGCCAGGAATACCCTGACCATTTGCCTGATGACATGCACCACAATTGGTTCCATAAACTTCTTCACCTTTCGTCATCAGCTCATCGAGTGTCCATTCTCGATCTGCACCTGCAGACGCTTCAGCAATAGCCTGTTTCTTTTCAGACAACCAGGCAACATATTCATCTTTAGAGACCGCGTTAACAACAATCGGCATATACCCGTGGTCTTTACCGCACAACTCTGCACATTGTCCCCGATAAACACCCGGCTCCTGAATAATTGTCCAGTTATCATTGATAAAACCCGGGATAGCATCACGCTTCCAGCCTAAGTCAGGCACCCACCAGGCATGGATTACGTCAGCCGCAGTGGTCAAAATTCTGATTTTTGTATCTACAGGAAGCGTAATGGCATTGTCTACATCCAGCAGGTAGTGCTCAATATCTTCTGGTGCCAGATCACTATTGCCATCGGCGATGGCACGACTATCAGCGGCGAGTGCACTGAAGAAGCTCAGGTCTTCACCCATGTAGTCATACTTCCACTTCCACTGATAACCCGTGACCTTGATAGTTATATCAGCATCCTCGGTTCTTTCCATCGCCACCAGCGTTTTGGTCGCCGGAATTGCGATCATCACCAGAATGGCGATAGGGATAGCTGTCCAAATCAATTCCAGAGCGGTGCTGTGATGAAATGTTGCTGCCACAGCCCCTTTATCTTTCCTGTGATGCATGATAGACCAGAAGATCACACCAAAAACAATGATACCGATAATTGTCACAATCCATAATACTTTCATGTGAAGGTCATAGACTTCATGACTAATTGGCGTAACCCCTTCTGTCAGGTTCAACGCCCAATCAGCCCATGCCGGACTCACAACAAGCATGGAAGAAATTGAAACGATGATCAGAAAAAAAGTTCGCAGCTTAGAAATTCGCGGCATAGACATAAAGCTTCCCTCGGCACCAGGTTATTAAATTTAATTATGATTTTTTTATTATGCGACAATCTGACCTGCGTCAATTTGTCGTATTTACATTCCACACTGTTACATGGTAGTAAATTTTTCTTGTGTAATAGTACCTAAAAAACTGGATCAAACAAAGCACGAAATTGCTTTTTTTAATTCACTGGCCAATTCAACGCGCTCGTCTTCGTTTAAAAACTTACCAATCTCTACCTGATCATTTCCAGACCGGATAAAAAGCTGGCTTGGATACCAACTTCCTTTTTGGGCTTCTAATATGATTCGTGCGCGTGACCCTTCGAACTCATGTTTCTCTTCCGGTTTTTTATGGCCTGTTTCCACAGCGATCTTACCTTTACTGATCGTCACTACCTCACGGATTTCGCTTCGTCGGGCGGTTACATAGAGCGCTATCCCCAGAGCAATGACATCAAGACCTGAAAAAGGTAAGACCAGGGAGAACCCTCTAAAATACAACAGAACCCCGATAGAGAGAGTTATAGCTGACATCAGTCCATACAGAAGTAACAGATTCCGCCAACCCATTGCTGGATTAGGTTTGAGTACGAAACTTCGTTGACTCTCTACCGATTGACTCTCTGCTGTATCAGACAGCATGCTTAAACAAAACCTGAGTCAATTTATATGATCAACTAACAAACACCGGTTCCATACCAATGCCCCAGAGCAATACAGTGACTACTAACATACCAACAAGGCCAACCATCCCAAAGCCCAGTACAGCAGTGGAGAACATGAACCCTCTTTCTTTGGGAATTTCCATCATGACAGGAATACCGGTATATAGAAGCATTACGGTATAGGCTAGTGCAGGCATTGCCACCACCAGGTTCACCCACAAGACGGGATAGAGTTGCGCAACCCCGATCAACAACATTGGAACCGGAATAAAGACTGCCAGCGTGATGCAACGACTCAACGGCTGATCAGCGCCATAAGTTTGTCCCATCCATCGAATCATCAATGCTACTGAAAATATCGCCGCCAGAATTGCAAAGTAATAGAGTACGGCCATGATTAGAGCGCCGTCAGCTGCCAGCTTAATCGGATCACCGGCACCAATACTCCAGCCCTTTGTTGTCGTTCCGATATAGCCACAGATAGGCGGGATCGCAGCCAAAATTAATACAGGTATCAAAACCTGAGCGAGCGATGGTGTTTCAGCATGGAGTTTCTCCCATGTTTTAACCGGGCTAGTAAGAAGACCGAAAATATGTTGAATCATTAGAATTTCTCCCGAAATTATTTATTGATTAATTAAAATAATTCTGAACCGATCGGCCTGTATTTTCAGGCTCAATAACGATCTGTTCTCTTTTCCATTTCTCACGGTTGAGGGTTTTCAACCTGCACAGGAGGCATCAATCCATGTGGTTTGATCATGCCCGTAAAATACCCGAAAATCAGCAAAAAAAACAAACTGACCGACAAAGCAACCCTTACTGTTAATGACTTTACCACTCTTGTCGTTTTACCTTGATCCCTAAACATAAAGGTAAAGCTCGAAACAAGAGAAATCAGGATCAGTACAAAAACAACGATTATTATTATTTTATAAATCAGGTCTATTGTCATGGGAGTCTCTGTCAGGACATCACTTTCAAATCAAATTCATGTATGCTCCCGAATCGTATCATTACAGTCTTTTAATTGGTAGATATTTAGTATGCAATCAGGATCATGGAGTTTCCGACCAGCCCTCTGGCCAAGTCTGGCAACTCTCATCAGCTTTCCCCTGCTTCTCTCCCTTGGTTTCTGGCAACTGGATCGTGCCGCTGAGAAAGAACAGATCATGGAAAATTTTGAGGTCAGTTTTAATGGTGCGCCAACTGATCTGAATCTGGAACCTTCCAATCTCGATGATCCAGCCTTTATGCAATGGCGAAAGATAAAAGTCACCGGAACCTTTGAATCAGAACATCAGTTCCTGCTGGACAACCAACCCATGAACTTCAAAACGGGTTACCTTGTTTTCACACCTTTTAAGCTAAAAAATGAATCGACACGTATATTGATCAATCGTGGCTGGGTACCTTCAAACCCTGATCGCAGAATTTTACCAACCGTCAGCGTATCTGAAGAAAGTCTGACAATTTCAGGAACAGCCAAACAACCACCCTTCTCCGGTATTGCTCTGAGCGAGGATTTATCAGAGAATCTCGCAAATGGTCTGATACGAATACAACAGGTGGATCTCGAAAAGATAGAATCAACCACCGAGCAAAAATTTTTGCCTTATATCGTACGCCTTGATAAAGAAGATCCACAAGGTTATCAACGTGACTGGGTGTTACCTGGCTCTGGCGCAGAAAAACATTACGGCTATGCATTCCAGTGGTTTGCAATGGCCGCCGCACTTCTCATAATTTATTTTGTAGTTAATTTTAAAAGGAAACGCAATGACAACTGAAAAATCCCGGCAACGAAAATCGAGGCTAACCATCCTGCTACTATTTGCGGTTTTTCTGGCGCCCGGAGTCGGATCATGGTTTCTGTATAAATACACCGACCTCGGAAAAGACGGTGGAGCGGCCAGTCTGGGTAACCTGATCCAACCGCCGAGAACGCTGGAGAATGTTGATCTTTATAACCCTTCTAAACCCGAAACTAAAGCAGAACTCCATAGAAAATGGAGCCTGTTATATTTCACCAATGAAAACTGTAATCAAAAATGTATAGAAAACGTCTATCGAATGCGACAAATACGTCAGGCCGTCGGTAAACATTTTGATCGTGTGCAACGCGTACTTTTGGTAAAACAGATATCTGATCAATCGAAATTGCAAGACAGCCTGAAGGACTATCATGGGCAGCTAATCCTCAGTTCGGAAAAAGTATCTCCGGAATTTATTAATGCATTCAAAGTCGAAGAAATTGATGATCCATTCTCCGGAAGCAGGCTTTACGTAATTGATCCGCTTGGAAACCTGATGATGAGCTATGCCCCTGATCAAAGCCCGATCGACATCATCAGAGATTTAAAACGTATCTTCAGAGTCTCAAGAATTTGAGTAAGTTTGTGGGAAAACTTGAAGCAAGGAAAGAGTTACTGATATAGTTCGCCCGTAAGTAATTAGTATTTAAGAATAAAAATAACGAGACAGGGACGCTCGGAAACATTTCTACCCATGATGTGGGGACGGAAATGTTATTCCGCTGTCCAGATCAAAATAAACTCCAAAGACAGAAAAATATAATGAGTCAATCTATCGATAATCAGGTTCTATCAACCTCACCCGGCCTGCAGGACTATCTTGGACTGTGTAAATTAAAAGTCGTTTCATTGATAGTGTTTACCGCTGTTGTCGGCATGTTCCTGGCGGTTCCAGGCATGGTTCCATTGCAGGCACTTTTCTTTGGTACGATCGGCATTGGTATGGCGGCTGCATCTGCTGCTGCGATCAACCATGTGGTCGATGAAAAAATTGACTCGGAGATGGCCAGAACCAGACATAGACCATTGCCAGAAGGCAATATGTCCCATCATCACGCCATAATGTTTGCATTTATCATTGGTGCGATTTCCATGTTAATCCTGACATTTCTGGTCAACCCTCTGACAGCTATTCTTACCCTTGTATCATTGATTGGCTATGGTTTTGTTTATTCCATGTATCTTAAGCGGGCAACGCCAATGAATATCGTCATCGGTGGTGCTGCCGGTGCTGCGCCTCCCGTGCTTGGCTGGACAGCCGTGACAGGAACACTTGATCCAAACTCACTCATGTTATTCCTGATCATCTTTGTCTGGACGCCTCCACATTTCTGGGCACTGGCAATCTACCGAAGAAAAGAATATGCAAAAGTAGGCATCCCCATGCTGCCTGTCACGCATGGCGTAGAATTTACCCGTTTGCACATTCTGCTTTATACCGTATTACTATTTATTGTCAGTCTGTTGCCATTCCTCACCTACATGAGCGGACTCATTTATCTTGTCACGGCGGTCATTTCCGGCGGGATCTTTTTGCGCTATGCAATCAGATTATACTCCTCGGACTCGGACAAGCTGGCAATGGAAACCTTTAAATATTCAATTTTGTATTTGTGCATATTGTTCGCGGCTTTGTTGATCGATCATTATTTTAAAATGGATCTGGGAATGTTTTTTGGTTAGCAATGAAACCAGCGTTTCCTGCCAGAATAAATACAAAGTACAATTGTTAGAAAACATAATAATAAATTAAGACATTACTAAAATTATAAACGAGGGTATTACACCATGAGTCAAGATAGCGATAAGAAATTCTTTACTTTATTCACACTGGTTGTTGTGGCACTGACGATCCTGATGATCGCCTTCTATTTTCTGGGAGCAAAAAATGGCAGCAATCCCATCTCCCCGTTGAATTTGAAAAGCTCATCAGCTGAAGCACCTGCGCCAATGGTTGCAGAAGAACCTGCTGCTGAAATGGCAGCCTCCGGGGAAGAAGATACAGAGGAAATGGCTGCTGCTTCTGATGGTGATATTGATGGAAAAGCTATTTACGACAAAGTCTGCGTTGCCTGTCATGCTGGCGCTATTCCGGGTATTCCAACACTTGGCGATAAAGCAGACTGGGAAGCCCGTATTGCACAGGGTAATGATGTACTTTATGAACATGCAATCAATGGATTCATGGGTGCAAGCATGCCTATGCCGCCTAAAGGTGGAGCGGAACTAAGTAATGACGAAGTAAAAGCTGCTGTTGACTATATGGTTCAAAGCTCTCAGTAAAAAGAGTAGTTTTCTTTATACCCGTCGCTGGAACTCTTCCGGCGACGGGTACTTTCGTTTTTACTTTCCCTGTTTTTCAATATTCCTCTTTTCGAATAGACTGTATTTATGCGAAAAGTTATTAGTCTTTTTTTCTTATTCATATTCTCCCCTTGCCAGGCGGCCGAAAATTCCGGGGCTGTCCTACAACAGATCCGGAATATGGAACAGGCAAGTTTGCTCGTCGGATCAGACTCTAATTTACAGTATAACATTCGTGCCGATCTACCTCTGATCCCTGCTTCAACTCTAAAACTATTAACCGCATTACTGGCATTAGAAACCTGGAATTCTGATCATCGTTTTGTGACAGACTTTTATCTGGATGAAAATAGTTGTTTGTGGATCAAAGGATATGGCGATCCCTTTCTTATCTCTGAAGAGCTGGATCTGATCGTCGCGGCTTTGAAGAAAAAAGGACTAAGGAAAGTTAGTGCCATTGGTATTGATGATAGTTATTTTTCCGGGGACATAAAGGTTGATGGTCAATCTCAAACCGACAATCCTTACGATGCTTCTCTGAGTGCATTAGCAGCAAACTTTAATACACTCAATATCATCAAGGACAAAAACGGTATTCGTAGTGCCGAAGCTCAAACTCCCCTGATACCTCTGATGGAATTGCTTGGTCGCAAGTTAGGCCATGGAACACATCGGGTTAATCTCGGTGAGCAAAAACTAAGCTCGCGTTATTTTGCCGAACTATTGGCGGCCAAATTACGAGCGGTAGATATCCCGGTTACAAAGCAACTGATCACAGGTACTTTCCCGAATACCACCAGCCCTTATTACCGCCATCAAAATAGCCATGATCTAGCAGAAATTATCTCGGCCATGCTGCAATATTCCAATAATTTTATTGCTAATCAACTATTTTTATTATTGGGTGTAGAGGCTCAGGGTGCTCCAGCCAGTATGGAGAAGTCACGCACGATTGTGGATAAAAAAATACAAAGAATGTTTGGATGGCAAAATCACATCATTCTTGAAGGTTCTGGCCTGTCTCGTGACAACCGCTTAAGTGCTCGCCAGCTGACAGATATCCTCGAGCGTTTCCAGCCCTATCGAGATTTATTAAGTCATCAAAATGACCACATTCTGGCTAAAAGTGGCACACTAAAAGGTATCAGTACCTATGCAGGTTATCTACAGAAAAACCAGGAATGGATACCCTTCGCAGTCATGATCAATCAACCCGTCGAATACAATTTCAGGAAGCGTGTCGCAAAATATCTACTAAAATAATTTTGTTTAGAAGGTTTTTGCTGTAATATTAGAACTTTCGAATATAAAGACTTGGTAATATTGAATGAATGACTCAAAGAATCAGCAGAAAGAAAATAACTCCCTCTCCTTATGGGAAGTTTTCCAGGGCGTCTTTGCCATGATCATTGGCGTACAAAGTGAAGAAAAAAGAGAACGACAATTTAAATATGGAAAGCTTCACCAGTTCATCATTGTCGGCATTATCATGACAGCACTATTCTTGTTACACATTGTTATGTTAGTAAAATATGCTTTGAGCTGGGCAGCAGGACTCTAACAAGTCCGAATAAAGGACGTGAAAGAGTTCACGCCCTTTACTTTACCAGGACTACTGTCCAACCATATAATCAACAGCAGCCTTTACATCATCATCGGATAAATCTGCTTTACCACCTTTTGGAGGCATCAGACCCTGACCCATAAATCCATTGATCGCATGGTCGTATAGCGACTCTATACCTTGAGCAGAACGTGAAGCCCAGGCTTCTTTATCGTCTAACTTGGGAGCACCAGCCACACCTGTGGTATGGCAAACAAAACAGGTACTATCATAAACTTCTTTACCTTTCCCACCAGCTGCCGCCACAGGAGCAGCGACTGTTTCTTGCGTGGCCGCAGGCATTTCCTCAGTCGGGGTCGCTGCTCCAGCTGCAGCTGTTGTTCCAACGCCTACGGCTTCAAGCATATAATCCACCGCGGCTTTGACATCCTCATCAGAAAGATCAGCACGCCCACCCTTTGCTGGCATCATTCCACCTGAGCCAGTAAACCCATTGATCGCATTGTCATAAAGTGCATCATTACCCTGATCCAGACGAGCAGCCCAAGCTTCTTTATCTCCCTGTTTTGGAGCGCCCGCAATCCCTGCAGCATGACAGGCAAAACAAACGCTATCGTAAGTGGATTTACCGGGGCCTGCTTCAGCGACTGGCATTGATTCTTCTGAAGTATCACCAGCCGTAGCAATATCAACCTGTCCCACCGGCGCCGTTCTCTTTTCAACTTCATTAGATGTTGTCGAATCTTCAGAAGAACACGAGACAAGCAAGAAAGATACGAGTGTGCCAAGCACTACGTACAGATAAGATTTAAAAAAAGATTTTTCTTCATGACGCATGATGATATGTACTCCCTGATTCAATCAGTTGATTAAAAAAAACAGCCGAAAAATTATAGATTATGAATACGCTGTGGACACGTAAAGTATAATGGTAGATAAATAATTAAGGAACTGTTCTTTGTAAAATTATCCCTGTTTAAATAAGTGATCCAACCATAAATTTGACAACTTTTCCTGTACCGAATTCTGTCTCAATCTTGCATGAAGGTTTGGAAAATCAACCCGATCTAGATCCTGATCCTGATTATAGCAGGAGTACACGAATGACTCTTCGCCGGTTTCCGGATCGATGTGTTTACACATGCACTGCGCGCAAACACCTTTCATCATGCATTGCATCGGTGAGTTGATCGAACCAATCGCTTCATGATCTTTCTTGATATAAGGCGCAAGAATTCCGGAACGAGCAGCTTTCACAGCGGCCATCATTCTGTCTGATCCGATCACCACAAGATGATCCATGTCGTTCAGTTTAAGATCCGTTTCACCCAGATCACCTTTGGCATAAGCAATCATCGCTTCAATAATATTACCGACGAAAGATTTATCCTGTGGCCTCGTTGTTTTGATCGCTTGTACGCCTTCGCCATCATCCACCGACCAGATGATCACGTCCGATGCGGCTTCTATATCTTCGACTTTAAAAACGTCCTGCGGATATTTATAACCCGCAAAATAGATCACCCGGTTGCCTGCTGATCGTAATGCTTTACCAATCGAAAACAGCACCGCATTACCCAATCCACCGCCGAGTAAAACAACCGTTTGATCAACCGGAATTTCTGTTGGCGCTCCGGTCACGCCCATAACAACAAGTTGTTCACCCACTTTCCAGTTAGCACAAAGTCGTGATGAACTTCCCATTTCCAGAGCGATAAGGGAGATCAAACCTTTTTCCTGATCAACCCAGGCACCCGTCAACGCAATTCCTTCTGTCGCTAACACCGTGTTCTCAACAACAGGCGCTAACGCTTCCAGATTTTGTACGCGATAAAACTGACCGGGCAGGAATTTCTGTGCCTGCATCGGCGCTTTGACGATCACTTCTATGATCGTCGGCGTCAGTCGATTCACTTCAACAACGGTTGCGAGGAAAGATTCATCCAGACTCCTTTGCAAGTCTTTCAAAGCCTGATCACGTTGTGGCTGATCAGCCGGATTCAGTTTGGAAATTTCATCTTCAAAAATTTTAACCACATACGGATAACCATCTTTTGCGCTGGCCATTGCCTTCACGACATTGCCAGCATAAACAGGATGGTTGTCGCCGTAAAAAGTAATATAGCGACCACTCTTATGATAAGAAGTGAACGGCGCAGGCTTGCCAAGCTTAGGATTGGTTTCATCATCCATCGCGATCAGATCAGGATTGTTTTTTACCCATTCTGGCTCATGACGTTGATAGAATTTCCAGTCCATTTTGAACGTATCAGGAAACTCTTCCTGATAGATCGTATTCGGTGATGTTCCAGCGGCGACAAATAAACTTTTTAATGGGACTTCGATCTGCTTGCCAGAATTTACCCACTTACCATCTTTATGATCCAGCTTGTCGAAAGTAACCGCATTCAAATGTTCATATTGATCAGCATGTGCCGCAACCGGACTCATGCCCTCGGCCAGCTCAATGCCTTCATCAAGCGCTTCGGCAATCTCTTCGTGATTCTGACGATACGCAGGCGAATCCCGCATGCCTTTTCGATAGAACATTATCGCGCCACCCCAGCCCATTACCAACGGTTGAAAGTCCGGAATCTCGCTCGCAGCTTCTGCACGTTTGCGTTCGGCATCGATCACTTTTCCATGTGCAAGAAATTCATCGAGAATGATCAATTCTTCTTCGTCATAGCGAGCACGAATCGTGTCTTCACCAAGATCTTTACTCAGCGTTTCATAACGATGCAGAATCTTTTCAACCTGCACCGGATAGTAGGCCATCAACTCGGTGGCCGTATCAATCCCGGTCAGCCCACCGCCGATCACACCGGCAGGTAAACGTACCTGAAGATTCGCCATTGATGATTCTTTGGCGGCGCCTGTCAGTTGTAATGCCATGAGGAAATCTGAGGCCTTTCGGATACCGCGAATAAGATTATTTTTCAGCGGGATCACTGTTGGTTTGCCCGCACCACTGGCGATCGCTATGTGATCAAAACCTAAATCCCATGCATCATCGATAGTCAGTGTGCCACCAAATCGTACACCGCCGTAACAACGGAAAGACTGGCGACGAAGTAAGTTCAAATAAATAACCTTGAGGAAGTTTTTGTCCCAACGAACGGTGATCCCGTATTCAGCCACACCACCAAAACCAAGCATGATACGCTTGTCCAGATCTTCGTAAATATCATTGAAATCCTGAATTGGAACGGGTGCAGTTTCAGCCGTCCCGGTTAACTCTTCCGGCAATGGTTCGATCTTCAAACCATCAATTCCGGCCACACCAAAACCTTCGTTCAACAGATAATGCGACAGGGTGTACCCCGCTGGCCCCATGCCAACAACCATGACATTTTTACCATTATAAGGAAGTGCATAAGGACGTTTTACATTGAGCGGATTCCAGCGCGTTAGCAAGCTGTAAATCTCAAACCCCCACGGCATAAACAACACGTCGGTCAGAGCGCTTGTTTCGACTTGTGGAATATTGACCGGCTCGGTTTTTTGATAAATACAACCGCGCATGCAGTCATTACAGATCCTATGACCGGTTCCCGGGCACATGGGATTGTCGATCACGATCAGTGCCAACGCGCCAATATTATCGCCCTGTTGCTTGACCAATTGCATCTCGGAAATTTTTTCTTCCAGCGGACAACCAGTGACGTTTTCACCTAATGGGTTGATCTTGTAAGGCCCTTCATCTTTCTTCTTATTCCGCATCCCTTTGGAACAGGAATCCGTATCGCGCTCGTGGCAAAAAATACAATGATCAATTTCGTATTGATTTTGTCGTTCATTAAAACGCGGATCAGTCAGCCCGAATCCATCTCGACGACGGCGACGTTCTTCCGGCCCCATCCAGACGGTGTAGCCATCTCTTTCGATCGTAAGATGTGAAACCAGATGTTCAAAATCTGTTTTATGTGGCGTTTTAAAAGTCACCCACCCACCAACTTCCTGTTTCATTCCTTCGTCATTTTGCGCGGCGAAACACCAGCGTTGTACAACTTCTAAAAGTGCATCAACAAACTCAACATCGTCTTCCACGGTGAAAAAAACTGGATCAACCGCAACTGCTTTTCTTAACCTTTTAATTTCTAATTCGGCATCAGGATAATCACTATCTTTGCCTTTTGCGATCAGCGTGAAGTGGTTGGAAAGTTTTGCCAACGATGCGCCAACACGACCAATTGATCGTTCCTGATCGTCATCTTCAACAAAAACCAATTTTGTCAACGAAGTTAGATTGTTTTTAACTTCAACAATATCCCATTCGGAAATATCCACACCACGGAATTTTTTAGTCAGCTTTGCGATGACTTCTTTTTTCAAAACAAAAATACTTTCAACATCGGCCAGAATTTCAGCTTTTTGTTGATCATGCTCAGTGACGATATTAAATAATCGAGCGATGAACTTTCCAACTTGTGGTGCCATGCGAACCAGCAGATCAGAAATTACCTGTGGTGTCAGATCGTCGCCCTGATTCTTTTTATAAGCTGCAAAAGCTATGGCTAATTCTGGATCAGATTTTTTGACTTCCTGATCAAAATATTCAGAAAGGTCTTCGAGACGCTGAGGATCATAAAGATCCGCATATTCAAATTCGGGAATACTTAAAACCAGAGGTTCACTATTGTCGATAATTTTAGTCATGTAATGCGATCTATCCGAGCCGTTCGAGAAGTAAAGAGCGGGGATTTTAGCGACATTGCCGCATCGCATCAATGCTGATGTGTTATAAGGATATTAGAGTTTGGCTATCGATTGGGTCGTTTGCGAGTCTGCCAGCATGGCCAACACACAGTTGATCGGTTTGAAGTAGCCTTTTGAAACGCCATTCTCATCAACGCTACCTTGAATGACACCGATGATTTTACCCGTTTCTGCATCCATTAACGGTGAGCCTGAGCTGCCCGGGATGAATGGCTGATCAACCAGCACAACCGAGCTACTGCCACAAGTTTGTTCAGAAGGTGTGTTCACATCACCGAAAGTTACACCACCCAGAATTTTCGCTTCTTTGAGAATAAAATCATCCTGGAATTTTCTTAACCAGTAAACCTTTCTTGATGGATTCAAATTTGGTGAATATGACACTTCGGTCTTATTACAATGTTTGGCGCAGAGTCTGTCAGATAATTCAAACACAGCGACATCCTGTTCTTCGTTGGAAAAAACTGGCCTTGTAACGGATACACCATCGATAAAACTGGTGCTTTTTACACGTAACGAAGGAAAAGATGTGGTGAGATTATGATGGACGGTAAAGAAACGATTACCGACGACAAAACCGCTGCCACGATTACGTTCTTCCTGACCGCCAATGAATTCTGTCACTGTGGTGATCGACTGAACGATTTTATCCAGCTCGACTGATCTCTGATCAGATGAGGCTTGTTCAATGATGACAGGAGTCGTCTTAACAATGACTTTGGTTTCTTTTGGAACGACTTTCTCAACGACCTGTTCTATAACTTCAGGTTCCGGTACTTTCGCTACCAGTAGATCTTCTTCTGGAATGATGGAATAAGAAACGGAACGATGAAAAACCATCAGCAATGCACCCGCCAGAAAAAGGGCTTTTCTACGTTTGTTCCTGATGATCGGCATAAACATATTGCATTAGAAGCAATATTGATGCCGATTTTTATTTTTACATTATTGGATCAGCGGCCTCTAAAGATTGATCCTAAAAGACCACGAACGATCTGTCTGCCCATTCTGCTTCCAAGACTACGTGCAACACTTTTCCCCAGGGTTTCGAGAATGCCCTGTCGCTGACGACCTCGGCGAGGTTTTGACTTATCTTTATTTAAACGCCTTGATTTTGGCGCTTCTTTTTCCTCGGCCTTTTCAGCTCGTTCTTTAAGCTTTTCATAAGCAGACACTCTATCTACCGTTTCATCATAAATACCCAGCAACGGACTATTTTGAATAACAGCTTTACGTTCTGTTTTCTTTGCCGGCCCAAGACGTGAGGAAGGTGGTCTGACCAAGGTGCGATCTACAACACTCGGCACACCTTTTTTCTGCAGTGTCGAAACCAGTGCCTCACCAACACCCAGTTCGGTGATCGCTTTTGCAGCGTCAAAATTTGGATTCGCACGGAATGTTTCAGCCGCTACACGTACTGCTTTTTGTTCTCGTGGTGTATAGGCGCGAAGTGCATGTTGAATACGATTTCCTAGTTGGCTAAGAACAGTTTCTGGAATATCCATCGGGTTCTGAGTGACAAAATAAATACCAACACCTTTTGATCGGATCAGCCTGACAACCTGTTCCACTTTTTCGATCAGCGCTCTTGGTGCCCGGTTGAACAGCAAATGTGCTTCGTCAAAAAAGAATACCAATTTTGGTTTATCCGGATCACCCACTTCTGGTAACTCTTCAAATAATTCAGAAAGTAGCCACAACAGGAAGGTTGAATACATGCGGGGGTTTTGCATCAACTTGTCAGCCGCGAGAATATTGATCGTACCGTAACCTTCCGAATCCGTTTGCATAATGTGCTCAAGATCCAGAGCTGGCTCGCCAAAGAAATTTTCTGCTCCTTGCTGCTCCAGAACCAATAATCGACGTTGGATAGCACCAATGGAAGCGGCGCTAACGTTGCCATATTCCAAGGTCAGTTCTTTTGCATTCTTGCCGACAAAATTCAACATGGCGCGAAAGTCTTTTAGATCCAGTAGCAACATACCTTCATCATCGGCCAGTTTGAAAACGATATTGACCACGCCTTCCTGCGTGTCATTTAGTTCCAGCAACCGTGAAAGTAACAAAGGACCCATTTCCGAGATCGTTGTTCTGATCGGATGCCCCTGCTTACCAAACAGATCCCAGAAAACGACGGGGAACTCTCGATAGGCATAATCCTCAAATCCGATCGTCGCAGCTCTTTCTTCGAGTTTTTTATGCGTCTTACCTGCCTGAGAGATTCCAGAAAGATCACCCTTCACATCGGCCATAAAAACTGGCACACCCTGACTGGAAAAACCTTCTGCGAGAATTTGCAGGGAAACCGTTTTACCCGTTCCGGTAGCACCTGCGATCAAGCCATGTCGATTCGCCAGTTTGAGATCAAGATACTGCTGCGTCTCGCCCTTGCCAATATAAATTGAAAGTGGATCAGACATTAGGATTATTCCCGCCGAAGCCAAAGTCACGTCGCGCTGAAACAATCGTCACTGTGAAACCCGCCACGACATCGACCAACGCCATCAAGGTCAAAATAGCAAAGACTGAATTCCCGGCTTTTGCACCCAGAATAAACTGGAGAAGCATTCCGACGAAAACCACCATGGATAATGTGTGATCGAGAATCGAGCCAGCGGTGGTTCGGGTCGCCTTGAAAATCTCTACGTAAAGAAAAAGGATGCCGATAAACACCAGCAGATCACCTTTAGTGATTTCCCAGACAACCTCAGAAGGTAACGTGACAGAAAAGAGTACGTTGTTAATACTGCCAACATCACTGAACATCGTTAGTGCATTATAAACAGCCCATAAAATAGCAAAAAGTGGAATTGATCGGATAAAGAACATTGTTATTTTCCTTTTTCAAGATGAGGTTCGAGGTGTTATATTATGACGAGTCTGTTCGGTTTGAAAGATCTCTCGAAAAAATCAACCGTCTGCACACAATTTTAAGGGGAAACTATGGGGCGGATTTTTATCTGGATCGTTGGCCTGGCGCTGTTGTCGCTCATCTATGTAGCGGCGATACATTTCAAGGCTGATGAGATTGAAGTTGATCTAAAGGATCGATCCGATCTGGCTTTGCTGGAAAAAGACATCTCCTGGGCTAATGTCACTATCAATGGTAGAGACGCTATTTTGAATGGTATCGCACCTGATCCTGAATCGGTTGAAAGCGCAAAAGATGCGATCATGTCCGTGTGGGGCATTCGAATAGTTGAGTGTCGGTGTCAGATCTCCCCCGAAATTTCTCAGACTGAGGAAATTTACAAATCAGCAACAAGTTCCCCGGAACAATCGACAGACGAACCTGAGTCTGAACTTGAACCCGTCGCAGAAGCTGTGATCAATACTGAAGCGCCTGTTGTTGAAAATTCTGACGAAGAAAAAATAGTCACAGAATCAGAGATAGAAGAATACAGTTCCGTTGATCAATGTCAGGGAAATATTGATACACTTTTAAAGGATCGTTCAATCGAATTTGCTTCAGGTAGCAGTACAATTTCTAACGAAAGTTTTTCTTTACTGAAAGAGTTGATCGCAATCACCCAGAGATGCCCGGGGAAACTGATAAAGATTGCCGGACACACGGACAATGTCGGAAGTACCGAAAAAAATAGCACTCTGAGCCTTGAGCGCGCGGAAGCTGTGCTGGATTATTTTAAGAATGACGGAATTCAAGTCGATCGACTAAAAGCGATTGGCTATGGCGACTCTTCACCGATTGTCAGTAATGATACTGACGAAGGTCGTAAACGTAACCGTCGTATTGAATTTCATGTCACTCCATGAGGAGCTGTTAAATTATGGATTATTTGTTACTACAGATTTTATTATTTTTGATCCTGGCCGGAGTGATCGGATTTTTTATCGGCTGGATATCACGTGGCTTAGGCTTCGAATCACGCTTACTCGCTTCAGAAAATCAGTGGCGCGCAAGGCATCATGTTTTGCAAAGTGAGAACAACCGATTACATACTGAACTGGACACAGCTGAGAAAGAAAAAAGTGAATCCCTGTTGAATATCCAGGATGATGATATTGCTATTTCCCTACCTTTTTCGTCCACCCAGGAATCATCAAACCCAAAAAGTTCGAGCAAGAACGATCAACAGTCTGCTGACACAGAACCCGTACTGGATCACCCGCTTGATAAATTGAGAAGTGAGTTGACACAGATAGAAGAGGCTCACACAGAAGAACAGATTTCCGTACAAACTGAAATTTTTGAAGAGTCCACATCATCTCGGACTTATATCAGTCTTGATCGACCAGATGGAGAGCCTGATGATCTAAAAACTATCAAGGGCATCGGCCCCAAGATTGAGTCCACATTGAATAGTCTCGGCATCTATCATTTCAGCCAGATAGCAGAGTTTACCGAAGATGATATTCGCTGGGTCAATGAACATATGCAGTTCAATGGCAGAATCGAACGGGAAAAATGGGTTGATCAGGCAAATGAGTTGATCAAACAAATCTGATGCATAAAAAAGCCCAATCCAACTGGATCAGGCTTTATCATTTAACTAACCGTTAGAAACTTATTTTTTCAAAAGATCACGGATCTCTGTCAACAAGACTTCTTCTACAGGTGGTTCTGCTGGTGCTTCTTCTTCAGCTTTCTTTGCATTGTTCATTGCTTTGATCATCATGAAAATTGCGAAAGCAATAATCAGAAAATCCAATGCAGCCTGAATAAAACTACCATAGTTTAAAGTCGCAGCACCGGCTTCCTGAGCCGCTGCCAGCGTTGCATATTCGCCATCGCCAAGATTCATAAACAAGGTCGAAAAATCAACACCACCCATCATCTTACCCACGACTGGCATGATAATATCGCTCACTAGTGAGCTGATGATCTTGCCAAAAGCACCTCCGATGATGATACCAACCGCCATATCCATCACATTGCCTTTCATGGCAAAATCTTTAAATTCTGAAATCATTCCCATTTTTATTCTCCTCTCTATTTATAATTAAAGATTGAATAGCTCCCCCTGATATTCAATATTCAAGTGACAGTATCCTACTACCATACTTCTTTATTTGCCAAAGACCTTCTTCAGCAACTCTGTTGTCCGCTTAGCCGGGTTTTCTCTGATTGCAGCTTCTTCAATCGCCAGATAATGGAAAATTCCATCCATCGATTTTTGTACAACATACTCCGTCATATTGGCCTTCGCGTCTGGAACGAAAGGCAATGCCTCATATTGTTCCATGGTCGCATCATAAGATTTCACAGCACCCACATTAGCCAGACTATCCTGCACAATAGGACTCATCTCTTTTGCCAGCTGAGGTGACATCTTCGATTGAAAATAGCGTGTTGCCGAATCATTCGGGCCATTAAAAATATTTTTCACATCGTCCAATGTCATAGCCTTGATCGCATCCACAAATAAACTCTTTGCTTTCGGCGTTGCGATCTCTGCTGCAGCATTCATTTTAAGTTCCAGATCTTCCAGCATGTCGCCCTTGCCAACTTTGCTGAGAACTGATTTGACCGTTTTAAGACCTTTAGGCAAAGGAATATGAATCGCAGGATCATTATTAAACCCGCCAGACTTTCCAAGCTTGCTTACCACCGATCCAGACCCAACGGTAAGCGCTTCTTTCAAACCAGCCGCCATATCAAGCGTGCTGAGTCCTTTTGATGAATCACCCCCAGATGTCGCTCCTTTCAGGAGTTCCTTACCTGCATCCAGCCAGTCCGCTTTCGCGTGTGTTCCGGCAAATATGAAAAAACACATAAAAACAACACCAACTAAAATACTGTTGTTTTTGCACAACATTTTATTAAAAACTCCCATACCTAAACTCTCCCTTAGAACAAATAAACAAAAACCATCGTACTCATTAGATAGTAATTGTTCAATAATGTTGCTCCATACTGGTAATATACGTTAGAATTCGGGTAAGGGGACTGGTTGCTTCATGTAATTTATGCATTGATACGATCAGAATTACCCGGGGAAGGGGAAAGTAACCGTTTTGGTCACACCTTCTATTTTGTGTTTTTAATACAACAACGGGAAGAAATATTATGAAAAGATTTAATTCAGCTGTAATCCTGCTATTTGCAGGACTCATGCTTGGTGGTTGTGCCAGTACTGGTGGTTCGCAGGTTAGTCCAGCTGTCTGCGCCCTGATTGGTGCGGCTGTAGGTGGTGGCGGTGCTGCTTCTGTTGTCGATGATGACGAAGGAGCTGCTGCTGCTGGCGGTGCTCTTATAGGTGCAGCCTTAGGTTATCTGGCTTGTAACCATGGACCATCTGATTCTGATGGTGATGGCGTAACAGATGATCTGGATCAATGTCCAGGTACTCCAGCCGGTACTGAAGTTGATGCAACTGGTTGTGCTATCGTATTAGATAGCGATAGCGATGGCGATGGTGTCAACGATGATCAAGATCAATGTCCTGGTACTCCAGCTGGCACAACAGTAGGAACTGACGGTTGCGCACTCGACAGTGATGGCGATGGCGTTACTGATGACAATGATCAATGCCCTGGTACTCCAGCTGGCGTTGAAGTTGAAGCCAATGGTTGTCCTAAAGTTGGTGAAACTCTGATGACACTTGAAGGTGTTAACTTTGACTTTGATAGTGACAACCTCACTTATGAGTCTCAGGCTAAACTTGACGAAGCTGTTGCAACGTTGAATGCTAACTCTCTGGTTAACGTTCAAGTCGTTGGACACACTGATAGTCGCGGTTCTGAAAGCTATAACCAGGGTCTGTCTGAAAGACGTGCAGCTGCTGTTGCAAGTTACCTGACTGACAATGGTGTTAGCGGATCACGACTCAGCTCAGCAGGTATGGGTGAATCTCAACCTGTCGCTGATAACTCTACAGAAGATGGTCGTTACCAGAACCGTCGTGTTGAGTTAGTCGTAGTAGAATAAGCTCTACTTTGCACTCGCCTTCACGGGTGAGTGCAAATACTGAATTTTGAAAGGCTCTGTATAAAAGCAGAGCCTTTTTTTATGCCCGTTCCTTAGTGTGATAACATTCAGGCATATGTATTCAACGCCCTCTGCACAAGACTTTGCCTACCAAAATGAGATCCTGCAGGGCGTTTCCAGAACCTTTGCGCTGACGATTCCTCAGTTACCTGAAAAGCTTCGATGCGTTGTAGGAAATGCCTATTTGCTCTGCCGGATCGCTGATACGGTTGAAGACGAAGCCATGTTAACAACCGAACAAAAAATCTATTTCACTGATCAGTTTATTCAGGTTGTTGAAGGTGAAGAAAAACCGGAAACTTTTGCGACCGAATTATTTCCATTACTTTCTGATCAGACTCTCGAAGCCGAACGAGACTTGATCCGAAATACTGATCGCGTCATCCGAATCACGCAGAATTATAACGATACCCAGAAAAAAGCACTGGCTCGCTGCGTTCGGATCATGGCCAAAGGAATGGCCGACTATCAGGAAAAAGAAACTCTGAATGGTTTGCCTGATCAGGCTGCGATGGATGACTATTGCTACTATGTCGCCGGCGTTGTTGGCGAAATGTTAGCTGAATTATTTTGTGATTACAGCGAAGAGATTAACCAGCACCATGATGAATTAATGGATTTGTCAGTTTCATTTGGACAAGGTTTGCAAATGACCAATATTCTCAAAGACATCTGGGATGATCAACAACGTGGAGCTTGCTGGCTGCCACAGGAAACCTTCTCAAAATACGGCTTTGATCTAACTGGCCTGAAACCCGGTAGTAATAATGCTGAATTTCAACAAGGGCTTGGGGAGTTGTTGGGCATTACCCACGGGCATCTGGAAAACGCCCTGAAATACACCTTATTGATCCCTGCTCATGAAAAAGGTATTCGCAAATTTTGCCTCTGGGCGATCGGCATGGCTATTCTCACGCTAAAAAAGATCAATAATAGTCGAAACTTTAGTCATAGTGATCAGGTCAAAATCAGTAGACGTAGTGTAAAAACCACTATCTTGCTAACAAGCGCTTTTGTAAGCAACGATACTTTGCTGAAGTTACTATTTCATTCAACGGCAAAGGGTTTGCCTGCTAATAATTTTCATGAGAAAATTCTGACCTGAGGGTTGGATATTTTAAAAAATAAAAAGCTGTTTTTCAAAAAGGATTTTGAATAAAAAATGAGCGTTTAACTATGCATGCCAACGTACAACCTCGAGAATCTAAAGCTATATAATTATGCTAACTCCTCCACGATTTAGACACACCGAAGCAGAAGGTGGCTCGTCCCAGGGGAAAGTGGGTAGAGTTGTACGAAAACTGCTGGGCAACGATCTTAATCACGCCATAGAGTCAGCTCGATCCTCAATTGAGTTACAGCAAAATCCGGAAGGCTACTGGGATTACCAACTAGAAGCCGACTGCACCATCCCTGCAGAATATATCCTGATGATGCATTTCACCGATGATGTTGATCGTGAACTGGAACTCAAGATCGCTAACTATCTACGAGTACGCCAATGCGATCACGATGGCTGGCCGCTATATCACGGTGGTGCGCTGGATCTAAGTTGTACCGTAAAAGTTTACTATGCACTCAAACTAGTTGGAGATGATCCTGATTTGTCTCACATGGTACGAGCACAGGAAGCGATCCTTGCTAATGGCGGTGCTGCACAAAGTAACGTGTTTACCCGGATAACGCTGGCACTTTTCGATCAGATCCCGTGGCGTGGCGTACCATTTATTCCTGTTGAAGTTATGCTCTTGCCTAAATGGTTTCCTTTTCATATCAGCAAAGTTTCCTACTGGTCACGAACTGTCATGGTTCCGCTGTTTATTCTCTGCTCGCTCAAACCGGCGGCGGCCAATCCTCGTCGAGTTGATGTACGGGAGTTATTTACAACGGCACCGGAAGACGAAGAAAACTATTTTCACCCGACCAATAAATTGAGCCGCTTCTTTCTCACGCTGGATCACATTGGTCGAACCTATCTGGAACCATTGATCCCGAAATTTATTCGTCGAAGTGCGGTTAAAAAAGCCGAGAACTGGTGTCTTGATCGCCTTAATGGTGAGGATGGACTGGGCGGGATTTTTCCAGCAATGGTCAACGCACACGAAGCTTTATTCACGATTGGTTATGAGGAAAATCATCCATTAGTTAAGCAGACAAAAGCAGCGCTAGAAAAAATGCTGATCGTCGAAGAAGACTCAGCCTATTGCCAACCCTGTCTGTCGCCCATGTGGGATACCGGACTTGCATGTCTGGCTATTCACGAATCTGCCAGTAATGATAAAGATCACGAAATTCCCGAGTCGGTTACAAAAGGTCTGGACTGGTTGAAAGATCAACAGCTGAGCGATCAGCCCGGTGACTGGCGTGATAATAACCCCGACCTAAAAGGTGGTGGCTGGCCGTTCCAGTTTGCAAATGACTATTATCCTGATCTGGATGACACATCGCTGATCGCCTGGTCTATGCACATTACTGATCGTGATCGATACTCAGAATCAATCACTGCCGCTACTGACTGGGTCATGGGGATGCAATCAAAAAATGGTGGCTTTGCTTCTTTTGATAAAGATAATACTTACTATTATCTAAACCATATTCCATTTGCTGATCACGGCGCGTTACTTGATCCTCCAACGGAAGATGTTACGGCTCGATGCGTTGCATTACTTGGCCTAACCCGCAATGAAAAATATCAGCCAACCTTAGACAGAGCTATTCAGTTTCTTCGAGAAGCTCAACAAGAAGACGGATCATGGTTTGGTCGTTGGGGCACAAATTATATTTACGGCACATGGTCGGTGCTCAGTGCACTGGAACTGGCCGGGCAAGATATGCAGGAAGCATGGATCAGAAAGGCGGCTGTCTGGCTGAAAAGTATCCAGCATTTTGATGGCGGTTGGGGCGAAAGCAACGACAGTTATTTCGATGACAAACATCAACAACCACATTCCAGCACATCGTACCAAACAGCCTGGGCATTGCTTGGTTTGATGGCGGCAGATCATGCGGATTCGGATGCTGTGAAGAAAGGCGTGGCTTTCTTGATTCAGAACCAACAGGAAGATGGTTTGTGGATCGATGACAGTTTTACTGCTCCCGGTTTTCCAAAAGTGTTTTATCTGAAATATCACGGATACACCAAATTCTTTCCGCTCTGGGCTTTAGCGCAATATCGTCGTCGAACAGGAAAAGCCTGATCTTAAAGTTAGGTATCATCACCGCCCTCCCTTCTGAGGCAAGTTGCCTTTCTAACGAATCTTTTCTTACAAAAAAGATCATCACAATCGATAAAACACTGATCATGGTTTCAGGAATCGGATCAGAAAATGCTGCTTCTGCTGCTCAACAGTTAATCGATCATGGTGCGACTGCATTAGTTAGTTGGGGAACTGCTGGCGGACTTTCCTCAGATCTTTTCCCTGGCGATATTTTGTTGCCTGAATTTGTCGAGTTAGATAGTCAACAATATCAGACAGATCACAACTGGCAACAACGACTGGTTGATCAGATTGATGCTAATTTAAAATCGCATGATGGTTTGCTGATCCAGAGCAACAAAGTAATTTCCAGTTCCGATCAAAAATCACAATTACAAAAACAATCATCAGCCATCGCTGTCGATATGGAAAGTGGATCGATTGCCAAAATTGCTGATCAAAACAACTTACCATTTCTGATCATCCGTAGCGTCGTGGACACCTGTGATGAAATCATTCCATTGTCAGCGATCAATTCTATTGATGAATTCGGCCAGACAAAACCCACTGCACTAACTGCAAGCCTGATCAAAAACCCCGGTGATATTTCAAAACTGATCAAACTCAGCAAACACTTCCGGCAAGCACGTAAAAGTTTGAAACAAGTCTCGTCTCTGGCAGGAACATCATTAGCTGTCCCTGAAATTTAACCCTATACTGAGATTTCGCTCGTTTAAGTAAGAAACTAACTTGAGGCTATGCCAATGTTTCGCACAATTTTCCTGTTACTGAGTTTTTCACTTTTAAGTCATTTTGTTAACGCAACCCCACTTTCCAGAGATGAAGTTCCCGAACCACTAGAACCCTGGATAGACTGGGTGCTTCAGGATCAGAAACAGAAAACCTGTCCCTTCATATATAACAACGCGAACCAACATCGTTGCGCCTGGCCAACACGATTAGATCTATCACTGCTCTCCAGCACCGGAGAGTTTTCCATCACCTGGCATGTTTATCAAAAAAGCTGGGTATCTTTACCGGGCGATCAAAAACACTGGCCGGTTGATGTCACTGACAATGGTTCGATCGCCAGCATTACAAGTCGACACGGACGACCTGCGATCCAGCTGGAACCGGGCAATCATGAAATTACCGGAAAGTTTGAATGGGATAGCTTGCCTGACTCTCTGAACATCCCGGCGGATACAGGACTGGTTTCACTTAACGTCAATCATAAAACCATTGATTTCCCTGATATTAAAAAAGGTCAGATCTGGCTGAAACAAAAACAGACCGCCAGTACAGGAAAACAGGGCGAACAGATCAAGCTTGAAGTGTATCGACATCTTCGTGATGCAATCCCGTTAGAGATGACGACTCGAATCGATCTTCAAGTTTCCGGCAAACAACGCGAAGTGATCATTGGAAAACCTCTTCTTTCTGACGCGATCCCATTAAGTTTGATCAGCAAATTACCTGCTCGCCTTGAACCCGATGGAAGTTTGCGCGTACAACTTCGTCCGGGACGTTGGACGATTGATCTGGTTTCACGTTTTCCTGATCAGGTCACAAATCTTTCTTTAACTGATCAAAACAAACCCTGGCCAGATGCCGAGGTCTGGGTGTTTGCTGCACAAAACCAGCTTCGCCTGGTGGAAGTCGAAGGCGCGATAAGTATTGATCCTCGCCAGACACAGATGCCCGATTTCTGGCGACAATATCCAGCCTATCGCATGACTCCTGGAGAATCGCTTTCTTTCAAAGTTATTCGTCGCGGCGATCCGGAACCTGAACCTGATGCCTTGAGTTTGAACCGAAACCTGTGGCTCGATCAATCCGGCAAAGGCTTTACCATCAACGACACGATCAACGGACGAATGACGCAGGGCTGGCGACTTGAAGCGACAGAATCACTGGATCTCGGACGAGTAATCCTCGATAACGAACCGCAATTTATTACTCGTTTGTCTGACAAAAAAGGTGTCGAAGTTCGACGCGGATCAATCAACCTCAGCGCCGATAGTCGTTACGAAGGTGATATTACAAAATTCAATGCGGTCGGTTGGGATCATGATTTCAAACAGGTAAACGCAACACTGCATTTGCCGCCCGGCTGGAAACTTTTCTCTGCCAGTGGTGTTGATACGGTTCCAAACACCTGGTTACAACGTTGGACATTGCTCGATCTGTTTCTGGTGTTGATCACGGCGATCGCGATCAGTCGTTTGTGGAACTGGCAGGTAGGTTTGTTGAGCTTGATCACGTTGACACTCATCTGGCACGAGGCCGGTGCACCTCAACAAATCTGGCTACATATCATCGCAGCCATTGCCCTGCTACGTGTTTTGCCAGCAGGAAAATTCCGCTGGATGGTCACCAGTTATCGTAATCTTGCCTTGCTGGGGCTAATACTCATATCCATTCCATTCATGATCAACGAAGTAAAAATTGGTCTATTTCCTCAACTGGAATATCCCTGGAAAAATGTTTCTTTTGACATGTTTGAAGGCACTCATGATGGGATAGCTCAAGGAAACATGGGGAATATAGATGAAATGGCAAGACCGACTATGGAAGCCCAAATGGAAGAAATAGAGATGGACAGCATTGCGGTTGAATCCAAGATGATGCCGAATAAAGCTCGGCCCAGATCGATTTCTGCTCCAGCACCATCTAGCTACAACCAGTCTAAATTCCCTGTGCAATATGATGCTAAAACTAATATTCAAACTGGGCCGGGCTTACCTTATTGGCAATGGAATCAGATTCCTCTGCATTGGAATGGTCCGGTAGAAAAAGGTCAGCAAGTAGATCTGACTCTGATTTCTCCACAGGTAAATCTGTTTCTGAATATCTTACGCATCCTGTTACTGGCAGGCCTGGCATTGCTGATCGCTGGTGCAGGAAAATGTGGCAAAGGTCATTGTTCTGGTTTTACTTCTGGCTTCAAAGGCAAAGGCGGAAGTGCTGCCGCAATGATTCTGATCCCAATCCTGATTGCCATCAACCCACAAGATAGCATGGCCGAGATGCCAACACCTGAAATGTTGCAGGAGTTGAAAACCCGCTTACTCAGCGCACCTGAATGTTTGCCGGAATGTGCTCATGCTTCTCGAATGCAGATCGATGTTGATCCCAAAAATTTGCAGTTACGTCTTGAAGTTCATACGGTTGATGATGTCATCGTTCCATTGCCTGGCAAGTCAGGTAAGTGGGTACCCACACAGGTTGCTGTGAACGGTGAGCCTGCAGAAGGTTTGTACAAAGATAAAAATGGCCAGCTCTGGATTCACTTGCCTGAAGGTGTCCACCAACTGATCATGTTTGGGCAGCTTCCCGAGCAGAACAGTGTTGATCTGGCTTTGCCATTACGACCATCTCGCGTGACAGTCGAAACCGAAGGTTGGGATATTGTCGGGATCCATGAAGATGGAATTCCTGATCAACAATTAAAACTCACCCGTATTAAAGGCAATCAGAACACGGCTTCAACAACTTTGGAAACAGCAACATTACCGCCTTTTGTTCAGATCCATCGAACACTCCGACTCGGACTGGACTGGCGGATCGAAACCCGTGTGGTTCGTAGATCGCCTGCCGATAGTGCAATTGTGATCAAAGTCCCGCTGCTGGAAGGTGAATCAATTCTGAGTGACGGTTTCCGTGTGAAGGACAAACATGTCTTGATCAATATGTCGGCAAACCAATCTAGTATGCAATGGGAATCGAGTCTTAAATCAGCGAATGAAATCAGCCTGACGGCTCCAAAAACCACAGACTGGACAGAGATCTGGTACGCCGATGTCAGCCCGATCTGGCATATGGAAACTGAAGGTATTGCGGTAGTCCATCATCAGAATCCTGACGGTCGTTGGTTACCGGAATGGCGACCGTGGCCGGGTGAATCGATCACTCTGAGTATCACTCGTCCAGAAGGTGTCGAAGGACAGACGCTGACAATAGACAATTCGCAACTCATCGTAAACCCCGGCCAACGTGCTACTGATGTTGATCTGACGATCTCCCTGCGCAGTAGTCAGGGCGGACAACATACGATCACATTACCGGAACAGGCACGTCTGCAATCCGTCACGATTGATGGAAAATCCCAACCGATTCGCCAAAGCGGTCAAAAAGTCACCCTGCCCGTTCATCCGGGGAAGCAGATCGTCAAATTAAACTGGCGCACTCCCGAAGGCATTCACAACTTGCAAAAAACACCTGAAATTGATCTGGGTACTTCTAGTGTGAATAGCACGATCAGACTCAACCCCGGAGATGATCGCTGGATACTGTTTACTGGTGGTCCGCAATGGGGGCCGGCGGTTTTATTCTGGGGTGTGCTGATCGTCATTATTCTGGTGTCGGTGGGACTGGGCAGAACCAAACTTACGCCACTCCGCACATGGGAATGGATCTTACTGGGTATTGGTCTAAGCCAGGCACCGGTTTTCGCAGCCGTGTTAGTCGCCGCATGGTTGCTGGCTTTAGGTGCAAGAGACAAACTGGATTTCAAACTGAGTAAAACAAAATTTAACCTGATCCAGATCACACTTGGCGTTCTTACTCTGATCGCATTATCGGCCCTGTTTGAAGCGATCAAACAGGGCTTACTGGGAAGTCCCAATATGCAAATCTCAGGCAACAACTCGACAGCCTATGCACTCAACTGGTATCAGGATCGCGTTGCGCATATTCCCCCGCAAGCCTGGATCTTCTCTGTACCACTTTTGGCCTATCGAATCTTGATGCTGCTCTGGTCACTATGGCTGGCCTTCGCTTTGTTACGATGGTTACGCTGGGGTTGGGAATGTTTTTCTAAGGATGGGATCTGGCAGTCTTTCCAGCTTAGCTTTAAGAGGAAAAATAAAGAACCTGTGACAATTAAAGAAACAGGAGAATAGTCTATAAACTATCAACAGGACTCTTCACACCTAAACCACCTTTGTTCAAAACATGCGTATAGATCATCGTGGTATTCACGTTTGAGTGCCCCATAAGCTCTTGAACCGTTCTAATATCATAGCCGTTTTCTAGTAGATGTGTTGCAAAGGAATGACGAAAAACGTGAGCGGTAACATGCTTCATAATGTTTGCTTTTCTGACCGAGGAACTGATGGCTCTTTGTACTGATTTACTATGGACGTGATGCCTGCCCTCTCTACCAGAAACCGGATCTCTGGACGTTTTTCCAGAAGCAAAAATAAACTGCCACTTTAATTGTTTGCCGGCATTGGGATATTTTCTCCCTAGCGCATTTGGTAAATAAACATAATCAATACCATTTTGTTGATCTATCTCATGAAAAGTTTCTGCTTTCTGAATCGCCAACATCAAACCAGGCACAACAAATTCGGGTAGAAGCGTTCGCCTGTCCTTATTGCCCTTCCCTGCCCGGACAATGATCTCACTGCGACCAAAATCGACATCGAGTATTCTCAAACTCAGACATTCGTTCAATCTAAGACCAGAACCATACATCAAACCCACCATCGATTTGTACGGTTCATTTAAATGATCAAATAAATTTTTCACCTCATCCTGTGTCAATACAACGGGTAGGCGACGAGGCTTTTTCGCGTATCTAAAATCTGGTATCTCACCAAAATCAATATCGAGTACCTGCTTATACAAAAAGACTATCGCAGAAAGTGCCTGATTCTGAGTTGAAGCCGCCACATTTTCTCTATTCGCCAGATAATTTAAAAAACTCGATATCTCAACGCCTCCCATATCTCGAGGATGTCTTTTACCATGAAACAAAATAAATCGTTTGATCCAATGAACATAGGCTTGTTCAGTCTTACGAGAATAGTGCAGGAATCGAATCTTCTCTTTGACTTGCACGAGAAGTTTTGGTGGTTTTTGTTGTTGCATAGAGCCCCGTCCTTGAGGAAAATGTCCACTATCATGATTTTAGATAAATCTATAAGCAGTTGAATCTACGCTACAATTAGCGTGATTTCAAATTCATGAAAAATAGTAGACAACCTTAATATGGATATTAAAATAGTAAAATGGACAGCTTGGATAAATAGCCACTATAATCAATGTTCATCATATCTTATTGATAAAAAGAGATTTTTTACTATGTCCACATTAATAATCTATAACGGTATATCGGACATAGTGTCCGCTAAACCCTAGTTATGCGTAAAAGGAGGAATCATGTTACCTGAAGAAATTAAACATCTTGAATTTATTCAAAATGTGATTACCAGAATGAATACAAATTCATTTCAAATAAAAGGCTGGTGTATAGTTATTGTGTCAGCACTTTTAGCTATTTATGCTTCAACTAAAAACAATTACTTTTTTCTTGCTGCTGTTTTCCCGACCATCATATTTTGGTTTTTAGATGCTTATTACTTAAATCAAGAGAGAAAATTTCGAGGGCTTTATAATGATGTAGCAGGTGTAACAGATGAGCCGAAAGACATTAAACTTTTTGCCATGAGACCTGATTTATATATTGGTGGTAAATATTCGTATTGGAGTTCATTTTTCTCATTTACTATATTAAAAATGTATTTGGCAATGATAATTACATTGATAGGGATTTTTTCATATTTTGAATTTTGCATTAACAAAGGAGCATAAATCATGGCGAGAAGAGCATTTTTTAGTTTTAAGTATAAAGACGTTTCAAGAGCAATGGTTGTACGAAATAGCTGGGTAACACAAGGAAAAGAAGCATCTGGATTTATTGACGCGGCAGATTTTGAAGAAGTAAAAAGAAAAGGTGATACAGCAATTAAAAACTGGATAAATAGTCAGCTTAAGGGAACTTCTGTAACGGTTGTTTTGGTTGGGGAAAAAACCTGCGATAGCCGATGGGTTAAATATGAAATAGAAAAGAGCATTGAAATCGGTAACGGATTATTAGGGATAGATGTTAGTAAGATAAAAGATCTTCAAGGTAACACCTCTGATAGATGCGGAAAAATACCAAAAGGATATGATTTTTATCTCTGGAACAATGATGAGGGTTATAAAAACATGGGTGATTGGATCGAAAAAGCTGCGAAAGATGCTGGTAGATAATACGCATAACAATCAAATCCACTTGACCGTAAAAAGCGTCACGCCTTTTGCTGTCGCAAAAGCCCCGCCACTTTTTACGTCAAGTGATTTGGGCGTTATATTTCTTGAAGTCCCGACAACAGGTGCTATAATCAGGTCTTATTGCTAGTTTATTCAAGGATCCCCTCATGCAAATTAAGTTCTCTCAAGATGTTATTCCTCTTTCAGAGCTCAAAGTTAATCCTGGGAAAGTCGTGAATCGTGCTAAAAATGCTCATCGACCTATTCTCCTCACCAGTCGAGGAAAAGGCATTGCCGTAGTACAAGGGCTTGCTGAGTATGAGGAAAATGAAGAGAACCGTGAGTTTATGAAAGCCATTACTCAAGGGCTACTCGAAATTAAGGAAGGAAACGAACTAGAGCTAGATGAGGTTAAAAAGAAGCTGGGTATAAGTTGAGTGAAAATCTTCATTTCCAACTCAGCTTTTAATGATTTAGAAAGTATCAAAGAATATTACGAGGAAGAAGGGTGTCCACATATTGGTGAGCAATATGTAGTTTCAATTATTGACCATATTCAAACTTTAAGTGACAACCCAGATATTGGAAGAAAAGTTCCAGAATTTGACGAAGAAAAAATAAGAGAGCTCATTCATCCACCATTCCGTGTTGTTTATTTGAGGGAGAAAAGCTCAATTCATATTATTAGAGTGTGGCGCAGTGAGCGGTTACTTGTACTACCAGAAAAAGAAATATAACAATAACATCCAGCTGACCGTAAAAAGCGTCAGCTGATGTGGACGTTAGCCTATAAGAGATGAAAGAATCGACATATCAAATATTTATTTCGTATTCCAATCAGAAAATAATAGGCCATCACCCAACTTGATTATTGCCTTATCAAACAAACCCCAATCTTCTAAATAAAAAAGGCCGCAAAAGCGGCCTTTTTTATGGATCAACTTACGTTGCTACTCATCCATCAATGCATCCCGATCATCCGAATGCAATCTCGGCATGATCCACATTTCATACATAGAAACGATCCACATAAATGCAAATGACAAGGCCATCATTCCGCCGCCAATAATCGTCAACCATGCAAAGACAGGATTCAACTTAGTCAGCCACCATGAGGCAATATCGATGATCAAGAAGATATAAGGCATAACAATCACGAAAGCTTTCAGTTTTTTAGGAACACCTGCAGCCAGACTGAAGATAAGACCGATAAACATGAAGATAAATGAAATACCAAATAAGTGGATATGAGAAATGCGTGTCAGCGATGAAAACGTTGCACCCGTATCGACTTCGGCACGTTTGAAAAAATTCTTATCTTCCGTGAAATCAGGGATCGTCATTCCAGAGGCCGGACTGTGACACATGACACAACGCTCGTTAACAATAGGTCTTATTTCAGACTGGAAGACTTCTTCGTTCGCGCCTTTTTTTACCCATTGAATGATCTTGTTACGATCCTCTTCCGGTGCCATAACCAGCATGGAACCATTCAGTTTCCCTTCCAGAACAGAACCTGATCTTTTTCCGTAGTAACTATAAACAATGTCGTCTACAGACAAACCAAACTCGCCATCAGCCATGCCATGTGTAAACAGGATCTGGCCGACGGCCATCAGATAACCCAACGCAACAACAACCAGGTAACCAGAGAATAGCATTTTCCTTGAGGTTCCCTGACTACACAGGTTTAAATGATTATGTTGATTCTCGGACATGACACAGACTCCCTAATAGTTATTATGCGACGATTATAACCTACTAGCTGATGAAGATGAACGAACGAATAATGGTAGAGATGAATAAAATTCTATATTGCCCAGCGACTTATCTCTGTATCGATCCCATGATCTTCAGAAAATTCAGGTGAAACTGTCATCAAACTGGTGTATTCTTGAGGGTTCTAATAAGAATTACATAACCCAAATGGATTGGGTTTTCCTTGCAATAGAAATCGGAGGTTTTAATGAGTTCTAAATCTACTAATAAAAAACTGTTGGCCTGGGTCGAAGAGATCGCAGCACTGACACAACCTAGCGACATTGTCTGGTGCGATGGCACAGACGCTGAATGGGATGCTATGTGGGATATCATGGTAAAAGGCGGCACGGCAATCAAGCTGAATGAGGAAAAACGTCCTAACAGCTATTATATTCGATCAGTTCCTGCTGACGTTGCACGTGTTGAAGATCGTACTTACATTTGCTCTGCTAAAGAAGAAGATGCTGGTCCAACTAATAACTGGGCTGAACCAGCTGAAATGCGTGAAAAATTGAATGGTCTGTTCACTGGCAGCATGAAAGGTCGTACCATGTACGTTATTCCTTTCAGCATGGGTCCTGTTGGTTCAGACATCGCTCAAATCGGTGTTGAATTATCTGACTCACCTTATGTTGTGACTAACATGCACATCATGGCTCGCGTAGGTCAGAACGTACTTGATGTACTCGGTGATGATGGCGAATTCGTTCCTTGTGTTCACACAGTGGGCGCACCGCTTGAAGATGGTCAGGCAGACGTTCCCTGGCCTTGTAATCCTGATAATCGTTATATCGTTCATTACCCTGAGACTCGTGAAATCTGGTCACATGGTTCTGGTTACGGTGGTAACGCGTTACTTGGTAAGAAATGTTTTGCACTTCGAATCGCTTCGACAATGGGTCGTGATGAAGGCTGGATGGCAGAACACATGCTTATCCTCAAGCTCACCAACCCTGAAGGTGAAGTTCAATATGTTGCCGGCGCTTTCCCAAGTGCCTGTGGTAAAACTAACCTCGCAATGTTGACTCCAACTATCCCTGGCTGGAAAGTTGAGACAATCGGTGATGATATCGCCTGGATGAAGTTTGGTGCTGATGGTCAGCTTTATGCGATCAACCCTGAAGCCGGTTTCTTTGGTGTTGCACCTGGCACCAGCATGGATTCAAATGCGAATGCTATGTTGTCTATGGAATCCAATGCAATTTTCACTAACGTAGCTCAAACAGATGATGGCGATGTCTGGTGGGAAGAAATGACTGATCCAGCTCCAGATCATCTGATCGACTGGAAGGGTAATGACTGGACACCTGATTCAGATGAACCTTCATCACATCCAAACGCAAGATTCACAGCGCGTGCAGGTCAATGTCCTGTGATTGCAGATGAATGGGAAGATCCAAAGGGTGTGCCTATCAGTGCGATCCTGATGGGTGGTCGTCGTGCTTCTGTTGTACCTCTGGCGACAGAATCTCTGGACTGGAACCACGGTACTTTCCTCGGCACTATCATCGCATCAGAAATGACTGCTGCTGCTTTCGGTGCTATCGGCCAATTACGTCGTGACCCAATGGCCATGCTGCCATTCTGTGGTTACAACATGGCTGATTACTGGGGTCACTGGTTGAAAATGGGTGAAACTGAAGGCGCTAAAATGCCGAAGATTTACTATGTAAACTGGTTCCGTAAGAACGATGGTGGCAAATTCATGTGGCCTGGTTTCGGCGAAAACAGCCGCGTACTGAAGTGGGTCTTTGAACGTTGCAACGGAACTGCTGATGCCATCGAAACTGCTATCGGTAACATGCCTACACTTGACGGTATCGACTTCACAGGTCTTGACGTTAGTGAAGAAGACAAGGCAAATCTACTGCGCGTTGATACTGATGGCTGGTTATCTGAACTGGAAGGTATTGAAGAATACTATGCAACGTTTGGTGATCACCTGCCAGCAGAATTAACAAAACAGGTTAATGCTCTACGTGATCGTCTGGAAGCTTCCAAGCAGAATGTTGCTTAAGTCTCCAAACTAAATAGATATTTTTCTATTTAAAACCCGCTGCGTTCTTTTGAGCCAGCGGGTTTTTTATTGCCTGAAATCTGTATTACTTCTTCTTACTTTTAGTCTTTGCTTTTGCCTTCTTTGAGCTTTCCTTTTTCAATCCGTTCGCAGTGGGACAAAAGTCGGAAAGAAAATCATAAACACTATTGATCAAGTTTGATTCTGCCAGGCTATAAGAAACAAACTGCCCTTCTTTGGTCGTCGTCACTAAGCCTGCATTTTCCAACACACATAAATGTTTTGAAACAGCAGGCTTACTAATCTCAAAACGTTCCGCGATCTCTCCCGCAGTCAGATCTGTTTTGGATAGATATGACAAAATCTGTCGCCGGACATCTGAAGATAATGCTTGAAAAACTTTATTCATACTTATATTATTTAACTAATTAGTTAATTAGTCAAATAAATAATCTGCCTGGAGTACTTAGCATGGAAGATAATAGTAATCGCCCAGTTTTACCCATTCCACTTTTTCCGGTTCTGGTTATCGTTGCCGGGTTAGCCGGAGCAGTCTTCTATTTTCTTAGAAATAACGGTCTTGATAGTAGTGCTGCTCTTTATGTTGGTATCCCAATTTTATTAGCTATCGCACTTTCTTTTACCAATAAAGCCCAGACAATTATTGGCGGAACCATGAAAGGAATGACTATTTTCCTGTTGCTGATCGCTCCACTTTTGGGGGAAGGCTATATTTGTATTCTTATGGCAGCACCAATTTTTTATCTGATCGCTTTTGCCACCGCTTTATTAATTCAATATTTGAAAAACAAGAAAGATCAATCACACAATAGTCATATCTTACTCGGTCTTATTATGTTGAGTGCTTTAGAAGGCACCAGCCCTGAACTTTCTTTTAATCGTCAGCATGAAGTCAGTGTGACTCA
This sequence comes from Gammaproteobacteria bacterium, assembly GCA_965224825.1. GTDB lineage: Bacteria > Pseudomonadota > Gammaproteobacteria > CAJXQU01 > CAJXQU01 > CAJXQU01. The sequence goes on along the minus strand of CBDDAG010000001.1, from coordinate 449,886 downwards.
AACTCTTGAGATACCAGCAGAAGAAATCAAAAATCGATTAGCAGCACCGTTGAATATAGAAGCAACCCGTCCATTATTCCTGCAAATATTTCCCTTGCCTGAAAAGGTTGTCAACGAAGGAATATCTGTGGGTGATAAGTTAACTATGGATTTCACCTATAAAAAACTATTTATCTGGAAACCACAGAAGGGCCAACTACAATTACAAGTAGATAAGGTTGATGATCATAGTCTTCGATATATCCCAGTAAAAGATGATAGCTATATCAGTAACTACATGACCTGGAAATCATCACAGATCGAGTGGCAAGCGATTGATGCACAACATACGAAAGTCACCTGGACGCTGGCTTATCAAAGAGACCTTGATCCGGCATGGTACTTTGGTCCGCTGCAATATCTGGCAACAAAACTAACCGCAAAATCTCTGATAGATAACATTCTCGTGGAATAAAATACTGATCATGAGTTCCGATAGCTTACGTTTTGTAATAACAATACTGCCCTTAATCAGCTTATTGATCTTGTTGCGCTTTGGTCAGTATGAAAAACGTATTTTGACTAGCACCTTTCTTTCTTTACTCTGGAATTTTTCAACACTCTATATCATCAATATGGTTGCGGTCTCACTCGGTTGGTGGTCTTTCTCAACAACAGATCCACTCTGGCTGGGATTACCGCCAGATGTAATTTTCGGATGGGCTATCTATTGGGGACCTTTGTTCTATTTGATCGGAAAAAGAATTCCAATATTTTTTCTATGTGTGATCGCACTGTGGCTAGATCTCATTTTCATGCCACGATCCGAACCATTAATCCTGTTAGAAGAAAACTGGATTATTGGTGATCTGATCGCCCTTTGTTTTGTCTTTATGCCAGGCCTATGGTTAGCCCGTTCAACAGAACAAGATCGTAATGTAGTCACCAGAGGATTTATGCAGGCGATTGTAACCGCCATATTGCTTTTCTTTATTCTTCCAGCAGGGATATTGGAACTGACAGATAAATCCTGGAGTGTATTTCTGAATGAATCAGCAATCATCCAGTCACTGTACTTTAATCTCATCTTACCTGCTTTGGTTATAGGTCTTTCTGCTAATTTCGAATTCTCACGCGTCGGCAGCGGCACTCCTATTCCTTTTGATCCACCAAAGAAAATTGTCTCTACCGGTATATATTCCTACCTCGCTAACCCTATGCAAGTTTCGATGGTGTGGATCTTTATTTGTATGGCCTTCTATTACAAAAGTTTCGCACTGCTTGGAGCAGCCCTGATGTCTGTCATTTACAGCGTAGGATTTGTTGCCTGGTACAACCAGAACAATATCCAGCAACAGTGGCCTCAACAATGGCCGGAATATAAACGTAACGTAAAAAACTGGTTACCTGGATGGAAACCCTGGGTTGCTCAGCCAGCGACTTTATATCTATCACATGCCTGCGGAATTTGTCGAGATCTGGAACGATATCTACTAAAGTTCAACACAACAGGTATACAGATTATAGATGCTACAGAGTACCCTGGTGAGATCATTGATCGGATAACCTATATTCGGAATGGTATTGAAGAAAAAGGTATTCTGGCCATCGCAAGATATCTGGAACATGTTAATCTGTTGTTCGCTTTTCTGGGATTCTTTATGCGTTTACCAATTATCTCAAATTTTTTGCAGGTCATCATTGATACATCAATGGTACAAGGGGAAGCTGTTCGACCAAAAAGATATAACAATACAAAATAAATAACGATTTTTAGTCTATAAAATGCCTCTCAATCCTGATCTCCTTAACCCGGAAATTTTACTCCTACTCCTGACCATCGCAGGTATCGCCGGGTTCATTGACGCGATCGCAGGTGGTGGTGGCTTGCTAATCCTTCCCGTTTTGTTATGGACAGGGTTAACGCCAGCCCAGGCATTAGCAACCAACAAACTTCAAGCTGTGTTTGGATCTTTTTCTGCAACTGTCAGGTTCATCCGACAAGGAACAATCGATCTTCAGTCGATGTTTCGCGCGATTGTTTTTTCTTTTGTCGGAGCCGCCTGTGGAACAATCTGTATTCAACTGATTGATTCGGCGGCACTGGAAAAACTCATTCCGATCTTACTGATCAGTTTTTCTTTATATTTTCTTTTTTCTCCACGTGTCGGAGATGAAGATGCGAAACCTAGAATTAGCCTTAATCTTTTTTCTTTTACTATCGCTTTCGTCATTGGTTTTTATGATGGTTTTTTCGGCCCCGGTACCGGATCATTTTTTGCCATGGCGTTCGTCATGTTGCTCGGCTACAACCTGATCAAAGCCACCGCTCATGCAAAATTATTAAACTTCACCAGTAATTTAGCGGCACTAATCTTCTTCATTATCGGAGGACAAGTTATCTGGAAAGTCGGCCTTATTATGGCAATAGGACAATTCATTGGGGGCTACCTGGGAGCGCATATGGTGTTGCGTCATGGTTCTTCTCTGATCAGACCATTACTGGTGATCATTTCTCTCTCTATTACTTTGAAAATTTTATTCTTCAATGGCTGAAAAAAACTACGATGTGATCATCATTGGTGGCGGAGCCTCCGGCCTAATGTGTGCTATCACTGCCGGCCAGCGTGGCCGTAAAGTTCTGGTGATCGAACGATCCAAAAAGCCTGGACGGAAAATCCTTATGTCCGGTGGTGGGCGCTGCAATTTCACTAACATTAATATGGGGTCAGAATACTTCCTTTCACAAAATCCTCACTTCTGTAAGTCATCACTGAGTCGATACACGCAATGGGATTTTATCTCACTGGTTGAGAAGTACTCGATCCCTTACCACGAAAGAGATCACGGACAATTATTTTGTGATGACTCTGCTAAAGATATTTTGTCAATGTTGTTAGAAGAATGTGATCAGACTGGCGTTGATATTTTACCACTGTGTGAAGTTACAAATATTGCATTCAAAGATCATTATCACCTGAGTACAACAAATGGGAGTTTCACATCTGAATCCCTCGTGATCGCAACAGGCGGATTATCCATTCCACGAATGGGCAGTACAGGTTTTGGTTATCAGATCGCAGATCAGTTTGGGCACTCTATTGTTCCCAAAACAGCCGGACTTGTTCCCTTCACATTTACCGATCCACTTTTAAGTATCTTTGCATGCTTGTCAGGAATAGCGATTCCAGTGCGAGTCTCAGCGGGCAACAAGTCATTCCTGGAAAATATCCTTTTCACACATCGAGGTCTAAGTGGTCCGGTTATATTACAGGCATCTAACTACTGGCAATCAGGTGAAAATATTTTTATCGATCTACTTCCTGATCAGGGTATGGAATCTATACTCAAAAAATTTAAACAGACTCAACCAAAATCTTTGTTGCGCACAGTGTTGAATCAGCACCTTCCCAAAAGCTTGGTTGGTGAACTGGAACAACTTTGGTGGCAAGAATATTCAGAAAAAAAACTGGCAGACTTTTCTGATCAGTCATTAGTAGATATCGCACAGAAAATAAATAGCTGGGAATTAAAGCCATCAGGTACGGAAGGATACAGAACCGCCGAAGTCACTTTGGGAGGTGTGGATACGAATGAACTATCCTCAAAAACTATGGAAAGTAATAAGCAACCGGGACTCTACCTTATTGGTGAAGTCGTCGATGTCACTGGTCATCTTGGTGGTTACAATTTCCAGTGGGCCTGGGCTTCTGGTTATGCTGCAGGACTTTCAGTGTAACTAATAGAACAGCTCTCAGTATACATTCAGTATTGATTCACTTGTCCTCAGTATGATGAATCTACACGATAAAAGTTTATCGGAAAGATTTTTTAATTACATACATTCGAGGAGGTCTGTATGAACAAGAAGTTACTACTGATAGCGGGTGCGGCATTTATGATCGCTGGTACTACAACGTATGCGGCACATGAGCCACGTGATGAAAGCGCGGGTGATGCGCCAGAATACACGGTTGAATGTGATGAAGGCGCAACAAGTGCCAAGGCCTGTAAAGTCGATAAAGATACTTATGTTGGCTGGCGAACTTATGCAACAAATTGCCAGGTCTGCCACGGTGGAAGTGGTCTGGGTAGTACCTTTGCGCCAAATTTGATGAAACGATTTAACGACGAAGGTGTCGATTATGCGCGATTCAAATATGTCATGACAAACGGTTATACGGGTCAAATGGGTGCGATGCCTGCCTGGGAGAAAAACAAAGCTGTTATGAAAAACCTGGATGGTTTATACATATACCTGCAAGCCAGAGCTGATGACAAGCTACCTAAAGGTCGTCCGACAAAGATGAAGTAAGGAAATTTTCATAAATAAAAAAGCCACCTTTTGGTGGCTTTTTTTTGACCATTTTTAAGACTGACTGCTTCTTTTCCTTGAATTTTGTTTTTGTCTGTTTCTTCCAGCTCCTTCTCCACCTGCTGGCTTATTTCTACGCCGACTATTTTTTCCGGGTCGCTGAGAATTATTATTAGTTCTCTTTGATCGAGTTCTTTGCCCACCTGATTTTTTTGATGGTTCAGGCTTAATCGTTGGATCAGGTTCAAAACCATCAATGATTTTTTTCGGGATCTCTCTCTTTATCAACCGTTCAATATCCTGCAATAATTTCTTTTCATCAATACAGACTAAAGAACAGGCTTCTCCTTCATTCCCAGCACGTCCTGTTCGACCAATTCTATGAACATAATCTTCAGGTACATTCGGTAGTTCATAGTTCACAACGTGAGGTAGCTGATCAATATCAATTCCTCGCGCGGCAATATCAGTTGCCACCAGAACCTGTACTTTATTATCTTTAAAGTCGGCCAGTGCCCTTGTCCGCTGGTTCTGGCTTTTGTTGCCATGAATGGCGACAGCAGGCACTCTTTCCCTAATCAATTGTTTTGCAAGACGATCAGCTCCATGTTTAGTTCTTGTAAAAACTAAAACCTGATACCATTTTTCTGATTTGATCAGTGTAGTTAACAGCTCACGTTTTCGACTTTTATCGACAGGATAAACAACCTGCGACACCATTTCTGATGTGGTATTTTTTCTTGCCACTTCAATTAAAACAGGTGAGTCTAATAATTTATTTGCCAGTGTTTTTATTTCATTTGAGAACGTCGCTGAAAATAATAAGTTCTGACGATTTTTAGGCAGTTTATCGAGAATCTTTTGAATATCCCGAATAAAGCCCATGTCCAGCATTCGATCGGCTTCGTCTAAAACAAGTATTTCAATTTTCGAAAGGTTGATGGTTCTTTGTTGAAGATGATCAAGCAAACGACCGGGCGTTGCGACAACTACATCAACACCACCCCGGAGCTTCGTGATCTGTGGACCAATTTTTACGCCCCCAAAGATCACGCAGGATTTTAATGGAAGATATTTTCCATATGTTTTAATGCTTTCTTCAACCTGTGCGGCAAGTTCACGCGTTGGTGTCAAAACCAGTGCACGTACCGGACGCTTCTGATCGCTACCCTTATTCCGTGAATTTAATAGCTGTAATAAAGGTAGTGTAAAACCGGCAGTTTTACCGGTTCCTGTTTGCGCTCCAGCGAGAATATCTTTTCTTTCGAGAATGACAGGGATTGCCTGTTTCTGGACAGGCGTTGGTTCGCTGTATCCCTGTTCCGAGACCGCACGCAGTAATTCAGCCGACAGGCCGAGTGTTTCAAATGACATATATTTTTTCCTGATCAGGCCTACCCGAGTTTAACTTTGGGTCGGTCTTAGGCTGAGATAATTAAAATCCAGATAGAAGGGCTATCTTTACTATGCGACACAGACCGAGTGTGTCAGATTGCGCGCATTGTAACAGAACTATTATAAATAAGAAGCTTTCTCCACTCTTGTCTTTATCAGCAGATAATACACAATAGAATCTATGCCGATCATCTCCAGCAACGTCACCCTGCCCGATCACGAGATCGAGATCACCGCTATTCGTGCTCAGGGAGCCGGAGGACAAAACGTCAATAAGGTTTCAACTGCGATCCATTTACGCTTCGATATTCAGGCTTCTTCATTACCTTCATTTTACAAAGAAAAATTGTTGTCATTAAAAGATAAACGGATCAACAAAGAAGGTATTATCATTATCAAAGCACAACAATTCCGTAGCCAAGAAAAGAATAAAAAGGATGCAATTGATCGCCTGACAGATATGATCAAAAGCGTGGGAGTAATTCGAAAGAAACGTAGAAAGACAAAAGTTTCCTACGGTTCAAAAATGAGGCGGTTAGATAGTAAAACTAAACGAGGACAAACGAAAAGTCTTAGAAAGAAAGTTTTTTAATCGTCTTTACTTTCTGAGGATGAGCCTGAGATGTTAAAAAAATCATCCTGCATTTTTTTCCAGATCTGCATATTTTTCTGCGTCACTTCTGTCATTGTTTCCATAGGACTCTGACGCATTGATTCTTTTATTCTTGAGTTGAACTGTTCTTGTTGCTCGGAAAATTTGAAGAAACTACGCTCCAGAAAACTGGAAGCCAGATCCTGAACACCTTCACCATAAAGCCGGATAATTTTAGCCAGAACTTCTGCCGTGAAAATAGGCTGTTCATCATCTTCCTGCTCCATAATAATTTGTAGCAGAATACTTCGAGTAATGTCCTCACCAGATTTTTTATCAATCACACCAAAATCAATATTATCCATCACTAGTTCTTTAACATTTCCCAGTGTGATGTATTTACTATCGACGGTATCGTAAAGTCTACGGTTGGGGTATTTTTTGATTATTCGTTTTTCAGTCATATTTTTGAAATCAGGTTGGAGATCCCTGTATAAGGATCTCCAACCATTTCCTTTTCTATTTAAGAAGTCATCGATTTAGTCTCATGAAACCAGGATAGGTTCCCGACCAATCGTTGAACAACTTATTTACATCATGTGTTGCCCACCATTCTGAGCAAAATCTGCACCTGTAATAAATGCTGCTTGATCAGATGCCAGGAAAGTGACTGTTGCAGCAATTTCCTCTGGCTTACCAAGACGGCCTACCGGAATACCACCGATAATTTTATTACGAATATCTTCAGGAACCGCCATGACCATTTCAGTCGCAATATATCCCGGAGAGATTGTATTAACAGTGACACCTTTACGCGCAACTTCCTGCGCCAGTGACATAGTGAAACCATGCATACCCGCTTTTGAAGTTGTGTAGTTAGTCTGTCCCATCTGACCTTTCTGACCATTGATTGACGAAATATTAATAATTCTTCCCCAACCACGATTGGTCATCTCTTCAACCAGAGGTTGTGTAATATTAAACAGACTATCAAGATTGATTCCCAAAACAGTATCCCACTTTTCTTTGGTCATTTTTCGGAAAGTGGTGTCCCATGTTATCCCTGCATTATTGACAACAATATCAATTGGCCCGAGATCTTTTTCGATATCAGCCAGCATCTTCGCACAACCTTCGGTATCAGTAACATCGACGTTATAGGCTTTGAAATCAAAACCTCGACCACCTGTTTCTTTCAGCCATTCCTGCGCTTTTTCTTCATTACGATAATTGGTCGCTACCTTTGCACCCGCTTCGGATAATGCTTCACAGATTGCTGCGCCAATTCCACTTGTGCCGCCAGTAACTAATGCGACTTTTCCTGTTAAATCAATTTTCATTATTATTACCTATCCTCTCTCAACGGCCAGTGCGACACCTTGTCCACCACCGATACATAGCGTAGCAAGACCTTTTTTAGCGTCACTTCGTTTCATTTCATGCAACAGCGAAACCAGCACACGACAACCGGAAGCACCGATCGGATGTCCTAATGAAATTGCACCACCATTAACATTCACTTTTGAAGTATCCCATTCCATACCTTTGTTGACAGAAATTGCCTGTGCAGCAAAAGCTTCATTCGCTTCGACCAGATCCAGATCCTCTTTCGCCCAACCGGCTTTTTCAAGACACTTGGTAGATGCTGGAATTGGACCCGTTCCCATGATCGCTGGATCAACACCTGCGCTGGAATAAGCCGCGATTGTTGCCAATGGTTCGAGACCGAGTTCTTTCGCTTTGCTTTCTGACATGACGATCACAGCAGCTGCACCGTCATTCAAACCGGAAGCATTTGCCGCCGTCACAGATCCTTCACGATCAAAAGCTGGACGCATTTTGCCCAGCGCTTCCGCCGTTACGCCTGCACGTGGAAATTCGTCTTTATCAAACACAACAGGATCGCCGCGTCGTTGAGGGATCTCAACAGCAATGATCTCATCATCAAACTTGCCTGCCGCCTGAGCCGCTTCAGTTTTATTCTGGCTGGCTGCAGCAAATGCATCTTGTTCATCACGGGAAATATCGTATTCTTTAACGATGTTTTCGGCGGTTACGCCCATGTGATAATCATTAAACGCGCACCACAAACCATCTTTGATCATGGAATCAACCATTTTCCAGTCGCCCATTTTTTGACCATCTCTGGACTTGGGTAACAGGTGTGGAGACAGGCTCATGTTTTCCTGACCACCGGCAATAATAATATCCGCATCACCACATTTGATCGCCTGCGCTGCCAGATGAATCGCTTTAAGGCCGCTACCGCAAACCTTATTGATCGTCATGCTTGGAACACTATGCGGAAGGCCCGCTTCGATAGCAGACTGACGAGCTGGATTTTGACCCAGACCTGCCGTCAAGACATGCCCGAGAATAACTTCATCAATTTGTTCGGGTTTAATACCAGTCTGTTCTAACAGACCAGAGATAACTTTTGCGCCCAGCGTGTGAGCTGGAACTGAGGACAGCGATCCGCCGAAAGTACCGATTGCGGTTCGACCTGCTGCCACGATGACAACTTTTTCTACCATTTTAATGGACTCCTGATTAAGTGGCGCTACACGCTCACTGTTTTATTGGGGAACCTCTGAATTGAAACTTAGATTCCTTAGGGTCTTTATAATTCTTATGTTGCGCAGCATAATTTTTTGCTGCACTTGTTCGAGCGTATCAGACAAGAGCGTAAGTTTCCAGAAATACAGCACAACTTCAGCTAGTGTCATTGGATTAATGTTTCTTGAGCACGCATAAAAAAGCCGAAGTTTCCTTCGGCTTTTTTAGTACATTTTGAGAGCTGTTATAATGATCAGCTACTGATCTCCACAAACATCTCATTCAGACGATGAACAAATCCAGCCGGATCTTCCAGCTTCCCGCCTTCACTAAGTAAAGCCTGATCAAACAAGATTTTGCCCCAATCATTAAAACGATCATCATCTTTCTCTGCTTTCAAACGAACCAGAATCGGATGCTCGGGATTGATCTCCAGTACTCGTTTTGAAAGCGGGATCGCCTGACCTGATGCTTCCAGAATACGTTGCAGATTGGCTTCCATATCCTGATCACCAGCCACCAGACAGGCTGGCGAAGTTGTCAGTCGATTGGTCACACGAACTTCCTTGACCTGATCCGTCAGCAATTCTTCCAGACGTTTGAGAACATCTTTAAATTCACCGGTTTTTTCTTCAGTTTCTTTCTGCTGTTTTTCATCATCCAGATCACCCAGATCAAGTTCACCTTTGGTAATCGATTGCAGCTCCTTGCCATCAAATTCAGTCAGATGATTAACCAGCCATTCGTCAACATGATCAGTCAACAATAAGACTTCAATACCTTTCTTGCGGAAGACTTCCAGATGCGGGCTGTTCTTCACCGTGGAAAAACTTTCACCGACCACGAAGAAAATATTCTTCTGCTCTTCCTGCATACGACCAACATATTCAGCCAGAGAAACTTTCTGATCTTCCGTGTCGTCATGCGTTGTGGCAAAGCGCAGCAATGATGAGATTTTGTCTTTGTTTTTTTCATCATCGATTAAGCCTTCTTTCAGCACCGTACCGAACTCTTTCCAAAACTGATCGTAATCGTCGCCCTTCGCCAATTTGCCGATCATGGTGAGGATTTTTTTCACCGATGCGGCTTTGATTTTTTCGATAACTTTATTGTGTTGCAAAATCTCGCGGGAAACATTCAGCGGCAGATCATTGGTATCCACAATCCCACGAACGAAACGTAAATATGGTGGCAACAACTGCTCGGAATCATCCATAATAAATACGCGACGAACATACAATTTGATGCCGTGTTTTGCATTTCGATCCCACATGTCAAATGGCGCACGATTCGGAATATAAAATAAGGTCGAGTATTCCAGATTGCCTTCAACCTGACTGTGAATTCGCGCCATAGGATCTTCGTAGTCATGGCCTATATGTTTGTAGAGTTCATTATATTCTTCGTCAGAAATATCTTTTTTCGATCGCGTCCAAAGTGCTTTCGCAGAGTTGACGGTTTCGTATTCGATTTCTTTACTTTCTTCCTCGTCACCCGTTTTTTCTTTCACCATAAGAATCGGCAAATTCAGATGATCGGAATATTTACGAATAATCTGGCGTAACTCGTAACCGTTCAAATATTCTTTCGCGTCTTTACGCAGATGTAACACGATCTCGGTACCGCGGTTTTTACAGTTAACCTGCTCGATGGTGAATTCGCCCTGCCCTTCGGATTCCCAGCGCACGCCTTCGTCTTCGCTTGCGCCTGCTTTTCGTGTCGTTAAAGTGACTGATTCAGCAACGATGAAAGCTGAATAAAAACCAACACCAAACTGACCAATCAGCTGCGAGTCTTTTTTATCATCACCGGTGATCGCATTGAAAAATTCCTTCGTACCCGATTTAGCAATCGTACCGATATTGTCGATCACCTCTTCGCGGGTCATACCAATACCGTTGTCACGGAACGTAATCGTTTTCTTCTTCTCGTCAAAATCAACATGCACATTCAGCTCGGCGTCGCCTTCAAACAAAGCGTCATTCGACAGCGCTTCAAAACGCAGCTTGTCGCAGGCATCCGAGGCATTGGAAATCAGCTCGCGGAGGAAGATCTCACGGTTGCTATATAATGAGTGGATCATCAGATCCAGTAATTGTTTAACTTCGGTCTGGAAACCTAGCGTTTCCTTCTTCACATCTTCGGCCATAACTCACACATTCTCTTGAAAAAAAATTAGATGGGGATCAGACCGCATCATTTCAAGTGTGTCAATAGCATTTCTGCTCCAAGTTGGTAACATTAGATATTAATAATAATTTTCCGAACTATCTCAAAAACCGATGAACCTGAGCCGCAACCCTTTCCTGAAACAACTGATCAGCAGTTTCTTTGATCTATTGCCCATTCTGGCGGTGGTTTCTGTGTTTCAGTTATTAGTGATCCGTCAGCCAATTCCGGATCTCACCAGTTTGCTTTTCGGCACTTTGCTAATCGTCGTCGGCCTGACTTTTTTTGTGCAAGGTCTGGAACAAGGTTTATTCCCGATTGGCGAATCTATGGCTTACGCTTTCGCCAAAAAAGGCAGCCTTATGTGGTTGCTGATCTTCGCTTTCTCGCTAGGTTTTGCAACAACCGTGGCCGAACCCGCCTTGATCGCAGTCGGTGACGAAGCGGCTAAAGTCGCTGCCGAAGGTGGCATGATCGAAAACACTGAAGAGTCACAAGAAAGCTACTCTCTCGGCCTACGGCTGACTGTCGCATTTTCTGTGGGACTTGCGATCCTTATAGGCGTGTTACGAATCATCCGCGGCTGGCCGCTGCAATACCTGATCATCCCCGGCTATATCGGTATTATGATCATGACCGTTTTCGCACCTGCCGAAATCGTCGGCATAGCTTATGACTCCGGCGGTGTGACAACTTCGACGATTACCGTGCCATTAGTCACTGCATTGGGCGTTGGACTCGCATCCTCGATCAAAGGTCGAAACCCGATGATCGATGGATTTGGCCTAATCGCCTTCGCCTCGCTGACTCCAATGATCTTCGTCATGGCCTACGGGATGATCATATGACTGAAAACCTGATCAATGTCTGGATACATTTCAGTCATGCGCTCATGGCGACGGCACGAGATATTTTACCGATTGCTGCGACCATCATTGGCTTCCAGTTACTGGTTATCCGCAAACCACTGAAAAATCCAAAAAAGATCGCCATTGGTTTTTTCTACGTCCTGATCGGTATCGCATTATTTCTGGAAGGTCTGGAACTGGCACTTTTCCCACTGGGAAAACTGATGGCCACCCAGCTAACCGATCCGGAATTTATCAACGCAGGCGACGTTCTTAACTGGAAGGATTACATTTGGGTATATGTCTTTGCATTCTGTATTGGTTTCTCGACAACTTTGGCAGAACCATCGCTACTGGCCGTCGCGATCAAGGCACAGGAGATATCTGGTGGCGCGATCAAATCATGGCCTTTGCGACTGGCTGTTTCCTGCGGCGTTGCTTTCGGAATCGCGCTCGGTTCTTATCGAATTGTGGTCGGTGCTGATCTGTATATTTTCATAATCGTTGGCTATGTCATAGTCATATTCCAGACGATTTTTTCGCCCAAAATGATTATTGGCTTAGCCTACGATTCGGGCGGCGTAACGACATCCACCGTCACCGTTCCACTAGTGACAGCTCTTGGCCTCGGGCTCGCTTCCACCGTCCCCGGCCGAAACCCTTTGCTGGATGGCTTTGGCCTGATCGCCTTCGCCAGCCTGTTCCCCATTATTGCTGTTTTAGCTTACGCATGGTTCGCCGAACATCGAATCAACCGCAAGAAATCATAAGGAGGATTACTTATGCGTTTTAAATTAATTATTGTACTTGTCGAAGATGACAAAACCGATCTGGTGCTGGACACCTCACGGGAAGCCGGCGCCACTGGTGCGACGGTGATCAGTAATGCCAGAGGTGAAGGCATCAAACAATCGAAAACATTTTTTGGCATGACGCTGGATACGCAGCGAGATGTTGTCTTGTTACTGGTTGAAGAACACATGGCTCGAAAAATTCTGGAAAAAATTTCAGAAGTGGCCGAGTTCGACGAAAAGCCCGGTACAGGGATCGCGTTTCAAATCGACGTGGAAGATGCGATTGGTGTTCGCCATCAAGTCTTTGATCTAACCAAAGTTATAGAGGAAGAATTATGAACGATAAAAATGTAATTCACGTTCGCGACGTGATGAAAACAACCTTCGTCACCATCGACGGTGTAGCTACTGTCGCAGAAGCGGTGAAGATGATGAAAGATAATAAAACGTCGGTGCTGGTGGTTAATAAACGACACTCGAATGATGAGTATGGAATGATCCTCGCCGGTGATATTGCCCGTCATGTGCTCAGTAAAGATCGGTCGCCGGGTCGCGTGAATGTTTATGAAATCATGCACAAACCCGTGATCACCATTCATCCCGAAATGGACATTCGTTATTGTTCCAGATTATTCGCCCAGTATGACCTGGTGCGCGCAATCGTGGTCGAAGATCGCGATATTATTGGTCTGGTCAGTCCGATTTCACTGGTGCTGGATGGGCTTTCGCAGTTTACGGATTAGGCTGGCTTATACTAATAAATGTCCTCTGATCACACGCCCGTCATGCAGCAATATCTCGGTTTCAAAGCCGAGTATCCGGATCAGCTGCTGTTTTTCCAGATGGGGGATTTTTACGAGTTCTTCTTTGACGATGCGCGGCGTGCGGCAGAACTATTAGGACTCGCTCTCACCAAACGCGGCCGTTCGGCGGGGGAACCGATCCCGATGGCCGGCATGCCGATGCATGCGGCGGAAAACTATCTGGCGAAGTTGATCGATCTGGGTGAGTCGATTGTAATCTGCGATCAGGTTGGTGATCCGGCCACGACCAAAGGGCCGGTGGAACGCAAAGTTACCCGCATAGTCACGCCCGGCACGATCACCGATGAAGCTTTATTAAAAGAACGGCATGATACGATCTTATTCGCCGCACATTCTTATGATGACAAGATCGGTCTGGCATGGATGGATCTCAGCGGCGGTCGTTTTCATATTATGGAAGTCGTTGAGATCGAAGAACTGATCACCGAACTGGAACGACTACGACCAGCAGAAATTTTGATCAGCGAAGATTCACCTCTGCTGCCAAGACTCAAAAATGATCTCAAAAATCACAAAGCAATATCAACCATGTCACCGTGGTATTTTGATCTCGACAGCACCACCCGCCAACTCAAAGATCATTTCGGCGTGACGGATCTAAAAGGCCTCGGTTGTGATCAACTACCATCGACGATCACCGCCGCCGGTTGTCTGTTGCAATATACGCGCGAAACGCAATGTTCTGCCCTGCCACACCTGACCGAATTACATTTAGAACATAGCAGCGACACGATCACCATAGATGCTGCCAGTCGCCGCAATCTGGAAATACTCAGCAGCATGTCCGGAGAACGCAGCCACAGCCTTGCACATTTAATGGACTCCGCCGTGACGGGAATGGGCAGCCGATTATTATCTCGTTGGTTGCAAGCGCCGCTTCGTGATCACTCGACTATAAAATATAGACATCATGCCGTCGCTACGCTGATCGAAAATCAGCATTATGTTGATCTACAGGAAGCATTAAGATCCATCGGCGACATGGAACGGATCATCTCGCGTATTGCATTGAAATCTGCCCGACCGAGAGATCTCGCACAACTTCGATCATCGCTGGGCGCATTACCCGAAATAAAAAAACAACTAATCAAACTGGACAGTCCGCGGCTACAAAAACTACATGATCAGATCAACGAGTTTCCGGAGCTTCTACATTTATTGACCGTTGCCATCATAGAAAGCCCTCCCGTTTTGATCCGCGACGGTGGCGTAATCGCAGAAGGCTACCATGCCGAACTGGATGATCTGCGAAAGCTTGGTAAAAACGCCACCGATTATCTCGAACAATTAGAAATCCGTGAACGCGAAGAGACCGGCATCAAGACCCTAAAGGTTGGCTACAATCGGGTACACGGTTATTACATTGAGATCAGTCGACTGCAAAGTGACGAAGTTCCTGATCACTACACGCGACGACAAACCCTCAAAGGCACCGAAAGATTTATTACGCCAGAATTAAAAAAGTACGAAGACAAGGTTCTCAGCGCCAGTGAAAAAGCGCTGGCACTGGAAAAATCACTTTACGCCAATTTACTAGAACAACTCGCTGATCACACCACCGAATTACAGTCCACCGGATCAGCCATCGCCGAATTAGATGTGCTGGGTAGCTTTGCCGAACGTGCCATCTCTCTGGATTATTCCGAACCAACACTCAGAGACACGCCGGCCATATATATTGAAGCCGGTCGTCATCCGGTAGTCGAACAGATTATGGAAGAAAGTTTTATTCCCAATGATTTGATCATGAATGAAGATCGCAAAATGCTGATCATCACCGGCCCCAACATGGGAGGTAAATCCACCTACATGCGTCAGACAGCACTGATCGTATTACTCGCACATTGTGGCAGTTTCGTACCCGCTAAAACTGCCGACATCGGAACCATTGATCGAATCTTCACCCGCATAGGAGCCAGCGACGATCTGGCCGCAGGACGATCTACCTTCATGGTAGAAATGATCGAAACCGCCAACATTCTAAACAACGCCACACAAAACTCATTGGTGCTGATGGACGAAATCGGACGCGGCACCAGCACTTTCGATGGTCTCTCACTTGCCTGGGCCAGCGCAATCCATTTACTCGAAAACATCGGCGCATGGACACTCTTCGCCACCCACTATTTCGAAATGACCGCCATCCCCGAAACCCATCCCACCGCGATCAATGTGCGCCTCGATGCCATCGAACATAAAGACAAACTCGTCTTCATGCACACCGTGAAAGAAGGCCCGGCTAATCGCAGTTATGGATTACAGGTTGCTCAACTGGCAGGGGTTCCAAAAGGCGTAATTGAAAAAGCGCGTGTTCGCTTGAAACAACTTGAGAATCGGGAAGCGACTATTCATCCGGTTGATCCAGACGAACAGCTTGAACTACTACCTTCTGCAGCGATGAACGAGCTGGCCGAAAAACTGAAAGAACTTGAACCGGATGACTTGAGTCCTAAAGAGGCACTGGAAAAATTGTATGAGCTGAAGGGATGGTTAGGGTGATTTTGCTCTAAATCTGTCGTTAATTTGAGACGCTTTTGGGGATAAAAGTCTATTTTTGTTCGAAAAAAATTCATAAGCCATTGATTTTATTGCCGTTAGTTTATTGGCCTGATTTATGCTGCCTGGATTAGTATTAGCAGACAATATTTTTGAAGTTGCCTTGCCTAATATTTTCACAAGACTGGATGTCTTGGACAACAATAATATCAAGGAGAAACAAACCATGAGAAATTTAATCTCTACAACCCTTAGCATATCAGCACTAACTCTATGTCTCACCAGCACTGCCAATGCGCAGCTGGAAACAAGACTGGGAGGCCTTGCACTTTACGACGATGATCTGGATATCACCTGGTTATCGGATGCCAATCTCATTGCGAGCAACTCTTTTGGACTCTCTTATGATACGGAGTTGGGTGATCACCCATCAACTACCTTTATTGAAACACAAAATACTATTTCCAGTTCAGGACGATCTACATGGGGTGGTGCAATGCACTGGATAGATGCAATGAACGCTAGCGATGTGGGAGCTGGACATCTTGGGTTCAATGACTGGCGTTTGCCGATGACACTGATACCAGACAGCAGTTGTAGCGCCGCAGGAAATAACTGCACAGGTAGCGAAATGGGACATCTCTATAATATTGAACTTGGCGGTCTTGCTGGGATAACAGCTTCTGGAGGCCAACCTTTCACCAACTTAAATTTCACTTACTATTGGTCAAGCTTGGAAGATGCCAATGACCCTTCCCGGGTTTGGCGCTTTGATTTCGGATTTGGTGGTGTTCAAGCAGCCCTTAACAAAAATCCTGGTGGTTTTTTTGCTTTTGCAGTACGTGATGGAGATGTTTCCTCGGTATCTGTTCCAGAGCCGGGTGCTTTGGGATTAGTCGCCCTGGGATTAATGGGTTTAGTGACAGGCCGTCGTAAGTACCGAGAATAATTGCGTCCCTTAACCCTTTTGGGTTAGCGTGAGCCGATAGGCTTTCTCGCTCATACTTGTCAAACCGCGCTCGATAAACTGCGGGTTTTCTTTGAGTACATCAAAGTTTGAAAGACGTTCGATCCGATAGCGATTTCCGAACAGATCGTCTACTTCCTGTTCGGTGACTGTAAATGGTGGACCTTGCATTTCTTGTGCTGGATATTCCATTGTGATCAGTAATGTTTCTGGCTTTTGTGGCAGGATTTGAAAAAGGTGTTGTGTATATCTCTGCCGCATTTCCGGTGGCAGAGCAATCAGGGAGGCGCGATCATAGACTGCTGTGATCGAACTCAGATCGCTCGTTGCCAGATCAAAGAAATCACCAAGGAGTATCGTCAGCTCCCCTGCTTTGTAACAGGTAAATTTTCCCTGATCAGAAACTTTTGCGTGTAGATCATTTCCTTTAAAAAAATCTTCTACTGCCATTTGGCTAACTTCAATGCCGATCACTTTATAACCCTGTCTAAGTAACCAGAGCATATCCCGACTTTTGCCACAAAGTGGAACAAAGACAGTGGCTCCCGTTTTAATTTGCAATTTTTCCCAACATGATTCCAGATGTGTATTGATCTCACTTTGGTGAAAACCTATTTCATTTAGCTGCCAGCGTTCTTGCCAGAATTGTTTTTCCATTGTTGTTTTCCCAAGTCTATAAACAAGATCAGATCCTTCGTACCTCAGGATGACAGACGATGGTGCAATCTGAATGATCTGATTTTTTACACGATTAGTATTAGAGTATATTAGGTCTTGATAACAAAAAGGTGTATGAAATGACGATCAATAAAACTATTTTATTCCTGTTTGTTCTGTTAACAACAACAAGTTGTACGGAATCTTCCGCCGAAGCTACGTTGAAAGGTCTTGATGATCAGGATCACGCTTTGTCGGAATATATTGATCAGGGTAAATGGACAATAGTTAATGTCTGGAGCACCGGCTGTCCATATTGCCGGCTGGAAATGCCGGATCTACAGGATTTTCACGAAGCTCATAAAGATAAGAATGCAACGGTGCTGGGAATTGCGATTGCATTTCCGGGCTTTGGTTATCCTGATCCGCAAACGGTAAAAGATTACACGCTGGATTATTTCGTTGATTTTCCATCGCTACTCGCTGATGTTGATCAGGCTTCTGCGATTGTGGGCGAGCAGGTTACGATGATCCCGATTACTTTCTTCTTCAATCCGGATGGTGAGATGGTTGGTCGTTGGGAAGGCACAATCTCACGGCAGGAAATTGAGAAAGTAATATCTGATCCGCATGAAGACACGGATCTCTTCGGATCCGGCTCAAGAGGAGCGAGAAACTGATCAGGAATAATTCCACTTATCACCCAATCATCTGGTGTCAGATCAATATAATCTAGATATTTTTCGATTTTTGTCGAAATAATCCGTCAGTCCACGGTATAATCGCGTTTTTTCCAGATCTAACAGGTAATTCGTCCCATGACATTCGTAGTAACCGAAAATTGCATCAAGTGTAAATTAACCGATTGTGTAGAAGTCTGCCCGGTAGACTGTTTTCACGAAGGGCCAAACTTTCTGGTCATTGACCCGGATGAATGCATCGACTGCACCCTGTGCGAACCCGAGTGCCCGATTGAGGCGATCAAGTCCGAAGATGATCTGACTAAAGATGAAATGCCGTTTCTTGAGTTGAACGCCGAGCTTTCCAGAGACTGGCCTGTGATCAATGAAGCGAAAGATCCACCAGAAGATTCTGACGACTGGAAGGACAAACCAGACAAGCTCAAGCTGCTCGAACGATAACTTTAATTTATGATCTTGCCTTTCGTTCTGAAAGGCAAGATCCAGATTTCCAACACCTCTCAACACTTTTTTATTTCCCTGATCAAGATCTGATCACCAGATCCTTTTTCCATTAGACTTCTGCACCAACTTTGCTCAGAATAGAGCACCATGCCTGTGCGAATGATCCAAAAGAGATCATCGGTGTGTTTTCAGGCACAAAACAAAAATAGAATAATAACCCGGAGGTCATATGAAACTTATTACTACTATTCTCAAACCTTTTAAATTAGATGATGTCAGAGAGGCGCTTTCAGAAATGGGCATCGTCGGCATGACAGTCACAGAGGTCAAAGGCTTTGGCCGTCAGAAAGGCCATACCGAGCTTTATCGTGGTGCAGAGTATGTGGTGGATTTCCTGCCAAAAGTGAAAATTGAAGTCGCGGTCAGTGAAGACCAGGTTGAATCCGTTGTAGAAACGATTCAGAACGCAGCAGCCACCGGCAAGATTGGTGATGGCAAAATCTTTGTCACCAATGTCGAGCAAACCATACGGATCAGAACCGGTGAAACAGGTAACGACGCTCTATAAGCAAGAACGACGCACTTTAATCACATAAGGCAAAAGAGAGAATCAAGTGAAAAAAATAATAATATCAATACTACTATTTCTGTCACCCGCGCTGTGTTTCGCGGATGATTTGAATTCAGCCAACACCGCGTGGATCCTGACCTCAACAGCGCTGGTTTTATTTATGACATTACCGGGGCTGGCATTGTTCTACGGCGGCCTGGTTCGTAGTAAAAATGTCCTGTCTGTTCTAATGCAATGCTTTGCGATCGCCTGCTTGATGTCTCTGGTGTGGATGATCGCGGGTTATGGAATCGCTTTCGGAACATCAGAAAGTTTCAATGCTTTCATGGGCGGCGGCAATTTCATGCTGTCTAATGTTACTTTTGACTCCATGAGTGGTGACATTCCGGAAACTGTTTTCCTGATGTTCCAGATGACTTTTGCGATCATCACGCCAGCTTTGATCGTCGGTGCATTTGCCGAACGTATGAAGTTCTCTGCTGTCATGATCTTCAGTGCCGCCTGGTTGCTATTGGTTTACGCACCCGTTTGCCACTGGGTCTGGGGTGGTGGCTGGCTGGCCGAAAAAGGCATTCTTGATTTTGCCGGTGGAACAGTCGTACATGTTAACGCTGGTGTTGCTGCATTAGTTACTGCCGTTGTACTGGGAAATCGCAGAGGCTTTCCGAAAAAACCCATGCCACCTCACAACATGACATTGGCTATCACCGGCGCAGGGATGCTCTGGGTTGGCTGGTTCGGGTTTAATGCCGGTAGTGCTTTAGCCGCGAATGGAAATGCCGGAATGGCGATGCTGGTAACGCACATCTCGGCTTCGGCTGGCGCGCTGACCTGGATTGTTATTGAGTGGATTAAATATGGCAAACCCAGTGCATTAGGCATTATCACAGGAATGGTCGCCGGTCTCGGTACGATCACTCCGGCTTCTGGTTTTGTCGGACCCACTGGCGCACTGTTCATTGGCATCAGCGCTGGTATCGTTTGCTATTACGCCACCCAGTTTATCAAACGCAAACTGGAAATTGATGATTCTCTGGACGTTTTCCCCGTTCATGGTGTTGGCGGTATTCTAGGTACATTACTGGCCGGTGTTTTCGTTGCAAAAAACCTTGGTGGTGTTGGTTATGCAGAAGGTATGACTATGGCCTCTCAGGTTGGTGTTCAGGCAATGGGCGTTCTCGCAACTGCAATCTGGTCCGGCGTGATCACCTGGATTCTGCTGAAGATCCTTGATGCAACAATTGGTATTCGTGTAACCGCAGAACAGGAAACAGAAGGTCTGGATATTGCAGAACACGAAGAACGTGGTTATATTATTTAACGACCTTTATGAATGATCCACTTACAATTTTGATGTGGATAAACTATGAGTGACTTCATTACCTTTTCAATTATCGGATCAGTTGTATTAACTATTTTGCTGAATATTTTACCGATGCTGTTTCCGAATGCAGCGGCTAAAATGCAGAAAAAGATCGAAGAAAATGCGCGACAGGCGATTGAGCAACATGAAGATGCCAATCGCCCGCGCGTTAAAGTATTCTTTCCCTGGAAGGCGATGCTGTTTGGCTCAATTATCCTGACGGTACTGGTTAATCTTGTCAGCTTTTTTACGCGTTAGAGATAAAGATACAGGTCTGAAGCTCGACAAACTAACTCACACACATCAATCCCTCTCAAACATAAATATCAGCTAAGTACTTTTTTCACCTCTTTCCCTAAAAACAAACCCTCAACCTTATAAAGATCGCTCCAACTCAGCCGCTAACTGCTCTAGTTAATAATTTACCTCTGGACAGGATTTCAAATGAGCGCAGTTGCGGAAGCTATTCACGCACCTCAATCAAACGATGGTTCAACTTTAGCAGCGAATAAGCAAGCTAAGGTTTTACTTGATCTCGTCCAGGGAAAACCACTTCCAGTATTCAAGCAAACCATTCAGAACCTGGAAAAGTTTCATGACAAACCCAACTCTTCTATTCCAAAAATAGTCGAAACGCTAAGCCTTGATCCTTGTTATGCGTACCAGATTTTTGTGAAGGCAAATACGGGTCTGGTAAAAAACAAACGCCAACCTGCTACAACTTTAGATCATGCAATCCTTGTATTGGGTGTGCCGCAGGTCATTGCGATCGGAGAACAACTCCCCTTGATGTCTGATCAGGAAAACTCTCCGGCAAAATCCAGAATTTCCCAAATCATCAGTCGTACCTATCACGCAGGCGTTCAGGCCAGAGAGTTAATCTTCGATCATGTTCAGACATCAACAGAAGAAGCTTTTATTACAGCACAGTTGCGTAATATCTATCTTGTCAGTCTCTGGTTTCATGCACCAGAAGAAATGTCCGGTCTGATCAAAACTACTCCCCAACAATCTTTGTTTAATAAAACGGGCATTCTTACTGAAGTTGGGAAACAACTCTCAAAACAAAACCACTTCTCTGATTTGTTACAACACAGCTTTGATCCACAAACCGACTCAGAACGACTCGTTAAGATTATTTCGTACGCAAATCAAATAGCACAACTTGCTGAGAATGGCTGGTATTCAGATCAGATGGATAGCTTGATCACACAATCATCTAAAACGCTGGGGATCTCTGAAGAACTTTTATCTCAGCTCTCCCATAGAAACGCAGTCATTGCTGCAAAAGAAAGTACATTTTATCCAATAAGACCTGCGGCGTATCGTCTTATTGAAACAAACAGATCTGATAGTCCGGTGGCAAAAGTATCTTCCATTTCCGAAAAGAAATTGGAAGCCACTCCTGAAGTTAAGATCCCTGTTAAAAAATCAAAACCAACTTCTAAAGTGGTTCAAAGGAAAAAGACTGTTGTAAAAAAACCTACATCCGATCTAAGTTCTCAATTAAAAATATTAGTTGAAATGGGTTATAAGAAACGACCTCCTCAGGAGATTCTACAGTTCAGTTTTAGTCTATTAACTAAACTTTCAGGACAAAAGCCGGTTACTTTTTTTCTATCAGATAAAAATAGAACGCTCTTGAAATCACGTTTTACGGCAAACCTTAAAGATCAGAAAAAAACAATTATCCTGCCACTAAAACAAAAAAATATTTTTCTATCATTAATGCAGAAACAACAATCCATATGGATTAACTCTGAAAATCGAAAGAAATTTTCGGTACTTCTATCTGCCGAATTCCCAATTCAGATCAGCAATACAGATTTCATGGCCATGTCTTTATTTATCCAAAATAAACCCGTTGGCTTATTTTATATTGAGAGTATTCCCGACCAACCATTTTCACCCGATCACTATCAACAATTTGTCTCCATTTGCAAGACAACCAGTAAATCATTAGACGAGGTAAAAAATCATGCCAAATAAAAAGATCAAACATATCATCACACTATTACTATTTGTATTTACGAGTGCAGTATTCAGCGCAAGTGTTTATAAATGGAAAGATGCCGATGGTAATATTCATTATGGTGATCGACCGACAGTAAACTCTGCTGAAGAAGTAAAGGTAAGCACAGGTCACAAACCTGATCCAGGACTCAGAGAACGTCAACAAAAACGAGACCGTCTGTTGGAGGTCTTTGATGAAGAACGTAATGAAAAACGTTCGGATAAAGCACTAGTCGCTCAACAAAAAGTAGAGGAACAACAAAAATGTTCTGATGCTCAGGATAAATTGGAGGAATATAGAACAGCGGGCTATTTGTACAAACTTGATGATGAAGGTAATCGCACTATTCTTGAGGACGATGCTCATGCCAGTGCCCTAGAAAATGCACAGGATTCAGTTGACCATTGGTGTGGCTAACAAACTACCAGACAGGGTCTAATCAGTGTAGCATTATGTTTTTCTTACACTGAAATATCCCTGACCTTGACTACGAAGCATTCAATCTGGAAAACCGGCTGGTTAGCGATTGGCATTTTTATAGTCTGCTTTTTTCTTCTATCCCAGCTGTCTTTTTTTTCTCAGTACAGCTTTTGGTTAAAACTGGCTCTATCGGCATCACTGGTATTGGCAGGCTACACTTTCATCCATCTCTGGAAGCGTCTAAAAACAGTCCGTGGTAAAAACACGCAAACTGAGATTGTTTCAATAGAAAAAACTTTCTCCACCGGTCAGACTTTCCAACAACAAGGACAATTCGACTGGGCCTTTGAAAAATATAAGTCCTGTCCCAACAACCCACGGTTGATGGAAGCACTTTATCAACTGGCGCAAGATTACGAAAAACAGGGGTACTATAAAAAAGCCATTTCTGTTTATCAGTACATGGGAAGTTTTGATATAAATTTTCGTGATTTAAAATATAGAAAAGCATCTGCAGAACAGCAGGTTGCTACAGAAGATTTTGTACATTCCGAAAACCCTGATCAGTCTCCCAAAAAAAGTCATCATTTACTTCCTCAGTCCAAACTTGATCATTATCAGATTGATAAAGAAATTGGTAAAGGTGCGACCGGTACCGTTTACCTCGGGCACGACCTTAGAAATGGACAAAAACTGGCGATCAAAACTCTACCTCTCGCTGACGAGTTTGATGCAACTGAGATTGAAGCAGTCAAACAACGATTCTTTCGTGAGGCTGAAACGGCCGAACAACTTGATCACCCTAATATTGTAAAAATTTACGACACGGGCGAGATCGAAGGACTCGCATATATCGCCATGGAATTTTTAGGCGGCCATGATCTGATTCGCTACACTCGAAAAGAAAACCTGCTCTCTCCCGTGATGGTCATGGGGATCGTCTTTAAAGCGTCCAGAGCAATGCATTATGCACATTCTAAACAGGTGATTCACCGAGATATAAAACCGGCGAATATCATGTTTGATCCTGAGAAGAAAAAGATCATACTCACCGACTTTGGCATCGCTCGGTTGATCGATGCCAGCCGCACCCGCACCGGGATCATTCTGGGCACACCGGCCTATATGTCGCCAGAGCAATTGGAAGGTTCTAAAATTGATGGCCGATCAGATCTGTTTGCTCTGGGTGTCATGCTTTTTCAGCTATTGACCGGAGAACTTCCTTTCAAAGGCGAGTCTTTAGCCATGCTGATGTATATGATCGCGAATGAGCCACATCGTCATATTTTCAAAATAAGACCCGAACTCGCTCAATCTTATCCGGGACTTGCCGTTATACTTAATAAGGCTTTGGAGAAAAAGCCAGAGGATCGTTTTCAAAACGGTCATGAAATGGCAGAAGCCATAAGACTTTGCGCAAAGAAATAAAATATGGATCTAACAGAAATACTCGAACTGGCAAGCAATTCAGACGTTGGACGTAAGCGATCCCACAATGAGGATAGTAGTGCCATAGATGCCGGTCTTGGTCTGCTGATCATTGCCGACGGAATGGGTGGCTATCGTGCCGGTGAAGTGGCGAGTGCTGTGGCTATTTCAACGATCGTAAAACATGTTCGCCGTCGACTCCCACAATTACAACCGCAACAAATTGACTCTGACTCTGGTTTTTCCATGGAATCCATCATCGCCCGAGATGCTACTCGTGATGCCAATTTTGAAGTGTTCCGCACATCTCAAGATCATTCCCAATATGAAGGCATGGGTACAACAGCATTATCAGTGATATTTTATGATAATCATTTTACAGTCGCACATGTTGGAGATTCCCGGCTATACCGTCTCCGTGACGGACGACTGGAGAAAATTACCAATGATCATTCACTGATTCAGGAAATGGTAGATCGCGGACTTTACACGCTGGAAGAAGCAGAAGCGAAAACTCCCAGCAACCTTGTGACACGCGCGCTCGGAATAAATGAAACTGTCAATGTAGACATCTTTGAAGACCCTGTATTACCCGGTGATCTGTTTCTTTTGTGTACCGATGGTCTAACAGATATGGTTAATGATGAAGAGATTCACTTAACCTTAGAAAAATTTAGTGATAACCTCAACAGAGCGGCACAGGAGTTGATTGATCTGGCCAATACTCGTGGAGGCAAAGATAATGTCTCGGTTGTCCTGGCAAGACCGACAGCCCCTTTCCCAGCAACGAGTGGCTGGTTCGATAAACTTTTTGGTACAACTTAAATAAGTTAGAAATACGCAGGCAATTACAATGGCAAAAATATTACTGAGTCTTAATGGCAACCTCCAAAATGAATTCGAAATCGGCAAGGAACGAATGACGATTGGTCGCAAAGCTGAAAATGATATTCCGGTTGATAATCTGGCGATCAGTGGACAACATGCGTTGATCATCTCGGTGCTTGACGATTCATTCGTCGAAGATCTTGGCAGCACCAACGGCACTTACGTCAATGGTAAGTTGGTCAAAAAACAAGCTTTGCGACATGGTGACATCATTGGTGTCGGTAAGCACGAGCTGAAATATATCAATGAACATGCCATAAATGATGAAGATGACTTTGAAAAGACAGTCTTGATCAGCCCGGCCAATGATGAAGCGGCGGCCATGGCTGCAAAATTTGCTGAAGATGCAGGTGCTGCAGCAGTGAAATCTACGCCTGATCAGCCTGCAAATATGCCAAAAGGAAAACTACACGTTCTTAATGGCCCCATTGCTGGTAAAGAACTAATCCTAACCAAAGCGCTGATCACATTAGGGAAACCTGGTGTACAGGTGGCTGTGATTTCACGACGGCCTCAAGGCTATTTTCTGACTCACATAGAAGGAAATATGGATGGAAAACAGGTTTTTCCTGGCGTAAATGGTGAGTCCATCGGTGCAAAAGCCTACACGCTTGCCGACAGCGATATTATCGAATTAGCTGGGATCAAAATGGAGTTTACGCTCGAAGCTTGATTCTCGCTCAGTTAAATCCAACAATACGTCTCACACCTTCCAGATAAGCTACTTCATCAGGCATGGTTTGATCGCGTTGTGCTCGCCATAAAACTTCTCCCAGACATTCCATGATCCGGTGCTCGAGCATATGTGGATCACCTTGTCTTTCCAACCCGATTTCATAAAGCTCTCGGATCCCCATTGGACGATCAGCACCCACTTGTTCCTGAATGGTGATATGTAAGCCCATATGTAAAAATGGATTGGACTCGCCTGCATCGGGATCAAAATCTGTTTCCAGTGCGGCGGAACTATCTTCCAGTAACTTGTGATATTCGGGATGTTGGATAATGACACCGGCGATCAAACTTTCCAGTGGCTCTAAAACATTGCCCACACTATATTTTTGCCAGACATCAATGAAGAATCGTCTTGATTTGTCTCTCTCTTCCTGGCCGCTACTCTCTGTCATTTTAATCGATCTCTATCAGGTGATCAGATAACTGATTAGCATCGTTAACCTGATCAGGGAAATGTTCGCTCAGACAATCACCGCAAGCATTGATCGTTTCTATAAATCCATCTGCAACATTTCCGGACTTTATGTATACAATAAAATTATCGACAATTTTTTGCCATCTTGAATGATCAATTTTTTCGTTGATCTCCTGATCAGCTACTATTTCTACATAATGTTCCGCTATAGAAACAAAGATCAAAATACCATTTCGGGCATCTGTCTCATGTAATCCTTGCTCATAAAATTGTACATAAGCATGTCTATTGCCACGTCGTTGTTTAACACTTCCGGGAACCAGAAACATTTTAACCGGCTGCCAACGGAATAACAGGGCAAGCAGCATGAACAGTCCTAGTTGAAAAACATACAAATCAGAAAAATCGCAGGGAATACGCCAACCCCAGTCAGGACAAGCTTGCTCCCAACCAAATCCAACCGCCAGATAATAGAGGATACCTGGCACTAATAAAGCGATCGTTGCTGCCCACAGCAGAGGAATATACAGATAATCGTCACTGGCTCGCGCGATAACTGTGACGAGCTCTCCCGCCGTTCTGGATTCAACATCCGTGATCGCCTGATTAATGCGTTGTTTTTCTTCCTGATTAAGAAACATACTCACCAGCCTCCAGAAGCTCCACCGCCGCCAAAGCCACCGCCTCCCCCACCGCCGAAGCCGCCTCCACCGAACCCTCCTCCAAATCCACCACTTCTACCACGGCGAGTTCCATAGCGTCCGGGGTGATTGTTGTAGATCCGTTCTGAATGACGTGTCATCAAATAAAACGCCACCCACAGCAATAGAAACATCATGATTGGCCCCAGCGGTGATTGTTCTTTGATGATCGGTTCATAGCTTCCGTCGATAGCCTGAATAATGGCTTCTACACCAGCAATGGCACCACTGTCATAACCACCTTGCCTGAATCGCGGCAGGATCTGTGTCTGGATAATATTGTGGCTTATCACGTCTGTCAGATTTCCTTCCAAACCATAGCCCACTTCGATATTCACTTTTCTTTCTTCTGGAGCGATGACCAACAAAACCCCATTATCATGTTTAGCAGAACCGATCTGCCAATGACGAGCCAGGCGATTACTATAATCACGAATTTCGTAAGCTTGCAATGATTTAAGTGTCACAACGACAACCTGGTTTGAGCTAGCATTTTCGTGTGCCTTCAGAGTGGATTCAAGACTTGCTTCGGTCGCTGTAGAAAGTATCTTAGCCTGATCGACGACGCGACCAGACAACTGCGGAAACTTTGGAGCAGCCAGCAATATTCCACTGAAAAACAGTAGAGAGAGAAAGAGCCCTGATCGGGATTGATTCATCTTCTGATTCTAAAACGGGAATTCTGATCAGAATTTAACTTCTGGAATTTCCTGCACAGTTTCTGGTGCCGTGAAATTTTCCTTCGACACAGAATCTGTGTACATCCATTTCTTCCACCAACGTCCGGGAATGGTTCGTAACTCGGTATTATATTTTCTGACCGCTTCAATATAATCACGTCGAGCTACTGAAATACGATTCTCTGTACCTTCCAGTTGCGATTGCAAGGCCAGAAAATTCTTATCCGATTTCAGCTCGGGATAACGCTCAACCACAACCATTAACTTTGATAAAGCACTGGAAATATTATCCTGACTGGTTTGAAATTGTTTAAAGGCCTCAGGATTGGACAAAATATTATCGGGCAACTTCATACTGGTAGCCTTGCTGCGCGCCTCTACAACTTCAACAAACACATCTTTTTCATGTTCGGCAAAACCTTTGACCGTGTTAACCAGATTCGGGATCAGATCAGCGCGTCTTTTGTACTGGTTCAATACCTGGCTCCAGGCCGCATCAGTCGCTTCATCATAAGTGGGGATATTATTAATGCCGCAACCCGATAATGAAAAAATGGTTGTGGACAAAATCAATACTGTTAGCAGGCGTTTCAATTGATACAATAGTGTCATTTCCCCAATCCTTTTTATGATTAATAAGTATGACATCATCCACAATCCCGTCCTCAGTTTCAACTGGTAAAAAATCATGTTGACCGTTGAAGATCACAGCCGTGATAGTGCTGATCTGACTTACGTTTATCCGGTGCTCTCACGTCGGGCGGGTGGGCTTTCTGTTGGTATCAATCTCAACCCGAATAACAAATGCAACTGGCGTTGTGTCTATTGTCAGGTGCCTGATCTAAAACGTGGCTCCGCGCCCGAAATTGATCTGGAAAAGCTGGATGCTGAATTACGTTTGTTTCTGACAGATGTTTTGCAGGGTGATTTTTTTGAACGACAGAAGATTGAATCGGATCTACGAACTATCAAAGATATTGCCCTGTCCGGAAATGGAGAGTCCACCAGCGCAGCCGAATTTGATGACATTATTATCCTGATCGGCAAGATCATGCAGGACTTTGATCTGGTCACATCGAAAAAAGGGCAGATCAAACTGGTTCTGATCACTAATGGCAGCTTCATACAGCGACCTAATGTTCAGAAGGGATTGCAAAACATGTCAGAGCTGAATGGTGAAATCTGGTTCAAACTTGATAGCGCCACTGAACAAGGCATGAAAAGGATCAATAGTATCAATCGGACAATGAGTAGCGTCATCGCCAACCTTGATCGTGCCTGTCGCTTATGTCCCACCTGGTTACAAACCTGTGTTTTTCAACAGGATGGTTCCACCCCTTCCGATGGGGAACAAGATGCATATTTAGACTTTATTCAACAACTACTCGAAAAAAACACGCCGCTCAAAGGCGTCCTTCTATATGGACTTGCACGTCCTTCGATGCAACCTGAAGCAGCTGGTCTGGTTGCTCTCCCCTCTGATTGGCTGGAAAAATTTGCCTATCGTATCAGGCAATTATCCCTTCCCGTAAAGATCAGTTCCTAAACTTCCTCCACAGGAAGGCATTCTGGAACAATACTTGCTGTAATTTCCATTAAGTTTTTCTGCCTTTTGTCGCTATTGATAGTAAGGCATCACTTATATGAATACTAATACCGTTTTTTTACGGGGTATTTTATACAATATCTTATTGATTTAACTTGTTTTTATGTTGAGAATAAAAAGTTAAGGGAATATGGCAGTAACAAAAAATAAAATTAATCTTGGCGGTCTTGCCAGAAAACTGATCCTGGATAATATCCTTGATGAGGAGAAGGCTCAGGAAGCTCACGAGAAGGCATTAGCTGAAGGTATGCCTTTTGTTGCCTATCTGGTAGCGAATAATATTGCCAATGATCAGGATATTGCAAAAGCAGCATCCGAAGAATTTGGTGTCCCCTTGCTTGATCTCGCAGCGTTAGAACTTGATGAAGATGTGATCTCGCTGGTTGCCAATGACCTTATAGAAAAACATCGTGTTTTACCCATTTTCAAACGCGGTAATCGTGTTTTTGTCGCGGGTTCTGATCCAACCAATATTCAGGCGCTTGATGAAATCAAGTTCCATGTCGGTGCGAATACCGAAATGGTGGTGGTTGAGGAATCAAAACTCGCCAAAAAGCTTGAAGAAGTTCTGGATGACTCAGGATCTGTGTTTGGTGACATGGATGACGACGATCTGGCTGATCTTGATAATCTGGAAGTCGCTGATGAATCCAATAATAATGATGGCGACTCTGAGATAGACGATGCGCCAGTCGTTCGTTTTGTCAATAAAATGCTTATGGATGCAATTAAGAAAGGCGCGTCCGATCTCCACTTTGAACCTTACGAAA
Source organism: Gammaproteobacteria bacterium (assembly GCA_965224825.1). Lineage (GTDB taxonomy): Bacteria > Pseudomonadota > Gammaproteobacteria > CAJXQU01 > CAJXQU01 > CAJXQU01. The sequence goes on along the minus strand of CBDDAG010000001.1, from coordinate 419,558 downwards.
AAACCTATCGCGTACGTTTCCGTATTGATGGCGTTCTACATGAATTCTCAAAACCTCCGATCAGTCTTGCTGGCAAGATAGCAGCACGTATCAAGGTTATGTCAAGACTGGATGTCTCTGAACGTCGTGTGCCACAGGATGGACGGATCAAACTTAAGATCTCAAAAAATAAATCTATCGACTTTCGTGTCAGCACTTGCCCTACGTTATATGGCGAAAAAACCGTACTACGTATTCTTGATTCTGATAGTGCAAAACTGGGCATTGACGTTCTGGGTTATGAAGATTACCAGAAAGAAATATTCCTCGAAAACCTGCATAAACCATACGGCATGTTTTTGGTCACTGGACCGACGGGTAGTGGTAAAACCGTTTCTCTGTACACCGGCATCAATATTCTGAATACAGAAGATGTGAATATTTCTACCGCAGAAGATCCGGTGGAAATCAACCTGCCCGGCGTCAACCAGGTTCAGGTCAGTGAAAAAACCGGCATGACTTTTCCAAAGGCACTAAAAGCCTTCTTACGACAAGATCCGGACATTATTCTTGTTGGTGAAATACGTGATCTGGAAACTGGCAGTATTGCTGTAAAAGCGGCGCAGACCGGTCACATGGTTATGTCAACATTACATACCAATGATGCACCACAAACATTAACTCGTCTGAAAGATATGGGTATTCCATCTTTTGCTGTTGCGACCACGATTAATGTGATTGTTGCTCAACGTCTGGCCAGGCGCTTGTGTCCGCACTGCAAACAACCGATGAATATCCCGAAAGACGCACTGGTTTCAGAAGGTTTTTCTGAACAGCAAATCGATGAAGGATTCACACTTTTTGAGGCTACAGGTTGTGATCAATGTAGCAATGGCTACAAAGGCCGAACCGGTATTTATCAAGTTATGCCAGTATCGGACGCTATGAAGAGATTAATAATGGAAGATGCTAATGCTGTTATTCTGGCGGATCAGGCAAGGGCAGAAAAAATACCGGACATCCGGCAATCTGGGCTGAAAAAAGTTCAGGATGGCGTCACTAGTTTGAAAGAAATTAACCGAGTTACCGTGGAATAAAACGAGCAGGTAAAGGATATGACTACAGATACACTGAAAAAATTTACATTTGCCTGGGAAGGTATGGATAAAGGTGGCAGGCGTATCAAAGGTGAGATGAATGGCACCAGCGTTGCGTTAGTTAATGCAACTCTACGACGCCAGGGTGTCAACCCTCTGAAGGTCAAGAAAAAAACTAAGCCACTTTTTGCAAAAAGTGGGAAAAAAATCGTTACTAAAGATATTGCGATCTTCAGTCGCCAGCTCGCGACGATGATGGCATCGGGTGTGCCGCTGGTACAATCAATCGATATTGCTGGACGTGGTCACGCCAACTCGAATATGCAGGATCTGTTAATGGCACTCAAGGGCGATGTGGAAGCCGGTGGAACGTTAACCGAAGCATTAGCTAAACACCCTCTGCACTTCAACGAGTTATACGTCAATTTGATCGGGGCTGGTGAGCAATCTGGTAATCTCGAGCACATGCTAAATGAGATTGCTGACTATCAGGAAAAGACCGAAGCACTGAAATCCAAGATCAAATCAGCTCTGTTTTACCCAGCAGCCGTTATTGTGGTTGCCGCGATCATTGTTACCATTCTGATGATTTTCGTAATACCTCAGTTCCAAAGCATGTTTGATAACTTTGGTGCCGATTTGCCTGCATTGACACAAATGGTTGTCAATATGTCCAACTTCTTCGTAGCTAAGTGGTACATCATGTTTGGTATTGTCGGCGGCGTGATTTATGGCATTCTCCAGGCCAAGAAACGCTCACTGAAATTTGCCCATTTCCTCGATCGCGCTTCACTGAAGCTCCCCGTAATAGGCAATATTCTGGAAAAATCAGCGATTGCTCGGTTCTCCCGAACACTTTCCACCATGTTTGCAGCTGGTACACCATTGGTTGAAGCGATGGAATCCGTTGCGGGAGCTTGCGGTAATATCCTCTTCTACGATGCAACCATGAAAATGCGTGATGAAGTAGCCACTGGTATTCAATTGCAGGCAGCCATGAAAGATTCGGAACTGTTTCCAAACATGGTCATCCAAATGGTTGCTATTGGTGAGGAATCTGGTTCTGTTGATCACATGCTCGGCAAAGTCGCTGACTGGTACGAACAAGAAGTTGATGATGCTGTCGATGCGCTCACAAGTCTCCTCGAACCGATTATCATGGCCTTTTTGGGTGTCGTTATCGGTGGTCTGGTTATCGCTATGTACCTGCCGATCTTCAAAATGGGTCAGGTGGTATAAAAACCTTCTGCTTCCCTCATCCAGCAAGGTGAGGGAAGCTATCTATTGCAATCATTATTAACTAAGTAAGATATACTTCCCTGATGTCTTTCGTCACTCTTTTTCAAACAAACCCAACCATTTTTATTCTTGTTGCCGGAATAATCGGTCTGCTCGTTGGCAGCTTTCTCAACGTCGTTATTTATCGTTTGCCGATCATGATGGAACGCGACTGGAAGTCACAATGTCGGGAACTGCTGGGACAAGAATGTCCAGCGGGAGAAGAAACCGAAGAAGTTTTTAATCTTTCAAAACCACGTTCACGCTGTCCAAAATGTGATCATGCGATCACCGCTATGGAAAATATTCCAGTATTCAGCTATCTGATCCAGAGTGGAAAATGTAAAGGCTGCGGAGACAGGATTTCCGTCCGCTATCCCATCGTAGAATTATTAACCGCTGTTCTGACAGCCGTTGTCGCCTGGCACTTTGGTTTCGGTTGGGCAGCCTGTGGCGGGATTTTACTCACCTGGGCGCTGATCGCACTCAGCGGAATTGACTTCGACACCCAACTATTACCCGATTCAATTACCTTACCATTTCTGTGGTTGGGTATTTGTTTCAACCTGTTTGGAACATTCACCGATCTACAATCCAGTGTCATTGGCGCGATAGCCGGCTATCTAGCCCTCTGGTCAGTCTATATGTTATTCAAGATCGTAACCGGTAAAGAAGGTATGGGTTTTGGCGATTTTAAATTACTCGCCGTCATCGGTGCCTGGCTGGGCTGGCAAACCCTGCCCCTGACGATCATCCTTTCCTCACTGGCTGGCGCTGTCATCGGTATTTCGCTGATCGTGTTTAAATCTCATGGCCGAGAAGTTCCCATTCCCTTTGGCCCCTACCTTGCGATCGCCGGGTGGATTGCTTTATGCTGGGGACAAGATTTAACTGAACTATATTTAAGGACCATTCATTAGTGACTCAAACCAATCTCTCCCATCCCTTACGAATTGGACTCACAGGTGGGATAGGCTGCGGTAAAACAACAGTATGTGATTTATTTGAAGAATTAGGGATCAATATTATCGACACCGATATAATTGCCCGAGAAGTCGTCCAGCCTGGCGAGATCGCTCATCAGGAAATCGTTGCAGCTTTTGGATCAAACATCCTGTCCCAAAAGTCCGAACAGAACCGTGAAATTGATCGCAAAAAACTGCGTGAAATTGTTTTTGGCCAGCCTGAAAAACTCCAACAACTGGAAAAAATTACCCATCCCCGTATTATTAGCAGTATGCGTGCTCAAGTCCGTCAATCAACATCACCGTATTGCATCCTGTGCATCCCCCTGTTGTTTGAAAAAAATCTGCGGGAAGAGGTTGATCGGGTATTGGTCGTCGATCTTCCTACCGAGGTTCAAAAAGAGCGCGTTGCAGCCAGAGATGGGATCAACATTGAACAGGTAGAAGCAATCATGAGCCATCAACTTGAACGAAAACAACGGCTCTCTCTGGCAAATGATGTGATCACAAATAATGGTTCTGTTTCAGATCTGCAGCCTCAGGTTATGGATCTTCATGAAAAATACCTGTCACTGGTAGAGACCTTATAAACAGCTTATGACCGACACAGACGATCAATTCGGGCTTTTCGCCGACGTTCAGGACAAAGCAATTTATGAATTGCCGATCAACGAACGCATCAGAAATTTTTTGCGTCTGGAATTTCTGTTTCAAATCGTTGATGACTCAATGGATAAAACAACAGAATGGGACAGCCGCCGATGTGTGAACAGCCTGATCGAGATCAGCGAGCTGATTTCTCGTACCGACATAAAAACTGAGTTGTCCAAAGAACTGGATAAACATATAAAACTATTTCAAACTTTTCAAAAAAATCCAGATGTAGATGACAAAGTTCTTGATGACATGCTCAACAACTTACAGGATTCACATCGACAATTAACAAACCCGTCTTATCATCCTGGACATGCCCTGAAACACGATGAATTAATCTCTTCGATCAAGCAACGTATTTCTATCGCAGGAGGCACCTGTAATTTTGATCTGCCGGCCTACCATCACTGGCTAAGAAAGAGCACCAGTGAAAGAAAATTTCAACTTAATCGCTGGGCAGAAGATCTGAAATACATGCGTGATGCGATCAAACTGGTACTGGTGATTTTACGAACGGGGGCCGAGACAACCAAAGAATCTGCGCCCGATGGTTTTTTTCAGTACTCCATCGATCAAAACAGACCTGCGCAACTCATTCGTATTCTGCTACCAATTAATGATCCTTTCTTCCCTGAAATCAGTGGTGGTAAACACCGTTTCTCAGTTCGCTTTCTGGAACAAAATAATACACAAGAAAGACCCTCACAGATCAAACGAACAGTTGATTTTGAATTGCAGTGTTGTAGCTAATGAAAACTTGTCCAAGCTGCAAAAAAACAATTGATGATCCGATCAGCGAACAAGATCAACAATGGCTGCCCTTCTGTTGTGAGCGATGTAAGTTGATTGATTTCGGTGCATGGATGGATGGCAGTCATTCAATTCCAGGAGAAGAAACTATCATCATGCCAGATGATGATCTGTTGTCTCATTAACTTAACAACCTTATCCCAACTCAGATCGCAATACCTTATATTCAATACTTCACCTCTAGATCATACTGAGAAGAAAAATGGATATTGACGAAGCATACAATTTTAAAAAAGTAGACAATTTAATATCTTGCTCTGGCACCATTGCGAATATAAATCTACAGAGCTTTTCTGATAAGAATTACAATATGACCATTAATTTGTTACCAGATGACTCTGAACATGCAAGAAAAGAAGAAAAAGAAGACCTCGAAAAACTAGGAATTCATTACACGCATATTCCCGTCATTTGGGACACACCAAAACATTCGGATTTCAAAATTTTTGAATCTACTATGAGTTCGGTTGAAGGAAAAAAGATCCATATACATTGTGCTGCAAATTATCGAGCATCTGCTTTCTATGCTCTCTACGCGTATAAAAATCGAGGCTGGTCTATCACTGAGTTAAATAACTTCATTGCTTCAGTGTGGCAATTAGCTGAGTATCCCGTATGGGAAAAGTTTGTCCAAGAACTTGTTGGCGACAAATAAATCAGCAACTATAAACTGAAGTTCATAAATAATTATTTACGACCACCCAGCCCTGATCATCGCAATACCTTGCGCTCCATGTTCCCAGACTAATTCAAGATCAGCATGGCTCATCCCTCCCAGAGCATAAACAGGAACATTTATTCCTTCGATCAGTTGTTCAAATTTCTTTAAACCTATCGGTTTAATATCAGGATGAGACAGCGTTTTATTTACTGGTGACAGCACCGCAAAATCAGCACCAATTCGATCAGCGTGTTCCAGCTCCTTAGCATTATGGCAGGATGCTCCGATAATAAATTCATCTCTCAAAGGGCGAGATGTTAATGCCAGCAATCTCTCACTACTCAAATGCACCCCATCAGCACCAAGCCTTTCCACATTCTTTGGGTCACCGTTGATTAACCATCGCGCCTGATATTTTTCACAGAGTTGTTTGATCGGTTGAGACAGTTGCTCTATCGAAGTTGGAGAAAGTTTTTTTGCCCGTAGCTGAAAAAGTTTTGTGCCATTTTCCAAACAAGTTTTAATCTGGGCAAGAAATGCTTCCAGATCATGATCTGGTTCATGACTTACTTGATAGACCGGTGGTAAATTTAGTGCCGAAATAACTGGTCGGTCAGCTTCAGGAAATTCATAATCGGCTAGTTCATTTAAACCAACCCAACGGATTTCCTGACCCTCCAATCCTTCAGCTAATCCAGACCAGTCCTTGATCAGCCATGTATCAAGTTTTACGATCTTTTCTGGATATTCGTGAATGATTTTTATGAGCTGGCGACCTGACTCGATCTGGATACCTGTTTCTTCAGTTAACTCTCGTCGAAGCGCAGCAAAAACACTTTCATCTTTTTCAAGCTTGCCACCTGGAAATTCCCACAAACCTTCAAGGTGCACCCCTTCAGGACGACGTGCGATCAGAATTTTGTCTTCTGAATTGACCACGATAGCGACTGCTACGTGGGTAATATTAAGTTCGGTACTCTGCGTTGATTTTAACGTAGTCATAGGAAAGATCGCAGGTCCATACCGTTTCGCTTACTGAGCCTCTGGCAAGATCAACATGAACAGTGATCTCATTCTTTGCCATCACTGCAGCTCCTTTTTCTTCAGTGTAACTTGTTGCGGGTTCACCAGCTTCGATCAAACTAACATCACCTAGTTTTACTGAAACTTTTGAAATATCCAGATCAACAATCCCAGCTCTACCAATTGCGGCAAGCAAGCGTCCCCAATTTGGATCAGAAGCAAAGAATGCCGTTTTGACTAATGGAGAATGAGCAATTGTATAAGCAATTTGTAGTGATTCTTCTTTATCTGATCCACCATTAACTTCAATGGTAATAAACTTGGTCGCACCTTCTCCATCTCTGATAATGGCTTGTGCAAGTTCAATACAGACTTCATCAATAGCATTCTGGATCTGATCAAGATCGTTGATCTCAATGCCTGATTTTCCAGTCGCTATCAGAATACAGCTATCATTTGTGGAAGTGTCTCCATCGACTGTAATCCGATTGAAGCTTTTTTCTACCGCATTTTGCAAACACTGATTAAGCAAGTTTGTTTCGATTGCTGCATCGGTTGCGATATAAGCCAACATGGTTGCCATGTCTGGTCTGATCATGCCAGAACCTTTTGAAATTCCGATCACCGATACTTTTTTGCCGTCAATCTCACAGGATGAAGAGGCCTGCTTCGGTCGGGTGTCAGTGGTCATGATCGCACGGGATGCTTTTTCCCAACCTTCTGCTTTCAGATTCTTGATCGCATCTGAAATAGCTGGCTCAAAAAGAGATATGGGTAATTGCTCACCGATCACTCCAGTTGAAAAAGGCAAGATTGAAGCTCGATCACATGAAACCCTATCAGCCAACATCTGGCAGGTCTCAAGTCCATTTTGGAAACCTTGCTCACCCGTTCCGGCATTGGCATTTCCGGAGTTAATCAGCAAATAACGTGGTGTCTGTGTGGAAAGATGCTGTTGGGAGATCGTAACCGGAGCGGCACAAAATGCATTCTGAGTAAACACAGCAGCGACATGACTTCCTTTGCTGATCTCGATGATCGCTAAATCATCTCGCCCACTATTGTCCAGACCTTGGCGAATACCAGCACTGGCTGTTCCCAGCCGGACTCCTTCGATCAGCTGACTTTGCCGTGACACTGCTTGTACTTCTTACCAGAGCCGCAAGGGCAAGGTTCGTTACGACCGACTTTACGATCAGTTCTGGTATATGGAGTCTGTCGACCTTCACCAGAATTCTCAGCCAGTCGAGATTGGCCTGATTCACCTTCTGATGATTCATCGCCACTCAGTTGATTTTCTGCTTCCTTATGTTGGTATTGAACAGCAGCGGCTTCGGCTTCCTTTTGTCGTTGTTGTTCCATTGCTTCAACATCTTCTTCAGCACGAACCTGTACATGAGAAAGCATTTTGATCACTTCTCGTTTGATGTTCTCCAACAGCTCCGAAAACATTTCAAATGATTCACGTTTGAATTCTTGCTTGGGATCTTTCTGTGCCATCGCTCTTAAATTGATCCCCTGTCGCAGGTGATCCATTGATGACAAATGTTCTTTCCAATGCTGATCCAGAACCTGCAGCATTAATGCTTTTTCAAAATGTCGAAGTGTATCCGCTCCGGCCAACTCTTCTTTTTCTTTGTAAGCCTTGATATTTTCTTCATGAATTTTTGCGCGTAAGCTCTCTTCATGTAAGTCATCATCATGATCAAGCCATTCTTGGATCGGGAGTTTCAGAGCAAGCTCTTCCTCAACCGCTGTAGTTAATCCTTCTATATCCCAAGTCTCGTCGATACTCTGTGGTGCGATATGTTCATCGATAATTTCTTCGATCACGTCGTGACGAATACCTTCGATATTCTCTGTAATATCGTCCATTTCCATCAGATCATTTCGTTGTTCATAGACAACTTTTCGCTGATCGTTCGCAACATCATCGTAATCCAGCAATTGCTTACGAATATCGAAGTTACGTCCTTCTACTTTGCGCTGGGCATTTTCGATCGCGCGTGAAACCCAGGGATGCTCGATCGCTTCACCTTCTTCCATACCCATTTTTTGCATCAAGCCCGAGACTCGATCCGAGGCAAAAATACGCATGAGATTATCTTCCAGAGAAAGATAAAAACGACTGGAACCCGCATCACCCTGTCGACCAGATCGACCTCGAAGCTGGTTATCAATTCGTCGCGACTCATGTCGTTCTGTACCGATGATATGTAAGCCACCGGATTCCAGCACGGCATTATGACGCTCCTGCCACTCAGTTTTTACTTTTTCAGCTTCCGATCCATCTTCTGAATCGAGAGCTTCTAGTTCGACCTCAAGATTACCACCCAGCACAATATCGGTACCACGGCCGGCCATATTGGTTGCGATGGTAATACTGCCTGGACTTCCGGCCTGAGCAATAATGTGCGCTTCTTTTTCGTGAAATTTAGCATTCAAAACTTCATGATCAATCTCTGCTTTGTTCAACAGTTCTGAAAGTAGTTCTGATGTTTCGATCGATGCTGTACCAACCAGAACCGGTTGTTTTCGTGCGAGACAATCGCGAATGTCTTCAGTGATCGCATCGAACTTTTCTTTCTGAGTAAGATAGACCAGATCACCCATATCATCACGTGCTGTTGGTTGGTTGGTCGGAATAACAACAACTTCAAGACCGTAGATCTGTTGAAACTCGAAGGCTTCCGTATCGGCCGTACCGGTCATTCCGGAAAGCTTGTTATATAGACGGAAATAATTCTGGAAAGTGATCGATGCCAGTGTCTGGTTTTCGTTCTGAATGGAAACGCCTTCTTTAGCCTCCACCGCCTGATGCAGGCCTTCTGACCAACGTCGTCCCGGCATTGTTCGACCCGTAAACTCATCGACGATAACAACCTGATCATCCTGGACAATGTATTCAACATCTTTCTGGAACAATGTGTATGCACGAAGACCTGAGTTGATGTGATGCATCAGGCTAATATTTGTCGTGTCATACAGACTTTCATCTTCACTCAACAAACCGGCTTCTACCAGCAATCCTTCAACCGTCTCGTGACCCTGTTCTGTCAGATAAACCTGCTTGGTTTTTTCTTCCAGTGTGTAGTCACCGGGCCCATCTTCTTCTTCCTGTTTCGTCAGTTTGGGTATTAATTTATTAACACTCTGATAGGTGTCCGTTTTATCGTTGGTCGGGCCAGAGATGATCAATGGCGTTCTGGCTTCGTCGATCAGGATGGAATCAACCTCATCGACAATCGCAAAATTCAGACCACGTTGTACGCGATCTTCTTCCGAAAAAGCCATATTATCGCGAAGATAATCAAAACCAAATTCGTTATTGGTTCCATAAGTAATGTCGGCAGCATAAGCAGCCTTACGTTGTTCTTTTTCCAGGTTGGCAACAATGACACCTGTGCTCAAACCAAGAAAGCTGTACAGTTTTCCCATCCACTCAGCATCACGAGCGGCAAGATAATCATTCACAGTAACAACGTGGACACCTTCACCCGACAAGGCATTAAGATAAGCAGCAAGTGTCGCAACCAGCGTCTTACCTTCACCGGTACGCATTTCTGCGATCTTGCCATCATTCAGTATCATGCCGCCGATCATCTGGCAATCAAAATGCCGCATGTTCATGGCACGTTTTCCAGCTTCTCGCACGACTGCAAAAGCTTCGGTAAGAAGATCTTCCAGTGACTCTCCTTTTTCAAGGCGATCACGAAATTCTTGCGTTTTATTTTTTAGATCGGCGTCGCTTAATCCCGAAAGATCATCCTCAAAAACATTGATATTTGAGACAACTCGATTCAGTTTTTTTAAGACGCGGTCATTACGACTGCCGAAGATGCGGCTCATCAGACCGCCGAAAGAAGATCGGTTATTTGACATCTGTTTTAGAGATTAATCCTGGTAATTGAGAGTTAAAATTTGAAAGTAGCTTTAATTTACTTAGATGCAAGATCTAGCCAAGTGGTTTCAAATAAGGTTTTGGGTCAACACGTTTTCCATCTTGCTCAACTTCGAAATGCACATGTGTTCCTGTTGAACGTCCAGTCGATCCCATTAACGCAATTGTCTGACCTTTTTCCACTTTGTCGCCAACCTTAACCATGTTTGCCTGATTATGCGCATAGCGAGTTACATAACCTTGCCCGTGATCAATTTCGACAATATTTCCATAGCCTTTTTGTTTTCCAGACCAGGTCACTACACCTTTTGCAACAGCATAGATTTCCGTTCCTTTCTTCCCTGCAAAATCCAGCCCTTTATGAGAGTCGTGCTTACCAGAAACGGGATCTGTTCGCTTACCAAAACCAGATGAGATCCACCCATCGGCAACTGGATTGCCAGAAGGTACAGCAGCCATTTCCAGTTTATTATCCAGCATTTTAGAATCCATCATGCTGAGTTTATGTTCATGCTCATCTAGTTTAGATGACAAGGTTTCCAGAGACATAATGAAATCAGGGACATTAAATTCTTGTTGGCTCGCAGGATCCATTCCACCGATAGCAGGAGTTTGTTCGAAATCGAATTCTTCTGATGCTATGCCTGCAAGCGAACTCAAACGCAAGCTTGCCGCTTCAAGCCGAGTAACTTTTGCTTGAATACTTCCTAATCGCATCGCTAACGCATTGAGGTTTTCCTGAGCATCCAGAACAGCTGTATCAATTTGTAATTTCTGTACATCCATCTCTTCACTTAACGACTGGCTGATATACAACTGATTTTGCGTTTCAGTGCTCAGCTCTATTTTCTGCACATCGTCGGAACCTAAATAGTAACCGGCATATCCTGCTGATCCCATTAAGCAAAGTACTGCGAGTACTGTCAACGAAATCATTATCCAACCAGCGTTCAGATTAGAAAACCGTCCGTTTGAACCACCTGTAATCAATATCTGCATAAATTATTGTCCAACTCTATCAAAATAAGTATTAGTATTAATATATGTTCAAAATCCGTACCAACATGCTTAAATCAATCATCCAGGCTCCAAGCCTGAAACCACTGATTGATCAGGCAAAAAAAATCGAAAACGCTAACAAACAGCTAAAACGTTTCCTTCCATCACCATTATCTGAACATGTCATCGTCAGCAACATCAAGGGTAACCTATTGATTTTACAGACAAACTCGCCCGCATGGTCAACTCGCATCAATTTCATTGCCACAGAAATTGTCAATTATATGCGAAATGAGGGTGGTTTGGCGATGGTTGAGCGTCTGAAAGTGAAAGTTGTGCCTCCACAAACAGAATCTAATAAGGTGATCAGATCGGTTGAACCTCTGTCTGACAACACGTCAAAACTATTAAAGTCTGTTGCTTCCGGAGTTAAAAATAAAGAACTTTCAGACGTATTAATTCGATTATCTAACCATCATAAAAAATAGAATAGGGGTTAAATAAATCAGCCTTCTGGCAATGCCTGCAAAAATGAGATTGGGCTTTTTTCCTGTTCGCTAAATGAAACCAGTTCCCAGGCATCCTGATTCGCTAATAAAGCTCTTAGCAATTTATTATTCAAAGCATGGCCAGATTTGTTACCTTCAAAAGCACCGATCAGACTATGGCCGAGTAAATACAGATCACCAATCGCATCGAGGATTTTATGCTTGACGAATTCATCGTCATAACGCAAACCATCTTCATTCAACACACGGTAGTCATCAACAACAACAGCATTATTCAGACTGCCACCCAACACGAGATTTTTTTCCCGTAAGGCTTCGGTATCTTTTAAAAAACCGAATGTTCGGGCGCGACTGACTTCTTTAACAAATGAGGTGGAAGAAAAGTCAATGGAAGCATACTTGCTGCTTTCTTCAAAAAACGGATGATCAAATTCGATCGAAAAGGAAACCTTGAAACCTTCAAAAGGCTCAAATCGTGCACTTTTATCACCATCTTCAACCATGATCGGTTTTTTAATTCGGATAAATTCTTTCGCTGTATTCTGTTCTTCTATACCAGCAGACTGGATCAGAAAAACAAATGGTCCAGCACTTCCATCCATGATTGGAACTTCACCAGCACTAACATCGACATAAGCATTATCAATTCCAAGGCCAGCAAATGCAGAGAGTAAATGTTCTACAGTAGAAATAGAAACACCATCTTTCGCCAGGCTAGTAGACATCATCGTGTCGCCTACATTTTCAGCATGGGCAGGTATTTCTACAACAGGATCCAGATCAACTCTACGAAAGACGATACCTGTGTTCGCTGGTGCCGGGTGAAGTGTCAGGTAGACCTTCTTCCCAGTATGGAGACCCACGCCAGTGGCACGAATTACATTTTTCAGAGTACATTGTTTAATCATAAGAACCTCGTCTAAAGCCTGTCTCGCCAATTATTATTGACGTTTTTTTACATTACAAAAATCATAATAACACAGACATCGAGATCAACAAATTTGCTACAGAAACTCATCCCTGAGTCTCAATAGCAATGCGATGTTCACTCTTTACTGACTTATTAGATCAGTCTGCCTGTCTGCGGAGGAAGGCAGGAATATCAAGATAATCACTATCTCCCGCCGCCTCTGCTTCCTGTCCACCATCTGCTTCATTTCGAATGATAGTTGGACGATCCAGTTTTGCCCAATCAACTGCTTCTGTCGGACGAGAACCTGTGCTCACAACAGATAATGGTTCTGCTTTTCCTGACTCTGCAGCACCGAGGCCTGTCGCAACCATGGTGACTCTGACTTCATCTGTCATGTCAGCTTCGATTACTGTACCAACAACAACTGTCGCACTATCAGCAGAGAATTGCTTAATGGTATTACCCACTTCTTCAAATTCACCCATGCTGAGATCCATACCAGAGGTAATATTCACCAGAATACCTCTTGCACCTGAAAGATTGACATCTTCCAGTAATGGACTTGCTACCGCTGCTTCTGCAGCAATACGTGCCCGGTTTTCACCTTTACCAGAACCGGTGCCCATCATCGCCATGCCCATTTCTGACATAACGGTGCGAACATCCGCGAAATCCACATTTATGAGTCCTGGTTTAGTAATAAGTTCCGCAATCCCCTGAACAGCACCGAGTAATACGTCATTTGCTGCTTTGAAAGCATTCAGCAAACTGATGTCTCTACCCAATACACTCAGTAGTTTTTCATTAGGAATTGTGATCAGTGAATCAACATATTGACGGAGATCGCTGATCCCATCATTGGCTATTTCTGATCGTTTTTTACCTTCAAAAGGGAAAGGACGTGTCACAACTGCAACCGTCAAAATCCCCATTTCTTTGGCAACCTGTGCCACAACGGGTGCCGCACCCGTTCCTGTACCACCGCCCATCCCAGCCGTGATAAAGACCATGTCTGATCCTTCCAGAACATCCATAATCCGATCACGATCTTCAAGCGCCGCTTGTCGACCAATCTCAGGATTGGCGCCAGCACCAAGACCTTTTGTGACTTCCGTACCCAGTTGAAGTGTCGTTCTGGCACTAGAATTACTTAATGCCTGTGCATCTGTATTTGCAACAACAAAATCTACACCATCAAGATTTGCCCCGACCATGTGTTCGACAGCATTACCGCCACCGCCACCAACACCGACCACCTTGATCACCGCCGTTTGATTATTTGAATCCATTAGTTCGAACATCGCTTTATCCTCCATACCCTTAAGGTATTACTTATTTACTTTTATAGTTACTTACAACTTCTTATTTAAAATTACTTTTGAAACTTAAAAATTACCCTGAAACCAACTCTTCATTTTGTCCCACATATTTCCTGCTCCCGACTCTGATCCGGAACGACCTGCTCCTGTTTTGGAATAAGTATTTCCAAACAACAACAAACCAACACCGGTTGCATAAATCGGATTACTCACAACATCTACCAGACCGCTTACCCCTGTTGGGACTCCTGATCGGACTGGCATATGAAATACTTCTTCGGCCAGATCAATAGCACCTTCCATTTTGGAACTACCACCTGTTAGCACGACACCTGCCGCCATCAATTCTGCGAAACCACTTTTCTTCAACTCCGCATTTATAAACATGAATAATTCTTCATAACGTGGCTCGACTACTTCAGCTAATGTTTGACGTGCAAGTCGTCTTGAAGCACGTTCGCCGACACCCTGAACTTCAATCGTTTCATCCGGGTTAGCGAGTTGTGTTAGAGCGCAGGCATATTTAATCTTGATTTCTTCTGCATGAGGCGTTGGGGTTCGCAATGCCACCGCAATGTCGTTCGTCACCTGATCACCCGCGATTGGAATAACCGATGTATGTTGGATCGCACCATTAAGGAAGATCGCAATATCCGTCGTACCACCACCGATATCTACCAGACAAACACCGAGTTCTTTTTCATCTTCCGTCAACACTGCATGGCTGGAAGCCAGTTGTTGCAAAATCACTTCATCGACTTCAAGACCGCATCGTCTTACACATTTCTCGATATTCTGTGCGGCACTTACTGCACCCGTAACCATGTGAACCTTGGCCTCAAGTCTCACACCAGACATGCCAATCGGCTCACGAATATCTTCCTGTTTATCAATAATAAATTCCTGCGCCAGTACATGGATGATTTTTTGATCAGAAGGAATCGCTACAGCCCTCGCCGCATCCAGCACACGATCAACATCACCCTGCGCAACTTCAGAATCTCGAATCGCTACAATGCCGTGAGAATTCATACCACTAATATGGCTACCAGAAATTCCTGTGAAGACTGATCGGATTTCACAACCCGCCATTAACTCCGCTTCCTGGATCGCACGCTGGATCGATTGCACGGTTGATTCGATATTAACGACAACACCTTTTTTCAATCCTCGAGAAGCATGTGATCCAAGTCCGATGACTTCGATCTCGCCACTGTCATCAACCTCACCAACTATCGCGACGACTTTAGATGTCCCAATATCCAGTCCTACGATCAGATTCTTTTCTGCTTTTTTTATGGCCATCCCTTATGTCCCTCTTGAATCACTTTCGATCAAATTTCGATCAGAATTTTGGCTTAAATTCTCAGCTTCTTTTTCAACATGTTCACGCACGGTAAAACCATTGGTATATCTCAGATCAACCTGCGCAATATTTTCAATTCCTTTGCCTAACAGTTCTTCAACATTCTTCACGTATTTCCAGAGCCTCTCATCAACATCCTTTCGCCCAACAATTACCATCGGGCCATTATTAATTTTGAATCGCCAACCGCGTCGGTTATTTAACTCAACCCAGGCGACTGATCGCTTATTCGGATTCAACAAACCCATCAAGGTTTTATACTTTTCAAAAACCAGTCGATGTGTTCCCGCTGGCCCGGTTAAAGTGATCAAACCTTTTGGGAAAGTTGTATCTTCCGGTTCAAATAACTCACCTTTATGATTCAAAAAACCACCCTCGCCCCAGCGAACTACTGCGTTCTGTTCTTTAATTTTCAGATACAAAGTATCCGGCCATAATTTTCGTACCGTCGCTTCCCGAACCCATGGTGCTTTCTTTACAGCCCGTCTAATCTTTTCAACATCCAACGTAAAAAAACCACCATCAACATTCTCTGCCACCAGCTTCTCCAACGTACTGGTCGACAAGTAGCGATACTCACCTTCAACCTTCACCGCCTTGATCGGAAGCGTGGCAGGATCGCTCATCATTGCCGCAACCCAGGTCACCAATCCGATACAACCAAATACAGCCAAAAAACCAATCATGGTCAAACCACCGCGAACCACTTGTCTTTCATTTTCTGCCGTGACCTGAGCAAAAGACTTACGCTTTTTGATCCGGCGATTCTGTTTTTTGCGATTTGTTTTTTTTATGGCCATTACAAACTCGTCTCAAGTATTTTGATCACCAGTTCATCGAACTCAATTCCAACCTGTTTCGCTCCCATCGGCACCAGCGAATGACTGGTCATTCCCGGAACGGTATTGACCTCTATGAAGAAAACGTCACCAGCCTCATTCAGCATCAGATCAACACGACCCCAGCCAGAACAGTTCACGGCTTTAAAAGCTTGCAAACTGATCTTCTGTATCTCTTCTTCAACTGTGGCATCCAATCCACAAGGGCAAATATAACGGGTAGTTTTTTCTTCATACTTTGCTTTGTAATCGTAAAAATCCCGTGGCGTTTCCAGCTTGATCACCGGCAATGCTTCACCATTTAAAATACCTACCGTATATTCACTGCCAGTGATCCATTGTTCGATCAAAACGCTATCATCAAACTTTTTCGCTTCGCGCCAGGCCGGTAACAACTGATCCAATTGATCAACTTTACTCGCGCCATAACTTGACCCTTCTCGAGCCGGTTTAACCATCAAAGGTAAACTCAACTCATCAATCACCTGTTGTGGATCAGGTTCGTCTATCGGTGCCATAAAACCTGGCGTTACTATTCCAACCGCAGACCAGATCTGTTTCGTTCTCTCTTTGTCCATTGCCAATGCAGATCCCTGAACACCGCTGCCGGTATATGGTATTTCCATTGTTTCCAGAACACCCTGAATCACACCATCCTCACCACCACGTCCATGCAACGCAATAAAAACCCGATCAATTTTTTTATTCTGTAACTGCCCGGGAATTCCACCTTTCCAGTCAATCCCTTCAGCATCAACACCTGATCGTAATAAGGCTGTTAATACTGCATTACCACTTTCCAGTGAGATCTCACGCTCGGCAGAAGTACCGCCCATCA
This sequence comes from Gammaproteobacteria bacterium, assembly GCA_965224825.1. GTDB lineage: Bacteria > Pseudomonadota > Gammaproteobacteria > CAJXQU01 > CAJXQU01 > CAJXQU01. Next base: position 402,407 of record CBDDAG010000001.1, on the reverse strand, counting down.
ACACGGCAACTTTTCCAAAGGATTGAATTGTTTCCATGACATTACTCATCACCAACAATCCTCACTTCTGATTCCAGAGAAACGTCATGATCCTGTTTTACTTTTTCCGCAACGGTCATGATCAACTGCTCAATATCTACTGCCGTTGCATCACCCAAATTAATAATAAAATTCGCATGCTTTTCGGAAACTTGCGCTTGTCCAATTTTCAAACCTTTCAAACCACTCGCTTCGATCAAACGAGCTGAATGATCACCTTCCGGATTTCGAAAGACTGATCCACAACTAGGCAATCCCATCGGCTGCATGTCTGCTCGTTTTGCTAACAATTTTTTGATCTGTTCTAAACTTTTTTCTCCGTCACCTTTTTCCAGTTTGAAATGAGCGGCAACAAACCACTCATTTTCCAAACCATCCATTGGCCCGATCACTGATCGATATCCAACCAGATATTGATCACGATCGCGCAAATGAAATTCACCCTGCCGATCCAGCGTTTCCACCTTCTCTACATTCGGCCAGGTTTCGCCGTCAAATGCGCCAGCGTTCATCGCCAACGCACCACCGACTGTTCCGGGAATACCAGCCAGAAATTCAAGCCCGATATAACCCTGTTTTGCACAGCGTTTCGCCACAATCGCGCAAGGCACACCGGCCTCAACACGCAGGGTTTTTTCGTCCAGAATTTCAAAACCATTCAGCATTCCCGTAGGGCAAATAACACTGCCCCGGATCCCCCGATCCCTCACTAATAAATTGCTACCCAGTCCAACCATCATGACCGACTCTTCCTCGGGTAACTGGCGTAAATAGTTGGCAAGGTCTTCAATGTCTGTTGGCTCGTAATAATGATCAGCCGTTCCACCTACGCGCCATGAAGTATGCTTTGACATTGGTTCGTCGAACTTCAAAGTTCCGCTCAATTCTGGCGTTAACATTTTCGCGGCCATCACGCTGCCTCGCTCCCGTAGCTTTCGATCAGCTGTTCGGCAACATGACCAATGCTGCCTGCACCCATGACCAACACAATGTCATCGTCTTCTATAAATGCCGGAATCACTGAAACAATTTCGTCTGGTTGATCAACAAAAATGGGATCAACTTGTCCACGTAATCTGATCGCACGGCTGAGTGCTTTGCTATCTGCTTCGGCGATTGGTTTTTCACCGGCTGAGTAAATATCCAGCAATAACAAGACATCTGGCTGCGATAAAATCTGTGCAAAATCTTCAAACAGATCGCGTGTTCGCGTGTATCGATGCGGCTGATAAACCATCACCAATCTTCGATCAGGCCAGCCTTCGTGGATCGCCGAAATGGTTGCTGCGATCTCACTTGGGTGATGACCATAATCATCCACCACTAATGCTTTATTTTTTTCAATTTCAATCGTTCCGTGGATCTGAAAACGTCGGCCAATTCCCTGAAAGTTTTCTAGCCCACGGCACATGGCTTCCTGTGAAACACCAAGTTCATATGCTACGGAAATCGCTGCCAGTGAATTCAGAACATTATGTAAACCCGGCATATTTAGAGTTACCGAAAATGATTCTTTTGCATTGGGCAACATCACATTAAATTTGCTGACACCTTTTGAATAAGTAACATCCGTTGCCCTGATGTCTGCATTTTCATTGGTTCCATAAGTCAGTACTGGCTTGGTTAATTCTGGCAAAAGATCTCGCGCCATTGGATCGTCATAACAAATCACTGCCATTCCATAAAAAGGGAGGCGCAATAGAAATTCGAGGAAGGCTGATCGTAATTGTTCGATGTCACCGCCGTAGGTTTCCATGTGATCCATATCAATATTGGTGAGGATCGCGATCACGGGTTGCAGGTGTAAAAATGACGCATCGCTTTCATCGGCTTCAGCAACTAAATATCGACTCTCTCCTAGCTCCGCATGTTTGCCCGAACTATTAAGACGACCACCGATCACGTAGGTCGGATCAAGATCACCTTCAGCCAACAAACTCGCCACCAGACTTGTCGTCGTGGTTTTTCCATGTGTACCAGCAACAGCAATCCCGTAACGAAAGCGCATTAACTCGGCAAGCATTTCTGCACGGGGAATGACTGGAACTCTATTTTCTCTAGCAAAAGCAATCTCAGGGTTTTCCAGATCAATCGCACTGGATACAACTACCGCATCACTCTCACCAACATGCTCTGCAGCGTGACCAATGAAAACTCTAATGCCCAGATCAACCAGATGTTTTGTGACTGCATTTTCCGCAATATCCGAACCCGAAACTTTGTAACCAAGGTTATGTAAAACTTCGGCAATACCGCTCATGCCAACGCCACCGATACCGACAAAATGAATATTCCGTGCTCGTCCCATTCCCATGGTTTTCATATTCTTATCCATAAGCCACCTCCATGATCGACTCGGCAACTTGTTCTGTTGCTCCAGTCATGGCCATCCTTTTTGCCTTTACCGACATGTCACTGATCAGCTCTGAAGTAGTGATCCAGTCTTCAATAATCGGTGCAAGTTTTTCTTTTGTTAGATCACTATCCTGAATAATGATCGCAGCTCCAGCATCAGCAAGATAATGTGCATTGGCCGTTTGATGATCATCAACCGCGTAAGGATACGGAACCAGAACCGCTGGCAATCCTGCTGCTGCCAGTTCTGAAATAGTCAATGCTCCAGCGCGACAAATCACTACATCTGCCCAGGCATAAGCCTGATCAATATCATCAAGAAAGGGTTCTACTCGAGCTTCGATTCCAGCTTCTTTATAACGATCTTTTGTTTGTTCAAGATCACGTTGACCAGTCTGATGCCAGATCTGCGGTTTCTCATCTAATAAAGACATGGCGGCAGGCACAACATTATTGAGTGTCATCGCACCCAGGCTGCCACCAACGATCAAAATCCTTTTTTCACTTTTTGGTTTAATTTGTTTTGTCAGGTTCACAATAGAATCTCTGACCGGATTTCCCACATGCTGCGCTGATCTTTTTTCAAGAAACGCTCCGGGAAAAGCTTCAAATACTTTTGTCGCAATTTTCGACAGCCAACGATTGGTCATTCCAACAACCGCATTTTGTTCATGAATAATTACCGGTATCCTCATCAACCACGCAGCAATTCCACCCGGGCCACTGGCAAAACCACCCATACCCAGAACTACTGCAGGACGATGTGTGATCATGATTTTAATTGCCTGTATAACAGCGAACAAAGTTTTGAATGGCGCGAGTAACATTGTGAAAATTCCTTTGCCTCGAATACCCGCAATACTTAAAGTCAACAGACGATAACCAGCTTCAGGAACTACTCTCGCTTCCAGTCCTTTTTCGGTTCCAAGCCACAGCAACGGAATTTCTTTCGCTTTCAAATAATCAGCAACAGCCAGCGCTGGGAAAACATGTCCGCCAGTTCCACCTGCCATGATCATGATAGGCCGTTTCATTCTTCGACCTCGCCAAATTTATCTGGATAGGCATCATTTTCCATACGATTTTCATGATCAACGCGTAAGATCAAAGCAGTAGCAATACACATCATGATCATGCTGTTACCACCATAGCTAATAAAAGGCAGGGTCAGTCCTTTGGTCGGTAGAGCGCCCATATTCACGCCCATGTTTAAAAATGCCTGCATACCTATGAGGAGGCCGAACCCGTAGGCCAGGTATGCAGGAAAGTACCTCCCACCCTTTTCAGCTTGTGCGGCGATGTAAAAAACTCGCCAGATAAAAAATGTGAAAATTGCGATCAGAGTCAGGCAGCCAAATAGGCCCATCTCTTCTGCAAAGATTGCAAAAATAAAGTCTGTGTGCGCTTCTGGTAGATAGAATAATTTCTGTACACTGCTACCCAGACCAACACCAAACCATTCACCACGACCAATCGCGATCAGCGCCTGAACCAACTGAAAACCAGTACCATAAGGATCAGCCCAGGGATCAAGATAAGTCAGAAAACGTTGTGTTCGATAAGGTGACATCATGACAGCAGCAGACAACGCCATAACCGCGAGTATTCCCCAGATAAAAATCCTCACCAACGGAATTCCGGCAATAAATAACAAACCCAGCATGGTGGCAAAGAGTAAAGCTGATGTCCCAAAATCTGGTTCCATCAATAACAGGCCACAAATAATTGTCATCACAATAATCGGGTTATACATACCCGCGAAAGATGATCGAACCTGCTCCAGATGCGTGTCCATATATCCGGCCAGATAGATGATCAACAACAATTTTGCGATCTCTGAAGCCTGTAAATCATAAACACCCAAATCGACCCAGCGCGATGCACCGTTAACTGTTTTACCCAACGGTGAAATAACGACGACAAGAAGTGCCACAGCAATAAACAAGAACAAGTATCTGAATTGTTTGAATAGATAAAGTGGTGTTTTTAAGACGACAACTCCAGCAGCAATTCCGATTCCCAAAGCCACTACCTGTCGCCAGAAATAATACAACCTGGCTCCTTCTTCTTTGCCTAGTGGATCAGCGATTGAAATTGAGGCGGATGTGACCATCACCAACCCGAGTCCGATCAAGATCATGACGCAGAAAATTAACCACCAGTCATATTGAGCATTACGCTGATCACTCATCAGGCCAGATCGTTGCATAGAGATAGCATGGCTCATGACCGCAACTCCTTACTCAGCAACTCGTTAACCGCATCGATAAACACCTGACCACGCACCTGATAATTTGCAAACATATCGAGGCTGGCACAAGCCGGTGATAACAAAACAAGATCACCTTTTTCTGCAGTTTGATGTGCAGTCATAACAGCCTGATCAAGATCATCAACACGCTTGACGACTGTCACACGATTAAGAACCTGTTCCAATAAAGGTGCATCTTTTCCAAACAGAATCACCTGCTTAACCCGACCTTTTACAGCAGCGGCCAGATCATCAAACTTCGCACCTTTGGCATCACCACCTGCGATCAAAATAATTGACCTGTCAGCAAAACCTTTTATCGCGGCAACCGTTGCACCTTCGTTGGTCCCCTTTGAATCGTTGTACCAGTCGATACCATTTTGTTCTGCAATCCACTGGCAACGATGTGGTAATCCTGGCCATGTTCGCAAAACTTCAAGCATGACACTCTCATCAAGACCGGCAGCTTTACCCAAAGCCAAAGCAGCTAGTGCATTTGCGGCATTATGTGATCCACGAATCTTCATTTCGCTAACAGGCATCAGGAATGTATTTTCAAACGCCAACCATTGCTGATCATTTTTTTGCAAAATACCGAACTCATTTTTTGCAGGCTTATTTAATGTGAATCGTATGATCGCACGATTGTTTTTCGTCATACGATCAACAATTGGATCATCAGCATTCAAGACCATTTCACCACCGCCCTGAAAAACTCTTTCCTTGGCTTCAGCATAATCCGAAGTGCCTGCATAACGATCCATGTGATCATCAGAAATGTTCAAAACGGTTGCTGCAACCGGGTTCAAACTATGGGTTGTTTCAAGCTGAAAACTGGATAGCTCCAGCACATAAAGATCGGGTTCAGAATCTTTGATCAAATCCAATGCAGGTGTCCCTAAATTCCCTCCCGCACGAACATCCAGATCAGCCGCTTTTGCCATTTCATAAACTAAGGTTGTGACGGTACTTTTTCCATTGGCTCCGGTGATCGCGATCACGGGTGCGTCAGCGTGTCTGGCAAATAATTCGATGTCACCAATAATCTCAACACCCGCCTGTTCTGCGCGGATTAATGCCGGATGTCGAATAGAAATACCGGGGCTAACAAGACATTGTTTCGCCTGCATGATCAGGCCAAGATCCAGATCACCTACGCTGATCATCGTCTCAGGAAATTCCTGCTGAACTTCTTTCAGTCCAGGCGGTGTTTCACGAGTGTCTGTAATAGCAAAAGATAAACCTCTTTTCCCTAAGAAACGTGCACATGACAGACCCGTCACGCCGAGACCGACGATCACAGTATCAACATTTAAGTTGGTCTGTTTATTCATGCGAAGATTTCCAGTCACCTTTCATTCCCTACCTGATTTTCAGCGTGGCCAAACCAATCAACACCAACATAACAGTGATGATCCAGAATCGAACAATGACCCTTGGTTCCGGCCAGCCTTTTAATTCATAGTGATGATGCAGCGGTGCCATGTTGAAGATGCGCTTGCCGGTTAATTTGAAGGAAGCAACCTGCAAAATAACGGAGACAGCTTCGACAACAAAAATACCGCCCATAATAAATAGCACCAGTTCCTGACGAACGATCACGGCCACAGTTCCCAGGGCGGCACCTAATGCTAGTGCGCCAATATCACCCATAAAAACTTGTGCAGGATATGTATTGAACCAAAGAAAACCGAGTCCTGATCCAACGATCGCACCACAGAAAATACACAACTCACCAGTGCCTGCTATGTACGGAAACCCAAGGTAACCAGAAAATTTCACATTGCCGGTGACATAAGCAAAAATTATAAAAGCACCGGCCACCAGAACGCAGGGCATAATCGCCAGACCATCCAGGCCATCGGTCAGGTTCACCGCGTTACTGGTTCCCACGATCACGAAATAAACGAATGGAATGTATAAGAGTCCGAGTGAAATACTGGCATCTTTAAAAAAGGGAATTAGAAGTTCAGTTTCAGGATTCGAAGCAGCTGTTGTATAAAGGAAAAAAGCTGCAATTAATCCGATAACTGACTGCCAGAAATACTTGTATCGTGCAGGCAAACCTGCTGAATTTTTTTCAATAATTTTTCGGTAGTCATCAACCCAGCCAACAACACCAAACAAAGCTGTCACCAGTAAAACCACCCAGATAAATTTATTACTTAAGTCGCCCCATAACAATGTGCTGACACCAACGGCAACAAGGATCAATAATCCACCCATCGTCGGTGTGCCAGCTTTCGCCAGATGTGTTTCGGGGCCATCAGAGCGAATGTTCTGGCCGATCTGGTATCGTTTCAGATAACGGATCATCCAGGGGCCGACAAACAACGAAATAAACAGCGCCGTCAGCACACCTAAAATCGTCCGTAAAGTCAGATAACGAAAGACATCAAATCCAGAATGAAACTGGGTCAGATAATCAGCAAGTATCAGTAACATATCCACTCTCCAGTGCCTGCACAACCGTTTCCATTTCGGCTGAGCGGGAACCTTTAATCAAGAGCGTGATATCCTTATCTGACTCGTTTTTTATTATTTTTATTCTTTCTATTAATTCAGTATGATCAGCAAAATGCTCTGCACCATCACCAAATTTTTCAGCTGCATTTTTACTTAACTCACCAATCGTAAATAACCGTTCAACACCGGCAAGTCGTGCAAGTTCACCAGCCTGTTTATGCATTTTGACAGCGGCACTTCCAAGCTCCCCCATATCACCCAGAGCCAGCCAATGCTGTCCAGATGTGTTGATCAAAACATCCAGCGCCGCTGAAAATGATCCGGGATTTGCGTTGTAGGTGTCGTCGATGATCTGCAGGTTTTGCATGCCTGTTTTAAACTGCAATCTTCCGGGAATATTTTGCAAAGCTTCCAGACCATCACGAATATTTTCTGAAGAAATATCTAACGCTTTTGCACAAGCTGCAGCGGCCAGTGCATTCAAAATATTATGCCGTCCAGGAAGAGATAGTTTTACATCAATTTCTTCATCCGAAGTACGTAATTTGAAATGACTAACTGTCGCTCTCATTGAAATAATGGAGGCAGTAACATCTGCACGATCATCATTCCCTTGGCCATTCAAACCAAAGCTAATGATCTGACTATCGCCAGCCAGTTTTTTCCAAAAGGAGGCAAATTTATCATCGGCATTGATCACAGCAACTCCATCACTGCCCAACGATTCAAAAATTTCTCCTTTCGCTTTTGCAACACCTTCGATTGATCCAAACCCTTCGAGATGTGCCGGTGCACACTGGGTCACAACGGCCACTAAAGGTTTTGCCATTCCACATAATCGGGCAATCTCTTGCAGATGGTTTGCGCCCATTTCGATCACAGCAAAATCATGTTCCTGATCAAGGTTGAATAATGTTTGTGGTACACCAATATCATTATTGAGATTGCCTTTCGTAGACAGAACGTTTCCACAACGAGACAAGATTGAACTGAGCATTTCCTTGACGGTGGTTTTTCCATTACTACCCGTTATTGCGACGACAGGAATATCAAATTCTTTTCGCCATAATGCTGCCAGATCACCTAGAGCTTCGCGTGTATTTTTAACCTGTAAAGTTGGCAGATCAGTTGTAACGGCTTTATCGATCATCACCGCTGTTGCACCTGCTTTTTCTGCCACTTCAATATAATCATGGCCATCAAAACTGGGGCCATGTAGCGCCACAAAAAGCTCGCCTTTTCCCAGGCTGCGGGTATCTGTGTTACAACCTTTAAAGATAAGATCATTTCCCTGAAAAGTGGCTTGAAGATCATCCGCTACTGACTGTAAAGAAAGACTAATCATTTAGCCCTCCTTCACTCAAAATATTTAAAATCACATTGCGATCATTAAATGGAAAACGTTGTCCTTTGATCTCTTGCCAACTTTCGTGTCCCTTGCCTGCAACCAGAATAATGTCTTTCGGTTGCGCAGCTTTGATCGCAGTTTCGATTGCAACTTTTCGATCAAAAATTACTTTTACCTGACCAGGTTTTTTCATGCTGAAAAGAATCTCGCTGGCAATGACGCTTTGATCTTCTGATCGAGGATTGTCATTCGTAACGATGACTGTGTCTGCCAGCTTTTCAGCCGCTTGCCCCATTACAGCTCGTTTCCCTTGATCGCGATCACCACCACAACCAAACACGCACCATAATTTTCCATCGCAGATCTCTCTGAGCGTTTCCAACGCTTTGATGAGTCCATCAGGCGTATGAGCAAAATCTACAACAACGGGTGCTTTTGGGGACTGTAAAAAAACTTCCATCCGACCGGGAACACCTGTCACTTCAGACAGGGCATCCAGCGACTCCTGAAAACCAAATCCACAGACTGTTAACGCACCCAACGCAGCAAGTAAATTACTGGCATTAAAGCGTCCCAGCAAATTTGTCTTAATTACATTTGAACCTTCTGGCGAATTAATTTTCAGACTTAATCCTCCGATTGAAACATCCAGTTCACTGCAACAAATCGTTGCCACTTCTGGATGTGGTTCTGAGCTAAGGGTGTAAGCTAAAATCTGAACATCATCTTCTCTATCGGCCAGTACTTTAAGAATTTTTTTAGAAAAAATATCATCAAGGTTGATGACTGCTGATTTGAGATCTGGCGATCTGAACAATTCCAATTTCGCCTCACCGTAAGCTTGCATATCACCATGATAATCAAGGTGATCACGCGTCAGGTTTGTAAACACAGCGACATCAAAATCAACACCACTCAATCTGTGCTGAGATAAACCGTGTGAAGATGCTTCGATAACAGCAGCCTGTGCGCCCTGATCGTGTAAACGAGAAAGTGACAAATGCATCTTGATTGGATCAGGTGTTGTCATTCCGCTGGAAATAAATTCACCAAACAAACCATTTCCTAAAGTTCCGATCACTCCACAAGTACCATTACCTGAAATCTTATCGATTGCCTGGCCAATAAAATGGCTAACAGACGTTTTTCCATTGGTGCCAGTGACGCCAAACGTTTTCATCACATCGGTAGGTTGACCATAATATCGATGTGCGATCTGACCTGCTTTAATCGCGAGCTGATCAACATAAATAATATTTCTTTGCTTATTTCCAACATGAATATGATCGGCAATGAGATCCGCATCCTGACTATCTACCAGAATGGCAGACGCACCTTTGCAAACGGCATCGGGAATAAAATCTACTCCGTGAGACTCAGTTCCATTGATCGCAATAAAACAGTCACCCTGATGTACATTTCGACTATCCAGTTCAAGTCCGGCGATCTGAGTATCGTGATCCGCATCCACAGTGGCAAAGCCATTCAGAAGCTCGCTAAGATAGATTCCACCCTGATTCATCGCTGTCATTATCAAGGTTGCCTCCCGGCCATTAGCTGATCACTGTTGGCTTTTTTAATAGCAGGAATATCGTCCGGGGAAATATTCAATAAGCGCAATGTTTCACCCATTAATCGAGCGAATGCTGGCGCCGCAACCTTACCGCCAAAATATTCTCCCTGCGAAGGTTCATCGATCATTACGACGGCAACAAGACGTGGATTACTCACCGGGACAATGCCCGCAAAAACTGACTGATAGCGATCTTCCTGATAACCATCGGGCGATGATTTATGTGCTGTCCCTGTTTTCCCGGCAACTCGGTAACCCAGAATCTGCGCTTGTTTTGCTGTCCCGTCCTGGACAACGCCTTCCATCATTTCTAAAACCTGTCGTGCTGTTTTTGGACTCATGACTCGAATACTTTCTTCCGACTCACCTACTTTTAATAAACTTGGCATTGTCATCAGGCCATCATTTGCAAAAACGGTATAAGCCTGTGCCAGTTGTAATGTTGTTACCGACATTCCATATCCAAATGACATGGTTGCCTGTTCAAAATCACGCCAGCTTGAGTAGTCTCTTAACCGCCCTGAAACCTCACCCGGAAAACCAATGCCACTGGTGGTTCCCAAACCGACCTTCTGGAAAGTGTTCCACAAAGTTTCAGCTTCCATTGATAATGCAATTTTTGAAACACCAACATTGCTGGACTTTTTGATCACGGTTGAAACATCGATCAATCCATAATTATGAATATCTCTGACCAATTCCCGTCCAACTTTATATCGTCCAGGTCGAGTATCGATCATTGTTCCGGGCTTATACTCGCCAATTTCCAACGCAGTCGCTACGGTAAAAGGTTTCATAGTTGAACCCGGCTCAAATACGTCCGTCACTGCACGATTTCGATAATGCTCAGCTTTTAATTCGTAGCGATTATTCGGGTTATAAGAAGGCTGGTTAACCATTGCCAGAATCTCTCCTGAATGTGCATCCATCACAACAATCGATCCACTTTTTGCCTTGTGTCCCAACACGGCAGCGGTCAATTCACGGTAGGCCAAATATTGAATTCGTTTATCAATACTCAGCGTGAGATTTCTTCCTGGCTGAGCTGTTTTGACAGATTCAACATTCTCAATCGTATGCCCGGCCAGATCACGAAGAACTCGTTTTGCACCAGCTTCACCTTGCAACATTTGATCAAAAGCCAGCTCCATTCCTTCCTGACCCTTGTCATCAATTCCAGTAAATCCAACAACGTGAGCAGCGACATCCGCAGCAGGATAAAACCGTCGATATTCTTTTTCTTCAAAGACACCCGGGATTTTTAGAGCTCGTACTTTTTCCGCCAACTCCGGGGTGACTTGTCTTTTTAAATAAATAGACTCTCGTTTTGCACGTTGTGTGATCATGTCTTCCAGTTTTGCAAAAGGCATATCCAACGCTTTTGCCAGCTCTCCCCAACGAGATTTATCCAGAACCATTTTCTTCGGGTTACAGGCAATCGTGCTAATCGGTGTACTGATCGCTAAAGGCTCACCATTTCGATCTTCGATCACGCCACGATATGCCGGAATTGAAACTGTACGTAAATAACGTGCGTCACCTCGGTCCTGCAAAAAATCCTTGTCTAAAAGTTGTAGCTGAACAATACGAAACACCAGACCAACAGATGCGATCAAAAATAGACACAACATGAACCAGCGTCGGCCAGTAAAAAATTGCATATCAATTTGTGAGTCAACTTTCGACATTAAAAATTCACCAGGTTTATGTTTTCCGTCAGTGGAAGTTCCATTTCCAGTTTTTCACGGGCGACTTCTTCGATGCGGCTGTAGGTTCCCCAGGTTGCTTGCTCCAGTTGCAAACGCCCCCACTCAACTGCCATCAAATCACGTTGTTTTTCAACCAGTTGAAGCTCGACAAATAATTTACGGCTTTCATGTCGGGTCTCAACAACACTGAGCGCAGACCAGACGATCATCACACCGATAAAAAGAAAAAAGGAAAATCTCATGCGGCCACCTTCTCCGCGATGCGCAATACTGCACTTCTGGATCGCGGATTTTCTGACAACTCTTCTTTACCGGCCTTGATCACCTTGCCGACAAGATTCATCTTCGGATTCATCATTGATGCAGGAATCGGCAGATCACGTGGAAAGTCATCACCCGTTGCCGCTTTCTTCATAAACCGTTTAACGATGCGATCTTCCAATGAATGAAAACTGATCACGGCTAAGCGTCCACCCGGAGCCAAAACATCCAGAGCCTGATCAAGCACTTTTTTCACTTCGCCCAGTTCATCATTGATGAAAATTCTGATCGCCTGAAAAACACGCGTTGCCGGATGAATGGATTTCTGACCCGGTTTGTTTTGATTGGGTGTGACGTCACGAATGAGATCGGCCAGTTGCTTGGTTGTATTCAGAGGTGTTTCTTCACGAACAGCAACAATGGCTCTGGCAATCCGTTTGGAAAATCGCTCTTCACCATATTCACTAAACACTTTGACCATTTCACGATCAGTCGCCGTCGCCAGCCAGCCCGCGGCTGATTGCGCATGATCAGGATCCATACGCATATCCAGAGGACCTTCGCGCATAAAACTGAAACCACGATCAGCATCGTCAAGTTGTGGGGATGAAACACCGAGATCAAACAGAATACCGTTAACCTTGCCAGTCACACCTTTCTGATCAGCAACTTTTTTCAAGCTCGAAAACGCACCCTGTTCAATAGAGAAACGTGGATCTTCAGACTCAAGAATTTTGCCAGCAGCAATTGCTTCGGGATCGCGATCAATCGCGATCAGCCTTCCCTGTGTGCCCAGTCGTTTCAACATCGCGCTTGAGTGACCTCCTCGCCCAAAAGTGCAATCAATATAAATTCCGTCCTCAACAATCGAGAGAGCTTCCAGCACTTCTTCCAATAAAACCGGTTTGTGCTGTTGCTCTTCATTAATCATCTCCATCAGAGTGACAGTTGTTGTAGCGCTTCGGAAGGAGTGCCGGAATCATCTTCCAGACTCTTCAACCATTCGTCGTGCTGAGTATTCCAGGCCGATTCATCCCAGAGCTCAAATTTGTTACCCTGTCCTAATATGACCGCCTGCTTCTCTAGTCCTGCAAACTCTTTCAATCTGGACGTGACCCGGATGCGGCCATGTGAATCAAGACTGGACTCCTCCGCATATCCCAACATCATCTGTTTGGTTCGACGACTATCTTTTTGGAAATCCGATAACTGGCGTAATTTGGGTTCAATGATTTCCCATTCGTTTTGTGGATATATCCAGATGCAGCGGTCAAGTGGGTTAATGGTCTGGATCAGCTTGCTATCGCACACTTCAGCCAGACGAGCACGATACCGACTGGGAATTGCCAGTCGACCCTTACTATCCAGACTTAATGAGCTATTACCACTAAACATGAAATTCCCAATTACCTATTATTAGGTTCTTGCCGATCCACAATGATCCACAATCTCCCACTACTTCTATGACTATCGTACATAGGCCCACTACTGTCAAGCATAAAAACAGGCAATTCTTTCTTTTTTAACAATGACTTAGGCGAAATTCACAAGCCTGTAATAATTACTTTTTTACTATCATTTGCTTAGGAATTTTACTTAAAGTAACTTCTAATGATCGGCCTTTTTAGGCGACATAAAATGTTACAAATCATCAGATCAAACAGTTTTTAACCACTCGTATCAGAAACTTCGATTATCATGATCAACATTCATGGAAGAATTATTGAAAAAAAGAGGTGTTTTCAGACATCTTTATGGCATTTGTCTGGCAATTGGACTGTTTTCACTTGCTATACAGACAGCCGTCGCCGATCCGGTTCCCAGACTCGCCCTCGCAAAGGTTTATCAGCAAACAGAAAATATTGATCAATACTGGGTCAGCGAAAAACTCGATGGCGTTCGCGCTTACTGGGACGGCAAAAAGCTGATCTCACGGCAAGGCAATGTTTATCACGCACCAGAATGGTTCACAAAAGACTTTCCGGTACAGCCATTAGATGGAGAACTCTGGATCAAACGATCCACATTCGAACAACTGATCAGCACCGTCAGGAAAAACAAACCTGTAGATTCCGAATGGCAACAGGTCAAATACATGATCTTCGACCTACCCGGCTCAGGCAGCAACTTTACTGAGCGACTCACTGAACTACAGCAACTACTTGATGATCACGACAATCCATATTTACAGCTGATCAAGCAATATCGACTTGCCGATCATGACGAGCTACAGGAAAAGCTAAAATCTGTGATCAAGGCTGGGGGTGAAGGCTTGATGCTGCATAGAGGTGATTCAATCTATATGGCAGGCCGAACCAGCGACATCTTAAAAGTAAAAACCTTCCAGGATGCCGAGGCCATTGTGATTGCTCACTTACCCGGCAAGGGTAAATATGAAGGTATGCTTGGAGCTATACGGGTAGAAACTCCAGATGGAAAACAATTTAAGATCGGAACAGGTTTCAAAGACAAAGATCGTGAAAACCCACCAGCGATTGGATCACAGATTACCTATAAGTATTTTGGGCTGACACGAAAAGGGACTCCTAAGTTTGCTAGTTTTTTACGGATCAGGGAAAACTACGAACCGTAAAGAACCCATTGAATAATTATGCATAAAATACTATTATTATATGCATAATTATTGGAGGCTACTATTATGAGAACCACACTTGATCTACCTGAAGACTTATTGCACGAGGCTATGGAAGTGACTAGCACTAAAACTAAAACCCGTGCGATTATATTAGCGCTTGAAGAAATAATCAGAAAAGCAAAAATTTCTGAGATTAAACAATATAAAGGAAAAGTTGATCTGGATATTGATCTAAACACGATCAGAGATCGGCATTGATGCAAGTCCTGGTTGATACCTCAATCTGGATCGACTATTTCAAGGGTGCACAAAACTCAGCCGACCTAGATTTTCTGATCGATGAAAATCTCATTGTTACAAATAACATCATCCTCGCAGAGCTACTTCCTCATCTAACAATAAAGAAGGAAAGCGAACTGATCAGTTTACTTCGTGAAATTGAACGACTTCCCATACAAATTGACTGGGAAGAAATTATAGAACTTCAGGTTGAATGTTTGAAAAATGGAATGAACGGGATTGGTATTCCTGATCTGATCATTGCTCAAAATGCCAAGGATAATGGTTGTGAAATATACTCACTCGATAAACATTTTCGTTTATTGAGTCAGGTTATGGATGTTCAGGTTTATAAATAACACACAAAACTTTGAATTAATGCGAGTCTGCCCCCGATACTCTCAAAATACTCTGAGAATATGCTAAAAAAGATTATGAAAAAAATACTATTAATAGCGCTAATTTTAATGTTTATTACATTTTGCACGAACTCCTGCTACGTAAAACCAGTATTTCATTTCAAAGCCTCGTTTGAACCTTCAATGGTTGATGATGTAGAGGTTTTTATTAGAGACGTATCAAAAGAATGGAACTTAAGACTGTTTGAAAAAGGTAGGGGGAGCATGAAAATTTTAAGCAATGGTCAAGAAGCTTTTTTTATTGCCCTTTATTTTGAAGGAGATGCTATCTTGACAATAACGAATACTGGCCCAGGTAAAGTTCTATCGCTTATGGCTTTGGACTTTGGGGACTTGCCTCTTGAAAAATTGGAGCAGCTAACCGATGAAATTCGAAGTGGTTTGAAGAGTCAGTTTAATATTGAGTTAGAGGCTGTTGGTACATAATAACTAAGGTAAGTATTTTTAAAGACTATTTTAATTCAGAGAAACATCTATAAAAAAAGAGTTGGCCGATAAGCCGGGTTCTGTACACCCGAAGGTGTGACAGTCATTCATCTGGGATGCACGTCGCCGTACACCTCTAGCAACCTACCCGGGAACTCATGCGGACCACACGATACCGCTCGAAGCGGCGCATTCCCCTATTTGGTCTTGCTCCGGGTGGGGTTTACCCTGCCACCGGCTTTCACCGGCGCGGTGCGCTCTTACCGCACCATTTCACCCTTACCGCTGACGAATCAGAGGCGGTATATTTTCTGTGGCACTTTCCGTAGGCTCTCGCCCCCTAGACGTTATCTAGCACCCTGCCCTGTGGAGCCCGGACTTTCCTCTGTTTGCCCGAAGGCTTGCAGCGACTGTCTGGCCAACTCTTGTTTGTTAGTTTAACTGATCAAAGGCTAATATTCAGGACTTACAGACACGAGTAGTTTTGGGCTTCGTTCTTGAGATCCTTCGTACCTCAGGATGACAGTCGGTTCTAAAAAGGGTTGTCATCCTGAGGTACGAAGGATCTGCTTTTCTCGTCGAACACAATTAATTCTGAGATCATGAAATACTCAGATGACAATACAAACGGGTATTAGATCGGCATAATAAAAATAATGGATAAATTACTCTTTTTCAGTATCGTGCTGGTTTTCATCGGCGCATTGGTAGGCAGTGTTGTACAGCACCGGCGTGTAGATCGGGTTTTAAAAGATCTGCGTGGTTTTCATGTGACAGCACGGATGCATGGCAAACCTATCTGGGGCAAGCTCAGACTTTTTTCTAATGCGATTGAGTTTATCTTCAGCCGAGCTTACAACAATCGTCGCGGAAATAAGCTAACCAGTTTTATTGTTTTTTCCGAACAGATGAAAGAGGTCGATGCGATCTTCAGGTTTCATGATGAACTCACTCCTCGAAACCAAAAACGCAGACTGGAAGAAATTGAGCGGACGAAGAACCCCAGTATTTTTCGTCAGGTAAAACGATCAGTCCGAAATTTTATGGTTGCCTTTCGTGAAGCGATTGATGAGTCTATTGGCCTGTTAATGAGTCGCGTTCAAAAGAAAGCTTCCTCAACACTGATTCAGGGACAAGATGATTATTTAAAAAAACTGAGAACCAATACTTTAGGCATCGTTAGCACTGCAGCTTATGATCCGGTATTGGAGCATTATATTAACCACCGAGTTGTATTCGAAGCGGGTAAAGTAGATGGCCTGCAAATTGAATATTCCGGTGTACTAAAAGAGTATTCAACTAGCTGGGTTTCAATTCTGGATTGTTCTCTGAACTCTGAAAATAATCTTCCGCTTAGTGATGCAAGCCGGCTGATGATGCAACGGAAAATGGATTTTAATTTACATCTGGATAAAAAAACTGATGATGAAAAACAAATAAATTTTGCTCTGGAGATCACGAATTTAGATGATCAGGACTTTATTATTTCGCACATAGAAGATAGTGAAAATTATCAACACGCGATCAATAAAACACTAATGCCAGATGAATCGATCAATATTATTTTGAATGATTTACCCGAGAGCTGTCTGTCCAGCATTGATCGGAAGCTATTACCACTATCGCTTTCATTGATCGCCCCCGAAAGACAAGATGTAAAGCAATCTGAAACAGATGAGGAAGAGATTCATTATCCAGCACTTCCTGAGCTAACACTGGTCTTTGATACTTTCCGCGATGTGGATATTTATATTCCGCGCAGTAAAGGTTTACTGCGACATGGTAGTGAGTTTATAGATTGATCAAATTTATTTGTTTTTAGAAATAAAAAAGCCTCACTTAAAAAAGTGAGGCTTTCGTAAGACTTAAATCTCATGGAAAACCATGAGTTTCACTTGAGACTTAAACAGTCTCAGTTTTCCTTCTGGAAATCCCAATCAAACCCATAAGACCGCTACCCAATAACCAAACTGCGGCAGGAACTGGTACCGGAGATGTTGTTACGTTATTAAGGTTAAAACTTGAAGAAAAGCTACCATTATTGGGGTTTAATGAAAGACCTGCTGTACTAGAGTCAGCACTGAAGAGCCACCTTGCAATACTCCCGAATTGCCCAGTTCCTGCCTCATCAAAAGCTATATCTAATGTGTTTCCACTCACAGTAGCAATAATTGAATCAAAACTAGTATTAATAGGATGAGAACCAACACCCGTTCCTGTAGAAACTCCACCTATTACTGGTGCAGGTATTGCTGGCGTTGAAAACACAAAAGGAACATTTGTAGCAGGAGGCAAAGTTGTTGAAGTGGCTCCAAAACCGGCACCTGCACCTGTACTACCAAAGTCAAATTGTGTTCCAAAAGCTGCGGGAGGTAAACCATTAAGACCAGCGTTTAGTAGTGAAAGAAAAACCCCACCAGATGATGGTGCGGGAAGAGGTAGTCCACCTAGCGTTGCTGAACCTCCTGTAAAACTCCCAATACCACCAGGATCCAATAGAAGAGAACCATCGAGGTCAGTAATATGTAGTGCAAATGTCGTCATATCATTATCACCAATAGCGTGGTGAAAACCTTCGATATTTATATTCCCAGTCAAATCGATCAAACCAGCATTTGCTGCGCTACTTAAACCCAACGTTAAAGCTAATGCCGTAGCTTTAGTTAATATATTCATTAGTTTATTCCTCGTAAATAATATAAAAAGTTGTATCACAGAAAATCTACATAACGGGATCTATCCCTCGTTTGCTATGTGATCTTCCTCCCAACAAACTGACTTACTTTTCAATTACCTGTTTTTTCTCAGAATAAAATTTCTTTATTCCAAAAGTAATCACTTCTAAAGAATGCAAATAGGAGGCCAATATAATGAAAGACACAATATTTCATATTGTGTGAGTTGAATACTCGGGGGGGGGGCTATTAGAACTTCTTTATCTGATCAGATCACTTCTGTTTTTCCTGCGCCATTTTATACAACTGGTTCTTCTTACCACCTGTAATCTTTACCGTCGCTGCCACAGCCTGACTTGGTGACAGATATTCCAGCAATATTTCAAGCACGCGTTGATCATCACCATCATCCGGTTCTTCCTCATGATCACCTTCAACAATGATCACAATTTCTCCACGGCATTGCCCGGGATCCTGTTCAAGCCATTGATCCAGATCTTCCAATGATTCTGTACGAATTGTCTCATAAACCTTGGTCAGTTCACGAGCAATACAGGCATTTCGATCGGATCCGAAAACTTCTTTTAGATCTTTTATGCAATCAGCCAATCGGTGCGGAGCTTCATAAAATATCTGTGTGGCAGATTCGGTTTTCAATTCCTGTAGTTTTTTCTGCCGGGCTTTTTGTTTTGGAGGAAGAAATCCATTAAAGGTGAAACGATCAGAGGGTAAACCACAGGCACTTAAAGCCGCGATCAAAGCGCTAGCTCCAGGAATGGGAATGACTTTAACTTTGGCCTGCTGAGCGAGATGCAAAAGATGATAGCCAGGATCGCTAACTAATGGTGTTCCCGCATCGCTGATCAAAGCCATGTTTTCACCAGCTAAAAGTCGTTTGATTATCTCGGGTGCTGATCGTTGCTCATTATGATCGTGATAAGCTCTGGCTGGCGTAGTAATCCCGAATTTTTTTAGCAGGCCGCCACTATGCCGCGTATCTTCAGCCAGAATCGTATCGACATTTTGTAGTGTTGCGATCGCTCTCGGTGTCATGTCTTCAAGATTTCCGATTGGGGTTGCTACCACGTACAGAGTTCCGCTGTTATTTTGATCTTCTTGTGACACTTATAAAAAACCTTCTCGAAAATAATGTTAAACTCATCCCCAGTTTAACCTCTTTGGAAACAGGAATGTTGCTTCACTCAAAGCTCAAACAATTTCTCCCTCTTCTTTTCATTTTCGCACTCGTTTCAGGTTGTGAAACTCAGCCTGTAAAAGAAGAAATACCGACGGCCCAGATCGATACCGCCAGACAATTATTCGATGCTGGTGATTATACCGCTGCGGCTGAGGAATTCCTGAAACTTTCCCATCAAACAGAAAATATTACGTCCGAAACTGAAGATGTTGATAGTCCATCCATGCTGAAAGAGGATTATCTGATTTCTGCAACGGAGGCTTATGTCAAAGCAGGTGACAGCCTGAGTGCCAGAAAAACAATCGTGATTGTTAATCGCCACGATTTGGGTGAACCATTGATGCTTCGCTATGACATTGCTCAGGCTGGCATCGCAGAACTGGATCAACAGCCTGAACAAGTCATCAATGCGCTCAGGGATGTTGGTATCGCTGATACTATTCCAGGCGCACAGAAAGAAATTCTTCAGTTGCGCATTACGGCGTTTGAAAC
The DNA here is from genome assembly GCA_965224825.1 of Gammaproteobacteria bacterium. GTDB lineage: Bacteria > Pseudomonadota > Gammaproteobacteria > CAJXQU01 > CAJXQU01 > CAJXQU01. The sequence continues at coordinate 382,320 of CBDDAG010000001.1, read as the reverse complement.
TCTAGAATCTAATATCGAAGCCGCTCGTTCACGTGCACAAATCGATCCATTGCTGGAATCTGATCTTGATCAGGATGAAAATCGACGTGCAATCTGGACGACGGTTTATAAGACGGTGAATCAACTAGATGCGGATTCACTGACTCAATTACAAAATGATGGTTCTTCAGAAGATCTGTTAGTCGCCTGGGTTAAGTTGTCCATGATCGCAAAAGAAAGCCTGTTCGATGCAGAGGATTTCAACACAAAAATTGATCAATGGCGTTTGGCCTATCCGGATCATCCTGCGGAAACTCCGATCCTTGCCGAGCTGTTTGAAAAAAGTGAATCACTGGGGAAAAAAGTATCCTCTATCGCGCTGCTGCTTCCTCAGGAAGGTCGTTTTGCTCAAGCGGGTGCGGCAGTTCGTGATGGGTTTATTTCCGCTTGGTATAGTGAAAATAATCGGACTGATCAACCGATGGTACATGTCTACCACGCCGATGCAGATAATATTATTGAAGCCTATGAAAATGCTGTGGAAGATGGCGCTGATCTGATCATCGGCCCGCTGGAAAAGAATGCACTTAAGATCTTACTGACACTATCCGAACTACCAGTAAGAACACTGGCTTTGAACAAGTTAAGTGATGAAGAATTATCTCAATCGATGATCCACGTCGAATCTGATCACTTGTATCAATTTGGATTATCACCAGAACAGGAAGCCGGGCAAGTTGCCGAGAAAGCCTGGGCGGAGGGTTACAGTCATGCACTGGCGATAACACCGGAAAGTGCCTGGGGCGATCGGTTGTTTAATGCCTTTGCGGAAAAATACGAAGAACTTGGTGGCGTGATTCTGGAACATCAACAGTTTGGTAAAGATGAGGAAAAGGCGACAATAGACTTTTCCGGATCGGTCATGCAACTATTAAATATTGATGGCAGCAAGCAACGCTTTGATGCTTTGACAGAAGAATTAAAACGTAAGATTAAATTTGAACCTCGTCCGCGTCAGGATATGGATTTTATTTTCATGGCAGCGTCCCCAGTACAGGCTCGCCAGATCCGTCCACAACTTTTATTCCACAGAGCCTCGAGAATTCCTGTCATTACCACCTCTCATGCTTTTGGTTTGCCCCCACGCGGTGAACCGGATCTGGATCTGGAAGGTGTAATCATAGGAGATATGCCCTGGATGATCAGGCATCAGGAAATTGATCCGGAAACGCCGCGTTCCATGCAGCAAAACTGGCCCGATGATAATGCGGCATTTCTGCGTCTTTTTGCGCTGGGTATGGATGCCTATAAAATTATTCCACAACTTGGGCGACTGAGATTACAGGTTGGAAGAAAGTTTGAGGGAGAAACCGGAAATTTATTCATGAATGAAAATGCTCAGGTTCAACGTGATCTTGTCTGGGCAAAATTTTTACGTGGCAAACCTCAGTTTCTCGATCCTTTATTAACTCAACCAGTCTTATCTCAACCAGAAGATGAACCTGCCAGTGAATCTGAAAGATCTCCTGACCAATAAACGCGGTCAATGGGCAGAGCGTCTGGCCGAAGATTATTTGATGCAACATGGGTTAGAATTGATTCAACGCAACTACTCCTGTCGAATGGGAGAAATCGATCTGATCATGCAGGAACAGAACACGATTATTTTTGTCGAAGTAAGATATAGAAAGAACGATCAATATGGTGGGGGAATTGAATCCATTGACGCACGGAAACAAAAAAAATTGAATTCCACAGCGATGCATTATCTACAAAACAATGATCGTTATCAGGAACACCCTTGTCGATTTGACGCGATGATCATTACCGGTCAATCTTCAAAACCTTCAATCAACTGGATAAAGAACGCCTTTTAATTATGGATCCCATCGAACGTATACAACAGACTTTTGCTGAGAGCATTGAAGTTAAATCCCAGTCGGCCATTTTATTGCCAGAGATGATCGCCGTCGCCGCCTCACGTCTTGCTGATAGCCTGATCAACGGCCATAAAGTTTTGAGCTGTGGTAATGGTGGATCAGCGGCTGATGCACAGCATTTCTCTGCTGAAATGTTGAATAGATTTGAGATGGAACGACCACCGCTACCGGCGATTGCTCTAACGACAGACACTTCAACACTGACATCCATCGCCAACGATTATCATTATGATGAAATATTCTCCAAACAGGTTCGTGCTTTAGGCCAATCTGGTGATATATTATTGGCTATAACAACCAGTGGTGGATCACCGAATATCGTTAAAGCGATAGAAGCTGCGCATGAACGTGATGTCACAGTTTTTCTGCTCAGCGGCAAAGATGGTGGCGCAGCGGCAGCAACACTGGAGGAAGAAGACATTGAGCTGCGTGTGCCGAGTGAGGTTACAGCACGAATTCAGGAAGTACACTTGATTATGATCCACTGTTTGTGCGATCTTGTTGATAAGAAATTATTTGGATAGGAGTTAACTATGACGTTATCAAAAAATATTGGCCAAAAAATAAAACAAAAACCTGCCATTCTTAGTCTGATCGCAGTCTGTTTTCTATTGCAGGCTTGTGCTCCAGTGATCGTAGGTGGAGCAGCAACTGGAGCCGTGGTTGCAAATGATAAACGCACAACCGGCACGTTCGTTGAAGATGAAGCCATCGAACTCAAGATCAGAAATTCGTTACTCTCGGATAAATCCTTAAAAGGTATTGCCCATATTAATGCCACCAGTTTTAATACGAATGTTCTGCTTACGGGTGAGGCAGCAACTGAGGAAGCTCGCCAGAGAATCGTCGCTATGGTAAAAAATACCCGGAAAGTTAGTCATGTATTCAACGAGATCACGATTGCTGCCCCGAGTGCTTTTATGGCAAGAAGTAGCGACACCCTTCTGACTACAAATGTAAAAAGTCGATTGCTTACGGATAAATCGGTAGATGGAACCAAGATAAAGGTCGTCACCGAAGCCGGTATCGTTTATCTGATGGGAATTACAACAAGGAATCAGGGAAGTGCAGCTGCTCTGGTTGCCAGCCGGGCTTCCGGTGTGCAAAAAGTTGTGAAGCTTTTCCAGTATCTGGACTAAGACAGAAATTATAAAATCCTGGCTATTTTACAACGCGCAAAGTAGGCTTTTTAGTTTCGCTTTTCAGCTTATCCGCTGGTGGCGGTGAAGTAGGTGGCGGAACGTCTTCCTCTTCCGCAAACACCATCCCCTTTCCATTTTCCTGTGCGTAGATTGCTTTTATTGCCATCATCGGTACATGAATATCTTGTGGAACTCCACCAAAACGAGCATTGAAAAAGATCCATTCGTTACCCAGATCTAATGTTTTGACCGCACTGGAAGAAATATTCAGCACGATCTGTCCTTCGGACACAAACTCAACCGGCACCTGAACACCTTCCATTTCGGCATCGACCATAAGATGAGGTGTCAGATCATTATCCAGGATCCATTCATAAAATGCCCGGATCAGATAAGGTTTGGTTGGGGTTAAATCCATTTTCAAATCTACCCTGTAAAAAAATTACTGAGGAAGCTCTCGCTCTTCTTCTGAGAGGCTAGTCTGAAAACCTTCACGTTCGAATAGTTTCTTAGCATATTTCTGTAAAGGTTTTGCCTGTGGAGGCAGGCTAACTCCGTAACTTTCAAGTCGCCACAAAATTGGGGCAAGACTGCAATCTACCAAAGAAAAATCGTCTGTCATGAAATACTCAAAGCTTTCAAAAGCAGGAGCAATGGCCGTCAGGTGATCACGCATAACTTTCTGCGCATTCTTTTTCGCGGCATCTTTTCCATTTTCCAGATCATCTATCAAGCTGTAGAGATCATTCATAATGCGGAATGCAAGTTGTCTATTTGTAGCGCGAGATACTGGATCAACAGGCATTAGAGGCGGATGTGGGAAACGTTCATCCATATACTCCATAATAATGCGGCCTTCGTACAAAACCAGATCACGATCAACCAGTGTCAACACAGAATTGTATGGGTTTAAACCGATAATATCTTCTGGAACATTGTCTGGGTCAACATAGTGAACCTCAACATTAATATCTTTTTCTGCAATACAAAGACGAACACAATGTCCGATCGGATCAATTGGATCAGAATAAAATGACATCACAGAACGACGGTTAGCAAGTGCACTAGTCATTGGTACAACTCCATGTTTAATTTAGGGAATATTACTGTTACTAAAGATAGTAACATGCCTGTCAACCCCTCTTTACCTAACTGGCAAAGCGAGGCTGACAGAGAAGGTTTTAGATTATTTAACGTCTTTCCAGTATTCTTTCTTCAGCTTGTAGGCAGGAACCAGAAGCACCAACAAGAACAGGATCACCCAGAAACCAACTTTCTTTCTGACCAGTTGTGCAGGTTCGCCCAGGTACGTCAGAAAATTTGTCAGATCATGAGTTGCTTGCTGATAATCCTTTTCGTTCATTTTGCCCGCTGAAGCCAGTTCAAGACCGCTGATCACTTTCGTTGTTGTTTTATGCTCGCCTTCACCATGCTCTTCTTCTGTGTAAACTGGTCGCTGCCAACCCTGCAGTTCCCACAATACGTGTGGCATCGCGGTATCTTTGAAGACAATGTTATTTACACCAGTGTCCTTGCTCGAATCAAGATAGAACGAATTCAGGAAGGTATAGATCCAGTCTGATCCACGAGATCTGGCCAGTACGGAAAGATCCGGCGGTGTCACGCCCAGCCATTTTTTCGCATCGTCTTTATCCATGGCGATCTTCATGTAGCTGCCAATTTTGTCGGTGGTGAACAACATATTCTTTTTCATCATTTCTTCAGGGATGCCAATATCCTTCGCAACACCATTAAAACGTGCGTAGGATGCTGAATGACAACTCAGACAATAGTTGACGAACAACTTTGCACCACGTTGTAATGAGGGCTGATCACCCAGATCAACATTCGCATGTTCAAGGTGCACTCCACCTCCGGCACCAAAAGCCATGACCGGAAGAAGTAATAAACAAAGTGAGATTAATTTTTTCATTTGTACGTCACCCGATCTGGTACTGGTTTGGTCTTATCCCATTTCGAATAAAACGGCATCAAAATGAAAAATGCAAAATAAAGTACCGTAAAGAATCTTGCCATCCAGGTTAGAACTGGTGTTGGAGCTTGCATTCCTAACCAGCCTAAAATTAAGAAACTGAAAATAAAGATCCCGAGTATCCACTTGTAGAGTGTGCCTCTATAACGGATCGATTTGACCGGATTGCGATCTAACCAGGGTAGCGCGAAAAATATCATTGTCGATGCACCCATGGCAACAACACCCAGAAGCTTATCTGGAACTGCTCTCAGGATTGCGTAGAATGGCGTGAAATACCAGACAGGAGCTATATGCTCTGGTGTCACCAAAGGATTAGCTGGAACGTTGTTATTGTATTCAAGGAAATAGCCTTTCATCTCTGGCGCAAAGAAGATTATCAGTGCGAAAAAGATCAGGAAGACGATCACGCCGACAATGTCTTTGACAGAATAATAAGGATGGAAAGGAATGCCATCTAGTGGAATGCCGTTCTTATCTTTATTCTTCTTGATCTCAACACCATCAGGATTGTTTGATCCCACTTCATGCAAAGCCAATACATGCAACATTACCAGACCAAGCAAAGCGATTGGAACCGCAATAACATGGAATGAGAAGAAACGATTCAAAGTCACATCGGAAATAACGTAATCACCCGCGATCCACAAGACCAGCGTCTCACCAATTACCGGTATCGCACCGAATAATGAAATGATTACTTTCGCACCCCAGTAGGACATTTGTCCCCATGGTAGCAAGTATCCCAAGAAGGCTTCGGCCATCAGACACATGTAGATGAACATACCTGTAATCCAGAGCAGTTCACGTGGTTTTTTGTAAGAACCATATAGCAGACCACGGAACATGTGCAGATAGATAACGACAAAGAATGCCGAAGCACCGACAGCGTGCATGTAACGGATCAACCAGCCCCACGGCACATCTCGCATGATGTACTCAACGGATCCGAATGCCAGTTCAGCATCAGGTTTGTAACTCATGGTCAGCCAGATACCGGTAATAAACTGATTGATCAAAACAACCAGTGCCAATGATCCGAAGAAATACCAGAAGTTGAAGTTCTTGGGTGCGTAATATTTACCCAGATGCTCGTTCCACATTTTGGTCAGCGGAAAACGATCATCGATCCAGCCAAGTAAGCTTTGCAGCATATTCATCATGATGTTGCCCCTCCGTCTTCGCCGATCAGAAGCAGCGTATCATTCAAATAAAAGTAAGGTGGCACGACCATATTAGTTGGTGCTGGCACGCCTTTGAAAACACGTCCGGCCAGATCAAATTTGGAACCATGACAAGGACAGAAAAAACCACCCTTCCATTCATCGCCAAGATTATGTGGTGTGCCTTTTGATAAATATGTTGGTGAACAACCGAGATGAGTGCAATATCCAATCACAACCAGATATTCAGGCTTGATGGCTCGTGCAGTATTTTGTGCATACTCAGGCTGTTGTTCCTTCTTCGCTGACTCAGGATCACGTAAAAGCTCTGTCATACTTTCCAGATCCTTTAGCGTTTCTTCAGTTCGCCGCATGACCCAAACAGGCTGACCACGCCACGTAGCGATGATCCGTTGTCCCGGCTCAAGCTTACTGATATCGACCTCAACTGGAGCACCGATCGCCTTCGCTTTTTCGCTGGGCTGGAATGATAAAACGAATGGTAAAGCCGCGCCTATTGCGCCAACTGTGCCCACTCCCGCAGTGGTTGCTATCAGAAAACGTCGTCGATCTTGATCGATTTCGTTCTCACTAACCAGACTGTTTCCCCTATCTGACATAAGATTTATCCGAATTGTCTAATAAAATGAATACGTGTAAAAACCGCTGAATTATACAGAAAAACTCCCGACCTGTACTGAAACAATATGATCAAACTTGATCAACGTCAAAACTGTTGTTTAATCACTTCCAGTAAAGCTCGGTTTTCTTCGGCCGTTCCTATTGTGACACGCAAACATTGCGCCAACATTTCGTGTGATCCATTCAGATTTTTGATCAGGATGTTGTTTTCTTTTAATTGATCAAAAATCGTTTGTGAGAGTTCACTGCGTAAAAGTAAAAAGTTGGTATGACTAGGCCAGATTTTAATCTCCGAATACCGATCAAGCGCTTCAAACATCGACTGGCGATCAGCTCTTATCTGCGTCGCCTGTTGATCAAAAATATTTACATGTTCCAGCATAAACGTCGCACTGGCCTGCGACAGAGCATTGATATTGTAAGGTAAGCGGATCTTATTCAGTTCATCCAGCCAGCTTTTTGAGCCGACCAGCATACCGATCCGAAGTCCGGCTAGTCCGATCTTGGAAAGCGTTCGCATGACCAACAAGTTATCGAACCGTGTCAGATCACCGATCCACGTTTCGAGTGCAAAGCTATGATATGCCTCGTCGATGATCACCAGGCCATCGCTGGCCTGAAGAATCGCTTCAACCGCATCCCGATCAAACAAGTTTCCGGTAGGGTTATTGGGATAAGCAAGAAAGATCACCGCAGGTTGATGTTCTTCGATAGCCGCAAGCATAGCAGGTAGATCTAAACTAAAATCGTCTTTATCCAATGGTACGCCAACATATTGCATACCCAATGACTGGGCAATAATCCGATACATAACAAAACCCGGTTCTGGCGCGAGGAGGGTTCTATTCTCACCCGCGAGCGCCATAGCGATGATCTGGATCAGTTCGTCGGAACCATTGCCGAGCAAAATCCCCTGATCTGATTCCAGACCAAGGTACTCGAATAATTTTTCTTTTAAGACTTCCGCACCCGCATCCGGATAACGATTCAGCTCAAGCTGTCGCAACGTGTCGAGCCAGTCTTCGATCAAAGGTTCCGGTAAGGAATAAGGGTTTTCCATAGCATCCAGTTTAATAAAACCGTGAGAATCTGGTACATGATAGGCGGAAAGCGCCCGAACTTCAGGACGGATCCAGCGATCGATCAGCGGGTTGCTCATTTCAGGATTTTTTCTGGACAGATTGACGATACTCTGCTGATCGAGCATGTGCAGTTAAGCCTTCTGCACGCGCAAGGATCGAGGCAATATCTCCCAGATGCCCGCCAGCGGCTTCGGTGGAACAGTTGATGATCGATGATCGTTTCTGGAAATCATAGACACCCAGTGGCGATGAAAAACGTGCTGTCCTGGAAGTGGGTAAAACATGGTTTGGCCCAGCACAATAATCACCCACCGCTTCGGCAGTATTTCGACCCATGAAGATCGCGCCAGCATGTCTGATCTTTTTCGCCAACGATTCAGGATCCTCCACCGACAACTCCAGATGTTCGGGAGCAATATCATTAGAAACGGAAACAGCCTCATCAAGATCGCGTACCTTGATCAAAGCGCCGCGACTTTCCAGTGATTCGCGAATGATCTCTGCGCGTTCCATGGTCGGCAATAATTTTTCGATACTGGCCTGAACCTGTTCAATATAATCCTGATCAGGACATAGCAGAATCGATTGCGCCTGTTCGTCGTGTTCGGCTTGTGAAAACAAATCCATCGCAACCCAGTCCGGATCGGTTTTGCCGTCACAGATGATCAGGATTTCGGAAGGCCCGGCGATCATGTCGATCCCGACCGTGCCGAAAACCATGCCTTTCGCCGTCGCCACATAAATATTTCCCGGCCCGACAATTTTATCCACCTGCGGGACGGTTTCCGTTCCATAAGCCAGTGCTGCAATGGCCTGTGCGCCACCAATAGTGAAAACGCGATCAACGCCGGCAATGCTCGCGGCAGCCAGAACGGTCTGATCGAGTTCTCCATCTGGCGCGGGAACAACCATGATGATCTCTTCGACTCCGGCCACTTTCGCTGGCATGACATTCATCAAAACTGAGGAAGGATAAGCCGCTTTACCACCGGGAACATAAACGCCTACGCGTTCCATAGCCGTGACTTGTTGGCCGAGAACGGTGCCGTCCTTTTCCGTGTAGCTCCACGATTCCTGTAATTGATGCTGGTGATAATCTTTGACGCGATCAGCCGCCGCTTCCAGCGCCTGACAAATTTTTGGATCAAGATTTTGTCTGGCCATGTCTAATTGATCTTTAGATAACTCCAACTCGGACATTTTTGAAACTGATCGTCGATCAAATTTATTCGTTGTTTCGATCAGAGCCTGATCACCGCGACTGCGAACATCTTTGAGAATGTTTTGTACGGTTTCCGTGACTTGCTGATCAGTCTCGTCATTCCATGCGAGCAGCTCGCTTAAAGCCTGATCAAAATCTTCCTGTTCAGAACTCAGTCTTTTAATTGTTATAGAACTAGTCACTTTTTATACGACAGCTGACAATTCATCGATCAATTTCTTGATCACCGCGGCTTTCATTTTCATGGATGCTTTATTCACCACCAATCTCGAACTAATGTCGATGATCTGTTCTGTTGGAACCAGACCATTAGCTTTCAAAGTATTGCCGGTATCCACCAGATCAACAATGCCATCGGCAAGTCCGGCCAATGGTGCTAATTCCATTGATCCGTAGAGTTTAATCACTTCAACCTGTTGTCCTTTTTGAGCGAAATACTGCCGTGTCAGATTGATATATTTTGTCGCAATGCGTGCACCGCTTTCCGGCAGAGGTTTGCCTTCCGGGATCGCGACCATCAGGCGACATTTAGCAATGTTCAAATCCAGTGGTTCGTAGAGATTATCGCTGCCCGCTTCGAGCAGCACATCTTTGCCAGCCACACCCAGATCAGCAGCACCATATTCGACGAAAGTCGGCACGTCAGTCGCTCTGATCACCATCAGGTTCACATCGCTGCGATTGGTTGGGATGATCAGCTTACGGGACGTTTCGGGATCTTCCGTTGGTTTGATACCAACCTTTTCCAGCAGCGGTAATGTATCTTTATAGATCCGTCCTTTCGACAGCGCTAATGTTAATCCTGATTCGGTAGTCATCAATCTGGCACCCGACGAATTTTCGCACCAAGAAGTTGAAGCTTTTCTTCGATCGCTTCGTAACCACGATCAATGTGATAAATACGATCAACCACTGTCTCACCTTCCGCTATCAAACCCGCCAAAACCAGACTCGCAGATGCACGAAGATCGGTCGCCATTATCGGTGCGCCAGTCAGTTTTTCTACGCCACGTGTGATCGCCGTATTGCCTTCCAGCGTTATATTCGCACCCATGCGCTGTAATTCCTGCACGTGCATGAAACGATTTTCGAAAACGGTTTCAGTGATCGTTCCTGCACCATCAGCAACACTGTTCAGCGCAGTAAATTGAGCCTGCATATCGGTCGGGAATCCCGGATAAGGAGAAGTATGAATATCCACAGCTTTTGCTCGCCGTCCTTCCATATCCAGCTCGATCCAATCTTCACCGGAGGTAATTTTTGCACCCGCTTCTTCAAGTTTCGCGATCACTGAGTCCAGCAGATCCGGACGCGTATCTTTCAATTTAATTTTGCCACCAGACATGGCGGCCGCCACCAGAAATGTACCTGTTTCAATTCGATCAGGAACGATGTCATAGGTTGTGCCGTGAAGTGACTCGACACCTTCAATTGTGATCGTATCGGTTCCCGCACCCTCTATTTTCGCGCCCATCGCAATTAGACAGTCTGCCAGATCGACAACTTCTGGTTCTCTAGCCGCATTCTGTAATACAGTCGTGCCTTCGGCTAAAGCCGCCGCCATCATCAAGTTTTCCGTTCCGGTGACCGTCACAACATCCAGCAATAAATTGCAGCCCTGCAAGCGACCGTTTGTTTTGGCGTGGATATAACCACTTTCAACCCTTATTTCCGCGCCCATTTTTTGCAGGCCATCAAGATGCACATTCACCGGACGCGAGCCGATCGCACAACCACCTGGCAAAGAAACTTCGGCTTCACCAAATCGAGCCAGCAATGGCCCAAGCACCAAAATAGATGCGCGCATAGTACGAACCAGCTCATACGGTGCGAAATAGTTTTTGATCGTCGAGCTGTCCACTTCAACACTGATATCTTCATCCACAGTCAACTGAATGCCCATACCGCCCAGCAAAGCCATGGTTGTGGTTATGTCGTGTAAGTGTGGGACATTTCTGATCAGACAGGGTGAGTCCGCAAGCAATGTAGAAACCAGTATTGGCAATGCCGCATTCTTGGCACCGGAAATCCGGATTTCGCCACTGAGAGCACCACCACCTGTAATTATGAGTTTATCCATATCTTGTTTTCTGCTTTTAGAGAACGTTTAAGCCACTGTTATTATTGTCTGGTGAGTTCTGGCTGTCTTCCCACTCGGCACGTGTCAGAGGGCGAATTGAAAGCGCATGAATTTCGGCCTTCATTTTATCGCCTAACGTCTTATAAACCAATTGATGTTTTTTCACCAGGGAGAGACCTTCAAATTCATCGCTGATCACAACAGTCTGAAAATGAGTACCATCGTCGCCTTCAACAATCGCTTCGGAACCTTCGATTCCGGCTTCAATTAATGTTTTTATTTCCTGTGGGGTCATGAACCATCCAACCATCTTGAAAAAGGAGTGAAGGATAGCGTCATGTATCGATTATTGCCAGCCTGAGGGCATGGTCTTTTTATGTAAGACGGTGGTGAAAACCAGAATTCAGGTCAGGAAGACTGAAAAATACTATCGGGCAATATTTTAGAGAGTCCATAGACATCTGCAACAGCACGAATTCTGGTAGGTATATTGATAAAGTCGAGTTTTTTCTTTTCTTGTTTTGCAACTTTCATCAGCTCAACAACAAAGGCCAGCCCAGCACTATCAAATCTCTGTACCTGGCCCAGATCAATAACGTTAAATGATTCATTTGATTTGATCAGCTTCGATCCTTGCCGGATTGTTTCTCCAACAGAATAAACATCCAGATCGCCTTGAACAAACAAAACATTGGAAGCGCCATCCTTTTCAAATATTTGTGAAAATCGTGAATCCATCAGATCTTAAAACCTTCATTTTTTTTCGCAAGACTTTCTAATAAACCATCCAGCCCAACTTTACGAATTTCTGTTTTAAATGAAGAACGGTAAGTAGAGATCAGGCTGACACCATCGACTGAAATATCGTAAATTTTCCAGTTCGCATCTTTATTATGCATTCGATAGTTCACAGAAAATCTGCGTCCATCTGGCAGGATAACCTCTGACTTCACGTTAACTTTACCTTTTGTACTATCACCCTTCATCGGTGGGTAGATGATTTGTTCATCCGAAATCTTTAATAACGCAGTACCATAGGTTTTGATCAGTAGTTTTTTAAACTCATCTGTAAATTTTAACTTTTGTTCTTCCGATGCTTTGCGCCAGTGCTTACCTAAAATCCAACGAGCCACTCTCGGGAAATCGACAATCGGCACAAGCCGTTCGTTTACAAGCGTATAAAGTTGAGCAGGATCCTCTTCCAGATCTGAACGGTTTGCCTTCACATACTCGATCACACCTTCAGCCGTTGTTTTTATAACCTCTCTGGCATCATCAGCTTTGGAGGCCATCGCTCCGGTGCTTACCAGGAGAAAAAAGAAAGCCAGATAGTGTATTTTTTTGAGTAAGATCATAGTATTTTCATAATGATAGTATAGTTATCAGGATTTCAGGCAAAATTTTACCTCTCAATTAGATAACGTCCAAGATGCCAAAAACTTAAACCTGCTATTCGTCATCTCCCCCAGCCGCTTTGTCATAAAGCACTTGCCCGATCACCTGTTCCAACACAACGGCAGATTGTGTTATCTCGATCTGTCCACCATCCTGTAAATAATCTTCACCACCACCAGCATCCAAACTGATGTATTGTTCGCCCAACAGACCTGCCGTGTAAATGTTCGCTGTCGTGTCTTCAGGAATTTTTGTAAATTTTGGATCCATTGTAATCTCAACAACGGCTTCGTAAGATTCATCATCAAAAGTAACATCGGACACTCGGCCAACCAGAACCCCTGACATTTTCACTGGCGATTTAACTTTTAAACCACCCACATTGTCAAAATTAGCAGAGATCTTATAACCGTCATCACCACTAAACGTATTCATATTACTGACTTTTAAGGCCAGTACGAGAACGGCTGCCAGCCCTAACGCGATAAAAACGCCTACCGTTGTTTCTACTGCTTTTGAATGAATCATCCCTTATCTCCTTACTTCTTTTTTTTGTAAATTACTCTTGTAGTCTATTCAGACTAAAACATGATCGCAGTCAGTATAAAATCTAAACCCAAAATAGCCAAACTCGAATTCACCACTGTTCTGGTCGTTGCCCGGCCAATCCCTTCGGATGTTGGTTCCGCGTCATAACCTTCAAAAACAGCGATCCATGTCACCACAAAACCAAAAACGAGACTTTTGATCAGGCCATTCATGACATCACCATTAAAATCTACCGTGGACTGCATCTGTGACCAGAATGCGCCGTCATCCACTCCCAGGAGACCGACACCAACAAAGTAGCCGCCATAAATACCAACAGCGCTGAAGATCGCAGCCAATAACGGCATTGCAATTACACCGGCTAATAAGCGAGGAGCAACAACACGATGTAATGGATCAACGGCCATCATTTCCATCGCGGCCAATTGTTCGGTACTTTTCATCAGGCCAATTTCGGCGGTCAATGCTGATCCAGCGCGTCCGGCAAACAAGAGTGCCGCGACAACGGGGCCAAGTTCTCGAACCAGCGTTAACGATACAAAAACGCCTAAGGACTCCTCTGCGCCAAAACCTGACAAAGTATTAAAACCCTGTAAACCAAGCACCATGCCGACAAAGAATCCCGACACAATGATAATGACCAGTGACAATACACCGACGGAAAAAAGCTGCGCAAACAGATCGCGCCAGCGTTTAAGTACCCCAAACATTCCTCCCAACACATAAATCAGGAAGATCCAGCTACGGCCAAGCCAACCGAAAGCGTTAATTCCCATTCGTCCAAGTGACCGGATCATGATCGACCTCCGTCATTCTGATCGTTGATCAAATCGCTGGTCAAATCGTCAGCCGGATAATGAAATCGCACAGGGCCATCGGGTAAAGCGTTCAAAAACTGTTTTACCCATTCTGAGCCCGATGCCTGTAGAGACTCTGGCGTGCCTTTGCCAACCACCTTTCCACCCGCCAGAATGTACACATAATCGGCGATCGACAATGTTTCTTTTATGTCATGCGAAACTATAATGCTGGTCATGTGCATCGCATCATTCATCAACTTGATCAAGCGAACTAAAACACCCATTGAGATCGGATCTTGTCCGGTGAAAGGTTCGTCATAAAGGATCATCATCGGATCCAGTGCGATCGATCTTGCCAATGCGACGCGTCTGGACATTCCGCCAGAAAGTTCGGCAGGCATCAGATCACGTGCGCCACGTAAGCCCACGGCCTCGAGCTTCATCAGCACCAGTGTACGAATAGCATCTTCGGTCAAATCTGTGTGCTCTACTAATGGAAATGCAACATTTTCAAAGACACTCAGATCAGTCAACAAAGCACCACTTTGGAACAGCATACTCATGCGCTTGCGGAGATTGAAAAGGGCGCTACGTGACAGTTTAGGTACTTCTTCACCATCAACAAAGATTGTTCCGGCCTGTGGCCTCAACTGACCACTGATCAATCTTAATAAAGTCGTTTTACCACAACCACTAGGCCCCATGATCGCCGTAATTTTTCCACGCGGAATTTCGACATTCACTTTATCAAAAATGATTCGGTCGCCGCGATTAAAACTGAGACCTTCTGCCCTGACGATTGGATCTTCTAATTGTTGTTCTTGTGCCAACTTTCTGTTGCCGCCAAATTGTAAAGGAGTGATTTTCGTTGACTACTTAAGTAAGGTCAACAAGTAGTGTTATTCTGGTCTGGACTCTATACCTGCCGCAAGCCCTGAAGACAGCCCTAGTAATTGATGATTCTCATCTCTGAGACCCACCAGAACCGAGTGGCCATTTTCTGCCATGCGTAATTCGCCAAACTTTGCATTCTCAAATTTTTCCGCCTGTCCTTCCTGAAAGAAAAAGCTGCCCGCGCCCAGATCAATCCGCCAGCCACGCGGTGTGCGAAAATGTAGCAGTCGCTCGTTGTCTGCCAGTAGCGTATTCTCGTCATACAAACGGACAAATTCTGCAACGTTATTTTGATCTTTTATATAAACAAGATCACCCTCTTTCTGCTCTCGCGCAATCTCGGCAAGATCTGTCGGGACATCATAATTGAGCGTCATATAGTCCCCTTGCATCAACGATCTCGGATCAACTGGCGCAAGTCTGATCAATAGTTGCTCGCCCTTTTCCAGTACCTGTTCTTTTTGCCATACGGAATATCCAAATGCGATCAGGATCAATAATAGTGTTGGGAGAATAATGCTACGGCTCCAGTTCATGATCGTTCACCTGCACGACTGGCAATCCAGCCTCCGGCCAGCATCACTAATCCGCTGCCCATCAGGATCAGAGATTTTTTCATCAGGGTCATATCCATGCTGTAATAATAATCACTATAGAAAGTGATCAAGGCAAAAATCGCCAGTGGGACAAGAATTCTGTTGCCTCTTTCTATGCCGATCAGCAACACGATCAAGGCTGCCAGAATGGAAGGTGATTGATGAAAGATGAAGGTGATGATCAAAGCGAATGCGAGCAAACCAATTCCGGCCATGCTTTTCCAGTCAACTTTCAGACGTTGAAGTATTGAGATGATGACGTAGGCAAGAATCAGGAATAGTCCGGCACTGACAAACTGAAGGTAAGGCAGAATAGGAACAATTTCATAGGGCTGATCAAAATTATCTTTAAAAGAAGAAAAGTTCATATGGTATCGCTCAACAACCCCACCTCCGATCAGGAAAATCAATGTCAGCGCATATTGGACAGGTCTTGCGATCTCCTGCCTTTTCCCTGTGAGAAAGCGGGATTCGTTCATCCACATCCAGCTGGAGAGTGCCGCGATCAGAACAAAGAACAGGGCGGTGAAAGAAAATGGATTCAGACCAAGCTCTTCTAAAACAGCGCCGATACTGATCAAAAATATTCCGGTGGAAATAAACTTATGAATACGATTTTTATAAAAGAAAATAAAACAAAGCGACAGGATCGCAGCAAGAGATCCTGAGAGAATAATTCGATAATCATTTTTAAATGACAAGCCCAGAAAGAAAAGAAAATGACCGGAAAAGCTGGTCGCCAGCATAAGTTGTTCAATAAAAACCGACTTCGATTGACTAGATTTGATCGAGACAATGAAAACAATGATCAGCAGGATTGCGCCCATCGTGATGGCACCAATTTCACTATCAAAAATATAACTGCCCCCGGCGAAAAAGAAGGTGATAATAAACATGACGGCTGCGATCCATGCGCCAAAGCCGGAGAGGATCTGAACAAACCATGGCGTGCTTGTGGTATCCCCGTCCTCGACAATTTCCAGTGCTTTGCATTTACTATTTTGATCAAGTAACCCTTCGTTTTCGAGCGCCTTTATAAGGTCAGTTCGGTTGATGATTTGGTTAATCATTCGTCTGCTCCCTCGTTACTCCATTTTCTGTGGAGAGCTAGTAAAATTTTTGTGGCTATCGTTGTTTCGGCAAGAATAAATAATCCCACCAGAAAGACTGATCCGATATCACCAACTTCTGAAAAAAGCATTCTGATAAAAGCGGATGTCAGAACAACAATAATGCTGATCATCGTGAATGTGAGGATAACCAGATCCTGGCGAACCCTCAGGTAGAAATAGATCATGACAACCAAAGTGACAAAGTATGTGACCAATAAAAATGTCCATAATGTGCCGCCTCCCGCTTCAAAGATCCCCATTATCGGAACAGGAGTAAGCGCTCCGATCAAACTCAAAGCAATAAGCCGTGGCAGCCAGCGACCGGTTTCTGGTTCAGTATGAATGAAGGTGGTTTTCTCACGAAGAATCAAAGCGATCATATTGATTGCGAGCGGGATTGGCACCAGCATTTCCAGTAGATCGTCAGCGTGGAATATAAGTCCCATAAAGCCCGGTTGTGCGACTAGAACCCATCGGCTGATGGCGGCGTTAACAAGCAATAGCCAGATCAACCAGAGCGGCTGAAAACGTGACACGAAAATCCACGGGGTGATCAAAAAAGCCCAGCTGGCAAAGAGTTTATAACTGTCTGCACCGGTTTGATAAACCATACCAAACGTTGCCAGCAATACACCGGTCAACACTGATGCAACGGTCAGCCATAACTTGCCAGAAAACTTTTCCAGCCCGGAAAAGAAAGCGGCGATAGCCGAGATGATCACACCCGCACCGATAGCTGCGAAGCGTTCAAAACGATGCAGGCTTTCCCAGTTGTAAGCAAAAAAGAAGACCACTCCTGCGAGGAATAACGCCGCGCCAAAACCATAGGCGATCAGCATTAACCAGTTTCGCCAACCATTCTGGTCAGGCAATACGCCCATTCGATCCAGCGCAATTTCTGTTGCACTTTTTCTTAACGGTAATTCTGCGGCCAGTTGATAAAGCCAGTTTTTTTCGACCGATAAATTATTAAGTAATCCGCTCACTCATTGTTTCCTTATTTCTACTTTCCTTTAAAAGCCCGGTTCCGATATTCCAGATAACCCAGTCCAGGAGTTGGATGAATATTGGCCCAGGGGCGACCACCATGATGCCCACCGATCTCTTCATAAATGGTACAGGCCGTTTTATAATCACCCATCATCTGAAATGTAAAAGCGAAATAATTTAACGCTAAATAACGTTGATGTTGTTGACTAAAACCATCACCTTTCGACAAGTTTTTAAAACCTTCATAGGCCAGTTGAATTTCTTCCTGCACCAGTGGTTTATTAAAATAATCCTCATCCTCGCCTTCTTCCAATACCAGCCAGATTTCAAAATGTGCCGCAGGAATCAAGCCATTTAATGCTCCTCCCGTATTAGAGGCACGATCAGCATTCTCTCTTGCAAACTCAAACATTTCTTCATCTGATCCAAGCCATTTTTCTGTCAGAAGAATCAGCATTTCAAGATGATAATCAAACTGATCCGGTACAACTCGTCGCGCATCATTATAAATCTGTTGTGCTTTTTGACGATTTCCAGAACCAATTTCTATACTGATCAAAACTGAAAAAATCCCAACAAAACTTTGATCCATTTCATAAGCTCTTAAAAATTCCAACTCAGCTTTACGTTGCAAACCAAGAAAAGTTTCAGCATTTTTGTTCGAGATAGAATCAGCAAAACCACCTCCCCGCGCATCCCAGGCCTTTTTATTCAAATAATGTCCGTATAAATAACGAGCGCGTGGATTATCCTGATTTCCCTGAGCAAATTTTTCAACCAAAGGTGACCTAAAATTAAGAACGATCAACTCTCTAATGGTATCTAAACTTGCCGCATTGATCAGATCACCCAAACGATTAACATTACGTTTTTTTCCTGCTTTTATGATCTCCCTGGCCTCTTCTGAAATAGCTTCATCTTGCAGTTTTTTCAATTTGCTTTTCATTCTTCGTCCCTTAATCCCCAAATAGAGATCTCTTAGAGCCGACCAATACATCCAGAAAATAAATCCAAATACGGCAAGAACTAACAAAAATTTCAAAATACTTCTCCTCTTCTTTGGCTACTCACTCATCTTCAAACAATGACTATTTTAAATCCTAATCTATTCAATATTATTGAATGTTCGGGAAGTCGTGCTACTGACTCTACTTCCGTCTTATCAAATTCATTTCTAACTCGGTAATCTTTTCTCATTTGATCAAAAACTTTCTTTGCTTCATCTTTTGGTAACGGTAATAACTGTCTCATTTCATGATCATCAATTCGAATATCGTAGCAGGAGAAAACTAGCTCACGTAAATACGAAAAATCATTCCCTCTTTCGTGCTGATCACATTGTTTTATAACTTCGTCAGGAGCTACCCAGACCAATGAACGTCCTAAAAACTCACCAACAGATTCGTACAGCATTTTGGTCGCCTTCACTTTCCCATCATAACTGTAACCAGCGATATGCGGTGTTGCCAATGTGACATTGCGAAGAAGATCATGATTAACCGCAGGTTCATTCTCCCAGCAGTCGATCACCGTTTTCATTTGTGGATTCACTGCCATTCTTTTCAACAACGCAGCTTCATCGACCACACCACCTCTGGCAGCATTGATCAGGATCACATCCGGCTTCATCATTTGTAATTGCTGATCGGAGATCAAATTTTTTGTAGGATATTGTCCTTCTAAAATCAGTGGCGTATGCAAAGTCACAATATCGGCAGACAATGCCTCTTCTAGTGATCGATACTGATCACTACCTGTTTGATCTTTAAGTGGCGGATCATTAAGAATTGTTGTGATCCCGATCACGCGAAGAAGCTCCGCAACACGACCACCGACGTGCCCACAACCAACAACTCCGACCGATAATTCCTGCAGTGATTGTTTCGGATTTACAACCGCCAGAATTGCCGAAAGTACATACTCTGCAACAGAATTCGCATTACTGCCGGGACAATATGAAAAACAAATACCCTGCTGATCAAGGTACTCTGTATCGACATGATCAAACCCGCTGGTGGCTGTGCCGACAAACTTAACGTTAGAATTTTGTAACAGATCGGCATTCACTTTCGTGACTGATCGCGTCAATATAATATCAGCGCCCTGAACCAGATCATTCGTCCACTCACGACCGGGAACCCGAACAACCTTTCCGACAGGCTCAAAAGTATCAAGTAACGGGATATTAGGATCTGCAATTATTTTCATTGGCGCATCATAATATAGTTACAAACCCCGCGTACAAATCAATACATTCTTGTAACCTATCTGTTCTACAATAATCCCATTTGCCAGAGTTGAGCTGATAGCCCGATCCGTCTGATTCAGGAAATGAAATCCGCGCAAACCTTGGCCTTAGCTACTGGTTTTAGGGCTTTATATTACAGGAGAGAAGATACCTGATTTTTTCTCCTGCAATATGATTTGTGAGGAATAGTTATTTGTTTCTGAAAACAGCCTAAAAACAGTGTCAGACAACTAAAAATCTGAGAGAATTGCGCGTTTAGATTTAATACCCAACCAGGAACTTTTCTCTCCATGCAGATCGATTACCAGCAAGTTGACCAGAAACAACTGGCCAGGGACATTGATGAAATTAAAAAACAGATTGGCGCTCCCACTTTTGAAGACTTCAGGCATCTGAAAAAAGTAGAGTTATGGGGACGGGCTATTGCTCTGCTTGGCTATTCAATGGCCTGGATATTCCCCTTCAACATCCTCGGTGCTTTTCTGATCAGCACTGGCAATATCTGTCGCTGGGCCAATGTTGCTCATCCGATTTTACATGGCGCTTATGACAAGGTTCCTGGCATTCCAGAGCGTTATACCAGCAAAGGCTTTGCTCAGGGCTGGTGGCGGAGGCTTATTGACTGGCTCGACTGGATTGAGCCTTCTGCCTGGGATTATGAACACAACAAAAAACATCATTACAATCTGGGTGAAGCGGCTGATCCGGATAATATTGAAACCAACATGGAGTGGCTTCGGCAATCTAACTGGCCTGTCTGGTTACGTTATGCTTTTGTGATTGCTTTTTCTACGATCTGGAAGCCGGCTTTCTACGCACCCAATACGCTAGATGCGCAGGCTAACGCTGAAAAACGGCGGCGAGGAGAGCCAGAAAATTTTTCTATTCTGCGACGGGATATGTGGAATCCCTTTGCGGAAGATGGCTTCCGTTTATGGGTGCACTGCTTTCTACCTTATGTAGCCTTTCGCTTTATACTAATTCCTTTACTCTTTTTGCCACTCGGAATGGATGCCGTGATCAACGTGTTACTTGCCTCAGTATTGGCTGAATTTATTACGAATGTTCATTCATTTTTTGTCATTCTTCCCAGCCATGCTGCAGAGGATATCTATCGTTTTGATGAGCCCGGAAAAGGTCGGGGCGAATTCTACCTACGCCAGATTATTGGAACGGTGAATTATAATACCGGATCAGATCATGTTGATTTCTTACATGGCTGGCTGAACTATCAGGTCGAACATCATCTATTCCCCGCGCTACCACTAAACCACTATCAGGAAATGCAGCCGAAAATAAAAGAAATCTGTGCCAGACATAACTTACCCTATCGACAGGAAAGTGTGTTCAAACGACTGTGGATGACAATAGAGCTCATGGCGGGAAAAACTGATCAGCTTTTGATCAAACATACTTAAGGAATCCCGGTAAGCCTTAAGTCGGAATCCACATTTGAAGTGCTGGATTCCCGCCCAATAGATCGCGGGAAAGACGAAAAAAGAAAATCTCTAAAACTGATCAAAGGTAATCGTAATATCCGAGCTACCATCACTCAGATAAATTTCCCCATCTTGAATGTTGCATTGCAGTTCCATCGAACGATTGATCATAGTTTCCAGACCTTCAGCATGAATTTGAACAACCTTTAAGTTACTGAAACGTTCTAATTTTTTTTGTTGTTGTTTCCACCAGACCTGTGCTTTTCGTTCATGATAAGTGTAGATGATCACCTGCTTCGATCGCCCACAAGCTTTGCGGATTCTTTTTTCATCCGGCTGTCCTAAATCAATCCACAGATCAATCTCACCAGTGAGCGCCTTTTCCCAAAGATCAGGTTCATCATCGCTACTGAGTCCTTTCGTAAAACCAAGTTGATCGCTGGCATTCACCATAAATGCAATCAGTCGGATCATAAACCGAAAGTCTGTTTCCGAAGGATGTTGTGCCAGCGTTAATTCATGGCTCTGATAATAATGCCGATCCATATTTGCGATATTAAGTGAAACTTTATTGATCGTTGAACTAAGTGCCATAAGAAACTCAAAAACAAAAATGATGAAATTATCTATAAACTATCAACAGGACTCTTCACACCTAAACCACCTTTGTTCAAAACATGTGTGTAGATCATCGTAGTATTCACGTTCGAGTGTCCCATAAGCTCTTGAACCGTTCTAATATCATAGCCATTTTCCAACAAATGCGTTGCAAAGGAATGACGAAAAACGTGAGCGGTAACATGCTTCATAATGTTTGCTTTTCTGACCGCAGAACTGATGGCTCTTTGTACTGATTTACTATGGACGTGATGCCTGCCCTCTCTACCAGAAACCGGATCTCTGGACGTTTTTCCAGAAGCAAAAATAAACTGCCACTTTAATTGTTTGCCAGCATTGGGATATTTTCTCCCTAGCGCATTTGGTAAATAAACATAATCAATACCATTTTGTTGATCTATCTCATGAAAAGTTTCTGCTTTCTGAATCGCCAACATCAAACCAGGCACAACAAATTCGGGTAGAAGCGTTCGCCTGTCCTTATTGCCCTTCCCTGCCCGGACAATGATCTCACTACGACCAAAATCGACATCGAGTATTCTCAAACTCAGACATTCGTTCAATCTAAGACCAGAACCATACATCAAACCCACCATCGATTTGTACGGTTCATTTAAATGATCAAATAAATTTTTCACCTCACCCTGTGTCAATACAACGGGTAGGCGACGGGGCTTTTTCGCGTATCTAAAATCTGGTATCTCACCAAAATCAATATCGAGTACCTGCTTATACAAAAAGACTATCGCAGAAAGTGCCTGGTTCTGAGTTGAAGCCGCCACATTTTCTCTATTCGCCAGATAATTTAAAAAACTCGATATCTCAACGCCTCCCATATCTCGAGGATGTCTTTTACCATGAAACAAAATAAATCGTTTGATCCAATGAACATAGGCTTGTTCAGTCTTACGAGAATAGTGCAGGAATCGAATCTTCTCTTTGACTTGCACGAGAAGTTTTGGTGGTTTTTGTTGTTGCATAGAGCCCCGTCCTTGAGGAAAATGTCCACTATCATGATTTTAGATAAATCTATAAGCAGTTGAATCTACGCTACAATTAGCGTGATTTCAAATTCATGAAAAATAGTAGACAACCTTAATATGGATATTAAAATAGTAAAATGGACAGCTTGGATAAATAGCCACTATAATCAATGTTCATCATATCTTATTGATAAAAAGAGATTTTTTACTATGTCCACATTAATAATCTATAACGGTATATCGGACATAGTGTCCGCTAAACCCTAGCTGACCGTAGGTCAAATGTTGCAATACGTACTTTAAAACTAACTCTAATCTAATAGAGGCACTATACGATGAACAATAAATATATTGGTCTTTTTACATATTTCATTAGCGCTACAGCTATTGCTGCAGATGGTCATCTAACAGCTGAAATCGATAATCACAAGATTAATCTAGCAATAGAGTGCGAGGATACGCCAGTGATGCTTCATTCATATTCTGATATTAGCGTGAAAGGAAAATCAGATTCTGATGGAGATGGGATATTCTTTACTCTAGGTGGTTTGCCATCGACGAAGACCATGCTTGGTGTTTTTAATATTCAAGGTGAAAAATATAAATTTAAGCATAAAGGTGAATTCACTCTTAAAAAAATTGTAGTTCCTGAAACTAAAGTCACTCGAAAAGACGAGAGTACGTATCTCATCAAGCTCGATTTAAGTTGTAGTTGATCCAGAGTTTTGTATCATGCGCCAGGTACAGAAATAGATGCGTTTAACCTTTTCTTTCAATTTTGACCTGAATAATGGTAGCAAAGAAATTAAAAAAATATAAACAGAAACTCCAATTTTCTGAACACCAAAGGAGAGCGTAACAAATAATCATTGGTTTACAATGCTAGAGGAAGATTGGAAGACCTAACAAGTTGCTGCATCGGAAAAACTACTCGCTACCGCTCGCATTTTTCCGCTGAGCAAGGCGTTATCTGTAAAAAAATGAATCACATTAAATCAAATGAATTAAAAGCAACCGACCTGCCAGCACTTAATGCAAAATGGGAGAAAATCA
The DNA here is from genome assembly GCA_965224825.1 of Gammaproteobacteria bacterium. GTDB lineage: Bacteria > Pseudomonadota > Gammaproteobacteria > CAJXQU01 > CAJXQU01 > CAJXQU01. Next base: position 358,400 of record CBDDAG010000001.1, on the reverse strand, counting down.
TAAAATTTGCATCTACATTTGATTTACAAAATGAATATAAAGCAATAAGAAAAGAATCTGCAATTAGTTCTGTTTTCGATGTTGACGCTTCAAATAATATTGTTGAGTTACGTTGCGCACTTCATTCAGAGTGGAGAAGATATAATCATGTAGGTGATTTTATTACTGAAGGCACACTAGAAAGAGCACAAGAGCTAATTGAATTTCTGCGAGAAAAGTTATAATGAAAACAGATAACAAGTCGTTCAAAACGGATTTTTTAAAAGCGGCGCTCTCGCTTCTCTTTTAAAAAACCCTTTAACTCAAACGTTAGGTGTACAAGAAATACTTATGAAGATTCCGATTAAATGAAACTTCATAAAACACGTGCAACAATAGATGTGATTGCACATAATCCGTTACGAGAGAATTGGACATGACAAAATTTGCAGACCATGACGCTTATATCGCTGCGGCGCCTGAGATATTTCAACCACTGTTGATTCAACTACGCTCGGAACTTTCAAAAACCCTTCCTGACGCTGAGGAAATTATCGCCTACGATATGCCAGGTTTCGGGTTCGGAAAATCAATAATTGCGGGCTATGCTGCTTTCAGCAAGCAATGTGGTCTTTACGTAAGCAAAGGCGCAATCACTGCACATGCCGATGATATTGCTACCTCTGGACTCAAGGCTACTAAGACTGGCGTAACCTTTTCCCCGCGCAACCCCATTCCTGACGAACTTGTTAAAAAACTCGCTCTTGCCTCACGAAAAGAACTTGGTTTATGACTTTAAACAAATTACCGAAGTCTATGTTTAAAAAATTAAGTTGTCGCAAACAATATGTAGCAATCACCTAACAAGTTGCTTCATCGGAAAAACTACTCGCTCGCGCTCGCATTTTTCCGCTGAGCAAGGCGTTATACTATGTGGTAATTGGTTACTTACTTTGAAGCTATACAAATATTATTCTCCAATCTCTCTATCTATAGAATCCATTCTTGTAAAACAAGAAGTGTATTACTCCTCACCACATAAATTCAATGATCCCTTTGAAGCTCAACCTGTTATAAAAATGCCTTCAAAAAATTATATAGTAAAAGAACTTAAGGAGCTTAATGTTCAAAAGACATCTATACCGAGCAAAACCAGAAGGCTTCAAAAGCATTTAAAAAAAGAGCTACCTAACTATGAAAATAAAATGAAGGAGTTTCTTGGAAAGTTTGGAGTGTTTTGCTTAACAGAATCTAATTCAAACCTTTTAATGTGGGCGCATTATGGGCAGGATCACAAAGGCTTATGCTTTGAGTTTGATATAAATATTGATCATGTCACTGATTTTGGTCTTGTAAATGAAGTAACCTACAACGAAAAATACCCATATATAAATATGCTAGATTTACATATGGTTTTTAATGGGAGGGAGAGTGATTCTAATCTACTTTCGAAAGTATTTAATAATTTACTTTTGACAAAATCTATTGATTGGTCATATGAAAAAGAATATAGAGCCTTACTTACTCCATTCACTTATGGAGGCTTCGGCTTAAAGACTTTTGATCCAAAAAGTCTTAAGGGCGTAATTATAGGGGCAAGAGCCAATAAAGATTTCATTAATAAAATAGAGATACTCGTCGAAAATTACCCAGAGGAGCTATACATAAAACATGCGAAAATATCAAATAAGAAATTTGAAGTAATAGTTAATTAAGAGACTAATAAAACAAAGATAACTGTAGTTGTTTAATCTAGCATTGCAACTTATAAAAGTATAACAAGCCATTTAAAACAAGGACTTGCGAATAAGCAGGGCTTCTTTTAGTAATTTAGTTTTGTTAACCATTGGGCTAGATTTACGTTTGGTTGTGTTAAAATTCGCAAGCCCTTTAATGGGGCGTTAGAATTCAAAAAATCCAATATTGACATTCCGTTATTCATAAGTACAATGTACATATGAATAAGCTTAAATTCGAGTGGGATAAAAAGAAGGATAAATCAAATACCAAAAAACATGGCATTTCCTTCGAAGAAGCTCAAACAGTTTTCTTCGATGAACATGCAATACAGTTCTTTGATCCTGAGCATTCTGAAGATGAAGATCGCTTTCTTTTGCTCGGCACAAGCTTTAAATCTCAAACCCTAGTAGTTTGTCACTGCTTTAGAGAGGAAGAAACAAAGATACGAATTATCTCTGCAAGAGAAGCAGACAAAGATGAACAACAGGCATATTGGAGTGAAAGACCATGAAAGAGCATTATGACTTTTCAAAAATGAAGGGCAGAAAAAACCCCTATATTAAATACCTTAAACAACCAGTAACTATGCGCCTGGACTGTGACTCAGTAGATTATTTTAAATCCTTATCTGAAGAGTCTGGTATTCCATACCAAACACTTATTAATTTATATTTACGAGATTGTGCAATGAGCCATCGTAAACTTAAAATGCAGTGGCAGTCTTAAAAAATTCTAACAAGTCACTGCAGTTGACCCAGCAATACGCCGTTTCGCTTCGCTACACGTCATACTGTGGGTCAACTGAGTTCAAGCGTTAGGTGTAAATATTAAAAACTAGGTAAATCTTATGAAACCAAAATTCACATCTGGAAAAAACATAGCAATGAAGGTGCCTGTTCATGAATTTGACAGGACAGTTGTATTCTATAGAGATATATTAGGTTTTGAAGAAGTAAATGCGTCATCACCAGACGATATAGAAGGAGTTACATTTAAATTTGGGGATAAAAATCTCTGGATTGATAAAATTGCGGGGCTTAGTCAAGCTGAAATATGGCTGGAAATTGTTACTGATGACATTGAAATGGCGTCTCAATATTTTAAAAAAAGTAACTGTATTAGAAGAGATGAAATTGAACCATTGCCAGAGGGGTTTAAGGGGCTTTGGTTGGCTAATCCAGCCAATATTATTCACCTTGTCAATGAGTAAAACACGTAATCAATCAAGTTCGCCAGCAAAATGCGCTGGCTTGGAGTCCGCAAAAAACGCTCCGCCACTTATTTCGGACGATAGGTGTCTAAAGTAGTTCAATACAGTGAGGAGATATAATGTCACTAAAAAACCAGCCAATTGCACGAGCAACCATGTTGATTCGTAGGCCTATTGAAGAAGTGTTTAATGCCTTTATTGATCCTTCCATAACTACAAAGTTCTGGTTCAATCGTTCCAGCGGCCCTCTTACCTGTGGGCAGACCGTTACATGGTATTGGGATCACTACGGCGTATCAGGTGAAATATTTGTCAAAGCCATTGAAGAAAACCAACGCATCGAAATTGAGTGGCCAACGCCAGTTGAGTGGTTATTCACTCCAAAAGACGATGGATTAACATTCGTTTCAATCAGCGCTTCCGGCTTCACTGGAACTGATGATGAAAAGGTTGCCGAAGCCTTAGATTCAACTGAGGGCTTCAACCTCGTTATCTCTGCCTGTAAAGCGCTTCTTGAGCACGGAATAGAATTGAATTTAGTCAATGACAAAAATCCTGATGCAATAGCAAATGACAACACCTAACAAGTCACTGCACCGGAATTTTGCTACGCTGCGCTTCGCAAAATCCCGTGAGCTCAAACGTTAGGTTTCACAGGAGCATCCATTGAATAACATAGGCGGTTGTCATTGCGGCTCACTACGATACGAAATAATTGGTGAACCAATGACTTGTTATACCTGTCACTGTACTGATTGCCAGAAAGCAACAGGTTCTGCGTTCACTATATCGGTTATATTAGAAGAAAAAAATCTCACTATAACTAATGGTGTTGCGAAAACCGATAGTTATCAACTAAATGACAATCAATTGCATCGGTATTCTTGTGAAAATTGCGGCCATACGGTTTGGCTAACCTCTCCAGAACATCCTGGATTTTTGGCATTAAGGGGTGGCACAATGGATGATAAAAAATCCATCAAACCTATTGCGCATATATGGTTCCGAAGTGCATTGCCATGGGTTCAAGTTTCACCAGAGCAAAAAAATGAGGAGCTACGAGCAACAGCCAACTATGCGAGAACTGATCGAGCTATGGAATCAACGTGAAGCAGAAACCTAACCATTGCATGCAGCAAAACGAAAATGTGGCAGCACGGCGTTTCATTCGGTTCGCTGAATTAATTCAATTTTGTATCCATCAGGATCAGTGATGAACGCGATGATTTCGTTGCTTCCAGATAATAACTTGGCATCAAGTGTAACATTACCTCCTTTTTCTCTGATTTCATCACAGACAGCTTTGCAATTATCGACACTAATCGCTATATGACCAAACCCATTACCCTGTTCATATGTCGAGACGCCAAAATTATAGGTTAGCTCAAGAACACAGGTTTCTGATTCTTTTCCAAAGCCAAGAAACGTAAGTGTGAATTTTTCATCAGGTTGATCAAAAGTGCGTAGCACTCTCATGCCAATTATACGAGTGTAAAAATCTATTGATCTTTGTAGATCACCAACACGTAACATTGTGTGTAATATCCTTCTCATATTACTAAACCTTTTCCTTCGTGGTTAAAAGTGAGTCGGAATCCATTCTATTGTTTTAGGAAATAATCCGACTCACGATGATGCATTATTTACAAATCTCGCCTTTATAGCGAAGGATAACTTGGCCTTTCCCAAGTTTTATCAATCCAAAACTATGGAACTTACCTCTATAATCTGCATAGATTCCTCTCGAATCTACTACTGAATAGTTAATTTCAAGCATATAAGTCTGATCTTTACCAGGTACAGACGTTAAGACTGCTTTATCCTTTGTTTTAAGCAAACCATTTTGATTACTCATGAAGTGATGTTCCATATCTAAAATAAGACCTGTTTCTGTTTTTTCTTGGCCAGTTATTTCTGCAGTTGCACCTGTCATATCACCACTCAATGCTGCAACAAGATGTGTTTCATCTATTGCTTCAGCAAGTCCCATTCCACCAATCGGCATGCATTCTTTCTTGGCTGAATAGGCATTAAGGCTTAATGTCGCAAGTATAATTGTTGAAAGTAGTGATTTGTATGTTAAATTACACATAGTAGTTATTCCTTAGTATTAGTTAATGGGAGGGTATTTCTGCCCTCGTAATTACGTTCGTTTACCCTTTTGAAATAGCTTCACCTAACTGCTCATTCGTCATTGCCTGACCATCCATATTCCACGTACCATCAACGGTATGAACAACATTAAAATAAATGTTGGATTTTGGTTGTTTCCCACCAGACAAGTTATAAATCACATCAGTACATTCTTTGGCACAGCCAATTTGAATGTCTCGGTCAGTGAAGGCGAATCCGGGCGTTTTCCATTCAATCCAAGCCCCGGAAACTTCTTCGCCACCCGAAAATGTTCGATCCTTTGGCACAACAGTAACCATTGCTGTGACATTGGGGGTCATTACAATATTTCCTGCTAAACCGTGCCACTTTAAAAAGATATCAGTGATCTCTTTTACGGCTTGTTTCTCTGTGCCTGAAGGGATAACTCCTTCGGTAATCTGTAAGGTAAGTGGCATAATATTTTCCTCTTTTAAGTTGGCTTATATTTTTCGTTTAATTAAAGAATGGCGACGCCATTTCTCTGCTAGCACTTTCCACACGATCGGCAGAAAAAACACGCGTTGTAAGACCGATGTTAAGTTTCTTAGCTTTCTCGGACATAAAACCTGTAGCATATTTTTTCGCATTTTCTATGCTATCGAATGAGTAAAATCCCCCAATTGAATTGTTATCAGCACCTGAAAGCCAAGTTTTGCTTATAAATCCTGATTGTTTCTTGATTTCTTCATTATCGCTATCCCAGTCATATTCTCCGAAAGGAACTGAGACTTGGGCTTCTACATAAACAAACGCTTTAATCGTTGTTGACATAATTTATTTCCTCTAAATATATTTTTCATAAAATTAATGAGTTACTGACATTTATCAGCTGCTTAGATCGTAACGATAACGATCGTGATATAAAGTATAGCGTAACGATCGTTATGTTGTAAAGCATAATGATCGTTATGTTATGATGTATTTCAAATAAATGAGGCAAAAAAGGTATGCGATACAAACCTGAACAGAAAGAACAAACGCGCAAGCGAATTGTGGATGCTGCTGGCCGTAGTTTTAAAAAAGGTGGCTATAGCGGGATTGGCGTTGATGGCTTAGCAGAAGAAGCGGGGGTTACCTCAGGCGCATTTTACGGACATTTCACATCTAAAAAAGAGGCCTTTAAGGAATCTGTCATCTCCGGAATGGACGAGTTGAGATCAGCTATTGCGGATATGAAGCAATCATATGGTGACGAATGGTGGAAAGAATTTGCTGAGTTCTATACAACTCAGAAACGGACTTGCGATTTAGGAGAAAGTTGTGCATTGCAAAGCTTAACCCCAGAAATCGGTCGCTCAGATGAAGATATACGTGAGGTATTTGAATCAGAATTGCTTAAAATTGTTGAGCTTGCAAGTGACAAACGGGATAAAGATAAAACGTGGTCAACACTTGCAATGTTGATTGGAGGTGTAACCTTAGCGAGGGCTGTCAAAGATAAAGAGTTATCAAATGAAATTGCCACAGCAATCAAAAATGAAGTTGTTGTCATGCATAAAAACAATACAGAAAACAGCTAACAAAGCGTTCCAGCTGACCCAAAAAGCGTCCTTTGTTTTGTGCATCTGAACTTAGCGTTAGATTTCAAAAAACAGCCACCTATTACTCCCTACTTAATTTCAGCAACAATACTCCATCAATATTATTAGTTTGCTTTTTATTCTCTAAAACAACTCCGTGGATATGGTTGAGCAGCAACCTAGCTTCGATACCATCTACAGATTCATCGAGAACAAGTTTATGAACATCTTCCGGAGCTAGTTCGATATTCCCTTGTTCATGAAACTGATCCAGTATTTTATTAAGATCAAAAGTTATTGTTTGAAAATCACTTGAAATGATTTCCAGTTTGTTATTTTTTCTAAGAATGGTTTTTATTTCTTCCGTTTTAATCGTGTTCTGATCGATCCGATCATCACACTTTTCTCCACAATCATTTTCATACGCCGAGATCCGAACCATGTAGTCAAAACCTTTTACTGAAATACGTCTTTTGTGGTTTCCGAAAGGCCCATTGTTATTATTTACATCTTTGATATTGACATAGAAAGAGCTCCCTTCGCCTGAATGTGTCCACCGATCAACATAATCAATTCCCATATGTTTGACCAATTCCGAGCCATTGTAATATCGACATCGATGTCCATCACAGGTTGTTGTTATGTCATAAGCTTCCTGATCAGAAAACCAGGGGCGCATTTTTTCTGATCCACCATGCGAGATGAGGTAGCTGACAATTGAGCTGATAGATTTTCGTGTTTCAAAATCTGGCTGGTTTTCTGGAGCTGTATATTGATCGCCATTCAACAAATTTTCTTTGATCAGTAATGTCTGTAATCGAGCGAATTGATCCTGAACCGGAAGTTTGTCGATCCGCCACGGACCGAAAGATGCGATCAAGGAAAGTGTTGCCAGTGCAATAACTACATTTCTGATCTGAAAATCGATTCCTTTGATCAAGTAATAGACTATCAATAGCGCAAACCAGATCACGCTGATCACGACCATGTATCGTGGTTCGGTGAGCCCATATTGTGAGAGTCGTACAGCGATCGCCAGAGTTAATAATCCCAATGGCACGATCATCATTTTATAAAAATTACGGTAGAACCAGTTTAGTAGTGGCGCTCCGCGATCATAGACCGGATAGATTGTCAGATGCGTGAAGATTCCGATCACACCGAAGGTGCTGATCATCTTGCCGAGGTTGCCGCGAGGTAGTTCCCATTGCAGCAGAATCTTGATGAAGTAGGCGTAGAGGATCACCATAAAGATCAACGATAAAGGCACCAGTACATAGTTCTGGATAAAGTGGACACCGCGTGGGAATTCACAGTCTGATCGTTGGTAGTCGAACTGGGTTGGGACGTTGGTTATGAAATAAGCCGGGGCGAAAAAACACCAGCCTGTTAACCAGATGTCCATGTAGAACTTATGACTGATATTTATTTCGAATAAGTATTCGATACTTTTTAGAATTAGACTCAGGCCACCACAAAGGATCAGCGTTGATAACACTGCAAAACAAATTGCCGCGGCCAATTGAAAGTTAAAATACCAGATCGAGGCGTTGTCATTTTGACGAAAAATATATGCGGCAAAAGAGATTGTCAGGGCAATAGCCAGGATCAATGTCCAGGATGAAACGGCTAATGAATCATTACTGAATATTTGCCAGATAATTATTCCAAAAATCGGTATGGCAAAACTATACTTTTTATTTGTTGTCCAACCATGACTTTCAGCAAATAATCCGGCCGCAAGAAACCAGAATGCTCCGGCAGCGGTGATCAACATTCCCTGTCGCCATTGAAGATCTGTCAGGAATTCCTGGTTATGGTTTTCCACCAAGGCTAAAAATGTAAAGACGATCAGACTCAATATTGCCAGTGGGAAACGCTGACAGCTTATCAGGAAAGCCTGGAAAACCTGTTTCCAGAATTCAGGGCTGAGGAATTTTGTGAAGCCTGTTTTCATCATGATACCCTTTGATGTATTCGATCTTCTTCATTTTCCACTTTTGACCGAAGATTTACAAAAATATTATGCAAAAAAAACGGGGATGACTAAAAGCCATCCCCGTCTGTTGGTACTATTTCAGGATTAAACTAAAATCCTATTGTTACTTCCACACGACGTGCTTCAGCAGGATTTCCTGTTCCTGTCGTTTCTACTGGTTTTGCCAGCACAATCTGATCAGCAGAAATTCCGGCCGCTTTCATCATGGCTAATACCGTTTCAGCACGTCTGTTTGCCAGACCCTGGTTATAGGTATAGTTGCCACTTGGATCGTGGTAACCAGAAACAAACGCTGTCGCATTGCTGTTATTTTTCAGGTATGAAATCACAGCATTAAGCGATGCATCACTGTCCTTTGGATTGTTATCTCTATCAAGTCCAAAGTACAGTCGAGCATAAGGTGCTGGATCATTCACGGCCATCACAGGTTCAGCTGGTGCTACATACCTAACTGGCTCAGGCATCATGACAGCACTTTCTGAAACGATGACTCTACGTGTTGCTGTGGAAGTATTCCCCGCAGCATCTGTTGCAGTATAAGTGACGATATATTGGCCAACTGTTTGAGTATCAACCGTTCCTTTTGTCGTTACTTTCACTGCTCTATCAACATCGTCATTTGCTTTCGCACCCGCATCACCGTAGCTATCGCCTTTTGTCAGGTAGATAACCGAAGAATTATTCAGGTTTATTACTGGGCCGTCGGCATCGGAAGCTGACACGATGACTCTACGAGTCTTCGAGGCAGTGTTGCCTGCAGAATCAGTCACGCTATAGGTAACAATGTATTCACCAGCAGTACTGGTATCAACCGTTCCTTCTGTGGTGATTTTAAGATCACCATCAGTAGCATCAACTGCCGCTGCACCTGCTTCGCTGTACGTATCTCCAGTTTTCAGATAAACGATAGAAGCATCGTTCAAACTGATAATTGGAGCTGCTTTGTCAGGATCAATAACGATAACTTTTCGTGTCGCCGATGTAGAGTTCCCCGCCGCATCCGTCGCAGTATAGGTAACGACATATTCACCGGCAGTGCCAGTGTCAACCATACCCTCAGTCTTCACAGTAATGTCATCATCATCTACATCCGAAGCCGCTGCACCTGCTTCGGTGTACGTGTCTCCAGTTTTCAGATAAACAATAGAATCACTGTTTAGTGTGATCACTGGTGCAGTAGTATCAGCCGCATCAGTCACGATGACTTTCCGGGTTTCTGTGGAAGAGTTCCCGGCAGCATCAGTCACTTTGTAAGTGAGCATGTACTCGCCAGGTGTACTTGTATCAACAGTACCTTCTGTCATGACAGTCACATCACCATCAACACTATCCGTTCCTCTTGCGCCCGGATCAACAAAGTTATCTCCGGTGGTTAAACTCATAACCGAGGAATCATTTAAGGTGATCAGAGGTGCTCCGACATCCGGTGCAGCCACTAATTTTTCTACTGTTCTAACTTCAACAGGCACCTGGCAGGCTTTACCACCCGGACCATAACCCATCACCCATAAGACCAGCAGCAATAGAAACAGAATGAAAGCAACAATCCACCACAGACTTCGAAAAGCCCGCCAATGGGGTGAAATATATGTTTGATTATTATTTGACATTATTCCTTACCTCCATCAAGTACATCCTGCCAGCTCTTTAAAACTTCCCAGCGATTTTTTGCAGCAAGATCAGATTGATCTGGCCATGTTGCTGGTCGTGCAAGCTCAAAATTAGATCCAGCCTTATCCAGAATTTTCTGAATCACGCCAGCTTCAGTACGAGCAAGTTCAACATAGGTATGAATACCATCAGCATGGATCAACTCATTAATCTTCGGTCCGATACCTTCAATAACCGTGAAGTCATCTTGATCACCATTACGTCTGATACTGAAACCAGAAGCTTTAGCAAGTTCAAGATTGATCGCAGGACCTGTTTTATAAGTCTTGAGCTCTGCTTCCAGAGCTGTAATTCTGGCTGTGTACTCAGCGCTATTATCGCTAGCTCCTGCAGAACCACCTTCGCTCTTACTTCCAGCAGCAGACGGATCAGGGTAAACACCACCATCCAGAATATCCTGCAGAGCTTTCAATGCAGGCCAACGGTTGTTGCATGCAAGGTTAGCTTGATCAGGCCATGTGCCAGGATTCGCCATCTGGAAGTTTGCGCCAGCCTTATCCAGAATTTTCTGGATACGAGCAGGATCAGTTTCAGACAGTTCTCTAAAGGTATGGATACCATCAGCATGAATCAGATCATTGATCTTCGGACCAATGCCTTCAATCGCTGTGAAATCATCTTCTGCTTTAATCGCTATACCAGCAGCTTTTGCAGCAGGGACATTGATTGCAGGACCACGTTTCCAGACTTTGATTTCATCTTCAAGCGTACCGATCATTTTCAAGTGTGCCGGATTATCAACCTGCTTAACCACTTCTTTCTCAACGATCTTCTCAACTGTTTCTGGTTTTTTGTTTTCCCAGACCATCAGTTTGGAGCGTAAATCACCAAGCTCACTATTTCGTTTTGCAGTTTCATCTTCAAGTACTTTTATACGTGTCAGATGCTCTGGGTTATCTACGTTCTTAACCACTTCTTTCTCAACGATCTTCTCAACCGTTTCTGGTTTTCTATTTTCCAGTTCGGTAATCCGTTTCAGATGCTTCGGATTATCAACCAGTTTCTCAACGACCTTTTCAACAATCTCTGGTTTTCTATTTTTAAAGTCAGAGATTTGTGTCATAAGACCAGCGATCTGAGAATTTTCTCCTTCAAGTTTTGAGATGAGTGACATGTGTTTCGGGTTGTCGACAATCTTTTCAACTTCGACCTTTTTCTCGATTGTTCTTTCAACGGGTGGTTCCCCATATTTTAGCTTACGTGCTAACCAGCCACTTAATAACCAGCCGATCAAGCCACCAGCCAACCAGGGCCATAGCTTACAAAGTAATAACATTATTTATCCCTCCTCCAGGATTATTGTTCCGTCATATAACATGACATGATTTAGAGTTATTTTTATACTTGTGGAAATCGGATCAGATCCGTTGCGAATCTAGTCCCTTTCCATACTTCTAAACACAGATCAGTTTTAACCTAGTCCGTTCGCTTTTGTCAAATTTTAACGATCTTTTGTAGGGTTTTATTAATGCGAATCATTATGGAGCCTCTGATCAAGTCTGGTTGAATTTAGGCTGAGATGAAATTGTTTCAAACTTATCCGAAGTGAGTGCCAATAGTGGTTCTATTGTAACGAACTTCGGATAAGTTTGAGGCTATTTCAACCAGCATAAAACAATCATGGCTTGTTCAGAGTCTCCTTATAGGATTCTATTCAATGACAGGACTGTCCGCTTTGGAAATATTTTTCAAACGCTCCAGCAGGTCGGGCCAGTTAACTTTGTTGTTGAAACCCTTGATATTCAACCATGGAGGCAACACACCACGTTTGACAATATAGTAACCATCTTCACTTTTCTCAACGCCATCCATATAACAAATGTCGTCTTCCAGACGGCAACTCAAACCAATTTTTGAATACGGAAAATCCTCGAACATACCCAGAATTCCACGCGAGATCAGATTGGCTCCACCGCCACCACCAATACTGGTCAGATTATCAATCGCACGCTGGCTGATCCGACGGCGAGATTTGTCATTTTCTGGTGTTGCAAAACGAGCATCAAATTTTACCGGTTGCCAGTTATCCAATCGTACGCCATGCATGTAACCACCGAGCTTGCCGGTAATATCCCCGAACTCGAAAGTCTTCGTCAGAATACCCAGATCAAGATTACTCAGATCAATGTCGGCATATAAGGTCGGAATCAGATCAAACAAACCTTCGATCCTGAGCTGACTGATCGTTACATCACCATCAAAAACATTGACCTTCAATCGACCCTGGGTGGTGAGATTCCCTTTATAGAACGTCACACCCGGGATCTCACCGGAAATATTACCAGCCATAAGCGGTATACTCATCGCTTCGGTAAATTCGCTTAGGGTGATCGGTGTTAGCGTGCTTTCGATACGAACCGAATAATCTTCCAAGCCCAGTTTTTTCATTTCGAGATCGTCGATCTGAAGCTCTCCATCAAAAATCGGGATCACCATTTTTTCTCTTAATCGCATGGATCGGCCTTTCGAAGACAGCTTCATTTCACTGGCGCCGATATTCATTTTATAGATCGAACCACCACGCCACTTCATTCCAGAATCTTTGACATTCGGATCACTGTTCAAACGTATATCACCGTCTAGTCCGGCCACATGAAATTTTCCAGCTTGATCCTCTGCGTAAACGTCTCCCAGAACCAAATGAAAATCAGTAATGCCACTTTCACCAAGTTTCATATTCAGATCGACCTCACCAACGATCTCCATTTCGTCCAGCCCCGATCCGAATAAAAGTGGTTGAACATAAACAGGGAATACTTGAGCGAGATCCTTTGTATTGAGAGAGACAGAGAAATCATCTATCGGCGAATCTTGCTCCAGATTCATAACGCCACCAATTTTTGCGGTCATGACCTGAGGATGATTTAACACCATGCTGTGGATGTTGATATGTTCTTCACGCATGTTCGCATCTAATGTCAGCGTGATCGGTTCCTCACCCGGCTCTAGTAGAAACCCAGGAGAAATCTGTCCGATCTGAATACCGGATTCGATATAAACCACACCACCCAGCAAAGTAAGATCTTCTTTGATATGCCATTCTGCACCGTGTTTTTTCAATGTCATGTTAAGCGTTGCATCCAGTTCTTCGGCAACAGAATTTCCATTGAAAGCCAGATCAAAGGTTCGCAGTTTTATTTTTGCTGATCGGATATCCGCATCTTGGCCTTCGGCCATAATCTCAAAACTTATTTTCCCTGATTCATCAGAAATCCCTTCCGGTATATCTATAAATGATGCCGCAATTGTTTTCAGCCTGGCCACATCCAGCGACTTTCCTTTTAGATCTATATGCCATTTTTCTTTTCTGACATTTGCAGTGATATTTAAAAGACCTTTTGCGATCCGTAATTGCGTGATCGATGTTTTGAATTGTTCTTTCTCGGCATTAAACAGGAAATTGATCTTGCCTTTGAGCAAACCAAGCTGATGATGTTTTGCGGAGAAACTGCCATCCTGACATTCGATCAGATTGAATTGCAAAACGTTTTGAAAGGAAGGAAACGGGCATTCGATTTCAACTTCTTTGAAAGATTCGCCTGCGGCTGATTTCAGTTTATCGATTGAGATCGATAATGTCGGGATTTCTTCTGCCGCAAAATCAAACGACAGATCAAGGTTATCAATCTGCCAGCCAGAAAACTCCGCTTGCTCGACACTAAAACTCAGCTGATCAAGAGCATAGGCGCATGAGAAGGCAACGCTTGAAGCAAAGATACAAATCAAGCGTAACAATGTCATCTCCTCAGCCGGGGAAAACTCCAGTGGAAATATAGCGATCTCCGCGATCACAAATGATCACCGCAATCACAGCATTTTCCACCTCTTCGGATAATCGTAGCGCTGCTGCGACCGCACCACCAGATGATACGCCACAAAAAATACCTTCCTGTGAACCCAACGCCAGCATGGTTTGCTCTGCAGTCTCCTGATCCATATCCATAATTCTGTCTACGCGGCGATCATCATAAATCTTCGGTAAATATTCTTTTGGCCAACGACGAATTCCTGGAATGCTGGCATCGCCTTCAGGCTGAACGCCAACGATCTGAATATCGGGATTAACACTTTTGAAATATTTCGAGCACCCCATGATCGTGCCGGTAGTTCCCATTGAGCTAACAAAATGTGTCAGTTGCCCCTGAGTATCCCGCCAGATTTCAGGACCAGTTCCTTCGAAATGTGATCGCGGATTATCTGGATTGGAAAACTGATCAAGCACTTTGCCTTTACCTTCCGTTTCCATTTCCCGTGACTTATCGATCGCCGCTTCCATGCTACCTTCTTCTGATGTCAGAATTATTTCCGCGCCGTAAGCCTTCATAGAAGCACGGCGTTCTTCACTCATGTTTTCTGGCATGATCAGGATCATCTTATAACCTTTGATCGCCGCAGCCATTGCCAATGCAATTCCAGTATTACCACTGGTAGCTTCGATCAGCGTGTCACCGGACTCTATTTCACCGCGTTTTTCTGCTCGGCTGATCATGCTCAAAGCCGGACGGTCTTTCACTGAACCAGCAGGATTATCACCTTCCAGTTTCGCCAGAATAGTATTACTTGCATTGCCCATTTGTGCGGGTAAACGTTGCAAACGAACCAGTGGCGTATTGCCGACGAACTCTTCTATCGTTGGATAATCGACCATTTTTATCTTACCAATTCCTTTGCCATGATGATGGCATCTTCTCTTCTTCCATTCGGGGAAGGATAATAATTTTTTCGTGATCCAACTTCTGAAAAACCTTCTTCTTCATATAATCGATAAGCACCAAGATTGCTTGATCGAACTTCCAGAAATACGGTGCTCGCTTTGTGACCACGCGATAATTCCAGCAGATGATTCAATAACATTCGTCCCAGACCATAACGACGGTAATCTTCGCGAATACAAATATTCAGGATATGTGCTTCGCCAACCGCTGCCGACATAATGCCATAGCCAACCACCTTCTGCGCGTATTCCATCACCCAGCAACCGTAGCCAACTTTCAGACAGTCATGATAAATATTTTCTTTCCACGGAGAAACATAAGACGCGATCTCGATCTCCATAACTGCCGAAATATCTTCTTTCTGCATCGGCCGCATTTCTGCCAGCACCAGATCATTAGCGACGCTCACGATGATTCTTCCATCAGTGATTTCGCCAGCAAAAGATCTTCCCAGCTTTTACTTTTTTGAGAAGGTGAACGTAAGAGATAAGCCGGATGATAAGTAACCACCACTGGAGTATTTAAAGGTTCATAAGAATATTTTTTGCCACGCATTTTACCGATCGGTGTATCAACCTTGAGCAAATTCTGTGCTGCGATCCGGCCGACACACAAAATTATTTTTGGCTTGATCAATTCTATTTGTCGTTGCAGGTAAGGTTCACAACTAGTAACTTCTTCAGGACGGGGATCACGATTGTCCGGTGGGCGACATTTTAGAATGTTGGCGATAAAAACCTGTTCCCGTTGCAAACCAACGGCAATCAACATTGAATTTAAAAGTTGTCCTGCACGTCCGACAAATGGTTCGCCTTGCTGATCTTCATCATGACCAGGAGCCTCGCCAATGATCAGCCAGTCAGCATTTTTATTGCCTACTCCGAAAACTGTCTGCGTCCGGCTGGTGTGTAGATCACATTTGATACAGGCAGAAACTCTTTTTTGAAGGTTTTCCCATGTATCACTCTCAGTGAGATCGGAAATACTTTCTCTAACAACGGGCATCTCAACTGGAACAGTTTCTGTTTCAACTGTCTGATCAGAAGTTTCGGTAATTTCTTCTATGACGGGTTCTGGCTTGATCTCCGATGCCTGATCCGTCACAGATTGATCAACAACAGAATCTCGCCCAACCCAGACGTCAATTCCCATTGCATCTAAGTAGGCGAGCTTCTGGTTCATACTTTACCCGTAACCTGCGGATGTTTTTTATCTTTCGCAGCCATCAGCGTATTCAGTGCATTCAGATATGCCTTGGCAGAAGCCGCCAGAATATCCGTATCCGCACCCTGCCCGTTCACAACGCGATCTTCGAGCTGCAAACGCACCGCGACCTCACCCTGCGATGACGTACCGCTGGTAATATTACTCACCGAATAAAGTAACAGTTCACTGCCACTTTTGGTGACACTTTCAATCGCCATAAAGGTTGCATCCACAGGGCCACTTCCTGCTGCTGATCCGGTTTTCTCTTCACCATCAATGACGAGTGTGATCTCGGCGATCGGTGTTTCGCCCGTTTCCGAATTCACTTTAAGCGAGATCAATTTAACCCATTCTTCTTCACTGGCGAGATTGGTTTCGGTGACCAAAGCCTGTAAATCTTCATCAAAGATCTCGTGCTTTTTATCCGCCAGTTCTTTGAATCGTTTAAACGCATCGTTCAATTCTTCTTCACGCTCGAAATCAATGCCCAGTTCATGTAAGCGGGTTTTGAAAGCGTTCCGTCCGGAATGTTTGCCCATGACCATGCGGTTCGCATTCCAGCCAACATCTTCAGCGCGCATGATCTCGTAAGTTTCACGATTCTTGATCACGCCATCCTGATGAATTCCGGATTCGTGAGCAAAGGCATTTGCGCCGACAATCGCTTTGTTTGGCTGCACCGGAAAACCAGTGACGCTGGAAACCAGTCGTGAACAGTTCATGATCTCGGTGGTATCAAGCGTGGTGTCTACCGGAAAAATATCCTGTCGGGTTTTGATTGCCATCACCACTTCTTCAAGCGCGGCATTGCCGGCACGTTCGCCTAGACCATTGATCGTACACTCGACCTGACGTGCTCCGTGAAGCACAGCGGACAATGAATTGCCAACAGCCAGTCCCAGATCATTATGACAATGTACCGAGAAAATCGCCTTGTCACTGTTCGGAATACGTTCCATCAATTCGCCGACCAAAGCACCAAAACGATCGGGTAAATTATAACCGACGGTATCCGGAATATTGATGGTCGTGGCTCCGGCATTGATCACCGCCTCGATGATCCGGCAGAGAAAATCTGTTTCTGATCGACCCGCATCTTCAGGCGAAAACTCTACATTCTCCGTCAGATTCCTCGCGCGTTTTACCGAATGGATTGCCTGCTCGATAACCTGATCAGGTTCCATCTGTAATTTCGCTTTCATGTGGATCGGCGATGTGGCGATGAAGGTATGGATTCGTGATGAATTCGCTCCTTTCAAAGCTTCACCAGCACGATCAATATCTTTGTCTAACGCTCTGGCCAGACCGCAAACGGTGCTGTCTTTGACGACTTCGGCGACAGCTTTTACCGCTTCAAAATCACCCGGACTGGCTATCGGAAAACCAGCTTCAATAATATCCACTTTCATACGTTCCAGCGCTTTGGCTATGCGGACTTTTTCGTCCTTCGTCATTGATGCGCCGGGGCTTTGTTCACCGTCACGCAAGGTGGTATCAAAAATTATTAATTTATCTTTCATTTAACTATGCTCATTTTTATATAGCTCTGCCGTGTATTCTAGCAGCTTGCTACGGTTTGTTTCTATTGTGGTGGTGCGTTTTTCCTCGCCAGGTGTGTGATTTTTTAGCCCGAAAAGGGCAGGAGTAGCAGGAGGGTTGACAGGCACAACGATGACTTACGCGAGATGCGTACTTGAGTAGTCTTTTGTTGTGTTGTTGAATTCATCTTGTTAAAGATAACCTAGAATGATAGTAGTTATCAACTAACATCGTCAGTTCTGGTCAGAACTTGAGCGTGTTGCCCGATGTTTTCTTAATTGAAGCAAAGTTAATACTGGCCCCGACAGAGCATAGGCAGCAAAAATAGCAAACAATACTGAAGGTGGTTCCAGCGCGATCAGTACAAAAACCAGTACCGCTCCAATGATATGAATAAAAGGGACTTTGCCTTTAAGATCAATATTTTTGAAACTGTTATAGCGAACATTGCTGATCATCAATGATCCGGCCAGTAGCGTGATGATCATCGCAAGAATACTTAAACCACGTGTGACTTCGAGTTGATATTCTGCGCCGATCCAGACCAGACCGACAACAATGCCTGCGGCTGATGGACTCGGTAAGCCTTGAAAATAATTTTTATCAGCCGTTTCCACCTGCGTGTTAAAACGAGCGAGACGCAATGCGGCTGTGACGGTGTAGACAAATGCAACAACCCAGCCAATCCGGCCAAGTCCGGTCAAAGCCCATTGATAGATCACTAGCCCGGGAGCCAGTCCGAATGAGATCATGTCTGACAGACTATCGTATTCTGCACCAAAATCACTTTGTGTATTGGTCATGCGTGCGACACGACCATCCATTCCATCCAGTATCATTGCACAGAAAATGGCAAGCGCAGCAGGTTCAAAACGGCCGTTCATGGCGGCTACTATGGCGTAAAAACCGGAAAATAAAGCGGCGGTAGTGAACAGGTTTGGAAGAAGGTAAATCCCCCGTCGTGGATTCAGGCGGCTTTTGGGCATGTGCTTGCTCTGGAAGTTGGAGAACTTTCTAGTTTACTACGCTGACAGGAATAAATGGAGTGTTTTGCCCGAGCTATTCTAATAATGACTGTTAAACCGAAATCGCAGATGCTAAAGATGCCGATGCTTTTTTATGTACCAGCTGACCCAGCACGCTGGAACCGGATGAAACGCGATCACCTTCAGTCACTTTAATCTTTGAATCAACAGGAAGGTAGACTTCAACAACACCGCCGAGCATGTAGTATCCACAGCGCTGTCCTTGGCCAATTCTTTCACCCGGATAGGCATAACAACTGAGTCGGGATGACATTTTTCCAATGTAAATGGTGGTGAGGATGTCATCCCCTTCATCAGACTGAATCCAGAGAGCATGCCGATGAATCTTGCTGTTGCTGCCCAAAGTTGCTGGCTCAGATGACCAATTTCGAACCACTTTACCTTCCATCGGGCTGCGAATGGTGTAGGTGTTGGCGTAGCTCATGCGTATTCTGACTCTGATAGCTTCACGACCGATCCAGTGATCTTTGTGATTGGTAACACTTTCAATAACCCCTTCGACAGGGCTGACAATGGCTAATGGTGACGATGGAATGATGCGATGAGGATCACGAAGAAGATAGATCAGACCCACTAAAATTATCCATACAGGAATCGAATAGGCTGGCAAAAATTGATTCAGCAGAATCAAGCCCAGAATGGCTACGATTAGCAGTATTAACCAGCCTTCTCTGGCGATAATCGGATAACGGTTGCTAGGCATTAAGGAATCCTTCCTGTCATAAAAATGACATCATTCCGCATTGCAGCATTTATTACAAGTAGTTAATAACGAGATGGACTTTTTCTGATCAGGAAACGATCAAAAGAATCGGGAAAAGATGTCGGGTTTCAGTGATTGAAACCCGACAGATCACTATTAAATGACGACTAGTTTTTAGTCTTATCGACGATTTTGTTGGCCTGAATCCACGGCATCATGGAACGCAGCTTGCCACCAACTTCTTCAATCTGATGCTCTTTGGCAATACGACGTTTCGCTTTAAGTGTCGCGTTACCTGTCATGCTCTCACCAATGAATTCTCTTGCAAATTCACCATTCTGGATTTCAGTCAGGATCTTCTTCATTTCTTTCTTGGTTTCTTCGGTAATGATTCGTGGACCACGTGTAATATCACCATATTCTGCTGTATTCGAAATTGAATAACGCATGTTGGCAATACCACCTTCGTATAACAGATCAACGATCAGTTTCGTTTCGTGCAGACACTCGAAATAAGCCATTTCTGGTGCATAACCCGCTTCGGTCAACGTTTCGAAACCCGCCTGGATCAGTGCAGTAACACCGCCACAAAGAACCGCCTGTTCACCGAACAGATCCGTTTCAGTTTCTTCCTGGAACGTTGTTTCGATAACACCGGCACGACCGCCGCCATTGGCTGACGCATAAGAAAGAGCCAGCTCTTTCGCCTGCCCTGAGGCATCCTGATGAACCGCGATCAAAGATGGAACGCCGCCGCCTTCTGTATAAGTTGAACGAACCAGATGACCTGGGCCTTTTGGTGCGATCATGATTACATCAATATCTTCGCGTGGTTCGATCTGTTCAAAATGAACATTGAAGCCATGAGCAAAAGCCAACGCCGCACCCTGCTTCAGGTTTGGCTCAATCTGTGTGCGATATAATTCAGCCTGATGCTCATCTGGCGCAAGAATCATGATCACATCAGATTCTTTAACCGCATCTTCGATTGATTTATGTGCAAGACCAGCACCGTCTGCTTTGGCAGCCGAGCTAGAACCCTGACGCAAACCGACGACGACATCGACACCAGAGTCTTTCAGGTTGTTAGCGTGGGCATGACCCTGAGAACCGTAACCAATAATGGCTACTTTTTTGGACTGGATCAGAGACAGATCCGCATCTTTATCGTAATAGACTTTCATTTTTTTTCTCGCAGTTTAAATTAATTATTTATAGATGAAGTGCGTTTTCGCCACGGGCAATGCCGGTAAGGCCTGTGCGCACAACTTCAATGATTGCTTTTTTATCCAATGCTTCCAGCAATGCATCAAGTTTTTTACCTGAGCCTGTTAGCTCAATGGTATAAGTTTTATCAGTTACATCGATTATTCTGCCCCTGAATATTTCAACCAGTCTTTTGACCTCTTCACGAAACTCACCCGTGGCATTGGTTTTCACCAACATCAACTCACGTTCGATATGACGAACTTCGTTTAGATCAGTCAGCTTGATCACATCCACCAGCTTGTTCAGCTGTTTCTGGATCTGTTCGATGGTGGCATCCGTTCCACTGGTTACCAGCGTCATTCGCGACATGGTTGGATCTTCTGTCGGCGCAACGGTTAACGACTCAATATTATAGTTACGCGCTGAAAATAATCCGGCTACTCGCGACAATGCACCTGCTTCGTTTTCCAGCAGAATAGAGATGATATGTCGCATTATGATAACTCCCTGTCAGTGCCTGGTGGCAGTTCCATTTCGTTATGACCTTTGCCCGCAGCGATCATGGGATAAACATTTTCTGTTTGATCCGTAACAATATCCATTAGCACCAGACGATCTTTCATCGCCAATGCTTCTTTCAAAGCACCGCTAACATCGGCGGTTTTTTCAACGCGCATGCCCACATGACCAAAAGATTCAGCCAGTTTGACAAAATCAGGCAGCGCTTCCATATAAGAGTGTGAGTAGCGGCGATCATAGAAGAATTCCTGCCACTGTCGAACCATACCCATGTAACGATTATTGAGGCTGATGATTTTGATCGGCAAGCCATATTGCAGACAGGTCGAAAGTTCTTGAATACACATGACCAACGATGCTTCGCCACTGATACAGCAAACCGTTTCATCCGGAAATGCCATTTGAACGCCCATCGCAGCAGGAACACCAAAGCCCATCGTGCCGAGTCCACCGGAGTTGATCCAGCGACGTGGCTTATTAAACTTGTAATATTGCGCCGCCCACATCTGATGCTGACCAACGTCCGAAGTAATGTAAGCATCGCCATTGGTGAGCTTGTCCAGTTCTTCGATCACGTATTGTGGCTTGATCACATCGGTGGTTCGGTCAAAGCGCATGCAATCAACCGATCGCCATTTGTTGATCTGTTCCCACCAGGCATCTTTTTCCATGTCCATTGGATCAAACTTGCTGGCGCGGATCAGTTTGTTCATTTCTCCAAGAACATTGGTCACGCTGCCAACAATCGGGATATCAACGGCAACATTCTTCGCAATCGATGCCGGATCAATATCAATATGAATGATTTTTGCATTCGGGCAGAACTGTTCGAGATTGCCCGTAACACGATCATCAAAACGTACACCAATCGCGATCAGAACATCACATTGATGCATACCCATATTGGCTTCGTAAGTACCGTGCATTCCCAGCATCTGTAAGTTTTGCGGATCGCTGGCCGGATACGCACCCAGTCCCATCAAGGTTTGTGTGATCGGGAAACCCAGCAGTCGTGTAAATTCGATCAATTGATCAGCCGCGTTATCAATAACTACACCGCCACCTGAGTAGATCATCGGTTTTTGTGCCGACATCAACATATCTACGGCACGTTTGATCTGCCCCGGATGACCTTTGGTCACAGGCTTATAAGAACGCATCTCAATCGTTTTCGGATATTCATATTCTGTCACGTCAGCGGTAATATCCTTAGGAATATCAACCACAACAGGACCCGGTCGCCCAGTCGTCGCAACATGGAAAGCCTTCTTAATAGTCATGGCCAGATCTTTCACATCTTCAACCATGAAATTATGTTTTACGCAGGGACGCGTGATGCCGACGTTATCGACTTCCTGAAACGCATCATTGCCGATCAGATGACTGGGAACCTGCCCTGTCAGAACCACCATTGGGATAGAATCCATGTGAGCGGTCGCAATACCGGTGACGCAGTTAGTTGCACCCGGGCCAGACGTTACAAGAACAACACCGCATTTTCCGGTTGCACGCGCATAACCATCGGCCGCATGTGTTGCGCCCTGTTCGTGACGCACGAGAATATGTTTGACAGCATCCTGCTTAAAGATCGCATCATAAATATGCAACACTGATCCACCCGGATAACCGAAGATATGTTCAACGCCTTCATCAGCCAGCGCTTTCAGTAATATCTCCGCGCCTCTTAACTTTTCACCCACTTAAAATCACCTTATAAATTACTAATTCTGCCCATTTCCGCCAAACGTTTGCTCAGCAGGAACAATTATTGCTTTATTCTTAACATAACCAATATGCCCCCGAGAACAAGAGTTCGCAGGGAAATCGCCTATTTTGACTGAAATATGGCCATCAGGTCAATATTTATAGCGAAATTACTTAGGTACTTGCATCATGAAAATTGACAACACCTTGAAAATTGGAGCGACACTCACCCTGTTCCTGATCGTCGCTATTATCACTTTTATAACATCATCTGTTACAGCTAAAGGTATTTATAAATGTATGAAGCCAGATGGTGGGGTTGAATACACTCAATTCCCGTCAGAAAACTGCAAAGATCAGCAGATCAAAAAACGTGGTGGAACAGCTGATCAGGGTGCTATAGATAAACTTCGTGAAGATAAAAAAAGAGACCGAATTACTGCTGATGAACAAAATGAGAAAAAGTTGATTCAGCAGGATCAGGCGCGTGCAGAAAATGAAAAACAGGAATATTGTGAAAGTGTTAAGGCAAATCTTGAGCAAATAACCATTGCCAATCGCGTTTTTGAAACTGATGATCAGGGCAACCGTACACGTCTGGATGAAGAACAACGCCAGCAAAGAATTCAGGAAAACAAAGACAGTATCGCAGAACACTGTAGTTAAAGTCTTTGTACTCAGCGTAGCCTCGTCACTGACAATTGTTGTAGAATTCGCCGTTCGACAATTTACGGCAATAAACAACAATGCGATTATCCAATCTCCTGCTTCCAACCCTTCGAGAAGCCCCTGCTGACGCTGAAGTCATCAGCCACCAATTAATGTTACGTGCCGGTATGATCCGGCAAACGGCCTCTGGCATATATTCATGGCTGCCTTTGGGCTTGCGAGTGCTTCGCAAAGTAGAAGCTATCATCCGTGAGGAAATGAATCTTGCAGGCGCTCAGGAATTATTAATGCCTTCTGTTCAACCTGCTGGCCTTTGGGAAGAATCTGGCCGCTGGGAACAATATGGCCCTGAGCTTTTGAGGATTACTGATCGTCACAACCGTGAATTTTGCTATGGCCCGACGGCTGAAGAAGTGATCACTTCACTGGTGCGAAATGAAATCCGCAGCTACAAACAATTACCGGCTAATTTCTATCAGATCCAGACCAAGTTCCGTGATGAAATCCGCCCACGTTTTGGCATTATGCGATCACGTGAATTTCTAATGAAAGATGCCTATTCATTTCATCTTGATCAAGAATCTTTACAAGAAACCTACGAGATAATGTTTGAAGCCTATAGCCGAATTTTTACGCGGCTGGGTTTAAAGTTTCGTGCGGTTGAAGCAGACACTGGCAATATCGGCGGTAGTGCTTCGCATGAATTTCATGTCCTTGCCGAATCGGGTGAAGACGACATTGCCTTCAGCAGCGAAAGTGATTATGCGTCGAATGTTGAGTTGACGCCGGCACCAATTCCTGATCAAACTCGTGCGGATAGTACGCAGGAAATGAGCAGCGTTGATACGCCAGATCAACATAGTATTGAAGAAGTCTGTAGCTTCCTGAAAATTGATCACGGCCAATGTCTGAAAACACTGATCGTAGAAGGGGAAGACGATTCGCTGGTGGCTTTGGTTTTACGTGGTGACCACGAACTAAATGCGATCAAGGCTGAAAAGATTGAGCAGGTTGCTTCGCCTTTCCGTTTTGCCGAAGCTGGAAAAATCAAACAGGTTCTTGGTTGTTCAGTAGGATCGATTGGCCCGGTGGGACTTGATATTCCGATCATTGTTGATCACTCAGCAGCTGTCGTGTCTGACTTTGTCTGTGGCGCGAATGAAGATGGAATACATCTAACTGGCGTCAATTGGGTTCGTGATCTACCGGAAACGATCGTCGCAGACATTCGTAATATCGAAGAAGGCGAAGCCAGTCCAGATGGAAAAGGAACCATACAGATCGCCAAAGGCATTGAAGTCGGCCACATCTTCCAACTGGGCGACAAATACAGCAAGAGCATGAAAGCGAATTGTCTTAACGAGAATGGCAAGTCGGTTGATATGGTGATGGGTTGTTACGGCATCGGCGTATCACGAATTGTAGCTTCGGCCATCGAACAGAATAACGATGAGTCCGGCATTATCTGGCCAGAAGCGATCGCGCCTTTTCAACTAGCCATCGTACCGGTAAATGCACATCGATCAGAACGCGTAAAAGAAGCTGCGGAATTGCTTTATGCTGATCTGATGAAAGCAGGAATAGATGTTCTACTCTGCGATACGAAAGGTCGCCCAGGCGTGATGTTTAATGATCTGGAACTGATCGGGGTTCCACATCGCCTGGTGATCAGTGATCGAGGACTGGATGCAGGTCAGCTAGAATATAAAGGTCGCCGGGATGACGAAAGTGTTGATATTGATGCTGACTCTGTCGGAGAGTTTATTGGTAAATTACTGGGTGGGAAATTAAACGGCTGAGTTATCAACCTCTACCTCAGTCTCTCCTTCCAACTGGACAGGTTCTTCTGGTGGTCTTTTCAACATTGACTCATATTCACCAGCCAGTTCAAACGCACCCGTTGTCGGAATTAAGAAACTAAATTCTGCGCCACCTGAATAAGTATTTTCAACCCAAATATGACCATGATGTGCTTCTATAATCTCTTTACAAATAGCTAACCCAAGACCTGTACCACCTGCACCCGTTTTTGTTTTGCTGCTTTGAATAAACTGATCAAAAACTGCCTCCAGTTCATCTTCAGGCACACCATCACCTTCATCCCTAATAGTAAATAGAAGGGCTGGAATAGTAGCTGTATCGGATTCTCTTCGTCCGGGAGAAATCGCACCTGAATTGATTGAAACCGTGATTGTTGTTCCTTCTGGCGTAAATTTTATAGCATTGGAACAGAGGTTTGTGATCACCTGGCCCATACGAACCGGATCAATAAATGCTCTTGTATCGCAATTATAGGGAAGAACATCAATCTTGATATCACGTTCCAGAAACCGGATCTCTTGTTCAGATGCGCACTGTTCTACTAATTTGGAAAGATCGTTTAATTCAAACTTGTAATCCATTTTCATGGCATCCATTTTTGCCAAATCCAGTAGATCATCAATTAAGGCAATCAACCGTTCGCCACTATCGTGAATCTGCGTGAAGTAACGTCCCAGTTTTTCGAGAGGCGCTTTTTCCAGTCGATCCATACCGAACTTTGAAAAACTCAAAATCGCATGCATTGGCGTCCTGAGTTCATGCGACATATTTGCGAGAAATTCGCTCTTCGCCTGATTAGCTTTTTCAGCGGCTTCTTTTGATAAACGCAAATCATGAGTTTGCTCTTTAACCATTTCCTGAAGATTATCCCGATGATGTCGAATTTCTGATTCTTTTTCTTCTACTAGCTCAAGTGCTTCTTCCAAATCTCTGGTTTTTTCTTCCAGCCTGATGATCGCCACTTGTCCACGCCAGTACTCATTCGCAACACGTTTGCCAATCACGATGATAAATACTGCAAAAACCAAATACATTACCCCTGAAGAATACCCATGAGGGGAGCCCAGAAATCCAGAGTAAAAACTAGTCAGTATTACAGGTGTCCAGGAAAGCAGAGTAAAAGTTGTCCATAGGTTTATGTAGAGCGCCATTGTACCGATGGTGGCACCTGTGAATCCCGCCAATATCACAACCATGGTCATGCTTTGTTCATTGAGTCCGATCTTATAAATCGATGCCGCAACAAATAAACCAAGAGAAAAAATATTGGCCAGGCTCCACCAACCGTAACGCTTAAGGAATTTATCTGTTTCTGATTCAGTAGCTTTCGATAAACGTAACCCGGCAGAAAATCTGAAGGCACTGACAATGACCATAATAGCGACAATGGGTCCCAGAAGTTCGAGATGAGTCTGTAGTTCTTGACTGGTAATCACCAAAACTATTGCGGTAATCGCATAAGCAAAAACTACAACCCCGGCCCGACTGCCCAGATCACACGCGCCCCAATCATTGACCGTTTTCGCTTGTTCAGGTGACAGCTCTTTTAGCTGATCGTTTTGTTTAAATAAATTCATCATAGTCTCTCAATACTGGTTTTACGTCTTTAGTTGTTCCAATTTACTTTGAGGGTTCAGCGCAATAAAAATGACCATGTCGTACTACTTTCCAGGTTGAAGGGTGGTGCGCTGGATGACATATAGATACATTTAATAAAACACTGAACCCTCGAAATAAACTAGATCCTGTTGTTTCGTCATTTAAGGAAGCTCTGATTAAGTCTGGTTGAACTTAGGCTGAGATGAAATTGTTTCAAACTTCTTCGAAATGAGCAGTAATAGTTGTTCTATTGCAGCGATTTTCGGAGAAGTTTGAGGCGATTTCAGCCACCCTAAAACAATCACGACTTGATCAGAGCTTCCTTAACTAACATTATCGAATTCTTGAGACACCTCATCATTACTCTCACCTGTTGAGGTTTCCTCAGTCTCTACATAGGCATGAACCACATTGCCTTTTCCACGATATTCGATACGTGAAAAACTGATCATCCCAGCCATCGCGATTCCGCGACCATGATTGTCAGCAATACGTTCTGCTCTCATCTCCATATAAGGTTCCCAATCAAATCCTTCACCCTGATCAGAAATAATAATTTCAATTTCATTCCCAGTTCGCTGAAAATCAACTTTTGCAAATTTGCTTCTATTTTCTTCCAGGAGCAAACGCCGGTTAACTTCTGCAATCCAGGATTCACCTTCTCCATTTAGAAATGTTTTCTCGGCATACGTAATGCCCAGATTCCCATGCTCCACAGCATTCACCAGCAGCTCGGAAAGTCCCATGATCACTTTTTCCGGCTGTGGACAAGCCTTGGCTATAAAAGAAGCCATTGATTGCGCCTGTTTAACTGTCTGAAATTGAAATGCTGCCGAGTTCATTAAACCAAAAGTGTCACAATTTTCATTCAGTAATTCTTTCAGCGCACGATACTGCATGCGATCCTGAACGGCAGTATCGACAACCGTGAATAACTGTTCCTCTGCAAACGGCTTGGTGAGGTAGTAATATGCACCTGCTCGCATTCCAGCCAAAACATCATCTTTATCATCAAGCGCTGTTTGTAAAATGACCGGGCAATGTCTCAAGATCGGGTTTGCTTTAACTCTCTCCAGAACTTCCATACCGTCCATGTTTGGCATCATTCGATCAAGCAGGATCACATCATAGGACTCAGGATCGGCTTCCATCATGTTCCAGGCAATCTGACCATCTTCCGCCATACTGATCTGATAATTCTTTTCGGACATATAATCTGAAAGAATTTCCAGGTTTAAAGGTTCATCATCAACAAGCAGGATATG
Organism: Gammaproteobacteria bacterium; assembly: GCA_965224825.1. Taxonomy (GTDB): domain Bacteria; phylum Pseudomonadota; class Gammaproteobacteria; order CAJXQU01; family CAJXQU01; genus CAJXQU01. Next base: position 330,132 of record CBDDAG010000001.1, on the reverse strand, counting down.
AGGTGTTTGTGTAGTCATCGAATAACCCCTGTCTTATCCGGCTCAAAAATATCGAGCTCATCAGGTGAAAATGTTTTTTTCTCTAGCTTTTCGGGGTTGTCTGAATGGCTATCACAAATTGCCAGAATTTCTTCAATACAATGACTAAAAGCCTCTACAACTTCTGGATCAAAATGTTTTCCGCTATTTCTGGTGACATAAGTTATTGCCTCTTCAACCGGCCATGGCTTCTTATAAGCACGTTCAGAAATCAGTGCATCGAAGGTATCGCTAACAGCAACAATCCTGCTCATGATCGGAATCTCTTCTCCGGCAAGGCCTTCGGGGTAACCACTACCATCCCATTTTTCGTGATGAGTCTCGGCAATTTCAGCAGCGGCTGTAAATAGATCCGAGTCTGATACTGACAAAATTTTCCCACCGATACTGGTGTGAGACTGCATGATCTCCCACTCATCAATATCAAGTTCACCCGGCTTTAACAGGATGTGATCAGGAATACCTATCTTACCGATGTCATGCATCGGACTGGCGTGAAGAATGAGATCGCATTGCTCCTCATCCCAGCCTAATTCTTTCGCAATTCTTGCAGAGGTTTTACTCATGCGAACAACATGCATACCGGTTTCGTTATCGCGAAACTCAGCTGCCTTACCCAGACACTGGATCGCATGCATGCGTGTTTCAATTAATTCTTCGGTACGATCCTGGCAAGATTTTTCCAGTCGACCATTTTGTTCAGTGAGTGCTTTTTGTAACAAACGTGATTCAAGAATATTGCGGATCCGGCAAACAACTTCCCTATGATCAAATGGTTTTGTGATGAAATCTTTTGCACCTTTGGCGAGAGCATCGTGTCTTGTTTCTGGCTCAACATTAGCGGTCAGCATAATGACAGATGCTTCGTTATCATTATAAGCTTTGAGTAGCTCAATCACTTCAAAACCATCCATAAAAGGCATCTGCAGATCGAGAAGTACCAGATCGTAATGACTGACATATTCTCTTTCTAATACATTTCGAGGCTCCGTTTCACAGTCAAGATCCTTAAATCCTTCGCGTCTCAGGATCTCTTTCAAGATCATGATATTGTCCTGCTCGTCATCAACGATCAATATTTTGCTATTTAGAATATCTGTCTCAGTCACCACTCTTGTCTCACCCTTCCGGTCTCAATTGTGTTTGTTTCCACAATAGATAGTGCAGACGCTGTGCCACCCATCAAAAATGAGAATAAATTCGATCTAACAGATTGATTTATATTGTAATATCAGCTCTTTAACAAACATAACAATCAACAGAAAAAGCTGTCAACAAATGTCGTTGGCCAATAGAAATTTTCGTATAATATTTTTCAGATCAAAGGGTTACGTGATCGAGACTATTCTTGTGCTGCAACAAAAGTTGCAAGGGTGAATGGGGTAAATCAGATGTGATGAAAAGTAGACTACAATTTATCCAGGATCATATCCAGACTAAACTCATAGGTTTCCAGGTTGGGATTCTTAACTTTAGAAAACCTTCCAAAATCTATTTTTTCAATATTTTCTGCAGAGAGCTTTTCTTCGGAAAGTTTTGACAGGTAACGATCCACATTCTCATTAGTGACAATTGCCATTTTGGTTATGATCCGGATATCCTCTTCAGCAAAATCACGACCGTGAAAATAATCGTGTAGAAGAACAATTACCCAGGCACCATCAACATAGTGTCCACCAGCAGCAACTGCCAGTTCGCCTGATTTCACTGATCGCAAAGTTTGTCCCAACAACCTGTTCGAATTTATTACAAAGTCCGAACCGGGAACCAGCCCCTGCTCTTTTGCTTCCGATCTTATTGATCTGTCTCTTGCCACTGTCCAGACAACTTTGGTTTCTGGGTAACGTTTCATTAATCCCGAAAAAGCAAAACGGGCTTTTTCACTCTTCCAGTGTGAATAAGCTATTTGATGAAGTATCACATCTTCGGAACCCTCTATAGCTCCCAGAAAACCCTGCATACGTTCGTCATTCGGATGGCTATCTTTCTCTGCACCTATCGCCACCACCTGTAATCGCCCCTGGTTATCCAGCAGTTTCTTTCGCCTGGCTTGTTCAAATAATATCCCGGTGGTCGCAGCAGCAGTCTGGATCTCATTCGGAAAAATTTCGCCCAACCAGTATTGATATTTCTCGCGTGGTTTGCCTACCACTTTAATCATCTCCTGATCAAAGCCGGTATTAAAAGTCAACAATGGAACCTGTGCCTGTTCAGCCAGCTCCAGAAACTGACTCTCCATCTCGTATTCGATTTTTATCACGACAGCATCAACCTTCTCAGGGCGATTCAAAATCTCCATAAATGCCTTGCGCTTATCAAAACGATTATCTGCACTGATAATTTCAAGATCGACACCCAGATCATGTGCCGCGGCTTCGGAAAACCGGATGACTATTTTCCAGAAGTCCACACCTTCTTCAGGAACCAACATAACAACATGATGATTTGCCTGAGCTATGGCAGGCAATAACAACGTACTGGCAAAGCATAAACCCGACAACTGTATTATTTTTAACAATTTAACTATCATTAGTTAATTACTTTCTCTATCAATCACTTATACTAAACGATACATCATAATAAAAACTATTTCCTGTGTCTGAAAATCTTAAAACAAGATCCCTTAGCCGCCAGCTGATCGTTACGATTATTCTGTTCAGTTCGCTGATCACCCTTATCCTGACGACAATACAACTTTATCTCGAATACCACCGTGATACCGATGCTATTGATGCACGCCTGCAGCAGGTGGAATCCAGTTATCAGCGCAGTATTGAAAACGCGATCTGGGATCTTGATAAGAAACAGATACAAGTTCAGATTGATGGTATCCATGAACTGCCGGATATTGAGTATGCCGAAATAACTTCTGACAGTGGGTTGTTCCTGTCCAGTGGTACGAGAATACAATCAAAAAAAACCAAAGTTCGCCAGTATGACTTAAGTCATACCCAGGAAGAGATGAACTATCCGCTTGGAATGCTAACTGTCGTTGCTAATCTGGAAAGTGCCTATGATCGGTTGCTGAACCGACTTGGGACAGTGCTACTTTCAAACGCATTAAAAACTTTCCTTGTCGCACTGTTTATTACTTTTTTACTCAAAAGAAAGGTGATCCGACATGTTGAAAACGTAAGCACTTTCTTATCACAACTTGGTGCGAATAAACTTGATCAACAGTTTAATCTAAATCGAAAAAAATCCCAGAATGGCCAACGGGATGAGCTGGACATACCTGAAAATTCGGTGAACCAGTTACGATCAAACCTCGCTCATTCTCTTTCAGATATCCAGGCAGCAGAAAAACGTTATCGATGGTTGTTACGAAACAGTGACGAATTTATTTATCGTATCGGTTTCAAAAAACCAATTCCTGTTAACTTGCCGGTGAATGATCAAATCCAGTTAATTTTAGAACATGGGTTCGCAGCAGAATGGAATGACGCACTTAACAACAAACTTGGCTATGCCGATGATCAATTAGCCAAAATGAAAATAAACGATCTACATCCTTTATTTGATAAAGATAACTTGCAGTCAATGCAACACTTTATCGAATCAGGTTACCGAATTAATGATTCTGAAGTACATGTGCCGGATATCAATGGAAAGATTTTTACCGTCCTTATGAATCTTTCTGGCGTAGTTGAAAATAATCATCTGGTTTACATCTGGGGTCAGGATACCGACATTACTGAGCGGTTAAAGGCTCAACAAAAATTACAAAATAGTGAAGACCGTCTGATAGCAGCACAGCGAATCGCCCATATCGGATATTGGGATCATGATATCTATAAAGATCAGACTGTCTGGAGTGATGAAAGTTATCGAATTTATGGCTACGAGCCGCAATCATTTATTCCTGATACGAAATTTTTTCAATCCATCCTGCATCCGGATGATCGCGATCAAGTTATGGCCGCTTTCGATGCTGCATTAAAAGAACCCGCTGCGATGGAGTTCCGGATCATCAGGCCTGATGGAACTCAACGTACTATTTCGGGCACCTCACAGGTCACGAATACTAACAAAGGAAAACCAGTTCAACTCTTCGGTGTTATCCAGGACATTACTGAGAATAAAGAAAAGGAGCGTGAAGCACAGGAAAGTGATGCTCGTCTGGCTTATGCACAAGAGGTCGCACATGTCGGGCATTGGGAATATAACAAGGAAACCAAGATTACAACCTGGAGTGATGAGCTCTTCAGAATTTTTGCTCATGAACCCCAATCTTTCATACCAACAATGAAAAGTTTTGGCAGCATGGTTCATCCAGATGATCGTCGTAAAGCAATACTCATTGGTAGAAATATCACGGGTACTCCGGTCAGAAATGAACTCCGTATAATCAGACAAGATGGGGTTGAACGAATCACTTCCGGCACCTTATGGAGTATTCAAAAAGAAGGGCAACCTGAGCAAGTGTTTGGTGTCGTTCAGGACATCACCGAGCTAAAAGAAGAAGAACGTAAAGTACAGGAAAGTGAAGCCCGTCTGGCTGAAGCACAACAAATCGCTCATGTGGGAAATTGGGAATATGACCCTGAAACCAGGGTTGTCAACTGGAGTGATGAATTCTTTCGTATCCTTGGTTATGAACCCCAGAGTTTCACTCCTTCATTTAGACGTTTCAGCAAAAGAATTCATCCAGATGATCGAGACCCTGCTATTCTCGAAGCTCGGGGAGCTATAAACGCTCCTGTAACAAATGAATATCGAATCATCAGACCTGATGGTACCCATCGGAACGTCTCCAATACACTCTGGGTTACTAAAAAAAATAACGGTGAACTGGAACGCACCTTCGGCATCATCCAGGACATTACTGAGCGCAAACAACTCGAACAAAAATCTCGCGATCAGCAACTATTATTGATTCAGACCGATAAAATGTCATCGCTTGGACTGCTGGTCTCCGGTGTCGCACATGAAATCAACAATCCAAATAACCTGATCAAGATCAATGCTTCGATGCTGGAAGAAATGTGGCGTGACATCAAACCTGTGCTGGATAAATATCAGGTTGAAAACAGTTCTTTTTTGATTGGCGGTTTACCTTATCAAGACGCTATCGAATCTGTATTAGATATGATCACAGGACAAGCAGATGCCAGCCAACGCATAGAACGTATTATTGATGATCTAAAAAACTTTGCCCGACGTAGTGACAACCAGAATATTGTTGAGATCTCTGTCAACGAAGCGATTGAATCTGCGGCGCGTTTGTTGAAACCACTGATCAAATCTAAAACCGATTACCTTCAACTTGACCTTGCTGATGATCTGCCCAGCATAGAAGGCAACCTTCAGCACGTGGAACAGATTGTCATCAACCTGCTCTCCAATGCACTGGATGCGCTTCCCGACAAGAAACACAAAGTCTGGATCTCTTCACTTTTTGATGATAAATCCCAGCATATCCAGATTCGAATAAAAGATAATGGTGTTGGTATTCCGAATTCAGACTTAAAGAAGATTTTTGATCCATTCTTTACTACAAAACAAGAAACGGGAGGTACGGGATTGGGTCTGGCAATTGCTTATAATCTGACAAAAGAACATGGGGGTCACCTGTCTTGTTTTTCAATGAAAGATGAAGGAACTATTTTTACTATCAGTTTCCCTATAGCAAATGACTAAATATGGCTTGCAACTTTTGTCGCATAAGGAGAATCATCGAAATCCCCCTAACCTACTTATTTTATTGAATATTATTTCTGTCAATGATTTGGGACATGGACAAGTGTTGCAGTGATCAAAATAAAAATAACAAGATATAACGTCAACTCCATAGCTACCCTGTGGTTTTTCTGCTCCCTGCTCTTTATCTTGCAATTAATCTGTGACACGCTCGTCAGCAACTTCTAATAGTTATGAATATAAGCAAAAACAGTAATACGGATATTAAAAAAATTATGACATCAACACTTCCAATCCTGGTTGTCGATGATGACGAGCGTATTGTAAAAAGTACGACGTTGTTATTACGTTCTGCAGGAATGACAGAGGTGATTTCTTTAACAGATAGTCGCGAAGTTATGCCTTTGCTACACCGACAGGAAGTCGCCGTTATTCTACTTGATCTGCAGATGCCAAATCTGTCAGGTGATCAATTACTGATCAAAATAAAAGATGAGTTTCCCGAGATCCCGGTCATCATCGAAACCGCAAACGATGAGCTGGATATTGCGATCCAATGCATGCAGGCCGGCGCGTTTGATTATCAGGTTAAGCCCGTAGAAAAAAATCGCCTGACCTCTTCCATTCTTCGTGCGATGGAAATTCGGAATCTGCAAGGTGAGTTACTCGACTTAAAAAGTCGCTTACTTGAAGGAAAGCTTACTGACGAAACCGCTTTCGACGAAATCATTACCTGTGAAAAAAATATGCGATCGCTGTTCCAATATGTCGAAGCCATCGCCCCTTCTAATCAACCTGTATTGATCACAGGTGAAACTGGAGCGGGAAAAGAACTCTTTGCCAAAGCGGTACATCACGCTTCTTGTCGTGATGGAAAACTTGTTACGGTCAATGTTGCAGGGCTGGATGACACGGTTTTTTCCGACACATTATTCGGACATGAAAAAGGTGCATTCACCGGTGCAGAACGAAAACGTGAAGGACTGATCGCACAGGCCACCGAAGGAACTTTATTCCTTGACGAAATTGGTGATCTGGAACTTTCATCACAGGTTAAATTATTACGCCTGCTACAGGATCGGACTTATTACTCACTCGGATCAGATCATCTCCAGCGCAGCACCGCAAGAATTGTAGTGGCCACCAATTGTGATCTGCCAGCCGCAATCAATGAAAAAACTTTCCGTAAAGATCTTTATTATCGACTACGCGCACATCAGGTTAACCTGCCTTCTTTAAAAGATCGCAAACAGGATCTGCCGCTATTGCTGAATCACTTTGTCGAAAAAGCCTGTGCCTCGCTGGATAAAAATAAACCAGCAATCCCACCGGAACTTTATATTTTATTAAGCAATTACAGCTTCCCGGGCAATGTCCGTGAACTGGAAACGATGGTCTTTGATGCTGTTGCCAGAAATCAGGCAAATGTTTTATCTCAGCAAAGTTTTAAAGAGATCATCGGTGAAGAATACTCAACAAAATCCGAAGATACGATCATGGATGGAGATATTGGAAATCTGTCAAAACTTTTCCCGGATCGTCTGCCATCACTGAAAGAAGCGGAACAACTTTTGATTAAAGAAGCGATGCAACGTGCGGAAGATAATCAAGGGATTGCTGCAACGATGTTGGGTCTTTCGCGACAGGCTTTGAACAAGCGCCTGGTCAGAGAACGTCAGGATTCAGAAGAAGTCTGATCTTGATCATATAAGTTTTTCAATGGGGTTTTCATGGAAGTCGTCAGGCTTCCGAATGCCTTACCCAGTTCGGTATACAAATTCTTATTCCAGAGATCATCTCTGATCAAGTCTTTATCCGACAGTGGCAAACCACCCGGTAATGCACGATATAGACTCAACATCGTTTCATCTCCCAGATCACGCAACAATACCCAACCGCCATCTTCCGTTCGCTGTATCCAGTTAGCTTCTCGTAGCGATCGCAAGATCTCATAAACCCGATCATCATTCATGTCAGGCTCTTGAACCAGCAGATCAGAAACGCTGCAAGGTTTGCCAGTAATCTGAGCTTTCCATAACTGTCCGGTCACTCTATAAGCATCGACAAATAAATTCCGCCGACCGTCATCTACCCTGCCCACATAACGATGGTAGATCATATGACAGCGGGTGATCTCGGCACCCAGCAAAATGATCACCCACGACAAATAGATCCAAAGCAAAAAGATCGGGATGGTTGCGAAGGCGCCATAGATTGCTTGTTGGCTGGGAAAGTGAACAACATAATAAGCGAACAGACGTTTCGCAATCTCAAAAAGAATACCGGCGACCAGTCCACCGATCAGCGCACTTTTTGTTGATACGGTTCTGTTGGGTAATAGTTGGTAAATCAGGAAAAACGCTACGGTAGACATCAGAAAAGGGATCAGAAACAGAAACTTTCTCTTAATCCCCAGAGTCTGATCAACCTCGCTAAAAATGGGTAATGAAGCCAAATACGATGTGGCTACAAAACCTGCTCCCAGCAGAAGTGGTCCGAGAGTCAGTATCGCCCAGTACGTCATGAAACGGGTGACTGGCTTTCGTTTGGCTCGTACTCGCCAGATAACGTTGAACGCATTTTCGATCGTGTTCATCATCAGCAGAACGGTAATGAATAAGAAACTGATGCCAATCGCTCGTAAGCCAGAAGCTTTTTCGCTGAATTCGTGCAGATAAGTCTGGACAGTTTCACCCAGAGCAGGCACGAAATTTTTAAAGATAAAGGCTTCGATCTCTTTTTCCAGACCTTGAAAAACCGGAAAAGCTGCCAGCGTGGAAAACATTACAGCCATCAATGGAACCAACGAAAGCAACGAGGTATATGACAAAGCTGCCGCTGTGCGAACAGAATGATCGCCTGTGAAATGCTTCTGGACGAAAAACAGGAAATCTTTCAATTCATTATATTTAGAAATAATCTGCGCTGGAATAGAATTCATATTAGAATAATTAAAACATATCACAGGAGAAGAACATAATGAGCGTTACAATCTATCATAATTCCCGCTGCTCAAAATCCCGACAAACTTTTGCGTTGCTGGAAGAAAAAGGCATTGAATTTGAAGTTGTCGAATATTTGAAAACAGCGCCGGACACCGCGACTGTGAATAACCTGTTGTCCATGCTCGGACTTTCTCCACGTGAACTGATGCGTAAAGGTGAAGCGGCTTACAAAGAGAATAATCTTGCTGATGACAGTTTGAGTGATGATCAGTTGATCAGTGCGATGGTTGAAAATCCAATCCTGATCGAACGACCAATTGTTGTTTCCAATGGCAAAGCTGCCATCGGTCGTCCACCTGAGTCTGTTCTCGAAATCCTATAAAATGAGATCTCAATTGTTTTGATCAAAATACTGGTTGTTTTTTATAGTCGCCACGGCAACGTCTCGGAAATGGCGCGTCATGTGGCCAGGGGTGTGGAGCTGGTTTCCGGATGTGAAGCTGTTCTGCGAACTGTGCCTGAGATTTCGACAGTCTGTGAAGCGACTGAAGATCCAATCCCTGATTCCGGCGCAGCCTATGCCAGCCTGGATGATCTAAAACAATGTCACGGTCTGGCTCTTGGTAGTCCAGTACATTTCGGCAACATGGCTGCACCATTGAAATATTTTCTCGATACAACCAGTGAACTCTGGTTGTCAGGATCAATGTCCGGAAAACCAGCCGCTGTTTTTGACTCTTCGGCAAGTTTGCATGGCGGACAGGAATCAACATTGTTGAGCATGATGCTGCCACTGCTTCATCATGGGATGTTGATGATCGGTATTCCCTATGCAGAATCTGATCTGCTAACAACTACTTCTGGCGGCACACCTTACGGTGCAAGTCATGTGGCTGGAAGCGATAGTAAAACGCCACTGACTGATGAAGAAAAAAGACTTTGTTCCTCACTTGGAAAAAGATTAGCACAGACTGCTTTTGAATTAGAAAAAGGAAGAAATGAGTAAAATAGAAATTGCACGAGTCACGACCCTGATCAGTTTTTTTGGATTACTCGCACTGGTAATTTACTGGACACTTAATCCCGCCCAACTTAAGGATTCTGCCACCAGTTTCGTTTTATTGCTGGGAGGACTTCCACTTTTGTTTGGGATGTCTGGCATCCTGAAAAAGAAACCCTACACGCACGCATGGATTTGCATGATAGCGCTGCTTTATTTGATCCACGGTGTTGTCGGCTGGAACAACCAGGACATTCGTCTACTGGCTTCACTGGAGATCGCTCTCAGTGTTTTACTTTATCTTGGTGCAGGTTTTTTTGCGCGCTTTCGATCTCGTGAGTTAAAAGCACTTAACCCAGATTCAGATTAAGAACATTATTCGTCCATTGCCTCACTAACAATATCCTTTAACTCTTTCGTATCAGAAAAAAATTTTTCTAAGGAATCACCTTCAACAAAATTATAATCCGGCGATTTCAGGATCACGCTATAACTAGGCATATAATTAAATTCTGACTCCATCACTTTTGTTTGCAGGATATAAAAACTTGCGCCGATCAGGGTTAATACAATCGATGTGGTGAGCATGGAACGGAATGACATTTTGGTGCTGTAACCAAAATGAGTATAGAGCATCCAGATCGAAATCAACGTAACAGAAATCGCAAATATGGTTGAGAAAATATGATCAAAACCAAATGCGTAACAAATATAACCAAGAATAATTGAACAGAGATAAAACCCAACATTTGCTAACGAGAATATTCCCAGATGGGTGACAAAAGAAAACCGGTCAATCATTAATTTTCCAAATAATGCCCAGAGTCCCGACCAACTTAATATCGTCATTAATGCAGGGATCGCATCAGCCAGAACTTTTACATTCTCAACTTCTTCAACTTGTGTAGAAATGGCTTCCATAATTATAAATCCAATCAAAGCCAGGGCTGTTAAAAATACCAGAGTGGGGTTATGCAGTGACCAGAAAGAACTGCGAATGTGTCGGTCGATCTTTGTAGGTTGTAAAAGTGTGTTGGCAGATCGATATCGTAATGTTGTATGCCCTATTCGGAAAGAATCGTTTGAGGAAAGTTTTAATTGCTTGCCCTTGAAATGATATTTGTTCTGAGAGATCCCATTAATGCTGTCGAGATCATTAACAAACAATTCACCCTCAGCAACGTTTACTGAAACATGCTCAAGACAAACATATTGATCATCAAGAATTATATCGTTGCCATAGCCACGACCGATTGTTAGAGCGTTCTGATCAACGTCTGCTCGTTGGATGACTTTACCACCACGATCCAGCACTTCGATAACCCCATGATTTAAACTAGAAGACGATATCACTTGCTCCATTGGATTTTCTCCATGTAAGCCTGTGAAAATTTCACCGCATTCTCATAACTCACGCCAGACAACATCAAACTTGTTTGCAGGACTTCATCATTCTCCGCCAACACAATCGAGGTTAACCAGGCATCATAAACACCTTTGAATTTTTTATATTCTCGCAGACAAAAAACAAGCTTTGATTTGGTTCCTGACTGTTGAACCTGTCCCGTCTGGCATTCATAACCGGTAACCATTTCCTCATCGGCATAAGAAGCTGATTTTGGCATGGAAAAAGTTTCCTGCATCAGAGTAAAGAACCTGGCCTTACTCAGACCTTTCGATTTATACAGATCATGCTCATACTCGATCACACCTGTTTGTTGCCCCATCGAAAGATAAATATCATCTTCCGTGCGACAGATCTTATAGGTTTGTTCGTAGAGCATTTTTTCACGCTTTTCAGTTCCGCCCCAGCATTTCATAAAATCGCCGAGATCACCCGGAAGATTGTAGCCATCCATCGCAATCGCTTTGATGGGTTTGCTTAAAAATTCCTGCATATAGCCTTCCTGATTGGACAGAAGCTGATCACGAATCGAATCAAGAAATGTTATTTCTTCAACTTTCTCTCCGACTGTTTTATCACTTTCTTTATTATTTTCTTTTCGGCCTTTTTCGATTAGTTTTTCAACATATTCTTTCGGCACCAGAAAACTTAACTGATTGCCTGCGCCCGAAACATTCACTCCCGAAACCTTACCATCACGATCAACTACCGGGCCACCACTCATGCCCGGATTAACCGAACCGGTGTAATGAATTTTTTTATACAGGGATTTCTCGATATAACCATTGTAAGTTCCCTCAACAATAGAAAGACCAATATCGTGCGGGTTACCAAAAGAATATAAATGTTCTCCCTGTGTGAGCTTTCTATCTAAAAGATCAAAGTGTACTTCTGGTTTAAGATCCGCTTTCAACAAAGCCAGATCGTGAATAACATCGACATCAACAAGCGTCAGTTCACCTTCTTCTTTATTGTTTAAAAGATATTTGATCTGATAGCGTTCAGGCTTAAAAACCCATTCGGAAACAACATGAAAATTACTGACAAGATACCCATCGTCACTAACAAAAAACCCCGAGCCAATCGATGATTTTGATTGCGAGGTTTTATCAATGATCCGCACCTGTATGACCGCATCTTTATATCCGGAAAATAAAGTTTCTGCTTTTTCACTTCGAGGTGTTTCTTCAGCATTTATGATCGTGCCAAATAAAACTAAAAATATTAAAAAAGTTTTCTTCATGAATTTTGTTCCAATAATTCTTTAACGAATGGGACAGTTAATTTTCTTTTTGCAGCAAGACTGGCCAGATCAAGTTTATCCAGAAAATCACACAATGCGTGCATATCTCTGGGCAGACGTGTGATCAGATAGTTGCCTACTTCATCTGGCAGTTCAAAACTTCTTGCCTGTGCTTTTTGTTGTAACACCAACAGCTTTTCGCTGTCTTCCAGTTCTTGTAACTGATAGATCAAACCCCAGTTCATTCTGGAATCAAGATCAGCCAGTTTAAATTTAATTGATTGTGGTGCTGATTGTGCAGCCATGATCAATAAGTGATCTTTTTCTTTTGCACGATTAAACAAATGAAAAATCGCTCGCTCCCAATCTTCATCTCCGGCAATGCGATCAACATCATCCAGACAGATCACGGACAACTCTTCCAGCCCTTCCAATATCTGCGGCGTGAACTTTTTATGCTGCGACAAGGGTAAAAAAACTGATCGCTGATCATGATCAGAAAGTGATTTACATAATGCCTGCAACAAATGACTTTTACCGGTTCCTGCAGCGCCCCATATGAAGATGTTTTCTGATCCAGAATTATGTTCAATAAGTGAGTTAAGCTTTTCAACCGCCTCAGTGTTTTTCCCTGCCAGAAACTGATCAAAAGAAAATGCTTCTGTCTGGCCGAATGACAGCGGAAGTTGTGTGCCAGATGGACTCATTAAAACCCAACTATTCCATCAGCAATCATGGTGTATAAAAGTCACTATCTTTATATAGCTCATGCCAGTGCCGAAGGATAACTACGATCACAGCAGCGACCGGCAACGCCAAGAGAACACCCATGAAACCAAATAATTGTCCGCCAGCCATCACGGCGAAGATCACTGCTACCGGATGCAGACCAATGCGATCACCCACTAACAAGGGTGATAAAACCATACCTTCCAGCGCCTGACCAATTCCAAAAACGATAGCGACATAGACAATATGAATCGCATCGTGATACTGCATAATGGCTGCGATACTAGCGACAACGATACCGACAATAAATCCGAGATACGGTACGAAACTAACAAGACCCGCCAGCATGCCGATCAGAAAAGCGACATCCAGTCCGACGATCATCAGACCAACAGTATAGATGATTGCCAAAACAATCATGACTGATAATTGACCGCGGAAAAATTCAGCCAGGACGCTATCGCTTTCTTTGGCTAATCGCGTCACTGTGGGTTCGAGTCTGCGTGGCAGAAGATCATGAACTCTTGCGATCAAAATATCCCAGTCGCGCAGCAGATAAAAAGTCACTACCGGAATTAGCACCAGAAATGCCAGCCAGTTCATAACCTTCAATCCGGAAGAAGTCAGCTTACCAAACATTTCTCCCATCGCACCGCTGAAACTCTGCCAGTTGCCCATGATCGCGCGTTTGAATGCGCTGGTATCTAATGTCGGCGTTTCAAATCCTGCAAACTGGGCAATCTTTGGCAGTAAAATATTCTGGAAGTTATCGATTGCCTGTGGAATTTTTACGATCAGCACCGAGATTTGTTTTTCCATCATCGGGATCATGACTAACAGAAGAATCAACATAAGCAGCGTCATAGCAAAGAAAACCACCACCACGCCAAGCGTGCGTGAGATCTTATGTTTTTCCAGCCGATCCACCAACGGATCACCAAGGTAAGCCAGCAAAGCACTGATCAGAAATGGTGTTAGCACCGGTGCCAATAAATACAACAACCAGCCGCTAAACGTCAGCACCGCCAGCATAAACCACTTTTGTGAATCACTCAGTTTGGTTAACAAACCCTTCTCCCGTTAAATAAGTTGTTATTATAGAGGCAAACGCTATGCCATGACGCTTGTTCAAGACCATTATAGTTTATAGAATTAGCGGTTTACTAATACAAGCTGTATGACGATCCCATTATGGAGAATCAATGACTCAATCCCCATCACTCACTTATAAAGACGCTGGCGTCGATATCGACAGCGGCAACCAGCTCGTTGACCGAATAAAACCCATCGTCAAACGTACAAAACGATCCGGCGTGATGGGCAATGTTGGCGGTTTTGGCGCATTGTTTAAACTGGCTGACACGGGTTATAAAAATCCGATACTGGTTTCCGGCACCGACGGCGTTGGCACAAAACTCCGGCTGGCAATCGATATGGGCAAACATGACACCATCGGTATTGATCTGGTTGCCATGTGTGTCAACGATCTGATCGTGCAAGGTGCGGAGCCGCTATTTTTTCTCGATTATTATGCGACATCAAAACTAAGCGTTGATATTGCTACTGATGTGATCAGCGGCATTGCAGCAGGTTGTGAGCAATCAGGTTGTGCGTTGATCGGCGGCGAAACGGCGGAAATGCCGGACATGTATTCTGCCGGAGATTATGATCTCGCCGGTTTCTGCGTTGGTGTTGTCGAAGAAGAAGATCTTATTGATGGCAGCAATGTCAAAGCCGGAAACGCTCTGATCGGAATCGCTTCCAGCGGCCCACATTCAAATGGCTATTCTCTGGTTCGTAAGGTGCTCGAAGTTTCCAATACCAAACTGGACGAAGATTTTAATGGTCGTCCCATCGGCGAAGTTTTGCTGGAACCGACACGTCTTTATGTGAAACCATTGCTCGATGTGATCAGCAAATTTTCTGTTCACGCGCTGGCGCATATTACAGGCGGCGGTTTGCTGGAAAACATTCCACGCGTCATGCCGGAAAGTTGTGCGGCGATTGTTGATCCATCAAGTTGGGAAACGCCGGAAATTTTCAACTGGCTGCAGGAAAAAGGCAATATTGATCAGACTGAAATGTACCGGACTTTTAATTGTGGAATCGGCATGGTGTTGATCGTCGAAAATGATCAGGCTCATACAGTTATTGATCGACTCTCTGAACTGGGCGAGAAAGCTTTCCAGATCGGCCAGATCAAAGAAAAGACCAATGACGATCAAGTGATCATTCAGGAGCAAAGCTAATGGCACATAGCATGACCGCCTTTGCACGGCATAGCACAAACGGCGATTGGGGCAATGCTGTCTGGGAGATCCGCTCGGTCAACAATCGTTATCTGGATGTGAATCTACGAATTCCGGAAGAATTACGTGGGCTGGAATCACAGTTCCGCGAACAGATTGCCAACAAACTCAAACGCGGCAAAGTGGATTGCACGCTCAAGTTTAAAGCCGAATCGCAACAGGCTTCGATCAAGATCAACCTACCGCTGGTTAAACAATTAACCGAAGCGACAAAAGAAATCGCTGGCATAGTTTATGAGACAACCGCACTGAATCCGCTTGATGTCATGAATTGGCCGGGGGTGCTTGAACGATCGGATCTTGATCTGGAAACCACCGGAAAAGCTATTGCTGCATTGATGGATGAAACGCTGGAAACCTTGATCGATACACGTCTGAGAGAAGGTGAGAAATTAGCTGAAATGGTAGAAACTCGCTGCAATGCCGCCTCGAAAGAAGTCACTAAAATCCGCGCGCAAATGCCGACAATAATAAAATCTCTCAATAAAAAACTCCTCGATCGCATCGAAGAAGTCACCGAACGCATGGATGAAACCCGGCTCGAACAAGAAGTCGCGCTAATGGCGCAGAAGATGGACGTTGATGAGGAGCTGGATCGCCTCGATGCACATATCACCGAAGTCATGCGCGTCATCAAACAATCAGAACCGATCGGCCGCAGGCTGGATTTTCTGATGCAGGAAATGAATCGTGAAGCCAATACGCTGGGATCGAAATCAGCCCACATGGACAGCACCGAAGCCTCCATCGAGCTAAAAGTTTTAATCGAACAAATGCGCGAGCAGATCCAGAATATCGAGTGAAAAATAGATTATGAACGGTCAACTTTACGTTATATCAGCCCCTTCCGGTGCCGGCAAAACCAGCCTGGTCAGTGCACTTGTCAGTGCTTCACCTGAAATTTCTGTCTGCATTTCCCACACGACTCGGATGAAACGCCCCGGAGAACTTGATGGCGTTAACTATCATTTTGTTGATCAGACTGAATTTGATCGCATGGTTGAGACCGGTGAATTTCTCGAACACGCCCATGTTTTCGATCATTCCTACGGGACATCCAATGCAGCTGTTGAAACTCTTTTGAAAACCGGCGTGGATGTGGTTCTGGAAATAGACTGGCAGGGTGCACAGCAGATCCGGGAACATCGGCAAGATTGCCTCAGTATTTTTATACTGCCACCTTCTCATGACGAACTGGAACAACGACTGAAACGACGTGGCGAAGATGATGACAGCATTGTCGAACGACGCATGCGTGATGCAGTCGCCGAAATGTCACACTATAAAGATTTTGATTTTATTGTTGTCAATGATGATTTTCACACCGCACTGGTCGATATTCAGTCCATTGTTAGAGCAAAACGACTCCGATCTGATGTACAACAGCTTGAGATCGCTGATCTTTTGAAGGACTTGTTGGAACATTAAAGATCTTTTGCTATTATGCTCGGCTGTTTATTAAGTCGTCTCTGAGGAAAACCCATGGCTCGAGTTACTATTGAAGATTGTCTACCATTCGTTGACAACCGTTTTGATCTTGTTTTACTGGCTAGTAAACGTGCGCGTCAGATCGCAATGGGTTCACCAACACTGGTTGAAGAAGGCAAAGACAAACCGACGGTTATTGCACTCAGAGAAATCGCTGAAGGTCTTATCGACATGGATAAAGTTGATGCGATTGATGCAAAAGAAAAAATGGATGAAGAAATGGCAGCACTTGGCGAGTTGGCCATGCCTGAAGGTGACGAAGGCGCTGCTCCCATTATTTAAAAATCCCCCTGTTAAAAATTAGCAAACTCTGAATTCACCAGAGTCTTTCAGAAAGCCCCCGCTCTGGGGTAAGCTAGGATCATGTACGGAATAAATGATCTTTGTGACTTGTCTTCCACCTATCTGGAACCTGATCAAGTAGAAATTTTACGCGACTCTTTCGAGTACGGTGCTGTAGCGCACGAAGGTCAGACACGCATGAGTGGCGAACCTTATATTCAACACCCTCTGGAAGTAACCGCCATCCTCGCCAATATGCACATGGATCATGAAACGCTGATCGCCGCGATGTTACATGATGTATTGGAAGACACTCCTGTTTCCAAAGAAGAATTATCTGAAAGATTTGGATCTGAAGTCGCCGAGATGGTTGATGGCGTTAGTAAGCTAACGCATCTTGAGTTTGAAAATCAGGCTGAAAAACAGGCCGAGAATTTCCGAAAAATGATGATGGCAATGTCCAACGACATTCGCGTGATTCTGGTCAAGCTGGCTGATCGAACTCATAACATGCGCACATTAGGTGCTCTGAAACCTGAAAAGCGCCGTCGCATCGCCAGAGAAACACTTGATATTTATGCGCCCATCGCACAACGTTTAGGCATGAATAGCATCCGGCTTGAGCTGGAAGAGCTGGGGTTTTCTGCACTCTATCCTCACCGTCATAAAGTTCTCACCAATGAAATAAAAAAAGCTCGCGGCAATCGAAAAGAGATCGTGACCAAAAGCCGGAATGCGATCAAGCGACGCTTACGTCAGGAAAAACTTTCCGGTGATGTGGCTGGTCGGGAGAAACATGTCTACAGCCTGTACAAAAAAATGCGTGAAAACCGTTTGTCTTTTTCGGAGGTTTTTGATGTTTATGGCTTCCGTATCGTCGTCGAAAGTGTTGATATGTGTTATCGCATTCTCGGCGCTGTGCATAATTTATTTAAACCCGTTCCCGGGAAATTTAAAGACTATATAGCCATCCCCAAATCCAATGGCTATCAATCATTACACACTGTTTTATTTGGCTCGCACGGTGTCCCAATCGAGGTTCAGATCCGTACCCGGGAAATGAATGATGTGGCCGAAGCAGGAATCGCCGCGCACTGGTTATACAAAACGGGGGGAAGCGCAGCAAACAATGCACACAAACGCGCCCGCGACTGGTTGAACAGGATCCTTGAAATGCAACAACAGGCGGGGAATTCTGAAGAGTTTCTGGAAAACGTCAAGGTTGATCTATTCCCCGATGAAATTTATGTCTTCACACCTACGGGTGAGATTCTGGAGCTCCCACGTGGATCAACCGCGGTTGATTTTGCCTATGCCATCCACTCCGATATTGGAGGCAGTTGTGTCACCGCCCGGATCAACCGACGACTGGCACCTCTGAAAGCAGAATTGGCAACCGGTCAAACGGTGGAAATCGTCACAGCACCCGGAGCAAAACCTAACCCGGCCTGGTTGAACTTTGTTGTCACCGCAAAAGCACGATCTCAGATCCGTCACTTTCTGAAAAACCTCAAGGAAGATGAAGCCAAAATACTGGGACAGCGAATGCTGAATCGTGAATTGGAACGCTACGAAATTGAACTTGATCAGATCCCAGGAAAAACACTGAACAGTGTTCTCAAAGAATTCAGCCTGAAAAAACTTGATGATTTACTGATTCAGATCGGGCTTGGTAATCGACTGGCCACCATTGTTGCCCAGCATCTGGTTCCTGAGGCATCTAAAAGTATGCTCAAAAAATCTGATCATGACAGTTCACCACTGATCATCAAGGGAACAGAAGGCATGGTGCTGACCTTTCCTAAATGTTGTTATCCGATCCCCGGAGATGACATTCTGGCCTATGTTTCCACAGGGCGCGGAATCGTCATCCACCGAAAATCCTGTAATAACCTGGCCGAATTCCGTAACCATCCGGAAAAATGGGTAGATGTCGATTGGGAAGATCAGGTTGAGGGGGAATATGCTGTAGAAATCAAAATTGAGAACTCAAATCAGCGTGGTGCATTGGCAACAATAGCAACGGCCATTGCTAAACAAAATGCCAGTATTGAAGACGTCACCATGTCTGAAGACGATGGCAGGTATGTTGGCATTACTTTTGTGATCACGGTACATGATCGTTACCACCTGGCGCAGGTGATCAAAGCTTTACGGCCACTTAAATCAGTTTCTAAAGTTAACCGATCAGGCTAGGATTTTATCGGCTAACTCTTTATCCCGGCACCCTTGTTCAAAACCCACATTGCTGCCCAGATCAATAAAACGATAAAGCTGCCGATCACAATATAAGCAGTTGTAATTCCAATATCAGATTCACCCAATATTCCGTATCGAAAAGCATTCACCATGTAGAGAACGGGATTGAATAATGATAATTGTCGCCAGAAATCTGGCAGCAGATCGATGGAATAAAAAACGCCCCCCAGATAAGTCAGCGGTGTGAGGATGAACACCGGAATAATCGACACATCATCAAAACTTTTGGCAAAAGCACCATTGATCAAACCGCCCAGTGAAAACAAAATAGAGGTCAATAAAACTGTCAGGATTGTGATCATCACAGAGTGAACATGCAGTTTTGTGAAGAATAATGCCACGCAGGTAACGACGGTTCCGACCATCAATCCTCGACTTACTCCACCCGTTATATAACCTGCCAGAATCACCCAGTTTGGAACAGGAGCAACCAGCATTTCTTCAAGATGTTTCTGAAACTTTGAGCTGTAAAAAGAAGAAACAACATTGGAATAGGAGTTCGTGATCACCGACATCATGATGATACCGGGCGCGATGTACTCCATATAACTGAAACCGCCCATTTCGCCGATCCGCGAGCCTATCAGATTACCGAAGATCACAAAGTACAGCGTCATCGTGACCGCTGGAGGGAGCATTGTCTGTGGCCAAATCCGCACGAAGCGCGACACTTCTTTATAAACTATTGTTTTGTAGGCAACCCAATATTTCATCTTACTTTTTCTCCAGTAAGCGTAGAAATAATTCTTCGAGACGATTGGATTTATTACGCATGCTGGCAACCTGTATTCCTTGATCAGTCAATCGTGAAAATAGATCATTGATCGAATGTTGTTTTTCTA
The DNA here is from genome assembly GCA_965224825.1 of Gammaproteobacteria bacterium. Lineage (GTDB taxonomy): Bacteria > Pseudomonadota > Gammaproteobacteria > CAJXQU01 > CAJXQU01 > CAJXQU01. The sequence goes on along the minus strand of CBDDAG010000001.1, from coordinate 309,951 downwards.
TCTCAACTTCCAGCGTTGTATTGTCCCGTTGCTTGATCATGAATCCTTCAATAACAGGTTTTTTTGAAACAGGAAAAGTCAGATCGAGAACGAAGGTCTCAACATGAAGTTGTCCCAATAAAGATTTCATTGATGAATTCTGGATAATCTCACCTTGATCAATGATCGCAATATTACGACAAAGATTTTCTGCTTCTTCAAGATAATGCGTCGTCAAAATAATAGTCACGCCCTGGCTATTGATCTCGCGCAGGAATTCCCACATGGATCGCCTTAACTCAATATCCACACCCGCTGTTGGCTCATCGAGAATCAACAACTTTGGTTGATGGATCAAAGCTCGCGCGATCATCAAACGACGTTTCATGCCTCCCGAAAGTGTTCTCGAAGCATCATGTCGTTTTTCCCAAAGACCGAGTTGTTTCAGGTATTTTTCTGCACGTTTCATTGCCCGTGATCGTTCGATGCCATAGAAACCACCCTGATTCACAACGATCTGTTCAGGTGTCTCAAATTGAGAAAAATTGATCTCCTGCGGCACGAGACCAATAAATGATTTCGCTGTCTCAATTTCCTGATCGATATCGACACCAAAGACCTTGACCACACCTTCAGTTTTATTCACCAACGAAGAAATAATACCAATCGTTGTCGATTTGCCCGCACCATTCGGTCCCAGCAGTGCAAAAAAATCTCCCTCTTCCACACTCAGATCAATTCCCTTCAACGCTTCAAAGCCATTCTTGTAGGTCTTTTTTAAATTACTTATTTCAAGTGCTTTCATGTGATGACAATTGTACTATATGATCTCTTTTTTCTTACCAAACAATAATAATTAATGGAACACCATCTCAGCCTAATCCTGATCCTTCTCGCCGTACTCGGCATCAGCATGCAATGGCTCGCGTGGCGATTCAAAGTACCCGCCATCATTCTGTTAACCATCGCCGGTATTTTGGTTGGCCCGGTCTTTGGTTTATTTCACCCCTCCGAAGATTTTGGCAATCTATTCCATCCGATCATCCAACTGGGTGTCGCCGTTATTCTGTTCGAAGGCGGACTCAACCTACGTCTGCATGAACTGAAAGAAGCGGCCTCGGGCGTAAAACGGCTGGTCACCGTTGGGGTTGTACTCAGCTGGGCGTTGGGAAGTCTGGGTGCACATTATATTGGCGATCTATCATGGCCTGTAGCTCTGATCTTCGGCGCAATTGTGGTCGTCACCGGCCCTACTGTGATCATTCCTCTGTTACGTCAGGCAAAGCTAAAACGCAGCACCGCCTCTTTGCTAAAGTGGGAAGGAATCATCAACGATCCAACCGGCGCTTTACTGGCTGTTCTGATCTTCGGCTATTTTGCGCATGCAGAAACAGGCGAAGCTATCAACCAGATCATTGGCGGTGTTTCATGGACTTTGCTAACAGGAATAGTGCTGGGTGCCGGCGTTGCGTTCTTCCTCGGCCATGCCTTTAAACAAGGGTGGGTTCCTGAATACCTAAAATCACCCGTGATTCTTTCTGCTGTCATGTTGGTCTTTGGTGGTGCAAACTTTTTCCAGGAAGAAGCTGGACTACTCTCCGCGACGGTCTTTGGGCTGGTGATGGGAAACCAGAACCTTCCCAGCATGGACGAAATGCGGCGGCACAAAGAATACATCACCATCTTCCTCGTCTCCGGCCTGTTTATTTTATTAACCGCTGATCTCGATCCAAACTTATTGAAACAACTCGACTGGCGAAGTGCTGCACTGATCGCCTTTATTATTTTTGTCGCCCGACCGATCACCGTAATGACATCCCTCATCGGCACAGATGTCGATTTCAAAGAACGACTCCTCCTCGCATGGATTGCCCCACGGGGAATTGTTGCCGCCGCGGTTGCCGGAGCATTCGCGCCAGCCTTACTTGATAAAGGTTATGCCGGTGCTGAACAACTGGTACCGCTTATTTTTACCCTGATCATTTGTACCGTAGTCTTACATGGTCTGAGCATCGGCTGGATGGCACGAAAACTGGATTTGGCCTTTGAAAAAAGCAATGGTCTGATCATCGTTGGCGCTTCAGAATGGAGTATTAACCTGGCTCTGATTCTACGAGAACTTGATCAAGACGTAATTATTGTCGACAACTCATGGCATCGTTTGCGAAATGCACGCCTTGCAGGTATCCCTGTTTATTTTGGACAGATTCTTTCCGAAGTCGCCGAGCATTCCATTGAGTTTAACCAGATTGCCTACCTGCTCGCAGCCACCGATAACGACTCATTCAACGCGTTAGTATGTACTCGCTTTGGCCCTGAACTCGGTCGCAGCAACGTGTTCCAGTTACCTTCGATTGCCGAAGATGATCCACATGGATTCAGCCCCACAATTCGTGGCCAGATTCTGGGCGATGAAATTTTTTATGAAGATCTGATCAGACGATATTTCTTTGGATGGCGATTTACCAAAACACGCATTACAGACGAATTCGATTACCAGATGTGCATTGAAAACTATCAACCAGAAGCGATGGAAATTGTGATCGTAAAACCAGATGGTAGTTTAGCTTTTAGAAGTAAAGAGAAAAAACAAAAGCCTAAAAGTGGTGATGTTGTAATTGTTTTTCAACCTGAAAAGAAAGAACCTGAAAAAATTGATCAAGCAGATTCAGCGACATGAACCTCACTACGACAAATATTTCTGCCAGATTCTTTAGCAAGATATAAAGCTTCATCAGCACGAGCAAAAACACTCTCGCCAGTATCATCACCATGAAATTCAGCAACACCAATTGATACGGTAACGGGAACTATCTGCCCCTGATAACGGAATACACACTGCTCAATCTCTGATCGTAATTTATCAGCAATGACCATTGTTTCATCAACGGCGGTGTCAGGCATGATCATCACAAACTCTTCTCCACCATAACGAGCCAGGAAATCTGTAGCTCGAATTTCTCGTTTGAAGGTCGCGGTTAACCCTCGTAAAACCTTATCGCCAACCACATGACCATAGTTGTCATTAATGTTTTTAAATTTATCCAGATCAAAAACCATCAAACTGAGATGGCCACCCTGACGCTTCCAACGTGCCACTTCCACTGCCAACCTTTCTTCATAAGCACGTCGATTTGCAATAGAGGTGAGAGCATCTGTCAAAGATTTTACCTGTTCTTCCTGAACTGATTTTTTAAGCACGGCAGCTTCTTCCTGAAGACTACCCAATTGAGAGCTCAATGCCCCCATTGTTTCTTCGGCAATCAACATACGCGCTTTTTCTTTTCTGACGTAGTCAGAAACATTCTTATTCAGAAAATCCAGATGAGATTCGATATTAAATTTCATTGCCGTGATAGAGCCGGAACTTTCAAGCCCATCTCTTATTTCATCAAATTGACCATCAAGATCCTGACTAAACGAGACAGACTCTGTAAAGTGATCACTACTGATCAGATCACTTTGATCAAGATAGGTGTGCAGACTCTCCAACCGACTTGTCATTTTCCTGAGGAAATCACTTACCTCATCCTGCCCCTCGTCATGGTGAACCGATTTATTAATCAGATCAGCCACCAGCTCATAAGCTTCTTGAGGTTTTTCTATCGTCGCTTCACCTGACAGGATTGATTTTGTATGGTTTATTTTTGGTAAATATTTTTTATCAAAAGAAATATTTTCTAATAATTGGATCAACTGATCATTGCTCGATTCTGATCCTGAAGTAATTTGACTGGCTGGGGAGTTACAATATTCCGATATGAGGGAAGCAGCCTCTTCGATTAACTGATCAAGCTCTTCTTCAGAGTGAGTCAGTTTTACTCTCCCTGCAAGAACTTCCATTTCGGCCTGCATTTCAACATCTGAAGGGATTTTGTGTAGAAAATCAGCCAGTCTTGCCGAAGTTACAACCGGCAATTCCTGCTCATATTTATTGGTATATTCTGGCTCGGATTGTTCTTTTAACAGAGCTTTATCTTCTGTCGTAAACTGGGCAAGCCCTTTAACGACAGCAAGCAGCTTCCCTTCTATGATGGCATCATCATTACTTTCACGGATTGTTTTGGTAATTAGTTTGAGTAACTTATCAAACTCAGCATTTCGACCGATAAAGCCAAGCGCCAGCCTTAACAAGCCTTTTTCTAACTGCACTAGATTCTGGTTATGGTGATCCAGCTCTCGCTTGGAATCCAGATAAAGTTGCTTCCAGTCTTGACTACTATCCAATGTTTCTGCTTCCTTGCTTGATGTCCATTAACAGTTGGGTGAGTTATTAATTCCCGGCTGCTTTCTTCCTTTCTTTATCGACCAAAGCATCCACAACCTTTAGTAATTCCGGATAACCGCCTGCAAGACTACCAGAACTCCAGTATTTACCATTGACAATAATAGCTGGAACGCCACGGATCCCGTAGGCACGACTCAAGCGTGTAGCCTGTTTTACCTTACTTTCGACGGAAAATGCGTTATAGGCTTTCTTGAATTCTTTACTATCAACACCTTCCAGTCCTTCAACGAAATCAAAAATTGCATCGTCAGAATTAATTCTTTTGTGATCCTTATGCATGGCTTCAAATAATGCAATATGGAACGTATCAAGAATACCCATTTTTTCTGCAGCATAAAATGCGCGAGCATGAGGCATCCAGTTTTTGCGGAAAACTCCGGGCATACGACGGAATTCAACATCATCCGCTTTGTTTTCCAGCCATGCTTCCAACTCTGGATCAAAATCATAACAATGTGGACATCCGTACCAGAAAATTTCCAGCACTTCTATTTTGCCTTTGGATTGAGTTGGCTGTGCAGGAGAGACCATTTCATAGTTATGGCCAGCAATCACGGCAAATTCAGCAGCCGCTTCTTCCTGCTTTGACTCTTCAGCCGTCGCAACAAAAAATGCCAAACTAGTGGCCAGGACAACAAATACAGCAGATATTTTTTTAAGCATCATCAATTATTTCTCACACAATTTTTCGTATAGTCAGGATTATCAGACTTTTTTGTTAACCATAGCTGAATATCAAAAAGGGACAAATGCCCTGCTATCCTTTAGAGCACTCTGATTCAAAAGGTTCAATGAAGTCCAGCCATATAAGAAGCAACGGCTTCAATATCACTGTCTTTCAATTTTTCAGCTATATCGCGCATAACGCTTTTAGCATCAGTCTGTCTTTCACCAGAGCGAAAAGCCTTCAACTGAGTCATGGTGTAAGCCTCGTGCTGGCCTTGCACTGCCGGATATCCAGCAGCAGGATTTCCTGCTCCGGTGGGACTATGACAAGCCATACAAGCTGGAATTTCACGATCAGTATCTCCGCCACGATACAAAGATTCACCTGCTTCAACCAGCACCGGATCAGCTTTACCAATTGTCACTTTCTGACTGGAAAAATAGACAGCCATATCAGCCATATCCTGTTCACTCAATCCAGCGGCCATCGGAGCCATCAATGCATTCTTACGATCACCTGATTTGAATGCGGCCAGTTGTTGTTCTATATATTTCGCACTTTGTCCCGCCAGTTTTGGCCAGTCGGGCATAACGCTATTGCCATCGGCAGCATGACAAGCAGCGCAAGGTTCAGCTTTGGTTTTCCCAGCTACCGGATCGCCCCCAGCATTAACAATCACGCTAGAAAGAGAAAGTAAAACAACAAGTGGGAAGTGTAAGTATTTCATGAGGGGATTTTGCTCCACATTTAAAAATTTGGGATCCTTACAGTATTGGCAAAGATCCCATTAAAACAGTTCGATCAGTCTTCCAGAATAAAACTGATTTTCATATTGACACGGTATTCGATAATTTTGCCATCATCAACAATAACTTTTTGCTCCTGAACCCATGCGCCTTTTACATTTTTCAATGTTTTATTTGCACGTTCTATGCCTGATTTTAAGGCATCTTCAAAACTCTTTTTAGATGATGATGATATTTCTGTAACGCTTGCTACTGACATGATATTTCTCCCTTGATGTGTAAATATTAAAGTTTAGGGGTGCTGCCCTTGCTGTGCAACTCTTTCTGCAACATTCTTGATAGTGTTGAGCCGTTAATTTCCTGTTGAGCCGGTTTGATCAAAGAACACGCTTCCAATAAATCTTCTCCTGTCGCCAGCAATCCAGCTTGTAACTCCCGACTCTGGCTTAATACTGAACTAATCTCTGCATCAATGTCTGCCAGCCCATTGTTCAAACCATTTTCAAGGCCTTTTTTTGCAGCTTTTTGTAATGATGGCCTGGATTTTTTATGTAAAAGATACGGAATCAACCAGACAACCAGCACCAGCAAAAAGCTATGGATCGCAAAATTTGCCCCAAGATAATCACTACTTTGGCCGACATTAAACACAGCGATCACACGATAAGCTACCCATGCCAGTGCTGCTACAGGTAGTAATGTTGTCAGGATTCCTAACAATTGATGTACAAATCGATGCAACCGGTTTCCAGGATTCGCCAACCCTTGTTGCAAACCGCCCTGCATACTAACGTCCATTCTTTCTTCAATATCCGTACGCAATTCGTTCAAACGATTCTTAATCTGCTCAACCGGCAGACCAAGACCATCGGCCTCCAATGCGATTTTATCCAGCAAACCTTCAACAATCGTTTGAGCACGACTATCCCAACTACTCTGATCAGATGGCATTACTTCAGCTTGATCATGATCGTCATTATTATTTTCAGACCTGAAACGATCGATCAGAGAGAAAGACTGTCTGGTAAATTTAGCGGCCGTTTTCTGTATCGGCAACTCAAGATGCTGGCGAATATCGATGGCCGCCTGCGACCCGTTCTTTTGATGCATCTGATCCAGCTGATCAAACGACTCTCGATCACCCAAGCTTTGAATTTGTTGTTGCAAGACACTTTGTAAGCTTTGCAGGCGATTCCAGATCCCGCGTCGATCAAGTTCATTGATCGTGTGATCGTTCGCAATCCCCAACAGGTTTTGTGCAAGCTGATCAAAATCATCATCATTCTTGTCCGACAGACAATCTGTTCGATAGATCAAAGGCTGATCAAAACCAGCCTTTTGTAGCTGTGTTTCAAAATCACCGAAAACAGTTTCATCTCCTTGATCCCATTGATTAACGACAAATAACCACGCATGTTTATAACCCTGATCAAGCAAAAACTGCCAACCTTTATCATCCCGATAACGTTCAGGACTAACAACATAAAGCAGCACATCAATGTAAGGAACCCAGTCGCGCACGATCTCGAGATTGGCCGTTTCTACGCTGTCGATATCCGGCATATCGATCCACATAATCTCTCGTTTTATTTCATCCTGATGCTGGCGGATATTAACTTTGTCCAGCGGAAAGTCTTTCGGTAACTGTTTTATTTCAACTGAGTTATGGACAAAGATGGTCACTTCCCGCGAGGTCGGTCGCTCGACTCCGGTACGTGCGATCGTCTGCCCTGCGAAACGATTTAACAGGGTACTTTTGCCCACGCCTGTTCCACCAAAAAAAGCAACAACCAGCGGGCGCTTATCTAAATCTGATCCAAAAAGTTCTTCCGGTTTATGCTGTTCTGCAGAATTGATCAGATCAGCCTGCGCTGCCGAAAGCATCTTGTGAGTGAGTGCTCCCTTCGCGAACAGATCAGCCTGTTCATAGAGTTGATCAACTTTTTCTTCAATATTATGTATTGCTTTACTCATTTGAATAACTCATGAAAAGTATTCGCCTTCAACCTTCTCGATCAATTGCCCAGAGATCTGGAACCGACTCTCTGCCAAAGTCTGATCACGCAATTTATTGAGCTCCATTTGCAGATGATCAAATAACAATCGTTGCACCGTTTCATATTGCTGCGTTTTCAATTTCGCCTTCACCGTGTTCATATATTGTCCCACCGAGCTTTCGGTGAGCATGGTTGAGAGCGACAACATTGCCGGAGCCAGAATAAAATCATTAAGACTGATGCCGCCGGAATGAAGTGCAAAAACAACCGCCGCAGCATCAGTTGTCACTCGTGCGGCGCGCAGACTATTTAATAATGCTGGCTGATCCTCCAAACGCAAATAAAGCTCTTTCGCCGCGTCTTGAATCTCCTGATCAAATTCAGTCTGGTAAGCGGAAACCTGTCTTTCAAACTGATCGGAAATATTTTGTCTTGATTGATTTAACGCTCGTCGGAAATCCTGTTTCCACAGGTTTGAATGACTTTCTTCAACAACAGGATCAAGCAAACTATCATTTGCCATATTGTTAGCAAGCTCAGTGATCACCTGATCAACCAACTGCCGGAGCAACGCCTCTTCATAACTTTTATCGCGGGAAACTTCGCCTTCGCCCGAGTCAGACTTGATCACAGATTTCCCAAAACCGATCAACTTTCGCATCGGCCATGTGATCAATTCACGCGCCATGCCCAGTTTTTCACCAAAGCCCGGGATCTCCAACAGATCTAATAGTTCTGCCATCGCTCGTTGAAAGGTATCGTAATAATCCGGATGATCGAGAAATTCGTTACGATAACTGTGCATGGCTGAATCAACCGCCATCTGAAGCTTTTCCTGCCATGCCAGATCATCCTGAATTTCTTCTTGTACGGGTTGTATCCAGTTTTGCCAGTTTGCTTTGATGAATTTTTGCGGCTGATCGGGTCTTTCACCAGGATCACTGATCATCGAATCCAAAACTTGAATAATATGATCCGAGTTCAGCTTTTCATCAGGCTCCACAAAAGGCAGGGATACCAGTGTGGGTGCTTTTGCTTCCGGTAACTCAGTCTTAAAACGATTCTGAAATGATCGGAACAATGTCTGCTCTTCACCTTCGCCCAGCTTGTTGATACAAATCAGTAGAGGCTGATCCAATGGAACGAGCAGTTCCAACATACTCCAAACAGATTGATCAGCGTATTTTTCCTTACTGACGGCAAGAATCAAAATATCTGCCAGCCCAATCGTGCGCAGAACACCATCAATATAGCCACGCGCATCAATGGAATCGAAATCCGGCGTATCCCAGATCACGGTTGGTCTTTTATGATCTGACAGAATCGCGGGCTTGCTGATCTCTGTTATTGCATATCCGGCCAGATCATCATGCGTTAAATCTTTCTGATCAAATTGTTTGAATGTCGGGAATATTGTTTCCAGCCACGTAATGTCTGCATTCTGTGATCCGGTTAAAAATCCCTGCGGATGAACGGTGAAGCCAGCCAGCGGACTAACTCCCGCCAACGGTTCTGGCAACAGGCAATTCACCAATGTGCTTTTACCAGCCTGGGTTGGGCCAAAGATGACAATATTTAGAGGAAGCTGAGATGTCTGGACAAGCTGCTGTCGAAGCAAAGACGTTTCCGCCAGAACCAGCGTTTTTAAGGCATGGTTACAGAAGTGGGTTAACTTACTGTCAGAAGATGCTGCCTGTCGAACGCTCTGGTAGCGTTGCTGCAGTCGTTGAATAAACTCGATCATTGTCTGAGATCATACCAGACACGTGATCTTAAATAATACTCAACAACAATAATTCATAGCTGATCAAAACCATATATCCAATAAAGCTGATCGTGATCAATTTTCCGATCAGGAAACGGTTCAGAAACATATAACTGGAAAGGGCTGTCAGGAAAACTATGCAAGTACCGGTCATGATCATTTTGGACATAATAAAAGCTGGCACACCGAGACCGAGAAAATAAGCCATCACCGGATTTGCTTCGATCGCGCCGCCAGAGAGTAACTTTAAAGTAAAGAATGCATCGAGGATCGACATCAGCATAATGCCGACAACTAATACAAACAGTCTTGGGTGATACCAGTCTCGTTGAGCGTCTGGACTTTCGTCAGCGCGACGATGAAGTTTTCTTCGGGAATGAGTAATACTTTTAAACGCGGTCGACATTGTAAAAATACGCCGATCCGGTCTACGGCGGAAATCCCGACCGAGATAATTCTGAACATTTGCTTCCTGCATATGATTCTCATATCTAAACTAAAGATGTGTGGCTATTATACACATTTTTTTGCTTTGAGCTAGCCCAAATCAGTCATTATTCTCTATTTTTTGCACTGATTCTGGAGAAATTTCATACATACGTGTAACTTAGTGGAAGACGTTTTACTCAGGAGGGAGAATGTCGAACCTGCTTAGCCCGGTGCTTCTTGAAGTACTGATCATTCTTTTGTTCATACTGATACTCTGGCTGGTCATTCGATCCATCCAGCAATTTCGTGATCACGATCGTTTGCTGCGGATCGATACTCATATGGATGATCTCCAAACTCATCTTGATTCACTGGAGCAGTTGATGATCCGTCTACAAACCGATCAGATCCAGACATCCAGTTTGACCCGCGAGCAGATGATGGACAGGCTGGCAGATAGTAATGATAAAACTCAGGGTTCTCTTTCGATCCTGCGGGAACAACTTGGCGAAAACTTTTCCAGACAACACACACAATTTGAACAACGCCAGAATGAGGCCAGCAATTCGCTCAATGAAGGTCTGTGGAAAAACATGCAAACCATGCAAACTCAACTTGCCAACACGCTGAACCAAAATACGCAGGAATTAGGACAACGGTTTGAACAGTTGACCAAACAAACTGATCAACGTTTAAGTGCGATCAGTGATCAAGTTGATAAACGACTGGCCGATGGTTTTGAAAAAACTACCGCAACGTTCTCCGATGTAATCAAACGACTGGCACTGATCGACGAAGCACAGAAAAAGATAACCGAACTCTCCAGCAATGTTGTCAGTCTGCAGGAAATTCTTGCTGACAAACGTAGCCGTGGCGCGTTTGGTGAGGTTCAATTGAATTCCCTGATCCAAAATATTCTGCCAGAAAGTAGTTTTTCTTTTCAGCATACGCTGAGCACCGGCGCGCGAGTAGACTGTTTGTTATTGCTGCCAAAACCAACAGGCAATGTTGCCGTAGATGCCAAATTCCCATTGGAATCTTTTCGCAAGATGACCAATATCGAGCTGGCAAATAGTGATCGCCAACAGGCCACGCGCCAGTTCAAAATCGATATAAAAAAACATATTCAGGATATTGCTTCAAAATACATTATCCAAAATGAAACCTCTGATGGCGCGATGATGTTCATTCCGGCCGAGGCCGTTTTTGCCGAAATTCAGGCACATCATCCTGACCTGGTGGAACTGGCACACCGTTCGCATGTCTGGATGGTGTCGCCTACAACTTTATGGGCGATCCTGAATACCGCAAGAGCTGTGCTGAAAGATGCGGCCACGCGCGAACAGGTTGAACTGATCCAGGAACATTTAGGATTACTGGCGGAAGACTTTGATCGCTTTAAAAAACGCATGGATGGCCTGGCTCGACATATTGAGCAAGCGCATGAAGATGTGCAGCAGGTGAATACTTCGGCTCGGAAGATTAGTGCCAGATTTGATCAGATCGAACGTGTTGAACTGGACGAAAGTCTGACTAAAAAGATTGATCTAAATATAGAAAAATAGAATAACTTATATTTTTCATATAATTAGGATATACTTATTATAACTAACATAAGCTTTCGACTATAAGCTATGTGGTGATTAAGGGAAAAAACAAAGTAATGAAGGAATTAACCACGGTCATTTTTGATATGGATGGAACCCTGGCGGACACTGAAGAAGTCCATCGCCAGGCATTCAACCTCGCCTTTGATGACTTTAATCTTGACTGGCACTGGTCACGAAAAGAATATGCCGAACTACTGGTGATCTCCGGTGGTCGTGAACGTATGCGTCAATATGCGCTGGATTGCACCGACTTCAAAATGCCGCCAGATCTTGATGATTATGTGGCAGGAATCCATAAAGTAAAAACCAATCACTACGCACGCATGCTGGTGGAAGGGCATGTGAAATTACGTCCGGGTGTTCGTCGTATTCTGGAAGAATGTAAGGATGCCGATCTTCGAATGGCGATCGCAACATCTTCACAATTATCCAATGTCACCACTTTATTAGATCACAATTTGCCGTCCGATTGGCAGTCATGGTTTGAGATCATCGCCAGCTGCGATATTGTCGAAGCGAAAAAACCTTCACCTGCCGTTTATCAGTATGTCATGGGCGAAATGAAGGTTTCTCCTGAAAATTGTCTGGCGCTTGAAGATACCCGAAATGGCTTTTTATCCGGTCAGGCGGCAGGTATTCAAACCGTGATCACAACGCACTATTTCACTTGCAATAACGACTTTGAAGGCGCACCACTGGTTGTTGATAGTCTCGGTGAGCCAGACGATCCTTTTCAGGTTGCTGGTGGAGATACTGATCTGCTCGAACACATCAAACATGAAGAAATACGTTATGTCAGCGTAGATCTATTCAAACAGATCGTTTCCGGCACACATTTTCATGCCTCAAAAATTGATCAGTGCGCTTAAAAATCTGATAACACTGCACTCTTAATACCGGTAACGCGGATACCGATAGTAATGCTGTAAACGTCTGTGATAAACCCAATATGGATCCCAGAATGGATCGTAATAGCGTCTATGCACAGGGTGCTGTGGTAGATCACGATATTCTGCCCACATATAGGCTTTCTGCGAATTGACTACAGGAAATGTATAAGATCGCTCACCAATCTTGCCATCCTGACTTTCGGCTAACTCTCCATAAATCGTAACCAACCTGCCTTTTTTGTAGATTTCCGGATCAAGAAACTGGCTGACTTTCGCTAAAAATCTTCCATCGGTTTGATCGCTACCTTTCGGTCGGCCACTACGATTCAATTCACGTGAAACGATCTCCACCCAGGTTTCATCTTCTTTGTTTTCAACCGAAACGATCGATCCGCCCCAGCGAACCAGTTCACCTTTATGTGCATCGAGATCCTGTAAAACCTCTGAAACCTGTGGACTGCCTTCAATCGGTGAGGTCAATTCCACCGGAAGATTACTGGCGCAACCTGTCAAAAATAATAATGTGATCAAGAATAACCTTTTTGAATTCATTTTATTCATCCCTTCCATACTTTTGCTCATTATATCAACCATATGGGCACAACACTTGCCTCATTCAAGAGCCAAGTGCCAGATCCGATTTAAGAGATTAGAGTTCCTACTGATAAAGAGGTTCAATCTAAACAACGTTGCAAAGGTAAGGAAAATGCGGATGAAGTAAGCTTCTTTTAACTGGCATGCTGGCTTTTTGACTGGCACACTTAGCACTATGACTCTGACTGAATTACGTTATATCGTTGCCGTTGGTAGAACACTGCACTTTGGTAAAGCTGCCGAAGCCTGTTTTGTCAGTCAACCAACCTTAAGCGTCGCGATCAAAAAACTCGAAGAAGAGCTGGGTGTGATCCTCTTCGAACGTGGCATGAACGAGATCCAGCCGACCCCGGTTGGAAAGAAAGTTATAGAACAGGCACAACAGGTTCTCACTCAGGCAGAACACATTCGTCAGTTAGCCAACGAAGGCAAAGAGCAACTGAAAGAACCGCTGCGGCTTGGAATTATCTACACGATCGGCCCATATCTGTTACCTCATCTGATCCCGCTTTTACATCAACTGGCTCCGGAAATGCCTTTGATCATCCGTGAGGATTTTACTGAAAACCTGCGTGCGGCACTGAAAAATGGCGAGATCGATGTAGCGATCCTTTCGCTGCCATTTGAAGAACCTGGTTTAAAAACTCATCTGCTTTATGAAGAGCCCTTTGTTCTGGCACTACCATCAAAACATCGCTGGGCAAAAAGAAAAAATATCCATACAGAAGAGTTAGGAGAAGAAACCTTGTTATTACTGGGAGCGGGTAATTGCTTCAGAGAACAGGTGCTTGAGGCTTGTCCAGATTGTATTCCTGCAGGAAATGATCGTGACAGCAGCCTGCAAAAAACACTGGAAGGTAGTTCACTGGAAACCATGCGACAGATGGCAGCATCAGGCGTTGGGATCACGGTTTTACCTTGTACTTCTGCAGGCAAGGGAATGGATGTGAATGGCTTGATCACGATCAAACCTTTTTCTGATCCGATTCCCAGTCGTGAAATTGTGCTGGTTTCCCGGAATAGTTTTCCACGGGAAGAAGCTGTAAAAACGATTTGTCAGGCTGTGCAGGAAACACCTTTGAGTTGTGTGATCAAAACTGGCTCACTGTAAACTCAGGAACTAAATATGATATTAGATCATCGGCTTCGTTCCTGAGATCCTTCGTACCTCAGGATGACAGGTGGGAAAGAATCGTCGTTTTGTCACCCTTGCCTGTCATCCTGAGCACCGCGAAGGATCTCTGAAACTTAACGAAGCCAAAGAACCCCTAATCACTTGATCACAATATAAGCTGCCTGATTCCCCCGCCGAACCCGGAATAGCATCCGTCCTTCACCTGTCGTATTCACAATCTGAAGAAATCCAGTCAGATCATCCACAGCCTTTCGATTGACCGAAGTAATCAGATCACCATCACGCAATCCCGCCGCCCAGAGTGGACTGCCCTGCTCCACCTCATACAATACAACACCTTTTATACGACCATATGCAGGAGAGTTTTCAGGAATATCCCCAAAGGTAGCGCCAGCAAGACGAGGGTTTTTCAATTTGGTGGTGCTGGCGACTTCTTCGACATCGGCAACTGTCGCGGTGACTTTCAATTGCTCACTATTACGAACCACCGTGAAATCAACTTTCTCACCCACGCGTAACAAGCCAATCCGGGTACGCACATCGCTGGAGCCTTTTACCTGTTTACCATTGACTTCTATGATCACATCTCCAGGTATAAGTCCGGCTTTTTCGGCAGGAGATTTAGGCGCGACATCCACAACCACAGCGCCCGTTCGTTGCTCGATACCAAATGCATCAGCCAGATCCGGATCCAGATCCTGAGTTTGTGCACCGATCAAACCACGATGAACTTCGCCATGCGTTACCAGTTGTTCAGTCACCATATTGACCATGTTGATCGGAATGGCGAAACCAATGCCGACATTGCCTCCGCTTTGTGAAAAGATCGCGGTATTGATCCCGACTAGCTCGCCTCTCAAATTAACCAGTGCACCACCAGAGTTTCCAGGGTTGATCGAAGCATCGGTTTGAATGAAGTCTTCGTAACCTTCTATGCCCAAGCCTGTCCGACCGAGTGCACTGACAATACCCGAAGTCACTGTTTGCCCCAAACCAAAAGGATTACCAATCGCGACAACAAAATCACCGACGCGTAATTCATCAGAATCGGCCAGCTTTACCGCTGTAAGATGTTTTGCTGGAATTCTGATCACTGCTACATCCGTTTCTGGATCCGTTCCGATCAACTCTGCCTGAAACTTTCTGCCATCACGAAGGTTCACGGTGATCTGATGTGCATTTGCGATCACGTGATTATTCGTCACCACCAGACCTCTTTCGGCATCAATAATGACACCGGTTCCTAAACTTTGAGTTTTTCGCTCACGAGGCTGATCCGGGATATTGAAAAAACGCTTGAAGAAAGGATCGTTCAGCAAAGGGTTTTGTCTGATCTGAACACGGCCTTCGGTGGCAATATTCACCACAGCTGGCGTGACCCGTTCAACCATGGGAGCCAGACTGGGCATTGCTTCGCCTTCAACTTCAGTAGGCAAAGCTGCATATAGCGAGGCTGAAATTATCGTGATCAGGATCAAACTTGAAAAAACCAGCTTGCTCATCCAGTGTTGTTTTAGTGTCTTTGTCTTCATAGAATGAATTCTCTTATGTTGCTCATAAATGGCACATGAATATATCGTGAGACCTTTGCACGAAAGATATGACGGATTAAAAATGCTTGAATTCCCCCTATTTTCCTTAAAAATTCGCTCAATAGTCCTGCTATTAACCTCACTTTTAAGGAAAATAGATGAAATTACGCCATTTTTTATCTCGCCATACTTTCGTACAAAGGTCTCATCGTAAAAAATATTTCTAAACATTTTATAACACTGGCCGATAAGAATCTCGTAACCAACAGGATTTGGTGTGAAGCAGATTAATTCCAATCTTGGTATTAAGAGCCAAATTAAGGATGATATGAAATGTTGAATCAATTATTAAGTCGTAACTCTTCTGGTCTTTCGGCCACAATGGATGGCCTTCACCTTAATGAATGGGCGCCCATTAATAACCTCCCCAAACGATACCAGGATGAAATCCTTAATCGTTCAGAGGTGGTGGAGTATGCTGCTGGTAAGATTATTTTCATGGTTAAAGATGATGATGAAAAAGATTATTATCTGCTTGAAGGAGCTGTTGAGCTAATTAGCCCCAAAGGTGAGCCGGTCAAGATCGTGGAGCATTCAGGCCAACAGGCGCTGGAATTAATTGATCATAACAGACCCAGAATCCAAACCGCCAAAGCCACTCAGGATTGCAAAGTTTTTGTCACACGCCGAACTTTTTTCGACACACTGAATTCTGGGAATGCTGGCAAACAGGCCTTACCTGAAGTTGAAGTCAACGAAATTGATATGGAAGGTTCGGGTAACTGGATGTTACATATGCTGAATTCCAGTGTATTTTCCAACCTTCCTCCAGAAAATCTGCAACAAATTTTTATCAGCATGGACACCGTAAAAGTTCCTGCAGGAACAGCAATCGTAAAACAAGGAACGCCTGGTGATCATTTTTATCTGATCCAGCATGGCGATTGTGTAATCACACAACAAAAGTACGGTGGAGAAAAGAAAGAACTTTACCGTTTAAGTGCCGGCGAAACATTCGGTGAACGATCTTTAATCACCGATGAGCCTTCTGATGTTGCAGTTGAAATGTTATCCGATGGCGTTGTCATGCGTATCTCAAAATACAGTTTCAATGAGTTAGTCAAAGATCCATTACTTGATCAGGTCTCTATTGATGAGGCTAATTCACTGATCGGAGAAGGAGCCAGCTGGATCGATGTCAGAAGCACCGATCAATACCAGGAACAAGCGATAAAGGGCAGTATTAATATTGATCTTGAAAATGTTTATACCGCAATCAAAGGTCTTAATACGGATAAAAAATATATTCTTTGTGGCGACTCGACATCACATGCAATGGCCAGCGCATTTCTGCTTTCGATCAAAGGGTTCACTGTTTATTCTCTCTCTACAAGCGTGACTGAATATCTTGAATCCAATGTCGATGCAGGCATTAACGTTCAGCAAGAAGCACAACAGGAAGTCCCTGATCCGATTTTAGAGACAACGGTTGATGACGAAAGTCTGCCACTTTTAGCTACTGAAGAGCTGGAAAAAACGGCTGACCAACCACCCCAGATCAGAGTTAACACCGACGCTATTGCAGAAAACATGCAAAATATTTCCAAAGATCTAGAGTTACAAATCCGAAAGGAAATAAACGATATAACGATTCTGAAACAGAAAGAACTGGAACAGGAAATCAATCTACGATTCAAAAAGTACCACGTGGTTACTGCCAGAATTATGAAGAAAAAACTGGATGATCTTGAACTGGTTTACAAGGTTCAAGCCAAATTAGCTAACAAACCTCAGTAACATCATATCCAGTAGGCCAACGTCGTCATAACTTTGGATTGCAGTGTCATCAACTTTTTAACGGGTGCGGGCAACTCCGCCGCGCCAGATTCCAATGCGACCGTCGCGTGATGTAACTCGTCTTCCTTCATCTGTTCCAGAATAGCCCGGCCACGCTGATCATCCGCAGGTAACTGATCAAGATGCTCCTCCAGATGCCTGACCACCTGATATTCCGTTTCAACAACAAAACCCAGACTCCACTTATCGCCCGCTATTCCTGCGATCAGCCCTGTCGTAAATGATCCAAGATACCAAAATGCGTTGAGATAACTTTTATGGCCACCCAGATCATCCAGCCGTGATTCACACCAGATCAGATGATCATTCTCTTCCTGCGCTGATTCGGACAAACGTGATCGAACCTTTTCATCCCGCGCTACCAATGCCTGCCCCTGATAAAGTGCCTGAGCACTGACTTCTCCGGCGTGATTGATACGAAACAGACCTTCACTCTTCTGCCGATCAGTATCGCTAAGCTCCTGATCTGGAATGGTTTCTGCCGGATTTGAACGGCCTGTAGATACTGGATTTCCAACAACCGTACGCAAGCCATTATCAAAACTGATGATCAACCGATCAAGCATTCCAAAATTTATCTTATTACTCATAGTGAAAGTTCCTTAAAAAGCGTTGACATACCGCGCTCTACTCCGTAAGATTCCGCCTCTTTTATTTTGATCTGGAAACCATTACAGATGAGTACTTTTACAGCCAAACCAGCAGAAGTTCAACGTGACTGGTTCGTTATCGACGCCACTGACAAAGTGCTCGGTCGTCTTGCCACCGAAGTTGCCCGAAGACTACGTGGAAAACATAAGCCTATCTACACACCACACGTAGATACAGGCGACTATATCATTATTATCAACGCCGAAAAAATCCGCGTTACAGGTAATAAAACGACTGACAAGATGTATCATAGTCACTCCGGTTATATCGGTGGTCTGAAATCAATTTCATTCGACAAACTGATCGAAAAAGCACCTGAGCGCGTTATTCAGAGTGCCGTGAAAGGCATGTTGCCAAAAGGCCCTCTGGGTCGCGACATGTTTCGTAAACTAAAAATTTATGCAGGTCCTGAGCATCAGCACACCGCTCAGCAACCACAACCACTGGAAGTATAAAACATGGCAGCACAACAATATTACGGTACGGGTCGTCGCAAAAGCTCAACTGCACGAGTCTTCATGACGAAAGGTACGGGAAGCATCACTATTAACAAACGTACACTTGAAGAATACTTCGGCCGCGAAACGGCGCGTATGATCGTTCGCCAACCACTGGTAACAACTGACATGCTGGAAGGTTTTGATATCAACTGCACCGTTGTTGGTGGTGGTATCTCCGGACAAGCTGGCGCAATACGTCACGGTATCACTCGTGCGCTGATGGCCTATGACGAAGCACTTCGTCCTCCACTGAGAACTGCAGGCTTCGTAACGCGTGATTCAAGAGCAGTTGAACGTAAGAAAGTTGGTCTGCACAAAGCACGTAAACGTCCACAATTCTCGAAACGTTAAGATTGTTTTTGGTGAGGCTGCTTTCTGCAGCCTCACTTATTGCCTCCAATTGGGGGATCGTCCAACGGTAGGACTACGGACTCTGACTCCGTCAATCCAGGTTCGAATCCTGGTTCCCCAGCCATTTTCTCCTGAAGTTATTCACTAATATCCTACAAACAGCCTCAAATCATATAAATTTGTAAAATCAATCACATAATCCACCTGTTTCGGCATTTTTAGTGGAAGATTTCTGTCAGAACACGTAGGGTGGTAGAATTACTCGGACTGAAGTTTTGAACTATTGTGCTCTTCTCCGAACTAAAGTACCGACACTTAAAGGAAAAGGAATCAGCCAGCCATTATTTTTGTGGCATGAAGGATTATGAAAAAAACATTAATTGTATCAACTCTACTAACGCTACTGGTTTTCTCACAAGCTGGTAGCACGCTCACCAAAGAAGTCGAACTGGATCAGCTGACTCCAACGCTTGCTCATAAAAGAGCGACTGATCTGATCACGCATTTCATCAGTAATTACCATTACAAGAAAACACCTCTCGATGATCAGTTATCTGGAAAAATGCTAGATAAATATATCGAATCTCTGGATCCGAATCGTTCCTATTTCATCTCTGAAGATATAAACAAATTCGAAAAATATAGAAATGAACTTGATGACTCCTTACGAGAAGCAAATTTGCTACCCGCCTATGAGATCTTCAAGGTATTCAGAAAACGAATTGATCAACGGGTTAACTTTGCTTTAAAACAAATAGACAAAAAACAAGACTTCACGATTGACGAAGAATATATCTTTGATCGCAAAGAAGTAGCCTGGGCAACCGATCTTGCAGAGCTGGATGAACTTTGGCGAAAGCGCCTGAAGAACGATATTCTGAGTCTGCGACTCTCTGAGAAAAAACCAGATGAACTCAAAGACCTTCTGAAAAAACGCTACGAAAGTCTGGCGCGTCGAACACACCAGCTTAATTCCGAAGATGTGTTCCAGTTTTTCATGAATGCTTACACCACCAGTATCGAACCGCATACGTCTTACTTTTCCCCCAGAACATCGGAAAATTTTGATATCCAGATGCGCCTGTCACTGGAGGGCATCGGTGCCGTGCTGCAATCAGAAAATGAACATACAATGGTCAAAGAGATCATCATTGGCGGCCCCGCTGATCTGAATAACGAATTACAAGCGGAAGACAAAATTGTCGGTGTTGGACAAGGTACAAAAGAGCCTGTTGTCGATGTCGTCGGTTGGCGACTTGATGACGTTGTTGATCTGATCCGTGGCCCGAAAGACAGTCATGTGCGTCTGGAGATCATTCCAAAATCTGCCGGCGTTGGTGGTAAACGAAAAGTCATCACGCTGAAACGAAACAAGATCAACCTTGAAGAACAGGCAGCAAAAAGTTACCTGATCGAACTGCCTGTTGAAGGCTCAAAGGAAACTAAAAAGATTGGCATTATTGATCTTCCAACGTTCTACCTTGATTTTGCCGCCTTGTCTCGTGGCGAAAAAGATTATCGTAGCAGTACCCGTGATGTTAAAAAACTGATCGAGGATCTGCGTAAGGATAACATCGAAGGCCTGATCATCGACCTACGTACAAACGGTGGAGGCTCCTTACTTGAAGCGACCAGCCTGACCGGATTATTTATCGAAACAGGGCCCGTAGTTCAGGTCAAAGATGCGATTGGTCGAATTGAGATCAATGATGACACTGACCCATCGATTACCTACACAGGACCACTTGCCGTTCTGGTCGATCGTTACAGTGCTTCTGCTTCTGAAATATTTGCTGGAGCTATTCAGGATTATCGACGTGGCGTAATCATTGGTGAGCCTACTTTTGGTAAAGGCACCGTTCAAAATCTGATCGATCTGAATAAATATGATGACCGTTCTGAAAATACACTGGGACACCTGAAAACAACCATCGCACAATTTTTCCGCGTCAGTGGTAATAGCACTCAACACCGTGGTGTCGTTCCCGACATTATCTTTCCTACCGCTCAGGACAATGCTGATTACGGTGAAAGATCTTATAAAAATGCACTTCCATGGGCCAGTGTCACAGCAGCATCCTATCGAGCAGCACTTGCGCCAGTAGAAGCCTTTGCGATAGCCCGTGGACAACATGAACAACGTATCGCCAAAGATCCCGCTTTCGAACTACTGATGGAAGAAATTGAGACCATCAAAGTTTTGCAGGATAAAAATTCTGTCTCACTGAGCGAGAAGGAACGCCAGACCGAGCGTGATGATAGTGATCAGAAAAGTAAGCAACGTGAAGCTCGTCATGAAGAAATAGCCAAGACTCTGCCTGCCTTACTCAAACGTGAAAATCATAGAAAAGCTGAGCCAACAATAGATGGTGAACCTGAAAAATCTGAGCAAGAGGATATTCTGCTCATTGAAGCGGCCAGAATTCTTAAAGATCTGATCAATGGAATCACGAAGCCAGGTTCAAAACCTCAACTGGTCAATAAAGATTAAGAGAGACCTTTGCACGAAAGATATGATGGATAAAAATGGCTTGAATTCCCCCTGTTTTATCTAAAAACTCGGCCAGTAGAACAACTATTACACTCATTTTTCTCTCACCATACTTTCGTGCAAAGGTCTCTAAGAAAATATTTTTATGAAAAAATAGCAAGCAGATCATTCAGAAACATGAGACCTTTCTCTGTCGGTTTGATCTGATTTTTTTGTTGCTCTATCAAGCCTTTTTCCAAGGCAACATTCATCGACTGAGCCAGCTCTGAAATATTAAGTCCCGTTCGCGTTTCAAATTCTTTAACCAAAAATCCATCCGTTAATCGCAAAGCATTCATCATGAATTCAAGGATCAGATCTCCCTTATTCAGACTTCTTCGATCAACGTAAAGATCACTTTCTGCCAGATATTGTTTGGGATGTCGGCACTTTGAAAACCGTTCTATATTGGTCAGATCATCATTAACATTCATCTGGCTAATCTTGCTATGTGCGCCGGCACCGATCCCTAGATAGTCACCAAACTTCCAATAGTTTAGATTATGCTGGCATTGAAAACCTTCCCGCGCATAAGCCGAAATTTCATATTGTGAATATCCGAATTCTCGCAACAAAGATTGTCCGGCATCCTGAAATTTCCAGATCAGATCATCATCTGGTAGAACTGGGCGCTGCTGATAAAACAAAGTATTCGGTTCCATCGTCAATTGATACCAGGAAATATGCTCCGGTTTTAGTTTTATCGCTTGTTCGAGGTCAAACAAACTTCCCTCAGAACCATCTTTTGGTAAGCCAAACATCAGATCAAGGTTGATATTTTCGAAGCCTGAATCACTGGCGATCTTGAAAGCAGTAATCGCTTCATCAGCAGAATGAATTCGCCCTAGTTCTTTTAATTGTTGATCACGAAAACTCTGCACACCTATGGATAAACGATTGATCCCAACTTTTCTATATTGCGAAAAATGATCAGAATCAACTGTTCCGGGGTTGGCTTCAAGCGTGATCTCTGCATCAGGAACAAGCGACACTTTCTGACTAAGTTGATCCAGAAAATATTCCATACCTGATCCACTGATCAGACTTGGAGTTCCACCACCGAAAAAGATACTGCTGATCGAACGACCAGAAATCAGCGATAAATCACGATCCAGATCAGCTAACAACGCATTGAGATATTCTTGCTCGGGGATCGAATCTTTTACGGAATGCGAATTAAAATCACAGTAAGGACATTTTTGAATACACCATGGGAAGTGGATGTAGAGACTGAGTGGGACTTTTTCTTTACTCATTTTCCCTGTAACTCAATCTAACATGAGTTTTTCAGACAACTCTCGAAGCGCCTTGCCACGATGACTGATCAGGTTTTTCTGCTCAGGCGACAATTCTGCCGATGCACAATTATGTTCAGGCACATAAAAGATCGGATCATAACCAAAACCATTTTCACCAATGGGCTCGCGCAGCAAACGACCTTCCCAAATCCCATGACAAATAATCGGCGTTGGATCAGTCGGATGTTGGAGATAAACGATCACACAATGGAACCGACACCGACGATTCTCATCATCCACATCCTGCATGTTCAACAATAATTTTTGCAGATTTTCCGTATCCGTCGCATCTTCACCCGCATAACGCGCCGAATAAATTCCCGGCTCGCCGCGCAAAGCATCGACTTCGATGCCTGAATCATCCGCAATTGCTGCCAAGCCTGTTTGCTCAGAAACATAACGCGCCTTCAGAATCGAATTTTCAACAAAAGTCAGCCCTGTTTCTTCCGGCGTTTCCAGATCAAAATCTGATTGCGGAATGACATCTAATCCAGACGCAGACAATATGCTTTTCAATTCAAGCAGCTTGCCTTTATTACCGCTGGCCAGAACCGCCTTTTGAGTTTTCATTAATCCAGATCCAGCACCTGACGTTGCTTTTCAATAATCGTGCTAATGCCATCTTTCGCCAGATCCAGCATCGCCTGTAATTCATCCATGCGGAAAGCGTGCCCTTCTGCCGTTCCCTGAACTTCGATAAAACTTCCAGCGTCGTTCATCACAACATTCATGTCAGTCTCGGCGTTGGAATCTTCCGCGTAATCTAGATCCAGCACCGGCTCACCTTTATAAATCCCAACAGAAATCGAAGCGATCATGCCGTGCGTTGGATCTTTTTTGATCTTTCCGCTGCTTAATAAAGTCTGGATCGCATCCATCATCGCCACATAACCACCTGTGATCGAAGCCGTGCGCGTTCCACCATCAGCCTGAATAACATCGCAATCAATAAAAATCGTTCTTTCGCCCAGCGCTTTCATATCAACCACTGCACGCAAAGATCGACCGATTAGACGTTGAATTTCCTGCGTTCGACCACTTTGTTTTCCGGCAGAAGCTTCACGGCGCATACGACTATTGGTAGATCGAGGCAACATTCCGTATTCAGCCGTCACCCAACCCTGCCCTTTGCCACGCAAAAATGGCGGTACTTTTTCTTCAACAGAGGCTGTACACAACACCTTCGTATCGCCAAACTCCACCAATACAGCCCCCTCTGCATGACGTGTAAAATTTCGGGTAAAAGAAATGTCTCTGAGTTGATCTAGGCTTCGGCCACTTGGTCGCATCATTTTTGTCCTATGTTTCAATGTGATTTAAACGGGTCATTATAGATCACTTCTCTGACTTACGGGCTACCTTCTGACTCGCCGACAACAACCCGCGCATCATCTGTACCTCACTTTCCTCCATCACCGAGCGATTAAACAAACGCCGCAATCGACGCATCAAAAACTTGGGTTGATCTGGATCCAGGAATTCAATATCGATCATTGTCTTCTCAAGATGCGCATAAAAACCTTCCATCTGATCGGATGTTGCCATTAGCGTCTGATCGGACTCATGATCTACTTCGCCCATATTCAATACAGCCTGTCGGATCTCATACGAAATAATCTGCACTGCCGCCGCCAGATTTAATGAACTATAATCCTCATTCGTCGGAACCATCACCGCCGCCTGACAAAGATCCAGTTCCTCATTACTCAAACCCGATCGCTCGTGTCCAAACACCAACGCGACATCTTGTTCGCCTGCAATTTCGACAACCTTCTCAGCCATTTCCCGTGGTTCCATCACCTGCCAGCTAAGTGCCCGCGTTCGAGCCGTCGTCGCGATCACCATGCCACAACCTTGCAACGCCTCTGGCAACGCCGAAACAACCTCAGCCTGATGCAGAAGATCGTCAGCACCAGATGCCCGCGCTGTCGCTTCGGCACTGGGGAAATCTTTTGGCGAAACAAGATACAAACGCGACAATCCCATCGTTTTCATCGCCCGCGCAGCCGCGCCAATATTCCCCGGATGCGACGTTCCCACCAGTACAATTCGAATATTTGAAAATAAGTTTTTACTCATCAGGCTATGATACCGTGAAAATTCCTCAAGATTAGATTAAAATCCCGCCTCAACGTTCTTTTCAAAGTGAGATTTTGCCATGCATCCGATGTTAACCATCGCCATTCGCGCTGCCCGAAAAGCAGGCGACACCATTTACCGAAATATTGATCAGGTTGCTGATCTGACCATTACCGATAAAGGTCATAACGACTTCGTCACCGAAGTAGACAAACTGGCAGAATCCATCATTATTGAAATTATCAGTGACGCATACCCTGATCACAGCTTCCTCGCAGAAGAATCTGGCGAATCGGGTGGTGACAAGAACGACGAAAATGAAGAAAGCGAATACCAATGGATCATCGATCCTCTCGATGGCACCACCAACTTTTTACATACCTACCCACAATTCTGTGTCTCGATAGCCCTGAAACACAAAGGCATTCTCGATCAGGCCGTTATTTATGATCCAGTTCGATCAGAACTCTTCACCGCCAGCCGAGGACGCGGCGCATTTCTCAACAATCGCCGTATTCGAGTCGGCAAACGTCTCGGACTGAAAGGATCACTCATCGGCACAGGATTTCCGATAAGACAGATTGATCAACTCGATGCTTATCTGGAAACTTTCAAAGCAATTTTCAAAGACACTGCCGGAATCCGCAGAGCTGGATCAGCCGCGTTAGATCTAGCTTACGTTGCTTCCGGTCGCCTGGATGGCTTCTGGGAAATGCACTTACAACCCTGGGATATTGCAGCAGGTACTTTGCTAATTCAAGAAGCCGGTGGAATCGTTGGCGATATGAACGGCGGAAGCGATCACATGAAAATAGGCAGTGTTGTTGCGGGGAATCCGAAGGTGTTTAAAGATATTATTCAACGACTACACCAAGTTTGACCAGCTAAAACCACTCATCCTTCAATTTCAGGAATAAATCGTGCATGTGTATTCATAATTACAGACATTGGAATTCCATACATGGATAACAACGAATTTATAGTTTTTGGTGCCCCGGAAATTGAACAGGCAGAAATTGATGAGGTAGTCGCCACTCTAAAATCAGGTTGGCTTGGAACTGGCCCCAAAGTAGCCCGATTTGAAAGTGATTTTGCTAGCTATAAAGAAATAGATATATCACAAGCAGCAGCCGTTAACTCATGTACAGCTGCCTTACACCTGTCCTTACTCGCTTCTGGAGTTGGACCTGGTGATGAAGTGATCGCTCCGGCAATGACTTTTTGTGCCACTATCAATGCGATCATCCATTCTGGAGCAACACCTGTTTTAGCAGATGTAGATTACGCCACAATGAATCTCGATCCTGCAGATGTAGAACGTCGGATCACCTCAAAAACTCGCGCTTTGCTACCCGTCCACTTTGCAGGAAGACCTTGTGATATGGATGCACTGATGGATATTGCCAAACGGCATAATCTTAAAGTTATTGAAGACTGTGCTCATGCTATTGAAACTGAATATAAAGGTAAAAAAGCAGGGACCTTTGGAGACTTTGGTTGCTTTAGTTTTTATGTGACAAAAAATATAGTAACCGGTGAAGGAGGAATGGTCATTGCGAAAAATAAAGATGACATTAACCGTATTAAGGTTTTAGCACTCCATGGAATGAGTAAAGATGCATGGCATCGTTTTGGTGATGAAGGATACAAACACTATCAAGTGACAGAAGCTGGTTTCAAATACAACATGATGGATATACAGGCATCCCTAGGTTTACATCAATTAGCCAGAGTTGAAGATAAGCTGATAAAAAGAGAAAAAATATGGGGACAGTATCAGGAGGCATTTTCCAATCTCCCAGTCATTACACCAAAAGAACCAGAATCAAACACACGTCATGGTCGGCATCTCTACACCTTGTTGATCGATGAAGAAGAAATAGGTATGTCTCGCGATCAGTTCCTAACAGAAATGACAAAAAAGGATATCGGTGTTGGTGTGCATTATCAGAGTACTGCCTCACACCCTTATTATCGTGATACCTATAATTTTGATATTAATGATTATCCGAACTCCAAGTTAATAGGTGAGCAAACTGTAAGTCTACCTCTTTCACCTCACTTAACCAGTAGCGAGATCTCAAAGATCATTCAGTCTGTTGAAGAAACAGTTGAAGAGAAAATCTTCATTAAATCACATTAAAACTGATCTATTTAAAATAGATTTAAATTCGCAAAAATAAAGTTATAAATCTTATTTAGATAAAACTCATATCATGGAAAAAACTAAAATAAAGAATTTTTTTCTGGTGATCGTCGGAATTATCTCATTGGTATATATCGGTGTTATTTTGAAAAATAACGTCCAGTCAGTCGATGACATTTTTAAATATATATCTCTTGAGTCACTGAGCCTTGCTATTATTCCTGCCGTCATGTTGCTAGCGACTCAAAGTTATCTCCACACATTAATTATTGAAGATATTGAGGCTCGGAAGTTGAGCAATAAATTACAAATTTATTCCGTTTATAGCCTTTCACAACTTGTCCGCTATTTGCCCGGAAAAATATGGGGGATCATTTATCAAAGTGAAGTTTTAGCTGAAAGCTTTTCTAGAAAAACTATCTGGTTCTCTAACTTCATTCAGAGCATTCTCTCTAGCATCAATTCAATTATTGTTCTGGGAGGTGTTTATCTCTACATTTCTTTCAGTCCAATAATAGCCATTATTTATGGAGTACTCGGAATGCTGGCGCTTTATTTACTGATCTCAACAAATATAATTTATAAAATAAGTAATACTTTCCTGAGTCAAAAATACCAATTATCACGAATCCCAGAGTTATGTGGATGGAGAATAATCTTTGAAATATCATTACTTCAACTTGAATGGTTATTTTATTTCGTTACCTGGTACTTGTTGGCTCCTGACAATATTCAGGAAACAGGGTTTATTATTATAGGAACAGCATATGCCGCCGCCTCTCTGATCGGCATGCTGGCTTTTGTGATGCCGAATGGCTGGTTTGTTAGAGAAGCATCATTTATCTGGCTTGGAGGTCTGATTGGTTTGAGTCAGACCATGTTGTTGATTTACGGAGTAATCGCCAGGATCATCTTTATGCTTGCAGATATATTTTGGGCAATACTCACTAAGATAGTTTCAAAAATAATGACACAAGAGGTTCTTTCATGAAGCAGCAGGAATACTGGGATGATATGGCAAAACATGGTTCTGAGGCTGCAGTGATCGATCCAGGAGATACAGCAGGCCATAAGAATGAATACATAAAGAACCTCAGGGACGATTCAATTTTGAGTGCATTAGAACAACCTCAATCTGCAAAAATACTCGATTTCGGATGTGGTTCCGGGAACTTGTCCGAACTATTAAGCAAAAATGGTTATGATGCCTTTGGTGTTGATATATCAAAAAAACTTCTTGAGTATGCGAAACAAAAACAACGAGATCATAAATGGGAAGTGATACATTACGATGGAAAAAAACTACCATTTGATGATGCGTCGATGGATGCGATCGTCACATATGGAGTATTAATCTATCTTAAAGAAGATAATGATTTCCTTGAAATGCTGAAAGAGTTGCATCGGGTTTTAAAACCAGGCGGCCAATTTATTCCTGTTGAACAAGCAACACAAAGGACAATTATCAGTCCAGACAATAGTAAAAAACAACGTCCTATTAGTGACTTTATTGATCAATTTAAACAAGCCGGATTTTCCGTACAATCACATAGAATTATTAGACGTGGTCACTTTTTACCCTTATACGCAATTCGATATGGATTATTACCAAGAAGTTCATACAGATTCTTTTCTAAACTAGAATCAATAATTGGAGCAATCATAAAAAAACCAATTATGGACTATGCTGATGTGGAGTTCAGGTTGATAAAAAAATGATTTTTCTTTATCCCAAAGAGTTTTATTTTTTCAACTTTGATCGAAAAGATTTGTAAGTATTATTAGCTTTTATAGCTGCTGAAAATACTTTAGCCTGAACTATACTAATTTCTTCCTGATATACATGTTGCACACGTGTTTCCGCACCCCATTTTTCTTTATAGCGTATTAAAGAAGGTTGGCTGGCAGGTGACGACATAAAATTAAATGTCTTCATCCCTTGCTCCTTAGCCCAGGTAATTGCTTCAGAGAAAAGTAAATCATTAGGTCTAAACTGCCGATATTCTAAGGCACTGGCACCGTGCAAATAATAAGCTACGTTGTTATCCAAAACCACAACCATATAACCTGCAAACTCACCATCAACTTTTGCGACACTACAGCGAAGAGCAGGGCTTTTCTGTGAAAGATCAATTAATGAGTTAAAATAATTTTCATTGTATCTGACCGATCCATTATTTCTATTAACTGTATCTGTATATAGACGGAAAAAAATATTACCCAAATTATGCTCTGTCGCATCAGAAATAATTACTCCTGATTTCTTTGCTTTTCTAATATTTCGTCTGACAGCTGAACTTAGCACACCTTCATTCCAACTTTGTAAATCAGAGATTGCTGATTCAGGAGTTTCATTCGAGAATAAATCCAGATCATGATTTTCCTGAAATGAACTCGTCGGTATCCGTAGCAAGTGTAGTCCTGTTTGAATTTTTGCTTTCTTAATTTGCAAAATAGTTTCATTCGTGATCTTGCCTTCCCCCAAAACGGAGGTTATAGGGAAACCTAAATATCCGATCCGAAATGGTCCTGCCTTAAAAATTGAAATGGCGGCTCTAAACCCTTGATCCTTGCCTTCCAGATAGAGCAAGTTCGTATTGAATGCTTTATTCATTAAGCTTAACCATTCAATACTGTTGAAAAAACTTACTTCTTGATCACCAGAATCATGCCAGGTTTGAGGAGGTGCGATTGATAAAGATAAAGAACTCATGATTGTTATTTATCAGGCTTCTGCAGGATGAAAACAAAAGTAGGCGATAATGCGGTCAATAAATTTATGACTCGCTCAGGTACATAAGAAATTAATTTCCAAATCAACTGGCTTTTCCCTATTTTTTCTGGTTTTTTTAATATGTATGGCAAAGCATTAACAACCTCAAAATCATCAAGCCATTTATTCAAAGTCCAGAAATCTGTTGAATATGCATCCAAAATTCCTTTCGATCCAAAAGCTTTCATAAGTTTTACAGCAAATGACCTTGGCAACCAATGTACGAACGGCCAAAACACATGTGGTTCAATAGGAAATAACAAATTCGGCCCAGCAAAATAACAGTGTCCACCCGGTTTAAGAATGCGATAGATCTCTTTGATCATAAATTGAGGATCAGGCACATGTTCATAAACCTGATTACAAATCACCACATCCATACTGTTATCTTCTACCTGCATATTTTCAACAGGTTGATTAATAAACTTGAGGTTCCCATGTATCTCCTGAAAATCTTTCCAACGCTTCCATGACTCCGGATCTACTCCGGTAATAGAGTTAACACTTGGCGCTATCGCTACGGGTATTCCTCCACTGCCACAGCCAATGTCTAACCAATCGGTTTGTTCAATTTTCTGAGTTATATAATGATCAATTGTTTTCAGGATCACAAAAGCTTTTGTTTCTCTGTCTTTGTCTCCCCAGTATGGATCACTTTGGTTCTGATCATTCATGACTTATCACTGATTTTTTTAAGAAACATTTCGACTGATTTTTTTATACTGAATTGTTGTAAAGATACTTTCATATTTTTACCGTAGTCAGCTGGAGTTGTGGTCAGTAATTCTTTGATTGAACTAGCAATGCTTTCAGCTGAAATATCTGATGCAATAACTCCAGGAGGAGAATCTTTAAATAAAACTGGAAAATCACCCACAGGTGTCACAGCCATCGGCGTAGATGCTTGTAATGCATCTGAGAAAACAACAGGAATACTCTCGATCCGTGAAGGAATAACTAGATAGTCCGCGAACAGTAAGAGTTCTGATGCAGCGTTAGTATCCAGGTATCCAGAAAGTTTTATCGGCCTGCCTACCCCCTGAAGAATCTTAACTCTATCTTTCACTAAGGATTCAAGTGGGCCGCCACCAGCAATCTGAAAGCTCTTAATTAACTCCCAGTCCGGATCATCCAAAAGCTCCAGAGCATCGAGTAAAATATCGATCCCTTTATTCGGATGCCAACGACCAAGGAATGCTAAATTGTAAGGGGCATTTTTTTTAAGCTCCTTTATTTTAGACAATGGCAGGATCCGGGTGCTGGGCATAAAATGGGCTTCCCGTCCCGATATTTCTGCCACATCATCACGCAACTGATATCCATCTGCTAAACAAAGTTGAGCATTTTGTAATACATTTTTCAGAAAAGATTTTATGATTAGTACTTTCCCCAATGACCAAATATCACTGCCTAATGCCCATATACTGTAAGAAATTCCCTGTGATCGACATACCCTTTTAGCCCAATAGCCAGATGGTAAGGCCCATAAAGCCAATATATGATCAGGCTTGAAATCTTGGGCAGCCTCGTTTACAGCCTTTTGTCCAGCCTGGAGTGTTGAAATAATTGGTAGCCAATTTCCCGGGTTGGAAGGTGATAACAAAGAAAGGGGTAATTTAGAAACCTTGAATGGGTAAAATGAAATACGGGATTGTTGATGTTTTTCTAACTTTCCTTCAATGGGAAACACAACACCAACATCAACATTGTCACCTAAAGTTTTTACGAAATCCTGCACAAAACCACCTGCTGCTTCACTCCCGTCTCCTCTGGTAGGGTAAGAAGTCGTAATAATTAATATCCTCATCTAATTATTTTTCTCATGATGAGCATATATCCTGTTGGCATAAAATCATCTTTTGCTGTGATCTTTTCTGATAACCACCCAAACATATTTATGACAGGAACTACTAATGGTAAAAATATCCCCAATAAAAAGACAGGGTTCTTTTTTTCAAAGCAGTTGAGAACTGTTTTTGCTAAAGCAATATTGGCAAGCAAGGCCGCTGCCACTATCGGATTTCCGAAAGATTGAAATTCCTTGGTTTCGAAAGAATGCTTTTCCATTAACCTGTTCAATCCATGAATTGTTAGTCTCTGAAAGTCAAATGGGGCATCATGAATCGGATATAAAAAAGGCATGGAAAATATAAACAAGCCATCTGGTTTTAGAACACGAGAAATTTCACTAATGACAGCATCTGTATCAGGAACATGCTCCAACACTTCCATAAGTATGATCGTGTCCATGGAAGCACTCTTTATCGGAAGAGCTTGAGCATCACCAAAAATCATTGGCCGGGTTCCATACATCGAATTAACAGTTCCCGGATAATCGAGACCGGTATAAGAACACTCTTCTGACAACATGGGTCTAAGAAATTGATCGGCACAACCTATATCAAGCACCTGACCTTTTGCCAGATCCACAACTTGTTCTCTCATCTTCGCCTCATCACGAAACACAAGCCATTGCGGATGCAAGGGTGTTTTAGCCAGCAAGGATACAAATCTCTTATACATTATATTGAACCATGCAAAGGCGTAGCATGTTACATGCCATTCTTAACTATGGCCTGAAAAAGTCACTCTTCTTCTCTTGTGGCCCTACGCTGGGTTCCTTCAATATCCTTATAGTGAAGAGCTGAAATTTGTTCCGAAACTAATCCCATCAAGAAAATGAATAAAGCTGAGATGAAAAGTACAGCGCTCATGTTCGTAAAACGACCCATCGTAAAATATGTGTAACTATAATATAGAACTCCCGTGAGAAAGATTGATGCGCTCATTGGCAGGAAAAAACGCATAGGGGAAAAAAGAGCTCCTACTTTCAGTATGATCACAAAAAAACGAATACCATCTTTGAAGATACTTATATGACTCTTCCCAGCCCTTGTTCCTGCATCAATGGGTACGTAAGCAACCGGTAAACCAGCTCGAAAAAATGCCATCGTACTTGTGGTTGGATAAGAGAATCCATTGGGTAATAGGTAAAGAAACTTTTTAAAATGACGAGCTCTGGCTACACGAAAACCTGAAGTTAAATCTTCGATTTTATTCCCGGTCATTAATGAGGCCAGGCGATTATAAAATGAATTTGCTAAACGACGCCCCATTGAGGCGTGAGTATTGACACGTCGTGCGCCTACGACCATGTCATAGCCTTCATTTAACTTGGTTAACAAACCGGAAATTGCTACCGGATCATGTTGTCCATCTGCATCCATAAAGAGAAAAAGGGAGCCTATTGCAGATCGTGCACCTGTCTTAATTGCTGCGCCATTACCTAATGAGTAAGGGTGTGTAATAACTCTAACCTTATTATCGATACAAACAGATTCTGTTTTATCGCTGGAACCATCATTAACAACAAGGATTTCTGCATCAGGATATTGTTTTGTTAATTTTGGTAGTAGTGATGCTAACCCTTCCGCTTCATTTTTTGCTGGGATAATGATGCTTAGCTGTTCATTGTCTATAGCCATTAACGCCTCCCCCCTCGAAAGGAGTGTTACCATTTAATTCTCTTGGAAATTCCACTCAATCCCAAAACGACTTTTCAAACTATCCATCAGGATAGTTGCTTTTGCTTTTTCGCCCGTCGCTATTAAAGCATTAGCCAAATTTGCTTGATATTGTAGATTGTCAGGATAACGCTTTGCAACATCCTCCAAAATTTCTTTTGACTCTATTAACCGATCTGGAATCGAAAGAAGATAAATACCATAATTTTCCAGTACTGAATCCCGATTTTCTTCTAAAATATATTTATTTTTTAACAACGAATTAAACAATTGTATGACGGCATCTTCAGACAACTTACAACTTTTAGTTTGCTGACAATTTGCCAGTTTTATTACTGCAGTCATTTCAGGGCTACCGACAGGATACTGCTTTAAACGTAACGCAAGTTTATCCAAAAAACCCTGCGTCACCGAAATATTTCTTGTGGCCTTCTCCAGAAGCAACCCAAGATATGGGAGCGCTTCTGTTTCACTAACCTCAACGGCCTTCATCAAGGCTACCTCACCCTTTTCAGCATATTCCTGCTCTCCTGATATATCAAATAATCTCAGGTAATTAAACCCAACATCATAATGTGCTTTCACAGACTCAGGATGGTGCTGAGCCGTTCTCTCGGCTAAAACTAATGGATCTCGCCAGTCGAATGCCCTCCCCGCCGTAATAAAAACAAGTAAAACTAATAAAGAGCTAATAAAGAATTTTGAGCTTAAAACAAAACCTTTTTTGGATAATATTTCTGCAATACAGATCAAGATCATTATCATTCCAATCGATGGCAAATAGTTTCTGTGTTCATAAATCATATCCAATGGCAACACTGTAGATTCCATCAGATGTCCACAGAGGAACCAGAGAATACCAAATGAAAGAAATGGATATGTTTTTTTAAATTTGAATGCAGCAATGACTAATAAAGCAAGTCCGATTATAGAGAAAAGTGTGCTCGCAGGATTCAATAGGCCGTTAGATATTTTAAAATCATCATGGTAAAGTCCAAATAAACCAACCTGTGGTAATAAGATCTGATGAATATAAAACCAGATGACTCGTGATTGAGTCATCAACCGCTCCAGTAAAGTATACGGCCTTATCTCATAACCAACTAAAGCACGGTCACTGTAAAAAAGCACTATGCCAAGAACTGGCAACAAGAGAACAAATACGTAGAAAGCTACGAGTATACGACGGGAATTTACAGACTCAGTCTTCCAGAAGAATAACGAAATCTCGATCACGAAGAGATACAGAAACAATAAAGCTCCATTCTCTTTGCAAAGCATGGATAACACTCCACAGAAAACAACCCCTCCCAAACTAATGGCCAATCTTAAACTTCCCGGAGAATTTTCCTGGCGTATTTTTAAGTATAACCAAACACCTACCAGAAGAAAGAACGCAGAAAGTTCATTCATGCGCTGAACAACATAAAGAACCGTTGTCAGATTGATTGGATGAACCGACCAGAAAAGTGCTACCAAGAATGGAAATAAATAGCTCGTACGGTCGGAGGATGTATCTTTAACTAATGCGGTATAAAACCGTTGCACGATCAAAAATACTAATACGCTATTCAAGGCATGAATAGCAATATTAACTAACTTATACCCAAGAGGAGATGCCCCGAAAAACTGATAATTCAGATAAAAACTCAGCATTGGCAATGGACGTCCAAGAGGTCCTGACTCACCTGATCGAAAAGCAGCCCATGCAGATTCAAAACTAAAATCATCAGTGTTGATGGCAGGATTGTCCAGAATGTTCCAGAAATCGTCGAAAAGAAATCCACCAGGCAAGCCAGGTAGATAAACTATACAGGCCACTATTGCAAGTAATAATACTGACCAATTTTTGGAAATCTCGATTCTCAAACCCCTTCCTCAATCATTTTTTTATCCCACATGATAATTTCTAATTCAATAATCATTCCAGAAAACGAGAGATGTCGTTGCCATCATTATATAAATGGCCCCTAACGAAAAAGCCCCTCGATGAGGGGCTTTCATTGTACCTATATAAATCGTTAAAAGTTTAACGACATCTGCTAGGCAAATACTTGTCTATCACTGTACCAGTGTTACAAGTCCAAGTAATTGCACCACCAGCATCAGTAGGAACTAATATTACTGTGGCAGCAGTAGTCACTTTCGTGTTGTAAGTAACTGTAACTACACCGTTTGCAGCAACACCAACGCTTGTTACTGCATTACCAGTGATACTGGCTGCAGCTCCAAGACCGACTGAACCATTAGCTGAAGGGAAAGTTCCTTCGCTTGAATAAAACTCAGCAACACCGACTTTTGCTGAACCAGCTAAACCCATACCTTCAGTTACGTGTGCACGTTTTGTGTAGTCTTGATAAGCAGGGATTGCAACCGCTGCCAAAATTCCGATGATTGCAACTACAATCATCAGCTCGATAAGTGTAAAACCTTGTTGTACTTTTTTCATGATAAATATCTCCTATGTATCATTATGTGTTTTGTCAGCACTACCACCTTGGTCGCGCTTCCATTTAAATAAATGGTCGAGGTTTGTATCGCCGGTTATCTCGAAACCTTTAGCCAGATCGCTAAAAACAACCCTTGGTACGTCTCACCCAAACTCATCATTGTGAGTTGTGATGGTAGCTGCAGATTGTGTGCCAATTTTTTATTATCAGATAATATTAATATGTATATGATTGTTTTTGCTGTGTTTTTTTATTTTATCGGTTGGTTGGCTGGTCTTTTGTAAAGATATTGAGGATAACAATTAACAGGATGGTTTCTTATTTTTGGCAGAATGTGACGTTTTTTGTCACCTTTTAACTGAGGCTGACGAATTTCCTAAACAATCATTCATCCAAACCCAACTTCTCCAAACGATAACGCAGTGCACGAAAACTGATTCCTAACACTTTTGCCGCAGCGGTTTTGTTCCAGCGTGTTTTTTCTAGTGCCGAGACAATTCGTTCACGCTCGATAGTGTCGAGGTACGATTCCAAATGCATGTCGTCTGATTCTGATGGGCTGGAGAAAACAATATCTTCAGGTAGCTGTAGATCATCAGCTTCGATCACGTCGCCATCACAAAGCGTCATTGCTCGTTCCAAGATGTTTTCCAGTTCACGGACATTGCCGGGGAAATTGTAGGCTTTTAATGCTTTTTTGGCGGCAGACGACAATATCAGTGTTTCGCCTACTTCAACTGAAAGATCCGAAAGAATATGATCAACCAAAAGAAACGTATCATCACCACGATCTCTCAAAGGCGGTACTTTTAATTCGATCACATTGATCCGATAAAATAAATCCTGACGGAATTCACCATCGGCTACCATTTTTGCCAAATCTTTGTGCGTAGCACTCAAGATCCGAATATCAACCGACTCTTCTTTTTGCCCACCAACGGGACGAATAGCTTTTTCCTGGATCGCGCGCAGTAGTTTCACCTGCATCGATAATGGCAGCTCTGCCACTTCATCGAGAAACAGTGTTCCTCCATTGGCAACCTGAAACAAACCCTGTTTGTCGGTATTTGCGCCGGTGAAGCTGCCTTTGATATGACCAAACAATTCACTTTCCATCAATTCAGACGGGATCGCACCGCAGTTTACTGGAACGAAAGCATGATCTGATCTTGATCCCTGTTCGTGGATCATTCTGGCGACCAGTTCTTTTCCGGTTCCTGATTCACCACTGATATAGATCGGTGCCTGACTTCGTGCCAGTTTTTTGATCGTATTGCGTAGTTTTGTAATCTGATCAGATTCACCAATAATCGTCTGATCCGTTTGTGATCGTTTGGCGGCGAGTTTCAGAGCGTTGGATACGAGATTACGGAGGTTTTCCAGATCGACTGGCTTGCTAACAAAATCAAACGCACCGGTCTTCAGTGCCTGGATCGCAGTTTCCATATTCCCGTGAGCAGTGATCACTGCGACCGGAAGTTCTGGATACTCTTGTTGAATATGCTCAACCAATTCAAGACCATCACCATCTGGCAGGCGCATGTCGGTTAAGCACAGATCAAAATCTTCCTCTGCTAACAAGGCACGCGCTTCGCTTAGATCGGCTGCCGTTTTGCTTGGAATGTCCATGCGCTGCAGAGTGATAGTCAGCAGTTCACGAATATCAGGTTCGTCATCGACGATGAGTGTGTTTGAAACCATTCTTGTCTTTAATTCTTAATCTATATGAATCTGTTTATCCGGGTGTGCAAAGGTGATTCTGAACACGCACCCATCATTAGTGTTCTTAAATAAGGCCAGCATGGCCTGATTAGCTTCACATAATTCACTTGCAATATAGAGGCCAAGACCCGTACCAGCAGTACGGTCGGTAAAGAATGGTTCGAAGATTTGTTCAGCATGCTCTTCCTTAATGCCTGGGCCTTGATCGACGATATCGAGGAAAGGGCGATCAGTGTCTTCTCTGATTGAGCAACGTAATT
The DNA here is from genome assembly GCA_965224825.1 of Gammaproteobacteria bacterium. GTDB lineage: Bacteria > Pseudomonadota > Gammaproteobacteria > CAJXQU01 > CAJXQU01 > CAJXQU01. The sequence goes on along the minus strand of CBDDAG010000001.1, from coordinate 272,178 downwards.
CAATTTTTGGATTGTTGGTGCTATAACGCAGAGCATTTTCACAAAGATTCGTAACGATCTGATGCAGCTGACTTTGATCCATAGTCACACGGATATTTCCGGGTTCGATGGAATAAATAATTTCCTGATCGGGCAAATCATGCTGCAATCTGAAATCCTCGACAAATTTTTCCAACCATGGCGTGATCAGAAAATTCTCGGGAATGGAGTCATCACGACGACCCAGCTGCAGAATATTCTCTATGATCTGGTTTACGCGTGACGAGTGATCGTTGATGATTTGCAATAAACGTGTATCACCTTCATCCATCTTTGGTGACTCGGAAAGGAGTTGTCCTGCATGGCTGATAGCGCCGAGCGGATTACGGATCTCGTGGGCAATACTGGCTGTGAGTTGTCCCAAAGAGGCCAGTTTCATTTGCTGGGCTTTCTGGCGCATGGTCGCTGCGTCTTCCATGAATAATAGAATATCGGAGTCTCGTTCTGATCCGAGATAAGTAAATGAGACTTGTATATCAGTTGATCCATTGGCAGGACGAAACAGGCTGGTGGCTTGATCGCCTTGTCGCCACATTTTCAAAAGCGTATGTAATTCCGGTGATAATTTTACCAGCGGAGAACCATCGACCGCACCACTAACTCCCAGAAAACGTGTCGCGGATACATTCGCCAGATGCACAATTCCCTTATGATCCAGAACCAGCAAACCTGATCGCATACGTTGCACAATCCGCGCATTCATCCGGGACAGGCTGGCCAGATCTTCGCCACGACGAGCTGCCAGCTCTTCACTTTCCCGGATCCGCACTGCCAGAATATGTGCCAGAGTCGCCGTTGCGAACAAGACTCCACCCAGCAACCCCGCCTGCGCAAAGTTTGTTCCTTGATCTTTTGCGCTGAGAAACACAAAGAACTCAACCAGCAGGATGATCAGTGCACCTGCCGCCGCGAATAAATAGGCCGTACGCCCGATCAACAACAAACTACCAGCAGCAACGCTCATTACCAGTAATAAACCGATGCCACTACCAACACCACCACTGGCGTACATCAGCACACCAAAAACAACAAAATCGACGATCAGCTGAGCAAAGACTTGTTCCCGAAATGCCGGACGTTGATATTGCACCAGCAATAGGAGGAAGACCGCTGCTGCCAGATGTCCAACGACAGCAGTTGTAAACATACCCGCTGCATGAGTTCCAAAAGGACTGGGCAGGTTGCCGGAAACAATGAGTACCAGCAGGAAGCCCGAAAGGATAATTCTGTAGAGACTAAATAACCTTAAGGCACGCCACGGTGTCTGGTCTTGTGGAACAGCTTCGATCACGAATTGTGCTCCTTCTTGTGCTCGGGGCAACAATAGATCTTCTCTCCATCCCGGAGCGCTTCATTAGCCGGGATGTAGATGCCACAATGATCACAGCGTACCGTTTTTTTCGACTCAATATTTTTTTCAGTTTTAGATCGCTTTTTGGCGGACTGCTTCAGACGATTTTGCTGAAATTTCAGGAACAGGTTACGCACTAATGCGATCAGCATACCCAAAATGATTATTCGAACTAAACCCGTCACTGCATTTCCCCTCCCCTTCAAGTAAAATATCGCTGATCGTAACTACCAAGGAGTCTCTAATCAATTCATGAACAATCTTGTGAAGGTTAAAATTATCCAGCTTTTCGTTACGAATTTTGCAAATAGAACCACTATTTGCTGCAATTCGTGCCTCAATCTGAATATTTTTTTCTCTTCACAAACTTTGCTCAGAATTGATCAGAGACTCCTTAACCCTAATTACACTGCAATTTCCATGCAAACAATTCACAGGATTGTCCAACTATGAATCTCCACGAATATCAGGCTAAACAGCTTTTCTCTGATTATGGTATCCCCGTCCCCGAAGGTAAACCGGCGCGTTCTGTCGAAGAGGCATTGAATGCAGCCAAAGCCTTGGCTGGAAATGGCTGGGTGATCAAAGCGCAAATTCATGCGGGCGGGCGAGGCAAAGGCGGTGGCGTGAAGCTGGCCGATGATCTGAAAGAGGTGGAAAGCCTTGTCAGTCAGATGATGAGCAAAAACCTGATCACTATACAAACTGGCCCGGAAGGACAGCCTGTTCATTGCGTTATGGTTCAGGCCAAAATGGATATTAAAGACGAGTTGTATCTGAGCATGCTGGTTGATCGTGAGACAAAACGACTGGCTATCATGGCATCGACAGAAGGTGGTGTGAATATTGAAGAGGTGGCCGAAAAAACACCAGAGAAAATCTTCTCACTGACCATTGATCCAATCATGGGCTTGCAAGCATATCAGAGCCGCCAACTGGGGCACGCGCTAGGATTGGACAAAGATCAACGTCAACAATTGGACAGTATGCTGAAATCTTTTTATCGATTATTTATAGAAAAAGATCTGAGTCTGATCGAAATCAATCCGCTGATCATTGATGAAAAGGATAATCTGCAAGCACTGGATGCCAAAGTGACGATCGATGACAACGCTCTGTTCCGCCAGCCTGTTCTGGCCGAATGGCGTGATCCAGAGCAAGAAGACCCCGTCGAGAGTGAAGCGAAACGATTTGATCTTAGCTTTGTACGACTGGATGGGGAGATCGGTTGCATGGTCAACGGCGCAGGACTCGCGATGGCGACGATGGACATTATTAAATTACATGGTGGCGAACCGGCTAACTTTCTGGATGTGGGCGGTGGCACGACGGCGGAAAAAGTCGCCGAGGCTTTTAAACTAATCGTCGCTGATCCAAAGATCAAAGCCATTCTGGTGAATATTTTTGGTGGCATTGTCCGTTGCGATCTGATCGCTGATGGCGTGATCAAGGCGGTGAAAGAAGTTGGAATTACAATCCCCGTAGTGGTCAGGCTGGAAGGGACGAATGTTGATCAGGGCAAGGCTTTATTAAAAGAAAGCGGACTGGATGTGATCACCGCAGATGATCTGGATGATGCGGCTTTAAAGGTCGTCGCTGCTGCGAAGGGAGAACTCTAATGGCCGTTTTAATTGATGAAAACACCAAAGTAATTTGTCAGGGCATCACCGGATCGCAAGGCACTTTTCACTCGCAACAAGCCATCGAATACGGCACAAAAATGGTCGCAGGTGTCACGCCAGGACGTGGTGGCGAAACGCATCTTGATCTGCCAGTTTATGACACCGTTTATAAAGCCATGATGGAAACCGATGCAGATGCCAGCATGATTCTTGTGCCACCAGGATTTGCTGCCGAAGCGATTGTCGAGGCTGCAGAAGCCGGGATCAAAGTCATTGTTTGTATCACTGAAGGGATTCCTGTTCTGGATATGTTGAAGGTCAAAACCAGTCTGATGCAATATCCTGATACGGTCCTGATCGGTCCCAATTGTCCGGGAATTATTTCACCCGGAAAATGCAAAATTGGCATCATGCCGGGCAGTATTCATAATCCCGGCAAGATCGGGGTTGTTTCGCGATCAGGCACGCTCACTTATGAAGCAGTTCACCAAACCAGCCAGATCGGCATGGGACAAAGTACCTGTATTGGCATCGGTGGTGATCCAATCAATGGCATGAGTTTTATTGATTGCCTGACGCTGTTTGAAAATGATCCTGATACCGACGGCATTATTATGGTCGGCGAGATCGGCGGTAGCGCCGAAGAAGAAGCTGCAGAATTTATCAGCAGCAATGTCACGAAACCCGTTGTTTCTTATATTGCTGGTGTCACCGCACCAAAAGGAAAACGCATGGGACATGCTGGCGCGATCATCGCGGGCGGCAAAGGAACGGCGAAAGATAAGTTTGCCGCACTAGAAGCTGCCGGAGTCGCCACTACGCATTCACCGGCCGAACTCGGAACAACATTGGCAGAATTGATGAAATGAGTGAAGGGCTTCGAATAGCGCTGGCACAACTCAATCTGCATGTTGGAAATATTCAGGGCAATACGGATCAGATCATTTCCGCCGCGATCAAAGCACGTGATGAACTGAAAGCCGATGTAATCGTTTATCCGGAATTGTCGCTCACCAGCTATCCACCGGAAGACCTTTTGCTGCGTCCACATTTGTATCAACTTGTGCAGGAAGCTCTGGACAGGATTTGTACGGAAGTAACAGGTATCGATCTAATTGTGGGTTATCCACGTCGATCAGATGGGAAGTTATTCAATAGTTGTTCCTTAATCCGCGACGGAAAACTTGTCGCCACCTATGACAAACAACACCTCCCCAATTACAGCGTCTTCGATGAAAAACGCTACTTCACCGCTGGTGATAAACCACTGGTGATCGACATAAAAGGAGCGCCCGTTGCCTTAAGCATTTGTGAAGATATCTGGACACCGGGTACTGGAAAACAGGCCAAAGAAGCTGGCGGAAAATTGTTGATCAACTTAAACGCTTCGCCTTATCACAAAGACAAAGCGGGTGAACGACAGACCGCGCTGGAAGCAAATATAAAAGAAGGACAGATGCCGGTTGTTTACGTCAATCTGGTCGGTGGGCAAGATCAGCTGGTGTTCGATGGTGGCTCACTGGTGATGAATGAAAAAGCTGAATACTGCTTTCGTGCACCGGATTTTGAAGCCGGTGTTTATGTGGTGGAGATTTCACAAGACAATACGATCACTCACAATCACCCTGCTCTGCCGCCGCAGTTATTGCCCGAAGAAAGTATTTATCAGGCGCTGGTTTTAGGCGTAAAGGATTATGTGACGAAGAATGGTTTTAAGGGTGCAGTGCTTGGATTATCTGGTGGGATTGATTCTGCTTTGACTGCTGCAATTGCTGTCGATGCCCTGGGAAGTGAAAATGTCGAAGGCGTGTTAATGCCGTCCAGATATACGGCCGATATGAGTAATGAAGATGCGATCCTTGAAGCGGAAGCGTTGGGCATTAAATACGATATTATTCCGATCAAAAAACCGTTCGATGCTTTCACCGAAAGTCTTGCTGAAGTTTTTGCTGGAACGGAACCAGATACCACAGAAGAAAATATTCAGGCGCGGTGTCGCGGTGTTTTACTGATGGCGATCTCAAACAAAACCGGAAAACTCTTACTCACCACCGGCAACAAAAGCGAAATGGCCGTCGGTTATGCAACACTTTACGGTGACATGAACGGTGGCTATGCGCCGATCAAAGATATTTCAAAATTGCTGGTTTATCGATTATCCACATGGCGAAATACCGTGTCGCAAGTAATCCCGCAGCGTGTGATCGACCGACCACCTTCTGCAGAACTGGCACCAGATCAAAAAGATTCTGATAGTCTGCCACCTTATGAAATTCTTGATCCAATTCTCGAAGCCTACATCGAACGCGATGAGTCTCCTGAGCAACTGATCGCCGAAGGATTTGATCGCACCGTAGTCGAACGAATCATTTCGTTGGTTGATCGAAATGAATACAAACGCCGACAGGCTGCACCGGGTGTACGGATCACAAAACGTGCCTTTGGACGTGATCGACGTTACCCGATCACTTCCGGTTATCGGGAATTTTAAACATTCCGCCAGACCACTGAAAATGAGAAAAATCATCCACATCGACATGGATGCTTTCTTCGCTTCGGTTGAACAACGCGACAATCCCGAGTATCAAAACAAACCACTGATCGTCGGTGGTGATCCGAACAAACGTGGCGTAGTTGCAGCCTGTAGTTATGAAGCAAGAAAGTTCGGCATCCATTCAGCAATGCCCGCCTCCCGTGCCAGACGTTTGTGCCCAGAAGCGATCTTCGTCCGACCACGGATGGATGCTTATCGCGAAGTTTCAGAACAGATCAGATCCATCTTTCGTCAATATACTGATCTTATGGAACCCTTGTCGATGGACGAAGCTTATCTTGATGTTAGCGACTCAGAACTGTTTCATGGATCGGCCACGCTGATTGCAAAAGATATCAAGCGATCAATTTTCGAGACAACCAAACTGATCGCCTCCGCTGGCGTTTCCTACAATAAATTCCTCGCCAAGATTGCATCGGATGTGGACAAACCTGACGGCCTTTATCTGATCACGCCGGAGCAAGGGGAGCGCTTTGTCGAAGCATTAAAGATTGGGAAATTTTATGGCGTCGGAAAAGCCACTGAAGCAAAAATGAAAGCGGTGGGAATTCATACCGGTGCTGATCTAAAAGAGTGGTCTGAAGAAAATCTTGTACAACGATTTGGAAAAGTTGGCAGACATTATTATCTGATCGTGCGCGGCATTGATAAGCGACTCGTGGTTAATACACGGATCAGAAAATCGCTGGGTACAGAACACACTTATGATCAGGATCTGGATGATATTGATCAGATGCAAAAAGAACTGGAAAGACTCGCGATCAAAGTGGCTGATAATTTATCTGAAAAAAATCTCACCGCTTATACGATGACAGTCAAAATCAAATATGACAACTTTGAACAAATCACCCGCTGCAACACAATGGAAAACTGTTTGAATCCCGAAAGCATGATCGCGCTGATTCCTGATCTGCTGGCAAAAACTGAGATCACCACTCGCAAGGTAAGACTGTTGGGCATTAGTGTTTCTAAACTCTCAGATCAAGATCAAAATAATGAAGCGTCACAAGGTGATTTGTTTACAGGTAAAGCGAGCTAATCAGAATATACAGACATAAAAAAAGCCCATAAACATTGTTGATTATGGGCTTTCTATATTTGGTGCCGACACCAAGAGTCGAACTCGGGACCTACTGATTACAAGTCAGTTGCTCTACCAACTGAGCTATGTCGGCTAAGGGTGAGTATTCTATTGATCTGAGCTGAGAAGTGCAATCTCTAAACAGTCTAAATTTGTAATTTCTATCCATTCTGGTAATTCTGGAAGGGTTAAGCCTTCGTCAATTTGGGCATCCACCCAGAAAACTCTGGAGATTTTGTGTTGGGGAACGACAACTGGGTTATAACCTTTTTTCTCCAGCTCGGCTAAACGTCGGTTGACCGAATCCTGTGAACTGAACAGTCCCAGTGAAATGGCATTTTTCATGTTGCCTTTACTGACCATGTAGTAATCACTCAACCCTTTATCTTTCAGTTCTTCCAGTTGCGCCTTCGCCGCCGCAGCATCTTGTGGTTCCAGATAGACCCAGTAACGTTCTCTGGTTCGGATCTCTTCGACACGTTCTTTTGACGGCATGTTTTGTGTTTGTAGCCAGTGACTAAGTGACTCAAGAGAGTCTCTTGATTTGTAGGGGCCGATTGAAAGACAGGTTCCTTCGGGATTGAAAGGTAATGTTTCGCCAGCTGGCTCTTCCTCTTCTACCAATGATGGTTCTGCACCTTCTATTTCGGTGATCACATTTTCCTGACGCAATGGAGGTAACTCCTCCAGTTCACTTAACAACACTAACGGTTCACTTGAAGCAGGTTTGATCTCACGGCTTGCCGTTGCAGGAATAGCATGATCCAACTGCAGGTTCATATGCCAGCCGAAATATCCGACATTTGCCAGCAGGAAAAATATTGTGATCCACTTCATCATGTTATTTTATGCCTAACTTTAATCCATTAAGAACCAGATCAGGTTCGTGGCTCATTTTTATATCCAATGCTGCCATTACAAGTTCTGCATCTCCGCCAGTGATTATGTATTCCATATCAGAATCAAACTGCTCACCTATTTTAGTAAGCACATGGTGAATGCTGCCAATTAGTTGATGATAACATCCAGAGTTGATCGCATCTTCAGTATTGTTTGCTAACAAAGGAAAACTCTTTCTTTGATCCGCTGTGAGTGCATGCGTGTGATCGGTAAGGGCGCGTCCTGACAGGGCCAATCCTGGTGAGATCATTCCACCCTCATGTTGTCCATTTTTACTAACAACATCGATCGTTACTGCTGATCCGCAGTCAATCACACAGACATTTTTTTTACATAAATTCCACGCAGCGATCATGGCCAGCCAACGATCAACTCCCAGTCTTGTCGTTTCAGAATAGCTATTTTTTACACCACAACAAACATCTTCTACGACTGCAAAGACAGGTTTAACTTTCCAGTTTTTTTGGCACCAATTGGTGATATTTTTTCTGACAAGATCACCCGCAACATTGGAAACTAAAACAGCTTCTGGTTGATCAAGATTGTTCCATTGTGAATCCAGAGGTTCTTCCAACGTTTCTGTCTGCCATGCAAACAGGTTTCTCTCAATGATCTTGTCATCGATCGAGCAAGCCCATTTGAGCCTGGTATTTCCAACATCAACTAATAAAACTTTCATCTCTTTAATCCGACCTTGATCTAAGACTGATCTCTCCACTGGCAAATTGTTTCAACTCACCCTTTATTTCCACATATAAAGATCCATCGTCACTAATGCCTCGTGAAATGCCTTGTTCTTTTTGGTTTCCATTCAATAAAGTCACCGATGTATTTTTCAAATGATCATATCGTCGCCATTCATTCCGAATCATATCTAGCCCATCCAGTTCAACTGTCTGAATCAGTTCAAATAATTCTGTGATCAGCATAGCCGCAAGTTCATTTCGCGATGGAGTCGCTACCAATTGTTGATCAACCGAAGTCCAGGGTTGCAGGATCTGTTCCGATAATTCTGATCTATTATAAACGTTTAGGCCTATGCCGATCACAACCGTCTGCAACCCGGAACTATTCGTAGGAATTTCAATTAAAATTCCGGCAAGTTTCTCACCATTACAAATCACATCATTCGGCCATTTTACACCCGCATCTTTAAGACCAACTTTGTGCATAACCCGGATCAAAGCAACTGCTGGCAACAAACTGATCAATTGTAATTGTTCGACTGTATTCCTGAACTGCCAACCAAGCGAAAGACACAAGCCAGAAGCAAATGGAGCAACCCATTGGCGGCCATGCCGACCTCGACCAGCGGTTTGATATTCAGCGAGACAGACCTTTGCATATTGTTGATCTGCAGGTAAATTCATCAATACTGAATTGGTAGAATCAATGACATTATGTCGTTCAAACGACGAAATTATAGATAAAAATTCTTGTGGGATTTTTTTCTTAAGCTTCTCAATATCCAACAGATCAAGAGAAGATCTTAACTGACAAGAATGTTGATCCAATGTCAGAAACTCAACGCCACATTCCTGAAAGAATTTTAGCCGTTGATAGACATTCTGCGATGTTATTTTTGCATCATTTACAGTTGAAGCCAGATCGACTAAATTTGTTTTTGTAGCAGATGAAATAATCTTGAGTAGAGCCAGATCTGACTCGTAATTTTTATTGGGCACTATCTATGTTTTTGGAAAACTTTTAGCCTTTCCATGACTCTTCATTCAAAAGTCACCACCATTCGTGGAAGAAAAATTTCCCACCTGAGCCATTTTTTTACCTTTCTCTGTAATTTCCAGCTGGGGAGCAAAATCATCATCTGAATCATTAAAAAATTCGCCCAGTGCCTCCATAACTTTTTCATCCATATCATCAGACAGTAATGACATTTGTGAAAAAATTTTCTTTTCCTCTTTGTCATAATCCGGCCGATCTTCTGGAGGACTATCGAGTAATTCAGAATAAAGACGTGTTGTCTTGTCATCATTTGGACTCATAAATAACTGCACTGTCGCTTCCTGAATATCAGTTATGGGCCGTTCACGAAGAAGATGGTGTTGCAAACTGGAGAACTCTTCTTCCATCTCATTTCGATAGAGCACCTGAGTACGTTGATGTTCAACTTCGGCTTCTTTTTTGTACCGCGGGATCTCGAGAATATCTGCTTTCTGTCGTGCGTGATCGAGTAGAACATCGTTAGGGCGCAATGTCCGCTCGGGGTCAAAAATCGGTAAGACTTGTGGCATTGTCGTAGTAAAATCAGAAACTACTTTGCTATTGTTATTAGCAATCACGGGTTCCTGACCAAAAACAAATCGCTCTACAAACTGGAAGGAAAATTTGTGGATCTTGATAATGTCACCTTCTCTCAAACGGTGTCTTGCCTCGATCCGGTGCCCGTTAACAAAAGAGCCATTCACACTACCCTGATCTTCTAACCAGAAAACACCATCATCGTATTCGATAACGGCATGCCGACGACCAACTGTCACATCCGGAACAACAACCGAATCGTAAATATCACTATCATTCGCTTCGACCCGGCCAATCATCACTGGTTTGTCTGAAATCTTGTATCGGGTCGTACTTGTACTACTACCAGTGTCGATCAGGATCGCTTCTGGCTCTCTGCGAGTTGAATCGTCGCTGTAATCATTCTGATGCCGATTGAATTGACGAAAAGTAATAACAGTCAACACAGTACACACACCGAACACAAGCATAGCGATCACCAGCCAGACATGTGCGCCCGACAGGTTCTGAATGCTTTCTTGTACTTGTGAAAGTATTTGCTGATATTCCATATTTTTTGATCTTTTCTATTCTGGGCCAGTTGCCACAGGTCGTTCTGGATCAGAACTCCATTCACTCCATGATCCACCGTATAGTCTCGGTTCAGCCAGGCCCGCATGGGCAATAGCTAATAAATTATGGCAAGCAGTCACACCTGATCCACAATAAAAAACGGCATCTTCTGACGCTGTTTCCGCCAGTAAATTTTTAAAATTTTCGGCCAGTTGCTCAGACGAATGAAATCGTCCATCTTCATTCAAATTATTCTGCCAGAAATGATTGATCGCACCAGGGACATGCCCTGCCGCTCGATCAATGGGTTCCAGCTTTCCCTGATAACGATCAGGATCACGCGAATCAATTAATAAGGTCACTTCTGAAACCTGATCAATAACAACCAGTCGCTCTGGTGCTGGCTCGCCAGAAAATTCTGTCACCTGATTACTGATCTCGCCCGATTCTTGCTGTCTGTTTCCAGACACCCAGCCAGACCAACCTCCATCAAGCACCGCAACCGCATCATGCTGCATGTATCTCAACATCCACCATAAGCGCGCAGCAAAAGCGCCACCCGTATCATCGTAAACAACAACCTGTTTGCTCGAGTCGATTCCAAGTTCTGAAAACGTCTTGATCATCGTCTCTGGCGCAGGCATAGGATGTCTACCATTGTCAGTAACGGCCAAACCACCAACATTGCCACTCAACTGCCCGCTGACGCTGGCATAGACCGCGCCAGGAATGTGGGAAGCTAACCAAGCCATCTGCCCCGCTTCTCCGTCCATCAAATCATAGCGACAATCAACGATTGTCCAGTCTGAATTATCAAGGTTTTCAGCCAGTGTTTCGCTGTCTATCAGAGTCTTATACATAGCAATTTCACAGTTATTAACATAATAATAACGTAAATCCACAACTTGTCAGCATTAATTTCATGTTATTTTCCTGTAATGCAGCATAACCCCTTGATCATTCGAATCAGTAAACTCACCTTGTTAGCGCTAATTTCAGTATTTCTGAGCGCCTGCTCAACACTTGGTTATTACTCACAGTCGGTTCGTGGTCAGCTTTCAGTGATGTCAAAACGGGTTCCTATCAGCGATCTTATTGAAAATGAGAACACCTCTGATCAGAAGAAACTCGTGTTTGAAAACATATTGCAAATACGTCAGTTCGCAAGTGAGCATTTACTCCTGCCAGATAATAAGAGTTACAGCACTTATGTCGATCTGGAACGGGATTATGTTGTCTGGAATGTTTTTGCCGCGCCGGAGTTTTCTTTAACGCCGATCAGCTCCTGTTTCCTGTTTGTCGGTTGTCTGCAATACAAGGGATTTTTCGCTAAAGAGGATGCTGTCGATTTTGCTGCTGAATTGCGTGAGTCTGATAACGATGTTTTTGTCGGTGGCGTTTCTGCCTATTCCACGCTGGGCTGGTTTGATGATCCGATTTTAAGCTCGATGCTGACTTATGGTGAATTTCGTCTCGCGAACGTGATCTTTCATGAGCTGGCACATCAACTTATTTATATAAAAAATGATTCGGCTTTTAATGAGGCTTTTGCTACGGCGGTGGGAGATTTTGGCGTGCGGCGATGGTTACAGAATGAACAACGGGTAGTAGATCTCGCACATCACGAGCGAAATAACCTCTGGGAAGTTGCGTTTATCGAGTTGGTTCTTGATGCGAAAGAGCAGCTTGAAAAACTCTATGAGTCTAATCTAAATCCTGATCGGATGAAAAAGAAAAAAGAAATCATTTTCGATAAACTACGATCAAACTATTACACATTGAAAACCTCATGGGACAATCCGCCAGATTATGACAAATGGATGGAACATGATCTGAATAATGCGAAGATTGCTTCGGTCGTCACTTATCATGATCTGGCAGGATCTTTTTCTACGCTGCTTTCTCTTTCGGATAATGATCTGTCATTGTTTTATGAGCGCGTTCGTTTTCTTGGATCATTAGAGAAAGAAGAACGACATGAATGTCTGCAAAGTCTTTCCGATCAGAAAACTGATCGAAATGCTGATCAAACCCATTGTTATGGTAAATAACCCGAGATCGGGTTAACGCAATTTATTCGTCATTCCTGCATGTTTTAGCAGAAATCTAACACTTTAAACATGGATTCCGGCTCAAAACCTTACCGGAATGACGATGTTTAATTGTATTTCTGATAACCTACTTCCCATGAAAATTACTCTCGTAAAAAAGATCAAAGCCGATGGTGAACCCTGTAAAAAATGTCAGGAAGTTGAACAGCGGCTGACAGATTCTGATCTAATAGATCGAATCGATCAGATCGTAATCGCGGATGAACGTGATCCAGATAGTGAAGGCATGAAACTGGCCGCCGCTCACGAAGTCAGTCTGGCTCCATTTTTTATCGTGGAAGATGACGATGGGAATGTGACGATCTACACCATCTATTTTAAGTTTATAAAAGAAGTACTTAACGCTTAAAGAAGCTTAATGGCCTGGCAGTTCAACACCTTTAAATAACGATTCTATTTCTTCCCGATCTTTCGCCAACATCGCCTGCTCGACAATTTCTCTGGTCAGATGTGGCGCAAACTGGCTGATGAATTCATACATATACCCACGCAGGAAAGCACTTTTTCGGAAACCTATCTGGGTGATTTCAGTCTGGAACAAATGACTGGCATCCAGTGCAACCAGCTCCGAATCAACCACTGGATCGTAAGCCATGCTGGCGATTATTCCGATACCCAGCCCAAGCCGGACATAAGTCTTGATCACGTCGGCATCCACCGCAGTAAACACCACTTTCGGCTGTAAACCTTTTTCGCTGAACGCACTATCCAGATGTGATCGCCCGGTAAACCCAAATACATAAGTCACAATTGGAAATTTTGCGACATCTTCCAATGTCAGTTGTTCCAGCTGCGTCAGCGGATGATCTTTGGGCACAACAATGCTGCGGTTCCAGCGATAGCAAGGCAGCATGATCAGATCGGAAAATAACTCCAGCGCCTCTGTCGCAATCGCAAAATCCACCTTGCGATTGGCCGCTAGTTCAGAGATTTGCATCGGAGTTCCCTGTTGCATGTGCAATGAAACATCCGGATATTTTTCGATGAAATTGGTGATCACTTCAGGCAAGGCATAACGCGCCTGAGTATGGGTCGTCGCGATGGTCAAACTGCCTTTAGAATCGTCATTATGCTCCGCAGAGACACGACGGATATTTTCAACTTCGCCGAGGATCTTTCCTGCCAGCTCAAGAATATCTTTCCCGCCTGGCGTTACTTCCGTCAGATGTTTTCCGCTACGGGCAAAGATCTGTAACCCGAGTTCATCTTCCAGCAATCTAATCTGCTTGCTGATCCCTGGTTGTGAAGTGAAAAGGCTTTCGGCCGTCGCGGAAACATTCAAATCATGTTTTGCGACTTCCCAGATATAACGGAGTTGTTGCAGCTTCATTATTTTTTATAAACCATATAAACCAAAAAGAATAAAAAGGACATTAACTATTCCTTTTAATTATAGTTGATTCTGGCCATGCTGTACAAAACCCGCACAAAAAAAGGGAGCCGAAGCTCCCTCGTTGAAATTGAGGCCTAATGGCCTCTCGTCAGGCAACCGCCTGATTACTGCTAAAATCCATGATCATTTTTTCTATTTGATCCTTCAAGAACAGCTTCTCCTTTTTCATTTTTTCTAATGACATGTCGTCAATCGCGAGATTCCCTTCATGCGCTTCTTTGACCTGCTGATCAAGATAATGGTGTTTATCATATAAACGCTTGAAGTTGATTTCGGATAGTAAGAGTGATCTGACGGCATTTGCTTCGTGTTCTGACATATAATTCTCCTGGTTCATTGAACTTGATTAAATATATATGAAACATCTGGTTCCTCTGTAGTCGTTGTCTCCTAAGCAGACCTTACTGATCTACTCACAACGTAATGATCCGGACGAGGAACAAAATCGACGGGGAATGATGAAAATCTTCGATCAATCACCGTACAACTAAATCTAGATCATGATCCTGTTTTCGGCAAGATCATTTTTTACTTGAACTTCAGGTCGTAACTTAACCCATCTGAATGAGACTTACTGTTACCCTGGTCACACTCTGGCGATCAGGGTGAATTCCTACGGTAAAAAGGAATATTTCTCATCGTTTCCCATCTTTATTCTCATGACTTGTTAGTCGTATCCGATTTAGGATAAATCATCTTTCAAATAATAATGGTATGAGTCAGCAAACATCATGGGGAATATAAGAATTTTACTGGTCGATGATCACGCAGTTGTGCGCGAAGGTTATAAAATGCTTTTGCAGGAACATTCCGATCTGGAAGTGATTGCTGAAGCGGATAATGGTGAAACAGCCTGCCTGCTTTACCGTCAGGAAAAACCTGATCTGGTGATCATGGATATTTCATTGCCTGGCATCAGCGGGATCGAAGCTGTCCGACGAATCGTTTCCCGCGATGAAAATGCGCGGATTGTCATTTTCAGCTTTCACGAAGATATGATCTTTGTTGAACAGGCTTTGCAGGTTGGCGCGCTTGGCTACATCACCAAAAACAGTGAGCCGGATATATTGATCCAGGCTGTCCGGACGATTGCCGAAGGTGGAATTTTTCTTGATCCGCAGATCGCACAAAAACTGGCCTACCAAAAGAGCCGTGGAGTCTCTTCCGGGCTGGAAGCATTATCACCTCGTGAATTCGAGATCACCCGTTTGATGGCCGAAGGACTGGGCATTCATGAAATCGCTGATCAACTATCCTTAAATTACAAAACAGTTGCGAATTACAATACCCAGATCAAGCGCAAACTAAAAGTCAGCAGTGTTGCAGATATCACGCGGTTGGCCATTCGGCATGGCCTGATCGAAGCGTAGAAATGGATAAACGTTTACTGCTTCTTATTGTCTTCTGTTGGTCCTGTTTTTTTCTTGCAGCCTGCCAGGATAAGCCCGCAGAGAATGATCTGTTTCCATTGTCCGCAAATCTAACCTGGCACTACGACGCATCTTTCCGCGCCGGTCGTGTTTCCAGTCATCACAAATTGATCATTACTAATCAGAAAGCAGAACTTGAAGGCCAGAAAGTAACTTCCCGCAGATTTCATAATGGCGACGTCGCATATTATGACAAAAGTGAAAAGGGTATCTTTCGTCTGGCACTAAATTCTGATCGTCATGGGCTGGTCAAAGATCAGGAGAACCATTTCCTGATCCGTTTTCCGCTTGAACAAGAAACGCAGTGGGATTTAAACAGCAAACCTTTTTTCCTTGAACAAAGTGTTCGAAAAATCAATTCCGGGCAAGCTTCTCTTTCGGCCAATTTAAAAATAGATCCGCTGATCATGCATTATCAGATCATGGCGACCGATGAAAAGATCAGGGTTAAGGCAGGAACTTTTTCACGTTGTGTGCGCGTCACCGGAAAAGGGGATACCCGTGCAAGCGGGCCGGAAATTGGCACAGTGAAAATCAATGTTGTGCAAACTGACTGGTATGCTCCCGGAACGGGGCTGATCAAATCAGAACGCCGCGAAACAACGAATCTTGACTGGGCTAAATCCAGTGTTTATTCGATGGAACTCGATAGAATTTATTAGTTCCTTTCTCTTCGGGAAATACTCTAAAAACTCCATTTTCAGGAAGATCCACTGACCTGACCTGTTACATCTTCCTGAAATTTCAATGAATGCTTCAGAACTCTATTGGGGCATATATCCATAAAACTATAAATGTGCAGAATGTTTGACAGTCCTTAATTTTTCATCAGAAAGGTTAAAAAAGTGTGTGATTTATAAATAAAAAAATACGCTTTAAACGGGCTAACCAATACTTATAGTTAAGGAGGTTTTTATAATGAAAAAGAAACAGTTAACAATCGCGTTAAGTGCTGTGTTCGCTGTATCGCTTGCCGGTGCAGGCATTGCAAATGCAGTTGATACCAGTGATGTGGTCGATGCAGCTAAAGAAATGCTGAAAGATGCGCCAGGCCGTGATATGGCCGGAAACATGGTGAATTACAACTATGGCGGCGACAGCAAAGGTGCTTATGCTGGCGGCAAAGTTGGAACTGGTGCTAAGGACCCGGGCGTTTGTGGAACATTCACAGAAGCTGTCTGCGGTGCTGACGGCGGCGGTCACCTGAAAAAATAATAATGCTATTTAAGACGTTTCCGACGTCACAAACAGGAGGAAAAAGATGAAATATTCTTTTAAAACCAAGCTTATGGTTGCTTCACTGGCATTCGGTGCCAGCTCGGTAGCTTCAGCTAATGATGAACTATTAAAATTGCAGGAAAATGCTAACTACTGGGTAATGCCTTCCGGTAATTATGATGGAACTCGATTCAGTGAATTGAACCAAATCAACAAAACAAATGCTAAAGATTTAAAAATGGCATGGACTTTTTCTACAGGTGTTTTACGTGGACATGAAGGTGGGCCATTGGTGCTGCCATCAAGCTCTACAGGTCTTGATGGCGATACTCTTTATATTCACGCAGCTTTCCCGAACAATGTGTTCGCGATTGATCTGGATACATTAGAAATCGTCTGGGAATACGTCCCTGTTCAGGATTACAACGAAACTGTTCCAGTGATGTGTTGTGATACGGTTAACCGTGGCCTTGCATATGGTGACAGCAAAATCTTGCTGCAACAAAATGATACGACTCTGGTTGCTATCAACGCAGCAACGGGCGAGAAAATATGGTCTACCAAAAATGGTGATCCGAAACTGGGGCAGACTAATACCAACGCACCTCATGTAATGAAAGACAAAGTCATCACGGGTATGTCCGGTGCTGAGTTTGGTGTTCGTTGCTGGCTTGCGGCTTATGATCTGGGTGATGGTCACCTTGTATGGAAAGCTTATAGCATGGGTCCGGATGAAGACATTCTTGTTGACGGCGCTAAAACTACCTCTATGTTGAAACCTGTTGGTAAAGATTCTTCTTTGAAAACCTGGAAAGGTGATCAATGGAAAATCGGTGGTGGCTCTACATGGGGCTGGTGGCCGTATGATCCTGACCTGAACGCATTGTTCTACGGATCAGGTAATCCAAGTACATGGAATCCATCTGTACGTCCTGGCGACAACAAATATAGTATGACTATGTGGAGTCGTGATGTTGATACGGGTATGGCCAATTGGGTATATCAGATGACACCTCATGATGAATGGGATTATGACGGTATCAATGAAATGATCCTGGTCGACATCAAGGTCAAAGGTAAAGACCGCAAAGCGCTGGTTCACTTTGATCGAAATGGCTTTGGTTACACAATGGATCGGGTAACAGGTGAGTTGCTTGTTGCCGAAAAATTTGATCCGGCAGTTAACTGGGCTACTCATGTTGATATGAAAACCGGTCGTCCACAGAAAGTGTTGCGTTACAGTACTCACAATAATGGTGAAGATGTGAACTCAACTAACATCTGTCCTGCGGCTCTGGGTTCTAAAGATCAACAGCCTGCAGCATTCTCTCCAAGAACTGGATTGTTCTATGTTCCTACAAACCATGTTTGTATGGATTATGAACCAGTAAGTGGTGGTGAATATGTTGCTGGTCAGCCTTATGTAAATGCAGTATTGAATATGTTCCCTGCAGGTCGTGTATCTCCGGGTGAAAAATTCAATAACAGTGCTGAAAACAACAACCTTGGTAACTTTATCGCCTGGGATGCTGACAAAGGTAAAATCGTCTGGAGTATTCATGAACGATTCTCTGCCTGGAGTGGCGCATTGGCGACTGCTGGTGATGTTGTTTTCTACGGCACGCTGGAAGGTTATCTGAAAGCCGTTGATGCCAACACTGGCGAACTGCTTTATAAGTTCAAAACACCATCCGGTATCATCGGTAATGTTCACACCTGGATGCATAAAGACAAGCAGTATGTCGGTATCCTCGCGGGTGTTGGTGGCTGGGCTGGAATCGGTATGGCTGCTGGCTTGATCAATGACTCTGACGGTCTTGGTGCGGTAGGTGCTTATAAAGGTTTAGGCAACTACACTCGTCTTGGCGGTACACTGAACGTATTCAGTTTGCCTTAAGTTAAGTCGAAACCTTTTTTAAAAGGTAGTTACACAACGCCAGATCGGGGCTCCCTGATCTGGCGTTTTTTTTTGCTTTCCTATTCTTCCCCACTATTTCTTTTTGATTTGAAAACAAACATTTACATGCTCGGCAGGAATATTTCCTGTCTTTAAGGGGAAAAACGGCTATCGCCACTTCCTGTTTTTCCTGTCAGGATTCTGCGTTCAATTATTACAACAATAAATCAATAATAATTTTTTTGGGGAACACCATGAAAAACAAGCCTTACTCTTCACGTATCATCGGACGTGGCATTTTGCTCACGGCGCTGATCTCGTCTCCATTTTCAGTCTCTGCTGAAGAACCTCTCAATCGTGCTGCCGCGATGGAATTACCTGATCTGGATGTGGTCGGTACAACACCATTACCTGGTACCGGATTACCTATCGAAAAATATGCAGGTAACGTGCAGATGATCGACTCGCAAGAAATTGATGAACAGAATCCGATCGACATGGCAGAAATGCTGTTCCGAAATCTCGGCAGTGTAGACATCAACTCGGCACAAAATAATCCGTTCCAGAATGACGTAAATTATCGTGGTTTTCTGGCTTCACCTCTTGTTGGTACGGCGATTGGTATTTCTGTCTTTATTGATGGCGTCCGCGTCAACGAAGGTTTTGGTGATACCGTCAACTGGGATCTAATCCCGAACATGAGTCTTTCTAATGTCACATTGATCCCCGGATCGAATCCTTTATTTGGTTTGAATACCTTGGGAGGTGCGCTTTCTTTACAAACCAAAAGTGGTCGATATTTTCAGGGAACTGACTTTGAGCTGACCACCGGTGTTGATGGCAGACGTGCGATCACGGCCGAACATGGTGGTGTTTCCGGTAATTATGACTGGTATATTGCCGGAAATATGTTCAAAGACGATGGCTGGCGTGATGAGTCTCAATCAGATGTTGATCAGATCTTCACCAAGGTTGGCTGGGAAAATGAAACCACCGATTTCGATTTCAGTTACACCTTTGCTGATACAGCGCTAACAGGAAATGGTTTCGCACCGGAAAGCCTGATCGAACTTGATCGCAAAGCAGCTTATACATTGCGGGATGATACCAATAACAGAATGCACCTCTTCAATCTACGCGGTAGTCATTGGCTGAACGATAATCTATTACTTGGCGGAAATGCTTATTATCGTCAATATGAACGCGGCACTTTTAACGGTGATGCAGAACTTGGCTGTGTTGCAGAAGTTGGTGGTGATGATTTTGCGCTTTTCAACAATGATGATATTGAAGAGGAAGATGACAACCGTATTCATAGTGCAAACTGTGACAACGACACAATCGCCGCATTGCACCCAGATGCTGCATTCCATGATTTTGAAACAGATGTAACAACACCTTTTAATCCGGCCATCCATGAAGCCGAATATGAAGTCGAAGCCGAACGACGTAAAACAACGACGGAAACGGATGCTCTCGGTGGTGCGTTACAACTGACACATGAAGGTGATCTGGCTGGTCATGAAAATACGTTTACCTTCGGTGCCGCCTACGACAAAAATGACACTACTTTCTCGGTGGCTGAAGGCGAAGCAGGGATCTTCATTGCTCCCAACGGCATCACTCGTGACACCCGGGTTTGTAATGATGAAGATGATGATCCGCAAACCTGTGATGACAGCGAAGCCGGAAAATACGGTGCTGATTTTGAAACGGATGTTGATATCGATACGAATCGAAAAAACTGGGCACTTTATTTCACAGACACATTTGATCTAAACGACACGCTTGCCATTACAGCTTCAGGTCGATACCAGAAAACTACTATTAGTATTCAGGATAGAACAGGCGAAGAAGAAAATCAGGATCTGAATGGAACGCATCACTTCTCGCGTTTTAATCCATCGCTGGGAATGACGTTTAATCCACGCGACAACCTGACTTTATATGGCGTTTATAATGAAAGTTTCCGTGCCCCAACCGCAGCCGAACTGACCTGCGCTGATCCGGAAGATCCCTGCAACCTGCCAAACTCTTTTGTAGCTGATCCACCACTTGATCCGGTTATTGGCAAAACAATTGAATTCGGTGCGCGTGGTTCCATTGCACAAGCCGGAAATATGGGCTGGACTCTTGGATTGTTCCGCACCACTTTAGAAGATGATCTATTGTTCACTACAACCCAGTCCTCAGGCGCCGGTTTCTTTGTCAATGTTGAAGAAACCCGACGTCAGGGTCTCGAACTGGGACTGAACGGTTTAGTCAATCGTTATGCATGGTATATGAACTACAGCTATGTTGATGCAACCTTTGAGTCCGATGAGCGACTCGCCAGCGTTGTTGATCCGAATGGCATTTTTATTAAGGCTGGTGATGAACTTCCGGCTATCCCAAAACATAACGTCAAGTTAGGACTAGACGTTGCCGCAACAGACAAACTCAGTATTGGTGCAACGATGGCCTTTGCATCGGGCACGTTTATGCGTGGTGATGAAAGTAATGTTTTACCGAAAACAGATAGCTATGCTGTGTTCAATATGAACGCGCGATATTCGCCAACGGACAATATTCAGTTCTGGCTGAAAGTCGATAATATCTTTGATAAAGATTATGAAAACTCGGGGATCAGAAACTTTAATTCATTCCCACAAGATGGATCTGGTGAGATTAGAGAAGAACGATTCCTGTCTGCTGGTCCACCACGTTCGGCCTGGATCGGAATTAAAGTAAGCTTCTAACTTTTCATAAATATTGCACCCACTAACCTCTGGCATATTTAATATGTCAGAGGTTTTTTTTGCTCTTCAAAAATTGACCCATTCCTCTATATCAGGGGAACAACCACATACTAATTTCAGGATTCATTCACCCCCGGAATAAGGAAAACCTTAGGCGTTAATTTTTTTACGGTTTGATAATCTCCTAATGTTAAAAATATAAAAACTATCCGGGAGATAATATGAATAAAAAACGTCAACACTTATGCATACTGCTAAGTGGTTTAACAATGGGAGTTTCGCTACTATCCAATCAGCAAGCTCATGCAGAAGGATCAGGAAATCCGGCAGCGGCAATGGAGTTGCCTGATCTGGATGTGATCGGAACGACGCCTCTGCCAGGCACAGGTCTACCAATTGAAAAATATGCCGGTAATGTACCAACCATCAGCGCCGAAGAAATTGAAGAACAGAATCCCATTGATTTATCGGAAATGCTATTTCGTAACATTGGTAGTGTTGATATCAACTCTTCTCAGAATAATCCATTCCAGAATGATGTTCATTACCGGGGCTTTCTTGCATCACCACTAGTGGGTAGCGCGATCGGAATATCAGCATTTATTGATGGTGTTAGAGTCAATGAAGGTTTTGGTGACACGGTCAACTGGGATCTTATTCCCGATTTTGCTATTGCAAATATTTCATTAATTCCCGGGTCAAATCCTTTGTTCGGATTGAACACTTTAGGCGGTGCACTTTCGATGCAGACCAAAAGTGGTTTTAATTTCGATGGGACTGATTTTGGTGTAACGATGGGTGTCGATGGTCGTCGCAGCATAACTGCCGAACATGGTGGCAACACCGGTAATTTTGACTGGTATGTTGGCGGCGATATGTTCAAAGAAGATGGCTGGCGACAACGTTCACCTTCTGACGTTAAACGAATATTCAGTAAAATTGGCTGGGAAAATGCACGAACAGATTTCGATCTAAGCTACACCTATGCAAACAATGATCTGATCGGAAATGGTTTCGTTCCGGAAAGTCATCTAGACGTTGATCGTGATGCGGTTTACACCTTTCCTGATCAAACTGAAAACAAAATGCATTTCGCTAACCTGCGTGCCAGTCACTGGTTAAATGATTCTTTACTAATGGCCGGTAATGTTTTTTATCGTGAATTTGAACGTAAAACTTTGAATGGCGATGCTGAAATAGAATGTGTAAATGATGGCAATGAAATTCCATTATTTGTAGCGGATGATCCAACAGAAGATCCGACCAATCCTAATACGGATCTACGACGGGTTCACAGCGCAAACTGCGATAGTGATGATATTGTTAACGCTGTTGTCGGATCTCGATCACGCACACCTTTTGCAGGAGAAGCCGAACTGGAAGTTGAAGGTGAGGAACGTCATACCGTAACAGAAACAGATAGCTGGGGTGGAACTTTACAGTTCTCTCATGACGCGCAAATAGCCGGACGTGGAAACTCACTGGTTGTCGGTGCTGCTTATGATAAAAATGAAACACATTTTTCAGTCTCCGAAGCCGAGGCCGAATTGTTTCAGGAAGGTATCGCTTTTGGTACAGAAGATCCTGAAGAAGAAGAGATTGATGTTGATCTGGATACCGAAAAAGAAAACTGGGCATTATTTTTCACCGATACATTTGATCTAATGGATAATCTTGCACTGACTGTTGGCGGACGTTATCAACACAGCACGGTTGACATTCAGGATCGTACTGGCGAAGAAGAAAACCAGGATCTTAATGGTAGCCACAGCTTCTCACGTTTTAATCCGTCAATGGGTCTGAGTTTTAACCTCTCTGATGCGTTCACTGTTTATGGTGCGTACAACGAGAGTTTCCGTGTACCGACAGCAGCCGAATTAACCTGTGCTGATCCGGATGATCCCTGCAACCTTCCAAACTCATTTGTCGCTGATCCACCGCTTGATCCGGTTATCGGCAAGACCTATGAAATTGGTGCACGTGGTTCACTTAATGCCATTGGAGCAATGGGCTGGACGGCCTCCCTGTTCAGAACGACACTGGAAGATGATCTTCTGTTTACCACCGTCAGTTCTGCCGGTGCAGGTTTCTTCCAGAACGTTGATGAAACCCGTCGTCAGGGACTTGAGCTTGGTTTGAACGGCGTGACTAACCGACTAGCATGGTTCATAAACTACAGCTACATCGATGCTACTTTCGAGTCTGATGAAAGACTTGCAAGCGTTGTAGAACCGAATGGCATATTTATCAAAGCCGGTGATGAGCTTCCTGCTATCCCGAAACATAATGTCAAACTTGGCACCCGCTTTATGGTCACCGACAAAGTGAATATCGGCGCCAACATGACTTACGCAGCCAGCACCTATATGCGTGGCGATGAAAGTAATGTCCTGCCTAAAATTGATGGCTATACGCTGTTCAATATGAGTGCCAGTTATCAGGCTGCCGACAACATTCAGATGTGGGTGAAGGTTGATAATGTTTTTGATAAGGATTATGAAAACTCCGGTATCAGAAACTTCAATGCCTTCCCTGTGAATGGTGGTGAGATCGAAGAAGAACGTTTTGTTTCTCCGGGCGCTCCACGTTCAGTCTGGTTTGGTATTAAAGCCAGCTTCTGATCAATAAAACATCAGATATAAAAAAAGGCCCTGATCCAGTTCTGAATCAGGGCCTTTTTGTTTACTTAAATATTACTTAAAGACCGTTAAGCATCGCCTGAGCAGCTTCGATTTTTTCAGTACAACCTTCCATCTGGATCTCTTCAACTTCAGAAGTGAAACCAAGCTTCGCCAATGCCGGAACAGAATCCCAATCAATTTGACCTAAAGGATGATCAGTTCCCATAAACGATTGTAGAAGTGCAACTTGAACTACGTCCACCATATCCGCTTCACCTTGACTGTTTCGAGTCATATCACCATATTCTGCCGCAACATCGACCAGAGATTGTGGGAAATGCCAGGCTTCCATAATTTTTTTGCCCACGGGACTACTAAGCTTATCTACCAAACTATCAAGCACATCAAGGTTTTCGAGTAGCTCAGGTCGTTCATCAGCACGCATTAGTATTGGCAGTGCACCGATGTTGTGGATCAAACCGGCCAGCATCGCTTCATCTGATTTTACTGATGGAGTAGTTGATCCGAGTACATGACTGATTGCTGCAATCTGCGTATTGTATTCCCAAAGCTCACGCATTTTCTTACCAAGAACCGGTGATTTTGCGTTGAACAATTGCTTCATCATCAAGCTGGTTACAAGGTTTCTGATCAGGTTAACACCCAATCTTGCGACCGCCATTTGTACACTTTCAATTTCTTTTTGACCACGGAACAGAGGACTATTGGCTACCTTGATCAACTTCGCAGAAAGCGCGGTATCCGAGATAATAATATTCGCCATATCCGCAGCAGAGGCATTTGGATCATTGACAATATTTCGTACTTCCATCGCCACTTCTGGCAAAGTTGGTAACGAAAGTTTTCCTGATCCCAGATCACTAATTAATTCGGCGTAAAACTCTTCTTCGTTGATTGCTTCTGCGACAGTCATGTCTTTTTGCTCCAGCATTTTTGTAACATGTAATTGATAGTCAGTATATCGTCGCTTTCTACTGATCCTTGAGCAGGAATAGCGACAATTATTGGTTTATCAAATTTAATGCACAGAGCTTGCCAGATATGGTGATTACACCATGGAAGAACACCATATTAAAAAAGGAGGGATTTATTTTGCCAGTGAAATGACTGGCTTTTGGGCATTACGGCGAAATAATACGGCGACATTGCCAACTTGTTGAATACATTCAGATTTGGTTTCTTCCGTGATTTTTCCCAGAACTTCATCACGATCTTTACGCTCGCCAACATTGATCTTCATCTTGATCAGCTCATGGCACTCAAGCGCATTCACAACTTCTTCCATAACATTATCCGTGAGTCCATTCTGCCCGACACGCACGACAGGTTTCAGTTTATGTGCCAGTGAACGTAAATATTTAATTTGTGATTTAGTGAGTACCATAGATTTTCTTTCATGTAATAAGTCGCAGGATCCTACAGAAAGATGTTCTTAATTGCGATGAGTATTTTCTTCAGCATTTGCAATATTGGCTTCATGACTCTTAATAATTTCCTGACCTTCTGGTGTCATGGCTAAATATTCAAGTGTTTCCTGGACATAAGGCTCGACAGATTTCTTGTAAAAATCAACATAACTTCTGAGCAGATCACCGGGTTGTTTATAACCCGTGACTTCGTTATATCCATTCTCCTCAAATTCATAAAAGACAGCAGGAAGTTTATTCAAATATCTTGGATCACTGAGTTGTCCGATCAAATCGGCTCCGCGGATAAGACCTGGAAAATCATCGGTTCGTTGATAGTTTTCTTTTTCGGGGATCGGAAAACGTGTGTGTTCGATACCATTCTGAATGAATTCAATATCAATTCCTCGCTGATCAAGAAAGGTTTCTTCGACAAATCTTTTCCCTCGATCAATATGAACTGCCATCAATACTGCATCGCTGGCATTGTTAGATTCGTTGTCATGATCGTTAGCCAGATCCAGATCAGAAACATAACCAATGTCATGACACAGCAATGACATAATAAAGTTCAGCCAAATCTCGGGAGAAATGCTGTCATCTACTTTTAATTTACCCAGTAAAATAGCCTGCCCGACTAACGTCACCTGAATGGTGTGTTCAACGTTATGGTAAAGCGTATTGCTGCCGGCAATTTTTTGAATGACATGTTCTGCATTTTCTATGATCAGATTTTCATACTCAGAAGATGCCTGATCAAAGGCAGTTCTATAGCCCACCGAAAGACGTTCTATAAACTCATCAGTTAGTATTTTGATAATGTCGAGCATTCTGCTGTTATGTCTTCAATTGAGTCTGATTCTTTCTGAGTCAGAGATTTCATAGATCACAATGCATATTGCAAGCCAAAATCGACTATAACACAACGTCAAAAATGTGGCTTTGATCACAAAATTGAAAGTGCTCCGTCAGAGCTTCCTTAAGGACACCAACTGGCTTTTTCACCTTTGACATAAGGTACACCGTAACCAGATTCGATCAGGGTATCACTGAGCAACTTACCTCGTTTATTTCTGATCTTCGCGTAAAACTTTCCATTTGATGCAGACTGTCTGACATCGGTAAGTCTTGCCTGAGTTCCTATAAAAGCCAGTGTCATTTCCAGCGCTTCTTTTGCCAGCAATTCTTCGGCATCACATCTGCCAACAAGTGAAGGGGAATCAACACCCAGCACGCCAATCTCGATCAGTTTTTGCTCGCCTGGCCAGATCGCTACATCAAACTTTATCGTTTCGGCATCGATCACTTCCCGCACAGTTGCGTTATAAGGCCCGTAGAAAAGACTCACTGCAATTAAAAACCACATTTTATTACCTGCTTTTGATGTTAGAATTATTCATTAAAATTACTGGTGAGATTACCTGACAAAACACGGAGAAACAATAAAATGAATTTACTTAATATGGTACTGGGCGCACAACAAAACAGTGGTGCAATAGGCCAGTTAGCAAAAAACTTTGGACTGGGCGAATCACAAACACAAAGCGTTGTTGCTCAACTATTACCAATGCTCGCTCGCGGCATGCAACAGAACTCAGCTAAAAAAGGTGGACTGGAATCCCTGATTGGCGCCTTATCCGGCGGCAACCATCAACAATATGTTGATAACTCTGGCCTGTTAGGAAACGTTGCAACGACCAGCACAGGTAACTCCATACTAGGTCATATTTTTGGTAGCAAAGATGTCAGCCGAAATGTTGCTGCACACGCCGCAGCAGAAACGGGTGTTTCTTCTTCGATCATCAAAAAAATGTTACCTGTAATCGCTTCGATGGCGATGGGTGCTTTGAGTAAAAATGCCGGAAATAAGGGACTGCTTGGAACTGCACTTTCTTCCGGGAATAATTCAGGTATAGCTTCAGGCATGATTGGTTCATTACTGGATTCGGATAATGATGGATCGGTTATGGATGATCTGTTGGGTATGGCGATTAAATTGTTTTAATACGATCTGTAGGGGTGGATTGTATCCGCGAAATCAGAGCTTAACGAAAAGAAAATTCTACTCGTTAAACATTTATTCGCGGATACAATCCGCTCCTACGATTATCTCAGGCTGAAAATAATCCCAAAAAGAATCACTAAACCAATCCAGTGGTTTTGCTTAAATGCCTGAAAACATTTTACAGTATCCCGCTCACGGATCAGAACCCTATGCTGCAACATTAACGCAGCAGTGATCAGTAAAGAAAGATGATATGGCCAACTCAAGTTGGCCATATTCCCTGCCACCAAAAGTAAGATCAACATCAGAAATTGCAACATACCTATGATCATCAGATCCTGTTCGCCGAACAGAATCGCTGTCGATTTCACTCCTATTTTCAGATCATCTTCCCGATCAACCATCGCGTACATGGTGTCGTAAATCACGGCCCAAATTACATTCGCCAGAAGTAAGACCCAGGCAACTGGTGGTACCGAGTTCTGTAAAGCCGCAAACGCCATTGGAACTCCCCAGCCAAAAGCGAGGCCAAGATAAAACTGAGGTAAGTGGGTGAAACGTTTAACAAATGGATAAGAAGCTGCGAGTAGAACTGCGACAAAGGATAATTTGATCGTCAGGCTGTTCATCAGCAAGACCAGACCAAATGCAACCAAAGCAAGTGATGCCGATAGTATGATCGCTTCTCTGGTAGAAACCCGGCCAGCAGCAAGAGGACGATCTGCCGTTCTCTTCACATGTGCATCAAAATCACGATCTGCATAATCATTGATCACACAACCAGCTGATCGCATCAGGATTACGCCTGCAACAAAGACAAATAGAACCAGCGGATCAGGCTTACCTTCCGACGCGATCCAGATCGCCCATAATGTTGGCCATAATAAAAGATAAATGCCGACTGGTTTGTCGAGCCGCATGAGAATGGCATATTCGGTCAACCTTCCTTTAATGCTATTCATTATGACCTGACTTTATTTTGATATTCAAAACAGAGACTCCTTAGGAAAAACCTAAAAACCAATCGCATCTAGTCTATTTTTTTCACTAACTAGTTCGTTAATAGCGTGTAACAGCTTTTTTCTAGACATCTTGTACTCTTTCCAGACTCCATCACACACAATAAGACCAGCAACATCACTTTTTTTGAGATGTCCTACAGGTATATCTCCCACTATAGACTGCCCAGGTTCAATTTTTGTACCACCTTCTAATGAACATAAGGGATAATAATAGTCTCCATCCGGTTGAATTATTTTTACATTACTAAAATAGGTAGGTTTATTGCCTATGTTTGAAACTGTAATTCTCCCTGCCAAGAACGTACCATCTCCATCTTCATTAACTACAACTTGAGAACCTAAACCAACTTTTAATTTAGCCTTACTTTGATGATATTGATAGATGTTAAATGAAAAACTTAAACCAGCAAACAGAGCCATTAATATATTTATATCCACATACGTTCTCCTAGTAATAATTCAACGATCAGACATCAGCTAAGTCTATTCCATGAATCATCCAGCGCTGGATGAGTGGTTCGATAATTTCGGTTTTTGATCGCATAACCTTTTGCGCGGCTTTTTCAACTTCTGGTAGCAATTCTTTGTCCCGCATCAGATCTGCAATCCTAAAACGCATTATGCCAGCCTGACGGATTCCGAGGAATTCTCCGGGACCACGGATCTCCAGATCTTTTTGCGAGATGATAAATCCGTCATTGGTTTCGCGCATGATCGCGAGGCGCGCTTTACCATGATCAGATAACGGCGGTTTGTACATCAAGACGCAATCACTTTTACGCGATCCACGACCTACACGTCCACGTAATTGATGTAATTGTGCTAGCCCGAGTCGTTCGGAATTTTCGATGATCATCAAACTGGCATTAGGAACATCGACGCCAACTTCGATCACGGTGGTGGCAACTAGCACGTCAATCTTGCCTGTTGAGAAGCCACGCATGATTTCTATTTTTTCATCTTTTTTCATGCGTCCGTGGATCAGGCCAACTTTCAGATCGCTTAAGATCATCTGCAACTCTTCAGCGGCATCGGTGGCGGCCTGACATTGCAGGGCATCCGATTCTTCAATCAACGTACAAACCCAGTAAACCTGCCGATCTTCTGCACAGGCGCTAGCGATCCGGTTGATCACATCTTCCCTTCTGCTGTCAGGAAGAACGACAGTTGTAACAGGCTTGCGTCCGGGCGGTAGTTCATCGATCACGGAAACATCCAGATCAGCATAAGCCGTCATCGCCAATGTTCTCGGAATCGGTGTCGCAGTCATGATCAGCTGATGTGCCGTACCATCAAGCCCGGCTTTTTCACGCAAAGCTAATCGTTGCTGCACGCCGAACCGATGTTGCTCGTCAACAATGCTTAAGCCTAAATTCTTAAAAATCACCTGTTCCTGAAAAAGTGCATGAGTTCCGATCACGACACACTGATCAGTTTCAGCAATCGCGGCCAACGCTTCTCTTCTTTCAGCAGCCTTTAGTTTTCCGGCAATCCAGATGATCGGAATGTTCAACGGTTCAAACCATTGTTGAAAAGTTCTTAAATGTTGTTCGGCGAGCAATTCTGTAGGAGCCATAATAGCCACTTGAAAACCAGCTTCGATTGCCTGCAATGCGGCCATGGCTGCGACCAGCGTTTTGCCTGATCCGACATCGCCCTGCACTAATCTCGACATGGGTTCGTCTTTGATCAGATCATCGAGAATTTCACCTACAACTCTTTTTTGCGCGTCTGTTGGCTCAAAAGGTAAAGATGATAATAATTTTTTTCTTAGCGATCCTTTTGCTTTTAAAGAAGGTGCTTTTTGCTGCTTGAATTCTTTACGGCTTAATTGTTTGCTCAACTGATGCGCAAGAAGTTCTTCAAAGGCCAGTCGTTGTTGTGCCGGATGAATACCTTCGATCAATTTTTTGGTTGATGCTTCTGGCGGTGGTCGATGCACAAACTGGATCGCTTCGGCCAGTGACCAGTTTTTTATGATTTTCAGATCAATTTCAGCGAGATAGTCTTCCAATAGATCGGCGGTCAATAAAACCAAAGCCTGATCAGTAAATTTTCGCAGACTGATCTGATGCAAACTTTCTGTCGTTGGATAAACCGGTGTCAGTGATTCTTCCATCTGGGTGGGTTCACTTTCACCATCGTCTTCTGTTTGGGGCACAACCTGATATTCCGGATGCACCATTTCCAACGTGGTTGGGCCACTACGAATTTCACCGAAACAAAGAATGTGTAATCCCTTGATAAGATTTTTTTGTTGAGCTGCCGAGAAGTGAAAAAAACGTAAAGTCAGTGCACCCGTGCCATCGCTGATCCGACATAGAAGTGATCGGCGACGACCAAATTTTACCTGCGTTAATTCAATCTCACCTTGTACAACAATCTGTACCCCATGCAGGGCTGCGCCGATAGGCGTGATTCGTGTTCGATCTTCATAGCGCAAAGGTAAATGAAAAAGTAGATCGGAAATTTCTTTTATGCCGATTTTTTCCAGACGTTCAGCGACGCGTGGTCCAACACCTTTTAGGCTGGTAACTGACTGTGATCCACTCATCGTCGATCAAATCTTGATTAAGATCCAAGCTCCATCACCGCATCCATTTCTACTTGTGAATCTTTCGGCAATTGTGCAACGCCAACGGCGGCACGAGCTGGATAAGGTTCGGTAAAATATTCAGCCATGACTTCGTTAACCAGAGGGAAATGACTAAGATCAGTAAGATAAATATTCAGCTTTGCAATGTCTACCAGTGAACCATTTGCCGCTTCGGTCACGGCTTTTAGATTATCAAATACTCGTGTAATCTGCGCTCGCATATCGCCTTCGACCAATTCCATTGTTTCCGGAACTAATGGAATTTGTCCTGAAAGATAGACGGTTGTTCCCACCTGGACTGCTTGTGAATAAGTACCGATTGCTTGAGGTGCTTTGTCTGTGCTGATGATTTTTCTGGTCATGGTTTCAATTCTCTAATTTTATTCAACCGGTATAAACGCAACCGGATGTACAGGTTTCTTTGATGATCACTTTGGATAAAAGTGGTAATTCCGGTTTCATATGATCCCAGATCCATTTTGCCAGATTTTCGCTGGTGGGATTTTCCAGTCCTTCAATGTCGTTTAAGTAATAGTGATCAAGTTGATCAAATATAGGTTTGTAGGCCGCTTTAATTTCTGAAAAATCGATAATCCAGCCAGTCTCGGGATTGACTTCACCTTCGACACAGATCCGGATATGAAACGAATGCCCGTGCAAGCGCGAGCATTTGTGATCATCGGGCAGGTTCGGCAATCGATGCGCCGATTCAATACTAAACTCTTTGTAGATTTCCATATGTTATGCGCCGGTAAAAGTATCTTTGAATGACTGATAGAGATCGACCGAACGATGCCATACCGCACCAACTTCGCCATCGCCCACTTTTTTATTATCAAGTTCTATCACCGGCACAATCTCTTTGGTTGAGCTGGTCAACCAGATCTCGTCGGCATTGCGAACTTCGGATTCTGTGATCTCGGCTTCTTCACAGGGAATATAATTTTTATGTAATAATTCGATCAATAAATTTCGAGTAATTCCCGGTAATAATTTCGGTCCTTTCGGTGGTGTCTTTACTACGCCATCTTTAACGATAAAAACATTACTGGCAGCACCTTCTGTTAAGAAACCATCCCTGATCAGGATCGCTTCGTACGCTCCTTTTTCTCGAGCCTGATGTCTTAGCAAAACATTGGGCAATAACGAGATCGCTTTGATGTCACAACTATTCCAACGTGGATCAGGAATAATGGCTGCCGTCACAGGATTTGCTTTTTGTGATTCTGGCAAAGCATTACTCATGATAAAAATCGTTGGCTCAGACTCTTGCGGAAAAGCATGATCACGATGTGCAACGCCGCGGGTGATCTGTAGATAGATTGCCTGATGAATTGCCTGATTTTTCCGGATAAGTTCTCTGATCAAATCCGACCATTCCGAAATAGTAAACGGGTTTTTAATATGCACCGCTTCAAGGCTGCTGATCAGGCGTTGTAAATGTTCTTTCAGCCGAAAAACATTACCGCCAAAAGAAGGAATCATTTCATAAATCCCATCACCGAAAATAAAACCACGATCCAGCACCGGAACTTTTGCTTCTTCCAGTGGCAAGAATTCACCATTCAAATAACAAATAGAATCTTGAGGCATGGTTTATTCCAGTAGCAGTTTTGCTTTGTCCATCAAACGTTTGATCAATCCGGCTTCTGCAACAGACTCTAACGCCACTAGAGGAACACTGGTGATTTCTTTACCATCCAGAGTAACCGTTAAATTTCCGTAAGCCTGCCCCTTTTCAATCGGTGCTTTGATCTGACTTTCAATATCCATCTTCGCTTCCAGATGTTCATATTGCCGTCTTGGAATGACAACATTCAGATCTTCTTCAATACCAAGTTTTAACTTGTCCGCCTCTCCCATCCAGACTCTGACTTCAGTCAACACTTTGTTCGCTTCTTTCAATTTGTGAGACTCGAAAAAACGAAAACCATAATTTAGCAACGACTGGCTTGCTTCAATTCTGGAATCTTTCGTGGCAGATCCAAGTACAACAGAGATCATCCTTGTGCCTTTACGAATGCCAGAAGAAACCAGGCAATACCCAGCTGCTTCTGTATGCCCCGTTTTCACACCATCCACTGACTCGTCGCGCCATAACAGATTATTTCTGTTGGGTTGTTTAATATCGGCATAGGTATATTCTTTGGTTTTATAGCGTGCATAATCCTCAGGAAACTCTGAGATCATCGCATTGGTTAGCTTATAGAGATCTTCCGCTGTAGTGTAATGTTCGGGATCAGGCCAACCTGTTGAATTGACGAAATGTGTACCTGTCATACCTAATTCCTGCGCACGTAAATTCATCAGCACCGCAAAAACTTCTTCTGTTCCTGAAATATGTTCGGCCAATGCGATACAGGCATCATTACCTGATTGCACAACAATTCCCATCAAGAGCTTCTCGACGGAAACCTTGTCTTTAACCTTGATGAACATTTTTGAGCCTTTCATTTTCCAGGCTTTTTCGCTGACAACTACTTCATCTTTCAGACTGATATTTCCGTCGCGCAACTCATGTGCTGCAACATAAACCGTCATGATTTTTGTCAGACTGGCAGGGTCAACACGATCACCCGAGTTTTTTTCTGCCAGTACTTTTCCAGTTAACGTCTCTACCAGCAAAAAAGATTTAGCATTCACATCTGGCGCAGCAGGAACAGGCAAGACCACCGCCTGAGCAATCGACATAAAGCTAAACAAAAATAATATTAATAGTTTTTTCATATTCATCCGTGTGATTTTACTGGAAAAGGAGCTTGTGATCATAGAGGCCTGCGGCATTTAGATCACGGGAAACTTTGTCGGCGACTTTAATGTCGTCCATTGGGCCAACTCTGACTTTATATAGGATTGTTGTCTGTCTTTGAACGGTAATAATTAAAACAGGCTGATCAACTGATCGCTGGATGCGATTCTTTAATTTTCTGGCATTCTCTATTTCTGAAAATGCACCCAGTTGAACATAAAGTTGTTTATGTCTGACTGGCGGTTGTGATTGAGGTCTTTCTTTCACCTGTGCCGGAACAGGTTTTGGCTGACTCTCTTGTGGCCTGTTACGATTGCGATCATAAGTATCGAGATGGGCTTGTGGGTTTGATGGATCAATGACCCTGATCTCCACCATGCCGGTTCCTGTTTTGACTATATCCAGTTTTGTCGCAGCAACATAAGACAGATCAATGATCCGGTTATCATGAAAAGGTCCTCGATCATTTACCCGCACAATGATCTTTCTGCCATTTTTCAAATTAGTCACTTCCACATAACTTGGGATCGGCAATGTTTTATGTGCGGCAGTCATTTTATACATATCGTATGTTTCCTGACTGGAGGTTTTTTTGCCATGGAAATTCGGACCATACCAGGAAGAAACTCCCGTCTCCACAAAACCTCTGGCAGAACTCATGGTGTAGTATCGTTGGCCAAAGACCACATAGGATTTTGGATTACCATAACGGCTTTTGGATTCATGGCGTGGAACTGCATTGGGAATTTTTGAGACATCAATCGTAGAATCTGGCCGCGTTTTATGAAAGCGAGGTTTGTGGCTCGTCTCACAACCCACCATCAAAAAACTGATCAAAAAACTGATCAAACTTATACGAATTACTCTCGTCATTTATTTAAGCAGAGCGTCCTTAACGTAAGCTTCTTTGATCGCTTCAGATAATTGATAAACAGCCATGCCATATAAAGGGCTGTGATTGTAGCGAGTGATGGTATAAAAATTCTGGAAGATCACCCAATGATCGACACTGTTTTCCTGTTTGTATGCCAACAAGCTGCTGTCAGGATTACCATCAATTTTTCTTTTTAACTGGACTCCCGAAGCGATCAGATCGGACAAAGGAATTGTTGGCTTGAGCCCTTTTTCAATATGCTCATCTATAGTTGAGCCTTTTTTGATCCAGGTTGCTGTTGCCACAGGCTCCCCAGTTTGCCAGTGATGCTTTATGAAGTAGTTAGCAATACTACCGAAGATGTCAGGCTTGTGATCCCAGATATTGATCGTGCCATCTTTATCAAAATCAACGGCGTAACTTTGGAAGCTGCTGGGCATAAATTGCGGCATTCCCATTGCTCCAGCGTAAGAACCCATGCGCGATAACGGATCCATTTTCAGCTCACGGGTAAAGAGTAAAAACTGTTTTAATTCGTTACGAAAAAATTTTGCTCGTTTTGGGTAATTAAAAGCCAAAGTCGATAGTGAATCAATGACACGGTATTTGCCTTTATGCTTTCCGTAATAAGTTTCAACACCAATGATCGCAACGATCATTTCTCGCGAAACGCCATATTCTTCTTCTACGGCAAGTAGTAGATCACGATTTTCCTTCCAGAAAGCCACACCTTTTTTAATCCGTTCTGGTGTGACAAATATTTTTCGATATTCATGCCATTCTTTTGATTTTTCAGCAGGTCGTGAGATCGCTTCAAGGACATAATCCAGTAGTTTTACTTTGCTGAAAAGTTTTTCTAATTCCGGTTTTTTAAAGTCGTGCTCATCGACCATTTCCTGAATAAATTTTTTCTTCTCAGCCTGATCAAACCCACCTGCCTGAACCAGACTGGTCATAAGAAACAATAAAACTGTAATGAATATTCTTTGAATCATAATATTATCTTTATCTCGACATAAGTTGGCGATGAGTAAACGCTGACATGATCAGCCCGAAACCCAATAACAAGGTAACCAGTGACGTTCCGCCATAACTGATCAACGGTAATGGCACGCCGACGACAGGAAGCTGTCCGGTTACCATACCCATGTTAACAAAAACGTAGGTAAAAAAGGTCAATGCGAGACTACCCGCAACCAATCGTGCAAATGTTCCCTGTGCTTCTCTTGCCATGTATAAACACCGGAGGATAACAAAAGAGTAGAGTGCGATCAGAGCCAATACACCGAGAAAGCCAAATTCTTCACAAAAAACAGCGAAAATAAAATCGGTCGTTCGTTCTGGCAAAAAACCCAACTGGGATTGTGTGCCGTTTAGCCAGCCCTTACCAAACAGCCCTCCGGAACCCACAGCAATTTTTGACTGGATAATATGGTAACCAGCGCCTAATGGATCTTTTTCTGGATCAAATAGAGTCAACACGCGCTGTTTTTGGTAATCCTTCATCGCATACCAGAGCAAAGGGGCGGCAGCCATTGCTACGAGGCCTGCCGCAATAATTAATCGCCAACGCAAACCTGACAGGAACAAAACGAAACTACCAGCAGCCGCAATGAGAATGGCCGTACCCAGATCAGGTTGCCGCGCGATCAATACTACGGGAACAGCGATCATGATCAGACCGACGATGACATTTTTGAAATAGGGTGGCGCGGGTTTATCATTCAAATACCAGGCGACCATCATGGGTACGGCAATTTTCATAATCTCGGATGGCTGAAATTTTATTACCCCCAGATCAAGCCAACGTTGAGCTCCTTTGCCGGTGTGTCCAAAAAACATCACGGCAATCAGCATCAGCAATCCAAAACCAAATATCCAGGGTGACCACCAAAGAAAAGTACGCATTGGGATCTGTGCGATCAGAATCATTCCAACCAGTCCCAGACCAACTCTGGTTGCCTGACGGACCACAACATCCATTTGCTGATCGGCTGCACTGTACAAAACCAACAAACCCAGGCTGCATAACAATAACAATGCGATCAATAATGGGATATCGATATGAAGTCTGAAAAAAAAGTTTTTTGAATTATCCATGTCAGGCTATTGATTTTTCATATAATGATTCAGGAGTTTCATTGCAACTGGCCCCGCCGTCCGACCACCACTGCCACCATGCTCTACTACGACGGCGACAGCAATCACCGGATCTTTGATCGGAGCAAAGGCTATAAATAATGCATGATCTCTCAGGTGCTCAGGAAGATCCTCTTTCGCTACGTTCTCTTCCGCCACCTGCTTCAATCCAAACACCTGCGAGGTTCCTGTCTTCCCGGCAAACTCATAAAATGTACCGATACCCAGTTTCCGTGCAGTGCCCCGCTGACCCAACACCACATCACGCATGGCTTCGATGATCAACTGCCAGTCTTCTTCTTCGGCCTCAACCACTTTCTTTGGTAATTCCGACAACAGATCACCAGACTTCCCGGTTGCGGGATCTTCCATTTGACCAACAAGACGAGGGACAACTCTTTGCCCGTGCATACTCAATGTCGCTGTCGCCGAAGCAAGCTGAAAGGGTGTGGTCAGCATATAACCCTGACCAATCCCTGTGATCAGAGTTTCTCCCGGATACCAGGAAGTCTCTTTGGCTTTTAATTTCCATTTTTGCGAAGGTAAGAGACCCTGCGCCTCCCCGGATAAATCCACGCCAGAAACTTTGCCAAAACCGAATCCTTTAAGATAGTCATGGATTCTGTCTATTCCCAGATCTCTCGCCAACTCATAAAAATAGACATCGCACGATTCAATGATTGATCGTTGCATATCAACGCTACCGTGTCCGGTTTTATTCCAGCAGCGATAACGATGTGTTCCTCCGGGCAAGCTAAACCAGCCGGGGCAATAACTCTGATCATGCACATCTCTGACACCAAAAAAACGTCCGGCTACGGCGAGGAAAGGCTTGAATGTTGAGCCAGGAGGATATTGCCCTTGCAGCGCACGATTGAACAAAGGTCGATCGGCTGACTGACTCAATTGCTGATATCGATCGGTGCTGATCCCGTTCACAAACCAGTTTGGATCATAGCCAGGGTAACTGACCATCGCGAGCACGGCCCCGGTATTTGGATCAATCGCCACCACTGCACCGCGTCTTTCACCCAAAGCCTTGGCCGCCAGTGATTGCAACTTCGTATCAATCGTCAGATAAAGATCATGCCCCGGTAAGGGCGGCTCTCGTTTTAGAACCTGAATGATCCGTCCCTGCGCATTGATCTCTACCTGCTGATAACCCGCTACGCCATGTAGCTGTGGTTCGTAAGATTTTTCTATTCCGGTTTTTCCGATATGCGTTGTGGCACTGTAATTTGCTTTGTCGATCCGTTTTTCTTCTTTCTCATTGATCCGCCCAACGTAGCCAAGCATGTGAACAAAATCCTGGCCATGTGGGTAATGACGGATTAATCGAGTAGCGACTTCAACACCAGGAAAACGAAATTGATTCACAGAAAAACGAGCAATCTCATCTTCACTTAACCGGAACTTGAGAGGAATTTTTTCAAATTTCCGTTTGCGTTTTACTTCCCTTTTAAACCGCTGGATCTCATCGCCATCAAGTCCTATCACACTGTTTATTTTGACGATCAATTCATCAATATCACCCGCCTGTTCGGGCACAACTTCGAGACTGAAAGTTGGAATATTTTCTGCTAACAACACTCCGTCGCGACTAAAGATCAGTCCTCTTGGTGGTGGAATGGGTAATATTTTTACTCTGTTTTCTTTTGATCGGGTGGTGAAATGTTCGTGCTGGACGATCTGTAATCCGGCCACTCGGTAAGCCAGAAAACCAAAAAGAAAGCCCATGAAAATCATAGCAACAATAAGTCGGTGGGAAAATATCTGGCTTTCACGGCCGACATTTTTCAGTATCAGTCGAGACATGGTTATGTTTTAGTTCAGATCAATTAAGTGATTCTGGCTCGGCGACGAACATCGCGCAAGATAACAAACAACCAGGGCCAAAGTAGCATGCTGGTTATCACCGGTGTCAGGAAAGACCATGACTGCGGAGGTCGTCCAATAATCCCGTTAACCCAGACCACCAGACCAAGATAAAACGTCACCATCAAACCAACAAATAATGCTTGTTGATACAAAGGATGTTGTCTGATCTGCAAATGTAATTTCGCCGTCACATACGCAATAATCGCAAGACCAATCGCGTGCTGACCTAACAGGGAACCTTGCAAAACATCCAGCAAAATACCCAAAACCCACGCGGTTCCAATACTGACTCTTTGCGGTAAAGCCATGCTCCAGTAGATCACAACCAGTGCAACCCAGGCAGGTCGCCAGACGGTGATCCAGTCTGGTAGCGGCATTGCTGTCAAAACCAACGCGACTACAAATGTAGCTAGAATGATCCAGTAATTATGTCGCCTGACCATTACCTTGCCACCATCTTGCCAGGATTTTTCTCAGCCTCGATCTCCGAGATCCCAGGCCACACCAGCAACACTTCTCTGGCTTTCGCCAGATTTGCGATCGGCTGAACTTTGATCATTATAAAATTATCACCTGGGTGCTGAACCACCTGGCTGACTTTGCCTACCGGATAGCCTTTCGGAAAATGTCCACCTAGCCCTGTTGAAACCAGAAGATCACCCTCCTGAATATCGGACTCTTGCGGCACATAGTCCAGTCGCATTTCTCCGCTGAAACCTTCTCCCGTCGCAATGGCGCGCACGCCAGATCGGATCACTTCGACTGGCACAGAATGTTCACCGTCCGTCACCATCATTCCGGTACTGGATGATGGTCCAACATGAACAACCTGCCCCATCACACCATCGGAATCGACAATTGGCTGACCAAGATAAACACCACTACTTGAACCCTTATTTAAGACAAACTTATGCGTAGAACTATCCTGCTCAACAGCCATAAAGTCAGCAACCAGCACACGCTCACCCTGACGAATCGGTGATTCGATCAATCCACGCAGCCGCTGATTTTCCAACACCAAAGACTGGTATTTATGCGTGTGAGTTTTCAGCATAATATTTTGTGCTTTCAGCTTAGTATTTTCTTTCAACAGATCATCACGGGCAGCCAGAGATTCTGATGCCCAATCTCCAGCTTTAACCGGAAGGTGAACCAGATATTGCACAGGATATACAACTGACGAAAGATGGCTTCGAACCGTTTCAAGATAATCCATCTTCCGATCAACCGTCATCATGACGATCGCAGCAAGAACACAGACGATAAGCCGGAAGCCTAGTTGTGGTTTTTTTGAAAAGAGAGGTTTGATGATTCTTTACCCGAGCGAGAGAACTTCTGCACCATGCTCTTCGATCATCTCAAGCACGCGGCCGCCACCTCTGGCAACGCAGGTCAACGGATCTTCAGCAATGATCACCGGCAATCCAGTTTCTTCCATCAACAGCCGATCCATGTCCCGCAACAAAGCACCTCCACCCGTAACAACAATGCCGCGTTCAGCAACATCGGCTGCCAATTCTGGTGGTGTTTTTTCCAGCGCATGTTTCACCGCACCGATAATTCCAGACAAAGGTTCCTGCAACGCTTCCAGAACCTCATTACTATTCAGCGTGAAACTTCGCGGCAAACCTTCGGCAAGGTTACGACCACGTACTTCCATCTCCAGCACTTCATTGCCAGGGAAAGCACAACCTATTTCATGTTTGACTCGTTCTGCCGTTGAATCACCGATCAGTGATCCATAATTTCTTCTGACATAGTTAATGATCGCATCATCGAAACGATCTCCACCAATACGCACAGAATCTGCATAAACAATACCGTTTAGCGAGATCACCGCAACCTCTGTCGTGCCACCACCAATATCCAGCACCATCGAACCACTGGCATCGCTTACTGGCATTCCGGCTCCGATCGCCGCAGACATCGGTTCATCAATCAAATAAACCTCGCGCGCTCCGGCACCCAATGTCGACTCTTTGATCGCACGACGCTCAACCTGAGTTGATCCACAAGGAACACAAACCAGCACCCGAGGACTCGGTTTCAGAAAACGTTCGCCGTGTACTTTATGAATAAAGGACTGCAACATTTTCTCAGTCACATCAAAATCAGCAATAACACCATCTTTCAATGGCCGCAGAGCTTCGATATGACTGGGCGTTCTACCCAACATCGCTTTTGCTTCACTACCAACAGCAACAACAGATTTAAGACTTTGACGATCCTTGCCAACCTTGAGAGCAACCACTGAAGGCTCATCAAGCACAATGCCTTTGCCGCGCACATAGATCAGCGTATTCGCCGTACCCAAATCGATGGAAAGATCGTTAGAAAATAGACCGCGTATCCTGTTAAACATATATTTTTGGTTATTCCTTGTAATAGATGGCGTATTTGTAAGACTCTAGCAGCGGCCACACCTTTCAGCAAGCCTCAGTAGTGTGTAAAATTCCTTCTTTTTTATACTAAGGTCATGACAATGTCTCTGGACAAAAAAGATGTCGAAGGAATCGCCCGTCTAGCACGGCTGGAAATCAACCCTGATCAGGTGGAAGAAACCGCTTCTCAGCTATCAGATATCCTGGAATTTGTTGATCAAATGAATTCGGTAGATACGACCGGCATAAAACCCCTCGCCCATCCGCTGGATCTCATCGCCCGAACGCGTGAAGACGTAGTGACCGAAACCGATCAGCGCGATCGCTTTCAGGCCATTGCCCCGGAAACTCAGGATCACCTGTATCTCGTCCCTAAAGTTATTGATTGAGTAATTAAAAAGAATGCATAACAAAACACTGGCCGAGCTCAGCACGGCGCTACAAAACAAAGAATTCTCCAGCGAAGAATTAACGCGACATTACCTTGATCGGATCAAACAACATGATCCGTCATTAAATAGCTTCATCACCGTGACCGATGATCTGGCAATGGCACAAGCGAAGGCGGCTGATCAACAGATCGCGGCTGACAAGGCCGGCATATTAACCGGAATTCCGATGGCGCAGAAAGACATCTTCTGTACCAATGGCGTCAAAACATCCTGCGCTTCTTTGATGCTCGACAACTTCATCGCACCTTACGATGCGACGACCGTCGAAAAGATCAACGATGCCGGAATGGTCATGCTCGGCAAAACCAACATGGATGAATTCGCCATGGGTTCAACTACGGAGACCAGCTACTACGGCGATGTAAAAAACCCATGGGATCTGGAACGTGTTCCCGGCGGTTCTTCAGGTGGATCAGCCGCGGCGGTGGCAGCTCGATTAACACCAATGGCAACCGGAACAGATACCGGCGGCTCGATCAGACAACCCGCCGCGCTTTGCGGAATCACCGGCATCAAACCAACCTACGGCACGGTTTCACGTTTCGGCATGATCGCCTTCGCTTCCAGTCTTGATCAAGGTGGCCCGATGACGCGCACCGCCGAAGATGCGGGCATGATGTTAAATGTCATGACGGGTTTTGATGAAAAAGACTCCACCTCATTTGAAAAAGAAAGTGAAGATTACACGCGATCTTTAAATGACAAACTTGATGGCCTGAAGATCGGTCTGCCGAAAGAATTTTTCAGTGATGATCTGGATTCAGACATCGCCAGCGTTATTGATGCCGCGATCAAAGAATATGAAAAGCTCGGCGCAACGATCAAAGAAATCAGCCTACCAAACACCAGCCTGAGTATTCCGGCTTATTACGTGATCGCGCCAGCAGAATGTTCCTCAAACCTGTCACGACTGGATGGCGTTCGCTACGGTTATCGCTGTGAAGATCCGAAAGATCTCGACGATCTCTACTCCCGCTCACGCGGCGAAGCGTTCGGCGAAGAAGTAAAACGCCGGATCATGATCGGAACCTACGCATTATCAGCCGGTTATTACGATGCCTATTATCTGAAAGCACAGCAAATCCGACGACTGATCAGCAATGATTTCAAAACCGTTTTTGAAGATGTCGATGTGATCATGGGACCAACCTCGCCGTCCACCGCGTTCAAAATTGGCGAGTTGTCCGAAGACAATGATCCGACCAGCATGTATCTGGCCGACATTTATACCATCTCGGTAAATCTCGCCGGGCTGCCGGGCATGTCGATTCCCGCAGGACAGGTGAATGGTCTGCCGGTGGGATTACAGTTGATCGGAGATTATTTTCAGGAAGCAAAACTATTGAATATTGCGCATCAATTTCAGCAGGCTACAGATCACCATGATCAAGTACCAGCCGGCTTCAAGGGGGAGAAATAACATGGAATGGGAAACGGTACTCGGGCTGGAAATTCACGCGCAACTGGCCACCAACAGCAAGATTTTTTCCGGCGCTTCGACCGCTTATGGATCGGAACCAAACACCCAGGCATGCGTCGTTAGTCTGGGGATGCCCGGCGTATTGCCCGTGCTGAATAAAGAAGTCGTTCGTATGGCGGTAAAATTTGGTCTGGCCATCGGTGCGCAGATCGATGAATTTTCTGTCTTTGCGCGCAAGAATTATTTCTATCCTGATCTGCCGAAAGGTTATCAGATCAGTCAGTTTGAAAAGCCCATCATTGGACTAGGTTTCACGGATATTGAAGTGGAAGAAGGCAAGCCGATCCGCGTCGGTATTACTCGCGCGCATCTGGAAGAAGATGCCGGAAAATCGTTGCACGAAGATTATCAGGGCATGACCGGAATCGATCTAAATCGTGCCGGAACGCCACTGCTGGAAATCGTCTCAGAACCGGATATGCGATCACCACAAGAAGCCGTCGCCTACATGAAAAAGATCCATTCCATCGTGCGCTACCTCGGCATCTGTGATGGCAACATGGCCGAAGGATCTTTCCGTTGTGATGCGAATGTTTCGATCCGGCCAAAAGGTCAGGAAGAACTCGGCACGCGTACCGAGCTGAAAAATATCAACTCATTCCGCAATATCGAAAAAGCCATCAACTACGAAGTTGATCGCCAGATCGACGTGCTCGAATCCGGCGGAAAAATCACACAGGAAACCCGACTCTACGATGCCGACAAAGACGAAACCCGTCCCATGCGTAGCAAAGAAGAAGCAAATGATTATCGCTACTTCCCTGATCCGGATCTGTTGCCCGTACAAGTCAGTCAAAAACTGATCGAAGAAGTACGAAAAACTCTGCCGGAATTACCTGACGATCGGAAAAAACGTTTTATAGAAGAGATCGGATTGTCTTCTTATGACGCAGGATTGCTGACGGCTGATCGAGAACTCGCCGATTATTTTGAAACCACGACCAAAGCAGCCGATGGAGAAACCAAACTGACTGCCAACTGGATCAACGGTGAACTCAGTGCTGCATTAAACAAAGAAAATAAATCGATCAGCGAAAGTCCGATCAATGCCGAACAACTCGGTCAATTGATCATGCGGATCAAAGACAACACCATCTCCGGCAAAATCGCCAAACAAGTATTCGCTTCACTCTGGAATGGCGAAGGCGAAACTACCGACGCGATCATCGAAGACAAAGGTCTTAAACAAATGAGTGATAGCAGTGAGCTTGAAGCGCTGGTTAATGAAGTGATCGAAGCTAATCCTGATCAGGTCGAACAGTATCGTGCAGGTAAAACTAAGGTAATGGGATTCTTTGTTGGGCAGATTATGAAGAATACGGGCGGTAAGGCGAACCCGGGACAGATTAATCAGTTGTTGAAGAGTAAGTTGGGTGGGTAACTGCTTTATTGATATTTCAATAATTACGGCAATAACTGCCTTGGTGGCTGTTATTGTTGGCCCTCTCGTCACGCTCCGTGTAACAAAGATGCAAAACAATGCTTCTGTTATAGCGAAAAACAGACAAGAATGGATAAATTCTTTAAGAGATGAAATTTCTCAGATTATAGTTGTTATAAGAAATTTAGAAACAATTATGCTTCTCCCTATTGAACACCGTGACCGAGTTAAATTATTAGAAAATGGAGAACTAGG
Source organism: Gammaproteobacteria bacterium (assembly GCA_965224825.1). GTDB lineage: Bacteria > Pseudomonadota > Gammaproteobacteria > CAJXQU01 > CAJXQU01 > CAJXQU01. Next base: position 227,773 of record CBDDAG010000001.1, on the reverse strand, counting down.
TAAATTAAAAGAAGCAAAAATAAGACTTTTAATTAACCCGCATGAAACAGATCATGCTGAGTTGATTGAAATGCTCCATAAGGCACTTAAACTAGCAATGACAGATAATGAAAACAATAAAGGTAAGCAAGAATCAATTAACAATCTTGAAAATAAAATAATAAAAAAATCACAGGCTATTCTAAAAAGAGAATGGCTTCGTGTTAAAAATATAAAGTGAATGAATCAGGAGAAAAAAGGCTGTCACCTTTTCCTTCCTAAAATAATTGGGGTCAGAGTCTGGGGTATCCCCACGAAACAACGAATAAAAACAAAAAGTTAGCGCAAAAAGAGGAACTTTCACAGCGTTAGATGATCTGATCAATAACGACAAATCACAGGTCAGGAAACGCCATGAAAGTAGATGCTATTTTGCAACAATTCCTTCACGAACTCACGCCCACCATGCACGTAACCAGAAGACAGGCATTATATGTTTGTGTTTCCAGTCTGCTGCATGGCAATGCAGCCACTGTGACGGGCATAGGGCGAGGCATCAACAGCAAAGCTAAAGAAAAACACAATATCAAACGTGCCGATAGATTGTGCTCAAACCCACATTTTCAACAGGAGTTGAAAGGCTTATACAACACCCTTTGTGGTGATTGGACAGCACCTTTATCACAACCGGTTATTCTCGTTGACTGGTCAGATTTAGATGAATACAAACGGCATTTTCTATTACGTGCCTCATTAGTTGTCAGTGGAAGACCTGTCACACTTTACGAAGAAGTGCATGACATCACGACCAAAGAAAAACCAGCCACCCATCATCAGTTTCTGAAACAACTGGCCATCGCTCTGAACAAAGATTGCAAACCCATTATCGTCACCGATGCGGGGTTCAAGACTCCCTGGTTTCGGACGGTGTTAGCTTTGGGTTGGGATTTTGTCGGACGCACACGACAACCCAACTTCTATCGACTCGAACAACAAACACACTGGCAATGTATTACCGAACTGTATCAGGTGGCGAACAGCCGGCCCAAAGTCTTGTCGGGACAAATAACACGCAACAATCCGCTGGATTGTCGTCTGGTACTTTTCAAACAAACAAGTCGGGGACGACATCGCCTGAACCGTTCGGGTGTCCCTAAACGTTCCAGGCATTCACAAGTCCACGCCAAAGGTGCAAAGACACCGTGGTTATTAAGTACCTCATTACCATTGGACTCAACACTGGCTCGACGTGTTGTGAATATTTATCGCACCAGAATGCAGATAGAGGAAGGTTTCAGGGATATGAAAAGCCGACAGTACGGGTTGGGGTTTGAGCAAAATAAAAGCCAATCACTCCGACGTTTGTCGGTGCTTATTTTGCTGACGACACTTGCCAACATGGTTTTAACCTTAACCGGTATTGCCGTCACCTTGGCAAAAAAACATCGGGATTATCAGGCTAACTCAATCAAAAACAAGCGAGTCATCTCCTTCCAGTTTTTAGGGTTAAGGGCTATCGCTGACCGGCGGTTGAAAATACCGATTGCTCTGTTTCGACAGGCAAGGGAAAAGTTGAATGACTATGCGTTGGAGGCGCAGTATCATGGAAGCTAAATTCGTGGGGATCTCTCAGGGTCAGAGTAACATTAATGATGCTGTATTCACGATTAGTCACGTAGCCCGGTTGCAGCTCTGCGCGCCCGAAGGAAGTGCCCTTGGGTATATCCGGGAAATCATCCCCGGATTCCACTAGGTTCCATCCAGGCTACCAGAGTCTTTAACCATCATCTTCGCAACAAACAACCCCAGCTCAAATAATATCCAGACTGGCACTGCCAGCAAAACCTGAGAAATAATATCCGGCGGGGTGATCAACATACCGACTACAAAACTGCCGACGATCACATAAGGTCTTTTTTCACCCAGTGTCTCAACGTTAACCGCACCCATTTTAGTCAGCAAAATAATCGCGACAGGAACTTCAAATGCGAGACCAAAGGCGATGAACATTTTTAATACAAAATCCAGATAGTCGGTGATGTCGGTCATTTGCTTGACGCCTTCCAACTGGATCGAAGTGAAGAACTGGAAGACCAGCGGGAAGATGATGTAGTAAGCGAAGGCCGCTCCCAGATAAAACAAAAGTGAGCTGGAGATCAGTAATGGCAGGAACATTTTTTGTTCGTGTTTGTACAAACCCGGCGCTATAAATCCCCAGATTTGATAAAGAATAAATGGCACTGCTATGAAGATCGCCATGACGATTGAGAGTTTGAACGGGGTCAGAAATGGTGAGGCTACCTGGGTGGCGATCATGCTGGAGCTTTCTGGCAGATAACGTAATAGAGGTTGTGCGAGCCAGCCGTAGAGTTCTTCAGCGAATGAGAATAGTCCGAGGAAAATAACCAATACAACAATGACTATTCTTAAGACTCTTGATCGGATTTCGATCAGGTGGGATATGAATGATTGCTCTGTATCTTCGAGCTTGTTCTCCTCTTGTTCACTCATTTGTTATTGTCTATTGTTTTTGATCCGGCAGTTTGAGATCTTCTTCTGCTGGTAGATCATCCTTATCAAGTGTGGTCGCTGCTTCTACTTCTTGTTTGAATTCCTGAAGCGTTTCAACGGTGTCCTGACCGACAACTTTTTTCATTTCTTCTACGTCGAGTTCGCGTTCGATCTCACTTTTCATGGTAGAGACGGTTCGGCGTGCTTTACTGATCCACAGGCCTGCAGTTCTGGCGGCACGGGGCAAACGCTCAGGCCCAAGCACCATGAGTGCAACGACGGCGATCACCGCCAATTCCCAGAAGCCTACATCAAACACAGTTATTTTTGAGTTGAGTTTTCTTTATCTTCAATTATGGTGCTGTCTTCTTCGGACGAGTTATCATCATCTTTCAGCGCCTTACGAAAACTCTTGATCGATCCACCGACATCGTTGCCCATGTTTCTCAATTTTTTTGTGCCAAATAGCAATACGACGATTGCCAGTATGACGAGTAGTTCTGTAATTCCGAATTTACCCATGATTCTCTCTCCTTATTTTTGGCTTATTTCTTCCGGCTTATTTCTTTCTGCTGGCTTTTTCTTCGATCCCTGATTGTCCGAAACGTCTTTCCAGTTCTTCCAGAACCGCTTCAGGACTCAGATCAAGATTATCCAGCATGACCAGTGTATGAAACCACAAATCAGCGGTTTCATAAATGACTTGTTCCGGATCACCACCTTTTGCGGCGATCACCGTTTCAGTCGCTTCTTCACCGACTTTTTTCAGGATCGCATCCAGACCTTTGTGATTCAAGCTGGCGACATAAGATGTTTCCGGATCAGCCTGCTTTCGGCTATTGATGATCTCGGCCAGTTTAGTAAAAGTACTATTATTTTGCATGATTTGTGATCGGTTTTATAAATAACTATTTCTTTGAATAAATTGTCTCAGGGTCTTGCAACACAGATTCTACTTCTTGCCATTTTCCATCAACAAGACGTTTGAAGAAACAGTTGTGACGACCAGTATGACAGGCAATGCCACCTTTTTGTTCAACTTCCAGCAAGACGACATCGTTATCGCAGTCCAATCGGATTTCATTCAATGTTTGAACGTTTCCAGATTCTTCACCTTTGCGCCAGAGTTTCTGCCGCGATCGTGACCAGTAAATTGCCCGACCTTCTTTAACGGTTAATTTCAATGCTTCCCGATTCATCCAGGCGACCATTAAGATTTTTCCGGTGTCAGCTTCCTGAGCGATTGCGGGGATCAGATCTTTATCATCCCATTTGATCTCGTCCAGCCATTTAGACTGGCTCACAAGCGAACCTCGATACCTGCTTTTTGCATCTGTAATTTTGCTTCTTCTACGGTGTGCTCGCCGAAGTGAAAAATACTGGCGGCTAAAACTGCGTCGGCTTTGCCTTCGGTTACGCCTTCAACAAGGTGCTGTAAATTACCAACACCACCAGACGCGATCACAGGAATATCCACCGCGTCAGAAACCGCTCGTGTTAATGCCAGATCAAAGCCATCCCGTGTACCATCGCGATCCATACTGGTGAGCAGAATTTCGCCCGCGCCCATTTCCTGCATTTTTGCTGACCATTCAACCACGTCGATTCCTGTCGGTTTTCGTCCACCGTGAGTAAAGATCTCCCAGCGATTTTCTTCGCCATCTTCAGAAACTCGACGTGCATCAATAGCGACGACAATACATTGTGATCCAAATTTTGAGGAAGCTTCGGCGACAAATTCAGGGTTGAAAACGGCTGCTGTATTGATCCCGACTTTATCGGCTCCAGCATTCAACATGCGACGAATATCTTCGACCTTGCGAATTCCGCCACCAACCGTCAGCGGAATAAAAACCTGACTGGCTACTTCTTCGACGACATGCACAATCGTTTCACGATCATCGCTGCTGGCGGTGATGTCCAGAAACGTGATCTCATCCGCACCCTGTTCGTCATAGCGTTTTGCGACTTCGACCGGATCACCAGCATCGCGAATATCAACAAACTGGACACCTTTAACAACGCGTCCGGCATCGACATCAAGACAGGGGATAATTCGTTTGGCCAGGCTCATTATTTTATTACTCAGCTATCCTTTAAAGGACACAGTTCATCGGCCAGCTTTTGACCTTCGGCAAAATCAAGAGTTCCTTCGTAAATTGCTTTGCCTGTGATCGCGCCTTCAATACCTTCTTCAGCCACCGCGCAAAGACTCTTAATATCATTCAGGTTAGTTATCCCGCCCGAAGCGATCAAAGGTATGGTTAACTCTTTAGCAAAATTTACGGTTGCCTCAACATTGACGCCATTCATCATTCCATCTCGGCTAATATCAGTATAAACAATCGACGCAACGCCTTTTTCTTCAAATTGTAACGCCAGATCAAGCGGATCATGATGTGAAAGTTTTGACCAACCATCGATCGCCAGCTTGCCATCACGGACATCCATGCCAACAATTATGTGGCCGGGGAATTCCATGCAGGCGTCTTCGACAAAGTGTGGCGCGGTGACGGCTTTTGTTCCAATGATCACATAACTGACACCAGCATCCAGATATTCCTGAATAGTGTCATCATCACGAATCCCTCCACCAACCTGAATCGGCACATCAGGAAAGGCTTCGGCGATCTCGTGGATCACGTCGGCATTCACCGGCTTACCTTTGAAAGCACCATTCAGATCGACCAGATGCAATCGTCTTGCTCCAGCCTCTACCCATTTCCGCGCCATATCAACGGGCTTGTCTGAGTAAATCGTATTTTCATCCATGTCGCCTTGACGCAGGCGCACACACTTGCCGTCTTTCAGGTCAATTGCAGGGATTAACAACATAATAATATCTTCTTAAGTAAGGGACTGGTTATTTGACAGTTACAAAAATTACCGGATGGTTATTCTCATTTATCGTAGTTCTTTAAAGGCCTGTAGTAATCATAGCATAGAGTTTATCTGGGTAAAGGCTATGAACCTGAAAATACTTATTAAAGAACTTTCCTTTCATGACGATAACTACATCAGAAGGAAACAAATTTATCAATCTAGAATGGATATTACTGATATGCCTAAATTAAAACTGAAAACTAAAATGACGCTGACTTTGATGTTGTTAGCGATCGTTCCCGCTTTACTTACTGCTGTTGCAACTGGATGGGTAATGACTGGGTCATTAACCGCTCATGTTGTTACTTACTCACTAACCGTCACCGCAGGATTTGGCGTTGTTGCCTATTTTGCTTGCGTGAAGCTGGTGGAATATGTGCTTGAGCCTATTAATTACACAACCGGTTCGATGGAATGGATTGCTAAAGACATCGTTGCTGGAAAGTGTGATCTGACTCAACCGCTTGAAGGTGGTTCAAATCCATTCGGGCAACGACTGGCCAAAGGAACCAATCAGATCACTGATGCTTTTGCTAGCTTGATCCGTGAAGTTTCTGAGTCCTCCAGTAAAGTTGCTGAAGATTCTGAAAAAATGGCTACCATTACTGAACAGTCAATGGAAGGCATCATGCGCCAACGTAATGAAACTGAAATGGTTGCGACCGCGATGAACGAGATGACGGCTTCCGTACATGAAGTATCCAGAAATGCGGCAAGTGGTGCATCTGTTGCTCAGGCGACAGCAGTGAAATCACAAGAAGGATCGCAAGTTGTACAAAATACGATCAGTGGTATTAACACACTGGCAGATAATGTTTCTCGTGCTTCAGATGTTATTCATGCTCTAGAAAAAGACAGTGATAGTATTGGTTCTGTTCTGGATGTTATTCAGGGTATTGCCGAACAGACTAATCTGTTGGCATTGAATGCTGCAATCGAAGCGGCACGTGCTGGAGAACAGGGTCGAGGTTTCGCAGTTGTTGCTGACGAAGTTCGATCACTAGCCAGCCGCACACAAGATTCAACTCAGGAAATCCAGGCTATTATCGAAAAACTTCAGGCACGATCTAAACAGGCTGTGACTGTGATGGATGAAGGTCAGAAACAGGCTCAGGTCAGTGTTGAACTAGCACAAGCTGCCGGTGAAGCCTTGTCGGAAATTTCATCCGGTATTGAAGAGCTGGACCGCGTTTCAACTCAGATCGCTGTTGCTGCTGAAGAGCAAGGTACGGTGGCTGAAGAGATCAATCGTAATGTAGTTAACATTAACGATGTGTCTGTTCAGAATGCTGACGCTGCGAATCTATCTTCCAGCACCAGTCAGGATCTATCTTCGCAAGCGAGTCTTGTAAGTGCAGCGATTGGTTCTTTTAAAGTTTAACCTTCGCACCCAGTTTTAATTCGGCATTGAAATGAACAATCCGGGTATTGATCGCTAATTTGTAATAGTGATCAAACCCGGATTTTTTAATCCACTTCGGTAAAGTCTCTTCTCGTTTTTGCATAAAAAATTTCTGAAAATCTGTATAAGCTTCACCTGTTTCGGTATTCTGCGCTGGCACTGGACAACGTACGCAATGTTTCAACCCTTCGAAAAGCACATCACCGATTTGAAAACGAATTCCCTGATCGGGTAACTGGTTAAGCTGATCTTCCCAGAAAGCCGGGCAGCCTTCTAACTCAAGATTGGTTCGGAAACGTTGCCGGATTTGATCCACTGACAAGTCAGGAAACCAGGAAGCTACTTCTTCAAGTGTCGCTGTGCTGATCACGGTTGGTCCGGGGCGTTGAAGATCATCGGGGAAACCATTTTCAGCATTTTCCTCTAGCTGGACTTTGCAGCCAAAAAAATCACTGAACCACTCTTCCAATTGGTTATTTCCTTCTCGTAACTCAAAGGTTTGTGGATCTTCAAAACCATAAATATCCAGTGTGATCATTCTTTGATCCCGATCGAAACTGGAAACGATCTGATTCACTTCAGGATGACGCTTACCATTCACAAACCGATCATCTTCATCTTTCAAAGCAAACTGTCGATCGTATGATAACGCACCAGTATACGTGATGCCGCAGCTTGCAACATCGACACCTGACAAAGCCTTTACCGGAAACAGGGTGATTTTTGCTAGTTTTGGTTTGGACATTGACCTAATCTATATGAACAATTGCATTTCTTATGTTGTCAAACATATCATGGAACATATCTGACAAAGGTGCTAGTAATGAAAAGAACGCCAGAAAAGCTTTTTATCTCAATTTCCCTGATCCTTTTTTCATGTATTCTTTTTGCCGAAGAACCGGAACACGTCGGATCACTGATCAGCGCCTGTTCGGACGGCCAGATGGAAATTTGTGATCAGATCAATACTCTGGAACATCCAGCAGAACCCGTAGATGCACTGGATGCAATGGCACTGGCTTTTGCAAATCGTGTCGATGGGATGGCACTGGAGGAAGACAAGGTTCCCGATCTTGGAAAATCTTATCCTCTGATCATCCGTGATTATTTTTCCAATGAAAACATTGCGGAAGAAAAACGCAAAAAATGGTTTAAAGAAGCTGCCCTTGAAAATTGTGGTCAGCACTACCATGTTAAATGGAGAATGGAAAAAAGCTGGTGGCCGGCGGATAAAAATGAAAACCCCGACTGGCGTGCAATCTATCCACATGTGCTGGATCATTATTTTGGATATTGCGTTTATAACTGATAAGAAATATGAGAAAATTTTATGAAAACATTACTTCCCCTGCTAACTATTTTGTTCGTCAGCATTTTTCTGACAGCCTGCGAAGATGAACCCAAAACCCCTTCCGAAGTCACACAGGCATTCTGGCACGCGGTAGAAAATAAAAACATTGATCAGATCAAACAACTGATTTCCGAAAAATCCCTGCGCGATGAATATCTGGCTGAAAATATTGTCTCAGTTTCTGAAGCTAGCTTTGGCAAGATCGTGATTGATGGCGACATTGCAGAGGTGGAAACAAAGGTTGTTGTTGAAAGCGATAACCCGACAACGGTTTCGCTTGATACCTTGTTAGTAAAAGAAAATGAAAAATGGAAAGTGGATTATCATGCGACCGTCGATGAGATCGGATCAGAAGGACAACTGGCTCAGGTTATTCGTGAACTGAGAACCTTTGGTGAGAAGTTTTCAAAAGAGTTCTCAAAAGAATTTGAAAGTTCGATGGATGAACTGGACAAGGCCATGCCGGAGATCGAAAAAGAAATTTCTAATCTAAGTGAACAGATCAAAGAACATGTTCCCGAGCTAAAAAAACAGTTTGAGGATCTGGCGAAACAATTGCAGGAAGCACTTGAAGAATCGCTATCCGAAGAACAGGCGCAGGATGCTATTTGATCATTAGTCAGAAATTTAAATAAACATCGTCATTCCTGTACGTTTTTGAGCCGGAATCCATAAATTCAAATGCCGGATTCCCGCTGAAAGCATGCGGGAATGACGAGAAATAGTTCAAGTTTTTCTAGCTCCCATGCGCTCCGGCTCAGAAACGAGTTTTTCCCCCGGGAATTCCCAGATCAAGTTCATCCTCAAAATAAAAAAGATGTGTCCTCGCATCACAATCAAACTCATTTTCAGCTTTCATGATCAAGATATAAGTACCTTTATTAGACATTAACAATTCATTTAACCCCTTTTGTGTATGATCGCCGTTTATAGCCTGCAAAGAGTTTCTAAAGAGAAAAATTATGCAACGCGACCCACGATATTATCAAATCGGAATTTTAGGCTTACTGCTCGTCTATGGCCTGCTGTTTCTGGACTTCGAGATTCGGTTTGATGTTGCGTTGATCATTCTCTTCACTGCACAACTCACACAATTTAGTTTTACACGATTACTACATCTTCCAAAATTTGATCCACGTAGCGCGTTGATCTCCAGCCTGTCACTGTGTCTGTTATTAAGAACCGATACTTTAATGCTGGCAGCGCTGGCGGCTTTTATTACCATTGGCAGTAAATTCGTCATCCGCTGGAACAACAAACACATTTTTAACCCGACTAATTTTGCACTGGTGATCATGATCCTGCTCTTCGATTCGGCCTGGGTTTCTTCCGGCCAATGGGGACGTGATCTTTTATTTATTCTATTGATCGCGAGCCTTGGAATGATCGTGATCAACCGCTCACGTCGCTCGGATATTACCTTCGCTTTTCTCGGATTTTATGCGGCGATGATCTTCGGACGTGCGATCTGGTTAGGTGATCCTTTAACCATTCCTGTTCATCAATTTCAAAGTGGTGCATTGCTGATCTTCGCATTTTTTATGATTTCCGATCCGATGACCACACCGAATTCCAGAACCGGTCGCATCCTGTTTGCCGCACTGGTGACACTCGGCGCAGGCTATGTGCAATTTATTCTTTATCAACCCAATGGCGTGCTCTATTCGCTGGTGGGCTGTTGTTGTTTAACCCCGATCATTGATCGATTTTTACCGGCTGAAAAGTTTCAATGGAAAGCACCAGATATTGGCAAACACATTGATCACAGTTCTACACTCACCATTCATAACTAAGGAGACTATTATGAATTTAAAAAAAATGTTTTTTATTTTAAGCGCACTCTTGCTGCCAATAACCTCTCAGGCATTTTGCGGGTTTTACGTCGCAAAAGCTGACAGTAAATTATTCAACGAGGCATCGCAGGTTGTCATGGTTAGAGATGGCGATCGAACCGTTCTAACCATGAGCAATGACTTCAAAGGTGATGTTACCGATTTCGCAATGGTCATTCCGGTGCCAACCTTGCTGGAGCGTGAACAAATTCATGTCACCGACAACGCCATTATTGATCATCTCGATAGTTATTCCGCACCACGTCTGGTGGAATATTTTGATGAAGACCCTTGCATGTTGCGCATGATGAAAAGAGAAATGGCTGCGACAAGCGCTCCCATGGCGGATGCCGAATTCAAGAAAAAAGCCGATGCTCTGGGAGTTACAATCGAAGCTTCATATACGGTTGGCGAATACGACATTTTGATCCTCTCAGCAAAACAAAGTGACGGTCTGATCACATGGTTGAAACAGAATGATTACCGAATTCCAGACGGTGCAGAACCGGTGGTTAACAGCTATCTAAAACAGGGCATGAAATTCTTTGTTGCGAAAGTGAATTTGGAAGAGCAGGCGAAGTTAGGCTTTTCAAACCTGCGTCCGATCCAGGTCGCTTACGAAAGTCCAAAATTCATGCTACCGATCAGACTCGGCATGTTAAACGCCAACGGTGCACAGGAACTTTATGTTTATACCCTGACCAAAAAAGGCCGTGTTGAAACCACCAATTATCGAACCGTGAAAATGCCAACTGGAATGGATCTGCCGGAATACGTTAAAGATGATTTCGGCAATTTTTATATGGACATGTTCCGATCAGAGGTGAAAAAAGAAAATAACCGTGCTGTATTTCTAGAGTACGCCTGGGACATGAACTGGTGTGATCCCTGTGCGGCTGATCCTCTATCGGACGAACAATTAAAAGAGCTGGGGGTTTTCTGGTTAAACGATCAAACCTCTGGAAATGATCGAGAAAAAAGAAGAGTCATGCCACAAGCAAAAGATGTCTTTATTTCCCGCCTGCATGTGCGTTATGACAAAGCAAACTTTCCGGAAGATCTATTCTTCCAACAAACCGGTGATCGAGAGAATTTTCAGGGACGATATGTGATCAGACATCCGTGGAAAGGCGAAGCAAAATGTCCGGCTGCAGAAGAATATCTGAACACGACGTTACCTAAACGACAGGATCAGGAAATTAAAACACTGGCAAATCTAACTGGTTGGGATATCAATGATATTCGGAATAAAATCCCGGGCAGTGTAAAACCGGTTAAGCCTGTTGAGAAAACTCCGTGGTGGAAGAAACTCTGGAGTGACTAATTAAACCTAATCCTTAATGTAGGGCGCACTCGCTTGCAGTGCGCCATATGAAATACATAAAGATTTTGTAACGGCGGACTGCAAGCGAGTCCGCCCTACTTGCTGAATCAAGTTCAATCAAACGACTTTTTTACGTCTCAAAGTCAGCAAAGAGATCAAACCGGAACCCATTAACCAAACAGCAGCGGGTACAGGAACAGCTGAAACAGTTCCTTCTAACTGAAACTGTAAATCGCGATCATGGGCAGCCCAGGTATCACCATCAGAAGTTCTTCTGCCAGAACCTATTATAGGGGAACCGCCCGAGTTATGGTTCCAGGTCCAATCTGAATCCGAACCGGTAGTATCATTCACCAATGATAACCAGTAGGTTGTTCCTGCTAATAAATCGACTCCGCTCGTCAGTTCATAACTATACTCCTGTGAGAATGGGTGTCCCACATTTGTACGATCAACAGTAACCATATTCGCATTTAGTAACGAAGGTGACACTACAGGTCTTGTAAAACCACTATCGTTTTCAAAAAGACGAATAGTAAAATTATCCGTAGGGAAACCCGAAAAGAGAACACCCGAACTTCCAGAATACAGACCAAGCCAACTGATCTTGGTCACAGTAGCATTTGAGCCAAGCTGAAACCCTATTGCCGCCTGGTTAGGCCCATCAAAATCAGACGTGAACCCCGCATTTTGGGGACTAAAACCATATGTTGGTGTCAAAATGACTGCTGAAGCAGAGCTGGTCAATAAAACCGAGGCCAGAATCAGACCCAGGCTGTATTTGATTGTAGAAGAAAGTTGTTTTTTCATGTTGTTATTTGCTCCTTTATTATTGGTTTTTTTATTGGTTTTTTTATTTGCTGTGTTGCCACAGACTTACAAACATACATTGCAATGTTCAGACCACAATTGCTTTTCAGAAAAATCAATGACTTAGCTACGATCTTTTAGTATCCACTCGCTTAATATCAACAATTGTGTCGCCTGATAGCGACAAATCATGAGGATTTTTATCGATGGCTGCCAATCACTTGAGCTGATTTTTGTACAAAATCTCATCGTTTATAATGATCATTTTTGATTATTTTTTCTGGTTCCCATGGTCTTTCGTGGGAACCCATACCAGAGCATATTTATAACTTTAAGCTTCAATATGCATTCCCACGGAAGACCGTGGGAACGAGATCTATACCACCTTAATCATAAACAACTTCACAACCACCCAACCCACAATAACCCGTCGGATTCTTTGCCAGATATTGCTGGTGATCAGGTTCCGCATAATAAAATTCCGGCGCACTGCTGATCTCGGTTGTGATCAGTCCTTTTCCGGCAGCGGTGAGTTTTTTCTGGTAGTGTTTGAGTGACTGAACAGCCTGTCGTTTTTGTTGATCGTTGTATGTGTATATCGCCGATCGATATTGTGTACCGACATCATTTCCCTGTTGCATTCCCTGTGTCGGGTTGTGAGATTCCCAGAAGTTTTTCAGTAATGTTTCATAGCTGATCAGTTTTGGATCAAACACCACCAACACAACTTCGGTATGACCGGTCATGCCGGTGCAGAGTTCTTCATAAGTCGTGTTCGGCGAATAGCCTCCGGCATAACCAACAGCGGTGGAATAAACACCTTCCAGTTGCCAGAATTTTCTTTCCGCTCCCCAGAAACAACCCAGCGTGAACATGGCTTTTTCCAGTCCATCGGGGAATGGTTCTTCAAGACGATTACCATTTACAAAGTGTGTTTCTGGTATGGGCATCTTCTCCGATCTTCCTGGTAATGCCTGTGCCGGATCTATCATTTCAGTCTTTTTCATATGAACTCCCATAATCGTATTGATATTTTTTACTATTTACTATAGGTTTCACTCTGATATTATTGTTTAATAAGGGATTATAGGGAGAATCTCAAATCCATGAAACGATTGACCACCTTATTCCTGCTGCTCTTCTCTTCCAGTATTTTTGCTGCAGATCTCCCTCCTTCTGAGGATGACGCGTGGACAGCAACGATCTTCTTTGAAAATGATCTGTTTGGCGACACTGATCAGAATTATACCAATGGTATCAAATTGAGTCTGGCATCACCGGATGTCAGCCGATTTGAAGATGCTGAATATTTTGGCGGCTGGATTGATCTTTGGGATGATTTAATCCCGTTTATCTATGAGGGTGAAGGAGCTGAGGAAGTTCAGAAAAGTGTTGTAGTTTCGCTTGGGCAAAAGATCTTTACACCGCAGGATATAGAACAAACCGCTTTGATCCCGGATGATCGTCCTTATGCTGGCTGGCTATTTATCGGCACGGCATTTCATACCAAAACATTCAACCGGCTGGACTCAGTCGAATTACAATTAGGAATGGTCGGGCCTGCTTCACTGGCAGAAGAAGCACAGAATTTTGTTCACGAAGCCAGGGGGTTTGCTACCGCCGAAGGTTGGGGTAACCAGCTGGATAATGAACTTGCTTTTGCTTTGATCTACGAACAAAAAAGACGCTTTCGCCCTGTGAATTTTTCTAGCGAATGGGGATTTGATGTGATCAGCCATACTGGATTTGCTTTAGGAACCGTCTACACTTATGGCAATGTCGGCGCTGAAGCACGCTTCGGTTGGAATATACCTGCAGATTTTGGGACTTCGCTGATCCGTCCTGGTGGTGATACTAATGCACCGATTGACAGTAGTGATCCGCGATTATCTGTTCAGGGTGATTTCAGTGTTCATGTATTTGCTGCGACAACTGGCCGGGTTATCCTGAGAGATATTTTTCTGGATGGAAACACTTTTTCAAACAGTCACGAAATTGAAAAGAAAAATCTTGTTGGTGATTTTATTATCGGAGCCAGTGCGGTCGTAAGCGGCGTTAAATTTTCCTATGCACAGGTTTTTAGAACTCGAGAATTTATCGGACAGGCCGCTAGCCATAATTTCGGTTCAATAAGTGTCTCTTATACATTTTAATAATGATGAATAATTTTTACGCCATTTTGATCTTTGTCACTGCTTTTGGTTTGAGTGGTTGTTCGAGTACGCCTGCTCCAATCATGGAAGGTAGTGTTGGTGTGGAGACTGTCGCATCAGTTTCAAGTGAATTCATTCCGGAATCTCTGGATGGAAAAGGATCGGAAATATTTAATATTGCACAGGGATTTTTAGGTACACCTTATCGATATGGTGGTGGTGATCCATCGGGGTTTGATTGTAGCGGGCTGGTTCAGTTCACTCACATGAATGCAGGAATCAATGTCCCGAGAACGGCTGCGGCACAATATAAGGCCGCTCACCCGGTAACGCGATCAGAACTCAAACCTGGCGACGTGATCTTCTTCCGCGTGCATTGGCGCAAGATTTCTCATGTTGGAATCTATGCTGGACAGGGAAGATTTATCCACGCACCCAGTTCAGGAAAGCAGGTAAAGTTTTCGAGCTTGAACGAACCATACTGGCGAAAACGGGTGGTTAAAACCGGACGATTTTATTGATTATTGATCTTTGGGCTTTTCGTTAGCTTTCTTGATAAACATCCAGATTATGTAGCAAAAGATGAGAAACGTTGCCGAGACAACGATCATTGACGCAAGCCCTATCGGATTTCCAAACAAAAGATTCATCCACAATTCCATCATTAGTACCTTCTTTTTTATTTAAGAGTGTCTAATGAAAGATATGCCTGTATCTGATCTGGAACAATGATCCAGATCAAGGAATCTCTGATCAATTCCCAATATTGTTTAATAAAATCTGATGAAGAAAATCAGGCGCTGAATCGTTGAGTTAAGCTTTCCAGATCATGAACAAGATCAGCCAGTGAATGAGCCGAGCCAGAAACATTACGTGTTTCATCTGACGCACTTTCAGCTTTTTGACGAATACTCATCACTGATTGATTGATCTCATCGATGACCAGCGTTTCTTCTTTCACAGAATCCGCGATCTGCTCACTCATATGACTAATATCACTGATCTTCGCGGTGATACTTTCGAATGAATCAACCGTATGTTGAACTTGATCCATACTACTTTCTGCACGTTCACTGCTCTGGCGAATGATCTCGATTGCGTTAGCAACACCTTTATGCAGGTTATCGACAACACCCTCAATCTCGCTGGTAGAATTTTGCGTTCTTGCAGCCAGTCCTCGTACCTCATCAGCAACCACCGCAAAACCTCGACCATGCTCTCCAGCTCGCGCCGCTTCTATAGAAGCATTTAGTGCGAGCAAGTTTGTCATATCAGCGATATCACGAATAACGCTGAGCATCCCTTCAATATTTTTTGCATCCTGTTGTAAACCACTCACGACCTGAATTGTTTCGCTGAAAGATTTAATCGCCTGAATGGTATCAGTAGCGGATGTCGCACCACCCTTTGATTCCTGATATGCATCATCCGACGTTTGAGCCGCCTGATTAGCATGTTCTTCAATCGTCTGGATTGAAGAAGACAATTGGTTAATCGCCGTACTTAATGATTCTGTGACGGCACACTGGTCTTCCATGCTTCCACAAGTAGAATCCAATGAATCGACTGTCTGATCAGCAATATTTGAAATGGTTGTTGCCGATTGCCGAACACGTCCCAAAACTGTTCTTAATCTGGCTTTCAAAATTCTGCCAGATAATTGCAGCTGACCAATTTCATCTGTGCGGCCAGTATAAACGAGACTCATCAAAGGATTATCGACAATATCTTTTGTGCTATTCGCAGCTTCAACGAGTGGCTTTGTAATCCTGTTTGCAAGAAACCATGAACAGAAAATAAAAACTGGTAGCATCGCAGCCAATGGCAGGAAATTTCTGGATCCGAAAACCACCGGAACCAGTAAAGCTAAAACAGAAAGAGCAGAAGCACCATAGAAAATTTGTTGTTTAAAACTAAGATTCAATCCCGGTAATGTTGCTGACTTACCCGCATTGATTCGCTCGTATAAATACTCAGCACGATCAACTAATTCTCTGGCCGGTTTTACGCGAACAGACTCATAAGAGGTAATCTCACCATCTTTCTCAATCGGTGTCACATAACCATCCACCCAATAGTGATCACCATTCTTACAGCGATTCTTGACGATTCCCATCCAGTGTTTACCATCTTTTATAGAGCTCCACATATCGGCAAAAGCAGCCTGTGGCATGTCTGGATGGCGGACTACATTATGGCTCTTACCAATCAACTCATCGTCGGCAAAACCGGCGATTTTCTTGAAATCATCATTGATACTGGTGATTACACCTGTTGTATCAGTGGTCGATATGATCTCCATATCTTCGTTATAATTGTTCTCATTACCAGTAACTGGAAAATTCTTCTTCATTTTTATACCCTTCAACGGTAGTCATAAATTTTGCTAACTAGAGTAATATCGTCAATAACCACAAAAACTTAAGGTAATTATCCAGAAAAATGAATATCTCAAAATCTTGCCAGTATTTATTGTTTTCCATCACACTGTCATTAACCCAGGGTTGTGGTGCTGAGCGACCAATCGAGAATTATAAGGAAGCCCGACACTTACTCTGGTCCGAGGTTTATCCAAATGGTGGCCGGACACTTTATTGTGATCAGGGATTTGGATCACGGCATCCGAAAAATCTAAATGTTGAACATGTCTTTCCGATGGGCTGGGTAATGCGAGAACTCAAATGTGGTGATCGTAAAACCTGTCGCCGGAACAGTATCCGCTTTAACCTGATCGAAGCGGATCTGCATAATCTTTATCCCGCCAGAGAAAAAGTAAATCGTGATCGCAGTAGTTATGCTTTTGGTGAGATCAAAGGTGAGAAACGAAATTATGGAAAATGTGATTTTGAAGTTGATCGCAAGAAACGTCGAGCCGAACCACGCAAACAAGTTCGTGGCGATATTGCCAGAGCCATTTTATATATGAGTGAAAAACATGGTATTGAATTATTCAAACGGCAGCAAAAACTTATGTTGGAATGGCATCAAGCTGATCCTCCCGATGATGAAGAAAAACGTCGGAATAATGTGATCGAAAGACTACAGGGAAATCGGAACCGCTATATTGATGAGTAATTATTGCAGAGCATCCGGGTAAAATAACTGCTCACCTTTCATCTTAAAATCCCGAATAATTTCCTGTCCATCATCACTGGTAATGAAATTTATATAATCCGTCGCCAGTTTATATTTCGTATGTGAATGACGTTCTGGATTGATCGCGATCACGTGATAGGGATTAAATAAAACCGGATCACCTTCGCTGACAACCACCAGTTCAAGCTTATCCTGAAAAGCCAACCATGTTCCGCGATCTGTCAGTGTATAAGCTTGTTTGTCATTAGCGATCTTCAACACTGCGCCCATGCCCTGCCCCACAGCTAGATACCATTTCCCCGTAGAATTAAGATCCACTGATTTCCAGATCGCTTTCTCTTTTTTATGCGTACCAGAATCATCCCCACGAGAAATAAAAATTGCTTCTGACCCAGCGATCTTTTTCATCGCCTCATTAAGTGAACAGCTCTTTTTTACATTCGCCGGATCCGTCTTTGGACCAATCAACACAAAATCATTATGCATCACAGCTTTGCGATCAATCCCAAAACCAGCATCAATAAATTTCTTTTCCGCTGCTGGCGCATGTACCAAAATCAGATCAACATCACCATTTTCACCAAGCTTCAAAGCCTTGCCAGTACCCACGGCGATCACATCAAGTTTCACATTAAACTGCTTCTCAAAAACTGGATTCAACACAGCTAATAAACCAGAATTTTCAGTACTGGTTGTAGTTGCCATTCGTAAACGATCTTCGGCATGAGCTGCCTGAAATAAGATCAGGGAAAAAAGCAATACAGACAATATCTTTTGCAAGAACAATTCCTTTCGAAAGTTATAAAAACGTGCGACAAGCCTACCGAGTTCACTAACTTTATCAAGAGTACCATGCTAATATTTTGTTCTAATCCTAAAGGCAACTTGAGATCCTGTGAACCAAAAAACTAAATCATTAAACGGTTTAATTTTCGATAATCGTTTCTATAACGAGTTGCCCGCCGATCCGGAAACCGAAAATTTTCGTCGTCAAGTCACTGGGGCCTGCTATTCAAAGGTCAAGCCTACACAGGTAGCAGATCCAAAGTTAGTCAGCTATGCGAAAGAAGTGGCTGAGTTGCTTGATCTAGGTTGCGATAGTTGTGAGTCTGATCAATTCACCAATGTATTTACTGGCAATGAGTTGCTGGATGGAATGCAGCCTTATGCGCAATGTTACGGTGGAATGCAATTTGGTAATTGGGCTGGTCAGTTGGGTGATGGCCGTGCGATCAATCTTGGCGAGGTGCTGAACAACAAGGGCGAACATTGGACCTTGCAACTTAAAGGTGCTGGCCCGACTCCGTATTCACGCACCGCTGATGGCCTGGCGGTTTTAAGATCATCGATCAGAGAATATTTATGTAGCGAAGCGATGTTCCATCTCGGCGTTCCAACTACCCGTGCTTTGAGCCTGACCTTGACGGGTGAATCTGTCATGCGTGATATGTTTTACGATGGCCGCTCGAAAGCCGAACAGGGTGCGGTGGTTTGTCGTGTTGCACCTTCATTTACCCGTTTTGGTCATTTCCAGATCTTTGCCGCACAAGGTGATGTGGAATTATTAAAACAATTTGTCGATTTTACTATTCGCAACGACTTTCCTCATCTCGGTGAACCAGACAAAGCTTGTTATTTAAAATGGTTCACCGAAGTCTGCGAAAGAACCGCTGACATGATCGTACACTGGCAAAGAGTTGGTTTTGTTCATGGTGTGATGAATACGGACAATATGTCGATCCTTGGTTTGACGATCGATTATGGGCCTTATGGCTGGCTGGAAGATTACGACCCCAACTGGACGCCGAACACGACCGATGCCACCAATCGTCGATATCGTTTTGGACAACAATCAAATATCGCTCACTGGAATTTGGGTCAACTTGCGAATGCGATCTATCCTTTGATCGAAGAAGTGGATCCGCTGGAAGAAGCATTGAAACATTATGAGAAATGTTTTGATCAGGGCTGGAACAAAATGATGGCAGCAAAACTTGGGCTTAACAATTTTCGTCCTGACCTTGATGATGATCTTTTCAGCGAACTCTTTCAGGTTATCAGTCTGGTAGAAACTGACATGACGATCTTTTTCCGTAAACTGGCTGATATTGATTGTATTGATCATTCACTTAAACAGGCGACAGATGATCAACTGATCGAGCCTTTATTGGATGCTTATTATGATCCGGAAAATATCATGGATAGTTTCAAAACAAGGATCGCAAACTGGATCAGAACTTATATCGAAAGAGTACGTGAAGATGATCACGATTATCAAGCTCGACGTGAACTAATGAATTCTGTAAACCCAAAAT
The DNA here is from genome assembly GCA_965224825.1 of Gammaproteobacteria bacterium. Taxonomy (GTDB): domain Bacteria; phylum Pseudomonadota; class Gammaproteobacteria; order CAJXQU01; family CAJXQU01; genus CAJXQU01. Next base: position 208,117 of record CBDDAG010000001.1, on the reverse strand, counting down.
ATGTGTTCCGAAATTATCTGGCACAACTTGCGATCGACAAAGCTGAAGAAGGTGATTTTTCTATGGTGAATGAGCTGTTGGAATTATTTCGAAGACCGTATGATGAACAACCAGATCAGGAACAATTCGCAGTAAAAAGACCCGACTGGGCGAGACAACGAGCGGGTTGTTCTATGTTGTCCTGTAGTTCATAAAAATATTTTAAGAACTGGATTGATTCCTTTCAAAAGAAGCCATAATTTCCTTACGAGCAGCCTCGACATCGAGCCAGCCTTCAACTTTTACCCATTTACCTTTTTCCAGATCTTTATAATGCTCAAAGAAATGAGTGATCTGATTCAGCAGCATTTCAGGGAAATCCTGTGCCGCTTTAACATGTGTGTACATGCTGGATAATTTGTCCACAGGGACGGCGAGAATCTTGGCATCTTCACCGGCTTCATCGGTCATGGCCAGCATACCAACCGGACGACAACGAACCACTGATCCCGTGATCAAAGGAACACCTGTAACCGCCAGCACATCAACCGCATCGCCATCATCTGACAAGGTATCGGGGATGTAGCCATAATTACACGGATAGTGCATGGCCGTGTTCATAAAACGATCGACAAACATTGCGCCGGTTTCTTTATCCACTTCATATTTAATCGGATCGCCACGTAAAGGGATCTCGATGATTACGTTAAAATCATCAGGAAGATTTTTCCCTGCAGGTACTCGTTTTAGTGCCATGTTATTACCTCAGCGTTCACAGAAAGTCATTTCAAAAACAAGCCACGGCATTTTTTAACCGTGGTTTGTTTGTAGTCAACAATAACTAGAAAAAACCTAATGGATTGATGTCATAGCTGGTCAACATGCACTTGGTTTGCTGATAATGATCCAACATCATCTTATGGGTTTCACGACCAACACCTGATTTTTTGTAACCACCAAACGCGGCATGTGCAGGATAAGCATGGTAACAATTCATCCAGACACGACCGGCCTGAATTCCCCGTCCCATTCGATAAGCTCGATTGGTGTCACGCGTCCAGAGGCCAGCACCTAAACCAAACTCGGTATCGTTGGCAATTTCCAGCGCTTCGGCTTCATCTTTAAAAGTCGTCACAGAAACGAATGGTCCAAATATTTCTTCCTGGAAAATACGCATTTCATTGGTGCCTTTCATAATCGTTGGTTGAATGTAAAAACCATCACCCAGGTCACCATCAAGACTTTCAACTTCACCACCGATCACCAGTTCAGCCCCTTCTTCTTTACCCACATCAACATAACTCATGATCTTGTCGAACTGTTCTTTCGATGCCTGTGCACCAACCATAGTTTCTGTATCCAGTGGGTTACCCCGTTTGATCGCTTTAACTCGCTCAACCACTTTTGCAATGAACGCATCATAAATGGATTCCTGAACTAACAGTCTTGATGGACAAGTACAAACTTCGCCTTGATTGAAAAATGCCAGTGCTGCACCTTCAACGCATTTACTGATAAATTCATCTTCCTGTTCCATCACATCTTCAAAGAAAATATTCGGTGATTTCCCGCCAAGTTCTACGGTTGATGGAATAATGTTTTCAGCAGCACATTTTAAGATATGTGATCCGACTGGCGTTGATCCGGTGAATGCAATTTTTGCGATTCTTGTACTTGTCGCCAGAGCTTGTCCAGCTTCTGCACCATAACCATTGACGATATTCAAAGTGCCCGGAGGTAGCAAATCGCCAATAACTTCCATCAGGATTAAAATGGATGCGGGCGTTTGTTCCGCGGGTTTCATGATCACGCAATTACCCGTCACTAATGCAGGAGCCAGTTTCCAGCACGCCATTAATAGTGGAAAATTCCAGGGGATGATTTGCCCAACAACACCCAGTGGTTCGTGAAAATGATACGCAACAGTGTTCTCATCAATCTCACCGATCGAGCCTTCCTGGGCACGTATACAACCAGCGTAATAACGAAAATGATCTGCGCATAAAGGAACATCAGCAGCCAGCGTTTCTCGTACTGCTTTACCATTGTCCCAGGTTTCAGCAACTGCCAGTTTTTCAAGGTTTTCTTCAATACGATCAGCAATCTTCAACAGGATATGTGAACGTGCTGCGACTGATGTTTTTCCCCATGCATCTTTCGCAGCATGTGCGGCATCCAGTGCCAGCTCGATATCTTCTTCTGTGGAACGTGGGATCTTACAGAAAGCCTGGCCATTAACCGGGCTGATATTATCAAAATACTGACCCTTTACAGGCGCGACCCATTCGCCGCCAATATAGTTTTCGTATTGTGCTTTAAACTTCGGATTATCGTAAATCATCATGACCTCCTCAGGTACAAAATTTTGCCGCTTACCACTTGCGGCTTGTTATGACTGGTGTTTATTTTCCAGTTCTTAATATAGCTTTTATATAATTTTATTGATTCATTCTGTTCGTGATCAAATCATCAACAACAGCCGGTTCTGCAAGCGTTGATGTGTCACCCAGACTATCAATTTCATTGGCTGCGACCTTTCTTAAGATACGTCGCATGATCTTGCCTGATCGTGTTTTCGGCAATCCGGGAGCCCATTGGATAATATCCGGTGAGGCAATCGGGCCGATCTCATTTCTAACATGTGCGACCAGTTCTTTTTTCAGTTCGTTCGATGGTTCTGCATCTGACATCAGCGTGACATAAGCATAAATCCCCTGCCCTTTGATGTCATGTGGATAACCCACCACGGCGGCTTCTGCCACTGTCGGATGTAATACTAATGCACTTTCGATTTCTGCTGTTCCCATGCGATGACCCGAAATGTTGATCACGTCATCAATACGTCCGGTGATCCAGTAGTAACCATCAGCATCGCGGCGTGCACCATCGCCGGTTAAATAATACCCGGGGTACATTGAAAAATACGTTTCGATAAAGCGTTTGTGATCGCCATAAAGTGTTCGCATGATCCCCGGCCATGAATGTTTGATTACTAGCGTGCCTTCTCCTTCGCCTTCGATCTCCTCTGCTTTATCATCGAGTAAAACCGGCTCGATTCCAAAGAAAGGTTTAGTCGCTGATCCGGGTTTCAGTGCGATAGCTCCCGGTAAAGGCGTGATCAAATGACCGCCTGTTTCTGTTTGCCACCATGTATCGATGATCGGACATCGCTCGTCACCGACCACCTTGTGATACCAGTTCCAGGCTTCGGGGTTGATCGGCTCACCAACGGTCCCGAGAATTCTCAAAGTAGATCTTGATGATCGTGTCACATAATCATCACCTTGCGCCATCAATGCGCGGATCGCAGTTGGAGCTGTGTAAAAAATATTCACCTGATGCTTGTCGACAATGTCCCAGCAGCGACCAGCATCCGGCCAGGTTGGGACACCTTCGAACACCAGTGAAGTCGCACCATTACAGAGTGGACCGTAGACAATATAACTATGACCAGTCACCCAGCCAACATCTGCCGTGCACCAATAGACCTCACCTTCTTTGTAATCAAAAACAAGTTTGTGCGTCATGGCAACATAGACAAGATAACCGCCCGTCGTATGCACAACGCCTTTCGGCTTACCTGTTGAGCCTGAGGTATAAAGAATAAACAATGGATCTTCGGCATCCATGGGTTCGGGTTCACAATCGGTGGATGCATTCGCACAGGCTTCATGCCACCAGACGTCACGTTTATCATCCCAGTTGCATTCAGAAACGGTTCGTTTTACGACAAATACGGTTTCAACACATGGGCAGCTGGACACTGCTTGATCAACACTATTTTTTAGCGGAACTTCACGGCCACCTCGGAGTGCTTCGTTGGCAGTAATGATAACCTTGCATTCAGCATCCAGCACACGGTCTTTAAGTGCATCTGAAGAAAAACCACCGAAGACAACTGAGTGAATAGCTCCTATCCGTGAGCAGGCCAGCATCGCTACAACAGCTTCCGTGATCATCGGTAAATAAATCGCGACACGATCACCTTTTTGAACACCACGATTTTTCATGGCATTAGCGAATCGGCAAACTTTTTCGTGTAATTGTTTGTAGGTTATTTCTAATGAATCATCAGGTGAATCACCTTCCCAGATGATGGCAGTCTGATCACCACGGGTTTCCAGATGACGATCCAGACAGTTATAACTGACATTGAGCTTGCTACCTTCAAACCAGCGAATATCACCGGTTGTAAAATCACTATTTTGTACTTTATTCCATGGCTCAAACCACGTTACATAATCGGAAGCCTGCTTCGCCCAGAAATCGTCAGGATCATCCAGTGATGATCGATACATTGTTTCGTATTGCTCCAGATTAATATGCGCATCGTTTAAGGAAGCTGGTACCGGATAACTATTTTTTATTGTCATTTTCTTACCCATCTCTGATCAAATAAAGAAAAGAAATCGCCTGAGCCAATCTCTTCGCGCTGATTTCCCACAATCACAAAATGCAGGTGAACAACCAGCTTATTGCAGAGACTATGCCAGTTTAAGTTTTGAGTAGTATAATTGGTTAATAGTTTATATATTACAGATAGTTACAATTGTTCGATACCTTTCTTCAGGAGAGCCCGACAATCGGGTTAGTCGTTGCATGATGCAACACCTGTATCAATTTGCTACAGAGAATTTGTAGCGCGAGTAAATCTTATTTTTTGATTCTTCGATATAAAGTTGATCGGGCGATACCGAGTTTTTTTGCTGCTCTGGACACGTTACCATCCGCTTCCTGTAATGCCTGATCAATCAGATCATCACCCAGACTTTTTAAACTTTCTTTTTGAATATTTCCCGCGCTTTTTTGTTGTCTAAAATGATCTGGCAGATGTTGAAGAGTAATCTCTTTTTCATCGACTGTCAGTACCCAACGGTGACAAAGATTATATAACTCCCGTAAGTTACCTGGCCAGGAATATTCTTCCAGCACTTGCTCAACCTTTGTTGACAGAATAAGTGGTTCTCGACCGGTTGAACGACAAGCCTGATTAATAAAGAATTGTGTTAAGGATTTGATATCCTCATCGCGATCGCGCAGTGCAGGCAAATCAATTTCTAGTACAGAAAGCCGGTGAAAAAGATCGGGGCGGAAATCACCCTTTTCCATCAGTTGTCTGAGGTTGCTACCCGATGCGGTAATGATTCGACAATTTATCGGCCGTGTCTGGTGGCTACCGATTCTGGTCACAGTATTTTCTTCAACGATACGCAGCAACTTCACCTGCACATGTAATGGCATGGAATCTATTTCATCAAGAAAGATCGTACCGCTATTAGCAGCTTCAAACTTTCCGGACCTGCCCTGTCGTTGCGCACCGGTGAATGAACCCGCTTCGTAACCAAACAATTCACTCTCAACCAGATCAGCGGGGAGGGCGCTACAGTTAATCGCAATGAACGGCCCTTGTGCCTGTTCAGAAGCGGAGTGGATAGCCTGGGCGATCAATTCTTTTCCTGTGCCCGTCTCTCCCTGGATCATTATCGGATTTTTTAATCGATCATTCGCTGCAGCCTGCGCAATTTTTAATGCTTTTTGTAGTTGTGTCGAATCACCTTTTATATCTTCAAAAGTGAAATATTTTTTACTGGCGATTTTAGTTTGCGACTGAGAATGTTTTTCTGATAGAACTAAAACCCAGCCCAAATCACCACCTTTTATCTGGAACACTTCGATGCGGCAAGTCAGTTCGATCTGTTCATTGGCGGAGAACTCAAAATCATTACAACCTTCGCCTTTGGCAAGAGCGGGTTGCAGGTTTTTCCATAGCTGAGGAAATTTTTGTGCGAGATCTTTCTTGGTAGAACATTTGTGATCCATCTTCAGGAGTCTTGAGGCACGTTGGTTCAGATCGAGAAAATCACCATCGGCATGTAATAAAAGCAAACCGTCATGCGGCCATTGACGCTCAAGATTTTCAAGCAACTCCTGTCGTTGTTCACGTAGCTTGAGATGCTTGATCATTAAAACCTGTTCGATAGATTTCGCAATAGAAATTGTCAGCGCCAGACTTTCACTTTTTACGAAACGTGCTGATCCGGTAATATCCACCGCACCGATTACGCTATTGCTTCCAGGAGAATAGATCGGCGCACCATAACAAACCCATGGCTGCCAACCCTGACAATAATGTTCCGATCCAAGCACAAGCTCGGGACGACCAAGGGAAAGCGCTGTGCCTATACCATTAGGTCCAACCGTTTCTTCCGCCCAGTCAGCACCGGGCATGAAGTTTATTTGTTCAAGTTTTTTCTGGATCTGTTTCTGTCCGACGCTGTGTAACAACTGTCCTTTCGCATCGGCTAGCACCAATACATGACCGCTTTCTGCCAGCAAATCAGAATAACTATCCAGCACTTCGACGCCAGACTGACCCAGCTCATGTTCCTGCATGTATTCTTTTAGATGATCAAAACCCAGAGTGGTCGGTGCGCGTCTGGATTCCGGATCGATTCCCGAAGCACGACATTGTTGCCAACTGTTAGCAATGATTTGACGAGGTTTATGTTGCTGAAACTGGCCATCCCTGACAAACGATTCCCATGCAGCAGTCGCCTGAGCGATTGCCTGCCCAGGATCAGCGGGAACCAGAGTTTGTTTAGAAGCGAGTAATGTAGCCATTGCCAATTCACCTTCGTTCAGGAGACCTGTTTTCATCATAGCTGAAATAGCATGTATCGCAAGTCAGCGCTTATTATTAATGGTTCAGACTGTATTCATACGGACAGAGTTAATCTCTTTCAAAATTCAGCGAAATAGAAAACTGAAAGGAGACAAATGATGTCAAAGTCACACAGTTCATATTTTATTGATCGGATGAAGCAGATGCTTATTGCCATGCTTGCGGCTTTGACCATTTTCGCGATCAGTGTCTATTCGCCAGCAAAAGCTGATTCTCCGATCTGGGAATCTGTACAACCATATAACAACTACCAATCGAATGATTATATTGGTGACAGCCTGAATAGTTTTGATAAACGCATGATGAGCCAGCTTCTTGGTGCCGCGATCGGTGGTTTGATTGGATCAAAAATTGGTGACGGCAAAGGACAGATGGCTGCAACTGCTGCGGGTACTTTGATCGGATATATGCTGGCCGGAAAGTTGATGGATTATATGGATAATTCTGATCGACAACGAACATATCAAACACTGGAATCTGTACAGAATAATCATACGGTCGCATGGCAAAACCCGAACACGTTAGCCGACTATAAAGTAACACCGATAAATGCTTATAAGGTCAATGATCAGGATTGTCGGGAATATATTACCCGCGCCACTATTGATGATCATTCGGAAGAAATTAAAGGAACTGCTTGTCGTCAGACGAATGGTAACTGGCAGATTCAGAATTAATGTTATAACAGTTTAAAACTTCACCTCCTGTTGTGGTTATACGGGGAGCCTTAAGGCTCCCTTTTTTTTAGAAAATATTTATTCGTCCTCTAACTGCTTTCGCATTTCCCCAAACTTCTGCTTTTCTTTTTTGCTGACTTTCGGGTAATCCATTTCCAGTGACTCAAGTGTCCCGGTAATAATCTTTGCGATCTGAACACGCATCCATTTTTTATTATCCGCAGGGATAGCATGCCACGGTGCCCACGGTTTTGAAGTCTTGTTCAACAACTCATCATAAGCCTCCATATACTGATCCCAGTACCCACGCTCTTTAAGATCGGTCGATGAAAACTTCCAGTTTTTTTCCGGCTCATTCAGTCGGGAAAGAAAGCGTTTTTTCTGTTCGTCTTTTGACACGTTGAGCCAGAACTTCAAAACAACCGTTCCATTTCTTGCCAGATGTTTTTCGTGATCACAGATCGATTCATAACGCTCTTGCCAGATCGTTTCCTGATCAACACAGTTCGGTAACTTCTGACTGCCAAGATATTCAGAATGGACTTTGACTACTAGAACTTCTTCGTAATAACTACGATTAAAAATCCCGATCCGCCCACGTTCCGGCAAACGTCGAGCCGATCGCCAGAGAAAATCGTGATCCAGTTCCAGTGAGCTAGGCTGCTTGAATGAAAAAACCTGACAGCCCGCCGGATTAACGCCGCTCATAACCGCTCTGATCGTGCCATCTTTCCCCGCCGCATCCATCGCCTGAAATACCAGTAATAAAGAATGTTTGTCATGCGCATAAAGCTTCCGCTGTAGCTCATCCATTTTTTCCGAGTATTTTGATAACTCTTTTTTCAAATCATTATCAGAGTCAGGTTTATCTTTTGGCAAACTCAAAGCATCGGCAACCTTAAAAGATTGATCAAATGGCACGACAAAATTATTATCCGGAGGAAGAAACATAAATGTGATCTCGTATAGAATAGTATGACTTCATTCTATCCCATTTCGAATCCATATAAAGGGAACAACATCTATGAGAAAAGTAGCTGCCGAATATCAGGGCTTTCTGGAAAAAGCGAATGCCTTTGCGGCAAAATTGAAATTGTCCGGCATTACTCCGACACCCGAACTGGCGCGCGCAGGTCTGGATGCTATCGGTCAAATGTCATTACCGAAAGTTGATGTTAGTAAAGTGACTGACTCTACGGTTGACCTTCCTGATCAACAAATACCTGTCAGAATTTATGATCCGCAACCTGACACAAAAAAGTCGGTGCTGGTTTTCATGCATGGCGGCGGACACATGGCCGGTAGTATCAATCTCTATGATGGCATCACTCGACGACTGGCTGACTCGACGGATCATCTAGTCGTTTCCATTGGCTACAGACTTTCCCCGGAATTTCTCTATCCTGCCGGACTCGATGATTGTCAGGCCGTTGTTGATCAACTTGATGTTTTGCTAAAAGATTATCAGGTAGATCTGGATAATATTTCACTTGTAGGTGACAGTGCTGGTGGCGCATTGGCTAGTACGATTGCCCATCAGGATAAAACAAATAAATTTTCCGGCTTGATACTTATTTACCCCAGTCTCGACTACACATTCAGCACCGCGTCTTACGAAACAATGGCGACAGGTTATTTGCTCGAGACTGAAAAAATAGTCTGGTATTTTGATCAGTGTTTTTCGCCTGAAGATGATCGAAAAGCAGCCAGCCCGCTCTTCTTTCCAAAGCTCGATCACATGCCAAAAACTTTAACGCTGGCTGCAGCTTTTGATCCACTTGCTGAGGAAGGGAAACTCTTTCATGAAAGATTGATCGTTTCAGGAGTGGAAAGTGAATATCATGAAGGTGCTGATCTGATTCACTGTTTCCTAAACCTTGAAGTTTTAAACCCTGATCTAATTGATCAAACTTATAAAACTATTTCGAAATTTCTAAATAAATAATGACTATTGAGATCATGACTGCGGATCAAGCTGTTGCCACGATCACGGATGGTGCTGGTGTCCTGTTTGGTGGCTTTGTTGCTTGCGTAGTTCCCGAAGAACTTGAATCAGCTCTCGGCAGACGATTTGTAGAAACTAATTCACCACAAGATCTAACCGTGATCTACGCCGCTGGTCAGGGCGATGGAAAAGATCGTGCATTGAATCAAATTGCTCGCGAACATTTGGTTAAAAAAGTCATCGGTGGTCATTGGGGTCTGGTTCCAAAACTTCAAAAATTAGCGATCGAAAATAAAATTGAAGCGTATAACCTGCCACAAGGAATCATCTCGCATTTATGCCGTGATATTTCTGCAGGTAAGCCCGGCACGATTTCAAAAGTGGGCCTCCGAACATTTGTTGATCCGCGTCTTGAAGGTGGAAAAATAAATGATAAAACGACTAAGGATATAGTTGATCTGATCACACTTGATGATGAGGAATATCTTTTCTATAAAAAATTCCCTGTCGATTTTGCTTTATTACGTGGCACTACCGCTGATGAAGATGGCAATATTACGATGGAAGACGAGGCTTTGACGATCTGTAATCAGGTCGCTGCCGCTGCTTGTCATAACAGCGGAGGCAAAGTCATTGTTCAGGTTAAGCAAATCGTGAAACATGGGGAGTTAAATCCACAGCTGGTAAAAATTCCCGGGATATATGTTGATATTGTCGTTGTTAATTCTGATCAAAACCTGCACATGCAAACTTACGATGATTACTTTGATCCGCGGAAAGTCACGCAAGCAAAAAACAAGGATCATAAGCAACAAAAATCTCTCACGGTCGAGCTTGATGCAAAGTGGATTATCGCTCGTCGTGCTGCACTGGAATTAAAGAAAAGTGCGATCGTTAATTTTGGCATTGGTGTGCCCGAGTATGTTGCAGAAGTTGCTAGAGATGAAGGCTTTGAAGAGTGTTATACGGCAACGGTCGAAGCTGGTGCGATTGGTGGCACGCCTGCAGGCGGTTTAAGTTTCGGCACTGCCATTCATCCTCAGGCGATCGTCAGTCAGGATTACCAGTTTGATTTTTATGATGGTGGCGGTCTTGATCAAGCTTTTCTTGGACTCGCTCAAGCGGATCAGTTTGGTAATATCAATGTCTCAAAATTTGGGTCACGGATTGCTGGTTGCGGTGGTTTTATCAACATAAGTCAGTCTGCAAAAGAGGTGATCTTTTGTGGGACTTTCACGGCACAAGGATTAGTTGTTGAAGTTGTTGATGGAAAATTAAAAATCATCAGCGAAGGCTTGCAAAAGAAATTTATTGATCACGTTGAGCAAATCACCTATAGCGGGAAATATGCGTGGGGGAAAGATCAACGAGTATTGTATGTCACTGAGCGAGCTGTTTTTTCTTTAAACGAAAAAGGACTGACACTAATCGAAATTGCTCCTGGAGTTGATCTTGAAAAAGATGTGATTTCTCAAATGGGATTCCGACCGGAAATTTCTGATTCGTTAACTGCAATGGATCAAAGAATTTTCATTCCAGCTCTGATGAATCTGGTGAGCTAGCTGATCATTATAATCAGCTAGCCTCATCATTCTATTCGATCACCTTCCAGTTAATCCTGTGCATTACCTGATCAGCCGATGGTATTGCCCGATCTTTGCCCACATAAAATTCTACACGTCCATCTTTTTCGGGGAACCATGGGACGGGTACAGTAGGGATTCCTGAACCGGGAAGTTTTTTCTGGCGATCTTCTGCTTTCATATTGGAATCAGCCACGAAATCGAGCACTGGAACACCATCAAACAAATTCATCACATACAAACGTCCAGTGCCACTACCACAACCTAGCGCGATACTGGAAGGTGTGAGTGTTGTGAATAATAATGTGTTATCAAAAATCAATGATTCTGACAGTGCCTTCTCACCAGAGTTGGCAAGTGATAACACCCAACCATCGTGATTATTAATCAGATCAAGTCTGGCAGCATCTGGTGTAGGACCTTCTCCAATCAAATTAGAATCAATATCATACAAATCACCAACTGTCTTTGTTGTCCAGAGCGCGGGTGGGCCGACACTTACATTGGTGTCACGAATCATGAAGAACTTATTATCAACAGCATTAGTCAGTGGTTTTGCTCGCCAGCCTGATCCTATTGCTACGGCATGATAGAAAACACCACCTTCCTGTATCAGTGCAACACTCGGCGGATAGTAAAAACGTCGATTCTCAGCGGCAGCATTAGTTGCCAGATCAGCTAACTGTGTATAAGAAGCAGAAGCTGTTCCACCGGCGAATGAAGCCTCATCCAGATCAATTCGCCAGAGCTGTCCACCCATATCACCGAAGTAGAGCCGATCAGCCAATTGATTATTATTCGTATCAATAACGGTTATGTCCGATGGGATGCTGTAATCCAGTGCCGGGATATGTGTCGTTCCAGCTACTGTATTTTGAGCTGACCAGACCAGATCGCCATCCTGAGCATCGACCATATACACTGCTGTACCAATATCATCCACGGTACGCGTCAGATAGGAATCCTGATCAGTGTCATAACCACCACCAAATATCAGCACGGATTTCTTTGTACCACCCGACCATGGGACTTTAGTAACAACCATGCGCGACCAGGTTTGTCCCAGTTTCGCAAAAGCACCTGCGCCACCATCAATACGCCATTGTAAATCGGGTGTTGAGCCCAAGTGTAGATCGGTTACATCCAATGCATAGTAGTGATTTCCGCCACGACGCATGCCGAAATATAGATAAACTTTTTCACCACCATCAATAACGTGATCATTATCCGAATCATCATGAAAATAAGATATAGATCCATCCAGACCATATAGATGATCAGAACTACTGGCATTTGCTTGTTGATCTTTCAACTGTGATAGTAAGGCCTGTGGAACAAAAGCAAATATCTCATTACCGCCAGCTGTATTGTTTGTAACATCCACCGCATGCAGCAATCCCTGGTTGGTCATGGTAAACATAATATCCATGCCAGGATAGGAAAGAACAACAGGTTTACTGTGTAAAGAGTCAGCCATTTTGGCGGTTTCCAGCCAGGTGATAACCGCGTCTTTACTTGCATGATCAGCTACACCGAACAAAGCTGGATTGATAGAAGCATCACCAGCAGCTAAAAGTGTCAGTGCAGAATTATCCGGTGCCGGATTGGGACCCGTGTAAGAATAGATCGAACGTGCAGCGGATGGCAGTTTTGCAGACATGCCCCCTGCTTCAACAACATTTCCATCTGGACCTGCTGACCAGAAACTTTGTGCTGTCGCTTTGAATTGTGATTTATCACCAATCACTTCAACGGCCAGATCACCATTAAGATCTTTAAGTCCTTCGGAGCTCGCAAAATATCCTTTTGTATTACCATTCCATGCACGTTTATTAACCGGGTTAAACAGATTCATAAACACACGAGGACTGGAAGAAATTGTGCTGGGCTGTGTGCTGGTGGATAGACCCACAAAGGTTTCTGCTTCTGCAGAGACGGAATTAATAATGCTGGTGAGTGCCGCTGTCAAACTGGCTGCATTGCTTGCTTCATAATATTGGCCACTACCTTCTGTCGCCAACGCCTGAAGAAAAGTTTGTCCAGCTAGATCAGCATTAAACCCGATGGTATAGGTACTAACTTTACTTCCGGGAATACCGCCGACTTGATCATTGTTGGCCAGAAACCTGACCAGTTCAGGTCCACATTTTCCATGAGGTAATGCTGGATCATCTGCACAGCTAGCACCGATGAGTGCCTCTGTACCAGAAATATTTTCACTTCTTGTTGGTTTGCCATCCGAAAGCAAAACGATAATATTTGTGCTGCAACTACTGATCGGGCTGTTATAGTCAGCATCCAATTTCTTATCGTACCAATAATCCCACGTGCAATAATCTTGCTCGTAAGGATTATTGACCAAAGCCACAGGACATGAACATGACTGAACTTCGTGGCCTTCGGCATTTGTTGAATTAGTACAAGTCTTTGTAACGGGACAACTCCAGCTATCGACATCGTCGTCATCACAATCTCTTACGTTGCCATGACTACGATCAATCGCGGGATCAGAAGTTGGATTATAGCCATCGTGACAATAAGCATTTGCTGTATTACACCAGGCGTCATTTGCGACAGCTGTAGCAAAGTTTTTAACATACGCATGCGTCCCATGATACGGTGGAAAACCAGAGGCGACTGAAGCAGGTGTCGCAGTATAGGCAGCAGGATTAACGGCAAAACTATTACCTGAATCATAATCCTTCGAGATGGCATTCCAGATCTTTGGCTCTCTTATTTTCCAGACTGGATCACCGCGAAAATAATAAGCGGCATCTAATAATGCAGGTACCATCTTTGTTTCATAATTAGAATTAACCCAACTATCATTTTCGACAATTTCGGGGATGATATCGAATGTCTGAAAATCTCCCACCGGAATATTGGTGTCAACTGTGTGAGCATCATCACTGATCTCGGAGATCGGCCACTGGACACCAGAGATATATCGGTTAAACCAGGAAACGCCTACGCGCAAGCCTGTTTTAGTTTTATTCGCATCCAGCACATCCTTTAGTGATTGCATAAGAATGCCATAACGTGAATCCGGCCCTTCTAACGAAGAGGCTGGTGTGCCGTCAGGTTTTAAACCCATGCTGCCAGATATATCAAAAACAAACAGGACATTAACAGGTGGGTTACTTGCCAACGATGCACTGAAAATATCCAGATCATCTGCTTTTGCTAAGTTTGGAACAGTAATTGATGTTAATGCAAAAAAGAATATTGCTGAGAAAATTGCCGAAAAATTTAAAGTTGAGCTTTTCATACGGATGACTCCATTCATGACTTTTATATTCTTACCCGTCAATCCTTGATCAGGTAGGTGTGGCCACAATACAAGTTGTGACCTTTTAACAGCAACGTTTAGCTATATAAACGGTAATTTTTAGCCGATAAAAGGTTCAAACCTTTCCGGGCTATATCAACGAACTATCGGCAGGGTTATATAAAAACTTTAAAAAATTGATTATTGGGCAGGATAAATCGTGGTGGATTCTAATATACGCCAAGTGTCTGTTTCGATCTGAACATACCAGTTTCCCACGACCAGATCCGGGAGTGTTGCTTCGTATAAATTTTCACTACTATGAGTAAGCATTAGTTCCTGATCGAAACCTTTGCGAGTCTTATTCAAAAAACTAATTTTCAACTTTTCTGGATATATAAAATCAGGATTGGCCGTCAACATTAACTTTACTTTTCCAGCCTCTTGATCAAGATTCAATGCAGAAATCAAACCTAGTTTCTCTGCCATTTGATCACGTTCTTTGACTAGATTGATCAGCTTGCCTTCTTCGTAATAATCATCGTTCACTAGACCATCATCAGAAATAACTGCAAGATAAATAGTATAAGTTCCTGCTATTACCGCCGTTAAAGGAAATAGGATCACCAACCAGACATACGGATATTGATACCAGGATTTTTTATCAGTCTTCATTTATTTAGCTTCTATTTACGGGGCCCAAGAAAACGTGCTTCTTCAGTAACATCAAGATCATCATTATCCATTGCTTTCAGGTTGAAAAAGACGGTTGAACTACGCTCTTTAAGATCAGCTTCATCAGCTCTTAACCTGACGGGTAGATCTAGAACTTCACCGCCCTTCACAATAATTTTTTCCTGTTCTATTTTCAATTCTAGCCCTTCGATCCCTTCAGCTGCCAGAGTAAATTCGTGATCATAATCATCCATATTAACCAGTTTCAGAGTATAAACATTCTCTATCAACCCTTCATTAGTTTCACGGAATAGAGTATTCCGATCACGAATTACATCAAGCTGTAATGGAACACGAATGGCTAATGTGTATATAAAAGCAGCTGCACAAACAAGCAAAATTAATGCATAAATGACGATTCTTGGTCGCAGTATTTTTGTTGGACTCCCATCAACAGTATTTTGTGTGGTGTACTTGATCAGACCTTTTTCATAACCCATCTTATCCATGACATCGTCACAGACATCTATACAGGCAGAACACCCGATACACTCATATTGCAAGCCATCACGTATGTCTATTCCTGTAGGACACACCTGAACACACATCGTGCAATTTATACAATCACCCAGACCTTCTGCCTTATGATCCGTACTTCTTTTCCGTGCTCCTCTCGATTCACCACGCTCCTCATCATAAGCAACGATTAATGTATCGTTGTCGAACATCGCACTCTGGAATCGTGCATATGGGCACATGTGCAAACAAACTTGTTCACGCATCCAGCCCGCGTTTCCATAGGTCGCAAAACCGTAGAAAAATACCCAGAAGGTTTCCCACGCACCAAGATCAAACGTGAATAACCGGGAAGCCAGATCCCTTAGTGGTGTGAAATAGGCGACAAAGGTAAAACCAGTAAATAACGAAAACAACAACCAAGCTGCATGCTTGCTAAATTTGATCTGAAATTTTTTCGCCGACATCGGGGATTTGTCGAGCTTCATCTGCTTTTGTCGATCACCTTCTATTGCATGCTCGATCCAGAGAAAAACTTCGGTCCAGACTGTTTGTGGACAAGCATAACCACACCATAAACGACCTGCCAATGTGGTGAAGAAGAAGAGTGCCAGACCAGCCATGATCAACAACAGAGCCAGAAATATAAAATCCTGTGGCCATAATGTCATGCCAAAGATATAAAATTTTCTGGCTGGCAGGTCAAATAATACAGCCTGTCTTCCGGCCCACTGGAGCCAGGGTGTTATATAAAAAAGTCCCAGTAGAACGACAACCGCCAGAACACGCAGACGTGCAAATCTCCCATGAACTTCTCGTGGATAAATTTTCTGGTGTTTCTCATATAATGATTTTGCTACGTCATCATCTGATTTCTGATCTTTTTTACTCATAATATTTCTACTTTATTTGCCACGTAAAAAGTAATTAGTTAATAAACCTGAAGCTGCAGTTAAGAGCCAGAATAGCAAAAAACCAATCGTGTAGGCTCCCATACGACTTGCTTCAGGAAATGTCACACATGATCGCAATGCATCAGGATCGATAGCTGAAAAAAATACGCCTGTTGCTATGCCTGCCATCACAAAAGACAGCCATAAAATAGTAATTGTTTTTGTTGCCTGTGAAAGGCTTTTCTTTTTATTTTCAAACTCTGTCATTTTTGACGCCATCTTTATATTAACCATTACTAATATAACTTTTCTAAAAAAAAGGTTTTGCATTCTGGATGAATCTTCCGACTCACCCAGAATGCAGGCTGACCTATTCCTTATTCTCTAATGACAAGCTATAGACATAAGCTGCTAACAAATGAACTTTAGCTTCTCCAAGAAAGTCACCATGTGGAGGCATTTGACCCTGGCGACCTTTGGCGATCGTTTCCATAATGCGCTTATTAGAACCACCATGTAACCAGACTTTATCAGTCAGGTCTGGTGCGCCCATCATCTGCATACCTTTAGCTTCTGCTCCATGACAAGCCGCACAAGTTGTCGCAAAAACTTCTTTACCTTTTGCAGCCACTACAGCATCAACCTCTCTACCGCTTAATGATTCAATATATGCCGTAACATTGAAAACCCCTTCATTCCCAAGGATCTCGCCCCACGGAGGCATCATTCCGTTTCGACCATCCATAATAGATGTCTTGATGGTTTCCGGTTCTCCACCAAATAACCAATCGTTATCTGTCAGGTTCGGATAGCCTCTTGCGCCACGAGCATCTGATCCATGACATTGTGTGCAGTAGGTAGAAAACAGACGTTTACCAATTTTTTGTGCTTCCGGATCAAGAGCAACAGCAGCTAGATCCTGACCAGCAAACTTATTGAAAATCGGCCCGTATGTTTCTTCTGCTTTTTGTACTTCGCGATCATACTGCCCCGCTTGACTCCAGCCTAAGAATCCTTGAAAAGTTCCAAGTCCAGGATAAAGCGCCAGATAAATCGTACTAAATACCAAAGTGATGTAGAACATCATCAACCACCAGCGAGGTAATGGGTTGTTCATTTCCTGCAGGTTTTCATCCCAGACATGGCCTGTTGGTTTCACCTCGCCCGACATCTGGCCTTTCTTTGATTGGCTTAGAACTAGCCACCAGCATGCTGCAATACTCAACACCGATAAAATAATGACATACCAGTTCCAGAAACCACTGACAAAATCAGCCATTTGAATTCTCCTTTTTATTTGTAGTGACTACCACTTCATCATTATCTTCGAGAAGACTTCTTGCGGCATCATTAAATGAAGCTTTGTTTCTACCACTCCAGGCCCACAAAATAATTCCGATAAATATGACAAAAACAAAAACTGTCCAGACCGATTGATAAGCGACTATAAATTCCATATTGATCACCTGCGCATTTTGACAGCAGTGCCCATTCCCTGCAGATAGGCTACGAGGGCATCCAGTTCGGACTTACCTTCAAGCTCTGCCGGAGAATTTGCTATTTGTTCATCAGTATATGGAGAACCCAGTGTTCGCATAACTTCCATTTTTTTAATAATAATCGATGCGTCAGCTGGTGCATCTGCTAAAAATGCATAAGCTGGCATTACGGATTCCGGAACCAGATCACGAGGCTCTATTAAATGATCACGATGCCACTCATCACTGTATCGTCCACCAACACGATGCAGATCAGGGCCGGTTCGTTTTGAACCCCACTGGAATGGTCGATCGTAAACAAACTCGCCTGCCAGTGAATAATGTCCGTACCGCTCAGTTTCTGCTCTGAATGGTCTGATCATCTGTGAATGACAGAGGTAGCATCCTTCGCGAACATAAACATCCCGACCGGTCAGTCGAAGAGCCGAGTAAGGTTCCAGACCGTCAACGGGTTCGGTGGTTGAATGCATGAAGAACAGTGGCACTATCTGTACCAGCCCACCAATACTAATGGTGACGACAATCAATATGATCATCAAACCAATGTTGGTTTCTATTTTCTCATGTGTAAAAGCCATTTCAGTTCTCCTTCTTAATGTGCCATGGCAGGTTCGGGGATTGGCGCATCTACTGGCGTCGAACCCTGAACCGTCTTCCAGACGTTAAATGCCATGATCACCATTCCTGCAAGGAATAACAGACCACCTACCATTCTGATAATGTAGAACGGATGCATTGCCTGTACGGTTTCAACAAAACTGTACGTCAACGTTCCATCACTATTTACCGCTCGCCACATCAGACCTTGCATGATGCCAGAGACCCACATAGAAGCGATATACAAAACCACACCAATCGTTGCGACCCAGAAATGAATTTCAATCAGACTCTTGCTGTAAATCTCGCGACCAAACAGACGTGGGATTAAGTAGTACAAACTACCGATAGAAACCATTGCAACCCAACCTAAGGCTCCAGAGTGAACATGACCAATAGTCCAGTCAGTGTAATGCGATAACGCATTAACTGTCTTAATCGCCATCATGGGTCCTTCGAAAGTTGACATGCCGTAGAAGGAAACCGAAACGATCAGGAAGCGAAGTACCGGATCCGTTCTCAATTTATCCCATGCGCCAGACAAGGTCATTATGCCGTTGATCATGCCACCCCAGGACGGTGCCAGCAGGATCAGTGACATCACCATTCCTAATGACTGCGTCCAGTCAGGCAATGCTGTGTAATGAAGATGATGAGGACCTGCCCAGATATAAGTGAAAATGATTGCCCAGAAATGAACAATCGACAGACGATAAGAATAAACCGGACGTTCAGCCTGTTTCGGGATGAAGTAATACATCATGCCAAGAAAGCCCGCAGTCAGGAAGAAACCTACTGCATTATGTCCGTACCACCACTGGATCATGGCATCCTGCACACCAGCATAAGCCGAGTAGGATTTTGTCATAGAAACGGGGATTGCTGCACTGTTGACGAGATGAAGCATAGCGATTGTCAGGATGAAAGCACCAAGAAACCAGTTCGCCACATAAATATGCGAAACCCGTCTTTTCATGATGGTGCCGAAGAAAACGATAGCGTAAGTCACCCAGACGACAGTGAT
The DNA here is from genome assembly GCA_965224825.1 of Gammaproteobacteria bacterium. Classification (GTDB taxonomy): domain Bacteria; phylum Pseudomonadota; class Gammaproteobacteria; order CAJXQU01; family CAJXQU01; genus CAJXQU01. The sequence goes on along the minus strand of CBDDAG010000001.1, from coordinate 188,779 downwards.
CAGGATATCGATAGGCCATTCAAGCTCTGCATATTCTTTTGAAGAGGTTATTCCCAGAGGCAATGTGATCACAGCCAGTACAATCACCGTCTGCCAACCCCAGAATGTGAAGGCTGCTAACTTGTCAGAAATCAACCGCACATGGCAGGTTCGCTGAACAATATAATAAGATGTCGCGAATAACGCTGAGCCACCAAATGCAAAGACTACGGCATTAGTATGAAGGGGTCTCAAACGACCAAAGGTAAAGTATGGAGCAAAATTGAGATCAGGCCATGCTAGCTGTGCGGCGATTATGACGCCGACAAGCATGCCTATTACACCCCAGACAATCGTCATAATGGCAAATTGCCGTACAACTTTATAATTATACGTATCTACTGTGGCCATAATGGCCCTCCCTGGTTAAATTAATCTCATCAGCAATAACTTAAAATAAGGGCTTGCCAACCTATATTGGCATGGAATTTTTTTCCATTCGCCCTATGTTAGGAAATACTGAGGAAGGGAGCAAGAACTTCTTTACCCCTTTTATATCTTTATAGGAATTTATTTATTTTTTATTCTTAAATTAGATTGTTATATATTAGCAAATAACAATCTGCTACAACGACTTCCTAGAATCGTTTACCAATACCAATACCGAAAATAACCGGATTGATATCAACATCAACATTAACGTCGCCAACCGCAGTACCACGGAACTCGGCTCTGGTATCCATATCAATGTATTTAACATCGACATTTGCAAACCAGCCGCTGTCGCCCAGATCAAAATCAGCACCAATCTGTGCAGCCCAACCAAAAGAAGGGCGCAAATTTACTGTTGCACCATCAACCGCCAAAGGGCCCGTTACATCATCATGTAAAAAAATAGTGTAGTTCAGACCCAGTCCGGCGTAAGGACGGATATTTGAATCAGGCATGAAATGATATTGCAGGGTTAATGTTGGTGGCAATGCCCATGCATCGATTACATCAGCAGCGCCACTTTCAGCATTGATTCCATCCAGTGCCCCTATTAGTGCGGCCCCCTGTGGATCAACATCATGCTGTGACATGCCAAGAATCAGTTCAATTCCCCAATGAGGTGTCAGCATATAAGTAAGATCCAGCTCTGGCACAGTGTCACTACTCACACCAACGCCACTTCCCGCAACATCCCCACCCAGTGCCGGGACATCAACTTCCGAGCTACTATCTGATGGATTTACATGGATGCCACGAACACGAACAATAATATCACCTGCTTCAAGCCCTGCTGCCTGAGCGGTAAAGCTCGCTGCACTTGATGCTATAAATAACCCTACAACCAGACCCCTGTTTAAAACTTTCATTTAAAAACTCCCGTACATAAAATTAGTATCGGCTGTATACCAACCGCCCAAAAGTTAATATCGGATAAACACCGAAATTTCAGAGACGAATTATCACAATATTCGAAGTTCAAAAAAATGATCTGGATCAATAGTTATGCAATTACTTTAATTACTGGCCAGAATATTGAATAGAACGGTTCTCATACAATCTGGCACAATATCCATGATGGATAAAAACAACTGCTTCCACTGTGGACTTCCGATCCCGCCCAACTTGACCTTGTCCGTCCGGATCAATAACAAGGAAGAACCTATGTGTTGTGCGGGCTGTCAGACGGTAGCACAAACCATCGTCGATTCCGGGCTAGATGGGTTTTACAAACACCGAACTGCACCGGCACCAACTGCAGAAAATCTGCTTCCGGATTTTTTACAACAACTCTCTGTTTACGACGAACCTGAGTTGCAGAAAAGCTTTGTCTCCGACGTTGGCCAGCATCAGCGTGAAGCTGCGTTGATTCTGGAAGGAATCACCTGTCCGGCCTGTGTCTGGATGAATGAACAACACCTGAAAACACTGCCAGGGGTCGTTGATATTCAGGCAAATTTCTCAACACGACGGCTTCATGCCCGTTGGGATGACAACAAGATCAAACTCAGCCAGATCCTCAAAGCAATCCATGAAATTGGCTACAAGGCCCACCCCTTTGATCCGAAACAACATCAGGAGATCATCAATAATGAAAAGAAACTCCTGCTGAAACGTCTCGGCCTCGCAGGCGTTTTAGGTATGCAGGTGATGATGCTGGCAATTGCACTTTATACGGATGAATTTTCCGGCTCAGATCAGAAATACAAACATTTTTTTTACTGGATCAGTTTGTTACTGACTTTACCCATTGTGCTTTTCTCCGCCAGAGCTTTTTTTGAACCAGCGATCCGCGATCTTAAACAGCTAAAGTTTGGTATGGACGTACCAGTTTCTCTTGGAATTCTGTTTGCTTTTTTTGGTAGTCTAAAATCTACGATCACTGGCTCTGGTGAGATCTACTACGACTCTGTTGTGATGTTCACTTTCTTTCTTTTACTAGCGCGCTATCTTGAGTTGATCGCACGTAAACGTGCCACAGAAACCTCGGAAAATTTAATCCATATCACGCCTGCCACAGCATTGCGGATCACTGATATCACAGAGGAAATGATCCCCGTAGCCCGGCTTAATGTAGGCGATCGGGTCTTGATCAAACCTGGCGAAACCATTCCAGCCGATGGACATATTATTGAAGGCCGCTCTAGTGTTGACGAATCCTTGCTCAGCGGCGAAAGCCTGCCCATTTCCAGACAAATTGGTGACCCAGTTATCGGCGGCAGTATAAATATTGAAAGTCCGTTACAAGTGATTGTTGATTCTATCGGTCAGGACAGTCTGCTTTCACGAATAACCAGTCTGATGGAACGATCTCAGATGGAGAAGCCAGCGATCACAAAACTGGCTGATCGAGCAGCTGGAATTTTCGTCCCGGTGGTATTAATTCTCGCCGCACTTATTGGATCTTACTGGTGGTTCAAAGGCGATCCACACTGGTTTGAAACCATGCTATCCATGCTGGTTGTCACCTGCCCCTGCGCCCTTTCATTGGCGACACCTGCCGCAATGACCGTCGCAACAGACACTTTGATGAAACTCGGGATACTCGTCACACGCGGTCATGCGATCGAAACATTGTCTCAGGTTGATCATTTTGTTTTTGATAAAACCGGTACGCTGACGGAAGGAAAACTGGCGCTGAACCAAATCAAATTATTTTCAAATATGACGGAAGATCAATGTTTGTCGATTGCCTCCTCGCTGGAACGTCACTCGGAGCATCTTGTTGCAAAAGCGATCATTACTGCGGTAAATGAAAAAGAAAAAATTCTGAAAACTTCTGATATTATAAATACCCCAGGCGGTGGTCTTACCGGTATCGTAAATGGTAAGGAATTCGTGATCGGAAATGCTGACCATATTGCCGAGTTTTCAACGGCAAAACTATTAGAAGGTCAGCTGAATTCATTCCATCAAGAAAATAGCTCTCTGGTTTTTCTTGCTGACAAAGATCATCTTCATGCAGCATTTGTTCTGCAGGATAATTTGCGATCTGACGCCAGTGAAATGATCGGAAAATTAAAAGAAAAAAAGAAAAAAATCTCATTACTTTCCGGCGATTCTGAAATTGCGGTAAAAAGCATCTCGGAGCAATTAGGCATCGATAATTTTAAATCCGGTCTGAAACCCGATGGCAAACTCAATGAATTAAAAAGATTACAGGATGAAGGTGAGATTTTGGCCATGATAGGCGATGGTGTGAACGATGCGCCAGTGCTTGCCGGAGCACAGGTTTCGATCGCCATGGGCAGCGGCGCTCAGATCGCTCGCGCAAATGCTGATCTGGTTTTACTTAAAAACCAGTTACCGATTATTGCCAAAGCGATTGACGTGGCCGGAAAAACTGTCAGGATAATAAAACAGAATATGATCTGGGCAGTGGCTTATAACCTGATTGCATTGCCTGTTGCAGCGATGGGATTACTGCAGCCGTGGATGGCCGCGATTGGTATGTCACTCAGCTCATTATTAGTTGTTACGAATGCCCTGAGAATTAAAAAAATAGACTAACTTTATGGAAATAATTTATCTGTTAATTCCCCTCTCTCTGGTTTTAATCGGCGTGATCATCTGGGCATTATTCTGGGCGATTCGATCAGGCCAGTTCGATGATCTGGAAGGACCTGCTCACCGAGTTTTGATGGATGATGATAAACCTGATTTTTCAAATGACGGCAATAGTTCCGAAGACTAACTAACCACACTTCATTCCTTTATGCATCATGTGATTCATACCTTCCATCCCGTCAGATATTTCCGAACTCATGTCGTGTCCCATGTGTGCAGAATGATCCATCGGAATAAGTAACGTCATTACGCCCGTCAAGATCATTATCGCACCGAAGACCTGTCTGATCCGTGGTTTCTGTAACCACTGGCTCAAACCACCCGTGACCATTCCGGCTCCCATCACTGCAGGCAAAGTGCCGAGTCCAAATGCCAACATCCCAAGCCCACCATTGATCGCACTGCCTCCCAGTGCCGCGAGCAGCAGCGCCGTATAAACCAGTCCACAGGGGATCCAGCCCCAGACCATGCCAAACCCTAGCGCCTGCCACGGTTTTTTTACAGGCATAAATCGTTTTCCCAATGGCTGAATTCTTTTCCAGAGTTTTGCCCCAAGTCGATCCAGTTTTGAAAGTTGAGGAAACCAGCCAGCGACATAAAGCCCGACGATGACGATCATCGCGGCGGATAAATAACGGGTGATGATGTGGGCTTTTTCCATACCGATAAAACCTACCAACGTCATGCCGATCATCCCAACCAACATTCCGGCAATGGAATAACTGATCAAGCGACCAACATTGTAAGCACCCACATAAAGTGCCAATCGTGGTTTATTTTCTCGAATAGAATTATCTAACCCAAATGTCAGCGCGCCGATCACACCACCACACATGCCGATACAGTGAAAGGTACTAAAAAGTCCGAGGATAAATAGTGCTGCTAATGAAAATTCATTATTCATGGAACAGCACTATGTAGGAGCACTCATCTTTTCGCAAGAATTTTTTGACGACAATTACTAGCTGCTGAAAAATTGATCCAGATCATTTCTTGTCCACTATTTCCATGTTCAAATGGACTTGCTCTCACACAGGAGAGTCCCATTATTGAACGATCTTGGTTTGGGTTGAAGTTTATTTCCTGAACTACTTTTGATCACATCGCTACGGGTTAACTTGTTTCCTTTTACCCTCAAACAAACCGTAGCGATGTTTTTTTTCTACTGACTAAACCCTAATTTTACTTCTTTCCAAAAGCGATCTGTTTCCAGATTTTCTGGTAATCATAATCAGTGTCCATGGCAATATTAAGCCGATTATAGGAAGCGAAATCACTGACCAGATGAACCAGTTGCAAAATGCCTTTGTCAGTCAGTTCTAATGCCCGTAATTGATCAACATCTTTGTCAGAAATGCTGGATGCTTCTACGTTTACTTTTAGAGCGAAATCGACCAGTTGACGAGTACGTTGATCTTCTATTGCAGCAGTCCCCTGTTCAACAAACTCTTGTGCATATTGATCATCAACTTCCAGGCCGTGAGTCAGGATCGTACAAAAAGCTGCCGTACAATAGGGACACTCATTCGCTTTGGAAACCGCAATTCCAACATGTTGGATCTCTTCAAGCGACAGCTCGCCCATTTCCCATAAAACTTTCGTTGCACCGAGTTTAGCTTTAAAAAACTCGGGAAAATTTAATTCCATTTTAAAATGGTTGGGAATATGACCTTCCATTTCGGTGACCCAGGCACAGATCGCTTTGATCACCGGATCGTCATCAAATTCTTCCGGATCAACAAGTTTTATTCTTGCCATAATTAATTGTTACCTGGCCCGTTTTCGGAGATTTTGCACAGAAAAAAGTTTGGGCTGATTTCCTTTGTCAGTAACCAGACTTTTAAACTGCAGTGTTGTGCAATGATTCGCCTGCATATCGATCAGCACTGCGAAATCATCCAGCGCCACACCTTTGCCTTTATTAGCAGCAAGATGATGATCCGAATGTGCTTTGCCAATCGGGAACCATTTCCACATATCACCCTTGCGATCATAAGTAACCAGAGATGCCATTGTCATTGTTTGAGCATCAATATTGATCACTCGTTTTCCAATTGGATGATTAGGATCTTTTGGCTTGCCGATCAGAGTAAAAGACTTGCGTAGTTGATAAGTGACATTCGGGAAACAACCACCTTTTCCATGCACGTCGATGAATTTGAACCCATCCTTATCTTTCTCGGGAACACTCGCGAGAGGCATGTCGTTATGATAATAAAATGGCATCAATAAATTTTTAGTACCAGCATACTCCCAGGTGTAATCACTCACACGACCGTTATAACCTTCGAAATCTTCGACCATCAAATCGGTTCCCAGAAAAGCATCGGTGATCTGTCCGGCAGCCAGTCGTCTGACACGCCGTTGAAAACCAAGATACAACCAGGCATCATCTCGCTGCGTGTCATCTTCATAACGATGGATCAGCAATTGAGTATTCGCCAGATCAAACGGTTCTTTTACAATGCTGTAAATACCCCGAAATACTTTGCCGGTATTTTTCTCATAGGCCGGTTTCGGATCAAAACTAACCCGGTGTGAATAGTTCATGAAATGCCATTCAAACTTGAGCACACGTTCGACCTTGGCAGTCTTTACATCGCGGAATGTCCACCAGAATGGATAGATCGTTTCCGAATCACCAGAGTTAAAACCATACTGATAATTCCAGACGAGCTTCTGACCGACATCCGGATCATTGGCATCAAGTTCCTGCGGAAAAGCCCGACCCGAGATATATCCTTCCAATGTGCCATCTGCTTTGATCGACACTTTTCCGGCATTATCTTTCGTTGCCTGTACATAGTCATCCGACAAAGGAAAATCGGTTGTTTTATCCGTCTTGATTTCGACCCAGCCATCTTTGATAAAGCGATACAAAGCTTCATCCAGAATGGCTTTATGTTGATCAACATTACCCTGGTTTATGACATCACCCGGCGTGTAGCCATCAGCTGATGGTGTCCAGTCTTTATATGGATAAAACGATTGATCAATGTCTGCCTGTGTCACCTCAGCGCGAACAAATGCGGCGGTAATAACACAAAATACCAGAAGAAAAATACCTGTTAATGTTTTCACTCTTTATCCTCCCGGATCAAAATCTGTAACGTAATGTGAGCTGGATCTCGTCTTCTCTCTGCGCCATGCCTATTGGCCCGGAACGGAAACGACCCAGCGGTTCATAACCACTCAAACCGGCACTGACTGCGGCGCCAGGAGCACCCAGCATTCCGGCCAGAGATGGATATGGAATAGCCGAACGATTGTCATCGAAAGACTGCGCGCCAGTTCCAAATTTCAGATTGGCCGCTATAACAAACCGCCAGCTATCGCTGATCAACCAGTCAATGGACGGCGACACGGTTCCGGCCTGCGCTTTCGCATCATAGGCTATCAACAACTGCGGGCTAACCTGATCATTCTTGTAAAACCCTTTAAACAAAAATGTTCCGACCACATTGTCTTTCCAGTCAGGAATACCCACTTTGCCGAATGCTCCATCTTCAAGCTCATGATCCAGCAGATGTTGACCGAACAATTGTGCCGAGAGCAGGAAAGAACGATTCTTGTTAAGGAATGGAATAAAGGTCGGTCGATCCCAGCCAACAACCCAGCGGATCACATTGGATTCGGAATATAATTCCGGCCTTAGAGTATTTGGAAATTCCTCACCTGTCGTCCAGGCAAACTCCATCCGGAATGCAGACTTGAGTTTTTCGCTATAGAAATCTGTCGAACCGCCGAGCATAAAGATTCTCGGGAAGGCAATATCAAATGCCAGCGAATAGGGATAAACACCTGGCGCACCACTGAAAGGATCAACCGATTGCAGGCCACCTCTGAGCGATGGCAACTGCGAAGTGTAGTACAAAGTATTCAGCGAGAACCCAACACCTTTGAAAACACCTTCCATGCGCATACCAACATCGGTTTCTTTAATCTTCCAGTCCGGCTGATCTGCCTGACGGATGCCGATCTGGTTCGGGCCGAATTCAACAGCTACATCAGGAGCCGGGAAATTCCAGACAGTACAACCATTGTCCCAGCAATTATTCATCGCACGGAAGAAGTTACCTGCACCGAGTATTGCGTAAGGCGATCCACCCTGGCCTAAATTATGCGGTCTGAATTTTTCCCATTTCCACAGAAACTGAAAACTCAGATCCTCAAATGTTTCGGTTCCACCAGTGTGATATTCCGCTGTAAAAATCCCCATGGGAATACGAATATCTTCAAGCTCGTCATAAATATTATGCCGTGAAAAATCAACCGGATTGATCACATCCAATACACGGAAAAGATCGGTACGACCCCAGACGACCTGTTGGCGACCAAAGGTAAAGCCTAGTTCCGCTCCACTATCCAGAGGGATGTCTGCCGTGAAATAGGCTTCACGAATAAAGTCCAGTCGATCATTGAATTCCGGTGAAGCAAGTTCATGCTCATCAAAATCCAGATAGCCATCAATACAACCTCTTGGATCTTTATCACAAGGGCGAACGGGAACGGCCATGACGACACCGCCGTCATCGTTGTTATGTAGATCACTGCCCAAAAAGACCAGTCCTTCATTGCGACGATCCCTGGCGACCGGACCATTCAAGCCAACCGGGGCTAAACCGATCGCTCCGGTTCCTCCGGGGTTTGACGTTCCACCGTATTCAGGAAAAGTTGAGAAAGGTAAAAATGGAGGGCCTGCAGGATTCGGCAAACTCCCGAGAAAAACCGGATTGGCCGGTGCTGCAAAAGATAATGAGCCGCCTGCATCATCACCAAACTCATCAGAATTTAGTTGGTAAACAGCGTCATAGGAACCACGAAAAGTGCTATGAAAAGCAAAGTCCGAAAATATCCCGACCGATCCAAATGCTTTGCTAAGTTCTAGCTGAACAGTTGATCTGGATTTGGAAAGACCGCGCTCATGGCGAAAATAAGAAGCATTTTCGACAAAGCCTCTGGCTTCCACCGTCCCGTCTTCAGATTCCCAGGCAAGGGCAGACGGATTAAAAGAGACCAACGCTGCCGTAATGACAACGGATTTTGAAACAATACTCAGCAAACTATTTTGTTTGTTTAAGCAGGTGTGCAACATAACTCACCCCAATTTATTATTTATGGAACCTCTGATCAATTCATGGATGGAATAGATTGGGATTCAGAATTTTCAAGGGTTGCTATACCCCTTTTGGGTGCAAGGCGCTAAGTGCTTGTAATAGTTGTTCTATTGCAAGTGCTTAGCAACGCCGCCATTGAAAATTGTGGGCTCAAGCTAACCATTCATAAATTGATCAGAGGTTCTTTATTATTATGCGACTTTCTATTTTGAAAATCGCTCCTCCTCCAAGGCACTTCGATACTAACTCAAATAATGAGTTATCGGCAAATTCCCGATCATTTACAATTTATTCTCCAACAATAAACTTCGGTTTAAACAGGCAAACCCAGGCAGGCACCAGAAACATCGCCGCCACAGCATTCAGGATCAACATCACACAAAGTAATAATGCGGCATCGGCCTGAAAACGAAGATCCGAGATAAACACCCACATGATCACGCCAGCGATCAGGGTTGTTGCAGTAAACCCGATCGCTACACCCGTTGTACAAATTGCCTGTTTTATAGCGACTCCCAGATCAGCCACTTTTTCCATTTCTTCGCGTATCCTGTCCATAATATAAATGGAGTAATCAATACCAACGCCAATCCCCACCGCAATGATCGGAACCGTATTTACGTTGATGCCGATATGATTCAGGCCCATATATGCATATGTCAGAACCGTCGCGAAAGACATCGCCAGCACCATTAACCAACCCGCATGGATCGATCCATAGAAGACTGTGACGGCGACAAAAATCAATAATAGAACTAATGGAATGACCAGAAGATTAGTTTCATAGGCAGCTTCGTTGATCGCGGCTGTGACACCAATGCCACCTCCGGCCAGTTTTATTTCCAGTCCTTCAACCCGATTCTCCGGATTATTTTTCCAGCTTTTTACCTGATCAATCGCGCGGCGGATGGTGCCACTTTTGTGATCTTTATAATAAAAAACCATGTTCGCATTTTGTTCATCGGTATCAAGAAATTCCAGTAAGGCTCCGGGGATCGGGCTGGACATCATGTAGGCAAAAAACAAACCGCCTACATAAGATTTTTCATCGGGGATTTGCATCCAGCGTGGATCGGCATTGTGCAGAATTCTGTTCACAGATCCGACCAGATTCGGCAGGCCTTTGGCCCCTCCAAGTTCCGGATCATCGAGCATAAAGTTCTGAAAGTTTCCCAGTGCACGAATCACTTCGGGATCTTTCAGGCCACCTTTTTCAGCGGTGCTGGCAATAATATAAAGTTCTTCCGATCCGGGAAATCCGGCATTGATCGCCTTCGAAGAAATATTGTAATCATGATCAGGATAAAGCAGTGGCGATCCTGATTCCGCCTCACCAACCTGAACAAAAGAACTGAAATATACACCGACCAGAACAAGACATAAAGACACCAGAAAAATAGTTTTCGCACTACCCGCATGACTGACCAGATCGGCTACTTTTGGCAATAGACGATGTAGCAAGCTATCGCTGACTTTATGTTTTTTCGGTGCTGGCAAAATGGACAACAATAACGGCAGGCCGATCAAAACTGTGACCAGAACGGAAAGTGCCCAGAGCGATGCGTAATGTGCCAGCTTGTCATTGATGGGAACTGATCCAAGTGCGATCAACAATAAACCTATGGAGTCGGAAACCACACCAAGACTGCCGGGACGGAACAGACTTTCAAATGTATTCCGGGCAGCCTGCTTACTGCTCTCAACAATATCCAGTTCACGATAATATCGTTCGACGATCTGGATGCCGTGCGACATCGCCCTCGCCGAGATCAAAAACGGCACCACCATCATCAATGGATCGAGGTTGTAACCCAGCAATGAAAGTATGCCCACACCCCAGATCGTGGTGACAACAATGCCGAGAATTGGTAACACAATTCCGTACAGGCGACGGAAATAAAACACCAGCAATGCCAGCATGATCAAAATCGTAAATAGAAAAATCTGCAGGATTTGTTCTACATAACTATGCACCCAGCCAACCAGAACGGGTTGGCCTGTCGCATGGATCGAGACACCTTTCGCAGCTTCTTTTTCACGGATTTTTTGTAATTCTGAAAATACTTTTTCGTAATCAAGCTGGCCTTCATTTAATGTTCCACGGATCATCGACGCTTTCAGGTTCGGTGAGATCAGCAAGCCATAAACACGATCATTAGTAATGATCGCGTCACGCATTTCTTCAAGTTCTTCATCTGAATAATGATCTTTAAGCGGATCATAAACCTGTACCGAATTTATATTTCCGACTTCATCAAGACGAACATGTCGGGTGGTACGATGAGTCAGGCTGGTAACGAGATTGTGATTGATGCCGGGCAGTTGATCGATGGCCTGTGTGATTCGATGGATCTTCTTCAGGTTCTCTTCCGTTAGCACTGTTCCCTCATCAACCTCAACGGAAACAATAATATTATTCGCGCCACCAAAAGTATCTCTGATCTGATTGTGCAATTGAATATAGGAATGTTCCTGCGGCAGTAGATCGGCAAAATCCGATACCATTCTTACGGCCGGAATCTGTGTGGCAAAGAAGATCGTGATCAGAAAAATTAAGGCCAGAATTTTTCGGGGATGAGAAAAAATAAACTGATCAAATTTTCTTAGGGTGCTTTTCATGGTGTCACCTGAACATCAGCCTGATCATCGGCCGGAATAATATGTAATGCGCCAGCACCACCCGCGATCAGGATCCTGTCTTTTCCAACCGGAGCCATCGCACGCAAATAGAAGCGCACCGGTTTTCCGTGTTCATGAGATCGCCAGAGATTATTCTCCAGCTTCATAACGGTTCCATTTTCACCGCCGACAAATACGATTTCTCCGGCCGCAACAATGCTATAAAACGGTATGCCAGTTCCCGTTTCCTGTCGTTCCCAGCTTTCACCACCATTTGCTGTTTTCAGAATCGTGCCATTCAGTCCGACAGCCCAACCGGTTGATTCATCTATAAAAAGGCTGTCCTGCGGATAAAACTCATTGGCGAGCGGATTCAGATATTCCCATTCTTCGCCACCATTCGTTGTCTTGAGAACGGTTCCAAACTCACCGGTAATATAGGCCGTATTCTGATCAATAAACTGGATAGTGGTGAGAAATAAATCTTCGTCGAGAGAAGTGGTTGTCCAGCTTTCACCCTGATCAATTGTTTTTAATATCGTACTGAATCCTGACACCACCCAGATCTGGTTATTCGGATCACAGGTGATCGCCTGCGGGACTTCGGCATTATCAATTATCTGTGATCGCCAACTCTGCCCTTCATCATCGCTCATCCAGATCTTGCGCTGCATATCAAGAGCGATCAGTGAATTATCCGGACAGGTCGTAATATCGATCAATGCCGCAGACGATGTTATTTTTTTACGGATTATTTGATCTGGATCAGTTTTGGAAATGATCAGAATCAGACCATCGTTGCCGACAACGATAATTTTTTGCTGGCTGACGGTCGCAGCCTGAAACTGATCATAACGTCGCAAAGCATCTTTACGAGTTTGCTCAATGCCATCAATATTTAGTGGTGCTTCGCATCCACCAATAAATAAGCTTGTTGAAATTAAGAAGAAAAAAAATCGCACAACATCACTCTTTTATAATTATTTTTTGTGCCACATGATCGATGATCAAGATGAATTCCGATGTTAACATAGACTTCTAAATTTGTTAGATTATAAAAATAATCCATAAGGTACATATAGATGACAAAAACAACATTTTCAGCAATGCCAGATGAGAAAGGATATTTTGGCGAGTTTGGCGGCCAGATCATTCCGCCTGATCTGATCACGATCATGAATGAGATCAACGATGCCTATGAAGAAATTCGTGCCACGGATGCTTTTCAGAATGAGCTGATGGAGCTGTACCAACATTACGTCGGCCGACCTACTCCGATTTTCAAGACCACAAAAATTTCAAACGGTGGCGCACAGATCTTCCTGAAACGTGAGGATCTCAATCATACTGGCGCACATAAAATCAATCATTGTCTGGGTGAAGCTTTGCTGGCAAAACACATGGGTAAAACCAAGGTTCTGGCTGAAACCGGAGCTGGGCAACATGGTGTTGCGTTGGCGACCGCCTGTGCTTTGATCGGGATTGAATGTGAAATCCACATGGGTGAAATCGATATTGTAAAAGAACACCCGAATGTCACCAAAATGAAAATCCTCGGCTGCAAACTGGTACCCGTCTCACGAGGCACACGCACATTGAAAGACGCTGTCGATAGCGCATTTGAAGAATACCTGAAAGATCCGGTGAATTTTTTCTATGCGATTGGATCAGTTGTTGGGCCACATCCTTTTCCAAAAATGGTGCGTGATTTTCAAACTATTGTCGGCAGAGAAGCGCGTGAACAATTCCTTGCCTCGGAAGGTAAGCTACCAGATGTTGTTGCCGCCTGTATTGGAGGTGGTTCCAATGCGATCGGTATTTTTACTGCATTCCTTGATGATGAGAATGTTGAACTTGTCGGTATCGAACCTGCGGGTAAAGGTCTGGACACACCGGACAATGCAGCCACTTTAACACTCGGAGTTAAAGGTGGGTTACACGGTATGCAATGCTACAACCTGCAAGATGAAGATGGCGAGCCTTTACCGGTTTACTCCATCGCATCCGGACTGGATTACCCTGGTGTCGGGCCACAACATTGCTACCTGAAAGATCTTGGCCGGGTTAAGTACGTATCCGCTGACGATCAGGAATGTCTGGATGCCTTCATGGAGCTTTCACGAAAAGAAGGCATTATTCCGGCACTGGAAAGTGCTCATGCTATTGCTTATGCGATGAAGATCGCGAAAGACATGTCACCTGATCAAAGTATCCTGATCAACCTGTCAGGCCGTGGTGATAAAGACGCTGATTTTGTTGCTGAAACATTAGGTCTATAATCAGTAAGGTTCCAGTAAGAAACTTAAGGTTAATGATGCGGTCATAAAAGCATGAGTGTTAGACAACACAAGATGATGATCAGTAAAAGTTTGATAGCCACATTGGTTTTTGCGTGGCTTTCGATCTTTTGTCAACATTGTATGGCGTTTGCTGAACTGGAACAGACCGTCTCTTCTGCACACCACGAACATTGTGCTCCTCTGACAGAAACAGAAAATAAAACTGATCTCACTCAAACCTGTATTAGTAACTGTGATGAAATTTCTGCCATTCACGACACGAATAATCAACAGCAAAATGATCACAAAATTTATAAACAAGCTGTTTTAGTCTCAAAGTTTTATCCCACATATTTCCGAAAGATACCTGACATCTCTATTCAGAAACCACCACCTGATCAGGCTACTTTCCTTCCACTGGAGCATTACACTGTCCAGCTGAAATAGATCAACTTTCTCTCTTATTATATTTTTCTCAGGAGGAAGTTATGTCACGTTTTAGTTTTATTATTTTATTGTCCAGTCTGATCACAGGCTGCGCACAGATCCAGCCGAAAGCGGGTTTTGAAGAGATCGAACAAACGGTTTCAACACGGCTGGATAAACAGATCCTCTGGAGTCAGAACAGCGAAGAAGATCAGGCAGTTCAGAATCAGATCCAGCAACTTTTACAACAGGATCTTTCCGCAGATTCTGCCGTACAAATTGCCTTACTCAACAATAAAAGCTTACAGGCAACTTATGAAAACATGGGTATTGCCCAGGCCGAAGTGGTTCGCGCAGGATTGCTGAAAAACCCGGTATTTTCCTTCGCTGCCCGTTTTCCAAATGAACCACCATCATCTGCCAATCTTGAGTTCGATCTGATCGGCGACTTTCTTAACCTGCTCATGCTTCCGGCAAAAAAGCATTTTGCCGAGCAGCAATTCGAACAGGTTCGGCTGGATGTGGCAGATCAGGTATTAACCTTCGCCACATCGGTAAAAAAACATTTTTACGCACTGCAATCGGCACAACAATCTGTTCTTGTGTTAAATGAGATCACAACAGTTTCGGAAGTTTCATTTGAGCTTGCACAAAAGTTTTATGAAGCGGGAAATATTGATGAACTACAACTGACTCGTGAACAAGCACTTTACGAAACTGCCAGATTGAATCTTGCACAAAAAGAACTTGAGGTTGCTGGAGAACGCGAGCAATTGGAACAATTATTGAGCTTGAGTCATGATCAGAAATGGAATATTTCATCAAGTTTAGATGCCGTCCCGGCAGAACATTTGATGATAGAAAACCTTGAAAAACTGGCGATTGAACAACGACTTGATCTGCAAGCTGCTGGCAAAGAAGTTGAAGCATCAGCATCACGACTTGGTATCAAGCGAAACTGGCGATTATTAGCCGGAGCAGAATTTGGCATCAGCGGAGAACGTGAACCGGATGGAATGGAGTCCGTGGGGCCTGCGCTTTCTGTAGAGGTTCCATTGTTTGATCAGGGGCAAACTGAAGTAGCGGAAGCCGATGCTCATCTTCGACAAAGTGAACATAAACTCACAGCTCTGGTATTGCAGATCCGATCAGAAGTTCGATCCGCCCAGAATAAAATGATCGCATCACAACAAATGGCACATCGTTATCAATCAACCATTATTCCTTTGCAGGAACGGATCGTTACTCTTAGTCAGCAAAGATATAACTACATGTTACTCGGAGCATTTGATCTGTTAACTGCCAGACAGGATGAAATGAAAATTTATCAGGATTACATCCATGCCGTACGGGATTTCTGGATCGCACGTTCTGATCTGGAACGTGCTGTCGGTGGCAATTTTCCTCTTATTGAAAATACTAAAAGCATGGACATGAAAATGCCTGAAGAAAACTCAACATCAACCCCATCTGATGATCATAAACATCATGGAGGACACTAAAATGATTAACCGTCGTCACTTCTTATCTTCAACCTTATTAGGTGGACTAGCAGCGCTCACTAAAAGTAATAATGTCTCGGCAGAAAAGATTGAACAAACCTTATCAGCCAGTTCCGGGCTGACTCCGATCACCGCAGGAAATAGTCGAAAGTTGCCCTGGAAAATGAACAATGGCGTTAAGGAATTTCATCTGATCGCTGAAGAATTTGAACAGGAATTTGCTCCGGGTATGAAGGTCAAATGTTGGGGCTATAATGGTTCCACTCCCGGTCCGATCATCGAAGCAATTGAAGGTGATCGCGTACGAATATTTGTCACCAATAATCTCAAAGAACATACTTCCACTCATTGGCATGGCATATTTTTGCCCAACGGCATGGATGGTGTTGGTGGCCTGACTCAGCCGCAGATCCAGCCTGGGGAAACCTACGAATACGAATTCACGCTACGTCAACATGGTACTTTTATGTACCACCCGCATGCCGATGAAATGGTACAAATGGCCGTCGGAATGATGGGCATGTTTATTATTCATCCGAAAAGATCACAGACAAAAATTGATCGTGACTTCGCGATCATGTTGCATGAATGGGCAATCCATCCGGGCACCTATCGACCCGATCCTTCCGTCATGCTGGATTTCAATATGTTCACCATGAATGGCAAAGTTTTCCCGGCTATCGAACCGATGGTGGCTAAAACGGGCGAACGAATACGAATTCGTATGGGTAACCTGAGTATGGATCAACATCCGATGCATATTCACGGCTTTGCTTTTAAAGTGACCGCGACAGATGGAGGACAGATCCCGGAAGCCGGACAATGGCCACAAACTACGGTTCCCGTTCCGGTCGGTAGCACTCGTGATATTGAATTTATCGCCGATGAACCCGGAGACTGGATATTTCATTGCCATAAATCTCATCACACCATGAATGCCATGGGACACGATATTCCAAACACGCTTGGCGTTGATCAATCAGAAGTGAGTGAACGCATCAAATCACTTCTGCCCGGCTACATGGCGATGGGTGAAGATGGCATGGCCGAACATGCGATGCATGGAAAACACATGGCCGGCCCTGAAAATACTTTACCTATGATGATGGGCGATGGACCGTTTGGCCCGATCGAAATGGGCGGCATGTTTACCATGATCAAAGTTCGCGATCACCTAACGAGTTATGATGATCCTGGCTGGTATGATCATCCAAAAGGAACACTGGCAAGAAAAGTTCAGGTTTCAAAAAAGGGAGTTTGATAAGATAACGATCACTAAAGAAAGAGGATCATTATAAATGAAACTTGCACTGGACATCTGCGGCTGGATCGGATCGATTATGGTTGTGACCGGATTTTTCCTTGTCTCAAACGGCAAACTGGAACCACAAACCAATACCTTTCAAATCATTAATATTATTGCCGCTGCTTTTATTGGGATGAATGCATATTATTACGGAGCCTTGCCTTCTGTGGGCTTGAATACCGTCTGGGTTTTGATCGCTATCGCAGCGATGATCCGAATCAACAAAAAAGGACTTTGACCATCACTCAACCAAAATCATACACCTGGTCATATATTCTCGGCATTGCTCGCGAGCATAAACGTGAGCTAATTTTTGCAAACATTTTAGCAATACTCGCCGCGGCAGCCAGCGTTCCCCTGCCTCTGTTAATGCCACTACTGATTGATCAAGTCGTACTGGAACAACCCGGGAAACTCACAGCAATAATCGATAGTATTTTCCCTACGTCGCTACATGGTCCAAAACTCTACATCATCAGTGTTCTCGTTTTTACGGTGCTCCTGCGAGTCTTTTCTGTATTGATGGGCGTCTGGCAGGCGCGCAACTTTTCACTTGTTGCAAAAGATGTTGTCTACCGTATTCGAAAACAAATGCTTGATCGACTTTCCCGCATTGCCATGTCCGAATATGAAACGCTCGGTAGTGGCACGATCACCTCGCATTTTGTGACTGATCTGAATGCGATCGATGCTTTTATCGGTACAGCATTAGCCAAATTTCTGGTTGCTGTACTTTCATTGATCGGCATGACGATCATTTTATTGTGGATGAACTGGAAGCTGGCACTGTTTATTTTATTACTGAATCCGTTGGTGATTTATTTCACCATGAAGCTTGGGAAAAAAGTTAAAGAACTTAAGCAAAAAGAAAATTCAGCTTTTGAGGTTTTCCAGCAATCACTAACCGAAACGCTCGACGGTATTCAACAGATCAGAGCTATCAATCGCGAGAAACATTATCTCGCACGCGTCGCAGACAGTGCTCGTGATATTCGTAATCATGCTGCCGATTATTCATGGAAAAGTGATGCTGCCAGTCGTGCTTCTTTTTTAGTCTTTCTGTTCGGTTTCGATCTGTTTCGTGCCATCAGCATGATGATGGTGGTTTATTCCGATCTAACCATTGGACAAATGCTCGCCGTGTTTGGTTATTTGTGGTTCATGATGGGGCCAGTACAGGAAATTCTTAGTATTCAATATTCATGGTTTGCTGCGAAAGCGGCTTTAACGCGGATCAATAAACTGCTAACCCTTAAAGATGAACCTCAATACCCACATAACAAAAACCCTTTTGCTGATAAACATACCGTAGGAGTCGAAATAGATAATGTCACTTTTTCCTACGCCGAAGATCAGGTCTTAAACGGTGCCAGCCTGACCATTCAACCCGGTGAAAAAGTGGCTCTGGTCGGTGCTTCTGGTGGTGGGAAATCAACACTGGTTCAGGTCATTCTTGGACTTTATACGCCGGACTCCGGGAACGTGATTTTTGATGGGATCCCGACTACTGAAATTGGCCTCGATGTGGTTCGTGATCATGTGGCTACCGTGCTGCAACATCCAGCCCTGTTTAATGACACAGTGCGAATGAACTTGACGCTGGGACGTGATCTTGATGATCAACAGCTCTGGAAAGCACTGGAGGTCGCGCAGCTGATCGATACCGTCAACGAAATGGAAGAAGGATTAGATACCATCGTTGGTCGGCAAGGTGTGCGGCTTTCTGGTGGGCAACGACAACGACTTGCCATCGCCCGAATGATCCTCGGTGATCCACAGGTGGTTATTCTGGATGAGGCAACATCTGCTCTTGATGCCGATACAGAAGCCAGACTGCATGAAGCATTACAGGAATTTCTGCGTGATCGGACAACGCTGATCATTGCTCATCGGCTCTCTGCGGTTCGTCAGGCAGATCGTGCTTATGTGTTTGATGATGGCAGGATTATTGAAGAAGGCGCACATGATGAGTTGATCAGAAATGATGGACTCTATTCAAAACTGTATGGGAAATTGCAGCATTGATTTGACCCGCTATATAATGACAACATGATTCTACGATCCAACTTTTTTTTGCTAGTTCTTATCACCAGCTTTACAACGTTTGCTGCTGATCTAAACCCCTTTTCAATTCCTCGCTATAGTATTGAATACGATCCATCCAGCAATCCTTCTGTTGATGGGGCAAATGCGCTGCTCTATGCGAAACAAACTGATCGAAAAGTTCTGATCGAAGTGGGAGGAAACTGGTGCCAATGGTGCCATATTCTTGATGAATTTATTGTTGATCACCCTGAAGTCAAAACGGCTTTATATAACAACTTTGTTATCCTGAAAGTAAATGTCAGCGAAGAAAACAAAAATAAAGGGTTCATGTCGAGTATGCCCGAAGTAGACGGTTATCCTCATGTGTATATCACCGATGAAAAAGGTTCGATAAATTTTTCGGGCGATCTTTCTCCTTTATTAAAAAAAGGAAAATTTTCTGAAAAACTTTTCCTTGAGTTTCTGAACCGCTGGAAATAGTGAAAATAAATTTTCTTCAAAACCGTTCGTTTGGATTATGGTTAGGGTTTATCCTGATCGTTGCGCTGATAATCCGATCAATAATTCTTCTCGAATTCTTAACCATGAACCCTTTTTCTGAGGCTTTCTTTTCAGATGACTGGGTTTACTGGGTAATGGCAGGATCAAAAGCTGCCGGAAACTGGATTCCGGAAACACCGTTCCTTTCTGCCCCACTCTTTCCTTATTTGTTAGGCTTTGTTCGCTGGATCGGAGGCGGACTTAAGTCTGTCTACATAATCCAGTTAATGTTGGGTATAGCCTCAATATTACTGATCGCTTTCGGAACCAGAAAAAGATTCGGTGAAACCGCAGCTTTGATCGCGGCAGCACTATTTGCTTTTTCCGAAGAACCGACCATGACATTTACCCGGGTCATGGCAGATTCAGTTCAGATCTTTCTGGTGACTCTGGTCTGGTTTTTATGGTGCCGCTTGTCAGATCAAAAAGATCAATCTTTAAAACAAATTTTTATTACCGGAATCATTATTGGTCTTCTGACGCTTGCCTGGCCACCAGCTCAATTATTATTGATTGGGTATGCGATCTGGTTATATTTCACATCAAATATTTCAACAACAGATCGATTTATCAAAAGTCTTGTCGGACTCTTTGCTGGTCTACTGATCATTAGCCCGGTGACCATTCATAATTACAAAACCGATGGTGAATTTATTCTGATCAGTGCCAATTCGGGGATAAATCTTTTACAGGGAAATAATAAAAATGCTCAGGGAATTATTTCGACGCTTAATGGCATAAGAACTGATCGACAACACATGTTTTCTGATGCCACACAGGTATATAAGAAGGCACACGGACAAATAGATAGCTGGAAAAAAATAGATTCTTTCTTTGGCGATCAGGCTAAAGATTTTATCCTCGGCCAGCCACAGAACAGCATTCCTTTACTGGCAAAAAAATTCTACTGGTTTTTAAGCTCCCAGGACTATGACAACATTTCTGTACTTTCACTGGAACAAAGTCACGGACTTTATCGAGCGGCTAAACTTGCTCCGATCGAATTAACCTGGTTAATGGGGCTGGCTTTATTAGGCGTGATTATTTTAATCAGGAATATTCATCGCTACACACCTGAATTTTTGATCCTGGGAATTACGATCTTTGCCTGTGTCGTATTCCACTATTCTGCCCGTTATCGATTACCGGCAGCTCCCATGCTCTGTATTTTATCGGCAGTTGCGATCACTCAGTGGCGACAAATTTTTCTACCATCGATGGTTAAATATGCGACTGCTCTATTGCCAATATTATTTATTTTCATAAATTATTTTACAGGCTTTGCCAGTGTAGAATTTATGCGTAAAGACACTGCTACAAAAATTTCACATGCCTATGTCGAAGTGGGCGATCGTCGTGTCCGGGATGAAAATTATGATTCAGCAATCTATAACTATCAAAATGCTGTAACGGCTGATCCAACCTACGATACGCCATATCTGCGACTGGCACATCTTGGTGTAAAAACAAAAAGATCCGATCTTAATTTTCGGCCATCGAAAAGAGTTGTTCTAAACCCACAGGCAAAAATTGTGGCTCTCAAGTTACTTTATAACTCACAACTTTCTGATAAAAATTTCAATGAGGCTGCTGAAACTTTAAGAGACCTGATCGAAGAAATACCCAGCGATCTACAGCTACAGCAAAACCTGATCTGGATGCTTTCCACCTGCCCTGATCAAGGAGTACGCGATCCTGAAACAGCTCTGGATTTATCAAGAAAGCTTTTAGCCGCTTCTCAGGGAACTGGAAGAATCGGTGGTCTGGTCACGCTTGCCACAGCACAACTTTCATCGGGCAATAAAAAAGCTGCGACTCATGCGATCGAAAAAGCGATCAAAATGGCCAAACGGTCTGGTCTGACGGATGGTCTGGAAACGCTTGAGAAATTACAAAATGATGTACAAACAAAAGAAGCATTCGACTTTAAGGCAACGCCATTCAAGCTGGACAGCCCATGGGATATGACCAAACCACATCCAATGGATCTTCTTGAGTTTTAAACAAACCTCATAATGACAAACGTTTGAAGACCACCGCTGGGATCATTTTTATTACCAACATGATCCACTTCCAGAACCATGGAAGATAAACCACGCTTTTTCTTTTTTCTACTGCTTTCTTTATTCCTTCTGCAATTGTCTCCGGCTGTGCCCAGAGAAAACTTTTATCAAACTCTTCAGTCATCGGTGTATCAACAAATCCTAGTTTGATCGTGATCACAGAAATTCCTGTTCCGTTAAGTCGATAACTTAACCCTTCAAGAAATGTGCTGACACTACTTTTGGCCGCACCATAAATATAATTACTTGCACGACCACGATCGCCAGCTACAGAAGAAAGAACAACAAGAACTCCTTTGTTCCTCTCCTCAAAAAGGTTAGTAATGATCGTGGCTAATGAGATCACGCTGAGACTATTGATCACCAAAGCATTAATGGTTTTTGAAGCTGATTTTTCGCATTGTTTTTGATCAGGCAAGTTTCCATGTGCGATCAGTGCCAGGTCAATTTGACCTAATGATAGCACTGCTCGTGAGATAAGAAATTCATGGAATTCTGACTTGGCGGGATTAGCAACATCAATATCTATCTTCCCGGCACCACGAGTGAGAAGATCTTCTTTCACTATTCCCAACTTTTTTTTATTTCGTCCCACAAGATAGTAATGCGTGTCTTCATTGCAATAAAGTCTGGCCGTTGCCTGTGCGATCGCAGAACTTGCGCCGAGAATAAGTATTTTTTTCATCCCATGACCCGACGCCAGAATGTCGAAGAGAATCCTGGATCCACATGCTTTACAAATTCATCAACATTAGGAAAAAACTGACGAAAATTCTCAGCACTCATTCGAGCATCTTTTGCCGGATAAACAGCACCGCCCACATCAGCCACCAGACTATCCAGTCGTTCAAACAAAGTTAATTCTGTTGAATCTTTATGTGGAAAATCCATTGCCAATGTCACGCCCCTGCGAGGGAAAGACATGATCCCCTTAGATTTAATTTCACCAAATATTTTTATGACTGCCAGTGGAGATGCTATTCCACTTTTCTCCACTTCCTGAAGTATGGATCGAATATTTTCTTTTCCACCTTCTATGGGGACAACACATTGATATTGGAACAAGCCTTTTTTTCCATAGAGTCTGTTCCAGTTTTTTATTTTATCCAGTGGGTAAAAAAACTTGTCATAGCATAAAGTTTGTTCAAGAACGCCGGGAGGATGTGCGTTGTAATAAACCGTATTAAATAATTTGCTGGTGAAGTTATTCATCACAAACCCAGGTAAATTAAAGGGAATATTTTTACCTTTCGGCAACAAATCTTTTTTAGTATCCATTGCCCGGGTGCAATGATTCGCCTGCATAATAATTCCGCGTCCCATCAATTTCTTTGAAGCGCAATCAATCCACGCGGCAGTGTATTCATGTTTCCATTCTGACTCTTCTGACAACTCAAAAAATTGATCGAGAGTTTCAAATTTTTTCGTTTCAACATGCATACAGGATGCATCGATTGGCATGAGCATAATATCTACCCAGAGAACAAGTCCGGTTAAACCAAGGCCGCCAATCGTGGCAGCAAATAATTCTGGGTGTTGGGTTCGAGAGCAAGTGATAATTTCACCATCAGATCGGAGCAAACCCAGCCTGATCACATGGTTACCAAAAGAACCTCTGCGATGATGATTCTTTCCATGAACATCATTCGCAACGGCACCACCGACAGTAACAAACTTGGTTCCCGGTGTGACAGGAATAAACCAGCCTTTGGGAACAAAATTATCAAGAATATCTGCGAGCAATACGCCTGTTTCACAACGAAGGATATGTGTTTTTGGATCGAAAGAAATCAGATGGTTGAGCGCACGCGTATCAAGCGCAATGCCCTCTTTATTGAGACAGGAATCGCCATAACTTCGACCATTGCCATAAGGTAGAAGTGAACTTCCTTCCTCTATCGCAGGCAGCCTTTCATTTCGCCATTTTATATAACGAATATCACTGCTCTTTTGTCCGGTGAGTCCCCAGGACGAATGATTATTATTATCCACTGCGGTTCCTCCCCAGAAACATCAGCCCATCACAGAGAACTGATTATAACGCAGCCAGCATCAAAAATATAAAGTTGGAATATTAATAGCTATTAAATAGATGATGGCAGACCAATCACAATACTTCCTGCAAGGATTCGAGCGGCATAAAAACCTGCCGTCATAATAACACCCGCCAGTTTATGTTGCTTCAGTAGCAACGAATAAACGATCACCAGAAGAAAGTAAGCAAACAATAATAAGGTCAATTTGAATGATAGAAACCACGCTACGATCAATCCGATCAGCAGCAAGCCTGCTGCCAGAAATGTAACATTCCACAGGGCCAGCATACCTGCCGGGATCGGACGATTTTTCTTTTCTGGATGTTTACGATCATCTTCCAGATCTAACAAATCGTTCACCAGATATCCAGCCGAAGCGACAAAACAAAAACTGACAAAGGCCACAAGGCAAGCTCCTAAAGAGGCAGGATCAAACAACTGTCTTGCAAAGATCAAAGGA
The DNA here is from genome assembly GCA_965224825.1 of Gammaproteobacteria bacterium. Classification (GTDB taxonomy): domain Bacteria; phylum Pseudomonadota; class Gammaproteobacteria; order CAJXQU01; family CAJXQU01; genus CAJXQU01. The sequence goes on along the minus strand of CBDDAG010000001.1, from coordinate 164,350 downwards.
ATAAAAATTAGCAGATTTTTTAACCAGCGTTTAGGACGTAGAGCTTTCAGATAAATTTCTGCAGCCGGAGCCGGGTGGATCAACTCAACAGGGATTTCCTGCTTTTTTAGTCGATGTAAAACGCCAGCCTGAGGTGAGACAACGATCGCCCGATTGATCTGTTCCCAGATATCAATATCAGCATGACTATCACCCAGATAATCAAATGACTGATCACCTGCATATCGCTTCATTGCTGCAAATTTATTTTTTCCTTTGGTATTTAGATCAGCTGATGATGCAATAACATGATCAAACAAACCAAGATGATCGGCTACCTGATTTGCAAAAACATGGTTTGATGCCGTCGCCAGAACCACTGTCCGTCCGGCCTCGCGTTGTTGCGAAAGATATTCTTTTACTTCTTCATCAAAAGGTATTTCGGAAACATCAATACTGATCCGATCAGAGAGTTGCTGTTTAAAATATCCACGACCATTAACCAGCCAAAGTGGTAACAGAAATAAAACCATGGGATCTTTTTTAAGTAGCCTTAACAAAGGTTCAAGAAAAAGATCTGATCGTGTTAGCGTATTATCGAGATCGACAAATAGAATTGGGGCTTGGCTCACTTATGCTTCCTGTTTTTGAGATATATTATATAAAAAATGCATAAAAAAAGGCGAACATATTTCTATGTCCGCCTTTTTAATACTAATAACTTGCTAACTTATGGCGTTGGATGCCAACCTGCATCTGCCCAAAGCTCACCTGTTACAGCAGAGTTGCTGATCAGGAAGCAAATCGCATCAGCAATTTCTTGTGGTCGAATCAGACGACGTAATTGTGTGAAAGGAATAACATTGTTTTCAATGTACTCATCACCCATCGCACGAACCATCGCTGTATCAGTGAATCCAGGATGGATAACACCAGCACGAATACCATAGAACATACCTTCGGCAGTCAGTGTTGAAGCTGCGCCTTCGATACCCGCTTTAGTTGCAGAATATGAGATCTGACCTTTGTTACCTTGTGAAGAAATTGAACCAATAAAGATAACTGAACCAGAAATACCTTCATCAGGATTCCAGCGTTTCAAACCTTTAGCAGCACGATCTTCAGCGATACGAGCAACCATTTCCAAACCCCAGTAAACAGGAGCCATCAGGTTTACATCCAGTACCAGACGGAAGTGTTCTTCTGAATAGATGTCTGCTTTACCTGTTTCTTTGTCAACTCGAACAGCAAGGCGATCACGAGTGATACCTGCTGCTGGAACAACAATAGAAGGAATGCCGTGATCAGCAATCATTGTATCGAATACACTTTTTCGGAACTCTGCATCCGTAGTATTACCAACAAAAGGAATCGCTTTGATGCCGCTTTCTTTTTCAACTTCCGCTGCTGCTTCTATTACATGCTCATTCATGTCTACCATTGCAATGGCTTTAACACCACGCTTAGCCAGTTCATGACATACAGCTTCACCAATACCACTGCTGGCACCTGTGATGACTGCTACTTTACCTTCGATTTCCATACTCTTTACTCCTAAATTAAATTCTTAACCTTCTTTGTCGAAAGCCTTATTTCAAACTTCGACACCGCGCCGCTCTCTATCATTGCAAAGCGTCTACGCGCTTTCGGCCATGTGTTCATAAATTGCTTTGTACTTGATCAGTCATGCAAAAAGCTGGCCGATTTCAGACCTGATTCAACACCAGACCACAATTTTGTTGCAGTGCAGTATAACCGCAATGCAGCATTTTGGGAAGAAACTGAATTGAACAGTAATGTGAAATCGAATAACCCCTTGTTTTATCAAGGGGTTATGAGTAGAACAGAGCAGGTATTTAACTATTTTCAGACGCTTCAGCGGGTGGTTTTCTTAAACGAATACCCAGTTCTTTGAGCTGTCTTTCGCCCGCTTCTGTCGGTGCAGCCGTTAATGGGCAAGCCGCCGTCTGTGTTTTAGGAAATGCGATCACATCACGAATAGATGGTGCACCGCACATCAGCATCACCAGTCGATCCAGACCAAAAGCCATACCGCCATGAGGAGGACAACCGTATTGAAGTGCATTTAACAAGAAACCAAACTTATCTTCCGCTTCCTGCTCATCAATACCGAGCAGCTCGAAAACAGTCTGTTGCATGTCAGTTGTGTGAATACGAACCGATCCACCGCCGACTTCCGTGCCGTTAAGAACCAGATCATAAGCTTTCGAAAGAGCGGCTCCCGGATCATTTTTCAGGTTCTCGATCGAATCCACTTTTGGTGCTGTAAACGGATGATGCAATGAATCCCAACGATTTTCGTCATCGTTTCTGTCAAACATAGGGAAATCTGTCACCCAGACCGGTTGCCAGTCCTTATCAACCAGATCCAGATCTTTACCAAGACGAATACGCAAATTACCCAGCGCTTCGTTCACAATTTTTGCTTTATCCGCACCGAAGAAAACCAGATCACCCGTTTCGGCTCCGGTTCGCTCAAGGATCGCATCGACGGCTTCATCCGGCAGGAATTTCAGAATTGGCGATTGCAAACCTTCACGACCTGCCGCCAGATCATTAACCTTAATGTAAGCCAGACCTTTCGCACCAAAGATCGCAACATAAGCGGTGTAATCATCGATCACTTTACGTGATAAACCCGCCGCTCCTGGCGCGCGCATGGCTGCAACACGGCCTTCCGGATCTTTGGCCGGGCCAGAGAAAACTTTGAATTCAACATCCTGAAGAATGTCAGCAATATCGACCAGCTCCAGCGGAATTCGCAGATCAGGTCGATCCATACCAAATCGTTTGATCGACTCCGCATAAGTCATACGAGGAATCGGCTGCGGTAATTTCACGTCAATACATTGATCAAATAATTCGATCACCATATCTTCCATAACATTCATGATCTCCTCTTCTTCCATGAACGAGGTTTCGATATCAAGCTGGGTGAATTCTGGCTGACGATCAGCCCGTAAATCTTCATCACGGAAACAACGCACGATCTGATAATAACGATCCATGCCCGACATCATTAACAACTGTTTAAAAAGCTGTGGCGACTGCGGCAATGCGAAGAACTTGCCCGGATGCGTTCGACTAGGAACCAGATAATCCCGAGCACCTTCTGGCGTCGCACGCGTTAGCATTGGCGTTTCGATTTCCAGGAAATTCATGTCATCAAGATAAGATCGCATGACCTTGGCGACTTTGGCGCGCAAGATCAGATTCGCCTGCATTTCCGGACGGCGCAGATCCATATAACGATATTTCAATCGCGAATCTTCATTGACGTTATCATCATCGATCTGAATCGGCGGCGTTTCCGACGCATTCAAAACTTCGATCCCTTTACAAAGCACCTCGATCTCACCCGTCGGAAGATCAGTATTGACCGTGCCTTCCGGGCGGCGGCGAACTTTACCGGTAATCTTTAGAACATATTCATTACGAACCTGCTCGGCAGTGGCAAAGCTTTCAGGCGTATCCGGATCGATAACAACCTGCACGCGACCTTCGCGATCACGTAGATCAATAAAAATAACGCCGCCGTGGTCACGACGATGGTTGACCCAGCCGCACAGTTCAACTTCTTGATCCAGATCGGACGCATTTACATGTCCGCAATAATGAGTTCGCATTTTGGCCTCGCGCGAGAAAATTTATGATAAAAAACAGGGAATGTTAAGGCTTCAAAGGCCTTTGTGCAATTGAATATTCCCGATGAAATTAGTATGAGTGAAGAATCAGATCAGCTTTGGGATGCCGGTTTAGCCTTTTTTTCAGGTTTTGTTTCTTTTGCTGACGTCGATTTTGTAGCTGAATCTGTTTTATCTGATGTTTTTGTATCTGGTTTCTTCTTGGAATTATCCTTGAAATCAGTCTCATACCAACCCGTGCCCTTCAACTTAAAAGCCGCAGCAGACACCAGCTTCCGCAGCGCAGGCTCTTCACATTCGGGACAGTCTTTTAAAGGATCTTCGCTCATTTTCTGGAGTTTCTCCATCTGGTGACCGCACTTTTCACATTGGTATTCGTAGATTGGCATTTTCTATTCTCACAGTAACTAGCCGGACAAACATAAAGACATGTAGAGAAAAATCAAGTGCCTGAGTGAAAAAGATTCTGTTTTGGTATTTAACTTCCATAAACATTACTGTATTATCCACCGCTCGAAAACAATGGGCCGTTAGCTCAGCTGGTAGAGCAGTGGACTTTTAATCCATTTGTCACAGGTTCGATCCCTGTACGGCCCACCATTTTTTCCCTTCGTAGTCTGTGTTATCTTCATTACACAATGAAACAAAATTCAAAACTCCCAGAACCTGATCAGGTTCTAGACGCGAAAGGTCTAAACTGTCCTTTGCCAATTCTTAAAACAAAACTGGCGATTCAACGTATGGAAGATGGTCAGATCTTGCATGTGATGGCAACCGATCCCCACTCTGTTGTTGACTTCAAAGCTTACTGCGCCCGTACAGGACATGATCTGATCGAGTTGATCGAGACTGATGACGTGATGGAGTTTTATATCCGCCGCCAGAATACGCAGATGTGATCAGTGGAGTTTGACTCGCCTCTGATCAGAGGAACTTTGATCAAAAGATACAAACGTTTCCTTGCCGATGTCACGCTCGAAAACGGCGATCAGATCACTGCTCATTCACCTAACACGGGCTCTATGAAAGGTTGTTCCGAACCCGGTTCGACAGTCTGGTTACGCGATACCAAAAATCCTGATCGTAAATATCCACTATCTTGGGAAATGATCGAAGTTAAGCCTAATGTGCTGGTTGGCATCAACACCATCCTAAGCAATTCAATAGTCGCTGAAGCGATTGAAAATAATATCGTTTCAGAATTGCAGGGCTATGATCTGATCAGACGTGAAGTAAAATACGGCGAAGAAAACAGTCGTATTGATTTACTATTGTCGGATCAAAACTGCGAAGGTGACAACAAACCTGACTGTTATGTTGAAGTGAAAAACGTCACGCTTGTTAAAGATCAAACCGCCTACTTTCCCGATGCCGTGACTAAACGCGGCAGCAAACATCTACGTGAACTTCAGGCCATGGTGAAACAAGGAAAACGTGCGGTCATTTTTTATTGTATTCAACGAAATGATGTTAATGAATTCAGGCCAGCTGATGATATTGATCCAGAATATAGTCAGCTCCTGCGTAAAGCAATCAACACTGGTGTGGAAGCCTTAGCTTATACCGTCAAAATATCGCCTCAGGGAATCGAACTGATCACGCATGTTCCGGTGATTTGCCCCTGATTTTCTGAACAAGATTCACGACGGCCAAAACAATCGCTCCCGCAACAATCCCGACTACAGCCTCGATCAACAATGGCGTTAACACCGCTAAGACACCACCAACTCCAGGAAGTCCATGCACAGCCTCTTTTGCATGATGAAGAAGGTCATGCGATCCAGGAATTCCATGCAACAAAATACTGCCACCAACCAGAAACATAGCCGCCGTTCCGACAACTGCTAACGTTTTCATCAGTGCCGGAGCAAACCATAAAATAGCTTTACCCAGCCAGCGTTTGAAATTACCCCAGGCATTTTGGGCTTTTGATTGCAGCAACAGCAATCCGCCATCATCCAGCTTCACAATACCCGCAACCAGACCATAAACACCCACCGTCATGATCAACGCAATCGCTGAAACAACCGCAACCTGAGATGCAAAAGCCGCATCCTTAACCGTACCTAATGCGATCACAATAATCTCGGCAGAAAGCACAAAGTCGGTACGGATCGCACCTTCAATTTTTTCTTTCTCAAACGCCACCATGTCCACATCCGGATCACTCAGGGCTTCAACAACCTCATTATGATGTGCTTCATCTTCGGCTTTGCTGTGCAAGAATTTATGCGCCAGCTTTTCAAATCCTTCGTAGCACAAAAATGCACCGCCGATCATCAGTAAAGGCGTGATCAACCAAGGGATAAAAGCGCTGATCGCTAACGCTGCTGGAACCAGAATCAATTTATTCTTAAATGAACCTTTTGCCACAGCCCAGACCACCGGCAACTCACGATCAGCTTTTACACCAGAAACCTGCTCTGCATTCAAAGCCAGATCATCGCCCAACACACCCGCCGTTTTCTTCGCGGCCACCTGCGTCATTACAGTAACGTCATCGAGAATCGTTGCTATGTCATCGAGTAAAGCAAAAAAACTACCACCGGCCATGTTTGGCTCCTTTTTATTAATTAGGGATTTTTGTAAGGTTCGATATTCTAAAAGATCTTAAGACAACAGAACAAGCGGGGATCTTCCAATCACTCAGGAAATGTATTGTTCTTATGAAAAACTCCGAAAAAGTTCATCCCTGAACCTTTACAGAAGTATCTTATTTTTTCTAATCGCGACCTTTCCACTTCAATGGAATTACCATACTGACCTTATCCTGATAATTTTTATACTTCTCACCAAAGATATTAACCAGATCACGTTCCTCAAATTGCAAGGCAATAAAAATATAGGCCGTAGTCGCAATTGCAAAAACCAGATGTCCAACCGTCATTACCGGCGTTGCCCAGAAAGCAATAATGAAACCAAGCATAATTGGATGTCGAACCAGTTTATACAAACCGACAATTTTGAAATCCAGATGCTCGTAATCCTGATCACGATAATTCAAATAGACCTGGCGTAAACCGAATAGATCAAAATGATTAATCATAAAAGTAGAAAGTAAAACCATTAACCAACCCATCGCGAAAATTGCCCATAAGATCATGGCGCCGAGGGAACTTTCAACATGCCAGACAATATCTGTCATTGGTTGCCATAACCAGTAAAGTAAAAACAATAAAAGACTGGAGAGCAGCACATAAGTACTACGTTCCATTGATGCTGGAATGACCTTAATAAACTTTTTTTTGAACCAGGGACGAGCCATCACACTATGCGGAACTGCAAATAAACCCAGCAACACAGCGTTAATGATTAGCGAAGAAAGAAAGGAACCCTGTAGACCTGAATCAATCGACCTGGGAACAAGAAAGTTTCCAACAAAACCGATTGCGTAAAGAAAGGAAGCCAGAAATATTACATAACTGACCAGACCGTAAAGAGAAATTAGTAACTTACCCATAACCATACCCCCTCTCAGTAATCTGAGAAACCAATGATTAAGCTTTTATTTTTATTTTTTATAAATACCACGGCCACTATCAATGCATGCATAGTTGACTATGTAATAGTGTGCTTCTAAATTCTCCAATACAAGAAGTAAACGCATGAATGTACTTAGAGATACCCTTTAGTCACTAAACCAGATATCACCAAACCAGGCCTGCGCGGTCACTCCCGTTTGATCAGTATCCGACATGATCGCAATCGCTTTGATCTCGTTTATTGATTTACCAAAGATATTCTGAATATCTTCCAGCACATTCCGGCGTTCTGTTTGCCATTGATCAGACTTTTTATTACCCGACTGGATCGCAATCATTTGTGCATTTTTTGTGTAAGGATTTGGCCAATGATCGCCTACTTTGGCTTGATTAGCCCAGACATAATTGAGCGTTTTCGTTTGCCAGAAAAAAGGGCCGTCAGAAAAAACAACATAGATCCGCGCACTAAAATCATCACCTGATTTAGCACGCTCATCATCTGTCGCCAACGTGTCCTTCACTTTCCACGACCAATTTATAAAGGGTGTTTTGTTTAGATCAATTTCAACTTTTTTGAACAAGCCAGATGCCGCATTTGAGCTATTAGACTCAAGCACCTTTTTTTCATCGATCTGCTTAATCTTATAAACCGTCTTGCCATCAAAAATCTTCTCCTCCCAATCAGAAAGATCGTCTTTTGAAAATTGCCCTATCGAAACAGTTTCAGCCCGAAGAAACTGAGACAAGCTCAACAACAAGGCCAAAACAAAAACAGACCAAATGCTATTGGCAGTAAAATTCCTCTTTATGTTCACAAATACCTCCAAAAGGTTTATCGCTCACAAATGGTAGTTCTGCATCCTTCCATGCATCAAACCCACCATCTAAATGTGTGATGTCCTTTATACCTTTTGAAAGCATAATGGCGACTGAACGGTTGCTGCGATGGCCGGATTTACAATGAACGAGATAAGCCGCATTTGGATCGAGTTCTTTAAGACGTTTCCTAAAACTCAACGAAAAATAACTGACATTGATCGCATCCTCAATATGCCCGCCCCGAAACTCCCCGGCAGTTCTCACATCCAGCACGATCATCTCCGGCCTCTGCCCGATCAGACTCGCAGCCTCTTCTGATGAGACATAGCGGACACCATTTTCTTTGACGCTTCCGATCTCAACAGCAACGCCCTCTTCAGCCATAACCGCAGAAATCGACAATGTAGCAAACAGTACAACAAGAAAACTTCTAACTACTCTTCTCACTCACAAACACATCTTGCCGATTGCTCACAAGGAGGCGCAGCAGCCGCTTCACACATACCACTTTTTTTGCCATTTCCAACACACCAGGCGTTGCAATCAAACGTATCAGGATGACCTATGTCATCCGTGTGGCTATGCAGCTCATCGCTGCCAGGATTTGATTCAACTAACAGGCCATCAGGAAGGCAAGCCTCGCCAAACATTCTGCCATTGGGCGTACCTTTTTCATCTGTCCCAATGTGACATCCAGCAACACCCGGATCGATGCCATCGCTATCTTTCCACCAACTGATTTCCCCAGACTTCCAATCGCCGGGTTTAAACTCAAACGTACCTTCAGCTCCGGACATATCCTCAGCACCGCTAGAAGGATCATGCCCCGAATCTTCATGAGAACACGCTGTTATAAACAATGAAAAACAAGCTAGTAAAATTATTCGGTATACATGTGACATCTTTAATTCCTCTTAATAAAAAATATTTTGTTATTAGACTCCGGTTTCATCATCCTCAAACTTAACCATCCGATCGGGAACATTGATCCCTAACTTATCCATACTCGCCACAATATCCTGACGACAAAGCTGGCTGATCGCTAGTCGTGACTCGCTTTGTTCTTTTGAATCTACCGTCATGACAGGGCAGTTCTGGTAGAAGCGGCTGTAGGCTTGTGCGACGTTGTAAACGTGTTCGCAAATATCGCTGGGCATTCTTCGTTCGTGTGCTCGTTGTAGTGTGATCGGATAGTCGAGCAACAGCAGAGCAAGCGCTCTTTCTTCGGGTGCTTCGAGTTTAATTTCTGCTCTTGGTTTCAGATCATTTTCAGCGGCTTTATCTAACAGAGATTGCACACGGACGGCAGCATATTGAATATAAGGGCCAGTTTTTCCTTCGAGTTTTACGAAGGCTTCTGTGTCGAAAATATAATCGGACAATCGTTGCGTGGAGAGATCACCATATTTGACGGCGGCCATGGCAATCGACTCGGCCATGTTAGTTAATGACTCATCATCTTTGCCAACGATACCCATTTTTTTCGCGACTTCATCTCGTGCCATCTGGATCAGATCGGCGAGTCGCATAACGCCGCCTTCACGGGTTTTGAAGGGTTTACCATCTTTGCCGTTTACAGTGCCGAAGCCTAAATGTTCGAGGTGATCTTCTTCCATGTATCCGGCCAGTGCGGCGGCACGGAAGACTTGTTTGAAATGGAGTGACTGCCGTTGATCAACGATGTAGACAATGCGATCAATTTTTTCTTCTAAATTTGCTCGCTGATAGATCGTCGCCAAATCGGTTGCGCCATAGGTGACACCGCCACCGGTTTTTTCGAGGATCAGTGGTGGAAATTCTGAGTCGTCATCTTCGCGTGCAACATGAATCACCAACGCGCCTTCGCTCTCAACCGCCAGCCCTTTCTTTTTCAGATCGGCAATCATTTCTGGCATGGCGGCATCGGCATGGGATTCGCCCAGCCATAGATCAAAATTCACATCCAGCGCAGCGAAATCTTTTTTCACCGTTGCCAGTGAAGTATCAACAAAATGTTGCCACAGTGCTCGATAGCCTACGCGACCGGCCTGCAATTCTGTTGTGATAGCACGGGCTTTGCCGGCGAAGTCTTTGTCTTCTTTGAAATGCTTCGCGGCTTCTGGATAGAGGCTGTTTAGATCATCGACATTGATCGGTGATTCTTTCGGGAAATCTGTTTCATCTTCTGAGAAATATGGCCATTCAGGATTTCGATGTTCCATCTCGGCGATCAACATTCCCATCGGCGTTCCCCAGTCACCCAGATGTACGTCGGCGATCACTTTATGGCCTAGCGATCGGGCGATCCTTTTTACGGAATCTCCGATTACGGCTGATCGTAGATGTCCTACATGCAGTGGCTTGGCGATATTCGGGCCACCGTAATCGAAAATCATGGTTTCCGGTTTTTCGTTCTCGTTGATCGTATTCTCAAAGTCCAGATCTTTTAGATTCTCGCTAAGGAATTCATTGGTCAGTCGGACGTTAATAAAGCCCGGCCCTGCGACCGTGACTTCTTCGAAAGCGGGATCATTTGCCAGGTGCTCCTGTATCGAACCTGCGATCTCGCGTGGATTTTTCCGTAATGCTTTAGCTGCCTGAAATGCACCGTTACATTGAAAGTCAGCCAGATCGGGACGATCGCTGGGTGCAAAGACGGCAAGTTCGACGGGGACATCGTTGGCTTCGAAAGCTTCTACAGCTCTAGCGTTCAGGTAATTTATCAGGCTCATTTGATCTTCATGTTAGTTTTTAATGATCAGAATTATACGTCAGATCATAATCCATTCCAGCTGTTATAATTCCGACAAATAATAATCAAACTTGACCAAAAAATAACCATGTGCGAACTCCTGGGCTTAAATGCCAACACTCCCACCGATATCTGTTTCAGCTTTACCGGACTTGTCCAGCGCGGCGGTCGAACCGGGCCGCATAAAGATGGCTGGGGGATCAGTATGTATGAGGGTCGAGGTAGCCGATCATTTCATGATCCGCGCCCAAGTGTTGCTTCCGAAGTGGCGGACTTGATCCAGAAACACGCGATCAAAAGTAACATTATTATCAGCCATATTCGTCAGGCCAATCGTGGTCGTGTTTGTCTGGAAAACACGCATCCTTTTGATCGTGAATTGTGGGGAAGCAGTTGGGTATTTGCACATAATGGTCAGTTGAAAGGCATCAAAAAATGGCCGTTGAAATTTTACAAACCGATTGGATCGACTGACAGCGAATATGCTTTTTGCTGGATGATGGATCAGATCCGTAGTGAATTTCCTCAGCCTCCAAAACGTCCACAGGTTTTATGGCGCTTTATAAAAGGACTTGCTGATCAGATCAGTGAGCTAGGTATTTTTTCTTTTCTGCTCAGCGATTCAAAATATCTCTACGCGCATTGTAGTAATAATATGTGCTGGATCACACGCCGACATCCTTTTGGAGTGGCTAAGTTGATTGATACGGATGAGTCGATTGATTTTAGCGAGCATACGACCGAGAAGGATATTGTCACTGTGATCACTTCTAAAGAATTGACGAGTGATGAAACGTGGAATGTGATGGAAAAAGGTGAGTTTCAGGTTTTCAGAAATGGCGAGCCGATCGGGTTTAGATCCTGAGTATTACTTGGCCTTAGATCGAGTTAAGGATTTTCTCGTCATTCCTGCATGTTTTCAGCAGGAATCTAGCTCTTAACTTAAATCATGGATTCCGGTTCAGAACCTTACCGGAATGACGGTGTGTTGGTACTTTCTCGATTCAGATTATTTTGGAACACGCTCACACTTCTGAGACTTGGTAGATAGCAAAATTGAACGTTCTATCGTCACCCATGTCCCAGTCCACATCCCCCACAATAATATCGGATCAAGTCTCCAATCATGTTAAATATTACCAATCGATCACTCATTTCGGTTTTTCTTGCTGTTGTTTTTCTTTCAGCCTGCTCTACATCAAGCATATTGCCTTCTCGTAATGCAGAACCACTACAAGAGGCTAAACAGGTAAAAGTTTTCTTCCATACTGATCGCGCCCCGGATCGTGATAAAGATAATTATTTCAGCGGCGAACGCGGCGATCTTTATTACGGCATCACGCGTGTTGGTATTCCTGCGAGTCACCTGATGGGCCGTCATGAAGAACCTTCGTTGCTGAAGTTTGAATGGTCTCCGGATGAGCATAAACATATCAAGATCACTGATGTGAATATGAAACCAAAAGATGATTTCGTATTAGAACTTTCCGAAGCGGTGAGTAACTCGCCCGACAATAAGGTCATGGTGTTTGTGCACGGCTACAACGTTGAGTTCAGCGAGGCGTCCAAAATTCTTGCACAGTTTACGAATGATCTGAAATTTGCCGGGCCTGTAGTTCTTTTTAGCTGGCCGTCGCAGGGAACGCTTACCGGTTATTCCACCGATGAAACCAATGCAGAATGGGCGACGGCGCACTTTGTTGAATTTATGAAAACACTGCTTGAAGAGGTTCCGGCGAAAGATATTTATCTGGTAGCACATAGCATGGGCAATCGCGTACTCGGTAATGGCTTTAACAAACTCGCCAGTGATCTGCCGAAAAGTTACTTGGCCCTATTTCGTGAGATCGTCATGATCGCGCCGGATATAGATGCGGATGTATTTCGTCAGGACATGGCTCCACGATTAGCGCGAACCGGAATTCACACGACGCTTTATGCTTCTTCTAATGATCGTGCTTTGAAGGCTTCCAAAGCTTTTCATGGTTATGCGCGGGCGGGTGATTCTGGTGAAGGGGTTGTGGTGGTGGATGGTGTTGAGACGGTTGATGTGAGTGATGCTTCTGGTGGTTTGTTGGGGCATAGTTATTTTGCCGAGGATCGGCGGATCATGGAGGATATTTTTTCTTTGTTGCAGAGTGGGCAGCGGGCTGATGGGCGGTTTGGGTTAGGGGTTGTTGAGCTGGATGATGGGCGGTATTGGACTTTTCGGAAGTAGGTTTTTGGCTTTTATCTGTCATCCTGAGCGATAGCGAAGGATCTCGGAACGAAGCTATTCATTCTTTCAATTAGATATAACTTTAAGATTTAAACCTTTTACCAACTTAATAGATCTTGCGGGTTCTCGCACCCGCGGGCGAGTGCATGTTCTTTGCTTGTCCAAAGACTATTTTGTCAGGAACAAAATGGACGTGCGTTAGCAAGCTCGAAGAGCCAATACCATGGATGGTATTGGTCTAAACGAAACAAAAGATGACATACATGGATGTATTAATGTAGCGAGAGGACAGGAAGTCCGGAGCTACAAGGACACCCGATGTCCTGGCCTAACGGCTCCCCGAAAAATAAAACAGATTATTGCGGCCCCGCGCCAACATGACTTCCTGTCATGAAGGCGCTCACCTGGCGTCCATGCCAGATGACCTTAAATCTCTTTCATTTTTCGGCAAGACAGATGGGGTTGAAAGATCAGGACCAAACTTGTTGATTTGAATTTCTCGTAGGTTGGGTTAGCGATAGCGTAACCCAACATCAAAAATTTGTCGGATTACGCTATCGCTAATCCGACCTACTGGACTTGAAAACAAGTTTTGTTAAACCGTAGGCTAAAGTTACATAACCGATAGCTAATACAGAACTGCTCATAATTTGAGTTATTCCAATTTCTGCAGGCAAAGAACCCTGATACCAATACCAGAAGCCGGGAATGATTCTGACTACTAGCATAGTTGGGATTAAAATAGAGACGGTTAAAGGTAGCCTTTTGAGCCACGTTGATAAAGATAATAATTTCCACGATCCTATAGCTAATAGAATATTTGTTCCCATTGCGCAAAATAAGAACAACAGGGTGCTTTTCATCATTGTTAGAATTTCTAGTAAATCATCAATTCCATGCCATCCCATTGAACTAAAAATTCTATTTAGTAAAATTCCAGCTATACCTACGTATAGCAAGGCATAGATGCTATAACCGATTGCCAGACCTTTTCTTTCTTTGAGAAAAAGATTTGAATTCATATCTTTTCTTGCAAAGCTCTTAACAAACCCTGATCAAGTCGAACCCCGGACATACGCATACATAACCACGTAATCTCCGTCCACGGATCAGCACCTTTGGTTCGACTCGCGCCTTTCAAAGTTTTTTCAATTTTGGCGGTTGATCTGATCAACATTTGCAGACCACGAGGTTTGTGTCTTTGCAGTGCATTTCTGACAACGTTGGTTCTGTTTGACCAGACGCGGTGTTTTCTGAAGACGTTGTCGATGGTTTGTCCGGCGGCAATGTCGGTGGCGAGTTTGTAGAGGCTGTGTAGTTCGCGGCTTAGTGCCCAGTGAATGATGATCGGTTCTAGGCCTTCGTTACGCAGGCCGTCGAGGATTCTGATCGCGCGATCGCTTTGGCCTTCGAGGATAGCATCTACCAGTTTGAAGACATCATAACGGCTGTTGTCGCCTACTGACATGACCTCTTCCAGATCGAGTTTTGTTTTGTCGGTGAGTAAAAGGATGATCTCGATTTCCTGACTGGCGGCGAGCATGTTACCTTCTACATTTTCGGCGATATAAGTGGCGGCGGCGTTTGTGATCTGGCGACCTTGATCCGCAAATCTTCGCACGATCCATTGTGGCAGGGCTTTGGCATCGACTGGCCAGATCTGGATGATTGCGCCAACGTTATCTAAGGCTTTGAACCATTTTGTTTTCTGACTCTGGGCTTCGATCTTGGCAGCGGTGATTAATAATATCGTATCTTGCGGCAGTTTTTCAGAATATTGGGTGAGGGCTTTGCCGCCTTTTGCGCCGGGTTTGTGGGTGCTGAGTCGTAGCTCGATCAGGCGTTGTGTGGCGAATAGTGAAAGGGTGTCGGCCTCCTGAAAGAGTGCGTTCCAGTCGAAGTTTGCGGTGACTTCTATGATTGTGCGCTCTTCGTAACCTTGTGATTTTGCGGCCTTGCGGATCGTGTCGGTGGCTTCCATCATTTGTAGTGGTTCGTCGCCGGTGACCAGGTATATCTGGGCGAGGTTTCCGGATTGTAGGCTGGATGGGAGTTGTTCTGGTCTGATGCGCATAGATGTTTATGTCAGGTTATACCCCAAGGGCACTTCTTTCAGGGCGCGCTTAACTAACCCGCCCTACGGATTTATTCTAACGCTTGGAGGCGCAGCAAGATCGAATTCGCAGCGCTGCGGATCATGTCGTCGCGGACGAGGATTTCTTCATCGAATTTACCCACTGCAGCATTCGGATCAAATGTTATATCGCGGATCAGAGAAATGTTTTGTGGTTTGGCTAATGATTTTCCGTCAGCTGTCAGGATCTCCAATCCAACATGATATTCCAGTTCGTATTCCGTAACTTTACCGGTACCTTCATCTACCGACAGGACACGTCGATCATAGACTTCATTACTGAGTTTAACGATGCGATCAACGCCTTCACTGGTATTGCTGATCGTGATATCTCTGATAGTAAGTTGCTCTTTCAACTCTACGACGACGAGCTGAGCATTCTGAATATCCAGATAGACCTTATTAACGTTTAGCTTTCCTGCACCAGAACCACGTAGGTGATAGCTACAGCCCGTCAATGTAAGGATCAGGAACAACAAAAAATATTTTGAAAGTTTCTTCATTTAAGACACCACTATATTAACCAGACGACCGGGAACGACGATACATTTTCGCACGGTCTTGCCTTCAGTGAAACGTAGGACGTTTTCATCGGCCAGCGCCTGTGCTTCGATGTCGTCTTTTGAAGCATCAGCAGCGACGTTGATCGCGCCACGTTTTTTACCGTTTACCTGCAGGACCAGTTCTATCGAATCTTGCACCAATGCACTTTCATCGACCGTCGGCCATGTCATTGCTTCGGTTTTTCCGAGTGCTGCCCAGACAGTTTCTGTGACGTGCGGAACGATAGGCGACAAGATCAATGTAGCGATCTCCAGACCTTCCTGCATCACAGAGCGAGCTTGATCAGAGTCTTCCATTTTAGCCAGTGCGTTCATCAATTCCATGACTTTTGCGATCGCGGTATTAAAAGTATGACGGCGGCCAACATCATCGCTGGCTCTTTGTACGGTCTCATGGATCAGGCGACGCATGTCTTTTAGATCGGCTGATAAATTCTCCGGATCAACTTTTGCCGGAATGCCTTTTTCGGTATGCAGGTAAGCCTGTTTCCAGTAGCGTTTCAGAAAACGATGTGCGCCTTCGACGCCGCTATCCAGCCACTCCAGTGATTGATCCGGTGGCGCAGCGAACATGGAAAATAGCCGGACCGTGTCCGCACCATATTCATCAAGCAAAATCTGAGGATCAACGCCGTTGTTTTTTGATTTCGACATTTTCTCGATGCCACCGATGATCACGGGCTGGTCATCTTCGACAGATTTAGCATTGATGATCCGGCCTTTGTCGTCTCGTTCGACTTCTACATCGGCAGGGTTGAACCAGATCTTTTTACCGTTGGATTCTTCGCGATAATACGTTTCGGCGATCACCATGCCTTGTGTCAGCAGTTGGGTGAAAGGCTCATCGGATGAGATCAATCCCATATCGCGCATTAACTTATTAAAGAAACGTGCATAGAGCAGATGTAAAACCGCGTGTTCAATTCCGCCGACATAATGATCGACTGGCAGCCAGTAATCTGCGCGTTCATCGAGCATCGCCTGATCATTGTCATTGCAGGTGAAGCGGGCGAAATACCAGGATGATTCAAAGAAGGTGTCGAAGGTATCGGTTTCACGTTCGGCTTTGCCGCCACATTTCGGACAGATGGTTTCGTAGAATTCCGGCATTTTCTTAATCGGTGATCCGGAGCCGTCGAATTCAATATTTTCTGGCAACACGACGGGAAGTTGATCTTCCGGCACGGGAACTGATCCACAATCATCGCAGTTGATCACCGGAATTGGACAACCCCAATATCGTTGTCGGGAAACGCCCCAGTCGCGTAAGCGGTAGTTGATGGTTTTGCGACCACGGCCTTCCTTGTCGAGAAATTCAGCGATTTTATCGAAGGCATCGGCGGAACTCAGATCATCAAATTGATCGGAGTTTTTCAACACGCCTTTTTCGGTTTGAGCACCTTCGGAAATATCGCAGTCTGATCCATCTGCCGGATAAACCACAGCTTTGATGTCCAGCCCGTATTTTTTCGCAAATTCCCAGTCACGTTGATCATGCGCCGGAACCGACATCACCGCGCCTGTTCCATATCCCATCAACACAAAGTTCGCGGCAAAGACCGGAACCTTCTCGCCGGAGATCGGATGTACGGCATCGACACCCAACGCGAAACCTTTTTTCTCCATGGTTTCGATCACCGCTTCGGAAGTTCCTGTGGTTTTACATTCGGCGATAAAGTCGGCCAGATCAGTGTTGTTTTCGGCAATCTTCAAAGCCAGCGGATGTTCGGCGGCGACAGCAAGATAAGTCACGCCCATGATCGTGTCCGGACGTGTGGTGTAAATTCCCAGCGATGTATCGAGATCAGGTACAGCAAATTCGGCTTCCACACCTTCTGATCGACCGATCCAGTTGCGTTGCATGATGCGAACGGAATCCGGCCAGCCTTCTAATGCTTTCAGATCTTCCAGCAGTTGATCAGCATAGTCGGTGATTTTCAAAAACCATTGCGGGATCTCACGTCGCTCTACCAACGCACCGGATCGCCAGCCGCGACCGTCGATCACCTGTTCATTGGCGAGTACGGTGTTATCAACTGGATCCCAGTTTACGACCGCCGTCTTTTTATAAACGAGTCCTTTTTCTAGTAGTTTGGTAAAAAACCATTGTTCCCAACGATAATATTGCGGCGTGCAGGTCGCCAGTTCGCGATCCCAGTCGTAGGCAAAGCCAATCCGCTTGAGCTGATCACGCATGTGATCGATATTTTCGTAAGTCCATTTTGCTGGTGGCACATTATTATTGATCGCGGCATTTTCTGCTGGCAGTCCAAAAGCATCCCAACCCATTGGCTGTAATACATTTTTCCCCAACATTCTTTGATAACGCGCGATCACATCGCCGATGGTGTAATTCCGCACGTGTCCCATGTGCAATTTTCCGCTGGGATAAGGGAACATGGCGAGGCAGTAGAATTTCTCGCGATCCTGATCTTCTATGGCCTTGAAAACCTTTGTTTCGGCCCAGTTTTTCTGGATGCTGGGTTCGATGCTTGAGGGTGAATATCTTTCTTCCATTGATGCGATTTCTGCTGTTGATTTCTAGTCGATACAGTATGTCTATTGCGCCTTCTACAATCAACCGCCGATCGGAGATAGATCTGTTGGAATCTTTCCGATATAATTACATGGAATATGCATATAATATTATGGAATAAATAATGATTTTTAAACAACTTTTCGAAGAAAAAACCTCAACTTACACCTATTTATTCGGTTGTGAAAGCACTCGCAAAGCGATCCTGATCGACACAGTTGCCTGTGATCTGGATAAATATATTACATTACTGTTAAAGAACTGGATCTGGAACTGATCTACACGATGGAAACCCATGTTCATGCCGATCATATAACTGCCGCAGGTTTGTTGCGTGAGAAAATTGGTAGCAAAAGTGTCGTGCATCGTGATGCGGGTGCAATGTGTGCGGATTTGTTGGTGACAGATGGCGTGCTGCTGCAAATTGGCGATATCGTATTAAGAGTTTTGCACACGGCAGGACATACCAGCGGTTGTATTAGTTTTGCGATGGATGATCGTGTGTTTACGGGCGATGCTTTATTTATCAACGGCTGTGGGCGGACTGATTTTCAGGAAGGCGATGCGGGGATCTTATATGACAATATTCACGATAAATTATTCACTTTGCCGCCAGATACGCTGATCTATCCGGGCCATGATTACAACGGTAATACAGTTTCGACGATCAAGCAGGAAATGGCGAAAAACTCCCGTCTTGGTGGTGGCAAAACGCGTGATGAATTTATCGGGATCATGAACAATCTAAATTTACCTTATCCAAAAAATCTCGATGAGGCTTTACCTGCCAACCTGGAATGTGGGTTGGTCGATGTCGCCGATGATGAAGAAATTATTCAGGGTTAATTAGTATGCTTCTGGCTGCATTTTTTGCAATTTGTATTGGCCTGCTGCTCGGCTTACTGGGTGGTGGCGGATCAATTCTGACGGTTCCAGTGCTTGTTTATGTTCTGGATTTTGATGCCAAAGATGCGATCATCACTTCCCTGATCATCGTTGCGATCACTAGTTCTATTGCTGTGATCTCGTATGCCCGAAAAGGTTGCGTCTGCTGGAAAACCGGGTTCTCGTTTAGTGTCACCGGCGTCATAGGTGCTTTCCTTGGCGGTAGAATTTCAGCCTATATTCCGGACGAGATCCTGTTGTTACTATTTGCCATCGTGATGTTAATTGCCTCATTTTATATGCTGCGAAGCAGAATAATTAGCAACACCAAAAATTCAATTAAGAGATGGCCTTTGTCCAGAGGAATTACCTTTGCTGGCGATCTTTTTTGATGGATTTATGGTGGGAGCGATCACTGGACTAGTTGGCGTCGGTGGTGGATTTTTACTGGTTCCGGCCTTGAGCTTTCTGGTTGGTTTACCGATCCATGCGGCCATTGGAACATCACTAATGATCATCACATTGCAATCCATCGCAGCATTGGCCGGACACGCAGATCACATTAACTTTGATCCGAAAATCGTCGGCATGTTTTCCATACTTGCCGTGATCGGAAGTCTCATTGGTAGTTCTCTATCACACAAAATCAGCGCAAAGAATCTCAAACAGGCATTTGGTTTTTTTGTCTTGTTTATTGCATGTTTCATGCTCTATCAGGATCTTGATCAGGAGATGATCGACACGATTCACGAGTTATATCTTGCACATAAGGAGTTCGTGCTGGGCGCAGTTTCCATGCTGATCATTTATATTTTTTATCGAATCAGGGTCTGGATTCATGCAAGATCTGCTTGATGCCAGATTACAAAATCCCAGCCGAAACAACTCGCTACGAACAGGCAATAAAGAAAAGTCGTTTCATTGCTTATGCCGCAAATGCTGCAACACCAGAAGCGGCACATGATTTTATCAATCAGATCAGAAGAGAATATCCCGATGCACGTCATGTCTGCTGGGCATTCGTAGCGGGAAAACCCGGCAACACAACACAGGTAAGTTTCAGTGATGACGGCGAGCCGAACGGCACTGCCGGAATGCCGATGTTGAATGTTTTACAGCACGGTGAAACTGGAGATATTGTTGTTGTGATTGTGCGATACTTTGGCGGGATCAAACTGGGAACGGGAGGATTGGCCAGAGCATATTCCAGTTCAGTTTCTGCGGTGCTAAAACTTTTGCCAGTGCAATTAAAGATCGCAATAATCCCGGTTTCTTTTTCAGCGGCTTTTTCTTTGGAAGATCCAATTCGACGTAGTTTGATCACAGCAGGTGTCGAAAATCCTGATGTCCAATATAATGATCAACTTAATATTAAATGTAATGTACCGAAAAATAATTTTTCCGATCTAAAAAATACTTTAAGTGATATTAGTCGTGGGCAGATAAATATAAAAAATGATTAGATTTTCAAACATACTTTTGCTTTCATTTTTATTTTCTATTCCAGTACTGGCGACAGAAGGGGCTGTAGAAAAAAAACTCGTGATCGTAGCCTCTTTTCCTGAAGATATGAATGCTGTTTTTGAAAAGGGTTTTGAAGAATTCAAACCCGGTGTTGATGTTGAGATCATCAAAAAGAAAACCACCGCTGGCGTTAAATATCTGGAAGAAATTAGAGAGAATAATCACGTTGATCTTTTCTGGGTATCCGCACCGGATGCTTTCGAGGTTCTGAAAAAGAAAAATTTACTACAAAAGTATGAACCAAAAGCTGTAGGTATTCCGCGGCGTTTAAGTGGCTATCCGGTCAATGATCCGGATGGATATTATTCAGGATTTGCTGCCGGTGGTTATGGCATTATGTGGAATAATGAGTACCTTAAAAAACATAATCTTCCACAACCAAAAGAATGGGTTGATCTGACGCGACCAGAATATTTTGGTCATATTGGTTTATCAGCTCCTTCCCGATCGGGCACTACACATTTGACCATGGAAGCCATTCTGCAACTGAAGGGTTGGGAAGCTGGTTGGGCTTTGATCAAAGGTATTTCTGCAAATGCAAAAATAATTACGGCTAAAAGTACGCATGTTCCGAAAGGTGTTGTCGATGGTGAATTCGGGATCGGAGTTGTGATCGACTTTTTTGGGCTGGCTGAAAAAGCAAAGGGTGCGCCGGTAGAGTTTGTTTATCCTAAAGCGACGGTCCTCGTTCCTGCGAATGTTGGCATATTAAAGAATGCACCGGAGCCTGAGTTAGCAAAAGAGTTTATTGAGTTTTTAATCTCTCCGGAAGGACAAAAACTATTACTAGTTCCTCAGATCAGTCGACTACCGATCCGGCCCGAGATTTATAATGATGATCTTCCATCATTTTATCCGCGACCTTATTCCGCAAAAGAACTGGGAGCACATGTCGCTTTTGATGTGTTGTTGAGTAAGCGTCGTTATAACGTTGTGAACTCTTTATTTGATGTCATGATCACTTATCGTATGGATGATCTGAGTTCTGCGATGTTGTCTCTTCATGAAGCCGAGGAGAAATTACTTTCATCTACTGCTAGTAATACAAAATTGGGATCAGCCATCGCCAGAGCAAAAGATTATATTAACCAATTACCCATTGATGAGTTATCTGCCAGTGATCCACGTTTTGTGGAAAAGTTTAAAAAGAAACGAAAAACTGCTGAGGATGTGATCGATGGTGAGCAGGGTGAGATAGAAAAAAAATGGGATGAGTTTGTGACAGAAAATTATCAAAAGGCTCGGGGAATTATTACTTCGGCTTTGGTGGATTAATTAAACTGATCGCGGGTTAAGGAACACAAACTCAGTTAATCAATCACCACTAAACAAATTATACTGTCCAGGTTTCGAACCACCATGAAGATTATTATTCGATAACTGGAAACAAACTCGACCCGCAACATTATGAATAAGTTTTAATTTAAAACCATTTAACTCTGCTTGTCTTGCTGCCTGATAGAGTCCGATTCCTAATCCACTGTTTGAATCCAGCGGCTGATCAAGAATTTTTTCAGCAACTTCATCTACGATAGCTTCCCCTGAATCACAAACTGAAAGTTTCACTTTATCTTCTTCTGTCATGAGAGAAATAGTGATCTTCATTTCAGGATCAGTTTGTCCTTTAAAATTTGCGTTTTCCAGCAGATTTTCGATCACGCTATCGAACAGATCAAAAGGGATGATCGGGTTAGATGAGACGTGTGATTGAAAGGTGATTTTCTCTGATCGAATTCTATTTTGTAATTTTTTCCACCAGGCTTGCAGCGACATATGTTCGATCGTCACATCTTCCGGATCACGTAATTTATCCAGCGCCAGTTGCATCCTTTGTGTGATATACGGAAGTTGTTTTTTTAATAATAATTGTCCGGGTGAAGGGTTGGCAGTATTTAGAGTCTCATCACTTTCAAGCACGACTGTGATCGTTTGCAGGGATTGCAACAGATTTTTAATATCATGAGTAACCCGCGCACCCGTTTCGTAGATCGCCTGTAGATGTGTTTGTTGCATCAACTCCAGTTCACGAGATTTTGCGGTATGAAAATGATGTACTAACTGGATCAGCAATTTACAGTGCATCAATAAGGTTGGACCGATGGCGCGATGCGTATAAAGACTGACGTCAAATGTTCCAGCAGAAAGATCCAGACGAAATTTTGTTTTTCCCCCATGCAACTTTTCTTCGCCTGTCAGTTTCCAACGCACGCCTTCGATCCAGGGCAGTTCCACCAGTTTTTCCATCGCAGAATTTACAAAGGCATTGGGCATTTTTTCCTGATCAGCCAATTGTGCCAGCTCACTCAACCATTGCTCAAAAGGTGTGCCGATGTTCATCAGTGATCGTTCCCAAAGTTGGGTCAGTCCACTGAAACCGACCACTGGTGATGACAACCAGCTTAATGCAAACAAGAAAATGGAAAGCGCTGCAAGTGACTGGAGAAGAGCCAGTGGATATTGAATTCCGGTGTAATACATATTCAACAAACTACCCACTGCAAGCATAGCCGTGATCATGGAAACGGTGATACCACGAAAAAAATCTACCGGACGAATTTGCGTTTCAGGTGTGTATTTCCACGTCAAAGCAATGATGATAAATGGCAGCGCGATCAATCCATATTTGAATAGACTATAGACGCTACTGCTGATGTTGGTCACTTGAAATGACTCGGTGATACAGCGGATCAATAGTTCGGAAATAAGGAAAATCAGCGTGATTAAATAGGCTCGCCGCTCGGTTTTATTTTCAAGTATCTGGCCTGCGACCAGACCGATCAACAAGATGATCCAGACACACAGTAGCCACCAGTTCATCCAGTAAATAAAACCACCGGTGAACAGTATGAACAAAATACCCGCGCCGAATGCGATCCTTTGATCACGCCGCCACAATGGTTGCCAGATGAAAAAGAGTCCGAGGTGAGCGAGCATCAATGATCGTGAAAGCGCGCTGCCAAAATCTTTCCAGATCGCGAAGTGCAAAAGCAGCAGCATGGCGGCCAATACCCACAGGCCGTTTAATTGATGTCGTTGTTGAATCATTTTTTGAGTGATAATGTTCAAAGACTTAATTAGGAACTCGACACATTGTACGCGATATTAGCCATAACACGATTTACCTTGCTGGAAGCTATGCGCAACCGACTGATCTGGTTGTTTATGATCTTGCTGCTGCTGGGAATTATGCTAGCCGAGTTCATGGGCGGGATTTCGATTACTGAAAGTCACGCGATCAGAACCAGTTTGCTCGGAGCTATTTTGCGACTTTTTGCCGTATTTGTGATCAGCCTTTATGTGATCACCAGCATGGTGCGTGAGATGAATGACAAAGGTATGGAGCTGACACTTTCCCTGCCCGTTTCCCGCGCCAGTTATTACTTTGGAAAACTCTCCGGTTATGCTTTGATCGCTTTTTTTATGTCATTGTTGATCGGACTTTGTTTGTTGTTTTACGCACCATTTCCACAGGTTATGATCTGGACGGTTTCCCTCTTTTGCGAACTCCTGATCATCTCGGCACTCTGTCTTTTATGCGTTTATACCTTCAATCAGGTAACGATTGCGATCACGGCCGTTGCAGCATTTTATCTCCTCGCCAGAACCATCGATGCGATCCAGTTAATGGGCAAAGGATCTATGATTGATCCGAATTCACTGGCACAGACTTTTATGATCAAAGCGGTGGATTCACTGGCGATGGTCTTGCCGGATCTCTATCGATTCAGTCCTTCGGAATGGTTGATCTATGCTGACACCAGCATTGCTCAGATCATGCCGATTATCATTCAGACGGTGATCACTCTTTTCATATTAATCGCGGCAGGCTTATTTGATCTGTATCGGAAAAACCTGTGATCTTAAACCAGCACAAAGAACGATCCATCCGGGATATTCCACTCTGGGTTTTGCCAACTTTATTGATCGCATTGATCATACAAATTGTCTGGCACAATGTTCGCCCTGCTCCGCTGGCGCAAGTGATCGATCTGCCAACACCCCCGACAAATGAACAACTTAATGTCGCCAGCTTTGGTGATCCGGTTGCGTTTTCAAAACTGACCATGCTCTGGTTGCAGGCGCACGATAACCAACCTGGGATCAGTATTCCTTTTCGAAAACTGGATTACACAGTGCTGGTTCAATGGCTGGAATCCACCCTTGCACTTGATCCACGTAGTCACTATCCACTGCTGTCTGCTGTTAGGGTTTTCGGTGAAGTGCCGGTTCCGGAAAAACAACGGCAAATGCTGGCTTTTGTAGAACAGGAATTTCATAAAGATCCTGACCATCGCTGGCAATGGTTAGCGCATGCTGCTTTTGTTGCGAAACATCGTCTTAAAGATCAGCAACTCGCGCTGAAGTTTGCCAAATCACTCACTGAAAAAGCCACCGGAGAAAATGTGCCTAGCTGGGCAAAACAGATGCAGATCTTTTTGCTGGAAGACATGGGTGAAATCGAAAGTGCGAAAGTTTTGTTAGGTGGGTTGCTGGAAAGTGGGCAGATTACTGATCCACATGAACAAGCTTTTCTTTATCAGCGGTTGAAAGAAATCGAACAAAAGTAGGAGTGGATTGTACCCGCGAATAATATAATCGCTAGATCTGCCATGCTGTCATCCTGAGGTACGAAGGATCTGCTTTTGTTTATCGAAGCCAACAAGCTTCTTGTTCAAAATAACCTGCCAGAAATATCCAAACTGCTTATTCACAGGCTTCGAAGAGATCCTTCGCGATGCTCAGGATGACAACACAAAGCATGCTGCAACGCAGTGTTGAAATCTCAACAGTTCCGTTGTCAGTTCGTCAACACAAGCCCCAAAAACATTGAAAAAAACTGTTAATTACCATTAATAACAACTAGTTATATCGATGGCATGGATTCTGCAATTATGCCTGTAAGTAATGTAAATGACAGGAAGCAGAATTGATGAAAGCAATAAATTATTCAAAGCAACAGGGTTTTACACTGGTAGAAATCGCCATCGTAATGGTCATTATCGGATTGTTATTGGGAGCCGTTTTGAAAGGGCAAAACCTGATCAACAGTGCACGAGTTCGTAGTATGGCCGATCAGAACTCCAGTGTTCAGGCTGCTTATTATGGGTTTATTGATCGTTATCGGGCTGTACCTGGGGATATGGATAAAGATAAAGCTCAAGCTGCAATTGGATCACAAAACTTGATTACAAAGGTAGGTGGGGATGGAAATGGAAACCTGTCTGCAGGCGCTGACTATCGAAAGTTATCCTGAGGCTTCTGCTTTGTGGGCACATTTAAGTGCTGCTAATTTTATCGTAGGTAGTTATGAAGGGGAACGCCACAAGCTGATACAAATTATAAAGCAAACGACGATGCTCCTGTAAATGCTTTTGGTGGAAGGGTAGTACTTTGGAGAACTAAATCATATATACCAAGTGCTACTGCAACCACCAGACTTGGGTTTTGTCGTTGGTCGATCAGCACCAGCATCGGTTTTGTCGAGTTGATAGTAAAGTAGATGATGGTAAACCAGAAAGTGGTGTCTTGCGGTACGACGGCTTCAGGTGGTAGGGTACAGCGTGGCTAATGAACAGGATGGCGCTTGTATAAGATCAAAACTCTAACGCCACCAGGATGGAATGTCTGCAGATAGTCAAGATTGTAATGCTGTTTATCTTTACTAATTTATAAATAAATTGATTTCAAAAGCCCACTATTATTCGGGCTTTTTTATGGTCAGTTTCCAATACGCCGAGCCAATTCTTCCAACCGCTCAGGCGTTCCAATATCCATCCACTCACCTTCATAAAGCTCACCGGCAACCAGATCCTGTGAGATCGTATGTCGCAGGATCGGAGCAAGGGCGAAGCTGCCATCCTGACATTCATCAAACAATTCTGGACGATAAACGGCAAGACCGCTGAAGGTATATTTGTCGGTAATTCCAAGACGAATGCGATCACTATTTTCTTTGTTATAACTTTGTTCGAGGGCGAAATCACCTTCTGGATTATGTGGTGGATTTTGTACCAGCACGAGGTGAGCTAATCCCTGTGGATCGTCGAGTAATTTCTCCAGTGGATAGTCACACCAGATGTCGCCATTGATGACCATGAAGCTGGAGTCGTTGAGCAAAGATAGTGCTTTGTAGATGCCGCCACCGGTTTCAAGTGGCTCACCTTCTTCATCAGAATAGATGATCTTTGCACCGTATTTTTCACCGTTACCGAGCAGCGCATCAAATTGATCAGCATGTTGAGCACGGTTGATCACGATCTCGGTGATCCCGGCTTTGACCAGTCTTTCGATGTGGTATTCGATCAGTGCTTTGCTGTCTGATCCAGTACCAATTTTTAGTAGTGGTTTGGGTGTATCGTTGGTCAGATCGCCCATGCGTTTTCCATGGCCGGCTGCAAGTATCATTGCTTTCACTTTTATGTTTCCTTTAATGCGGGTAGTAGTTCCTGTATCAGGAAATTATGCAGATCCTTTAATTCAGGATAATCCTGACTGACTTCTTCGATGTAGTTTAAGGTGCGTGGAATATCTTTCAAGTAGCCCTGTTTTCCATCACGAAGCCAGAGTCGGGCGAAGATGCCACTGGCTTTTAAATGTCGCTGGATTCCCATCAGGTCAAACCAGCGTGTAAATTCTGCATCTGTCACATTGTCTAATAAACCTTTTTGCCGGACATTATCACAGTAGTATTTCACCCATGTTGCAACACGATCCTGTGGCCATTCGATATAACAATCACGCAATAATGAAACCAGATCGTAGCTGATCGGGCCGAGAACGGCATCTTGAAAGTCGAGTATTCCGGGGGGTTGATCAGCTTGCCAGGTCAGGTTTCTGGAATGGTAATCTCTGTGGACAAAGATTTGTGGTTGATCAAGTGCTGATTGTGCCAGAAAAGAGAATGTCTGATTGAGCCAACTTTGATCTGTTAATAAACCAAGATGTTTTTCGATCAGCCAATCTGGAAAAAGATCCATTTCCTGTTTCAATAATGCCTCATTGTATTCAGGTAGATTGGAAGTGTCGGCCTGTGATTGCATCGTGATCAGGGAATCGATCGCTGCGTGATAAAGATCATCTGAGCTGTCGTCGGTGAGTTTATCCAGATACACTATATTGCCCAGATCCGACAACATCAGAAAACCTTTCTCGGCTGAGTATGTTTTAACTTCCGGTGATCGGACACCTGTTCTTAAAAGCCGATTTGTGATGTCTATAAAAGGAGCGCAGTCTTCCTTATCGGGTGGTGCATCCATTATGATCGAAGTTTCACCATCAGATGACACTCTGAAATAGCGACGAAAACTGGCATCTGCCGAGGCGGGTTCTATTGTGTAGTTTTTGATCTTGAGATCGTCTTGTAGCCACTGGTTTATTTCTTTAAGTCGAATATCCATAGAAGCCATTTTAACCTGATCGTGGGTTTAGGGAATTAAAACTATTTCTCGTCATTCCCGCATGTTTCCTAGCAGGAATCCAGCATTTCGATCATGGATTCCGGCTAGAAGATTACCGGAATGACGATATTTGTATTATTTACTGACTTTGTTGATCGGGTTCAGATTAACTTACCTTCAATGAGACATTCTGGCATCATGCCGCGCTAGTCATCTATAAAGCAATTAAATATCTGCCAAAGTCTGTCCAAAGTTTGAGATAATAAGTCTATGTTAATAAGTATTCTTGCAGTTTTACTGGGTCTGGTTCTCCTTACCTACGGAGCGGATCGGTTTGTGATCGGAGCCGCGAGTGTTGGCCGAAGTTTTGGTATGTCGCCGATGCTTGTTGGTTTGACGATCGTAGCTTTCGCAACATCAGCGCCAGAAATGCTGGTGGCCGGCGTTGCAGCCATGGCAGGTAAAACTGGCATTGCTATCGGTAATGCAGTGGGTTCGAATATTGCGAATATTGGGCTGGTGCTGGGGGCAACGGTGGTCATTTCGCCTTTGCTGGTGAATTCCAGAACGATCAAACGCGAATTTCCTTTGATGTTTATTGCGGTGTTTCTGGCCTATGGCTTGATGCTGGATGGGGATTTGAGTCGGCAGGATGGATTTATTTTGCTGTTCGGACTTGTGGCGATGATCGGTACGACGGTTTACCTTGGAAAACAGTCATCCCCGCTTGATCCGGTTAAACTGGATTTTGAAGAAGGGCTGGAAGAAGAGTTGCCCATAAAATCTGCCGTGTTCTGGTTAGTTCTGGGATCGATTTTATTGTTGGTTGGTTCACAAGCGCTGGTCAAAGGAGCGGTGGATATTGCGCAGGTCATGGGTGTCAGCGATCTGGTTATTGGTCTGACGATCGTCGCGATTGGAACCAGTTTGCCGGAACTTGCTGCATCGCTGATGAGTGCTATCAAAGGCGAACAGGATATGGCGCTGGGGAATATCATCGGCTCCAATATGTTTAATATGCTGGCTGTCCTCTTCGTTCCGGGTCTTATTCATCCTGCCGAAGTTAGCGATAAAGTACTGACCCGGGATTTTCCGATCATGTTGTTTCTTAGTGCGCTGATGTTTTTTATGTCGTATGGTTTCCGCAAAGCTGGCAAAATCACCAAACTCCACGGGGTGATCCTGTTGGTGTGCTTTGTAGGCTATCAATTTATGTTGTTTAGATCAGGACAATAAAAAATGGGTCAAAAAGATAACCAGAAGGATAAAGAGAAACGACTACTTTCATTAGGCTATGCAGTCATTGATACAGAGGCATCGGCGCTCAGAGATCTGGCAAAACGTATGAATGTCGATTTCGCGCATGCCTGTCAGTTTTTGCTGGATTGTGAGGGTCGAATTGTTGTTCTTGGCATGGGCAAGTCTGGTCATATCGGTGGCAAGATCGCTGCGACTTTGGCCAGCACCGGAACTCCCGCGTTCTTCGTTCATCCCGGCGAAGCCAGTCATGGCGACATGGGCATGATCACACCAAAAGATGTTGTTCTCGCGATCTCTAATTCTGGTGAAACACAGGAAATTTCAATTTTATTACCGATCATAAAACGTCTTGGCGTACCACTAATTTCCTTGACCGGAAATGCGAATTCAACGTTAGCAAAAGCTGCTAATATCAACCTTGATGTCAGTGTCGAAACCGAAGCTTGTCCGCTGGGACTTGCACCGACTTCAAGCACCACCGCAGCACTCGCGATGGGCGATGCATTGGCGATCGCTTTGTTGGAAGAACGTGGTTTCAAAGCCGATGATTTTGCACTCTCACATCCCGGTGGATCGCTGGGTAAAAAGTTATTATTGAGGGTCGCTGATGTCATTCATCGCGATCAGGAAATGCCGATGGTTAGTGAAGACTCACTTCTTGGTGATGCGCTGGTGGAAATGTCTGCAAAAGGTTTCGGTATGACGACAGTAGTTGATAATGATAAGAAAGTTCTGGGTATTTTTACCGATGGAGATCTACGCCGCACACTGGATAATGGTGTCGATGTTCACAAGGCCATCATGAGCGAAGTAATGACCAGCGGAGGCTCGGTGATTACGGAAGAAATGCTGGCCGCTGAAGCATTAAGTTTGATGCAAAAAAACCGGATTAATGCCCTGCTTGTGATCGATGAGGAGCAGGTTCTGAAGGGAGTTTTGAATATGCATGATCTACTACGAGCAGGAGTCATTTGATAATGGAAACAACGGACGAAATCAGGGAACGTGCGAGCAAGATCAGACTGGTGGCTTTTGATGTGGATGGGATCCTGACTGATGGTCGATTGATACTCGGCGATAAGGGTGAAGAGTTCAAAGCTTTTTATACGCAGGATGGACAAGGTCTGGTGATGTTGCTCAATGCAGGTTTTGAGTTGGCGATCATTACCGGGCGAAAATCTCCGGTTGTTGTGCAACGGATGCAGGAATTGGGTATTAAACATGTGTATCAGGGAATTAGCGATAAACGCGAGGTGTTTGAAAAGATTCTGGCAGACACAGGCTTGACCGCTGATCAGGCTGCTTATATGGGTGATGATCTGCCAGACTTGCCGGTGATCAGACTCGCCGGTCTTGGGATTACCGTTGCCGATGCGCATCAGTTTGTTCAACAACATGCCGATCTGTGTACACAAAAACGCGGTGGCCGTGGTGCAGTGCGTGAAGTTTGTGATCTGATCATGGATGCTCAGGGTTTGTTGGAACCACTCCATAATAAGTATTTAGATTGATGGGACGGATAAGGTGATTGATCGGTGATCCGCTGGGTAACTGTCCTCGTCCTGCTGCTGTTGCTGGTATTGACCAGCTGGATCCATAATTCCCTGCAGGAAGATCAGACCGTTCAGGTGAAGGATCGTGGTGAACCTGATTCGATCATGTGGGATTTCAAACGCACCGATATGGATGAAAATGGTCTGCCCAAAGCAAAGCTGGAAGCGGATCTGATGAAACATTACCCGCTTGATGGTAGTGTTGAACTGGAGTCTCCTGTGATGGAGATCTACAATGAGGATCAGGTAATGCCGTGGCATGTTACCGGTGAAAGAGGCTGGTTAAGTGGTGATGGAGAAAAACTGCTGCTCTATGGCAAGGTCTATATCTGGCGAGATGAACCAAATAAGGGTGATCAGGAAGCTGCAAAAGAAATAGAACTGATCACAACAGATCTGAAGATCCTGTTAAAAGAAGAGTATGCAGAAACCCCAAATTTTGTGATGATACTCAGCGGACAATCAAAAGTAACCGCTGTGGGTTTACAAGCTAACTTTCAGACTCGAAATCTGAAACTATTGAAAGACGTAAGAGGACATTATGACAATATTTCGCCGAAGCATTGAATGGTTAGTTCTGGCAACTGGTCTGTTTATGACAACGCAACTGTTTGCTTTATCCACCGATCAGGATCAACCCATCGAAATTGAAGCGGATGCAGCAGAGCTTGATGATCGAACCGGCATTACGGTTTATTCCGGAAATGTGATCGTCACCCAGGGCAGCATGTATCTGCATGGAAACAAAATGACGATTACCTATCACGACGATAATTCGTTGAAATCAGCCACCATGCTTGGAACCCCTGCATCATTTCGGCAAACGCCAGATACCAAAAGTCAGGGCGAGATCAATGGCAAAGGAATCAGAATTGATTATTTACCTGCCGAGAATATGCTTAAACTGACAGAAGATGCTGAGCTGACCCAGAATGGTAAATTATTCAGAGCTTACAAAATTGATTACGATACTGAAAAAAGCAAAATGATTGCCCGAAAAGCAGTCGCTGGGGAAACTACTCCTTCAGGCAAAGCTGTTGGAAATAATTCTGGCCGGATCAAAGTTATCCTTCCTCCCAGAAAGAAATAGTTACACGTTTTCATGAGCCTGCTTTCTGTCCAACATCTGACCAAGAGTTATCGTGCACGTCAGGTCGTTAAAGATGTAAGTCTTGAAGTTGCTGGCGGCGAGATCGTAGGCTTGCTCGGGCCAAATGGAGCAGGTAAAACAACCAGTTTCAGAATGATTGTTGGTTTGATCTCGCATGACAATGGCGAGATCAAATTAAACGGTGCAGACATTACCAATCTGGCAACCGAAGAAAGAGCACGACTTGGCCTGGGATATTTACCACAAGATGCCTCTGTTTTTCGAAAACTATCCGTAGAAGATAATATTCTCGCAGTGCTTGAAGTACGTCAGGATCTAAACGAAATGGAAAGAACCCGGATGGTCGAAGGACTGATGCGAGAATTCCATATCACACATGTACGGGAATCCCTCGGTGGTAGTTTGTCCGGCGGTGAAAGACGACGAACAGAAATCGCCCGCGCACTTGCCACAGAACCGGAGTTTATATTACTCGATGAACCTTTTGCTGGCGTTGATCCAATTTCAGTAGCAGACATCAAACAGATCATCAACCACCTTAAAGATCGTGGCATCGGAGTTTTAATCACCGATCACAATGTAAAAGAAACTTTGGCGATCTGTAATCGTGCTTATATTGTCAGCGACGGCAGGATTATTGCGGAAGGTAATACGGAAGAGATCCTTGCGAATGAGCAGGTCAGGAAAGTTTATCTTGGTGAAGACTTCACTATTTAAAAACTATTAGTTTGATAACAAATGACATTTTTATGTAATCACATGAGAATTCTCAGCTATCTTGCTGAACTTGGTTTAAAATAAGCGATACTGACAAGTAACCTGGGAGGGGAAAAGTCCCCATTACGCTGTCTGGAATTTGCTGATCTAATGTTCGCCAATACCAGACAATTTTAGAAAATATGAAACAAGCCATACAACTCCGACTCGGGCAAAGCCTGACCATGACACCACAATTGCAGCAGGCGATCCGTTTGTTGCAACTGTCGACTATGGAGTTGAGTCTGGAAGTTCAGCAGGTATTGGAATCCAATATGATGTTGGAAGTCGATGAAGACGATGGTTCGACTCCTGAAAAAACCAGTGAATCTGATCAAGCTAATACTGAAACCGAAACACCTTCCCCAAGTGAACAAGAAACGCCTGATCGGGAAGTGGGCAAGGAAGATATTCCCGAAGAATTACCCGTCGATAGCGAATGGGAAGATACTTACGATACGACAACTTCCCTTTCTACGCCTGCCAGTGGTGAATTCTCCGGTCAGGATTTTGAAAATATTCGTAATGCTGCAACAGAAACCCTGGCGGATCATCTGCAATGGCAGGTTGAGATGTCCATTCTTAACGAAACAGATAAAGCCATCGCCTTAGCGATTGTTGATGCGATCGATAAAGATGGTTATCTGAATGCTTCGCTGGAAGAAATTCATCAAACGCTGGTCATGGATAATACTGATCTGCAAGTGGATGCGGATGAGATTGAAGCTGTTCTGACCCATGTACAATCAATGGATCCTTCCGGTGTCGGTGCGCGTGATCTACGTGAATGCCTGTTACTACAATTAAAAGAATTTGATCCAGAAACACCCTGGTTAGAGGAAGCAACCAGACTGGTTTCAGAGCACCTCGACCTTTTGGCTGCTCATGACTATACTCAGTTATTGAAGAGCATGAAATTGGACAAGGAGAAGTTATTGCAGGTCGAAATGCTGATCCAGACAATGAACCCTCGCCCGGGTTCGCACCTGGCGGAATCTGATACTGAATACGTGGTGCCAGATGTTTACGTCAGAAAAGATAAAGGTGCCTGGCAGGTCTCACTTAACCCGGAAGCTGTGCCAAGTTTACGTGTCAATTCTCTTTATTCAGGCATGATCAAACGTGCGGATAATAGCCCTGACAATGCTTCACTTAAAGCTCATTTGCAGGAAGCTCGCTGGTTCATCAAGAGTCTACAAAGCCGGAGTGAAACGCTACTGAAAGTGTCTACCAATATAGTCGAGCGACAAAGAGCCTTTCTGGAATATGGTGAAGAAGCCATGAAGCCACTGGTTTTACATGATATCGCCGAAGCACTGGATATGCATGAATCGACCATTTCACGAGTTACTACCCGAAAATATATGCACACGCCACGTGGCATTTTTGAGCTCAAATATTTCTTCTCCAGCCATGTCAGCACGACAATGGGTGGCGAATGTTCATCCACAGCAATCAGAGCTGTGATCAAAAAACTTATCGCTGAAGAGAACACGACAAAACCTTTGAGCGATAGCAAAATAGCAAATTTATTAGTCGAAAAAGGTATTAAAGTTGCCCGCAGAACTGTGGCAAAATACAGAGAATCCATGACGATTCCACCATCAAATGAGCGGAAGCGTCTAACTTAGTTTTAGCCTGTTAGTTTAGGGCGCCCAATAGTCCTTTACCCGCAATGGGAAAGGGTCAAACCAGAATAAGGAGTTATCTATGCAAGTCAATCTTAGTGGCCATCATCTCGATATTACCGATTCACTCAGAGATTATGTCGAATCCAAATGCAAAAAAATGGAAAGACACTTCGATAATGTTACAAAAATAGAGGTCGTTTTAGAGGTTGTTAAGCAACGGCAAAAAGCTGAAGCAAACGTTCATCTGGCAGGTGCCGATCTACATGCTGAAGCAGAAAATGAAGATATGTATGCAGCCATTGATGCACTGGTTGATAAACTGGACCGGCAGATAATCCGACATAAAGAAAAACTGAAAGATCATCATCGCGGCCACCGAGAAAATTGGGAAGAGAAAGAAGAATAAAGAACATAAGACTATGTTAATAAAAGAAATACTACCTCTTTCTCGAATCGAGTCAGGTGCTGATTTGCACAGCAAAAAGGCCGTGCTTGAGCATTTGTCAGAAATGATAGGAGCCGATTGCGCTGAGTTAACCGACATGGATATTTTTGAAGGCTTGCTCGCACGTGAAAGACTGGGTAGCACAGGTCTTGGCAACGGTATCGCTATCCCTCATGGACGGATGACGGGGATTTCACATACCAAAGGTGCTTTTTTGAAAATTCAGGAAAGTGTTGATTTCGATGCTGTAGACAATAAACCAGTAGAGATGTTTTTCGCTTTGCTGGTACCTGAGGAGTCTACGGATGAACATCTAAAAATACTCTCTCAACTCGCCGAAATGTTTAGTGATGAAAACTTTCTTGATCGACTTCGTGACGAAAATGATCCCGAAATAATTTTTAGTATGCTGACGACAGGAGCGTCCTGAACACCACTATCATGTCAGATGATGAAGAGCACAAACCAGTGACGGAGCAAAGAATCAAACGACTGATTATTCTGACTGGAATGTCAGGTGCAGGAAAATCGATCGTGCTGAATGCACTGGAAGATCTTGGTTTTTATTGCGTTGATAATTTACCAGTCAATCTCCTGACTGAGTTTGCTAAACAAATCCATAATGATGGCGGCAAAGTTTATTCACGTGTCGCTGTTGGTATCGACGCAAGAAGTCCGGTGGAAGATTTATCTCATTTCCCTGAGGTGATGGAGGAGCTGACGAAAACTGGTTTTGAGATAGAACAGGTTTTTGTCGGCGCCGAAGATAATGTTTTGATCAAAAGGTTTAGTGAAACCCGACGACGACACCCACTTTCTGATGAATACACTTCACTGGCTGAAGCTATCCAGAAAGAACGCGGATTATTAGAACCGCTGCTAGATTTTTCCAGCCTGAGGATTGATACCAGCCATACCAATATTCATCAACTGCGTGATCTTGTTCGTGAAAGGATTGCACGAAGAAAAGCAGCAACTTTATCGATCCACATTCTGTCTTTTGGTTTCAAATATGGCGCTCCGATCGATGCTGATTTTATTTTTGATGTTCGCTGTTTACCTAATCCGTATTGGGATACCAGCCTTCGTGATTTTACCGGCCGTGATAAAGAAGTTATCAACTTTCTTGAAAGCCACCCTGTTGTAATCGAGATGCGGGATGAGTTAACGGAGTTTCTTGCTGCCTGGATCCCACGATATGAAGTTGTTGATCGCAGTTATCTAACAATCGCAATCGGTTGTACAGGCGGTCATCACCGATCTGTTTATATGGTAGAAAATCTGGCTGCGTATTTTATCGGCAAGGATAAAGATGTCCTCGCAACGCATCGAGATATGCATATTTAAGGAGCCTCTGATCAAGTCATGATTGTTTTATGCTGGCTGAAATCGCCCCAAACTTCTCCGAAAATCGCCGCAATAGAACAACTATTACCGCTCATTTCGAAGAAGTTTGGTACAATTTCATCGCAGCCTAAATTCAACCAGACTTAATCAGAGGCTCCTTAAGGAACCTCCTGATGATAAAAATATGATCGAACGCAAGATCGAAATTATCAATAAACTGGGCTTACATGCCCGGGCTGCTGCAAAGCTGGTCAAACTTGCTAACAGTTTTGAAAGTGAGATCCAGATTAGCCGCCAAACCCAGGATCTGAACAATATTGATCAAAATAAAGTTGTTAGCGGAAAAAGTATCATGGGGGTCATGATGTTGGCTGCGGGTAAAGGATCGGAGATCACGCTTATAGTTGAGGGTGATGATGAGCAATCTGCCGCTGATCAAATCGAAGCGTTGATCGAAGATCGTTTTGGTGAAGGAGAATGACAAACTTTTCCATGCAGGGGATCGGTGTTTCCCGTGGCATTGCCATTGGTAAAGTTCATATCATTGAACAGAACCAGCAGGAAACCAGTGAATATCACATCGAAGAAAAAACCCTCCAGCAGGAGATCGCCCGTTTCAGAATAGCCATTTCACTAGCCCGCCAACAACTTCGTTCTGTTCGTGAACACATACCACCGGATACACCTGGCAATATCGCATCTTTTATCGACACTCATTTGTTAATGCTGGAAGACTCTGCGCTGACCAATGAACCGATCAAGACCATCCGTGAACGACAATGCAATGCGGAATGGGCGTTGAAATTACAACGTGATTCACTGGTTGCCGTATTCGAAGAAATGGATGACGCTTACCTGCGCACCCGTAAAGATGATGTTGATCATGTCGTAAACCGAATTCAACGGATCTTGTTGGATCAAGGAATGAGTGCGCATGAAGTTCCAGACAGCCATCTGGACGGGTACATTATTCTGGCTGATGATCTCAGTCCGGCGGATACCGTGATGATGCAGCATAAAAAGATCGCAGCATTCGTGATCGAACATGGCGGCCCCACATCACACACCGCGATTCTCGCGAGAAGTCTTGGCATTCCCAGCATCGTTGGTTTGCGTCGCGCGCTTCGCTATATCCACGAAGACGATATGTTGATCGTGGATGCCCATGAAGGTGTTGTGTTGATCAATCCCGTGGAATCAATCGTTGATCATTATCGACAAAAACAGCTGGAACTAATTCGCTATCAGGCTGGGTTGATCAATCTCAAAGAAACACCTGCGATAACCAGAGATGGTGTCGAAATTAGCCTGCAGGCAAATGTTGAACTGGAAAAAGATTACGACACAGTAGAAAAAGTCGGTGCAGAAGGCGTAGGGCTTTATCGAACTGAGTACTTGTATATGAATCGAGATACACCTCCCGGTGAAGAAGAACATTATCAGAACTATACAAAAGTAATGGAGGCACTGGGGAACATTCCTCTGACCTTGCGAACAATGGATCTGGGAGCAGATAAAACCGCAGAATATGACACATCTGCATTGTCAGCAAACCCTGCTCTGGGCTTAAGAGCCATTCGTCTGTGTTTAAAAGAACCGATATTATTTGAACCACAATTGCGTGCCGTTCTACGTGCTTCGGCAAAAGGACCTTTGCGAATGATGATCCCGATGCTATCGACTATTCAGGAAGTTCGAGAGATTTTTTCTATTCTTAAAGGCATCAAAGAAGAGTTCACTGAAAAAGGTATTCCGTTTAATCCTGATCTGAAAGTGGGAGGCATGATCGAGGTCCCGGCTGCAGCAATCTGTGCAGACATGTTTGCTGAGCACCTTGATTTCTTATCCATCGGAACCAACGATCTAATCCAATATGCCATGGCCATCGATCGGGTTAATGATGAAGTTAACTATCTTTATGATCCGTTGAATCCAGCTGTTTTAAGATTGATTCATATGACGATCAGAGCTGGTCAGCAACATAATATTCCCATCGCCATGTGTGGCGAAATGGCGGGCGATCCGAAATATGTGAAACTGCTTCTTGGGCTGGGCTTAAGAGAGTTCAGCGTTCATCCAACTTCCCTGCTTGAGATCAAACGAATTATCAATGAAAGTTCTGTCAGAGATCTTGCATCAGAAGCATTGGATATTCTTAATGCCAGGGATAGTCTGCATGCGAATGATCTTCTGGAAAATTTGAATTAGGACGAGCTTAAGGAGCCTCTGATTAAGTCTGGTTGAATTTAGGCTGCGATAAAATTGTACCAAACTTCTTCGAAATGAGCGGTAATAGTTGTTCTATTGCGGCGATTTTCGGAGAAGTTTGGGGCGATTTTAACCAGCATAAAACAAACACGACTTGATCAGAGGCTCCTTAATCATCCTTCAATAACTGACTGGTGATCTCTTCACAGTGCGTTAGAGTTTCTTGCAATGCAGGTTTCGGTAATCCAATCTTACATTTAACCAACTCCGGAATTTTTGCTGCTTCATCACGCAAAACCCAACCCTGATCGGTCAACGATAATATTCGCAGACGTTCATCTTCCTTACTACGAGATCTGATCAAAAATCCTTTTTTTTCCAGACGTTTGAGTAGAGGTGTGAGCGTACCAGAATCCAGTCTTGTATGCTGGCTCAGGGTTTTCAAGCTGATCTCATCTTCTTCCCACAAAGCCATCATGACTATAAATTGAGAATAAGTCAGATCAATCTTAGCCAAAAAAGGACGATATGCCCTGATCACTGCATTATTGGCAGAGTACAGGGAAAAACATAGCTGATTCGACAGCTTGATTTGATCGTATTCAGGTTTACTCAAAATTTTTCTCTATACTCATTATTGAGTGTTAGTAATTAATAAGAATCATACACGATTTCTTTATTGACTCTAATATAATTGCGTGCAATTATATTGTGCACAAAGTAATATTTGGCTGATAAATAGAATAAACTGACTTTGACAAATTACTCAAAGTTTCAACACAAGAGAGGATGAAGACGATGAAAAGAATGATCATAACAATGCTGCTGGCTAGTGTTGCAGCAGTAGCTTTTGCAGGTGGAGATCCAGATTTTGTAGCGTTTCCAGACGGCTATAAAGACTCCGATACACAATACACAACGTTGAATCGTGCGAATGGAAAACAGGTAGGTGTTTTGTACGCGAATGAATCGGCGATGCGTAGTATTAAGTACGGCGATCAGTTGATTCCTGGGTCACGCATTATTATGGAAATCTATAAGAAGAAAGTCGATAGTGAAGGAAATGCTATCGAAGGTGCTGATGGGATCTATGAAAAGGGTGCTCTTGCAGCGATCGCAGTGATGGAAAAAAGTATCGAATGGTCAGGCGAATTTTCCGCTGATCACCGTTCTGAAGAATGGGGTTTCGCGCTTTATGATCCAAAAGGAAATATTAAGGACAATAAACTGGAATGTGCTACATGCCATGTGCCATTAACACAAAATGAAGATAATCTGTTTACACATGCGCAGTTGAAAGCGGCTGGTAAATAAAAAAACTGTACCTCGGGAGTAATTCTCCCGGGGTATTATTCTTCTCGTGTGATCGCCTTGTGGCCAATATCCCTGCGATAAAACATTCCGTTCCAATTGATTTTTTCTACACCTGCATAAGCTTTTTCCTGCGCATCTTTCACCGAATCTCCCAGCGCACTGACGCATAAAACCCGACCACCCGCAGTTAAAATATCACCTTCTTTTTCGGATGTTCCAGCATGAAAAACTTTTAAATCGGGCTGCTCCTGATCAAGGCCTGAAATAACCTTACCTTTTTCATAGCTCTCCGGATAACCGGCTGATGCCAGCACGACACCCAGAGCAGATCTTGGATCCCATTCTGCAAAGTGTCCTTGTAATTGACCATCGGTCGCCGCCAAACATAATTCAACCAGATCCGATTTAAGTCGCATCATAATCGGCTGGGTTTCCGGATCACCAAAGCGGCAATTGAATTCGAGTACATTAGGTGTACCGTCTTCCGCGATCATCACACCTGCATAAAGAAAACCTTTATAAGGCCGACCTTCCGAAACCATTCCCTTGATCACGGGCTCAATTACTTCAGCCATAATCCGATCATGCATCACCGGCGTTACTACCGGAGCTGGTGAATAAGCACCCATGCCGCCTGTATTCGGACCAATGTCGCCTTCATCGCGTGCTTTATGATCCTGAGATGTCGCCAGAGGAACGATCGTTTTGCCGTCAGTCATGACAATAAAACTTGCCTCTTCACCGGTCAGAAACTCTTCGATCACGACCGAATGTCCAGCCTCGCCAAAAGCATTTCCGGCCAACATATCTTCTACAGCTTGAATGGCTTCATCAACGGTTTGAGCGATGACAACACCCTTCCCTGCAGCCAACCCATCTGCCTTTACAACAATCGGAGCACCTTTGCCCTTGATCCATTTTGTTGCCGGATCAACCTGTGTAAAGGTTTCGCTGGAGGCCGTGGGAATTCCGTGGCGGGCCATAAAGTTTTTTGAAAAAGTTTTAGAACCTTCAAGAATCGCAGCTGATCGTCTGGGGCCAAAACATTTGAGATCAGCATCTTCAAATTCATCAACAATGCCATCACAAAGTGGATCTTCAGGACCAACAATGGTCAGATCAATTTTGTTTTCGATCGCAAATGTTTTAAGGGCAGAAATGTCACCGGCGCTGATCGCAACATTGGAAATTTTGTTCTCGTTCGTTGTTCCGGCATTACCCGGCGCA
Organism: Gammaproteobacteria bacterium; assembly: GCA_965224825.1. Taxonomy (GTDB): domain Bacteria; phylum Pseudomonadota; class Gammaproteobacteria; order CAJXQU01; family CAJXQU01; genus CAJXQU01. Next base: position 123,565 of record CBDDAG010000001.1, on the reverse strand, counting down.
ACAAAAACGTGTTCGACTTTTTCAGACTGAGCAGCTTTCCAGGCCAGAGCATGTTCTCTGCCACCACCGCCGATGATCAAAATATTCATAAAAAATAGTATAGCCTGAATTCAGATGGAAAAATCTGTGTTCGTGAAGTAAAAGAAATTTGAAAAATTAGTGCCTGAAATGTCTCATGCCAGTGAAGACCATCGCCATGTCAGCTTTATTCGCGGTCTCGATCACGTCATCATCACGCATCGATCCACCGGGTTGAATCACAGCCGCTATGCCCGCTTCAGCGGCAGCTTCAATGCCATCACTAAACGGGAAGAATGCATCGGATGCCATGACTGATCCTTTTACTTCAAGCTTCGCGTGTTCGGCTTTGATACCCGCGATCCGGGCTGAGTTGATCCTGCTCATTTGTCCGGCACCGACTCCAATCGTCATGTTATTTCGAGCATAAACAATCGCGTTGGATTTTATAAACTTGGCAATTTTCCAGGCAAAGATCAGATCAACCATTTCCTGCTCGGAAGGCTGGCGTTCGGAAACAACTTTCAAATCATCATACAAAGCCAGATCAGCATCCTGCACCAACAACCCGCCATTGACGCGTTTGTAATCAAGTCGCTCTTGCGGATCTGTAAATTCACCGCATGTTAGTAAGCGAACATTTTCTTTTGCAGTGACAACTTCAATAGATTCCTGTGAAGCGGAAGGTGCAATAATCACTTCAACAAATTGTCGATCAACAATGGCTTTTGCCGTATCAGCATCAAGCTCACGATTAAAAGCAATAATGCCGCCGAAAGCTGATTCCGGATCAGTTTTATAAGCACGATCATACGCGGCCAGCAAACTATCATCGACAGCGACACCGCATGGGTTTGCATGTTTTACGATCACGCAGGCTGGTTTGTCATCAAATTGTTTAACACATTCCAGCGCGGCATCGGTGTCGGCAATGTTGTTATATGAGAGTTCTTTGCCCTGGATCTGTGTTGCTGTAGAAATACTGGCTTCGCTCTGTTTTGTAGAAACATAAAAAGCGGCTTCCTGATGAGGATTCTCGCCATAACGCATGGTTTGTGCTTTTTTGAACTGTACGTTGAACGTGGTCGGAAATCCTTTAGGGCCAACTTTACCAACCTTGGCATTTTCTACTATTGCGCCCAGGTAATTTGCGATCATGCCATCATAACCAGCTGTATGTTCAAAGGCTTTGGTTGCTAGTTTGAAACAGGATTCTTTTGTAATGCCACCTTGATCATTCATTTCATTGATCACGTTTTCATAATCAGCGGGATCAACCACGATCGCAACGCTCGCATGATTTTTGGCCGCTGCCCGAACCATTGTTGGCCCACCAATGTCGATATTTTCAATCGCATCTTCCAGTGAACAATCTGGTTTTGAAATGGTTGCTTCGAAAGGATAGAGATTGACGATGACCAGATCGATAGCGCCGATCCCATGTTCCTGCATGACATCATCATCTTGCCCGCGTCGGCCAAGAATGCCACCATGAATTTTCGGATGCAGTGTTTTCACGCGGCCATCCATCATCTCTGGAAAACCTGTATGTTTGGAAACTTCGATCACCGGAATAAATTGTTCCGCGAGTAGTTTTGCCGTGCCGCCAGTGGAAAGAATTTCTACACCGTTGTCTGAAAGGGCTTTTGCCAGATCGACAATACCAGCCTTGTCAGAAACACTGATCAATGCTCGTCTGATTTTGATTGTCATGAAAACTTATCCTGAAGAGTTTATTTTGATATATTATATTTCTGTAATTTTTTTCGTAGCGTCCCGCGGTTTAATCCGAGTATCTCTGCTGCTTTAGTGACGTTGTTGTCGGTTTGTTCCATAACGACTTCAAGCAGTGGTTTTTCGATCTCTGTTAAAACGATGTCATACAAATTTCCGGGAGCATGACCATCAAGATCTTCGAAATAATTTATTAGCGATGCCTGGATGCATTGGCTTAGAACTGCATTACGCCGATCAGATTTCCGTCGATCGCCTGATCGACGTTCTTCATCCTTTTGATTATTATTGTTCACTTCTTTAGTTCACGTGTATTCATGCGGCTTTTATTTTTGTTGTTAGTGCCTCGAAATATTCAGTGGTCAAACTCAACTGAGTCTCTATATTATCAACCCGAGATATTTGCCGCCAGTATTTTTTACGCTGAGATTGATCTTCACCGGGAAGTTTCTCTAAATACCAGCGAATATGTTTCCGGGCGATCCGAATGCCTTGAAACTCACCATAAAATTCGTGAAGGCTGTTGATATGATCAAGCATGATGATCTCAATATCAGAAAATTCAGGTGAAGCGATTTCATGTCCAGTGTTCAGGTAATGTCTGATCTGATTAAATATCCACGGATTTCCTTGCGCCGCACGCCCGACCATCACGCCATCAGCTCCCGTGAAATCAAGAACCTGTTTTGCTTTTTGCGGGCTAGTGATATCGCCATTGGCATAAACCGGGATAGTCACTGCCTGCTTGATTGCCCGAATCGTTTCATATTCCGCTTCGCCGCGATAAGCGCAAGCTCGGGTTCGGCCATGAACAGCGAGTGATCGAATGCCAGATTGTTCAGCGATTCGGGCAATCTCCAGACCATTACGATTTTCCGGATCAGTACCTGTGCGGATTTTTACCGTGACAGGAATATCGACAGCATTAACCACAGACTCAAGGATTTCCTGCACCAGTTTTTCATCTTTTAATAAGGCGGAACCAGCCATGACATTACAGACTTTCTTTGCAGGACAACCCATATTGATGTCGATGACCTGCGCACCATTCTCAACATTGTAGCGAGCGGCTTCAGCCATTGTCTTTGGATCAGCACCTGCGATCTGAACAATTTGCAGCCCCTCTTCTCCTTCACGATCAAGACGGCGTTGGCTCTTATTGGTGTTTCTCAGCGCAGGATTGGAAGAAACCATTTCTGACGTAGCAGCTTCTGCACCAAAACGACGACACAGCATTCGAAAAGGACGATCAGTAATGCCCGCCATAGGCGCGAGAACAATTTTTGGGAAATTATTTTGCACGGGAACTACAAAAACTTGAATTCAAAACTGTTGGTTTCTTTGCCAGTACCCATCACTTCAAGAACGATGTGCACAGGAAGTTTTGGCTTCATACCAACATCAAGATCGACACTGCTATCCAGATATTCGTCCGGTGTAAATTGACGACTACCAATGGGTCGACCAACTTTGTCGAAGAGATCTAATTGAAGCTTTGGAAAAGGAAGATGATCATCCGCACGATTCATTAATGTGGCATTGACCAACAGGACATCCTTGAATTGTGGATGCTCACGCACATCGCGAGAGATGAGGTTTATTTTAGAGGTGTCATGTACAAGTTCTTTTTCAATAGGACAATCTATAAACCGGCACATGGGCTGTAATTGTGGAAACTTTGCCAGCATGGTTGCAGGATTAAAGTTGATGAATTGAAACGCCAACATGCCTACCATCAGGAGACTGGCAAAAACCCAGATCCCTCCAGATCGTTTTTGCGGTTCCTGAACTTCGTCATTGATGGACTCATCAAATGATGCTTGATCGAATTCACCGGGCTCCGGTATTTCTTCATCGAGTGAATCTTCGACGGCAGTGAACTCCGCATCGATAGAGTCAACGGTCTCATCCGTTTTAAAATCAACATCATCCCAGGAAGAAACACCGGGTTCTTTATCGAAATTTACAGGTTCTTCTGTCTCTTCCGGGCCAAGCAAAGCCGAGCCTACGGATCCGGAAGTTTTGTTCGTAGTTTGATTAGTTGTGGCAGGTGTAGCCTGATGAGCCGCAGCATCGGAGCTCTCTAATAATGATTCAATTGCATTGAAGACGGTCATGCAGCAGCCACATTTCACATTTCCCTGTGAGACTTTTAGCTGTTCGACGCTGACACGAAAATAAGTGTCACATTCCTGACAATGGGTAATCATATCGGGGAGTTTACTGAGTTATGCGCCTGCCTTCCAGCAGTGACCACTCGTTCTCGTAAACTGGATCGGTGAAAGTGAAGAAAGGTTGATAAGCCTCAAGAACGAGTGGCACTTGTTCTTTAAGAATACCGGACAAAATAATGTGTCCTTCGGGCGCTGAATATCTAGCAAATAATGACGCTAATGTGATCAATGGATTGGCGAGAATATTGGCAATGATCAGATCAGCTTTGATTTCTTTTGACTCGTTTTGGCCGGAGATATCGAATGCTTGTAATACATTATTTGATCGCGCATTTTCTGCGGTGCTGTCGAGAGCCTGTTGTTCAATGTCCACAGCCCAGATAAATTTTGCACCCAGTTTTGCCGCGGCGATCGCTAAAATTCCAGAGCCGCAGCCGTAGTCGATGATTTGTTTTTCTTTGATCAACGATTGATGATCAGCAAGCCAGCCGAGGCATAACGAGGTTGTTTCGTGGGTACCAGTTCCGAAGGCCATGCCGGGATCAAGGGTCAGGTTAATCGCTCCGGGTTCTGGTGGCGTTTCCCATGTTGGGCAGACCCACAAGTTTTTGCCGAACTTCATAGGTTTGAAACGCGACATCCACGTGCGTTCCCAGTCCTCGTTTTGCAGCGGAAGTATTTCGTGTGGGGGCAGGTTGGTGAGCTTTTGTTTGATCTGGGCAAGGATCAGATCAGGATCAATTTCGTCAGGAAATAATGCGATCAGACGAGTTTGATCCCAGAGCGAAGTCTCCTCCTGTCCAGTATCAAACAAAGCCTGATCAGCCGCATCGAGCATAGTGACAGCGGCAGAACCTGCTTCTTCCAATGCTTCGGATAATGGCTCTGCGCTGATCGGATCGGTGATAAAAACCAGTTGAATCCAGTTGTTGCTTTCTTCCATGTTCTGGCTCAACTGACTATTCGATCCCCAGTTTCTTCTCCAGATAATGGATGTTGATACCACCTTCCTGAAAACCAGCATCGTTGATCATATCCATGTGCAACGGAATGTTGGTATTAATCCCTTCGATAATGATCTCCGAAAGCGCATTGCGCATTCTGGCCAGCGCTGCTTCACGGGTTTCACCATGAGCGATCAGCTTACCAATCATGGAGTCATAATATGGGGGCACTTTGTAGCCTTCATAAATATGCGTGTCCATGCGGATGCCGGGGCCACCGGGTGGGTGGTATAAAGTGATCTGCCCCGGTGATGGCATAAACGTCACCGCATCTTCAGCATTGATTCGGCATTCAATCGCATGTCCCCAGACGGCTATGTCTTTCTGCGCGTAAGTCAGTTTCTCACCATCGGCAATTCGTAATTGCTCTTTGACAATATCAACGCCGGTGATCATTTCCGTCACTGGATGTTCGACCTGCACACGAGTGTTCATTTCGATAAAGTAAAATCGATCATCCTGGAACAAAAACTCAAAAGTACCGGCGCTGCGATAATTGATTCTTTTACAAGCAGCGACACATTGCGCACCGATCTCTTCACGCAACTCGGAGGAAATTCCCGGTGCAGGTGCTTCTTCGATGACTTTCTGATTGCGTCGCTGCGTGGAACAATCCCGCTCACATAAATGGATCACATTCCCATGCGTATCCGCGATGATCTGAATTTCGACATGCCTCGGTCGTTCAAGAAACTTTTCCAGATAAACAGCGCCATTACCAAAAGCATTCTTCGCTTCGGTTTGCGTAAGCCCGATAAAACCCTCCAACTCACTTTCATTTCGCACAACGCGCATACCACGACCACCGCCGCCAGCAGTTGCTTTGATAATGACAGGATAACCAATTTCATTGGCGATGCGTTTATTCCGATCCATGTCATCATCAATGATGCCGTCGGAACCGGGAACACAAGGAACACCGGCAGCTTTCATCGCTTTGATCGCTGAAACCTTGTCGCCCATAATCTCGATGGTTTCCGCTTTTGGACCGATGAAAGTGAAGCCGCTTTTTTCCACCCGATCAGCAAAATCTGCGCTTTCTGAGAGAAATCCATAACCAGGATGAATGGCCTGCGCATCGGTGACTTCCGCCGCGCTGATCACCGCCGGAATATTCAAATAACTGTCCATTGATGCAGCCGGGCCGATACAAACAGTTTCATCAGCCAGCAGAACATGTTTCAGATCGCGATCAGCTTCAGAGTGAACGGCAACGGTTTTGATGCCCATTTCCCGACAGGCACGATGAATACGCAATGCAATTTCGCCGCGGTTGGCGATAACGATTTTTTCCAGCATGACAGGCCTCTATTCTATGATGAAAAGTGGTTGGCCGAATTCAACGGGGTGACCGTCTTCTGCCGTAATAGATTTGATCACACCATCACGATCAGACTCGATCTGATTCATGATCTTCATGGCTTCGATAATACAGATCACATCGCCAGTTTTAACCGTTTGTCCGACTGTTGAAAAAGGTGCAGCACCTGGTGATGACGAGAGATAAAAAGTCCCGACCATCGGTGACGTCACCGCATTTTCTGTAGGGGTATCGGCGGCTGGTGCAGAGGCTTCCACAGGTGCGGCAGCAACGGGAGCTGCAACAGGCGCAGCAGCAATTGGGGCTACAGCCACAGGGGCGGGTGCAGCAACTGCGGAACTTCCATAACGGGAAATTCGTACAGACTCTTCGCCTTCCTGTATTTCGATTTCAGCAATGCCAGATTCCTCCAGCAACTCGATCAGTTTTTTTACTTTTCTAATATCCATAATTATTAGCTCTTAGTTATGGAACCTCTGATCAATTACTCAGAGTTTCCCAGGTGTTCAAGACCTGCCTGTAATGCAAACTCATAACCGCTTGCGCCAAGACCACAAATGACGCCGACGGCAATGTCGGACAGGTAGGAATGTTGTCGAAAATCTTCACGTGCATGCACGTTAGACAAATGTACTTCTATAAAAGGAATTTTTACACCCAGCATCGCATCACGGAGAGCGACACTAGTATGAGTGAAAGCGGCAGGATTGATAATGATGAAATCAACTTTTTCGTCCACCGCAGCGTGAATTCGGGAAACCAGATCATGTTCTGCATTCGACTGAAAGAAATCCAGCGAATGTCCATCTTTATTGGCCAAATCTGTGAGTCGCTGCTGAATATCAGCCAACGTTGTACTGCCGTAGAGATCGGGTTCCCGTGTGCCGAGTAGATTTAAGTTGGGACCGTTGAGTACAAGTAGATTTGCCATCAGATCAACCAGTTAAGCGAAGATGTCTGAAGATTAGCAGAAATTCGACGCAATATCGACTCTTTTTTACATTTTGATAGCAAATGAGAAAAGCTGATAAGCTATGTGTATGACGATCAAACGACAGGAACTGGAAGAGTATCTTGATGAGCTACTCAAGCCTAATAGCTATGCTGATTATGGTCCGAACGGATTACAAATTGAAGGTTGTGAAAAACTTTCGAGCATTGCTTTTGCGGTTTCTGCCACAGCAGATTCGGTTGATCAGGCCGTCGCTAAAAAAGCCGATGCTCTGATCGCCCATCATGGTTTGTTCTGGTCATTTCATGGCCCGAAAACCTTAACTGGCCCTTTTGCTAAAAGAGTCTTTCCACTGGTTAAAAATGAGATCAACCTGTTTGCCTATCATCTCCCGTTGGACGGAAACCCAGAAATCGGGAATGCCGCAGCGCTGGGAAAATTGATCGGCGTTGAAAAACAGAAACCTTTCGGAGACTACAAAGGATCGCCAACCGGTATTCAGGGCAGATTAAAAAATGCGATCACTGCGACAGAAATGCAGCAAAGACTCGCCGCTATTCTCAACCACGAAGTCATCCTCGCCAGCCACGATGAGAAGGCCAAAATAAACAGTATCGGGATTATTACCGGTGGTGCCAATAGCGAATGGCGACAAGCTGCCGATGCCGGACTTGATGCTTACATCACTGGAGAGATCAGTGAACACGACTGGCACGAAAGCCGTGAAGCGGGAATTCATATGTTCGCCGGTGGGCATAATGCGACTGAACAATTTGGTATTCGATCATTGATGGTAAAAGTAGAGAATGAATTTGATGTGGAGTGTTTCTACATTCCGAGCGATAACCCTGCGTAGGAGAATTTAGAATGATAAAAACTTTTAGTGTGACAGCAATAATTTTTTTAACAATATTGTTAACGGCCTGTTCAGAAGAACAGCAAAACAAACTATCCCGTCTTGGCGTGACATGGCTGGAAGGTGATTACAGGATCACCTATGCAGATGGTGAGCATGTAAAGGAATGGATCGTTAATGATGGCAAAGTTACTTCCGAGGCCACTAAAGGTTACTACTATTTCTGGGCAACGATCGATGGCAAGAAAAGCTATGTACAAACACCAATTGCCAGAACGTATATTGAAGAAATAAAACTTTGAGGTAAGCTAATGAGCTAATAACAGTTTAGCCTAAATCTTGATGATTCCTGACGAAGACATTGCAAGTTTTTGCCAGTTGAATCACCAATAGGCTACACTTACCAATTACCCAACACACTTAATAACAAGGGAGAAGAATAATGATCTTTGAAGGAAAGTGTTTAACAGCGAAATCGCTTTCAGACGGTATCGTTGAACTCAACTTTGATCTGCATGATTCCGCAGTCAACAAACTAAGCATGGAAACTATCGCGGAGCTGCAAGATGCGGTCGCGGCGCTAATAAAAGAAGGCGATTCAGTTAAAGGGCTGATGCTGACAAGTTCTAAAAAGGACTTTATCGTTGGCGCAGATATTACCGAATTCATCACATGGTTTGCTCTGCCGGACGACGAGTTTTCAGCTCGCTTGCTGGATGTGCAGAAACTATTCGCGACGATCGAAGATTTCCCTTTTCCGACGGTTTGCGCGATCAATGGCGTTGCATTGGGCGGTGGTTTCGAATTGCCTCTGAGTACCGATTACCGTGTGATCATCACTAAATCGAAAGTTGGTCTGCCAGAAATTACATTGGGTATTTTCCCGGGCTGGGGCGGAAGTTATCGTCTGCCACGTATGATCGGTCTGGATACTTCATTGGAATGGATCGCGACGGGCAAAGCACAACGGCCAGAAGTTGCACTGAAACAAGGTGCAGTCGATGCGGTGGTCGAGCCTGACAAATTACAGGATGCCGCGCTGACAATTCTGAAGCGTTGCATAGACGGATCGCTGGATTACGAAGCACGTCGTACAGAAAAACGTGAACCATTGGCGCTTGATCAGCTTGAACAGATGATGTCTTTCGAAACGGCCAAAGGCATGATCCTGGCTAAAGCTGGTCCACATTATCCGGCTCCGGCGATCGCGCTGGAAGCCATGCAAAAACATGCGGGTCTGCATCGTGATGAAGCGATGAAGGTTGAAGTAGCTGGTTTTGTTAAGGCGGCTAAAACCGATGTTGCAGGGAATCTGGTCGGGCTTTACATGAACGATCAGGAATTGAAACGTCAGGCTAAGAAAATCACGAAAAGTGCGGCTGAAGTTAAATCTGCGGCGGTACTTGGTGCTGGTGTTATGGGCGGTGGTATCGCTTATCAAAGTGCACTTAAAGGCGTGCCGATCGTGATGAAAGACATCAATCAGGCCGGCATTGATCTGGGCTTGAGCGAAGCGAGTAAATTACTCAGCAAGCGCGTGAGCCGCGGGCGCATGAAAGTTGAAGATATGGCCAGCACTCTGGGTCGTATTAATGCCACGCTGACTTATGGCGATGTTGCTAATACCGATATTGTGGTCGAAGCAGTTATCGAAAATCCAAACGTTAAAAAAGCAGTATTGGCCGAGCTGGAAGATGTGGTTAGTAAAGACACGATCCTCGCTTCCAACACTTCAACCATTTCGATCACTGATCTGGGGACTGCAACAAAACATCCTGAACGTGTTTGTGGAATGCACTTTTTTAATCCGGTTCCGGTTATGCCTCTGGTAGAAGTGATCAGAGGTGAAAAAACTTCTGATGAAACGATCGCTACAACAGTTGCTTATGCAATTGCGATCGGCAAAAGTCCGATCGTAGTTAATGACTGTCCGGGATTTTTAGTCAATCGCGTGTTGTTCCCATACCTTAACGCCTTCGAACGCCTGCTCCATGATGGCGCGGATTATCTGCAAATCGACAAGGTCATGGAACGTTTCGGCTGGCCGATGGGCCCGGCTTATTTGCTGGATGTTGTTGGTCTTGATGTGGCTTGTCATGCCTCGGCTGTTCTTGCGGAAGGATTTCCTGATCGCATGAAACTCGATTTCCCTACTGCGACTGCGTTACTCCATGACAATGGTCGTCTTGGCCAAAAATCAGGCAGCGGTTACTTTAAATATGAACCTGATCGTCGCGGCAAACCGAAAAAAATCGTTGATGAAGATGCGATCAAATTGATCGGCAAAGTAGTCTCCGGAACACGTGATTTTACCGATGAAGAAATCACCGAACGCATGATGGTTGCCCTGTGTCTGGAAACGGTTCGTTGCATGGAAGACGGCATTGTTGATTCGGCAGCGGCGGCAGATATGGGACTGATCTGGGGTATTGGATTTCCTCCATTCCGCGGTGGTGCTTTACGTTATATCGATTCCATCGGCGCAAAAGCCTTCTGTGATATTGCGGATAAATATGCTGACATTGGTGCGGCTTATAAAGCACCTCAACTATTGCGCGACATGGCTGAATCTAACCAGAAGTTCTTCGGTTAAAAGGAGATTATAAAAATGAAATTGAATCCAAGAGACGCAGTAATTGTAGATTGTGTACGAACGCCAATGGGACGTTCGAAAAACGGAATGTATCGCGTAACCCGCGCCGAAGATCTCTCCGCTCATCTGGTAGAAGCATTGTTTGATCGCAATGAAAAACTCAATCCAGCTGAAGTTGATGATGTGATCTGGGGCTGTGTTTATCAGACTTTAGAACAGGGCTTCAACATCGCTCGTGTTATGGCGATGATGACCAGACTTCCGCACACTGTTCCGGGACAAACCGTGAATCGCCTATGTGGATCATCCATGCAGGCACTGCACACTGCTGCACAATCGATCCAGTCAAACAATGGTGATTTCTACCTGATCGGCGGTGTCGAACACATGGGGCATATTCCAATGACTCACGGCGTAGACATCAACCCGAAACTCACCAAGCACATAGCAATGGCTTCTAATGCAATGGGGCTGACCGCAGAATTACTCGGTCTGCAACATGGTATCAGTCGTGAGCAACAAGATGAATTCGGCGCACGATCACATCGTTGTGCGCATGAAGCCACCGTCGAAGGACGCTTCAAAAATGAAATCGTCCCAACGCTTGGTCATGATGAAAATGGTGTACCAATGATGTGCGCAACCGACGAAGTAATCAGGCCGGAAACCACCGCTGAATCACTTTCTAAATTGCGCCCAGCATTTAATCCAAAAGGCACCGTCACCGCCGGAACATCATCAGCATTATCCGATGGTGCATCCGCAATGGTCGTCATGTCGGCAGAAGCAGCAAAAGCTGCTGGCATAGAGCCAATAGCCAAAGTTGTTTCAATGGGAATTGCTGGCGTTGATCCTGCGATCATGGGTTACGGCCCTGTACCTGCTTCATTGAAAGCATTAAAAACAGCTGGCCTGACGGTCAATGACATCGACATCTTCGAACTCAACGAAGCCTTCGCCGCACAGTCATTACCTGTCCTGAAAGATCTGAAAATAACCGACGTGATGGATGAAAAAGTAAACCTCAATGGCGGCGCGATCGCACTGGGACATCCACTAGGCTGCTCCGGCGCACGTATCTCAACAACCTTGTTGAACGTGATGAAAGACAAAGATGCTACGTTGGGATTAGCGACTATGTGTATTGGTCATGGTCAGGGGATTGCGACTATTCTTGAGAGGGTTTAATCGTAGCCTGGATGGAACGTAGTGGTGTTGCGGATTGGGGGATGGCATCCCAGATTCCGCAGGGGCTTCATCCAGGCTACTTGTTTAGATCATTTTTGCAAATATTCTGAATAATTAAAATGCAAACTGATCAAACAAAAATTGTACTTGCATACATTTCAAGCTGTGCTTTTCTCGTACTTTTGAGTGTTAGATCAATCTATGGCCTTACTGGTGGTTTTGATTTAGGGCTTTTCTCACAGAATTTAAAAATCATTACAATGATTTCCGTTATTCCAGCATTAATTGTGGGATTAATAATAAAACCAAAGAAAAAACTATTTGTAATTATTCTGGGAGGAATTATTGGTCTTTTATCTGCTCTGATCTACGTATACATCAATTTGCATAGCGGTATGGGGTGATCCAAGCTTCGTAGGTTGGGTTAGCGGCAGCGTAACCCAACATCAATATATGTCTGATTACGCTACGCTAATCAGACCTACAAATTCCACAGATCATTCAACTAAATACCCGCATCACAAGCGCGAAGATCACCTGATCTCACACCTTTATTAAACCATTCCATTCGTTCTTTTGATGATCCATGTGTGAAGGCTTCGCGGCGTGGAGTTCTGCCGGCACTACGCATGATCTTGTCGTCGCCTACTGCGGCAGCGGCGCTTAACGCTTCTTCAATATCACCTTGATCTAAAAACTGGGTACGTTGATGCGTATGATTCGCCCAGACTCCGGCATAACAATCCGCCTGTAATTCCATGCGAACCTGTATGGCATTGGATTGTGCTTTCGAGGCGCGACTTTGTGCTTGTCTGACTTTGTCTGAGGTTCCTGTGATCGTTTGAATATGATGACCAATTTCATGCGCCAGTACATAGGCCACTGAAAAATCTCCTTTTGCACCCATTTTTTGCAGCTCGTTTAGAAAGCTCAGATCAAGATACACTTTCTGATCGCCGGGACAATAAAAAGGTCCTGAAGCAGCCTGGCCAGTTCCGCAGGCTGTTGGTGTCATACCTGTGTAGAGCACCAGTTTTGGTGGTTGATATTGATAACCAGATTGTTGAAAAATCTGTGTCCAGGTATCTTCAGTATCGGCCAGCACCACGCTAACAAATTCGGCCACTCGTTGTTCCTGTTCAGTTGGTCTATACGTCCCTTGTTGCGGTTGCTGCTGTTGCATACCCTGCAGCACTTGTGCCGGATCCTGATTCAGCAAAAATATAGCGACCAGTGCCATGATGATTCCACCACCGCCAATGGCTGTGCCTTTGCCCATTCCCTGTCCACGTTTATCTTCTACATTTGAACTACGTCTTCTTCCTTTCCAGCGCATATTACTTCTCCATATTTATTCTTTTATTTTCCTAGTTTACATCGAACCAGTAAACTACAGAAACAATAATTTTTAGGGGTGAAGCTATGAACGACATAGTAACGATTGATATTCAGGATCACGTGGCGGATGTCCGACTCAACCGTCCGGAAAAAATGAACTCGCTTAATCTTGAGATGTTCGAAGCGATCGTCGATGCCGGCAAACAACTTGAAACAGATAAATCTGTTCGTGCAATTGCCCTGTCTGGTGAAGGCCGTTGTTTTTGCGCGGGACTTGATCTGGATATTTTCTCTGATCCGACTTTTTTGCAAGAGCCTTTTGGTGACGGTAAGGGCGGTCATTGGCCAAACTTCTATCAACAACCTGCTTACATCTGGAAGACTATGCCCGTACCGGTAATTTCTGCATTACATGGCGTGGTTTATGGTGGCGGTTTACAGATCGCATTAGGTGCAGATATTCGTATTGCAGATCCTAAAGTGCAAATGTCGGTGATGGAAATTCGCTGGGGTTTAATCCCCGATATGTCGGCCTCGCAAACCTTGCGTGATCTGGTTCGTCTGGATATTGCGAAAGAACTAACTTTTACCGGACGTATTGTCGAAGGAGAAGAAGCCCAACAGATCGGATTAGTAACTTCACTCAGTGAAACGCCGAGAGAATCTGCACTGGAAATGGCATCAATGATCGCCGCCCAGAACCCTGATGCGATCACTTCCGGAAAATACCTGTTGGAAAATGCATGGCATGGTGATCAGATGGATGGGCTTCGAGTGGAGGAACAACTACAGGATAAACTGATCAAGAGTAAGAATCAGATCGAAGCAGTGATGGCCGGGATGGAAAAACGTAAGACGAAGTTTAGTGATCGTGAATTTAATCCGTTTGATAATATAGATTGATCAGAAACCGGAATTTACTTAACTTAAGTATTTGAAAACAATGACGATACACTCCGTATGACTGGAGATGTGTATGAACATAACAAAAATTTTAGCCATTCAAATATTGGTATTATTTTTCGCCTTATCTGGCTGCTCAGGTCAGGGATCGGATGAAAAACTGACCTCTGACAATATGCGAACAATTGAAGCGGGGATGAGCCCATCAGATGTGGCAGAAATACTTGGCGGCGCTAAACCCTATAAAATCGTTAAAGATCCAAAGGTTAAAACGCGTGTAACACATTACTTCAGAGGAAAAAGGATGAGCGCTATGGTGAAATACCTGAACGAAAAGGTTATCAGTGTAAATCTGAATGGCGTTCAGGTTGCTAGCTGATCTTGCAAGATAACCAAAGTCGAAACTTTCCTTTGAGCTCACATAATAGTGAGTAATTAGTCGCTCCAATTTGAGATCCTTCGCGATGCTCAGGATGACAGGCGTGTATGTTGTCATCCTGAGCATCGCGAAGGATCTCCGAACGAAGTCCAAAAATATCAGTTTTTACATTCCTCGTTGATCACAACGAGGCAGCCAGTTCACTGCCTTGTTTGATCGCACGCTTTGCATCCAGCTCACTCGCAACATCCGCACCACCAATCAGGTGAACATTCTTCTCACCTAGTTCATCAGCCAATGATCGCCGCGGTAACTGCCCGGCACAGATGATCACATTGTCCACGGGCAATAATTTTTCTTCGCCACCCACTTCAATATGTAAGCCTTCATCATCGATCTTTTTATAAGCCACACCATTGATCATTTTTACGCCTTTGTGTGCGAGTGAAATCCTGTGGATCCAACCAGTAGTTTTTCCCAAACCTTCGCCAACCTTGGTTTCTTTACGTTGTAGCAGAGCGACTTGTCGTGGCGAAGGTGGGACATTTCTTTCTTTTGCAACACCACCACGATTCGTAAATGTCATGTCCACGCCCCATTCATCCATAAAGGCCGGAATGTCGAGGCTGGTAGATTTTCCTTCTTGCGTAATAAATTCAGCAACATCAAAACCAATCCCACCAGCACCAATAATTGCAACGTTCTTTCCAACGCTTGCGCCTTTGAAAACGTCCAGATAGGAAAGAACTTTTGGATGATCAATTCCATCGATACCCGGAAGTCTAGGAGTAACCCCGGTGGCGATCACAACTTCATCAAACTTTCCTGCCGATAATGTTTCTGCGGTTGCTTCTGTTTCGAGTTTCAAATTTACGCCTGTCACTTCAATACGACGTTTGAAATATCGGATCGTTTCGTAAAACTCTTCTTTACCGGGAACGGTTTTCGCAATATTAAACTGTCCACCAATCTGATCAGCTGCATCAAACAAAGTCACATCATGACCTCGTTCAGCCGCGACGGTGGAACAAGCCAGACCAGCAGGCCCGGCTCCGATCACTGCGATCTTTTTCGGCTGATCAGTTTTTTCATAATTCAAAATCGTTTCATGACAGGCGCGAGGATTGACCAGGCAACTTGTGGTTTTCATAACGAAAGTGTGATCAAGACAAGCCTGATTACAGGCAATACAGGTGTTGATTTCATCGGCTCTGTTTTCAGCAGCCTTATTTACAAATTCCGGATCAGCAAGGAAAGGTCGCGCCATAGAAACAAGATCAGCATCGCCACGCGCTAGAACTTCTTCGACTACTTTCGGATCATTGATCCGGTTAGAAGTGATCAATGGAATCGATAATGATTCACGAATCTTTGCTGTCACCCATGTAAACGCTGCTCGTGGAACCATGGTTCCGATCGTTGGGATTCGTGCTTCATGCCAGCCAACTCCCGTATTGATGATCGTCGCACCAGCTTTTTCGATCTCTTTACCCAGTTGCACAACTTCTTCCAACGTGCTGCCCTGTTCGATCAGATCCAGCATTGAAAGCCGATAAATAATAATGAAATTTTCACCCACTGCTTCCCGAACTTTACGCACGATCTCGATCGGCAATTTCATACGGCTCTCATAAGATCCGCCCCATTCATCATCACGCTTGTTAGTGTGCGCGACAATAAACTCGTTAATAAAATAACCTTCCGATCCCATTACTTCAACGCCGTCATAACCTGCCTTCTGAGCCAGTTTTGCGGAGTTGATGAAATCATTAATTTGTTGCTCGACACCTTCTTTATCCAGCTCTGCTGGTGGAAAAGGTGAGATCGGAGATTGAATTCCTGACGGTGCAACGCCGATTTTGCTATAAGCATATCGCCCCGCATGGAGGATCTGCATACAAATTTTCCCACCCGCTTCATGCACGGCTTCTGTCACTTCGCGATGATGATCAGCTTCTTCATCGGTACTCAATTTTGCTGCACCCATGAAAACCGCACCTTCAGCATTAGGCGCAATACCACCCGTTACGATCAGGCCAACACCGCCACGCGCACGCTCGGCATAATAAGCCGCCATTCGCTCGAAACCACCCGGCTGTTCTTCCAGGTTGGTGTGCATAGAACCCATCAACACGCGATTCTTTAATTGAGTAAACCCCAGATCAAGGGGAGCCAGCATCTTCGGATATGGATTATTCATGCTATGAATCATAAAGGGATTTGATCATTAACTAAACAAGAAGATGAAGTCTCTTCTTGTTGTGAATGTTATTCATCTCTACAATTCAATCTACTTCATTTCTAAATGAGAACAATAATGATGGAATGGCTAAAAAATCTTGATCTAGGGAGTACTCAACTCCAGAATTTTGCCGTAATTGGGATAGAAATTTTTGCCTTGATCGTGCTCTATTTTATCCTGAGTTTCGGAATTAAATTTATCCAGAACAGGGCACAGGCTTCTCAATCGCTGGCCCGTCACGAAAAAAGGATCACTGGTTTCTGCAAACTATTCCGCTTCGTTCTCAGACTCTTATTATTTGTTTCACTCTTGCTTGTGATCGGCATCAATGGATATCAATGGTATCTGGGCAACGATCTGAAAACCTTTACCTCCGACTGGGTACAAAAAATACCACCAGGATTCTGGAAAGGGCTAGGCATTAGTATTGCGAAAGTGATCGGCCTTATGATCGCCGCTCGTTATTTCATCCGCTTTAATGACAAAGGCTTAAACTTCATCTCCGACAAGGCAGTGAACTTTGATCAGATTGAAGACAATGATGACAGCGTCGCATTCTTTTTTAAACGCTTAAACTCCATTCAAAAAGTAGTTGTCTGGTTACTGGTTTTTTATGTGGCCAGTCTGCTGTTTGGACTCCCACCCATTGTCGGCGAATATATTCTGGTTGCACTAAAAGTTTACCTGATCATATCGATTGGTTTGCTGGTGGTTAATGTAATGTCAGTCATTGTCGATACGCTTGACGGCATAAGTAAACGATATGCAGAATCTAATGATCAGGTGTATTTTTACGATCGTCTGAAACACCTGATCCCGCTATTCAGAAAAACGCTTGAATATATTATTTACGCTGTCGTTGCGACGCTGGTTTTATCACAGCTTAATTTTATTTCACATCTTTCCGAATATGGCCCGGGAATCATTCAAGGCATTGGCCTGTTCTTTATCGCCCGGGTAGTCATTGAAATTATCGGCCTGCTGCTTGACCGTGTCGCCAATAATGAAAGTGATACTGAAGAAGTTAAACAACGTAATGCCACCATCTTCCCCTTATTCAAAAGTATCCTGGGTTGGCTGATTTACTTTATTGTGTTCATCCTTATCCTCAGAGGATTGGGTTTCGACCCTGTTCCATTACTGGCAGGTGCCGGGATTCTGGGTATGGTCATCGGGATGGGCGCGCAGTCACTGGTCAACGATATCCTGTCAGGTTTTTTTATCATTTTTGAAAATACCCTTCGTGTTGGTGATTACATTGAAGTAGGCGATACCGTTGGAACGGTGGAATCCATAGGATTAAGAACCACAAAAGTTCGCGGGCGGGATGGCCAGCTTTTTATTCTACGCAATGGAGAGCTTAACGATGTTGTGACCTATTCGCGCAACTTTGCCAATGCCGTTGTAACCGTCGGTGTTGATCACGAATCTGACATCAAAAAAGTTTATGCTGTCCTCAATAAAATTGGCGAAGAGATCAAAAACGATCACGCTGATGTTCTGGAACAAACAAAGATTGAAGGCATCGAAGATTTCAATGGACCAGAACTTCTAATCCGAACGGTAACAAAAGTGAACCCCGGTTGTCATGAAGATGTCGAACGTGAATTAAGAATGCGTATGAAAGAAGCCTTTGATGAAGAAGGCATCATTATTCCATTCGACAAGCGTTACCAACTTGCATAATGCTAATCGCTGATTAAACCTCATTTTGTGATCAGCCAATAAGGGACATCACCAAAATACTCGGCAAGATAATCCACCAGACTTCTAACCCTTTGTGATAAGTGACGAGTTTGAGGGTAGACCGCATAAACGGGGACTTCTACATTGTGCAAATACTTTGTGAGAAGGGGTTGCAGCTCTCCATGCTGGATTGCTTCGTAGCAAATAAAATCGGGCGTATAAATTAATCCCAAACCATCAATCGCCGCCTGGCATAAAAATTCTCCATTGTTCGAGTTCAGAGCGGAAGGTACTTTTATTGGAATTTCTTTGCCTTTTCTGAGCTTGAAGATCCAGTTGTCTGCTTCACTTTTATATTGTAATTTCACATGACCAGTGAGTAATTCTTTCGGCGTAGAGGGAGTGCCATGCTCCTGCAAATATTTGGGACTGGCACAAAGAACCATATTCACCCGGGTTAATTTTCTGGCGATCAATGAAGAATCATTTAAATGAGAAATCCGGATCGCCAAATCGAACCCATCTTCAATTATGTCAACCTTGCGATCATTGAAATCAATATCAAAAATGATATTCGGATAAATTTCATTAAACTTTCTTAAAGCAGAACTTAAATGGGCAATTCCAAAAATCAAAGGTGCAGAAATTTTTATTCGCCCCTTTAGTGCAGCATGTTCATTGCTAACTTGTGATTCAATCTCAGCAACATCGTCGATCAACCGCAAACATTTTTCATAATAAATTTTGCCAGAATCAGTTAAGACTTGTGTGCGGGTAGTTCTGGATAACAAGCTCACACCAAGACGTTTTTCCAAATCAGACAAACGACGGCTGACAGCAGACTTAACTGTACCGAGTTGTTCTGCAGCTTTGGTAATACTGCCGGCCTCGACGACACGAACGAATGTTTGCATATCTTCAAACTGATTCATAAATACCCAATATTACTGTTCATATTAAAAGAACATTGTATTCAATAATCGTATGTTTATCTATTAATTATCAACGATAGAATGATTCGTAGAAAACTAAAGGTGTCTAAGATAAGTATGAAAAACATATTGCATATTAATTCCAGTGGTCGCTATGAAGGCTCCGTAACCCGACAAGTTTCCGATCTGGTTGTCACACATTTAAGACAGGAAAATTCAGCATTAGAAATTGTGAGTCGAGATCTCGCTGCAGGAATACCCTTTGTTGATGAGTCCTGGATAGATGCAAATTTTACCGCAGCAGAAGAACGGTCGAACAGCCAGAATGAGGCATTAAAATTCTCTGATGAACTGGTCGCCGAAATACAAAATGCCGAATACATTGTGATCGCAGCACCTATTTATAACTTCAGTATTCCAGCGGTATTGAAAGCATGGGTTGATCTGATTGTCAGAGTAAATTTCACTTTTCAATTTACAGAAAATGGGCAGCCAGAAGGATTGCTGGATAATAATAAAACATTCGTGGTCATGGCCTCCGGCGGAACAGCAGTCGGTAGTGATATTGATATGGCGTCAACCTATCTTAAATTCGTACTGGGCATTCTAGGCCTTTCCGATGTGATCATCATTGATTCTTCCAAAATTGATCATACAGGCGATGACAACTTACAGATTTCGATGAATCAAATTGAAGATCTTGTGGGAGAGAAACAATGATCTATGCAAGAGTCGGTACGGTGTTTTATGTCCTCTGGGGGCTTCTACATTTTATTGCTGCAAAGAAAGTATTTATTCAGGGACAATCTCTTGAATCCGGATTGATACAAGGCCGTATCTATCAAGATGCTTTTTATTTATTATTCTTTGCCATATTTGGAATTGTTGTCGCCGTAATATTCAACTGGAAAAATAGCAGGTTAGGTTATTGGCTCAATTTGATCGTCGTAAGTGCTGCAGACATCGGTTTCATCGTTGCGATTTTAATACCAGGCTATATCCCGGTTTTTCCTAGAGCAGTAGGACCCGCTTTATGGCTTATCGCACTTACGTTAACAACAGTTGGGTTTCTTAAGCCGAATATAATTCCCAAATGAAAATTAGACAAGAAAAGTCAGGCCTCGAATTGTAGAATAGCTACACCATATACTTTAGGACAATGAGATGTTAATCAAAAATGATCAAGAAAATTTTGGTCTGATCACGATCTTGTTACATTGGCTGATCGCGCTGATAACTTTTGGTCTTTTTGGTCTTGGTCTCTGGATGACGGATTTAAGTTATTACGATGAGTGGTATCAAAAAGCTCCGCGACTTCATGAAGGCATTGGTGTATTTCTTTTTATCTTTCTACTGATCCGAATAGTGTGGCGCTGGATCAGTGCTCCACCCAAACCCATTTCAACACTGAAACAATGGGAGAAAACTGGATCGCATATCGCACATGCGTTACTTAATGTTTTGTTGCTAGTGATCACGATCAGTGGTTATTTAATCATTACCGCGAAAGGTGAACCTGTTCATGTTTTTGATCTGTTCAGCATTCCAGCAAGTTTGAGTGGACTTTCTAATCAGGAAGATCTTGCTGGCGAGGTTCATTATTTTGTTGCGTGGGGCTTGATCATACTGGCAGGTCTTCATGCAGTTGCTGCACTCAAACATCATTTTATAGATGAAGATAAAACTCTCAGGCGTATATTAGGTCTGAAATAAAAAGGAGAAAATTATGAAAAAATTATTGATTGTTTTACTGGCCGGATTTATGAACTTGTCCGTTATAAATTCAGCACAGGCTGAAAACTATATTCTCGATACCGAAGGCACTCATGCCTTTATCCAATTTAAAATAAAGCACCTCGGCTTTAGCTGGCTACATGGCCAGTTCAATAAATTTTCTGGAAGTTTTAGTTACGATGAATCAGACTCATCTTACTCAAAGATCGAAGTTGAAATTGATACCAGCAGTCTGGACTCAAACCATGCCAAACGGGACAAACATCTACGCAGTGATGCTTATCTCGATGTAAAGGAATTCCCAACAGCAAAATTCGTCTCCACTTCATTCGAAGAACTGGGTGAAGGCAAAGCAACTCTCAAAGGTGATTTCACATTGCATGGTGTTACGAAAAATATCACTATTGATGTTGAGCACGTTGGTCACGGAAAAGATCCGTGGGGTGGTTATCGTCGTGGTTTCATTGGCACAACCAGTATCAAGCCCTCGGAATATGGTCTGAAAGAAATGGATAAATTGGGTCCGCATTCTGAAGATCTTTTTCTGGTGTTATCGATTGAAGGAATTCGTCAGGCTTATAAACATGAAATGCCCGGAAAGTAAGCCCGGGAGGCAGAGAGAGTATTGAGGTTTTTCTCGTCATTCCCGTAGGTTTTAGCGGGAATCCAGCATTTCAATCATGGATTCCCGCTCAGAAACATACCGATTCTAAGAAAGCATAAAGTATTGTTAGACACACTCTACAATTAACCAGACATACTCACCAGATTGTGGACCAAAAATACCTTTGCTTTTAGTGCGTGCCACCATGTTTTTACAAAATCCTTTCTTTTGAACTTCCTTTTCTGCGAATAAGGCTAGCTCATCAATAACATGATCTTCTCCTACCATATCAAGTAATTGAAAATACTGCTTATTACCAAATTCAACTCTGTATGTACTAGTATTTTTTGCACTTGTTTCTAGCCAGCCAAATCTTGAGTTCGGGATATCTTTATATGGAACAAAAGTTATTGGGATAACTTTAATATAATCTGTACAACATGGTCTTGTAGCGCAAGCAGACAAGAACACAATGGCTGTAATTAACAATATACTTTTCAAACTCATCTAACAGTAAACCTCAGAGTTCCTATTCAACCGTAAAGTCATTTGTCAGATCTTCATCATCTAAAACTTCATCAGAACGACCAAACAAATTTTTCAGATCATTCAATATAAGATAACCCGACGGAACCAAGATTAAACTAAGCAAAGTCGCATACAAAATTCCGAAACCCAATGAAACAGCCATCGGGATCAGAAATTGTGCTTGTGTACTTTTTTCCCAGATCAGCGGAGCAAGTCCGGCGAAGGTTGTGATCGAGGTCAGTAGGATCGGACGAAAGCGTGCGCTACCTGCGGTTCGTACGGCTTCAAATACTTGCATTCCTTCGGCACGGCGGCGGTTGATCCAGTCCACCAGCACCAGTGAATCATTGACGACGACACCGGCCAGCGCCAGACAACCCATCACGCTCATAATGCTCAGGTTCATGCCGAGCAACATATGTCCGAAAATAGCGCCCACCAGACTGAACGGGATCACCAGCATGACGACAATGGGTTGCAGGTATGATTTCAGCGGGATTGCCAGCAATGCGTAAACACAAAACAGCACGAACAAACTTCCATAAGCCAGACTGCCGAAGGATTCTTTTTGTTCGCGTTGCTGGCCTTCGAAGGTGTAACGAATGTCTGGATAGCGTTGCTGGATGCTGGCGAGCAGGCTGGTTAGATCAGCGGTGATCTTGTTGATGTCGGCAGTATCCTCATCCGCTTCTGCGCTGATATTCACTGCTCGATGACGATCAACTCGGTTGATCGTTGCAAAACTAGGGCCTGTTTTTATGTCAGTAATATTGCCGATCGGAACTTCATGTCCATCGGCAGTACGAATACGCATTTTGTCTAGATTACCAATAGAACGACGATCTTCCTGCGGGTATTTGATCATGACGCGCACATCATCGCGGCCACGTTGAATCCGTTGTGCTTCGGCTCCGAAAAATGCATGACGAACCTGTCGCCCCAGATCAGAAGAAGTTATGCCGAGCAATTCTGCTTCCGGACGAATTTTTAGTTCGATCTCCTGCTTACCATCTTCCAGCGAATCTTTGATGTCGAAAATGCCAGGGTACTCAGTCAGGCGTTGTTGAATTTCGGCACTAGCGAGTTTGAGTGTGGCAAAGTCATTGCCGGTTAACTGCACTCCAATCGCCGATCCACTATGCCCCAGTTCTGCGCGGAAACTTAAATCTTTTGCCCCTGCAATCGGACCAATCGCTTTGCGCCATTCGTCCACGAGTTTTAAAGTGTCGATGGGCATTGGTCGTTCTTTCGGCGACAAAAGCTCCAGACTAACCTGCCCTAACTCGGGACTGCCTCTGCCCGATGCACCGAAACTACCTGAAGAACTCCAACCAATACTCGTCATAACATTTTTGATCACTGATCTTTCTTTACTATTCTCATTCTCTTTTGCCGTATATTTTTTCTGCAATGCTTCTGCCGTGGCCATCATTTTTTTTATGTATTCGGCTGTGATTTCGGCACTGGTTCCGGTCTGCATTTTCAGAGTGGCTCGAACGGTTTCACTTTGTACCGAAGGAAAATAGGTGAAGCCATAACGACCGCTTATCACGAAACTCAGTATCACAAAAGACACTCCAATGAAGATCGAGAAAGTCAGGTAACGAAAATTCAGGGCAGCTTTTAAAAGTGGACGATAAAAAAATGCCAATATGTTTTCCAGCCCG
The DNA here is from genome assembly GCA_965224825.1 of Gammaproteobacteria bacterium. GTDB lineage: Bacteria > Pseudomonadota > Gammaproteobacteria > CAJXQU01 > CAJXQU01 > CAJXQU01. Next base: position 99,712 of record CBDDAG010000001.1, on the reverse strand, counting down.
TTGGCAATTTTTTCCTGTACCCGCGTTAGTAACCCCGTTTGTTCTGGCAGCTTGATTTTTATGTGTCTGAGATGAGCTGGCAGGATCAGTTTTGATTCTACCCACGAGAATAACAACACCGGAAAAACCACCAAAGGGATCTGTGCGAAGATCGGCCCACGTACTCCTTCGACCAGAAACAAGGGCGAAAATGCTGCCAGCGTCGTCAGCAATCCAAAAGTCACCGGCACGGAAACTTCCTGCGCACCTTTGATCGCGGCATCCAGTCCCTGGCCGCCACGTTTCATGTGCGAATAAATATTTTCACCGGTTATGATCGCATCATCGACAACAATCCCCAACACCAGAATAAATGCGAAAAGACTGATCAGATTCAGCGAGGTTCCCATTTCTGGCATCAAAGCCAGTGCGCCCATGAAGCTGATCGGGATACCAATACAAACCCAGAGTGCGACGGAAAACCGCAGAAAAAGTGTTAGACACAAGAATACCAGCACTCCACCCTGCCATGCACTTTTCAGCAAAGTATTCAGACGTTGTTTGACCACCTGCGAACGATCACGCCAGTAATGCAAAGAAATGCCAGCGGGTAGCTGATCATTTTTTTCGATGACATATTCGCGTACCGCCGTCGCAACTTCAATGGCGTTTTGCTTGCCGGTTCTGAATACTTCGATCATGACAGTCGGCTGGCCATTAAAATTCGTGTCCATCGCTTCTTCTTCAAAACCATCACGAATGATCGCGATCTCGCCAAGTGATAATTGGGTTCCATCTTCACGGTTAAGCACCGTGATCCGTGAGAAATCTTCAGCTGTGTAAGCCTGCCCTTTTGTACGCAAAAGAATTTCTCCGGCACGAGTTTTGATCGATCCAGCAGGCTGATCAAGAGAGCTACGACGTACGGACTGCAGCACCTGTTCAAAGGTCAGGCCATAACGATCCAGCGTATCTTCGCTGACTTCGATCGCCATTTCATACGCACGAATGCCGGTCAGTTCGACCAACGAAACTTCAGGCAAAGCAGCAATATCATCACGTATTAATTCGCCCATTTGTCGCAGACGTTTTTCAGGTAGATCAGCCGAAACGGCAATGCTGATCACTTCTCTAGTTCTGGTCTGAACACCGTAGATCGGTTTTTCTACATCGGTGGGAAATCCAATAATCGCATCAACACGGTTCTTGATATCATCCAGCATGTCACGAGGTTTACGACCTTTATCAACTTCGATAATAACCCGTCCCGCGCCTTCGAAGGCAGAAGAGGAAATCTTTTTAATCCCTTCCAGATCGGCAACCGCTTCTTCGATCCTGATCACTACGGCTTCTTCAACTTCGGCCGGAGTCGCTCCACGATAACTCAGGGTGACGGTGACAATATCGCGCTCAAAGCTCGGAAAAACTTCAAGCGTAATCCGGCTCGCAACACTCCACGCACCCAGCGCGAGAATAACTATCATCAAAAGATTTGCAGCTACACCATTGCGGGCAAACCAGTTGATCATGCCGTGCATATTAGTGAGCCGACCGGCTTAATTGAGATGGCTCCGGATCTTCTTCAGTATCCCCGACCAGTTTGATCGCCGCGCCTTCCGTTGCGTAAGGCATGGCCGTCGAGATGACCTGATCACCACGATTTAAGCCGGAAGCAATAACAACATTTTCTGCATCATGCCAGATGATCTCCAGTTTGCGACGTTGGATCTTCCTGTCCTGATCAGCGATCAAAACATTATCTGTTCCGACTAAAACTGATCGGGGAACAACATAAACATCCTTCAATTCCTGCCCCTTAATTTGCGCACGGACAAACTGTCCGATCTTCAATGGCGGTCGCCCACTGTCATCACGCAAATACGGATCATCCACCTGTGCGATCACAAATAGCTGACGACTGCGAGTATCGATCGAACCATCGGTACGCACGATACGACCCTGCCATGAATATTTTTTGCCACCTAGATCAGCGATCAGATCCACCGTTGGACCTTCTTTTTTAATTTCTTCACCACGAAAACTTTCAGGCAGATCAACAAAACTTAGTTGACGATCCGTCAGTGGTAAACGTACTTCCACATAATCCGTCGCATAGATTTTTGCCAGCAATGAACCCTGCGAAACAAACTGTCCGATGTCCACCTGTTGTTCCATAATCCTTCCGGCATAGGGAGCAAAAATACGCGTTCGTTCCAGATCAACTTCCGCACGTTTGACCCGCGCTTCTGCCGAAGCCATCGATGCTCGCGCATTGGCAAGTTGTGGTTTTCGCATGACCAATGCATCCGGCTTGCCGCTCATGCCGAGTTTTTTCCAGTCACTTTCTGCCTGTCTCGCTTGCGCTTTTTGTTCACTGAGTCCCAACCGCATTTTTGCCAATTCAGCTTTCGCCATGGTCAAAGCAAGTTCGTAATCCACCGGATCGATATGCAGTAGTTCTTCACCTTTTTCAAAAAAACCACCGGCACGAAAATGTTCGCTGATCGACAAAACCCGACCCGCGACCTGTGGGATCAATGTGCTTTCTGTACGTGGGGAAACCGTGCCACGGCTGATCAATTGAACGGTGTAGGATTGCGGCGCGACTTCGATCACTTCGACTATTGGTACAGACATTTTCGGTGGACGGCGTTTTGCCTCCGGCGCTGTGTCGAGATAATATTTGCCAAGAAAAATTCCACCGGCCAAAACAGCCAGAGTCAGAATTAGTTGGAGAATTATTTTAATCATAAGTGTTGATCATAATCTATTTTATTCAGATAACGGGTCTGTTTCCGTAGGGTGCACTCGCATAGCAGTGCGCCGCATGAGGTACATAAAAACTTTGTAACGGCGAACTGCAAGCGAGTCCGCCCTACTGCTGAGATCCAGGTAGCGGATCCATTTCCTCAGACAAAAAACCTCCACCCAACGCAAGGTATAAGGCAACGCGATTGTCCAATTGTTCCCGTTGTGTGCGCAACAAAGCACTCTCGGAAGTAAACGCCCGGCGTTGTGCTTGCAATAAGGTAATAATGTCCGTCAGGCCACTTTGATATTGGGACAAGGCAAGTTCGGAAGCTTTATCCGCTTCGTCGGTCGCCAATTGTAATTGTTCCAGTTGTTGAGTATATCGATCTTCGGCAGCCAGAGCTGTTTCGACTTCGCGAAATGCCACCAACACCGATTGCGCATAATTCGCCCAGGCTTCACCATGTTGCGCTTCAGCCAGTGCCTGCTCTGCATCCAGTCGGCCACCTTCAAAAATCGGTTGCGTGACTCCGGCCAGCAAACTCCAGATCAAGCTGTCCCAGTTGAGCAATTTGCCCAGAGTCGAACTCCCAAGTCCGCTACTTCCAGTCAAACGAAATGAAGGAAGACGATTCTTTCTCGACTCCTGCAAACGTTCTCCCGCAGCACTCAATCGTCGTTCAGCGGCCACCAGATCGGGTCGTCGGATCAATAACTGCGAAGGTAATCCCACCGGAACTTTTGTCAACAGATCAGGAAGCTGATCAGCGATCTTTAACTCTGCCGCCGGATAATGTCCAAGCAAAATATCCAATCGTCGGAGGATCGCATCTTTCTCACGCAACCGTCGGGTAATTTCATTTTCAGCCGTCGCCACATCCGTACGCGCCAGCCGCACATCCAGCGCACTGTTTAATCCCCGCCGATAACGTTCCTCGATCACATCCTGACTTTGCTTAAAAGTATCCGCGGATTTTTGTGCCAGCTTTTCCTGTAGATCAGATTCAATACTGGCAAATAAATTACGCGCAACTTCTGCCGCCAACGACAACTGTGCTGCACGATAATCGGCAGCAAAAGCCTGTTCATCATCGATCGCAGCCTGTGCCGTATTTTCCAGCCGTCCCCAGACATCCGCTTCCCAACTGGCAGTAACATCCATCGAAAAATTATTGCCCGTTCGTTGATTCACCCGTTGTCTTGAAGCATTCGCACCCGCCTCAACTCGCGGTTTCAAAGGAGCACCCGCAATATCGCTGCGAGCCTGCGCCGCTTCCCATCTTGCCAGAGCAGACTTCAGTGAAAGATTTCCGGACAGAGCTTCTTCGATCAGCTGATGTAAAACAGGAGAATCCAGATCGTCCAACCATGACTGAGGCTGATCAAGATTGATCACCGAACTTTCTGCCAGCCAGTTTTCTGTGGCTATGACCGGTTCCGGCTTAATCGGTGCTTCTTTCACGCAGCCAGTACAAAGCAGGATCATTAAAACCAGAATGGATCTTCTAATGATCAGCATCAACGGTTCCCTACTGAAATATGGCCGCGAAAATGTTTTTCAATATTCATCAAAATCATAAGCAGCCATTTTACCACTGTGATCACTGGTCGAATAAATAATTTTATTAACCATGAAACAGGATACAAAAGTACAAACGCTAATAATGAAATTCCAATCACTTGAGCAAGCATTGGTGGAATGCCAATCAGTCTACCGATTTCGGCAAATGCACTGGTGATCAACGTTGGATGTTTGATCACGACAAAGGCAGTTGCAGCAACTGCGCTGACTTTAAATATCCGTCCGGCTAATCCAGTTTTCATCAGACGTGATCCAAACAACGTTGTTGTTCGTGTCAGCCCAATCGATTTCCCGGTACGAGCGACTTGCCGACCTGCGCGTAATAATTTTAGAGTTCCAGCTACAGCCAGCACATCTACGCCTGCCCAGAGTAGGTCATTACCGGAGATTTCCTGATCTGTCACATAACGCGTTTCCAGCCCACGAACCCCACTGGAGAAAAATGCTGTCACGCTCTCGGTAATACGTTCGGTCTGAATCCATTTCACTTCGCCCTGATCGTCAATCGCAAATTGCCCCAGAAAATCATAACCATCATTTTTGATAAACTGGATGGCGTACCATGCTTGCTGTTCGGGACCAAGTTCCTGAGCGATCTCTGGATCACGATCATTCCACCAGCTCTTCAGATCATTGATCAGCTTCCCTGCATCATCCCTCAGCTTTATAGTTTGCTTTATATCCGTTGTATAAAAATAATGGATGACCGGAACGACATCTTCACCGTAAGCCAGAAGAATTTCCCTGAACTCCGGCTCCGATCCAAATAGCAACAACAACTCCCGTGTCTTATCCGGAAACTTCATCATCGCCAGCTGTGTTTTCAAGATCAGTTCTTTGTGATCAGAATAATCGAGTAGCACAGACTGAATTTCAATCGACTCATCTTCAATTGTGCTGATCGAATTTCCCAACTCCTGTTGTGCCTGAATCCTGATCAGTTGTTCTTCAAAAGATTGCCCCGGCCAGAGAGTGCTGACGATCAACGCCAGAAAGATTGATAGAAGCAAAAGGACAAAAAACTTTTTCATTGTAAAAGCCAGTAAAACAAATACCCCACATTCTACAGTGTGACCATTAATATGGTAATTTAGTGTCCACTTTTTTAGATCAGGCAAAAACATGAAATTCGCAAAGTATTGGGAAAGTATCGAAACAAAATTAGATACCGACAAGTTTATTATCAGCCCGCGAACGGGAGAAAAACTTGAGCCAGATGAAACTTTCACGATCTGGGGAGCTTCGAATGAAAGCCCTGAATCGGCAATGGAGCGTGCGAAAGAGCGACTTAAAAAATTTGAAGCCATGATTAAAAATGAATTCACCGATAAAAGTGATTATGAATATGGTTTCATAAGAGAAGAAGTTCTCGATGAAATTCTTGACGATGATGGAACCGTCCTCGCGGCACTCACCCGCAATAACTACGGTGCAATTATCCTCAACGCGGTCAACGTTATGTTTGGCGATATTGATGAATCATCACCGCCGGGATTTTTTGGTCGTTTGTTTGGCAGCAAACACAAAGACAAAAACTTCTATCTGGAAAAAATTGAACAGTATCAAAAAGAAAATCCTGATCTATCCATTATTGTCTATGAAACATTTGCCGGACTCAGATTCGTCATCACTAACCGCACCTACGATCTGGAAAATACACACGATAGAATGAGCATGTTGAAAATGTTCGGCGCGCTAAAAGTCGATCCACTCTATCTGCGACTATGCCAGCAACAAGGCTGCTTTCGAGCACGTCTTACTCCAAAACCGTGGCGCATAAACACCGAACGCCCACCCAGCCGCTATCCTAGATCGGATCGCAGAGTGATCAACGAATTTGAAGAATGGTTAAAAGGTTATGAAATGGCCTCGACATCAAAAACCGTCGTCAAAGTTTTAAAAGAATTTGGGAGCGCACACACTCATGCAGACGTTCGGAAGGTTCTGGATATTCATGATCGGCAGGCACTTAAAGGGCTTGGGGATCTTGCATAGAATAACGTTACGAATTTACAATTTAACCTCACCGACGCAACTCTGTAATGCTTTTGTATTTTTAATCAACTCGACAAGAAGGGGCTCATCAACCTCATAGTGACCTTCATATTCAGCGAGGTTTCGTTTGTCATGACATTTAGAAAAAATGCGTATTTGTACTTTACCAAGATCCGTAGTGTGTGCCAGACATTGGAAGACTAAATAGCGTCTATCGGATCGATAACCTGCTGCGCGTAATGCTGCTAGAGCCAGTCCATGCGACGCACTATAAGCGAGGTCAAATCGACTCGCGTATGACAAAGAATCTACCTGTGAATCTTTTAAGCGATCAACGGCTGCCTTCACCAAACCTTCAAATTCATTTTTATCGGGCGGTTCACTGTGAAGTTGTTTAATCTTTACCAGATTTTCTAAACTCATCAATGTCTCCCTTGATCATCAATTTCGGTTGCTCCATCACACGCACCAAAAAACTACTCTTCTGATCCAGTTTTTCAACAAAGTCGGCGACTTCATAAATGGTCGGATTGATCGGACGCTGTAACGACTCTTCCAGAGGAATCAACAGTTCCATCACATCAGCATATTCTAATGACTCGCCCACCAGCATCAGATCAATATCACTCGATTTCGCATCCGTACTTTTCGCAACAGAGCCATAAACAAATGCTAATTGGATCTGGGGATCGAGAGGTTTCAGAGCCTGACGGATCACATCCACGACACCAAATGTTTTCCTGACAATCCCCAACAACTCCTTATAAACCGGATTATCTTTCTGAGCCTGATAATGATTTTGATTACCCTCGCGGGTGACAGATAACAACCCGGAACTAACCAACTTATCCAGTTCACGACTAATCGTCCCACGACCCATGGCAGCCCAACGCACAATTTCGTTAGTATAAAAACTCTTATCAGGCTTACCATAAAGTAAACCCAGCACTCGTTGCTGTGTTTTGGTGAACAGCGCATCACCGATGCTAGTAACCGACATAATCAAAAACCAGAACAGACCCAATTTGGGTACTATAGACCCCATAATGGGTCTTTTCAAGTGCCTGAGCTAATTAATCTGATTCTCTACATCTTCTGATCAGATACTGGAATGTGATATGGAAAGACCTACCCCGTTCATCCCGATAGATAAGCGTATTGAATTAAAAAGCAAGGCTAATCCCTCGGCATACAACAATGCTTGTAACGCTTTTTACTTCCACATGGGCAAGGGGCCTTTTTCCGGGGTTTAACATCATTAGCAATAGCCATCACATCCTGCTGATAAATTTCTGACAGTGAAGAAAATAATTGTGAGTGTTTATTTTTCAACATTTTCGGACGTTCAAAAAAATATTCAGAAGCAACCGCAAAAAATTCGATTCTGCTCGTTGCCGCATAATCTCTTATATTACTTTTCTTATTATCGATAACTTTGATTTTTTGCTCGACTAATTCAAACCACGGGATAGAGAAGGCATACTCTTTAAACCGTTCGGGATAGCCATCACATTCGCCATCGGCCATATCGATCAAATGTACAAATTCATGAATACCCACGTTTTGTTTATCTTTACTATTTTCAAACCCTTGATAAAGTGCTGGCCTACACAGCGCCAGCTTTCCGGCCATTGGCCCTGTTCCCACCATCCCTGTGATATTCGAATCCGGCTGGCCACATTCGAATTTCGCATTAAAACTAGCAGGTAACAAATAGACTGACTTGAGGTTAAAGTAATGCCATTGGGAAAACCCCCAAACCGGAATAACCGCACTTGCTGCCACCAAAAGACGGTCTTCATCAGACACTGCGAATTGTCCCGCCTCAACCTCTGTTGTCTGCAAAAATAGCAACACACGTTGTTCAAAGAGCAACTTATCCTCTTCACTCAATACGCGATAAAAAGCCACTTTTTCTGTCAGAAAGCTGGACCATTGTTGTTGCCATAGAACTTCTTTTTGCGTATTTCCTATACCAGAAATTTTTTGCAGTAATTCTCTGATCCATTTGATCATCTTTTAACCCCGTAAAAATTCAAAGAAAACAAAGGAATCAAGATGTTATCATCGCTAATCTTCAGAGAAAAGTTAGAGTTAAAATGGATCTGCCAGAGCTTGATTCGGATAGTATGGGAAAAAGAAAACAATGGATTAAATTAATCGATGTTGATGAAGTAAAACAAGGCGCGTCACGGATTGAATATGCTAAAGGAAACCAGACTTGTTCAGGGCTTCCTAAAAAAGCCTGTTTTGTAGTAAGAGATGAAGAGGCATTTCAGGTGTTTGATAGCATCTGTCCGCATAAGAATGTAAACATTCCCGATGATGCAATCGAAGGCATGGTTTTGGTGTGCCCAATGCATCAATGGAAATTCAGTCTGGAGAATGGTGAATGTATAGAAAAAGGGAACTTTACCCCGCTTAGTAAGATAAAACATAAAGTTGAAAAAGGGATTCTTTATTTATTTATATAACGCCTTAGCTCACCGGACAATCGGGGTAAGGATTAATTATACTTCGACAATCCAATTTCTATCATTACTAAGCCACCAAATAAATAAAAGACAAAGAAAACATACATGAATAAAAAAATTGAATTATTAGCGCCCGGTGGTGATGTTGAAGCCATTAAAGCAGCCGTTATTGCGGGTGCTAATGCCGTGTATTGTGGTTTAGTTAATTTCAATGCTCGCAACAGAGCAGCTAATTTGTCTTTTGACGATTTACCTGGAATTTTACGCTTAGCTCACGCGTATGATTGTGAGGTGTTTTTGACTCTAAACGTGGTTATTTTAGAACAAGAAATGGCGGGGTTAATTAAGGTTTTAAATATACTCGTTAACACCAAAATTGACGGCATTATCGTGCAAGATCTGGGCGTTTTCAATTTAGTTAAAAAACACTTCCCTAGCTTAAACGTTCACGCTTCAACACAGCTAACAACCCATAACGAAGGGCAAATAAAGTTTCTTGCAAAAATGGGTGCAACACGGCTTAACTTGTCACGAGAACTTAATATCGACGAAATAAAATCATTAACCTCCGTTGCCCATCAACATGATCTGTTATCCGAAGTTTTTGTACACGGCGCCTTGTGCATTGCTTTTTCTGGTCAGTGCTATTCTAGCTCCGTGAGCGTGGGTAACTCTGGCAACCGTGGCAGTTGTAGCCAGGCCTGCCGTGATGAATATGAGATCACAGAAGCCGGTGCCCGATACCCGCTTAATCTAAAAGACAATTCTGCCTACTTTGACCTTCCCGCACTGGTTGATGCAGGAGTGGATTCGCTAAAAGTAGAAGGCCGCATCAAAAATGCACACTATGTTTATACCGTCATTGATACGTGGCGCAAACAGATCGACACCTTCGAAAACTCAGGACAATTACAAAATGATGATGCTAACTTACATCGTGTTTTTAACCGTGGCTTTACCAACTCCTTTTTAAAGGGTGATCTCACCAAAGATATGTTTATCGACAGCCCGCGTGATTACAGCCTTAAACATGCCGTAAAAGAAAGCAAAGTGGATTCATTGGAAGGTATCAAACAAATTAAGATAAACCACTATCAGAAAAAAGATAGTCTGGGCGACGAACTTGCTGAAAAGATTAAAGACATTAACATTGCCAAACAAAGCATTTCTTTGTCTTTTACGGGCAAACTGGGCGAGCCATTGACGTTAACTATTATCATTGGTGATAACAATAAAACGCATGTTCTAAAAACAGAATCCACGCTAAACACTGCCCAACAATTACCACTTGATCAGACTGTGTTAGAAAGATCTTTCAAAAACTTTGCTTTCAATCATTTTGATATGACTGATTTTAATTGCACAGGTTTAGAAGAAAATTTAATCATTCCGTTCAAGGAAATAACCACGCTTAAAAACCAGGCGACGTTGTTAGTCACTGAGTCTGCCAAAATAATTCCTCACGCCACTATTCCCGAATTAGTGAAGCACAAAAAATTCTCTAACAAGCCGAGTCTGTCAATTTTAATAGCCAACGTAAAAGATAGCGTGTTATGTGATTTAACCGATGCAGATGTGTACTTTAAAATACCTGAAAGCCTAAAAAAAGGCTGCAATAAACATATCGATCTTTTATTGAATGATCCACGTTTAATTCCGTGGTTTCCAGCGGTTTTAATTGGCAAAGATTATGACGAATCGGTACGAATTTTAGAACAGGTTCGTCCCAAACGCATTGTCAGCAATAACACTGGAATTGCATACAAAGCGTTTGAAATGGGTATTGAATGGATTGCAGGCCCCTTTTTAAACACCACCAATTCCTATGCATTATTAGCCCTGCAAGAAGAATTAAATTGTGCAGGCGCGTTTATTTCAAATGAAATTAACCGCGTGCAAATCAAAAAAATTGCACGACCTGATAAGTTCAAATTGATATACAGTATTTATCATCCTATTTTATTGATGACCAGCAGACAATGCTTCTTCCAACGTACTGTCGGTTGTAAAAAACCCAGTATTGAAGATGGCTGTATGCTGAAGTGCGAAAAATCAACCACGATTACTAATGTTAAGGGCGTTTCTTTTGCGGTTGATAAACAAAAAGGCGGCTACCCCAGCATCTACAATAATGAGCAATTTTTAAATGTAGATATAGTGAATGATCTGGGTGATTTATTTGATGAATTTTTTATTGATCTCACTGATATTGGTTCAGGTTCTAAAGCCGCGCCCGACAAAGTACAATTAATAACTGAATTTGAAAGCATCCTAAACGGTGATGAAAATGCAGCGAAAAACCTTCACCAAATGGTGGAGCTATCGACGAGAAACCAATATAGGAAAGGGCTGTAAATACCACACGCTTTATGACTCACCCCATACTGTATTCCTTGCAAAACTGTCCCTATGCAATGCGGGCTAGATTAGGCATTTTAATGTCTCAACAAACCGTATTAATTCGCGCTATTGTGCTGAAAAACAAACCGGCTGAGATGTTAGCGCTTTCCCCAAAAGGCACCGTGCCTGTTTTAGTGCTGGGCTCTGAGCCTAACATTCAGGTTATCGATGAAAGTTTAGATATTATGTTATGGGCGCTTAATCTGAGTGATCCTGATAACTTGCTTTATGCAGAAGATGCAAAAGCATTGCCTGAAATGCTCGCTATCATTCATGAAAATGACCAACAGTTCAAACCCACCTTAGAACGCTACAAACGTGCCAAACGTTATCACGGCGATGATGAAGAAGCGTGTCGCCTACAATGTGAACCTTTTATCCAAAGATTAGAACAGCGCTTGTCACAACACCGCTTTTTAATGGGTGAGACACCCAGCTTGCTTGATTTTGCATTATTACCTTTTGTGCGACAGTACTCTCGCGTCAATCGACAACACTTTAGAGATGGCCCTTATACGCATTTGCAAAAGTGGTTAAAACACCACTTACAAAGCCAGTTATTTGCCAGGGCGATGCTTCAATATCCATTATGGTTAGAGACAGCTGAAGAAAATAGACTGGGTGAGCCAACTTCTCTAAAAACTTAAGTCATCTCAAAAATAGGCTAATGACATTACCCTCTTTTAGTTTTTATCTTTATTCCGTACATCATTTTATTATCAAGCTGGCTGAACCCGTGATATTAGATATTATGTTGCTTAACCCTAATTATTCCTGATCACACTGGCGTATAATAAAGCTAATTATTATTTAAACGGTAACCCTATGAAACTATTGATACGAAACCTTGCCCGTACAGTCACAGATATAAAGTTGCGGGAAATTTTCGAAGCTTATGGCACCGTGCAATCTTGCACGCTTGTTATGGATAAAGAGACGGGTGACTCAAAAGGTTTTGGTTTCGTCGAAATGCCCAAACCCGGCGAAGCGAAAGCAGCTGCAAAGAACCTTAATGGAAAAGACCTTGAAGGAAATCAGATCCGCGTAAAAAAAGCCGAAAAGAAAACTGGCGATGAAACGGAGAAAAAGGCTTAAGGAAGCTCTGATTAAGTGTTGTAACAATAATGACCGTCAGTAATATTAACTCTTACCCATGACTATAGGAGTTACCGATTTTCGGTACACATTATTAAATGCGATGTGGAAAGACCCACCCCATCCCTAAATAATTAAGTATTTTACCCACTGATACTTATTTAATTCGTAACAAAATTTGCAACTATAATATTGATACAGGGATCTCAATCCGTGGCTCAAGAGGAATTAAAATCTCTGAGTAGGCATGTAAGACTTGCTCATAAAGATTTTCTACTTTTGGAGCCTTCACTGTCACAATAAATGCATAAGGTAATGGTACTGGTTCATTGTCTACTTTTCCTTCAATACGATTGTGATAGTAGATGTCAAAAACAGGTTTATATAATGATGAACCACGCTTCTTCTTCATCGCCTTTATACACGGCTCCCATTTATGTCCCTCACCACGCAAACGATACTCTGGAGCTTTATATAATACTTTATCACTAAAAAATGTATCTGTTTTTGGCAAAGCCTCTTCATTATCAAATTTATTTGCATTGGGCCTAAAGACGACATCCATTCCCGCCCGTGTATACGCATGTGCAAAAGCAGGATCAACTTCAGGTGCGATTAGTAATGTGGCTTTTATTGTGACAAGTCCACTGAGCTCTTCGTCAGGCATAGGAACACTTGCACGCAAATATTCTTTCAACGGGAGCTCCCCTTGGTAGATGACGGTCACTTCATGATCTTCACATTGGAGATTATTATGAGGATCTGTATCTATTCGCCCCCAACCAACTTCAGTTTGTGGATTATCGTCTTGAGAGGCCTGGTGAATCAATAATGCACGTATGGCCAACGGTGATAATTCATCCCCAGCAAAAGCATGTAGTCCAATGCCAGCACGTAGAACAGAAGGTGCTGAAAAGCTCGTTCCCTCTGTTCCAACAAGTCCCGGCCCCTCATCCGTGCTAATAATGCCAAATGGACGTTCAAAACTTCCACCAAACGCGACCCCATCAGGCTTAGTTATTCCTGGTGTTCTACCTGGCCCTACTGAGCTATATGAACAACGCTGCCAATCTTTTTCATTCTTATTACATGCACCAATAGCAAATAAATTTGCGCCATCTGAAGGTGGTTGTATTCTATTTAAACCTAACACAGCATCCCTTTCCCCTGAGTTCCCTGCCGCAACAGTGATCATGATTTCCTTATGATTAGCCTTTTGATCAAGCTCCACAGTCCAAGGATGTATATCATCATCCTCAGTAGATAAGTCTGGGCCTAAACTTAAGTTTACAAATTGATACGGTTGTTCAACACTATCTAAATGATCGATTATTCGGTCAAGCACATCATATAGCTCAAAGTCACCTCCAGTTCCTGTGTTTTGATCCAGAACCCTCACATGATCTACTGATCCAAAAGGTGCATGAATTTCAGACTCTGGAAGTAAATGACCAAAAAGACATGCGGATGTAACCGCTTCCCCATGTGCTAATAATTCATCAACAGGACTCCCCAGATCCGATGGTTCAAAATAGTTAACCCAATTATGTAAAGGGCTATTATCAGGCAATCCTCCATCGAAGATTACCGTCCGTACTGACTCATCTAAAACGTTATCACCAGGTAAGAGCGGCATCTCAACATAATCGGATCGTAAAACTGGTGGCCTAAAAGTTCTAAGGTGTGGCATAGGTCGGACAGTTCTAAGAAAAGAAAAAGCAGCTAACTCAACAATAGAGTCCTGGCTGGATCGTACTGGGACAAAAACTAACCCTCCAGCTATTCGAACACGCTTCTTAATGACCTCACTATCAACATCCTCTGCAAACTCATAAAAGGCATCCAAAATTTTTGAATTATCTTCTGTGTGTAAAACAACCTCATATATCGTTTCGCTTGCCGTCTCACTTGACGCTTTAATTTTCGATTCAATTATCGGAGCAAAAAAAGACTCAATTGTTTGTAGTTGTTTTCCATAGGACGATGTTTCTTTCCAATCACCAATATCATCAGCCAACTTTTCCAGCGAACTTCTGTCAAACGACACAAACCATGTGTCTGTGACGGCTGATTCTGGATGCTCTTGCACACCCCATTTTTCAGGTGTAATAAATTCTGTTTTACCTCCAACCGGATGAAAATTCATTGCACGCAGTAAGTCCGATGGGAAATCACTTTTAGATACATACCTGGGATGCATTGTTATTGCTGCTACAACGCGGTTCCCCGGACATGCATTTTCTGGCAGTTTTGCGAAACGTTCCGATGCTTTTCTTAATCTTTTTACTACTCTCTTTTTTGCTGACTTAAAACTGTAGGGAGGGTTTTTTGGCCCACCACCACTTTTGGGTTTCACTGTGCTTACTAGGAGTTCACCTCTACCCAACAGATAATTCTTTTTGGTCATGCGGAAACATCCTCCATCTGTGCATATTTTCTGATGGTGTCTCTGGAAATACCTAAAAGGTCATGCACCTTACGTTGAGACATACCACCCTCCTTATAAAGCAAAGCACCAACGGTTGCTTTCTCACTAACAGGCTTTTCTTTTAGTAAATCAACAGCAGAATTACTAAAACCTTCTGAAATTGTCGTCCCGGATAAAATTGATCCTCTGATGATTGATTGCATCCAATTATCTACGTCTGAAAATGAATGGCCATTCATCGCTGATGCAATCAATAGTTGTATATTATTGGTTAATGAAAGATGAAATGAGTCCTGTCTTCTTTCTACATAGACCAATAATTCCATAACAGTTGGCAACTTAAACTTTATAATTCGATCAAAGCGGCGCCAAACAGCAGGATCTAGTAAATCCGGATGATTTGTTGCAGCGATCAACAAGCTCTCTGGAGATGAAACATCCAACGATTGGAGTAATACATTAACCAACCTTTTTAGTTCTCCAACATCTCCTTGATCGTCGCGTCGCTTACCAATCGAATCAAATTCATCCAGAAACAAAATAGAATCTGACGAAGTTGCTTCCACGACGACCTTACTCAAATTTGTCCCGGTTCTACCAAGGTAACTACTCATAATTGATGCTAAATCCAGAGTTTTTAATTCACGATGTAATTTCATTGCTAACCAAGATGCGGCAAGCGATTTACCGACCCCGGGAGGACCAACAAAAAGAACGGAACGCGTTGGTTTGACGTGAGCACGGATTAGTTCTTGAATTCTTGCTGACTCAGATACAATTTCCTGTAGAGGCCCTTCAACGCCTGACACCCAAACAGGCTCAATATCCATTGTTAGTGTGCCAGTTAATAAAAAAGATTCTGGATTGCTCCCTCCACGTATTGTGGCAGTTGGTGCCTTACGCAAAAAAGAACTGCTTCTAGTTGAATTGTTTTCCAACAATCTCTGTAACTGCTCTTTGAATTCCGGACGTTCTTTGTTAACTTTACGCAACACTTTGCGTAGTAGTGCATCTGCATCTTCACTTCTACCAGAAATTGCGAAACGAGCTAATTGTAAATAATCTCCATAAATATCCATAGTAGCCCACCTTATCCGACTGTTTTTTATAATTATTATTACTAGTGGACGATATTATATACTATTTAATTATTATTAGTCCACGTATATGAAATGGCTGCTTATAATATACTTTGATGGATGTGCCGCTTCGTACAGAAATTCTGGAGACGAGAAATTCTGGGGACACGATACTTAATTAGTCCAACCGTCCACAAAAGCATTGATCTCTTTTTCCAACCCATCGTGACCTGTTAACCCTTCTTTTAATTCCTGAGGAATTTCATCACAAGCAGCTCCCACTAACAGCCCTGATATCATCCCTCTATGCACATTATCACCACCAGCATTGGCATTCGCCAGAATGGACTTTTGAAAATCGAATTCGTTTTTATATAACTGGTAGATTAATAGTGGAACGCCGTGCTCTGGGTAACAGGCGGTTGCAAAGAGTTTTCCGATCACTTCTTCTTCTGAACAAGAACGGGGTCAGTTCTAACATTCCAATAATCACATTACCAATCAATGGGATTATTCTCAAACTTTGGTTATATCTCTTTTTTATCTTTGCCCTAAATTACTCAATTGGTTTATTGCTTCGTTGCCCCGGTTTGGCCAAAATTTCTAAATAAAAAGATTCGAGCTGTTTTAATTCTGCCTGCGAAATGTATTTATTAATGGCGGATACATGAATAACTTCACTAGTTGCCTCATCATCACCAAACCGGCAGTCGAAATCCCAAAAATCAACACCTTCGGGTAGAGCCTTGTTACGTTCTCTTTTTAGATATTTTTTGACTTCATGCTTGATTGCTTCAATAACCCTTGGAACCGGGAGCTTTGGGTGGGTCAAATTAAACGTTTTTTTCATAGTGATTCCATAAGGAGGTGACGGTTATTTTTAAATAATAAACTTCAATTAATGACATGATGTCATTAAGGAATCTCTGATTAAGTCTGGTTGAGTTTAGGCTGAGAGGAAATTGTTTCAAACTTCTTCGAAATGAGCGGTAATAGTTATTCTATTGCAGCGATTTTCGGAGACGTTTGAAGCGATTTCAGCCAGTCTAAAACAATTATGACTTGATCAGAGCTTCCTTAAGGAGCGATTTCAAAACTATTTTTTACATCGATGATTTGAGCGAAATAAAAATCGATCTGTAAGATTTATTGTTATGTATTTACCTGGTTTGTGCAAGGTTATTTCCAAGTTTCATTTTGTGCACTTACCAAAGCAGGGGGCAGTTCTAACATTCCAACAATCATATTAAAACCCTTCGAATTCTTATAACCACGGGTAAGATTACGTATGAAGACGACAGGTCTTATTGTTCAGAACGGATCGCCTTTTTAATATCCTTTAGCAGTAAATAAAGATGTAAAGGATCTGTCGGGCCGGGATCAAAATCGAATTGTTGATACCACTGTTTAGCCGTTTCATCTTTTGCATGAACAAGCAAAGAACGGATCCCTACAATATCCGAGGCCTGGAGTGTTCGCAAAAGTGCATCTTTTAACAATCCCTTCCCTATTCCTTGCTGTGTTTTACCAACCGCCAGACGAGTCAGGATCAT
The DNA here is from genome assembly GCA_965224825.1 of Gammaproteobacteria bacterium. Classification (GTDB taxonomy): domain Bacteria; phylum Pseudomonadota; class Gammaproteobacteria; order CAJXQU01; family CAJXQU01; genus CAJXQU01. Next base: position 82,376 of record CBDDAG010000001.1, on the reverse strand, counting down.
GACTGGAACAGGGTGCTTTGCTAATCCTCTGGTTATTCTGTTTGGGGCTTTAGCATAAAGGGCGGAACCCACGGCTAAACTGTAATAACCAAGCGCCCTTTTCTCTTCACAGACAACATACGTTTTCGTACTGTTTGCATTCTGGTTTTGCAAAGCATGTTCATTCAGGAATGTATTTAATTCTGAAACATCATAGTCAAAATTCTCCAGATCATGTGAGGTATTGAGTTTTTCAATCTGTTTTTTAATTGAAGACAAGCTCAATCAAAAACACTAGGCTCGTTTAATAGTTTCTTTAACCTGACATTCTCTTTTGGTGGGCTATCTAGTGCATCCTGAAACTGCTGCCATTGCTCATCATTTAAGGCAAAGAGCGTCCTGTCAGCCAGTGTCTCAGAGGCATGACTTAAACCAATGTCCAGTAAAAACTCACTGACAGACTTATGCACAGAAGCCGCTGCCTGTTGCAAAATGGCTTTCGCAGTTGCCGTTGTACGAATATCAATGCGTTCTGTTTTTTGCTCTTGTGTTTCCATCGTAATGTTCCGAAAGATGTTAATCTATTGATAAATATGGTGTGTGTACATTGTCCGGTCAAGTTATATTTATGATCTTTACTAACAACGTTCCAATAGGTTCCCTTCTTTCCTAAGGAAACTCTGAACAAGTCGTGATTGTTTTAGGCTGGCTAAAATCGCCCCAAACTTCTTCGAAAATCGCTGCAATAGAACAACTATTACCGCTCATTTCAAAGAAGTTTGAAACAATTTCCTCTCAGCCTAAATTCAACCAGACTTGATCAGAGCTTCCCTAAGAAATACTCACCTAATTCTGGTGACGCAATACTTAATTATTCAAACTTTCCACAAAAGCATTGATCTCTTTTTCCAACCCAAAATGCCCAGTTAAACCTTCTTTTAAATCCTGATGAATTTCATCACTAGCAGCTCCTGTTAACAGCCCTAAGATCATCCCCCTATGCACATTATCACCACCAGCATTGGCGTTCGCCAGAATGGTCTTCTGAAAATCGAATTCGTTTTTATATAACTGGTAGATCAAAAGTGGAACGCCGTGTTCAGGGTAACAGGCGGTTGCAAAGCGTTTTCCGATCACTTCTTCTTCTGAGTAATCATTGATCAGCTCATCCAGATCAAGTTGTTTATCTGAATATTCGGTATGGATCTTCCACATTTCATCTTTGGGAATATTCCCTGGTCCTTTGTGATCAAAATAGGTTCTGGACAGTTCTTCTCCAGTGATCTTGATCAGCTGACTTTTCTTTGCATGTTCTTTGAGTGTAGAAGTGGTATCGGAAGTAGTATCGGATCCGTTAACAAGATCATGTAACAGTGGAACCAAAACACTCAAGGCTGATCCGATATTTTCTGATCGGTGTGTGATCTGTTGATGTTGCTGAGCGACACCCAGACCTTCATAGGCAGAATCTGAAATCAATGAAAGCAGCAACGGGCGAATAATCCCGCCCATTGATCCGATCGACCAGACATTGCTCTGTTGTTCGGCACAAGCGTGAGGCGGTAATCCTCTGGAATAGTTTTCAAACCAGGCGCGGATATAAATCTCACAATAGGGATCTTTGTTTTTTCCCTCCGTGGTCAGATGATCGATAAAGTCTTCTATAAAAGCCGCTTGTTGATATTCACCTTTGCGGATCACAGATCGCATGAGTACCCGCACCAGATTGGCGCCCAGCGTATTGTCACCCTTTTTTAGTCCGTGATGATAATGGTAGCGATCTTTAAGTTCCGGCATGGCATTGGCATGTTCACCACCGCGCACGGCTGTTTTAATCTTTAGTTGATCGTAGGAGGTGTTATAGAAACGACTGTGTTCATGCAGAATATCGTAGGGTCGTCCCAGTTCTTTTGCTTTTTCAATATCTGGTTTATAGGACATGCCAACCATGAATGATTCAGGATGTGGATGCGGTGCATCTTCATAAGCCGTGATCGCGCCATTAAAATCCTTTTTCAGATACTCCCGTTTGTAATACCAGTGCGCAGGCATGGACATGGCGTCCGAAATAAACAAACCCCAGATGGCATTTTTTAGGCGTTGCGTTTTTTGAGTCATTTTGAACTCCTGTGCAGACAATAATATTCCTTAATGGATTTTATCTCATCAGTTTGATCTGATCAGAAGTTCTCAGAACAGGAAATTTATTGACTAATGCAGCAACAGATAACAGCTGGTAGATCATAAAGTAGGCACCAACAAACTGTTACAAAGAGTTCGATCTGGAATAATTGTAGCAATCTGCTACAATATGTATATTGATCGTAATTTCAGCAGGAAAACTCATGGTAAAAGCAGCATCTCCAATACGCTTGCAGGAAGATTTGGTTAAGGCGGCGACGCTAAAGGCCAAAAGCTTTCATCGCAGTACCGCAGAACAGATTGAATACTGGGCCGATCTCGGTCGCTCGGTCGCATCCACTCTGGATCCTGATGTCTTATTATCACTCACATCCGGTCTGGTAACGATCAATGTTGAGCCTGTTTACAGTGCTCCGGTTGATCCTGACGATGTCTTTCAATCGCTGGAAGCTGAGCGGGAAACTGGCAATCTGCCCAACAATATAACTAACAGCACCGTTCGCTATCAGGCTTCGCTGGAGCATCCGGGCTATCTGGAGAAAATCGATCAGGACAACGAAATACATATTGGCAGGTTTGTAAATGGAGAGTTCGCCCCGCTCAACGAAACTCTGAATTGAAAAAACAACTCTGGTTGTTAGCGGGTGGTAATGGTGCAGGAAAAAGCACCTTTTACCGAACCCGGCTTGAACCTCTGGGTTTGCCCTTCATCAATGCTGACATTCTGGCGAAACAACTATTTCCTGATCAACCGGAACAGCATAGCTATGAAGCAGCGCGCATTGCTGAAACTCTTCGAATGGACTTGCTGAAGGAAGGACGTAACTTCTGTTTTGAAACCGTGTTTTCCCACCCTTCGAAAATTGATTTTATCGCTCAGGCAAAGGCAATGGGTTATGAAATAATACTGGTGTTTATTCACCTCAGCACCGTTTCACTCAACCAGGCACGAATTGCCCAACGGGTGAGCGAAGGCGGGCATCATGTTCCTGAAGAAAAAGTCATCAGCCGAATTCCTAAAGTACTAAAAAATATTCGCCAGACCCTGCCCTTGTGCGATCAAGCCTACCTATTGGAAAACTCTCGATCAGATAATCCCTTTCAACAAATTGTAGTTATTAAAAATGGGCAAGTTACGATCAAACACTCTCCGCTGCCTGAATGGGCAAAAGAAATTTTAAAAGAATATTTTGATTGAACAACCTAAATTCAGATTAATGATTGATTCTTTAAATACAAGATAGATAATACAAGTAAGTGTTAATCTTTGAATTAAAATGGTGGCTCGGACAGAATCGACATATTTGTCTGGAACAAATTTGAACAGCCGTCAGGCTGGCCCGCAGGGTGAAAACCAGGGATGGTTTTCATAGCTTGCCGACACAGTAAAAAATCCGGCAGTTCGCTCGATGAAAACAGGTAGTACGAATGAGTGTGAATATTTGAGTTAAAATGGTGGCTCGGGGCAGAATCGAACTGCCGACACAAGGATTTTCAATCCTCTGCTCTACCAACTGAGCTACCAAGCCATTTTGAGGTTTTGTTGCGAGCGCGCTATTAGACCGTTTGGGGCGGTTTTAGTCAAGCCCTTTCCGACTATTCGGGTTTATTTATTGTGATCTTGTTTGGTGACACGTAGCCTTCTGGTGCTTCTGATCCTTCGCCGAAGAAAAACTTCTCCATTTCCTCTTCCAGAAACTTACGATCTTTAGGTTCGATCGGGGTCAGGCGGTTTTCGTTGATCAGCATGGTCTGGTGTTCTAACCACTGTTGCCACGCTTCTTGTGAGACATTTTCGAAGATTCTTATGCCCAGATCGCCGGGATACGGGTTACGTTTCATGCCTTCGGCTTCTTTGCCAAGTTTGATGCAGTTGACCATGCGTGTCATGTTTTCATTCCTTCAATACTTTTTAAAAGACTAGCAACCGGAGCGGCTAATCCTAAGCGTTTTTGTTGGGTATTGTTATACCAGAGTGTTTCATCAGATTCCATGATCTTTGTCTGATGATCAGTGACCTGCATCCGTTGTGGCGTGATCTCCAGATGAAAATGGCTGAAGGTATGCCGCACAGTTTCCAGTGTTTGCTGATCAACAATTTTGCAGGCAAAACGCTGATCACAAATTTTCTGTAGATCATCGCCGTGATCACATTCTGGCAAGCTCCATAGTCCACCCCAGATTCCGGTGGGAGGTCTTTTTTCCAGTAAAATTTCATTCTGATCATTTACCAGAATCAAAAATATTTTCTTTTTTGTAGGTATTGTTTTTTTCGGCTTTGAGTAGGGGAAATCTTTTTGCCGATCCGTTTTCCTTGCTTCGCAATCGGTCTGCACCGGACAATCTTCACATCGGGGTTTGCTCCGCGTACAAAGTGTCGCACCGAGATCCATAATCGCTTGTGTGTAAGCAGCCACTTCTTTTTCTGGCGTGTGTTGATCAGCTATTTTCCAAAGTTTTTTCTGGACATCTGTTTTGCCCGGCCAGCCTTCGACCGCATGGAAACGCGTCAGTACACGTTTAACATTGCCATCAAGGATCGGCTGACGTTGCTGAAAAGCTAACGACAGGATTGCGCCAGCGGTTGAGCGACCAATGCCTGGAAGCTCTATTAGTGTGTTCAGATCATCCGGAAATTGTCCCGCATGCTGATCACAAATTTGAATCGCCGCTTTGTGCAGGTTTCTTGCGCGAGCGTAGTAACCGAGTCCTGACCAATGATGCAGAACATCATCTAAAGAAGTGACGGCAAGCGTTTGCAGATCAGGGAAGCTATGCATGAATTTTTCGTAATACGGGATCACCGTTTGCACTTGAGTTTGTTGCAGCATGATCTCGGATATCCAGACACGATAAGGAGTTGTACTTTGTTGCCACGGAAGGTTCTTACGACCGTGTTGGTGGAACCAGCCAAGAAGGTTTTTGCTAAAAGGTGTCATTTTGAATACTGGTTGAACCTTCGTAGGTCGGATTACGACTGCATGGATGCAGGAGGTAGAGTAACGCAGGAGCAGTTACCGAGCGTGAGCGTAATCCGACATTTACCATCCCTGTTTCAATCATCTGTCGGATTACGCTACGCTAATCCGACCTACATTATTTTTAAAACTTAAATAGTCCTTTAAGTTTTTCCTTAACTTGATCTTCCGGCTTTTTCGTTTCCGCTGGTGCAACCTGTTTTTCAGCAGGCGCCGCTTCTGTACCTTCGGCAGCTTTTTCTTCACCACCTCCTAGCAGACCACCCAGTCCTTTCAGTTTTCCGGGTAGAATTTTTTCAAGTTTTTCTGCTGCTTTTTCCTGGATTTTTTCTTTCTGTTTATCGAGTTCCTGATCCACTTTGGCTTTTGCTACACCACCCAGATCAGGCCGGTATTTCATATCCGAAAATGTTCCGGTAACCTTGACGGGAATATCAATCCCCTCCAAATCAGCCAGATCTTCACCGCCCTGTCCTTTACCTGATCCAACAACGGTAGCAACCACGCCGTAATCTATCGCTTCTGAAACCAGGTTCGCATTACCCTTTCCGGTGATGCGAATAAAAGGTGATTTCATCAGAAAATCCGGATTGGTGACAAGACCATTTTTAATCACAGTCGTCGCACTCAATTCACTGAAATCTGTTTTTACAGGCTCATCACTTGGAAGCAAAGTCTGGCCAGTTAATTTGGCCTTACCTTCACGAATGATCTTGGCGATATTAACTCCGAGAAGCGCGCCATTAGTAAACTTGAGATCAGTCGTGCCGTTCAATGTTTTCTTGATCGCATTGGCATCTCCACCAACCGCATTGATATTGATCTTGCCAATCAGTGTTCCGTCAATTTTAGATTTACCCGTCAGATCAGTCAGCAATGGCGCGACCTGCACACCGTTCAACGCGCTTGAAGCATTGATCGCTGGCTGGCTTCCAGTCGCATCAAGATTGACCGTACCGTTATAACTACCTTTATAAAGATTCGCGCTCAACGGACTAAGTTTGATTTTTCCACCATTGGCATCCAGCCCCAGTTTCACATTTTTCAGTTTGGCATTAGAGATGATCAGGCTACCGATATTCAAAGTTCCTTTAGCATTGAATTTTCGCAAAGTATCCATCGGCAAGCCTTCCGAACCTCCCTCCGTTGTCTCAGCCACAGCTGCCTGACCTTCCGTTTTCGGTGCCATGTATCGATCAGCATTGATCGCATCAATATTAAGATTGAAAGTTGGCGCAGGATTTTCAAAATTCACCACCGACAGATCACCGGTGATATTTGTATCATCCAGTTTCATCGCCATGCCTTTCAGACTGATCGAATTTTTTGTCGCACTGAAGTTGGTGTTCAGACCAAAATTCGACAGAACTTTCGGATCAGATGTAACAGGCACTTCCATCTTCATCTGCCCCATCAACTGACGCAGATTGAACGGTGCAATTTTCAGGTTACCGTTGAAGTTAGGATTCTTGATGATCTGTGTTCCCGTCAATGCACCCTGCACGTCCAGCCCCATGCCTTTAATAACAAAGCTCTGCACATTCAAAGTTTCTTTTTTCAGGTTCACGTCTGCAGTGGTGTTCAAAGTCACATCCACCGGACTATTCGGGATCTGATCTCCGGCCAATGTTGCTTTCGCAGTCAGATTTTCTACCTTCATCGTATCTGCAGTGCTGGTCAGTTTTGTGTTCGCAGTCAGACTCTTGAGCGGCATGCCCGAAGCATCCTGACCAAGTGCAGCCATCAGCGCGGGCACATCAGCAGCATTGATATTTAACTTTCCGTCCAGCAGTGGAATCGGTGACATGATCTTGCTCGCTTTGATGTTGCCATCGATGCTTGCACCCAGACCTTCAAAAGAAAGATGCGTCAGGTTGGCTGTCTCGTTGGCAAGATTTACATCACCTTTGACGTTCAGTTTCACCTCAACAGGATCTTTAAACTGACCACCATGAACTGTTGCCGTGGCTGCCAGAGTTTCAATATTCATCGACTCGGCAGTGCTGGTCAGTTTCACATCTGCGTTGATCTTTTTCAGCGGGATCTGTTCAGGATCTTGTCCGGCAGCAATCAATAATTTCGCTACATTATTCGCAGTGATTTTAAGATCACCATCGATCAACGGAATTTTAGCCTGCAAGTTACTCGCCTTAAGTTTACCTTTAACGCTGGCATCCAGCCCTTCAAAAGACAGCGAACTCAAGTTCAAGGTCTGATCAGCCATGTTCACATCGCCACTGATATCCAGTTTCACATTTTCTGGCTGTTTGAACATTCCGCCATGCAAGGTTGCATCGGCCACCAGTTTTTCAAAACTCATGCTATCTTCACTACTTTTAAAAATAGCATCGGCTGTGAGTTTCGTCAGAGGGATCTTGTCTGGATCTTGACCTAATGCTTTCAACAGATCAGGAATCGATTGTGCATCAATTTTGATCTTGCCATTGGCTAACGGCATCTTGTCGAAGATATTCGTCGCATCAATATCACCGGAAATTTTCGTACCCATGGCATCCAGATCCAGTCCGGCAACACTCACTGTGCCAGCCGTTAGATCAGCTTGTGCTGATGAAGCTTTGAGTTTGATGTCCGCTGCTCCATTTGGAACACCCGTACCTTTCAGATTAGCGCTAAAGTCGATCGGTTTGACGCTGTATTTTTTACCTTCGAGATCATATTCAATCACACCGTCCAGAGCGAGATTGCCTGCTATACCTTCAGACGAAGCATCAAACGAAGTCGATAATTCCAAATCAATCGGTTTGTTGAGTTGTAACGTGCCAGTTTTCAAGTTTAGCTGACTTACAGTATATTTTTTGCCAATACTTTGATCATCAAAAACTAAATTTACATTCTTGAGATCTATTCCACCGATAGATAAATTAGCAAGATCTGTTTTTGAATCAGTTCCACTTTCTATTTTGGTGTTTTCACTTTCAGATCCATCTGACTTAATCAAATCATCAAAATTGCTTTTACCTGATTTATCCCGAGCAAGATTGATGTATACATCTTTTAAGATCAGTGTGCTGATTTCTACATTCCCAGCGATAGAAGCCATTGCCTTTTCCTTATCGACCAAAAATCCGGGCAGACTTTTCAGTATCGGAACCAGCTTCACGCTGACACTTGCTCGACCGCTTTTCAACATCGGTTGATCACCAAAGTCCGGCGCATTGCTAAGTTCGATCTCACCAATATCAATTCCTAGTGATGGGAATTTAGACATTTTTAAATCACCGGCAATGGTCAGATCACGACCAGTGTGTTTTTTCGCCTGCTCGACAAATGTATCTTTATAATCATTCGGGTCGAAAAACATAGGGATGGCAATCAACGCAACGATAACAAGGACGATGATAAGGCCAATGGTAATTAACAGTTTCTTCATTTCTAAATTTCCCCTTCTAAAGCTTATATGCGAGTTCGAGCGCGCTTCACCGCCGCTCGAACCTGTACTGGTGCCGTGCCGCCAATATGATCTCTGGCTGCCAACGCACCTTCCAGTGTCAATACATCATATACATCTGACTCAATAACAGATGAAAAATTCTGTAACTCTTCCAGCGATAACTCGGCAATATCCTTACCCTGTTTCTCGGCCTCGGCTACGGTATTTCCAACCACTTCGTGAGCATCACGAAAAGCGATGCCTTTTCGCACCAGATAATCCGCCAGATCAGTCGCCGTAGCGAAACCTTTGCTACAGGCTTCGCGCATATTTTCACTGTTGACGGTGATTGCCGGAGCCATATCTGCAAAGGCTTTCAGGCTGCCACGGATCGTATCAATACTATCAAACAACGGTTCTTTGTCTTCCTGATTATCCTTGTTATAAGCCAGCGGTTGACCTTTCATCAACGTCAATAAAGAAACCAGATTGCCATTTACACGACCTGTTTTTCCACGGACGAGTTCTGGCACATCGGGATTTTTCTTCTGCGGCATGATCGATGATCCTGTACAGAAAGCATCACCGATTGAAACAAAGCTAAATTGCTGCGAACACCAGAGCACCAGTTCTTCGGAGAAGCGCGATAAGTGAGTCATCACTAACGCAGCGCAGGCATTAAATTCGATGGCAAAATCTCGATCACTCACGGCATCCAGCGAGTTTTCCGTCACCGAATCAAAGCCCAGCATTTCAGCCACAAAATGTCGATCAATCGGGAAACTGGTTCCTGCTAATGCCGCAGCACCCAGAGGCAGAACATTCACGCGCTTACGACAATCGATCAATCGATCACGATCACGGAATAACATTTCAACCCACGCCATCATATGATGACCAAATGTAACTGGTTGAGCAGTTTGCAAATGCGTAAATCCGGGCATCACCGTATCGGCTTCCTGTTCCGCCAGAGTGATCAAACCAGTGATCAGACGTCCCAGCTCGATCTGGATCGCATCAATCTGATCACGTAGATAAAGTCGTATATCCGTCGCCACCTGATCATTTCGTGATCGGCCCGTATGTAGCTTTTTACCCACATCGCCGATCAGATCAGTCAGTCGCTTTTCGATGTTCATGTGCACATCTTCCAGCGCAATAGACCATTCAAACTTGCCCGCTTCGATTTCCTTTCGCACGTCTTCCAGACCGGCAATAATCGTCTTACTTTCGTCGTCAGTCAGCACATCCACTTTCGCCAGCATCGTGGCATGCGCAACCGAACCCTGAATATCGTAGGCGTACATGCGCTGATCAAACTGCACGGAGGCGGTAAATTCTTGTACAAAAGCATCTGTCGGCTGGTTGAAACGACCGCCCCAGAGCTGGTTTGTTGAAGGTTCTGTCATGTTTTTTCCGTCTTTAATATGCAATTTTTTCAGTTTAACTCATTCAGATACAGAATTGGCATGATTTGTTCATGTAATCAGTCAATGTTAAAGCGCCCAGATAAGACTGTTCATGTCGCCGGTACGGTTGATGACGGCCTGTTTTTGCCTGATTTTTGTAATATCCACACGATTTTTGTTGTGGTGCTCACGGGTGAGTTGCTGGCAATTTTACTGACGCTGGCGGGGAATACCGATCTCTCCGCCAGTCTTGGCTACCTCGGGCTAAGCTCGTTTTTTATTCTCTGGATCGGGCTGGTGACGAGCGCGATCCTTTGTTGGACTCGTCCGTTGCTACTTAAACTGAGCCAGACACAGGCCGGTTTTACCGCTTTTTTCACCATTCTGATCATCACCGCAATATTTTCTTTTCTTGCCATGCACCTCATGCAAAAAGGTGTAGAAAATACTTATTTTGATTCGATCAATCACAGTGGATTTATATTTGGAAACCTGATCATCTCAACCATGTTCAGCGCGCTGCTTTTACGATATTTCTACGTTCAATATCACTGGAAACGCCAGATCAAGGCCGAAGCAGAAGCACGAGTTCAGGCTTTGCAATCGCGTATCCGACCACATTTTCTTTTCAATAGTATGAATATTATTGCAAGCTTAACGCGATCTGATCCGAAACTGGCCGAGCGAACTGTTCTAGATCTGTCTGATCTTTTTCGCGCCAACCTGTCTGGCAACCAGAATCACACAACCTGGCAAAAGGAACTGAAACTCTCACAACAATATCTACACATCGAAGAACTTCGTCTGGATGACCGTTTATTTATCGAATGGAAAGTGGATGCTTTGCCGGACGACGCATTATTACCTGCACTTACGTTGCAACCATTACTGGAAAATGCGATCTACCACGGCATAGAACCACTGCCAGAAGGTGGCACTATTAGCATCAAAGCAAATCGTGCCGGCGATCGTCTGTCGCTTTTGATCGAAAATCCTCTGCAAAAAGAGTCCGACAAACAAAGCCAACACGGTAATCAGATCGCACAGGAAAATGTTCGCCAACGTCTGTCATTATTTTTCGAGGGACGCGGTACCTTAAGTTCTAAATCGGTTAATGATCGTTATCACCTGACTCTTACTTTCCCTTATAAAACGAGTATCGCTAAATCGTGACCGTATTAAAAACTCTAATTGTTGATGATGAAGCTTTGGCACGTGATCGACTTCGATCGCTGGTCGAAGAACTCGGTGCCGTGGAAATTATTGCGGAAGCGAAAAATGGTCAACAAGCCATCGAAGCGATCCAGCAGCAGCATCCTGACATTGTGTTGATGGATATCCGTATGCCCGGCATGGACGGCATAGAAGCCGCCAAACATATCGCCAACATGGAAAGCCCACCAGCCGTAATTTTCACGACAGCTTACGGCGACTACGCACTGGATGCTTTTGATGCCCACGCCATTGATTATTTGTTGAAACCGATCAGAAAAGAGCGACTCGAAGATGCCCTGAATCGAGCAAAGGCCATGACGCAAACGATCATTGAATCTCTACAGGATGATCTACCAACAACTCGAACTCATCTAAGCGTTTTTGTGCAAGGGAATATCCAGCTGGTTCCTGTTGATCAGATCATTTATTTCAAAGCTGATCAAAAATATGTTTCGGTATTCACAATAGATGGAGAAGAGGTACTGATTGAAGAATCATTGAAGTCACTGGAAGAAGAATTTGGTAAAGACTTTTTACGTATTCACCGAAACACGCTTATAGCAAAAAATGCTATCAACAAACTAGAAAAAACAATTGAAGGAAAGTTCATAATTAAACTAAAAGATCTAGAAGAACCTTTGATCATTAGCCGCAGATTATTGAGCAGTGTTAGAAAGGTTTTACGATCATAATCACATTCCTGGTTGTTATATCAAAATCAATCATCTTTTGTATGATCAAAAGATCCATTTTTTAAAAAACATAATATCTGTTCGATCACTGCATCACTTTTCATAATAAATGTATGGCTGTGTGGTACGACCAGAAAGTCTGTCATGCCTTCAAGTTTTGCATTTGCTACTGAAACTTTTCCATCATCTTCTCCTGGAATCAGTTGTGACAAGATCAGGTTAACGCTTTCATTGCCCGTAATGATCCCGACTTCAAAATCAGCAGCACCCAGACTAACCGGCACACTGTTTTCATCCGTGCCCAATTCATCACCAGCTGGGCCATTGAACAGATCAAAACCAGGCATGTTAGAAAGCTCATCCACGGCTTCACTACCCTGGTTTGGAGGACTTAGCATCACGACCCGCCCCAGATCTTCTACCTCATTATGTTCAAGAAAATAGCGGATCAAAATCCCACCCAGCGAGTGTGTTACGAAATGAATTTTTTTCGGTTGGCATTGATTGCATTCTTCTATCGCTTTCGGGATTTCATTCATCGCCAGATCTGCAATGGTAAAATCTGTAGAAGGATAATCATGGTTTACTGTTTGATAACCTTCTGCTTTCAGTTTTTCTTCGATCTTTTCCATTGAGGAATTTGATCTGACCAGACCGTGCAAAAGAATAACGCACTCATCTGAATGATCACTTTTATTTTCTGCTGAATTCATATTTATGATTCCCGAATTTGCCTGACTATTTAATATGAAAAAAATGATGAATGAAATTTGTACAAACTTTCGAGTAAAAATATTCATCAGGTCAGATGACGTCCTCCATCGATCTGAATGATCTGACCGGTACAATAATGTGCTTCTCGCACAAAAAACTTTACTGCCGTCGCCGCCTCTTCTGCCGTGCCTGATCTGGCTAGCGGCACTCTTTTCAAATATTCCTTTTTCTTTTCCTCTGTATAGGAAGCTGCCCAGGCCACAACACCCGGAGCTATGGCGTTGACGGTGATCTTCGGAGCAAGTTCCAGCGCACAAGTATTTGTTATTTCAAGCAATGCCGCTTTTGATGCATTATAACTCACGTATTCTCGTAAAGGCTCTCCCAGAATATGAGTATCAATAAAGTTGACTACTCGACCGGTACTGGAAGGATCTTCTGGAGAATAGTTTTCGGCCAGCATGGTTGCGAAAGCTTGTGTTAACAATAATGGAACGCGTGCATTTACAGCCATATCACGATCAAAATTTTCCTGTGTGATCTCACCGATCAAAGAAGGTTCAAAACGACTTGCATTATTGATCAGCGCATCCAGTCGGTTAAACTTTTTTGTGAACTCTTCAACAATAATTTCTATTGCATTTGATTGATGATTATCGACTTTTATTGAAACGACTTTTCTTCCCATTGATCGAATTTCTTCAATCAATTTTTCGGCTTCGCTTTCACTATTTTTCCAGGTGAAAGCGATGTCCATTCCTGTTTCTGCCAACGTCAAAGCAATAGCACGACCAACCCTTTTTGCACCGCCCGTGATCAGCGCTACCTTATTCATTGACGGTACTTCCACTAAGCAAATCTTTCAGGCCAGCTAATGTTGCAAGACCGGAACTTTTATCTGATGGATCAGTTTTTTCTTCGCCAATGAAATGTAGATCCTCTTTCGGCAATTCTTCCAGAAACCGGCTTGGCTCGCAGTCAATTTTCTCACCATAACGCTGCCGTTGTGAGGCCAGAGAAAAGGTCATGGTTTTCATCGCTCTGGTGATCCCGACATAGGCCAGCCGACGTTCTTCTTCGATGGTTTCCATTTCGATACTATTCCGATGCGGAAGCAAACCTTCTTCCATCCCCACCAGATAAACGTGTGGAAATTCCAGACCTTTTGCCGCATGTAATGTCATTAAAGAAACGCGATCAAGATTCTCATCTTCTTTGGATTCAATAATATCCAACAGCATTAATTTACGTACCAGATCAGCCAGATTCGCATCTTTATTTTTATTATGTAAACGCGAGATCCATTCTACTAGTTCAGCAACATTTTTCTTGCGTCGATCTGCCGCCACCGGATCTTTACTAGTTTGATCAAGCCAGTCGTCGTAGTTTATGTCCGCGATCATTTCTTTCATGATCTCTATCGGCGATTCTGTTTCCGCTCTTTCTGCCAGCCGACTTAACCAGTTACCAAAAGTATTAAATTTTCCAGCAGCTCTTTCGCTCATCGCATGAGACAGATCAGGCTCGAACATGGCAGAGAAAAAACTGATCTTTTTTTCATTGGCAACATTAGCTAACTTCTCAACCGAACCTGGACCAAGCCCTCGCCGAGGTGTATTCATGACCCGTAATAGAGCGTTGGTATCTTCCGGGTTCACCATCACTTTAAGATAGGCCATGATGTCTTTTATTTCAGCGTAATCAAAAAATGACATGCCGCCGCTGAGATAATAAGGTACGTTTCTTTCGCGTAAAAAACGTTCAAAAATTCGTGCCTGATGATTACCGCGATAGAGGATTGCGTAATCATGGAATCGTGTTCGTTTACTGAACTTATGATGTGACAGATCGGTGACAACTTTATCGGCTTCGTCTTCTTCATTTTTTGCACGCATCACGCGCAGACGATCACCATGCCCCAGATCGCTCCATAATTTCTTTTCAAACACATGTGGGTTGCCTGCGATTAGTTTATTCGCAGCATGAAGAATTCGTCGCATGGAACGATAGTTTTGTTCCAGCTTGATCACTTTCAAATTGGGGAAATCATCGCTCAAGAGTTTGAGGTTTTCTGGTTGTGCTCCACGCCAGGAGTAGATCGATTGATCATCGTCACCAACGACCGTCAACTTGCCCCGATCACCGGTGATCAGTTTCACCAGTTCATATTGTGATCCGTTGGTATCCTGATATTCATCCACCAGTAAATACCTGATCCGCTCCTGCCAGCCTGCAAGACATTCAGGGTATTTTCGAAACAATTGAACTGGCAACATGATCAGATCATCAAAATCTACCGCGTTATAAGTATGCAAATGGTGGTTATATTTTTTATACAGATCGGCGGCCAGAGAAGTTTCTGCATCAAATGCGGTGGAAATGGCTTCTTCCGGCGTTGTGCCGATATTTTTCCAGTTAGAGATCTTCGCCAGAATCGGAGCTGCAAAATCCTTGAATTCCCCATGCGTTTTTCGGGTTAGCTCAACGATCAGATTCAAGCTATCCTGATAATCATAAATAGAAAAACCTTTGCGATAACCGAGTCGTAGATATTCCTTTTGAATGATCTGTAATCCCAAGGTATGAAAAGTCGAGATCCGCAAACCTTTGGTCTCCACATCGCCCGACATTTTTTTGATCCGTTCTTTCATCTCACGCGCAGATTTGTTGGTAAAAGTCACCGCCGCGATCTTACGTGGTTCCATCGCGCAGTTTTCGATCAGGTGCAGAATTTTGGTGATGATGACGCGAGTTTTACCACTGCCAGCACCGGCCAGCACCAGTAACGGTGTGTCGATATGATTTACAGCTTCGCGTTGATTAGGGTTTAGGCCGGACAAGTAGTTTTCCCAGTAAAAAAAGCCGGAATATCAAGAAGATATTCCGGCTCGTGTTGGTTATTGCAACCTGTTTTACGGGCTACATTGTGAAGGAGCCTCTGATTAAGTCTGGTTGAATTTAGGCTGCGATGAAATTGTGCCATACTTCTTCGAAATGAGCGGTAATAGTTGTTCTATTGCGGCGATTTTCGGAGAAGTATGGGGCGATTTCAGCCAGCCTAAAACAATCATGACTTGATCAAAGGCTCCTCAAGGGTATTGTTTCGCTTGCGCCCTTTTTAATCAAGACCTAATTGATATTTATATGTACCCGACCACCCTGGCTGGAATGCATGCGCTTGTCCGGATAGGCTGGCGTTCTGTAGTAACCATGATAAGCATCCCGATTATTGCGGTGACCCTGGTTTCTTCTATTATCACGGTAGTGTACTGATCCACCACGTCTATTGTTGTGGTGCTGGAAGTCTCGTGAATTCCGGTAGCGGCCCTGATTTCCGTAATAATAGTTATTTCTATATTGGCGGGGCTCATAGTAATCGCACCGATCTCCTCGATTTCCTCTGTAACGGGAACCATTAGAATAGGTAATGCCTCCCAAACGTGAGGTGTTGGAATACAATCGACTACCTTGTTGATAACCAAATGGTTCGCGGTATGAATGTCCATCTTCCACCACGATATATCTCACCACAACATCGGCATTTGCGGCTGGCACTGCCAACATACCAAAAAGCAACATTGCCAGCATTGTTAATCGTTTCGTTATCCGTTTATTATTCATTATATTCTCCTCCTTTTCAGGGTTGTAAATTCACCCTAACACAAACAATCTGAATTCTTGCTGAATCAGGTATAATCACTAAAAAAGCATCTATAAATTAAATACAGGTAACACTATGGACAAACTTTATAAGCAAATTATCCAGAGCATCGGTGAAGATCCAGAACGTGAAGGCTTACAAAAAACACCTGAACGTGCTGCAAAAGCGATGAAATTCCTCAACAAGGGATACGATCAAACGCTGGATGAGGTCGTCAACGATGCGGTATTTAATGTTGAATCACGTGATCTGATCATCGTCAAAAATATCGAGATCTACAGTCTTTGCGAACATCACATGCTGCCTTTCTATGGCAAATGTCATATTGGCTACATTCCCAACAACCGTGTTCTGGGTGTGAGTAAACTGGCTCGAATCGCAGATATGTTTGCGCGTCGATTACAAGTGCAAGAACGCCTGACTAGCCAGATCGCAGAAGCAATCATGGAAGTCCTACAACCGGATGGCGTTGGCGTAGTTGTCGAAGCCAAGCATTTTTGCATGATGATGCGTGGTGTCGAAAAACAGAACTCTTCAATGGTGACATCAGCCATGAATGGTACTTTTAGACATTATGAAAGCACACGATCTGAGTTCCTGAACCTGATCCGCAATAGTTAAGAGATCGCAAACATGAATACAGGCGCAGTTGCTCTGGGAGTCGTAATACTTCTATACGGGCTGATGATGTTGATCACTCGATTCACCAGCCCAGATAAGCATCTGCGCCTGAGATTTCTCAGCAATGCATTGGGCAAACGCTGGGGAAACATCATCCACGCACTTGTCTATATCATTGCACCGTTTGTTCTGGCTTATTGGCTGATCGGCCATGGAATGGATGGTGAATCGCTCAAACAGATCTTTACTCCGCCAGTACGACCCAGATAATTATCCGGCTATCATTCTGATTCCGAGAGCATGATAACTCACGAAGGATCTGCTAGAAAAATAAATTATGGAACTCTGGGGATTATTCACCTCCGCCTTCATCTCCTCAACGCTACTACCCGGCGGATCAGAAATCGTCCTTGGGCTGATCGCCAGCAATACCGAAATATCAAAACTCATCTTGATCACCGTCGCAACACTCGGCAATACTTTGGGTGGTATGAGCTCATGGTTGATTGGCTTTCTACTTCCCTCATTAGAAGAAAAACATCAACCTTCGCTGGATCGTATTAAGCATTTTGGTAGCTCTGTTTTATTATTAAGCTGGCTGCCCATCATCGGTGATCCTCTTTGTGTTGCCGCCGGGTGGTTACGTCTGCCATTCTGGAAATCTCTATTGTTTATTGCAACAGGAAAACTCTTGCGTTATGTCGCTGTGATCTATTTTGTTACATGACTTAATATCACAGGTTCGCCGAGATTCTTCCTCCTACGTCGTCAGAATGACAGACAAAAACTTTGTCATCCTGAGGCACGAAGGATCTCATTTCGAAGCCAACGATCTTCAAGAAAGTTCACCGTCTAGTTTAGGTATAATAAAAAATCAATATTCGAGAAAAACAACCAATGAGCACAGAACAAACATTACAAACCCGCAGCGAATCCAAATGCGAACTATGCAGCGCAACAGAAAATCTTGGCGTTTATGAAATTCCCCCAGAATCAAATGGCAGCGCTTATCAATGCATTCTGATCTGTGAAACCTGTACTGACCAAATCGAAAACCCTGACAATGTAAACATCAACCACTGGCGTTGTTTGAACGACAGCATGTGGAGTCAGGTTCCCCCTGTCCAAGTCATGGCATGGCGAATGTTGTCACGATTAAGTGCCGAAGGCTGGCCGCAGGATTTGCTCGAAACACTCTATCTGGATGACGAAACATTAGAATGGGCGAAGGCGACAGGTGAAGGTCAAAACGATGAAAATTCTGTCAAACATCTCGACAGTAACGGCGCAACACTTGAAGCCGGTGACACCATAACCTTAATCAAAGATCTCAATGTCAAAGGAGCAAACTTCACAGCCAAACGCGGCACCGCTGTTCGTGGGATTTCGTTGGTCGCAGACAATGCTGATCAGATCGAAGGCAAAGTTAATGGTCAACAAATTGTGATCCTGACCCAATTCGTTAAAAAATCAGGTTAACAAAATGAGAACAAATTCAGAAAGAAGACGACAGCAAATTGTTACTCATTTCTCGAAACTATACAGCGACGAGAAAACCCATATTAATAAATTCAAATGGCTAAGCCGAACCTTAGCTATCGTTGGCTGGCTCATATTATTCGCAGTCGTCCTGGAATCCAGATTAAACTATCTCCACCTTCCAATCTGGCTACTTCTTATTCTAGCGTTTACCAGTGGAATACTTTTCTCGTTCCACGTCTGGTACAAAGAAAATTTACTTCAATGGCCGTTTTTCAAAGAATTTTTGCATCATGAAAAAATAGAAAAAGCTGCCAAAAAACACAAATAACTATCGGTGAAATATTTATTAAAAGTCTCCCGCCCGGGTTTGTGGTTTATCACGATCTGGCTTTATTTATTGCCCACAAGCCAAAGTATGAGCATCTGGACATCGTGGGAATTCTGGTATGGATTCTTCTACATTTGTTTTCCACTTAACTTTTTAATCTACGGCTGGAATGATCGCGTCGATTATGAAACCGATCAGGTCAACACTCGAAAAGATAGCTTCTGGTTCGGAGCCAGAGGAACACGCGCACAACTGAAACAACTCTGGAAACCCATCGCGATCACACAAGCCTTTACCACACCCTTGCTGATCTGGATTGGCGGCTGGCAACTTATTCCAATCTTGGCGGCAACATTATTCGTCAACTATCTATACAACAAACCAGAAAATGGACTGCGCGGTCGTCCTCCACTGGAGCTGATCTGTCAGGTTGGATACTTACTAGTTGTCCCGTTGAGTATTTATATCAACAAACTTCCGGCTCTGCCCTGGCAAACTTATACCTACATTTTCCTCTTCGCCATACAGTCTCATTTGATGGCAGAAGTCATGGATATTATTCCTGATAGAAAGGCCAACCGGAAAACGACAGCAACTATTCTAGGAACGAAGAAAACCAAATTGCTGATCATAGGAATCGTTACTGTCGAAGCATTA
Source organism: Gammaproteobacteria bacterium (assembly GCA_965224825.1). GTDB lineage: Bacteria > Pseudomonadota > Gammaproteobacteria > CAJXQU01 > CAJXQU01 > CAJXQU01. The sequence goes on along the minus strand of CBDDAG010000001.1, from coordinate 63,107 downwards.
ATGCTTTTCCTTGTTTTCAAAGATCATATATTCGGCTCTCTGATGAGCATAGGATTACTCTGGGTCTTGCTCGATTTATTTATCATCTTTAAAACCAAAACCTACTCACTTTTACAAATGAAACTCTTTGCCTTTGGTTCAAACGGTATCGCCTTGGGCAGCATGATCTACGTCTGGTATTCAGGATGTTTATTACACGCATAAAAGCTAAGGAACCTCAGATCAATTCATGAAATAATAGATCAACCTTTTCACTAGAAGGAAGCATTATGCGAAATAACTCAACAATTATGATCCTGATCATAATTTCAATATTTTTAATTTTGATCGCAGCTTATTTCATTGGAAAAAATTCCGACACGCCAGAATCACAAACAAGACCTCCGGAGATTCCCAAGGAAAAACCCACAGTGGAATATCGAGAACCATTCCGAACCGGATCAGAAAAGAAAACTGTCAATGATGTCCTTGAATATTTTGGTGAAGAAGTAAGAAGTGAACTCATGCCATATTTCACACAAGCAAATATTTCTTATCCTCCAAAAAAACTAACCCTTCTGGCAATGAAGGAAGAACATTTAATCGAGCTTTGGGCTTCTGATGAGAGTGATCAATATTCCTTTATACATTCTTACGAAATAAAAAAACTAAGCGGTGTAAACGGCCCGAAGCTTCGCGAAGGTGATCGACAGGTTCCTGAAGGGATTTATAAGATCACAAGCTTCAACCCGAACAGCTCCTACCACCTTTCAATGAAACTCAACTACCCAAACAAATTTGATCTCCTGTATGCCAACGAAGAAGGCCGAACAGAACCCGGGACCAATATTTTTATTCATGGCAGAGCTGTCTCTATTGGTTGCCTTGCAATGGGTAACAAAACAATTGAGGAGTTGTTTGTCTTATCTAAAGATGTAGGCTTAAATAATATTTCAATTGTTATCTCACCTTATGACCCACGAGAAAAGGAATTAACGTATGATAAAAAGACTCAGCCGGAATGGGTTAGTGATCTGTATACAAGTATCAAAAAAGTATTTTTGAGTACAACAAAAAATATAAGCAGGTAAAATCTTTATGAGCACCGATCTCTACGAACGCGTCAACAAAAATCCAAAATTTCACCAATTGGTCGCCAAACGTTCTAAACTTGCCTGGAGATTATCTTCGATCATTTTGTTGATCTATTTTTCTTTCATTTTACTGATCGCCTTTGCCCCCAGTTTTCTTGGACAACCGATCAGTGAAACCAGCTTGATTACTATTGGGATTCCCCTTGGTGTATTGATTATTGTTACAGCTTTTATTTTAACTGGGATCTACGTCAGAAAGGCCAACAAGGAGTTTGATCGAATCAATCAGGAAATCATTGATGAGGCTCAAAAGTGAAATATTTATTTTTTCTGAGCACGATCATATTCACTAAAACTGCCTGGTCTGCAGATGTCATTCAGGGAGCGGTAGAAAAACAGCCATTGAATATAGCGGCAGTGATCATGTTTTTGATCTTTGTCGCTGCAACATTAGGCATCACATACTGGGCAGCAAAACGTAACCGAACAGCTGCAGATCATTATACTGCTGGTGGCGGTATCACAGGATTTCAAAATGGTCTAGCCATCGCCGGGGACTACATGTCTGCTGCGTCTTTTCTGGGCATTTCTGGACTGGTTTATTTGTCTGGTTATGATGGACTAATATATTCCATAGGATTTTTGATCGGCTGGCCACTAATCTTATTTTTGATCGCAGAACGATTACGCAACTTAGGTCGCTACACATTTGCCGATGTTGCTTCTTACCGCCTTGCGCAACTTCCCATTCGTACACTTTCCGCATTCGGTTCACTCGCCGTTGTCGCACTTTATCTGATCGCACAAATCGTCGGAGCCGGAAAACTGATCCAGTTATTATTTGGCTTACCTTATGAACTCGCAGTAGTTTTGGTCGGGATACTGATGATCTTATATGTCACTTTCGGCGGCATGCTGGCCACCACCTGGGTACAAATCATCAAAGCAGTTCTGCTTTTATCTGGAGCCAGTTTTATGGCCTTCATGGTATTGAAACATGTCGACTTTGATCTTAATGCCCTGTTCCAACAAGCTGTTGCGGCCCACCCGAAAGGACTGGATATCATGTCCCCCGGCGGTCTGGTTTCTGATCCCATATCAGCCATTTCATTAGGTGTAGCTCTGATATTTGGAACCGCAGGTTTACCGCACATTCTTATGCGATTCTTCACCGTAGCAGATGCAAAGGAAGCACGTAAGTCTGTTTTTTATGCGACTGGTTTTATCGGATATTTTTATATTCTTACTTTCGTGATCGGCTTTGGAGCGATTGTCCTGATCTCAACTAATCCAGAATTTCTGGATGTAAAAGGATTATTGATCGGTGGCAATAACATGGCCGCAATCCATTTATCAAAAGCGGTTGGTGGCGATCTCTTTCTCGGCTTTATTTCAGCGGTAGCCTTCGCCACGATTCTTGCGGTTGTATCAGGATTAACCCTGGCCGGTGCTTCGGCAATTTCTCATGATCTCTATGCCAGTGTGATCAAAAATGGTAACGCCTCGGATGCTGACGAAATCCGCGTATCAAAAATTGCTACCGTTGTTCTGGGGATTGTTGCGATCCTGTTGGGCATTTTATTCGAAGATCAAAATATCGCCTTCATGGTTGGACTTGCTTTTGCGATTGCGGCCAGTGCAAATTTTCCAGTGCTTTTCCTTTCTATGTACTGGAAAAACCTCACCACACGTGGCGCATTTATTGGCGGCTTTACCGGCTTACTTACCGCGATCATTCTGGTGATCACTGGTCCAATCGTCTGGGTAAATATCCTTGGAAATGAAACGGCCTTATTCCCTTATAAATATCCTGCACTTTTCTCTGTATCAATTGCCTTTTTCTGTATCTGGTTTTTTTCTATCACGGATAAAAGTAAAAGAGCAGAACAGGAACGAGCCAAGTTTGATCACCAGTTTATTCGATCACAAACTGGCATTGGTGCTCATGGAGCAAGCGACCATTAGGTTACTTCACTTAGCAGACTCTTCTGAATCCAAATGTCGTGTTGCCTGAATTCTACCCCTGAAATAGCACCCTCCCACACCATATCTTCCTCTCACGCTCATTGATAACTCATCACCATCAATAGTCGCATTGAAGAAGCCTGACCAGCGAGTTCCGCCAGTATCGAATCCTTGCAGCCTTCCTTTAACCTCACCATTTTCATCAATCGTTCCTTTATAGGTGATCAGCCCATACTCGGGATCGACCTTTCCGATAAAACTGTCTGGTTCAATAGTTGAGATTGTAACTCCCCAATGCTTAACCATCCGACTAAAACTCCGATCGCCATCACACTTCGCTTCCAGGTTTTCCGTCCCTCTAAAATGGCCAGCATAACCTTCACTTGCATATGTATTAACAATATAAAACGATAAAAGGATAAGGAGATATTTTTTCATGACTTCCCTGCTATTTTTGCTTCCTGTAATTCAGTATAGCCTGACTTTAAAGAAAAACTTCAGATGTTTTTCATATCAGATCATTAAGAGAAATCAATCTAGCTGATCTTCAATCGCTCTGAAAAGTTCAAGTACAAAAGTTTCCCTTCTTTGGCCTTTACAATCCCCATAAGCTCTTGGTTCTTTAAATCCCTCATATTCAAGTCTAAATATTTGTTTTTTCTCCAAGCCTTTTAGATTATGTCGTGCAAAATCCACGGGTTGTAGCATTACAGGAATAGACGCTTTTCCAGGTTTGGAAACAAAGTTAGGCAGTTCTTTTTCGGTGATAAATTTTGAAGCCAAAAATGCAGGACTAATTAATAACAAACCAAAATCACATCCATCAATAGCCTTTTGGATCTGTTCTTCCCAATCCGAACCTATTTCGATCCCACTATCGTGCCACAGAGAATAATCAAATCTTTTTGACGGAGCGAGAACATCAGAAAGTTTTTCCAAAAAACTATTTGCCAGAACCTGATTGCGATGAGCATAGGAAACAAAGAAGGAAACTTTTTTTCTCATTTTTTGATCAACATTTATTTACCCAAGACCAACAAATCTTCTTCTAGAATTGCGGTCAATCCTCTTAAGCAAAAGGATATGTTCTTTCCAGTAGTTTGTCGAATTGAAATAATGGAGTTTTATGGGAAACAGGAAAGATCTTTTCTTACTCAAGAATTCCCAAGCAGAACCTCTAAAAGTATAACAACGTTTACTTTTGCAAAAAATATTTGCCTGATACCATTCCTACTAGTCCCAACAGAAAACCAGGTAATAAATGATAAAGAAGAATGTGATCCACACTATACATACAAGCAAATTGCATGATTAATGCAGGCGTTGCTCCTGATGCCAGGCCAATAAGCAATCCAGACCAGGCAGTATGCAACGGCCATAGTTTTCGAATGATTAGTAGACCGATTACCAGGCCGGGTAGTCCAATGATCAAAGTCGTAATTTCACAAAATACTTCTCGTTTACCAACCATCGAAGCAGGCATGGCAGGTGACCATAAGCCAAAGATATAGAATAACAACCACACCAGCAACAAAGATAAGGGAGCGACTAAGCTTAACTTAAAAACTGATCGAGGGGTCGGTACAGCCGATTTAAACGCTGCAAATGCCAGCATAATAATTGCGCTTAAACCAATCAGGCTCTCAATAAAAAATTGTGGGTGATTTTGTAGTTGATCAAAGCTCCCTGGGCGGAAAGGGCCTGTCGCAAATGTTAACAACACGACCAGAGAGAAGTTGGTTACAACCCAGCAAAACGCAATCCAAAATGTTTGTCCAGGGTGTTGAATAACTTCAAGATCCTGGCTTAAATTGCTAATTAGGGATAAACGATCCTTATTCATGAGTATTATGTTTCATCCTCAAGTTGCGTGTACAAGGTATGCATCCCCCTACGTAAACGGGACTTGATTGCACTTTCGGAGATACCCAACCAGTTTGCCGCTTCCAGCGCTGTCATCCCTGCATACTTTGTTAATACCACTGCCTCTCTGTGATCAGGCTTGAGCAATTTCAGTATTCTTACTCCATCTATCATTCTATTTACATGATCCAGATCAGAATGCGTAACATCATTTTCATCTGTCCATTCAGTCGTTTGAATTCGGCAGTTTCGCTGACGTAAAATATCGATCGCTCTATGCCTTACAATAGTAAACATCCATGGTCTGAAGCTGCGTTTTGGATTATAGGTATGCCGAGCCTGATGAATCGCAATTAAGCATTCTTGCACACAGTCTTCCAGAATATCTAAACTACCGAATCGGATCTTTAAGTAAACCTCAATGGCATCACCGATTTCTATTAATAATTGTTGATAAAATGACTCATTCCCCTGTTGAGAATCAATCATTAACTGACGCCAACGTTGTTCGTCAAGTTGATATCTCTCACTCAACACGGAACTAAATATTTCCTTACGCTTGTATACTCCAACATATGGTTTCATCTATAGTAATAAATCGCAGTAGTTAGCTGTTAATCTAACTACTGCGGTAACAACAAACTCTAATATTAAATCGCCCTTTTTCCTCGTGTCACTCCCAAACCAGCAAGACCCAGTAAAAGTAAAGATAATGTTGTAGGTTCTGGTACAGATGAAACTTTTATACTGGCAATACTGTTATAGTTATCAAAATTAAATCCACTAACATCTGCTGTACCGAAATTTAAAAAACTATTAAATGCCGTCCCGCTTATCGGTGTGATCACTCCATTCTCATCAACACCCGATGGTGCATTTGTTATGGGCAATCCCGCTTCGGGGAAAAGTCCATTACCAGCTGAAGTCGTAAAATCATTAATTTCTGTTCCAGCATCATATGCACCTGTTATGTTAAACATAAGTGGGCCAGATCCATTAAGCACACTAGCAATAGAAATTGCATCGTCATTACCAATAAAAAAATCTGAACTTGGTAATAACATGGATGCAAAGGAAAGAAAACTATTACTGCCATCCGTCGCCAAATCAAGAATTAATGACACTGATGCACCCGGTGCAACAGGAGCAGCGCTAACAACATCTCCAACACCCGATCCTGCAAATCCCGTAGCCAGTGGCATAGGGTTACCCACTTCTGCTATTGCTTCCAGCCCTGCGCTTGCCATTTCACCACTATTAAAAATATCAAAACTACCATCATGAAACCCAACGAATAAAGGCGTTAAATAAGTGCCCCCTGTTGGTGCATTATTAGTAAAGGTTACCTCAATTGGAACCGCTTGTACTGTTTGTGCCATTGCTGCCATGACAACTAATGACACTGCTACATATTTTACTTTTGACATAGATTTATCCCCTTTAGTCTTAATTGAGATACCTGATAATCAGGTATACAACTATCAATACGGCTACGGGTATGAAATCGATACTAATGAACTGTTAAATTATGTTGCTGACTGTTACTAAGGAAGCTTAATCCCAAATAAGCGGCTCTTCATCCATCATTGAAACCTGCTCTCTTAATGAAAGAATATGTTCCTCCCAGTAGTTTGTCGAATTAAACCAGGGGAAAGCTTGTGGGAAAGCAGGATCATCCCAACGAGAAGCTATCCAGTAAGCATGATGCATGATCCGCATCGATCGTAATGCTTCGATGAGGTTTAATTCCGCCGGATTAAATTCATAAAAATCTTCATAACCAACCAGCAGATCACCAAGACGAGCTGTCATGTATTCTCGATCACCAGAGAGGAACATCCATAAATCCTGGATCGCAGGCCCAGTTCTGGCATCATCAAAATCCACAATGTGTGGGCCATCGTCTGTCCAGAGAATATTTCCGGGATGAAAATCACAATGTAGTCTGAGCGTCTGGACTTCACCAGCGCGATCAAAACATTGTTTTATTCGTGTGATCACATCCTCACTCAAACTTACATAAGCTTCTTCAATATGCGTAGGAATAAATTTATTATCGATCAGATATTTCCGTGGAGTAACCGCGTAACTTTCTATATCTATGATGGGTCGATGTTCAAATTTTTTCGTTGCACCGATGGCGTGAATACGGGCAATGAAACGTCCCATCTGTTCAAGGTGATCGGGATTATCCAACTCTGGTGCACGCCCACCACGCCGCTCGTAGATTGTGAAGCGAAACGGGCCATGTTGATGCAGTGTTTTCCCATCATGAATGATCGGCGGGATCACAGGAATTTCTGCAGCATTTAATTCCAGCGTATATTCATGCTCTTCGAGAATGGTTTCGTCACTCCAGCGATGCGGACGATAGAATTTTGCGATGATCGGCATACCATCTTCTATACCGATCTGATAGACACGATTTTCGTAACTGTTGAGTGCCAGTTGTCTTCCGTCAGTTCTTAAACCAATGGATTCTATCGCATCGAGTATTTCATCGGGGCTGAGGTTTTTGAATGCTTCAGAAGGATCGTGACTCATTTTCAAGCTTCAGTTTTAAACATGTGCCATTGCTACAAAACGGGTACGGATTTCTGTTTGTGTATTTGCTGGTTCACTAAAATTAAAACGAACTATTTTTTCATTCACACGAAGATGAAATCCTTCCGAATCTATTCCTGCAATTTGTGGATCCTTTTCTCCAATTTCAATCTTTGCAGTGGAACAATAAATTTTCATTGCTTCAACATGATCGCTATTCATATGTTCAATCATTTCCTGTTCCTGATCGACAGAAAATGTATTGGCTAACAAGATCTTTTCTGGTTCGATCCAATGTATTTTTCCGAAGCCAGCAATGTAACGAGCGCGCACCAGTTCAAGTCGATAGAAATCAAAATCGTGAACCTTATGAAAATTGCGGGACTGTGGGAAATATTGATAATAACGATCTGCTGCAGCTTCTGATTCTTCATCTTGCAGAGTTTTAACATCTGCGATCCAGGTCAACCGACCACCAATCTGAACATCATCAACACCTTGCTCTATGGTGATTAATGAGACTTTTGGATCAGCCAGAATATTCTTTGTGTGTTGAGCGATCTGGCTGATCAGGATGATCGGAGTCCCTGTTTGATCAAGGCAATAAGGCACAACTGATCCAAATGGATAACCATCCATTTCTAACGAGTTGGTGGATAAAATTCCCTGATAGTTTCTAAGCAATAATGCGCGTGCTTCAGTTCCAATATTTGCCAACGGTTCAATCTCTGAAATTTGTATATTGTACGGGTTGTTCTAAATTTGCTTCACGTAACATAGCCATCACCGCTTGCAGATCATCCCGTTTTTTTCCAGTCACCCGAACTTGTTCACCTTGTATTTGAGCCTGCACTTTAAGCTTTTTATCCTTGATCATTTTGACGATCTTGCGTGCCATGTCTGAATTGATGCCATGCTTGGCCGTTGCAGTCATACGCACACCTTTACCCAGCTTTGTGATCTCACCAAGATCAAGACAACTACTCTCCAGCTTCCGGCTGATCATTTTAGCCTGTAAAATATCCACCACCTGTTTGATCTGGAAGTCTGCTTCAGCACTCAATGTCAGTTCCCGTTCTTTTTGTTCGACTTTCGTGTCGGTACCTTTGAAGTCAAAACGATTGGTGATCTCGCGATTAGTTTGATCAACCGCATTGGTCAGCTCATGCTGATCCACTTCAGAAACAATATCAAATGAAGGCATCGCGATCCTCCTTACCCTTGTTCCAATAAATTTCTAAGATCAATAATCGCTGCATTGGCTCGTGAAATATAAGAACCCATCACCAGTGAATGATTGGCGGTAAATCCAAAACCGGATCCGTTAAGAATCATTGGGCTCCAGATGAATTCCTGTGAGGCTTCCAGTTCACGGATGATCTGTTTCATACTGATCAACGCATTTTTCTTTCTCAGCACCTTATCAAAATCAATTTCCATTGCGTGCATCAAATGGATCAGCGCCCAGGCACTTCCGCGTGCTTCATAGAAAACATCATCAACCTCTAACCATGGCGTCTTTATTTCTTGATCGTCTTCGCCGGGCGTTGCCTGTGTCGCTTCGGCATCACCACTCAGATCAGTATTGATTCGTACCTGACCAACACTTGCGCTAAGACGTTGCGACAAACTACCTAATCGTTTTTCAACCAATGATAGCCAATCGCGAAGGTTGTCCGCGCGCGCATAAAACTGTGCATTCTTTTTACCCGGATCTTGTAGACGGTTTAAATATTTCTTAAGAGATGCAATGCCTTTTTTATACTCACCTTCTGTGGTCGGTAAGATCCATGATTCGCTATCAAAATGCAGTTGCGGTTCAGCGATCATCAGATCTTTATCTTCGGTGGAAGTGGTCTGTGATCGGCTCAGATCATTTCGCAACACACGTGCCATATCGCGAACCTGGACGAGAACACCAAATTCCCAACTCGGAATATTGTCCATAAACAGACTCGGAGGCATTACATCATTACTCAAATAACCGCCGCGTTTGTTGTACATGGTTTCTGCAACATCGATCAGAGTTGAGGTAGTCGTATAACCGGTAACAAGTTTTTCGTCAGCAGATCCCATCCGTTCAGCCACTGCTTGCCTGACATCAAAAACATCTGGCTCGCTATCCCAATAAAACATAAGGACAAACATGAGTAGGACAAGGACGCCAACACCGATGGCTATTAATTTTTGCATTTCTGAATTAACCCTAAAATAAATGATAGCTGATGAGGCTAAGTTAAATTGGGCAATTGGGCAAGCGGATTACTTGATCGCGGTTTTAATACTGTCTGTATTGTCGAGATTATCCAGCCAGCTCAGCGTCAAAATATCGCCAGGCTTTGCATCAGTCAGATGAAAGGAGAAGAAAGGGTTGGTTGAAATCCCAGCACCGACAACGGCCTTCATTACGGTTTCTCCATTTACATCGCAGCTGACTTCTCTGATGTGGTGGATAGGAATTAGATCACCTGTTTCTGGATCTTTACGTCGCCCAGTTTCCATCGGGTGACGAAGCATGGCGCTCACCGTTGTGATTCCGCCTTCTGTTTTGGTACGGATTTTTATGCTCATCTCACATTACCCATCAGTCGCACCCGCCTTTTAAAACTTCAATGTACTCTTTTGCTGTACAAAGCTCACCATCCGCTTCGACCACCGCGATCACATGTGAAGATTTTGCTAACTTTATCCGGGTACGTAAATATTCTCCGTTACCTTTGCCACTGAAAGAAAACTGTGCCAGCAATGCAACCGGATTTTTTTCAGCGATAAGGCTGATCGTTTGAACATTTTCCAAATCTGTTTTGATCGTGATCGGAACAATGGCACCATTTTCTGCACCCGGCGGCATTTCGATGACTATCTTGTCCGTTTCTAAAACTGATCGATCACCGAATAATTCTTTCAGTGCATCTTCTGGATGCTCTATGGAAAAAACTGTTTCCGGCCACTCAGCAAAAGCTCTGATCGGGAAAAGCAAACCTGCTTTTAATAATGCCATGCCAGTCAGCGCAGAACCAAGAAATTGTCGTCTCGTTTTCATATTATGTATTATCATCTTCCTAATTCTTTTTCTTCTTCCAACTCTTTTTCGATCTGTTCCAGACGAACCAGCAGTCGTTGTCTATGATAATAATCCAGTGCACCAGAACGCTCGGCGATCTTCAATTGATCATGCGCCAGCTCGGTTTCACCGCTGAGATAATGATACTCGGCTAAAGCCAGATGCGCATCAATTGTCGAACCCGATCGCCCTTCGGCCTCAGCCAATAATTCATAGTAAGTTCTGTCAGTACCATGCTGAATTCCATAATCGATCAGCAGTGCCTTTGCTTCTTTGATCTTATCAAACTGTAGTAATGCCTTGGTATATTTCATCACCATTGGCCGGTATCCCGGATATAAACCATTCAACCGATGATAAATCTGCAAACCTTTTTTATGATTTCCTGCTTCGGTTTCCAGCTCAGCCATTGCTAACAAATAACTGACATTCTCGTTGTCTTTCTTTAATAACAAATTCAATTGATGGCGTGCTTTGTCATATTTACTGGCATGAGCCAGCGCTAGTGCATAGCCATAACGATTAGCGTCTTGCTTGTCTTCACTCAAAGCAATTTTAAAAAGTTTTACCGCATGCCTTGGGCTTTTCGCAGCTGCGATCTGGATCCGCGCTTTTGCCAATAAATAAGCATCGCTATTTTTGTGATCTCTTGGCGGATATTCGGCCAGACGATTCTGTGCATCTGAGATACGCGAGGTCGTAACAGGATGAGTACGAAGAAATTCGGGTAAAAATTTTGGATCGGTCAGACGATTAGCAATCTGCAAACGTTCAAAAAAGGAAGGCATGCCTTTCGGATCAAATTCTGCACGAGACAATAAGGCCATGCCAACCCGATCTGCTTCCTGCTCATTGGCGCGGGTAAAATCGATCTGATGTTGTGCACCACCAGCCTGCACTGCAGACATCGCTGCAAATCCTGCATCAGGACTTGCGACACCTAATAACAATGAGCCGATCATCGCCACCGCCATGGGTATACTCATCTGCTCAGCACGCTCAAAAGACCGCGCCATATGTCGTTGAGTAACATGCGATATTTCATGCGCAAGCACACCTGCCAATTCACTTTCACTCTTTGTATTCAGGATCAAACCAGCGTTAACACCAATATATCCGCCCGGCGCTGCAAAGGCATTGATAGCGATCGCAGCAATGGGAAAGAAGGTAAAATCCTGACCTGCGTTATCACTGTTCAAAACAAGCTTCCTGCCAATAGACTGGAGATAGTCCTGCGTTTCCAGATCTTCCAAAATTGCGCCATGTCCTTGCAGACGACGTAAAAAAGCCGCGCCAAGTTGACGCTCTTTTTCTGGCGAGATCACCGTGCCGGACGAATCACCAATATCAGGCAGTTCGATCGCTGAGGCTGTCAGAATGAATATTGCTAATAAGCTCCCTGACAGGACAGATAAGAATTTTTTCAAAGTTACAAACTCATAATTGTTGAGTGGATAAGACAATAAACATGGATAAATGTTCAGAGATTCCAATTGTTAACACCATCACATTTTCACTCATTAACAATGCAAGGTAAAATCCGCACCATTAACCTAATCTGAATTCAAAAGAATTATCTACAGGAGTTTCCCATAGTATGACCAAAAAGAACGCATTTTATGCTCAATCCGGCGGTGTCACCGCAGTTATTAATGCATCCGCTTGTGGCCTGATCCAGGCTGCGCGTGAAAACAGTGACAAGATCGGAACCGTTTATGCCGGACGCAACGGTATTATTGGTGCGCTGACTGAAGACCTGATCGACACTTCATTGGAATCTGATGAAGATATTGCCGCGCTTCGTCACACTCCTTCGGGTGCATTTGGATCCTGTCGCTACAAACTCAAACCGACTGATCAGAGTACGGCGGAATACGAACGGATTATTGAAGTTTTCAAAGCCCACAACATCGGCTATTTTTTCTACAATGGTGGTGGAGACTCTCAGGATACTTCACACAAAATGGCGCTGATGAGTGAAAAAATGGGTTATCCGATCACTTGTATCGGTGTACCAAAAACGGTTGATAACGATCTGCCGATTACCGATAACTGCCCGGGTTTTGGATCAGTTGCTAAATATGTTGCGGTTTCTATACGTGAAGCGGGTTTTGATGTGGCTTCAATGGCTAAGACTTCGACCAAGGTTTTTGTCATGGAAGTGATGGGTCGTCACGCAGGCTGGATCGCTGCAAGCGGTGCTTTGGCTGCTGAAAAAGAAGGTGATTCTCCACATATTATTCTGTTCCCGGAAGTCGTTTTCGATCAGGAGAAATTTCTGGCGCGGGTCAAACAATGCGTTGAAAATTATGGTTATTGTGCGATCGTTGTTTCCGAAGGCCTACAAAATGCTGAAGGTAAATTCATGGCGGAAGCTGGCGGTACAGATGCCTTTGGTCACGCTCAACTGGGTGGTGTAGCACCCGTGATTGCACAAATCATCAAAGATGCTCATGGTTATAAATATCACTGGGCAGTTGCCGATTATCTACAACGCGCTGCGCGGCATATTGCCTCAAAAACCGATGTTGATCAGGCTTATGCGCTTGGTCGAGCGGCCGTGGAGTTTGCGCTGGAAGGTAAAAATGCTGTGATGCCAGCGATTGTCAGAACCTCAGACGAGCCATATCAATGGGAGATCGGAGAAGCTCAACTGGCCGATGTTGCCAATGTCGAAAAGATGATGCCTGCTGAATATATTTCTGAAGATGGTTTCGGGATCACCGAAGCTTGCCGTCGCTACCTGCAACCACTGATCGAAGGTGAAGATTATCCACCGTATAAAAATGGACTGCCGGATTATATAGAGTTGAAAAACGAATCTGTTGAAAAGAAACTTTCTACAGAATTTAAAATAGACTAATCCATAGTTTAGAGCCATTCCAGAATGATCTGGAATGGCTTCTTCAAATAAGTACCCCTCCTTTTAACCCAGTCCCGCGATCTTTTTCCGCTCCCCCAGCAGTGTTACAATTCGCCGCATAACTCACATACATCAATAGGAAATCACAGGGGATCACATGGCAGGTCATAGTAAATGGGCAAATATCAAGCACAGGAAAGGACGTCAAGATGCCAAGCGCGGCAAGATTTTCACCAAACTGATCCGCGAGATCACCGTTGCTGCAAAAATGGGTGGCGAAGATTTAGGCAGCAACCCACGCTTACGGGCAGCAGTCGATGCGGCGCTTTCACAAAACATGACCAAAGACACCATTGAGCGTGCGGTTAAGCGTGGCGCAGGCAGTGAAGATGCCGACAACATGGAAGATACGCGTTATGAAGGTTATGGCCCGGGTGGCGTTGCCGTGATGGTTGATTGCATGACCGACAACAAGAATCGTACTGTTGCCGAAGTCAGACATGCTTTCACCAAGTTTGGAGGCAACATGGGAACGGATGGATCAGTTTCATACCTGTTCAGCAAGATCGGTGTGATCAGTTTTGCACCCGGTGCTAATGAAGATGCCGTGATGGAAGCCGCGTTGGATGGCGGCGCTGAAGATGTGGTTGTCGAAGACGATACTTCCATTGAAGTGATCACCACGCCGGAAGATTTTGGTGCGGTAAAAGATGCGCTGGATGCAGCGGGTTTGACCGCAGATATGGCAGAAGTAACTATGCGAGCTTCAACTTCTGTTGATCTGACTCAAAGTCAGGCAGAAACCATGATGAAACTGACCGACATGATGGAAGATCTGGACGATGTTCAGGAAGTTTATTCCAATGCCGAGATCAGTGAAGAGATCTTAGAGTCGCTCGGTTGAACCTATGTCCTCTCCAAACATTACCACTCCAGTAAGAATTCTTGGCATCGATCCCGGATCACGATTCACAGGATTTGGGATCATCGATGTCGAAGGCCAGAAAAATACACATGTTCATAGCGGTTGTATCAAAACCTCAACCAAAGGTGAATTTTCTGATCGATTAAAAGAAATCTTTGTAGGCATCTCTGCGGTGGTTCAGGAATACCAACCGGAAGAACTTGCTATCGAAAAAGTCTTCATGAATAAAAATGCTGACTCCGCTTTGAAACTCGGACAAGCCAGAGGCGCAGCAATGGTCGCCGCTATGCAGGTTGAGATCGAGGTTTTTGAATATTCTCCCAACAGCATTAAACAGGCGATTGTTGGTAGAGGTCATGCAGACAAAACTCAGGTTCAACACATGATCAAAATGTTGTTGCTACTCAAAGAACCACCGCAAGAAGATCAGGCCGACGCATTGGCCGCTGCGATCTGCCACGCTCACTCCCGGCAAACACAAATACTGATGAAAAAACTCGCATGATCGGAAGATTAAGAGGAATCCTGTTAGAAAAAAAACCGCCGCATTTACTGGTGGATGTACAAGGTGTCGGCTACGAAGTCGAAGCCCCGATGACCACCTTCTACAACCTGCCGGAAATCAATCAGGAAGTTCGCTTGTTTACTCATCTGATCGTGCGAGAAGATGCACAACTTTTATTTGGTTTTTATAGCGAAGAAGAACGCCAGATGTTTCGTACTCTGATCAAGGTCAACGGCGTTGGCCCAAAAATGGCTGTAACCATTCTTTCCAGCATAGAGGCTCAGGAATTCGCCAACAGCATCCATGAAGGCGACACCGCACGTTTGATCAAACTCCCCGGTATCGGTAAAAAAACTGCTGAACGCTTGATCGTCGAAATGCGCGACAAACTGGATGGATGGGAAATAAAACTCTCAACTTCAGACTCATCCCAAGCACCAACGACCTTATCTGCAGAAAGTGATGCAATCAGCGCACTAGTTTCCTTGGGCTTTAAACCTCAAGAAGCTAGCCGTTTAATTGCCAATATAGAAATCGAAGGCTTAAACAGCGAAAAAATTATTCGTCTGGCTTTGAAAAACTCTGTTCAGAAATAACTCCTGAAATCTCAACTCCTCAATGCTTACGTCTTTCCTTCTGGTCTATGATGGGATCCGATCCCCGAAGTCTGGTTAACATGGATAAAAAAACCAGCAGACCTATCAAATACTGACCTATAAAAAAGCGAGATTCATCTTGTGGGAATATTAAAAAATGGATGACTACAAAGAAGAAAGAGATAACCATTAAGGCATCAATACGTTGTCTCATAAGGTTTACAAAACTTTTACGAACTCCACTCAGGTTCAATAGCAACGCCATCATTAGAATAAAAATACCAACGAACAGATCAAATGCATTATTCTGCAGCATACTCGGCAAATTCTGTATGACTATCTTTATATATTGCATAAATTCAATATGCACGACTGTATCAGCAGGATAATTTATGCGTTCAACAAACATAAGATGGAAAACCGTTGCCCAGCCGTAGTTTCCATAAATTACATTAATAACAAGATAGAATAACAATGAAGCGAAACCAGCCGCGACTACTCTGCCTCTTAAAGTTTTAATTATCCTGAACTGAAATTTTTTCTGAATTTTGATGGATTTACGTCTTTCTTTTGTATAAGACCAAAACAGGTAAGCCAGAAACAATGCCACCAAAAAGATCATGTCTGTTCTCACAAATATAGACAGTGGTAGCAACCAGAGGAATAGTTTATGACGTCTTATAAAAAAATATGACAGTATGCTTGTCCACAAAAAGGCAAGCCCATCAGGACTACTAAAATGCGCAATTTGGGTTGTTCCATTTAAAACAACAAAGAAAGGTAAGGCAAACCAGAATGTAGCTGCAATATGTGGACGAAAAGCAAGATAAAAAATCCAGAGACCAATAAAAACAGCAACTGCAGAAATCAGATAGCTGGCAAAATAAATATTGATTCCAGCCTTATTTAAGGCGTAAATCATACCAGTATAAACTGGGCGTATTTGATACCAGGGAAGCACTTGCCAGAAAGACTCAGGATCTTTATAAAGAGTTTCCCGATAAGCACTACTGGCGGTTAGCTCCTGAAAAGTTTCAGCATCTACATATTTTTTCAACTCAGAATAAGCAAAATCATGAATCTCTTTTTTGTCATCAGTTTCAAAACTTTTGACCGAACCCGCGTATGCAATCATATCCCAATTATTACTCGGATTTTTAAGGGCTTGTGCAAACAGAAAAACACTAAATAATGCGAAATAAAGGATAAATATAGGCTGCACCCAGTTTCGTAGTTTCTTTTCTGTTTTCATTCCATTCATTACTTCTATCGCTGTTGTTGACATAGTTTTTCCTAGCATAGGTCAGTTTACACTCTAATAAGTATTTATGAGTTTTAAGATAGTTAAATTAAGCAACAATTGATTGTTACTGATTTTGCTCAAACACAGCTCAAAAAACAGATATTAAGCTTAAGCCGAAAAAGCTTCGGTTGTCTTTCCAGGATCGTTTAAGCCTGTTTCTTGGAAAGAGAGCTACAAGAATCAGGAATTGGCTTTTCTTTTTTCACTGACCTGAGAACTGTTTTTGTTGATCTTCCCTGATCCTGCCTTACAAAATTATTCTGCTGCTGTTGATTATGCAGCCACTGTTTAATTTCCTTATCCATGTCGGTATACGGAAGATGATCAAGATCCTTTTTATCTCGCTGTGCCCACCAGTTATTGATCGCTGTCCTGGCTGGTGTTTCGATGATCACAAAAGATAAAGCTCCCAGAATGATCGACATAATCAGTGGAATACCATAATCCGGCCCCGGAATCGCCCACTTATATTCATACAAAGGTTGCTGCCACAGATAAATCGAGAAAGACCAGAGACCCAGGTATCGAAAAACCTTATTGGAGAGCAAACCTTTAAACAAAGGCAAGCTATCCTGAATATGATTAATAGCAAATGCCAGTAAGAATGGTGGAAATACAACACTCATCCAGAATGGTACAGCTTCCAGATAAGTCAATGCACTTGTCACTAATGCAATCACTGGCAACCAGGGGTTTACCTTTTTAAACCAATTTTGATGAGCCAATCGATACGCGGCTGAGATAGCTACAAAACCTATGGCACACTCGGTTCGTAATAGAAAGAGAGAACCATTATTTTCCTGAGTAAATGAGTAATACAAACTAATGCCTATCGATGTTAGGCCTATTGCAAATAACAAAGCGGCAGCATTTCTGTTATTGATAAAAACCAGAGTCATCAAGCTCATAACCACGTAAGCATGTTCTTCTACATTGAGAGACCAGAGATTTTTGACTGGAACTTGTCCAGACCAGATATGTGGTTCGACAGGAAAGTATGATCGAATAAAAGTAAGGTTGGCGATGACTTCAGAAGATGAAAACTGCCACCCTGCAAATTTGGCCACCGCAAAGGTAACCACAACAAACACAAATAATGCAGGAAAAACCCGACTGAATCGGCGTACATAAAAAGTTTTTAGATCAACTCGTTTCTCGAACAACAAACGAGCCATCAACATACCTGATAAAACAAAAAATATATCAACGCCCAGACGGTCTTCTTTGATAAAATCGGTACCCATGAAATGACCGATCAAAACACATGCAATAGCAAGACCCCGCCAGCCGTCCCACTCTGGCACATTGTTTTTCGGGAGATTGAACATGCTTGTCATTTGTACAAGGACAGTGCCCTTCTTTCTCCAGTTACGGTTTCAAAGCCGAATGTTGCTCGTAAGAAAACAAATGATACCAGGGTATCTAAATCCTTATGCATTTTGACCTCCATGTACTCTAATTTATACCTGTATAGCAAAACTACTCAGATATTATTTAAGCGAAAGCAGAAATCAAAAGAAAGGAATATAACGTTGTTGAATGAGACCTTTCCCTGGTTTCAGTATTACTCGAGACATCCATATCTCTTACAGTTCGCCCAGTAACTTTACCGTAGAACCGAATGCCCTTCAATCGAGATCATGACGTAAACACGTCATAGATTGTTAACACTAATTTTATTGTGAGAATTTTGACAGTTAACTATCAGTTGAAGTCACTCAGGCGAAAGTAATGTATTTCCTCAAACGCATAGGCTATAAGCAAAAAGCCCCGGCAACAAACCAGGGCTTTTTTACTGCTTCCGATCAAAAAATTCAGATCAGGTTACTTCTTTTATTCGCTGGTCAAAGCACCAGCGAGTTTGCCAGAAACCAAACCAAAGAGTGCGCCGACAACCATTGAGGCTGCTACGGTAATCAAAGCATTGTCTGCAGGAACTGTGCTCGTCAAGTTAGCCAGACTCAATTTTTCAGGAGTCTGTAACAAGAAAGCAAAGGTACTAGCATAACCAAGAACGCTTGCAGGAATAGTTGCCAAAGCAGGGATATTAGCCGCAAGGCACAAGATCAAAACTGTAATGCCGACGACTATTGCCGCCCAGACTGGCAACCCCAGTGATTCTGCCATTGGTACCTTCAGGATAATAAAAGCTGCAACCCAGGCACAAATTGCACCGAAGATTGTACAAACGATCGTATTTACAAACGCACTCCCATCTCCACCAACCGCGAAAAATGTTCCCCAAGCAATAAAAACTGCCCAGATCATGATTATTCCGGCAAGTGGGCCTAATGCTAACCATGTTGCGACACCACCGAGTACTGCAATGCTCAAAGATAAAGCTGTAAGACTTTTCATTTAGAACCTCCACTAGGATTATAATTATTAATGCTGATTTTCAGCTTTTATATTATGTTTCAAGGCTCCCACACACTTGAAGTCTCTATCATCCTCCTAGTTAGTAAGGAATTCAACATGTGGCAAATTGTTACTTCGTAACATTTCGGTAAGCTCCGTCTGACAAGGCATCCCACTCGGCATTTTGTTCACTGAAGGCTTTGTAATTGTCATGGACTTTTTTGAAAGCCGGATCTTTAGCTGCCTGCTCTTCCAGGACCTCGGCGGTTAATCGTTTGAATTCAGCCATGACTTCTGCAGGAAATTCAAGGATTTCTATATTGGTATGTTTTTCTTTTAGTTCCTGCAAAGCTTCTTGATTTCGCACATCAAATTCGGCATGCATCCAGACATTATTCGCGGCGGCTGCGACTTCGATCGTCTTTTGTAGATCAGGCGAAAGTGAATCCCAAGCGGCCTGGTTGATCAACAATTCCAGCGCAGGGCCTGGTTCATGCCAACCGGGAAAATAGTAATATTTCGCGGCACGCTGTAAACCCAGTCGCAGATCGTGATATGGGCCAACCCACTCTGTCGCATCAATGGTGTTTCTTTCCAGCGCAGTATAAATTTCGCCTCCGGCCATCAGAACAGGATTGCCGCCCGCTTTCGCTAACACCTTTCCGCCCAGTCCGGGGATACGCATTTTCAAACCTTTTAGATCAGCAATACTTTCAATCTTTTTATTAAACCAGCCACCCATTTGCACGCCAGTATTTCCCATCGGGAAGGCTTTCAAATTAAATGACTGATAGATCTCATGCCATAACTTGATCCCGTCTCCAGCATATAACCACGCATCGACGCCACTGGCAGTCATGCCAAAAGGAACCGTGGTCATGAACTGTGCGGCGGGGATTTTTCCTGCCCAGTAATATGCCGCACCATGCCCCATTTCAACCGATCCCTGCGTCACGGCATCGAACACGCCCAGCGGGGGAACCAGTTGTCCACCAGCATAAACTTTAATATCCAGCCGACCATTGCTCATGGTTTTAACATCTTCGGCAAATCGTTCGACACCCTCCTGAAAAACCGGAAAATTTGCCGGCCATGTGGTGACCAGTTTCCATTTATAAGTTTTACCCGTATTGCTAACCTGCTGGGCAGTCACGGTTCCTGATCCAGATGTTTCCTGCTCATTGCAACCAGCACTTAAAACCAACACAGAGAAAAGAATGACTAATGAGAAAATTTTATTCATTGATATTTACCTTATACTTTTTGTAGATCAGCATAGGCTGCCACCAGCCATTTTGATCCTGCTTCCTGAAAATTCACCTGTACTCGCGTGTGACTACCCTGCCCTTCGAGATTCAGGATCACGCCTTCACCGAAGGTATTATGATAAACCCGCTGCCCGAGGCCTAACCCATCTTCATGAGGTTCGTCGTCATAATAATCTGAAGAAGTTTGTGGCTCAAAACTATCCGAACTTTGCCCGAAACGCACTGATGAGATCAGCTCTCCAGGGATTTCGCGAATAAAACGTGATGGCTGCGGATAAGTTTCCTGTCCATATAACCGACGGACTTCGGCATGAGTAAGTATTAACTTTTGCATTGCACGGGTCATACCCACGTAACAAAGCCGTCGTTCCTCTTCCAGCTGCTCCAGATCATTTTTGCTGCGTTGATGTGGAAATAATCCTTCTTCCATTCCGGTCAAAAATACCAGTGGATATTCCAGGCCTTTGGCGGCATGCAGTGTCATCAATTGCAGACTGTCTTCATAAACATCCGCCTGCGCTTCGCCCGCTTCCAGCGCTGCATGGGCGAGAAATTCTGACAATGGATCCATCTGAGGATCTTCGTCATCTGTTTGTGGCGCTTCGAATTCCTGCGCTGCGGAGACCAGTTCTTCCAGATTCTCGATGCGATCTTCGGCCTTGCCGGATGTGTCTTTTTTATAGTGCTCGATCAGGCCACTGCGTTTGATGATCGCGTCCAGCACTTCGTGTAATTCATTACCTTCGATCTCCAGTGTCATGCTTTCGATCAGATCAATAAATCCACGGAAGGCATTCAGCGCACGACCGTTGAGCAACTTATGCTGAACAATATCGCTCATGGCTTGCCACAATGAAATATTGTCGCGGCGGGCTAGTGATCGGACTTCCTCGACACTGCGATTCCCAATCCCGCGTGTTGGTGTATTGATTATCCGCTCAAATGCAGAATCATCATTGCGAACTGCTGCCAGTCGTAAATAAGCCAGCGCATCTTTGATCTCGGCACGCTCATAAAACCGGAAACCGCCGTGAACACGATAAGGGACATCATTCCGACGTAGGTGATCCTCAAAAACTCGCGACTGGGCGCTGGTTCGATACAACACTGCGGCCTCATCATAACGATGACCTTCATTATGCCAGTCCATCACCTGCTCGATGATATAACGCGCTTCTTCCTGTTCGTTGTACGCCGTATAAATCGGGATTGGCTCGCCATCTTCGCCATCGGTCCACAAATCCTTCCCTATCCTTCCGGTATTATTTGCGATCAGGGCATTGGCTCCCGCAAGAATTGTTGCGGTGGATCGATAATTTTGCTCCAGTCGAACCAGTTCTGCATCAGGAAATTCACTCTGGAATCGTTGCATGTTTTCGACCTGTGCGCCACGCCAGCTATAGATCGACTGATCATCGTCACCGACGACAAACATGCTGCCTTCTTTACCGCTGAGTAATTTCAACCAGCCATACTGGATTGCATTGGTATCCTGAAACTCGTCCACCAGCACATGCTTAAATCGATCCTGATAATGGTGACGGAGAGTTTCATTGTCGCGAAAAAGTTCAAAAGTACGCAGCAATAGTTCGGCAAAATCCACCAGCCCCGATCGCGTGCAAGCTTCTTCGTAATTTCGATAAACATGGATCATCTGCTCCATATGGAAATCATCTTCACTACTCAGATCTTTCGGCCGCAGACCTTCATCTTTCTTGCCGTTGATAAACCACTGAATCTCACGCGGCGGCCATTTTTTCTCGTCCAGTTCCATCGCCCGGAGCAGACGGCGGATCATGCGATATTGATCATCGCTGTCCATGATCTGGAAATTCTGGATCAGATTTGCTTCCTGCCAATGTGCTCTTAACAAACGGTGAGAAATTCCATGAAAGGTTCCAACCCACATTGCGCCAACAGAATGACCAAGCAATTTTTCCAGGCGACCGCGCATTTCGCCAGCGGCCTTATTGGTAAAAGTAACAGCAAGAATGCTGCGGGAATTTGCCTGATGGGTCTGGATGTACCAGGCGATTCGATGGATCAGAACGCGAGTTTTGCCGCTTCCCGCTCCGGCGAGAACCAGCAGGTTTTTTGGATCAGATGCTACGGCTTCGCGCTGAGCATCGTTTAAAGGATCTAGTATATGAGAAACGTCCATTTCAGGTTTTGATGTTCTGTGGCACTTCTGTAAAAGTTAAAAAGATGTCGATCAATCTTCCTCGATAAAACTCTTATATCCATCCGCATCCATCAAAGTGTCAAGCTCGCCCTCATCTTCCGGCATAATCGCAAAGATCCAGCCGCCATCATAAGGAACGCTGTTGATCAGTTCGGGGCTGTCTTCCAGCTCGTTATTCACTTCGATGATCTCACCAGAAATGGGGCTTATCAGGTCAGATGCTGATTTCACAGATTCCACCAGCGCACATTCAGAATCGGCGGCATAAGTCGCACCTTCTTCGGGCAACTCTACAAACACTAGATCACCCAATGCATCCTGTGCATAATCCGTGATCCCGACCCGTATCGAACCATCGTCCTGTAATGCCAGCCATTGGTGACTTTCCGAATATCTTAGATCCGTAGGTATGTCGCTCATCAAAATTCTCCACTACATTAATTTAAACGAGATTATGACATTGTTTATATACGGTGTCTTTTTTGACAATAATCAATTTATCGTAGAACTCGATGTTTTATAATGGATAAGACTATTTAATCAACGGGGCTTTTCAGACATGACCAGAAAATTGCAAACTATCCTTCTCTCACTCTTTTTACTTTCTTTATCTTCTTTAGTGATGGGAGAAGAAACAGATTCCAGAAATCTGGTAGAAATGCCACCAAAAATGCAGCAACACTTTCTGGCTAATATGCGGGGACATTTCGTTTCGCTGGACGCGATCATCGCTGCACTGGCGGATGAAGATTTTGAAAAAGCAGCTGATATTGCTGACAACCAGTTAGGCATGCGTAAGCGACATCAATGTGAAGATGCCGGACATGAAAACCACAAAGGCCATCACCAGGATCTTGATCACAAAAGTGTTAGCAAAGAACTGGATAAGGGTCAAAAACATAAAGGTTTTGGAAAAATGATGCCGCCGGAAATGAAAGCGATGGGAATGCAATTACATCAGGCTGCCAGTAATTTTGCCGCCGTCGCCAGAAATGGAGACACACAGGAATCGCTGAAAGCACTGCAAAAAGTTTCGTCAGCTTGCGTTGCTTGTCATCAGTCGTTCCGCGTTAGATAATTTTCATATGAACGATTTTGTAATTCACCCACAACTTCTGAATGACTGCATTGATCTGGGATCGTTTGATCTTTGTCGTTTATTACTCATGAACGATAATCGTTACCCGTGGTGTATTCTCGTTCCACAGCGATCGGATATAACAGAAATATTCCAGCTATCCACGGCTGATCAGATCCAGCTAAACAAAGAGTCTATTTATCTATCCCAAAAACTGGCCGATGCTTTTTCTGCTGACAAAATGAATACTGCGGCTTTGGGAAATGTTGTTTCACAGCTGCATGTTCATCATGTGGTTCGCTATAAAAATGATCAAACCTGGCCTGCACCGATCTGGGGAGTGGGTGAGACGGTGAAATATGAGCAGGCTGAACTTGATCGGGTCAAAGCAAAAGTTGAAAAAATTCTAAACAGTTTTTTTATTTAGATTTCTGTTTAAAACGACCCGTAAAATCAAAAGCCTTCTCCAGCTCTTTCATTCTTTTTGACGCATCTGGCCATAGTTTTCTTTCTACCGCGGTGATTAATGCCTCAACCACGAACAAAGTTGCGACACCGGAATCCCAACCTGATGGCGCTTCAATCCTTACAGGAAAACTGTAAGTCGCATGTTTGGCAATAGGCGATAACCATTGATCAGTAAACAGCACCACAACCACACCTTTGTTACTGGCGAGTTTTGCGATATTTAAAAGATCATCTTCATATCGCCGAACATCAAAAATAACCAGCACATCATTTTTTTCCATATCCAGTAAATGATGCGTCCAGAGACCAACCGATGGCGGCAATTTATAAACACCTTTCCGGATCACTTCTAAATGCGTGCCCAGATAATCGGAGAATGATCGTGTTATCAGCCCACCAGCAAGGTGCAAAGATCGCTTCTGATCAGCGATCAAATCAACCACCTGATTAAAGGTTTCATGGCTGATCTGATTCACGGTGTCTTTCAGGTTTGATAGCACCGATTCTGCCGCCTGATTAAGAATATGTTCTTTCGGTGCACCTGTTGCCCACTGGCTATGTTTGGCGATCGGATCAGATAAGCTCTCACTCAATTCTTTCTTCAGTGCTTTTTGAAATTTTATATAACTGGTGAATCCGATCCGTTTCAAAGTTCTCATTACGGTGGGAGTCGATACCTGACAGGCCGCTGATAATTCTGTGATCGACACCATTCCTGCCATTGGATAATTGCCCAGTAAATGGTTAGCAATTTTCCTTTCGGCTGGTTTGAACTCATTAAAATTAATTCGTATGAGTTCTACGATAGATTGATCTTTTAACTTTTTATTCATAATAAATGCACTGTTTTGGAGCAATTAATCATAACCCTAAACCTTTTCTCAATTTATTGGTATAAAATTTGACCTTTGAAAACTTCTAATGTAAATATATTGACATAGCCGATCTGTTTCTAGGTATCTATTCAGATCCCGCTACTAATATTGTTACTGATTTTCAATACTAATTACCACGACAAATAACTACAAACTTCTAAATCCATCGGGGGAACAGGAAAATGACGAATAGACGAGATTTTATAATTAAAGCCGGGGCAGGTGCAGCTGTTGCAGCCGCAGCGGTAGCAGGTTGCCAGGATAATCAACCTGGATCAGCCGCCGTATCAACGGCCAAAAAAACAACCATTAAATGGCGCTTACAAACTTATGCTGGTCCAGCATTAGCAGAACAGGTTATCAAACCATCAATTGAGGCTTTCAACAAAGCCGCCAATGGTGAAATGGTGATCGAGTTGTTCTTTGCTGATCAACTGGTTCCAACTGGCGAGCTATTCAATGCCATGCAAAAAGGCACTATCGATGCCGTGCAAAGTGATGATGACTCTATGTCGTCGCCAGTTGATATTGCCGTTTTCGGTGGCTATTTCCCGTTTGCGACACGTTACAGTCTGGATGTTCCTACTCTGTTTAATCAGTATGGTCTGAATGAAATCTGGAAAGAAGCTTATGACGAAGTTGACGGTGTTACCTGGCTAAGTGCAGGCGCATGGGATCCATGTCATTTTGCGACGAAAGATCCGATCAACAGCCTTGCAGATCTGAAAGGAAAACGTGTTTTCACATTCCCGACAGCGGGTAAATTCCTGGAACGTTTCGGTGTCGTCCCTGTGACGCTGCCATGGGAAGATATTGAGGTGGCCGTACAAACAGGTGAGCTCGATGGTATCGCATGGTCAGGAATTACCGAAGACTATACAGTTGGCTGGGCGGATGTCACCAATTACTTCCTGACGAATAACATCTCCGGCGCATGGTGTGGTTCTTATTTCGCCAATGATGACTCCTGGGCAAAAGTGCCCGAGCATTTAAAAACCTTATTCAAACTCTGCATGGACAGTTCTCATTATCATCGTCAATACTGGTATTGGGGTGGCGAAGCTGATCTTCGTACCACTGGCACGAAGATGAAACTGACCACGATTCCTGATGAAGAGTGGCAGACTGTTGAAGATGAAGCACATAAATACTGGGAAGAAATTGCACAAACCAGCCCCAGAGCTGCCAAAGTCGTACAGATCTTCAAAGATTACAATGCCACTATGGTGAAAGCTGGCCGTCCTTATCGAGGCTAGGATCTGATCTGGCTCAATGGTTCCTCCAGCTTATTACCTAGCTGGAGGAACTGATATTATTCTGGTAGCTTTACACAAAGCATCTTTCCCACAGCCTGGAGCTCATCTTGCCGGAAGCTATTAAACGCTATGTCCGATATGTAGAAGCGGTTAACTATAGAGTTGGTCGCTTCGCCATGTATCTGATTTTTCTCATGATCGGCATCCTGCTAGTTTCAGCGATATCCCGCTCATTTTTCAACATTCCTTTTAGCTGGGCGATTGAAATGGCTCAATTTACGCTGGCAGCTTATTACCTACTCGGCGGTGCTTACACCATGCAGAATGATGCACATGTTCGCATGGATCTCCTCTATGAACGCTGGCCGGTGAAAAAACGTGCGTTCGCTGATTCGATCACTGCTTTTTGTCTGATTTTTTACCTTAGTGTTCTGTTATATGGCGGCTTTTCCAGCACCAGCTACGCACTACAATATGGTCAGAAAAACTACTCGGCCTGGGCACCGTATATGGCACCGATCAAGATCATAATGACTTTCGGAATATTCCTGATGCTACTACAGGCCATCGCACAATTTTTCCGTGATCTGGCGACAGTACAAGGTAAGGACATCACATGAGTAACGAACTGATCGCACTCTTTATGTTCACCGGCATGATGTTCATGTTGCTAACCGGGCAACGCGTGTTTGGTGCGATTGGTTTTATTGCCATGGTCTCTGCTTTGTTGCTGTGGGGAAATGGCGGAGCCGAGATGGCCTTCAGTTCCGGCATCAAGCTCATGAACTGGTATCCCTTGCTGACCCTGCCGCTGTTTATTTTTATGGGATATATGTTATCCGAATCTGGTATCGCCAGTGATTTGTATAACATGTTACATGTCTGGATGGGCAGGCTACGCGGCGGATTAGCCATCGGCACCATTATATTGATGGTCGCGATCTCGGCGATGAATGGCCTGAGCGTTGCGGGAATGGCAATCGGCAATACCATCGCGCTGCCGGAGATGCTCAAACGTAATTATGATAAACGCATGGTGACTGGTGTGATCCAGGCTGGCAGCTCGCTCGGCATACTCGTTCCCCCCAGTATAGTTTTAGTTTTATACGGCATGATCGCACGACAGCCCGTTAGTCAATTGTGGCTCGCCGGCGTATTTCCCGGTCTGATGCTAGCCACCTTATTTATCCTCTACATCGTCATTCGTTGCCGCCTACAACCGGAACTTGGCCCCGCTCTTGAGAAAGAGGAACTTGATGTTAGCCGCAGTGAAAAATTCCGTTTACTTGGCGCAGGGATCCTGCCACTGATCATTATATTTTCTGTTATAGGCCTGTTCGTCATGGGTGTAACCAGTCTGGTAGAAAGCTCCGCAGTTGGTGCAGTCGCAGCCACAATTGCGGCCTTCGTGAAACGTCGACTGACCAGAGATGTGATGGAAAAAACCTTACAAAAATCACTCAACATCAGCGCTATGTTTATGTGGATCATACTCGCCGCTTTATGTTTCGGGGCGGTATTTGATGGGCTCGGAGCGGTAAAAGCGATCGAACATATTTTCCTCGACAAATGGAACCTGACCCCCTGGGAAGTTCTGATCCTGATGCAGGTCACTTATATTCTTATGGGCATGTTTCTCGATGACACCGCCATGCTGGTGATCGTTGCACCACTATTTATTCCGCTCATTATAAAATTAGGTTTCAATCCAATCTGGTACGGCGTGCTCTATACGATCACCTGTCAAATTGCCTACATGACGCCGCCCTTTGGTTACAATTTATTCCTGATGAAAGCGATGGCACCAAAAGAAATTTCACTGAGGGATATTTATCAATCCATTATTCCTTTTGTACTGATCATGATCTTCGGGTTGGCTATTGTGATGGCTTTCCCTCAAATTGCTTTATGGTTGCCTGAAAAGGTTTTTCCGAAATAATTTATTGAGATTAGAACGATGAAATCAAGAGAAGTTAAAACGATTGCAGATGCAAAACTAATCGTCGAAGAACATAACCTGTCCCATGTCAAAGTAGGATTATTTGACAACGATGGCGTCATGCGTGGCAAATATATGAGCCGTGAAAAATTCTTTTCATCGCTGAAAAATGGCTTTGCATTCTGCGATGTGGTGCTGGGCTGGGACGTAAAAGATCAGCTGTATGACAATGCAAAATATACTGGCTGGCACACCGGCTATCCAGATGCGCCAGTAAGAATCTTGCCGGAAACCTGTCGCGATTTACCGCATGAAGATGGCATGCTTTTGTTTATCGCAGAGTTTTCTGATCAGGCCGAAACTGTCTGTCCACGAGCGACGTTGCGTCGGGTCATAAACAAAGCTGCCGACATGGGCTTTGATGTTTCTGCTGCGCTGGAATATGAGTTTTTTCTTTTTCAGGAAACCCCGGAAAGCATCCGCGAAAAGAACTATACCAATCTCAAACCAATGACACCCGACTGGTTCGGGTATTCGATGATCAGAAATTCCGTGCATGCCGAACTGTATAAAGACATCATGGAAATGTCAGAACGAATGGATTTTCCCATCGAAAGCCTCCATACCGAAACCGGTCCCGGTGTGATCGAGGCAGCTATTGCTGTTGATGATGCAATCGACGCGGCTGATAAAGGTGCGCTGTTCAAAACCTTCCTGAAAATACTCGCCCAGCGCAATAATTTGATGGCTACTTTTATGGCCAAATGGTCGAATGATTACCCGGGCCAAAGTGGTCACATCCATATTTCTTTACGCCACAAAGATGGATCTGGATCCGCTTTTTTTGATGCTTCAAAACAACACAATATGAGTGATCTTCAACGCCAGTTTGTGGCTGGACAGCAGAAGCTGATGCCGCAACTTCTATGCATGACATCTCCGACCGTCAATAGTTATTCCCGACTCATTCCAGGATTCTGGGCGCCGACCGATGCCACATGGGGTGTCGAAAATCGAACCACGGCACTGCGCGTGATCCCCGGAAGTGAAAAATCACAACGGGTTGAACATCGCCTTGGATCAGCCGATGCAAATCCTTATCTGGCACTGGCAGCAGCGCTTGGTGCTGGTCTTTATGGCATTGAACAACAATGGGAGCCTGAAGCGCAGATCAAGGGTAATGCCTATGACCAAAAACATCCGGAACATCTGGCTCTTCCGCAAACGTTATGGGATTCCGCACAAGCTTTCAAAGCATCTGAAGCAGCGCGTGCACTCTTTGGCGATCCGTTTGTCGAACATTTTGCGGCCTCACGAGAATGGGAAGAACGTGAGTTCAGGAAACATATTACTGACTGGGAAATGGAACGTTATTTCGAGATCATTTAACGTATCTCAAATCCTTTTTTATTTATTCTTGAGAGTTGAAAAATGAGCAATAAATTATTAACCATCAGCCCGATTGATGGATCCACTTATGTAGAAAGATCCTATGCCAACAAAGATGAAATCCAGTCAACGTTGGAAAAAGCTGCATCGGCACAACAAGTCTGGAAAAAAGTTTCGTTAGATGAACGCAAAGCATTATGTTCAAAAGCGATCGATTCATTTGTCTCTAAAAAAGATGAAATAGCCGAAGAAATTTGCTGGCAGATGGGTCGACCAATTCGATCCGCTGCGGGTGAGGTCGGTGGTATGGAAGAACGTGCCCGCACTATGATCAATCTGGCTGTTCAGGGACTGGCAACGACTAAGCTTGATCAAAAAGATGATCTGGAACGCTGGATCCAACGCGAACCTGTCGGCGTAGTTTTTGTGATCGCACCGTGGAACTATCCGTATTTGACCTCGATCAATGCTGTCCTTCCAGCCATCCTTGCTGGCAATTCCGTTATTTTAAAACACTCCGCACAGACACCTTTATGTGCTGAACGTTTTGACGAAGCATTCAAAGCTGCCGGACTGCCCGATGGTGTTTTCCAGTATTTGCATCTGAAGCATGAAGATACCGAAACTGTGATCAAAGACGAACGGATCAACTATGTTGCCTTTACTGGATCGGTGCCCGGGGGCGCTATGGTTGAAGAAGCCGTGGCTGGTCGTTTTATCGGTGTCGGTCTTGAGCTTGGAGGAAAAGATCCTGCCTATGTTCGTGCTGATGCTGATCTGGCGCATGCCGTTGATACGACAATGGACGGTGCATTTTTTAATTCGGGACAGTCCTGCTGTGGTATCGAACGACTCTATGTGCATGAAGCGGTTTATGATGATTTTATAAAACAGTCTGTCGACTGGGTGAAAGCACTTAAACTGGGCCGCTCGGATGATCCTGAAACCAGCCTGGGCCCACTCGTAAGATCCGGTGCTGCTGATTTCGTCCGTGAGCAAACTGAAGAAGCGATCAAACAAGGTGCGACGGCGCATATTTCAAAAGAAGATTATCCTCTGGACAAAGCCGGCACTCCTTATCTCGCTCCACAAATTCTCACCGATGTTGATCACAGCATGCGTGTCATGACCGAAGAAAGTTTTGGCCCGGTGGTTGGTATTCAAAAAGTCAGTTCTGATCAAGAAGCCATTGAGCTGATGAACGATAGCGAGTTCGGACTAACCGCGTCCATTTTCACCAGTGATATTGATAAAGGTGTTGAGTTAGGTCAGCAAGTCGAAACGGGCACTTTTTTTATCAACCGATGTGACTATCTTGATCCGGAATTAGCATGGACGGGAATTAAAAATTCTGGCCATGGCTGTACGCTGTCGGTGATGGGCTATGAATCTTTGACACGACCAAAATCGTTTCATATTAAGACCAAAATTTAAGACCAAAAAATAGAGGACACTTCGTTGACTTATTCTGCAAACTGGAACTACCCCACGAACATCAAAGTAGGGGCTGGCCGGATCAAAGAACTTGCCGGATTGTGCAAGGAACTGGGAATGCGATCACCCCTGTTAATTACTGATCCGGGACTGGCTTCTTTACCGATGCTAAAAGAAGTTGTGGATAATATTAAGTGCGGCGTTTTCTCGACGATCAAATCAAACCCAACCGGAGAAAATGTTCAGGCTGGAGTTGATCATTATAAAAATAATAATCACGACGGCGTGATCGCTTTTGGTGGAGGCTCAGCACTCGATGCCGCAAAAGCTGTCGCATTGATGGTCGGGCAGGATCGGCCTATCTGGGAGTTTGAAGATGTCGGTGACAACTGGACACACGTGAATGTCGAAGGCATGGCTCCGGTTGTTGCAGTGCCAACGACGGCCGGAACCGGTTCCGAAGTTGGACGGGCATCAGTGATCACAGATCATGAACAACATCTTAAAAAAATCATCTTCCATCCAAACATGTTACCGGCACAAGTTATCCTCGATCCGGAACTAACGATCGGCCTGCCTCCCATGATCACAGCAGCGACCGGCATGGATGCACTGTCACATAATCTGGAAGCATATTGCTCGCCCTTTTATCATCCAATGGCAGCGGGTATTGCCGTGGAAGGCATTCGACTGGTTCAGGAATTTTTGCCGCGTGCGGTAGCTGATGGATCAGACATTGAAGCCCGAACCCAGATGCTAGTTTGCTCCAGTATGGGCGCAACGGCTTTTCAAAAAGGCCTCGGCGGAATGCATGCGCTGGCTCATCCACTGGGTGCTCTGTACGATGCGCATCACGGAACTCTGAATGCGATTTTGATGCCCTATGTTTTAAAAGCCAATCGTAGTGAAATTGAACAACGCATTGATCGCTTGACACATTACATGGATCTCAATGAAACGGGGTTTGATGGTTTTATGAACTGGGTATTACAAATGAGGGAACAACTCGGAATTCCTCACACGCTGGCAGAAATTAAGATCGATGATACTCAGGCTGAATTGGTTGGTCAGATGGCTGTTGAAGATCCATCTGCCGGAGGAAATCCGATCAGTTTCAATGCCGATCAGTATCAACAAATATTCAAAGATGCTGTCAGTGGAAATCTGTAATTAAAAATGAAAGTTGCCATTCTTCAATGTGATGAAGTGAGAGAAGTGTTTCTCCCACAATTCGAGCAGTACAGCGAAATGATCATCCGCATGTTTGATGTGATCAACGCATCATTGGAATTTGAAATTTTTGATTGCCAGAAAGGTCATTATCCTGATGATATTGATGCCTATGATTTTTATATCACCACAGGTAGCAAAGCAGGAGTCTATGAAGAGCTTCCATGGATTGATCAACTAATAAAATTTATTCAAAAATTAGATTATCATAAAAAAAAATTGACCGGTATTTGTTTTGGCCATCAAATTATCGCGATGGCTTTAAAAGGAAAGGTGGAAAAATCTGACAAGGGCTGGGGCGTTGGTGTCGCAACGAATCGTATCATTAACAGACCTGACTGGATGAAAGAAAACGAGAGTGATCATAAGCTGGAATTAAATATTATTGTCAGCCATCAGGACCAAATCACGTTCCTGCCTGACGATGCATTGGTCATTGCCGAAAGTGATTTCTGCCCTTACTTTGTTGTGCAATGGAACGGCCACTTCCTCAGTGTGCAAGGTCACCCGGAATGGCAAACAGACTATTCACGAGCCTTGATGATTGACCGAAAAGATATCATTCCTGCAGAACGAATCGAACAAGGTCTGAGTTCTTTAAACATCGAACCAGACAACGCCTTATTCACACATTGGATCATGGATTTTGTAAGATACTAAAAGATGTCCGCGTTACAAAAACCAGAAAAACATAAAGTGTTTGTCTTTGGTACGCTGAAACAAGGGTTCCCAAACTTTCATCTCAACCATGGACAACGATTACCTGGCCAGTTTCAAACAGCTCAAACCTATCCTCTTTATCTTATTGGTGATCGACATTCTCCCTGGCTGATCAATGATCCGGGGCACGGAGAAATCGTAACAGGAGAAATATATCTTGTTAGCGATCAGGAACTGGAAACAATGGATCAGCTTGAAAGAGTCGAAAAAAAATTTGGTTATCGACGAGAAATCATTCAGGTAAAAAATATTGAAACGACTGGAACTCTAACTGTTTTTTGTTATTTAAAACCTGAGGATCAACTAAAATCCAAAAACATAAAACTTGGACCATTAGCTCAATATGAGTTGAGCCATGCAGAACTTTATCAATCTCGAAATATCTAAGTAAAAATCACTCTGGCTACCTTCTCGCCCTCGACCACATCCAGACACCGGTGATCGCAAGAATAATAAATAAGATAGCTGCAGCATCCATCAGAAATACGCCAAAACTACCGAGAATTCGACCACTGTGTAGATCCAGCAGCACCCGTTCAACAGATAAACCTTTTCCACGGTAGGCTTTCGATAAGCTTGTTTTCAATGGTTCCTGTATTACCGATGATTCTGACCAGACTGTTTCTGCAACCGGTTTCTCATCCCAACTAAGTGATCCAAGATTTGCCAAGTATGCTCCATGAGCCGCCTGCACAGCCAGATCATTTTCCGGTGACAAACCTATCTTCTGCATTCCTGCTG
The DNA here is from genome assembly GCA_965224825.1 of Gammaproteobacteria bacterium. GTDB lineage: Bacteria > Pseudomonadota > Gammaproteobacteria > CAJXQU01 > CAJXQU01 > CAJXQU01. The sequence goes on along the minus strand of CBDDAG010000001.1, from coordinate 29,468 downwards.
GCACACCTTCCGCACCTGATAGTTTTTCAATCAGTTCACCGCCCTGATCAAATAATAATATTCCTGCTGACGTTGCTACGACAACCGAGTCGTTTATTTCCACGGCACCGAGCAACTGATCGGCCTGATCTTCAAGCTCCTGATCATCAAAATAAAGTCTATTCCCTAAAAGAGAAATACGGTGGTTTTCTGTGGCAAAACTGGAGGGGTCTTCTGGAAAAGAAATGTTGTAAAAATTCAACAACGCTGATGAACCGATAAACTTCTGATCAAGTTCCAGTCGTTCGGTATGGTTCAACGCCAGACCTGTCACGGCAAGCAGGATCACAAATAATGCGGCGGTGACACCAATTCTTTTGTGCCATTTAAGTAAATTACGATAGGTTTTCATTCTTGATCAGTATTATGTACTGAAACATGGTTATGCAAAAGAATTGCAACTCTGGCCAGTTTTTTCATCGCCCTTACCGAAAGCGTCGCACCGGAGATCCCATCAATAGACTGATCCAGATCATTACGATCATCAAGACCAACACCTTTGAACTGATCAGTAAAAAATGGATATCTGATTTCACCACCACGGCTTTCACGGAACTTCAGAACTTTTAGCTGTTCAATTTTCCCTGCCTTCACGATCAGGCCGGTTGTGATTGGTTTCGTTTTACCTATCTCTTCAAGGATCCAGACTGTTCGATCATCCTGCTGCCAATATCGCATTCGACTACCACGCATCCGATGACCCAGAATTTTCTTTATGCGATCTTTAAGATCAGCACCAAGTTTTATTTTTTGTCGCTCAGGCACTTCACCAGAGAAGGCATCGTGAATAAAACTTTCTACATTCTCACTTTTATCCAACGCAAAAGCTGTCGTCATCGACAACATAGAAAGGATCATAATTAATGAAGGGTAGTATTTTTTCATATCAAAACGGGGCACAAAAGTGCCCCGAATAGTACGTTCTGAATAATAGAGTTTCAACTAGAACTGATAACCTACGCCCAGATTAAAGCCATCATAATCGCCTGCTGCTTCATTCTGGAACTGGTAATCAAACTTGAAAACAATATCTTCAACCGGCCAGTAGTTCACACCAATATCGATCTGTTCATTGTCGTCAGCATTACCACCGGCTTTGTTATTCCATTCCTGATAGCGTGCAAATACACCGGCTTCACCACTGGCAAGACGGAATTTGTAAGATGGTTCAATGTAGAAACCTGCCTGCCGATCTGCACCAATTGCAGAAGGACCTGTCAACGCAGGACCATCATCCAGCCACCAGCTTGCATAAAGTGCTCTCAGGCCAAATCCATTCCGCTGATAATCAATGTGTGCTTCCAACATGTTGGCACTGATGTCTTCTGTTTGAGTTAGATCTTGTTGATGCTGTCCGCTCAAACCCAGCTCCAACCCGGCAATTCCTGTGTAACGAATACGACCTGTGATCGCACCATTCTCAGCCACGGCTTTTGCAACTTTTTGGCGACCCTTGCGGATCTTATAAGAGTTACCGGCAGAGGTTTCAAGACCTGAACTCAACATAACATCGTATTTCCAACCCGGTGCTAGTTCACCGTTGAGACCGATTCCGGCTTCCCACCAGGTGGCAGGAATAATATTTTTCTCAACCGAGTTTCGTTCAACACCGTAGAAAGTTGGCGGCTCATGTGTTTCGTTTATGATCCCAACTGGTACTAAATACAAACCAGCCAGAACATGATGATCAGGATTAATGTCATATTCAACGAAGGCCTGTTCCAGTTCTACTTCACCCGGTTTTCCATCACCACTTAAAGCATGTTCAACTTCCAGCTCGGAGAAGAAACGCCATTTATCAGAAAACTCATGTCCAAAGAACAACACGAAACGATGTAGATCAACCGAGTCTGTTTTTCCATCAAGGTTATTGTAATGCAGCTCACCATAGCCACCGACGGTTGTATTAGCGCCCAATAAAGAACCACCACCAGACTCTTCCACTTCTTCAACGGCTTCGGTGTTAGCTTCTACTTTTTCTTCAGTCGCTATGACTTTCTGATCAGTGCTTTCCAGTTTTGATTTCAAACCATCGATCGTTTTCTGTTGTTGTTGAATGATCTTCCACATTTCTTCTGCGCTCGGTGGTGCTTCGGCCAGGGCGACTTCTGCAAGCCCCAATCCCAGTGCAAGAGCCATGGCACTAGAAAGTAATTTATTTTTCTTCATCATCTTTTCCTTTTTAAGCAATTAAAAACTTGAACAATGAACGACTCTGGTAACAAACCTTTCAATGCCCTTCCAAATCAGGATTTATAATATAACGCAAATGCGAATCATTATCAATTGCATTGACAATAACATCTTTATTCGCTTTAATGAGAATGATTCGCATTTATAAATTCTTAAAAGATTCTTAGGAGAGTGTTATGAAATACGTGATCGATGCAAAGATAGAAAAAGGTCAGCCACGCCTACGTGTGCTGGATGCAGATACCGGAGCTGTCCATATGGAATGGTCATTGACCAGAGTGAACAAGATGCTTGAAGAAGGAGAAATTCCGCAAAAAGATTTTCTTCACCCAGAACGCTATGGGATGAAATTACTGATCAGGAATCTATTTCTACTTTCCTGTATTGAAAGCTTGAATGACAGCGACAATGAATACGAAACCACGGATTCAAACGTGAATAATGTCGTGCCGATGAAGGATCTTAAAAAGAAATCTAAAACCGATCATGCAGAATGGTATTTTGGGATCAGGGCATTTCCAGTTTGAACTATAACTGCCCTGCATCAATAACCGGCACAAGCCAGTAGTGAATTTTTGCTCCTTTTAGATCCTGTTTAAGATCATTGATCACAACTTCTGCCCTTTCTGAAGTTATCTGGATCTGGAACATGATTTGTTTCCTACTACCCTGAACTTGCTCAATGAGGCTGAGCGAATCAGGATCGCTACCATGACCATTTATTTTCATGCTCGTGAAGCCTGCAAGATCTTCCTGATCAAGTAACCAGTCGGTGATTGTCCGTTCTAATGACGGAATACAGATCAGAGTGAGTAGTGCCTGAGTTGTGTTTATAGTCATTCTTGTTTTCCTTCGCGGCTGATCCAGCGATAAAGCACCGGCAATATCAGCAAGGTTAGAATCGTCGAAGACACCAGTCCACCAATAACTACAATTGCCAATGGTCGCTGGATTTCTGATCCGGGGCCTGTTGCATACAACAATGGGATCAATGAAAAAGCCGAGGTCGTTGCGGTCATCATCACAGGGCGTAATCGTCGTCGCGCACCTTCGATAACGACATCGTTGAGATCATGTCCATGTTCTTTTAGTTGGTTGAAATAAGTGACAAGAACCACGCCGTTTAATACCGCGATCCCGAGTAATGCAATGAAACCCACCGAAGCAGGAACGGACATATATTCACCCGTGATCCAGAGCGCGACAACACCGCCGATCAAGGCAAAAGGAATGTTTGTCAGAATCAGGATCGACTGACTGACGGATCGAAATGTGCTGAATAATAATAAAAAGATCAGACCAATCGCCGCCGGAACAACAATGGCAAATCTGGATGCGGCACGTTGCTGATTTTCAAACTGGCCGCCCCATTTCAAGTAATATCCCGTTGGTAGTTGAACCTGATCAGACACCGTTTGTTTTGCTTCATCCACAAAACCAACCAGATCACGGCCACCCACATTAGCGACCACAACGGATGATCGACTGCCTGTTTCGCGTGTGATCATGACTGGGCCTTCGACGCGTTCGAGACTGGCAAGATTCGTCAGCGGAATGCTGCGACCATCATCGAGCGTCACTCTCAGGTTAATAAATTCATCAACCGACTGCCGCAGATCGCCTCTGGCTTTAATGATCAATGGCGTACGTCGGGAACCTTCATAAATCGTCCCCATATTCTGACCTTCGATCAACGAACGCAATGTACTTTCCACATCATCAATCGACAAACCCAAACGACCAACCGCCAGCCGATCAATCTTCACTCGTAAATATTGCACGCCTTCATTTTGTGCCGCAGAAACATCTTCTGCACCTTCAAGCTGCTCGACGACGTGTGCTATTTCCTGTGCCTTTTCATTCAACACATCCAGATCATCACCAAAAATTTTAATCGCCACATCACCACGAACACCCGTGAGCATTTCCGAAACGCGCATTTCAATGGGTTGAGTAAAACCGAACACCAGACCGGGGAAGTCACTGAGCAGGCTTCTTAGCTTGTCGATAAATTCTTCTTTGGTTTTAAAACTCCATTCTTCTCGTGGTTTTATTTCGAGAAACATATCCGATTGGTTCAAACCCATTGGATCAAGTCCGATTTCGTCCGATCCGGTTCGCGCAACAATGCCGGTCACTTCTGGGATATTTTCGAGAATGGCTTTTTCAATCATACTATCGATCCGCAGAGATTCTTCGAGTTCTATGGAAGGTAATTTTTCGGTCTGAACAATAATATTTCCTTCATCCAGCGTCGGCATAAAACTTTTACCGAGCTGCATGTATAACATCCCTGCGACGACCAGAGCCGCCAGCGACATGAGGATGGGAATCCAGCTAAACCGCAAACAGAATTTAAGAATCGGCGTGTAGATTCTGTCGAGAATTCTGACCAGTATGGGATCTTTATTACTGACGTTTTTTAGCAAAAATGAAGCCAGCACAGGAATGACTGTTAACGACAATAGTAACGATGCTCCCAGTGCAAAAACTATTGTGATCGCGACGGGGGAAAATAGTTTTCCTTCCAGTCCTTGCAGCGTTAGCAGCGGTAGGAACACAACCATGATCACGATGGTTCCGGTGGTGACGGGCAGAGAAACTTCGGTGACGGCGCGGTAGATTCGATGCAATCTCGGAACACGATCTGTTTCTTTTTTATGTGCCAATTCAGAAACAATATTTTCGACCACCACAACGGAGGCATCCACCAGCATTCCAATAGCGATCGCCAATCCACCGAGGCTCATCAGGTTTGCCGAAAGATTAAATTGGCGCATCAGAATCACGGTGCATAATGCTGCCAGCGGCAAGATCAGAGCGACAGTAAATGCTGCGCGTAAATTGCCGAGGAATAATAATAAAAGGATCACCACCAGAACAATCGCCTGACCGAGTGCTTTGGCGACAGTTGATACAGAACGATCAACCAGATCACCGCGATTATAAAAAACTCTTGTGCTTACGCCTTCGGGTAAAGCGGACTGAATATCTTCCAGTTTTTGCGAAACACCACTCACTAGTTCACGAGCATTCGCACCGCGTAATCCGAGTACCAATCCTTCGACCGCCTCACCTTTGCCATCGCGGGTTACGCCACCATATCGGGTTAGTGATCCGATATGCACTGCTGCGATATTACGAATTCTGACTGGCTCCACCGGATGTGGTTTGATGACAATATCGCCCACGTCTTTTAGAGTTTGAATGCTGCCATCGCTTCTGATCAACAACGTTTCTTCACCGTCGATCAGTTGGCCTGCGCCATCATTTCGATTGTTTTCCATCAAAGCTGATCGCAACGTATCGAGCGTGATCCCTTGCGCGTTCATTAACGCACTGTCGGGCGACACTTCAAATGTTCGCACCAGACCACCGAGCGCATTGACATCGGCAACACCCTCAACAGTTCTGAGAGCCGGACGAATCACCCAGTCGAGCAAAGTACGTTTTTCCATGATCGAAATGTCACCTTCGATGGTGAACATGAACATCTCGCCCAGCGGCGTTGTCATCGGAGCCATGCCGCCGCCGATGTCATGCGGCAGATCTTCCCAAATGGCGTTCAATCTTTCGGACACCTGCTGTCGCGCCCAATAAATATCGGTGCCTTCTTCAAAATCAACGGTGATATCGGCCAATGCATATTTAGACATTGATCGCAGCATGCTTTGCTTTGGAATACCGAGCATTTCAACTTCGATCGGCGCGGTGATTCGAGTTTCGACTTCCTCCGGCGTCATACCCGGCGCTTTAATGATCATTTTCACCTGCGTGGTGGAAACGTCAGGAAATGCATCGATGGGCAAAGTCTGAAAAGCCTTCCAACCAGCGATCACGAGAATAATCGCGACCATGATGATCAGCAGGCGCTGGGTTAGCGAAAATTGGATGAGTCGATGTAACATTTAGTGATCGTGTCCTTCACCTTCGCCACCCGATCCGGCGAGTATGGCTTTCAAAGAAACAGCACCGTTGATGACGATAGGTTCCGTGATCGGTTCATGTGACGTGATGATTTGCTGGCCTTCATGACTGCCGACAACATCAACTTCTATCGCTTCAAAACCTGCTTCGATCGCCATAAAGATCATGGTTGTTTGATCAAGTCTGATGATGGCTTTGCGCGGCACAAAGTAGCGTTGCTGATCATCCATTTTGCGGGCGATGCGCGCTTGCACAAGCTGGCCAGGGCGAAGCTGATCAATATTATTTTTGACAACCGCACGGATCAAAGTGCCCTGATCCGCTGCGTGGACTTTCCGACCAATCGTTATGATCTCACCTTCTAGATCCATTTCAGGAACTGAGATCATGTCGCCTCTCGAAACATTCCTGACCACTTCGATCGGCACATGAATTTCCAACCATAAGGGAGAAAGTTGTCCGATCTGAAATAAAGGATCCGCTGCCTCCAGCTTCTGGCCGGGGATCGCCATTTGTTCAAGAATCACGCCATCGAACGGAGCCTTCACGGTTAACGCGCTGTTTAAATGTTTAGATTTTTCCAGATCACTGATCGCCTCTTTGCTCATTCCGGAGAATTGTAAAGTCGCTTCCTGTTGTTGTTTTTGCGTGATCACAGCTTGCCATGCGCTGCGGGATTCCAAATATCGACGTTTCGGAATAATGCCTTCGTCGAGTAATTGTTTGTCGCGATTTAAAGTTGATCGCGCAAGATTGAGCTGGATTAAAGTCTGCAAAAGATCGCGTTGCAATTCCAGTAATCCGGGGCTTTGCAGCCGCGCCAGAACTTGTCCTTTGCTAACTTGATCTCCTTCGGCGACCATCAAAGCCTCAACCAGTCCGCCCTGCAATGCACTGACCACTTGCAATTGCGTATTCGGCACAACTACTTCTGCTGGATAACGAGCACCGAGAACTGCTGTCGCAGATTGTACGGGAGCGGTAATAATTCCATAGGAATTTTGTTGCGCACGAGAAAGCATTACGTGGTTATGTTCTCCATCATCACGTGTCCCGTCGTGATCTGACGCTACTTCCATTTTCGCATGATCATTGTGTCCGACTTGATCGTGTTCCGCTTCAGCCAAACAGTTGGCGCTGAAAGCAACAACAAAAATGGATAAGAATAATAATCTCATGGAATGATCCCCTTAGCCTGATTCAGTCGCGCAGTTTGCAGACCGACTTCCAGTTGTTTTTGATGCATGTCTCGCTCAACGGCAAAAGCTTGCGCCTGAATTCTGATCAACTCGATCAAACTACTTTCTCCCAGAGAAAAAGCCTTGTGTGACATCGCCAGATTTTTTTTCGATAACTCATTTTGACGCTGAGAAAAATCATACTGCTCCTTCGTCGCGATCAATTCTCTGCTGGCATCTTGTATTGCGATGTTCAATTGGCGATGAAGCATTTCCATCTGGCTACGATTTTCGGTCAAATCAACTTCGGCGGCTGTCACCTTTGGTGCCGTGTACGCAGCCAGTCCGAAAGGCATACTAAAACTCAAACCAAAAGCATCAGCAAAATCTTCATCCGAATTGCCTCGTTCGTGACGTGATCCTACAAACAAAGATGGATTACCACGTTTTTCCAGCATCACCTGATCACGTTGAGCGGTACTCTGTGAGACTCTTTCGTGCGCTTCTTTTAAGGCAGGATGATCCATGCTGATCGTAAGATCGTCATTTGCCGTTTCTTCAAAGTTTGTAGGCACAATACCCAAGCCAGTAATCATGTCATAGCGATGTTGTGCATGTCGGTATTCTTGCCGCGCTTTTCGCCAGGCGGCTTCTTTTGAAAGTGATTCCTGTTGGGTAAGGATCAAGTCTGATCGAGCCAAATCACCCAGTTCGACGCGTTTATTGACGTCCTGTTCTAATTTTTTCACCACTTCCCATTCCTGTTCGGCAACGACCATCTGGTTTTTTGTCAGTTCTATATTCCAGAGCATTTCGCGAACAATTCCGGCCAGTTGTAACTTCAAAGCAGGTTCTGAGGCATTCACAAGTGATCGCTGTTGTTCAACCGACTTCTGTCTGGCCGCTTTTTGGCCGGGTAACCAGAGCGGAAGATCCATTCCCACTTCCCATTCCTGCGAACCATTATTATCAATAATCAGATCATTATAATGACTCACTGAAAAAGACGGATCGCCCGACAACAAACTTTGTGCGCTGAGACTTAAAGCATCAACATGCTTTAGCCGAGCCTGCATGACTTCTATCTGAGGATTTCGTTGGTAAGTCTTTTCCACAACTTCATGCAAAGTGATATCAGCTGAAACAGTCAAAGGTGACTCATGACTATGATCAGGCTCCGCCATTACGACAGAGGGCAGGCAAAAAGCTAAAATCAGACTTGTAGTATTTATTTTCATTTCAGGCTCATGAATATATGAATACGCGGTATGATCAGGCAATACTTATCCTAAATCATCACACACATGTCCCAAAAAACATGTTTTTGGACAAATGTCCCATACCAAATTACTATGAAATTATGCTGAAATATCAAAAAGAGTATGTGTTTATTGTCCTGTTGTTGTTGATCAGTATTGCCAGTTTGATCGATATGTTCTTTGACTATTCAAAACACGCTTCAATGGGACATCTGGTGATAGAGTTCGGTCTCATCCTTTTGTCCCTCGGCGGAGTCGTTTATTTAATTTTCGAGATCTTTAAACATAAGCGTAAAAACCAGACACTGGAGGTACAACTTGCAGATACGCAGAAAAATTTATCCGAGACGCAGTCCCGGGTAAAAAAAGCTGGCCAACAATATCGACAGGTTATTCGAGAACAACTTGAAGAGTGGCAATTATCAGAAAGTGAAAGAGAAGTTGCCATGTTGTTATTAAAAGGCTTAAGTTTTAAAGAAATTGCCGAAGTTCGTGAAACACAGGAAAAAACTGTCCGCCAGCAGGCTTCGTCTCTTTACAAAAAGGCAGAGCTCGCAGGCAGGCATGAATTTTCTGCTTACTTTTTTGAAGATTTGCTCTGATAAACCCTCACTATTAATAATAATGGAGCTATAAATGACAGAATCACACTGGTTACTTCTGATCGGGATCATTCTAATCCCCTTTGCATATTTTGCTTTTCGGAAACCTGAAAAATTTCTGATCGGCTCAAAAGCCAGAATGTGGGTCAAACTTATCGGTGAAGCTAAAACTATAAAAATGGTTCGCTATGTCAGCTCTCCACTTTGCCTGGGACTAGGTATCTTTCTGATCATGAAAGGAAGTAACGGACTATAACAGTTCAACTTTTACCATGAAGTGCCGCTATAGAGTTTAGAACATCCATTATTCTCACGGAGGAGAAAACAGATGACGACAACTTTTATCATTCTTGCTATCGCTGTTTCACTGGCACTTTACGGCGTAACTCTCTACAACAACCTCGTTTCGATCAAACACAATGTATCCAAAGCCTGGGCGAATATTGATGTGTTGTTGAAACAACGACATGACGAATTACCAAAACTGGTAGAAACCTGTAAGCAGTACATGAAGTATGAACAGGACACGTTGGAAAAAGTCATGGAAGCACGATCGTCTGTTTCTCGAGCCAGAGAAAATCAGGATATTGGTGCACTAGGTGCGGCAGAAACTTCACTGCGTATGGGATTAGGTTCGCTGTTTGCAGTAGCTGAGGCTTACCCGGAATTGAAAGCAGATCAGTCTTTTCAACACTTGCAAGCTCGCATCAGCTCACTGGAAAACACCATCGCTGATCGCCGTGAATTTTATAACGAAAGCGTCAACGTCAACAATGCACGTATTGAACAGTTTCCTGACATCTTGATCGCCAACTGGTTTGGTTTTCCTGAAAGAGACTTATTGGCTTTTTCTGAAGAAGAAATTACTGACGTTAATGTTGGTGGACTCTTTAGTTAAATACTTTATCTAGTTTCCTATCATAATAGGAAAGGGTTAATAATGGCTAAACGTAAGTCAAAAAATGAAGACTTCCCTGTTGTTGCAATAATTTTTTTGCTTGGAGCTCCTCTTGCTCTCAACCCAGGAGTGCTCGATATTATTATCGCTACAACTTCTGAGCTCCTGGCTATTTTGTTTGGGGCTTGTGTAATTGGTCTTATTTTTTATTGGCTGCTTTCAGGTAACAAAAAAAAACAGAACCAATACAAAATAAATGAACACTTTCAACGACCAGAAACTACCAATGAAAGAATGGAGCGAATTGAAAGACTAGAAAAAGTAAAAAAAAGAGACTTTTACAAACTTTCTCCAAAAACAGCTTCTGCTCAAGAAGCTCATGAAAAATGGTCTTTGATCCTAATCAATTCTCTTGAATGGAAACGATTTGAAGAGCTTTGTGCAGCATTTTTGAAAGAAAAAGGTTACAAATCAAAACTAACGGGGGCTGGTGCAGACGGCGGTATTGATATCCAACTTTTTAAAGAAAGCCATTCATCAACAAAATCCTTAGGCATTGTGCAATGCAAAGCATGGAATAGTAAGGTGGGTGTAAAACATGTTCGAGAGCTTTTTGGCGTAATGGCTGCTGAAAAATCTCCAATAGGATTTTTTATTACTACCAGCACATTTACAAAAGAAGCTGAAGAATTTGCTGAAGGAAAAAAACTAAAGTTAATTTCAGGAATCTCATTATTAAAAGAGATACAAAAACTTCCAGAAGAAAGACAACAGTTGTTATTAGATAAAACCACAACTGGAGATTACGTCACTCCTTCTTGTCCTTCTTGCGAAAATAAGATGGTTAAAAGAACCAGCAAAAAAGGCCAGAATCTTGGAAAACAATTCTGGGGATGTACAAATTTTCCCAAATGCAGAAATACCTTACAAATAAGGAAGGCTGCATGACTGCGTGGATCACAAACCTTGATGCTTCATCTTTCTGGGTCTATGCCGCTTTATGGATAGTCGGATCAACGTTTTTATTTATCCGTGCATTTTCATCGTTACATAAAAAGCGAGTTATTAAAGACACGCCGACCTCCTGGTTACGTTCAGCAGCTCAAGGTTACACTGAACTAGTTGGTCGCGGCGTTCATATCGATGGCCCACCGCTAATGTCCCCCCTGAGTGGCCGGGAATGTCTCTGGTATCGTATGAAATCAGAAGAAATTATCGACAGTATTGAGCGACACCACGGCCCCGATATTTTCACCCTGTTGAGTTTTTTAAGTGGTCTGTTTTCTAAATCTACACCTCTGAAAAACGTCAACATAGAAGAAAGCGATGATCTTTTTTATCTCGACGATGACACCGGACGCTGTGTCATTGATCCAGAAGGCGCACATATAACACCTTCAATGACCCGTTCCTGGTATGGTAATTCACCCGTCCCGGATCGCGGCCCGGCTTTGGGCGGTTCTCCACTTGGTTATCGTTATAAATACACCGAAGAAATGCTGCTACCCAACGATATTCTTTATGCAATCGGTGATCTGAAAACACAAGGCGGTGCTGGCTCAATGACCGACATGAAAGAGGAAGTGCGTGTTCTTCTGACGGACTGGAAACAGGATAAAGAAACCTTACTGGAGAGGTTTGATCGAAATAATGATGGTGAGATTTCTGTTTCAGAATGGAACAAGGCGCGCAAAACCGCAGCTGAAGAAATTACTGACAAACATGCCAGCAATGATGTTCCACTGGTGGTGACCATGTTAAAGAAAACTGATGATCCACGTCGACCTTTTATGATCTCTTCTGATCCACTACATGATCTTATCGATCGTTATCATCGACATTCACTTTCATTTTTCATTGCCAGCATTACTGCAAGTAGCCTGATGGTCTGGGCTCTAGGCATTCGACTTTAATTATAAAAAATTAACGCTGCTCGGCTGTTGTAAGCTGTTTTGACGTGCTAAATTGATCGTAATTCAATTACGATCAATACCCTTATGAAAAACCCTTTACTCCAAATTGATGGTTTGCCTGCTTTCAGCCAGATCAAACCAGAACACATTGAACCGGCTATCGATCAAACTCTGGAAGAAAACCGTCAACGTATTAAAGAAATTTTATCTGACAAAAACCCTCCCAGCTGGGAAACAACAATCGAACCACTAGATGATCTGGAAGATCGACTGGGCCGGATCTGGTCACCAGTAAAACATCTAAATGCCGTTGCGAATAATGACGAACTTCGTGCTGCTTACAATGCCTGTTTGCCGAAGCTATCAGCTTATTCCACCGAGCTTGGTCAGAATGAAGATTTTTATCAGGCCTGTAAATCTATTGCCGAAAGTGACGCATTCAAAACACTTGATCAAGCAAAACAAAAAGTCATCGAAAATTCATTACGCGACTTTCGTTTGTCCGGCATAGAACTCTCGAAGAAAGATCAGGAGCGATTCAAAGAATTACGTTTGTCACTTTCAAAATTTGCCACTCAGTTTGAGGAAAATTTATTAGACGCAACGAATGCCTGGAAAAAACAAATTACTGATCAAGATCAACTCGCCGGATTACCAGAATCAACGCTGGCGCTGGCAAAACAAACTGCCGAACAGGAAGAACTCGATGGCTGGGTTTTGAATCTTCAATTTCCATCCTACATGCCGGTGATGACTTATGCGGACAGTGCCGATCTGCGTCGTGAAATGTATGAAGCATTTTGCACACGCGCCTCGGATCAGGGAGCCAGTTCTGACTGGGACAACAGCGAGAACATGGAACAACTGCTCGCTCTGCGTCAAGAAATAGCAAAACTTCTCGGCTTCAATAACTATGCAGAATATTCACTGGCAACAAAAATGGCCGATGATCCGGATCAGGTTTTGAGCTTCCTCACCGATTTGGCTGAACGATCAAAACCTTTTGCTAAAAAAGATTTGAAAGAACTAAAATTATTTGCTGAAGAAGAGTTTAAAGTCAAAGATCTGCAGGCATGGGATATGTCTTATTATGCAGAAAAACTCCGGCAGCATCGATACGATCTGTCACAGGAAACCTTACGCCCATACTTCCCTGCGCCGAAAGTTATTAGCGGCATGTTTCAAGTTGTCGAGCGTCTTTACGGCCTCAACATCAGCGAGAAAAAGGATATCGATGTCTGGCATGACGATGTTCAGTTTTTCGAGATCGTCGATGAGAACAAAGAAATCCGTGGCAGCTTTTATCTCGATCTTTATGCGCGACCACATAAACGTGGTGGCGCATGGATGGACGAATGCCTGCTCCGCAAACAGACTGATCAAGGGATGCAAAATCCGGTCGCTTATCTAACCTGCAATTTCACACCGCCGGTTGGTGATCAACCTTCATTATTAACGCACTCCGAAGTTACCACCATGTTTCACGAATTTGGCCACGGCCTGCATCATATGCTGACACAGATCGATGTGGCCGGTGTTTCTGGAATCAACGGTGTCGCCTGGGATGCGGTCGAACTCCCCAGCCAGTTTATGGAAAACTGGTGTTGGGAACGCGAGGCAATGGACCTGTTCAGTGGACATTTTGAAACGGGCGAAGCCATCGACGACGAGTTATTTAAAAAAATGCAGGCTGCAAAAAATTTCCATTCTGGTTTGCAGATGATGCGACAGCTGGAGTTTTCCCTGTTTGATTTCCGCCTACATATGAACGAGGGTTCAGTCAGTAGTGATGATATTCAACAACTGTTGAATCAGGTTCGTAAAGAAGTCTCAGTCGTTCCCACGCCAGACTTCAACCGTTTTCAACACAGCTTCTCGCATATCTTTGCGGGTGGATACTCTGCTGGATATTACAGCTACAAATGGGCAGAAGTACTTTCCGCCGATGCATTTTCACTCTTTGAAGAAAAAGGAATATTCGACCGGACTACAGGTGATCGCTTCTTACATGCTATCCTTGAGCAGGGAGGCTCTCGTGACGCGATGGAATTGTTTGTTGATTTTCGCGGTCGCGAACCTGATATCGAACCCCTTCTCAGGCATTCCGGTATTGCAACATAAAGGAACCTCTGATCAAGTGCTGATTGTTTAGCCAGTCTAAATTCAACCAGGCTTAATCAAAGACTCTTAAAGCAACAAACCGCATGAAATATAACTATGAAATTAATTTTCAAAACACTCGTCATCTCTTATGGCTTATTAACTGCAAATGCAGCAATGAGCGAAACGGCTTATATCGTTGATCAGCTTCTTGTAGGATTGCATCAGGAAAAAAATATAGATAGCCCGATCATCAAAGTTCTTTCCACCGGAACAGAAGTAGACATCATCAGTCGCGAAGGTGACTTCGCCGAGATCCGGGAAATAGCCGAAGGGAAAATCGGCTGGGTCGATGCCTCCTACCTGATGCTGGATCAGCCTGCCAAAGTTCTATTGGCTGGACTACAGGAAAAGATAAAAACGCTTGAAAGCCAGCAAAATGTTCAAGCTTCACAAGAAATACAAAGCCAGAATGATGAAAAAACTAAAGAACTCAATAAGCAGATCGAAGACCTGAAACAAAACCTGTCTTCTGAAAAACTCAAAGCTGGAGAACTGGAAGCAAAGATCTCACAACAGGATAAGAAACTGGCGCAAATAGAAGCCAATGGTGATGAAAACCAGATCGCGGATCTTGAGAAACAGAATACTGAATTGCAGAGTCAGCTTGATGCCGCCAGACAGGAAAATACAGAACAGGTCTCTCAGACAAATAACCAAGCTCCCTCCATTCAACTTCTGGGATCACTCAAAGAAAAACCTTTGCAGATCCTGCTTGGTGTACTTGCATTAGCAGCCTTTCTTTTTGGTCGGCGTTGGGAAGATAAAAAGAGTCGCCGACGACATGGTGGGTTTCGGGTTTAGTTTAGAGAGCTAGTTCCCTCATACTCCGACATATTAAATTCAAGAAGTACATTAATGAGTTCGGATAAATTTAATAGAAAAGTTTCCATACTAAAACATTTAACCGGATTACCAACATATTTCTCTGTATTGCTGATATCTTTAGTTGTAGATATCAGTTGGAAAAATTCATTTTTCTTTCTCTTTGTGATTGGTTGTTTTCTATACAATTTTATTTGGAGGATGCTTTACTCTAGCTTAGTTCTTAACTCAAAAATATTGTCGGTGCTAAGATTTCATTTACTATTGTTTTTAGTACAAATAATTCCTCTATTGTTATTTCTAATTATTGATGCCTATTAAAGCCTCGTAGGTCGGATTAGCGATAGCGTAATCCGACAGTTTTTGATGTTGGGTTACGCTATCGCTAACCCAACCTACAGTATTTCTTCATACGGAACATCCACATAAAAAGTTGCACCTTTTCCTTTCTCTGAATACGCGCCAAAATTGTGACCGAGTAATTTGGCTGTGTGTGAAACGATTGATAGTCCCAGGCCTAAACCTTGATCATTCGATTTATTCGCTTTATCTTCACGATAAAACTCTTCAAAAATATTCTTTCTGGTTTCCTCATCAAAGCCCGAACCAGTATCGCTGATCTGAATACGCAACTCTTCACCTTTCTTTTCACAACTCAATAATATTTTTCCCGAGTCGGTATAGCGGATAGCATTGGTTAATAGATTCCGTAAAATTCTTTCCAGCAGATCAGGATCTGAAGTGATGATTCCTGTGGTTTTTTCTAATTGAAACTGAAGATTTTTTTCCTCTGCGATCATGGAAAATTCTTGTCCGAGTTTTTCTAATAATTCTTCCACATAGAAATTACTAATTTCCGGTTGAAGTTCTCCGGCTTCCAGCCTGCCAAGATCCAGCAAAGCATTAAACATATTATTCATCGACTTCGTGGACAGTTTTATTTTATCGATCAGGTTAATTGTTTCAGGATCATCAGACACTTTCCCCTCAAGTAAATGTGTATAAAGCGAAAGCGTATTTAATGGCTGTCTAAGATCATGACTGGCGGCGCGCAGGAATCTTGATTTGGAAAGGTTTTCTTCCACCGCTTCGGTTTTTAATGCGCGTTCTTTTTCTACTTTTTGTCGTGATAAAAATAGCTGCCGTCCACGTAACTGGGCGAGAAACAAATATAGGGAAATTAGTGATGTGATCAAGATACCGCTGATCACACCAAGGTATGGTAACCATGATCCATTTGTCGCACTTCCCTCATTCGATGATCTGAAAACAGCGACCCATTGTCGATCACCAACATTAAACCTTCTGATCCAATGTGGTGTTGTCAGACTTTCTATTTCTATCACTTTTTTCAGTTTCACCTTTTGATCAGATCCTGATCCAAAGTGATATAGAAATTGCTCATTCTCTCTTGCGGTTGAATCCAGTAGCGTTATATCCAGATCGTTTTCGTCAGCAAAAACACTTTTCAACAAAGCAGAAATATCAAACTGTCCCATTGCGAAACCGCTGATCGTAGTGATGTCATCGTAATTTTTTCTGCCCGTTTCCGGCACGGGTAAAAATGCCTGAAAACCAAACCGCCCTGTGCCACTGTATAGATGAATGCGACGTGTAACAGCGGTGGTTTTTAGATTAACAGCAGCCTTCATCGCCCGTCGTTTTGAAGGAACGGCGGCGAGGTTCATACCTTCACTTAAGCGTTCATCATGTAATGAGATCAGATGGTGGATCGGAAAATAATCATTGTGTGTCCTCGAAGATCCCGGCATTCCATGACCGCTAACTTCAAAAATATTAAATCGAGGAGAGGACTCCTCTCGGGCTTTTTCTATAAAGGCTTTGCGGGATTCTTCCGTCACGCGTGGAACCCAGCCAAGTGCGATCGTACCTTCATGGAAGGCTGCATCTGAATGCACAAAAATTTCAAAGGCTTCCCGGCTGACAGAATCGCTGGCTTTATACAAGGCTGCGATCGAGGTTAATGATTCCAGTCCCAGATCGATTCGTTCCTGTAACTGTTCTGCTTTTGCTTCGTAACGACGTTTTATTTCTGTGCGCAGATTTTCCTGTGAATAATCGTAGAGAACATTAAAACCCCAGGCCGTGATCAATAAACCAAGCGCGAAAACCAGCCCGGTCAAAAGTAATGGCCATTTTAAATTTTTATTATCCAGTAAGCCCAAAAGATATAGTCCGTCAGAGATATTTATTTTATGTTGCAACAGTTACAGACTGAACCTCGTCCTACAAATAAAACAAACTAAGAGGAGATTCAAATGTTCAACAAAACTATTCTAATCGCTTTTCTTTCACTATTCATGGTTGGCAGTGTTGCCGCCGATGGATCATTAAATGTTTCAAAACAGGTTGTGCTGGATGTGCCGCCTTCAACCGCCTGGGCTTTACTCGGTGATTTCAATGGTTTGAACCGCTGGCATCCAGCTGTGGCTGCCAGTGATCTGAACGGTGATGGCACAAGCAAAGGTTCAAAACGTGTATTGACGCTTGGTGATGGCGCAAAGATCAACGAAACGCTAGTTGATTACAATGATTCTGGCATGTCTTACACCTATAAAATTACCGAATCACCGTTACCTTTGTCTGATTATGTTTCAACCATAAAAGTTGAGGGTAATGATAAGGGCACGTCAACGGTAACATGGTCTTCCAGCTTTAATGCGGCGGGCGTGGATGATGCGAAAGCCGTTGAGATTATCTCTGGTGTTTATGATGGCGGCTTACAGGCTCTGGATGATCTTTATTAATCATTGATCTGTTTCCGGCTATGCGGCAGTCCTTCACGGGCTGTCGTTTAGCTGTAATCCCGGATGTTAGGGAGACGCAGGGAAGTGAAGTATGATAACTCGTAAAATGGATATTCTTATAGCAGATGATCACCCACTGTACAGAGATGCGCTCAGCATGCTCGTTCAACAACTTGATGATGAAGTCACTACCAGAACGGTTTGTTGCTACGATGAAGTCATTGAGCAACTTCGTGAAAAAAACAAACCTGATCTGATTCTGGTCGATCTACACATGCCGGGAATTGACGCCTGGCAGGGTATAAAATCCTTACGCGAACTTTCACCTGAAACACCGATCGTTGTGATCTCATCTTCCGAATCTGAAGATGACAGTACCAGAGCGCTGGAACTGGGTGCGCTGGGGTTTATTCCAAAATCGCTGGACGGGAATAGTATGGTCAATGCGCTACGACTAATCGTTGAAAATGGCGTGACTATTGCACCCATCGTAAAACGTTCCGAAACCCGAAAATCTGCTTCATCATCGCTCACCAAACGGCAGCATGAAGTTTTACAACGACTGGCAAATGGTGAATCTAATAAGATCATCGCCCGAAAACTGGAGTTGTCCGAAGGTACGGTGAAACTTCATGTCCGTGCAGTATTCACTGCGCTCAATGTCAGCAACCGGACACAGGCCGTCATCTCGGCGGAGAAACTAGGCTTAATCGACTCCACAGGATAGACACTTTACAATAGCATTTTTTCTAAACGTTAAAGCTCTTATGTTCAAAATCGCTACCTGGAATCTCAACTCTCTCAAAGTTCGTCATGATCATGTTTTAAACTGGCTGGAAGCAGAACAACCAGATGTTCTGGCTCTGCAGGAAACCAAAACTCAGGATCAAAACTTCCCGCTGGAAGCTATCAATAATGCCGGATACGAATGCACCTTTGCTGGTCAGAAGACATTTAATGGTGTTGCCACGCTGACGAAAAAGCCGGCCCAGGATGTGATCACTGATCTACCTGATTATGAAGATCCGCAACGGCGGGTGATGGGAAGTCGTATTGGCGATGTTTTTGTTCTCAATCTTTATGTGCCTAATGGTTCGGAAGTCGGATCAGAAAAATATGCCTATAAACTCGGATGGCTAGAAGCGTTGCATAAGTATGTCAAAAAACTTTTGGCCGAAGAAAAACATGTCATTCTTTTAGGTGATTTTAATATTGCTCCGGAAGATCGCGATGTCCATGATCCGGACAAATGGGTAGATGGAATTCTGGTCAGTGAGCCAGAACGAAAAGCATTGGCGGATATTCAAAATGAAGGATTGGTGGATGTTTTCCGTTTGTTTGATCAGGAAGAAAAATCTTACTCATGGTGGGATTATCGCATGTTAGGATTTCGTCGAAATCATGGTTTACGAATTGACCTGATTCTGGCCAGCCAGGATCTCAGCGATCTTTGTACTTCAAGCCGCATCGACAAAGAACCCCGCCGTCTGGAAAAACCTTCTGATCACACGCCTGTTATTGCCGAGTTTGATCTATGAAAAGATTTCTCTTCCTCATGATCTTTTCAAGTTCTGTTTTTGCTGGCGAACTACATGGGCCACACACGCATGGAGAAATGGAATTACTGGTTTTATGGCAGGGTAATCAGTTACAGATTTCAATTCTGGCGAGCGCAGAAGATCTGATCGGTTACGAGCGCGATCCGAAATCTGCAAAAGAGAAAAAATCCTTACGCAAATTTGATGAGAAATATGATCCGTTTGTGATGTTTAAAATTGATCCGGAATACGGCTGTGAATTTATGCGTGGACGATCAGAATCTGACATGTTTTCAGCCGCTCCACACAAACACGGCATGCTGGAAAAATCCCATATGCATGAACTCGGTTTAAAAGGTCATATCGATTTTATTATGCATTATGATTATGAATGTGTAATTGCTCCGGAAATCACGCTGGATATTTTTGATCTTTCTCCTTCGATCAAAAAAGTGAATGTTCGTGAAGGTGTGATTGATGGAGAAATCAAAGCCACACTTACAAAAGAAAATAATATATTAGTTGTCTATTAGTGGTTAAAACAATGATCAGAAAAACTTTATTTCTATTCCTTACCTTATTTCCGCTAACAGGTTTTGCTCACGCCATAGAAGGCAATGGTTTTCTAGCAGGTCTGTATCATCCGGTTTTTGGACTTGATCATCTTCTGGCTATGCTAGCCGTCGGTATTCTCAGCACACAGATCGGCGGACGTGCGATCTGGTTTGTTCCTGCAAGTTTCGTCGTGATCATGTTATTTGCTGGAATAGCCGGAATGGAAGCTCTGATCGATCTTACATCCGAACAGGTTGAAATGGGCATTACTTTTTCCGTGATCCTGCTTGGTTTTGTTATCGCACTGGAAAAGAATATGCCGATCTTGATCGCCATGGTATTTGTTGCTTTTTTTGCCATTTTTCACGGCTATGCACATGGCGTTGAAGTTCCTGCCAAAGTGAATCCTTATTACTTCGCGGCTGGTTTTGTGATCAGCACAATACTGATCCATCTGGCGGGTGTTTTAATTGGACTTGTTGCTGGTCGCTGGAAATCCTCTGCGACTATTTTGCGTTTTTCCGGAGCGGTTATGATGGGAATGGGTTTGCAGATGTTGCTGGTATAAGCCCTGAAGTTTCCACATAAAACCCTAAATCAAATATACATCGTCATTCCGGTAAGATTTTAGCCGGAATCCATATTGTAAAATGCTGGGTTCCTGCTGAAACCATGCAGGAATGACGAGAAGTCTGAATTAAGCTTATTGTAGAAAATTAAGTAATTTTTGATCTTTGATAAAGGCCGAAAGTGCCTTTGAAACCAGACCATTGATCATCCGCTCATTCTGATTTTCCGTCGGTGGTGTCAACACTTCCTCTTCTTTGTTGGCCGAATAACGACTAATAAATTCTGATCCTTCTTTATTACAGATCGCTTTCAATAAAATATTATTTTTTACTAAAAGAGGATACTTATCCCCCTGCGTTTGATAACCCAGTGTTTCGATTTCGATAACCAGATAAACATCGGCATCCGCTGCATCAATCACATTAAATCCGTAACCACTTAATGCGCCAACAAGTTCCTGCCGGATTGGTTCTTCCGGTCCTCCGGCAATCGTCACCAACGCCGTACCCGAATATATTCCACCTCGAGATCCGAGCGCTTTTACCGGTCGTTTATCAACAACTGAAAGGTTAAGTGATCGACCTTGTCCGATATTACTTTTTTCAACGGTTACCGAAGGATTCAAAATGATTGCCTGTGGACTGATCGCGCAGGATCCTAGAAACAAAGTCATAAAAAATAATGAAAATAATACTCGAAGTTTAGTCATCCTGTTTTCCATAATGTTTAAATTTTTCTATATTGATCACCATTTCCTGCGCCGACAATATTACCGGATTTCCGATCTGTAGAGCCAGTACATATTGTCTAGCCAGCTCTTCAACCTGATCAGAAAGAGCTAAGGTTTTTTTTAAATTTTCACCTACCGCCAGCATGCCATGATTCGCCATCAGACAGGCTTTGCGATCTTTCATTGCAACAATAATATTATCTGACAACTGTTGAGTACCAAAGGTTGCATAATCAGCACAACGAATTGTATTGCCTCCTGCTTCTGCGATCATATAATGAAAAGGCGGGATTTCTTTCTGATGACAGGCAAGCACTGTCGCATAAGTTGAATGCGTATGGATGATCGCATTGATGTCTTTTCTATTCGCATAGAGATCACGATGGAACCGCCACTCACTTGAAGGCTTTAGTTGATCGGAAGGACTTTCGCCATCCATGTTCATAAAAACAATTTGATCTACTTCCAGATCATCATTAGCGACACCCGTGGGCGTGATCAAAAAACCTTCATCAACTCTGACACTGAGATTGCCCGTTCTGCCGTGACTCAAAGCATGAGCTATTTCTACAATTTCCTGTCTATGATCAGAATTCATTACTTATCGCAAAAATAATGCATAGGCCGGATTATCCGTTTCTTCCCAGTATGGCAGTTCCAGTTTTTTCAGTACATCACGCAATTCATCACGTTCTAATTCTGGAACCTGAATGCCCATCAGCACTCGTCCATAAGCTGCGCCGTGATTTCGATAATGAAACAGGCTGATGTTCCAGTCTTCACCAATACGGGTTAGAAAATGCAGCAATGCGCCGGGGCGTTCGGGAAACTCAAAACGAACCAGCATTTCATTATCAACTTTCGTTGCGTGACCGCCGACCATATAACGAATATGCATCTTGGCCATTTCATTATCGGAAAGATCTACCACCGGATAACCTTTTTCTTTTAGCGTGCTCACCAGCGATTCTTTTTCATCCACACCTTCCCGGATCTGGATGCCGGCAAAGATCTGCGCATCGTGATCATCAGCGTAGCGATAATTAAATTCCGTGATCGAACGTAAACCAATCGTGTGACAAAACTCGCGGAAGCTTCCGGGATTTTCCGGAATTGTGACGCCAAGCAAAGCTTCTCGTTGTTCGCCTAGCTCGGCCAGTTCTGCAACATGTCGCAGACGATCAAAATTGATGTTTGCGCCACTGAAGATCGCCACCAGTTCTTTATCTTTTAGATCTTCACGAGCGACATATTGTTTTAGTCCGGCCAAAGCAAGCGCGCCGGCAGGTTCCGGAATCGAGCGAGTGTCTTCAAAAATATCTTTTACCGCCGCACAGATCTCATCGTTGGTAACGAGCAATACTTCATCGACATATTTATGCGCCACACGAAAAGTTTCTTCACCCACAAGACGTACCGCAGCACCGTCAGCAAAGATGCCGATCTTGTCCAGTAAGACTGGTTTTCCTGCCTCCATTGATCGCTTCAACGATGGCGCTTCGTCTGACTCCACACCAATGATCGTGATCTCAGGATTAAGAGATTTTACATAGGCGCAGATCCCGGCGATCAAACCACCACCGCCAACCGGGACAAAAATAATGTCCGGCGTGTTCGGATGCTGTTGCAGAATCTCTTTGCCAATTGTGCCCTGCCCTGCGATCACAAGCGGATGATCAAATGGCGGGATGTAAGCCATGCCTTTTTCTTCGGCCAGTTTGTGCGCATGATCACTGGCTTCGTCATAATTATTTCCATGCAGAATAATCTCGCCACCGAGATGTTGCACAGAATTCACTTTGATCTCGGGTGTGGTTTTTGGCATAACAATAATCGCGTTGATGCCTAGCGTTTTTGCCGAAAGCGCAACACCCTGTGCATGGTTCCCAGCCGAGGCAGTGATCACGCCTTTTTGTTTTTCTTCGTCACTTAATGAAGAGATCAGATTATGTGCGCCGCGTAATTTATAGGAAAAAACCGGCTGTAGATCTTCACGCTTTAACCAGACTTTATTACCGATCTTGCGTGAGATAGATGATGCAAAATCCAGCGGCGTTTCTTTTGCCACGTCATAAACACGCGCCTCATTGATCATCTTCATGTATTCTTCGAGCATAACTAATATTTTCAATTGTCTTATTGGCATACAATAATACCACTATTGTCGAGATACACTGAGGAAAGAACATGGACCAGGATGAAAAGAAAAAAGCCGTTGCCAGAGCCGCGATGAATCACGTTGTTGAAGATGCTTATGTCGGTGTCGGCACTGGTAGTACAGTAAACTTTTTTATCGAAATGCTGGCAGAAATTAAAGGCCGGATCGAAGGCGCGGTTGCCAGTTCTGATGAGACCGAGAAACGTCTAAAAGAACATGGCATTCCTGTTGTTCCTCTCAACAGCGTTAATGAGTTACCGGTTTATGTTGACGGTGCAGATGAAACGACAAAATTCCTACACCTGATCAAAGGGGGCGGTGGCGCGTTGACCCGCGAAAAGATCATTGCAGCAGTGGCAGATAAATTTGTCTGTATTGTTGATGACTCAAAAGTAGTTAAAACACTTGGAACATTTCCTTTGCCCGTTGAAGTCATTCCGATGGCCAGAAGTTATGTGGCACGGGAGATTATAAAAATGGGCGGTCGGCCCGAAATCCGGGATGGCTTCACAACCGATAATGGTAATGTGATCCTGGATATTCATAATCTGGTTATTCTGAACCCGGTCGAAACTGAAGAACGACTAAATGCGATCGTGGGTGTGGTGACTAATGGCTTGTTCGCAAAACGACCAGCGGATGTTGCACTGGTTGCTACGGATGATGGAATTATAGATTTGTGATCGTTTGCTCGATCTACTCTTCTTCAATCTGAAAACCGGCAGGACTTTCGCCAGCAAAATATCGATCCCACATTTCATGGTAAGCCTTTTCCAGATTCAAAACGGTCCGTTGCGTATTGAACAAAAGTTTCGTTAACACATTCCTCTGCACCTTACGTTTCAGGATCCCCAAATACTCAGGATGTGTCGCCAGATAACAGGCTCTTTCAAGATACTCTTCCTCCGTGCTACAGATCAGAGTCGGAAATTCCAACGCAGATAATTTACTCGCTGTCATTCTGTTGGCCATTGTTTCGCCAAATAAACTGAGTACAGGTAAGCCCGACCAAAGCGCATCGCTGGTTGCTTCGCAAGTATTGAGCGTAAACGTATCAAGAAACAGATCCGCCAGTCGATAGCGAGCCAGATGCTGTTCTTGATCCTCAACCACTGATGCAAATATCAATCGCCGTGGATTAACATCAAAATCATAAGCTTCTTTACGAAGATTCTGACGAATATCTTCATCCCATTCGATCAGCCATAAAACACTACCGGGAACACGCTGTAAGATTTTCATCCAACAACTAAAAACACGGGGATCGATCAGCTCAGCTTTTGCGAAACAACAATAAACAGTGCCGCCTGGAAGACCTTCACTTTTTCTGCTGACCGAATTTCGACCAACAATTTGTTGCTGATTATAAACCATGTGCGTGTTCGGCAATCGCACCAATTTTTCTGACCAGTGATCGTCCGACTCAACGGTGGAGACAAGATTATCCGTAATACGATATTGCAGAAAGTCTGCACCGCTGCTGAAAGGCATACCGGCAAATCCAATTTGCAAGGGAGCAACCTGACGGGCAAGCAGCTTGTACGGATATTCCTGACTAATACCATCCAGATCGACAAGAATATGAATGCCATCATCATGAATTTTTTGTGCGGCTTCACTTTCAGATCGAGGGTAAAGTTCGACAAATTGATCACAATCTTTTCTGATCTGCTGATTTAATTTGCACTCATCTCCGGGCTCCATCGAGTAACAAAACACTTCAAATTCATGTCGATTATGTAAGGCGTAAATCCCGGCAGTATTACGTATCATCGAGTCCTGATTAAAGGACTTCGCCAGATAACCAATCCTCAAACGACCTGGTTTATCCGAATAATTATATGCAAAAGTTTCCTGATCTTTACTTATATGCTGGGCAATATGCCTGGCTAACTCAAGACGGAGTACCGGTTCCGTTCCAGCATAGCAAGCTGCTTTCAATAACATAATATCTGCATCAGAAGCAGATATTAGATCAACATTTTCAAGATAACTTTGCAGCGCGATCAAATATTTTGATCGATTATGCCAATCACATACCTTCAGACGTTTTTCTGCCAGAGATAAATAAAGTGATAATGGATCAGACTGCATACCACGAGGTAAATTCAAAACCTGCTGCGCCAGAACTTCACCGAGCTTTTCTGCATTCACTGTCTCTGCCAACGAGAAACTTCGCTTCGCTTCTTCGAACCGCTCAAGCCCGGCCAACGACATCGCAGAAAGAACAATAGCCTGAATATTTTCTGGCTCAATGGCCAATGCACGAGCTGAAGCGATCAATGCTTCATCAAAACGATTGAGCGTGAGCAAAGCGGATGACTGGAGAATGTGCGGACTTGCTTGCGGCATAAGTTTCGCCAATCGCACAGCATCGGTTAATGCTTCCTCGGCCCGCCCCAGCCGGATCAAAACAATTGATCGACTTTCCAGAGCGGCTGGCGCATAAGGACTTTGCTTAAGAACCCGGTTCAAAGAGTCCAGCGCTTCACTATAGTAGGCGCCCTGAAACAACAAGTTGGCATGGTTGGTTAAAGTTTTTGAATTATCCGGATCAATTTTCAGCGCTTGAATAGTGACTTCCAATGCCTCATCCGTCCGCCCCAAATCTGCCAGCATATTTGCCTTGGCATTCTGTGCGGCAACATTTTCCGGAGCAAAATGAATCGCACGCTCAAACGCCAGCATGGCAGCTTCAACTTTATTGAGACGATGTCGACTTACTCCCAGCGAAAACCAGGCGTCAGAACTCTCCGGCGCCTGCGCACAACATTCTGAAAAGATTTGCTCCGCCTGCAAAAACTGATTGGCATTCAGCAGGTGCTTCCCTTCTTGTAAGTCGTCAAAAACTTTATTCATTAAATTCAAATATTAATTATATTCAATAAGTTACATCTTTCTCTTGCAATACTACTTTAATATAGGCTAGTATCCACATAATTACTCAAGATTTTTACAGATCCAGTGGTTCGTTACCAGTTAACTTTGGTTACGACCCAAGTGACTAGCCTGAACAGAAATGAAACGTTTCAATTGAACTTTCTAATCTTCAGGCCTTCTAAACAGGGAAATAGAGGGGTATTAATTATGTTCGCACCAAAACCTGCAATCTGCGGAAATGGCCATGCAGCCATGCAAAGAACTTATGACGTTGATAAACATCTAATGGTTGATGAAATGATAGTTGATGAGAAAAAAACTCCGGCAAAACAAGCTGACAAAACGAAAAAACCGAAACCAAAACATTGATCCACTGATCGAAAAGTTTTCCTCCTTTTAAGGACGCCTCGCTCATGGGGCGTCCTATTTCTTTTTGTATAGTCCTTCCGGCTATATTTACAGTCGTCGTCTTCAGGCGTATGTTTTAATCTCAGTTTATCTTGATCTCTTTTATCTAAATGAGTAGTCAATAATGAATAAAATAAAACCGCTATTCCTGATCAGTCTTTTTTTCTTTTTCTCTTCTGGCTCCCTTGCAGAACCAGATCCTAAACAAATCGAGTCACTGGTATTCACCTGCTATACTTGTCACGGCACAGATGGTGAAAGTCCCGGTGACATGCCTTCTCTAAAAGGTGTAAGCGCCGAAGAAATCAAAGAAAAGCTACTGGCCTTTCGGCAGGATCAAAATGATCCGACGATCATGAACCGTATTGCAAAAGGTTATTCCGAAGACGAGATCAACAGAATTGCAGACTATCTGGCGGCCCTTAAATGAATAACAATAAAAATAGACAACACCGTAGAAAATTTCTTAAAGAGATCGGAGCCGCAGGTGCATTATCTGTTCTGGGATTGCCAGCACTTTCTGGTTGCTCGAACAAAACAAAAACGCATGCCCGTGTCGTGATCATCGGTGCTGGTTTTGGTGGAGCCACCTGCGCTAAATATTTACGCAAACTGGATCAGGGTATCGAAGTCACACTGATCGACGCGAATGCTGATTATGTTTCCTGCCCTTTCAGCAATACCGTTCTGGCCGGAACACATGGCCTGCATGATCTGACTTTTCGCTATGACAAGTTACAAGAAAAATACGGCATCAAATTTATTAACGACAAAGTCACAACGATTGATCACGAAAAAAATAATGTGGTCCTGTCTGACGGATCAAGCCTGAGTTATGATCGCCTCGTCGTCGCACCCGGCGTTTCTTTCACATGGAACAGCCCGGAAGGTTATGACGAAGCGGCTTCAGAAATCATGCCACATGCATGGAAAGCCGGCACACAAACCGCGTTACTCAGAAAACAACTGGAAGCAATGGAAGACGGTGGCGTAGTCGCGATCGCACCTCCACCCAAACCATTCCGCTGCCCTCCCGGCCCATACGAACGCGCCAGCATGATCGCCAGCTACCTGAAAGCACATAAACCAAAATCGAAGATCCTGATCCTCGATTCCAACGAAAAATTCTCCAAACAGGGCTTGTTCATGCAGGGCTGGGAAGATCGCTACGCCGGTATGATCGAATGGGTATCTGTGACCGAAGGTGGATCAGTTCAACGAGTCGATACAAAATCCATGACGCTGTATACCGATCTCGATGAACACAAAGTCGCGGTCGCTAATGTCATCCCCGCACAAACCGCAAGTATGTTAACGATAGAGAATGGGCTCGCTGATCAAAGTGGCTGGTGTCCGATCAACCAGCAAACTTTTGAATCTACGCTAGTCAAAAATGTTCATGTGCTGGGTGACGCTGCACTCGCTGGCTCTATGCCAAAATCGGCCTCTGCCGCAAATAGTCAGGCCAAAGTTTGTGCCCTTGCGATCACCGCTATGCTACAAGGCAACGAACCCGGTGGCCCTTCATTCCACAATACTTGTTACAGCCTCGTCGATGCCGATTACGGGATCTCGGTGAGCGCGATCTATGGTTTGAAAGAAAACAAAATCCAGAAGATCGAAGGATCAGGTGGTGTTAGTCCAATGGATGCTTCTGCTGCATTCCGTGCGGATGAAGCGAAGTATGCTCAGGGGTGGTTTGATAGTATTACTTTGGATACGTTTGGGTGAACTAATCACAGGTTCCCGCACCTGCAGGCGTGTTCGTTTTCGGTCTTTAGTTTATTTCCGAAAAACTTTATGAATTATCTTAAACCAACCCCTCAGTTCATATTTTAGAGACTCTGTTTCGTGACATGTAAACGGTTCTCTAGTCGCAAGTCTGGCCAACATATGCTCTTTATTGTTTTTATATTCAGCAAGTCTGTCCTCTGCTTTCCCAATAATTCTGTTCAATGATATTGCCATATCTTTTCTTCTAATTGGTTCTGCAAGCTCTAAAAAACTTGCTATAAAATAACCCGTAACACACCAGAGAACACCCAAAGATAATGATTCTTTAAATCCCGTATATATTCCATAAAAAAACGCCAACACAAAACCTATTTTAAAAACCAACTTCACGTTACCAGAAGGCCTTCGGTAACTAGTTAAGCTTAATTCTTCTTTTCTTTTTTTTATTAGACTTTTTTCACTATTGATCGCGCCATCTAAAAAAAGCATCTGCCGATCCACAAGATCTTTTAAACATAAATCAATTTCTTCCTTCGATAATTTAAGATTTATTTCTTCTATTATCTCAACATCTGAAACAAGTAGTGATTTACTACCATATTTACATAACCGATCAGAAGTTACAAAAGCATCACATATAACTACATCTTCCTCAGTCATCCAGGCTACATAACTGAGACCTTGATGAGACAAATTAAAATCAATATTGGCTTGTCGTAAATTTCTATCGAATGGCCTTATATAACCAAATATAATTTCGTCGTCATCAACGCGCCCCGAAAAATAATCATAACGATCTGAATTTGGGATATATTCACCCTCATATTCTTGACCGTGGTATTTATATCGCACATAAATAGGATCTCGAAATGACATGCTGCCTCTTGATATATTTCCGTAGGTCGAATTAGTGTAGCGTAATCCGACATTTTTTGATGTTGGGTTACGCTATCGCGAACCCAACCTACAAGATCATTAATAATATACAACCGTAGAACCTAATCCCCGAATTACGCAAAGCTCCATCCAGGCTACAAATTCTAATCTTCAATAATAAACTACCAACCAGATCGTTTCTGTTTCTGGCTTTGTCCAACTAACGCGATGTCGCTGATGAGTGGGAATGACCAGCG